>CBDCKJ010000003.1:0-585000 GCA_965218255.1 Longimicrobiales bacterium | reverse complement strand
GGAGCTGCACGGCCGGGGCGCCGGCGCGGAGCGCCTCCCCGACCGTCCAGAAGAGATCTCGCGGTGCGGTCTGTGCTGTGTTGGTTATGACGATCAGGCGAAGCCGGTCGAGCGAGATGCGCGGCACGGGCCGCATCACGCTCCGTCGAGCGCGTCCCACTCCCGCCGTGCCTCGATCCGCGCCCGGTTGTGTTCGGCAAGGCTTCTGGTGAAGGTGTGGGAACCGTCCGGGCGTGCGACGAAATAGAGGTAGTCGACATCGGCTGGGTCGAGTGCAGCGATGAGCGCGGCCTCGCCCGGTCCGCCGATCGGACCCGGTGGGAGCCCCGATTGCGTGTAGGTGTTGTACGGGTGGTCGGCCACCGCGTCGATATCGGAGTAGAGGAGGCGCTCCCTCTGTCCCCCGAGTGC
Organism: Longimicrobiales bacterium; assembly: GCA_965218255.1. Taxonomy (GTDB): domain Bacteria; phylum Gemmatimonadota; class Gemmatimonadetes; order Longimicrobiales; family Gaopeijiaceae; genus JAAXGI01. The sequence goes on along the minus strand of CBDCKJ010000003.1, from coordinate 584,589 downwards.
GTACTGCACGGTTGGGTCGGCCTGAAGGAGGTACCCGATCCGAAGCCGGTTGTGGAAGACACCGGATATCGTGGGCATCTCCTCGACCCTCCTGGCCTCGCCCTGAATGATCGATGCGAGCGTCGTTACCTCCCGGATGGAGAGCCCGAGCTCCCCTGCCCGGGCCCGTCGCTCCTCCGTCCAGAAGCGCTGGTAGCGCTCCACCATCGTCCGGATGACGCTCTCGGGCGTGACCGCCATTGCGAAGCGGTAGGTGTCGGGGAAGAGGTAGCCTTCGAGGGTGGGGCCGGGAACATCCCACTCGCCCGCGGCCCCGGGGTCCTCGAGGCGCTGTTCGACCTCCGACACGGGGATACCCGTGAGTTCCGATACGCGCGGGGCAATCTGCCGGAGGGTGAATCCTTCAGGGATCGTGAGGGGAACGGTAATGACCCGGCCCGCGACGAGGTGGTCGAGGAGGGGGAGCCACCCGATGTCGGCGGGGACCATGTAGTCTCCGAACCGTATCTCGCGGTCGTCTCCCCGAAGGCGGGCTGCCACCTCGAACCCGAGCGGGAAGGCCACGAGCCCGTGCGCGCTGAGGGTGTCGATGACCTGATCGAAGCTCGATCCGGCCGGGACCGTGAACGATACGGAGTCCCCGCCCGGGCTCCCTTGGGCGCATCCGAGGGCCAGAAGCGGCCCGAGGCTCCGCGACGCGAGCCGGCTCGCTGCTCTTAACACGAGGCTTCTCCTCCTGCCGCGGCCGCTACGGCGGGCTCGCATCATCCGGGTCTCGCCGGTCGAGCCAACTCTGGAGGATGATTGCGGCGGCAGCAGCGTCGACTCGCCCCCGCTCCTCCCTCTTCCCGCGCGGCAGACCGATCCCCCGCACCGCGCGGCTCGCCCGTACCGAGGTCATGCGTTCGTCGACCATATGCACGGGGATCCCGAGGCGGGCCGAGAGCTTACCGCCGACCTGCCGTACGTCCCTGCTCCAGGAGGACTCTTCTCCCGTCAACTCGAGGGGGAGTCCGACGACGAGCGCCTCCACCTCGTGCCGGTGGGCGGCCTCCTCGATTCGTCTGAGGGGCGCGCGCTTCCCCCGGCGGCGGTCGAGGGTGGTCAGGGGAAAGGCGATCGTTCCGGTCTCGTCCGAGAGGGCGAGGCCGATTCTACGTTCCCCGAAGTCGATCCCGAGCGCTCTCACCTCCCTGGCCGGCATGCGGGCCCGGGCATCAGAGCCGCTCCAACACGGCCCCAAAGTCCTCGCCTCCCCCGAGGCGTTCCTCGAGGCGCCCGACGGCCTCGCTAGATCCGAAGGCGAAGGCGCAGTCAGCGTCCCCGCGGTTCCGGCAGCGGGCCTCCACGACCGAGACCTCGGCCCCGGCGACGCGACTGAAGATCTTCGACAACATGCCGACGCTGAATGCGCACCCGGCCGCCTCCGAACTCCCCTCCAACTCGCTCTCGGCCCACGCGCCAGAGCGTACCAGCCCGATGCCCGGATGCACGCGTTCGTGTACCAGCGTTCCCCATCCTTGGGCCTCGAGGCAGGCGCCGAGCTCTTTCCAGAACCCGGCGCTGCCGAGTTTTTCCGGGTCGAGTCCGGTAGAAACCCGGAGGTGCTCGAAGGCGGTCTCGCCCATGGCCTCGCCGGCCTCTCGCAGGAGGCGTGCCGCCGCCCCGGTGTTGAGCGTCCGTGCCAGCGCTCCCCGGATTGGAGCCAAGGTGCTCGGGGGAGCAGTGGGCTCTTGTGCGTTCGAATCGCCTGTCGCCATGCGTCCCTCAGGTGGAACCGCACCATGGAGGCCCAGCGGATGGGACTGTGCCGAACCCCAGCCGGCTCTCGCTGACCCCGTGCCGCACAATATACGAAAAAATGGTCATGACCGGGCGTGCCACCTCACGGCGCGGGAATGCGGAGCCGGGGACCTGGGCTCGGGGGCTGAGACGGTGCGGTCGCCGAGCTTGCCGTGGCCCTTCCCGCGTTCCACACGAACGCAGTCCGATGGGGGACACGTATCCCCGGCGCAGGGGGATCCATCCCTCGTCGCGGTGGTATCTGCGTCCGCGGAGGGATCGAGCGCGATCCGATGCACCGTGCCCCGGCGACCCCGCCGGAGAGGGGACCCGCAGACCGGTGACGACCTAGAGTTCGTGGCGACGATGGAGTACAAGGACGAGGTACACCTCTTCGATTTCTTCGCGGGTCTCGTGTGCGGCGCCCTCATCGGTACCGGAATCGCTATGGTTCTGGTCCCCGGGTCGGGATAGAGGACAAGGCTTCGGCTGCAGCGGGCCGCGGGGGATCTGGGAAAGGCGGCGTCCGATTGATGGGACGAGTTGGCCGATGACATGATGGGCCGCGTCGAGGACACGCTCAAGGGCGTGAGGGGCAAGTTCTCATAGAGGCCACGTCGAGAGACGTCGACATCCGGTCCCCTCTCCGTGAGTGGTCCCCGGCCGGGTCAGATGCACGGCGGGTGGGTTGGCCGTGGGCGACGCCCGCCCTCACCACGGCCACTGGAGGATGGAGGGGCCCGGCGCCGTATCGTCGCACTCCTGCGAAGGCTCCGTTCCCGGGATGTAGTATTCCGTGTAACGCCGTTCGGCCGGGCACCAAGGGGAGGCGAGAAATCCGGTCTCGCGATCCACTTCCAGGCTCGTAAGGCCGTCGATCGGCCACCGATCCGGGATCGGCAGGAGTGAGAGAGCGCTGTTCGTCTCCTCCTCGTCCAGGAGTACGGCCTCGCCGGGTTCGGCCGGATCGGCCATCGGTTCCTCCCCTTCGCCGAGAACAGCCTCGCTCGTCAGCTCTCCCGCGCCCGCGAGTTCGCCGAAATAGACCAAGCGCATGAACTCGCCCCAGACCGGGGTGGCTTCACCACTCGTGGCGCCCGCGTAGAGCGGCTGGGGCTGGTCCATTCCGAACCAGACCGCAGCCTGCAGATTCGGGGTGAAGCCGTTGAACCAGAGGTCCGTCGACCTGTTCGTCGTCCCCGTCTTCCCCGCGGCCGGGACGCTGTACGGTAGCCCGGCCCGGCTTCGGACCGCGCCCCCCGTACCGAGATTCACGACGTCCTCCATGAGCGTGACCATCAGGCGCGCCGCCGCGGGATCCATGACCTGAACCCGGTCGGCATCCGGCTCCCAGACGATCTCCCCTTCGGGACTCTCGACTCTCACGACGGGAATGGGCTGCACCTTCGTGCCCAACGTCGCGAAGGCGGAGTAGGCCTCAACCATCTGGATCGGGAGGACCTCGGCGGAGCCGATCGCGATCGAGGGGACCCGCGGGATCGGTGTCCGGATCCCGAGCCTGCGTGCATTCTGGGCGACCGTCTCCACCCCTACCTCCTCGAAGGCGAGGCGGATCGCCACGGTGTTGACGGAGTTTCTGAAGGCGTGGCGGAGGGTCATGTTCCCCTCGAACTCGTCCGAGAAGTTCTCAGGGGTCCAGAGTTCTCCGCTCACCTGCTCGTGCACGAAAGCCCGGTCTGCGATGATGCGTGACGCCGGAATGCCGCTCGCAAGGGCCGCAGAGTACACAATTGGCTTGAAGGACGAGCCCGGCTGGCGCATCGCTTGCATGGCGCGGTTGAACTTGGAGTGCGTGAAATCGCGCCCGCCGATCATCGCGCGCACACCGCCCGTCAGCGGATCCATCGCAATGAACATCCCTTGCACGTACGGGGTCTCGACATCGAAGATAGGCTCGCCATCGGCATCCTCGACGAACTCCGCGTATGTGATGTGAGGGTACCCGGGTCGGCTCTCGATACGATCGAAGCCGCGTGCCATCGTGAGCTCGGCTGCGCGCTGCATACCGACATCGAGCGTCGTGGTGATCTGGTAGCCGCCCGTGTAGAGCTGGCTTCCGAACCGCTCTTGGAGCAGCTGCCGCACCCACTCGACGAAGTAGGGCGCCGAGCCTTCGGTGGCGGCCGTAGTCTGCGTGGGGAGAGGTTTCTCTTTCCAGAGATCGGCGTCGGACGCCGTGAGGAATCCCTCGCGGGCCATCCGGTCGAGAACGAGATTCCTCCGTGCCTCCGCACGCTCCGGGTAGCGGAACGGCGAGTAGAGCCCGGCGTTGTTTCCGACGGCAGCGAGTAGAGCGGCCTCCGCAGGGTCAAGCTCGACTGCGTCCTTCCCGAAGTAGTTTCTGGACGCGGTCTGTACGCCCCACCACCCAGGTCCGAGGTAGATCTCGTTCATGTACGCTTCGAGGATCTCATCCTTGGAGTAGGCGCGCTCCAGCTCGAATGCGACCTGAACCTCCTTCAGCTTGCGCTCGAGGCTCACCTCGAATCCGATCGCGTCGAATATGTTCCGGGCGAGCTGTTGCGTGATCGTGCTCGCCCCGCCCGTGCGAAGCGAGGTCCCCAGGACGAGCCGGAAGACGGGGTCAGGGATCAGCCGCGCAGCGATGGCCCGCGCAATGCCCCTGGGATCGAAGCCCCGGTGGCGATAGAATCTCCGGTCCTCGATCGCGATGAAGGCTTCGGGGATGTGGGAGGGGAGCGCGAGAATCGAGACAGGGGTCCGGCGCTCGATGCCTAGCTCGCCGATGAGCTGTCCGTCATGGCTCAGGACCTTCGAGGTCTGTTGTGGCTCCCAGGTGCGGATCTGAGCGACGGAGGGGCAGTCCGCGCACAAGTTCTGCCAGGTTCCAACCGCAAACCCGCCTCCCCCCGCACTCAGGAGGAGGAGCGGCAGCCAGACCCACGTCCGCCCGAACAGCCTCAAGGGTCCGCTGAAGACTCGGGTCCTGGCCTTCCTGGTACGACTGGCTCTCTTCTTCACCTGGCTTTCCGGTTCGCTCCGGTTCTGGATTCCTGTATCCGAATTACACCCGGTCACGGCGCCGGGTCCTCAACTAACTCGCCTACCAGCCGACAAGGATGATTCACACAGACAATCAAGGATAACCGATCTGTCCGGTACTGTCCGCCAGGCACTTCTGCCCCCTGGGCGGTCGCCCGCCACTGACCGCTCACCTCCACACGGTCCGCGGATCGTCGCCGCCGGAGGTGACGGGAAGGCCGCCCTTACCGGAAGGATGGGACCGCCTGCACCTGTTCCGGCCGTCATCCGTGGAGTGAGAGCGTGGTCCGGAAAACGTGACTCGATCGGTCTGAGGTCGACCTCCCCCGGCGAGCGGCGGTTCAGGGGTTGTGAACCGATTCCAGGTTGGCCACCTTGGGCGATTCGATGTCGGGTCGGTATTGGGTCCACCGCGTGGAGCAAGATGAACGAGCTGAGGGAGGGGGAGGGCGTTCGAGACGGGGCGACTTCATGCAACTGAGCGATGTGCTGGTCGAGGAGTTCGATCCGGAGATCCGGGCTACACGAAGGACGCTGCAACGGGTGCCGGAAGATCGCCTTGCGTGGTCCCCCCATCCAAAGTCTGCAACGATGGGCTGGCTTGCCGCCCACCTCGCCAACGTGCCGTCGTGGGCTGTGATCACGATCCAGCGCGACTCGCTGGATCTCGCGCCCGGCGGGGAGCAGATGGATAGCGCGCCGCAGCCGGAGACGACCGCCGAGCTCGTCGCAACCTTCGACCGGAACGCGGAGGAGGCGCGCGCGGCGGTTCGTGGCGCCGGCAACGAGGTTCTGTCGGGATCCTGGAGACTCTTCCGAAACGGTCAGCTCCTGATGACGATGCCGCGCCTGGCCGTCCTCCGGAGCTTTGTCTTCAGCCACCTGATCCACCACCGGGCGCAACTTGGCGTCTATCTGCGTCTGAACGACATACCTGTCCCGGCGATCTACGGCCCGTCGGCGGACGAGAATCCATTCGGATCGTGACGCCGTGGCACCGAGCCGCCGCAGCGTGCCCGGGCGTGGGGTGAGCCGGCGCCTCGCCTCGCTTCTCTCGAGGCTCGTGCGCGTGCGGAGGTGGTAAGGGTGCTGCCTTGAGCGCAGCTGTAACGAACGTTCGCCGGACGATCTTCGCGGCGGGACGGACAGAGCGGCAGGTCGGCGCCGCGGATCGCCTCGGGTGTGAGCCCGCCGGGGTCCCGGGCCGGCACCGATTTGATCGTTCTCCGCCCGGTTGTGTCGGGCGTGGATAGCGGGGCGCGAATGCCGGAGCCCGCGATGCGAGCCGCATGAAACCTGCTACCCCCTTCATCCTCTCCCTCGGATCGAATCTGGGCCAACGCCTGGCACACCTCGAACGGGGTCTCGGCGATCTCGCGAGCGCAGTATCAATCGAAGCGGTATCGAGGATCGTGGAGTCGCCCGCGTGGCCTCCCGCACCCCCGCAGCCGGACTTCCTGAATCTGGTGCTTCGGGGGTGGACGAGCCGGGGTGCCCGGACCCTCCTGAAGCTGGCCCAGGCGGTGGAGACCTCTGCCGGACGGGTTCGCGGGGTCCGAAGGGGTGCGCGGACGCTGGACGTCGACATTATCTTCTTCGGATCGGAGGTGATCGATTCGGCTGAGCTCATCGTACCGCACCCGCGTTGGTCCGAACGGCCCTTCGTCTCTCGCCTGGTGCCGGAGGTAGCCGGCGATATGGTGGATCCCGCGACGGGGCGAGAGCTTCGGAGTCTCGCATGGCCCGAGCCTTGGCCGGCGACCATCTCCGTGGTCTCCCCGCCCCTCACTCTCGGGGGCGTGGACACAAGGACTCCTTCGACGGGCTAGGCGAGATTGCACCACTCGGCGACCGTTCCGGAGACGAGGGAGATCATCGCTGCGACCTCCGTGGGCTCGTACGTGGTGCGCATCGGACGGGGCAGCCTCGCCGAGCTTCCGGCGCTCCTCGCGAAGTGGAGCCCCGCACACGAATATGCGCTGATCGCGGACGCCCGGGTCTATGGGCTTCACGGCGACCGGGTGCGGGAGGTGTGCTCGGGCCTCGATCGGCCGCTCACGGTCCATACCTTCGAGCCTGGGGAGGAGAGGAAGAATCGTGCCGAGTGGTCCAGGCTCACGGATTCTCTTCTCGCCACGGGGCTCGGCCGCGACGGATGCGTCATCGCTCTCGGCGGCGGCGTAGCGGGGGACCTCGCCGGATTCGTTGCCGCGACCTACATGCGGGGCGTTCCCGTCGTGCAAATCCCCACCTCGCTCGTCGCCATGGTGGACGCCTCCGTCGGGGGCAAGACGGGGGTGGACGTTCCGGCCGGAAAGAACTTGGTCGGGGCCTTTCATCCTCCACGCTTCGTCCTGGTGGACCCGGATCTCTCCCTCACGCTCCCCCGGACGGAGCGAAGCCAGGGGCTCGCCGAAGCGATCAAGCACGGGGCCATCCTGGACCCTAGGTACTTCTCCTGGATCGAGGAGTCGGCCGAAGACCTCCTCGCCGGGGATCCCGGCCTCACGGCCTCGCTTGTCATGCGGTCCGTCGAACTCAAGGCCCGTGTGGTGAGCGCGGACGAGAGAGAAGCGGGGATGCGCCAGATCCTGAACTTCGGCCACACCCTCGGGCACGCCCTTGAGGCCGAGTCCGACTTCCGTCTGCCGCACGGGTCCGCCGTCGCGATCGGGATGGTGCTCGAGGCCCGGCTGGGGGAGCGTCTCGGGGTGACGAGGAGTGGCGTCTCCGAACGCATATCCGAGGCGCTCGCCCGGGCTGGGCTCCCCACCGAGCCGAGGGAACGACCAGATCCAGAGGTGCTGATCGAGCTGTCGTCGCTCGACAAGAAGGCGCGAAGCGGTGTCTCTCGCTACGTGCTGCTAACCGAGATCGGAAGGGTGGATCGCGGGGAGGGTTGGAGCCGTGAGCTCGGTCGCTCAGTCGTCGGGGCGTTTCTCGCGCGGGAGTTCCCCGTCCCAGTTTGACGCGAATTGCGGGCTCTCTCTATTGTCCTCCGCCTCTACGGTCGCGGGTTGGCCGATCTCACCAGAGGTGACATGGCGCTCCCCGAGCGCTTCCGTGAGTACGGCTTCTCTCAAATCCTCTCGCACCGCGCAGCGATCAGCTCCGAGGATCCCTTCCTCGCCCGAAGAGACGGAAGCCTCACCTTCGGGGAACTCGAGGTCCGGGCCGACGCGCTCGCGCCGTCGCTCTCGGTCTCGGGTTCGGGGACCGGGTCGCGATCCTCCTTCCCGGCTGTCCCGACTTCGTCATCTTGCTCGATGCGGCCGCCCGGCTCGGCGCGGTTGCGGTTCCCCTAGACCCTGGGTTAGCCCGGCCTCAGCTCGACTACCGGCTGCTCCACTCCGGCGCTCTCAATGCCGTGGCCGCGGAGGTGCTTCAGGGCGTCGATTACCTCCAGGCATTCGAGGATCTCGGTCCCCATCTTCTCGACCTGCAGTAGGTGGTCACGGTCGGCGAGGAGGATCTCTGGCACGACGACCGCGTCGTCCAGTTGGAGGATCTCGTCTCGACCGGGATCGGCCGGGATTTCGAGTCTCCCGGGGCCGATCCCGCCAGAGACCTCCTGGCTATCGTCTACACCTCGCGAACGTAGGGCGTTGAGCACACGCACCGGAACCTGATTCACCCGGCCTTCGAGGCGGCCGAGAGCATCCGGTTCTCGCCGGAGGACCGTATGGTCGGGGTCACAGCGCTCTTCCACGTCTTCGGGCTTGGGCCCCGCGTCCTCGGGTCGGCGATTCGGGTGCGGCCATGGTGCTCCAGCACGAGTTCGATGCAGCGTAACCGTTCAGTCGTGCCGTGGCGGAGGGGGGGTCATGGGTCTCAGGCTGAGGTCGTGTAGGGGACTGGCCACGAGTTCGGTGATGTGCTATCGTCTGGTTCATGGCGACAGGAGACGGGGATGTTGGCACGGTCGTGGTGCTGGCCGAGGGGCCCGGTGGGCTGTGGTTGACCCCTGAGGCCGCGTGTGCGGACCCGGTGGACTGGCGGTGGCTGTACGAGGAGGAGCACGTTCGTGCGGAGCGGGAGCGGGCCCGTGCGGAGGCGGCGGAAGCGCGCGCGCAAGAGTTGCGCTGCGCGGAGGTGTCTGCGCGTCGCGAAGCGGGATATTGGAAGTCGCGCTTCGAGGCATCGCGGCGCAGGCTGAGGGCCATCGTCGAGAAGACGAGGGAAACTCGTCGAGCAGGGAAGAGCGCACTGCGGTGGCGCTCGAAGGTGGGGCATCTGCGCGATCTCCTTCGGCGAGCCGGCAGGGAGGTTGCCCGGCTGCACAAGACCGTGAAGGCATTGCAGCGGCGCAACGAGGAGCTGGAAGCCGAGCTGGCGGAGTCTCGCGCGACCCGGGCGGTGCTGTCGAAGACGCAGTTCGGTCGCAAGAGCGAGAAGCAGGAGAAGCCGGGCTCCGGGCGTCCGCGGGGTCGGCAGCCCGGCGCACCCGGCCGGGGCCGCACACAGCGGCCCGGTCTCGAAGAACACACCGAAGAGCATGACCCGCCGTCCGATGCGTGCGTGTGTCCCGGCTGCGGGAACCCCTATGCGGCCAACGGCGCCGGAGAGTCCACCCTTATCGAGATCGAGGTCAAGGCCCACAGGCGAGTGATCCGCCGCCCGCGCTGGCGCCGGACATGCGACTGCGCGTCGTCGCCCGTGGAGGTGTCGGCGCCCCCCGTGCCACGGTTGTTCCCCAACACGCCCTACGGGATCAGCGTCTGGTCGCGCTTCCTGTTCGAACGCTATGCGTCCCTGCGTCCTTTGCAGCGCGTCAGCACATGGCTGGCCGACCAGGGACTGCCGATCTCGCCGGGCACCCTGGCCGGCAGCGTGCCCCGCTTCGTGCCGCTGTTCGAGCCGGTGGCCGACGCGATCCTCGCGCACCAGAACAGCGCGGTGCTGCGCCATGCCGACGAGACCACCTGGCGCGTGCAGGCGCTGCGCGAGGCAGGCAGGTCGAGCCGGGCCTGGCTGTGGATCTCGGTCGGCCACGACGCGGTCTACTTCCATATCGATCCTTCGCGCAGCGCCGAGGCGGCCCATGAGCTGTTCGCCGAAGCACGGCCCTCGACGGTCATCGTCTGCGACCGCTACAGCGCCTGCAAGAGGTTGGCGCGCCTGCTCGGGGGCCGGGTGATCCTCTCGTTCTGTTGGGCTCACATACGCCGGGACTTCATCAAGGCCGCGGCGGGGCAGGACGAACTGACCGGCTGGTGCCGGGAATGGACCCGGCGGATCGCCTCGATCTACCGCCTGAACAAGGCGCGGCTGGCCGAGTACGATCCCGGTCTCGAGCGCCAGACGCCAGCGTTCGACGCGGCCCACGACGCGCTGACCGACGCACTCGGCAGCCTGTTTGCAAACGCCGGGCGCGAACTCGACCGCCTGCCGTCCGGCGCGCGCGAGGGCAAGGCGCTGCGCTCGCTCGTGAACCATCGCGAGGGGCTGAGTGTCTTCGTCGACCGGCCCCGGGTCCCGCTCGACAACAATCTCGCCGAGCGGCTGCTCAGATGTCCGGTCATCGCAAGACGCCTGTCGTTCGGCTCCGACAGCGAGACCGGCGCACGCTTCACGGCGCTCATGTACTCGGTGGTCGGCACCCTGAGGTTGAACGGCATCGATGTCCAGCGATGGCTTGCGGCATGGCTGGCGGAATGCGCGCAGGGCGGCGGCCGGCCGCCCCATGACCTGTCGCCCTGGCTGCCATGGTCGATGAACGAGGAGCGCAGACGCGACCCGATGGTGCCGGCATGACCGACCGGGTCGAGTGGCGCTATCAGGGGCACGACTTCACCGCCGGGGAAATGGCGCTGCTGCGCGCACTGATCGCCGGCCCGCCGCCTCTCAGCCGCCATGCCCTGTCCAGGGAGTTCTGCCGGCGCATCGGCTGGTTCAAGCCCGACGGCGGCCTCAAGGACATGACGGCCCGGGTGGCCATGCTGGCCATGCACAACGACGGCCTCATCACCCTGCCACCCCAGAAGTGGAGGAAGGCCCCGCCCCGCCCCATCATCTTCGGTCAGGACACCGAAGTGCCGCTGTTGCCGGCACCGACGACCCTCGACGAGGTCCGCCCACTCGAACTCCGGACCGTCGTGCGCGCTACCCGCGAAGGCAGGCTGTGGAACGAGTTCGTCGCCCGCTACCACTATCTGGGATACAAGCCCCTCGTCGGCGCGCAGATGCGCTACGCCGTCCACGACAACAACGGCTGGCCGCTCGCCATGCTCGGCTTCAGCGCCGCCGCCTGGACGCTCGCCCCGCGCGACCGCTTCATCGGATGGACCCACACGCTGCGCAACAAGAACCTCTCACTCGTCATCAACAACCCGAGGTTCCTCATCCTGCCCTGGATCAGGATCCCCAACCTGGGATCCCACATCCTCTCACTCGTCTGCCGACGCCTGCCCCGCGAATGGACCCGACGCTACAACACCACCCCCGTCCTCATCGAAACCTTCGTCGAAATCCCGCGCTACACCGGCGGCGTCTACAGGGCCTCAGGCTGGATCCATGTCGGAACCACCCAGGGACGCGGTCGCTACGATACCCACACACAGTACGGCAAACCCGTGCGCCGTGGAAAGGCGCACTTTCCTTGCGGGTGCGAACCCCGCCCGGCAACTGTCGCTCCAGCCGGTAGCAGCCAGAGCGGTTTATGAAGGTAACGACATGGACTGAAGCTCTCTGGCAGAAGGGCCGCCTTGGGCGGTTCAGCGACCATGCGGGCCGAAACGCGAGTGAACGCTGAGCAGGCCTCGAAACGTATAATGCGGAAGCCGACCCTACGGGTTTAAGGGGAAGGCCGCCGACCGGCTGGGAAGCGAGCGACACGAGCACCGGCCGGTTTCCGCCGGGGTATGGGCGTCAGCACGCATGGAAGATGGAAGGTGTGGCAACACGGGAACCCACGTCGGTGCCGTGCGCGCGGCAACCGGGACCCCGCGAGGGGCAGGCTGGGCCGGCGTGGTGGCGGATGGGCCCATAGTACTGAGGACGCGGGGTAATGCCCGTCGAGGGAAGGGGCCCTGAGTTGGGAGCGGTACGGAAAGGAGGCAGGGACTTGACTACTGACGGGAGTCTAAGAGGGTCGGCGGGAAGTGTTCGGAAACTCCAGACCGTGCTACACGCGAAAGCGAAGGAAGAACCTGACCGGCGCTTTCACGCCCTTGTCGACAAGGTATGGAGGCAGGATTTCCTCCTGGAGGCGTGGGAGTTGGTCCGGCGCAACGGCGGAGCGGCTGGAGTGGATGGTGTGACGGTCGCGGATGTCGTGGCGTACGGAGTGGAGCGTTGGGTAGGGGAACTGTCGCGGGACCTGAGGGATGGCGCCTATGAGCCGAATCCGGTGCGTCAGGTGCTCATTCCGAAGAAACAGCCGGGGAAGTTCCGTCCTTTGGGCATACCGTGCCTGAGGGATCGGGTTGCGCAGACATCGGCGATGCTGGTGCTGGGGCCGATATTCGAGGCGGACCTGCAACCGGAGCAGTACGCATACCGGTCGGGACGGAGCGCCAGGGACGCGGTCAATCGGATACATCGTTTGCTGTACCGCGGCCATAGAGAGGTGGTCGATGCAGACCTCTCCAACTACTTCGGTGAGATACCGCACGCCGAGTTGATGAAGAGTGTAGCGCGGCGCGTGAGCGACGGGCGGATGCTTGGACTCATCAAGGCGTGGCTGGAAATGCCGGTGATAGAGGAGGACGGCAAGGGCGGCACTCGCCGCACGAACCGGGCGCGAGAGGACAGGAAGGGGACCCCGCAAGGGGCTCCGATCTCACCGCTGCTGAGCAACATCTACATGCGGCGGTTCATCCTTGGCTGGAAGGTGCTGGGCTATGCCCGGCGCTTCGGCGCGGAGATCGTGAATTATGCCGACGACTTCTGTGTGCTCGGGAAGGCCTCGTCGGCGGAGATGCTGACGGCGGTCAAGCGGCTCATGGACAGGCTGAAACTACCGGTCAACGTGCAGAAGACCCGATGCCTCCGGTGCCCCGAGGAGCCGCTTGAGTTTCTCGGGTATCGCATTGGGTGGAACTATCGTCCCACGAACGGGAGCCGGTACATCGGCACTCGACCGAGCAAGACGAGCGTTCAGCCCGGATCCTGCGATGCCGGGGTGGATATACACTTCCTAACGCCTTATATTTGAGGGGTTTATACTAATATATGCCTCGATACGGAGGGCACCCTCCAGGTGCGCCATCATCATACGGGAAGCCGGCCTCATGTGCAGGGCTCGCGACGGCCGCTACGCGTCCGGCACAGCGCACAGAACCTCACCGACGGCGGCGGCCTGGTGCTGGTTCGAAAGCTGTTCGACCGGTTCGGCCTGGCCGGCTGGATCGACGCTCAGGCGAACAAGGAGAAGGGGTCCTACCGGCCGGGCCTGATGACCGAGGTGTGGATTGCGCTTCTGCTCTACGGCGGCGGGGTGATCGATGACCTGCCGCTCCTCGAGCGCCGGGGTGTGCGCCGGATCTTCGGCTGGATCCGTGTGCCGGACCCCACGACGTTCGGCAGATGGCTCCGGCGGGCCAGTGAGCGCATGGTCCCGCTCCTGGACGAGCTGCTGTGGAGGATGGTCCGGCAGCGCTGGGCGCTTCGGGCCCACGGCGTCCCGAAGAAGCTGACCCTGACGCTGGACTCGACGGTCGTGGTGCGCTACGGACACAAGCAGGCCGGCGCGGAGCTGGGCTACAACCCGAAGAAGCGGGGCCGTCGCTCCCACCACCCGCTCGTGGCGTTCGTCAATGAGACGGGCGACTGCCTGGGGGTGCGCTGGCGGGCGGGCAACGCCCACACGGCCGAGGGGGCCACCGAGTGGCTGCAGGCACTCGTGGGACGCCTGACAAGCGCGGGTGTCGGCGACATCACGGTGCGCCTCGACAAGGGCTTCTTCAGCCAGAAGATAGTGCGGGCGCTCGAGGAGCTGGGCGTATCTTTCCTGCTTAAGGTTCCTCGCCACAGATGGTTAGACGGCCACCGGGGCCCGTGGCGCTACTCGAAAAAGGGCGATGCCATCTTTGCGGGCGAGAAGCTGTGGAGCGCGACGGGTTCGCTCTGGGATGCGCGTCTCCTCACGATCCAGACCAGAAAGCCAGTCGAGACCGAGGAGGGAATGCTGGAGCTCGACACCTACGAGGTGGGCCACCAGGCGGACGTGCTGACCAACATCCCCGGCATCCACGCCCTGACCGCCTGGCGCCGATACAACGGCGGTGCCGTCGTCGAGCAGCGGATCGAGGAACTCGCCCAGCTCTCGGCCGGCAAGACCGCCGTCGACGACCTCGGGGGCAACGCCCTCCTGTGGAGCCTCGCCGTCGTGGGCTACCAGACCTTGCATACGCTGCGCCAACACTTCCTCTCGGGATCCTGGCGGACGGCGCAGCCGAAGCGGCTCCGCCTCTGGCTGCTCCGGCTTCCCGCGAAGCTGACCACCCATGGACGCAAGAGCTACCTCCAGTTGCTTCGCGACGAACCCGTCCGCCTCCGCCTCCTCACGGCCCTGCGGGGACTGAACCACGACATCCCGCCCCCGGCGCCCGCCTGAGTCTGGCGGCCGCGACGCGCGCCATGCAGGTCCCACCCACGATCCCGGGGCCCATGTCTCCCGCGGCCACTCGTCGCGCCGATACTCGGCGTCTGTTCGCCTCAGGTCTCCTCATTGCAGCACTGCCGTGACCCCCAAAGCTTGATACCTCCCGCTCCCGCGCCCCTTCTCCATCCACTCCGCACTCGCCCCCCAGAACACCGCCCCAAATGGCCCCCATCGCAGGATCCGGGTTCAGAGCATCTGCCACCGGATCAGCGAGCAGACGGACCGCAGACGCGGACGGCTGGAAGCCGAGGAAGTTGTAGGGCGCCTGAACCGGATGGTCTCGGGGTGGGCAAACTACTTCAATCTCGGGCAGGTCAGCCCGGCCTACGCGGCTGTGGATCAGCACGCTGTCCGGCGGCTACGACAGTGGTTCTGGCGGAAGCACAAGGTGCGGTCGGGGAAACACGTGCGCTTTCCCGACAAGTGGCTGCGGGAGGAATGCGGCCTCACGCGCCTTGCGACGAAGACCAGGAACCTTCCGTGGGCGAAGGCGTGATCCCAACTGAGAGCCGAATGCGGTAATTCCGCACGTTCGGTTCGACGAGCGGGGGGTGGAAACGGACCTATGGGAGTATGGGAGCCGGAATTGACGCCGACGCGAAAGCGCGCGGACCAGTGCACCGGACCCTAAGGGCACCGCGCCACCTCCCGACTCTACAAAAAGGACATCTGGCTCCGGCCCCCCTCCAAACACTGGCAACGCATCCTCAACCAGTAAATCCAACCCCCACGCCACGGCACGACTGAACGTTTACGATGCAGCCGAGTGCCTGGATCTCATCGAGTCCACCGGAGCCACGGTGCATTCCGGGGCGCCGGCGGTCTTCGCCGCCGAGCTGCACGAGCAGCGGTCGCGGCCGCGCGACCTCTTGAGTCTGCGCGTGGAGGCGGTCGCGGGCGCCCCCCTGCCGGATGCCCTCTTCCGCACGGTCCAGGAGGAGCTCTGGCCCACGCTCCTCACCGCATATTCGCTCACGGAGGCATCCACCATGATCACCCTGACGACGCTCGAAGACTCGATCGCGAGGCGGATGGGGACGGTCGGACGCCCGATCGGGGAGACGAGCTTCTGCGTGCTCGACCCGGGGGGCAGCGAGCTTCCGCCCGAGAGCCTGGGGGAGATCGGCGTCCGCGGACCGGGGGTCACGTGGGGCTACTGCGGCAGCCGGGCGAGACGTCGGAGTCCTTCACCCCGAGCGGGCACTTTTGCACGGGAGACATCGGGATCGTGGACGACGACGGCTGCGTACATTTGGTGGGTCGCGGCGGAGGCGTTATCATCCGCTGCGGTTCGAACGTCTATCCGAGGGAGATCGAGGATCGGCTGCTCGCCCGCCCTGTGGTCCAGCGGTCCGCAGGGCGGGGCTTCAGGACGAGTTCCTGGGGGAAGCGGTCTGTGCCCCGGTCGTTCCCGTGGAGGGGGCGATCGTCACCGAAGAGGAGCTCAGGGAGTGGTGCCGGCAGAGTCTCGCCGAATACAGGATCCCGGACCGAGTCCTCTTCCTCGACGACTACCCCATGACAGGAACCGGCAAGGTCCGCCGTGTCGAGCTGGTGCGTCTCCTTGAGGAGGCCCGCCGCCACCCGGTGGCTTGACGCTCCGGGGGACTTCCCCGACCCGGCCCTGCTCGAAGGCCCCGTTTCCTCGGGGACGACGGGGAGCGGGTGGGGAGGTCTCGCGGCACGATCGTTTCCATGCTGCGAGAGTCAGACTCAACTCACATGAATTCTCCCTTCTCAAGGGCTCCCCACATCGAGGGGGCCTCTCCCGCTCCGCAGTCGGGCGTCTCGCCCAACGCTGCGCTTCTCATCGACTTCGACAACGTTACGATGGGGATCCGAAGTGATCTTTCGAAGGAGCTGAAGGCGCTCCTCGGCTCTGACGTGATCCGCGGGAAGGTGACCGTCCAGCGGGCGTATGCGGACTGGCGTCGCTACCCGCAGTACATCGTTCCCCTCTCGAAGTCCTCGATCGATCTGATCTTCGCCCCCGCCTACGGGACGAACAAGAAGAATGCCACCGACATCCGGATGGCGATCGACGGGATGGAGCTCGTCTTCACGCGCCCGGAGATCGGCACCTTCATCCTCCTCACCGGTGACTCGGACTTCTCCTCCCTCGTCCTCAAGCTGAAGGAGTACGGGAAGTACGTGATCGGCGTGGGCATGCAGGAGTCCTCGTCGGACATCCTCGTTCAGAACTGCGACGAGTACTACTCGTATACGTCGCTCTCCGGGCTCACCAAGGCGGACGAGGGGGCCGGTGTGCCGACCGATCCGTGGAAGCTCGTCGGGCAGGCGGTCGAGCACATGGCCCGGCGGGGCGACGTGATGCGGTCGGATCGGCTGAAGCAGGTGATGATCGAGCTCGACTCCAGCTTCGACGAGAAGGGGCTCGGATTCTCCAAGTTCTCCAAGTTCATGGTGGAGGCGTCCTCGAGGGGTATCGTCGAGATCGAGAGGATGCAGAACGGGCAGTACGAGATCCGGAGCCCGTCGCGCGGGAAGCGCGCTGAGGCGCCGAAGCGGGGACGGGCAGCGCGTGAGGAGAAGAGGCCGGAGCCCCCCCGCCCCCCGCGGGGCGGGAAGCCGCCCGAGGCTCAGGCCGGGGCGGCAGCCGTCCCCCCGGCCTCGGCCGGGACGGCTGCAGGGAGTGCCCCTGCTGCGACGCTTGACGGCGCATACGACCTCCTGCGGGAGGCTGCCGGCGAGCTTCTCCGGGAGTCGAAGGACGATTCCGTACGCGACTCGGACGTGAAGCGCCGCATGCTGGCGCTCAAGCGAGGGTTTAGCGAGGGGAAGCTCGGGTTTTCCAAGTTCTCGAAATTCCTGCAGCGGGCAGAGGCGGACGGGGTCATCCAGCTCCGGAAGGGCGAGGACGGGATCCTTCGGATTGCACTGGGCTCGACGCCGGCAACCGTCGGTCCCGACCTTCTTGGCCTCCCCTCGGGCCGGGACCGGATCGTCAAGTACCTGAGCAACTCCTACGCTGGCGTGGGGAAGAGGACGGCCGAGAAGCTTGTGGATGCACTTGGCGACGAGCTCTTCCACGTGCTGGAGACGCACCCGTCTCGCGTGGCCGAGATCCTCCCGCCCGCTCGAGCGGAGCGGGTCATGGCGGGGTGGAGGGCCGACTATCAGCGTCGAATCGAGCGCTCCGCCCAGCCGGAGGCTGGCGGGGAGCCAGCGGTCACGGCGGCTGCCTCCGACGTCGAAGCTGGCGAGGCCCCCGAGGCTCCCAAGCCACGGGCAGGGCGCGGGCGGCGGACCCCGAGCGGGAGTGATCCCGAGGGCTGACCCATGGCCGGCCGGATGTCCACGCGAGGGTCGGCAGGGGCGTGAGCGCACCGCCTCGTGCAAGCTGGAAATCCCTGGTCCCGGAGGGAGAGCCGGTAGGGCCGGCGTCGCTTCTGGGAGGTGCGGAGAAGGCAGCGCGCGAGCTTCTCGGCATGTACCTGATCTCGACGATAGGGGACGTGCCCGTTGGTGGCCGGATCGTCGAAACGGAAGCGTATCTCGGGCGCCCGGACCCGGCCTCTCACGCCTCGCAGCGAACCGGGCGCACCCGGCGGAATGCCCCCATGTTCGGTCCGCCCGGCATCGCCTATGTGTACTTCGTATATGGCATGCACTGGTGCTTCAACGTCGTGGCCGGGGAGGAGGGAGATCCCCAGGCCGTACTGATCCGGGCGATCGAGCCCGAGTTCGGCACCGGTCAGATGCGCCTTCGCCGGGGGCGCGAGAGGGATCTGACGAACGGTCCGGCACGCCTCTGCGTGGCGCTCGGGATCGATGGTGCACTGAACTGGCATTCGTGCGACCGGGATCCCCTCCTCCTCGTCCGGTCCGGCCGCCCTCCCGCTCGCCGGATTGTCGTGACGGGTCGGGTCGGGATCCGGGAGGCGGAGGATTGGCCGCTCCGCTTCCATCTCGAGGGCCACCCGGACGTCTCGAAGAAGAGAGCCGAAGCGGCGGCACCGCGCGACGTGCTCCCGTGAGAGCACCGGCGTGGACCCTGGCGCGGTCCGGCGCTTCTGCTGGAGGTGGCGGGCAAGATGTACACACACGCTCGCCACCCGGGACAACGCTCGTTCCCGGCCCCGTCGGAGGACGGCTGTACCCCGCGCTCGGCGTGAGCGGGAGGGAAGTGGGGCCCGCGGCACGTGACGGGCAGCCTCCCGTCGGCGCCGACCGCGGAGTTCGGTCTCGGCTGCACGCGAGGCGGCACGGCGACGGAAGGGAGCGACTGCAGCGTCGCCGGATCCGGGTCGCGTGGGGCGGCCGCCGGCGCGCACTCGATCCTGTTCGCCCTCACGTCCGGACGTCCGGTGCGGCCGGCGGGGCCGAGCTCCCCGATTCGTCAGTCTGTCGCAGCCGCTGTTTACGGGAAGGCTGCCACGGCGGGCGTCCCACCCAGGTACGGGACAGGATCCACCTGCCGTCCCGCCTTCCAGACCTCGAAGTGGAGGTGCGGACCAGTGACGAGCCCCGTGCTCCCGCTCAGCCCCACCCGGTCGCCGGCGTTGACCGTACTCCCCGTCGTGACTTCGATATCCGACAGGTGGGCGTAGACGGTGATCACTCTGCGGGGGTGATCCACCCATACGACATTTCCGTACCCGTCCATCCATCCCGCGTAGCGAACCCGGCCCTGCGCCATCGTCTGAACGGGCGTTCCCTCCGCAGCCCGGATGTCGACGCCGGCGTGGAGGTCGGGAAGGATGCTGTCCCACCGGAGTCCGAAGGGTGAGGTGAGGATGTCCTGGACGGGCCAGCGGGGGACCATGCAACTGGCCGTGCCGAGAGCGAGGAGGCAGGCGAGAAGGAGGAGTGGAGGGCCATGCCGGCAATCCGACTTCCGGGGGTTGCTTCGTCCACGCACCGTACTCTCCTCCTCCTCTCTAACCGGTATTTGTCACGGCGGCGTGACCCAGGTAACGTGGGGGAGGAGAAGGACCGGGATCCGCGTCCCGGCTTCCACCTCCGGGGTGCCGGCGTCGACGACGGCCAGACCGTCGGCGAGCGCCATGCTCCGGATCACGCCCGACCCCTGGTCGGCGGAGACGAAGGCCGAAGGGCTGCTTGAGTGCTCGGGCTCCAGCCGGACCCGGAAGAAGCGCGTGAGCCGACGCGGCCCGCCGAAGTTGCACTTCGCGACCGCCTCCGTGCGCGGGAGGTGGAGCCGGCGGTGCCCCCCCATGGCGCGGACGGCCGGGAAGCCGAGTGTCAGGAAGGTGACGAGGGCGGAAACGGGGTTGCCCGGGAGGCCGAGCACGGGCACGGGGCCCCGGTCCCCGGATCCGGGGAGACGCCCGAGGCTGACCGGGCTCCCAGGTCGCATCAGGACCCGCCAGAAGTCGAGATCGTAGCCCAGGCCGTCGAGGACACGTTTCACCAGATCGGCCTCCCCCATCGAGGCCCCGCCCGTAGTCACGATCAGCTCCGCCCGGCTCGCGGCGTCCTTCAGCGCCGCTTCGATCTCCCCGGCATCGTCTCCCACGCGCACTGGCGGGAGAGGGACGGCGCCGGCACTCTCGATCAGGGGGGGGAGGGTGGGCGAGATGATGTCGGCCCGGTAGATGCCGCCCCGGAGCGCCTCCGGGTTGCCCGCCTCGATCAGCTCGTCTCCCGTCACGATCAGCGCGACGCGCGGGGCCGGATGCACCCGTACCGCAGGCTCCCCCGTCGCGGCCAGAAGGGTCAGGAGGTAAGGGGTGATGGTCGCTCCCCGGCACGCGAGGAGGTCGCCGGCGCTCATCTCCTCGCCAGCAGGGCGGACGTAGCGCCCGCACCGAGCGGGCTCGCTCCCCTCGAGCCCCCGGTCGATCCGCACGGATCCGGGTGCCGTCTTCTCCCGGTCCGTATCCTCGACGGGAACGATCGTATCCGCGTCGGCCGGGAGGAGAGCTCCGGTCATGATGCGGACGGCGCTCCCCGGCGAGAGCGTGCCTTCGAAGGGTGTGCCGGGGCGGACGGATCCGAGCACTTCGAGTGGGTTCGAGCTCCGCGAACCGGGGTGGAATGTGACATCGGCCGATCGGAGTGCATAGCCGTCCATGTGCGAGGTCGGCCCCGGGGGAAGGGTGAGCCGGGCGGCGACGTCATCCGCGAGAGCGAGGCCCAGCGACGCGCTCGGAGCCAGCTCCACGGGAGGGCTGGACGCGGAGAGAGAGCCCATGCGCCCGAGGGCTTCCGGAAACGGGAGCCAGTCCGGCTCGAGGGTCTCGAAGTTGACCATGGCGTTTCGGTCTCAGAAGCGGTAGCTCGCTTGCAGCGCAAGTGCGACCGGACCCAGCCACTCCTGCTCCGGGAGCGGCGCATCCAGCATGGATTCGATGTCCCGAAAGCCGACAGGGATGCCGAGCTTCCAGATCCGGTAGTTGGCCTCCCCCCGTAGCTCGATCCGGTCGGTGGCGACGATTCGGATGCCCGCGCCGGTGACGCCGAGGAAGGACGGGCCGAAGTTGAAGTGGGCCTCGGGCACGATCTCGGCCTCGATCGAGGGAGGCCCGGCAAGATCTCCCACGATCCCTCCGCCCAGCACAACGTACGGTGCCGTGCGGTACCAGGTGCGGCGCCCCGTGACGGTGAAGCGAAGCCGAGCCTCGAGTCCCACGAGTAAGGTGTTCGTGGGGCCGATCTCCACGAGGCCGGTCTCGGACACGGGATCGAAGACCGTCCGGTCCGTAGAGACGAACAGGCCGTGGACATCCAGCGCGAGCGGCCCCCGAAGCTCGATGCCGTAACGTGCTGCGATGAGCGTCCCCCCGCCCGGTCCGATCCCGACCTCGCCCCTTGCCTCCCCGATCGATCCGACTACGAGTGCAGCGGTGTGAGTCCCCTGGATGAACTCGTACGGGGAGCTGATGCTCTGAGCGCTCGCCTCCCGGGGCGTAGGGGCCGTGAGGGCGAGCAGGCATGCCAAGCCTGCATGCAGCTTTCGAAGACGAGTGAACGGCACGCGATCCCAGTGTCCACCGACAATGAACAGGAGCCCCCAAGGTGCTGGAAAGCTACCCGGATTCCTGGCGAGACAGCAACCCTCCCCCCCCTCGCCCCCCTCGACGAATCTTTCAGCGGCGCCGACCGTATTGGAGGTAGGGGGCCGAACGACGCATACTCGACAGGCCGAGTCAGACCGGGGAACGCGAGCCATGTACTGCTGGTCGTGCGGGAAGGAGATGCCGGAGGGGCAGAAGGCGTGCGCAGGGTGCGGTGCCCCTCCCGCGAACGTCCTCGCCTACCCGCACGCGCCGCCGCCCGGTCCGGCCGTCGCTGACCCCCCGGTCCGGCGCCGAAGCCCCTTGACCGGCCCCCGGCCCGGCGCCCCGGATCGCTCCGGCGGGGTCCGGATGTGCCCGAGCTGCGGCTACCTTGGTGATGGTGTCCCCTACTTCCGCCGGGCCGCTGCCGCCGCCCGGCTCATCGCCGTCGGCTTCATTACGTTCGGCATCGGCGCGCACTACCTTTGGAAGATGAGGCGGGACTTGCTCGCCTGTCCCTCCTGCGGGGCGTCCTGGGAGCGTGCCCGGAGCGTGCAGGGGATCCCCGTCATCAGTCCCGGGACGGAGTGGGACCTCCGGCTCCCGCCCCTGGCCCGGGGCTCCTTCGGGCTTCCGAGAGGCGGGCTCGTCCGGCGGACGCTCGGCGTCGTCGCGGCCCTTCTTTCGCTCGGTTTCTTGGCGATCGGGATCAGCGAGGCGAGCGTTCAGGTGGCCGCATTCGGAGTCCTGGTCGCGCTTATGGGAGGGTGGTCCTTCGCCTCCGGGTGGCAGGCGCTCCAGCTCCGGCGGGCGCGCCTCCTCAGGTCGCTCCAGGCCAGTGCACTGAGGGTGGCCGAGGTGCGAGGGGGGCGGGTGACGGCGACGGAGCTGGCTTCCGATCTGGACCTGTCCCTGCCGGCGGCCGAGAGGGTGCTCTTCTCCATGGAGGACGGCGTGCGCGTACGCTCCGACTTCACTGACATGGGGATCCTGGTCTTTGAGTTTCCGGAAATCCTTCTACGTTCCTTCTCCGAAGGGGAAGCGTTTCCGGACATCGAGCGGATGGAGGAGTGATGCACCCGGGTGCAGAGGCCGGTGCCGGGCCGGGTCCCGAGCCCCGGTTCCACCGTGAGTTCGAGGACGAGCGAGGGGTGACGTGGCTGGCGGGTGTGCGGGAACGTCCCGGTCTCGATTTCAAGGGCCGGTTCTGTTTCGTCGCCAGGAGACAGGAGGATGCGTCCTCCCGGGCCGGGCCGGACGTCTGGCTCGGGGACGTGTGTTGGAATAGCGAGGCCTCGGCTCGCCGGACGCTCGAGACGATGTCCGGGGTCGAGCTGAGGAGACGGCTGCGGGAGGCGAGGGGCCGAGCGCATTCTAGGCCCTAGCTTGCCTCGGTCGCGGGGGCCTCCAGCGGCCGCGAGAAGGAGGCCAGTTCGATCCCGATCGCGTCCTCGATCCGCTTCGCCCGGGAGGAGGACGGGACGTTGTTCGAGAGGATGCTGAAGAGCACGGGCTCGCCGTCCGCCGTCCGCACGATCCCGGAGAGCGCCGAGACCCGGCGGATCGTGCCGGTCTTCGCCCGGAGATTCCCGGCCGCGGGGCTTTGGTTCATCCGCCTGAGCCCGCCCGCGCCCCCCCGACCCGCCTCGGGGAGCGACGTCCAGAAGTCTTCCGCGTACTCCGAGTTCGCAACGTGGCCAAGGAGTTTGATGTACGCCGCAGGCGTCGCCCGGTTCTGTGCGGAGAGCCCCGAGCCGTCCTCGACCTTCACATCCCCGTCCTCGATCCCGACGACGTCGGTAAGGTAGCGCGCGAGCGCCTCCTGTCCGCCGGCCAGGGATCCGTCTCCCGAGGTCACCCGTCCGAGCGTGAAGAGAAGGATTTCCGCGTAGAGGTTGTGGCTCACCTGGTTCAGGACCCGGATCAACTCGTGGAGTGGGGGCGAGTAGTGGACTCCGAGCGTTCGGAGCCGGCGCTCCCCTCCCGCGGCGAAGCCGGGCGCAACGGTCACATCCCAGCCTAACTCCGAGTCTCCGGGCGAGCGAACCTGGGAGACCCCGCCCTCGATCCGGATTCCCCCTTCCTCGAGGACGGTCCCGAGCACGGAGACGGAGACCAGGGAAGGCTCCGGCGCGGTGAGGACCCTTGAGAGTTCGCCCGCCTCTGTGCCGATCTGCCCCTCGACGCGGATGTCCCCCGCCCCGTCCCGGTCGAGGAAGAGTCGGCGGGTGCTGCCGGGCACAGAGACGGTGCGGTTCAGCACGACGAGGCCGGCGCCCTCAGGCTCCACCCTTACTTCGGCCGGGGCGCCGGGAGTGCCGCCACGCATCTTGAGCGTCACGACGTTCTCCTGGAACGTCAGCGCGGAGACGGGAGCGGCGTACCAGTTATCAAGGTAGCGCTCACTCCAGGACGGGCTTCGACTCGGTCCCGTGAAGAAGGTGTCATCCGCCAGGAGCTTTCCCGATACGGAGTGGATGCCGGCCTCCCTGATGGCCTCCGCCAAGCCGAGCCATGCGACCCTCGGGGAATCGAGGAGCCGGTCCGAAATCGCCGGATCCCCGGTCCCGTACAGGATCAGGTTTCCGTGGAGGACCCCGTCGACGATCTCGCCATCGGTCAGCAGGAAGGTCGGGAAGCGGTAGTCGCGTCCCAGGTGGTGCAGTGCCGCGGCGCTTGTGAAGAGCTTCTGGTTCGAGGCGGGGGCGAGAGGAGCGTCGGGGTTGAGCGCGATGAGGGTGTCTCCACGTTCGAGGGAGACGGCGAGGATGCCCCACTCACTTCCTGTCCACCCCGTTTCCCGGATGAGTTCCAGAACCGTACCCTCGAGCGATGCTCGTCCGGTGGATGCGGCCTGGGCCCCGTCGGCGGCACTCCAGATTGCCGCGGTCAGCGCGGCCGCCGCTACTGCGGCGAGCAGCCGTCCCCGACTCGCTCGGCTCAATCGGTCCTCCGCTCAGGTCGCCGCATCATCCTCCCCTCATCCCAGGGAAGATGCGAGGGGAGCCGATGGGGAGGCAAGATTCACGGAGAGACGCACTGCGACACCTCGGGGGGGTACGCCCGCCGGCGGGGGGTGAGCCATTCGAGGGGGTCCGGCCCCCCCTCGCGCGGGAGGATCACGCCGGGATTCAGGATTCCCCTCGGATCGAGCGTCTCCTTGACTTCGGTGAAGGCCCGTATCCAGGCGGGAGACCAGATCCTCGGGAGCATCGGTGCCCGGAGGCGTCCGTCCCCGTGCTCACCGCTCAGCGTCCCGCCAGTCGAGGCCACGAGTTCGATGACGGCCTCGAAGGCTTCTCGTACCCGGACCCTCCAGTCTTCGTCCCGGGTCGGGACCAGTGGGTTTACGTGCACGTTCGCGTCCCCGGCATGCCCGAATGTGACGGCATCGAGCCGCACCTCGCCGAGTATGCGCTCGAGCTCGACCAGGTAGGTGGCGAGCTGGCTGGGCGGAACGACGGAGTCTTCGATGAACTGCGTCGAGAAGCGGCCGGCCTCCGCCTCGCGGGCGATGACCGGGCTCGCCGTGCGGCGGAGCGCCCAGAGGCCCTTGGCCTCATCCGGGTCTCGGGTGACGAGCGCCGCCCGCCCGCCCCTCTCCGTGAGAACACCCAGTTCCTCGGAGACCTCACCGGGCGAGCCGGTGACCTCGAGGATCACGAGGGCGAAGGCCCCCCGGGCCAGATCACGGAGCGCCGCGTGGAGCCGCGGGCGGGCTAGTTCGAGGTAGCGCCGGCCCAGGAACTCGCACGCCGTCGCACCCGCCTCGTCGGCGACGCCCGCCAGCTCCGCCAGCTCGCCGGCGGAGAAGACCGGCACGACGGCGAGCCCGCGATCGTCCGGGAGGGGCGCGAATCGGAGCTCTACCGTCGTGATGACCGCGAGTGTCCCCTCGCTTCCAACGAGGAGATCCGTGGGGTTGCCCGAGGGGAGGAAGCGGTCGAGCCCGTAGCCGGACGCGTTCTTTCGAACAGAGGGCCAGCCGTCGATGGGACGCTTTCCCGCGGGCCGGATGGAGGCGGCAAGGGAGGCGTGCAGGCGGTCGAACGGCTCCGCGGATCGCCCGTCCGGTCCCGCGCGAAACGGCTCGCCCCAGGCGAAGTAGCCCTCGACGGCCTCGACCCAGGCGTGCGTCGCGCCATATCGGAAACTCCTCGGACCAGCGGCGTTGTTCGCCACCATCCCTCCGACCGAACACCACCGGCTCGACGAGGGGAGGAAGGGGAGAAATCCTCCGAGTTCCCCCGCGGCCCGGTCCGCCTCCCGCCCGGTTGCACCGGCGCCCACCCGGATCCTTCCCGCCCCTCCGGATCCGGAGGGGCGGAGCTCGATTCCCGAGAAGGCCCGGCCGATCTCGACGACGATGTCGGGCCCGACGTTTCCGCCCGGCATCCCCGTTCCAGCTGCCCGGGGGATGAGGGGTAATGAGTGCTTCCATGCCCAGCGGAGGAGATCCGCTAGGCTCTCCTCGTCGCCGGGCGCCAGGTATGCGGCGGGAGCCGCCCGAAAGGGTCCCGATACCCGGGAGGCCTTCCGTGCGGCTTCGTCCCCCTGAAGTATCGACCCGCGGAAGTTGGGAGGAGCCGGGGGTGCGTCGCCGGTCAGCAGGACTCCACGCGGCGAGCTCCGTCAGCGCAACCCTCGCAGTGACCCGTCAGCTCGAGGCGGTAGCCGGTCACCTGGAAGCCGCCGAGCCCCCGGCTGAGCGATGCCACCTCCCCGGGCGCGCACCGCTCGGGAAGATCGAACATGCGCGCGCAGACCAGGCACCGGGCGTGGTGGTGCTCGTCCGTCCGGCCGTCGTAGCGCGCGGAGCCGTCCACGTAGCCGAGCTTCGCGGCGAGCCCGCATCCGACCAGCGTCTCGAGGGTGTTGTAGACCGTCGCGAGCGAGATGACGGGCTCCTCCCCGCGCACGGCGAGGAAGACCTCGTCGGCCGTCGGGTGCTGGTCCGTGGAGGAGAGGAAGCGGAATATGGCCGCCCGCTGTCCGGTGAAGCGCTGACCGTTCGCTTCGAGCGCCTCGCGGAGTAGTGCGTCGGGCGACCGTCGCTGCACGGGCATGCTGGACTCCACCTCCGGCAGGTAACGGAACTTGAGTTTCGTCCCGGAAATTACCGTGCGCCAAAATGCCGTGTCAAGCAGTGGTCCTCTTAGGTGGCGCAAGCATGACCGTGCGAAGGCGGATACGCCGGGACACAAGGCGCGGAGGGCGGACCGGGGGCGGCCGTGGACGTGCGGGCCGGTGCCGGGCGGCGGGCGAGGAGTGACCCGACGGGTTGCACCGAATCTCCGGCCGACCGGCTGCCGGCGACCCCCGAAGGGGTTGCCGGCAGCCGGGAGCCGCCCCTATCTCATTCGTTCCCGGATCGCTCGGAACCCCACGTCACGGGAGGGTGAGAATGACGCCCCTGGAAGGCCTGCTTGACGATCTCCTTCGCGAAGACCGCACCTTCCCCCCCCCGCCGTCGTTCAGGGCGTCGGCCCACGTCGCCGACGATCGCCTTCGGGATTCGGCCGAGAGCGATCCCGACGCCTACTGGGAGGAGTGGGCTTCGGAGCTGCACTGGTTCCGGCGGTGGGACACGGTCCTCGAGTGGGAACCGCCCCACGCTCGCTGGTTCGACGGCGGCCAGTTGAACGCGTCCTACAACTGCCTGGACCGGCACATCGATGCCGGTCGGGGCGAGAAGACGGCGTTGATCTGGGAGGGCGAGCCGGGGGACGTTCGCCGCTATACCTATGCCGAGCTCCGCGACGAGGTTGCCCGCTTCGGGCAGGCGCTCCTGGATCTCGGCGTGCGGTGTGGGGACCGGGTCGCCATCTACCTCCCGATGATCCCCGAGGCTGCGGTCGCGATGCTAGCGTGCACGCGAATCGGCGCCCCGCACTCGGTGATCTTCGGCGGATTCTCCCCCGAGTCGCTCGCCGACCGGATCAACGATGCAAGCGCGAGAGTCCTGATCACTGCGGACGGGGGCTACCGTCGGGGAAGCCTCGTTCCCCTGAAGGCGAATGGGGATGCGGCCGTCGCCACCTGTCCGACGATCGAGCACGTCGTCGTCGTGGCCCGCGAAGGTCGCCCCTCGGAGGCCAACCCAGTCGGGATGACGGCTGGTCGCGACATCTGGTACCACGACCTCCTCGCCGGGGCCCCTGGCGGGTGCGACGCCGCTCGGATGGAGGCCGAGGACCTCCTGTTCATCCTGTATACCTCGGGGACGACGGGGAAGCCGAAGGGCGTTGTGCACACGACCGGGGGCTACCTGACGCAGGTCTACGCCACGACCCGTTGGGTCTTCGACCTGAAGGAGGAGGACGTCTACTGGTGCACCGCCGATGTCGGGTGGATCACCGGGCACTCCTACATCGTCTACGGCCCGCTTGCCAACGGCGCGACGGTCCTCATGTACGAGGGCGCGCCGGACCACCCGGATCGGGGACGGTTCTGGGAGATCTGCGAGAAGCACGGGGTGACGATCTTCTACACGGCACCGACGGCGATCCGGGCCTTCATGAAGTGGGGCGACGAGTGGCCGGCCCGCTCGGACCTCACCCGGCTTCGCCTCCTCGGGACGGTGGGCGAGCCCATCAACCCCGAGGCGTGGATCTGGTATCACCGGCAGATCGGGGGCGAGAGGTGTCCGATCGTGGATACGTGGTGGCAGACCGAGACGGGGGCGATCATGATCACCCCACTCCCCGGGGTGACGGAGGCGCGCCCCGGGAGCGCGACGCTCCCCTTTCCCGGGATCGGGGCCACGATCCTTGATGACAGCGGGAGAGAGGTGGACGCCGGCTACCTCGCTCTGACCCGGCCGTGGCCATCGATGCTGCGGACGATCTACGGCGACGACGAGCGCTACCGGGAGACGTACTGGTCGAAGTGGGAGGGGGTGTACTTCGCGGGGGATGGGGCGAAGCGGGGGGAGGACGGCTACTTCTGGGTGCTCGGGCGGGTGGACGACGTCCTGAACGTGGCGGGCCACCGGATCGGCACGATGGAGGTCGAGAGTGCGCTCGTGGATCACGACGCCGTCGCCGAGGCCGCGGTGGTCGGGAAGGCCCACGACGTCAAGGGTCAGGCGATCGCCGCCTTCGTCACGCTCAAGGAGGGGAGGGAGGCCTCCGGAGCGCTCGAGGCCGAGCTCAGGGCACACGTGGCCGAGAAGATCGGGCCGATCGCCAGGCCCGAGGGGGTGGTCTTCTCGGCCGACCTGCCGAAGACGAGGTCGGGGAAGATCATGCGGCGGCTCCTTCGGGACATCGCGGAGGGGAAGGCGCTCGGGGACACCACGACGCTCGCCGACCCGGCCGTGGTCCGGAGCCTGAAGGAGCGCTATGAGGAGCGGGAGCGCTGAGCCCGGAGTCCGTCGCCGGCTCGCCTCAGTCTGCCGCGAGCGGATCCGGATGGGCGGGGCGGCGAACGATGCTCAGGTCCTTCTTCTTTACGGGCCGGGCCGGGATCCCCACATGCACGTGATGGGGCTCGGTGTCCTTGGCCTGGAGCGCCATCGCCCCGACCATCGAGTCGTCGGCCAACCTGACACCGGCGAGGATCGTGGCGTGGTACGTGATCCGGACCCCGTCCCCGATGATCGTGGCCGGCGTTCTGACCAGGGCCGATTCCTGGATGTCGTGAGAGTGGGAGTAGACGTTGGCGAAGTCCGAGACGCTCGCCCCATTCCCGAGGCGGATGCCGCCGCGGTCGTCGAGGAGGACGTGGCGATGAATGACGACGCCGTCGCCGACCTCGAGGTTGTATCCGAATGAGAACTTCACGAAGTGGAACGCCTTGAAGTTCCTCCCGCACTTCTTGAAGATCCGCTTGGCGAGAATCCGCCGGAACCGGACCCCGAGGTCGACGTTCTCGCCGAGCGGGCTCTTGTCGAACATCTCCCAAAGCCAGATGAGTGGCTTGACCCGGGCGTAGCGCTCCACGTCGATCTCGTGGTAATACTCGGGCTCCAGCGTGACATTCCGCGGATCCATCTGCATGAGAGCGATCCGCGCTTCGGGGGCGAGGCGCGCGCGGTCGCGCTCCGGTAGCCCCGGATAGAAGAGCTCGGTCAGGATCCGTCGGCAGAGTTCGTTTCGGTCGCAGTCGGGACGGTCGAGCTCCCGGTCCAGGCCCTCGAGCCACTCGGCATAGACCGTCGTCGCCGAGTCCGGAAGCTTCACTTCTCGCAAGGGGTAGTAGGGCATGACAAGCGGGCTCGAGGGTTCAGGTCGCCGGGCCGAGGCTACCCGGCACCCGCTCCGGGGGTCCCGGAGGCGACTCGCACGCGCGAGGCTTGGGAGACCCGTTACGCCCCCTGGTCGCACGCCAGGCGTATATTGACCTTCACTGGAGGCGCGGGGAAGGTCCGGGCCGCGCCGCGGGGCGAACGGACGACGGGAAGCGTCATATGCACGAAGCGCTGCGACGGAGGATCCTGCGGAGGCTCGAGAGCCTCCCGGAGGCCAGGCTCTATCAGGTTCTCGACTACATCGAGTTCCTCGAATCCCGCTACTCGGAGGGCTCGCCGGAGACTGCATCGGGCCTCCAGAGGCTCGCCGAGCACCTCGAGGACGGTCTTCGGAACCGTACCGTCAGCCCCTCCCGGCTCCGCGAGGCCTTCCAGCTGATTTCCGCTGCGGACCGGGTCCTGAGCTCGATCTCGGAGGCGGGCAGGGAGATCTTCGCCGATCTCGGGGGTGGGGGCGCCGCGGGGGACCCGACGAGGTCCGGGGAGGCGGGCGGGGATGTCGCCGAGGCGGCGGCGGCCCCGGCTCGGGAGGGTTGACACCCGGTTCGGTCGCCGGGTAAGGTGTGTCATGGAAGGAGCGATTCGCCGTTGCGCGAAGCACGAACGCGCCTGCCGGGCGTTGCCCCTGTGATGGGCGGCAACGCGGGCAGGCGCCTTGCTTTTTCGTGGACACCCCTTCGCTCCCCGAAGGGGCCCTGAGAGAGGGGAGCTACGTGTCGGAAGCCGACCGGGACGCCCCGCCCATGAGTGAGGGGCTGACGTTCGATGACGTCCTCCTCCTCCCGGGGCGATCGAGCATTCACCCGAGAGACACGAGAGTCGGAACGCAGCTGACGAGGCGGGTCCGGCTCTCGATCCCCCTCGTCAGCGCGGCGATGGACACCGTGACCGAATCCGGGATGGCGATCGCGCTGGCCCGTGAGGGCGGACTTGGCGTGATTCACAAGAACATGTCGGTCGCGCGCCAGGCCGAGGAGGTCGACCGGGTCAAGCGCTCGGAGAGCGGGATGATCCTGAATCCGATCACCCTCGGACCCGAGGCGACGCTTCAGGACGCGCACGACCTCATGTCGCGCTTCTCCATCTCCGGGGTCCCGGTCGTCGAGTCGGACGGGCGGCTCATTGGGATCGTGACGAACCGCGATCTCCAGTTCGAGGCCGATCTGGACCAGGTCGTCCGCGACGTGATGACGTCCGAGGGACTCATCACGGCGCCGATCGGGACGACCCTCGAGCAGGCCCAGAAGGCGCTTCACACGCACCGGATCGAGAAGCTGCCGGTCGTCGACGAGGCCGGGTTCCTCGCTGGCCTGATCACCGTGAAGGATATCGTCAAGCGCAGGCAACACCCGAATGCGTGCAAGGACGAGCGAGGTCGGCTCAGGGTGGGTGCGGCGGTCGGGGCATCGCCAGCGGACGTCGAGCGCGCTCGCGCGCTCGTAGAGGCGGGCGTGGATGTGATCGTGATCGATACCGCGCACGGACACTCCGATGGCGTCCTGGATGCGGTGGCGCGCATCCGTGAAGGGTTTCCGGACCTGCAGATCATCGCAGGGAACGTGGCCACGGCAGAGGGAGCGAGAGACCTCGTCGAGCGCGGAGCCGATGGCGTGAAGGTGGGGATCGGGCCGGGTTCGATCTGCACGACCCGGATCGTCACCGGGGTCGGCGTGCCGCAGATGACGGCGATCATGGAGGCCGTGGCGGGCGTCGCCGGGGAGGTTCCGGTCGTCGCGGACGGGGGGATCCGCTACAGCGGAGACCTCGTGAAGGCGCTCGCCGCGGGCGCCAGCTCGGTCATGATGGGGTCGATGTTTGCGGGCACGGAGGAGGCGCCGGGTGAGAGCTTTCTCCTCGAAGGACGTCAGTACAAGATGGTCCGGGGGATGGGTTCCCTCTCCGCCATGGAGGAGGGGACGGCGGACCGCTACTTCCAGGAGGACCGCTCGGCGCGGAAGCTCGTTCCGGAGGGGATCGAGGCGCGGGTTCCCTATAAGGGCCCGGTCGCGGACACGGTGTTCCAGCTGGTCGGCGGAATCCAGAGCGGGATGGGGTACTGCGGCGCGGAGAATCTCTCCGCGCTGGTGGCCAAGGCCCGCTTCTGCAGGGTCACGCCCGTCGGGCTCCGGGAGTCGCACCCCCATGACGTAACGATCACCAGGGAAGCGCCGAACTACCGGATGTAGGCCGCCACGAGCGGCGGCGCTCCGTGCTTGCCGGTTCGACGGCGCACCCCGCGGGACCCGGACCCACGAGGGCGGCCCTCACCCGAGAGCCCGGAACATTCTGGCGTCAGCACACCGCATGCCTTCTTCGACTACACCCGTTTCCGTCTCGAGACTCACCCCTCGACTCCTTCTCGGGCCCGGCCCGTCGCCTGTCTCGGCGCGTGTTCTCGACGCGCTCGCGCACCCCACGCTCGGACATCTGGATCCCCAGTTCCTGGCACTTCTGAACGATGTCTCGCGGCGGCTGAGGGAGATCTTCGGGACCGCGAACCCGACGACCTTCGCCGTGTCCGGTACGGGTTCCGCCGGGATGCAGGCTGCGCTCGCGAATGTCCTCCAGCCGGGAGACACGGCGATCATCGGGATCCATGGTTTCTTCGGCGGCCGTATGGCGGAGATGGCACGCCGGCTCGGCGCCAGGGTGGTCACGGTCGAGGCGGAGTGGGGCGAGGTCCTCGAGCCGGAGCGTTTGGTCGAGGCCGCGCGCGCACATCCCGGCGCCCGTCTGCTGAGCGTCGTCCACGCCGAGACGTCGACCGGGGCAAGGCAGCCGCTCGAGGAGATCGGCGCCCATCTCCGGAGTACCGAGACCCTCTTCGTGGTCGACGCGGTAACGTCCCTCGGCGGAGTTCCGGTTGAGGTGGACTCGGTGGGGATCGATGTCTGCTACTCGGGGACGCAGAAGTGCCTGGGCGCGCCGCCGGGACTCGCCCCCATCACCTTCTCACCGAGGGCGGTCCAGGCGGTGAGGCGGCGGAGCGTACCGGTTTCGAGCTGGTATCTGGACATCACGCTCCTGATGAAGTACCTGGGCGTCGAGCACGTCTACCACCATACCGCCTCATCGAACCTCTTCTACGCCCTGCACGAAGCGCTTCGGGAGATCGAGGAGGAGGGCCTCGACGCCCGCCTCGACCGCCATCGCCGGGTGGGAACTCACCTGCAGGCGGAGCTGGGTGCCCGTGGGTTCGAATCTTTCACCGATCCCGCCCACCGGCTGCCCGAACTTGCCGCGGTTCGTCTGCCGGGAGACCGGGGTGAGGCACGGCTGCGGCGGGCTCTCCTGGAGGAGCACGGTATCGAGGTGGGAGGGGGTCTCGGTCCGGCAAGGGGGACGGTGTGGCGTATCGGCCTCATGGGCCACGGGGCGAGGGAGACGTCGGTCGAACGCCTCCTGCATGCCGTCGACAAGCTGGGGATCGGCAGCGCCTGAACGGGCGTCTGCTCCTCGGTCCTGCGCTCTCCCGCCGTCGTACTCGGAGAGACGTGGTCCGGACGCCAGCGGTGTGCGTTGCGGCCTTGCCGGCCGCTGCCGTCGATCCTGTCCGCGGGTGTGCGCCGGGAGCCCGGCGTCCGCGCGTAGCGGGCCGGTGACCTCTCGGCGCGGACTGCGGCGCGGACGAGAGAGCTCCGATGGGAGACCTCCCCCACATTATCGCGCGATTATCGCGCGCCTGGCGTGACACGGGACGACGTCACCGGGCTTATCGGGCTTTCTCCACTTTGCCCCGGATCGTACAGCCGCCACAGCCAGCGGATGGGGCGTGACAGTCAGCGTCGGATGACAATGTCGCCCGGGGGCGATCTGGACGGAGGAGGTAGCCAGCTCCGGGATCACCAGCTCCGGGGTAGTGACGGTCTCTTTCTCCGGCCGGTGTGCACTGGCAGGGAGCGGAAGGGTGGGGTCGACTGATTCACCGCGCTACCGCAGGACGGCGCCGGGGCCGGGGTGTCCATGAAACGCGTCCCGGCGTCGCCTGGTCACCGGGACGCTAGACACCCGCCCTGTATTCACCGCTTCGCCCGCCGGCCTTCCCGGTGAGGCGGATCGCCCCGAGGACCATGGCCCGGTCGAGCGCCTTTCCCATGTCGTACAGCGTCAGCAGCGCAACGGAGACGGCGGTGAGCGCCTCCATCTCGACGCCGGTGGATCCCTGCACCCGGGCGAGCGCCTGGACCCGGAGTCCCGGCAAATCCTCGTCGGGCGTGATCTCGACCCCGACGGAGACGGCGGCGAGGAGGTGGCACAGCGGGATGAGATCGTGGGTGCGTTTTGCCCCCTGGATCCCGGCAAGTTCGGCGACGCGAAGCGCGTTCCCCTTCGGCCCGCCCCTGACCAGTCTGGCGAGGGTGGCGGGCATCATCCGGATCGAGCCTTCCGCGGTCGCCCAGCGGTTCGTGATGCCCTTCCCGGAGATGTCCACCATCTTCGGCCGCCCCTCGCTGTCCAGGTGCGTGAGCGGAGCCCCCTCTTCGCGGGCGTCGGTCATGAGTCCTCCTTTGGGACAGGGAGGGTTGCCGCTCGGAGGCCCCCATGAAGGTCGGCGAGGAGTCGGCATATGATCAGCTGGGGGTTCAGGTTGCCGGACGCGAGGTGTCTTGCCTCTTCCACGTAGCCCACGCACTCGGCGATTCGGGGCGGCGACATCGGTGATCGGACGGACAGCGTCTTCAGGAGCCAGTTCCGCGCCCGGCCGTCTCCGTTCAGGACGGGGGCGTCCTCCGAGGCTGCGAGGGCCGCAAGGTCCCGCAGCCACGACTCGAGCGCGGCAAGCGTCGGGTGGAGCTGCCGCGCCTTCGCAGGCGGGCGCTTGAGCGCCTGCGCGAACCGGGCGCCCGGGCTTGGATCGAGCGCCGAATTTATGAGATGGAATGCGTCCCGGCGGTTCTTCTCGAGCGGTCCCGTCTCCTCCTCGGTGGAGAGGAATCCCAGGGCTCGCCCGACCGATCCTTCCGAGAGGTGGGTGACCCTCCGGATCTCCTGCTCCGGTGCGCGGATGTGGGCCCTGAGGAAGGCGAACACCTCGGACTCGGCCACGGGCGGAACGAAGATCGCGGTGGCCCGCGACCGGATCGTGGAGAGAACGCGCCCGGGTTCGGAGGAGGTCAGGAGGAACCAGCAATCGGCCGGCGGCTCCTCGAACAGCTTGAGGAGCGAATTCGCGGCCTCCGGGCTCGATTCCTGAGCGGCGAGCTCCTGCGCTTCCGCGACGATGAAGACGCGTCTCGCGGCGATCCCGGGACGGCGTCTCGCCTCCCGCTTCAGCTGTCGAACCGTCCCGAAGCGGATCCCGAGAGGACCTTCGCTTGTGACGGGGCGGAGGGGGTCTTCGCGAATCTTTGCGAGGACGGCGAGGCGGGCGTCCTCAAGGAGTATCTCTTCCCTCTCGCGGGAGGGTGGGCGCTTGTCGAGCCGCTCGACCGGAAAGTACCAGAGGAGATCGGGGTGCTCGAGGCGAAGGAGACTCCGGCACCCGCGGCACTCCTCGCACGGCGCTGCCTTCGCCGGCGCATCGCAGAGGAGAAGCTGTGCGATCCAGAGCGAGAGACGCTGCTTCCCGGTGCCCCGCCGACCGCGCAGGAGGAGAACCTGGGGGAGCGCGGATCGTTCGAACGCGGCCCCGATCGTGCGCATGAGCCGGTCCCGGCCCACGAGGGGCTTCAGGCTCACGGCCCGCTGCGGGAGGCGAGGCTGGCCGCGAGTCTCAGTGCCTCCACGAACGAGGTCGGATCGGCGGTCCCCGTTCCCACCCGGTCGAAGGCCGTCCCGTGGTCGGGCGAGGTTCGCGGGAAGGGGAGTCCGAGGGTCGCATTGACCCCCCTTCCGAAGGCGAGAGTCTTGAAGACCGCCATCCCCAGGTCATGATACGGGACGACGACGGCGTCCGCCGCACCGTCCACCATCTTCAGAAAGACCGTGTCCGCGGGGTGGGGACCGGTGGCGTCGATGCCCGTCTGGCGGAGCGACTCGATGGCGGGCTCGAAGACCCTCTCCTCCTCGTCGCCGAAGAGCCCTCCATCCGACGCATGCGGATTCAGCGCGCAGACCGCGATCCTCGGCTTCTCGATCCCCGATCCGCGCGCAAGGTGGGCCGCGAGAAGCCGGACCTGATTCACGAGGAGCCCCGTGGTGACCAACGAGGCAACACGGTGGAGGGGGTGATGCGTGGTCGCCAAGAGGATGCGCAGTGGCCCGCCCGTCCGTGTCGACTCGGCGTGCATGAGCATCCCCACGCGGCTCGAGGCTGTGAGCGCCTGGAGGAGCTCCGTCTGCCCGGGGTGCTCGACCCCTGCTGCGCGAAGCGCGGGCTTGTGCACCGGGCCGGTGACGAGCGCGTCCACCTCGCCCCGCAGCGCGAGTCGCACGCCCTCCTCGATCGCTCGGAGTGAAATGTAACCCGCGCTCTCGAGGTTCCCCGTGAAGCTGCCGACCGGGGAGCGCTGGCACTCCACCGGGAGCCGGGAGAGGCTCTCTTCGTCCCCGAGGGCCAGGATCTCGATGTCCGGCCCGTCCGGGAGCAATGCGTGAAGGGCGGCGGGGAGGAGTTCAGGCCCGATCCCGCGGGGGTCTCCCACGGTGACGGCGAGCCTCGTTGGCCTGCCTACCAACGCACGTCGACGTGAAGCTCGGCCCGTAGCCGGTTTAGCAACTCCTCCTGGAGACGCTCGTCCTGAAGCAGGCCGCGGATCTGATCTCTCACGTCCTCGTAGGTAAGCACCCCGGCCTCGCGGATCTCCTCCACGCGGACGACCGCGTAGGCGGGTCGACCGGGTTGCGCCTCGACCTCGATCGGACCCAGGACCTCTCCCGCGTTCGCGCGATCGAGTGCCTGGGCGAGTCCGGACGGGAGCTGCCCGAGCCGGTCGCGGGGGAGCGTCATCGGGTGCGGGAGCCCTATATCCTCCCCCTCGTCGTAAAACTCGGAGAGCGGAGCGCCCCCTTCGACGGCGGCGCGGACTTCCGCGGCCCGCTCCCTTGCCATCACGATATCCCCGGGG
Source organism: Longimicrobiales bacterium (assembly GCA_965218255.1). Lineage (GTDB taxonomy): Bacteria > Gemmatimonadota > Gemmatimonadetes > Longimicrobiales > Gaopeijiaceae > JAAXGI01. Next base: position 547,938 of record CBDCKJ010000003.1, on the reverse strand, counting down.
GTGGGCTGGGTCGCGATCAGGATGTGACGAACCATCCGCTCCGGCCCTCGGATCCGCTGCACCTGCAGGATGTGTGAGCCGAACTGGCTGTCGACCACGTCGCTCAGCTCTTCTCGGAAGAGGCCGAAGGCTGCGTCCTCGAACTCGGGGACCATCATCCCCCGCCGGATCCACCCGAGCTCTCCTCCCTGTTGGGCAGAACCCGGATCGTTGGAGAACCGGCGCGCCATGTCCCCGAAATCGTCCCCGTCTTCAAGTAGCGCGAGCAGCTCCGCAGCCCGCTCCCTCGCCCGTGCCTTGACGGAATCGGAGGGTACCGGGGAGAGGAGCACCTGATCGAAGGTGATCGTCGCCGGCCGCTCTCCCAGGCTATCGCGTTCCCTCTCGAAGAAGGCCCGCATCTCGGCCTCCTCCACGGGAACGATCCGGGCCTCGCTCAGCTCCGTCTGCACAAACCTCTCGCTCAGCAGACCCTTTCGGATCTCCTCGCGAAGCGACCCCCGGTACTCGGCGATCGTGAGCCCCTCGCTCTCGAGGGCGCGGATCATCGTTTCCTCCGAGCCGAAGCGCCGGAGCGCGTCCTGCCACGCCTGCTCCGTCTCCTGCTCGAGCCGGCCCTCCGGGACCGTCATCAGGGTATCCTTCGCCGCCGCGTTCAGGATCAGCATCTGATTGACGATCTCGTCGAGGACCCCCCTCTCCAGCTCCCGCTGCTCGTCGGGATCCTCGGGGACTGGCATCCCGGATGCACGTAGCCGGAGGATCTGTTCCTGCACCTGGGAGAGGAAGACGGCGGAGTCGCCGACGGTGGCCACGACGCGGTCCACGAGGTTGCCGTCGAGCCCCGGGCTCGGGAGGAACTCGGGGATCTGGGCGGAAAGCGGCCAGCCGAGGCTGCTCGTTAAGGCGAGGAGAGAGAGCCAGAAGGAGGCTCGAACTCCGAGTCGGCGGGGATCTCGCCGCACGCTAGACTCCATTGCAGGATGAGGTGGAAGAGGGGTTTGTGAAGAGTACCGTTCCTACCGGACGGCGGTTCCGGGCCGACGAGTCCCTCATGGCGCCGAAGTCGGCCCCGCAGCCTCCGCCGCCGGTGCGGCGGGATCCAGCGCTCCCGCTCCCCCCCGGAGCGCGCCGACCCGGGCCATGACGCGGAGCACGGCGTCGTCGGCGAGCTGGTAGCGGTAGCGGGTCCGAAGGGGCTCGGCGAGGGTGCCGAGCGGGATCAGGTCCTGCTCGCTCGCCACGACCCGGCGCATCAGTTCGAATACTTCTCCCTCGACCGTCTCGGCGAGCGTATCCCCGTCCGCCACCTCGAGGGAGTCGACGCCCAGGAGGTTCGCGATCATCCGGTACTGGCCGACGACCTGGACCTGGAGTGCGGCCTCGTCCGCCTCTGAGAGTTCGAGCCCGAGCTCCTCCGCCGCGCTGATGAGGAGCTGGTCCCGGGCGAGATCGTGGAGGAACACCTCGATCCGGGCATCCGCCGCGCTCGCAATCTGCGCGCGAACCTCCGGCGGCTGGCCGGCGATGAACTCCCTGTATTCCCCGGCCGCGTACTCGCCCCCGACCCAGATCGCGACAGCGGCTGCCTCCTCACTCCCCGAGAGTTCCTCGGCGGGGTTCTCGCTGATCCGGCGGACGAGCGCGACCGCCCCCGCCGGGACCTGTAGGTTTGCCGGGCCCTCGAGCTCCGCGAGGTACGTCGACTCGGCCACCATGACGCGCTCCCTCTGGAGTTGCACGCGGTACTCGTCGGCGATCTGGGAGAGGGTGGGGAAGCGGCGCTCCTCGACGCGGATCACGTGGAAACCGAACTCGCTCTCAACGACCCCGGATGTCTCCCCCGGCTCGAGCGCGAAGGCCGCCTCCTCGAAGGGGGGCACCATCTCGCCCCGGCCGAAAAATTCCAGGTCCCCCCCGGCCGCCGCGGACCCCCGGTCGTCGGAGTACAGCTCGGCCAGGCGGGCGAAGTCCTCGCCCGCCGCCGCACGCTCCCGAACGGCGTCCGCGACCGAGAAAATCGAGTCGCGCCGGTTTTCGGGGAGGCCCGCCTGCATCGAGAAGAGGATGTGGCGTGCGCGGACCTCCTCCCCCGGCCGCTCGAGTTCGAAGGTGGCCTCGAGCTCCTCGTCGGTGATCACCGTGTCGAGCTGGATCGCCTCCTCCCGGAGCCGGTCGACGAGGAGACGTCGCGAGGCGTCCTCCAGGATGGTGTCGATGTCGAGTCTCTCGAGTTCTCCGCGATTCACGGCCCATGCGAGGAGGATGTAGTCGATCCAGATGTTGAGCGTCGCATCCACCACCGTGGGATCGTTCGGGAGCGCAGTCACCGGCGCGAGGATCGAGGCGGCCGTTTCGATTGCGAGCTGGAAGTCTCCCGCCCGGACTGCCGCGTCCGGCGCGAGGCCGCGCCCGCATCCGACAGCGCCGAGCAGCAGTGGAGGCAGGATGAAGACCCTTCGAAGATGGCCCATATGACTTTCCCGCTTCCCTTTCCCGTCCATCGCCGGTCCGCATGCGTCGCCTGGCATGCTGAGAGGATCGATCTTGGCTGTCGGGAGGTGCTCCGGGCAAGGTAGGGACACTCGACGCCGGACGCGGTGGCGATTTCGTGCAATCCGGACGCTGCGGGAGGCACTTGCTTGACACCTGATGGATGCACGAATCCCGTAACGCTATGTTGTGCAGTGACTTGCTGTCACAACCGCAAAATGCCCATGCTACGGTGAGTTTTGCCGGGTTCAGTTCAGCTTCAGGATAGCGGGCGGGGGTGCTATCTGCACTGATTCCAAGCGCTTGGCCGCGCTTGGGGGAGGTTCGGTCACCAGTTGCAGCGTCCCGTTGGGGCCCAACCATTGAACAAGCTTCATGCCGCCGAGATCGTGGTGGATGTTGCGACAGAAGTCCGCTGAGATATGCTCGACCATCCGCTCGAGGTGGAGCACGAGGACCGGCAGCGTGCCGTGAGCCGGGATGCGAAGCTCGGGAGGATGATGGACCGGACGGAGCCCGCGGCCACTGTTCATCTGCCGCTACCCCTGCGTGACCGGCCGCAGTTGCCGGTAGCCGAGCGCCATGCCTTCGGCGCTCAACGTGTCGCAATTCGTGTGCACGACGAACTTCCCGTCCAGCCGCTCGACCGCCTTCACCCGGGCCCGATCGATCGCTGGTCCCCTGGTGTGGGTCAGGCGCCGAAGCAACGCCGTCGTCATCGCCGGCAAGATCGCCCGGTGCCTCCGCATCCGGCTCCCGAGCATGGTGCGCCCGTTCAATGACCCCGAGGAGCCAGCGCGTATCGACGCGGCCCGAGCCCGTCCGTCCCGTCCCCGCCTTGGACGGCTTCGCGCCGGGGCGTGCCTGGGCACGCCCTGAACTCCCGGATCGCGCATCCTTGCCGAGCCAGAACAAGCCGGTCGCAGCACCGAAATCGCCGATCTCCCTCTTTGCAGTGGCTGCAACGCATCTCGGTTTCGCCCCCGGCACCTTGCGAGACGGACATTCCACCCTCCCAGCGCCCGTGGATGATGCCGGGCTACCGGGTCCTCCCGGTGGCGCGATCCTCGTCGCTCCGGGTAACGAACCCCGCACGACCGTCGCGCTCCGTCGACCGTAGCCACGAACTCGAGCTCTCCGCCCACGTCGTCGCGAGCGATTCCGGCCTCGCCGTGGAGCACCATGACGGCGGGCGTGCCAGCCAGGTCCCGGGACGGAACATCGTGCGACGCAGGCGGTGTCGAGGCTCGTTGTCCGGGACTTCGCGGGACACCGAGCGCGTCGCCGGCGCGTCCCGGGCTTGTCGGAAATCAAATCTCCGTTGTCAGGCGAAGGCGACCTGCCGGCAATCAGCGCCGCCGCTCGGGTCCGGCTCGGGTCCGGCCACCATGGCGTCGAGCGCCCGGATCAGCGTGCGCGTCAGCGGCTCCGGCCCCACCTGCCTCAGCGAGAGCGAGAGCGGGGCCATCCGCCTCACCTCCACCCCGATCTGCCGGTCCGTGAGTGGCGCCTCGAGCGCGCTCAGCCTGGGGTTCGCATCGGCCCGGAAGCTGAGGCGTCCCTCGGTCCCCTTGCAGAAGATCCTCTCGATCCCGAGTCGTTGACCAAGGAGACGAAGGAGCCGCGCATCGACGAGCCGTTCGACCTCGGCGGGGAGCGGTCCGAAGCGGTCAGAGATCTCGCCGGTGAGGTCCGCGATCTCCGAGCGATTCTGGAGCTTCGAGAGTCTCCGGTAGAGATGCAGTTTCTGGCTGGCGTCCGATATGTAGTCGTCGGGGATGTAGGCCGATCCCGGGAGGGAGACGTCGGGCTCGGGGAATGCCCGCCGGTCGTCGGGTCCGCGCCGGATCCGTCGAACGGCTTCCTCGAGGAGGCGGAGATAGGTGTCCATCCCGACGGCGTGGGCGAACCCCGACTGGTCCTGGCCGAGGAGGTTTCCCGCACCCCGGATCTCCAGGTCCCGGAGCGCGACCTGGTAGCCGCTCCCGAGCTCCGTGTGGCGCTCGAGGAGGCGGATCCGCTTCTCGGCATCGGTGGTGATCCCCTCGGGGACGATGAGGTAGCAGTACGCGCGCCGGTTCGACCGGCCGACCCGCCCCCGGATCTGATAGAGCTGCGCGAGTCCGAAGCGGTTGGCCCGGTCCACCACGAGGGTGTTCGCGTTCGGAACGTCGAGTCCGTTCTCGACGATCGAGGAGCAGACGAGGACGTCCGTCTCGCCACGGATGAAGTTCCTCATGACGGCGTCGAGCTTCGAGGCGGGCATCTGCCCGTGGGCTACCGCGACACGCGCCTCGGCGACGATGCGCCGGATCCGCTCGGCGACGGTCTCGATCGTAAGGACGCGGTTGTGGAGGAAGAAAGCCTGACCGCCCCGATCGATCTCCCGACCGAGGATCTCGGCGATGAGCCCGTCGCTCCACGGGATCGCCTGTGTGATGATTGAGAGACGGTCTCTCGGCGGGGTCCGTATGAGCGAGAGGCTCCGCACGCCCGCGAGCGAGAGCTGAAGGGTACGGGGGATGGGGGTGGCCGTGAGGGTGAGGACGTCGACGCTCGCTCGCAGGCGCTTGAGGGCCTCCTTGTGCCTCACGCCGAAGCGCTGCTCCTCGTCCACGATGAGGAGCCCGAGGTCGCGGAAGCGGAGATCGCCCGAAAGGAGGCGGTGCGTCCCGACAATGATGTCGACCTTCCCCTCGGCGAGCTCCGAGAGCACCTGGGTCTGCTCGCGGGCACTCCGGAAGCGCGAGATCGACTCTACCCGGACGGGGAAGTCCGCGAGTCGTTCCCCGAACGTGCGCTGGTGCTGCTCGACGAGGATCGTGGTGGGCGCGAGGACGGCTACCTGCTTCCCGTCCTGGACGGCCTTGAAGGCGGCGCGGATCGCCACCTCCGTCTTCCCGAGCCCGACGTCCCCGCAGATCAGGCGATCCATCGGCCGGGGCGATTCCATGTCGCGCTTCACCTCCCGCGTCACCCTCCGCTGGTCCGGCGTGTCCTCGTAGAGGAAACCGGCCTCGAGTTCCGTCTGCCACTTCGAGTCGGCGGAGAAGGCGAATCCCTCGGCGATCTCCCGCTCCGCGTATAGCTCGAGAAGCTCTCGCGTCATCTTCTCGATCGCCGCCCGGGTCTTCCCAATGAGCCTCTTCCAGCGGCGTCCTCCGATCCTGTGCACGGCGGGCGGCTCCGCCTCCTCGCTCTCCCCGACCCAGCGCTCGATGCGATCGAGGCGGTAGACGGGGACGTTCAGCGTCTCGGCATTCGCGTACCGGGTCACGAGGACCTCGAGACTCTCCCCGCCGATCTCGATCCGCCTCAGTCCCCGGAATTGCCCGATCCCATGCTCCATGTGCACCACGTAGTCCCCGGGGGAGAGCTGCGCCACGCTCTCGAGTGCCATCGTGCCCCGGAAGCGGCGCCCCCAATGGACCCTCCTTCGCCGGCGGAAGATCTCGTGGTCGGTGAGAACGTTCGTCGGGGTGGCGCCGGCGATGCGGAATCCCCTCTCCACCGTGCCGAGTCCGATCTGGACCCCCGGGATCTCCTCGCCGGACTCGGAGAGGATTTCCTCGAGACGATCGACCTGCCCGTCGTTGTCGCAGAGGATGAGCGTGCGAGCGCCGAGCGCCGCCTCCTCCCGGAGGAAGAGGGCGAGCCGTTCCATCTTTCGCTCGAAGGTGGAGGTGGGGGGGAGCGTCGCCTCGAGGGAAAGCTCGTGGCCCGCCTCCGCGGTGAGGATGAGGTGCGGGAAGCTCCGGACGAGCTCGCTGCCCTCCTCCAGGGGGACGCGGAGTCCCTCCCCGGGGCCCGGCCCGGCATCGCTCTCCCGGCCCGGCGAAGGAGGAGGCCCGAAGCCGTCCTCCCACTTTGGCTCTCCTAGGCCGACGAGGATCACTTCCGAGGGGAGGATCTCGAGGAGGCTCCTCACCGAAGCGGCCCTCTCGCCCCCCGCGTGATTCCCCCCCGTGAGCGCTGCCGGGAGGAGGCGAACCGAGTTCATCTCGCCGGTCGACCTCTGATCCGCTACCTCGAAGGAGCGGATCATCGTGATCTCGTTTCCGAAGAACTCGATTCGGATCGGGTCGGCGAGACCCAGCGAGAAGATATCGACGAGACTGCCCCGAAGCGCGTACTGTCCGATCTCCTCCACCAAGGGGGCTCGCTCGTAGCCCATCGACGCGAGCCTCTCGATCAGCTCGACGAGGCGGAGCCCTTCGCCCCTCTCGAGATCGATGTGGAGTTCAGCCAACCGCTCGGGGATCGCCATCCGTTCCCCGAGGGCACGGGGCGTCGTCACGAATACGCGCCCCCCCTCGGCGAGGAGAGCCTCGACGGCCTCGACCCGCAGGGCATCGATCCGGGGGTCGGCGTCCCCCTGTGCCGGGCGGCGGTTCTCGTATTGCGGGAAGAGGAAGGAGACGCCGCTCCCGAGGAGCGCCTCCAGGTCGGCCTCCACGCGGCTCGCCGCACCCGGGTCCGGCGCGACGAGGATGAAGATCCGGCGGGGGTGCGTCTCGTGGAGGGTGGCGATGAGCGCTGTGCCGGAGGAGCCCGCCATCCCCCCGATCGTGACCCGCTCCCCGCTCCGGGGCAGCCCGCCCTGGAGCCTGCCGGCGAGGGGTGTGCGGTCGATTGCCTCGAGGATCGGGTGGGTGGGCGTCACGGGGCCAGCGCATCGGCGGGCGCCCTCGAGGACCGCGCTGCGCCCGTTCCGGCGGCGGCGAGCCACCCTTCCGAGATCAGGACGAGGAGGAGGGCGAACAGGAGTGGACGGGCGACCTCCCTCCCGTTTCGGTCCCCGAGGATCGCGCCCGGCCAGGGCTCCCCTGCCTCGACCCCCGGCCATCGTTGCGAGAGGAGCCGCGCCGCCTCTTCGGCGCCGACGCTCCCGCCAGGCACCGGCGTCGCGTTCACGGCCACCCGGGCGAGGATCGAGTCTCCGGGCCCGAGGACCTCGTAGATACCTCCGATCCCGGTCTCCCCGTAGGTGGCAAGCCCGGCCACCGGGCGCCCCGTCCCATCCGGCCGTGTCACCGTCTCGGCGCCTTCGGGAAGGGGGAAGGGCTCGCCCGCCGCGACGCGGTTTGTCTCGAGCGAGCCCGGGGTACGGCCCGTGAGAGACTCCAGGATTGGGAGGATCGACGTGGAGACGGGAAGGTCCGAAGCCCCCTCCGTCACCGGTGACGCGAGCACGACGACGGGCCTGTCCCCCCCGTCCGCCTCGACGAGCCACGCCTCTCCGGTCGAGAGGGTGAGGAGCGGCGACCACGGACCTGCGTCGTCGGGGATCCGGAGGCCGTACGCCTCGCGTACGCCGATCCGGGAGGGGAGGAGGTCGACGAGCCGCCCCCCGTCGACGGCGAGCTCGAAGCCCTCGGGACGCAGGACGGGCTCGAGGCCCCACCCCGGCAGCAACCGTTCCAGCTCCCGGTTGAGGGAGGGGAGGAGCGCCGGCTCGTCCGGAGGGATAAGGATCACCGCCGCCTCGCTGGCCGGGGAGCGGAGCGGTGCGCCGCTCAGGATCTGGACCGCGGCCGCTCCCTCCTCCACGAGGCGAATCCGGCCCGCTTCGTCCAGGACGGAGAGTGCCTCCTCGACGAAGGGCGCGAGTTGGCCGAGAATCCCCACCGTCGGCGCCGGGATCGTCCGGAAGGCGAAGTGGACGACGTCATCTCCCCTGAGATCGTCGGGCTCGATCTCGACGCGGCCTTCGACCCACCCGATGGGGAGGCGGGGGAGGGTGAGCACGGCCGTCCCGTCCGGGCCTGCCGCCGAACTCCCGATTAGCCGGTCCCCGAGGTAGCCCCGGACAGTCGAGCCTCCGATGCCGGATCCAGAGAGGGAGACCTCGATCTCGCCGAGATCCCCTGCTCTCGGCACGAATCCGCCCGAGACGAGGAGCCCGCCGATCCCGCGGTTTCCGCGCGGCCGGCTCGGGGGCGGCGCGATCACGAGTCGCTCCGGGTGCACCTCCCCCCCGGCCTCCCCTCCCTCGAGCGCCGCGCGCTCCAGGTCGGAGATGAGGACGATCTCCCGCGTCTCGGGTGCGCCGGCACCAAGGAGATCCGCCGCCCGTTCGAGCGCGCCCAGGAGATCCGGTGTCACATGAGTGGGGGAGAGGGAGGCGAGCCGCGCGCGCGCCTGCTCCAGCGACAGCGGAAGCGACGGCATGTCCGGGGACCCGGCCTCGATCAGCCAGATCTGGTCTCTCGGTCCGGCGCGCCCGAGCGCCTCGCCCGCCCGCGCCCGAATCGAGTCCAGAAGCCGTCCGTCCCCCACGACGGTCCCCGAGGTGAGCCCGTTGTCAACGACGATCGCGAGCCCTGCCGGCGGATCGTCGCTTCCCCCGAGGGGGAGGACGAGCCGGGCTGCGGCGAGGACGGCGAGGAGGACGGCCGTGATCCGGAGCGCGAGGAGCAGGAACTGGCGGAGGCGCACGATGCGCGCGTGCTCCCGCGTGGTCCGCTTGAGGTAGCGCAGGGCCGGGAAGACGAGGGTTCGTGTCTCCCGCCGCCTGAGGAGGTGGATCAGGACCGGGACGGCGACCGCGAGGGAGGCGAGGAGGAGGAGGGGGCTCAGTGCGGTCACGTCGGCCCTAGCCCAGGCGCTCTCGTTTCCTGAGGAAGGCCCGGAGCGTGCCTGCGAGCGGCGCCGAGGTATCGATCAGGAGGTGATCCACCCCCGCCGGGCGTAGCGTCCGCTGCCATTCGTCGAGCGCTCGCTCCACGGCGTCGCGGTAGTCCTCGCGCACCTCGGCAAGGTCGACGAGGAGCTCCTCGCCCGTCTCGGGGTCGCGAAAGAGGGCGTCGCCCGTCCCCGAGAGATCCCGCTCTCCGGGGTCCAGGAGGTGGAAGACCATGACCTGGTGCCTCCGGTGGGCCAGGTAGCGGAGTGCACGGATCGTCTCCTCGGGGTCGACGAGGAGATCCGAGATGAGGACCACCAGCCCGCGACGGTGAAGCCTGAGGGCCACCTCGCGGATCGCCGTCGAGGCGTCTGTCGACCCCGATGCGTTCAGCTCCTCTAGATTGCGGGCCAGCTCGACCCAGTGGCGGCGTCCCCCCCGCGCCGAGACCCAGCGCCGGATCCGGTCGTCGAAGGCGGCGAGCCCGGCGCGGTCTCCCTGCCTCAGCAGGATAAGCGCGAGCGCGGCTGCGAGCGCGCACCCGTACCATAGCTTCGTGGGGAGCGTGTCCGGTCGGGAGCTCCATCCCATCGAGGCGCTGACGTCCAGGAGGAGGTGGGCGCGCAGATTCGTCTCCTCCTCGAACTGCTTCACGTAGTAGCGGTCCGAGCGGGCGTACAACCGCCAGTCGATGTGCTTGACGTCGTCGCCCGGACGGTACCCGCGCGACTCGGCGAATTCGGCGGAGAAGCCCCGGTAGGGGGAGCGGTGGAGCCCCATGAAGAAGCCTTCGACCACGGCGCGCGTACGAACCTCAAGGCCTCCCAGCGCCGCGAGGTCCTGCGGGCGGAGCAGCTCGGCGCGGGTACGCTGCTGGTGAGGGGCGGAAGGGTTCATCGGGCCGCCCGAAGCTACGCAGGGAACGTTTCGCCTGCAATCGCCATAGGAAGCAGTGCGGCGGGCGTCCTTACAGGAGGCGCGGGGCCCGGCCCGGATCCGGAGAGGGAGCTGGTCATGGTACGATCCACGGCGAACGCCAGGGTGTGATGCGCCTTCCGCACGGAGAACCTCCGGTTCACCCGGTCGCCCGCGTACTCGTCGCCATCCTCGCCGCGAGCGTGCTTTCCCCCCTCCCGTTGCACCGCCTGGGTGCGCAGGACAGCCTCCAGGGCAGGGGGGGGGCGCCCCTCGAGGCGAGAATCTGGTTCGACCGCGGGGTGGACCCCGTCTTCGCGCCGGGCGACCGCGCGAGCGTGTACTACCGCGCGAACGCGGGCTCGCACCTCCTCGTCCTCCACATCGATACCGACGGCGTCCTGAGACTCGTAGGCTCCGGCGGGGAGAGCGGTGCGGCGGTCGGAGGCCGCGACTACCGTCTCCTCTTCGCGGACCCGGAGGGGTGGGAGGTGGAGGCGTCCCCAGGGGTCGGGTACTTCTTCGTGCTCGCCTCGCGAGAGCCGCTTCGCCTTGAGCGGGTCTCCGGCGGGCCGTGGAGCGGGGCGTTCGAGGGCGTCCGGATCCGGACCGATCCCTACGTCGCCGTCGACGAGGTGAGAAGAGCGCTCCTTGCCGGGGTCGAGGAGGGGTACTCGATCGACTTCACGACCTACCACGTGGGGCAGTCCTACTCGTATCCGCGCTTCCTCTGCTTCCAGTGTCACGTCGAGCAGCCCTTCGAGGAGTGGAACCCCTACCATCAGACGTGCATGGACGTGCGCGTCGTGATCTTCAACGACCCCTACTACTATCCGGCGACCCGCTACCGGGGTGATCAGGTGATCTATGCCCGCCCACCGGATCCGGGGCTCCCGCAGTACGCCTTCACGAGACGGATCCCGGGCGAGCCGGGGACCCCGATCGTGCAGAGCCGGACGGGGGAGGGAGGCGTGGCGCCCCCGAGTTCCCGCCCCGGGGAGCCGGGCGCGCGGCGGGTCCCGGTGCGGAGGGGCGACGACGCGGGGTCGGCGGGCCGTAGCGTCGCGCCGAGCACGCTGCTCCCGGGCAGTGACGGAGGCCCTGGCGGCATTCCCCTGATACCGGGTACGGGCGCAGGCCCGAATCGGCCGACGCTGCGCCGGCGCTAGTGACCGGAGCCCCGCGCTCCCCCGGCTCGGAGCACGCCCCCGCGTGCCCGCTCGAGTCGCGATTGATCCGGGTTTTTCTCCGGGTTAGACTTCCCTGACCCCTCCGTACACCCCGACTCTCGGGAATGTGGGCCCCGTGCGCATCTCGAACATCCGGAATTTCTGCATCGTGGCCCACATCGACCACGGGAAGTCCACCCTCGCGGACCGGCTCCTAGAGGCGACGGCGACGCTGGATGCGAGGACCATGCGGGCTCAGGTTCTCGATTCCAACGAGCTCGAGCGGGAGCGCGGGATCACGATCAAGCTCCACGCGGTCCGGATGGACCACACGGCCTCGGACGGGCAGGCCTACGGGCTCAACTTGATCGACACCCCCGGCCACGTGGACTTCACCTACGAGGTGTCGAGGTCGCTGGCCGCTTGCGAGGGGGCGATCCTCGTCGTGGATGCGAGCCAGGGGGTCCAGGCCCAGACGCTCTCGAACCTCTTCCTCGCCGTGGATGCGGGGCTCGAGATCATCCCGATACTGAACAAGATCGATCTCCCGGGCGCCGAGGTGGAGCGGCGGGCGAGCGAGCTCGCGGATCTCCTGGGGGTGGAGCCGGAGACGATCCTCGCCGTCTCGGCCAAGGACGGCGTCGGGATCGGGGCCGTCCTCGATGCCGTCGTGGAGGGCGTCCCTCCCCCAGCGGGCGACCCGGACGCCCCCCTTCGGGCCCTTGTCTTCGACTCGTACTACGACCAGTACCTCGGCGCCGTCCCCTCGATCCGGGTCTTCGACGGGCGGCTCGAACCCGGGACGATCATCGCCTTCGGATCGCACCGGGAGACGTACGAGGTCACGGAGGTGGGGATCCAGCAGCTGAAGCGCATCCCCCGGCCCAGCCTCGGGCCGGGAGACGTGGGCTACCTCGTGGCTGCAATCAAGGAGGTGTCCCATACCGCGGTCGGGGACACGATCCTCGATGCGGGGAGGAGGGCCGCCGAGCTGCTCCCGGGCTATCAGCGGGTGCGCCCGATGGTCTTCGCGGGGCTCTACCCCACCGACTCGGACGACTACGAGGAGCTGCGTGACGCCCTCGAACGCCTGAAGCTGAACGATGCCTCCCTCCAGTCGGAGCCCGAGACGTCGGCCGCCCTCGGGTTCGGGTTCCGCTGCGGATTCCTGGGGCTCCTCCACATGGAGATCATCCAGGAGCGGCTCGACCGGGAGTTCGGGGTCGATCTCATCACCACGGTTCCGAACGTGGAGTATCGGGTGCACCTGACGAATGGTCAGATGGTGCTCGTCGAGACCCCGACGAAGCTCCCCGACCGGGGCATCGTCGAATGCATCGAGGAGCCGGTCGTCCAGGCCCGCATCGTGACCCCCGCGGAGTACATCGGCAATGTCCAGAAGCTCGCTCACGACCGCAGGGGCGTCTTCAAGGGAATGGCCTTCGTCGATGCCGAGCGGGTCGAACTCGACTACGAGCTCCCCCTCGCGGAGATCGTGCTCGACTTCTACGACCGCCTGAAGGGGGGGACGCGCGGTTATGCGGCCTTCGACTACGAGTTTCTCGAATACCGGAAGGCCAACCTCGCGCGCCTCGACATCCTCGTGAACGGAGATTCGGTCGACGCCTTCTCGGTGATCATTCACCGGCCGAAGGCGGAGTCGCACGGCCGCGATCTCGTCGGTCGCCTGAAGGAGCTGATTCCCCGCCAGCAGTACCAGGTGGCGCTCCAGGCCGCGATCGGGGGGAGGATCGTAGCCCGCCAGAACATCCGGCCCGTTCGAAAGAACGTCACTGCGAAGTGCTACGGGGGCGATATTACCCGCAAGAGGAAGCTCCTCGAGAAGCAAAAGGAGGGAAAGAAGCGGATGAAGCAGGTCGGTGCGGTCGAGATCCCGCAGGAAGCCTTCCTCGCCGTGCTCTCGCTGGATGGTTGACGTCGCCGGGCGGGCGGGAGGAGCGACGGAGGGCGGTCCCGTCCTGGGCGTGGTCGGCACGCTGGTATGGGATACGATCTGCCACGGCGAGCCGGCGGGCGCGACGCTCACGGGATGGGGCGGCATCGGTTACGCGCTCGAGGCGCTTACGGTCGCGCTTCCCGAGCCCTGGTCAATCCTCCCGCTCGTCAAGGTCGGCCGGGACCGCTCGGAGGAGGCTTTCCTTTTCCTCCGGTCGCTTCCGAGGGTCCGCACAGAGCCCGGCGTCGTGGTCGTGCCCGAGCCGAACAACCGGGTGGAGATGCGCTACGACGGGCCTGTGCGGGTAACCGAGAGGCTGACGGGCGGGGTGTCCCCCTGGGGGTGGGAGGAGCTCCGCCCCCTCGTCGGCCGGTGTGATGCGCTCTACCTCAATTTCATCTCCGGATTCGAGATGGATCTCAGGACCGCACAGCGTCTCCGCCAGGCGTTCGAGGGTCCGACGTACGCCGATCTCCACTCCCTCTTTCTCGGACTCGGTCGCCTCGGTGAACGGACGCCGCAGCCCCTCGCGCACTGGGCGGAATGGCTCCTCTGCTTCGACGCGGTCCAGATGAACGAGGTGGAGTTCGAGTTCCTCGGCCACGCGCACGGCGATCCGCTGAGGCTGGCGGCCGATGTCGTTGGGACGGAGCTCAAGCTGATCAACGTCACCCTCGGTCCCCAGGGCGCAGCGTACGTCGCGAGTCCGTGCTTCGACCCCGATCCCTTCACGTGGTCCGAGTGGCGGGGGGAGCTCGCCGCGCCCGGGCCGGTGCGGAGCGGGAGGGTGGAGGGCCGGGAGGTCGTCGGGGAGGAGGGGGATCCGACGGGATGCGGGGATGTCTGGGGCGCCTCGTGCTACGGCGGGCTCTTCGCGGGCCGCTCCCTCGAGGCCGCGATGGCCGCCGCGAACCGGAGGGCTGCGAGGAATGTCGAGCACCGGGGCGCGCGGGGTCTCCGCCTCCGCCTGGACCAACACATCGATCCAGCACCGGGGGCGAGATGAGGGTTATCCCGATTCCGAGCTCGCTCGGCTACCGGAGCATCGACGACCTCCTGAAGCTCGCCTCAGGCGTCGCGGCGGGGAGCGTCCTCCTGGACGCCCACCGTCTTCGGTGGATCGATCCCGTGGGAATGATCGGCCTTCTCTCGCTCGGCCGGGTGATCGGTGAGCGCGCCGGGGCGGCGCCCGTCCTCAAGCTCCCGGAGGGGGGCGAGGTCCTCTCCTACCTCGGGAGGATGGGGTTTCAGGCGGCCGCGGAGGGGGTTTTTCGCGAGGCGCTCGCGCCCCCGAGGCGGCACGGACGGCGCTCGGACGTCCTCCTGGAGCTGACGAGGATCGAGGAGAACCGGGACGTCCACGAGGTCGTCAACCGGGTCCACGACCGTGCGGCCAAGATCCTTGCCCACACGCTCCGCTATCCGCCCACGGCCGCCGTCCAGTTCCCCGTCGTCCTCTCGGAGGTGTGCCAGAATGTCCTCGAGCACGCCGGCGCCCCGGGCTGGGTCGCGGCGCAGAGCTACGTGTGGAAGCAGAGGCTCGGCCGGGAGGTCCTGATGATCGGGGTCGGTGATGTGGGACGCGGCTTTCGAGGCTCCCTCGAGGGGGAGTATTCCGGTCGCTACGGGGAACGGTGGGGCGACGCGACGGCGCTCGAGGCCGCATTCATACACGGGCTCACCCGCTTCCCCGATCAGGGCCGGGGCCACGGGATCCAGCAGATTCGAAGGCAAGTCCGGCGGTGGGACGGTGCGATCTCGATCCGAAGTGGGACGGCGCGAATCGCGGACGTGCCGGCGTGGGAGGAGATGGCGCCGCTCGAAGCCGGGCTCGCGTCCTTTCCCGGCGCCCAGATCACGATCGTCCTCCCGGCCAGGGGAGAGGCATGAGACAGAGGCGGAAATTCGGTGAATTCGAGTTCGATGCCCTCGCCGTGGACGTGCGCGACCTCCTCCGGCGGAGCGTGGCCAGCTTCCACTCGCACCTCGTGACGCGCCCGGCCGGCCGCGCCGTGCGGATCGCGATCGAGCGTCAGCTCGACGAGCTGGGCGCCCCGGCCCTCTCCGAGGTGGACCTGTCGTCGGTCGCGATCCTCGACTACTCGTGTGCGGACGAGGTGGTCGCGAAACTCCTCCTCCGGGAGAGGCGGGAGGCCGCGCCCGCATTCTTCGTCCTTGTGGGCGTCAAGCCACAGCACCGGGACCCGATCGAGGCCGTGCTCGAGCGGCACGCGCTCGCCGTCGTGGCGGAGACCAGCCCCGGGTGCTTCGACCTGATGGGGGTGGGCTCTCGCGCGGAACGTGCTCTCTGGTCGAGGGTGGAGCGCTCGGGTTGTGTCAGTGCAGGGGAGGTTGCCGAACTGGTGGCGGAGGGGGGAGGGCGGGGGCACCTCGACGCGCTCCTCGCCCGGCGTCTCGTCTACCGGCACCCCGCGAGCGGGAATTGCCACGCCCTGAGCGCACTCCTCCGCTCGTCGGCGTGAGGGCGCGGCGCGGCGCGAGGAGGGCGCGGGTGGAACTGATGCCGGTGTCGGGGGTTGTCAGCGCGTGGCGCGATGTCCGATCCGAGGAGGAGCCTCGTGTCAGTAGAGCACCAGATCATGGAGATTCTCGAGCAGATCCGCCCGGCGCTCCACGCGGACGGGGGGGACGTCGAGTTTCTGGGCTTCGAGGCGTCCGAGGGCATCGTGCACCTCCGGCTGATGGGAGCGTGCGAGTCGTGCCCCATCTCCATGCTGACGCTCAAGGAAGGGATCGAGCGGCGCATGCGGAGCACCGTGCCGGAAGTCACGGAGGTCATGGCGGTCTAGGTGGGTCGGCACCGGGTGAGCGGAGGATCGGGACCGCTCCGGTGCCCCTCGATGCGGCGCTTCCTCGAGAGAGGGGGTGCCCCTTTTTTTGCGCGGCCGGGAAGGGGACCGATTCCTGATGTCACCGCGGGATCTGAAGCGTACCGTCATCGAGGCTCTCCGGGGCGTTGTGCATCCGGGAACGGGGCGGGACGTGGTCACGAGCGGCCACGTCCAGGAGCTCCGCGTAGACGAGGCGGGGACCGTTCGCTTCGCTTTTCACCTGAGGGGCGAGGTGCCGGACGGGCTCGTGAAGGCGGCCCGCACGGCGGTGGAAGCGCTCGAGGGTGTGAGCCGCGTCCGCGTGAATCTGCAGCTTCCCCAGCCCGGCGCCGACCGCCCCGCCCCCTCGGCGCCCCCCCCGGGGCGCGGTCGGGGGCTCCAGCCGGGCTCCACTCCGGCCCCGACCCCCGACCCGCGCCTCCTCCCCGGTGTCGACCACGTGATCGCGGTCTCGTCGGGCAAGGGCGGGGTCGGCAAATCCATGGTGGCCACTAACCTGGCCGCCGCCCTTGGGCTCGAAGGGCTCAGCGTCGGGATTCTGGACGCGGACATCTACGGCCCGAACATCCCGAGGATGTTCGGCGAGAGGCGGCGCCCCCGCGTCACCGGGGCGAAGGGAAAGGAGATGATCGAGCCTCTCGAGGCGCACGGGGTCCGACTGATGAGCCTCGGCTTCCTCCTAGAGGAGGAGCAGCCCGCCATCATGCGGGGTCCCCTGATCTCCGGAATCCTGAAGCAGTTCATCGGGCAGGTGAGCTGGGGCGCGCTCGACCTCCTGGTCGTGGACATGCCACCGGGGACGGGAGACGCACAGCTCTCCCTTGTCCAGACGATCGACGTGGACGGGGCGGTCATGGTCACCACGCCGCAGGCGGTCTCGGTGGGTGACGTCAGGCGCGGCGTGAAGATGTTCGAGCGGGTCAACACGCGCGTGCTCGGGATCGCCGAGAACATGAGCGGCCTCGCGTGTCCGCACTGCGGCGAGATGATCGACGTCTTCGGGAGCGGGGGAGGCGAAAGCCTCGCGCAGGAGATGGGTCTCCCCTTCCTGGGGTCCATTCCACTCGATCCTGCGGTCCGCTCGAGCGGGGACACCGGGATGCCGATCGTCGTCTCTGCCCCCGAGTCTCCCGCCGGAACAGCGCTCAGGAAGCTGGCGGGAGAGCTCCTTCGCTCGGTCCGAATCCCCGTCACCGAGGAGGCGTAAATCAAGATCCCCTTCCACCCGAGGCCGACTCGGGATGAGCTTTCTACGAGTCCGCTTCACATGATCGCGCGCGACTTTCCGGAGACGCTCGCGGAGTTCCAGGCTCACGGCGTCTCCCTCGAGCACTTCGGGGACCGCACGCTCCAGGAGTTCGAGGATCCCGAAGCGATCCTCGATGACCTGGAGGCGTCCACGGCGTGGCGGCCAGGGTCGGCTTCCGCGTAGCGGCACCATGGCGCGTGTCACGCTCTTGACGGATTTCGGGACCTCCGACGGTTATGTCGGGGCGATGAAGGGGGTGATCGCCTCGATCTTCCCCGGGGTCACGATCGATGATGTGAGCCACGATGTCCCCTTCGGCGCAGTCAGCGCGGCAGCGCTCACCCTCGCCCGCTACTGGAACCGCTACCCCCCCGGGACGGTGCACCTCGTGGTCGTCGATCCCGGGGTGGGCACCCAGCGGCGAGCGCTGGCGGCAGAGGTGGACCGGAGATTCCTCGTCGCTCCGGATAACGGAATCCTGAGTCGCGTCCTCGACGCCGCGACCTCCGTTCGGGCCGTATCCGTCGAGAATCCCGCCTTCCTGCCCGAAGAGAGGAGCGCGACCTTCCACGGGAGGGACGTCTTCGCGCCGGTCGCAGCGTATCTCGCGCGGGGTGTGCACCTGTCCCGATTCGGGTCCGCGCTGCCGGATCCCCTCTACATGCCGGAGCCGGGGGTGAGATGGGAGGGGGAGGCGATCGTCGGAGAGGTCGTCTCGAGGGACGGCTTCGGGAACCTCATCACAAACCTTCCGGCCACGAGTGTGGACGAGGCTTCAGGTGTCGAGATCCAGGGGCAGACGATCCCCGTGGTGCGCACCTACGGAGACCTTCCTCCCGCGAGCCTAGCGGCTGTCGTCAACTCGGACGGGCGGGTGGAGGTGGCCGCGCGGGACAGCTCGGCCGCAGAACTCCTGAAGGCCGATGTGGGGACGCGCGTCAGGATCCCGCAGTAGATCCGCCCGAAGCTGATCCGGACGGCCGGCTTCTTCGGGCCCCTTCCTAGCGCCTCCCCTGGAGCCATGCCTCGTCTGCAGCCGTGATATCGCCGCCGGACGCCCTGCGACTCAGGAGTTTCAGGGCGACCCAACCGAGGAAGACGAGTGGAGCGACTTTGAAGAGGAGGAAGGTTGCGATCCCGAGTGCCAGCGAGAAGGCGGTGCCCACGGCGGAGAGGACGAGGGCGAGCGCGACAAGCGCGATCAGGCCGATCGCAAGCAGCTTGACCAGCGTTCCGAACATGGTGCCTCCGGCGAATGGGCTAGTGGACCTGCCGGTGAACACTACCGCTCGCGGGCGCGAAAGGTTCACGCATCCCGCTCGCCCTGAGCCGGAGCGTCCAGCCCGGGCGAGCGGTCCGGGCGTCGGTCCGGTGTGGCCGCCGCCGTGCGGGCCCGCTTCGGTCGTGTCCGTACCCCCGCGAGGGGGCGCGGGCCCACACCTCGATCCGGTGACGGCTGGCGGGACGGCTCACGGTGACTCGGACGGGTAGCGGAGCGGGCGGCGAGGCGGGGATGGGCCGGAAGGTCAGGACGATCTTTTCCGAGATCGCTCCCCGCTACGATCTCCTGAATCATCTCCTGAGCGTCAACGCCGATCGTCGCTGGCGGCGCTTTGCGGTCGACGCCCTCCAAGAGTTCGCTACGGGTCCCGGGACGGTGCTCGACGCATGCGCGGGGACATTCGACATGAGCCTCGAGCTCGTCGGGAGACCTGGGTTCTCTGGCTCCGTGGTGGCGCTCGACTTCGCGTTCCCGATGCTCGCGGCCGGCCGGCCCAAGCTCCGGGGACACGCCGTCCGCTCCGTCTGCGGTGACAACCTGCGCCTTCCCTTCCCGGACGGGAGCTTCGACGCCGCCATGGTTGCCTTCGGGATCCGGAACCTGGCGGACATCGGCGGTGGGTTCCGGGAGTTCCGGCGCGTCCTGCGGCCGGGGGGACGGCTCGTGATCCTCGAGTTCACCACCCCTCCGAACCGCGTTGTCAGGGCCGGCTACCTCTTCTACTTCCACCGGGTCCTCCCTCGGATCGGGCGCCTCGTCTCCGGCCACCCCTGGGCCTACTCGTACCTTCCAGCTTCCGTGAAGGCCTTTCCAGGTCCGGACGCGCTCGCTCGGATGTTGAAGGAGGCGGGCTTCGGGGACGTCGCGTGGTCCTACCTCACGGCGGGGATCGCGGCCCTCCACCTTGCGGAGCGACCGGGTTGACCCAGGGCCGGTAGCTGCCGTCCAGTCGGAGTTCGTACACGGGGCCGCCTCCCTCGGGGCCCAGCGTGAAACGGGCGGGATCCCCGAGGATGAGAGCCGTCATCCGGCTGGGGTCGAGGTGTGTACGGATGACCTCGGAGACGTCCTCGACCGTCACCGCGTCGAGACCCTCCCAGTATCGCCAGAGCCAGTCGTCCGGTAGCTCCTGTGCGCGGTACTCCATCTGGCGTGCGACGATCTCTGCCGCCGACTCGAAGGCGAAGACGTAGCCAGTGGTAATCTCCTCGACCGCCCTTCGGACCTCGGACCCGGAGGGCGGGGAGCGCCGGTACTCCTCGAGCACCTCGATCAGGAGGCGGAGTGCATCCGGCGTCGTTTCGGCGGCCGTGGCCGTGTACGCCCCGAGTATGCCGTCGTGGCGAAGCGGCGTCGTCCACACCGAGCTTGCGCCGTACGCGAGCCCCTCCTCGGTGCGAATCCGCTGCATGATACGGGACCCGAAACCGCTTGCCCCGAGGAGGTGGTCCGCGACCCGCGCGGCGAAGTACGCCCGGGCGTCGTTCTGGCGCACCGCACTCGGCTGGGCGACGATCACCGTGCTCTGCTCGATTGCCTTTGGGAGGATGAAGATTCCGGATCCCCGGCGGATCGAGGGCTCCGGGAGGGGATCGAGTAGCGCTTCGCATTCGGGCCAGGGGTCGAGGAAGCGGCGGACGAGAGGCTGGGCCTCCTCCCACGTGACGTCTCCGGAGATGCCGAGTATGAGCCGGCCGCGGCAGGCGATGACGGGGTGGAGCCCCTGAAGCGCGGTGGTGCTCAGCCGGTCGGGAGGGAGATCCGCCTCGTCGAGGACCCACCCGACAGGGTGGTCCCCGTACATCAGGCGGTTGAACTCGGAGAAGGCGAGGGCGCTGGGGTTGTCATCCCGCCGCCGGATCCTCTCTCTCGCCTGGCCGCGCCAGACCTCAAGCGCGAGGGAGTCGAGCCCGGGGTCGATGAGAAGTTCCCCGAGGAGGCGCATCGCGGGCTCGAGCGTTTCCCGAAGGGAGTTCATCCGGAACCGGGCCCCGCCCCCGCCCGCACTCACAGAGAGCTGCAGCGCGAGTTCGTCGAGGCTGCGCTCGACAGCGTCCGGGGCGAGTTTGCGTGTCCCGCCCCTGCGCAGCACGAACGGGAAGGCGGAGACGGCCGCGAACGCCTCCCGGGGAAAGTTCCCGGGGCCGCCGATGAGTTGGACCTGAACATCGACGAGAGGGAGGAGCGGGTCGTTCAGGTGGAGGACCGTTACACCCGCTATTTCGTGCGCCTCCGGCGCGGGCGGGTCGAACGGTAGCGGTCCGAACTCGAGCGCCTCGACCGCGGACCTGCCCCGAAGCGTCAGTTCCTCGTGTCGCGCCGCGTCCAGCGTATCGGTGCGGGCTTGCCGGACCTGCCCCGGGGGCCGCCCGCCCGCGCCGAGCGAGGACCCCTGCCCGGGCCAGAGGACGGCAAGCAGCAGGAGCAGGCGTAGTGGCACGGCGCTCATCCTACGGATCCGGGGGCGGGCGCAGGATGGCGACGGTCCTTCCCTCCGGCCGGAAGTACCGGCCGAGCACCCGGACGATCTCCTCCGCCCCGACCTCCCTCATCCGCTCCTGAAGGCGGAATGTCTCGCGCCAGTCCCCCCAGATCGCCTGGGAGGAGGCGAGCTGGAAGGCCAGTCCCCGGGAGGAGGCGAGCCTTCTGACCTCGGCGGCGAGGAGGGTCGTGCTGACCCTCCTCAACTCCTCTTCGGTGGGAGGGACGCTTTGGAGCCGATCGAGCTCGTCGTAGATCGCCGCCTCGACCTTTTCGGGCGCGTGCGGCGTGAGGGGGGCGGCCTGGATCGTGAAGAGGCCCGGGTGGAGCTTGCCCGGGCCCGTTCCGGCGAAGACGGAAGCGGCGATCCTGTCGTCCCTGACGAGCCGCCGGTAGAGGCGCGCGTCCGTCGATCCGACGAGAAGGTTCGCAAGGACTGCGAGCGCGGGCGCCTCCGGCGCGAGTTCCGAGGGCACCTTCCACCCGATCCGGATCGCCGGCTCGGCGTCGTAGCGGATCTCGACGTGCCTCGGCTCTCGCTGTACTGCTTCGGATCGTGGCGCGGGGGGAGCGGCACCCTGGGGCTCGAGGGGGCCGAAGTAGCGATCGGCCCAGACGGCGGCGGAGTCCGCCTCGAAGCGCCCCACGATCGCGACCGTCGTCTGCGCCGGCCCGTAATGCCGCCCGTAGTACGCCTCCACCTGGGGCCGGGAGAGGTTGAGGAGGTCTTCGCGGTACCCGACAGGGGGCACACCGTAGGGGTGGTCGGTGAAGGCGGCGCCGTGATATGCGACCGAGAGGAGCCCTGCCGGGGAGGTTTCCGTTCGAAGCCGGCGTTCCTCCATGACCACGCGGCGCTCGGCGAAGAACTCCCTGAGAACGGGGTATTGCATCCGGTCCGATTCCATCACGAACCAGAGTTTTGCCCGGTTCGAGGGAAGTGAGACGTAGTAGGTCGTCGCCTCGTAGCTGGTTGTCGCGTTCGGGCCCTGGGCACCGCTCGCGGCGAAGATCCGGTCGTACTCATTGGCAACGACGTACGCGCGGGCCGAGTCTTCGAGTGCCTCGAGCCGCTCCTCGAGCCGCTCGACGAGATCCGGTTCTCCACGCATCCGCACGATCGAATCGTGGACGGCGTCCATCGCGGCAAAGTGGATGCGCTCCGCCTCCGGATCCGTCGTTCCGATCGTCGTCGTGCCCTTGAAGAGGAGGTGCTCGAGGAAGTGGCTGATCCCCGTCTGGCCGGGTGGATCGTGGATGCTCCCGACCGGGACGTGCACGACGAAGGATACCGTCGGCGCGCCCGGGCGCTCGAGGAGGAGGAAGCGCATCCCGTTTGCGAGCACGAGCTCCTCGACGGGGAGATCTCTCCCGTCCGCGATCTGACCCGGATCCGCCGAGGAGGGGAAGGCGGCCTGAGGGGCGAGAGGCACCGCGGGGAGGAGGGCGGCATGAACGAATGCCGTTACGACGGCCAGGCGGGACCCGGGCCGTCCTCCTCCGCCACGGCGGCCGGGGGGGCGTCGTTCACGTCGGGACAGTCCGCTGGGAATCATCGGTCTATCCGGTCGGCTGGCACCGTGGACAGAGAAAGGCGGACCGGCCTCCGAAGCGGATGCGAATGATCGTGCTCTGGCATCTGCCGCACGGCCGGCCCTCGTTCCCGTATACCCGGAGCACGTTCCCGTAGCTTCCCTCCCCTCCCTCGGCCGTGCGGTAGTCGCGAAGTGTCGTCCCCCGGGCGTCGACCGCTTCGCGGAGAACAGAGCGGAGCGCGCGGTAGAGCCTTTGGCCTTCGTCCCGGGAGAGGCTTGCCGCGGCTCGCCGGGGGTGGATACGGGCCCGCGCGAGCGCCTCGTTCGCGTAGATGTTGCCCACTCCTGCGATCCGCCTCTGATCGAGGAGCCAGGAACGTACCGGGGAGCGGGAGTGGGACAAACGCTGGATCAGGTGCCGGGTCCGGAAGTCCCCGGCGAGGGGCTCTGGTCCAAGGCCCTGAGACCACTCGAGGTAGGCGCTGGGCGAGAGTAGGGTGAGACGTCCGAAGCGCCGGACATCGTGGTAGATCAGGACCGAGCCGTCGTCGAGATGGAAGCGGAGCCCGGGGTGCGAAGGAGGGGCGCGTGAATCGCCGACGCGTCGATGAAGGAGACGTCCGGACATCCCGAGGTTCACGACCAATCGGTCGGGTCCGCTGCCTAGTGTAGCTCCGGGTCCGATCTCGAGGATGACGTTCTTCCCCCTCCGGCCGACGCCGACGACCGTCCGGTGGCGAAGCGAGGCGGAAAACTCTTCCCTCGGCACGGAGAGGAGGTCCGCTTTCACGACCTCGACATCCTCGATGGAGCGGCCGAGGAGAGGGGGGCCAAGTCCCCGGGCGATCGTCTCAGCTTCCGGGAGTTCGGGCACCGGGAGAGAAGGCTCGCCACCCGATGTCCCGCCGGAGTGTCTTCCCCTCGAAGTGGATTGCGTCCGCGCCCGCGAGGCTCCTCTCCCTCGCCTCCGCCAGCGTCCCCCCGATACCGACCACCGAGAGGACCCGGCCCCCGGCCGTCCGAAGCTGCCCGTGCTCCTCCCGCGTGCCAGCGTGGAACACGAAGAGTCCCTTCTCATCGGCAATCTCCGGCGGGAGCGTGATCTCCCTCTCCCCCTCGTACGAGCCCGGGTAGCCCTCCGACGCAAGGACCGTATTGAGGGCGGCTCCATCCTCCCACTCGCAAGTCGCTCCCTCGATGCTCCCGCCGCTCGCGATGGGAATCATGAGGTCCAGGAGGGAGGTCTTCATCAGGGGGAGGAGCGCCTGGGTCTCGGGGTCTCCGAAGCGGCAGTTGAACTCGACGACCCGCGGCCCGGAGGCCGTGACCATGAGACCCGCGTAGAGGAGTCCGTGGAAGGGCGCGCCGACGCCCCGTAGTCCGTCGAGCACCGGGGCGAAGATGCGATCCCTGATCTCGCCGACGACCTCGGCCGTCGCGACGGGCACCGGCGCATAGGAGCCCATCCCCCCGGTATTCGGCCCCGTGTCGCCCTCGCCGATCCGTTTGTAATCCTGCGAGGCTAGCATCAGGACCGCGTTGTGCCCGTCCGTGAGGGCAAACACCGAGAGCTCCTCTCCCTCCATGAACTCTTCCACCACGATCTCGGAACCCGCAGGCCCGAAGGCACCCTCCAGCAGCATTGTCTTCGCCGCCGCGAGCGCCTCCGCGGTGGAGGGGCAGACGATCGCCCCCTTCCCGGCGGCCAGCCCGGAGGCCTTCACCACGACCGGCTCGCCGAGTTCGGTGAGATAGGCCTCCGCCTCGGGCCAGCTCGTGAAGCGCCGGTGAGCGGCCGTCGGGACACCGGCCTGGACCATGAGATCCTTCGCAAACGCCTTCGAGGACTCGATGCGTGCGGCCGATGCGCCCGGGCCGAAGGCCGCGAAGCCCCGTCCCCTCAGCGCGTCCCCCAGCCCGAGCGCGAGAGGTACCTCGGGACCGATGACCGTGAGGGTGGGCTCGGCTCCCTCGGCCCATGAGGTGAGTCCATCGATGTCGATGGGTGCGAGATCGACCGCGGTCGCGAGCCCGGCGAGACCTGGGTTCGGGCGGGTGGCAAAGAGCTGTGCCGTGGGGGCGTCCCGCTTGAGCTTCCAGGCGAGAGCGTGCTCCCGGCCCCCATTTCCCACGATCAGGATCTTCACGAGCCCATCCTACTCGGCCCCGGGGACGAAGTCAAAGGACGTGGACGGGGTATCGAGCGGCCCGCATTTCGCCGCCGTGCAGGCGTGCCTGCTCCCGGGGCAAAGAGGCGACGCGCACCTCGTCTCCTCACTCTATCACGCCGTCTTCGCCACCTCACCTCCGAATCAGCCCGCCCGCGCTCCGGCTACCGGTCCCAGCTCAGGTTTAGGCGTGCGTAGTAGTACCCCCTCAGACCCCACGGCGTGAACTGGCTGTACGGCAGCCCGAACGTGTCGGCGAACAGCTCCATCCGCTCGGAGAAGGTGTTGAATACGTTCTGGCCACCGATGGCGAGCGTGAGGTTCCGGCGAATCGGAATGCTGGCCTCCAGATCGACGACGTAGCGCCCCTCCAAGAGCTGCGCGTCGACCCCACGGACGTAGCGCGCGTCGAAGTGATCGGCCCTGGCGCCGTAGTAATTCAGGCGGCCGAGGAGGTCCACTAGTCCGAGGCCCTGATCGACGGCGAAGTTCCAGCGCAACCTCGGCACCCCTCGTTCGAGTCCGAGCACGTCGCCGGGGGTGAGAAGCTCCGACTCCTCCGTGATCTTCGTGTGGGTGTAGTTGAGAGTGAAGCTGAAGGCCGTGTTCCCGCCCAGCGCGAGCGGCCGGTAGGTCGAGACGAGGTCTACCCCCTGCGTTCGACTCGCGAAGTCGTTGATGAAGAAGCGGAAGAACTTGAGTGTACCCGCCGAAATGATCCCTTCGGAGAGGAGGAGCGCGCGTTCGTCGTCGGAGAGTGTGAAGGTCTGCGAGAGAGCCAGGCGGTTATCGAGCTCCACGCGGAAGTAATCCACCGTCATCGTGAAGAACCCGGTGTCGATGACGACGCCGGCTGTCGCGTTGACCGATGTCTCGGGCTCGAGAGGCCGCCCGCCCTTCAGCTCGGCGGCCAGGAAGGTAGAGGGCACGTTCGCACTGTCGACGAGTTGCCGCGTCTCTGGGTCGATCGTCGTCTGCACGTTGAGCACGTTCTGCTGCCCTGGCGTTGATGCGAGGAACCCCGTGCTGATTCCGCCGCGAATCGAGACCGCATCGTTCAGCCCATAACGGCCGGAGAGCTTCCCGTTTGTGGTGTTGCCGAAGACGTCGAAGTGTTCGAAGCGGAGCGCCCCGCCCACGGTCCACCGATCGTCCGGATTCCGGAGCTCCAAGTCGCTGTAGAGCACGACGTTGCTCCGGCTCCACGCCCCGGCCGTATAGTCGGGAAATCCTGGGAAGCCGTTCGAGCCCGAGACGAACCCTTGCGCTGCATACGGTCCGACGTCCCACGAGGGCTGCCCTCCAGCGCCGATGGTGAATTGCTCGTCCCGCCACTCCGCACCCGCCGCGATGTTGACCGACTCCGTGGCGGCGTAGGACAGATCTAGGTTGAGGTTCACGTCCTCCTGGCGGTAGACGCCCGCGTCGAAGTTTCGCGGGGTGTCCGGCCCGAACGAAGCGTTCACAGTGTTGTGGATGAAGAAGTCCGTCTCGTGGGCCCCGTAACTCGCGCTCGCATCCCAGCTGAGGCCCTCTGCTGCGCTCCGGCGAAGACCGGAGACGACCGACAGGTCACTCACTGTCCCGCCGAACCGCGGCGTAAAGCCGCCCGGCGCGAGCTCCTGGAATGAGAAGCAGTTCGGATCGGCGAACACCTCGCCGAGCGCCGCGGGGTCCTGCACGTTCTCGGTTATGCGCACCGTCGGACAGTTCGCCGACCCGTCAAGAACGCCGTCCCGTGCGTCGAGCACGTCCGCGATGAGTAGCGTTTCTCACCCGTCCAGGCTGTAGACCGCCTCCCGGTTATTGGGGTTTCGGAAATAGAACCCTTCCGTGACCCGCTTGCGGGCGTAGTTGGTGTGGCCGTAGAGTTCCACTCCGTCGGAGAAAGGGCGACCGAAGTTGGCAAACAGCTTCACGTCATCCTCGACCTTCGGGTCGCCCCAGACCTGCGCCGGATCGGCCACGGCTGTGTTGCCCGCTGCGACGAGCGCCGCCGCGTCCGCACGCTGGACACTCCGATTTGTCGGGTCCGAATTGCCGTATTCTACGCTGAGGTTCGCGAATCCGCTGCCAAAGAGTGTGAAACCGCCATTGCTGGTGATCTGATACGAATCGCCGTCGCCTGCGCGGTTAGGTGCCCGTATTCAATTCGAGGCTCCCGCCCTCGCTCCCGTCCTTCATCTCCAGGTTGATCACGCCCGCGATCGCATCCGAGCCGTACTGCGCGGACGCACCGTCGCGGAGCACCTCCACCTGGCGGAGTGCGATCGATGGGATCGTCGAGATGTCCGGTCCCTGGGCCCCATCCGTCACCCCGGCGAACCAGGCGATAACCGAGGAGCGGTGTCGACGCTTCCCGTTGACGAGGACGAGCGTGTGGTGGTGAGCGAGATTCCGCAGCGTGGCCGGCCTCACTAGGGTGGCCGCGTCGCTGATCGGGTGCGTGGCCACGTTGAAGGAGGGGACGAGGGTCCGCAGCTGGTAATCGAGGGTGCTGGGTCCCTGGTTGACGAAGTCCTGGAAGGGAATAGCGTCGATCGGGCTCGGCGACTCCGTCACGGAGCGCAGCTGGCTCCGGCTTCCGACGACCACGACCGGTGCGATTGCGATCAACTCATCGTCGAGCTGCATCGCCATCTGGACGTTGAGCGTGGTTGCGCTCGCGGCCCCGACTTCGATGCCGGTGCGAAGGTGCTCCTCGAAGCCGGGCAGGATGAACATCACATCGTAGGTTCCAGACCCGAGCTCGTTGAACGCGAAGCTGCCTGTGCCGCTTGTCTCGACCGACTGCGCCGGACCCGCCGGAGCGATCAGTCGTGCCACCACGCTCACGCCGACGAGGGGGGTGCCGCTCGCGTCCGAGACCGTTCCGGAGAGCGTCGCGCCGGCCTGCATCCCCGCAGCGCCGGAGGCGGTTGCCAGCGTGACCAAGAGCGCAACGCCCACCGGCGTGCCCGAGCCGGGCCTTGCCTTTCTGCTCATCGCCTTCGTCTCCTGTTGCAGGTGCCATCGCCGCTCGGAAGAAATCTACGTTTGCGGTAGGGAGCTCGCATCGTGGGGCGGAGCATTTGTCCGGTGGACGTTGACGGTGACCGTAGAGAGTAGCCGCCTGGATGCGCGGGCGCGTCATGTCTGTAGATCTCACGGCGTCCGAGGGGCGTTCACGAATCGGATCCAAGGGCGGTGCCCTCGCGTACATTCTCGTTCGTCCTGAGAGGACGGCGCGGGGGTAAGGCGCCTCGGAAGCGAGGCATGGACTTCAATGACGATCTCCGTACGGGGGGACGGGGCCCCAACCGGGTCCAGCGCGACGGGTGCGGATGCGGGCACATCGGCTGGGATGGACGGGCCAAGGAGGCGCGGCGAGCCTCGTCGGCCATCATCCCCATGGCCGGGTCCGCGAATTCGCGAGCTCAAGTTCGTAGGAGCGCCACTCCACGGAGGATCTTGATGAACCCCGCTCACCCTCTATTCACCCTCAGACAGTGGTTCCTGCGTGTCGTCAACGGACTCGGAGGGCTCGAGCCCTTGCTCGACGTGTGCGGACTCAGCCTGCCGAAAAAGATCCGGGTTCGCGTCGCGATCCTCCGTGATCCAGGGAGACTTCTCGGAATGACGGCGACGCCTTCGGCAGCACAAGGTCCACTAGACGAACTCCAGAACATCTTCTGGAACGAGGCACACGTCACGCTCGCCGGAAACGATGACCGAGTCCGGGTTCTTGCGGATCTTCCCCCCGAATCTGCACTCCGGGTGGGCCGGAGCTCCGCTGGCCTCGGGAGAGCGGAAGCGTACTTCCGAAGTCACCTGCGCTCCGGCCGTGTTGGCGCGTGGGGCTATGCGGAGCCCGTGACCGTCTTCATCGTCAACGAAGTCGCCGGCGACCCTGAAGGCGGCGGCTGTGCACCGTCCGCAAGCTACGTTGTCCTGGAACGGGCGTTGTTCGAGAAGGGAAGTCGAGCGTTGGCGCACAGGATTGCTCACGTCTGCGGGCTCCGCCACATCGCGGACGAGGGAAATCTCATGGCTCCGAGGTGGCACGGGAGAGAGCTTCGGAGGTGGCAGAAGGTCGTTCTGCGGAACTCACCCCACGTGACGCACTTCTAAAATTGGGCGGCTGCGACCGGATTCGGGCGCGAGAACCCCGCCGGGCCCGGAGTGCGGTGTTCAGGGGCCGCCGCCCCGCTCGTACGGATCGTCATGGCCCCCCGCCGTGTGCCGGGCGCATTCCAACCCCACCGAGGCGACATCTTCTTCCGTTGCGAGGACCGATGTGGCCGGTGCGCTTTCACGCGAGATCGGTTCACGGCAAGAATCATGATGGATCTGATAAGTTACTGTGGTACAACGATATACATATGCTATCTCTTTGGTTGTCCCCTTTTCATACCCATTTTTAGGAACTGGATTCCAAACGACCCTAGCAGACCTTGGCGGACACGTCGGCCACCCGATTGCCATCTTTGACGACTACGTACCCACCCGCTGGAGCCGAAGATCAAGCACTTGCGCTCGGTGTCGTCCACCACAGTAAAGCGCGGCTTCAATGAGATCCGTGATCTGCGCGATCACCTCGCCCACGCAAACTACTATGCCGAGACCCCCGAGGCTGCTCGTCAGGTCTGCCAGGTGGTCAGGAAGATTCGCCGCATCCAAGCGGACCTGCTTACAGGGATCGAAGATCAATAGCTCCCCTCAAGGAGAGCCGCCGTGGAGACCTCATCGGCGGGAGGAGATTGACGAAGGCCCTAATCTGCTATAATCACACCACGGTCTCAGCACATAAGTATCACGGAAGGGAGAGCTATGCCGCAGACATCCTCGAGGGACATTGATGAGAGTGCTCTAACGAAGGGCCACCTCCGCAAGCTGAACGCACTTCGCAAGTCCGTCGGCGAAGATATCGGCGAGCGGGCGTTCGCCGAGTGGCTCTCCCGGCCAGCAACCGCAAGGGCGAGCGACCGGAACGCCGAGTTGATCGCCGAAAGTCTTTGGTCCCTTGTTGAGCAAGGCAAGCTTGCGATTCGTTCTGGCGGCTATGTGGTCAAACGCGGGCGCGGGCGAATCATCGTCGAGCCAGCGAAAAAGACGTAGACGCCCAGCGCCAGCCGCTTCCCCGATCGAGGCATCCCCAAAGGGGGGGTCGCTCCCTTCTACGGCCGAAAGCTCCGGAGCGGCGTCGCCGCTCCGGCGGCCGTGCCGCAGCCACCCGGGCCATCATGTCCTTCAGGCCGCTGTCGGGCTTGAACCAGCCGATGCCCCGGCAGAACTCCCTGGACAGGGGATGGCGGTTGAGCGTCGGCGGGCCGGCGATCAGTGCGCGTAGCAGCGTCATTTCCCCAGCGGTGAAGTCAATTGCGGCACTCGATCTGACCGGAAATGCCGACGCCATGAGGTCGCGTCTGCGCTCCTCGCCCATCGACCATGGCAACCCGTGCGACAGGTCGTCGGGCGATCGGACGCCGTTGTGCCCGGACGCCGTAGGGCCAGCGCGGGACGTCAATACCACGGCACGACCGAACGGTTACACCTACCCAACCTCACTGAGCGCCATGTCACCCCCATTGGCGTCGGCAGTCGGGCGACTCCGCATTCCGCCGATGTCGACGCGAATTGGGGAACTGCCGCGGAGGCGGCGAAGGAGCGAAGCTTGCGGGAGGGCAGTTTGTCGATGGCCCCTGTCCTCTCTGATTGCGAACGATTCAGATAGTTATCGTCTCAGATCACTTCGCGTTGCCGCGGCTCGCGGCGATCTGCTCTCGGATCCACGCATCCACTTCGGACTCGATCCAGCCGACGGCGCGCGCACCTAGCCGGATCGGTTGGGGAAAGCTCCCGTCGGCCACCCGCACATAGATCGTGCTCCGCGCCAGCCCCGTGCGGGCCTGCACTCGAGGTAACCGCAGGACGCGCGCGGGCGCGTCCATGCCCTGTTCCATTGCTCTGGTCATCGGTCTGCCTCCGTTCTGTTCGGTGAAGAATTCCGGGGCGCGTTGCCCCGGGGGAGGGAACAGGGGCCACTTGGGCCCGGCGGCAGGCTTCGATGAACACGGGGACCTGGCAGGCCATCGCCAGTCTCGGGGATCGGCCAGGCCGGAGCTGACGCACCGGGTTGGGATAGCCCACCGCCTGTGCAGGCCGAACGTCGACGGCTTCAGGCCCGTGCGCTCGAGGGATGCATCCACTCGCGATTCGAAGTGCTTCGTCAGCGTCTCCATGGCAGGTTGGGGTCGAGACCCGGCATGTGAGGACCCGCTCATGCAGTGCGGCGCGTGGCCGAGCGCGACCGGATGCCGCCTCGGAGGGTGCTTCCAGCGAGTCGAGGGCCAGCCGACGGATCGCGGCGAAGGGCTGCACCGCGGTGCATTGACATCGATGCCGGCAGGGCGGCCAGTGCGGGCGGCCGCGACTAGAAGCTGACACCACAGGGGAGCCATGAGATGTGTCGACCGCAGGATCGAACCGGGCCTGCGGCCTAGCGCGCCACAAAGCCGCCCTGCCTACCGCATGCGGGACGGCCCTCGCCGCAAGTACGACGCTCGCAAGGACACCCGGATCCGCCGGGGACACTACCACCTGCCCGCCGGCGCCTACCAGCCCACTGTGAGTCGGCCCACCAGGCTGTGGTCGGCGTCTCCCCGGCCCAAGCTTTCGCGGCGCTGGGCGTCGAGGCCGAACTGGAAGCTCATGGCGCCACCCTGCACGACAGCCAAGCTGTAGCCCAGCCGGTAGTCGCGCCCGTACTCGGAAGTCGTGACGCCGAACCTCGGGGTCCCCACCAGCCGACTCCCGACCGGCAGCGCATAGCCGAGTTCGGCGTCGAGGCGGTCGCCCGATCCCGGGCCTGCCGCCCCGAGCCCCTGCATCGTATCGCGGCCCCAGAGCGCCTCGGCACCGCTCATCGCCTGACCGCCCCACGAGGGCGCGACCCGCGCCAACAGCGCCCGCGGCAGCGGGTCGGCGTTCTCGATCGTCCCGGTCGCTTCCGTGTCGGCCAGCCGGCCCTCCGACGGATGCGAGAGCCGGAGCGTCATCGTCTCCTCGCCCTCGTCGTGCGAATCGTCGAGCACCGCGACCTCGACCGTCTTCGACGACTCGCCCGCCCGGAACGTCAGTGTCCCGTTCGCCGCCGTGTAGTCCGTCCCCGCCGCCGCCGCACCGTTCGCCGTCTGGTAGTCCACCGTCACCTGCCCGGCAGCCGCGCGGCTCAAGGTGACCGCGAACTCGAGCATGGCGCCCGCGCCTTCCTCCACCCGCGCATCCGCCACGGAGATGCCCACCGGGCCGGCCACCGTCGCCGACGGGCTGTTGGTCAACTGCCGCCGGTTCTCGCCCTTGGTGCAGATCGCACCGGACGTCGCGCACTCGCGCCCCGCCGCCAGCGTGATCGTCACGTCCCCGTCCGAGTCCGGCCTCACCGTCATCTTGAACAGGTCGCGCCGGCCGTCCACGCGCGAGCCGCCCGTGACCCGCCCGCCGGTCACCGTGAACGCATCCTCGCGCAGCGCCCGGAAACTGATCCCGATGTCCTCGCTGAACGCCACCCGGAAGTGGAACCCGCCCTCGCCACGGTGTTCAGCCGGCATGCCCTCGAACGAGGCCGTCAGGTCCGGCCGCGCCATCGTCTCGGTGTTCCGGATCGTGCCCGTCGCCTCGTTGTCGTTGTTCGCGAAGCCCGCGCCCGAGGCGTTGCTCAGCATCAGCGTGAACGTCTCCATGTCGTCGTCCGTGATCGGCACCGACACCGTCTTCTCGTCCTCCCCCGGCGCGAACGTCAGCGCAATAGCCGTTAGAGGCCGCCGACTTGAGCGTCCTGGTCTTCTACGAGGATGCGAAGGTCCCGCCAATAGGTGGAGTAATCGTCGCGGTCATAGTGCCGTACTATTCCCCAGGCATCGAATGAGTCATCATCGTCGTAGGTGGACACCGTCACTGTTTGGGGCGTGTTCCAGTTCTCTGGAGTGAATGTCAAACTGGAGGGCGTTGACTGCACGGTCTGGTAAGGACTTACGTTGACCGTAACGTCCTCTGACGGCTGCGAGACGAGGGAGACGGTGTATGTGGCGGTGTCCCCTTCCGCTACTCTGATATCTTCCGTGGACAAATCGAACACGGGCGCTCTGTCGGGACGAGGATAAGTTCGAGCGTCGTTCTGGACCGTCTGGTAGGAAAAGAGCGGAACGGCATTCCCGGCGGCGTCAACCAGAATGCCGTCCCCGGCCACGGCGAACATGTTGTCGTATGCCACGCGCACTTCCTGGTGACCGGATACAGCGAATGTCAGTTGCAGCCAGAGCTCGTTGCCGGAGATGTAGTCATTGTCCGATAGAACGTCGTCATGGCCGTCCACGGACACGTCCATAACCGCTTTGAAAAACCGGTATATGGGAACGTTCAACGATTCTACGGCGTATGCCACCGGCGGACTGACGGTGATATCTTCGCTGAAGGTAACGATCACATAACCCCCGTCGGTCCTCGCGCTCACGAACTCCGGGGCAACAGTGTCATCTTGCGCCTGGAGCGGGGAGAAGAGCAGGGCGAGCGCGGCGCCCGCCATGGCCAGAGCGACGATGGTGTCGAACAGGCTGGTTGGTCGTTGTCTATCAGTGCGTGTCACCAGGGCTCCTTGTGTCTTGTGCGAGGGTCCGCGACGTCCGGGCGTGAGTAATTGGGCGCAGCCGGGATAGTGGTCGCCTCCCTCAGCTGCCGGTTTTAGGGTCTTGGAGCCAGCCCGCGCCGAACACGAACCCATCCCAGCTGACCACCCAGACGCGCACGGACTCTGAGGTGATCCAGTTGCCGCTTTCGGTGAAAGTGAGCACATCCGTGCCCAAGATGTCATGCAGGTCCCTTCCCAGCATTGCGGGGTGGTAGCTATCTACGATATTGCCGCTTTCGTCCGCTATGAACGCGACCCATTCCCCCTCGATGTGCGGGGCGTTGTTGTAGTATTCGATGGTCGTTGCCAGTCCCGCCGTGGCGCTCTCTGGGCCATTGAAGGCTTCCACGGTCGCTTGCAGTCCCGCCAAACGGAAGATGCGGACCGCGGTGGCCACCAGGTACTGGGTGAACTCGTCGGCGTCGACATACCAGCCGGAGACGAAGAGTAGCCCGTCGTGCCGCACCGCCCATGCGCTCTTGAGCTCCACGTCCGTGGGATCTGGGGAGTCGATGCGGCCGTTCTTGGGGTTCGTATAGACGTAGGAAACCCACGTGCCGTCCTCGCCGGCTGATAGCATCTCCGGGCCGAAGTCATACCCGTTGGCATCGGTCCCGACCCAGCCCTTCAGGTCCTGCCCCCGGCGATGGGGGTGTGGGTGTCCGATCACCAGGTCGTCCCCGTTGATGATGAACAGGTACCACTCGCCTTCAACGCTTTCCTCACGGTTGTAATGGGCAAGGGTAGCATCGAGCCCCTGGGTCTCGTACCGGCTGATGGCTTTGTTGACGAAGGCCTTGGTGTGCTCGGCGCGCGCGGCAATGGGCAGAATAGCCGGAATGGATCCCAACTCTTCGGGGTCCGGCCCGGTGACGGCGTCCCCGCCTCCATCCCAGCAGGCCACCAGCAACCCAATTGTTGCCGCGAGTATGCCGGCCGCGACCGCACCTCGTCGCACGCCGCACCCGATAATCTCTGTTCGACCGTTCATTCTGTCTCTCACTTTGATGAATGACAGTCGGGCAGGGATGTCGGACCACCCCCTGATTCGGCTGCCTGCCTCACTTCCATGTGGACCTTCCCCACTCCTCGTGCTCGATAGCTCTCGATAATTGTAGTTATCGAGAGTAACCCGTTTAGCTGTATGTCATTGTGCAGGGGGCACTTATGCGGATTTCAGCCCCGGGAGGTGTGTCCGACCGTCCCGACCCGGCCACTCAGAAGTCACAAAACGGCGAGCGCCTGACCGCCTACCTGGAGGACGCCCGCGGCGCCCTGAGCGGGAACACCGTGCGAGCGGTGCGAGCGGACCTGGAACGGTTCGCGGCGTGGTGCGCCGAGCGGGGGCGTTCTCCGCTGCCCGCGAGCGCGGCCACGGTGGTGGCCTACGTCGAGGCGATGGCGAGCGAGCGAGCGCCGGCCACCGTGCGGCGCTACGTCTCGAGCGTTGCCACCGTGCACAAGGCGGCCGGGGAGCGGAGCCCGCTCGAGCACGTGACCGTGAGGCGGGCGCTGAAGCGGATGCACCGGCAGAGGGGGTGCCGGCAGAGGCAGGTGCGGGGTCTGACCTGGGCGCTCCGCCGGCGGCTGATGGAGGCCGCGGGCGGCCGGGTGATCGACGTCAGGAACCGCGCGATCCTGGCCGTGGCCTACGACGCCATGCTCCGGCGCTCCGAGCTGGTCGCGCTGCAAGTCGTTGACGTGACGATGGATAGGGGCGGCTCGGCCTCGCTCCTCGTGCGCCGCGCGAAGAACGATCCGGACGGCGGCGGCGCGATGCTCTACCTGCACCGAGACAGCGTGAGGCTGCTCTCGGAGTGGCTGGGCGCGAGCGGGATCAGTGGCGGGCCGCTCTTCCGTTCGATGCGCAAGGACGGCACACTGGGCGGCCGACTGCATGAGAGCCAGGTGCCGCGCATCTACAAGGCGATGGCCGAACGCGCCGGGCTCCCGGAGCAGATCGTGCGGCGGCTCTCCGGGCACAGCCCCCGCGTGGGCGCGGCTCAGGACATGATCGCCTCGGGGATCGGGATCCCGGCGATCATGCAGGCCGGGCGCTGGAAGAACGCCCAGATGGTGCAGCGCTACGGCGAGCGGCTGCTGGCCAAGAGGAACGGCGCCGCCCAGCTGGCACGGCTTCAGAAACGCAGATGAGCCCCGAAGAACTCGGGGGCCTCTCTGGTCACAATCCTTGCCGCGGGTTACTCTCGATAACTACAATTATCGAGAGCTATCCGGAAAGCTACACGCTATTCTGTGAGTGAGTTGTGACTTATCGGGCGAGCGTAGTGGCCCTTTAGTGACTTCACGCGCGAAGAGCGCTATCCTCCACTCCCCCGCGGTCCGGCGGGAAGGCGGCCGGGCCGATCGTCCGGAGCCTCGTCCGCTCCGCCTCACCCTTCGGCGGGAGTGGAGCATTGAACGATCGAGACCCTACGGGGCCCGGGAGCGGGCCATCCGACGACCGCATCTCGCGGCTGAGCGCGGCCATCCTGCGCATCAGCCAGAGCCTGGACGTGGCCACCGTGCTGGAGGAGGTCGTCGAGAGTGCCCGCGCGCTCACCGGCGCCCGCTCGGGCGTGATCACGACGATCGACGAGCAGGGAGAGGTCCAGGACTTCGTCACATCCGGCCTTTCTCCCGAAGAGTACCGGAAGATGGTGGAGTGGTCCGACGGGCGGCGACTCTTCGAACACCTTCGCGACCAGGCGAAGCCGCTCCGGGTGGCGGACCTCCCCGGCTACCTCGACTCGCTCGGCCTCTCGCCGACGCCCTGGACGTCGAGGTCGCTGCATGGGACCCCGATGCACCACCGGGGCGAGCATCTCGGCAACTTCTTCCTGAGCGACAAGGAGGACGGCGAGGCGTTCACGGGCGAGGACGAGGAGATCCTGGTGCTTTTCGCCTCGCAGGCGGCGACGGCGATCGCGAACGCGCGCACGTACCGCGATCTCGAGCGGGCGCGGGCCGACCTCGAGGCGCTCATCGAGACCTCGCCGGTCGGCGTGGCGGTGTTCGATGCCGGCACCGGCCATCCGGTCTCGTTCAACCGCGAGGCGCGGCGCATCGTCGAGGGGCTCCGCACGCCGGGCCGTCCACCGGAGCAGCTGCTCGAGGTGATCACGTGCCGGCACTCCG
Source organism: Longimicrobiales bacterium (assembly GCA_965218255.1). Taxonomy (GTDB): domain Bacteria; phylum Gemmatimonadota; class Gemmatimonadetes; order Longimicrobiales; family Gaopeijiaceae; genus JAAXGI01. The sequence continues at coordinate 511,409 of CBDCKJ010000003.1, read as the reverse complement.
ACGGGCGGGAGGTCTCCCTAGAGGAGTTGCCCCTGGCCCGGCAGCTCGGGAGCGCCACGACGATGCGGGCCGAGGAGGTCGAGCTGTCGGTGCCCGACGGGCGGAGCGTCCGGATGCTCATCAACGTCACGCCGATCCGCTCCGAGGAGGGAGGGGTCGTGTCGGTCGTCGTCACCATGCAGGACCTGGCGCCGCTCGACGAGCTCGAGCGGCAGCGGGCGGAGTTCCTCGGGATGGTGAGCCACGAGCTCCGCGCCCCGCTGACCTCGATCAAGGGTTCGACGGCCACCGTGCTCGGCGCCGTGCCGGTCCCGACCCAGGCCGAGCTGCTCCAGTTCTTCCGCATCATCGACGGGCAGGCCGACCACATGAGGGGCCTCATCGCGAACCTTCTGGACGCGGGAAGCATCGAGGCGGGCACGCTCACCGTCGCGCCCGAACCCGCGAACGTCGCCGCGCTGGTGGACCGGACCAGGAACACGTTCCTGAGCGGCGGAGGCCGGCACGCCGTCCTCATCGACCTGCCGCCGGACCTGCCGCGGGCGATGGCCGACCCGGAGCGCATCGTGCAGGTGATGAACAACCTCTTCTCGAACGCGGCCCGCTACGCTCCCGCGTCCTCCCCGATCCGGGTCGAGGCGACGTGCGAGGGCGGCTACATCGCGCTCTCGGTCTCGGACGAGGGCCGGGGGATCCCGCCCGACCGGCTCCCGCACCTCTTCCACAAGCGCGCCGGCCTCGCCGGAGGCACCGGGCTCGGCCTCGCCATCTGCAAGGGCCTCGTCGAGGCGCACGGCGGCCGTATCCGCGCCGAGAGCGGGGGGACGGACCAGGGCGCGCGCTTCACCTTCACGATCCCGGTGGCCGGGCCGGCCACCCCCGAGGCAGCCCCACCCGAGGAGGCCCCGGCCAGCGACCAGCCACGCCCGCCCGGGGACGGGCGGGAGAAGACTCCCGTCCTGGTCGTGGACGACGACCCGCAGACGCTACGCTACGTGCGCAACGTCCTCTCCGATGCGGGCTACGCCCCGCTGGTGACGGGCGATCCGGACGGGCTCCCCGGCGTCATCCGCGCCGAGAAGCCCCGCCTCGTCCTCCTCGACCTCATGCTCCCCGGAACGGACGGGATCGAGCTGATGAAGCGGGTCCCCGAGCTCGCCGATCTCCCGGTCGTCTTCATCTCCGGCTACGGCCGCGACGAGACGATCGCCAAGGCGCTCGAGAGCGGCGCCGCCGACTACATCGTCAAGCCGTTCTCGCCGACCGAGCTCGTCGCGCGGGTCCAGGCGGCGCTACGGAACCGGGCCGTGCCCGAGACCTTCGTGCACGGGGAGCTCGCCGTCGATTACGGCCATCGCCGCGTGAGCGTGGCCGGCCGCGAGGTCCCGCTCACCGTCACCGAGTTCGAGCTGCTCCGCATCCTCTCGCTCAACGGGGGACGCGTCGTGACCACGGAAGCGCTCCTCCGACAGGTGTGGGGGCGCCGAGGCTCGGACGACACCGATCGCGTGCGCACCGCCGTCAAGAAGCTCCGCCACAAGCTCGGCGACGACGCCGCCAATCCCACCTATATCTTCAACGAGCACGGCGTCGGCTACCGCTTCGCGACCCCGGGCGAGGCTTAGGACGCCGCCTGGGAACAGCGAGCAGAGCGGCCCGGAGAGCGGGCTGGTCCGCTAGCAACTCACCCGCAAGGCGACAGGATGGGGCCATCCCATGCCCCAGAAGCCGGAACCGGCTTGAGGGAACAGCAGCGGGGCGAGACTGCTCATCGAACAGCGATCATGTGCGTCGGGATGTCAGGGCTAGGAACGCGGCCACCAACAGGATACGCACGCCGAGGCGCTCTTTCAGTGCCTCCCTTCTCCCGTGCTTCACATAAGCCCGTGCGTCATCCGTAACGAAGAGATCGGCTCCGCTTCGGACATGGGCCTCAAGAATCATAGCGTCGCAGAGTTGATGCTTCTGACCGACTGTCAGGACGGCCCGGTTCGCCGGAAAGCTCCCGCCGGAGATGATGTCCAAGGCAGCCTCGACAGTTTCTTTCGTGTTTGGTCCTGCAAAGACCGCTTGACCGAAGCGGGACTCACCGAAGTGGCCCAGTTCGAGCACGCGCCGCGTGTGCTCCAACGGCACCTCGAAGCTTGTTCCTTCGACCTCTCGGGCAGTTACGGTTACTACCTGCACTTCGTAGCCCAAGAACCCGGCATGGTCGAAGACATGCGGCTCGACCGCACTAGTGTCCAACGTCACGAGGGGCAGGCTTGCTTTAGCCGACATGCATTCTTACACGGCGGATCGAGGCGAGGCCCGACCGTTGGCAGGCGATCTTGAGGGCCAAGACATCTCTGCGGCGAGCGAGGGCCATCACGTGTAGGTCCGAGGCCGTCGGGCCGTATGAGGACGTGGTAGTGCTGGGTGCCCTCCGGGATTGTATTCGACAAGGTGTACGGCTGTGCGACACCTGTCGTATGTTCTCCACAAGCTGACCTGGCAAGGTCGCTCGGGCGATGAGGGTCCGGTGCCCGACGGCAGGGCGAGGAGGCAGGTCACACAGCTACCTAGTTGACGGTTTGAGGATGTTCCCTTGATTGTCCATTATGCCGATGGTGCTGTTACCGTAACGCTCCAGCGCGCCTTCAACAGCCTCCTTGTTAGTTCCGGCCACATAAACCGGTCCTCGATGTCCCCTGAGCTGGCGACCGGCATCCGCGACAGTGTCGGGTGTCTCGACCTCGATCGTGATGTCCGGTGTCTTGATGTCCGGCCCCTGACCTTCGTTGTATTCGGTGTCGTTCTGGCTAGCGAGCCGATTAGCTGTCGTCTTGTGAGACCGGCTTTCTGACATTGGTCTTTTCTCCATTCATCCCGCAACGAGGCGAACTGTGTTTCTCCTCACCAAGCATGCATTGGGCCCAAATCGGGCGACTATCTTCTATCTTGTCAACAACTTAAGGTAGTTCAAGGTCTTTCCACCAGATCGGCCGATCCTTTCGAGACCGCGATTCGCGTTAATCGTGTCCAGCATTTGACCTGCCCCCAAGAGCGGTACCACATCCTACTGTTAGTCCCAGCACCTGTGGAGGGCCGTGAAGGACGGGCATCCTCAGGAACCAGGGCGACGGCTTAATCGCCTCAGGGGCCAGGGGAAAGCCGCCTGGCAGGCCATGACACAGATGTGGACCGCGTCGTCCCGTCCCGTCCTTGAGGGGATGCAGCTGTTGCGGTAGTCTGTTGGCGCTGCGGGGTGTTGCCGGCTACCGCTTGATGCCGTCTGCCGCGCTCGAGGATGCGGGCCCACGAGTCCACCGGCGAGCGGACCTGGGGACCGGGACCGCGGCGCCGTCGCTCGCTACTGCGACCGCTTGAAGGTAGCCTGTTGGGCAGGGATGATCTCACGAAAGAGGGAATCATGACCCTGACCGTTCGAACACTTCGAAAACTCGAGAGCGCCGGATTCGACCGTGAGCAGGCGGAAGCCCTTATGGAGGTCTTCGACCCCTGACGTCTCTTGCACATTCCAGTGGTGTCGTGAGGAGTCGGCTTCTCATCGAAACGGGGCCTGCGCGAGCCGATCCGTTTGCCTTGTGGAGGTGCTTTGGATCAGCTGCCGGCCTGCCTCCGGCGAGCCCGCTTCGTCAGCTTGCGCCAGCCCAAGGGCGAGTGCCTGGTGCCATCTGGTGGCGCTTCGGTCGCCCCAAACGCAAGAGTTATGCGAAATGACCGCACTTGAACACAGACCATCCCAGCGCCAACTCGTGCACCGTCTAATCGACTGGGAGCGTGTTAAGTATCACCGAAAGTGCTACCCGGCGATCGGGCAGGCATTTCCGTTGGAGATGCTTGAACCGGTCCCGGTTTCCTGGACAAGTGGGCGGCGTAATCAGGCCGCCATGCGGGTGAGCTGCTCGCGGACCTCGGCCGGGGTCTTGTGGCCGTGCCGCTCGATGAGCCAACCGCGGTTGTAACGCTCGATGAAACCTCCGATCACCGTCCTCGCCTCCTCCAGGCTCTCAAAGTCGTGCAGGTAGAGGCACTCTTCCTTCAACGTCCTGATGAACCGCTCGATCACGCCGTTGCACTCGGGCTCGCCGACGTAGGAGGCCGTCGAGCGGATGCCGAGCCAGGCGAGTTCGCCCTGGAACTGGTGTGCGGTGTACTGGGGACTCCAGTCGTGTCGTAGCCCGAGGCCGAGCGCGATCTTCGGAGCGTAGCCGTCCATGTAGGTCCTCACACCCTGACGGATCGGCTCGAGCGCCGCCCACCGGTCACCCTTCTTCGCGACGTGCCAGCCGACGACATCGCTCACGCAGTGGTCGACGGCCCCGAAGAACCAGCACCAGCCGTCGGCCTTCGTATAGAATCTGGTCGCATCCGTGCCCCACAGCTCGTTGGGCGTGTCCGTCGTGATTCGGCCGCTGTGGCTGCGGTCGCCCCGGGGATGCCTTCCCTTACGCACCGGCGCCAGGAGTCGGTTCTCTCGCATGAGCCTCAGCACCCTGTTCTTGCCCACCCAGATCCCCTTGGGCCGCAGCCGTACCCTCACCTTCCGGTGCCCCTCGCCGAGGAAGTCGCTCTCCTCGAGTACCTGCCGGATCTCTTCCACCAAGGCCTCGTCGCTCAGCTCCGTTTTGGGGCCCCGCTTCTTCGGCTCCCTCGACTCATCGTTGCCTCGCTCCTCAGCCTGGTAGACCGTCGAGCGAGCGATGCTCCAGACCTCGCAGATCATCGTCAGCGGGTAGCGCCGTCCCGTCGCCGGACTCATTCGCTGCCGCGCTTCAAGAGCTTCTTCAGGTCGTCCCCGTAGCCCCTTTTTTCGAGGAGCTCGCTCGCGAGCTCCATCCGCATCGTCACCTCGCCCAGCTTCGCCCGGGTCCGGATCAGCTCACGTTCCCCGGGATCGCGGCTACGGCGTTTCAGACCTTGCTGACCTCCCTCCAGGAACACGCGCCGCCATTCCTCGAGCTCCGCAGGCGAGACCTGGACCTCACGGCTCACTTCGCCCAGGTCCTCCCCGCGTAGCAGTCGCAGCACCACCTCCGTCTTCTGCCCCGCGCTCCAACGCTTGGGCAGCTCCGCCCTTCCTTCACGACCTTCGGTCGCTTTCGACTCCCCAGGCTTGGGAGACATCAAAACACCCCCTCTCTCTGGACCCCATCGTCGCTGCCAATCTACTGTCCAGAGAAATCGGGGGCGCTAAAGAGACTACCAGTTGGCAAAAAGTTTACAGGGAAGTCCGGCTATTCCGGAAAATGAACCTCATATCGACGTGCTGGCGGTTTCCGCCGTCGGAATCGATGAGCGACTGACTAGGGACAGGCTGGAAGTGGTAACAGGCGGCGGGTTTCCTCATGTGAACCAAGAGAACTTGAACCGAATCGCAAGGGTCAATGATTAGCTGTATCGTTGCAGCAGCAGCTCTCGCAGACGGCGCGTCCATAACGACCGGCGACAGCGTCGACCCTTGGCTCGCCCGTCACGAGTGACAAGGGTGACCTGCCCCCACGCTTTCCCCACATACGTCTCCAGGACGTCATCGGCGAAGGCGTACCGCATTTCTAGATGGGTCCCCGCACCCATCTCGATATGCGACTTGCCGTCCGATAGACGCTCCAGACAGGACTGCATCTCGCTGGGACGCCTCGGCGTGTAATGGAAGACGACGTTTCTGACTGGTAGCAGGACATCCTTGACGAAGGAGCCGTCCCAAGGAGTGAAGGACGCCTTCATTTTTTCCAGCTGCGCGCGACCCTCGGGCGGCAGGTCTTCCAGGAGCGAGGCGACCCCCGGGTCTTCGAACCGGTTTTCCAGGAATCTCGTTGCTTCTCGGTAGTAGGCGCAGGTGAGGTAGAAGTAGTAGGTACTCTCGCCCGACTGGCCTTCCGGTGTATCGTAGATGTGCTCCATGCGCCGCATTATCAGCGTGACGTCGTTGACTGCCATGCACAGGCCAATCAGGAACTGGGACACCGCATCATCGTGGGGAAAGACATCGCCGATGCGGAAGCTCACTCCTGCCATCTTCGCCTCCAACGCGCCCTAACGGCGCGCGTGGCCGGTGAAGGGGGAACGAGTAGGCAATATCGCTACACGCTGGGTCGCGCAGGGCTGCGGAATCAAGGCTCACAGGTGTGTGCAACGAACTGGCGGAGCTCGGCCTTCATGAGGCGGGCGGACGCTGTCTGTTCTTCTCGGCTTGTGTCCGGGCCCCTCAGTCCCAGTCGCCCTCGGCGTCGCTCTTGAGCGCACGGGCGAGTTCGGGATCGCCCTCGCCGCGTCGGACTGAGCGTTCCACGAGATCGACGCGGCTCCCCAGGTCGGCGAGTCCGGCTGCACGAGCGACGGCGTAGATGGCGGCTAGAGCGGCCGTCAGTGCCAACCCCAGGTGCAGGGCGATGAGAACGCCATAGTCCGAGAGGATCAGTGGCCAGAACGGCGCGAGGAATTCGAGGCGCGGACCGGCGAGCAGCACGGCAGACCCCGCGATCGCGGCGGTGAGTCCTGCACTGATCTTCCAGGGTTGCATGGGGGCGGGTCAGAGCTCGAGCGCGGCGGGATCCCGGTCGGCCGGCCCTCGCAGGGAGGAGCGATCTCCGCCGTCGCCCACGCCGAGTGAGCGGAGCAGGCGCGCGGCGGTCGCTCCGTTGGCGTGCATCCGGAACCCGGCGGCCACCTTGGCACGTATGGAGCGGGCACGGTAGTTGCCCGATGCGACCTCGATGTTGACGCGTCCGGTGCGCCCCTCGGAGTCGGTGTACTCGATCTGCGCATCCGGGTAGAGCACGCGTCCCCGCGCATCGATCGGCAAGCCGAGCTCCTCGGCCACGCGGTGCCGCTCGGCGTCCGCGGCCCGGCGGCCGTCTTTCGCCCGCGCGGACTCGCTCCGGCGCGCGACAGCGCTCTTGAGCTCGCCGTCGAGCCGTACGCGCCGGATGGCGGCGCTCCGCTCGATCAGGCGTTGGTGCTCCTGGCGGCAGGCCCGATAGATGGCGGTGTCGTGCGCGGCTTCGGCGGGCCGGGTACGTGCGAACCCGATCTCCTGGCCGGGATCGATTCCCCGCTCAGCGGCCAGCTTCCGGGCCTCGGCCACGCCTTTCCGCGTGAGGGTCAGCACCTTGAACGGGTTGCCGTTGGGTCCGGTGGCTCGGGTTTCTTGGGCGAGCCCCTCGCGTATCCAGGCGTTCACGGCCCGCCGGGTGGTGTAGGGATGCCCGCCGAAGTGAACCTCGGCGAGATCGCGGACGGAGACGGCGCCGTAGATGCCGATGTCGGCGAGCGCCCCACGGCACCGTTCTCTGAAGGAGGTGGACCCGCGGTCCCGGCTCGCGTCGTATTCTCGGCGATGGCCGTCCCGCATGCGGTAAGTAGCGCGGCTTTGCGGCGCGGCGGGCCGCGGGTCCGGTTCGATCGTGCGGTCGAACATCTGCTAGGGCTCCGTCCTTGGCCTCAGCGGCTCGGGCTGAAGTTCCGTTTGGGGACCGGCAGTGGGAGCTCCGGCCTTGCGGCGTGCTGCGGGTCGGGAGCCCGAGTGGCGGCCACCGGAGTGGGCTCGCGCTCGGCCGCGCGCTCGCGGCTCCGGGCCAGCACGAAGTCGGAGATCTTCTGTGCGTCGGCCGCGGCGCGGCGGATTTCCCTTGGGTCTTCCTCGAGGGCAGCGACCCACCCCTCGACATAAGCGGCTCCTCGGCTCGGGTCGTGGCCGACCCCGACGCGCTCGCCGGTCATCATTGCGCTGATCTCCGCCCGTAGCTCCTCCTTCGCATAGGCCGGTGAGCCGAACCCTTCGCCGATCCCTTCGATCAGCGTAGGGCGGTTCATCCGTTCCGGATGGCCGGTGCTGTGCCCCAGCTCGTGGAGCGCCGTCTGGTAGTAGTGGTTGGCCGAGGGGAACTGCACGCGCTCGGGGAGCACGATCTCGTCGCGGTTCAGGTTGTAGAACGCGCGGTCGCCGGCCATGTGACGGACGGGAACCCCGCTGTCTTCCAGCACCCTCTCGGCCTGCTGGTGCGCCTTCCAGAGCGGCTCGGCCGTGGGTGTGGGCCGGGCCGGGAGCCCGTCGGCTTGCTCGGCGTTGAACACGGTGTACTGCCGGACGACAGGCGCGGGCATCCGCTCGTAGCGGTAGACGCGATTGCCTTCGTTGTCCCTGACGGGCCGGCCGCGCTCGTCGTTGACGGTGATCCGCCGGTGGTCCTGGAAGGAGAGGATGCGGGTGCCCTGCTCGCCCTTCCGCACCTGTCCGTCCCGGGCTTGGATCTGGCGGTAGGTTCCCCAGCGCACGTCGGCGTAGCCGCGCTCCTGCTGGACGGCGGCAAGGTGCAGGCTGTTCCCTCCGGCGTAGGAGCGTCCGGTATCGACGTTGGCGGGGAGCACGCGTTCGCCCGGCCCCCAGGGCTTCTGCCAGGGCGCGGTGCCCTGGCGGATCTGCTCGATGACCCGGTCGGCGAACTGGCGGTGGTATTCGTCGTGTTTCATCGGTCGTCCTCCTCGGGGCCATGCGAATCGTGGCCCGCGTCCCGGATCTCGTCTTCGGTGCCCACGTCCTCGGGGAAGAGGCCGTACTCTTCGGCCATCGGGGCCGGCACCTCGAGGGCCTCGCCCCCGTCGCGCGCGAGTTCGCGGTCGAAGTCGTCGAGCGTCTCGATGCGAAGGATCTTCTCGTCGCTTGGCATGGCTTCACTCCTTTGTTTGTTGTTCATCGTCCTTCCTCCATATCGTCTCCGTGAGCCAGCGATTGGCAGCCGAGTCGTAGCTCCGGACCCCGATCGCCTCCTCGACGAACCGCCGCCCCCCGCGGCGGGTCATGTGGACGACGAGATGGATGCCGTCGACCACGCCCCGGCAGGTGACCTCCCAGGGGAGCGCCCCTCCGGCCTGCATGGCGCAACTGGCCAGGCGCGATAGCGCCGAGCGGGCATTGTTGGCGTGGACGGTGGTGAGCGATCCGCCGTGGCCGGTGTTCAGCGCCTGCAGCAGATCGGCGGCCTCGCCGCCCCGCACCTCGCCGACGACGATGTGGTCGGGCCGGTGGCGCAGCGCGTGCCGCACCAGGTCGCGGATCGAGACGGGCGCCTCGAAGCCCACTGCCCCGGCCTCGAAGCGCAGGCAGTTGGTCCGGTCGATCCTGAGCTCGAGCGTGTCCTCGATGGCGACGATGCGCTCCTCCTCTGGGAGCAGCTCGATCAGCGCGTTCAGCAGCGTGGTCTTCCCCGAGCCGGTGCCTCCGGAGACCAGGATGTTGCGCCGAGCCCGCAGCGCGCTCCGGGCAGCGCGGAAGACCTCCTCGGGAAGGGAGCCCAGGCTGACGAGGTCGGCGGCCGAGAACGCACGGCCCCCGAACCGGCGGATCGTCATCGCCACGTGGGGGCTGGCCGGCGGAGTGCAGATGGCGACGCGGGAGCCGTCCTCGAGCCGGGCGTCGAGGACGGGCCGCGCGGCGGGATCGAGCCCAAGCGGGCGGGCGATGTGGATCGCCGCCCGGTGGAGCGCGGCGGCGGTAAGCGCCGGCGCCTCGATGGGCTCGAGCTCCCCGCCGCGCTCGACCCAGACATTGCCGGGGCCGTTGATCATGAGCTCGGAGACCTCCGGATCCTCGAGCACGGCCTCGAGTCCGGGCAGGAACGGCTTCAGGTGCGCGATCCCGCTGGCGCGCTTCATATCCGGCCCTCCTCGCGGAGCCGCCAGTAGCCCACGTCCCTCGGCAAGTAGTGGGGCTTCAGGTAGACGCGCCGCGCCGGGAGGGACTTCGTGCCGTCGTAGGGCAGGCAGATCGCCTGATAGTTGGCTAGGAGGCTGAAGTCCCGGGGCGTGAAGACCGGCTCCCGTGCCTGCCGGAACGACTTGCTCGCGCCGATCGTGCCGCGTCCGCCTCCGGCACGTCCCGAGAGCAGCGAGAACTCGGGGCGTCCCGTGGTCTCGGTGAACGTGTAGGAGGGCTGCGTCTTCATGACGCTGCCGCACATCTCCGAGGCGATCCTGGCCGAGGACTCGTCGCTCAAGGACAGGAAGATCCGGGTGCGGAGCGTCTGAACCAGGGTGCGCCAGGCCTCCGTGCCGGACAGCACGGAGCGGAGCGAGGAGATCGACTGCGTCGCGACGATCGGGATGCAGCGGCATTGCCGCGTCAGCGCGAACGCCTTCTCGTCGCCAGCGGGGTCGTCCTGGCCCACGGTGGCGAACGCCTGGTACTCGTCGCAGATGAACACGGCGGGCCGCAGGTAGCGTCCGGGCCGGCGCGCGAGCTCGGCTGGCCGGCGTAGGAGCGCCTGCATCCAGGCGTTCTTGAGCAGCACGCCGATGGCGCGTCCGAGCGCCGGGTTCGCGCCCGCGGGCATGTTGAGGGCCAGGACCCGGCCCCCTTCGATCAGCTCGGCGAGCGGCGGCAGCCTGCGGCGTAGCCCCGGCATGGGCCGGACGGCCTCGGGGTCCTCGTCCGGCGCAGCACTATACATATGTATGGATTCGTCCGGGTCCGGAGGCGGCGGACAGAACATGCTCGCGACTTGCGGCTGGTCGAAGAGCGAGAGGAAGACGGAGATGCCCTCGACGATCGAGGTGCGGAGCTTGGCATCGAGCGCCATCCAATCGTTCAGGTACCAGCGCTCGATCGCCTCCACCTGGTCCCTGAGTTCGCTGCCTGCGCCGCTCTCGCCTTCCTCGGTCTCGAACGGGATCTCAAGCTCGGCGAGCCGATCCCGGAGGACCGGATCGAGCCGGCACGTCACCGTGTCCTCACCGGAGGTATATATCCAGACCCAGTCATTCAGCGCTTCCGGATGGCCGATCATGTCGTCGTGGGAGATGACGACGCGCGCCGGGCACGCCTCAGCCACCAGGTCCTGGGCCTCGCGGATCTTCCCGGCGAACAGCTCCGCGTCGATCGTGCAGCGGTAGACGTCCTGCAGCGTGACCCAGCCCCCCGGCAAGAGCCGGTGCAGTTCGATGATCCAGCGCACGAGATTCGTATAGGCTTGCTGCCAAAACGGTTCGCGGCTCTTGCCGAAGAGCTGGTTGATCAGTGAGGCAACGCTGTAGGCGAGCGAATAGGTGTCGAGCAGCGGATCGTCGATCGGGTTCCACTGCCAGGCGCCGTCGAGGCCGATCTCCAGGTAGTCGTCGGCGCGGCCGGCGTTCTCGAGGATCCCCCGCACGCTATGGCAGAAGTCGCCCTTGACCTCGAGCACCAGGGCGCTCGCCCGGCGCCCGGGCCGGTCGGCCTGCCAGGAGAGGAGCTGTTGGGCGAACGGATACATGCAGGCCGAGGTCTTGCCGGAGCCGACCGCGCCGACGATGAGGACGCCGGTGTAGAGCCCCGTCTCGGGAACGACGAGCCAGGAGGGCCGCTCGCTCTCTCGCGGGACGACGGGATGGTGGAGCTCGCCGATCACCAGCGAGGGCGCCTCGTCCTCGGGCGAGGCGGGCCAGGGTGGCAACGTGCCCCGGCGCCCTCCTCCCGCTCGTGGCTGGAGCCAGACTCTCCAGACCGAGAGGCCGAGGCTGCCGAAGAGCACCACGGCGACGGCGGGCGCCACGTAGTACCAGACGCGGATCACCGTGTGGAAGCCCGGATCGTGGTAGGCGATCAAGTCCAGCACGGGGTTGCCGCCGCTGGCGGGAAAGGGCGCCCAGAAGGCGTGGGCGATCGCGGCCGCCGAAGCGAGGCCCACGAGTACGAGCGTCGCCGGCTTCAGCATCGCTCTGACAACCTTCCCGTAGGGATCCATGGCTGGGAGCGACCCCCCGGCGGAGGGTGGCATGGGTGTGCACATGCCAGCCCTCCCCGATGCCGATCGAGGCATCCCCAAAGGGGGGGTCGCTCCCTTCTTCGGCCGAAAGCTCCGGAGCGGCGTCGCCGCTCCGGCGGCCGTGCCGCAACTGTAAGACAGCCAGCCACATAAGGGAGCGCTGGCGCGCACATGAAAATGGCGTTTCGGTGCACATGCACCCCGTTGTCTGATGTGCACTCGCCGATCAGCAGCGGCCCTCGCCGATCCGCGTTCAAAATCGGCCTCCAGGGAGCCGTCTCGAGCGCCATGTCGCGAAGCCGTGGATCATCGTTCCTGGACTCGAGGATCGGTGGAGGTCCTTCAGCTCGACGATCCGCTTGAGGCAGGCCTGCAGGTCGCCATACTCTTTGAGCACCCGCTCATCCTTCTTGCGGATGGCCTGCTCGATTCGGACGATCTCGCGGCGGGCCGCACTGTCGGGTTCCGGAGCGGCGGAGGGGCCGGATGCTGTAGCGGAGGGGCCGGATGCTGTAGATGTGTTGGTCCAGTTCTCGAGGATCGTCAGGGCCCGCTGCAGCTCCCTCACGGTGCGGACGACGGCCACGACCTCGATGGATCGGCCGCGCTCCCCGAGGGCCTTCCAGAGGCCGCGATGTGCCACGGCCCAGGAGCGGAGCGCCGTCGTGGTATCGTGCCCGGGATCGACGTAGACGAACACGGCGCGCTCGGCTTCGAGCGCGACCGGCAGCTTGACCGGGAAGTAACGCCGCGTGTTACCGGCGGCTCCCCGGTAGAGGCGCGAGGGCAGGATCCGGCGCTCGATGCCGAGCGCCTCGAATGCGCCGACCTTCTCGGACTCGGTGGGGAGCCACGACAAGCCGGTGTGCTCGAGCACGTAGTCGAGCGAGAGCAGGCGCCGCATGAGCACTTCATCGGAAGCGATCCGGCGGTGGCGGATGTCCTCGGCCCCGAGCGCGCGGTAGATTCCGCGCCCGCAGATCCGGCAGACTTTCCGGCCTTCCAGTGTCTCGTCGGCCGCCAGCCTTCGCTCCGACATGGCCCGGACGAACCGAAGAGCCTGCCAGCGATCGATCCGTAGATAGGCGCAGAGCTGGGTGCGGGTGAACACGCCGCTGTGGAGACAAGCCAGCGCGATCCACTCGGCCTGGCGTCCCGTCCACCCGAACGCTTCGAGCGCCTGTTCGCGTCCCCGCAGATGCGCGATCACCTGGGCTGCTCCGTGACCAGGGCACGGTCGGCCTGGAGGTAGGTGATGAGGATGCCCATCGGGTTGTAGACGACGAGCTCGGAGGGGATGACGGTGAGGAACGTGAACCGGAGCGTGATCGACCACCGCTCCCTCAGCGTCTCCTGCCCCTGCCGGAGGTGGACCAGATCGAAGTCGGCGGTCGCGCCGTGGGGCGCCTCCGGTGCGGGGTGGATGCGGAGCACGACCTGCTCGACCTGGAGCTCGGAGTCGGAGGTGCCGGCGGCCATGGCGGCGACCTCGGCGCCGTCCCTCGTGAACGCGGCGTTCGCCAGCTCGGTCGAGAGGAACCGCAGGCTCCGGGTCCAGTGCTCCTCGACCGTCGCCTGGCGCCTGGAGTAGAAGTCGGCGATGAACCGGTTCAAGAAGTACTTGGTCGTGGGATCGAGCGGATCCGCCTGCGCCGTTGCGGCCTCGTAGGCCACGGCCTCGGCACGGCCGACCTCGTCGACCCGGACCACGATCGGGCGAGGCGGCTCGACGGTCGCGACCCGGAGGAGGAGCACGCCGAGCGCGAGGCACGCGGTGGCGAGGATCATCGCCAGCGTACGGAGCTTCCGGTTCGCTTGCACGGTCTCGCCCCAGATCTCCGCGTACTCGCGGCCAGCATCGTGTTCTCGGTTCATGGACGTCTCCTTCAGCCTCCGGGGACTGGGGGGCGGGCCGGGTTCGCGGCAGCGCTGAGGCGTCCGCCTCCACGCACCACGAGCGCCATCATGCCCGATCCGACGGATCCGGAGCCTGAGACGAGCATCGCGGCGAGCTCGCCCACCTTCATGCCGGCCATCAGGCCGGAGACGACGAGCGGTAGGAGGACGACGACCCAGAGCCCCAGCTCCGCGGGGTCGGAGGAGCCGGTGCCCATCAAGGCGCCGGTATAGGTCGTGACGTAGCCCATGCCCACGCCCATGAACACACGGAGGATCGCTCCTGCCACGACGCCGTAGAGCGTGTAGACCATGAGCGTGCGGAACCATCCCCAGAACAGGAACGCGAGCGGCTCGAACAGCAGCCAGGGGATGAACACGGGGCCCAAGAGGATCACGATCGCGAGCGCCACCTGCGCCCAGATCACCTGCGCGTAGGTCAGGCAGAAGAGCGCGACCAGGCCGAGCACGAGCGGCACGCCCATCATCAGCGCGACGAGGGACGAGAAGAACACGCTCACGCCCTCGGTCATGAGGGTCATCAGGCTCCCGCCCGACCATGCCGCGCCGAGCCGGGCGGCGAACGCCTGCACGAGCGCGGTCATCTCCGTGTAGCCGACGGACACGACATCGGAGATGAACAGGTTCTGGAGCCAGATCCCTCCGGCCGCCACCATGGCCGGAAAGGTGAACCCGACGCCCGGGATCGGGACGCTGTAGTAATGGAGGAGCGTCCGGGGGATCGCGATCCCGAGCACGACCCGCACGAGCGCCCAAGGCTCTAGCGTGCCGCTGAACGCGATCTTGAGCCCGCTCCATGCGACGACGATCACCGCGAGACCGCCCCATAGCTGGTGGCCGAGCGTCAGCACATCGGGCGCGGCGCCGCCGACCACGGTGTCGAGCACGACATCCAGGAACCCCTTGAAGTCCTGGAGCTGATCCGCGGGGATTTGGGCCGGGACGTTCGGATCGATCGACTGAGGTGGCAGGAGTTGCATGACAGACACTCCCGGGGCCTACGCCTGGCCGCCCATGTAGAACGACGGGACCTTGAACAGGAGCCCTTCCCGGAGCCGGTCGCGGTTCTGGAACGCGGCCGTGCGCATCGCATCGGCCATCGCGTTCGTACGGAGGCGCGCGTCCCTCCACTCGGCCAGCCGCTCGAGCCGGTCGATCTCGGCCTGCTGCATCCGGTTCGCTTGCTCGACCGCCTGGTAGGCGAGCACCTGCGCCACGGCGGCGTTGATCCTGCCCTGCGTCAGCGCTGCCGCGACCTGCGCCTGCTGGAGTGCCGTGTTGGACAGATTGCCGTTCGCGGTCAGGTCGTCGAACGAGTCCTGCGCGCTCTCGACGGTCGAGGCGAGCGAGGCTGCGGCGTCCATCATCGCGTAGTCGAGCACGCGCTGGCGGTCGGCGGCCTCACGGGCTCGGCGGTAGTCCTCAACCGCGCGCGACGACGCCTCGGCCGGGCGGTTACGGAACAGCTCGAGGATGTCCGCCTCGCTCACCTGGTCGGCCACACCCTGCGCGCTCCGCCAGACATCGGTGAACGAGCTTCCGCTCCCCATGCCCCGCACCGCTTCGACCAGCTCGCCGGCTGCGCCGCTGAACTCGGAGCCCCAGTCGAGTCCCTCGCCGACGAGGCCGATGGATCCGGCCGACAGCTCCGCGAATGGTTCGATCAACGCGTCCACGTCGCCCCGCGCGACGTCCTTCATGTAGTCGAGCTGCTCCTCGAGCTCGGTGAGCTGGCGGGTCATCGTCCGCATCTGGCGGATCTGGTTCGCGATCTGGGTCGCTTGGTTCACGATCATCTGGGCCCGCTGGATCACGCCGCCGATGTCGAAGAGGGCGTTGGCCGGCCCAGCGCTCGCGAGCATCAGGATGGAGACCAAGAGGACGGTGGTGAGGCTGCGGTGACGCATGATGAGCTCCTTTGGTGTTATTGCCGTGTCCCGGCCCTGGGGACCAGGACGTCGGACGTAAACCAGACGCGCAGGCGATGGCCGGCGCGGATCGTGATCGTGGGGAGCCGGTTCAGGAACCGGTCGAGAACCGAGGTCGCGCTCTGGCCGAGGCCTTGGCCGACGCCCGCCCTGAGGCCGAACGGCGAACCGCCGGCCAAGGCGAGTCCGCTCACGACGCCGACGGCTCCGGCCGCCGCGAATGTGCTGAAGTAGTGGCGGTCGACTTCGTCCCGAAGAGCGCCCTCGCCCGCCTGGTTCAGGCCCGTGAACTCGAGGTCGATCCAGCTGCCGTCGGGCAGCAGCAACCGGTGAAACGCGACCGCGAGCCGGCTCTGGTCCGGGTCCTGAACGGCCCGGGCCGTGCCGACGACACGCGCGCCGCGCGGGATCAGGACCCGCTGGCGGTCGGCCGAATAGAATGGGACCGAGACGGTCGCGAGCACCGGTCCGGGGAAGTCGCCCGAGAGCTGCGTGAGGAGCACCGCCTCGAGGAACGAACCCTCATGGATCCGCTCCCAACCCGGCGGGTCGGTGGGTTGGACGCTACGCCCTGGCTGAACGGGGCCAGTCGCTCGGGGGGACGCCCGCAGCCCGGCCGCGGGCGCCGTCGCAGCGGCGATGCCAGGGGACCCGAGGAGAAGCTGCTCCGCCGCCAGCCCGCCCTCTAGCGCCCCGACCGACTGCTCGAATGAGGCGAGCGCCGCTTGGACCGTGTTCTCGAGGAGTGCCACATCCGCGTCGGCCGCACCTCCGGTGCTTCGGCCGTTGGCTCCGGACCCCTGGGTCGCGGCGTCCGGAGTCCTGTACGACTGAGCCACGGGAAGGGCGCGGAGCGAGCGGGTTCTTCGCTCCAGCTCCTCCAGCCGAAGCGCCTCCCTAAGCTCCGACTCGGCCGCGCTCACGCCTGGGATCAAGGCTGCGGTGTTCGGCGCCTCCGACTCGGTCTGGAGCCGAGCCATCTCCTCGGCGGCCGCGGCCTGCCGGCGCTCGAGCTCGGCGCGCGCCCGGGCGGCGGCCTCCAGAGTCTGCCGCTCGGCCTCTTGCCGAATGCGGTTCTGGAGCGACCTCCCCATCCCGTCGTCGACCGCCTGCGCCTCGGGCAGGGCTACGAGAGTGTCGGCTTCCTGGGGACCCGTCATCGCCCACGAGAAGAGGAGTCCACCGACGAGCACCGCGATCAACACGACGCCGGCCTTGGTGACGATGCCGCCCGGCAGCGCGCCTTCCGGGGGCCGGACCCACTGCTTCCAACGGCTCATCGGAGGCCTTCCCTGGGCGTGAACCGCCAGCTGGCCCGCTTGTCGCCGATCTGCAGCCACCCGTCGCCCAGCACGTGGCGGGCGATGTAGAGGCCCTCCTCCGTCAGGTCGTAAGCGACGAGCGCCGGCTCGCCGTCCCGGAGCTCATAGAGGGCCGGCGACTCCTGGGCGCGGGACCGGAGATAGGTGAACTGCCCATCGTGCCACATCGCCTCGACCAGGAACGGCCGGTCGGCCGCGTCCCCCTCCAGGCGGTACTCGAACGCGAGACGCTCCGGATAGCGCGCACGGAACTCCTCGATCGCCGACTCAGCCTGCGTCCGGGCCTCCAGGATGCCGGCCTCGGCCGCCTCCCGGGCACTGCGCGCGGCCTCGGCCGCCTCGGCGGCCATCTGTTGGTAGGCCGCGACCTCGCTACGCGCGACGAACGCGGGACGGCCGCTGCCTCCGGAGAGCCGCGCCGCCTCTGCTCCGGACTCTACGCGCACGACCAGATGGGGCGGCCCGTCACTCTGCTCGGCCACCAGGAACGAGTAGATCCGCCCCGACTCGCATACGAGCGCGATGTTCGTCGCCGCGTCCGAAGCGAGAGGCTTCAGGAACGCGACGTTCGCCGCGCCGGCCAGGTGCCAGTACTCCGAGTCGCCGACCACGAAGTCCAGGATGTTCTCATCGGCGGGGAGCACGATCACCGTCGTGTGACGGACCTGGGTCCGCAGCCGGTGAATGCGGTCCTCGCCCTCCTCCGGGACCGGCACCCGGAGGAAGGCGTCGTCGTCCGCCTGCTGGGCAGATGCCCCGGCAGGAAGCGCCGCGAAGAGCAGCGTCAATAGAACGAGGGGTGTCATTGGTGGTCGCATGGCGTGTCAGCTCCTCGCGTTGGGGGTGGGGGTGGGATGGTCTCGGCTCGCGAGAACCTCGAGGGCCCGGGCGAGCCCGTGACGCTCGACGGCGCGGGCGCGCTCCTCGGCGTCCAATGCGGACGAGGTGTAGAGCCAGTAGCTCTCCGGATCGACCTCGAGCCGGAGCACCGCCGCCCCGTCCGGGCGGCGCAGATAGAGTTCGCGTTTGGGGATCAGGCCCCGGACCCGGGCCAGCTCCGCCTCGTTCAGCCGGAACAGCGCGCCGACCGCGTCGGGCAGCTCGGGGTTCGCGAGGAACAGCTTGGTCGGGATCGACTCGAGGAGCGCCGCCGCGCCGGGCGTCGCCGTCACGTCCACGGCGGACTGCGTGGCCAGGATCAGCGCGGCGTTCTTCTTGCGCCACGTCTTCGCCGCCTCGGCCAGGTAGCTGAGCACCGCCGGGTCCTGCAGGTAGCGCCAGGCCTCGTCCACGACCATCAGCTTCAGCCGCGCCGCCTCGGTCGGGTCCTCCACCTCCAAGCGCATCCGCTCGAGCAGGTAGGAGAGCGCCGCGTCGCAGAGATCCGGATGCTCGACCGCCCCGGCGAGATCGATCACCTGCCAGTCGGCGAACTCGAGATCCGGCGCTCCGCCGGCCGGGTTATCGAAGTACGCGCCCCAGGCGCCGCCTTCGATCCAACGGCTCCAGGCCGGCCACGTCGCGGACGGAAGCGAGCTTGCCAATACGCTCAGCGTCCGCCGCTCCGGCTCGAACGCGTAGAGGTCCTCGATGCGTGAGCGGATCTCGCTCGTATCCGCGCCGCTCGCTTCCCAGCCGCCGAGCTTGAGCAGCCGGAGCACCCAGCCCGTCAGGAACTGGAACGTCCGCGTGCCCGCCGGGAGGGCGAACGGCTGCAGCCGGAGCGTTGGCTCGGCCTCGCCTGGCGACAGCTCCAGGTAGCGCCCCCCGAGGAAGCGCGTGAGCCAGCGGTAGGAGCCGCCCAGGTCCAGGATCAGGACGCGCGGGTCGTACCTGAGAGCCTCGACCAGCAGGAAGTTCAGTGTGAAGCTCTTGCCCGAGCCGGTCGCGCCGAGCATCAGCGTGTGGCCCACGTCGCCGGCGAACAGGTCGTAGTGGTAGGCCGTGCGCCACGGGGTCTCCAAGACCGCGAGCGACTCACGGCCGAGGTGGCGGCTCTCCCGAGTGCCCTTGGGTGGCCCGAACAGCGGCGCGAGGCAGGCCGCCACTCCGGCCGACACGAACACCTTCCGCACCTGCCGCCCGCGGGGCTGGGCCGGGAGCCGCGAGAACCAGGCTGGAAGCTGGCCGTAGCCCTCCCGGATCACCTTCGCGTCGTGCGCCGCGAAGAGCCGACGCAGGTCGCCGTCCACGCGTTCGATGCTCCCGAGCTCGCCGTGGAGCGCCACGGTCAGCGACGCCTCGCCGTAGCTCACCCCGTCCGCTTCCAGCTCGACGAGCGCCTCGCCCAGCCGGTCCGACTCCGTGGCCGCGGCCGAGTCGACCATCGCGGCGGCCGTGCCCTCGGTCTCCTGCACGTGCGCCATCATCGAGTAGCGCCTGGCGAAGTAGTGCCGCTGCGCACCACGGATCCGGCGCCTCGCCGCTTCCATCGCCCAGGGCCGCCACTCGAGCGAGACCGTCATCGCCGCGTCCAGGCAGTAGAGCTCCTGGAGCAGGTTTGCGTAGGCTTGGCCAGGCGGAGAGAGGAGCGAGTAGAGGATCACCGGCTCGCCGTCGAGCCGCAGGTGACTGCGCTCCGCCTCGAGTTCCGAAAGCGCGAGCCGCCAGTTCATACCGCTCCCGGTCGCGCCGTCCCACACCGTGCCCGGACGGTTGATCTGCTCTCTATCCTGTCCCTATGTCGTCATAAGTATATGACCTGTAGTTAGTTATGGATGCAGTAGTTTCTGGTCCGACTCGTTTCTATCGTATGTGATCCCGTATAATTGGCGGGCGATTACACGGGAGCTTACGGTACGTTCGCGGAACCCGTGACGGGTTCTGCCTTGGGCGTCGCGGGCGTCGCACGGGGCTGAGAAAGACCGGCAGGTGACGACGTGGCGACCCCGAAGGTTGGAATCTCGTCGCGACGGCGAGGGTGTTCGGGAACGTACTGGCGAGGCGCCTCTAGTCACCCCGCCGAACGCTTACTGAACGGACGTGTCGGCCCCGGATCGCCACGCGCCCGAGCGCTAACGTCATCTGACCGCCTGTCTGACGCTTGGCCAGGTGGAACCGTCCGGCGGCTGGGGTGGTTGGGGCGTCTACGGCTTCAGTCCAGACGACGGGAGCCTCAGCCAGACGTCGTTCGCGGTCGACGGGACCACCTACACGATCGAAGTAGTGGGTCAGTTTGAATAGTTACACACGGATGGCTCGGGCGGTTGAGGGTTATCTTACCCCATGGATGACGATGTCCGTAAGCAGGCTCAGGCCATCCTCCGAGCGATTAGGGGCGCGTGGGCGGACCTGAATGGTCCCGGTTCGGCCCGCCAGCGGGCGGGGCGGGCCGGTTTGCGGTTCTCGGCATACAACGACGACGGCCCCCTCTCGCCTCACGTGCGCGATGTGTACAACGCGACGGGTGTACGGGCCATGGAATCGGCACTCAGAACGCTGGAATCACTCGCGCGAGCCTTTGCGGAGCCTGAATAGTGGCTAAGAAGAAGCAGAAAGAGAAAACCAAGCTCCGCCCAGACGTGAACGAGACGGCCCACCGGCCAGCGCGTCGAAGTAGGCGGTGAAAAAATGTTAAGTAATTGTAGTTTACTAAGTTACTACTAACCTATCCGACCTGATCCCCCCATTACATCCCTTTTCACGACCGGGAATCCATGAGACCGTGCGAGACACATGCGGACATGCGGACATGCAGACACGAATGGACGGACGCGTCGGCACCGGAATTGCCGCAGGCCTAGGGGCCAGGCGCAAGCTTCCCCCCTACTCGCAGTTCTGCCGGAACCGCTGTCCATCCGGTTACGCGCTCTCGCCCAAGCCTTCCTTGGAACCTTCTTAGTCGGATCGCATCAATCAAATCTGACAAGTCTGAAACTCCCGGCTCTTACCACACCCCATCCGATTAGCCTGGCTGCCGTAAACCTGCGAGCACTTCGCGAAAACTATTCAGACCAGCCTCAAGGTTCTCGATGATCTCTTCGGCGAGGTCGTCGGGCTCGGGCAGGTTGTCCAAATCCGTCAGGCTCTTGTCCTTGAGCCAGAAGATGTCGAGGCTCGTCTTGTCCCGGGCTTTGAGTTCGCCATAACTGAAGCTGCGCCAACGCCCTTCCGGTCTGTCCTTCTCATCCCAGGAAGGCTTGCGCCTGTGCCGGTTCTGTGGGTTGTAGCAGCAGACGAAGTCCGACAGGTCTTCGAAGCGCATCGGCTTCTTCTTCAGAGTATGGTGAATATTGGTGCGGTAGTCGTAGTACCAGACCTGCTTCGTCCAGGGACTGGGGCTGGCTTCGCGGTTGTCGAAGAAGATCACATTGGCCTTGACCCCTTGCGCATAGAACACGCCGGTCGGAAGGCGCAGGATGGTGTGCAGGTCGGTGTTGCCCAGCAGCTTCTGGCGGATCGTCTCCCCGGCGCCGCCTTCAAACAGCACATTGTCTGGCACGACAACGGCCGCGCGGCCGGTGGTCTTGAGCATCGTGCGGATGTGCTGCACGAAATTCAGCTGCTTGTTCGACGTAGTCGCCCAGAAATCCTGCCGGTTGTAGGTCAGGTCGATCTTTTCCTGTCCGCCCTCATCGTTCGTGAAGCTCATGGAACTCTTCTTGCCGAACGGCGGGTTTGCGAGCACATAGTCGAAGCGCTTGCCGCCATCGGTCACGAGCGAGTCAGTCGGCGATATGGGCGCACCACCCTCGATATCGCCGATGTTGTGCAGGAACATGTTCATCAGGCACAGGCGGCGCGTATTGGCGACGATCTCGTTGCCATGAAACGCCTCGTGCTTCAGGAAGGCCTTCTGTTTTTTGTCGAGCCTGAAGTTGTTCGGGTTGGTGATGAAATCGTAGGCCGCAAGAAAGAATCCCCCGGTGCCACAGGCCGGGTCGGCAATGAGTTTGTCCGGTTCGGGACGCACGCATTCGACGATGGCGCGGATGAGGGCGCGCGGCGTGAAATACTGGCCGGCGCCTGACTTGGTGTCCTCAGCGTTTCTCTCCAGCAGATCTTCATAGATGTCGCCCTTGATGTCGGCGCCCATGGTGACCCACTCGGTGTCGTTGACCATGTCGATGAGGCGATACAGTTTCGCCGGGTCCTGGATCTTGTTCTGGGCCTTGGTGAAGATCTGCCCCAGCATGCTCGTCTTGGTTCCGAGCCTACGAAGCAGGGCCACGTAGTGGACTTCGAGGTCTGCGCCCCTCTTCGATCTTAGGCTCTGCCAGTTGTAGTCAGCTGAGATACCGACATCGCGGTTGTAGGGTGGCTTAGTATACTCATGGGCCATCTTCAGGAAGATCAAATAGGTGAGCTGCTCAAGATAGTCGCCGTAGCTCACCCCGTCATCGCGCAGAGTAGTACAGAAGCTCCAGACTTTGGAGACGATGGGCGCGGAGTTCATGTCTGATATCTCTTGTTCTTTGGCAACTTGATGCAAACATTTTTGGTGGCGCCATCAAGGTCCCAGAACTCTACATCGGATGGAATCATGTGGAATTGAGTACGCATGAAATATGACAGCAGGGTTTCGCCAGTAGTCTCTCTTACGCTCCGCTCAACGACGAATATCTTCCGATAATCATGCGGCGCCATGTGAAAATAGAACATGGCCTCAGCCCAGTTTTTCATCTTTGCGCTAGGGACCTTGTTTCCCGCAGTCCAAGTCTGCGCCTTACACTCTACAATGACTTTCGGATCTTCTGACCCTAAATCGAATGCATGCTCCTTCTTTTGCGACGCTATCCCCACCGCCACCTTGTGGTTGAAAACAAGATCGAGACCATGCTCAGCCAGTACCCCTCTGGCACGTTCTTCAAATTCACGTCCAACATGTGCATTGCTGATCGCGCCCTCACGCTGAAAATTGGTCATACTTTCGCCCTTGACTCTTGTAGGACAGTAGCGGCGCGGAGTCGCGCTAGAAGCATTGACGCGGGTTCGTCGTGGGGGTCTTGCGCGACGAGCTGACCAGCAAACGCCCGCTTCAAAATCGACTGGCGAAGGGCATCGGCTCTCAATAGCTGACTCCCGACTTCGGAGAACAGCTGATCGCACATAGATAACGACCTGTCGATATGTTTTGTAACCATCTTCATTTCTTCGCGAGTGCACAGCGGCATTAGGGTCTCCATGATCATGTCGGTATTCAGATTCGGCTGAGCGGCTCCCTGGTTGATTGCTCTAAGTTGTAATGTCTTGCTGGTCCAAAAATAGCAATGGTAAAGAAGGTCACCCGGTTCGAGGCCAAGGAACGCGGCTATACCATCGTTAAAGGTTGTCTTAATGCGGCAAACCTTGGGAACTCCCAAGGTTGCACCACTATTGGAAAGCATTAGAATCGGAGGTTCCACTAGGCGAGTCTTGTGGAGGCCGGCTTCCTTGATCGAAAAAGAGTAAGTGTCAATATAGACACCCTCTGTCCGTGTAAGATCTGCAACCTTAAGGAAAGGAATTGAACCATCGTAGTAACGTGTGTCTCCTGCCGGACGTGGCGATCCACCTCGAACCACCTGGCAACAGTCTCCAACACGTACCCAGCACCAACCATTAGGAAGCTCCGGCAATGTCGCTATTACATCGTGGGGAAGATCAGCTATTTCCAGTGGCTTCTTCGGCTTGCTTGACTTCCTGACAGACTTGCCGCTTTCCTCCCATGTCTTGACAGCAACTTTCCACTCCTGAAGTTGCTGCTCGTAGCGTGCCGCCCGCTCCTGCTTGATGCGAGCGAGCAATTGCTCGGGCTTCTCAAGTTTGTCTTTGTTATCTTCGCGCCATTTGGCTGTGAGCTTGCCTTCGAAGGCGTGCTTGAGCACGGCCTGACGGTAGACCTTGATTTGCTCGCGCGCCGTCTTCAGGCTCTCGACGCCCTTGTCCAGTTCGGAAAACAATTCCTCGATCTTTGTGGCAATGCGGTGTTGCTCATTCTGAGGAGCAAGAGGTATCTCGATACGGGCAAAATTCTTGCGAGAAATTCTCTTGCGTGTTGACCCGGATTTAAGCGCTTCGATGTCGGCTCGCGTACGAGGACTATTGATCAGGTGCATCAAGTACTTAGAGTCGACGACCGATGTTCCGAGACGAATCGCACACACATCGACGACTGTTACGTACTTATCAAGGCCATCCAAGGGAAAAATGCAACACCGTCCCAAGGGGTCAGGCATACGGGCAACAAGTAAATCACCCTTTTTCAAAAATGTGCAATTCAGGTCATGTGCTTTCGCTCTGGTCAAAAATCGGGAGGATTTGTCTAAAAATTTGCGATCGCCAATATCCGCTAACTGTATGAGGCGGATATCTCCATATGGATCTTGGTCTTTGCTCTCTACCCAGTCGCCATCTGTGAATATGCCATCTCGTGCAACGACTGAAGCAATAGTCGAATAAATCCAACTAGAGGGAACGTTGACTTTGTCAATCACGCCGCTAACGCCTCATTCAGCTCATCAATCACGTCATCCATGCGTTCACCGAACAGCTTGTACATCTGCCCCATGCCGCCCTTGGCATCGAACGGAGCCATGTCGAGATCGTCGCGGTCGAGATGAAAGGAGCTGATGATATGATCGCGGATCATACGCAGCCACTCCATCTGTTCCTCATTGAATTTTTCTCCGCCCCCGCTGTGGTGGGTCATGATCCAGTTCTGAAAATTACGGCGCACGGTGTCCGAATAGGGAGAGATCGTCGCATCAATGCCGCAGACGCGGCGGATCAACGCCACGAGCGCTGTCAGTTCGCTGACCGGTTGATCGCCTTTGTATTCGTCGAGCAGAGCATAGGCCTGCCAGACCCGCAAGGGCGCCAAGCGGGGCTTATCGCTATTGAGTCTGTCGAATACCTCTCGGATCATGGCGTAGGTCAGTTCGCGGCGCCGGTACGGTTGAGCGAAGAAAATGGTCAGGGCTTCGATCTCGTCACGATTGGCACCCAAGTATTGCTGGAAGTCCTGCGCCACAGCCTCAGCGTTCTCATGAGAGTCGCCCGCCCATCCAGCGCCGATCACGGTGTCTAGGCCGTCATGGTCAATGGTCTGTTCCTTGTCGCGGCGAATAGTGTCGATCAGCTCGACCAGCTCGCCGTTGAAGACGCTGGCGGCGTCACTGACCATCTGTTCCTGAGCCTTTTCACGAGCGCCGGGCGTCGGCTCGGCATCTCCCGCCACGGGCTCGATCTCGCGGGCCTTGGCCTCAATGCGGTCGGGGTCGATGGCGGCCAGCAGATTGCCGATGATGTCGGCGAGTTCCATGCCGCCTGCCTTCTCCCGGATGCGCTCCTGCTCCTGGTGGTCAAGCTTCCGGTTGAGGCGGGCGAGGCGGCCGGCGAGGGAACTCACCGTGTCTTCATCACGGGCGCCCATCATCACGGCCATGGCCAGATCCTTGAGTGGCACGGAGGGCTTGGTGATGAGCGGCTGGCTGGCGGTCTTGAGTGATTTCGTGACGCCGATGGCGTCGACGATCACATAGTGTGTCTTCCCACTGACTGCGGAGGGCGAGACTTTCTTGAGATCATCATGTTCGACGGTGCGGGTGCCGCGGCCCTTCATCTGCTCGAAATAGTTACGGCTCCTCACGTCGCGCATGAAAAGCAAGCATTCGAGCGGTTTTACGTCCGTGCCCGTCGCGATCATGTCCACGGTCACGGCGATCCGCGGATAGTAGTCGTTCCGGAACTGGGCGAGGACGGATTTCGGATCCTCGTCGGTCTTGTAGGTGATCTTCTTGCAGAACTGGTTGCCTTCGGCGAATTCCTCGCGCACGGTCTGGATGATGTCGTCGGCGTGGCTGTCAGTCTTGGCGAAAATAAGCGTCTTCGGGACTTCGCCACGGCCGGGAAATATTTCCGAAAGCTTGTCACGGAAGGTGCGGACGACAGTGCGAATCTGATCAGGATTGACGATGTCGCGATCGAGCTGCTCGGCAGCATAGGTGACATCGTCATCCTGAATCTCCCAGCGCTTTCGTCGCGTCAGGCGCTCGCGCTTTTCGACCCATTGGTCTGCCGTGAGTTGGCCGCCATGCTTGGTCTTCTCCGTGTCGATGACATAGATTTCATTGCCGACATTGACGCCGTCGGCGACGGCTTGCTCATGGGTATACTCGCTGACGACGTTCTTCCTGAAGAATCCATAGGTACGGTTGTCCGGCGTGGCGGTCAGGCCGATGAGATAGGCGTCAAAATATTCCAGGACCTGCCGCCAGAGGTTGTAAATCGAGCGGTGGCATTCGTCGATGATGATAAAGTCGAAGAATTCAGGTGGAATCTTGCCGTTATAGACAACCGGCATCGGTTGTTTAGGCTGGACCATTTCCGCCGGGTTGATCTGCTCGGCGGCTTCATCCATCTCCTGGTCCTTCAGGAGCGAGTACATGCGCTGGATAGTGCTGATGCAGACCTGGCCATCCTTGGCGACAAAGGACGATTTGAGGCGCTGGACGTTGTAGAGTTCAGGGAATTTTCGGTTGTCGTCATTGGGCACATAGGCCATGAATTCTTGCTCGGCCTGTTCGCCCAGATTCTTGGTGTCTACGAGAAAGAGGATGCGCTTGGCGTTAGCGTGTTTGAGCAGCCGGTAAATCGAAGTGATGGCGGCATATGTCTTGCCGGAGCCGGTTGCCATCTGGATGAGGGCACGTGGGCGGTCATTCTTAAAGGATACCTCCAGCTTCTTGATGGCGCTGATCTGGCACGCCCTGAGGCCTGCGGCGTCGAGGGCAGGCATGGTGCGCAACCGCGCGCGCAGCGGCGCAGGTTGCCCGAACCACTCAGCCAGTATTTCGGGGCGGTGGAAATTGAAGATCTCGCGTGAACGGGGCTTCGGATCGCGTGCGTCGGTGAAGCGCGTCACGACGCCCGTGCTCTCGTAGATGAAGGGAAGTGGCTCCTTGTTGTTGAGCCATTTCAGCTTCGCGGCCGCGTAGCTGCCGGACTGATCTTCAACCGTCGTGATCTTCTGGCCCCAATGCTCCGGCTTGGCCTCGACCACGCCGACCGGATTCTTGTTGATGAAGAGAACGTAGTCGGCAGGGCCAACATCTGTCGAATACTCACGAACGGCGATCCCGACGCCGACACTGAAGTCGATCTTGTTCTTCGACTGCACCTTCCACCCAGCCTGGTCCAGCATCTGGTCGATGGTGTCGCGGGCCTTCTGCTCGGGCTTCAGGTTCTGGTCTGCCATTGCTTCGGTCCTTCATATCGAGCCATTGGTTGCACTGATTCTTGTGCAGCATCCTGGAATGCCGGGCTACCACAGAGGTCGTCAACGAGCAGTAGGTCTCGCCAGGTCTCATTGTGCGCGGTCAGTCCTTCCCAGGGAAGAGGAAAATACTTGATGCCCCTACTGTCAAAGATCGGCCAGTTGGTGACGTGCGTAGCGACCCCGGCACTGAGGGCGATTGCCAGCGGCGGCGCGACGAGGCCCGCAAGCTTCTGGCCCGAGACATCGACCCGAGCGCCTACCGGAAGGCACAAAAGCAGTCGCGGCGGCAATGGGCCAGGAACAGCTTCGAGGCCGTGGCCCGGGAATGGCTCGCGAAGCACTCGCCCAACTGGTCCACGGATCACGCTCGGCGGCTTGAGAGTGAGCTTGAGCAGAATGTCTTTCCGTCGATCGGGGCGAAGCCGGTTGCGGAAGTCACGGCGCCGGAGCTCTTGGCCGTGGTGCGCCGCGTCGAGGTACGTGCTAGATGAACTGTAACCTATTGATATTTAATGACTTACTACTGATCAACCGGCCCTGATCCCCCCCATTGCATCCCCTCTTCCTCAGCGGGAATCCAGTGGACCGTAACGGAGGTTCCCGGAGGAGGCGAAGGAGCGAACCTTGCGGGAGGGCAGTTTGTCGATGGCCCCTGTCCTCTCTCATGGCGAACTGTCAGATGATTTCCGTCTCAGATCACTCGGCACTGCTGCGGCTCGCGGCGATCTGGTCTCGGATCCACGCATCCACTTCGGACTCGATCCAGCCGACGGCGCGCGCGCCTAGCCGGATCGGTTGGGGAAAGCTCCCGTCGGCCACCCGCACGTAGATCGTGCTCCGCGCCAGCCCCGTGCGGGCCTGCACTCGAGGTAACCGCAGGACGCGCGCGGGCGCGTCCATGCTCTGTTCCATTTGCTCTCGTCATCGGTCTGCCTCCGTTCTGTTCGGTGAAGAATTCCGGGGCGCGTTGCCCCGGGAGGGAACAGGGGCCACATGGGCCCGGCAGCAGGCTTCGATGAACACGGGGACCTGGCAGGCCATCGCCAGCCTCGGTGATCGGCCAGGACGGAGCTGACGCACCGGGTTGGGATCGCCCACCGCCTGCAGGTCGAACGTCGACGGCTTCAGGCCCGTGCGCTCGAGGGATGCACCCACTCGCGATTCGAAGTGCTTCGTCAGCGTCTCCATGGCGCCTACCGGTCGAGACGCGGCCTGCGAAGATCCGCACGCCGACGGCGGCGTCCGTCCGAGCACGACCCGATATTGTCCCGGAGGGTGCTTCCAGGTGACTCGAAGGCTGGCCGGGGAGTCGCGGGGCGCGGCTACAGCGCGGCGCATCACGTCGATGTGAGCAGGGGCGGCCACCTCAGGGCACCGGGACGAAAGCCGCCGCCACGGAGGAGCCGAGAGTGTCGGACCGCACGAGTGGAGGATGCCGCGTCTGGCGGGGTTCACGGCGTGGTGCGCCGAGCGGGGGCTCTCTCCGCTCCCCGCGAGAGCGGGCACGGTCGTGGCGTACATTGAGGCGATGACACCCGTCCGTGCGTCGGCCACCGTTCGGCGCTACGTCTGGAGCATCGCCACCGTGTACAAAGTAGCCGGGGAACGGAGCCCGCTCGAGGACGCCGCAGTGCAGCGGGCGCTCACGCGGATGCACCGGAAAAATGGGATCCGGCAGAGCCAGGTGCGGGGGCTGACCTGGCCCCTCGTCCGACGCCTGTTGGCTGCTGCAGGAGACCGGCTGATCGATGTGCGGAACCGCGCGATGCTGGCTGTCGCCTACGACGCCATGCTCCGCCGCTCAGAGCTGGTCTCTCTGCAAGTCATTGACATGACAATAGATAGGGACGGGTCGGCCTCGCTCCTCGTGCGGCGCGCGAAGACCGATCCGGAAGGTGGGGGCGCGATGCTCTACCTCCACCGGGACACGGTGAAGCTGGTGCGGGCGTGGCTCGGCGCGAGCGGAATCGACGCCGGGCGGCTCTTCCGCTCGGTCGCCAAAGAGGGCATCGTGGGCGAGAGGCTCGACGAGAGCCAGGTGCCGCGCATCTACCGGGCGATGGCCGAACGCGCCGGGCTCCCGGCGCCGATCGTGCAGCGGCTCTCCGGGCACAGCCCCCGCGTGGGCGCAGCTCAGGACATGATCGCCTCGGGGATCGGGATCCCGGCCATCATGCAGGCCGGGCGCTGGAAGAGTGCCTCGATGGTGCAACGCTACGGCGAGCGGCTCCTCGCCAAGCGCAACGGCGCCGCACAGCTCGCGCGGCTCCAGAAACGCAAATAGCGCCGAAGACCCCGCAGGGGTTGCCTCGGCGCGCTCCGGTCACATAATTCGTAGCGGCCAAGCTCCCGATAACTACAATTATCGGGAGCTACCCAGAAATCTGCACGATTGTGTGTGATCAGGTCGTGACGCACTGGGCGATCGTCACGTCCCACCCGTGACTCGCCCCCCGAAACCGGCTATCGCTATCCTCCACTCTCCGGCGGTCCGGCGCAGGCGGGCCGCCTCACCCCCGGCGGGAGTGGAGAATTGAAGGACCCGCATCCGGCCGGGCCCAGGAGCGGGCCCGCGGGCGACCCCACATCCCGGCTGAGCGCGGCGATCCTCCGCATCAGCCAGAGCCTCGATCTGGCCACTGTCCTTGAAGAGGCCGTCGAGAGCGCCCGTGCGCTCACCGGCGCCCGAGTCGGCGTGATGACGACGTTCGACGAGCGAGGACGGGTCCGGGATTTCGTCATCTCCGGCCTTCCCCCGGAGGAGCGCCGGAAGATGGTGGAATGGCCCGACGGGCCGCGGCTCTTCGAGCACCTCCGGGACCTCCCGGCGCCGCTCCGGGTGGCGGACGTCCCCGGCTACCTCGGCTCACTCGGCCTCTCGGTGTCCCCATGGGGCTCGAGGACGCTGCAAGGGACCCCGATGCACCACCGGGGCGAGTATCTCGGCAACTTCTTCCTCGGTGACAGGGAGGACGGGGAGGCATTCACCGCGGAGGACGAGGAGATCCTGGTGCTTTTCGCGTCGCAGGCGGCGTCTTCGACTCCGGAACCGGCCGCGCGGTGTCGGAGGACGGAACGCTGGTCCCGGTCTTCGAACGCCCCCGGGCCGAGGCGTCCGAACGCTGCTGCCTCATCACCACGGCGGCCTCTCGGCAGCGGCCCGAGGTGCAGGCGTTCCGCGAATGGATCCTGAACGAGGGCGGGGGCCGGGGCCCGCATCGCACTCGGCCCCGTCCCGCGCCAGCCGTGACCCGGCTTCGCCTCCCCTTCAGCCCACCGGCGCCCAGGGCGCTTTCGAGGAACACGGGAGGCTTCCTCTCTCGAACAAGGGCTGGGGGGAACGCGGACCGTGCAGACGAAGCCTGGATGAGCCTTGCAGACTTCCGGGGACTACCGTCGAAGGAGGATTCATCCCCGCGTTCAGTCCCAGTGGCCCTCGGCATCCCTCCTGAGGGCGTCGGCGAGATCGGGATCGCCCTCGCCTCGCCGGACGGAGCGCTCGACGAGATCGACGCGGCGTCCCAGATCGGCGAGCGCGGCGGCTCGGGCAACGGCGTAGAGGGCGGCCAAGACGGCGGCCAGCGCCAATGCCAGGTGCAAGGATCGAAGTCGTCGCTGTGGCCCGGACCTGGCAGGAGCGGAGCCGGGCGGAGACGGTGCTCGCCAACTGGGCGCGAGATCCCCACCCCTCCGAATTCGACCACGAAATCGGCCGCGAGATCGACCGGATCGAGCAGGCCATCCGCGCCAAGGATGAGCAGGTGCTCAAAGAGTATGGCGACCTGCAGGCCTGCCTCAAGCGGATCGTTGAGCTGAAGGACCTCCACCGATCCTCGAGTCCCGGAACGATGATCCACGGCTTCGCGACATGGCGCTCGAGACGGCTCCCTGGAGGCCGATTTTGAACGCGGATCGGCGAGGGTCGTTGCTGATCGGCGAGTGCACATCAGACAACGGGGTGCATGTGCACCGAAACGCCTTTTCGATGTGCGCGCCAGCGCTTCCTTATGTGGCTGCCTGTCTTACAGTTGCGGCACGGCCGGCGGAGCGGCGACGCCGCTCCGGAGCTTTCGGCCGAAGAAGGGAGCGACCCCCCGGATTCGATGCCTCGATCGGCATCGCGGAGGGTTGGCATGTGCACACCCATGCCACCCTCCGCCGGGGGTCGCTCCCCTCCAGCAATCCCTAGCGGGAAGGCCATCAAGCGCCGCTGCGAGCGCGGCGTATCAACGAATCCGGCCGCCGGTCGCGGCTTTTCACCAGCTAGGTGGCTCGGCAAGTCGTCCCAGTGAGGTCGGCGTCGGCGCTCGACCAAGCCCGAAACTGCCCCGAGGTGGTTGAGGTTGCCGCCGATGCGCGCGACCTGCCGGCCGCGTGCGCGCCATGGCCTGCCGGAGCGCGGGCGTCCAGGGGATCGAAGGGGGCGGAGCCACCCTCGCCAGCCCCTGCCGGGGACCCGCGAAGCGTGGCCCCAAAGGGTAGGCTGGCTCATGACTGCTAACGGGTCGTGAGCCAGCCTTCGCGCCCCCGCTCTTCAGCGCCTGACGGACTCGTCCGCCGACACTGCGAGCGCGGCGGATCAGCGAGCCGGTTCGGCCTCCGGGTCCCGACGCTCGCCCGCCAGATACGCAGCCCAATTGTCCATCAGGACGCGCCTGCGCTCGAACAGGTCCGAACGCGCATAGGCAGCTTCCACCTTGTTACGAACCGCATGCGCCAACGCGGCCTCGGCGACTTCACGCGGTGCGTTGGAGCACTCCCCGCACCAGTCCCTGAAGCTCGACCGGAAGCCGTGCGGCACGGCCGCGATACCCAGGTCTCGAAGCAGCGTGGAGAGTCTGCTGTGGGCAGATGCGCGGCCCTCCGGCGACGGGAAAACGAGACCGCTGCCGCCGCCGAGCGTCCGCGCCTCGCTCAGTATCTCCATGGCGCGCCCGGACAGCGGCACCCTGTGGGGGCGATGGGCCTTCGTGCGTTCGGCGGGAACCGTCCACTCTCGAGCCTCCAGGTCGATTTCATCCCAGTGCGCCGAGCGAACCTCTCCCGAGCGGGCCGCCGTCAACACCAGGAACTCGAAGGTGAGTTTCGTGGCCGGGTAAGCGTGCGACTTCCGCACCGTCTCCATCGCGCCCGCGACCTTCGAGTGAGGCAACGCGCGCATGTGCCGGACTACGGCTTGCTGTCGGCCAAGCGCTTGACCGAGCACATCGCTGGCGGGGTTGTCCGGCCGAAGCCCCATCGCCACCGCCCACTTCATCACCGCCCCGATGCGCTGGCGCACCCGCCGGGCAGTCACCTGCTTGTCGTGCCAGATCGGTGTCAGAACTGCCAGGATGTCGGCTGTCGTTATCTCGCCAACCGGACGATGGCCCAGCTGTGGAAACGCGTAGACGCGCAGGCTGGAGACCCAGTCCTGCGCATGCCTGGGGCTGCGCCAGCCCGGCCGCAGCTGTTCCAGAACACGGGCGGTCGCTTCGGCGAACGTGGGCATGTCCCGGACCTTGTGCCGCTCGGTACGCGGATCGCCGCCCGAGCGCGCGATCTTGCGGTTCATGAATGCCTTCTCGCGGGCCTCGGCCAGCGATACCAGCTGGCAGCCCCCGAGGCCCAGCGTGCGGTTTCGACCCTGGATCCGTAGACGCTGCTCCCATCGGCGCGCGCCCGATCGGTCCACGCGCAGATAGAGGCCGTTCCCATCGCAGTAGTATCCGGGCTTGGCGCTGCGCACGAAGGCCGCGCTGAGTGCGTTATGCGGTCGCCTGCCTCGGTGTTTGGGCAAATCCAATTCGGGAGTCCCCGTATAAAGTATCGTATGTTATATACGGGAACATAGTGGACACACAGCGACACTGCAACCGGAAGTGTCCTACATAACTCACTGTGATAGATATAGTTATAGAATCTTATCAGACACATATGGATTGTATTGGAATCTATGTGTAGCAGACGGTTGATCAGCTCGGAGAGGAGTCGCGAAGCTTCGGCGGGCGGGAGGATCTCGATCGGCGTGTGCTCCTCCACGAGCGCACGGCCCGCGTCCACCGTCGAGCGAAAGCGGGCGGCGGCGGCCTCGATCTCGGAAGAGAGGTAGGTGGGCGCGCCCCCTCGGCGGCGCTTCCACCACTGCATGAGCCGGGAGGCTCTTCCCGATGTTCCCCCGTCGGTGACCGTGCGGAGACGGGGATCGTGCGACCAGACCAGGTAGGCCCCGAGCCGCTGCACGCGGCCCGAGAGAAACGCGCCGCGCTTACGCTGGGACACCGCTACGATGCCGGAACCCTCGTCGTCCGCGGCCTCGGGCACACTCGGCCGGCGAAGCAGATAGAAGTAGAGGCGTGTGTCGGAGTCCAAACCCGAGAGCAGACGCTGCCAGCGGCCCAGCACGCGGTCGATCTGCTCGGGCGAACGCCCATCGACTACCGCGGGCGCTAGCCGCCCGGCCGCGATCAACTCGCCCGAGCGGGTCAGGCAGGTGCGTCCGTCCTCGAGCCAGCCCCAGTAGGGCAGCTCCTCGGCCAGCGAGCCAGCCGCGTCGTGGTCCCGGAGCTCCGCGGAGACCCTCACCGCCCGCTCCGGATCATGAGATGCCAGGGCTCGTCGGTCCACTTGCCCGGGTCGAAACGCGACGGGTAACGCGTCCCGGCGCGGAGCACGCCAAGCATGTCCGGGTCCCTCCGGCCGGCCAGCCACCCGGCCCCGTAGCCGACCGCGAACACCACGCCGCCCGTCACGAGCGAAGCCGTCGTGTTCCACATCGCGAGCCCGAGCGTGGCGACGAGGAGAAACCCCCTACGCTCGACACCCAGGATCGTGAGCGGACGGTTCAGCGCCGCATAGCCGGCCCAGCGCCTCAGACCCCTCATCAGAATAGCCAGGCCAGGAAGTTCGCCGCGCCCATTGCCATCCCGAGACCGAAGATGATCCCGGCCAGCGTCCGCTTGCTCCCGCCCTCGCCGAACGCGAACATCAGCCCGCCCACCACGATCGCGATCAGAGACAGCCCCCGCGCGATCGGACCCGTGAACTGCGCCTGCAGCTCGTTCACCGCCTCCACCCACGGGCTCGTCCCCTGAGCCCAGAGCAGCCCGGGGAACAGCAACCACAGCGTGGCCCACGCAGCCGCTCGTACCGTCCTTATGAAAGGTTGCATCGTGTTCTCCTTGGTCTCTCCCCTGAATGCGCCGCTCACTCGGCCTCGCCGCGGCTCAACGCGATCTGCTTGCGGATCCACTCGTCCACCTCCTCCTCGATCCAGCCGACAGCGCGCGCGCCTAGCTGGACGGGTCTGGGGAAGGACCCCTCGGCCAGCCGCACGTAGATCGTGCTCCGCCCGAGCCCCGTGCGAGCTTGCACGGCCGGGAGCCGCACGATGCGGATCGGCACCTCCATTTCCTGCACCATGGTTCTCGTCATCTCTCTGCCGCTCCGTTCTCTCGGGGATGAATCCCGGAGCCGGTCGCTCCGGGAGGAAACAGGGTCCACACCGGCCTCGTCGAAGCCTTCCATGAACGCCAGGAGCTGATCGACCGTCGCGAGCGTCGGGGAGCGGCCATCGCGTAGCTCACGCACTAGGTTCGGATCGCCCACCGCCTGGCGGCCAAGCGTCGCCGGCCCCACTCCCGTGCGCTCGAGGAACGCATCCACTCGCGCCATGAAAAGCCCCTTCAGCGTCTCCATGCGAGGGACGATGAAGGCACTTGCGCAACTACGTCAATCCGTAGGATTTAACCGACGTTCTTAGTAGAACTATTGGGATTTAATTGGGAGAGCAGTGTGTCCGGCCGCTCCGCCAGCGGGGCCGCGAGCGGGGGCGGGAGAGCCGCTCGAAGGTGTGGAGATCCGGGATCGCGGTGGGTCGGGACTCGGCCTATTGGAGCGGTTCATCCACTCCGGCGTGCGACCGAACACTGGGGCGTTCTCCTACACCTGCGGCACCGTGGCCAAGCCAGGCAGCGATGGCAGGCGAGACCCTGCCCCTAGTCGGCCAACTGTTCGGACACCGGAGCGATTATCGCCGAAGGCCATAAGAGTCTCTCTCGACCTGCCGTCGATAGTCCTCTTCGAAAAAGGGCTCCACGTGGGCTTGCCCCGAAGGGCTTGTGGCTACATCTGGCGGCCCCTACGCACTCTTGCCATGGTACCGCTCCAAGAGCTGCAGCAGACGGTGGCGATTTCAAACCATATGAACATCGGAGTCGCTCTGGCCAGAGGACACGGCCATGATGGAAACGATTGACGGACATGCCGGAACAGAAAACCCCGGCCGGGTCAATTAGGTGGGCCGAAAAGGAGAGGGTATGACCGGCAACAGGACTCACGCGTCGGTGAGCTCCGGAAGATACCACCTCGTTATTCTGAGTGTCTCGTTAGCGAAGTTGGGCAGCTATTGGCTCGAGGTCGCCGTCTGGTATCAAGTGAAGGCGCATCTGGTAGTAGATGTCTACACCGAGTGCTTGTGGCATGGCGTCGCCCGGGTTGACGTCTACTAGAGCCGCCGCTAAGGTGCCACTGAAGTTGATTAGACCTCTGTTGTAAAGGTCGTAGTACTCGTACATGAGTTGGTACAGGTCCTTGGAGAAGTCATCTTGTTCCTCGTAACCTCGACTACGTAAATTGAACCTATCCTTAGTCACGGACAGTTGCAGGATGCAGAGCTGCCTATAGGTCATGGACTCGGCCGCCTTTGTCATTTGATGTGCCATAGCGGCACTGATCTCCGTGTTGAAAGCCAAGTTGGCCAGCAAATGCGCCATATAGGGCAGTTTCTTCTCTTCCGGCTCTCTCTGGCTCTTCAGCAACACGCTTTCCCATGCTTCCTCCGCCTCTGAACGTCCACGGCCTCCAGTGTCAAAGAACCCGTCATCCCGGACGCTTTCGCCGTTCCGGCATCGCTCGACGATCTCTGCTGCGGCAAGGGCGAACACACCTCCAACCCTTGCCTGTTCCCTCGGAGAAAGCAGACGCGAGGACAGGTCATGACCGATCGCCTTAACAGCCATAGTCGCGGCCGCTCCAACGGTTCCTCCAACGGCGGCGCCCGCTGGTCCCGCTAGGAAGGACCCGATCACTGTGCCGACGGCGGGGCCGGCGGCCCCGCCCGCAAGTTCAGCCCCCTTGTTGATCAGGAGGCGCAGGCGACCGTCGCGGTCCTGTCGGTTATCAGCGTCGTGCTCCATAGAACCTACATGTCACTCTCAGCATTCAGTCAGAAATGGTTACCCTGTCCAGATAGCGAGCTGGCGCCTGCCCTCCGCCCTTGAAGAAGACCTGGCCATCTTCACGGATGCTGGACACCTCGTCCTCTCGCTGAATCTGTTTGGAAAGGTACTCCCACTTCTCCCCCAGGGCTTCCTGCAACATTCGTTCGGCCTTGGTCACTCTACGAACGATCCTATCGCCGGGCTTGAGTTCCATCCGCCTGGCTGCGTCCAGGTTCGCAAGCTGTATCGCCTCCTGGATTCTTACAAATGCGACCCAGAAAGAGTTGCAGTCGGCAATGTCTATCTCCAACTCATGCGCCAGCTCACGTTGACGGTCCGACACATCACGAGGAGGGCAACCAATTGCATCGCCAACTTCCTCGAGGATGGCGGAAGCAACCACGGCGAATGAGTCCCCAGAGGATACCTCAACCCCCAAACGGGCGGCCATCGCTCGCTGTGTCGGTGTGGGCCTGACCTGGCTCCAAAGGGTCTTGGGGGAACCCGCGTATTGTATTTCCCATATCCGTGCGTTCATCCGGTTGACACCCCTTTTAGCCAACTCTGGTCTCATCCGCCTTCCCCTTGCTCGGCCGCCAAGCGGTACCACCGCACCGCCTCCTGGTAATCCTGGGGCACGCCGCCGCCGGTGGCGTACATGCCTCCGAGGTTGTATTGGGCCAAGGCATCCTTGCTCCGCTGCCAGGCGGTACTGACGATCACGTCAATGTCGATCACAACAGACGTATCCAGCAGGCCACGAGACTCGTCGGGGGTCACTGCGCGAGACAGTCGGTCAGACATCGATGCAAGTGATTCATGCCGCCGCGCCGTGCAGCCATCGAGCGACACCGCTCCCCGCCAGTTACTCCGCAGATGTGGGCTGCCACACCCTCGCCGAGGTAAAGTCTATCCATTCGCAGTCGATCTCTAAGCGAACTTCGCCATCGCCAGACGGAACAAGATAGGCCTCGAGTTCCGCAGCGATCGGGAAATACAACCCCTCGTACATCGACTGCAGGGGACGGTCTTCCTGCGATGAGCCGCCGTGCGATCGGGCGCCAGATGGACCGGACGTGATCAACTGGTCCAAGTGAATATCGACCTGGAACGCGCTACTGATTTCGTCGGAGGCAGCAAGCAGTATCTTGTTCCCTGCCCAGACAGCGCACCGACTGTCACACTGCTGAATAACGTCCCCGTATGCGTCGGATGCACGACTAGGGATCCGAATGTAGTAGCCGCTAAGAGCCGAGAACTCGTCAGACCCTTCAATCTTGATCAGTTTGGGACGGCGCTGCTGCTGGTCCGCCTGCGTAACCGAGACATCAGTTGTTCCGGTTCGAACCACCTGGACATCTGAACGCCTTACAACCTGCCTTTGCGCCGCCCGCCGCTGAACGTCTATGTCTTTGCTAAGAAGCACCCAGAGCTCTGAGCGTTTCTTGGCAAGCCAGTCGAGGTTGACGGCGCCGCTGCCGAAGAACTTGGGGCTGTGTGCCCGTAGCGTTGGTGCGAGGTACTCTCGGCAGAACGCCACAACCATAGATCGAAAGAGCGGCGTGATACCTAGGCCCTCGAGCTTCGTAACTTCAGCATGCCTTGTGTCAACGAAGACAGTTAGGCGTGTACCTGCTTTACTACGAATGTAAACCGGCACATCTTCGGTCAGTCTGCCGGGGACGATCTCGGCGCTCGGCAAGTCGTAGCTAGCTAGGATCACTTCCTCCAACTCGGCAAGCAACGCCATCTCGAATCTGCTGAGATCTTTGTACTCTTCCAAGCACTCAATCTGCCCCTCGAACCGCTGGGCCCCGCATCGGCTCTCCAAGAATTCTCGGACGGCAATCTGCTTGTTACCGTCTGCCGGCAATTGCACCACTAAGTGTCCTGCGGCCTGAAGGGCCCTGTTGAGCGCTGGCTTGCGCGTGGTCGCATGGAAGACACGGATCCCACCCTCGTAACGTCTCCGAACATCAGAGAGAAGCAGTTCGGAACCGTCAGCAAGGTCAACCTTGACGTTGCCAAGCCGAGGCACGAATCCGTTCGCTCGGACGTATCGAAAGATGCGCGTGTGATGCGCTATGAGTTCTGTCGACTGTAGGATCGAAACAACTGCGGCCCTTTCCAAGGCTGCAACAATGTGAGCAAGCAAACTCTGCGAGTCAGCATTCAAAGAATCTCGACCTGCAGTTGGCGCCAAACGATCACAATCGACCGCTCCACTGACACCAATCTGCGTGGCGACCACTGTTGAACAGAGCTTGAAGCCTCGCTTGAGTGCATCGATTGAGCCATTCTCGAAACGAACCCATCCGGTCGCCCGAACCGAGTCCCCAGACACCTGAAGGCCCTCAATATCGGCAGTCAGCACGCCACCGGGACTACTGTAAAGACATCCGCTCACTACGATGTTGCCATGGGTCCAGTTCTGGGTCCCGCCGTCCAGCGCCTTCCGGTCGCTCTCTGCTGACACGGGCACAGTGAACGGTCTTCTAGACACTAGGGTGTCGTCGAAGTACACGTGCTCATTTGCGTACTGAACGAAGTCAGTAATGTAGGCTTGCAGGTCCTCAGCGATAGGAGGAGCCTTGAGCTGACCTCGCACGATGGTTCCGCGAGGAGCAGCCTCACCACACGGTTCGATCTGAACGATCGGGATCGTTCCTTTGGGAGTGGCATCGATAGCTGCCTGTCCCAGCTCTGTCTTGAAACCATGGTCCGATCCTTCCGCCTGCGAGATGACAGTGAGATCGTCGCAGACTCCAAAGTTTGCAAACCCGCCGATGCCAAACATCCCGACACATCCTGCGGCCCGTGCCTCGGGCGTACGCTTGCCGCTGGCTCCGATCGTCCAGAACAGGTTCTGGAGTTGCTCTCGTGTCATTCCGATTCCGTTGTCCACGATCTCGCAGACTGAGCCTTGCAACGACACACGCACGCAAAGTTGTTCGGCATCAGCGCCG
Source organism: Longimicrobiales bacterium (assembly GCA_965218255.1). Classification (GTDB taxonomy): domain Bacteria; phylum Gemmatimonadota; class Gemmatimonadetes; order Longimicrobiales; family Gaopeijiaceae; genus JAAXGI01. The sequence goes on along the minus strand of CBDCKJ010000003.1, from coordinate 472,134 downwards.
ATGCCCTGTCCGTCCGCCTGCATACGCAAGGCATCAACCGCGTTCTGGACGTTCTCACGGAGAAAGGCAAGTGGTGTCTCGTAGATTTGCTTCGAAATCGTGGATAACACGCTCTCGAACTCGAATGCGACAGGAAAACCGTTCGACTCAGTACTCACTGCCGTCCCCCCCCTGTGAACTGGGCGGGCTTACCAGGAGGTCTCTTAGCTCTGCGCTTCCCAGACGCAGCGCCAGTGAGCTCAAGTACGGTCGGATACCCGGATCGTCACCCCACCTCTCGACAATCACCCGAGCGAGCTCTAGCGACCACGCGCCATCTGCGGCCAACTCGGCCGCCGCAGATGCCAGCAGGTACTCGTTGAGCCCCGCGTTGGGCTCATTCACGATCTGCCTTGCAATCGAGATCCCCTCATTCTTCTTCTCCGCCTCTTCACTGTGAAGAAGAGCCTCTGATAGAAAATGCCGTGCTCCACGGGCCGGACCAACGGCGTCGACGTGCTCAAAGCGACGGGCCTCGACCTCAAGCAACTCCCAATCGCCCTCCTGAGCAAGCTTTTCGAGCAAGGCAAGCGCGCGAGGGCGAGTCGTCGGATCAATGCGAACATTAATTTCGACACCGATTGCCACATTCTTATCCCGGAGCTGATCCGCCATTCCAGGGCTCTGCGAGGCTATAGAGTTGAGCAGGTTCGCGAAATTCCGAACCCGATCCTCATGATCTCTAACCCTTGCCAAGACGCTCTTGTCGCTGGAATAGAGACGCAGTCTATTTCGCAGTGAAAGAAATTCGCGCGTTTCAGGCGATGTCGCTCCAATGGAGCCGGCGACCAAGAACGCGAAGGAACCATTGAGTTCTACCGGCACTTCTTCGAATAGGCCCGCAATGAGCCCAGACATGTATCCCGCGAACTCTTTCGCCTCCGGTACTACGTTGGCCAGGGCTTCAAGCAGCTCGCCCGGACCGCCCGGGATCTCGCCCTTGAGAGCAACGGTAGCCGAAGTTGTCCGAGACAGTTCATACCTCGCGCTCTGCTGCGAGAAGTCGCGATGCTCGATGCGGCATTCTCCCGTGTCGAGTTCAACCGACACGACATTGAAAGAGTTACGGAATAATCTAGATACATGCGTCGCGCCAGCCGCAACCAGGATGCACGGGTAATGCGGCGTCGAGCCCAGAGATACCTCTGACTGATGAAGATGGCCCCGATGAAAGAAGTCAACGAATGGCAGAAGTCGCTGAGCGCAGGGCGCCCGATCCCACCCCACCAGACAATCCATTGGGTGGTGAGCGAGCGCGAGGCGCAGAGCGACGTAATCCTCTCTTGTCTCCTCAAGCAATTCGATAGTCTGCCGCTCACCAATAAGCAGCTTCCCGTCCTCGCCGTCACCACCACAGAGCCACGCCGAGTTTAAGCCCAGGATTTCGATGGGCAACTCTTCGATGAAGAGGCTTGTCGCATATCCCAATCCACTAGGAATGTCCCTCCGCTGCTGCCCGTTGGTGAATCTAGAGACAAAGGCCCAGAACTGGGACTGCCTATCGAGGACGCTTATCAATTCTTGATCACACAGAAGCCGATCTACCTTCAGTTGACCGGTACAGAATGACCTGGCACCTTCATATGCCAACCAGTTGACCGACCTGTCGACGTCGTGATTGCCGGGAACGAAGAAGAACTTGTCCTGGGGTACCCCGAGGACGGTGGAGAGCTCACGGAATATGTCTTCGGCTAGGACGTACTGCTCAGCCAGACCGGAGTACGCGACGTCTCCGGTGACCAGAACGAAGTGAATCTGTGGAAACAAATCACCAGCATCGGCAATGTGGCGAGTCAGTGCGCTACATGCTTCCTGCTGTGAGAAGCCGTCGCCCTCACTCTTTATGTGAAGATCTGACACGTGAAGCCACGACAGTTGCCGCATCAGAAATCTCCATTACTTACAAGCGACGTCCGATAGGTTCGGTGGCTCATCAGCCCCTTTTCATATGTCCACGAGCTTAGTCTACCACGCATTTGGGGTGCGCGGCTACGTCCACGCGCGCATGGAGTACGTCGGCGGCGCGGCCCACTTCACAATCGAACAGCCCATCAAAGGGGTTCGGTGCTCGGCCTGCGGGAGCCGACGAGTGATCCGCAGGGGCGGACGGATACGCCGGTTTCGAGGGCTCCCGATTGGGATGCGCCCGGTCTGGATCGTGTTGACGGTGCCGCGGTTGGAGTGCAGGCAGTGCGGGACTGTGCGGCAGGCCGCAGTGTCCTTCGCTCCGGGCCAACACCACTACACGATGCGATTCGCACGCTATGTGGTGGAGTTGGCCCGTCACATGACGATGTGGGACGTGGCACAGCACCTGGACGTGAGCTGGAACGTGGTCAAGGACCTGATGAATCGTCTACACCAGGGCGGGATGGTCGTCTCTTACGCACGGGGTGGGCCCTAGTGTCGTCATGTTCAAGCCTGGGCGTGATGTACCTCGCGCCTTAGGTCACCGAACTTGGTGAGTTCCCTTCCTTGCGAGGGGGGAGAAGCTGACGGGCTTCCGGCTAAGGCATCGAGGAGGACGAGGCAAGAACTCCCCAACCCTCCGTATTCATCGGAAAACGCGCGTGGTTCAGAGAGACGCTTCGGCTGCATTGTTGGATCTGAACGATCAGGGACCTGCCCTAAGCTCCCTACTCAGGTAGCCCGCCCAGTCGTCCATGAGCCGACGGCGGCGCTCGAACAGGTCGGAGCGCATGTAGGCGGCCTCGACCGGGTTCCGGACTACATGGGCCAGGGCCGCCTCGACGACTTCGCGGGGGTGGTCCGTCTCTTCGGCGGCCCAGTCCCTGAACGACGACCTGAACCCATGCGGCACCGCCGCGATCCCGTGCTTCCTGAGCAGCCGGCCCATCTGCTCGCCGCCCATCTCTCTGCCGCGCTTGCCGACGAACACGATCGGACTCCCGCCGCCGCCCAGCTTCCGCGCCGCGTCGAGAATCTCCAGCGCGCGGCCGCACAGCGGCACACGGTGCGCGCGCAGGCTCTTCATCCGGCTCGCGGGGACCGTCCAGACGCGCTCCTCCCGGTCGATCTCGCTCCATACCGCCCCGCGGACCTCGACGCCCCGCGCCGCCGTGAGCACCATGAACTCGAACGCCAGCGCGTCCACCTTACCCGCCTTCGCCGCCCGGACCTTCTCGATGGCCGCCCCCACCTCGCGGTGAGGCAGGGCCTTCCGGTGTCTGACGACATGTTGCTGGGAGCCGAGCACCGGCAGGAGCCGGTCGCACGGGTTGTCCGTTCTCCAGTCCATGGCGATGGCCCATTCCAGCACGGCGCGGATGCGGTGGCGAACGATCCGGGCCGTCGGCGGGTTCGCGTGCCAGATGGGTGTGAGGATCTCGAGCACGTCGGCGCTCGTCATCTCGGAGACCGGCACCCTCCCGATCCTTGGGAAGACGTGAATCTCGAAGCTGCGATACCAGTTCCTCGGCACCGCCGCGTTGCGCCATCCGGCGCTCTTCTGCTCGATGACGCGCTTAGCAGCCTCGGCGAAGGTGGGAATGCCCGCCGAACGCCGCTTCTCGGCCAGCGGATCGCCGCCCGCGCGGGCAAGCTTGCGGTTGGCCAGCGCCTGCTCCCGCGCCTCGGCGAGCAAGACCAGTTGGGCGTTGCCGAGTCCGAGCTCGCGCTTGCGGCCCCGGATCACGAGCCGCTGAATCCAACTCCGGGTTCCGGTCTTCTGGACGTAAAGGTAGAGACCGTTGCCATCGCAGTGCCTGCCGGGCGGTGCCGAGCGCACGAAGGCGCTCGAGAGCCGCTTGTGGGGATGGCGGCCCTTGGGCTTGCCTAGGCGGCGCTTGACGGGAGATCGAATCACATTATCCATCCCCCAATCATAACTGGGATGGAACGGGATCGCAAAGGGCACTGCTGGCAGAACGAGACAAGAAAGAAACTACGTAACCTATTGTAAATACTGGATGTTATGCACCTACCCGGAACTCCTTGGACGGTATCGAATTCAAGTTGTGCATTTTACGGCAACGACCTCTCATCAAGGTGGAGGTCCATGACCCGGGCCGTCCGACTCGCCACAGCACTCAAGACCAGTTGACAGCGTTTCAAGGCGGCTCTCCTGGCCTTCGAAGACACGGACGCCAGATACGCATCCTAGCCCGGATCGGTCACCAGCGTTACCGGTGATTGAACTTCTGCGTGTGTTAAGGGTATTTGTGACATGTACTTACCCTTATCACGGGAGCGATTCCGGTCATGACACAGTGTGTGCAGGAGTCCATCGCTTTTCAAGGGGCGGGCCGACGTCAGGTCACAGGCCGATTTGACGGTGGGCGGATGTCGTCGGACGGCGGAGCCCTTCTGTTGCGGGAAGCGGACAAGGTCTTGGACGTGGCCGACCGGGTCGGGGCTTGCTTCGACGATCACCGGGATCCGGCCCGAACGGAGCACCCGGTCGGAGCGCTGGTCAGGCAGCGGGTGTTCGGGCTCGCGCTGGGTTACGAAGACCTCAACGACCATGACGAGATCCGAAGGGACAGCCATCTGGCACTGGCGTGCGGGCGTGACGATCTGACGGGCCAGCAGCGGGCGCGGGCACGGGACCGGGAGTATCCCCTCGCGGGCTCGAGCACACTGAACCGGATGGAACTGGGAAGCCCGGACACGGCCGGGAGCCACCGGTACAGGAAGATCGCAGCCGACAGGGACAAGCTGGACGCTCTGCTCGTGGATCTGTTTTTGGACATGCATCGCAAGCCGCGCCGGGAGATCGTGATCGATCTCGATGCCACCGATGACCCGGTGCACGGCAAGCAGGAGGGGGCTCAGTACCACGGGTACTACCGCCACTACTGCTTTCTGCCTCTGTACATCACCTGCGGCGACCATGTGCTCGGCGTACGCCTTCGCCCCTCGAGGATCGATGCCTCGAAGGGTGCGCTCGAAGAGCTGGAGCGGGTGGTCGGGCGGATTCGCGAGCGCTGGCCGGAGGTGGAGATCACGGTTCGCGGCGATTCGGGCTTCTGCCGTGACAGGCTCATGGCGTGGTGCGAGGAGCACGGTGCCCGCTATGTGTTCGGGATGGCGCGCAACCCGAGGCTCCAGCAGATGATCGCGGAAGATCTGGAGGCATCGAAGGCGGAATGTCGGGACAGTGGCGAGGCATCGCGCAGCTACCGCGAGCTCCGCTATCGGACGCTCGACAGCTGGAGCTGCGAGCGACGGATGGTCGGCAAGGCAGAGTGGCTGCCCGGACCGCGTGGCTCAAACCCCCGATTCGTCGTCAGCAACATCGCCGACGACGACATCGGGGCGAGGGCCCTGTACGAGGATCTCTACTGTGCGCGCGGCGACATGGAGAACCGGATCAAGGAGCAGCAGCTCGATCTGTTTGCCGACCGGACCCCGGCGCACGTGATGCGGGCCAACCAGCTGCGGGCATACTTCTCGGCCTTCGCCGGTGCTCTGATCGAGGTCATCCGCACGTTCGGACTGAAAGGCACCGAGCTGGCGAGGGCTCAGGCCGGGACGATCCGCACTCGGCTGCTCAAGATCGCCGGCTCCATCAGGGTGACGATGCGCAGGATCTGGGTCTCGCTCTCCTCGGTATACCCGTGGCACAGACTCTTCAGGCGGGTCGCCCGCAAGCTCGCGGCCGCCGTCGAACAGCAGTTACGCCCAGCACCCGCGTAACGCCCCCACGCCTCCCCCCTTCCGCCTCGGATGGGTTCACACCTGCCGGGGTCGTGCCTGGAGGTACGCCCTGCAGCCCCGGTTCACACACCTATGTCTGGTAAAAGGGCCCGCACAGAGTTCAATTCGCCGCTTGCCGCACTCGCCGCCGACCAAACGTGGTCTGATCTCGCCCCCCGAACTTCCAAAACACGAAATTCCACCCTTCTCAGAAACCGTGGTGACGGATCCGGGCTAGGCGGAGCTGTTTACGGCTGCCGGCGACGCGGCGTACATGCCCCGGTCCGTGGATTGATTCGTGAAGGGTACCTTTCGGTGCCGGATGGAACACGGACTTCGAGAACACGATCGCGAGCGTGCAGGTTGTGACCGGCCTGGATCAGCTGAAGGCCCGGTTCGCTCGGGCCTTCAGGAATGCGATCTCGGTCGTGGGCGTCGCGCCCGACACGAGCCCGGGAAAGCTGATCCCGGATGAGCGGATCATGGCGGATGTGCCAAGTAACGTGATCGTATAGGAGGTCCTCGAGCATACCGCGAGCCATTCCTGGGCGCTCACCCTCTCCGCCCGGCTCGTGGGGAAGGTGGCGCCCATGCCCTACGCGTGTTCGGCCCTGACCGTTGCCCCCTCATGGCGCATCGTTCAACTCTCGTCATGGGCAGTTAGGAAGCAGCCGAAGCCCGGCAGCCGGTTCATTCCCTACACTCAACCCCGTCAAACCGGAGTATGGCGAGGCGGAAGTGCGTGGTCACCGACGACGGCAGGGGCGGTCCGCTCGGCCAGACTCGCACGGAATCGCGACGCGGTGCGGCATCTGCGTTTGTCGTTATGGGACTGCCGCACCGCACGAGTCTCGGCCAGATTAACACCGTGGCGAGCTGGCTCCCCTCCGGCCCTGAATCCCGCGGTGAAGGAAGGTGACGTGCCCCCACAGCCGTCTGCGGTGATTGCAGTCTTACGGCGCGCCGGGACACCGGTCGCGGTTCTCCTCATGCCTTCCCGACGTGCACCCACGCACCCGACAGAAAGGCGCTACCGCTTCGCTTGGGGGGGGATCAGCGAACCAGACTCCGTTCGATGTCGCGACACTCGCCCGCGAGTAGCGCCATCAGCCGGTCGATGTGACTGTCGGTTGTTCGGTAATTCACCGCACAGGCCCGAAACCACGTGTGGCCCTTGAGCCGGGTCGTGCCGATCCAGAAGTCGCCACTCTCCTCGACGCGCTGAACCGCCTGGTGGTGCAGGGCATCCAGCTGCTTCACGGTCAACTCCCCCTCCGGGAGATACCGAACGCAGGCGGCGCTCATTGGCGGATCGACAGCGGAGGCGAAGCGGGGACTCAATTCGGCGATCTCGTGCATCCTTCGGGCGTGTCCGACGTTGGCGTCCACCCACCGGCCGATCTGCTTGGCCCCGTAGCGCTTGAAGCTCATCCACACCTTGAGTGCGCGGAACCGGCGACTCTGCTCGAGGCCGTGGACGTAGTACTGGTAACGGTCCCCGGAGGCATCGAAGTCATCCGTGAGGTACGGGGGCTTCAGGCCAAAGGAGCGGGAGAGAGCCGTCTCGTCCCGAACGAGGACCGCGCCGGCATCCACCGGTGCATAGAACCACTTGTGGGGGTCGATCGTGACGGAGTCGGCGAGGTCGAGTCCATCGAGGAGGTGGGACCGCGTGCGCGAGACGAGAAGCCCGCCCCCGTACGCTGCGTCCGCGTGAAGCCACGCTCCGTAGCGGTCCGCCAGAGCGCGAAGGGCGGCGAGGTCGTCGATCGCGCCGGTGTTCGTCGAGCCGGCGAGCGCGACGATGCAAGCCGGCAGGATCCCCGACTTCATGTCGCCCTCGATCGCGGCCTCCAGCAGATCGAGCCGGACGCGGAATGCGTCGTCTGTCGGGATGGCACGGATCGAGGCGCGGCCGAGCCCGACCGTGTCTGCCGCCTTGTCAATCGAGACGTGCCGTTCCGCGCTCGTATATACCCCCCATCCCCCGCTGCACCCTTCCTCCTGCGCCGCCTCCCCGCTCGCGTGGTCGCGGCCGAGCTTGAGTCCGATGAGATTCGCGAGCATACCCCCGCTTGTCAGGTTTCCGCCGGAGCCCGGGCCGTACCCCACAAGGTCGCATAGCCAACGGATCGTTCTGCGCTCGATCGCGACCGCTCCCGGTCCGATGGAATATGTTCCGAGGTTCTGGTTGAGGGCGGAGGCGATCAGATCGCCGATGACGCCGATCGGCAGCGGACTCGCGGTGATGAGCCCGAGGTAGCCGCCGTGGCCGGTGTGCACCGAGTTGGGGAGGAGCTTATCCCGGATCTCCTGAAGGACCTCGTCACCCGAGGTCGGAGCCTCGGGGAGGCGCTCGTCGAAGAGGGTATCGAGGTGCGAAGGGTCTACCTCGGGGAAGACCCGCCGGTCCTCAATCGAGTCGAGGTAGTCAGCGAGCTCATCGATGACCTGGTGCCCGAGGCTCCGAAACTCCCGAGAACGCATCCCTTTCCCTCTCTGTCCCCTGCAGGATCTTGCTGGCGGCGCCCAGTACGGACCGGAGCCGCGGGTCTCATCGCTTGGGCAACCGCCGTGGCGGAGTCCCACGGGCCCTGCCCGCCGCAACCGCGTGGCAGCCGAAAGATCGTACGAACGAACTTCCTGGCTGTCGACCGGGTGCACGCGTCCCGGGGGAGAGCCTTCGTCTCGGGACAGGGTTCCATCTGGCTCCGATCGGTCTACTGCACCTTCGTGAGGAAGAGCGTGGCGGCCGGCTCGGAAGCCGGCGAACCCGAAAACCCGAAGCTCCGGTAGAAGTGCACGGCTCCCTGGTAGTCCTCTCGTACCTCGAGGGTGATCCGGCAGCACCCGAGGCGCAGGGCCAGCGGCTCCACCTCGGACAGGAAGAAGTCGGCCTGGCCCCATGCCGCGGCAGTCGGCGTCCACGACGAGGTCGGGGAAGTTCAGCACGGGACGGGCCTCGACGGTGGAGAGTCCGAGGAAACAGACGGCCAGCCCCACGTGCACCTGACCGTTCCATGCGAGCAGCACCCGGGTCGTGGGGTGATAGCGCAGGGCGGGGATCAGCCGATTGCGCGCGGCGCTGGCGAGTGGTGCACGGATGCCCGCCGGCTCGCGGGCATAGGCGTCCATGAGGAGAAGGATCGCTTCGCAGGCCGCTTTATCCTCGAAATCGATCTCAGCGATCTCGATTTCCACGTCCGGGTCGGCCGAAGGGCGTGGCCCTGTCCGCTGTGGCTGTTCGAATCCGGCATCTTCCGTCGCTTCGAGCATCCTCTTCGGCTTCTCGGTCGCCCCTGCACTTGATTTCCAGCTCGTTGAGCCCGGACGTGCCGGCTCCATCTCCGAGTCGTACCAGGCTCCCGAGGACCGGACGCGTGGCCCGTAACCCTACGGCGGGCGGGCCAAGAAGCACCTGCGCGCCGCGGGGCCTCTGTCACTGGATCCCGGGGGACTTGCCAAGGGCGGGAGAGGCCGCCTCCCACGGTGGCTTCACGGGTGTGCCTCCGGCTCACGGGCTAGGGTACTCTCGGTGCGCCGTCGCATCTGAGCCGGGGCTGCGATGGAGTGGTCTGCGTGCGAGGTTTGGCGGCGACGCAGACCCCCGAGGGCGGTGCGTCGCGCTCGAACCACACTACGGTGAGAGGTCCTTCTGGTGCCTCGCGGAATCCCTCTTGACCTACCGCCTCTCATCCTGGCGGCGCCGGCGGCACCGAGCCGCGAGAGGATCTGGATGTGAGCGGGACCGGGGCTTAACTCGGCTGAACACCTGAGCTCGCCCCTCGGAACCGCTTGAACGGTATGGGGAGTTCGGGTGACGATCACCCGATCCGGGACTCCCGTCTCGGGAATCACGGACGGCGGGCAGTGGTCCTGCGCCTCACCGTTCGGAGATCAGCGGCCTGCGCCGATCATGTTCCAGACGATCCGAAGGGGGACGGCGGGAGGCAACTCGGTAAGCTTCGAGATCCACGGTCTTCTTTTCTTTTCGCACACGGGGACCGTGTCGGGAGATTCGATGGGCTGTGCTGGGTTGCTGACGGGCAGCATGGACCCGCTCGGCGACGCGCCCCCCAGCGGAAGCTGAAACGCGTCGCGCCTGCCTCCGCGCGGGCGCAGTCGGCCGCGGCGGAGTGGTCCCGCGCTCCCCTCCCGCAGAGTCCACGTCGCACGGACCACCTTAAGGGGTTCCCACCCGCGCGAGCGGTTGGTCACGTGAGGTCACCGAGGCCAATTCGCCGGCATGCCGTCCTCAATCTCCACACGCGAGAGGCGCAAGATGCGGTCGCTACCGCTCGAAGCGGTCGGCGGGAGGTTCCCGGAGGGTGCCGTGGACCCGCACGTGCCCCGCGCCGACGAGCCGCCGGAGCACCTGAAGAGCTCCGGAGTCATGAATGAGAGCAGGCTGCCGGTGCCGGGGCCGCAGCTGACGGATTGCCCCAAACCTCTGTCGGGAGAGGCCGGGCTTGGTGATTCCCTGTACGAAGCGCCGCTTTGCCGCGGTCGCGTGCCTCACCTACATTTCCCCCTTGCATTGCGAGAGGTGTGCCTCGTTCGGGGCTTCGCGGTTCGACAAGCCGTGCGAGTCCGGGGCACCTCGCACTTCACCGGATTCTTGGCGCTTGGCCTGGAGGCGAGATGAAGCGGCTTCATACGAGACGGTACCGCGCGTTGGCCGGACCCGCACTTCTTTCATTGCTCCCTCTCGTCCTGGTCGGATGCCAGCAGGCGGAGGAGGCCATCACGGCCGATGAGGGGGCCGACATCGATGGCACGGTCACCGGGCCGGACGGGCCGGAGGCGGGGGTGTGGGTTATCGCCGAGACGGAGGACCTTCCGACGCGGTTTGCCCGGATCGTGGTCACGGACGATGAGGGCCGCTACCTGATCCCGGATCTCCCGGAGGCCAGCTACCGGGTGTGGGTACGGGGATACGGGTTCGTGGATTCCCCGAGTGTCATGGCGGCCCCGGGCACCTCCCTCGACCTGCGGGCGGTTCCCGCGCCGGACCCCGTGTCTGCGGCCCACTACTATCCGGCCGGGTACTGGCTCTCGCTGATCGATGTCCCCGCGAAGGATGAGTTCCCGGGGACGGGGCCGGACGGAAACGGCATCTCCCCCGAGATCCGGACGCAAGCCGACTGGCTTCGCCGGATGAAGTCTGGAACGTGTATGGCGTGCCACCAGCTCGGAAGTCTCGGAACGAGGATGATGCCGGAGACGATCGGGAGCTTCGAGTCGTCTGCCGAGGCGTGGGAACGCCGGATCCTCTCTGGGCAGGCTGGTCAGGGGATGATGAACGGGATCGGGCAGATGGGAGCCCGCAGAGCGCTCGAGATGTTCGCGGACTGGACGGACCGCATCGCTGCGGGGGAGGTGCCCCCCGCTCCCCCCAGGCCAGAGGGGATCGAGAGGAACTTGGTGGTCACCGTGTGGGACTGGGCGGATCCCACCGCATACCTCCACGATCTCGTGTCCACGGACCGCCGCGATCCGACCGTGAATGCACACGGTCCCGTTTACGGGGCCCTAGAGCTGAGCGCAGACTACGTTCCGGTCCTCGACCCGCGCAGCCACACGGCCTACGAGGTGCCGCTCACCGTCCGCGACCCGGAGATCCCGCCCGCCTCCACCCTGGCGATGCCCGCCCCTTCCCCGTACTTCGGCGATGAGCCGATCTGGGACGGGAAGACGAACGCCCACAATCCGATGCTGGATGCCGAGGGGCGGGTGTGGCTCACGGCGAGAGTTCGCGACCGGCCGAATCCTGACTTCTGCCGGGAGGATTCGGATCATCCCTCCGCCCGGGCCTTCCCGGTCGAGAGTGCGGGGCGTCATCTCGGGGTCTACGACCCGAGGACCGAGGAGTACACGCACATCAGCACTTGCTTCAGCACGCACCACCTCATGTTTGCGATGGACGAGGACAATACCCTCTGGACGAGCGGCGGGGGGCAGGTCGTAGGGTGGCTGAACACCCGCATGTTCCTCGAGACCGGGGACGAGGAGGCGTCGCAGGGGTGGACGACCCTCGTACTCGACACGAACGGCAACGGTGTTCGGGACGAGTACGTCGGTCCCGATGACCCGGTCGATCCAGCGATGGACAAGCGGATCGTGTCCGGGTTCTACGCCGTTGCGCCTGCCCCCGACGGTTCCGTTTGGGCCTCGTCGCTCGGATATCCGGGTGCGGTTGTCCGGCTCGATCCGGGAGAGCGGCCCGAGGAGACGGCGCTCGCCGAGATATATCAGCTTCCGCTCGACGCCAACGGCGAGCCGGTCGAGGGCTTTTCGCCGCGGGGGATGGATGTGGACCGGGACGGCGTCGCCTGGGTCGCGCTCGCGAGCGGGCATCTCGGCCGCTTCGACCGGAGGGAGTGCACGGGGCCGTTGAACGGACCGGTCGCGACAGGCAGCCACTGTCCCGAGGGGTGGAGCTTCTATACCGAGCCTCTCCCCCAGCTCAAGGGAGTCGAGACGCCGGGGAGTGCGGAGGCGAGCTACTACACGTGGGTGGACTGGTGGGGTGCCCTCGGGCTCGGCGAAAACGTCCCGATCAACACGGGGAACTCCTCGGAAGGGCTTCTCGTCTGGAACGACGGCGAGTGGGTGGTCCTTCGCGTCCCCTATCCCCTCGGCTTCTATACGAAGTGGATGGACGGGCGGATTGACAATCCCTCCGGCGGCTGGAAGGGCCGGGGACTCTGGGCAACGGTGAGCACGCGTGCCCCGTTCCACATGGAGGGGGGACAGGGGAACACGAGCAAGGTGATGAAGTTCCAGCTGCGCCCCGACCCGCTCGCGAACTAGCGATCCGGGCACTCCGAGCCGACCGCGGGACCGCTGCTCCCACCGGAAGCGGGAGCGGAGCCGCGCCCCGGGGTCCCCTCGCTCCTAGCCGTCCCCGCCCATCCAGAGGTTCATCGTGTTGACTGGCTTCCCCTGGAGCTTGAGGTAGTAGAAGAGCTGGCCCTTGTGCTGCGCCAGGTGCCAGATCATCCCGTGACAGTGCTGGAAGAGAGAGAGCTCGGGGCCGCCCCACGGGGCGGTGCTCAGCTCGTTCGAGAGCCGCTCCTCGCTCACCTCCGAGAACATCCGCATCGCAACGGCCTTGTCCTCTGCCAACAGCCCGAGCGCCTCCTCCACGCTAGCCACGCTCGGCATCTTCTCGGCGCTCGGGAGCATCTCGTCGGCCGCGATCTCCGAAGGGTCCATCCCGTCCGGCATGCCCCAGTCCCCGGTCACGAAACTGCGGACCGCCATCCCGCAGGCGTTCGCCAAGTGCCTGAGGAGTTGTCCCGTTGTCATCCAGTTGCTCCCGGTCGACGGCTTCCACTGAAGCCCATCCTCGTCGACGAGCCGCATGAGCCCCTCCGTCGCGCGGTACACCTCCTCCGCAGCTTCCCTGAGTATCTCGTTCAGCGTCACGCTCGTTTCTCCCGCTGGAGGGTGTGGCCCTGCCCCGGCCGCGCCCGTGGTTAGGGTGCCCCCGAGCCAGCCTCATGGTTCGCTTGACGGCACCGACGTTAATGGAGCGGACGGCGTCGGGAAACCGGCGAACAGGGCGGCCGGTCCGGCGCCGTACGGGCGAGTCTGGCGAGCGACTGCCGGAGGGCTCTGGCCCAGCATCGGCCTAGACCCTACTATCATGACCGTACACTGTTGGCGTGGTCTGACCCGGAGTCCCAGGATACAGTGGGGGCCGGGTGAGTGACCACTGACCGTTCACCGCTCTTTCTAGCGAGGGAACCATGTCTGTATCTCTTCGTGGCATCACCACGCCGCCGCGATGGATCGCCGCGCTCCTCCTGGCGGCTGTCGCTGCGCCGGCCGTGGCTCAGGCCCAAAGCGTTCAGGAGCGCCGGAATCCGGATGGGGAATGGCGCTTCCAGAGCGCGGATGCCTGGGGCACGCGCTATTCCTCGGCCAACCAGCTCAATGCCTCGAACTTCAACGATCTCGAGGTGAGCTGGGTCTGGCGGGCGGACAATTACGGACCGGTCGAAGAGCTCCAGTTCAAGGCGACTCCGCAGTATATCAACGGCGTGCTCTATACTGTCGCGGGCCACCGCCGGACGGTAGTGGCGATCGATCCCGCGACGGGCGAGACGCTCTGGACGTACCGGGAGCCGAACACCCAGCGCTTCGAGCGCTCGATGCGCCAGAACTACGGAAAGGGCGTCGCCTTCGCGGATATGGACGGGCGGCTCGTGATCTATTTTAGCTCGCCCGGCTTTTTCCTGCACGCGATCGACGCGGAGACAGGACGGCCCCTCGAGGGGTTCGGTTCGCCCGTGCCGATCGACGGCTTCCCGGAAACGGGGGTGGTCGACATGCTCCCGCCCATGCTCGACGGGTGGGGGCCTTGGGAGGACTGGGACGAGCCGTACGACCCGGACTACGGTGTGCCCCGCGAACTCGGCTACGTCACCACTTCCTCGCCGCCGATCGTCGTGGACGGGGTCGTCGTGGTCGGCAACTCCGCAGAGCAGGGCTACAACCAGACGCGGGTCGAGAACATCCCTGGAGACATCCAGGCGTTCGATGCACGGACAGGTGAGCACCTCTGGAAGTTCCACGTGATTCCGAGGCCGGGCGAGTTCGGTCACGAGACGTGGGAGAACGACGCGTGGCAGTGGACCGGCGACATTTCTTCGTGGGCTCCGATTTCCGCCGACTACGAGCGGGGCATCGTCTACCTCCCCACGAATCCTCCGACGATCGATTACTTCGGGGGCTTCCGGCCCGGGGCCAACCTCTTCGGGACCAGCACGATCGCCCTGGACGTTCACACGGGCGAGCGGGTATGGCACTTCCAGACCGTGCACCACGACGATTGGAACTACGACCTTCCGAACGTTCCGATTATTGCGAATCTGAACGTGGACGGCGAGGAGGTCCCCGCGGTCATCCAGACGACGAAGCAGGGGCTCATCTTCACCTTCAACCGGGAGACGGGAGAGCCGGTCTGGCCGATCGAGGAACGGCCCGTCCCGCAGACCGAGATTCCGGGGAACTGGTCGTCACCGACGCAACCCATCCCGACCCGGCCGGAGCCGATGGAGCCGCAGGGACTGGATGAGGACCGGATCATCGACTGGACACCCGAGCTCACGGCGCAGGCGATGGAGATCGTGAGCCAGTACCGCGTCGGGGGTTCGTACATGCCCTGGATGCATGTGGGCAACGACTCCGAGTGGGCGGGCAACATCCGCTGCGATGGCGGGCTCAATATCCCGAACCCGGCCGCGCTCGATCCGACGACCGGAATCATGTACGTCCCCTCGGGACCGCGCTGCGGGGGCGGGATGGTCATGCCCGGAGCGGAGGCCGACATTCCCGATGACCCGGCCACGACAGGCACCACGATCTCCCAATGGGTCGCGGGTCCGGGCGGCGGTCTTCCGCGGGTCGACGGGCTCCCGATCTTCAAGCCGCCTTATCGCCGTATCTCCGCCTACGACATGAATACGGGGGAGAGGATCTGGTGGGTGCCGGCGGGACAGGCCGAGGACAATATCCGGAATCATCCGGCGCTCCAGGGCGTAGACACCTCCAACTTCGGCGGGGGCGGGAACTCGATCCAGCTCGTGGCCGGGGACCTGCTCATCGCCGAGCACGATGGGCCGGATGGGCCAGCGATCCACGGGTACAACAAGCTGACCGGGGAGAAGATCGGTGAGGTGTCCATCCCTGGGCCCGGTCAGTACGGGATGATGACGTACGTGCATGAAGGCCAGCAGTACGTGAGCGTGCAGGTGCAAAATCCCGCCCGGCTGGTGACGCTGAGCCTCCCGTAGGGCAGGCGGTAGTCCCCCCCGGCGCCGACGAGGTGCGAACGGGCGCAGGATTCGAGTGGGCCCCTCGGCATAGCTGAGATATGCCGAGGGGCCCGCTTCGTCCATTGAGGGGTGGCCCGGCCGACGGGTCGCCGGTCATTGCGTGAACGGCGGAACCGGCCCCATTATGGCGCGTCTGTTGCAGGCCGCGATCTTCGACTTGACGCGACTTGGTGTACGTCTAGAACACATTCCGCCCACGCCTCGGTTATGAGAGAGATCAGCATTTCGGTACTCCTGGCAGCGGTTGGTCTTGGCCTCCTCTTCCCGGACCGAGCCGAGGCCTTCGCTCCCAGTGCCGTCTCGGCGCCTACGCGTCAGGCCGTGATGCCCCCAGGGCCTGCGGGTCGTTCGATCACAGAGACGCCCGCTTTCGAGTTCGCGGTCGCCCTCACCGATGAGCAGCGCATCTACTACCGGATGCAGAGGCTCCTCGACCGGGACTTCGAGGCGATGCAGATGCATCGTCCCGGGTACTCGTTCTGGCAGCACGTCTACTCGATCCCCGACGGCTCGGTGGCGTTTGGAAGCGGGGAGGACGGTCGGCTCCTAGGGGTCTTCCCGACTCGAGGCGCCTGGCCCGGGAGCGGACGGTGGATAGAGCCGTCGCTCGAAAGGACCTTCGGGGGCGCGAGCATCGAGGGTCGGTTGAATGAGCGCCGCAACCAGATGGAGCTCCTTCTCGAGCCCGTAGTCGGCGCCGTCGTACACAACGAGACCCGGGGCGAATTTCTCCGCCCGAAGGCCGAGCGCTACGGGAGCTTCCTTCGGGAGTGGGGGGCGATCTACGAGCGCTTTGGGGTCCCTGCCGAGATCGGTCTAGCGCAGGCTGCGGTGGAGTCGGGCTTTGATGGCCGGATCCGGTCAGAGGCGCGGGCCCTTGGCCTCTGCCAATGGCTCGACAGGAACTGGAATCGCCTGAAGCAGCTGGCTCACCACGTCATTGAGGGATACAACCAGACGACGCAGGCCCCGTACTGTGCCGCGTACGTCGTCATCCTTGCGACCCGCTACGGTTCCTTTATCCCCGCACTCTCCGAACATCACGCAGGGGGTACGAACGTCGGGCGGCGTGTGATCAACGGGGAGTGGCTTGGGGGCGCGAACACCCGGGAGCAGTACCTCCTCGGTTCCCGCTTCGCCCTCGATCTGAGGGAACTCTCCACCCGCAGGTACCGGGATCTCGTTCGGACGTACGGACCCCGTTCGTATCGGTACGCGGAAATGGTGTTCGCGAATACCGAGACGGTCCGCGCGTTCATGTCCGAGATTGAGCAGGAGCCGATCTACGCGATGCGGGCCACGCGGGCGATCCCTCTCGAGGAGGTCGCGTCGAAGACGGGCCTCTCGGTAGACGAGGTGCGGCGTTTCAACCCGGCCCTCGTTCGCCGAGTCCCCAGGGGCGCGAATCTGTATCTTCCCTTCCTGGTCGACGAATTCGGTCCGGATGTGGCGTTCTGGCACCGGCCTGCCGACACGGAGTTTGCCGCAGTGCTGGGTGAGTTCATCGAGCTCGACCCGCCTGCCGACGAGTGGAACGAGCACTCGTTCGAGCCGGTCCTGACGGAATTCCAGCGCCGGTTCGAGGCGACAGGCTCGGAGGAGGGCCGGGTCATGGCGGCCGTGCTCGAGTACTATATGGACGGGGCCTTCGGAAGCCGTCGCTCGGCGATCCTCGCCGAGTTCCGGGCCAGCGATGCCATCCGCCGGCTCTTCGAGCAGGGGCTCGAAGAGCGGGCGGCGGCTCGGCACCGCCGGTAAGAGGGCCCGCCGGGTTTCTCGCGGTTGCGGGACCCGGAATGCCGACATCGAACTCCGCCGCCGGCGGGCCCGCGCTGCCCACCGATCAACATTCCTTCCCGAGTCGCATGGAGGTACCCGTGAGAGTCCTACAGAGTCCTCTGGCCTGTCCTCTGGTCGCAGCGCTAATCCTCGGCCTGTCGCTCTCTTCCTGCACAGAGGGCGGGGGTGGCGGCAACATGGAGGCGATGCCCCCGAACGCCCCCTCGACGGAGGATGGCCTGCCGCCGTCCATTCGCGGGGACGCCGGTCCCCTGGGAGGGATGGATCTCAACTACGTGCCCGGTGATGACGTCTCGACTGGATATCTCTCGGTTCCCGAGGGAGAGGGTCCCTTTCCCGCGCTCGTGATCGTACACGAGTGGAACGGTCTTGTGGACCGCGTACGCCAGGTTGCAGACGACCTGGCGGCCGAAGGCTACGTGACGCTCGCCGTCGACCTCTTCGATGCCCGGACGGGCGCCAATCCGGACGAGAACCGTGCCCTTACCGCCGGGGTGCGCGCGAATCCGGAGAAGATGCTTGCCAACATGAATGCTGCGGTCGCGTACCTGAAGGGAAGGTCGGACGTGACGGGCCGAGTCGGGGCGATGGGGTGGTGCTTCGGCGGCGGAATCGCGCTCTCGTACGGACTGGACGGGGACGACCACGATGCGACGGCGATCTTCTACGGGGCGCTCGTGGATGACCCCGTGCGTCTCGCCGTCCTCGATCACGAAGTGTACGGGACCTTTGCCCGTCTGGACCAGGGTCCCGCGCCCGAGTCCGTGGAAGCCTTCGAGGCCGCCCTCCGCGATGCAGGGATCGAGAACGATCTCCATATCTACGATGAGGTCAACCATGGGTTCTGGCTCCACGTCGACCAGGAGCCGGAGCTTCGAAGCGAGCCGGCGCTGGACGCATGGCAGCGCCTGATGGCGTACCTGGACCGAACGCTCCGGCAGCTGTAGTAGCCGCTGGGAGCAGACGGGACCGGGGCTGCCCCGGGGCTCGGGGCGCGCCACCTGAAGGTACGCCTCAACCCCGTCCCCCCGGGTTGGCGGTTGGCCCGGTTCGCTCCTCTGATCTGACTCCCTGACCCAGGCTTTCCGTAAGGTCGTCTCCCGCTCAACTTCGCGGCGCACGGTGACGCCGGAACCGTCGCCTCGGGGCGCTGCTCGGCCGGTCGTAGAGCGGGCCTGTCGTCTGCTGCCCGTTCGCCCTCACGGTCTTCGCAGAATCTCCCAGTCGTGTCCGGCGATCCCGTCACCCGACCCGGCCGTACGATGCGGATCGCCTTCTAACGTTGAGAGCGGTCAGGGCTCCAATACACGATGGTGAGAGTGGCCAATGTCCGGTTCTCGCTCTCCGGTTTGCACTTTGCCCTTGTTGACGGGAGGTCTCGATGTCGTATGTGAGATTGAAGCAGACAGGTCTCGTCGCAGTGGTCACTCTCGGACTCTGCGCGCAATTGATGCCCGGCACCCTTGAGGCCCAGCGCGGTCTGCGCCTCGGGCAACCGGGGGCGTTGATCAGGGGCTCCGACGTTGCCGGGTCTGTCCTCGAGCGCGCCGTCGAAATGGGTCTGACCCCCGGTCAGGTGGAGAACCTCGAGGCGCTTCAGGCAAATTCGGAGGAGCGTGCGGGAGCGGCGAGGGAGCAGATCGAGGCGTGGAGGGCCGAACTCCCGATGGTCAGGGAGGCTTCGGAGTCGATCCGGTCCGACGTGCGAGCGACGATGGCCGAGCTGCGTAGGATTCTTACCGTGGAGCAGATGTGGGCGCTCGCGAGGTTGAGCCCGGAGAGGCGCCGGGCGCTACTCCGGGGCACCGGGCCGGAGTGGAGGCGACTTGAGGCGACCGGGTCCTTCCGGTCTAGGGGTCGGCCGCCAGAGCTGCGAAGAGGCCGCCGATAGCACTCTTGTGAGTTCCCGGACGTCCTGAGCTTCCGAGCCGTGTTCCCGGGATCGACGGTGGACGTCGCGGGGCATCGCTGGCACCTCCACGAAGCTCAGCGGCACCCTTCATTGTCCCCCCCCGCACCGATACGCGTGTGAATGTGGGCCGGGTTCAGCGGCTACCGGGGCGGAGGGCCCCGGTAGCCGGGATCCGTGACCGACTAGCTCGCGGACAGGGGCCTGCCCCGGGAGGTGGCGGCTGCACGTCGCCGCCTCCGCCTCCGCTTCTCCTGCCACGGGGCAATGCGGCTCCCGAGAAGGACCGTGAGGATCCCGGCGAAGAGGAGGGGGAGGCTCGTATCTGCCTTCACCAGCCAGTAGAAGTGAATGACGCCGAGGGTGGCGGTGATGTAGACGAGCCGGTGGAGCGTCGCCCACCGGCGTCCCAGACGCCGGATCCATCCCCGCGTCGAGGTAATGGCGAGGGGGACCAGGAGGACGAAGCCCGTGAATCCGACAGTGATGTAGGGCCGCTCCATGATATCTTCCGAGATCCAGGAGAACTCAAACCCCAGATCGAGCGCCATCCATGTCGAAAAGTGAAGAAAGGCGTAGAAGAAGGCGAAGAGCCCGAGGGGGCGGCGCAGCTGGATGATCCGGTTCCACCGCGCGATCCGACGCACGGGCGTGACGGAAAGGGTCAGGAGGAGAAGGATGAGGGCACTGAGTCCGGTGACGTGGGTCACCTTTTCGATGGGGTTTGCCCCGAGCCACCCGCGAAACGCGCCCACAGCCATCCAGGCGGCGGGCGCGAGCGCGGAGACCCAGAGAAGGACCCTGAGGCGGACTACACCTCGGGCTGTCATCGGGACGCTACGCTCCAGCGCTCAGATCCAGCGCGTGAGATTCAGGTCCGAGTACATGTGCCCCACCTCATCCGCATACCCGTTGAACATTAGCGTCTCGCGCCGACGGAGTTCTCCGATCCGGCGTTCCCGCGCCTGACTCCAGCGGGGGTGGTCCACCTCGGGGTTCACATTCGCGTAGAAGCCGTATTCCCGGGCATTCGCAGCCCACCAGGTGGTCATCGGCATCTCCTCGACGAAGCGAATGCTCACGATCGACTTGATCCCCTTGAACCCGTACTTCCACGGCACGATCAGACGAAGTGGAGCCCCGTTCTGGTTCGGCAAGTCCACCCCGTACACTCCCGTCACGAGCATCGTCAGTGGGTGCATCGCCTCATCGAGGCGTAGACCCTCGATGTAGGGCCAGGGAAGGACTCCGGTTCTCTGGCCCGGCATCTCCTCCGGCCTCACGATGGTCGTGAACTCGACGAACCGGGCATCACCCGTCGGGTCAGCGCGCCGAACGAGGTCGGCGAGCGGGAAGCCGCGCCAGGGGATCACCATCGACCACGCCTCGACACAGCGCATCCGATAGACCCGGTCCTCGATCCGGTGCGGTGACAGGAAGTCGTCGAGTTCATAGTCTCCGGGGTTGTTCACATGGCCTTCGACCCGGACCGTCCAAGGCAGGGGGCGGAAGGACCCGGAGTTGCGATGCGGATCTTCCTTCGCGGTCCCGAACTCGTAGAAGTTGTTGTACGTGGTGATCTCGTTCCACTCATTGACCGGCTCCCCGAGCTCCGACTCGAGCTCGGAAAACCTCGGATCCTGCCCCGGCCGGTTCGGAGCTCCCGATAGCGTCGACGGGGCGAAGGCTGCCGCTGCTGTTCCGAGCGCGGCCTGACGAATGAAGCTCCGCCTGTCGAGGAAGACTCGCTCCGGCGTGATGTCGGAGGTCGGGATGTCTGGGGGACGGCGGATGAGCATCTTCCCTCCACGAGCACACGCGGCGTTGAAAAACGTGAGGATTCCTAACCCCGTCCCGGGCTCGGGTTCCCGGGGTGGGGGCGTCTCTCGACAACACCGGGCGGTTGTGACAGGGTTGATCGTCACGTCCACCTACATTCGGGCTTGGAGCCCGCTACCGCCCTCACGGGCAAAGGACGCCGCCGGCGTGATCGTTCACCGGCTCAGATCCCGTTATCGCGCCCGCAGGGCCCGTCCCTCCCGGCAGGGCGGCCTCGGGACGTTCAGCGGCGTCTTCACCCCTTCGATCCTGACGATCCTCGGCGTGATCATGTACCTGCGTCTCGGCTGGGTGGTCGGGAAAGTGGGGCTCCTCGGGACGATCCTCGTCATCACGCTCTCCACCTCGATCACCTTCCTCACATCGCTGTCGATCGCGACGATCGCCACCGACCGGAGGGTCCGGATAGGTGGTGCCTACTATATGATCAGCCGTTCCTTGGGGGTGGAGTCCGGCGGGGCGATCGGCCTCCCGCTGTACATGGCGCTCGCCCTCTCCGTCGCACTCCACACGATTGGCTTCGCCGAGAGCTTCGTCGCCGTCGTCCCCGGGCTGTCGCCCCGGGTCGTTGCGGTGGTCGTGACGCTCGGCGTGGCGGCGCTGGCGCTCAGGTCCGTGACGCTCGTGATCCGCGTCCAGTACGTGATCATGGGGGCGACGCCCTCTCGCTTGTCTCTCTCCTCCTCGGTCGGCTCCGAGCCCGGCTCCATGTCACCAGGGGTGCCGAGGGTGCGGGATCTCGCCGTCCGGAAGAGCCGGGGGGCGAGGTCAGGGTGCGGTGCGTCCTCGGGGAGGGTGGGAAGCAGGGATTTGGGTGGTGTGCGGGGCCATGTATCCGTGAAGCGTGCGTGAATCGGGAGTGCAGCGGACGCCGAGCCACCGCCCCGGAGTGAACCCATCCGAGGCGCATGGGGGGCGAGGCTCGGATGCGTTACGCGGCTGCTGCGTGTAGCTGCTCGGCGGCGGCGGCGAGGTTACGAGCGACCCGCTTGAAGAATTCGCGCCACGGGTAGACCGAGGAGAGCGAGACCCAGACCTTTCGCGTCGTCACCCTGACCGATCCGGCGATCTTCAGCAGCCGAGTGCGGATGGTCCCGGCCTGAGCCCTCGCCAGCCTGGTGGCTTTCAGTCCGAACGTGCGGATGATCTGGACCACAACACCCGCGAAGGCCGAGAAGTACGCCCGCAGCTGGTTGGCCGGCATCGTGTGGGACGAGGTCCGGTCGGCGAAGAGATCGAGTTGCTGCTCCTTGATCCGGTTCTCCATATCGCCCCGTGCACAGTAGAGATCCTCGTACAGGGCCCTCGCCCCGATCCTGTCCCTGGGGATGTCGGTGACGACGAATCGGGGGTTGTAGCCACGCTTGCCGGGCAGCCACTCTGCCTTGCCCACCACCCGTCGCTCGCAGCTCCAGCTCTCTATCGTCCGGTAGCGGCCATCGCGATACCGGCGCGACGCCTCGCCACTCTCCCGGCACGCGAGCCTCGATGCCTCCATCTCCTCCTCGATCATCGCCTGGAGCCTCGGATTGCGCGCCATCCCGAACACGTAGGAGAGGCCGTGTTGCTCGCACCACCCCATGAGCTCCTCACGGCAGAAGCCCGAATCGCCGCGAACCGTGATCTTCACTTTAGGCCAGCACTCCCGGATCCGCCCGACCACCCGCTCCAACTCCTCGACCGCACCCTCTGAGGCATCGATCCTCGACGGGCGAACCCGTACGCCGAGCACATGGTCGCCGCAGGTGATGTACAGGGGAAGGTAGCAATAGTGGCGGTAGTACCCGTGGAACTGACCCCCCTCCTGCTTGCCGTGCACCGGGTCATCCGTGGCATCGAGATCGATCACGATCTCCTCGAGTCGCTCCGGATGCATGTCCACGAACGCATCCACAAGCAGACCGTCCAACTTCATCCTGGTCGGCCACGATCTTCTTGTAGCGATCGCCCGCGGCCGTATCCGGGCATCCCAGTTCCATCCGGTTCAGCGTGCTCGATCCCGCCAGGGGATACGCCCGGTCCCGCGCCCGTGCCCGCTCCTCGCCCGTCAGGTCGCCACGCCCGCACGCCAGCGCCAGCATGCTGTCCCTTCGAATCTCGTCATGATCGTTGAGATCTTCGTAACCCAGCGCGAGCCCGAACACCCGCTGTCTGACCAGCGCTTCGAGCGAGTGCTCCGTTCGGGTCGGATCCCGGTAGTCGTCGAAGCAGGCCGCCATCCGTGCGCTCAGCCCCACAACCTTGTCCGCATCCCGCAATAGCAGCGCTCCCCCGTCCGACGACATCCGCCCGCCGTCAAATCGGCCTATGACCTCACGCCGCCCCGCACCTCGAAACACCACGGGATCCCGTACACACTGTGTGTAAACGTTCAGTCGTGCCGTGGCGGGGCGGTTGGATTTACTGGTTGAGGATGCGTTTCCAGTGTTTGGAGAGGTGCCGGAGCCAGACGTCCTTTTTGGGTTTGCCGTATTGCGTGTGGGTGTCGTAGCGACCGCGTCCCTGGGTGGTTCCGACATGGATCCATCCTGAGGCCCTGTAGACGCCACCGGTGTAGCGCGGGATTTCGACGAAGGTTTCGATGAGGACGGGGTTGGTGTTGTAGCGTCGGGTCCATTCGCGGGGCAGGCGCCGGCAGACGAGTGAGAGGATGTGGGATCCCAGGTTGGGGATCCTGATCCAGGGCAGGATGAGGAACCTCGGGTTGTTGATGACGAGGGGGAGGTTCTTGTTGCGCAGCGTGTGGGTCCATCCGATGAAGCGGTCGCGCGGGGCGAGCGTCCAGGCGGCGGCGCTGAAGCCGAGCATGGCGAGCGGCCAGCCGTTGTGGTCGTGGACGGCGTAGCGCATCTGCGCGCCGACGAGGGGCTTGTATCCCAGATAGTGGTAGCGGGCGACGAACTCGTTCCACAGCCTGCCTTCGCGGGTAGCGCGCACGACGGTCCGGAGTTCGAGCGGGCGGACCTCGTCGAGGGTCGTCGGTGCCGAAAACAGCGGCACTTCGGTGTCCTGACCGAAGATGATGGGGCGGGGCGGGGCCTTCCTCCACTTCTGGGGTGGCAGGGTGATGAGGCCGTCGTTGTGCATGGCCAGCATGGCCACCCGGGCCGTCATGTCCTTGAGGCCGCCGTCGGGCTTGAACCAGCCGATGCGCCGGCAGAACTCCCTGGACAGGGCATGGCGGCTGAGAGGCGGCGGGCCGGCGATCAGTGCGCGCAGCAGCGCCATTTCCCGGGCGGTGAAGTCGTGCCCCTGATAGCGCCACTCGACCCGGTCGGTCATGCCGGCACCATCGGGTCGCGTCTGCGCTCCTCGCTCCTCGACCATGGCAGCCAGGGCGACAGGTCGCTGGGCGGGCGGGCGCCGCCCTGCGCGCATTCCGCCAGCCATGCCGTAAGCCATCGCTGGACATCGATGCCGTTCAACCTCAGGGTGCCGACCACCGAGTACATGAGCGCCGTGAACCGGGCGCCGGTCTCGCTGTCGGAGCCGAACGACAGGCGTCTTGCGATGACCGGACATCTGAGCAGCCGCTCGGCGAGATTGTTGTCGAGCGGGACCCGGGGCCGGTCGACGAAGACACTCAGCCCCTCGCGATGGTTCACGAGCGAGCGTAGCGCCTTGCCCTCGCGCGCGCCGGACGGCAGGCGGGCGAGTTCGCGGCCGGCGTTTGCAAACAGGTTGCCGAGTGCATCGGTCAGCGCGTCGTGGGCCGCGTCGAACACTGGCGTCTGGCGCTCGAGACCGGGATCGTACTCGGCCAGCCGCGCCTTGTTCAGGCGGTAGATCGAGGCGATCCGCCGGGTCCATTCCCGGCACCAGCCGGTCAGTTCGTCCTGCCCCGCCGCGGCCTTGATGAAGTCCCGGCGTATGTGAGCCCAACAGAACGAGAGGATCACCCGGCCCCCGAGCAGCCGCGCCAACCTCTTGTAGGCGCTGTAGCGGTCGCAGACGATGACCGTCGAGGGCCGTGCTTCGGCGAACAGCTCATGGGCCGCCTCGGCGCTGCGCGAAGGATCGATACGGAAGCAGACCGTGTCTCTGCCGACCGAGATCCACAGCCAGGCCCGGCTCGACCTGCCTGCCTCGCGCAGCGCCTGCACGCGCCAGGTGGTCTCGTCGGCATGGCGCAGCACCGCGCTGTTCTGGTGCGCGAGGATCGCGTCGGCCACCGGCTCGAACAGCGGCACGAAGCGGGGCACGCTGCCGGCCAGGGTGCCCGGCGAGATCGGCAGTCCCTGGTCGGCCAGCCATGTGCTGACGCGCTGCAGAGGACGCAGGCACGCATAGCGTTCGAACAGGAAGCGCGACCAGACGCTGATCCCGTAGGGCGTGTTGGGGAACAACCGTGGCACGGGGGGCGCCGACACTTCCACGGGCGACGACGCGCAGTCGCATGTCCGGCGCCAGCGCGGGCGGCGGATCACTCGCTTGTGGGCCTTGACCTCGATCTCGATAAGGGTGGACTCTTCGGCGCCGTTGGCCGCATAGGGGTTCCCGCAGCCGGGACACACACACGCATCGGACGGCGGGTCATGCTCTTCGATGTGTTCTTCGAGACCGGGCCGCTGTGTGCGGCCCCGGCCGGGTGTGCCGGGCTGCCGACCCCGCGGACGCCCGGAGCCCGGCTTTTCCTGCTTCTCGCTCTTGCAACCGAACTGCGTCTTCGACAGCACCGTCCGGGTCGCGTGAGACTCCGCCAGCTCGGCTTCCAGCTCCTCGTTGCGCCGCTGCAATGCCTTCACGGTCTTGTGCAGCCGGGCAACTTCCCTGCCGGCTCGCCGAAGGAGATCGCGCAGATGCCCCACCTTCGAGCGCCACCGCAGTGCGTTCTTCCCTGCTCGACGAGCTTCCCTCGTCTTCTCGACGACGGCCCTCAGCCTGCGCCGCGATGCCTCGAAGCGCGACTTCCAATATCCCGCTTCGCGACGCGCAGACACCTCCGCCCAGCGCAACTCTTGCGCGCGCTTCCGCCGCCTCCGCACGGACGTGCTCCTCCTCGTACAGCCACCGCCAGTCCACCGGGTCCGCACACGCGGCCTCAGGGGTCAACCACAGCCCACCGGGCCCCTCGGCCAGCACCACGACCGTGCCAATATCCCCGTCTCCTATCGCCATGAACCAGACGATAGCACATCACCGAACTCGTGGCCAGTCCCCTACACGACCTCCACCTGAGACCCATGACCTCCCCTCCGCCACGGCACGACTGAACGTTTACCACTGTGTCATGATGGGAATCGCTCCATAAATCAGGGTAAGTCATTGTCAATACTACCCTTAACCCATGTAGACGTCCCATCACACACAGCCCTGGTGAGCGATCCGGGCTAGCTCCGGGAGCGGCGGTGCTTCCCGTCGGCGAACCGTCGGCGGGGGCGGGGTTCTGGGCGGTCTTTGCCGTCTTCTTCCCGGTGGTCACCGGGATCTTAGCGGGCGTCAACATGTCGGGAGATCTCAGGGATCCCGCGCGCTCGATCCCCGCCGGCACCGTGGCGGCCGTCGGTGTGGGGCACCTGATCTACATCGGGCTCGCGGGGTTCCTGACGCTCCGCGCCGACACCGTGTCATTGACCGCCGATCCGCTCATCATGCGGCGGATCGCCCTCTGGGGGGATGCCATCCTGGTCGGCGTCTGGGGCGCCACCCTCTCGAGTGCTGTCGGGAGCATCCTCGTCGCGCCGCGAGTGCTCCAGGCGTTGGCAAGGGACGGCGTCCTCACCGAACGCGGCCGGTGGCTGGGGCGCGGGAGCGGCCGGCGTCTGGGGCGCGGGAGCGGCCCCCGTCAGGAGCCCAGGTTCGGGACGGTATTCACGCTCGTGATCGCACTCGCCGCCGTGCTGCTGGGGGACCTGAACGCGATCGCCCCGGTCCTCACCATGTTCTTCCTCACGACCTACCTTGTCCTGAACGTGGCCGCCGGCATCGAGGGGATCGTCGAGAGCCCGTCCTTTCGCCCGGCGTTTCGCGTGCACTGGGTGCTCTCGATCCTCGGGGCCGCGGCCTGCTTGGGCGTGACGTTCATGATCAACCCGGCCGCGTCGATTGTGGCGGTTGCCGTGGTGCTCGCGGCATACCTATGCTCGAACAGCGCGGATTGCGGGCCACCACCTGGGGCGACGTCCGGGACGGCGTATGGCTCATGTTTCTCCGTACCGCTCTCCTTAAGATGGGAAGCAGATCGGCCGAAGAGTGGCGCACCTGGCGCCCGAATCCCCTGGTGCTCTCGGGCGCCCCGACCCGCAGATGGCACCTGATCGATCTCGCGAACTCGCTCACCCAAGGCCGCGGCCTGATCACGGTTGCGAGCGTCCTCCCCGAAGAGTCCCGCGATCCGAAGAGTCCCGCGATCCGAAGCGCCTAGAAGCGGTCGAACGGACGATTCGAGACTACCTTACCCGTAGGGGCGTCTAGGTGCTCGTTCGACTCGTCTCGGCCGAGGACCCCTTTCGCGGCTCGCGTGACCTGGTGGAGTCGTACGGGATGGGTGGCTTCAGGCCGAACACGATCATTCTCGGGGACAGTGAGCAAGCGAGCGTGCGGGAGGGATATTGCAGGATGATCAGTTCCTTTCACCGCGCCGGGAGGAATGTCGTGGTCGTGCGCGATGACGGCTCGAATTTCGGGGTCCGGAAGCGGATCGATGTATGGTGGGGCGGCCTGCAGGCCAACGGCGCGCTCATGCTCCTCCTGAGCCACCTCCTGACGCGTAGCGTCGAGTGGAGCGATGCCCGGATCCGAGTGAAGTTGGTCGTTTCCGAGGACGCGGCGCGAGCGCAGGCAGAGGTGAACCTGACCCACCTCCTCGAGCAGACGAGGGTGGATGCGACCAGCGAGGTCCTCCTCAGTGGGGTGCTTTCCTTCAAGGCCGTGCTTGGGGAGCATCCTCCCAAGCGGACCTCGTGATGCTCGGCATGGCCGATCCCGACGCGGACTTCACCTCCTACTACGGTCGCCTTCAGCACCTTGCCGACGGCCTCCCGACGGCGGTCTTCGTCCTCGCCGGCCAGGACCCTTCCCTTCAGGCGGATCCTCCGTTAGAGACGCTCACTGCGACCGGGCTCCCCCGGCTCAGCGTGTTCACCGCGATGCATCCGCGCTCGGCAATCGTAGCGAGCTTTTTGAGCAGCTCCAGGTCGTCGCACTGCGCCGATACTTCGATCCCGAAGCTGGTCATCCGCACGGGGGATCCCTCGGCCATCGCGGAGACCTTCAGCTGAACGTCGGAGACGGGAGCGTTCCTCTCCCGGACGGCGGCGAGGATGTTACTCATGAAGCAACCTCCGAGCCCGACCAATATCAACTCGCCTCCCATCGGCCCCCGGTCCAGCCCCCCCTTCTCCGCGGGACGGTCGACGAGGAGTGTGTGTCCCCGCACCTTCCCCTCGCCCGTGGACGCGCCTACCTGCCGGACGGTCACGCTCGGTCCCTGACTCATATGTTTGTTCTCCAAGGGTATGTCACCAGCGGTAGGTGTAGACGAATTTCGCAGCCCCTCGCCGGTCCTCCGTGAGGAAGCGGTGCTGGGTCAGATCGTCGACCCAATTCTGTGTGTAGATGACGTAGAGGTCGTTGCCCGGGTCGACCGTCCAGCGGAAGCGGATTTGCCACCCGAGCCGGTCGCTCACGGAGTCGTACTGGATGTTGTTGACGACGAATATCCAGGGGTTGAACTGGTTGTCGAGGGTGAGCCGATACAGCCGGGTCTGGAAGTCTCCCTCCGGGAGTTCGATCCGGTTCCACTCCGCGGAGAGGTTGGCGACCATCCCGACGAAGGGGCGAACGCCCATATTCAGGATCGCCTCGCGCCTCGTACCGGAAAAGAAGTCACCGACCTCGACGCTCGATCGGGTGGACAGGATTCGCCGGTTTGCAGTCCCGACATCGAGCCGGTAGCGCGTGAAGTGGTATTCGGAGCCTTCGGTGAGGAGCACGTCCGGGTAGATTTCGAAGTCCTCCTCAAGCCGCTCGAACGTGGGGATCACCGAAAGGTTGATGTTGTCCTGCGACTGAAACTGGATGCCGAAAATCTGCATCCTGACGTCCCGGGTCACAACGCGGTTCTCCATGTCGGTCAGATAGTTGGCGCCGACATCGAAGGTGAACTGCCGGACGATCGGGTGGGCCTGCGGCCGGGGCCCGAATCCGACCTGTCCGCTGTAGGCACGAAATCCCGTCCTCGGGGTGAAGCCGACGGCGGGGCGGTGATTCGGTTGGATCTCGCTGAACCCCAAGCTCCCGAACCAGAGATCATTGGGGTAGTCGACCCTCGCGCCGTAGGATAGGTTCTCGTCCAGGGCGTCGGGCTCGGTGTTCCAGAGGAAGTACCCCGACATCGAGAGCTGATCGGACCCACGGAAGGCCGAGGTCGCAAAGCGATAGTCGAATCCGGCCGTATAGAGGCTGTTCGTGCTCCCCGCGGCCCGGTCGCTGCGCCGGCTGAAGAACGATCCGACGTAGGACTGCGTGAGGACCCGGCGCTTCAGCCGAAACACCGTGAAGTCTTCCCCGGTGACAGGGTTCCCCTCCTCGTCCCGGTGCTCCCCGGTGCGGACTTGCAGGAACCCGATGTCCTGTGCGCCCGCCTGACCTGTCAGCTTCCCGCCGACATCGACGGGCTGGAGCCGGCCTCCTGAGCCGAGACCGATCCGCCGGCTGAAGAACGGCTCGGTCCGTGGCACCCCGCTCGGACGAAATCCCCGCCCGGGTCCGCCGCCATGGACGGGATTCGAGGCGAAGTCGAAGAAGGTGGCTCCGTCTAAGAAGAAGCCCCGCTTCTCGGGGAAGCGGAGCGGGAAACGAGTGAGGTTCACGAGCCGTTGGTCGACCTCGGTCTGCGCGAAGTCGGTGTTGACGGTGAGGTTCGCCCGAAGGCTGGGCGTCACGTTGTAGAAGAGGTCGACGCCGACGTCGGCCTCGTCCTCGGTCAGGCCGGGATCGCTGCTTCCCCGGACATCCAGTGTGGAGCCCGCCAGGTAGGGCTTGACGTCGAGCCCGTGCCCCTGGGTCACATCCGAGATCCCGAGGAGGAGGCCGGCATTCGACATGCGACGGAGCCCCTGGTTTCTCTCGTGGCCGGTCCAGAGGTTTTCCTCGTTCTTCCTCCGGACGGTTCGCTGGAAGTTGATTCCCCACGCCGGTGCGTCCGGATCGAAGTTGAGGGTCCGGAACGGGATCTCGATCTCCAGCGTCCAACCCAGCTCGTGGCGCCGGGCGTAGGCGTCCCAGATCCCGTCCCACGCGCGTTCGCCGCCCCCTCCTGCCTGCATGAGCTGATCGGCCATCAGCCCGGACGGATTCATCTCGAAGAAATAGCCCGTCTGCTGATCCAGGAAGGTGTCCATCGTCCACATGAACCGATCGTCCGCAGAGAGGAACTCGTCTCTCTTCATCGTGTTGCCGAGGAGGAGATCCGGCTCCGAGTCGAAGGCGGAGACACCCATGTAGAGGCTCTCGCTCGTATAGACGATCCTGACCTCCGTCCGTTCCGTTGGCGTGCCTCCGAAGTCGGGGTCCTGCTGGATGAAGTCGGTTGCAGGCGCGGCCCGCTCCCAGACCGCCTCGTCGAGGATGCCGTCGAGCTCGATCGTCTCGCCCTCCTGCAGGCGTTCGGCTGTCATCGTTCTCCGGTCTTCCGGAAGGGGATGGCCCGCTCCCTGCGAGGCCTGGCCCGAGGCCGGCTGGGCTCCGGGGACGAGGGCGCAGCCCAGCAGCAACCCGGATGTGCCCCAGATGCGCAGGAGGGCAAGCGTACGTCTCCGCCTGCCTCGGCGGTCGTGTCCCAAGGCGATCACAGGCTCCTCGATGGGTTCTCGTATCGGTCGTGTCCCAAGGCGATCACAGGCTCCTCGATGGGTTCTCGTATCGGTCGGCCAGGAGGGGTTCGGCGGGGTTTGTCCGAGAGAATTGTCGGGTCGCGGGGCCCGTGCCGACTTCGGATGGGATACTCTCGCTGCGGGCACTCGGCTCCTGTCGTCGGAGCTTCGTCGACAGAGGCCTCCGAACGGAAAGTAAGGGTCCGTCAACGGAGCGAACAAGTCCCGATCTTGTCCGATGACGAGTGTGGAGTTGCCCCGGCGGTCTCAAGCCGACCGCATCAAGTGGAGCCAGAACTGCATCCGGGGATCCTCTCACTCTAATCCAATTTCTCCCCCTCAGGCTTGTCCCCGGAGTCGGAAAAGGCTGTGCCGAAAGCAGGCGGAAGGCTTGGGGGTTCGGAGCTCAGAGCACCGCAGCCGTGCGGACATCTCCCGAGTGTCGGGTGGCCGGAGGTGCGGTGTCTTCCCGGTTGTGTCAGTAGATCATCGCGTAGGCGATGACGTTGAAGGCCAGGCTGAACGCAAAGTTCGACCTGTCATACGGATAGGCCGGGCGCTCCGCCCACTCCCATGCGTCGCCCAGGTCGCTGTTGTGCGCGGCCACTACCATGAGCCGGCCGTCATCGTCGAAGATCCCCCGAACCGTCGCGGGGCAGCTGCCACCATAGTAGCACTCCCCGTAGTAGGCCGGATTACCGGTCTCGCCCCTCTGTACATTCGGGACCTGGAGCACCTCGTCGATCGGGTAGATGATCCGGAAGATGAGGTGATCCATCGGGATCTCCTCAAGGCTGTGTCCCGGGAGCACCTGGGCGACCTCGCGCTCGAAGTTCTCCCACTCAGCTGGGCCCCAGAAGTCATCGACGAAGAGGAATCCGCCCGAGAGGAGATAGTTCCGAAGGCCCTCGACCTCCGGCTGGGTAAGCCCCATGGCCCCGACTTCGAGGACGTAGAGGAAGGGGAATCTTCTCAGGTGCGGGTCGTCGAGACGAATCGGGTTCTCGCACCCGAATATGTCCCACCCGAGCGTCCGCTGCATGACGTAGAGGAACTGCTGGTCCGCCTTGGGATAGTCGGTGGCCCACGAGCGGCCTCGCCAACTCCACGGGGAACTCGAATATGCGCCCCGCGTGAAGTAGAAGCTCTGGTGGGGGTTCTGCTGTGGGCCCCTAGCCCCGAAGCGCGTGCACTCCTCTTGGCGAGCGGAGGTGGTGAGCGCTGCCGTGCTTTTGGCGAGCAGCAGAGGTGACTCGCTCCCCCTTGTCCCGGCGGGGCCGGGAGAGGCGAATGCGAGCGCGCCGAGGGAGGCCACGACGGTAACGGCGCCGAGCCCCGCGCCGGCTCTCAGCGTGAATTGGGCCCGGGTCATCGCGATGGTACGGGATCCAGGGGGAAGCCAATCATGACTTCACATATACTGCAGAAGTGCGCACGGGCACAAGGGTTGTTCGGCCTTGCCTGAAGGGGGTCCCTGCGGTACCGTTCCGTCGCTGCATCCTAACTGTGGCCACGGTTCGTCGGGGTGGGGCTTCTTGGTGCGTCGGGCGCCGCCGCTCCGGTCGTTGGCACGAAACCCAAACGGCGGGATTCAAGTGTGGTAACCATGCCCGTAGAGACAGCAGGAATCCAGCTCCTCCGCCGGGTGGAGAAGTCGGTTCACCGGAGAGTTGTCGGACAGGACGAGACCATCGAGGGGCTTCTGATCGCCCTGATTACCGGTGGCCACGTCCTCCTCGAGGGGCTCCCAGGCCTCGCAAAGACGCTCCTCGTGCGCTCCCTCGCCGGGGCTCTCCACACCTCGTTTCGCCGGATCCAGTTCACTCCGGATCTCCTGCCCGGCGACGTGATCGGGACCCCGGTCTACGACCAGAGCACCGGCGAGTTCCGGGTGTACAAGGGTCCGGTGTTCGCGAACGTCCTCCTGGCCGACGAGGTGAACCGGGCGCCGCCGAAGGTTCAGTCGGCGCTCCTCGAGGCGATGGAGGAAGAGCAGGTGACGATCGACGGGGTCGCCTACCTGCTGCCCTTGCCCTTCCTCGTCCTCGCCACCCAGAATCCCATCGAGCAGCAGGGGACGTATCCGCTTGCGGAGGCCCAGCTTGATCGGTTCATGATGAAGCTGAGGATCGACTACCCGCGCAGGGGCGAGGAGCTCGAGATCATCCAGCGCGTCGCGCTCGCCCCCATCGAGGCCGAGAGGGAGTTGGGTGAGGAGGAGAGAGAGCAGGCGAATCTTCTCGCGGCGGCCGAGGAGGGCGCTGCCAGCGCGCCCGAGATCCTGGCGGCCCGGGCCGAGCTCAACGATGTCAAGGTCGACGGGAAGATCCGGGACTACGTCGTCGATATCGTCTTCGCGACCCGTGAGCCGGCGGAGGCAGGCCTTCACGACTTCGACACCCTGCTCGAATTCGGTACCTCCCCGAGAGCCACGATCTTCCTGATTCGGGCGGCGCGGGCCCTGGCGTATCTCAAGGGCCGGGATTTCGTGCTTCCGGATGACGTAAAGACCATCGCCTATCCGGTCCTTCGCCACCGGCTGAGGACGACCTACGAGGCCGATGCCAAGGGGATCGACGCGGATCAGCTGATCGACCGGTTGCTCGACGCCGTTCCTGCTCCCTAGAGGGGGGCACACGGGATGGTGAGGGGTCTCGCGGCTCGAATTCGCCGCCGCCTTTCGAGGCGGGCCGAGGAGACGTCCAGGACCGAGGCACTTCGCGAGGTCCGTCGCCTCGATTTCCGCACTCGCGGGCTCGTCGATTCCATGTTCAGCGGCGAATTCCTCTCGGTCTTCATCGGGCGCGGATTCGAGTTCTCCCACGTCCGGGGCTACCAGATCGGTGACGATGTACGCGCGATCGACTGGAAGGTTACGGCGCGGCGCGGCACCCCGTATGTACGCCAGTTCGTGGAGGAGCGAGATCTCCTCGTCGTCCTCGTGGTCGATGTCTCCGGCTCGGGACGCTATGGGCCGGGTGAGCGAAGCGCGGGCGAGGTGGCGAACGAGGTTGCGGCCGCGCTCGCGTTTGCGGCCGCGCGCAATCACGACCGGGTATCCCTCATGCTCGTCAGCGACCGGGTGGAACACTTCGTTCCGCCGGGTTCGGGCCGGCGCCATATCATCGGCCTTCTGGCGGATCTTGTTGCGCACAAGCCGCTTGGACGTGGCACGGATCTCGCCACAGGGCTGGACCGGCTGAACCGCGTGATTCCGGGGCGAGGCACGGTGTTCGTCATCAGCGACTTCATCCAGAGCAACCCGGGATCCCCCTTCCGGGACGCCCTGATGCAGATGGCGCGGGCACACGATCTCGTGGCCATTCGCCTCGTGACGTCGGCGACGCTCGAGCTTCCCGATGTCGGGTGGGTCGAGATGACGGATCCCGAGACGGGCCGGCGAGTGATTCTCAACACCCACCGGCGCAAGGTCCGTGACCACTATCGGCACAGCGTGCTCAGGTCACAGGCGGATACGGCCGCACTCCTCGGAGAGGTGGGCGCGGAACTAGTGGACGTGAATACCGCCGGTGACCCGCTCATGGCGCTCGCCGGGTTCTTCCGGACGCGGAGGGCGAACTCCCGATGAAGGGGGCGGCCAGACGCCTCGTGGTGGCGCTTGGGTCGGCCCTGTGCACCACGTGGATCGTTCCGCCGGAAGCCCTCCCCCAGGCCCCGGGCGCCGATATCCGTCTCGTGGGCTTCACCGTCGAACCGCGGGAACCTGAATTTGGCGCGGTGTTCGATCTCCGGCTGAATCTGAGGATGGCACCAGGCGCGGTGGTCTTTCTCCCCGACACACTGAACCCCGCTTCGGCCTCGGTGAGCGCCGGGGCAGGGGAGTGGAGCGACGCCGAGGGGCCATCGGATTCCGTGGATGTCAGCGCCCGCTATCCGGTCATGGCGTTTCTCGATGGTCGGGTAGAGCTTCCGGTGCTCGAAGTCTGGACGAGAAGCGCCGTAGAGGGGGAGGAGGCGGGCCCGAGGCCCGTGGCCGAGATTCCCGACCAGGGTCCCGCATCCGCGGATCTCCTTCGTAGCGTCGTGGTCCCGACGGGTGCAGTTCAGGTGGTCCCCCTCGCCGAGATGGCGAATGCCGAGGGGCCAATCGCTCCGCGTCCCCCGGCGGATGTCCTGGGCGGGAACTACAGTCCGTGGTTCATCGCGGCGCTCCTGCTCGGCCTGACCGCGGCCGGAGGTGTCCTGTGGGCCGGTGTGACCGAATTCAGGGCCCAGCGGGCTGACCTGGCCCGGGCTCCGGTCGTGCGTCGGCTCTCTCCCTGGGAGGAGGCGCTCGGAGAACTCGACCGGATTCTGGCACGAGGGTGGCACCTCTCCGAATCGAGAGAACGCCTGGTAGCTTTCTACGCCTCGTCGACGGCTGTACTGAGGCGCTTGGCGGAGCAGTTCGATCCGGAGTGGGGTATTTCGCTTACGAGCAG
Organism: Longimicrobiales bacterium; assembly: GCA_965218255.1. Lineage (GTDB taxonomy): Bacteria > Gemmatimonadota > Gemmatimonadetes > Longimicrobiales > Gaopeijiaceae > JAAXGI01. The sequence goes on along the minus strand of CBDCKJ010000003.1, from coordinate 436,787 downwards.
TGAGCTCCTGGCCGCGGTCCAGGACCGCTGGGGGAAAGAGGCGGTCGCGCACCTCCGGGAAGCCGTGTCGATCGCGGAGTGGGTGAAGTTCGGGTGGCACTCCCCGGCGAGCGAAGTGGCCGAAGAGCACTGGAGAACCATCCGTAACTGGGTTGCGAACTCTCCGAAGGATGGATGATGTACGTCGAGTTCACTCGGCCCGACCTACTCTACCTCCTTGCCCTGATTCCCCTCTGGGGGCTCCTCGTCTGGCCCGCAGCAGGGCGTGGCGTCTTCTACACCCGTGGCGATCCGGACGCACGCCGCTCGCGCATTGCGAGTGTGCGCTCGGGACTCATACTCCTGGCCCCCCTCCTCCTCCGGGCCCTGGCGATCGGTTCTCTCATCGTGGCGCTTGCCGGACCGGTTCGCATCGAGACCGTGGAGGAGCTCACGACGGAAGGGAAGGGCATCGGTCTCGTGGTCGATCTCTCGAGCTCGATGCTCGCGGAAGACATGGGGGAGCGGGTCAGTCGAATCGAAGTGGCTCGCGAGGCGGCGGTCCGCTTCACCCGGAGGAGGCCCTTCGACGAGTTGAGCCTCGTGGGTTTCGGGGGGGAGGCCGTAACGAGAGTCCCGCCTACCACGGACTCCGAGCTGATCACCCAGGGAGTGGAGTCCCTCGAGATTCAGCTCGTCCGCGACGGAACCGACATCTCGGGTGCGGTCCTCACGGCGATTGCCCGGCTCCTCGAATCCGAGACGGAACCCCGCGTCGTGGTGCTCCTCACGGATGGCGCCCACAATGGGGTCGAGATGCCTCCGCTCGTCACCGCTCGCGCTGCCGCTGCGCTCGGCGTGCGTATACACGCGATCAGCGTACTCTCCGCGGATGAGTCGTCGCTCGGTCCGAACGCGACAGCGGGACGCCTCCGGCTCGCACGGGACCGCGAGACGGTCCTGCAGGGGCTCTCGGGACTTACCGGGGGAAGATACTTTAGGGCCGCGACCGCGAGTGCCCTCGACTCGATCTACAGCGAAATCGATGAGATCGAGGCCCCCGTGCAGCGGCTGGTGCCGAGAGAGAACCGGGAGGCGGACCGCCCCTGGTTCTTTCTCCTGAGCCTCGCACTCCTCGGTTCCGAGTTCCTCCTGAGGGGCTCCCGGTGGGGGGTCGTGCCGTGATCCTTCGCAATCCCACCTTCCTCCACGTGGGCCTCATACTGACGCTCCTCGTCCTGGTCGGGCTCTGGCGTCACGCTACGCGGCGACGTCGACTGGGAGAGTTCCTCGGCGGGAGGCGGGCCATTGCCCGCCTCTCGCGCACGAACCTCTATCGCCTGCGAGTTGAGCGCCTCCTCCTCCTCGGGATCGCGGGAGTCGCGCTTGCGCTCGCAGCTGCGGAACCCCGTTGGCTGGACGCTCCCGAGCCGACCCCGCGGGTCAACCACGTGGTCATCGCCCTGGATGTCTCCGCCTCCATGCAGGCGGCGGACGAGGCGCCCACCCGGCTGGCGAGCGCCGTCGGCATCGCACGGGGGCTCCTGGACCGTCTCGAGGACCACCGTGTCGGACTCCTCCTGTTCGCCGGCACCAGCTACCCGCTCGCCCCCCCGACGCATGATCACGAGGCGCTGCGATTCCTCCTTCGGGGCGTGACACCGACGATCGCGAGCGCGCTGGACCCCGGGACTCGCCTCTCTGTCGCAATCGAGGAGGCGATCCTCCTCCTCGACCGGGAGGCCCGGATGGTGTCGGAAACGAGAGGTGAGCCCTTTGCGCTCGAGCCAACGGCGGCCTCGGGCGTCCGGCACCTGGTTCTCATCGGCGACGGCGACAGCGGCGATAACGACGACGGCGTGGAGGGGGCCGTGGAGGCTGCGTTCAGGTCAGACGTCGAGATACACACGGTTGGGGTCGGTACGGTCGTCGGGGCCGGGATGCTCATGCCGGCCGGCACGTATCAGCTTGGAGGCCCCGTGCTCGATGCGACTGGCGCCAGGGCGGTGTCCCGGATGCGGGAGCCGCTCCTTCGGGATGTGGCGTCGAGAGCTGGCGGGCGGTACGCTAACGGAGCAAACCAGGCCGCGCTCCGAGAGCTCGGAGATGCGTTGGCGGAGCCGGCGGGCGATGTGAATCCGCGATCGAGCGAAGAGGTGCCCCTCCTCGGGCGCTACGACCTTCCGTTCGTGATCGGGCTCGCAGCGCTCTTTCTGGTGCTCATCGAGAGCCTGCTCGACGTCGGATTGCCCCGGAGGCGGAGCCTGTGGGTCAAGAAACGGGTGGTGAGGGAAGGGTGACGCGGCGAGGTCGTTCCGAGGCGCGTATGAGCGCTCCGGTCCGGTGGGTCGTCGCGGGCACGCTCCTCGTCTGCCTCTCCCTTCCCTTCCTCCTCCGGCAGGATCGGGGGAGCGTTGAGCGCGGAAACAGGCTCTATCGGTCGGGCGAATCAGGCGCTGCCGCGGAGGTCTACCGCCAGGACGAGGATCGCATCTTCATGGCCGAGTACAACCTGGGCACTGCACTCCTTGCCGTGCATCCGGATTCGGCCGAGCAACACCTCCGGATTGCGCTCGAGTCGGACGACGCTGCGGCGGTCCAGCGCGGCTACTACAACCTCGGGTATCGTTACCTGACGATGGGTGGTGGCCCGATGCGGCCTGATTCCACGGTCGCCGCCCTCGTGGGTGCGATAATCCACAATCGGGCCGCGCTCCGCCTGGACCCCGAAGACCGGGCAGCCAGGTGGAATCTCGCTCTCGCACAACGGCTTCTCGATGCCATGGTGCCGCCCGATGAAGAGGCGGAGCGGGAAGGGGGAGGAGAGGGGGAGGAGGAGTTTGCGATTGACGATCAGTCTCTCACCCGTTCCGAGACGGCCGATGCGGTCTCAGGGCTTGAGCCCGAGGACCCGCGGCCGGCCAACAACACGGGAGAGCGTCAGGGGGCCGAAGAGGGGGCGCGGGAAGCCTGGGCGACCCAGGATCCGGGTCCGATGACCCTAGGCGATGCAGTCGGTCTGCTCGAGGGGATCGACGACGACGCAGAGGCTCTGATTCGCGGAATCCTCTGGTCTCACCGTCCGGACATCGCCTGGTGGGAATCGCAGCCCTACCCGGGTGGCGGCTGGTAGCACACTCCGCCGGTACGTTCCTCCGTTCGGCTGGATTGATGGCCTGGCGGCAGGATGGCCGGCACAGCGGGTCCGCCCCGATGGCTGGGCCCGTCACTCGGCCGCTCCGGGGCGAGTTGGACGAGTGCCCTCCTCGGCTTGGCACCGGCCCGCTACCGGAGGTTCGTGGAAGAACTCGTCTCTACCCGGCGGGCCACCGGTTTCTCTCCCAAGCGTTATCCTGCCCCTCCTGTCGGAATGAGCCGGAACCCGTTCGCGGGTATGCCCCCGTTCTGCCGGTCCGCGCTGCGTGCCGCAGGGGCCGCGAGACTCGCCGAGCGGCGATCCCGCACGACGACGAACAGGGGCGGCCGGCGCTCTCCCGTGTCAGGCTACTCCGAGACGCGGACCTCCACGTAGCCGTTCGTCCAGCAGCACTGGTCGCCCTGTGAGCTGTCCACGGCCCGGTGATTGTCGATCATGACCCGGAGGAGGTAGTCCCCGGGTGCGGGAAAGGTCACCCTGAAGGTCGCGGACCCATCCGACTCGAGTGGAATCGGTGTGGTATGCGGAGGCGGAGTCCGGTTGAATCGACCTCCCCTCCCGCCCTCTTCGCCTTCCTCGGGCTCGGGCTGGTCTGCAATGATCGTCGGGTACGACGAGGCGGGCCCGTGGTGGACGAACATGGAGGCAGTTGCGGGAACGAGGTCCTCTCTGGCAGCGTCGGGAGCCATCACGTCCCTCCCCCAGACGGTGATCGCGAGAGGCTCGTTCACCCTCGTGGTCCTGGGCTCACCCCACACGGGATCGATGATCCCGGATCCTTCCTCTCCGTTCTCGTCCATGCGGAGCGCGGGGCGATCGCTTCCCATCGCGGCCGCCCCCGTCGAGAGCTGCATCGCATCCGTGCGCCAGGATCCCGGAACGGAATAGAACTCACCGGCACTCCGGAATGTCCATATCACCTCCCGTTCCGACGGCCAGTCGGGGGGCACCGTGACCACGAAGATCCCTCGTTCCCGGCGAACCGGGAACCAGTCCGGTTGCACCCCGTCGAACTCGGCAGGCTCGATGAAGTTGTCCTCGCCCCTCGGGATGTACTCCGGACTGGGGTCCAGATTCCGATTGAAATACCCGTAGGAGAAGACCTTGGACCCGTCTTCCAGTCCGTACCATCCCTCGAAGAAGGGGTGAATGTATTCGCCGGCCTCGACACGGGGAGCAAGGGGGTAGCGTTGCGCCTGGGCCGCACGGGGGCCAACGCCCAGGAGAATCAGGAGAAGCGTGAGGGCAAGGAGCAAACGGCTGTGCATCTCAGTCTCTCCACAGGGTTTCGGTCCGGGGGATCACCAAACCTCGGTGTAGCGTTGTCGTCGATGTATAAAGGATAGGGGCCGAAGCACTCTGACTCAAGCGCTCCGGCCCCTCGACTGTGTCCGTGTCAACGGGACTACTTCACTAACTACCTCCTCATCCGCCGCCGGCCATGTTCCGAAGCTCTTCGAGCGCCTCACGCTCGGCGACGAGGCGATCGAACCCCTGCTCATCCAGGTGCGTGATCGCGATCCAGTCGTGCGACATCTCATCCGTCGTACGGCTGCCGCGGCCCACGTAGATCGTTGGATCCGGGTTGCTCCGGTTGTTGTCCGTGTTGTCATACCAGTGCGTGAGCACCATCACCGATCCGGCCGGAATGAGCGGGGCCGCATGATCCTCGTACACATGGCTCAGGTGCCAGTAAGCCGTCCAGTTGCTCACCATCGAGACGAGATCGCGCTCGCCCGTCGTCGGGTGGAAGATCTCGAAGGAGGCGGCGGCGAGGCGGAAGTGCCCGTGCGGCTGCCAGCTGTCGATCCTCACCGGATGGTCGAAGGAGTGGAACCCCTGCGTCATCGCCGTTCCGTACGGGGCCAGGTCGATGTCGCCCTCGCCCGGGTAGCTCTGGAGGTCCTGCTCGTAGTCGTAGGCGTAGTCCTCGGGGTACAGCCAGAGGCCGACTTCTACCTGATCACCGGGGACCGCGTCGCCCATCGGGTAGTAGTGGATGTCCCACGTCACGACCGAGTTCGTGGGTGCCGTCCGGCAGGCTCCCTCGGGGATGATCTCGCCGAGCTTCCCGAGCGCATACTCGGAGAGACGCGCGTAGTTCTCGTACTCGCCCGTCTCCTCGTTCAAGACCTGGAATCGGGAGTTTGCGTGGTGCGTGGAAGGGCGGCCCCCAACCGAGGGCTTCGTCTCGATCGCCATGATGCAGCGCTCGTCATTGATCCCCGTATCGACCATCGGACGCCACCACGAGTCGCCGCCCGTCGCCGGGATGTCATACGGATCCGACTTGATCACCATATCGGGCTGCCCGAACCGCTCGGCCATCCGCCACTCGGCGGCGTCCGGCCAGACGACCGGAGGCGGCATGTCGTTCAGATCACCGGAGGGCGCACCCGCATCAACCCATGCCACGACCGTCGCGATCTCTTCGGCCGAAAGCCGTGCATCCGACTTGAGCTCCTGAAGCCCCACGTTCGTATCGTAGTGGTAAGGAGGCATCTCCTGGGTGACGACCTTCTCCTTGATGATCGGCGCCCACGGGCGGGTCTCCTCGTAACTCATGAACGACATCGGGCCGATCGCACCGGGCTGGTGGCAGACCTGGCAATTCTCCTGGAGAATCACCGCGACGTCCGGGGCGAAGACGGGTTCGTCGGCGGTCTCCTGCGCACCAAGCGGCTGAGACACGGCAAGGAGGAGACCAAGCGCCAGGACATGCATGTTGCGGAGCTTCATGTCTTACTCTCCCAGGCAGCGGGTACACGCGGACAGATTCAAGCCGAACTCGTCAGGCTATCCCATTCATTATGTATGAGGTGTCGGGTGTAGTGTCAAGGGTGCGGTGTGCTCGCCCAGGTCCGTCGCGGGGTGCCTTGGTGGAGGCGTGGCGGGACGCCCGTCGTCCGCGATCCCGCGAGATCCGGGAGCCGTCCGATCCGTACGGAACGGCTGGCAAGGGTCGCCGTCGGAGGGTCGCGCTGGCGAGGTCAGGGGGTCACCGTCACCGGGACGTAGGCGTTCGACCAGCAGCATTGGTAGTCGAATCCGCTGTCCGGTGCCCGGAAGTTGTCGGCGCGGACGCGAAGGACGTACTCGCCCGGCTCCCGGAAGGTGACCATCGTCCGCGCTGCCCCCCACCCCTCCGAGTCGACGGCCTGACGCTCCTGGTCAAATTCCACCGGTCCCGGTCCTTGGTGCTTGACCCAGTAGATTCCGACGGGTGCACGCGATCGGAACCGGCTCTCCGGAATCTGCTCGCCGCGATCCTGCACCTCGACGGACAGGATGAGCCCCTGGTGGGCCCGAACGGTCTGCGGGGGCGCGTGGATGCCCTCCCGGCCCGTGGCAACCGGCCCGCCCTCTTCGAATCGGATCGCCGGCGGGAGCGAGCCGAGGCCGGCGGGGACCCTGCTCAGCTCGTACGCCGGCGACCGCATTCGGCCCGGTACGGAGTACGTATGTCCTGCGTGGCTCAGGGTCCACACGACATCCTGGCCGGCGAACGCCTCCGGCACGGTGATGGAAAATACGCCGCGTTCCCGCCGCCCGCTGAACCCGCCGTACGACACTGGAGTGAAGTGGGTGGGTTGGACACCGTCGAACTCAGCCGGGCGAATGTGGTTGTCCGGGCCCAGCGGAATATCGACGACCTCCTCGGTGTTCCGGTTCATGAAGCCGAACGAGAGGGTAAAGCTGCCGTCGTCATTCGCATACCACCCGTCGAAGAACGGGGCGACCAGGTCGCCCGAGGCTCTCAGTGGCGTCAGCGGCTCCGCGGGGGCCTGAGGGTGGAGCGGAGAGGCGGCGATACCCACGGCCGCAACTGCCAGACCTGAGATCCTGCCAATCGCGTTCACGACGGATTTCACAGCACGACCAGAGGCGGCCTGTGCATAGAACTTCAATCGCATGGTCTCACTGTGCGGCCTCTCGTCGCTGGGCTTCTCGCTCTGCGACGAGCCGCTCGTACCCTTCCTCGTCGAGGTGGGTCACCGCGATCCACGCATGAGACATCTCGTCGGCTGTCCGCTGTCCGATCCCGACCCACTGGTCCGGATCCGGGTTGTGCGGGTTGTCGGTCGTGTTGTTGTACCACGCCGTGAGTACGAGGACCGCGCCCGCGGGCACCAGAGGGGCCACGTCGTCCTCGTAGATGTGGCTCAGGTGCCAGCCCGGGTGCCAGTTGCTCACCATCGAGATCATCTCCCTCTCCCCGGTCGCGGGGTAGAAGATCTCTAGCGCCATCCCCGTCATCCGGAGGTGTCCGTGAGGTTGCCAGCTGTCGATGCGGACGGGATGATCGAAGGAGTGGAATCCTTGGGTGGTCAGCTTCCCGTGCGGGGGGATGTCGTAGTCACCGCCCTCGAGGAAGTAGAGGGTGAGGTTCTGCCGATACGCGTAACCGCGCTCGGCATGCCGGTCGTCGTGGAACCAGACCCCGACCTCGACTTGGTCCTCGGGGACGGCCGTTCCCGACGGGTAGTAGTGGATGTCCCACGAGACGAAAGAGTTCGCCGGAAGCGTCCGGCAGGCGTCCTCGGGAACGATCTCGCCGAGCTTGCCCAGCGCGTACTCGGAGAGGAACCCGACGGGTCTGAGGTTCCCCCCGGCCGTCTCCACCATCAGGCTCGAGTTGGCGTGATGGGTGAAGGCCCGGCCGGGGACGGAGGGCTTGGTTTCGATGGCCCGGATGCACCGATCTTCCGCAAGTCCCGTCGGTACGATGGGTCTGTGGTAGATGTCCTGTCCCGCCGCGGGGAGGTCATAGGGGGTCGATGGGATCACCAGATCGGGCTCTCCGAATCGGGAAGACAGACGCCACTCCTCCGGGCTCGGCCACTCGGCCAGCGGAGGCAACTGTGCGGGATCGCCCAAGGGGGAGCCCGCGTCCACCCAGGAGACCACCGTGTCGATCTCGTCCTGGGCGAGGCGGCGATCCTCCTTGAGTCTCTGAATGCCGAGATCCGTGTCGTAGTGATAGGGCGGCATCTCCCGACGGATCACCTGGTCCCGGATCACCGGTGCCCAGGGACGGACCTCCTCGTAGTCCGTCAGGGACATAGGGCCGATGGCTCCGGGCCGATGGCACACCTCACAGTTCTCCTGAAGGATTGGTGCCACGTCCGCTGCGAAGGTGACGTGCGGCTCGGTCGGGGCCTGTGCGAGGGCGTGTGACGTTACGGACGCCAGAAGGAGGACGGAGATGGCTGCTGCCCGAAACGGCGAGATCCGCGACGGGAGTGGCTGGCGACGGTCCCTCATCAGTAGGGTCTCCGCAGGTTGAGGCTCGGTTCGGCGCAGGCGCGCCGGTGGCCGGAGTCGTTGACCGTATTTCTGGTCGCCTGTCGCATGGACCGGGGCCGCTACCAACAGCTTCGTCGCTAGGCCGTAGCCGGCCTTCCCCGGTCCCTCGGCTCGTTACCCGCCAAGGGAAGCCCGGGTCCGTGAAGCCAAGCCGGGCGGCATCCGCCGCGCGGCTCGAATCTGACGTCAACATCGGTCGGTGGGCGTCATGCTCGGTGGGAATCACCGAGAGGCCATGCCGTTGCTCGACGGCTACGGCGCGGGGAACAAACGAGCACTGTTCGTGAGTCGGGCGTCCCGCGCCCGGATCCCGGTCGCTCCTCTCATGCCTGTTCACGTCGGGCTGGGCAATCGCGAGTCTATACTCGTCTTCGACACTTCGCGGGAGTCGTGCTCGGCGATGCCCGCAAGCTCGACCGGAGGGCAGTCGCGGAACCGGGCGATGAGTGAGAGGCTGCCGCCTATCGCCCCAACCGTCTTGCGGAGCGTCGACAGCAGCAGATTGCTGCGCTGTTCGAGCCGCGAGACGCTGTCCTGGCCAATGCCGAGCTCGCGCGCGCCGCTGACCTGGGTCAGCCGCCGGGCTTTGCGCAGCTCGCGCACCGTCATTTCCTCGGCGATAAGTTCTGCTGCGTGGTCTTCGATCCTGCGTCGTCTGGCGGAGTCGAGGCCAGCCATCATGGCGTCAAGGCTGATGGTCATCACGAGTCTCCTTTACTTGGCGATCTGGCCGAGGTCGCAGGGGGTGACCTCCGTGATCGGTCTCGGTGAGCGGAGCGCTCCGGACTGCGGTCGTGCTTTCGGGAGAGAAGAGTCGCACGAGGCCGCGGAGGGGCGACGCGAGGGGGCGGGGCCGCCCGTCTCCGTCTGGTCCGCGGCGGCATCGAGCAGATTCATGCGGGCGAGGTAAGGACCCCGAGACACGAGCGCACCTGCCCGAGGCGTCGAACGCGATTCGATTGCGCGCGCGGGAGACCGCCTACAGAGGCCGATGGAGTAACGATCGTTCCTCTTAAGCGCTCCCTCCGTCACGCCAAGCTGACGGATCAGCTGCCGGAATCCCTGATCGACATGAATCGGAATAACCGGTCGACATGGATCGTCAATGGATGCCCCCGGCGATGCAAGCAACCTGTCGAACAGGTTGGTGAATGGGGTCCGGTGCTTGGGTCTATCCGGCCTGTTGGTGCGGTGTGTCGTGGGCCGCTGGCCCGTACGAAGATCCACGGACCAGATCGCGGAGACACGCGGATCAGGTCCACAGTCGAAATCGCACTGTTGAGAGCTTTCACCCGTGTCCCGGTCGTCGCGATATGCGGCGTGCCAGTTCCCGGCCCGGCGCTCGCCTGTCCACACATGTCCGGCGCGTATGCTCTTGCAGGCCCAGTTCAATGATTCCTCTTCCTGAAACTCTCGTGCCAATCGAAGCACAGTGCCCTCAATACTGGCCACCGAATCAGGCAGGCTCGCCATGGGCCTGCTCAACGAACGCGTTGATCTCGTTCAGGAGGCAGAAGGATTCCCTGAAGAGGACAACTCAGACTCCCTCGCTGCCGCTTCGGTTACCTGCCCGGTGACCGGCGGGCTCGACAACGAACAAGTGGTGGCGGTGTCCGATCACGTTCAAACGTTCCGAGCGGAGGATCCGGCCTCCCCGCTTCTCCAGGGCGAGCTCCCACGCTGGCGCCGTTCGAAAGCTGAGCCTTCCCCCGGCGGAGGCGTCGCTTTCCATTCCCCGGGTGCGGTTTGCCCACCTGTCCACGACCTCCAGCGCCCTCCGCTCCCGCTCTCCGACATAGACGGATTCGGTGACGACGACTCGCTCCCGCGCGACGCGGAGCGCCTCAGCGATCACTTGGTCGGGATCCTCGGCGTGATGCAGCGCGAGCGAGATGAGCACGGTGTCGACCGATCCGTCGGCCAGCGGGATCCTCTGCCCGTCGTAAACCACGGCCGGGAGCTTCGTACGGGAGTAGGGACCCAGATCCATGAGGATGACACTGAGCTCCGGCCCCGCGAGCGCACTCGCGACGTATCCTTCTCCGGCCCCGAGATCGAGTAGGCTTCCGGCCGCGAGGTGGGGAGCTACCTGGCGGGCCTTTCGACGACCCGCCACCCTCAGAAGGCGGTCGCGGATCCAGCCCTCGTGCTCGGCCAGGAGCAGGGCCGCGACGCCACCCCAGAAGAGCGTCGCCAGCGGTCCCTGGGGAACTCCGGTGTATACGTAGTATGTCAGGAAGGCCGCCCACGATGCCCACATCCACGCGCCCCGGAAGAGGGGGGTGAGCGGCGTCAGCGCCAGTCCCCAGATGAGGTACCAGGGGTGGAGGGTGGTCGCGGCAAGGAGGTAGAGGCCGAGTATCGCCAGGCTCCCTCGAAAGAATCCTTCATTCGCCCTTGAGGGGATGATCGGCCAGCGGAACCAGACGAAGGCCGTGCCCCCGAGCGAGACGGCCCCGAGTGCCGGACCCAGCTGTTTGCTCCAGTCCGTCCCTGTCAGCCAGAGGCCGATTTCCTTGAGCAGGAAATACGGGCCGGCGTTGAACTCGAAGTACCGGACGTACAGATCTACCGATGAGCCCACCGCCTGAACGATCCCCGGGAAGTAGTACGGGGCGACGAGCCCGAGGCACAGGAGACCCGCCGGGACAAGCCCTGCGACAATATCGCGCACGCCGCCTCCCTGGCTTCTCTGGACGCGAAGGAGGAGCGGAGCGAGGAGTATCGGGATCCCCTTCGTGGCCGCTGCCAGTGCGAGGCCCACCCAGGAGATCGCGTACCGGCTGGTAGCCGTCCCGTACGCCAGGAGCCCGAACCCGAAGACAAGCGCGCTCTCGCTGTGCCCGCCGGCCGTCAGCGTCACGAGCACCAGGGGATTCAGCGCATAGAGTGCGACTGCCTTGGGGCGGCCTCCGATCCCCTGAACGGCGCGCAGGAGGAGGAGGAGTCCCGAGAACTCGAGGACGAGGAAGGTGGCCTTGAGCGTGTACGCGGCCGCGGGCCATCCGAGTGCTCGATACGCGGCGCCGCCCACGAGGAAAACGACTTGCGAGAACGGCGGGTAGACGGAGTGGAATTCAGGGGAATTGAGTGAGCGAAATAGCGCTGAGTCCTGGAAGGTTACGAGCTCCCCTGCCGCCGGGACGTATTGGTATGGGTTGATCCGGGACACGCCGAGCCATCCGTCCCACACGTAGCGGTACAGGTCGTCGGAGAGATCCGGGAGGCCGGGAAAGATCGTGAGCCGAAGGAGGAGCGCTCCGCCGAGAAGAATCCGCGGGTCGTCCAGCGGATCGGCCTCGCTGACCCAGAGGAGGTAGAGTGCAACGAAGGCGCAGGAGTATGCGAGCAGCGCCGGGTCCAGGGATTGACGGGTCGGTCCGAGCAGCGCCAAGCTCAGGACAGATAGCCAAAGCAGGCTACCGGGAAGAAGCGGCGATCTGATCAGCCTCGAGATCGACCGGGGCGGTCGTCCAGGTTCGGTAAGACTCATGCAGGTGGCCTTCCCCCGTTGGCCAGACCTCCGGGCGACAACGCCCTGCGCTGTAATGGACGCCCGCGAGAACCGGCTGCCGGCAGGTCCCCGGTAAGTCGACCACCGGCGGACCCGGAGCCGCTGCGAGCCCAGGCACCGAACGGAGCGACAGACGGCAGGGACGCGGCAACGCCATCGCGCCATCCGGAACGCGGGGCACTCAGCGCGGTTCGAGGCTGCGGCTGGCACCCTGCTGTCCGTCCGTTCGCCCTGCTGTCTGAAGAGAAAAGTGGCGGACCATGAGGTGGATTCGCTGCCATGGGTTCGCCAACAACTTCTCGAGGTTCCGGCGAGTGCATCCATCGTTCGTCGGCAAAGTCCCGCCGACGGCGATTCAGAGGCTGGACAGTCATGACCTGCCGGGCGTGTCTCCGCAGACGTACGCGCCATGTACCCGGTTGCCCGGCCAGCACCCGAACCACCCGGCCGGTCCGCTGCAAGCGAACCTGGCGACCGTCACCGGGCCGTCAGCGTGCGATCCGTCTCAACGGTCGTCGGCCGACGGTAGCCGGATGCCTACTTCCTCCGGATCATGCCCCTCGATCGGGACCCGGGCGCCGAGGTCGAAGATGGCACCTCGGGCGAGGCGATGCGCCTCGAGCGTCGGGAGCGTGGCGTCGTAGATCAGTACTTCGCCGCCACCCATCACCTCCGCCCGGTTTCCCTGGATGACGAGCGCCGTACCCTCGTCCAGCCCGATGCCGAGGAGATCAGGATGGAGGCCGAGGACCTGCCACAGATCCTCCTCGCGGCCACGGGCGGAGAGGTGCTGGTCCACCGCGACTTGCTCGAGCAGCCCGAACCCCTCCGGATAGTCGCGGGAGAAGACAACCCGGTTCGTGGTGCGGTCCCCCCGGATCAGCAACGACGCCTGGATCGATGCACCGGCGGATGTGCCTCCGACGACGCCGCCTCTCTCGAGGAGAAGGAAGAGCTCCTCGTGGACGAGCGTGTGAAGGTAGGCGTCGACGAGACGCCAGGGTCGTCCCCCGGGGAGCCAGACGCCGCTCGCTTCGCGGAGTGGCTGAACGAAGCTCTCGGCCCCTGCCTCCTCGGGGTCTCTCGTGTGCAGGGTCACGAAGTTGCGGATCCCCGTGGCCCGGAGCTGGTCGTGGCCCCGCCATCCGTCCGGGAGTTCGTCGTCCCGCGCCGCCGTCGGGATGACGACGATCCTCGCCGCCTCCCCGCCTGCGAGGAGGATGAACCGCTCCCAGATTTCCCGGTCCAGCTCGCCCCCGCCGGCGACGATGAGGCTCCCGTGCGCCGGACCCACCGCGGGCGTCCCGACCGACGGCGCCTGCGCGCACAGCGATCGCGCAAGCAGCAGTGCGATTGCGCCCGCTCGGAAGAGGCTCCGTGCGGCCCGGTCGGCAGGGGAAGGCGACGCCGGCATGAGGCGGGGCGCGGGCCGTCGCGACGCCCGGGTCACCTCTCAGCGGCTGAAGTACGGGTCGGTGCCCGCAGAGTGGTCCGTAACGTCGTGGATCGCCGTGACCTCAGGAACGTGCTCGTGGATCATCCGTTCGACGCCCTGCCGAAGCGTCATCCTCGACATGGCACACCCCTGGCATCCACCCGCCATCTCCATGTACACCTCGGTTCCTCGGACGTCGACGAGGTTGATCTGTCCGCCGTGCGCCGCGATCGCCGGGTTCACCTGCTCGTTCAGGATGAGCGTGACCTTCTCGGCGAGCGCCCCCCCGGGGGCCGTCTCCATAGGTTCGGCGGGGAGGCTTGGTGTCGCCGGGATGATCTCGAAACCGGAACCGTTCACCCGGTTCACGAAGTCGACGGTCGCCCCTTCGAGCTTCTCCGCGCTCCTGGGGTCCACCACCACGACGAACCCTGCAACGTCGATCTCCACATCGATCTCCGCCCTGTCCGAATCGCCGACCAGCGTCAGCTCGAATGAGGGCGCCACGGGGCTGCCCCCGGTAGCCTGGATCCTGAGGGCGCTGAGGTCCTCTCCGCTCTGGTCCATGAAATTCAGGACCATCTCGCGGGCTCGATCGGTAAAGGTCACCATAGGGACTCCGGTAGATGGACGTCCGCTCCCCGGGGCCGACGGTCGCCGAAGGGGCGGCGGTGAGCGATCTTCGAACGCCGGATCACAATCTTCCAACTGGCGCCCGTCTTACCCCTGGCGGCTTCCCGGGTTCAGTCCCGTTTGCCGGGTTGCTCCCGGGGTGGCTCGTTCCTATCATTCCCGCCGCATCGGGTCCTGGCTCCTCCCGGGCCCGCCTCTTCCTCCCGGCCCCTCCTTCGTCAAGCCATGGCAGAGCACGGTGTGATGCACAAGCTCGTGTCGCTCGGCAAGCGGCGCGGCTTCATCTTCCAGTCGTCGGAGATCTATGGCGGGACCGGCTCGGTCTGGGACTACGGGCCGCTCGGTATCGAACTCAAGCGAAACGTGAAGGACAGCTGGTGGAGCCGGATGGTCCACCGGCGACACGACGTCGAGGGGGTGGACGCATCCATCCTGATGCACCCCCGGGTCTGGGAGGCGTCCGGTCATGTCGAGGGGTTCACGGACCCGCTCGTCGAGTGCAGGTGCTGCAAGCTCCGCTTCCGGGAGGATCAGCTGGGTGCGAGCCGGTGCGGGCGGAAACCGTCGCGTTCCCCGGGTGGTCACGAGTCGTGCGAGTTGGGGGAGGCGCGTCTGTTCAACCTCATGTTCCGTACCTTCATGGGGCCGGTCGAGGACGAGGGCTCAACCGTCTACCTCCGCCCGGAGACGGCGCAGGGCTCGTACGTGAACTTCCTCAACGTGCAAACGTCGTCCCGTCAGCGGATCCCTTTCGGGATCGCCCAGATCGGCAAGGCCTTCAGGAACGAGATCACCCCCGGCAACTTCATCTTCCGGACGCGTGAGTTCGAGCAGGCCGAGATGCAGTTCTTCGTCGAGCCGGGCACGGACGAGGAGTGGTTCGAGCGCTGGCTGGCTGAGCGCCACGCCTGGCACCGTTCCCTCGGCGTCACGGAAGGCAAGCTACGCTTCCACGAGCACGGTCCGGGTGAGCTCGCCCATTACGCGAAGAAGGCAGTCGACATCCAGTACCACTTCCCCTTCGGGTGGCGGGAGCTCGAGGGGATCCACAACCGGACGGACTTCGACCTGAGGCGCCACGAGGAGTATTCGGGCAAGCGCCTCGAGTACATCGACTCGGGCCGGGGCGAACGCTTCCTCCCGTACGTGGTCGAGACGGCCGTCGGGGTAGACCGGACCGTCCTCATGCTCCTGTCGGATGCCTACCGGGAGGAGGAGATCGCGGGGCAGTCGAGGGTTGTCCTTTCCCTGCATCCCCGGGTGGCACCCGTGAAGGCCGCCGTCTTCCCCCTGGCAAGGAAGGATGGGCTCCCCGAGTTGGCCCGGGAGATCGCACGGGAGCTCAGAAGCGCAGCGCTCCCGGTCTTCTACGATGAGTCCGGTTCGATCGGGCGGCGCTACCGACGCCAGGACGAGGCGGGTACGCCGTGGTGCGTCACGGTGGACAGGATGACGAACGAGGACGGGAGTGTCACGATCCGGGATCGGGACACGCTGGCGCAGGAGCGCGTGGATGCGTCACGCGTCCTCGGATGGATTCGAGACCGGCTCGAGGTGAGGGAGTGACGAGGAGCGAGGGGGCGCCGCTTCCTCCTCTCTCTCGGGCGTGACGATGGCGGCTTCGGGAGGGAGCGGCAGATCGGCCGTATTCGCGACGCGCTGGGGAATGCTCCTCGCGATGATGGGAATGGCCGTCGGTACCGGCAACATCTGGCGTTTCCCGAGGATCGCCGCCACGCAGGGCGGAGGCTCCTTCCTCGTCGCCTGGCTCGTTTTCCTCGTCCTCTGGTCCATCCCTCTCCTGATCCTCGAGTTCGGTCTCGGGAAAGGGGCCCGCTCGGGTCCGATCGGCGCCTTCGCAAAGACGCTCGGCCCCGGATTCGGGTGGATGGGGGCTTGGGTGGCGTGGACGGCCACGGCGATCATGTTCTACTACTCGGTCGTCATGGGCTGGACGATCCGCTTCTTCCTCGCGGCCCTCCTCGGCCAGGTTCCGGAGGCAGTTCCCGGGAGCTTCTGGGAGAGTTACGCTGCCTCGCCCGAGGCCCTGCTCACCCACGCCGTAGCCGTCGGGCTCGGCGTCCTCGTCGTCTCGCGGGGGGTGCGGGGCATCGAGGCTGCGGCACGTGTCCTCATCCCCTCCCTCGTCGTCCTCGTGATCGTACTCGCACTTCGGGCGCTCACCCTCCCGGGCTCGGCGGCGGGGCTTGCCTTCCTCTTTACCCCCGATTGGTCCGAGTTGGCCGAGCCGGGAATCTGGCTCCAGGCGCTCACGCAGAACGCGTGGGATACCGGGGCCGGGTGGGGGCTCGTTCTTTGCTACGCGATCTACATGAGCCGCCGCGAAGACACGGCTCTCAACGCCTTCGTGATCGGCCTCGGAAACAACAGCATGTCGCTGCTGGCCGGGATCATGGTGCTCTGCACCCTCTTCTCGGTCATGCCTGAGGCGGCCGGCGAGGTCGTGGGGGCGGGAAATGAGGGGCTCACCTTCATCTGGGTGCCGCAGCTGTTCGCCACGATTCCCTTCGGCCGCGTCCTGCTCGCCTTCTTCTTCTTGGCCCTCGTCTTTGCGGCGTGGAGCTCTCTGATCGCGATGATCGAGCTCGCCGCCCGCGTCCTGATGGACGCGGGCCTCTCACGCGGGCCCGCGATCGGCGTCGTCGGAGTCGCCGGCCTCCTCATGGGCGTTCCCTCGGCGCTCTCGATGGAGATCTTCGCGAATCAGGACTTCGTGTGGGGGGTGGGCCTCATGCTCTCGGGGTTCTTCTTCGCCTTCGCCGTCCTCCGCTACGGGGTGACCCGGTGGCGCGAGGAGTTCATCAACACCGGGGACTCGGACATCCACATCGGGGCGTGGTGGGACTGGGCGATTCGCTTCGTGACTGTTCAGGCGGTCGTTCTCATCGGGTGGTGGCTCTGGCAGGCGCGTGGAGCCGGGCTCGGGGAGACGCTGAACCCGCTCGCCGCCTTCAGTGTGGGCACAGTCGTCGTTCAATGGGGCGCCGTCCTGATCGCGCTCATCTCCCTCAACCGGTTCCTGAGCGCCAGGTGGGGCCCGCGGGCACGCTCAGCCGCGCGTCCCCCGGACGCTCCGTAGCGCAGCTTGCCCGGCGGCGGCTCGGGCCGTGAGGTACGCAGAGTTCGTCGAGACGGCGAACGGGATGTGGGAAAGGGTTCCCGAGGCGTACAAGGAAGGGGTCGACGGCCTCGTCCTCAGGCGGGAAGCGGAGACGCACCCCGATTACGACGACTTCTTCACCTTGGGCACGTGTTCCACCGAGCCCTATCCCTCCGGCTATGGCGGACCCGAATCGACCCGCTCGATCCTCATGCTCTACTACGGCTCTTTCCGGGCCGTCGCCAGCTTCGATCCGGACTTCGACTGGGACGAGGAGATCTGGGAGACGATGACCCACGAGCTTCGCCATCACCTCGAGTTCCTCGCCGAGGAGGATGCCCTCGAGGGCGTCGACTACGCGATGGAGCAGGCGCACCTGAGGGAGGAGGGGCTCGACTTCGATCCGTGGTACTTCCAGTCCGGGCTTCCGGTCTCGCCGGGGGTCTACCGGGTCGAGACGGAGATCTACATCGAGCAGCGCTGGCGCCAGTCGGAGTTCGACCGTGCCGACGGGCTGGAGTTCGAATGGGGACGACGGCGGTGGCGGGTCGGGCGCCCGGCGCGGCTCGGGGACCTTCACTTTATCCGGATCGTCGGGGAGCCCTCGATCGACGAGGGGCTCACGATCGTCCTTGTGCGCGACCGGTCTCTCCGGGACCGAGTCCGCCGGATCTGGCGGAGTGTGCCCATGGAGCTCTTCGAGTCGGAGGCTTTCGCGGAGGCGCTCCCCCGGTGAACGCTGCCCTGGCCGGAGCGAGAGTCAGCCCCTACGAAATCGGCCTCCCGGGCCGGGCCGTTCAGGAGCGCGTGTTCCGCGAGATCCGGGAGGAGGGACAGGCCTCGGGCACCGAGCTGGGCAACCCAGGCGCCTTTCTCCGTCTCGAAGCGGCCGGACGCGCTGTCCGGGAGCTTCGCGGGGACGCGGGAGGCGCGGCGTGGGGCGATCCGTTTGGGGCCTTCCTCTTTCACGCCTTCCACTTCGGTGCCGCGGGGGAGCGGCTCTTCCTGCTCGACGAGGCGGCGGCCCGGTACCTCGCCTGTGCTCCTCCGGAGCGCTTCCGGTGGGAGGGCGAGCTCCCCGCGCCCGCCGGCTACCTGCAGCTCCCGAGGCACCTCTTCTGGTCGCCGGCCGCGGAGGACGGGGCGGCGGAACCCGTGGACGGGTTCTTCTGGACGCTCTCGTCGAGCGCCACGCTCTCTTTCCTGGTGGCGATGGGAATCCGGCGGGGCCGCCCGGGGTTCACTCTGACGGAACTTCCGCCCGCCGCGCTCGCTGGCGCCGGTGACTGGCCGCGCGCGCGGATTCGGGAGGAGGGCGCGGACTTTGCGCCGACGCTTCCCGGCGGCGATCTGGCCCGGCTCCACTCGATCGTCACCCTGGGGGAGGTACTCAAGCTTGCGGCCCGCATCTTCGCTCATGTGTCTGAAGAGGAAGGCGCACTCACCCCGATGGAGGCACCCTCCGCCAGGTCCGGCGGGGAGATGTCGAGTCTCCCCTTCCAGCGGATCCGGCTTCCAGGGCGAGGCGGGTCGGCCCCGCCGGGTGGGGCGGGGGAGACGTGAGCCGCGAGTCGAAGCGCGCGAGGAGGGCGCGGGCGAACGAGATCTACGATTGCCTCCGTGAGCGCTACCCGGATGCCCGCTGCGCGCTTGAGCACCGGAACCCCTACGAGCTCCTCGTCGCCACGATACTCTCGGCGCAGTGCACGGACGTACGTGTGAACCAGGTGACCCCCGGGCTCTTCCGGCGCTATCCGGATGCCCTCTCGCTCGCCCGAGCACGGCAGGAGGAGCTGGAGGAGGTGATCCATTCGACGGGCTTCTTTCGAAGCAAGGCGAAGAACCTGATCGCGATGGCGCGCTCTGTCGCGGAGCGCCACGACGGGACGGTCCCCGCCGCGATGACGGAGCTGGTCGCGCTGGCGGGCGTCGGGCGAAAGACAGCGAACGTCGTACTTGGCAATGCGTTCGACATCGCAGAAGGGGTCGTTGTGGACACCCACGTCGGTCGCCTGTCGCGGCGGATGAAGCTGACGGTGGAGAAGAGCCCGGAGAAGGTCGAGAAGGATCTCATGGAGCTCTTCGCGAGGCCCCGCTGGACGCTCCTCTCCCATCTCCTGATCTTTCAGGGCCGTGCGGTCTGCGCCGCGCGCACACCGCGCTGCGAGGTGTGCACCGTGGCGTCACTGTGTCCCTCTTCGAGAGTCTAGGTCCCATGCCGAATCGAGACGACGCGCTCGCCCTTGTCGACACCTGGGTGGCAAGCCCCGGGCTCAGGAATCACATGTTGGCGGTCGAGGCGGCCGTGAGGCACTACGCCCGTCTCGGCGGCGCGGACGAGGAGCTCTGGGGGCTGGCCGGCCTCCTCCACGACCTGGACTGGGAATCCCATCCGGAGGAGCACCCGAAGCGCGCGGTCGCGGAGCTCGAGAGGCGGGGCTACCCGGAGGAGGTGACGCGCGCGATCCTCGCACATCGCTCCGACTACACGGGCGTCGAGCCGGACACTGAACTCGACCGGGTGCTCGTGGCGTGTGATGAGCTCTCCGGCCTCGTCGTGGCCTGCTGCCTCGTCCGTCCGAACGGGATCGATGACCTGCGGCCGAAGTCCGTCGCAAAGAAGCTCAAGGACAGGGCCTTTGCCGCCGGGGTGAGCCGGGATGAGGTTGCACGCGGGGTAGAGCTGGTGGGACTCGAGAGAAGCGAGCATATCCAGAACGTCATCGATGGGCTCCGCGCCCGCGCCGCCGAATTGGGGTTGCGGGGAAAGGACCTGAGGTAGGCCGCCCGATGCCGGGCTCCCTCACACCGTTTCGCCACGCTGTCCGGGGCCTCGCTCCCTTCCTCCTCCTCGCCGCCACGGGCGAACTCCGGGGGCAGGACATCGAGCTCCTCGGGCAGGTCCACGGGACACGACCCCCGGAGGCGTACTTTCGGCAGCTTCGCGCGGACCCGAACGCCTTCCAGTTCACCCTCGAGGGGAAGGAACGCCTCGAGCGGCTACGGGCGCGGGTCGGTCCGGCGGTGCGCTCGGAACCGGTTGCCCTCCAGGGACTCGGTCCGCGGGAAGAAGCGGTCGTCGGCACCTTTCACTTCCCGCTCGTCCTCGGGCTCTTCTCGGAAGGGCCGGGGGAGCCCGACTTCTCCCGAGCCGAGATCCAGGCCGAGTTCTTCGATGGTCCGAAGTCGTCCGGAGAGACGATCCCCGAGTTCTATGACGAGATCTCGGGCGGGCTCATCGAGATGGTGGGCGAGACGTTCGACTGGCAGGAGACCGGGCTGACACTCGAGGAGGTGACGCTCGGCGAGGGCGCGCTCGTCAAGAGCCGAACGGGCGGGATCGGATCCTTTATCGAGGCGATCCTGGAGGGCGTGGACGAGACGGAACTGGACTGGAGCCGCTTCGATCAGTCCGGGGACGGGTTCGTGGACGTTCTGACGGTGATCCATCCGGGCTCGGGCGCGGAGTGCGTCGGGGCGACGAACCGGATCTGGTCTCACCGTTGGAGCCTGAGCAAGGTGACCGATGGAAGGCTCCCGGACGGATTTCGGACCTCTACCCCTCGCCCCGACGGTCAGGGGTATATCCATATCGACGACTATACCGTCCAGCCCCTCGTCGCATGCGACGGCGAGCGCATCAGCGAGATCGGCACGTTCGCCCACGAGCTCGGTCACGGATTCGGGCTCCCTGATCTCTACCGTACCTCGCCCGGCGGGTTCGTGCCGGGGGCGGGGAACTGGGACCTGATGGGGACCGGCGGGGTGATGGGGTGCGGGGACACGACTCCCGAGCCCCCATGTCACATGGGGGCTTGGACGAAGTCGGTACTCGGGTGGGTCACCGTGGAGGTCGTGGAGCCCGGCACGGACGAGGTCGTCACGCTCGAACCGGTGGAGCGCTACCCCCGACGCGTGCTCAAGCTTCCCGCGAGAGACGGCTCGAACGAGTACATCCTGCTCGAGAACCGTCAGCGCATAGACTCCGACCGGACGCTTCCCGAGCCCGGTCTCCTCATCTGGCATGTGGACGAGGATGTCCTCGATGCGTATTGGCGCAGCAATGGCGTGAACAACAACCCGGACCGCCAGGGTGTGTGGCTCAGGCAGGCGGATGGGAGGGACGAGCTTACCACGCGCGGGGGTGGGAGGGGGGACTCCGGGGATCCGTTTCCCGGGTGCATCAAGCCCTCACAAGCGGATTACTTCAAGCCCTCCGTGCCATGCGAGTTGAACACGGAGTTTCATGCCGGGAAGCCGCCCGCGGCTCTCTCGCACAAGGGCGGCCCACTCGGGACGACGCTCACGGAGATCGAGCTCGTCGGCGCCTCGCCGCACGATGTCCGGTTTCGTCTGAACACCGGGCTGTCGACGATCACCGTCGACGCGGTGCACGGTGGCGTACCCGTGCAGCTCGCGGGCTTCGAGCTCGACGGAGAGCTGCAGGGAAGTACCCCGATCGTCTTCCACTCCGCTCCCTACCAGCGGCATGAGATCACCGCCGCCTCCGGGGTCCCGCTGGGGCCGGGCGAGCGTGCCTCGTTCGAGGGGTGGCACGACGGGGCCCACAGGAGCCGCGTTCTCGAGACCGGATTCTCCGACGAGACGCTCATTGCCAGCTACGGGGCGGAGCAACTCCGCCTTCAGATCACGACGAACGACCCCGCCGGAGGAATCGCTCCGGGCAGGTTCACCTCAGAGCCCGGAGCGAGGCCGCCGGAAGAGGACGGGTTCTGGTTTCCCCGAGGGACGGAGCTCTCGATCCGGGCGACGCCCCGGCGGGGATTTTCGTTCCGCAAGTGGATCAGGGCCGGAGGTGAGTCGCTTGCGAACCCCGTCGCCTATCTCCTCGATGAGCCGGGAGTGCTCGCGGCCAACTTCGATCTTGTATACAGGGTGGCGCCCCTTCCCGAGCGCTTCAGGATTCGAGCCTTGACTCCCGAGGGAATCGTTCTCGAGGTCCTGGACGGGAACGCCCCGATTCGGTGGCGTGTCGAGGAGGGGCGCCTTCCGAGGGGACTGACGCTCGAGTCGACGGAGGGCGTGATCCGAGGCGCCGCGACGGAGACGGGAGACTTCCAGGCCACGCTCCTCGCGGTAGATGCGATCGGGCTCGAGGCGAGGGCCGCCATACAGCTGCGGGTCACTGAGCCCGTGCTCTTCGTGGATGCTCTCGTGAGCTCCTTCGTGGGGCCGGACGACCGGGTGACGGAGGTCGTGAAGGCGTTCCTGGACGCGGCAGGGAACGCGGATGGAGGCTACGACATCGGGGATCTCCGCTCCTATCTCCTCGCAGCTCCGGACGTGCCCGACAGTGCCGCCTCTTCGCCTCCCCAGCCAGGAGTTTCCCCACACGAGGGCGCGGGCGGTGCGGCTCCTCCGTCCCTAGGAGGGCTCGCTCGTGAGTAGGCGGTCTGGGCGGACTCTCCTTATGTTCCTCCTCGTCGGGGCGCTGGGCACCGGGTGTGACTTGGGCTCCTCGGGCCGGGGATCGTACGCCGTTTCCCTTGTGGGAGACGGCGAGATGTTCGGGGCCGCGCTTCTCCTCGTGACCGGAGAGGGGCTGATCGGGGTCGAAGGGGCTGGCGGGACGCTCGCATGGTCGGGCCCAGTCTCGCCCGAAACAGGGGAGATGAGAGTGCTCTTGATGGATCTGGAAGCTTCGGGGATGATGACATTTCGTCTGATGGTCCGTGACCGTTCGGCGCCGACGCCCTCCTTTACCTTCCTTCAGGTGGCGGACCGGCAGAACCGCCGGGTCACTCCGGGGGACACGCGGATCCGGCTCGAGCGATGACGACAGCCACTTGGATCACGATGATCGGGATCGTCTCCATCGTCTGGGGTGGGTTCGCCTACGCTCTCCTCCTAGCGTTTCGCAAGGAGTCGAGGAAACGCGAATAGGACCCGGAGGGGAGGGTCGCTCGGCGCGGGATGGGTCTCCGTATCGGTGACGCGTCCGGGTCTCGCCTACCCCTTTCCGCTTCGGCGCTCGGCCGGGTACGGCGGAAGGCATCGCAGCATCCGGGAAGGATGGGCCTGACGAAGGTGCGGCCTCACGCGGACGGACGGCCACCGGCCCTCCCAAGTCTTCCCCTTCTTTGCCTATCCGGATTCATCTAGCTTTCTCCGCCTGTCTGTCGGGGTGCTGCCCGCATGCGTAGGCCAGATCGACGTGGCGGAGCGGCCCGCCACCTGCCACACCGAGGAATGGAATACGATTCGTGCCCAGACGCGACGATCTCCGATCGATACTGATTCTGGGCTCGGGCCCGATTATCATCGGCCAGGCCTGCGAGTTCGATTACTCCGGCACACAGGCCATTCGGGCCCTGAAGGAGGAGGGGTACCGGGTCGTCCTGGTCAACTCGAATCCGGCGACGATCATGACGGATCCCGGTCTCGCGGACCGGACGTATGTCGAGCCGCTCACCGCGGAATGGGTGGCCCGGATCGTCGAGCGCGAGAAGCCGGATGCAATCCTCCCCACGATGGGAGGCCAGACGGCGCTCACCCTTGCGATGGAACTCGGCGAGGCGGGCGTGCTCGCGAAGTTCGGGGTGGAGCTGATAGGAGCGAACGAGCGCTCGATCCGGATGGCGGAGGACCGCGAGGAGTTCTCCGAGGCGATACGGCGGATCGGCCTCGCCCTTCCCCACGGAGGCTTCGCCAAGTCGCTCGACGAGGCGCTCGCGATCGTCGAGGAGACGCGTTATCCGGCAATCATCCGCCCCTCGTTCACTCTCGGTGGGACCGGCGGGGGGATCGCGTACAACCGGCGAGAGTTCGAGCGGCAGATCCGTCGTGGGCTGGATGCGAGCCCGATCAGCGAAGTGCTCATCGACCGTTCCGTGATCGGGTGGAAGGAATTCGAACTTGAGGTCGTCAGGGATGGCGGGGACAATGTGATCGTCGTGTGCTCCATCGAGAATGTGGATCCGATGGGCGTGCATACAGGGGATTCGGTGACGGTGGCCCCCGCCCAGACGCTGACAGACGTCGAGTATCAGCGGATGCGGGACGCGGCGATCGCAATCATCCGCGAGATCGGCGTCGAGGCCGGGGGCTGCAATATCCAGTTCGCCGTCGAGCCCCGCACCGGCGAGCTCCTCGTGATCGAGATGAACCCGCGCGTCTCGCGCTCCTCCGCCCTCGCGTCCAAGGCGACGGGCTTCCCGATCGCCCGTGTGGGAGCGAAGCTCGCGGTCGGCTACCAGCTACACGAGCTTCCGAACGACATCACGAAGACGACGCCGGCTTCCTTCGAGCCGACGCTCGACTACGTCGTCGTCAAATTCCCGCGCTTCGCGTTCGAGAAGTTCCGCGAAGTGGACCCGGTGCTTGGGGTACAGATGAAGGCTGTCGGAGAGACGATGGCGATCGGCCGAACCTTCAAGGCCGCGTGGCAGAAGGGGCTCCGGGGTCTGGAGGTGGGTCGTGCAGGGTGGACGGAGGGGGCGAGCTTCGAGGACGACGGGCTCGAGGGAGGCGACGGCGAGAGCATCCTCAAGGCGTTGCGGCGTCCCACGGCCGAGCGGCCGTTCCAGCTGAAACGGGCCCTCCAGGCACTCGTGCGCGCCGAGACGGATCGTGACCCGGCGCCCGGGAGGGCCGAGGGGCCGGATCGAGGCGCTTCGGGGCCGCCTTCCTTCGCCGAAATCCATGAGGCGACCGGAATCGATCCGTGGTTCCTCGATCAGCTGCTCGAGCTCGTCGAGCTCGAGCAGTGGTACGCGGCTCTCCCGCAGGTCGATCCGGCCGGCATGCTCCGGATGAAGAGGCACGGCTTCTCCGATGCACAGCTCGCACGCCTCCGGTGTCAGGAGGAGTCCGGCGTCCGCCGGCTCAGGTGGGAGTGGGGGGTTCGCCCCACCTTCAATGTGGTGGATACCTGCGCGGGCGAATTTCCCTCCGCAACCCCCTACTATTACTCGTCCTACGAGACGGAGGACGAGGTCCAGCGCTCGGACCGGGAGAAGATCGTCATTCTCGGGAGCGGCCCGAACCGGATCGGACAGGGCATCGAGTTCGACTACTGCTGCGTTCAGGCGGTGCTCGCGCTTCGGGAGGCCGGCTACGAGACGATCATGGTCAACTCGAACCCGGAGACCGTCTCGACCGACTTCGATGTATCCGACCGGCTCTACTTCGAGCCGCTCACGCTCGAGGACGTGCTTGAGATCGTCGAACGGGAGGGGCCGATCGGGGTCATCGTACAGCTCGGCGGGCAGACGCCGCTCAACCTCGCAAGGGGACTTGAGCAGGCCGGCGTGCCGATCCTCGGCACCTCCGTCGATGCGATTCATCGCGCCGAGGATCGCGGACTCTTCGAGGGGGTCTGCCGGAAGATCGGAGCGCTCGTCCCGCCGAACGGGATCGCGGTGTCGCGCGACCAGGCGCTGGCAGTGGGCCGCCGTGTCGGCTACCCGGTCCTCGTCAGGCCCTCCTACGTCCTCGGGGGGAGGGGGATGGAGATCGTCTACGACGATGCCACGATGGAGCAGTACTTCGAGCGCGCAGTCCAGGCCTCACCCGACCACCCCGTACTGATCGACCGATTCATCGAGGACGCCTTCGAGGCGGATGTGGATGCCCTGGCCGACGGGACGGACGTCGTCATCGGGGGAATCATGCAGCATATCGAGGACGCGGGTGTCCACTCCGGCGACTCGGCGTGCGTCCTCCCCCCGTACCGTCTCGGCCCGGAGGTACTCGATCGCATCCGCTCCCTGACGCGCGCCTTCGCCCTCGAGCTCGGAGTTGTCGGACTCCTCAACATCCAGTACGCGATCCGAGACGGCCTCGTGTACGTCCTCGAGGTGAACCCGAGGGCTTCGCGGACGGTCCCGTTCGTTAGCAAGGCTACGGGGGTGCCTATGGCGCGGATGGCAGCCAGGATCGTGGCGGGCGAGACGATCGCGGAGCTCGGGATCCCGAGTGAGCCGGCGGTCCACGGCGTGGCCGTGAAGGAGGCCGTCCTGCCTTTCACCCGGTTCGATGTTGACATCCTCCTCGGGCCCGAGATGCGCTCGACCGGGGAGGTCATGGGCATGGACGATTCCCTCGGCATGGCGTACGCGAAGGCGCAGGCCGCCGGGATGAACGTCCTCCCGAAGGACGGAGGGACTGTCGTGGTTACGGTCAACGACCGGGACAAGGACGCCGTGACGCCGATCGTCAGGCGTTTCGTCGATCTTGGCTTCGAGGTGGCCGCGACCGCCGGGACCCACGAGTACCTGGCTCGCCTCGGCGTCCCGTCTAGGAAGGTCTTCAAGGTGGGGGAGGGGCGCCCCGACCTCGTCGACATGATCGTCAGCGGGGAGATGGACCTCCTCATCAACACGCCGCTCGGCAAGAAGTCCCAGTACGACGACTACGCAATGCGACGCACGGCGATCATGCATGGGATCCCGTACCTCACGACGATATCGGCGACGAGCGCGGCGTGCGACGCAGTCATCGCGCTTCGCTCCGTCCCCCCGAAGGTCCATGCCCTCCAGGACCGGGTCGCGCGGTTCACTCCGCCCTCTCCCGGCCCTTCCCGACCTGTGCGGTGTAGTGGAGATGATCATCTTGACGATAGCGTTTCGAGAGTTTCGTGACTCGCATCCGGACATTCGCCATGGATCTCCGCCCGTTCGGTCTCGCGCTAGGCCTCACCCTGATCGTGTCCTCTCTCGCGGGCCAGATCCCCGAGGGGATGATGGAGGAGGGCGCCTTCGAGCCGCACCCCGAGGGAGAGGCGGCGGTATCGAGGCTCTTCTCTCCATTCTGTCCCGGCTTCATGCTCGAGGTATGCACGGCCACGCAGTCAGCGCTGCTGCGCGACTCGATCCATGCGCTTGCCTACGAGGGCTGGAGCTCTGAAGAGCTCGTTGAATGGATGGTCGGGAATCACGGGGAAGAGTACCGGGCCGTGCCCGAGACGAGTGGCTGGGGGGCGCTTGCCTGGATCCTCCCGCCCCTGGCCCTCCTCGCGGGTGCGGCTCTCGTCGCCGCCGCCGTACGGCGTTTCCGGC
Source organism: Longimicrobiales bacterium (assembly GCA_965218255.1). GTDB lineage: Bacteria > Gemmatimonadota > Gemmatimonadetes > Longimicrobiales > Gaopeijiaceae > JAAXGI01. The sequence continues at coordinate 409,622 of CBDCKJ010000003.1, read as the reverse complement.
CGCCGACCGGGGTGCGCGGGTCGGGGGAGGGGGGCACCGAGCCCGAATACGCTGAAGCCGTCATCACCCCGGAACAGCAGGCCAGACTCCGGTCTGCCATTCGGGAGATCGAGCTGAGCGAGGATCCCTCGTTCTGATCCCCGGGCCGTGAATGATCCGCTCATGGATGGCCGTCGAGCCGGAGCGTTCGGCGCACCTCGGCGTACACCCCGTCATGCTCGTGGAACTGAGGCGAATCTTCCGGAAGGCCGGGATCGGGCGGTTTCATGTCGAGGCATGGTCGCATGCCGAGACGGCCTTCGGGCGGGGTGCGAGACCGCCATTCCCTGACGTTGCCGAGCTCTTCGGCCCGGTCGGGAAGCTCTGGATCCTCCGGCGCGCGTGGCGACGCTGGGCGTAGCGCGGGATGTGGAGTGCGATCTCGAGGATCGGCGAAGGCCGGGGGCTCAACGTGAGGGAACGGATCCTCAGCCCCGACGTGGCAACCGAAGTCAGGGGCTCCGCATCACCGTTCCGCGCCCCGAGTGGGGCAGGCGGGGCGGACGGTGACGTTCAGACCGTCACGGGTGGCGCGGCGCGTTGAGCGAGGGTCGAACGCTCCTCACGGGGGAGAGGCTCGAGGAGGCATCTTCTCTCCTCGGGGACGCCGGCTGCGACGGCTGGCTCCTCTACGACTTCGGCGAACAGAATCCGCTCGCCCACGAGATCCTGGGGGCGGGCCGGACGACCCGGCCCGCGTACGCCCTCGTGCCGAGGGAGGGCTTGCCCGTTCTCATCAGGCACTTGATCGAGGCCTCTCCATGGCGGGGATGGCCCTTCGAGGTGCGGGCGTACCGGGGGTGGCGGGAGCTGGACCGAAAGCTTCGGGCGCTCCTCTCCGGTGTTGGGACCGTGGCGATGGAGGTCTCTCCCGGGGGACGGATCCCCGCACTCGACCGGGTGCCGGCGGGGGTGGTCGAGCGCGTGAAGGAGATCGGGGCCGCCGTCGTCTCTTCCGCGGATCTGATCACGGCCACATATGCCCGTTGGTCGACGGAGGGTCTCGTTCTGCACCGGCGCGCCGCGGTCGCCATTCGGGAGATCGCCCATGCCGCCTTGTGGCGTGCGGGTGAAGCCGCGCAGGCCGGGGCGGCGCTCGAGGAAGGGGCGCTCGCCGAGTGGATCCGGGCCCGGCTCCGCGAGGCGGGGCTGACGGGGGAGGATTCGATCGTGGCAGCTGGCTCCCGGGCTGCGGACCCGCACTACGAGCCCGTCGGCCGAGGAGGCGTCCTCACGCCCGGGTCGCTCGTCCTGGTCGACCTCTGGGGGGCGTTCCCCGACGGCGGGGTCCCGGCGGACCAGACGTGGATGGGGTTCCTCGGTCGCAAGCCCCCCGGTCGTGTCACGGAAGTATGGTCCGCCGTCCGGGACGCGAGGGACGCCGCGCTCGCCCTCCTCGAGGTGCGGTGGGTCAGCGGCAGGCCCCCCCGGGGCTGGGAGGTGGACCGGGCTGCGCGGGAAACGTTGGCCAGCAGAGGGCTCGGCGACTACTTCGTGCATCGTCTCGGGCACTCGATCGACCGGGAGCTCCACGGGTCCGGGCCGAACCTCGACGACCTCGAGACCCGTGAGGAGCGCGCGCTCATCCCCGGGATCGGTTTCTCCGTCGAGCCGGGCGTGTACATCCCGGGCGAGCTTGGCGTCCGCAGCGAGGTGAATGTCTACATGGGTCCGGACGGTCCGGAGGTGACCCCGGCCGACTACCAGCGGGAGCTTCTCGTTCCGAAGGCGGAGTGAGATGCACGTGGAGGTCGCGCTCCCGCTCCCCCTTCACCGGACCTTCGTCTACCGTCTGGCGGGTGGACCGCTCCCCTCCCCCGGGACGCGCGTCCTCGTTCCGTTCAAGCGAACCGAGGCGATCGGATGGGTGGTGGGCCTGGGCGATCCCGCCGGGATCCGGCGCATCCGCGGCGTCCTCGATGTCCTCGAGCAAGAGCCCTCCGTGCCGGAGGAGCTCATGAGGCTTGCGCGCTGGATGTCGCGCTACTACGTGGCGCCTCCGGGTCTCACCCTCAAGTCCATGCTCCCGGCGCTCCTCTCCGATCGCACGAGGGAGGTCGTGAGACTCACGGAGGCGGGAAAGAGCGTGCTCGATCCGGCGGTGGCCAGCGGGGGCGTCTCGGAACGGGAGGCCGAAATCCTCCGGTTCCTGAAGGATGCGGGCGGGAAAGCGGCGCCCCTCTCGCTCGGGAAGGCACTCGGCCGCGGATCCCCCTGGCCGCAGATCCGGCGCCTGAGGGCGGCGGGTCTCATTGAGCACCTGACGACTCCGCCTCGACAGGCGAGGGCGATGACCCGGAAGGTCGTGAGGCTCCGGCGATGGATCTCGGATCTCGCGACCCGCGAGGAGCTCTTTCACCGCTCTCCCCGACAACGGGAGTGCTTCGAGTTCCTCGAGGCGTCGGGCGGGGTGCACGACCTTGCCCGGCTCCAGAAGGAGGCCCGATTCTCCCGGGGCGTGATCCGGGGCCTGTCCGACAGGGAGCTCGTTCGAATCGAGGAGGTGGAAGTGCTTCGCGATCCCTTCCAGGGCGAGGAGCCCGAACAGCCCGTGGATCACCTTCTCTCCAAGGGGCAGCGGCGCGCGGTGAACGCCCTTTGCGCGGGGCTCGACGACGGGAAGCGGCTCCCCTTCCTTCTCCACGGCGTCACGGGCTCGGGGAAGACGCTCGTATACATTCACCTCCTTCGGGAGGTCGTCGAGAACCGGGGGGGCGGCGCCGTCGTCCTCGTGCCCGAGATCTCGCTCACCCCGCAGACCGTGCGCCGCTTTCGCTCCTGGTTTCGCGACGATGTCGCCGTCCTCCACTCCCGACTCTCTCCCGGAGAGCGCTACGATCAGTGGCGACAGATCCGGGCCGGCAAGAAGCGGATCGTGGTGGGGGCTAGGTCCGCGCTCTTTGCGCCGATCCGGCGGCTCAGCGCGATCATCGTGGATGAGGAGCACGATAGCTCCTACAAGCAGTCCGAAGCCCCGCGCTACCACGCCCGTGACGTAGCCGTCGTGCGGGCGCGTCTCACGGGGGCGGTGTGCGTACTAGGGAGTGCGACCCCGTCGCTCGAGAGCTGGCAGAACGCCCGGGTCGGGAAATTCGGGATGCTGACCCTCCCGGAGCGGATCGGGGGGCGGTCGATGCCCTCCGTGGAAGTGGTCGACTCCGGGAGGCGCGGTGACGGCCGGGGAAGCGGGGGAAGGGGAGCCGGACTCCTCTCCCCCAGGCTGGTCACGGCGATTCGTGACCGGCTGGACCGGGGTGAGCAGTCCATCCTCCTCCTCAACCGGCGCGGATACGCCTCCTTCATTCAGTGCCGAGCGTGCGGTGCGGTACGGGAATGCGTCCACTGCTCTGTCTCCATGACCTTCCACCGCACCCGGAACCGCCTCCTCTGCCACCACTGCGGCCACGAGGAGGAGGTGCCGCGCCGCTGCACTGCGTGCGGCGACGAGCAGCTTCGTTACCGCGGCCACGGGACCGAACAGGTAGAACGCGTCGTCGTCGAGACCTTCCCGGGTGCGCGGATCGCACGAATGGACGTGGACACCACCTCGGGACGGGGATCCCACGGAGAGATCCTGGAGCGAGTGAGGCGCGGGGAGGTGGACCTGCTCCTCGGAACCCAGATGATCGCCAAGGGCCTCGACTTCCACCGGGTCACTCTCGTCGGGGTCGTGGATGCGGACATCGGGATTCACCTCCCGGACTTTCGCGCGAGCGAGCGCTCCTTCCAGCTCCTGAGCCAGGTGGCGGGGCGGGCGGGGCGGGGCTCGCTCGGTGGAGAGGCGATCATTCAGAGCTCGGTTTCCGGGCACTACGCCATACAGGCGGCCCTGAGACACGACGTCGCAGGATTCGCCGAGCGGGAGCTCGAGGAGAGGGAGAGACCGCCCTATCCGCCGCACGTGCGCCTGGTGAACGTGGTGGTGAGCTCACCCGATCCGGAAGCAGCGGCCGCCGGGGTCGAGGGTGCCGCGGGATGGATTCACAGCCACCTTGACTCGGTGTCCTCCGCGGGTCCGGAGATCGTGGGACCCGCCCCCTGTCCGATCGAGCGGCTCCACGGCCGGTGGCGCTGGCACTTCTTCCTCCGCGGGGGCGGGGTCCGCGCCGTCACCGATCTCTTGCACCGCTTCCTTGCGGAGTACCGGCGCTCCGGCCGTGACCTCCGCATCGTGGTGGACCGGGATCCCGTCTCGCTCCTCTGAGGATCCGACGCCTGTGACCGGGAGCCTGCTGGCAGCGCTCGCTCAGCTCTTGCAATGCCACCACGGTGGGCGGCAACTTGCACGGGTTGCTGCTGGGACGGTTGCGGCAGGACCGCACCGGAATCAACGGGGTGTCGCCTACCGCGGAGTTCGCTTGCGATGGGTTGTCTGGCTCTCAACGCCTCCTACGAGCCCCTCACGCTTGTAGCTCCCCGCAGGGCCATCCGCCTCGTGCTGGATCAGAAGGCGGAGATGCTCGAGGTGGATGAGGGACGCTACTTCCGCTCCGAGAGGGACAGCCTCCCCTGTCCCACCGTCATCCGACTGGTCCGCTTCGTCCACGTGCCCCGGCGCTTCCGTAGGCAGGTGACCAACACCTTCCTCTTCGCCCGCGACGACTATACGTGTCAGTACTGCGGCCGGGAGAAGGGCCAGCTTCGCGGACGACAGTTCCTGACCCGTGACCACGTGATGCCCGTCTCTCAAGGCGGGGCGAATGGCTGGACGAATGTGGTGACGGCCTGCTCGCCCTGTAACAGCCGGAAGGGGAACCATACCCCCGCGCAGGCCGGGATGCCTCTCAGATCGGTGCCGGAAGAACCGAACCACGTGCATCTCGTCTGGGCCGTGCGGAAGGTGACGGCGATTCAGGCGCGCTGGATCGGGATGTTCTACGGCGACGATGCGCTCGCGCTCCTCGGCGGGAGGAATTCGGCGCGATCGAGCCGTGCGGACGGCCGCCGGTAGATGGTTCGGCGCCGCGGGACCCGGTTGTCCGCAAATGCCCCGATTCGGCGCGGCTGCGCCTCCGGAACGGGGAGTTCCGAGGTGGCTGCGAGAGGCCCATGCCGGATAGGGTGACGGGGCCCCGGAAGGCCGAACCCAGAAAGCTGCCCCCGGCCCGTGGCCTCATGGACCCCGGGGACTCGCCAGGCCCCCTTCCGGAATCGGAGATGGCGTTCGAGGTGGCGGGCGAGGACTGGCTCGCCCGCGTGACAGGTGCAGCGCGATCCGGGACGGGCCCGGATGGAGGTGCCCCCCTCATCGTGGTGGCATTCTCGAAAGCCGACGCGCCCGACGAGCCCCTGCGGGAAGTGCTGACGGTGGGGGCGTCGATTGACGAACCCGGTTCGGTCGTGGCCCTCTTCCGTCGGGCAGAGCCCTACCGCTCCTCCGGCGCGTCAGGCCGGAGAGGGAAGGGCGACGGGGTGGGATCCGGGGGGCGCAGGAGCAGCCGACGGCCCCGGAGTCGCAAGAAGAAGAAGCCCGGCAGGTAGTCCACCGCGCTTCTGACACGGGCGTGTCCTTCCGACACGGTGCGTGTCGTCAACTGGACACACGAGTCGTCCCTCGTCCGGGGCCGGCTTCCGGTGAATCTTCGTCCCTGGTGGAATCCGAGAGTGCGGGCAGAGTGGCACGGATGCTGCTCAGTCCACTGGCATGGACACTCGAACTGCCGCCACCGATCCAGCTGACGCCCCGTTCATCGAGCTTCCGGCCGTGGAAGGGTCCGGCGCCCTCGGCATCGTGATCGCCGATGGTGGGCACGGGAGCCGTACTCGGTGGCGTTCCCCCCGCGTTCGGGCCTTCGTCTACGGGGAAGAGCCGGTCGATTCGCCTACGCTTCCGTTCGGCCGGTGGAGAAAGGCCTCCTGAGCTTCTCCTCTCCACCACCGGCGTAGTCCGCCCGGGCTCGGGCTGGCCGTCGGGGCCCTCCGCACACGACCGTCGCACCGCCATCCGGCTCCCGGTCAGGGACCCTCCCTCGGGCCACCTGCGCTCACCTGCACATTAACGACCCCCCTGCTTCAGACGTCTCAAACGCGGGAGCGCGCCTGCTCCCCGTGCATCGTGAGCATGGACCCGATTCCACCACTGAGCCGCAGTCATGATCAGATCCTCGCGTCGCCAGATGGCCTCACTTCCTTCGTCGAGCCTCCGCCTGGCATTCGTTCTCGCCGCATGTACCCTGGGTTGCCCGCGCGGGACCGAGGCCCAGGAGGCCGTCACCCTCGACGAGGCGATCGCCCTTGCGATCTCGAGAAACCCCGTATACGCGCAGGCCGTGGCGTCGGTCGACAACGCCCGCGAGACGAGGCGGACCGCGATCGGTGCCTTCCTTCCCTCCCTCAGCGTCAGCTCGGGTGCCTCGATGCGACCGGGGTCCGTTCTGGATCCGGACTTGCAGACGTATGTCGTAGCGACGAACCGCGCCTTCACGGGCGGGGTGAACATGGGAATGGAACTCTTCGCGGGCGGCCAGAACCGCGCGGAGCTGGATCGCGCGACCGTCGAGATCGAGGCGGCGGATGCATCACTCGCCGGCCAGCGCTTCGAGCTGATCCTGGATGCCAAGCGGTCCTTCTTCGGAGCGCTTGAGCAGGCGGACCTCCTTGAGGTGGCGGAGGCGAGGGTCGCGCGGGCAGAGGACAGCCTGGAGCTTGTCCGCCAGCAGCTGGCGGCGGGCACGGCCACGGCGTCGGATTCCCTCCGGGCGCGGCTGGAGCTGGTCAACGCGAGCCAGGATGCCCTTCAGACGGAGGCACAGGTGCGGGCGGCCCGGATGGCTCTCGGGAGGTGGATCGGTGTGTCGCGCCCCGTCGTAACCCTCGCCCCGGCGGACCTGGATCCCTCGCCCCTCCCGCTCTCCGACGCGGAGATCTATCAGCTGGCCGAAGTCACATCGCCCGTCGTCCGTGCGTCGGAGCTAACGAGGCGGGCCAACGAGTCGTCGGTCACCTCGGCCCGCTCGTCGTATCTCCCGACGGCCCGCATCTCGTCCGGGTACAACTGGTCCAACAACGAGTGGGAGTTCGGCGGGGGAGAGGGCCGGTGGAGCGGGCTCTCGTTCTCGCTCAGCTACAGCGTCTTCAACGGATTCGGCCGGGAGTCGAACGTGGCGCGCGCGGAGAATCAGCTGAGGGTCGCGCGCCTCCAGGAAGATGATACGCGGCTGCAGGCCCGAGAGGAGGCGGACGCCGCGCTCTTCGCGATCCGGACGGCTGAGCGGGCCATCGAGATCGCCGAAGAGGCCGCGAGAGTCGCCGAGGAGGACCTACGAGTCGTTCGGGAGCGCCTCGCCGTCGGGGTGGCCACGGTCTTTGAACTCGTCACGAGCCAAGTGGCCCTCGATGAGGCGGAGGCGAACAGGGTGGCGACGCGCTACGATTACCTGATCGCGAGAGCGGAACTCGAGGCACTCCTCGGACAGGAACTCTGATCGGGAGCCGACTTCGGCACCACTACAAGGGTCGGATCCGACGATCCGGGTCGGCCCGACGCCAGTACGCATCCGCCCGCGGACGGGAGTGCCCACGCGGGGTCAGAGGTCGGGCCGGCACCTCCCCCCTGTCTCGCGTGCCCCCCGGGCAGGAGGCTACGCCGAGTCGCTTCCGAGGGGTACGAGGAGGACCCGGGAGGTCGCGTTTCTCAGGATCTGCCTTCCCACGCTGCCGAGTAGCGCGCCCGGGAGTATGCCCCGTCCCCGAGTACCCATCACCACCATCGCATCTGTCCGATGCCCCCCGGCTCTCAGAATCTCGGCCGCGTGCGATCCGACCCGCACCCTGCACTCTACGTCGGCGGCTCCCCGCTCCCGAAGCTGGTCGGCGAGCCGTTCGAGCCTTTCCTGGATCTCCTTCCTCCCCTCCTCGGACGGGATCACGTGAAGGAGCGTGAAGGAGGGGTGCGCGTCCCGGGCCAGCTGCAACACCCACGGCCAGGCCCTCTCCGCAGTTTCGGAAAAGTCTGTCGGATAGACGACGTGCTCCGGGAACCCGGTGCCACGGGCCACCAGCGCGGCCTCGGGATCCGATCGGCTTGGCTCGATCCTCTGCAGGAGGACCGGGCGCGCGGCGTACCGGACGATGTCCCAGGCGACACTGCCGACGAAGGCGTCGTGCATCAGGGTCCGGCTTCGCGAGCCCACGAGGACGATGTCCGGGTTTCGCGTCTGCACGGCCTCCACGACCGCAGCCGCGGGAGATCCGGTCGGCACGTGAACGGATACGCTGAAGCCCTCGTTTCGCAGATCGTCCGCCAATCGATTCAGGCGGCCGCGGAGCTCCTCCACATGATCGATCGCCCGCGATGAAGGTCCCCGGGGAGGCTTTGCGACGTGCACCAGCGTGATCTCCTCCGTGCCGAACTCGCGCATGCCGGGGAGGGCCGACACGAGCGCCGCCGTGGCTGGCGACAGAGCCATCGAAACCAAGACCTTCTCGAACATCCGGTTCCTTCCTTATGAATAGAGTCCGAAGCACGTCCCAACGGGGGTTGAGCCGTCTCCGGGCACGGACCCTTTAACACACCGGGCGACGAGACGAGCCCCACGCCCGACGTTACCGGTGTGTTACGGTCGACCATAAGCCTACACGCCTTTCGCCGGAGGACAAGGGCAGGTGGCGGTGTGCGGACGACGGGCGGAGCCCGATGGGACCCGCGCTTGAGGGGACGACCCCTGCAACGTCCTGTAGACAGCCGGGCCGAGGGCTCCGATCCCACGGCCGATCCGGGCCACGAGCCGAGACCGGCTATGGTCAGCGGGCGGATCGGGCGCGCCGTAGGGGACGTTTCGGTCGACGTCATCGGCCAGCCAGCCACCGGTGACCCGGCCGCTCGTAAGTGCCTAGCCCTGGCCCGCGGGCCTTCGCGGATGTCATGCATTCACTCGGGAGTGCAGTGCAGCACCGGGAAGCCGGCTCATTGTGTCGTGACCGGGTCCGGGACGTTCGCCGGCACGACGCTCGCAGTGATGTTCGCTCTCACCATCCACTGCACGCGGATGCAGGTGGCGGCGGGCGAGGCCACGCAGGCGAGGGCGGAGCCGGAACGCCCGATCCCGGTCGTTTCGGTCTGCCCTTGGCAGCTCGGCGGGCTCAGTCCCTGCCGGAGCCCTGAGAGGCGGGCCGCGAAGGAGATCGGAGGGGTGAGCCCCGCGATGGAGCGATCCCGTTTGACCCGAGTGCGCAGCACGCCTCGCCCGTTAGGGCGGGGAAGGATGGCGCGGATGGCCGCGCCGTCCTTGTCGGCGGGACTCAGTGTGGCTTCTGTTGCTGTTCGATGTACCGGCGCACGATGGCGATCGGCGCGCCGCCACAGGACGAGGCGAAATAGGATGGCGACCAGAGCGCGCCCGGATGTCTGCCCTGGCGTTGCGCAGTCCGCGGCTGGACGCGCCCTTGAGGCTGTTCACCAGACGGGAGACGCCAACCTTGGGCGGGTACTGCACCACCAGGTGCACGTGGTCGTCTTCCCCGTCCATTTCGATCAGCTCCGCCCGGAAGTCGGCGCACACCTCGGCCAACATCGCGCGCGACCGTCGCCGTCGAGCACCTTTCGTCGATATCTGGTTACGAAGACGAGGTGCATGTGCATGGCGAACACGCACGGCCTACTACGTCGGATGTCGTTGTCGCCGGACGTGGACCAAGAGCATGATTCCGCCATGAAGAAGCGGCAAGCCTTCAAGTACGAGCTGATGCCGAACGGTGAGCAGGCACGGCGGATGCGGGACTTCGCCGGCTGCTGCCGGTTCGTGTTCAACGAAGCGTTGGCGCTGGAGAAGGACCGCCACGAACGGGGCGAGAAGCAGCTCGGCTACGCGGCGCTGTGCCGACGGCTCACCGAATGGCGGCACAGCCCGGAAACGCCGTGGCTGGCGCTGGCGCCGGTGTATCGGCTGCAACAGGCGCTGAAGGACCTGGAGCGGGCGTACGGCCATGTCTTCGCCCGTCGCGCCGGCTTTCCCCGCTGCCGGAGGAAGGGGCGCCAAGACGGCTTTCGCTACCCGGATGCGAAACAGATTCGGCTCGACCAGGCAACTAGCCGGTCGTTCCTGCCGAAGCTCGGCTGGCTGCGCTACCGCAATAGCCGCGATGTGCCCAGCACCGTACGCAACGTCACGGTGAGCCGATGCCGGGGCAAGTGGTTTGTTGCGATCCAGACCGAGCGCCAGGTCGCACAACCGACCCCGCAAGGCGGGGCGGTCGGTATCGACCTGGGCGTGGCGCGATTCGCCACGTTGTCGGACGGCACCGTGTACGAGCCGCTGCGCAGTGTCAAGCGGCACGAGGAACGTCTGCGCCGCGCGCAGCGGTCGATGAGCCGCAAGGTCAAGTACAGCAACAACTGGAAGCGGGAGAAAGCCCGCGTTCAGCGCATTCATGCCCGTCGGACTACCTGCACAAGTGCTCGACCACGATCAGCCAGAACCACGCGCTCGTGTGCATCGAGGACTTGCGGGTGCGGAACCTGACCACGTCCGCGACGGGCACCGTCGAACTGCCGGGCCAACACGTTCGGGCGAAGGCGGGCCTGAATCGGGCCATCCTCGACCAGGGCTGGTTCGAGTTCCGCCGACAGTTGAACTACAGGCTGGCGTGGAACGGCGGGTGGCTCATCGCCGTGCCGCCGCGCAACACGAGCCGGACGTGCCCGGCTGCGGCCACGTCTCGAAGGACAACCGACGGACCCGGGCAACGTTCGCCTGCGTGGCTTGCGGGTTCGAGGAGCACGCTGATCTCGTCGGCGCGATCAATGTATTATGGGCGGGGCACACCCGGTTCGCCTGTGACGTGAGCGGTGCGGTCATTCCGCCAGCAGCAGGAACCCGCCGAAGCGACCCATTGTAGCTTGAGGCCGCAGTGAGCGCTGTAGGAATCCCTGGCCTTGAGGCCGGGGAGGATGTCAATTCCGAACGGAAGATGGCCGAAGGTGGGATGCGGCCGCGGGGCGGAGCTTGAGGAGTCGGGACAGGGGATCGGAGCACGGAGGAGGGCGATGAGTCTCGCGGATGCACCCGGCGAAGCAAACGGGCCTCTTCCAAGGGGCGCGCCGCAGGTCCCCGGGTTGGGTGCGACCGCTGCCCTCCTCCTCTCGGTCGCGGCCCTCTTCCTCGTGGGCGGGCCCCCGCTCTACCTCTTGCTCGGAGAATTCGGCCTCCTCCTTGCACAGCTCGGACTACTCTTCCTTCCCGTGGCCGCGTACCTCTGGCGAGGGGGCTTCGACCTCTCCCTGACGTTATCCCTCAGCCTGCCCTCCCGGTCGCAGCTCCTCGGGGGTGTCGTTCTCCTCGCCGGCGGGCTCCAGCTCGCACTGGTGCTGGCGTGGATTCAGAGCATGGTGGTGCCCGTGCCGACGGAGTACCTCGAGGCGCTCTCGGGTGCGCTCACCCCCGACTCGGTCCCGCGATACGCGTGGCTCCTCATCCTGGCGGCAGCCGTTCCGGCCGTCGTGGAGGAGACGCTCTTTCGAGGCGTGGTCCTCGCGGCGTTGCGGCGACGACTCCCGGCCGTTGGTGCCGTGGTGGCGTCCGGCCTGATCTTCGGACTCTTCCACCTGACCCCCGAGACCGCCTTCCGCTTCCTTCCCACCGCGTGGCTCGGGATCGTGCTCGGGTGGGTCGTCGTGGCCTCCGGGTCGCTCCCCCTCTCGGTTCTCCTCCACTTCCTGAACAATGCGATCGTCCTTACCCTCACGGCGGTCCCGATCGGCGCCCCCGATCCCTCGGCGGTCGGGGAGAGTCCACCCTTCGCGACCATGGTCGTCGGGCCGGTCCTCTTCCTCTGGGGCCTCTCGATCCTGAGGCGGAACGGGCCGCACGGCGTGGTGCAAGAATGATCGGGATCTGGCTCTCGGTGGCCGCGCTCCTGGCCGTCCTCGCGGGCGCGCTCGTTCGGCTCAGGGTGGCACGGACGGTATCGGGAAAGGTGCCGGTGGTGACCGACGAGGTCCTGAGAGCCGTATTCGAGGAGGGGACGGTCGAGGTCGCGGAGGTGGACGAGCCGCTCGACGAGGACGAGATCCGCAGGGCGGAGGAGGAATTCTGGTCGTCGGAGTGGGAGGAACCGGATCCGTGGCACGGGTAGGCGGCGAGCGAGCCCTGCGTTCGCGCCCTGGCACGAGCGCCCGTCAGGGCGGCCAGCCGTAGCGGTAATATGCACCGGGGAAGGGGACGATGCGCGACCGCGGTGGAGCATCATCCTCCGGGTCCACCCGGGTCACGGCGAGGGCCCGGTTGAACCCAACCTCGAGACCGACCGCGTGGCCTCCTCGAAAGTTCCAGTCGAGCGCAACGGGGAGGCGGAGCGTCAGAAGGGAAGCGAGGCCCTCATCCGTCCCCACGCCTACCGCCCAGAGCCCGGCGCCCAACGCCGGACGGAGGCCTCCGCCCGAGAAATACCGTTTCGCCGCAAGGGCGGCCGAGTACACGCCGAGAAAGGGACCGAACGATCCGACGATCAGCTCCGCGGACCAGTTGCCCCGCTGATACTCCGTGATGAACCCGAGGAGACTCGTACCCCCGAAGAGTACACCGACCCGGATCTGGTCCTCGTGGCCCGCCCCGCCCGCCACCTGAGCACGGAGGGAAAGTGTGGACGCGACCGGGACGAGGAAGCATGCCGCGAGGATGGAAACGACAAGGCGGCTGTGGCGCATCATGGGGCGGGAAGGTAACCTCGGGATCCTTGGTTCACAAAGAGGTGTTCTAGACCGATTGCGACGCATTCCTGGTATCTGGGGGGGTCCGTGAGGCGAACACGACGGGTGATGGTTCGGCGCCCTTGGCGCCGACTCGGCGGCAGGGTGGCGGCGGCCGTTCCTGCCGCCCTGTTCGTGCTCGGCTGTGAGCCGCCGGATGAGCCGCCGACGACCTCGGGCGAGCTCCCCGTCCAGGCGGTCGCCTACCTCGAGCCCGCGCGCGTCTCCACCTTCCACCTGGAGGCGGGGGTCGTCTACCGCGGGGTGCGAAGCGGGACGGAGCCGTGGAGCGTACACCTCGTGGAGGTGGACGCGAGCCGTTGTGAACTCGGATTCGAGGTCGCCAGCGCGGAATCCGCTGAGGGGCGGGTGGAGGTGTCGGAGATGGCGCGTCGCAGTGAACCCGGCGTCGTCGCGGCGATCAACGGGGACTTCTTCACTCCCGAGGATCGACCCATCGGCCTCGAGGTCTCCGGTGGGGAGATGCGGGGTCCGACTTCGCGCCCCGTGTTTGCCTGGAGGCCCGGGGAGCTCCCGTGGGTTGGCCCGGTCGAGTCGCATGGGGACTCGCTTCGTGTCGGGGGGTGGGTGGTCGCTGAGGCGGGCCGGCTCGAGGGGGTGCAGGTCGTCTCAGGCTTCCCCGCGCTCCTCGACGGCGGCCGGGTGGTCGGCGACTTGGAGATGGGCGAGCGGCCACTCTTCTCGGGAGAGAGGCATCCCCGCACGGGTGTCGGTTTCGATCTCGAGCGCAGGCGACTCTGGTTCGTCGTCGTCGAGGGTCGCCGGGAAGGGGAAGCCGAGGGGATGACGCTCCCCGAGTTCGCCGGGCTTTTCCGGTCACTCGGCGTGGAGGATGCGCTCAACCTCGATGGTGGAGGCTCCTCCGTGATGGTGATTCGGGGAGAGGTCGTAAGCCGTTCGTCCGATCCGGCGGGAGAACGCGCCGTGGTGAACGGGCTCATCCTGAGGAAAGACGACGGGTACTGTGCCCGGGCCGCGTGAGGACGAGTCTCTCGACAACCCGTCGGCCGCGAGCGGGACGGGGGACGGTGTCCTCCTCGGCTTTCCTCGCTCCGTCTTCGTCGAGCGCCGGGAGCGGGTTCTCGCGGTTCTGGGTGCGGGGGCAATGGTCCTGCCCGCCGCGCCTCCCCTGATCCGCTCCGGTGACGCGGAGCTTCGCTACCGCCCCGGCTCCGAGCTCTTCTATCTGACGGGTCTCACGGACCCCGGTGCCCTCCTCGTCCTCCGGGGCTTCTCCGACGAGCGACGCTCGGTCCTCTTCGCCCGGCCCCGCGATCCGATCGGCGAGATGTGGTCTGGGGCTCGGCCGGATCCGGAGGAGGTGGGGCGCCGATTCGGGGTCGACGACGTTCGCTCGAGCGAGCGGATCCGCGACGATCTTAGCCGACTCCTGGCGGGCGCGGACCGGATCTACTTTCGCCTCGGAGCGAACCCCGTGGTCGAGGCTGGGGTCCGCGCCGCTCTCGAGACGGCCCGCAGCCGGGGCGCCCGCCGCGGGACCGGGCCGCGCAGCGTCATGGATCCGGGGATGATCCTCGACGATCTCCGGCTCCGGAAGGACGGCTCCGAGATCGAGGCGATCCGCCGTGCCGTCGATATCACCGTGGCGGGATTCTCAGCCGCCCTGTCCCATCTCCGGCCGGGGATCGGGGAGTGGGAGTTCGAGGCCGAGCTCGAAGCGGGGTTTCGGCGTATGGGGGCGGCGGGCCCGGCCTTCGCGAGCATCGTCGGATCGGGGCCGAACGGCTGTATCCTCCACTACATCGACAATGCCCGCCGGATGGAGGCGGGCGAGCTGGTTCTCGTCGACGCGGGGGCCGAGGCCCGCATGTACGCCGGGGACATCAGCCGCACGTTTCCGGTCTCCGGGCGTTTCTCCCCGGAGCAGGCCGATGTGTACCAGGTCGTGGAGGCGGCCAGACGGGCGGCGATCCGGACGGTCCGCCCCGGCACGACCGTGTCGGACGTCCACGTCGCCGCGGTGACGGCGATGACCCGGGGGCTGAGGGCGCTGCGGGTGCTCGAGGGGAGCGATGACGAGCTGCTCGACGCCTCGGCACACGAACCGTTCTTCCCTCACAGAACCTCTCACTGGCTCGGACTCGACGTGCACGATGTCGGCGACTATGCACGGAACGGGAGCCCCCGGATCCTCGAGGAGGGGATGGTGCTCACGGTTGAGCCCGGGCTCTACTTCGGTCCAGGCACATCGGGCGGACCCTTCGAGGGGATCGGGATTCGGATCGAGGACGATGTCTTGGTCACCGATGAGGGGGCCGAGGTCCTGACCGGGGCGCTGCCGACGGACCCGGACGAGGTAGCCGCACTCGTTGGCCGCGCACCAAGTGGGTAGTGGCGACCCCGGCCGCCGCGGTGAGCGCCTAGCTGCCGGCCCCGCCTTCTACCACGCGCACGGGCTCGGAAACGACTACCTGGTGTTCGAGGCCGTGGAGGAGGCAGGCATCCCGGCCTGGCCGGTGACGGGGCAGGCGATACGGTCCATCTGTTGCCACGGCGTTGGGCCCGGGTCGGATGGTCTCGTCCTTCTCGCTTCCAGGCACCCGCCAGACGGTGTCTTCGAGGCGCGCGGATACAATCCGGACGGATCGGAATTCGAGCGGAGCGGGAATGGTCTAAGGGTGCTCGGATCCCACCTCTACCGCGCAGGGTTGGTCGACTTCGGATCGTTCTCGGTTCGCTTGGGCCCGGCGCCGGTACAGATCACCGTGCACGAGGCCGCCGAGGGCGGTCGCTACGACATCTCCGTCGACATGGGAACAGCGGAGGTAGGACTCGCCGCTGTGGCTGGAGACCGAAGCGCGCTCGACGGCCGGGGACGGGCGCTCCATCCGTCGAGGGGGCCGGTAGGGTTCTTCCCCGTCTCCGTGGGGAATCCGCACGCCGTCGTCTTTTCGGGCAGCGAGGGGCTGGAGGAAACCGGCCCATTCCTCTCGACCCACCCTGCCTTCCCTACCGGCGTGAACGTACAGCTCGT
Source organism: Longimicrobiales bacterium (assembly GCA_965218255.1). Taxonomy (GTDB): domain Bacteria; phylum Gemmatimonadota; class Gemmatimonadetes; order Longimicrobiales; family Gaopeijiaceae; genus JAAXGI01. Next base: position 393,882 of record CBDCKJ010000003.1, on the reverse strand, counting down.
CGAGGTCGAGGGACCCGGCCACCTCCGGATCCGGATCTGGGAGAGGGGCGTTGGGCCCACGAGTGCTTCCGGGACGAGCGCCGCGGCGGCGGCCGTGGCCGCGATCCGAACGGGGCGGATCGAGCCGGGAGAGGTGCGGGTCCGGATGGAGGGCGGGACGCTTCTCGTCAAGGTCACGCCCGAGCTGGATGTGATGCTCCGGGGCCCCGTCGAAGAGATCGCCGAGGGCCGGCTCACTGAGGGATACCTAGATGGACTTCGGCGCCTCCCCCTCTAGCCGGTCGCGGAACAAATGGGATTCCGGCCGAGTCGCGAGCGAGAGATGCAAGGGTGTTGAGGTCAGCTGGGGTTGTCGAGACCGCGGGTTTCGGGGCGTGAGGAGCCGGTCATCGGCGCAAGCAGGAGGACCAGTCGTCGGCAGCGGCCAAAGACAAGGGAAACGGAGTCCTTGAAGCACACAGCGAGGGGGGCTTCGGCCGCAGGCAAGCCCTGCATGCACCCCGGGGTGCTGCCTGCGCATGAGTAGCCGGATGTTGAAGCCGGCGGTGTGACGAGTATCCGTGTGCGGATGTTCTCCTGTCCGCGAACGTGGATGCGATGCAGCCCTCCGGTCACATGTAAGTGTGCAAACCCCCACTCCACCTTCTCGCCGTGCTGGTGCAGCAGCCCCTAGCCGCGATAGCCGCGGATCCGGCGGCGGTTCGCAAAGGTCGGCTTCTGGGCGTCCCGGTTTCGCTTCCAGTTCCGGCGGCCGCGGTTGGGCTCGCTCACTCAGCTTCGCAACTCCCGGTCCCTCAGATCCGTCATCGTCCTGTTCGAGTGGCAGCCCTTATCGGCCACCACTTCCTCGGGCTTCGCTTCCACTCCGCCCTGCCGCCGCTCTGCCTCGTCCAGCGTGTTGGGCAGGAACGCCACAGCTCCCCCGTCCATCGTCTGAACCGTCACCGCCACGAGTGCCCCGGTCTCCATGTCGACCGGCCTGCTCCAACTTGTACGCCAAGCGCGTCCTGCCTTCGTCCATCTTCGGAATCTGCGCCTCCGGGTCGTGCGGATGCTTCCATTCCTTGTTCGAGCCCTTCTTCGGACCCGCCGGTCCATCTTCGCAAGGTCTTCGCGCGCCGGTGTCTCGATCCCCGAGGCTCGGGCCACCTCCTTCAGCCACTCAGACTCGGCGTAGCCCTTCCCGTCCTCGTACCGCACGACCGTGCGCATCGCCGCATTCGCCTCCAGCGTCGAGTCGACGCACAGCGTCTTGCCGCTCACCGGCCCCTGGGAGCCAGAAGTGCCTCCTGACCGTGGTTGGGCCCGACGGTTACGCTGACCACGTGTTCGTGGACCGATCATGCGCGGCTCTTTGCAAATTCCCGAGGCGACGGGGTCGCTCGGGATCCATTGCTGGTCAATCCTTGACCAAGGCCGCCGCCGCGAGATCCGGTCGGCGGGGGATTTCATTCACGAAGTCTCGCTCGATGATCCCGTCGCGGAGATAGACTTGGCGCCTGGCGTAGTCTGCGATGTCCCGCTCGTGCGTGACCGTCAGAATCGTCTGACCCTCATCGTTGAGTCGTACGAGCACGTCCATGATCTCTGCGCTCGTATACGAGTCCAGGTTCCCCGTCGGCTCATCCGCAAGCAGAATCGAAGGCTCGTTCACCAACGCCCTCGCCATGGCCACTCGCTGCTTCTGCCCGCCCGAAAGCTCCGGCGGCTTGTGCGAGACGCGGTCCCCAAGCCCGACCATCTCCAGACAAGCTCTCGCTCGCCGCCGGCGTTCTGATGACGGTTGGCCTGCATAGATGAGCGGAAGCTCCACATTGTGGAGCGCCGTAGCGCGTGGAAGAAGATTGAAGGTCTGAAAGACGAATCCGATCTCCTTGTTCCTTATTCTCGCGAGTTGCCTCTCCGATAGTTGGCTCACATCCTCTCCGCTCAGCCAATACTCGCCGTCCGTCGGAGTGTCCAGACAGCCAAGCAGGTTCATGAATGTGGACTTCCCGGAGCCCGAGGGACCCATAATCGCGACGAACTCACCCTTCCGAATCGTGAGGTCGACACCCCTGAGGGCACGGATGGTCTCGGCCCCGAGCACATAGTCTTTCCTCAGGCGCCGTGTCTCGATGACCACCGGCGTCGCCGGGCTCAGGCCGCTCATCGACCCCGCACCACCCTCGTTCACGTTCGTCTCGCCAGAGCTCACCGTTCCTGCCCCAGGAGGGACTCGAGCTCGGCTCGAGCAATCAGATCGTCGTAGCGGGTCGCAACGCGATTCGCCACCGCCTCATCAGGCGCCATCTGGCTTGTCACGACCCCGAACACCGTAGCCGCTCCTGCTGGAGCCCCGCCGACCGTTACGCACGACAGAGCATGGGAACGTTCATTCATTGGAACTCATTCGTATCTCAGGGCTTCAACGGGGTCCATCCGGGCGGCCCGGGCGGCAGGTGCAAGCCCGAAAAGAAGTCCGGTGATGATCGCCATCGACAGTGCGGCAACCACGGCCCAAATCGGCACAGCCGCAGGAATGGGGGTCATGGCGGAGGTCACCCAGGCGAGTCCTCCGCCGAGCGCGAGACCGGCGGCTCCTCCGAGAAACGTCAGGACCGCAGCTTCGACCAGGAACTGCCAGAGGACGTCCGCCCGTGTTGCACCGAGTGCCTTGCGCACGCCTATCTCCCGTGTTCTCTCGGTCACCGAGATGAGCATGATCCCCACCACTCCGACGCCTCCCACGACAAGCCCGACCGAGGAGAGCGAGAGCATTACGAGGAAGAACACCCCCGTGACGCGATCGAAGAACTCCAGCAGCTGAGTGGACCGCATGATGGAGAAGTCGTTCTCCTCACCCGGGTCCAGGCCGCGCATGCTCCTGAGCAACCCGATCACCTGATCCTCCGCCACCGCAAGCGACTCGTCGGGCCGAGGTACAACGATCATCTGTGCCCACGCGTCCGACGCTCCCATCCGCCTCCGCGCAGTCGTGATCGGGATCACGGCAATGTGCGCTGTCTGCGACTCGAAGAGGCTCTCTCCGGGCCTCGCGACCCCGACAACCGTCAATGGGACTAGGCCGGACGTGCCTCCGCTGGCGCGGACTCTTCGTCCCACCGCGCCGGCCGGGTCTCCGAAGAGATCTCGGGCCAATCGTTCCGTCAGGACCACCACGCTACGGGCCTCTTGCACCTCGGTGGCGACGAAATTGCGGCCCTCGACGAACTCTACCAGCCGATGTTCCGGCCACTCGGCCGACTCGGCGACACCGGCGACCCCCGTGATTCTCCTCGCGCCGTACTCGATCGTGATTCCACCGTCGGAACCGGGATCCCGGAGCTGGACAATGAGGACCGCATCCTGGATCGCGGGCAACCGGGCAGCCCGTCTTGCCTCGTCTGCACTGAGCTGGGGCCGGTTCCACCAGGGCGGGCGTCCGCTTCCATCCGAGATGAGCTGAACGTCGCTGAGATCAAATCGAGTGACGAAGAAGTTTCGGGGGCCCGCGGCCTCGATCCCCTCCTGGACCGTGCTCCGGATTCCGGAGATCAGGGCCGCCATGATCACCACAACCGCCACTCCGATGGCCACGCCGAGGATCGTCAGCCCGGCCCGGAAGCGGTTGGCACGAATGGAATCCATCGCAATTCGGAGGCCCTCTACAAGACCGGTGATCAGCCGGGGACCCGGCAAGAAAGCGCGCGATCGGCTTTCACTCATACGAGAGCGCCTTCACCGGATCCATTCTCGAGGCCCGGAGAGCGGGGTAGACACCGGCGGCCACGCCGACAGACACTCCCAAGAGGATGCCGAGAAGAATCCAGTGGGTGGCGATCGAAGCCGGAAGCGGTGTGGTCGTGCGAACGACGCCCGTCAGCGCCACGCCGATCACCGCCCCCATCACCGCTCCGGTTCCCGACAGGGTGGCGGCCTCTACCAGGAACTGGGTCACGATGTCCTCTCGACGGGCTCCGAGCGCCATGCGGATTCCGACCTCTCGGGTCCGCTCGATCACGGAGACCAGCATGATGTTCATGATCACGATGCCGCCGACGACGAGCGAGATGCCGACGAGCCCGGGGAGAGCGATGAAGAGGACGTTGGAGATCCGGTCCCAGAAAGCCAGCGAATCCTCGGCCGTCTCCAGGGCGAAGTTGTTCGGCTCTGCCGGGCGAAGGCGCCTATGGGCCCGGAGCGCCGCCTCCGCGTCCATCAGCGCCACGCCGAGCAGGTCTGGATCGCGCGTCTGAATCACGATTTCGGTGACTGTACCGGGGCGGCTCAGAAAACGCGCTGCAGCGGATGCAGCGGGCACGATGATGATGTTGTCCAGAGACCGCCCTAGGAGGCTCCCCCGTTCCTCCAGGATTCCTACGATCCGGTATGGGAAATTCCGTACGCGAATGCGTTGCTCGAGGGGGCTTTCGTTCGGGAACAGCGCTTGGGCCACGCTGGTCCCCAGGATGGCCACGGGCAGCCCTCTATCTCCCTCCTGTGGGGAGAAGGGCCGTCCCTCCTCGACCACGAAATCGCGGATTTCAAGGATCTCGTGAGAGGCCAGACGCACGCCGACGTTTTCCAACCCCGTTCCCGCGGGGGCTCGGACCTCCATTGAGGACCCCGACTCCACTCCGACCAGGGCGGGCACCGAGAGACCATCTCGAATCGCCTCCGCGTCATCGACCGTGAGTCGTGGCCGTCGCCGCCATTCGCGCCGTTGGGCCCGATTAGTGTCGATCTGAAGCTGAGGGGTCCGCCTCACCTGCACGGTATTGATCCCGAAAATCTCTGCCGAGAGATCCTCGGTGATGTATCGGTCCATCCCTTCCACGACGCTGACGACGGTGATGAGGAAGATGACCCCGATGATCACGCCCAGGACGCTGAAAGCGCTCTTGAGCTTCTCTTGCCGAATCTGGAGCAGCGCGAGGCGCACCCCTTCGCGGAAGTGCATGGATCGGCCGGGCTATACGCGGATCATCACTGGGGCGAACTGTCTTCGGACGGACGTACTTCGTCACCATCGGCGAGGTCTTGGATGATCTGATAGGGACCACTCACGACCGTGTCACCGAGCGAGACTCCCGAGAGGATCTCGAAGTGCTCCTGACCGGTGATTCCGAGGATCACCGGCGTCCAGATCGCCGTGCCCTCCCTCACGACGAAGACACCCTCGGCAGGCTGGGTCTGGAGGGCGCGGGCGATCGGGCCGGTCGGCAGCCCGTCCTCGTCCACTGATCGGCCGTCAGCCGCCGACGCTCCATCTGGTTCGTCTGACTTCACCGTGACCGAGATGATCGGGACTGCAGGAACACGGGTTCTGCGATCCACGATGATGTCGGCGGTGGCGGAGAGATCCGGGCGGAGGTCGCGGGGAGGATCCAGCAGGGTCAGGATCACTTCGAAATCGACGCTGCCGGTGACCTGGGCGGGAGGGGTTCCCTCTCCGGACTGGATGGCCGAGTTGCCGATCGAGGAGACCCTTGCCGAGAGCGGCCTTCCGGGGAAGGCGTCGAGCTCGACGATGGCCGAGTCACCGACCGAGATCTGAGGCACGTCCGTCTCGTCGACGGCCATCACGGCCTCGACACCCGACAGATCGCCGATCGTCAAGAGGAGGCTCCCGGGATTGTTCATCGTTCCGACGACCGCGGTCTCGCCCTCCTCGATGTTGAGCCGGATCACCCTGCCCGAGATCGGCGCGCGGATCGTCGTCTTGGACAGCTCGTCCGAGGCCTCCTCGAGCCCGGCCTCAGCCTGTTCGGCGCCGAAGAGCGTCGACCTCAGCAGGGCTGCCTGAACCTCCACCGCCGTCTGCGCGTCCTCGACGGCCTGAAGGCTCACGAGATCCGGATCCTGCTCGACGATTCCGTCGAGGCGCGCCAGCTCGCGTTCCGCCTGCAGCAGGTTGGCCTGTTGCTGCGCGACCTGCGCCTCTGTCTGACTCAGGGTGGCCTGGGCTCGCGACACCAGCGCCCGGAACTGACTGGGGTCGACCGTAAGGAGGATCTGCCCCGCCTCGACCTCATCGCCATCCTCAACCGTCAACTCCGTCACCCGGCCCATCACATCGGACGAGATGTTCACCTGGCGCCTGGCCCGCACCTGACCGGTCGCCGTAATCGTCGATATTACGGCCCGCTCCTGTACGGCCTCGACGCGGACCTCCGGGCCCCGGTCAGCCCGCGCGAATCCCCACCATGCCGCTGCCCCGGCGATCGAAAGGACGACGATCGTCAGGAGGACCTTCCGACCTCGGCCCATGCGTCTGCCTCGAGGGGTGAAGGGAACCGGTGGATGACCGTACTCCTTCGGACGGGACTCGGGAAAGGTAAACCAGACCCGGAGTTCTCGCTCTACGTTCCGGCCGTACACTGCTTGGGGCCGAGCTTTTTCAGGGCGCGTCAAAAGGGAAGGTACGAACCGCCGTGTGCCCGGAGGAGGAATCCGTAACTCCGAGCACACGTCCTGGTCCGTCGATCCCGACGTCACGCTCCTCTTCGTCAACCAGGAGCCGGAGGTGGCGGCTCGCGACCTGCTGCCCGGCGATCTGAAGAGACGCGCGGCCGTCGCCGGCCGCTCTCGCGTCGAATTGGCCTCCGTCCCGGGGACGATGACCGGAAGGGACCGACCAGTCGCCGGCAGCAGCCCCGGGGGAAGCAGCACCGGCGTGCTCTGTTCGTGTCCAGAGCGAGGATGCCGGCGATGTCTCGCCCGACTTGATCGCCGAGGTCGGGAAGATCGTTGGCATTTCCTTCACGGGACTCCGTCGAGCGTCACCTTCTTGGGTGGACCCTGGAGGGACGCCGAGGCCCTTCGTGTCGCCAGAGCATTCTAGGACGCCACCTGCTACCATCGCCGCCGACCCTCGCCCTTCCCCCGAGGGCCGGCTCGACACCCGGGACTCCGGTCGTCCTGTCCCCCCGGATGAATCTCTCGGGCTCCCTTGCGCGTATCACGCACGGGCCTGGCGTTCACGTCCTAAACAACACACTCGGAGTCCACCCCCGTGCAACGACACTCATCCGTTGGTCTGACGCAACTCCCGCTCACGGCCCTGATAGCGCTCCTCCTGCCTCACCCTTTCGGGGCCTCGGCTCAGACATCTCCGCTCCAGGCACTCTCTCTCGACGATGCCGTCCGTCTCGCGCACGAGTACAACCCTAGATTCGGGGTCGAAGCGAGCAGTCTGGAGACTCTGGCATGGAGGCGGCGCGACACCTGGGCCAGCTTCGTCCCGCAAGCCACGGTCTCGAATGCCTTCGGCTACACCGCCGGGGGCGATCGCCAGTTCGGCGACTTCACCCTCGGTATCCGGCCGGCCCAGCTCGCGTCCTTCTACAGCCTGGGCCTCTCGCTCAATCTGACCGGTGCGGCGTTCCTGCAGCCCAGGGTGGTGAACGCACAGGAGAGGGCCACCCGGGCTCGGGTCGACGGAGCGTCGGCCGCGCTGGTCGACGAAGTCACCCGAGCATATCTGGCGGTTCTTCAGGCCGACGAGGAGCTCGAGCAGGCCTTGGTCGAGGTCGAGCGAACGCAAGCCCATGTCGGTGAGGCCGAGGCACGGGTTGCCGTCGGCGCTGCGACGCCCCTCGACATCCGACGCGCCGAGACGCAGGAAGGGCAGGCCGAAATCCAGCTTCTGCGGGCCCAGAATGCGGTCGTCACGGCGCGCTTGGCCCTCATGCAGATCCTCGGAATGGAGATCAGCCCGGAAGTGACCCTCACGACTCCCTTTCCGATCTTCGAGCCCGGGCTCCAGACGGCCGATCTACTCGCTCTCGCACTCGCGCAGAATCCGATCCTCCGAGCGAGCCAGAGCGAGGCCGCAGCCGCCCGGACCCAAAGCAGGATGGCCCAGGCGCAGTACCTGCCCACCGTGTCTCTGTCCGCGTCCTGGAGAGGTTCGGTATTCCAGGCCGACCGGATCGATCCGTTGGTCTCGAGTGCCCTCTCGCGGGTCTCCGGCCAACACGCCGGCTGCCTTCAGGACAGCCGAATCTCCCAGCTCTTGGGAGACCCCCCTCGGGATTGCGCGCCCTTCGATGTATCGAATCCGGCGGTGGCGTCGTCCGTGCGATCCGATGTCCGGAGAGCAAACCAGGGTTTTCCGTTCGGCTACGAGACTCAGCCGGTGTCGTTCTCGGCCAGCGTCTCGTTGCCTCTGTTTATGGGCTTCTCGCGTCAGCTTCAGATCGAGGAAGCCCAGGTGGCTGCCGCAAACGCCGACAGACAGGTGCAAGCCGAACAGCTTCGATTGAGGACTGACGTCGGGACCGCACTGAGGGAAGTGCAAACCGCCCTTCGGATTGCCGAGCTACAGGCGGGGATCCGCGAGACCTCTGTGGAGGAGCTTCGGCTGGCACGGGAGCGCTTTCGCCTGGGTCTGGCTTCTTCGCTCGAGGTCGTGGATGCTCAGGCGAACCTATCGCAGGCGGAGAGGGACGAGATTTCAGCAATCTACGAGTTCCACGTGTCGTTTGCGGCCCTGGAGTCCCTGGTCGGAGTTCCGCTCAGGGACTGATCCGGCGACCCTTCCGGCCGTTCCGCGGCCCACTCGCTGAGGCCTTCTTTCTGAGGCCGATCCCGGTTCAGACCGGACCGCGGGCCGACGCTGCTGTCGAGTGCGGCGCTTGCGGCAAGTCGGCGGAGGTTCCTGACGTCTGTTGAATAATGGCACCGCCCGTGCCTGACGGGTGGCGTCACCCCTGGCTTCAGGTGCGATTCTGCGGGCATCGTCAGCATCCTGTGAACCTCTGATCCACTAGGACAACGAGTTAGGGCGCCGTGGAAGGCGCGTTCTTCACAGTGGATGCGAATCCCACCCAGCAACTGTCGCTCCAGCTGGAAGCAGCCAGGGCGGTTCATGGAGGTAACGACATGGATCGAAGTACTCTGGTAGAAGGGCCGCCTTGGGCGGTTCAGCGACCACGCGGACCGAAACGTGCAGTGAACACCGAGCATGCCTCGAAAACCACAATGCGGGAGCCGACGTGCGCCGTGGAAAGGCGCGCTTTCCTGGTGGGTGCGAACCCCACCCAGTAGCTGTTGCTCCGACTGGTAGTATCCATGTCAAGAGGGTACCGTCAGGAGCGGGGCCGGGGAGACAGGGCGGACAGACGGTACCGGTGAACGCGGGATGCGGTCGCTGAGTCAGGCCAGAACTCGCGGATGGAGCTGTTCGACCCTGCTCGCTGGTTGGGTGCATGGCGCTCATGCGTGGTGTCCAGGCGCGTGCGCCGTCCAGGTGCGGTCCTGCTGGATGAGCGTATTGGCGAGGACCAGGAGTTTCCGCATCACCGCTGTAAGGGCGACCTTCGGCGGTTTCCCGTTGGCCAGGAGAGCCGCGTACGTCCGCTTGAGGTCGGGATTGCACCGGATCGCGACTAACGCGGGCATGTAGAGCAATCGGCGCACGTGGTGCCTGCCTCCCTGAATGAAGCTGCGTCCCTTCCAGGAGCCGGACTCCCGAGTCACCGGGGCGAGTCCGGCGAGGCTGGCGGCACTGGACCCGGTGAGGGTGCCGAGTTCAGGCATGTGGACGATCAGTCCTGCGGCGGTGACGTCAGAGATGCCGGGTATGGAGGTCAGGATCTCGGCCTGGCGCTCGAGAGCCTCCTCTGCCTGGAGCCGTTTGCGGATCTCGGCGTCGATTCGCTTGATCTGGCGCTCGATCTGCTTTAGCCGTTGCTTGTTGAGCTGCTTGGCCACGGGGGTGCGCAAGTGCTTGCCGCGGTTGGTGTTGGCGACCCGGTCCCCGACCAGCGCATCGCGGACCAGCTGGAGTTCGGCCAGGTCGCGCTGCCCTTGGGACTTCGGTTGAGTCGGGCGCAGATCCTCGATGGCCGCCGCCATGGTAGCCAGCACCCGGGCGTCCACGGCATCGGTCTTGGCGCGTCGGCCGAGCGAGCGGTCGAACGACCGGACATGGAAGGGGTTGATCGCGTAGAGGGGGAGTCCGGCCTTCAGGAGGGCATCCTCGAAGTCGCGGTGGAAGGGTCCGGTGGGTTCGTAGGCGATCCGTTCGACCTCGGGGCCGATCCAGGCGATCAGCTTCCGGAAGCCAGTCGGGTCATTTGAGCCCGGATCCTGCGATGCCGGGGTGGATATACACTTCCTAACGCCTTATACTTGAGGGGTTTATATTAATATATGCCTCGAACCGGAGGGCACCCTCCAGGTGCGCCATCATCATACGGGAAGCCGGCCTCATGTGCAGGGCTCGCGACGGCCGCTACGCGTCCGGCACAGCGCGCAGAACCTCACCGACGGCGGCGGCCTGGTGCTGGTTCGAAAGCTGTTCGACCGGTTCGGCCTGGCCGGCTGGATCGACGGTCAGGCGAACAGGGAGAAGGGGTCCTACCGGCCGGGCCTGATGACGGAGGTGTGGATTGCGCTTCTGCTGTACGGCGGCGGGGTGATCGATGACCTGCCGCTCCTCGAGCGCCGGGGTGTGCGCCGGATCTTCGGCTGGATCCGTGTGCCGGACCCCACGACGTTCGGCAGATGGCTCCGGCGGGCCAGTGAGCACATGGTCCCGCTCCTGGACGAGCTGCTGTGGAGGATGGTCCGGCAGCGCTGGGCGCTTCGGGCCCGCGGCGTCCCGAAGAAGCTGACCCTGACGCTGGACTCGACGGTCGTGGTGCGCTACGGACACAAGCAGGCCGGGGCGGAGCTGGGCTACAACCCGAAGAAGCGGGGCCGTCGCTCCCACCACCCGCTCGTGGCGTTCGTCAATGAGACGGGCGACTGCCTGGGGGTGCGCTGGCGGGCGGGCAACGCCCACACGGCCGAGGGGGCCACCGAGTGGCTGCAGGCACTCGTGGGACGCCTGACAAGCGCGGGTGTCGGCGACATCACGGTGCGCCTCGACAAGGGCTTCTTCAGCCAGAAGATAGTGCGGGCGCTCGAGGAGCTGGGCGTATCTTTCCTGCTTAAGGTTCCTCGCCACAGATGGTCAGACGGCCACCGGGGCCCGTGGCGCTACTCGAAAAAGGGCGATGCCATCTTTGCGGGCGAGAAGCTGTGGAGCGCGACGGGTTCGCTCTGGGATGCGCGTCTCCTCACGATCCAGACCAGAAAGCCGGTCGAGACCGAGGAGGGAATGCTGGAGCTCGACACCTACGAGGTGGGCCACCAGGCGGACGTGCTGACCAACATCCAGGGCATCCACGCCCTGACCGCCTGGCGCCGATACAACGGCGGTGCCGTCGTCGAGCAGCGGATCGAGGAACTCGCCCAACTCTCGGCCGGCAAGACCGCCGTCGACGACCTCGGGGGCAACGCCCTCCTGTGGAGCCTCGCCGTCGTGGGCTACCAGACCTTGCATACGCTGCGCCAACACTTCCTCTCGGGCTCCTGGCGGACGGCGCAGCCGAAGCGACTCCGCCTCTGGCTGCTCCGGCTTCCCGCGAAGCTGACCACCCATGGACGCAAGAGCTACCTCCAGTTGCTTCGCGACGAACCCGTCCGCCTCCGCCTCCTCACGGCCCTGCGGGGACTGAACCACGACATCCCGCCCCCGGCGCCCGCCTGAGTCTGGCGGCCGCGCCGCGCGCCATGCAGGTCCCACCCACGATCCCGGGCCCCATGTCTCCCGCGGCCACTCGTCGCGCCGATACTCGGCGTCTGTTCGCCTCAGGTCTCCTCATTGCAGCACTGCCGTGACCCCCAAAGCTTGATACCTCCCGCTCCCGCGCCCCTTCTCCATCCACTCCGCACTCGCCCCGCAGAACACCGCCCCAAATGGCCCCCATCGCAGGATCCGGGTTGAGAACCGGGATGCTCTCCCCTCGGGCGCGGCGAAGACGTCGAGCCAGTCCTTGGAGATGTCGATCCCGATCCCGATGGTGCGAAGGATGCTCATCTTCCCTTCTCCTGTGCTTGTCATGCGAGCCTCAATGCTCATGTATCCATTCAGGACGTAGGGAAGGACGGTGGCGACCAAACTCACGTACGGCCCCTCACGGCCAAGCAGTAAGCGGTCCGACCACCGTCCCTGTTCGGTGCCCGCTCCGGGCTCACCTCCGCGGGCACCGAACAGCCCAGGCCTTCCCCGTGACCTGGACCTGCAGAGCAACGGACATACCGAAAAATGGAAAAGACAAGCGGTACGGAAAGGAGGCAGGGATATGACCACTGACGGACGCCTGACAGGGTCGGAATAGGTTCGGAAAATCCGGAACATGCTACATGCGAAAGCGAAGGAAGAACCTGCCCGGCGCTTGCACGCCCTTGTCGACAAGGTATGGCTTCACTCCTGCTCCCTACGTTGCGCGCAGGAAGAGTCCCACAGACCAAACCGACGCTCAACCAGGGCGGGGCAAGGGAGTGCGCCTTAGGTTCGGACCCACCGGATGAGAACGAGCCCTAGAAGCGAGAAGAATGCGTTCGGCAACCACGCCGCGACCCAGGGGTCGAGCAGACCTGCGTACCCCAGGTTCTCCGAGACCCGAAGGATCACCATGTAGACGATTACGGTCGCGAGGGAGAGTCCGACGCCGAATGCAGTGCCGCCTCGCTGGAAGGAGGTGGCGAGCGGCGCAGCGAAGAGGATGATCACGAGGCTGGCCACCGGGAAGGCGAGCCGCTCCTCCATCTTTGTTCGCGTTCTGCCGACATCTCCGCCGGAGCGGAGGAGACGGTCCCCAAAATCCCTGAGTTCCGCATACCTCATCTCGTCTTCGTCGCGGACCATTTCGAGGAGATCTTCCGGACGTTCCGTCAGGGTGCGGATGAGCGCTATCTCGAACCCGACGGTGACCTCCGTCTCGTCCGGGTGGACCTCCCGGCTGTATCCGTCCTGGAAGAGCCAGCCCTGGTTCTCCCAGAAGCGGGCCGAACTCGCCCGAATGTGGCGAACCGGGGATTGCGGGTCTCGCGGGAGCTCTTGGAGCGAGACGCCGATCATGCGCCCGTCATCCACCGTGAGGCGCCGTACGCTGAGCGACTGCCCTCCGTCGGTGATGTAGACGAAGTCGCTCCTCCACGCCTGCCCGATCGGACGATCGCCTCGCAGGTCGCCAGCGATTCTCGTGGACTGGGGCGCGAGCTCCGCGAGTCCCAGACCGACCCCCGTGAGGATCAGTCCCAGCGGGAGGAGGGGAGCGGCGAGTCGCTGGAAGGAGATCCCCCCCGCCTTCGCAGCCATGACCTCGCGGTGGGCAGTCATCGGATGAATCGTGAAGACGGAGGCGAGGAGACTCGCAATCGGGAAGGACCAGAAGAGGAATTTGGGATACTCGAAGACGTAGGAGAGCACGGTGTCCCCTAGGGTCAGCCCCTGGTCAAGGTAGCGATCCAGGTTCTCCGTGACGTCGCCTAGGATGAAGAGGAGGGGCGCACCGAAGACGAAGAGGAGGAACAGCCGCAGGAAGTTCCGGATGACGAGACGGTCCAGGATCCGCACCGGCCGGCTAGCCCCCTGCCCCCGCGGTCACGCCTGTCCCCTCGGGTGTGCCAGCCGGCCGAGCGTCGCCCCGACCCGGGCCCGTAACTCCGTCCACGCACTCCCCCGGTTCGTAGATATCCGGTTGCCCACATTCCAGAGGAGCATGAACGCGATCGAGAGGAGTACCGCATTCGATGCCCACATCGCGACGGTCGGGTCCACCTGCCCCTCGTCAGCGAACCGTTCGCCTCCGACTAGCCCCATCCAGTAGAGGAAGAAGATAAGGACCGAGGCGGCGATCACCATCCCGGCTCCACCCTGGGGGAAGCGCATGGCGAGCGGCGGGCCGAGGAGGACGAAGATGATGCACGCGAGGGCGATCGCGTACTTCTTGTGGATCTCCACGAGGTCCCGGGCGGCGGCGAGCCGGAAGACGTCCCAGCGCGCCCGATGGATGCGAACCTCACTCGCCGCAGAGCTCGTGAGGGTGAGCGGGGTGAGCGGGGCTCCGACCCTCTCGACCTCGGCCGACGTCCCGCCCCCTGCGTCCGCCGCGACCGAGCGCGCCTCCTCCGCGGACCGGCCGAGCGCGATCTCCACCGCTTCCCTGGAGGTCGCGAGGTTTGCCGCCTCGATCGTGCTCATCTGCGTCGTGCTCGCTTCTACCTCTCCACGGAGCATCTCGACCGTCATCTCGCGGTCGCTCCGGGCGCCTTCCCCCGACTGGCGCTCGAGTTCCTGCACGACGCCGCGTAGCGGGAGTATCTGGCTCTCGTAGTTCAGCCGCTGAAAGACGCCCGGGCGATCGTCCGTGACCTCGAAGACGACGCCGTCCTCGAGCGTCAGGACGAGGTCGCGGATGTCAGCCGTGAAGGCCATGTGCCCTCTCTCCGCCGTGATGGTCCGGAGATCCCCGGTCTCGCTCATGTCGAAGATCGTGACCTCGGTGAGCTCGTTGGTCTGCGGATCGATCGAGCTCGCGCGGAGGAAGTAGCGCGAGGTGCCGTCCGTATCAATCTCGTTGATGACCTCCTCCCTCAGCTCGAAGGTGGGGCTCTTCCTTCCGATGTCGGTGAGAAGCGAGCTCAGGCGGTGGTTCGACTCGGGGAGGATCCGGTCATTGAAGCCGTAGACGACGCCGCCGAGGACGGCCCCCGCACCGATCAGGGGGAGGATCAGGCGGAGCGGATGGATCCCGCCAGCGGCCACCGCGGCGACCTCGTTGTTGCCCGTGAGCTGGGAGAAGGCGTAGAGGGTCGCCACCAGGATGGACATCGGGAAGGTGAGCGCGACCACGTGTGGGAGGGAAAGCAGGATGAACTCGCCGACGACAGCGAGCCCGAGTCCCTTGCCGGCAAGGTCGTCGAGTCGGGTGGCGACGGCATTCAGGAAGATGAGGCCCGTGAGTGCGATGAACGCGAAGAGAAAGGGTCCGATGTGGGCGCGGATCACGTAACGCGTGAGGATCTTCATTCCGGCCACTCTCGAGAAGCGCGCGGGAGGCCTCGCCTGCCGCGGTGAACGACTCTCCTACCCGCCTGCCCCGGTCCCGGTCCCGTCCCGCTCCCATGGGGCGGGGTCCGTGTCACGGGAGCGGGAAGGCTGACGCCATGCCGTTTGCCGGGAGGTGAGAGACAATCGTACCTTCCGGGGTTCGGGATCCAGGGGGGGGGCGTGAGACCGTGAAAGGGGCACGGTTACAGCGTGCCGGCGTCGTGTGCGCGATGTCGTTCGAATCGAGTGGCGGGGCGGGTCGTCAGCGTCTTCGGCGGAGACCAGACGCCCCGCCCCGCCGGCTCCCGGGGCGTGCACGCCGGGAAGGAGCGGGGTGATGGACGGGATGCGGGGTGCCCGGAAGACCCGAGTCGACGCCTGGCGGCGGCCATGCCCCTCGGAGGTTGCCCGCCTGCGCCGCGCCGTGGTGTCCCGGGGGCGCTTCACCCGAGCCGTCCCCGCTTCCCGACGCCGTCGCGCCCCGCCGGCTGGAGGCGCGTTCCCCGTCCGGCTCGGACCATTCGCCCTTCGGGCCTCGGGGCCCGATCGATTCCTGCCAAGGGACCACATCCCCCCCGGAGGCTGGCCATGTACGACCGGAATGCAGTGACGCTCCTCATGGCGCTGAGTCTTGCTCCCCTCCCCCTCTGGGCGCAGCAGCCAACGCTGAGTCCCGCCACGAATTCGGGGCGCTCGACCGTCTACGCGCCGAACGCCGTCATCGCGACGAGTCAACCGCTCGCGACGAGCGCGGGCCTCGAGATCATGCGGATGGGCGGGAATGCTATCGACGCGGCCGTGGCGGCCGCGGCCGTCCTGAATCTCACCGAGCCCCACATGACGGGGATCGGCGGGGACATGTTCACGCTTCTCTGGTCGCAGAGAGAGGGCCGTCTCGTGGGGATGAATGCGGCGGGCCCGGCCGGCTCGCTGATGACGCGCGAGGAGATCGTGAGACGGGGCCACGACGACGTCCCCGGGAGCGGGCCGGAGGCGGTGACCGTGCCGGGTGCCCTCGCCGGATGGGAGGCGCTCCTCGGGCGCTACGGAACGTTGACGCTTGCCGAGGTTCTCGAGCCGGCGATCCGGCTCGCGGAGGGGGGATTCCCCGTGTCGCCGATCATCGCACGCGACTGGGACGGCCAGGTGGAGAAGCTCTCGCGCTACCCGGGCTCCGTCCACACCTTCCTCGTCGACGGGGAGCGGGCGCCGCGAGCCGGGGAGTGGTTCCGGAACCCGGAACTCGCTTCTACCTTCCGGGCGATCGCCGAGGGCGGGGCCGCCGCCCTCTATGAGGGCGAGCTCGGAAGGAGGCTGGTCGACGGCCTCACAGAGCTGGGGGGCTTTCTGACCCGCGACGACCTCGGGAAGGTGAGAGTCGAGTGGGTGGAGCCCGTGGGGGTCGAGTACGAGGGGTACAAGCTCTACGAGCTCCCGCCCCCGGGTCAGGGAGTCGCTGCCCTCCAGATGCTCCGGCTCCTCGACGGCGTCGACCTCAGGTCGATGGGTCACAACTCGGTCGAGTACCTCCATCACCTGATCGAGGCGAAGAAGATCGCCTACGCCGATCTCGCCGGGCATGTGGCCGACCCGGACTACATGCGCGTCGAGGTCGAGAACCTCCTCTCCGACGACTACATCGAAGCCCGCCGCCGCCTGCTCGACCCTGAAGTGGCGGCCGCCCGGGTCGACCCGGGCGAGGCCTTGACCGAGAGCGAGACCATATACCTGGCTGCGGCCGACGCCGCAGGGAACATGGTCTCGTTCATCAACAGCATCTTCGGCTATTTCGGATCCGGCGTCAGCATCCCGGGGCTCGGGTTCACCCTTCAGAACCGGGGGGCCGGATTCACGCTCGAAGCGGATCACCCGAACACGGTGGCACCCGGAAAGCGGCCCTTCCACACACTGGTCCCCGCATTCGCAACGCGTGTCACCCCGGGCGGCGAGGAGCCCTGGATGGCCTTCGGGGTCATGGGCGGAGGGATGCAGCCCCAGGGCCACGTCCAGGTTCTGCTCAACCAGATCCTCTTCGGGATGGACCCCCAGGAGGCGAACGATGCGGCCCGCTTCCAGCACATGAGGGGCCGACGGGTCGGCTTCGAGGCCCCGGTGCCCGCGGAGGTGCTAGACGAGCTCGCCTCGATGGGCCACGAGGTTTCGAGCGAGCGGACCTTCGCATTCGGCGGTTCGCAGATGGTCGTGAAGCTCGATCGGGGGTGGGCTGCTTCCTCGGACGTAAGAAAGGACGGGCAGGCAGCGGGTTACTGACGGGCGCCGGGACGGGCTGGAGGGGCCCGCGGCCCCGCCTCCCTGCGCATCTCCTCTCCGGGTGAAGGCGGCTGCGGCCGAGGGCCCGTCCGCCTGTCACCCCATCGCGACCCGGACGGATGCTGAGCGAGTTTCTCCCCCTACTCGAGGGTCTCTCGCCGGGATGGATCTATCTCGTGCTCGGGATCGGCGCGGGGCTCGAGAACATCGTGCCTCCGGTCCCCGCCGATACCGTCGTCGTGCTCGGGGGCTTTCTCGCGGCCGGGGGGGCGGCGGAGCCGGTCGGGATCTTCCTCGCGACCTGGGCCGCGAATGTGACGACGGCGCTTGCCGTCTATCTGGGGGGGGCCCGGTACGGGCCGGCGTTCTTCGAGAGCGCGCCCGGCCGATTCCTCCTCCGGCCGCACCAGCTGCGCCGCCTCGAAGGCTACTACGACCGCTGGGGGCGGATCACGATCTTCGTGACCCGGTTTCTACCGGGGTTTCGGGCCGTGGTCCCCGTCTTCGCCGGAATCTCGGGTCAGCGTCTCCTGCCCGTTGCCCTCCCGCTCGCGAGCGCGTCCGCGATCTGGTACGGGCTACTGACGTGGCTCGGCACCACGGCGGGGAGGAACATCGAGGCGATTCTAGATTGGCTCGGCGGACTGAACCGCATCCTCCTCCTCCTCGCACTCGCACTCGGCGCGGTGGTCCTCTACCGGTGGTACCGAAGCCGGGACGCGGCGGACGGTGGGGCGGGGGAGATGTGATCGGGGCGTGAGCTAGGCCGGCGGCGGCTCCCTCTCGCTCGAGGCCTCGCGATTCTCCCGGACCGCGCGCTCAAGGATCGCCTGGCGCTGCCGGGTCCCGCTGCGGGCCCGCTCGCGCTCACCCTCGACGGCGAGCGCGAGAAGGTCCTGGGAGGGGAAGTCCGGGGAGGCGAAGTGGGGGCAGAGCCACCCGCTGCAGCGAAAGCCGTACTCGAGGCAGGAGACCGGCTCCCCGGGCGGGGTCCCGCCCAACGAGCCGGCCTCGGTGCCCCGATGGCGGAGGAGGATCGGAACGTTCCGATCGTTGGCCGGGCAAAACATCCTGGCCAGCCGGATCGAGTCCTTACTCTCCATTCCTGTGCTCCAAGTGCGCGCCTCCATGGGTCCCGGGGAAGGGGGCTTCGAATCTACGGGCCGCCCGAGGGCGGAGGAAGACGGTGGGCTGGCCTCCAGGGCCTGTCCCCTCGGCGGACTTCGTCGCTACATCGCGGGCTCGAGCCGCACGATCGGCGAGAGCCCGCTGCGGTTTTCCGTCGCCACGTAGATGTAGCCGTCAGGACCCTCGCGCACGTCACGGACGCGGGATCCCCGAATGAGCATCTCCTCGCCGACGACGGTGCGGCCGTCCATGTCGAGCCGCACGAGCTGCTGGCCCGCGAGTCCGCCGACGAAGATGTCCCCCTTCCAGCCCGGGAAGGCGTCGCCCCTGTAGACTGTGAGACCCGAGGTGGCGATCGAAGGCACCCAGAAGTATTGGGGCTGCTCCATCCCGTCGCGTTGCTGAGTGTCGTGGATCGGGATTCCGGGGCCGTAATTGACCCCGTACCCGATGACGGGCCAGCCGTAATTCCCGCCGCTTCGCACCAGATTCAGCTCATCGCCCCCTTGGGGCCCGTGCTCACCTTCCCAGATCGCGCCGGTCTCGCGATCGATCGCCAGACCTTGCGGGCTTCGGTGCCCGTAGCTCCAGATTTCGGAGAGGACGTTCGGATCTCCTGTGAAGGGGTTGTCGGTGGGCACGCTTCCGTCATCGTTCAGCCGGACGATCGACCCCCGGTGCACGGCACGGTCCTGGGCGGCATGCGCCTCCAAGTCGCCGCTCGACGGCGCTTGCCGGTCCCCGACGGTGATGAAGAGGTATCCGTCCGCGTCGAAGGCGAGCCGCGACCCGTAGTGTCCGTTCCTCTCTCCCCACGCCTCCGCCTCGAAGATCTCCTCGAGGTCATGTAGACGACTTCCGTCAAAGCGCGCGCGCGCGACGGCCGTGGTCGACTGGCCACGTTGCGCGCCGGTCTTCGAGTAGCTGAGATAGATGAGCTGGTTCGACCCGAAGTCGGGGTGCAGCACCACGTCGAGCAGACCGCCCTGGCCCTGGGCGTGCACCGTGGGGACCCCGGGGACAGGGTCGGAATCGAGGGTCCCGTCACGGATCACACGGAGTAGCCCGGGGCGTTCTGTCACCAGCATGTCGCCATTTGGGAGCCATGCCATCGACCACGGTGTCTCAAGTCCCTCGGCCACCGTGACCACCCTGAAGTTTGCTTCCCGAGAGCGGATGGTCTGGGCTCCGGCGTGCTGAACGGTACCGGTCGATGCGAGAAGGAGAAGGGAGAAGGTGAGCCCGAAAGACCGAGTCAGCGCGCCAAACATTCTGTCTCTCCAGTGCGGGGACGCGTCCGGTTACCGTGTGGCACGAGTTGCTCCGACATGCGGGCCGTGTACCCGCGAGAGCAGCGCCCGGTCCCCGGACTCGTGGTGTATCCCGGCGAGCCTCACGGGAAGGTATCCTGCACTACGACGCCGAGGAGAACCGCCGGATCCGTATCCGGCGGCGCGGGAGGACGGGGGCATGAATCCCCCCGATCACCCCGTCGACCGATTCCGGGAGAAGCGGGCCCGGAGCTCCGGGGGAAGATCCTCCAGCCCGTTCCAGCTCTTCAGGCGAGTGGCCTCGAGGATTCCGAAGTTCACGGGTCGAACGATGCCCCTTTCCTCAAGCCGCGCCAAGAGCGCCGAGGGGGAGCGGCGGGGTCCCCGCATCTCTCCTTCGGCGACCGCCAATACGCGGGGGGGATAGATCGCACAGAGCGCCTCGAAGCGGCCCGAGACGCGGGGTGCGGCGCCCGCATCCGCCGTACACTCAGCGAGGAGCGTCGAAAGGATGTCGGACCCAACGCCCGCCATGTCGACCGCCAGCACGAGGAGGTGAACGTCCGGGGCCCTCCTCATCGCTGCCACGATCCCGCCGAGCGGCCCCGCTCTCTCCCCCTCGTCGTAGACGACGTCGGGCGCCTCGCCGGCGCGCTCCCCCCCGAATGCGGAGAGCGAGAGGGGCCCGTCTCGCCGCAGGGAGAGGAAGACACGGGCGGCGCCCGACCGGCGAAGGAGCGCGAGTTGCCGCTCGACCAAGGTGCGGGCATCGCCCGGCGTGACCGGAAGGAGCGCCTTGTCCAGCCCCATCCGCGAGGAGGCGCCGCCCGCCAGCACGACCCCGTTCACTCCGGTGACCTCCCCATTTGCCACTCCCCGGACCGTGAGCTACGCGCCTCCCTCGAGCCGGAGGATCCCGTCCGAGAGGATCATTGCCCGAAGCCCGCCTCTCCCCTCGAGGAGCGCCTCGGTTCCCGGCCCAAAGGCTCGGTCCATCCAGTAACAGGGCGAGCACTCCGCGATCCCGCGGAAGGGGACGCCCTGGAGCTCGAAGTCGCGCCCGATGTAGCGGTTTAGGTCGTCGCCCCGCGTGATCACGTTCCGGCGAAAGACCCCCGGGTGACGGTCTCGCACGCCGAGCTTCTCACAGAGATCCTCGTACACTTCGAGTGCAAAAAAGGTGATCTGGCCCCGGTAATCCTCCCGGTAGTCCAGGAACCGGTCGCCCTCGAGGCCACGCCGCGCGAGGCAGCGGACCCGCTCCACCCGCTGGAGGGGGTGGTCTCCCGGTGGCCCGCCGTGGTGGCTGAAGTAGTTGTGGCCCGGTGAGATGTAGAGGGCGACGACCGAGAGCTGGCCCGGCGCCGCCCTTCCCCCCGGCCGGAGTGCGGCCGCCTCCCCCGAGGAGGCGATCACCTGAGCGCCTCCTCGGGATCGCTGGCCATGGCCGTCGAATCGAACCACTCGAGGTGTTCGGCGAGGGCGGCCACTTGGCCGATGACGATGATGGCGGGAGGCTCGATCCCGTGCGCCGCGCGAGCGATCGTTCCGAGGCTTGCCAGGACCGTCTCCTGCTCGGCCGTTCCCCCGGAACGGACCACAGCGCTCGGCGTGTCGGAAGCCCGCCCGCCCGCGATCAGCAGGGCTGCGATGGCCCCCAGGTTCCGGAGGCCCATAAGCACGACGAGCGTCGGAGCGGCGGCAAGCGCCGTCCAGTCATGTGGGTCGCTCTCTCCGTGGAGGTGTCCGCTGATCACGGTAAAGGAGCCGGCGAGATTCCTGTGCGTGAGCGGGATCCCCGCGTACGCGGGTACCGCGACCGCGCTCGAGATCCCCGGGACTACTTCGAAGCGGATCCCGGCTCTCGCGAGCGCGAGACATTCCTCCCCCCCTCGCCCGAACACGAACGGGTCGCCCCCCTTCAGCCGGACGACCCGGCGTCCGGCGCGCGCCTGGGCGATCATCGTCGCGTTGATCTCGTCCTGCGTCACCGACGCGTGTCCGCACCGCTTCCCGACGAAGATTCGGAGAGCGTAGGGAGGGGTGCGTTCGAGGAGGGCCGGATCGACGAGCCGGTCGTAGAGGACCACCTCCGCGGAATCGAGGATGCGCGCCCCGCGGAGGGTGATTAGATCCGGATCCCCCGGGCCTGCCCCGACGATGTATACGATGCCCCCGGCCGAGACACTGCTCATGTGTACTCCCTTCAGGTCACGTGGTGGTTGCCGTCGTGCGAGGCGCATCCCGTTCGCAATCTAGGCGCCGGGGCCCTGATTCCAACCGCCGCCGAGCGTGAAACGCTGCCGGAGCGACGGCACGACGTCTCACCCATCCCGGCCGCCTTGGTACGTTCCCCCGGATCTCTCCTCCAGGTCGCTGGCTTCGAGGAGTCCTTGCACCTCGCCGGACCCCATCGTCGAACCCTTGGTCGTGCGCCTGCGGGTTCCGCCCGATGTGCACCGCAGCGGTTGTGTGCCGGGACTCGTCGGGGGTGAGCGCGGGTCCAACCTCCCCCGAGGGCAGCGAGGAAAGGCCGCTCAAGCCGGAACCGGAATATATGCATTGCCTGCTCTGCCTGCGCGATACGAACAATTTGACCTCTCGGGGATTTAATGTCATAGGTAGGTTCGGCGTCGACCGGACGGCGGGCTCGCTCCCGTCCGGCTGCGCCGCACCCGACATTCGAGCCATCCGAGCGTCCTGGAGGACCCGTGACAAGCTCTCTAGTTCGACTTTCTGCACTGCTCATCGTCACCGCGCTGTCTCTCCCCTCCGGTGCTGCTGCCCAGTACTTCGGACGAAACAAGGTCCAGTACGAATCGCTCGACTTCCGTGTCCTTCCTACGCCGCACTACGAGGTCCACTTCTATCCGGAAGCGACGGTCCCGGCCGAGGACGGTGCCCGGATGGCCGAGCGGTGGTATGAGCGGATCGCCCGGATCTTCCAGCACGACATCCGGGATCCGCGCCCGCTCGTCCTCTACGCCGATCATCCCGACTTCCAGCAAACCAACATCCTCTCCGGCTCGGTGGGCGAGGGTACGGGCGGCGTCACCGAGGGGATGCAGGACCGGATCATCCTTCCCCTTGGAAGCTCCTACGGCGATACCCACCACGTACTCGGGCACGAGATTGTCCACTCCTTCCAGTTCGATCTTGCGAGTGGTACCCAAGGGGCGGGGCTCCGAGGTCTCATGCAGCTCCCGCTCTGGTTCATCGAGGGGATGGCCGAGTACATATCGGTGGGCCGCGAGTCTCCCCTGACGGCGATGTGGATTCGCGACGCGCTCCTGCATGGCGTCTTCCCATCGCTCGATGACCTGAGCGACGATCCCCGCCGCTACTTTCCGTACCGGTTCGGGCATGCCTTCTGGGCCCATGTGGCCGGTGAGTACGGGGACCCCGCCGTCACCCTGATGATGCGCACGGCTGCCCGCTCCCAGTGGAGCCCAGCCGTTGCATCGGTGCTTCGCATCGATCCGGATACCCTCTCCGCCGCCTGGCGAGAGGCGATGGAGGCGAGGTACTCCCCCCTGATGGTCGGGCGCGTACCCCCCGAAGAGGCCGGGACGCTCCTTCTCTCCCCCGCGACGGGCGCGGGGACGCAGAACCTTGCGCCGTCTCTGAGCCCAGACGGGCGGTACGTGGCCTACCTCTCCGAGCAGGGCCTCTTCACGATCGAGCTGTATCTCGCGGATGCCCGGACGGGCGAGGTGCTCCGCTCGATCACCAGCTCGACGAGGGACGCCCACTACGACGCGATGCGCTTCCTCGACTCGTCCGGCGCGTGGGCGCCCGACGGGTCGTCCGTGGCGGTGGTCGTCTATTCGGAGGGGCGAAACGAGATCCAGCTCTACGACCCCCAGGACGGATCGCGCGACCGCGTCCTCCGCGTGCCCGCCACCATCGGCGAGATCCGCAACCCCGCCTTCTCCCCGGACGGGAGCAGGATCATCTTCTCGGGCCAGTCGGGCGGGGTCACGGACCTCTTCATGATCGATGCGGAGGGCGGCGATCCGGTCCGGCTCACCGATGACCGGTACGCGCAGCTGCAACCCGCCTTCTCCCCGGACGGGAGCAGGATTGCCTTCGTCACGGACCTCGGCCCCGGCACGGACTTCAGCCGGTTGACCTTCGGCCCCATGGTGATCGCGGTCATGGACCTCGAGACGCGGGAGATCGAGAGGATCGCACCGCTCGGCGAGACGGAGCACTGGAACCCGCAATTCACGCCGGACGGGGCGGGTCTGTACTTCCTCGCGGTCCAGGACGGCTTCCGGGACATTTACCGCCTCGGTCTGGACACCGGCCAGGTCTGGCAGGTGACCCGGGTCGTGACGGGGGTCAGCGGGATCACCGAGGCGACGCCGGCGCTGAGCGTGGCGAGCGAGACGGGGACGGTGGCGTTCACCGTCTTCGACGACGCGGAATACC
The DNA here is from genome assembly GCA_965218255.1 of Longimicrobiales bacterium. Classification (GTDB taxonomy): domain Bacteria; phylum Gemmatimonadota; class Gemmatimonadetes; order Longimicrobiales; family Gaopeijiaceae; genus JAAXGI01. Next base: position 369,906 of record CBDCKJ010000003.1, on the reverse strand, counting down.
ATGTTTACGCGCTGACCGCGGTGGAGTCGGAGGGGTCGCTCGTCGGGATGGCCCGGACCGCCGTCGAATCGGGTGCGCAATTGGCCCCGAGCCCTGACGGCACCGACAATCTCGTCTCCCCTCTCCTCGGCAATGTGGACGCCGGGCTCGTGGCGGACGGAACCTATTCGGCCGAGGACGCGGAGCCCGTCGACGGGGGGCTTCGCCTGGTGGCGCTCGGCCAGCCGGCCGTCGGGGTCGGGAACGACTACTTCGGAACGTACGTCGGAGGATCGGTGTCGGCTCTTTTCTCCGACATCCTGGGAGACCGGAACCTGTACACGTCGGCGCAGGCGCAGGGCGAGCTCAAGGATGTCGGGGGCCAGGTCTTCTACCAGGACATCGGAAGCCGCTGGAACTGGGGTCTCGGGGTCGCGCACGTCCCGATCCGGTACGGCTTCTACCAGTACGTTCAGCCAACTGTCAGCGGTGCGTCCTACGCGGTCGAGCAGACCGACTACCGCATCTTCGTCAGCTCGGCGGAGGCACAGCTCGCCTATCCCTTCTCGGCGACCCGCCGGGTCGAATTTGGCGCGGGCGTCAAGCGATACGGCTTCGACATCGAGGCGGACGTGTACTCCTACAACGCCTTCAACCAAACGATCGCGTTCGACCGCACCACGCGTCCGGCCGGAGATCCCCTGAACCTTGCGGAGGCGAGTGTCGCCTTTGTCCAGGACAACAGCTTCACCGGGTTTACGAGCCCGATCCGGGGCTTCAGGACCCGCTTCGAGGTCGGGCGGACCACCGGCACCGAGGACTTCACGACGGTCCTCGCAGATGTGCGTCGCTACTACGCGCCCCACCAGGAGCTGACCTTCGCGATCCGTGCGATGCACTTCGGACGTTACGGGACAGGGCCCTCGACCTCTCTCGTGCTCGGTGATCTCTTCGTGGGGAGTGAGTACTTCATCCGCGGATACTCTTACGGATCCTTCTCCGTTCAGGAGTGCACGCGGCTGGGTACGGCAAGTTGCGGCGAGATCGATCGCCTCCTTGGCCAAAGGCTCGGGGTGATGAACCTGGAGGTGAGGGTGCCGCTCCTCGGCACGGAGAGGCTCGGGCTCATCGAGTTCCCATACCTTCCGACCGAGCTGGTCGGGTTCTTCGACGGCGGCCTGGCCTGGCACGAAGGGTTCCCGGGCTTCGAGGGCGGCCCTCGCCTGGTATGGGACCGCAACACAGCGGAGCGCGTTCCGGTTTTCAGCGCCGGGGTGAGTGCCCGGATGAACCTGTTCGGAGCGCTCGTGCTCGAGGTGTACTATGCCAAGCCCTTCCAGCGTCCCGAGAAGGGGATGCACTGGGGGGTGAACTTCGTGCCAGGGTGGTAGGGGTGCGGGGAGGTTCAGGCTCGTGGCTTCGTACCCGGGGAGTGGTGTAGCGCCAGGCAGGACCGGGTCCGAAGGCCGACGCGGCCTCCCCCGCGGCGCCGGCGCCGGCTCGGGAGGGGCGGGTGAGTCGACTTGGCCGTAGCGGTTCCCCGGGGTTGGCATCTCGCCCGGCACGGAGCGACCGGCTGACAGCGACCCAGTGTCGGTCTTTGGGACGGCCGCTCGGCGCCTCCTCCCCGTGTGGCCGACACGAAGTTGAAATGCGATACTTACCCGCGATCTCTCCGCCCCGGAGAGGCGCTCCGATACACGGAGGATCCGACCTCGACCCGATCCCGATCGGAGTCCGCGGGGGGAGTTCCTCGCGTGCCATGTGCTTCCGGCGGTCCGCCGGCAGAGGATCGTCTCACCAGGGTGCTACCACCCGAATTTAACCCCCTTCCCGGAGAACTTCATGGTTCAACCGGATGCAACCTCGACGGGGACAACTCCCGTCTCAGGTGGTCCCTTCGCGCTCACATCCCCGGCCTTCGTGGAAAACGCCGTCATTCCCACCCGCTACACGGGTGATGGGGAGAACGTCTCCCCGCCGCTCGCTTGGAGGGGCGCGCCTCCTGGTACGGAGAGCTTTGTCCTGACGGTGGCGGATCCGGACGTGCCCTTCGGCGAGACGGTCCCCCTCTACGGGGAGATGCCCCCGCCCGGGACTGTGGCCGGCGACCTGTTCATCCACTGGCTCGTGGTCGACATCCCTGCGGGCACTTCGTCGCTGGCAGATGGGGCGAGCCCCGGCCACGTGCCTGCCCCGATTCGGGAGCTCAAGACGAGCTTTGCGCTCTTCGGGGGCGAGGCAAACCGGTACGGTGGCCCCGCCCCGCCCCCCGAGCTTCGGGCCCACTCCTACAAGTTCACGCTCTACGCGCTCGACACGGTGAGCCTGTCGGGGGTGACGCTCGACAGTGACCATGCCGCGCTGACGGAGGCCATGGCGGGTCACGTCCTCGCCACGGCAACGCTGACCGGCTACTTCGGGCACTGAGCGTTGGCGGCTGGCCGGCTCGCTCGCGGGCGCCCGGAGGGATCGGTCGATGGCTAGCTCGTTCGGGTATCCTCCCGGGAACCATGTACCCCCCGTTGCGATTGTCACGGGGGCGTCGAGTGGTATCGGGGAGGCCGCGGCGCTGGCGTTGGCCGCGGCGGACTACCGGGTCGTACTCACCGCGAGACGTGCCTCCCGGCTTCGGGCTCTCGCCGCTCGCATCGAGGCGGGCTCCCCCGGGGAGGCGCCCCGGGGAGGAGGACAGTCCGGCATTGGGTCGGGGGAGGGTGGGCATGGAGCCGCGCTCACCCTTCCGGCAGACGTTACGAACCGGCGCGAGGTCGAGGGGGTCGTGGTCGGGGCGCTTGAGCGCTTCGGGCGAATCGACGCGCTTGTGAACAACGCCGGGATCATGCCCCTCTCTGCCCTCGCGAAGGTGCGTGTCGACGACTGGGAGCGGACCGTCGACGTGAACGTAAAGGGCGTACTCTTCTGGATCGGGGCCGTGCTCCCCGTCTTCCTCCGACAAGGGTTCGGCCACGTCGTGAACGTCTCTTCCCTCGCCGCTCGCCGGCCGTTTCCGAACGGGGCCGTCTACAGCGCGACCAAGTTTGCGGTTCGCGCAATCTCCGAGGGTCTCAGGGGAGAACTCTCGTCTACGACGGGGATCCGGGTTACGGATGTGGGTCCGGGCGTTGTGGTGACGGAGCTCATCGAGGGCACCGAGGACGAGGAGGCGCGCGACCGGTTCCAGGGCTACTGGGAGGGGCGCCGGCCCCTGGATGCGCGCGATGTGGCGGCCGCGATCCTCTACGCACTCGAGGCGCCTGCGCATGTGAACGTGAACGAGATCCTGATCCGGCCAACGGACCAGAAGACCTGACCCGGCAGGGCCAGCCCCGCTCGGGCGAGTCTTCGGCAGGCTGTGGCGCGAAGCGCGGAAGCCCACTATATATCCTTGTACCCGGATGTAAGGATATACATGATGGCCCCCCCCGCCTCACCCGCTTCGAGCCCGGCGGTCGGTCCCGTCCTGAGTCGGCTTCATGACCTGGCCGACGAGAGCCGGGTGCGCATCCTCTTCCTCCTCGAGGCGAACGAGTACTCGGTCGGGGAGATCTGCCGGGTCGTGCAGCTTCCCCAGTCCACCGTGAGCCGGCATCTCGGCACGCTGGCACAGGGAGGCTGGGTGGGCTCGCGCCCGGAGGGGACGAGCCGCTACTACCGCCTCTCGCGAGTCCTCGACGCGAGCGCCGCCGAGCTCTGGGAAGCGGTCCGAAAGGAGCTCTCCGGTGCCGCGAGCGTCGAGGAGGACCGTCGCCGCGCCCGTTGCGTGCTCGATGCCAGGGCGGACAGTGCGCGGGCCTTCTTCCGCTCGGAGGCAGGCCGCTGGGACCGGTTGAGGGAGGAACTCTTCGGGGAGCATGTGGACGCGGCCCTCCTCGGCGGGCTCCTCGCCGGCACCGAGCTGATCGGGGACCTAGGGTGCGGAACGGGTCACCTGACGCGGCTCCTGGCTCCGTTCGCGAGGCGAGTCGTTGCCGTCGACCGGTCGCCCGCCATGCTCGAGCTGGCACGTCGCCGGCTCCGGAATGAGGCTCGCGCGGAAGTGATTCAGGGGGATCTCGCCGCGCTTCCGATCGTGTCGGGGCAGCTTGACCTCGCGATCCTCTCTCTCGTCCTTCACTACGTGGTGGATGTGGAGGCCGTGCTCGCCGAGTTGCATCGGGTGCTCGGACCCGAAGGAAGGGTCCTGATCGTGGAGATGAGGGAGCATGAGCGCACCGGCTTCGCCGAGGAGATGGGGCACCTCTGGCTCGGCTTCCGCCCGGAGACGCTTGCGGAGCTGCTCGAGGAGGCCGGCTTCCGCCCGGTCGGCGTTCTTTCCCTGACGCCGGACCCGAAGGTCACGGGTCCGGGCCTATTCATCCTCCGGGCTTCTCGCACGGAGCGCCCGGGGAGAGCGCCGGGGCGCCAGTGGACGCGAGAGCGTGACGGCGACGCGATGAAACACGAATCGAAAGGAGCAGACTGATGCTGACTTCGGCTGAACCGAAGACCCTTGGAGAGGCCCTGCGGCCGCGGGAGGGATCGGACTACAAGGTCAAGGACCTGGGCCTGTGGAGGCTGGGACGGGAGGAGATACGGCTGGCCGAGAAGGAGATGCCCGGCCTGATGGCGCTCCGGCGGGAGTATGCCGGCTCCCGGCCCCTTGCCGGTGCGAGGATCACGGGGTCGCTCCACATGACGATACAGACGGCGGTGTTGATCGAGACGTTGACGGAGCTGGGGGCCGATGTTCGGTGGGCGTCGTGCAACATCTTCTCGACCCAGGATCACGCGGCGGCGGCCGTCGTCGTGGGACCCCTGGGAACGCCGGCATCCCCCGGCGGCGTACCTGTCTTTGCGTGGAAGGGAGAGAGCCTGGAGGAATACTGGTGGTGCACGGACCAGGCTCTCGGATGGCCGGACGGCGGGGCCCCGAATCTGATTCTCGATGACGGGGGGGATGCGACGCTACTCGTCCACAAGGGCGTCGAGTTCGAGCGGGCCGGCCGCGTTCCTGACTTCGACGCCGAGAAGCACTCGCAGGAGTGGGGCGAGATTCTGAAGCTCCTCAGGCGAATTCAGGGGGAGGACCCGACGCGCTGGACCCGGGCGGCCCGGGAGATCCGCGGTGTCTCGGAGGAGACCACGACCGGGGTCCACAGGCTCTACGAGATGATGCGCGCCGGAGACCTCCTCTTCCCGGCCATTAACGTGAACGACTCCGTCACCAAGTCCAAGTTCGACAACCTCTACGGGTGCCGGCACTCGCTCACGGACGGGATCCTTCGGGCCACGGACGTGATGCTGGCCGGAAAGGTGTGCGTGGTGCTCGGCTACGGAGACGTCGGGAAGGGGTGCGCCCAGGCGCTTCGAGCGCAGGGTGCGCGGGTGGTGATCACCGAGGTCGATCCGATCTGTGCACTCCAAGCCGCCATGGAAGGCTACCAGGTGGTCCGGCTCGAGGACGTCGTCGAGCGAGCAGACGTATTCGTGACGGCGACGGGCAACCGGGATGTCATCACGATCGATGACATGCGCCGGATGAAGGACAAGGCGATCGTCGGGAACATCGGCCATTTCGACAACGAAATCGACATGGCAGGTCTGATGAGAGAGCGCATCGAGCGCAACAATATCAAGCCGCAGCTCGACGAGTTCATCTTTCCGGACGGGAAGAGCATCCTCATCCTCGCCGAGGGTCGGCTCCTCAACCTCGGCTGCGCGACCGGCCACCCGAGCTTCGTCATGTCCGCCTCCTTTACGAACCAGGTCATTGCGCAGATCGAGTTGCACCGGAAGAGCACCACCTATGACCGGGCGGTATACACCCTCTCGAAGCACTTGGACGAGAAGGTGGCCCGCCTGCATCTGGACAAGCTCGGCGTCGCTCTAACGGAGTTGACGGAAGAGCAGGCCGGATACATCGGGGTCTCACAGGGCGGTCCTTACAAGCCCGAGCACTACAGGTACTGACCTTGAGCGCGGTTTCGCCCGGACCCGACGCGTGTCACTTAACAGGCTGCGCAGAAGGGTCCATGGCAAGCATCACTATCAGGAACCTCCACGACGGAGTGAAGCGCCGCCCGCGTGTGTGGGCCGCCGACAATCTGGAGGAGCTGGGACTCGGAGGATCAGGGTGCTGTAGCCGAGATCGAACGCCAATTGCGGGTTGGGGAGACAGCCGGTGGGAATTCAAGCAGATTGAAATCGCAGGCCATCGCCCCATAGGCCTCAGTCGCAATGACGCCCGGACGGAACGAGATCGGGTATTCGTACGACAGCGGATCACCCCGACGCGGGGTGCTGCGGTCCCGTCCCGTCCGTCGGGTCGCCCGCCTCGTCGAACGGGGGCGTCCCCTCGCTCGCGATGAGCCTCCGCGGCATCGACAAGATTCCCCTCAGCTCTCTCCATTCCCGGTCGGGCAAACCGAGCCCCAGCCGGATCGTCCCCGCGTCCCTGCGCAGCCGGTAGCTGCCGAAGATCCGGTCCCAGATGGAAAGGATGCTTGAGTAGTTGGAGTCTGTCTCCGGCCGCCGGTCCGAGTGGTGAACCCAGTGCATCCGGGGGGTGACAACGATCGTTCTCATCCAGCGATCGTGGCGTTCCCCGATTCGTATGTTGCTGTGGTGGAATAGGATGACCGGGAGGAGAATGGATTCGTACACGAGAAGGTCCTGGATCGTGAGCCCGAGCGCCGGGAGGACTGCGAGCCGGGCGATCGAGGAGAGAACGATCTCGCCGGTGTGAAAGCGGAGTGCGGTGGTCGCGTCCAGGTCTGCGTCCGAGTGGTGCACCGCGTGGAATCGCCAGAGGGTGGGGACCCGGTGGTTCAGCCGATGCCAGACGTACTGCCACAAGTCGAAGAGGACGACGGCCGCGGCGACGCGCACGCCTGCCGGGAGTGGGATCTGGTGAAGCAGACCGTAGCCCTGCGCGCCGGACCACGCCGTGACCGCCAGGGTCGCTCCGGCGAAGATACCAGAAGCCACGAGAGCGTTGAAGACGCCGAGGGCGACGTTGGCCAGATCGTGCCGGACCCGGGCATTCCTCCCCTCAAACATCGGCGCGACACCCTCCACGCTCCACAGGAGGGCGAGACAGGCGGCCGCTCCAACGGGCTTTGCAAGCTCTTCCGGCAACATCGGCAACGCCCGTGGAAGTGATGACGTAAGGTGGCACGATTCCCACCTCCGCCGGGGTGGGATCGCCGCTACCCTGCGTTTAGCTGGTGCCTCCGGTCCAGCGCTCCCGGAGTGCATCGCGGTCGATCCGCCGGCCCCGCAGGTACACTTCCGAGATCGTACGTGTGTTGCGGATGTCGTCGAGGGGATTCTCGTCGAGGATGACGAAGTCCGCGCTCTTCCCCGCGGTGAGGGTACCCGCCTCTTCGAGCCCGAGCTGAGCGGCGGGGCGGCTCGTTGCGGCCTCCAGCGCGCGCATTGGGCTCATCCCGAGCCGAACGAAGATTTCGAGTTCGCGGTGTCCGGCGTATCCGAAGAAGTGGTTTGGGGCTGCCCCCGCGTCTGTTCCGAGAACGACGTCCGCGTCCACCGCGAGGAGTCGGGCGAGCGCGGCGGAACGCTCCCGTTCGACACGCCGGGCGTCCTCATCAGCGGCGGCGCGCCCCGCCACTTGAGCCTCGAAGGCGTCCCTAAGGCGCTCGACGACGGCCGGAGGCACCGTCTCTTGGAGGAACGGATCATCTCCGACGGGCTCTCGGCGGAGCTCGCCCAGTCCGATGTTCGGCACGAGAAAGGCGTCCGCCGCCTCCAGCGCTGCGGCCAGCTCGTCATCAAGGCCCGGGCCCAGACGACCGTGAAGAAATCCTGAGACCCCAGCCTCGAGGAGGCCCGGCATGTCCTTCGTGCTCTGTTGGTGCACCACGATGTCAATGCCTCGCGAGCCTGCCACCGCCGCGATCGCGCGGTATACCTCCGGCGAGAGCTTCCGCTGGCTTCCTCCCCGGTCGTCCACCCAGATCTTGATGAAGTCGATCCCGGCTTCTCCGACCTCTTCCGCGATCGCTTGCCCCTCGTTGGGGCTTCCTGCACTCCGCAGGATCGTCATCCCCGTCGTTTCGGCGAGCGCCAGGGTGTGGCCCACGAAGTTGTTGTTCGGACCCTCGCCCGGCGGTCCTACGCCAGCGGCAAAGAGGAATCGAGTGCCCCCCACCGAGCCGTCCCGCTGGGAGTGCGCAATCTCGAGGGCCAGCTCGCTCGGGTCCGTTCCTGCCGAGAATACGGCCCCGAAGCCGTAATATGCGTACCGGTTCAGATGCTCGATCAGGTTGTCGCGCGTATAGCTCTCAGCTCCCCACGCCGTGTACCCCTCGTAGCCGAGGTGCGCGTGCGCATCGATGAATGCGGGGACGACCGTCTTTCCCTGGAGATCGATCCGAACTGCATCCGCCGGTGGTTCGATTTCCCCCCTCTCTCCGACGGCGACAATCCGGTTGCCCTGTATCAGGAAGTCCCCGGATTCGAGGAGGCTCCCGTCCCCGAGGATGAGCCGTGCGCCCTCGAAGAGGATGGCCTCCTCCCCGGCGGGCTCGGCGGCGGGAGGGGGTGCCCCGCTGCCGCACCCGCTCGAGAGCGCTCCAGCACCGAGAAGGGCCAGACCCGCCCGGGCGAGTCGAGCTCTCCTGCCTGGGCGCGCGGCCCGGCCGTACCGCCTCCTCCGCCCGTCCTGGGGCAAACGACGAAGCTGTTCCATCCGTGTCCTGGCTTCTTGCGGTGAATGATGGAGCTGCACGTGGTCGGCGGCCCGCAAACCCCGCCGGCCGTTGCAGCTGGCCGCTTCCGCCGGATGCCCGGGGTTCTTCCCCGGCGGCGATATCCCCAGATGCGGCTCCGTTTCCTTCCCGACTTCCGTCCCTGTCCCTATCCCTCCGGGCTGTCTTGCCGGATCGTCCCGTCACGCCACCTTACTTCCAGACGCGTCGAATTTCAATCGAGCGCAGGTAGTCCGCGCCGAAGCGAACGGTCCGGCAGCTCCATCTTCGTACCCGTCCGCGCCCCTCTGCCGGATCATGTGGTGTGGGGGCTCGGGGACGCCGGTTCGACCGCGCCCTCGACGATCTCGAGCCTCCCCTCGTCTCCGTTCAGTTGGGCGCGGATCCGAGGGGGAGGGTCACGTTGTGCGCCATGTGGCCGAAGGGGAGGTTCGTCACCGCGGGCACGCCGAGCTCCAGAGCACGTTCTCTGAGGACGGCGTGGACGGCTTCTCCCTCCCCTTCCCGAAGCTGGGTGAACCCTCCCAGCGCGACCCCCTTCACGCCCCGCAGGACGCCCGCCCGCTCAAGCTGCACCCACATCCGGTCCACCCGGTAGGCGGGCTCGCCCACGTCCTCGAGACAGAGGATCCGCCCGCTTGCGGCGAGCGCGATCGAGGAGCCACAGAGGGAGGCGAGCGTGGTCAGATTCCCCCCCCAGAGCGGGCCGTCCGCCCGCCCTCCGACGAGCGGACGGCCCGCGGGGTGCGGCCCCTCGCCCCGGAGCGGCCCGGCCGGATCCGTGGAGAAGAGGACCCTCCGAAACGCCGCCTCGGTCCCGGGCGGAAAATCGCCGCCGGGGTGGGGTCCGTGGAATGAGGCGACCCCGGCCTCGCCGTGGGCGACGTGCAGGACCGTGTTGTCGCTGAACCCGATGAAGGGAATAGGATCCGAGCGCTGCCGTCCGAGGTCCAGCCGGTGCACGATACGTATCGCGCCGTAGCCCCCTCTCAGTGCCCACACTGCATCGATGTCGGGATCCTCGAGGGCGCGTTGCAGCTCCGCGAGCCGCTCGTCGTCCGAGGCGGCAAGGAATCCCCTCGCCTTCCCTCGCGGAGAGGAAAGAACGGGGTCGAGCCCGAGGCCGCGGCACCGTTGCCTCGCGGCCGCGAGGCGCGCTGGCGATAGAGCCCCGCCGGGGGCCACGAGTGCCACCCTGGCGCCGGGGAAGAGGGCGCGGGGCCGGAGGATGGCGTACGGCTCGCCGGAGTCAGGCATCCGGCGACGGAAGTCCCCGGGAGGCGCGGTCCCCGGTACGAGCCGGGGCCCTGCCGATTCCTGCCCTAGGGGAGCCTGAGCGCGGCCAATGAGCCGGGGATCTGCTCTCCGTCCGGGCCCACGCCAGCGATCGAGAGCACAATGTACTGCACCCCGTCGTGAAGGAACGTCATCGGTGCCGTGTTCACCGGCGCGGGGACTTCGACGGTCCCGACCCGTTCGCCAGTCGCCTTGTCCACTCCGTACCAGAGCGAGCGTCCTCCTCTCCCCTCGGCAAACATGAGGAGGCTCCCGGTCACGAGGACGGTGGCGTTACCCTGGAAGCCCGTGTTCGGGACGTTCACGCCCTCGAGGAGGGGGTGCTCGGCGATCCGGTCGGGCGTATCCCCATTCGGGATCCACCAGAGGTGCTCGCCCGTGTTCATGTCGATTGCGGTGATCCGCCCGTAAGGGGGCTTGAAGATCGGGAGGCCATCGATCTGTCCGAACCCTCCGCCTCGCGCGGAGGCGAAATCCACGACGGTTCGACCCGGCTGGTTGCCGTCCATGCTTCCGTCATCGATCTCGGATCCGGGGCCCAGCACCCCCCCCGTGCACGCCTTGCGCGACTGTACGTACAGGATCCCTGTCTCCGGGTCCATGACGGGCCCCCCGGGGATGTTCGTGCCGCCCGTCGCGCTGGGGCACTGCGACGTCGCGCGGAATCCGTCCGGGTCGTCCACCGCGACCCGGGGGGTGTAGATCGGACCCAGCTTGATGTCCGAGACGTTCTCGAGCGCCATCTGGCGGAGCTCGGGAGTGAAGTCCATCAGGTCGTCTTCCCTGAGCCCCTGGAGTTCGTACGCCGCAGGCCGCGTCGGGAAGGGTTGCGTCGGGGCGTACCACTCGCCGGGGACGTTACCTGCGGGCACCGGACGCTCCTCGATCGGCCAGATCGGCTCGCCCGTCTCCCGATTGAAGGCATAGACGAAGCTCTGCTTGGAGGTCTGCACGATGGCCGGGATCTCGACCCCGTCCACGGTCAGGTTCGCGAGGATTCCCGCGACGGGCAGGTCCCAGTCCCAGATGTCGTGATGGATCATCTGGAAGTGCCAGTGGCGTTCCCCGGTCAGTATGTCCACGGCGACCAGGCTGCTGCTGAAGAGGTTGTTGCCCGGGCGGAAGCCTCCGTAGTAGTCGTTCGTCGGCGCGTCGGTCGGGAGGTAGACGAGGCCGAGCTCCGGGTCTGCGGAGAGCGGTGCCCAGACGTTCACATTCCCGGACCACTCCCACGCATCGTTCTCCCACGTCTCGTTGCCGAACTCGCCGGCCCGGGGAATCGTGTGGAAGGTCCAGAGGTGTTCACCGGTCCGTACGTCGAAGGCCTGCACGTCGCCCGGAACGTTCTCGATGCGCGTGTAGCCTCCGCCCTGGTGCGCTGAGTTTCCGACGATGATCACGTCGTTGACGATGATGGGCGGGGAGGAGGTGGTGATCGCTCCGACATCGCGGTCGATGCCGGAATAGACATCGTACGGGTGCCCGAGGGTCGCCATCATGTCCACCGTCCCCGTCTCCGGGAAGCCGTCGATGGGAATCTGCCCCCCGAATCCCTCGATCGGTTCCCCCGTCTTCGCGTCGAGCGCGTGGAGGAAGAAGGCGGGCGTGACGACGAAGATCACGCTCCTCCCGTCCACCTCGTAGTAGCTGACGCCCCTCCCGTAGTTCTTCCTCGTTGAGCCCTCCCAGCGCTCCGTGTACGGCTCCCGGAAGGTCCAGATCGTCTCGCCCGTGGACGGATCGATCGCAGCCACCGTGCGTCGCGTCCCTGCGACGGTGTAGACCATCCCGTCCGCATAGATGGGCGTCGAGCGCATGATGAAGTCCGGCGAGGGGCTGAAGTTGTCCCCCCTCCAGACCCATGCGACCTCCAGGTCCCCGAAGTTGTCCGCGTCGATCTGGTCGACGGGCGAGTAGCGGGAGGCGGAGAGATCTCCCCAGATGTAGCGCCACTCTCCGTAGGGGTTCTCACCGCTCTGGGCGGTTGCGGGAGGCGTGAAACCGCCGAGCAGGAGAGTGGAGAACGCCAGGCCCCATCCGAGGGTTTGGCGTCGCGCGACTGGGCGGCTAGGCTCAATGGACATCGTCAGTCTCTCGTGACCGTTTGCGGGTTGTTCCGAAAGATCAGGGCGCGGTGATTGTAGATGGCGAATCCGAGGTCCGTCAACAAGGTTCGGCCAGCCGAGATGTCGCGGTGCGATCCTCGCACGCGGCGCCCCGCGCTCCGTGAGTGATGCCGTGAGCCTACCCTCGAACTGGCCCGCCTCCTGGCGGCACGCGCCGGGCCGGGAAGTGGTTGCCTCCCGCGGCGCCGTGGCCTCGACGGATCGACATGCCTCGGAGATCGGGACGCGAGTGCTACGCAGCGGGGGCAGTGCGGTGGATGCCGCCGTGGCTGCCGCATTCGCTCTCGCCGTCGTGAACCCCGAGGCGGGAAACTTGGGCGGGGGCGGATTCCTCGTGGTGCGAAGCCCGGAGGGGGCCCTGCTCGCGCTCGACTTCCGCTCCAAGGCTCCAGGTGCGGCGCACCGGGGCATGTTCATTCGGCCCGATGTCGACCGGGCGGAGGCGTCCGTCCTAGGACACCTGAGCGCGGCCGTCCCGGGGACGGTGGCCGGGCTCTACGAAGCGCACCGGAGGGTGGGCCGCCGTCCCTGGAGCGAGCTCGTGGAGCCGGCCGTTTCGCTCGCCCGGGGCTTTCGGGTGGAGGAGAGGCTCGTGCGCTCCTTCCCCTCGCACATCGTGGAGGGGCTCAGACGCTTCCCGGATTCCGCGAGGATCTTCCTCCCGGACCGAAGCGAGAGCGGGCCAGCGCCGCCCCGCCTCGGCCACCGCTTCCGCCAGCCCGAGCTGGCCCGAACGCTCGAGCGGATCCGTGACCAAGGTGCAGACGGCTTCTACCGGGGCGAGACCGCAGCGCTCGTCGTGGAAGAGATGCGCTCGGGCGGCGGGATCATCACGCACGAGGACCTCGAATCCTACACCAGCGTGTGGCGCGAGCCCGTCCGCTCGTGGTACGGCGGCCACGCCATCGTCTCGATGCCCCCATCCTCGTCGGGGGGGATTGCCCTCGCGCTCGCCTTCCACGTCGCGGACACGCTCGAGCTCTCCGAGGCCGCGTGGCACGGAGCCGGGCACATCCACCGCCTCGCGGAGACGTGGCGCCGGGCCTACGCCGATCGAAACTACCACCTCGGGGACCCTGACTTCGTGCAGATGCCCGTCGGGAGGCTGATTGACCCCGAGTACGGCCGCGAGCGGGCGCGAACGATCTCGAGCGAGGCGGCGACGCCGTCGAGCGAGGTGGGGCCGGGCGATCCGTCCGGGCCGCGCGGCAGGCACACGACGCACCTGTCGATCGTGGATGCGATGGGGGGCGCCGCCTCCCTCACGACGACTCTCAACACCTGGTACGGCAGCAAGCTGGCCGTCCCGGGCGCCGGCTTCCTCCTCAACAACGAGATGGATGATTTCGCGGTCGAACCGGGGGTGCCGAACGCCTTCGATCTGGTTCAGGGAGAAGCGAATGCGATCGAACCCCGCAAGCGGATGCTCTCGATGATGACGCCGACGATCGTACTGACCTCTTGCGGAGATCTTCATATGGTCGTCGGAACGCCCGGGGGCGCGACGATTGTCACGACGGTATTCCAAGTCATCTCGAACGTGCTCGATCACGGGATGACGCTGGCCGAGGCGGTGTCCGCGCCGCGGGTCCATCACCAGCATCTGCCGGACCGGATTACTTGCGAGCCGGGGGGTCTCGAGCGCGATGTGATAGAGGTGCTCCGCGGCCTCGGCCATGGCCTCCGCGTGGAGGAAGAGCCCTGGGGAGACGTGCAGGCGATCCAGGTGGTGCCGGACGGCTCACTCCGCGCCGTATCGGACCCCCGGCGGGGTGGGGTCGCGCTCGGATTCTAGCGCCCGAGACAGGGCTGCTCCCGGCCGTTCGCCTCAGCGCGGGCGGAGACGGAGACGCTCGAGGAGCTCCCCGTGAATCCCGCCGAAGCCCCCATTCGATAGGATGAGGACGACGTCGCCGGGCCGAAGCTCGGAGGCGAGCCGGTCCACGATCTCATCGACGTGGGCGATGTAGGACGCATGGACGCCGTCCCCGCTGATCGAGCGGACGAGCGCCTCCGGATCCAGTCCACTCTCAGCATCGTAGCGCTCCGGGTGGAAGAGGCCCGCCAGGATGACCCGGTCTGCGCCTCCGAGCGCGCAGCGGTACGCTTCCTGGAACTCCCTCCTCTGGGCGGAATAGCTTCGGGGCTCGAAGACGGCGACGATCCTGCGGCCGGGAAAGCGCGCCCGGGTTCCTCCGATCACTCCGGACACAGCCGTCGGGTGGTGGGCGAAGTCGTCGACGACCGTGACGCCGCCCGTCTCGCCCCGCGTCTCCATCCGGCGCTTTACCCCCCCGAAGCGCGGGACGCCGGCACGGACCCTCTCGAGGTCGGCGCCCGCCGCCACGGCGGCGGCGATCGCCGCGAGGCAATTCTCGACATTGAACGTTCCGACCAGCGGACTTCGAATCGAGCCGAGCGGCCGTCCGTCGTGGATGAGTCGAAAGGTCGTCCCGGCGGGGCCTTGAACGACTTCGTCGGCTCGCCAGCGTGGATGTGAGGACCCGGACCGGCTCGCCGAGCCGGCTCCGACCGCAAAGGACTCGACGGGCGCGAATGACTTCTCGCTCAGATCCCGGACGGCCCCCGAGCCGTATCCCGCCACGAGTGTCCCGTTCGACGGGATCAGGTTGATGAAGCGGGCGAAGGCGTAGCGATAGGCCTTCGTGTCCGGATAGATGTCGGCGTGATCGAACTCGACGTTCCCGACGATGGCCGTTTGCGGACGGTAGTGCCACATCTTCGGGCCCTTGTCGAAGTACGCCGTATCGTATTCGTCTGCCTCGATCACGAAGTAATCGGACGCTCCCAGCCGGAAGGACGTCCCGAAGTTCCTCGAGATCCCGCCCACGAGGAAGGAGGGATCGAGTCCGGCGCAGTCGAGGAGCCAGGCTAGAAGCGAGGCGGTCGTCGTCTTCCCGTGCGTGCCTGCCACGGCCAGGACGTGGCGTCCCTCGAGGAACTCCTCGCGCACGAGGTTCGCGGCGGAGGTGTAGCGAAGCCCCCGGTCGAGCGCCGCCTCCAGCTCGGGGTTCCCCCGGCTGATCGCGTTGCCGACCACGACGACGTCCGGTGCCGGGTGGAGATTGGCGGGATCGAAGGTGCGCGCGTACTCGATCCCCATCCCGTCCAGCAGTGTCGACATGGGCGGGTAGACGCCCTCGTCGGAGCCGGTGACGTGATGCCTGCGGGCCCGCAGGAGGCCGGCGAGCGATCCCATCGCGGTCCCCGCGATCCCGATGAGGTGGTAGTGCACCCCGCACCTCACCCGAAGAGGAGGCGCACGGTCCAGACGGCGATGAGCACTGCGGCGATGTCTGCGGTGAGTCCCACCGCCACTGCGTGACGAGTTCTCCGGATGTTCACGGCGCCGAAGTAGACGGCGATCACGTAGAAAGTCGTCTCGGTCGAGCCGAACATGGTGGCCGCCATCTTCACGAAGAGGGAGTCCTCGCCGTATTGGGCGATCATGTCCGCGACGAGGCCCGCGGAGCCCGATCCGGTGAGAGGGCGCATGATGGCCATGGGAAGCACCTCTCCGGGCAGACCGATGAGGGCGAGAAGTGGATTCAGACTCGCTACGATGAAGTCCATTGCCCCGCTTGCCCGGAACATCCCGATCGCGAACAGGATCGCGACAAGATAGGGTATGATGCGTACGGCGACCCGAAATCCCTCGGTCGCGCCCTCGACGAACTTCTCGTAGACGGGGACCCTCTTCATCAACCCGTAGAGGGGGAAGCCCACGACGATCAGGGGGATCACGAAGTAGGCGAGGACGCCGATCAGGCTCCGGATCGCTTCCACGGCCTCAGCCCTCCCTCGCCTGCCGAGGCTCGGCCCGCGCGGGGTCGGTGGCCCGTACCCGTGGAAGCCGCCCGTAGAGCTTGGCTGCCGCGATCGCGATCGCGAGGGAGAGTCCCGTCGTGATGATGATCGCGAAGATCAGCTGATTGATCTGGAGGCCCATGAGTGCGAGGAGGAGCACCGGGGGGACGAGCTGCACGCTCGCGGTGTTGATCGCAAGAAGCATCACCATCGAGTTCGTGGCGGTCTCCTCCGAGGGGTTCAGCGTCTGGAGCTCCTCCATCGCCCTGATCCCGAAGGGGGTCGCGGCGTTGCCGAGCCCGAAGACGTTCGCCGTCAGGTTGAGGGCGATCATCCCGAGGGCCGGATGGTCCTTAGGGACCTCCGGGAAGAGGGGCCGCAGGAGTGGCCGGACCAGGCGCACGAGGGCGAAGATGATGCCTGCCTCCTCGGCGATTCTGAGTAGGCCGAGAAAGAGGGCCAGGACCCCGATGAGTCCGAGCGAGATCCCGGCGGCCGTCTCCGCGAAGTCGATCGCCGCGCCGCTGATGGCGTTCATCCGAACGAAGCGTACCGGCTCGAAGAGGATGGCGGCGGCCTGGAGCACTTCGCCCTCCGCGCTCCCCGGCTCGAAGCCGGTCAGCGTTGCCTGCAACTCGCCCTCGCCCGACTGGGAGACCCCGCGGATGGTGGCCAGCGGCTCGGGGAGCGCGTCCAGCCCGCCGAAGCGGAGCTGAAGGCCGTCGTCGCTCGATACCAGGGCGCCGGGGTATGCGGGGGCGGGCTCGTCGCTC
Organism: Longimicrobiales bacterium; assembly: GCA_965218255.1. Lineage (GTDB taxonomy): Bacteria > Gemmatimonadota > Gemmatimonadetes > Longimicrobiales > Gaopeijiaceae > JAAXGI01. The sequence goes on along the minus strand of CBDCKJ010000003.1, from coordinate 353,193 downwards.
GTTCGGTAGAAGGCCCGGTAAGCCGCTCCGTCCACCTGGACCCGGACCGGCTGTTCCCGCGCGGCCGCGTCGTAGCCCTCCGGGAAGGCGATCTGGACCGGGAGTGGCGTATCATTGCGGTACGCATCCGTCGCCAGGTCCCGGAAGTCGTGGCCCAGAGCGAAGATGAAGCTGGAAACGATGAGTCCGGCCCAGATGTAGTTCAGCATCGGGAGGCAGCGGGGTGGCCGGGCGGGGGATTCGATGTTGATGCCATGGACATGGTCCGTTCGGGCTCGATCGGAACGAGTGCCCCCGGGCTAGGGAGCGCCGGGTCCGATCGGATTGATACCGGACTCGAGCCGTGAGGTGCCAGGGGGGGAGGGATTTGCATTCGGTGCCGGGAGGCGAGAGTTTCCCGGGAGAATCGGGATGCTCGGGGCAGGCTCGGGCGACGGTAGTGGACCCGTATGGGGGGAATCTTGGCGGACTCCGATAACCGCAGGTGCCTGGGCCCGTTGTCGCGGGGCCGGACGGAAACCGCTCCGGTCGTCACGGGAACGGGCCGCGCGGACACCGGGAGGCTCGCTCGAGGGCTCCGTGCAGTCACCTTTGGTCTCGTGCTCACGATTCTCCCCGCTCCCGTCGTCGGGCAGGATGCCTCCGAGGCCTCGCAGGACCCGGCCCCCACGCCACCTACCCTCGTGCCGCGTGTCTTCTTCGACTGCCGGGGCCCCCGCTGCAACAGCAACTACTACCGGACCGAGATCGGCTGGGTCGCGTGGATTCGGGAGCAGCGCGACGCGCATGTCCACGTGATCATGACGAGCCAGCAGACCGGCGTCGGCGGGCGGGAATTCATCCTCGACTTCATCGGAAACGGCACCTACCAGGACTACGAGGTGCGGAACCTCTACCAGGCCCTTCCCACGGATACGGAGCGGGAGGACCTCGACGGCATCGCGCTGACGCTCGGGCTCGGACTCGCGCAGTTCGCGGCGCAGTCGGGGTTTCGGGACCTCGTGGGCCTGACCGGGCTCGCCCGGGTGGATGAGGTGAGCGCGAATCTGGATGCGCCCCCCGAGGGGGTCCTCTCTCCGGACGAGGTTCAGGACCCTTGGAACCTCTGGGTCTTCCGGGTCAACGCGAACGGGAACGTGGACAGCGAGTCGGCGCAGCAGAGCGTGCGGCTCCGGACCAATTTTCGCGCGTCGCGGGTCACGCCGGTCTGGAATCAGCGGTACAACATCAACTACACCTACCGGGAGCGGCAGTTCGAGCTCTCCGATGGTTCGACCTTCATTGACGATCGTTTCGACTGGAACGTCTCCTCCCGCGTGGTCTACGCGCTCGCCGAGAGCTGGTCGCTCGGATTCACGGGGAATTTCGGCCGCAACACGAGCCGCAACCAGAAGCTCTGGGGCCAGTGGAACCCCGCGATCGAGTACAGCTTCTTCCCCTACGAGGAAGCGACGCGGCGTGCGCTGACGGCCTTCTACCAGGTCGGGCCCGTCTACCGGGAGTATATCGAAGAGACTGTATTCAACGAGACCGAGGAGCTCCGCTTCGAACAGCAGATGACGCTCGAGTTCTCGCAGCGGCAGACGTGGGGAGACGCGTCGATCCGGGTTCGGGGATCTACGTACCTTCACGATACGGGGCTTAGCAACGTCTCGACGAGCGGCGACCTGAGCTTCCGGATCGCCAGGGGCCTGGACCTTGAGATCGGGGCCTCGTATTCCCGGGTGCGCGATCAGGTCTTCCTCTCCGGTGCCGGGCTCTCGGACGAGGAACGGCTCCTGGAGCTCCAGCAACAGGCCACCGACTACGAGGCCTCTCTCGACTTCGGCTTCACCTATCAGTTCGGATCGATCTTCAACAACGTCGTGAACAACCGCTTCCCGGGGGGTGGAGGAGGTGGCGGCGGCGGATTCTTCTGACCGGCCTCCCCCGCCCCGGTTTTCGGCCGGCGCGGGCGGCTCTGGATCGCGTGTCGGTGCGTCCCGGCGCGCCGCGTTGGCCGGGGTGCCCGTGGCCGGGCGGAAGTCTCTTTCTGGGCGAGCGGGTGAGCGGTACATTCACGCCGGGTGGCATGAAACGTTCTCCGGCGCTCGACCCAGGAGCGGTGGGACCGGGCGCGGGCGGCTCCGGCCGAGGGACCGGATCACCGGAGGGGATGTGGCTGGCGGGATCGGCAGGGAAGGGTGCCGGTAGCCGCGCTCAACACCTACGCGGAGGGTCGCTCAAGTGAAGTGCAGAGGGAAGCGCGTCGGAACTGCATCGTGCGGAAGCTTCTCCTCATGGTCCCGACCTTCCTCGGCACAGCCTCCGTCACCTTCACGCTATGCCAGTTCGTGCCCGGCGGGATGATCGGCCGGATCCGGTGGCAGCTGTTCACGGGCGGCCACCTGGGGGCACGGATGGCCTTCAGCGGCATCCGGGTCCAGCTCGGGATCCCTGACGAACAGCCGGATCTCCTCCCGGAGCCTTTCGGGTCCGGGCAGCTCGGAGAACAATCCCCGGAACACCGATCCGACCGCCGACGTGGGCTACGGCCCGGCGACGGCGGACGAGATGGCGAACGCGCGGATCTGCTGCGCTCCCGCGACGCCTCGGCGGATCGCGGCCGGTGAGGAGACCCCGGCCGCCATGACTCCGGCCGGACCGAGCGGCGTGGAGAGCGTACGGTCTTGGACCTTGAAGCGGAGGCACGGTCGGACGGCTTCAGCCGGTTGAATACCGGCGGACAGGCGAATCCCGGGCAGATTGACGGTCCACCTCGATAGAGGAAGCCGACAGGGACGGTGCCCGAAGGGGGCAATCCGCGTTCGGAAAGACGTTGCGGTCTCTGTGGGAGGCGATGACCTGCTTCCGGGATGGCGTTGCTGCGCAAAGAGCCACAGCAAGAGGGGCGAAGGTGAAATCACGAGGAGAAGCACTGCGGGACTACGTCATCCGTAGACTCCTCTTGATGGTCCCCACCTTCCTCGGCATCACCTTCGTAACCTTCACCCTCTGCCAGTTCGTTCCCGGCGGCCAGATCGATCAGCTTCGGATGCAATTGGCGGGTGCAGCGGCCGGCGGTGAACTCGGAGGCGGGGCCGGCGCCCCTGTTCAGCTCGACATCCCCGAGGAGCAGCTGGCTCGGCTCGCCGAGTACTATGGGTTCGACGATCCGCTGCCGGTCGCCTACGCCTCCTGGCTTTGGGACGTTCTCCGGCTGGATTTCGGTGAGTCCTTCCGGTACAGCGAACCGGTTCTTCGGGTGATCGCAGACCGGTTGCCCGTTTCGATCTACTACGGCTTCATCACCGCGTTCTTCGTCTACGGGATCTGTATTCCTCTGGGCATCCTCAAGGCGATCAAACATCGAACGAACGTGGATAACCTGACCTCGGTCATGATCTTCATCGGCTACGCAGTCCCCGGATTTGCGCTGGGGGCTGTGCTCAGCAACGTCTTCGCCGTCCGCTACGAGATCTTCCCGCTCGGCGGGTTTCAGTCGGCGGGTGCCGAGGAGCTCACCCTCATGGCACGGATCGGGGACATCGTATGGCACTCGATCCTCCCGCTGATCGCGTATCTCGTGGGCTCCTTCGCGATCATGACCATGCTGATGAAGAACAGCTTGATCGAAAACATGAGTGCCGATTACGTGAAGACCGCCCTCGCGAAGGGCCTTAGCTGGCGACGAACGGTCTTCGTGCACGCGCTCCGGAACTCGTTGATCCCGATGGCGACGAGTGTCGGCTCGCTCCTGGGCATCTTCCTGACCGGGAGCTTTCTGATTGAGCGGGTTTTCAACATTCAGGGAGTCGGGCTTCTGTCCTTCGAGGCGATCCAGGCCCGGGACTTCCCTGTCGTGCTGGGATTCCTGGTGATCTCCAGCGTGCTCCTCATGGTAGGAAACCTGATCTCCGATCTGGCGGTCGCCTTCGTCGACCCACGGGTCAGGTTCGAGTGATCCTCGCCGCGCCGGACGATTGAATGAAGTGGATCAGGCTCGACCCCATCACGCGAAAACGCCTTGAGCGGTTCCGCAGGATCAAGCGTGGCTACTACTCGTTCATCGTCCTGACCGTCGCGATCCTCCTGTCGGTCTTCTCGCCATATCTCGCAGAGAGCCGCGCGCTTCTCGTCTGGTACGAGGGTCGGGTCTATCTCCCCACATTCGAATACTTCCCCATGGAGACCTTCGGTCAGGAGCCGCCGCCGGCCTGGGGGACGGCGGACCTCGAGACGGAGTACCTCCGGCTGCAACGCGAGTGGCAGCTCGAGCGGGAGTTGTACGATCGGGAGCTCGCCCGTTTCGGTGGCGACGCGACCGCACTCCCGGCGCTGGACGAGCGTTATCCGAATCGGGGCCACTACGTCGTCATGCCTCCGGTCCCCTGGGATCCCTACCAGAACGACTTCTGGTACAACGAGATCCTGAACGAGGTTCAGGATCTGTTGGATGCTGGAGACGTGCTCGGGGCGGCCCGGCTGGCGCGGCGCGATCGACTCGACCCATTGGCCGATGCGATCGAGGGCGGCGGCATCGAGCCGATGATGATGAATCCCGAGCTCTCCCCCACTGGAGACCTTCTCGGGCTGGTCCGGTCCGGAGCCATGCCACTGCTGGCGGGTCTCGGAACGGTACCGCCCACGCCACCCGACTTCACGCGCAGGCACTACCTGGGCACCGACTCCCAGGGGAGGGATGTGGCGTCGAGGCTCCTGTACGGGTTTCGGATCTCGGTCTTCTTCGCGCTCTTCCTCGTCCTCATCGGTCAGGCCATCGGGACGGTCGTCGGGAGCCTTCAAGGCTACCTCGGAGGACGCTTCGACATCTTGAGCCAACGGCTCATCGAGGTGCTGATCGCAGTCCCGTTCCTCTACGTGGTCATCATCATGGCCGCGCTCTTCGCGCCCACCTTCTGGATGCTTCTCGGGATCATGGCGCTCTGGCAGTGGATCGCCATCACGTTCTACATGCGCACCGAGATGTACCGGGAGAAGACCCGGGAGTACTGCCTGGCTGCTCGCTCGTACGGGGCCTCGCACCTGAGGATCATCTTCAGGCACTTGCTCCCGAACTGCCTGACCCCGCTTGTGACCTTCACCCCGTTCGCGATCGTCGGGGCGATCTTCGCGCTGACGGGTCTGGACTATCTGGGATACGGGCTGCCCGCTCCCACTCCAAGCTGGGGGGAGCTGATCGACCAGGCGCTCCAGCTGGAGAACCGGGACCGACTCTGGTTAATCCTTGCGCCTTTCGGGGCGCTGACAGCCACGCTGGTGCTCGTCGTCTTCATCGGCGAGTCCGTTCGAGAGGCCTTCGATCCCAAGCGATATGCAAAATACGAATAGGTCCCCGCAGGCAATCCGGAGCCCAGGGCGCGCCAGATCCGGATCCGGTGTAGCACGAGAAAGGGTGTTGGGCCGACTGCTCGGACGAAACCGGGAGGAGATCGAGATGAAAGGAGACGGTTGGGTTCGCCTCGCGTCCGCGGCTGGGCTCGCGGTGGCCGTCTGGGTCACGGCAGTCCCCGCAGCCTGTGCGCAGCAGGGTGGCCAGGAGGGTCAGGAGGGTGGTCGGGTCGACGGGACGGTCGTCCTTCCAGAAGGGATCGTCTGGGAGACCAACAACGACGACCCCCTCATCGGCTCAACCGAGGCCATTCGGGGTGGAACCTTCAACTTCTACATGGGGGCCTATCCGCTCACCTTTCGGCTCATGGGGCCCAACTCCAACGACGCCTTCGCCGGATGGAACCGGGCCTTCACCATGGCCTTTGGCCTGGTGGGGCAGCACCCGGTGACGGACAACTACATCCCTCTCATGGCGACCCACTGGTCGGTCCAGGAGGATCAGCGGACCATCTACTTCCAGCTGGATCCCGATGCACGCTTCACTGACGGCGAGCCCGTGACGGCGGACGACTACGTGTTCACCTGGAGGATGATGCAGTCCGAGCACATCGTGGATCCGTTCTACAACAGCTACGCTGCGCAGTACTACGAGTCCGTCGACAAGATCGACGACTACACCCTCCGGATCGTGGGGACGCGTCCCAGCTGGCGGCCGATCCCCGACTACGCCGGCCTGTGGCCGACGCCTTCCCACGCCGTCGTCCTCGACGAGGACTGGGTGACACGCACCACGAACGAGTTCCAGATCGCGGTGGGACCCTATGTCGTATCCGATGTCGTCAGGGGCGAATCGGTCACTTTCGAGCGGATCGACGACTGGTGGGGAGACGGAAAACGTTACTTCATCGGACAGTACAACTTCGATCAGATCCGTCTCCGCGTGATCCAGATCGAGCGGGCCCTGGACTACCTGCGTCTGGGGGAGCTGGACATGATCCTTGAGAACACCGCACGGACCTGGAACGAGGAGTACACCTTCGAGGCCGTCCGAAACGGTTGGCTGAAGCGGGCCAGGGTCTTTGTGGAGCTGCCTTCGGGGGTTTACGGGCTCCACATGAACCTGGAGGCCCCGATCTTCCAGAACCAGGATTTCCGGAAGGCGATGCAGCATCTGTTCAACTTTGATCGGCTGAACCGGAATCTGATGTTCAACGAGTACTTTCGTCAGATCTCCTTCTTCGAGGGCACCGAATACGCGAACACCGCCCTCCAGCCCTACGAGTTCGATCCGATTCTGGCGCGTGAATACCTCGAGAGAGCGGGTTACCGTCGTCCGGAAGACATCCGTAGCGGAAACTTCTTCGGAAGTGTCTGGAACGCCGTGAGGGGCGTGATCTCGACGCGATCCGCCACCGACGACATCCTCGTGAACGAACGGGGAGAGAAGGCCAGCTTCACCGTCATCTACGGATCTCAAGGCCTAAGTCGTCATCTGACCGTCATGCAGCAGGAATACCGGCGTGCTGGGATCGACATGCGGCTTCAGCTCCTCGAGCCGGGTACGGCCTTCGAGCGCGGGCTCGAGCGGAAATACGAGATGACCGTGACCGCGCGGGCGGCCGGTCTCTATCCCGCTCCGAGGCAGTACCTGCACACCGAGTTCCAGGCCGCGACCAACAACAACAACATCTGGGGATTCGGGAGTCTGGAGGTGGACGAGCTCGTCCGGATCTACGAGGAGGATCTGGACTTCGAGGACCGGCTCGCTGCGGTCCAGCGAATCGACGACATCGTCTATGACCAGGCGTTCTACATCCCCTTCTGGATGGCACCGTATCTGCGAATCGTCCACTGGGACTACCTCGTGTTTCCGGAGTTCTACCTGCCCCGGCGGACACAGAGCATTACGGACTGGATGGTCTACTGGATCGATCCCGAGCGGTGGGCGCGAATGGAGGAGGCGATGGAGCGGGGTGAAGCGCTTCCTCCAGAGGAGGGCATCGACAAGGACTACTACGGAATTCGCGAGCGCTTCGGTCCGTGAGTCAGTCGGGATCGCAGACGAACCTCGGCGGGGCGGGAGAAGGTTCGCGGGCCGCGTCCGTAGGAGTGACGGGACCGGCCCTGGCTTCGAGTGATTCCGCAGGGCGCATCCCTGGCGCGGAGCCTACGGGCGGTCCGCTCCTTCAGGTGCGAAACCTGGAGGTTGCCTTCGACACCGAGGACGGGCTCCTCCACGCGGTCGATGGGGTTTCCTTCCAGGTCGATGCTGGGCGCACGCTCGGTATCGTCGGAGAGTCCGGGTGCGGCAAGAGCGTCAGCGCTTCGTCCATCCTGAGGCTCGTTCCAAGCCCTCCCGGAAGGATCCTGGGCGGCGAGGTTCTATTGCGCGGCATCGATATCCTGACACTGCCCATCGAGGAGCTGCCGACGATCCGCGGCAACGAGATCTCGATGATCTTCCAGGACCCTATGACCTCGCTCAACCCTGTCTTCACCGTCGAGAAGCAGATGGGGGAGGTTCTGAAGCTGCGCTTCGGGATGGAGAGGGACGAGGCCCGCAGAAGGGCCATCGACATGCTCCATACGGTGGGGATCGCTGAGCCCGAGTCGCGCATCACGTCGTACCCGCACGAGCTCTCCGGCGGGATGAAGCAGCGGGTGATGATCGCAATGGCCCTGCTCTGCGAGCCCGCGCTCCTCATCGCGGACGAGCCCACGACGGCGCTCGACGTTACGATCCAGGCCCAGATCCTCCACCTGATCGGGGAGCTCCAGGAGCGCACGGGGGCCGCCGTCATCTTCATCACTCACGACATGGGTGTGATCGCCGAGATCTGCGACGAGGTGGCGGTGATGTACGCGGGGCGGGTGGTCGAGCAGGGGGACGTCGTCGAGATCTTCAAGCGGAGCCGGCACCCCTACACGAAGGGTCTCCTCGACAGCATCCCGAGGAAGGGCATCGAGAAGAAGGGGGAGCTCCCGACCATCGACGGGCTCGTGCCCTCGCTCCTCGCTCCTCCCCCCGGATGCCGTTTCGCTGAGCGCTGCGCCAGGCGCTCGGGGCTCGGGGAGGCGGAGCGGCGCCGTTGCATCGAGGAGGATCCGGGGTTGAGGGCGGTGGCGGGCGGGCTCGTCGCGTGCCACTACCCGATCGAGGTGCCGCCTGCAGCGGCGGGGGGAGCCCGGGAGGCATCCGCCGGGGGAGGTGTCCCGTGAGCAGGCGTGGGAAGGCCGCCGGGGGGAGCCTGCCCGCGGGCGCCAACGCGGCCTCCCGGACCCGTGCCTACGCGGCCCCGGGTGATTCGGCGCCGCTCCTCGCCGCCTGGGACGTGAAGAAGCACTACCCCGTTCGCGGTGGCGTCTTCGGTGGCGCGGTCGGTGACGTGCGGGCCGTCGACGGGGTCACTCTCTCGATTCGCCGCGGCGAGACCCTCGGGCTCGTCGGCGAGTCCGGGTGCGGCAAGTCGACGCTCGGCCGGGTGCTGAACCGGCTCGAGGCGCCGACGTCCGGGTCCGTGACCTTCGAGGGTAGGGACATCTCAGCCGCCGCCGGGCGGGATCTCCTCGGACTCCGGCGGGACATTCAGATGATCTTCCAGGACCCCTATTCCTCGCTCAACCCGAGGATGACGATCGGGGAGATCGTGAGGGAGCCCCTCCTCGTGCACCGCGTCGGAACGAAGGCCGAGCAGCTCGAGATGGTGCGTGAGCTCCTCCAGGTCGTCGGACTCGCCGGGGACCTCCTCGGCCGCTACCCCCACGAGTTCTCGGGTGGCCAGCGCCAGAGGGTCGGACTCGCCCGCGCGCTCGCGCTCGAACCGAAGCTCGTCATCGCGGACGAGCCGGTGTCCGCGCTTGACGTGTCGGTCCAGAGCCAGGTGCTAAACCTGATGGTCCGGCTTCAGCGCGATCGGGAGCTCACCTACCTCTTCATCAGCCACGATCTGTCGGTCGTCGAGTACATCAGCGACACGATCGCGATCATGTATCTCGGCCGGATCGTCGAGGTCGGGCCCTCGGCCGCGATCTTCGACCGTCCCGCGCACCCGTACACGCGGGCGCTGATCCAGGCGATACCGGAGCCCGATCCCACACTGAGGCGCGAAGCGGTCCCCCTCGGGGGAGAGGCGCCGAGCCCGCTCAGCCCGCCTGCGGGGTGCCCTTTCCACCCGCGGTGTCCCTTCGCGATCGCCGAGTGCAGCCAGGCCGTACCGGTGCTGGAGGCGGTGGGTGGCGGCTCGCGGCTCGCGGCTCCCGGCGCCTCCCGCCCTACCGGGCACCGGGTCGCCTGCATCCGGGAGGGGGAGATCTAGCCCAGGCCTACGACGTGCTGCCGCCCGCCCTCGGCTTGATCGCGTTCGCGTAGATCCCGGGCATCTGGATGGCCCTGACCCGGGCCTCCCGGAGCCGGCGGTCGAAGTCGGCCCTCACGCGCTCACCCGTCTTGTCATCTAGTTCGAGGACGGTTCGCCGCATCCCGCTTCCCATGACGGCGAGCCACCAGTCGTCTGCGCCCGAGATCGGAAGCTCCCTCGGCTCGAGGCAAACCTCCGGGTTCACTACGCCGCCCCCCCGGAAGAGCGCCCGCAGGTAACCCGGGTTGTCGGTTCGCTCCCAGGAGAATGTGAGTGGTGCGTCCGGCCGTTCCGCCCGGACCGCTTCCTTCCAGATCCCGAAGGCCGGCTGGAAAGCTCCCTCCCCGAGTGTGGTGATGGCGAGTCGCCCACCCGGCTTGACGAGCCTCCAGAGGTGCGCGATGAGGGCGGGCATGTCCGGCACGTAGAATACGCCGAGGACCGAGATGACGGCGTCGAAGCTCCCTGCCGGGAAGTCGGCACGTGTCATGTCGCCGAGGACGGTCTCCACGCATCCGGCCCCCCGGGCGACCGCCCGCTCCGAGGTCATGCGGAGCATCTGGACGGAGGAGTCGAGCGCGATCACGCGTCCCCTCGGACCGACCGCCTCGGCGGCGGCGACGGTCGACACGCCGGGGCCGCAGGCGATGTCGAGGACGCTCCCGCCGGGGGGGAGCTCGAGCTGATCGACGGTCCGAAGCGAGAGGAATCTCCAGAACCGCTCTGCCGCATCCCGGTACTCGAGCGAGGCCGAGTCGTAGCCCCGGGCCGCGGGGCTCGCTTGCCGGCCGGTGCCGCCGTTCATCGGTCCTCGAGCCCGAGCGCATTCCGGTAGCGCTCGTCTCCCGGTCTGTTCAGCGTCCAGTATGCGAGGCGCTCCGTCCCGAGGATCTCCGACCTCTCGCCCGTCGACGTCTCCCAGCCGAGCACCCGCCGGGGGGGCGCCTGCTCGATATCGTACGTCCGCCAGTACGTTCCGGCTTCGAGGCGAAAGCGAATCACGGGGACGCCGTTCCGTGTAGCCTCCGTCCGGAGGATGCGGGCGGCAACAGGCTCGATGGGGAGGTGGCCGGTTCGAAGGCTCCAGAGCTCCCGCACGAGGAATCCCTCCCACTCCGCCCCGCCGTGAAACGCCCCGTCCAACTCCCGCAACTGGATGAGCAGCGCGTCCTCGTAGAGCGTTTTCTCGGGAAGCTCGACGTCGCGCCGGGTTTCCCCCTCATCCTCGAAGTAGGAGAGCCTGAGCGAGCGCAGTCGCGCCGCTCCGGGGAGGACTCGATGCGTCACGCTCCCGCACCACTCCTGCACGTCCAGGTTCAGGCGAACCGGGTGGAAGCGTTCCTCCGTCCACGCGTCGACGGGCGCGAAAGTAGTCGCCATGACGGAGTACGGGTAGATGCCGGTGAGAAAACGCATGCTCCGGATCAGCTTGAGTACTTCGACCCGGTTCGGCGCCTCCGCCCCGTCATCCTTGACCCACGTCCTCCGGTCGTGCGGTTCGGTGACGTAAATGAGGGAGAGCTCGGCGTGCCGGGGCTCTCCGTATCGATCCAGGGTGACCCGGTAGCCCGAGAGCTCCGCGCGTCCGTCTCCCCAGTGTTCCCAGAACTCCGAGGAGGCTCCCCGCCGAGGGGCGACGGGGAGCCCGGTCAGCTCCCCGATGTCCCCGAAGATCGCCTCCGCGCTGGAAATCTCGCCTGACCGGGCGGAGGCAGCCGCACCGGATGCCCCCGGCGTCTCCGCGCCTGCGGGTGCGTCGCCCACGCTGCAGCCGGCGAGGACCGAGAGGCCGAGATGCGCGACCCAGCCCCCCGGGGCGCGGTTGTTGTCCATCGGCCTCATAGCCTCCCTGAGTCGCCTAGAGTCCCTCGGCTGCGAGGATGAAGCCCAGGTGCTGATCCACCTGCGCGAGGCCGCCCTCCCCGTCGCCCCATCCGATCTGTCCGTCGCCATTCAGGTCCTCCCCGTCGCGCAGCTGGCCTACCAGTGTCCGGATCCGCCCGGTGAGCCCCTCTGCCGCGCTGTATTCGGGTGCGGATCCGACCTGGGCGGCGAGCTCCGCGATCTCGGCCGCCCGTTCGGCAACGGCCCGGGCGGCCGTGGCCACATGCGTGGCGTGGCGACCCACGGCGTCCGAGGCCCCCTCGGAGCCGGCCGCGAGCTCGATGTGCTGGGCGATCCCCTCGGCAGCCGCGACGAGCCCGAATCCGGAACCGGGCCCCCCGTCCATCTGGCTCGGATCCACCGCGTGGAGCACGTGAGCCGCGTGCGTCTGCATCCACTCGAGGTTCGATGTGTCGCGCCACGCCAGATCGATGTGCTGAAGTGCGACATCGGCCTCGGCCGACGCGGTCGGGAGGAGCCCCGATCCGTCCGGGGTGCGGCCGAAGGCCGTGGCGACGTGGCCGATGTGGGTGTGGGCGGGGTTGTCCTGCAGGGCCGCGGCCGGATCGGCGAAGAGCGCGGTGGCGAGGGCGACCGAAAGGAGCTGAGCGGCGCGGGTCCTTGCGTCCATCTGGGAACCTCCTGATTCGTTTGGGAGCGCTGGGCGTGACTTGTCTACAAGGGTACCAAAGGTCATGCCGCCGGGGTCCGGCCGGCAAGGTGGCGTGGCCGTCTCCGGCCCGCCCCGGCCGGAGACGCGGGAGAACCGCGACCGCATTGCGGGGTACCCACTGCCTCGGGTTCCCGGCAGCGCCTGCTCACCGCACGAGGCGAAGCGCATGCGGGGACAGGCCAAGAGGAGCGGAGTGCTAGATGACTCGACGAGCGACGGTTCAGAGGGGGAGGGGCCGGGCCCCGTGGATGGCTCGGGTGATCCCGGGCGCGGCGTTGCTGGTCGCCGTTGCGGGATGCACCGCCTCCGAGGAGCCGGCCGAGGCGGGAGGGGGCACTCCCCCCGAAGCCCGAGCGGAGGCATGGAGGGGGCCGACGCCCCCCGGAGAGTGGACGGGAGCGCTCGAGGCCTCTCCCCTCCCGGCGGAGGGGCGCTTCGCGACCCTCACCCGGCTTACCCACGGGGGGACGAATGCGGAGGCCTACTTCTCGCCAGCGGGCGACCGGCTGATCTTCCAGTCCACCTGGCCCGGGGTGAGCGAGTGCGACCAGATGTACACCATGAACCTGGACGGCTCCGACCTCCAGCTCGTCTCGACCGGGACGGGCCGGACGACTTGCGGATACCACTTCCCCGGGGCGGACCTCATCCTCTTCAGCTCGACCCACCACGTCGGCGAGCAGTGCCCGCCCGCCCCGGATCGGAGCCGTGGCTATGTATGGGGCCTGTTCGACTACGACGTCTTCACCCGCGACCTCGCGACCGGGGAGATCCGGCGGCTGACCGACACGCCCGGCTACGACGCCGAGGCCACGATCTCCACGGACGGGAGCACGATCGTCTTCACCTCGACGAGAAGCGGTGACCTCGAGCTCTGGACGATGAATGCCGACGGCACGGATCCGCACCAGCTGACCGATGAAATCGGCTACGAGGGTGGGGCCTTCTTCTCTGCGGACGGCTCGAGGATCGTTTACCGCGCCTTCCGCCCGGAGACCGAGCAGGAGCTCGCCGACTACCGTGCGCTCCTCGGCCAGGATCTGGTTCGCGGCGGGAGGATGGAGCTCTTCGTCATGGATGCGGACGGCTCGAACCGGCGTCAGATCACGAGCAACGGGGCCTCGAATTTCGCGCCCTACTTCCACCCTGACGGAGAGCAGATCGTCTTCAGCTCGAACATGGACGATCCCACGGGGAGAGCGTTTCACCTCTACCTGATCAATGCGGACGGGACGGGTCTCGAGAGGATCACGACGGACGGGTTCTTCAACAGCTTCCCGATGTTCAGCCCGGACGGGAGCCTCCTCGCATTCGCCTCCGACCGCGGTGCGCCGGGGCCGGGCGAGATCAACGTCTTCCTTGCCGAGTGGAACGAGCCGGGGTCCGAAGAGTGAGGATCTGCCGCGGCGTCGCGCTCCTGATCGCGGTCCCCTGGGCGCCGCCGGCCGCCGGCCAGGAGCCGGCCTTGGCCCCGGAACCCGTCGAGTGCCCGGCTCCGGAGGGGATCGTTGTGGACTTCGAGCAGCCGATGGCGGCCGTCCGCTACCTCGCGGACGACGCCCTCGAGGGGCGTCTCTCGGGGAGTGCGGGCGAACGGTGCGCGGCGGAGTACATCGCCAGCGAGTTCGCCCGGATCGGGCTCGAGCCCGGGGGTGAAGCGGGCGGCTACTTCCAGCCCATCGAGCTCGTGAGCGCGGTCACGGCCCACGTGCCCCTCGGTATCGGGAGCAACGTGATCGGGGTCCTCGAGGGGACAGACCCACGCCTCCGCTCGCAGGCGGTCGTGCTCGGGGCCCACCACGACCACCTCGGGCGCGGGGAGGTGTTCGGCTCCCTCGCCGGCCCGGAGGACGGGGACGACGACATTCACAACGGGGCGGACGACAACGCCTCCGGGGTCGGGGTCCTGATCGCGGCAGCCGAGGCCCTCGCCGTGGATCCTCCGGCCCGCTCCGTCGTCTTCGTCACATTCTCGGGGGAAGAATTCGGCCTCCTCGGTTCGGCGCACTACGCCGGCAACCCCACCGTGCCGCTCGGCCAGACGGTGGCGATGCTCAACCTGGACATGGTGGGACGGCTCGAGGACGATCCCCTGGTGGTGAACGGGACCGGGACCGCCGAGGAGTGGGCCGAGATCCTGGATCGGGCCCGCGTCGAGTACGGGGTGCCCTTCGCCCGCTCCCCGAGCGGGTACGGGCCGAGCGACCACACCTCGTTCTACGCACAGGACGTCCCGGTGCTCCACTTCTTCACGAACGTGCACGGGGAGTATCATCGCCCGGCCGACCACTGGGAGCTCATCGACGAGAGGGGTCTCGGCCAGATGGCCAGGCTCGTCGAGGGGGTCATCCGGGACATCGCCGACCAGCTGGAGCCCGTCGTTCACATCGCCGGCGCCGGTACCCCTCCCGAGGAGCAGCCGGCCGGGTACGGGGCCTATCTCGGGACGGTGCCGGACTTCGCACCCGCCGACTTCGGCGTGCGGCTGAGCGGGGTGTCGGGAGGCTCGCCGGCCGAGGAAGTGGGGATGCAGGCCGGCGACATCTTGATCCGGCTCGGCGCCTACGACATCGAGGACCTGTACGCGTTGACCGAGGCGCTTCAACAGATCGAGCCGGGCACGGAAGTCGTCGCGACCTACCTGCGCGACGGGGCAGAGATGCGGGTCATGGTGACCCTGCGGGAGAGGGGCGCCCCCTAGCGGGCAATCTCGAAGCCCGCAAGCCTCTCGAGCGCCTTCGCCAGGGCGTGGTTTCCCTCCCTCCCCATGCCTGACCGCTGCAGCGTGCGGTAGAGGTGGAAGACGGTACTCGTCGCGAGGAGGGGCACGCCCATCTCGTCGGCGGCCTGGAGTGCGAGGCGAAGGTCCTTTTGCTGCAGGTCGATCATGAAGCCGGGCCGCCAGTCCCGTTCGATCACCTGAGGACCCCGGTTCGCGAGCATCCAGCTCCCGGCGGCGCCTCCGGTGATCGCATCGAGCGTCTTCGCCAGGTCCACGCCAGCCGCCTCGGCGAAAATCAGCCCCTCTCCGACTGCGAGCATGTTCACGACCACGACGATCTGATTCACGAGCTTGACCGTCTGTCCGGCGCCGATGGGCCCGACGTGGGTGATCGTCCTGCCCATCGCCCGGAAGGTGGGCATCGCCCGCTCAACCTGGGTCGCCTTCCCCCCGACCATGATGCTGAGAGTGCCGCGGGCCGCCCCCTCGCTCCCTCCGCTGATGGGGGCGTCGAGCATCTCGACGCCCTGCTCTCCGAGCCGCTTCGCGAGCTGTCGCGTGGCGCTCGGGCTGATCGTGCTCATGTCCACGACGAGCGACCCCGGCCTCGCACCGCGGCTCACCCCGCTCTCCCCGAGGATCACCTCCTCCACGTCCGGCGTGTCGCTCACGCAGGTGATGACGATGTCGGACTTCGACGCCACGTCGGCGGGATCCTCCCCGGCCACGGCCCCGGCTTCGACGAGGGGTCCCATCCGGGACGCGGTGCGGTTCCATACCCGCACCGGGAACCCGGCATCGAGGAGGTTCGCGACCATCCCGCGGCCCATGATCCCGAGGCCGATGAACCCGATGCTCCGAGAAACGTCCGACATTTGAGCTGACTCCCTGGGTGAGAGGAGGTGGGCCGGGGCCCGACCGGTTCCGGCGGATGCTCGCCCCGGAGCGCGGGCGGGGGACCGTGCGCGACCTTGGCCATCCGGCGGATCGCACGGGGACGGCGCCGAATCTGCATCCTCGGCCGGAGGACGGAAAGATCCGATGGACAGTGGTGTGGGGGTGGAAGGGGCGTGGTGGCGTGGTCCTCATCGTGAGGTTTCCGGCCGCCGTCCCTCATCTCTGCCACGCGGCGCCAGCGCCGCACGGGGTTGACGCTGTGGGGGTGGGTGCATACCGTTTCGGGCGTCCGCTTGCCGCTTGGGAGTGATCTTCGATGCGAAAGATCGACGCTTGGACTGGATGCATGTGCCGTTCCATGGCGACGGCTTCCCGGATGCGGGAAGCCGGGTCTGGGAGCGTCGTGTCCGGAGGACACCGGCGGTAGCGAGAGAAGTCGATGATCCCAGGTGAGCCCGGCCTTCCCGAGGGAGGTCAGGGCTTTTTTCTTTTCTTGATACGACTCCAGGGGGGCTGAGGCCCCGACAGAGAGGCCGGTCTCGGGGCACGATCCACCCGGATGGAACGGGGCCGGGCCGGAGGCGAGGGGGAGAATGGAGGAATCCGCGACTCAGACAGTGCGCCGAAGGGGCCTTGAGGTGCTCAAGTGCAGGATCTGCGGGTCCGTGACCGAAGCGGGTCCGTACCACGTGTGCGAGGAGTGCTTCGGTCCCCTCGAGGTCGACTACGATCTGGGTGCGCTCCGCGGGGTGCTCACCCGGGAGACGATCGAGCGACGGCCGACCGATGTGTGGCGCTATCGTGAACTCCTCCCGACGACTGACGAGCCGACCCGGGGGATCGGGGTGGGGTGGACGCCCCTCCTCCCCGCGCCGAGACTCGGGGCGGCGATCGGGATCGGGGACCTCTGGATCAAAGCGGACTCCTCGAACCACCCCACCCAGTCCTTCAAGGACCGGGTCGTCGCCGTCGCACTCCAGCGGGCCCGCGAGTTCGGGATCGACGTCGTGGGATGCGCCTCCACCGGAAACCTCGCCAACTCCGTTGCAGCACAGGCGGCGACAGCCGGGCTCAAAGCCTGGATTTTCATCCCCGAGGATCTCGAACCGGGGAAGATCATCGCCACCGGGGTCCACGGCGTCCGCCTCGTCCGGATCAAGGGGGTCTACGACGACGTGAACCGGCTCTGCGCGGAGGTGGCGGACCGCTTCTCCTGGGGGATCGTCAACGTCAACCTGAGGGCCTACTACAGCGAGGGCTCGAAGACGATGGGCTTCGAGATCGCCGAGCAGCTCGGCTGGTCCCTACCGGCGAATGTCGTGGCTCCGATGGCGGGAGGGTCGCTGATCACGAAGCTCCGGAAGTCCTTCGCGGAGCTGACGGCGGTGGGTCTCGTCCCCGAGGCGGCCGAGCCCAGGTGCTTCGGTGCCCAGGCCGCGGGGTGCGACCCGATCGTCTCCGCGGTGCTGAGCGGCGAGAGGCGGATCACGCCGATTCGGGAGCCGAGGACGATCGCGCGCTCGCTCGCGATCGGAAATCCGGCGGACGGGATCTTCGCGGCGGCGACGATGCGCGAGACCGGCGGGTGGGGAGCCGCCGCGTCCGACGCCGAGATCGTCGAGGGGATCCGGCTTCTTGCGACGCTCGAGGGCGTGTTTACCGAGACGGCAGGCGGGGTCACGGTGGCGGCGGCGGCGAAGCTGGCCGCCGAGGGGAGGCTCGCCGGGGGCGGACCGACCGTGATCTGCGTCACGGGCAACGGACTGAAGACGGCCGAGGCGGCACGCTCCACCTTCGAGCTCGGGGAGCCCGTCGAGCCCAGGCTTTCCGAGGTGGAGCGGCTTGCCCGTTCCGTTTAGCGGCTTTCGGGGGTAGGATCAAGCGGGCGGGGCCGAGGGGCGCCCCGCCCCTGCGGGAGGAAGCGAGGGCGGACGGCGTGCAGTAGACGAGGAGGTGGTGCAATGAGTGTGACGGTTCGCGTTCCGAGTGCCCTGCGGAAGCTCACGGGCGGCCGGGCGGAGCTCGAGGCGGAGGGCGCTACGGTTCGGGAGCTGATCGGTCACCTCGGGCGTGAGAACCCCGATCTGATCGCCCGCATCCTGGGCGACGACGGTGATATCCGGGAGTTCCTCAATGTGTTCGTGAATGGCGGGGACATTCGCTACGAGGAAAACCTGGATACCCCGGTCGGCGACGGCGACGAGGTCTCGATCATTCCCTCGATCGCAGGGGGTGCCTCCGCAGCGGAGTGAGCCTGCGGTGGCGGCGGGTGGCAACGATGGCAAGCAGGGTGTCCGATGGAGGGGAGGGAACGGCGGGTCCGTGGTGGTCTGGAGCACCGCGGGAGCTCTTCCTCGCGGCGCACCTCTCCGGCGCACTCCTCGCCGAGGCGCGCGGGGCGGGCAGCAAGGAGACGTGCGGGCTCCTCGTCGGGCGGCGGGAGGTCGTCCGCTGTCTCGTCGCTCGAACGGTGGCCTGCAGCAATGCGGCGCCAATGGGCACGACGGAGACACGATTCGAGATTGACCCGAGGTGTCTGATCGAGGAGGAGCGGGCCGCCCGGGGCGCTGGGGAAGAGGTGGTGGGGTTCTACCATTCCCATCCGGCCGGTGATCCTGTACCCTCCCCGGTAGACCGTGTTTACATGGCCCTTTGGCCGGATATGGTCTGGGTCATCGTGGGAGCGGGCGTCTCGAGGATGCAGGGCCGCGTTCGGGCGTGGAGCTTCGATCCCGAGCGGGAAGTGGCGCCGCAGGAGGTGCGGATCGAATCCGCGTAGGGAGAAAAACGTGCGGTTTGGCTGCCCAATAAGAGGGATACATGACCTATATTATCGCTGAGCCCTGCCTCGAGACGAAGGATGCGAGCTGCGTCGACGTCTGTCCGGTTGACTGCATCTACGAGGCGGACGATCAGTTCTACATCCATCCGGATGAGTGCATCGACTGCGGTGCGTGCGAGCCGGAGTGCCCTGTGCAGGCAATCTTCCCGGACACCGATGTGCCCGATGAGTGGACCTCGTACATCGAGAAGAACTACGAGCACTTCGACGTCCCGATGCCCTGACGGGATGCCCGCAGTGTTGCCGGGGGCGGCCGTACTCCTGGTGGGACATGGTTCGCAGCTGAGCCCGGACTCCTCCGAGCCCCTCCATCGGCTGCGGCGGCGACTGCGCGAGGCCGGGACCTTCCCGGAGGTCCGGGTCGCCTTCTGGAAGGAAGAGCCGGCGCTTGCCCACGCCTTCGATCTGGTCGAGCGACGGGAGGTCTACGTCGTACCCGTTTTCATGAGTGAGGGGTATTTCACGCGTCACGTCGTGCCGCGTGAACTCGGACTTGCGGTGTCGACGACGTGCCGGGGGGGGCGGAGTGTCCACTACTGCCGGCCTGTCGGGACGGATCCCCGAATGGCCGGGATCGTCAGGGATCGGGCGCTCGGCGCTGCCTCGGTCTCCCCGGGGCGGATTGATCTCGTCGTCGTTGGCCACGGCACGAACCTGAGCCCCTCCTCAGGGAACACGACGCGCTCCGTCGCGGAGGCTCTCGCGTCGCACCGCGAGTTCCGGAGGGTCCGGGTGGCCTTCCTCGACCAGAAGCCGAGCCTCGAAGGGCTTCTTCAGGCGGAGCCTCCGGTGGACGAACGGGACGAGGTCGAGCTCGTCATCGTCCCCTTCTTCGTGTCGCGAGGTTGGCACGTCGGAACGACGCTCCTCCAGACGCTCTCCTTCCCCGCGGGCCGCAGGGACGAGGGGGGTCGCCTCATCCGGGTCACCGAGCCGGTCGGGACCCACCGCGCGGTGGCGGACGTGGTCGGGGAGCTGGTGGTGCGCAAGGCGGCGGAGGTGGCGGGAATGGCGCGGGAGCGGAGTCTGCCGGAGCGCATCGCGGGGTCGGCCAGTGCCCCTTCCCGGGGTCGGCCGAGGGAGGACTCTGCCGTCGCTCCCGCCGGGGCGAGAGAGGCCTTTCTTGCCTGGATCCGCGCGGGGACGGGGAGCCCCCGGCGTTTCCTTCAGACGGTCGTGAGCTGGTCCGGGGAGGACGGCTACGAGCTGCGTCACGCGAGGGACCTTGATCTCCCCTCCGCCGGACTCGAGACGATCGAGGACCCCTCCCGCGTACTGGGGCTCGCGCGCCTCGCCGCGGACGGTGGCTACCGGCCGCTTCGGAGTGCCCCGGATCTCGTCCGGGGATGGCGGATCGCCGGCCTCACCGCCGACGAACTCTGGGAGGTCTACGGGGACCTCTACCCGGCCGCGCCGGTCCACTGGCACCGCTACCGGGAGGGGAGGCTTCGGGTCACGTGCTTTCGTGAATTCGCCTCGAGCCAGACGGGGATGTACGCCGCTGTGGGGCGGCGAAGCGATGCGGAGATCGGGGCGCTCGTCGGATCGGTCTGCAGCCCCGAAGGTTGCATGAGGGAACCCGTCTGGTGGCGGGCGATGGCCGAGCCGGCCGCAGCGTCTTCGGGTGCCTCCGCGGGAGGGGCGCCGAGGGAGTCGCCTCCTTCGGCGAGGCACGCCCGCGTACCGTGTCCGAGGCCGTGTGCCGTCTTCCTCTCCACGGCCGCGGCCGCATTGAAGGAGGGATAGGCCGTCGGTCTCCTCCCCTGGCCGGAGGCTGTGGACCAAGTGTCCGCCCCGGCGGTGGGGCGAGAATGCGCTGGGGACCAGGTACGCGAGGCGGCTCGCCGGCCTCCGCGCCCAGGCGGTGCCAGGTAACCCGCAGACCGGAGAGGGGGGATGGGATAGATTGCTCCGCGGGAGCGGCTGTGCGATTGTGGCTCCCGTGGCGGGAGAACTCCGCTTCCCGCCCCTTTGGTGGCTCGACTCGAACGAGGTCACGCGGGAGGGAATGCCAGCAGCAGACTACAGCACGGGCGGCCCGCCTTCATCCGGGCCGGAGGGGCTCTTCTCCGGCTACGGCCGGGATCCCGCCTTCTACGACGAGCTGTTCGACCGGGACGGCGTGCCCCACGAGCACTGCCGGGAGCTATGGAGTGCGCTGCAGGAAATGCCGGGGGATGCGCTCCTGCAGCTGCAGGAGCGAGCCGAGCGGTCGTTTCTCCACGAGGGGATCACCTTTTCGGTCTACGGGGAGGAGAGCGCGCAGGAGCGCATCATCCCGATCGACATCATTCCGAGGCTCGTGAGCGCGCGCGAGCGAGTGGGATGTTCTCCAGCGCGGGCTCACCCAGCGGCTCCGGGCGCTCAACTGCTTTCTCGCGGACATCTACGGTGAGGGGCGGATCCTTGCCGAGGGCGTCGTTCCGGTGGACGTCGTCCGGGGCTGCCCCCAGTACCGCACCGAGATGCGCGTTGTCGAGGCACCCTTCGGCACCTACGTCTCGATCTGCGGGACCGACATCGTGCGGACCCACGACGGATTCATGGTCTTGGAGGACAACCTCCGCGTCCCGTCCGGGGTCTCCTACATGCTCGCGAACCGGCGGGCCGTGAAGACGAGCCTCCGCGATCTCTACCGGCGCCACCATGTAAGAAGCATCGAGCACTATGGCGCCCTCCTGCGCCAGACGCTCGCCGAGCTTGCCCCACCCGGCGTCTCCGATCCCACGATCGTCCTCATGACGCCCGGTGTCTACAACTCGGCCTTCTACGAGCACATGTTCCTCGCGCAGGAGTAATGGGGGTGGAGCTCGTACAGGGGAGCGACCTCCTCGTACACAACGGCTTCGTGTACATGCGAACCACCGAGGGGCTCAGGCGCGTCGACGTGATCTATCGACGGATCGACGATGACTTCATCGATCCGCTGACCTTCCGGCCCGACTCGTACGTAGGGACGCCGGGGCTCTTTCACGCCTATCAGCTGGGCAACGTCACGATCGCGAATGCGCCCGGGACCGGGGTTGCGGACGACAAGAGCGTCTATGCCTACGTTCCGGAGATCATCCGCTACTTCCTCGCCGAAGAGCCGCTCCTCGCCAACGTGGAAACCCACCTCTGCCGCGAGCCGGCCGGGCTCGACTACACCCTCGACAACCTCGATCGTCTGGTTGTCAAGATGGTAGGGGAATCGGGTGGCTACGGGATGCTTGTCGGACCGCACGCGACCCAGGACGAGCGAGCGGCGTACGCCGAGGAGATCCGGCGCAATCCGGCCAATTTCATCGCCCACCCCACCCTCGACCTGTCCTGCGCGCCGTGCCTTTCGGACGGGGGTGCCGCGCCGCGTCACGTCGATCTCCGGCCCTTCGTCCTCCACGGCTGCGAGACACGCATTGTGCCGGGGGCGTTCTGCCGCGTCGCGCTCACGCCCGGCTCGCTCGTTGTGAACTCGAGTCAGGGGGGTGGGGCAAGGACCTCTGGGTCCTCTCCGACTGACGGCATGCTTTCACGCAGCGCCCAGGCCCTCTACTGGATCGGCCGCCACCTGGAGCGGGCCCAGCACGGGTGCCGCCTCCTCGCGGAACAGCTGGAATCCCTCAAGGATCGGTCTGTGGAGGAGATCGATCTGAACTGGCGGCGCGTGTACCGGGCGCTCGGCCGTGTCCCCCTCGCCGGAGGCCTCGGGTCCAACCTCGGCGACGAGAACTTCATGCTGGCGGACGCCTACACCCTCGTTGCCTACCTGACCTTCGAGGCGAACAATCCCGACGCTATCCGGAGTTGCCTCGCGAGTGCGCGCGAGAACGCCCGCCAGGTGCGAGACACCCTTGACAGGGAGTTGTGGGCGTGCCTGAACGTCGCCTTTCTCGGGATACGGGACCTGGGGATCGAGGATGCCTGGAAGGACCGGCCGGGCGACTTCTTCCTTGCCACCGAGAATGCGGCGCGGACCTTCTGGGGCGTTGCGGACAGCACGATGTACAGGGACGAGAGCTGGCACTTTTCCTCAGACTCGGCCGCTACGTCGAGCGGACTCAGCTTCTCGCCGGACTCATCGATGCCCAGCTCGCCGTCTTGCCTTCCCGCGAGCGCTTCTCGGAGTCCGACTGGCTCTCCCTTCTTCGAATCTGCGGGGCTGCCGGTGCGTACGGCCGCCTCTTCTCGCTGCGGGTTCTGCCGTCGGTCGTCGTCAACTTCCTTGTGACCGACCGGCGCCTGTCCCGCTCGATCCGCTTCGGACTCGAGACGATCGCCGAGGCCCTCCGGGTGATCTCGCGAGGACGGCCGCTTGCGGTGGAGGCGGGGCGACGGGTGGGGCGAGCGGGGGCGAGGATCGACTACGACTGGCCGAACCTGGACCTCGAGGAGGAGGCTACCACGCGTGCGATGCTCCAGGAGGTCCGGGGCTCATGCCGCCTCCTCCACGATGACATCCGCGCCGCCTGCTTCGCCTACGAGATAGAGGATCGTCCTCGCAGATGAGCGCGTCCGCCGTCCGACGATTCGAGGTCGAGCACGTTTCGGAATTCCGCTACGGGGAGGCGGCACGGGGGAGCCTCCTGACGCGGCGGCTGAAGCCGCGGACGGATGCGACCCGGCGGCTCCTCGATTTTTCCCGCCATATTGACCCCGCAGCCGCGCCGATCCCCTACGCGGACGCCTTCGGAAACGCCTGCCACCTCGTGAACCTCCACCGCGAGCATCGACACACCCTCGTACGCTCTCGCTCGCAGGTCGAGGTCGCGCAGGCCCCCGAGTCCTCGCCCCTGGCGGGAAGCGCGAGTTGGGAGGCACTCACCGAATCGGCGGACCCGGTACGCTACTGGGAGTACCTGAGTCCGAGCCGCCTCGCCTTCCCCTGCCCGGCTCTCGAGGCCTTCACGAGAGAGAACGGGATCTCGCGGGAGAGGGATCTGCTCTCGTCCCTCCGGCACGCTGCCTCGACGCTCCGCCCGGCGTTCACCTACGAACCCGGGAGTACAGAGGTGGATTCCTCGCTCGAGCAGGTCCTCGAGACAGGTCGTGGGGTCTGTCAGGACTACACCCACGTGATGCTCGCCGTGGCCCGGTCGTGGGGGATCCCGAGCCGCTACGTGTCGGGATATGTCCATAGCGACGGTGCGAGGGGGGAGGCGGCCGAGGCCGGTGTGAGCCATGCCTGGGCCGAGTTCCTCCTTCCCGGGTTGGGGTGGCTCGGGCTCGCCCCGACGAACGACACTCTCGCCGACCTCTGCCATATTCCTGTAGCGGTCGGGCGCGACTACGTCGATGCGGTGCCCACCCGGGGGACCGTCTTCGGGGGTGGGAAGTCGACTCTGGAAGTACGCGTCTCCGTCGTGGAGAGCGACCGGGGCGTACAGGCGGAACCTGTCCGGACGCATGGCCCGGTCCTTACCGCGCCTCGTTCCCGCGCCGCGGGTACAGAGTGCCACCTCGGACCAGTAAGGCGGCGGGAGCGTACACGGACGTTCGCCAACCCCTCCGTGAGTTCGTGTTCCATTGTCCAGCGATTGCGGTCCTCCACCAACGTGTAACGGCTACGGTCCCGACATCAGTTGCCAAATGGCGCCCGAGGCCGGACCGGGGCCCGTTCGTCGCGGGGGGAGGTGAGGTCGACGCTGTCCGGCCGAGTTGGATCGAAGGGCGGTCCGCAATCCTCCACCGTCAGCGTGAGGCGGCCGGCCTTGCTCTGCATCGTCACGCGGATCTCGGCCTCGGCGCGTCGGACGAGGCCGAGGACAACCGCCTTCTTGTTGATCGTCGCGGGCGAGGTTGATGACGAGGACGTTGTTGTGGGACGGCCCGGTGGCGTGAGGGAAGGCCTTCACCCGGTTCGACAATGCGCGCCCCTTAGCGAGGTGGGCGGGGATCGTCGCGTGGAGTTCTCTAGCCGTACCGTTGGGTTGCGCAGGGAGTGCCTGGGCCGGGGAGCGGAGACTCGGGCCCGCGCGCCTCGTTCCGGTGGGGCCGAGTCACAGGCAGCGGAGCACGAGACACGTCATGTCGTCGGCAGCGGGAGTGCCCGCCGAATAGGCACCGATCTCGCTCCACACGTGGCCCACGATCTCCTCGGGCGAGCAGGTCGATGCCCCATCGAGAGTGGACGTGAGCCGTTCTCTCCCGAAGAGCTCGCCGCCCAGGTTCACCGCGTCCGTCAGTCCGTCCGTATACAGGAAGAGCGAGTCGCCGGCAAGAAGTCCTTCCTGGTGGGTCCCGTACTCGAAGTCGTCGATCACGCCCATCGGCATCCCTTGCGTGATGGGAAGCGTTCGCCGGGAGTCGTCGGCACTGACCACTAGGGGAGGGTCGTGTCCGGCGCAGACGTATTCCATCACGGCCCGGTCTAGGTCGACCACGGCGAGTATCCCGGTGACAAAGAGCCCCATGGGGTTCTCACTGCAGAGCTGCCGGTTCGCTTCGTTGGCAACCGCCCGGATGTCGACGTGCCGGCTCTTCGTCGCCGCCGCATTGATCGCACCCTGCGAGGCTGCCATGAAGAGCGCTGCGGCCACCCCCTTTCCGGAGACATCGCAGAGGGAGAGGAAGAGCTGGCGCTCGGAGGTCTGGAGCACGTCGACGAAGTCGCCCCCCACCTGCTGGGCCGGCGTCATGCGCGCGTAGGTCGTGAAGCCGGTCACATCCAGGCTCCCCTCCCGGACGAGGGCGGCCTGGACCACTCGGGCCATCTCGAGGTCCTGCTCCATCGCCCGATGGGCCGTGCGAAGGCTCCGATTGCTCTCCTCGAGCTCCCGGGTTCGTGCCGAGACCATCGTCTCGAGTTGCTCTTCCCTGTCGAAGACTTGTACCGTCATTGCGTCAAAGACGCGCGCCAGGCTCCCGAGCTCGTCGGTCCGCTCGACCACGCGGTCCATCAGCTGCTGGTCGGGCCTGCGCCCCATCTCGACTTGCCGGGCCGCCGTCGCGATCGCCTCGATCGGCCGCGTCAGCCACCGCGTGCCCCAGAGTGCGGCGGCCGCCGTTAGGCCGAAGAGGACCAGGACGATCATGGTCGTATTCCAGGCCTCGGTCGTCACCGTCCCCGCGATGTCGTCCAGGCTGACGGCGATCGCGATCGCTCCGATCGCGATCCCCCCGGCGTTGATGATCGGCGAGGCGACCCAGATCCCGCGCTCGGAAGGCGCGAGCATGGCGAGGCTCGCCTCGCTCACGACCGCACTCCGGTCCAGCGCCGACTCCACGACCGACCGGGCCCTGTCCGCAAAGATGCTGGCCGCGTCCACCGATCCCGTTCCCGACTGACCGGCGCGCGGCGCGGACGCAGCGAGTTCACGGTCGAGATTGAGTACCCAGAGCGCCTCGAGGTTCCGGGAGCGGACCAGGAGATCCGCCTCGCGCTGGTACACGGTATACAGGAGGTTCCCGGCGCTGCCCTCGATCGGGATCCCGACCTCGACAACCCGCGGCGAGCCCGCACCAGCCACCGCCACGTACTTGTAGAGCTCCCCGTCGGAGGCCCGCGGCTGCGTCGCGAGCTCGATACTCTCTTCGGAGCCCTCGAGAAGGGGCAGGATCTCGTCCGCATGAGGTATCTCTGCGTCCGCCCCACCCAGGGGCGGACCCGGCACGGCCGAGTAGGCCACCGCGCCGTCCGGGTCGACGACCCTCAGCTCACCGATGACGGTGGCATCGGCGATCCGTTCGAGCCGCTCCTCGATCTCCTCCGCTCCCCAACCGGCCTCCTCGGCGGCCGCCACAAAGTGACCCACCATCGTGGCCTGGACGAGCATGTGCTGGCCGATGATCCCTTCCACGACCGCCGATACGTCCGCCCGCTCCGTGGCGTAGGTGTTCGTCAGGATCTCCTGCTCCCCGAACACGAGTGCGTTGCCGATCTGCACGATCCGCGGCTGGTCGACGCCGCCGACGCCGACGTACTTGTAGACCTCCTGGTCAATCTCCCTGACTTGCGCCGGCTGCGTGATGACGTCCTCGGCGTCGGGGTCCGATCCGAGGAGGACGTAGAACTTGGATGCCTGCGGCTGCACGGCCGGATCCGCGTCGAAGCGGAAGGGCACGAGTTCGCCGTTGTCGTCACGCACATTCGTGAGGTACGCAAGCGCCGAGCTGTCGGTGATCCAGAACTCGTCGATCACCGTGCTCTCGACGATCTCGTCCAGCGTCTCGATGATCCGCCCCGGCTCTTGGCCTGCGGCCTCCGCGGCGGCGACGAGGTGGGCGGTGATCCGGGCCTGCGCGATCATCTGGTCGTCGAGGGTGGCATCGAGGGTGCGGGCGATGTTCGCGAGCGAGATCTCACCAATGTCCGCGAAGCTCGCCGCGAGGAGTTCAAGGAGATTCACCGCGGCGGCCTCCGCCTCGTCACGGAGCGCGATCGCGGAGTTGTAGAGCATCGTCGCCGAAGTCGCTGTGATCGCGATGGTAAGGAGTGCGGCGAGTGCGAGAAACCCTCGAACCGCAAGGGGGAGCCCCTTCCGCTGCGGCGCGGCGTTCTTGCTGTCAGTCACGATTCGGGCTGTCTCGCTCTTGAGCTGGTCTGTGCGTCCGTGCCTGTAAGTGAGGTCCGAGGCGCCGGTTCCCGCAAGTGGCTTGCGATCCGGTCGTTCTCCGAGTGCAGGTGCTGCTGCCCCGCCGGGAACCGATGGCGGCAAGGCGCTGCTTGGAACGATCCCTAGGCCCTCTCCAGAAACCGACCCGGCCTGCGATTGTGGGCGGGCCGGCCAAGGACCCCGCGGCCCGTGTCCTTGCCCCTCCGTCCCTACCCGGGCAGCGGGCCGATCCCCCGTCTATCATATCGTCCGCCGCCGGGTTCAGGAATACGTGGGCCGCAGGGTTCCAGCCCGGCCCGGTGTGCACGGCGAGGCGTGTCTCCCCGGGGGTCGGGACCTGTTCGGTCAGAAGCGTTACGATCATGCTCCCAACGTCTCCTCGCCCCGCTCTTCAGCCCCGGCCCCCGCTGGCCAGCCGCTACCTGTTCAGGTGTGCCTGTGGCCCGATAGGGCTCACCGCGCCACCGTGGCCGCGCACGGGTCGCTGTGATAATATCTACGGTGAGAATGCCCGCGTGGGCGTGTAGAACTAGACTGGAGGATTCATGGGAAAAGTATACCCGATTCCAGTCACCCTTCTGTTGAGCGGCGCCCTTGCGATACCCGTCGCGGGCCAGGAAGCTGGGGTGGGGACGGCGCCCACGTGGGTTGCCGATGTCGGGCCGATCATGGCGGACAAGTGCATGAACTGTCACCGCCCGGGCCAGATTGCTCCGATGAACCTTCTCACATACGAGGACGTTCGCCCGTGGGCCCCCTCCATCGGGATGATGGTCGCGGAGAGCATCATGCCCCCGAGGCATGCCGATCCGCAGTACGGGGTCTTCGGTAACGACCGGCGCCTCAGCGATGCACAGGTCCGGGCGATCGTCGATTGGGTAGACGCGGGAGCTCCGCGGGGGCAGGGCGAGTTCACCCCGCCCCGCTTCGCCCAGGCCACCGACGGCTTCCTCCCTCACGGGCGAGCTAGGCCCGCCGGACTACATCTTCCGGATGGAGGATGGATTCCTCGTGCGCCCGGGCGGCCCGGACATCAACCCGGAGATCATGGTCCCCACGCACCTTGAGGAGGACATCTGGGTGCAGGCGGCCGAGGTTCGCGGGAACTTCAATGTCGTCCATCACAACGTCGTCTCGATCATCGGCCCGGGTGGCCAGTACGCATCCACCGGTCGTCTCGCGAGCACCGTGCCGGGCAAGCAGTGGGATCGCTTTCCCCCGGGCTCGGGCAAGCTGATTGAGCAGGGCTCGACCCTCCGCTTCGGGCTCCACTACCACCCGAGCAACGAGGCGGTCGTGGATACCTCCAGCGTGGCGGTGTGGCTCGTGCGCGATGAGATCACGCACGAACTCCACTCTTCGGTGGTGGCCGACGGGGACCTTCAGATCCCGCCCTACGAACCGAACTGCGAGAGCCGGGGCGACTTCGTCTTCGATACGGATGCCGCGATCACCCTCTTCAAGCCCCATACTGCATTATCGGGGCAAGGACATGCTCTACCGGGTGCACTATCCGGACGGGAGGAGCGAGACGCTGCTGTCCGTACCGAATTACGACATGAACTGGCAGATTTCGTACGAGTTCGCCGAACCCGTTCCGGTCCCGAAGGGGACGCGGCTCGAGGTGGTTGCGCACTTCGACAACTCGCCCTACAACCTGTGGAACCCGGACCCCAGCGTACAGGTGCTCTGGGGATCGGACTCGAGGGACGAGATGATGGAGGGGTGGTTCGACTACCAGGTCGAGCTGGCAGAGCCGATCACTCCGGAACATCTGGGCTCTGGCTCCGAGGCCCTCTAGTCCTCGATGAGGGCTGGGTCGAGGCTCTGGCTGGGGGCGGCGATCCTGGGGCTCGGGTTCGCCGTCTCCCCCGGTTGCGCGTCGGCGGTAATCGTTCAGTCGCGCCGTGGCGTGGCGGTTGGATTTAGCGGTTGAGGATGCGTTGCCAGTGTTTGGAGAGGGGCCGGAGCCAGATGTCCTTTTTGGGTTTGCCGTACTGTGTGTGGGTGTCGTAGCGACCGCGTCCCTGGGTGGTTCCGACATGGATCCAGCCTGAGGCCCTGTAGACGCCGCCGGTGTAGCGCGGGATTTCGACGAAGGTTTCGATGAGGACGGGGGTGGTGTTGTAGCGTCGGGTCCATTCGCGGGGCAGGCGTCGGCAGACGAGTGAGAGGATGTGGGATCCCAGGTTGGGGATCCTGATCCAGGGCAGGATGAGGAACCTCGGGTTGTTGATGACGAGGGGGAGGTTCTTGTTGCGCAGCGTGTGGGTCCATCCGATGAAGCGGTCGCGCGGGGCGAGCGTCCAGGCGGCGGCGCTGAAGCCGAGCATGGCGAGCGGCCAGCCGTTGTGGTCGTGGACGGCGTAGCGCATCTGCGCGCCGACGAGGGGCTTGTATCCCAGATAGTGGTAGCGGGCGACGAACTCGTTCCACAGCCTGCCTTCGCGGGTAGCGCGCACGACGGTCCGGAGTTCGAGTGGGCGGACCTCGTCGAGGGTCGTCGGTGCCGGCAACAGCGGCACTTCGGTGTCCTGACCGAAGATGATGGGGCGGGGCGGGGCCTTCCTCCACTTCTGGGGTGGCAGGGTGATGAGGCCGTCGTTGTGCATGGCCAGCATGGCCACCCGGGCCGTCATGTCCTTGAGGCCGCCGTCGGGCTTGAACCAGCCGATGCGCCGGCAGAACTCCCTGGACAGGGCATGGCGGCTGAGAGGCGGCGGGCCGGCGATCAGTGCGCGCAGCAGCGCCATTTCCCCGGCGGTGAAGTCGTGCCCCTGGTAGTGGCACTCGATCCGGCCGTTCATGCCGGCACCATCGGGTCGCGTCTGCGCTCCTCGTTCATCGACCATGGCAGCCAGGGCGACAGGTCATGGGGCGGCCGGCCGCCGCCCTGCGCGCATTCCGCCAGCCATGCCGCAAGCCATCGCTGGACATCGATGCCGTTCAACCTCAGGGTGCCGACCACCGAGTACATGAGCGCCGTGAAGCGTGCGCCGGTCTCGCTGTCGGAGCCGAACGACAGGCGTCTTGCGATGACCGGACATCTGAGCAGCCGCTCGGCGAGATTGTTGTCGAGCGGGACCCGGGGCCGGTCGACGAAGACACTCAGCCCCTCGCGATGGTTCACGAGCGAGCGCAGCGCCTTGCCCTCGCGCGCGCCGGACGGCAGGCGGTCGAGTTCGCGCCCGGCGTTTGCAAACAGGCTGCCGAGTGCGTCGGTCAGCGCGTCGTGGGCCGCGTCGAACGCTGGCGTCTGGCGCTCGAGACCGGGATCGTACTCGGCCAGCCGCGCCTTGTTCAGGCGGTAGATCGAGGCGATCCGCCGGGTCCATTCCCGGCACCAGCCGGTCAGTTCGTCCTGCCCCGCCGCGGCCTTGATGAAGTCCCGGCGTATGTGAGCCCAACAGAACGAGAGGATCACCCGGCCCCCGAGAAGCCGCGCCAACCTCTTGTAGGCGCTGTAGCGGTCGCAGACGATGACCGTCGAGGGCCGTGCTTCGGCGAACAGCTCATGGGCCGCCTCGGCGCTGCGCGAAGGATCGATATGGAAGTAGACCGCGTCGTGGCCGACCGAGATCCACAGCCAGGCCCGGCTCGACCTGCCTGCCTCGCGCAGCGCCTGCACGCGCCAGGTGGTCTCGTCGGCATGGCGCAGCACCGCGCTGTTCTGGTGCGCGAGGATCGCGTCGGCCACCGGCTCGAACAGCGGCACGAAGCGGGGCACGCTGCCGGCCAGGGTGCCCGGCGAGATCGGCAGTCCCTGGTCGGCCAGCCATGTGCTGACGCGCTGCAAAGGACGCAGGGACGCATAGCGTTCGAACAGGAAGCGCGACCAGACGCTGATCCCGTAGGGCGTGTTGGGGAACAACCGTGGCACGGGGGGCGCCGACACCTCCACGGGCGACGACGCGCAGTCGCATGTCCGGCGCCAGCGCGGGCGGCGGATCACTCGCCTGTGGGCCTTGACCTCGATCTCGATAAGGGTGGACTCTCCGGCGCCGTTGGCCGCATAGGGGTTCCCGCAGCCGGGACACACGCACGCATCGGACGGCGGGTCATGCTCTTCGGTGTGTTCTTCGAGACCGGGCCGCTGTGTGCGGCCCCGGCCGGGTGCGCCGGGCTGCCGACCCCGCGGACGCCCGGAGCCCGGCTTCTCCTGCTTCTCGCTCTTGCGACCGAACTGCGTCTTCGACAGCACCGCCCGGGTCGCGCGAGACTCCGCCAGCTCGGCTTCCAGCTCCTCGTTGCGCCGCTGCAATGCCTTCACGGTCTTGTGCAGCCGGGCAACCTCCCTGCCGGCTCGCCGAAGGAGATCGCGCAGATGCCCCACCTTCGAGCGCCACCGCAGTGCGCTCTTCCCTGCTCGACGAGTTTCCCTCGTCTTCTCGACGATGGCCCTCAGCCTGCGCCGCGATGCCTCGAAGCGCGACTTCCAATATCCCGCTTCGCGACGCGCAGACACCTCCGCGCAGCGCAACTCTTGCGCGCGCGCTTCCGCCGCCTCCGCACGGGCCCGCTCCCGCTCCGCACGAACGTGCTCCTCCTCGTACAGCCACCGCCAGTCCACCGGGTCCGCACACGCGGCCTCAGGGGTCAACCACAGCCCACCGGGCCCCTCGGCCAGCACCACGACCGTGCCAACATCCCCGTCTCCTGTCGCCATGAACCAGACGATAGCACATCACCGAACTCGTGGCCAGTCCCCTACACGACCTCAGCCTGAGACCCATGACCCCCCCTCCGCCACGGCACGACTGAACGGTTACCGTCGGCGCAATCTCCGGACCCTGCGGGCACGTGGAATCTGGAGACTCGAAACCTCGCTGAGAGAGCGACCGGTGGTGTTCGCAACGTGCTCCTCAGAATCGAGGCGAGCGGGGACGGCTACCGCGCCCAGATGACGTCTCCGCGAAACACCTTCCTGGACGTTCAGTGATTCGAGTACGAGGACAGAACGATCACCGTGCAGTTCGGGGCGTACCTCTACACCGTCACGCTCGAGGACGACCGGCTAACCGGGAGGATGGCGAGCCCGTGGATACGCTGGCCGTCTCCGGGCGCCGGCAGGAGGGAACGATGTACGCCGGAGACACGCCTGCCGAGTACGTGGCGACGCGGACGGGCGTTCTCGGACACCGCGTCCACCTCTCCCCCCCAGAGGGAGACCCGGATCCCGGGGGCTGGGTGCGGAGTCGGGTCGAGTCGGTCGAGGACTTCGCGCTGATCCTGCGGGGCATCCCGGTCTCCTTCATGAACCCGGAGGAGTTCGAGTCTGAGCTCGCCGCACTGGCGGGCCGGGAAGTCCGGGTGACGGGCGTCTGGGTGGGAGAGCGCTACCGGATCGACGAGATCGAGGGGAACAACGAGTAGTGGTGCCGCGGGAGGGGACGGCGTACCCGACGAGCGAGGTCCCCCGGCTTCCCCCGGGTGCTCGGGCGAGCGATCCGGTCGCTTGACTTCGCAGCGGGTCGGGATCGATACTAGGTGATGGTCGCGGTACTCTTGTGTAGCGCCCGCGGGGCAGATCGCCGACGCCTCCCGGGACCACATTCTGCGTGCTTGTCACGGCAAGGAGGACCAGCAATGCGCGGCACCTACTCTGTGTTGGCCCTCGCTGTCGGCCTCTCCCTCGGGTTGTCCGCCCCGGCGGCGGCACAGGAGACGGCGAACACGCCCGTCTTCGCCCCGGACGTCGCGGTGATTCTCCAGGAGAATTGCCAGGTCTGCCACCAGCCCGGTGCGATCGGCCCGATGTCGTTCATGAGTTACGAGGAGACCCGGCCGTGGGCGCCGATCATCAGGGAGAAGGTCGTCACCCAGGAGATGCCTCCTTACCACTACGACACGAACGTGGGGCTTCAGGAGCTCAAGTCGGATGCACGGCTTTCGGCCGAAGAGATCGCGACGGTCGTGGCATGGGTTGATGCGGGTGCGCCCTCCGGTGATCTGAACGACATGCCGCCTCCGGTCGTCTGGCCGGATGCCGCCGAGTGGCGGATGGCCGAGCGGTTCGGGCAGCCCGATATGGTGATCAAGTCGGATCCGTATGACATCCCGGCGACGGGCGGCGACTCGTGGTGGCGTCCGATGGTCGATACGGGGATCAACGAAGAGCGCTGCATCATGGCGATCGAGACGAAGCCCTCGGTTGGGGGCCGCCCTTCCACGCACCACGCGAACTCCCAATTCCGGGTCTGGAACGAGGAGACGGGCGAGTATGAGAGCTTCGCGCGCCTCTCCGAGTATGCGCTCGGGAAGCTCGGCGAGATCATCCCCGAGGGAGCCTGCCGGACGGCACCCACGAACTCGGTCGTGACGTGGGACATCCACTACTACCCGATGGGCGACGCGGTCCCCGGTGACCAGGTGGAAGTTGGCCTCTGGCTCTACCCCGAGGACTACGCTTACGACTACGAGCAGGATCTCCGGCTCTATTCGGGCGAGGGCGACATCGACCTGGCCCCGCACGGGACGGCGATGACCCAGGGGTTCCACTCCTTCGACCATCCGGTGAGAATCGACAGCTGGCAGCCGCACGGGCACTTCCGCCTCGCCGCCGCCTCCCTGGAGATCTTCCACCCGGCGACGGGCGAGCGCGATCTCGTGTCGATGGTGAGCAACTGGACGGCTTACTGGCACCTGAGCCATGTATACGAGGATCATGCGGCCCCGCTCGTTCCGGCCGGATCGGTGATGGTGCTCACGCACTGGTATGACAACACGGACAACAACCGGAGCAACCCGGATCCAACGATCTACGTGGGCCGCGGCAGCCGTACGACGGATGAGATGTCGCACGACTGGATCGCGATCACGCACCTGGATCAGCAGGGGTTCGATCGCCTCGTCGCCGAGCGTGAGGCGCTCGAAGAGCTTCGGAACATGGCCGGCGGCGGATGAGGAGCTCGTAGCGCACGGAACCCCCTTGGTGCGCCTAGCGTGACGGGGGCGGACCGGGGCCGGGCGGCGCTCTGCGTTGCCCGGCCCTTCTCGTGGTATCCAGCCGAGGGAAGGTCGATACAGATCGGTGCGCGGTGGGGCGCGGAGGTCGGCCGTGCGCCGTCGCCGCCGACGTGTCGTGACGGCGCCGTGTGCGCCCCGTTGATCGCCTCCCGTCGTTCGGATGGATCTATACCCATGTGGGGTTGTCCGGGCACTCTCGGTCGCCACGGCGGGACATTCCACCCTGCGGCCGGGTCCACGACCACGCGCGGAATGGGATGTCAGCGATATGTTCCGGTCGCATGGAGCGGTGGCCTCGGCCAGTTCGCGAGCGCCGGCTCGCCACACAGGAGGCGCCCGCCGCGGCTCCAGCGGGGTCAATTCAGGCGCGGGGTGAGACATGCAGGGATCGTGGGTCCGGCTACCCGTGGGAGGGAGATGGCTTATGCGCGTTCTGCTCTACCTGGTGCTGGGGGCAACGATGGTGGCCCTCGGCCCCCGCCCAGCGAGCGGCCAGGGCCTCGGGCTCGGTGCATCCGTGCATGTGGGAACCCTCGGCCTCGGAGGACAGCTGTCGATGCCGCTGATCGGCAGCCAGCTCAGGCTCCGTGGCGGGTTTGACTATCAGCCGCTCGAGATCGATGTCGGTCTCTCCGGTGTGAGGTATGACCTCGACCTGCCCTCCCCCAGCCTGACGGCCGTTCTGGATTGGCATCCAGGCGGCGGGAGCTTTCGAATCAGCGGCGGTGTCGTCTACTTCACGGAGCCGCTGGAGCTCGAGGCCACGCCTACTGCGCGGGTGGAGATCGGAGCGCGGGAATATGATCCGAGGGAGATCGGCTCGCTGATCGGTGCACTGCGAACGTCCGAGTCGGGGCCGTATGCAGGGATCGGGTGGGGGCATGGCGGTGGGAGAAGGCTCGCCCTCTCCCTCGATCTCGGGTTGGTCTACAATGGGATGCCGGAGGTCACGCTGCAGGCGACGGGCCCGGTCGCTGGCGTACCCGCATTCCAGGCCCAGCTCGACGCGGAGATCGAGGAAATAGGGGAGCTTCTTGAGTACGCCCGAGTGTATCCGGTCGTGAACCTGGGGCTGAGCGTGGGACTGTAGTGATTCGTCGCGGCAGATCGCGAGTCGGGGGCGGCCGAACGGCAGATCGTCCGTCCGCACGCGTCCCGAGTACAGACTCGAGTTCCGGGGAACCGGGCCGACCTGGACGCGGGCCGCGTATCGTCGGCGATCTCGAACTCATGATGCGAGTGCGACTCCGGTGAGAGCGTTCAATTGGCACTGGGCGGGAGGCCGCCCCCTCCTCTTCGGCGCGACGGTTGTGGCCGCCGCGGCGCTCAACTGGCTGTCCGGCCTGATCGTGAACACGGCGAGGCTCCCGATCTTCGGTGACACCATCGGGACGGCCCTTGTCGGCGCCCTCTTCGGCCCCACGGCGGGGGCCCTTGCGGGAGCGATCAGCAATCTGGGGGGTGCAATCTACAATCCGCTCCTCCCGTGGTTCATCGTGACGGCCGCCGCTGTCGGGTTCCTGGCCGGGATCGCGGGAGGGCTCGGCTGGATGAGGCGCCCGTTGCGGGCTGTGCTCTTCGGGGGGGTGGTGGGTCTTGTCAGCGCCGCGATCTCTGCACCGATCAGCGCCGCTGTCTCGGGTGGTGCAACGCCGAGTGGCCTCTACACGGTGCTCGTGGCCACCGCGAGGACGCAGGGGTTCTCGGTGTTCCAGTCGACCTACGTCGCGAGCCTGGCGACGGATCCACTCGACAAGGCGGTGACCTTCGGCGTGGTCTCGGTCATTGTCTCGGTCCTGCCAAGCCACCTGCGCGCGCGTTTCCCCGGTGTGCGGGGCCGAGAGGCGCGTTGATCGGTACGGAACGTGCTCACCGACGGTTTTCGGTCAGGAAGTTGCATCCCTTTTCGAAGCTGGCTGGAGTACTCGGCGCGTCCCTGAGCGCTCTCCTCTTCCCGCCGATTGCCAATGGAGTCCTGCTTTCGGCCATCCTCCTCGCGGCCCTCCTGCACGGGAAGGGACGGCAATTCATCCAGGCCCTGTTGGTGGTCTCCACCCCCTTCGCGCTCTCGCTCCTTCTCATCGGTGCCGCCGATCCCGCCGTTACCGGGGACTGGTGGTCGATGGGTCCACTCGGCCTCGGGCCGGAGCAGCTCGCCTGGGCAGGGGAGCTCCTGGTCCGGCTGACAGTCCTCGTCGGTTCCCTGCAACTCTACATCATGACGACCCGGCTCGACGATCTGCATGCGTGTCTCGTCCGAGCCCGGGTGCCGAAATCGCTGGCGTATGCCCTGGTCGCTGCAGCGGGGTTCGTTCCGCACCTGCGGCAGCGCGTGCTCGAGGTCCGTGACGCTCAGACATCCAGGGGCGTGCGCTTTGGATGGGGTTCGCTCGGGGCGCTGAGCCTGATCGGTCCGCTCCTTCTTTCCACGCTCGAGGAGGCGGCTGATCGTGAGGTCACGCTGCTCGTTCGCGGGTTCGGCCTGCCCGGCCGCCCCACTGCGCTCGCCGACGTCCCATGGAGGCGGAGTGACACCGCCTTTGCGGCTTCGGTTCTCCTGGGTGCTGCCGTGGTACTCCTCTGGCGCACTCTCGGCTCATGATCACCGAGGCGTCCGGCCTGACGTTCACTTACGAGGGGACGGATCGGCCGGCGAGCCCCCCCTTGAGTCTTTCGCTCGAGGCGGGCCGCGTCCACGCGATCACGGGTCCGAACGGGGCTGGAAAGACGACGCTCGTGCGGGTTCTGTCAGGGCTCGCGCCGAGCGTATTCGGGGGCCGAGTCGGGGGCCGAGGGGAAGTCATGGGGTCGTCCCTGCCGCTCCTTGGAGGACCGCCGCCCGGGGCCGGGATTCTGACCGACAGCGCCCTCGCGCAACTCACCGGTGTTCGAAGTACGGTGGCCGGAGAGATCGGTATCTCCCTGGAGAATCGCGGCTGGCCTCCGCTTCGGATTCGTCGGCGCGTGGAACACCTTCTGGCTTCTCTCGAGCTCGAGGCGGTCGCGGAGCGCTCTCCGATGACGCTCTCGGGGGGCGAGCTCCAGCGCGTTCTCGTCGCTGGGGCGATTGCCCACGAGCCGGGGGTCTTGATCATGGACGACCCGATGCTTCACTTGGATCCCGGGGCGCTGTGCGGCCTCCGCTCCCTCCTGGTGCGGGAGGCAGAACACGGTCGTGCGGTCGTCTTCACGTCTTCGAGCGAGGAGGAGGCAAGGTCGCTCGGCGCGGGTGAGTTGACCGGGCTGCCACTCGAGGATCGTCCCCAAGAAGCCGGGGTTGAGGAGAGCGATCTGGCACCGGGCGGCACGGAGCCCGTCCTTCTTGCCATGCACGACGTGTCGTTCGCCTATCCTCGTGGAGCGGCGGCAGCACACGGTCTGAACTTCCGGATTCGTCGGGGCGAGGTCGTCGGTCTGGTGGGCCGGAACGGGAGCGGCAAGACTACGTTAGCGAGACTCGCACTTGGGCTTCTGCAGCCGGACACTGGTCGGATTGACGTCTGCGGGCGGGACCGCCACGACCGCCCGGCTAGCGATGTGGCCACCGACATTGGGCTTGTCTTCCAGAATCCCCAGGACCAGCTCTTCAAGAACTCGGTTCTGAGCGAAGCTTCATTCGGGCCAAGGCTCCGGGGCGCCAGCCGCGAAGAGGCAAGGCGACGGGCCGAGGCCGCTGTCCGCGCGACCGGCTTGGTCGAGCACCGGGGCACGAATCCTCGGGACTTGAGCTGGTCGGAGCGGCGGCTCCTTAGCCTCGCTTCGATGCTCGCCGCAGAGCCGCCACTCCTGATACTGGATGAGCCGACGGCTGGTCTCGACCCGCGCCAGAGGTCCTTGGTTTGGCGCGCCATGCGCCTGTGGGCTGGTCGAGGCGGAGGGGTGCTTGCGATCACCCATGACCTGACGTGGGCCGCCCTCGCTTGTGACTCGATTGTTCCGATGGAGAAGGGGGAACTCGGCGTGGTCGGGAAGGTCGGGCGAGACGGGCCCGTCGGATGAATCGTTGCACGCTTGACGGTCATCCCCGTGTGGGGCCAGCGCGAAAGGTTGCCGAGCCTTTCGCTCCTTCCGTCAACTCCGAGATCCGGCGAGGGACATCTTACGGGGTCGAGAAGCTCCGGGGCACCTGTAACCCAATCGGGTCCCAGTGGGGCCAACTTGAGGCGCCCGGCGCCTTCACGGGCGTGTCTTTATCGACTGGTCAGAGGACACTTGCTTCGCCGCCGCTTGAAGCGGAGGTGGAAGAGAGAAGCATGTCCCGAAGGGCTCCGTCACATGTGCGCGTCGATGTAGCGGATTGCGTTGCCCACGCGGGTGAGGGTCTCAGCGAGGGCGGCGACGCGGTAGTACTGAGTTTCGCCGTCGAGCTGGTCCACGATACCGTCCGCCGCGCGGATAAGCGCCGCTCGTGCCTTCCGGACCTGCTCCCTCCGTGCGCGTTCCTCCGGTGTTGGTCGCTGACGCTGGATCACGCGCCAGAATGCCGGAATGAGGAATGCCAACACAAGGAGGAGCACGAGGAGGGCGCAGACGACCACTAGCCAAAGGATCGTCGTTTGAATGTCCAGCCCACCGATGCCGCTATCCTGAATCATCGTAACGCCCTCCGTGCGTTGGTATTCGTGTTCTCAGAGTGTGGCATCCGACTGTTCCTCGCACGGTGCCGGAGCCGTCACCCGATCGTCGCCGTCGAGACAACTGCGGTGCTCGAGCGGATTGGCCCCGAAAGGGGCCCGAATCCGGTTTCGGGTTCTAGTCCATCGGACCTAACTCCTGGCACCTTGCTCGGCTCCTTTGCCCCGGGGACCCTCGGGCTCCCATCTGAGTGCCGCCCCATCCGCCCGTGGAGTCGGGATCCGGCAGTCGGGCACCCGTGGTTGGAAGTTGTAGGGGGCACGAGTCTCATTCGTGTCGCCCTAGGCCTCCGGTGCACCGTTGGACTAAGAGGGGGGCTTGCCCATTTTCCGGAAGGATCGTCCGCGAAGCGCTCACCCCCCCGCTGTCCGGCCATCCCGGCCTAACCTCTACAACTCGAGACTTCCCCGGTTCCTGGCTCGGGCCATCCACCGCCTCGGCCTCTCTTCACAATGCGTAGCGCGAGTACCTTGCCGAGCCCTCCTCGCTCCGGCCGTCAGAGAGTAACCGTTCAGTCGCGCCGTGGCGTGGGGGTTGGATTTAGCGGTTGAGGATGCGTTGCCAGTGTTTGGAGAGGGGCCGGAGCCAGATGTCCTTTTTGGGTTTGCCGTACTGTGTGTGGGTATCCTAGCGACCGCGTCCCTGGGTGGTTCCGACATGGATCCAGCCTGAGGCCCTGTAGACGCCGCCGGTGTAGCGCGGGATTTCGACGAAGGTTTCGATGAGGACGGGGGTGGTGCTGTAGCGTCGGGTCCATTCGCGGGGCAGGCGTCGGCAGACGAGTGAGAGGATATGGGATCCCAGGTTGGGGATCCTGATCCAGGGCAGGATGAGGAACCTCGGGTTGTTGATGACGAGGGGGAGGTTCTTGTTGCGCAGCGTGTGGGTCCATCCGATGAAGCGGTCGCGCGGGGCGAGCGTCCAGGCGGCGGCGCTGAAGCCGAGCATGGCGAGCGGCCAGCCGTTGTGGTCGTGGACGGCGTAGCGCATCTGCGCGCCGACGAGGGGCTTGTATCCCAGATAGTGGTAGCGGGCGACGAACTCGTTCCACAGCCTGCCTTCGCGGGTAGCGCGCACGACGGTCCGGAGTTCGAGTGGGCGGACCTCGTCGAGGGTCGTCGGTGCCGGCAACAGCGGCACTTCGGTGTCCTGACCGAAGATGATGGGGCGGGGCGGGGCCTTCCTCCACTTCTGGGGTGGCAGGGTGATGAGGCCGTCGTTGTGCATGGCCAGCATGGCCACCCGGGCCGTCATGTCCTTGAGGCCGCCGTCGGGCTTGAACCAGCCGATGCGTCGGCAGAACTCCCTGGACAGGGCATGGCGGCTGAGAGGCGGCGGGCCGGCGATCAGTGCGCGCAGCAGCGCCATTTCCCCGGCGGTGAAGTCGTGCCCCTGATAGTGGCACTCGATCCGGTCGGTCATGCCGGCGACATCGGGTCGCGTCTGCGCTCCTCGCTCATCGACCATGGCAGCCAGGGCGACAGGTCATGGGGCGGCCGCCGCCCTGCGCGCATTCCGCCAGCCATGCCGTAAGCCATCGCTGGACATCGATGCCGTTCAACCTCAGGGTGCCGACCACCGAGTACATGAGCGCCGTGAACCGGGCGCCGGTCTCGCTGTCGGAGCCGAACGACAGGCGTCTTGCGATGACCGGACATCTGAGCAGCCGCTCGGCGAGATTGTTGTCGAGCGGGACCCGGGGCCGGTCGATGAAGACACTCAGCCCCTCGCGATGGTTCACGAGCGAGCGTAGCGCCTTGCCCTCGCGCGCCCCGGACGGCAGGCGGTCGAGTTCGCGCCCGGCGTTTGCAAACAGGCTGCCGAGTGCGTCGGTCAGCGCGTCGTGGGCCGCGTCGAACGCTGGCGTCTGGCGCTCGAGACCGGGATCGTACTCGGCCAGCCGCGTCTTGTTCAGGCGGTAGATCGAGGCGATTCGCCGGGTCCATTCCCGGCACCAGCCGGTCAGTTCGTCCTGCCCCGCCGCGGCCTTGATGAAGTCTCGGCGGCAATGCGCCCAACAGAATGAGAGGGCTGCCCGGCCCTCGAGCAGGCGCGCCAATTTCTTGTAGGCGCTGTAGCGGTCGCAGACGATGACCGTCGAGGGCCGTGCTTCGGCGAACAGCTCATGGGCCGCCTCGGCGCTGCGCGAAGGATCGATACGGAAGCAGACCGCGTCGTGGCCGACCGAGATCCACAGCCAGGCCCGGCTCGACCTGCCTGCCTCGCGCAGCGCCTGCACGCGCCAGGTGGTCTCGTCGGCATGGCGCAGCACCGCGTTGTTCTGGTGCGCGAGGATCGCGTCGGCCACCGGCTCGAACAGCGGCACGAAGCGGGGCACGCTGCCGGCCAGGGTGCCCGGCGAGATCGGCAGTCCCTGGTCGGCCAGCCATGTGCTGACGCGCTGCAGAGGACGCAGGGAAGCATAGCGTTCGAACAGGAAGCGCGACCAGACGCTGATCCCGTAGGGCGTGTTGGGGAACAACCGTGGCACGGGGGGCGCCGACACCTCCACGGGCGACGACGCGCAGTCGCATGTCCGGCGCCAGCGCGGGCGGCGGATCACTCGCTTGTGGGCCTTGACCTCGATCTCGATAAGGGTGGACTCTCCGGCGCCGTTGGCCGCATAGGGGTTCCCGCAGCCGGGACACACACACGCATCGGACGGCGGGTCATGCTCTTCGGTGTGTTCTTCGAGACCGGGCCGCTGTGTGCGGCCCCGGCCGGGTGCGCCGGGCTGCCGACCCCGCGGACGCCCGGAGCCCGGCTTCTCCTGCTTCTCGCTCTTGCGACCGAACTGCGTCTTCGACAGCACCGTCCGGGTCGCGCGAGACTCCGCCAGCTCGGCTTCCAGCTCCTCGTTGCGCCGCTGCAATGCCTTCACGGTCTTGTGCAGCCGGGCAACTTCCTTGCCGGCTCGCCGAAGGAGATCGCGCAGACGCCCCACCTTCGAGCGCCACCGCAGTGCGCTCTTCCCTGCTCGACGAGCTTCCCTCGTCTTCTCGACGACGGTCCTCAGCCTGCGCCGCAATGCCTCGAAGCGCGACCTCCAATATCCCACTTCGCGACGCGCAGACACCTCCGCCCAGCGCAACTCTTGCGCTCGCGCTTCCGCACGGACCCGCTCCTCCTCGTACAGCCACCGCCAGTCCACCGGGTCCGCACACGCGGCCTCAG
Source organism: Longimicrobiales bacterium (assembly GCA_965218255.1). GTDB lineage: Bacteria > Gemmatimonadota > Gemmatimonadetes > Longimicrobiales > Gaopeijiaceae > JAAXGI01. Next base: position 311,177 of record CBDCKJ010000003.1, on the reverse strand, counting down.
GGGTCAACCACAGCCCACCGGGCCCCTCGGCCAGCACCACGACCGTGCCAACATCCCCGTCTCCTATCGCCATGAACCAGACGATAGCACATCACCGAACTCGTGGTCAGTCCCCTACACGACCTCAGCCTGAGACCCATGACCCCCTCCGCCACGGCACGACTGAACGGTTACTCAGAGAGAATCCTCCATGCGGCCCCCTGTGTCTATTAAGTTTATGTGGACACATAACTTAGCAGTATTACCACCGTAGGACCGATGCAGGCACAGCGTAAGCCGTTGTCATTCGCGTTTCAAGGGTGCCAAGGGCGGAAGGTGACCGCCGGGTTCGACGGCGGATCGATGACGTCGGACACCGGAGCGCTGCTGCTCGGGGAGCTCGATCGGTCCATGGGTCTCTTCGGCCAAGTGGCGGCCTGCTTTACGGACCACCGCGATCCCCGTCTCACGGAGCACTCGCTCGATACCCTGGTGGCGCAGCGGATTACGGGGATCGCGCTGGGATACGAGGACCTCAATGACCATGACGAGTTGCGCCACGACCCCCTGCTGGTCTTGCTGGCCGGCAATCTCGAAGGCCGCCGCAGGGGCTGTGCGGCGCTGGCGGGCAAGAGCACGCTGAACCGTCTGGAACACGCGCCCCGCGGCAAGCCCGGTCGCTACCACAGGATCGAGCACGACCCACAGAACCTGCAGGCGGTGCTTCTGGAGTCGTTTATCGACTCTTGGGAGGGCAAGCCGCCATCGCGGTTCGTGCTCGATATCGACTCCACGAACGACGCGGTGCACGGCCTCCAGAAGGGCGGGTCCTTCTACGGCCACTACTGCTTCCTGCCGCTCTACATCACCTGTGGCGCTCGCCCGCTCTTCGCTCTGCTGCGGCTAGGCAACGCCGACCCGGCCGGGGACGTGACCGAGCCGCTCAGCGGCATCGTCGCCCGGCTCCGCCAGCAATGGCCCGGACTGGGGATCACGGTCCGTGGCGATTCCGCATATGCCCGCGAGGAGTTGCTGGCATCGTGCGAGGACGACAACGTGGACTACTGCATCGGTTTGGCCCGCAACTCGCGGCTTGTCGAGAGGATCGGCTCGGAGCTGGCCGAGGCCCAAGCACAGGCAAGATGGCCGGGGCGGCCCGCCCGCCGGTTCGCAGAGTTTTTCTATACCACGAGGACGAGCTGGTCACGCACGCGGCGCGTTGTCGCGAAGGCCGAGCATCTGATCGGCAAGGCCAACCCCCGCTTCGTCGTCACCTTGCTGCCCCCCGCGATGCGGGCCCGGAGCGTCTACACGCGCGTCTATTGTCCGAGAGGCAACATGGAGAACGTGATCAAGGAGCAGCAGCTCGATCTGTTCTCCGACAGGACCTCCGCCTCCCGCTTCGCCGCCAACCACCTGCGGCTCCTCTTGTCCGCCTTCGCCTCCATCCTCTTCCAGGCTCTGCGGCGCGCGCTCCACGGCACTCGGCTCGCTCGCGCCACCGCGGGAACGCTCCGCCTCAAACTCCTCAAGATCGGTGCCCGCATCACCGTCTCCGTCCGACGCGTCAAGGTCGCCATGGACTCCGCGCACCCTTCTGCCGCCGCGTTCGCCCGGGTCCACGCCCGATTACCAGGCTGACCTCGCACCCACTCCGACCCCTTCTCAAGCCGTCTTCCCGGGACCGCCGCAGTAACTTCAGTAACTCCACTTCTACGATACGACGTCCGTGCACTTCGAGATCGCAGACGAGGACACGGTGGGGGAGGAGGGGGATCGGGAGGGAGGGTTGGCCGCAAGCGGGGCCACTCGAAGAACGGCCGCGGAGATGCTCCGCAGGTGGTCGTGGGTCTGGCGGTGACGCGTGACGGCTTCCCGGTGCGCCACTGGGTGTTTTCCGGCGACATGGTGGACGTGAGCACGGTCGCGCAGGTGAAGCGGGAGTTCGGGGCTGGAAGCTGAGCCGTAGCGTGTTCGTGGCCGATGCCGGGATGGTCTCGAAGGAGAACCTGCGGGCGCTTGGGCGGGGCGGGGGCCGATACATCGTCTGCATGCCGGTGCACCCCGGGGGGGAAGATCGACACCGAGGTGCTGAGTCGCCGCGGGCGCTACCGCGAGGGGGGGCCGAATCTGCGGGTCAAGGAAGTCATGCTCGGAGAGGGCGAACGGTGGGAGCGTTACGCCGTGTGCCATAACCCCCGGGAGGCAGAGCGGAGACGTCGGCATCGCGCGTTGTTGCTGGTGGAGTTGGCGGCGAAGCTGGCGGCGAAGCTGGCGGCGTTGCCTCCGAAAGGAGAGGGCGAGCACGGGAAGCGGGTGTGCAGCTTGCGCGGCCAGCCGCCGTTACGGGCGCTACCTGCGCCTGACCTGCACCGGAGGGCTCGAGATCGATCGGGCCCGGGTGAAGGCGGCCGAGCGGCTGGACGGGAAGTTCGTGGTGCATACCAACGACGACACGCTGAGCGCCGAGGACATGGCGCTTGGCTACCAGCAACTACAGCGGGTCGAGCAGGCGTGGCGGCAGATGAAGAGCGGCCTCGGACTCCGCCCGGTCTATCACCGTGCCGAGCGCCGCATCCGGGCCCACATCGCGCTGACGGTCCTCGCGCTCCTGCTCGAGCGGATGGCCGAGCATGCGCTCGAGGACACCTGGCGCAACATCCGCCACGATCTCGCAGGGATCAAGCTCGTTCAATTGTTCGGACCCAACGGGACGCTGTGGCAGATTACAGAGCCCCGCGCGCGGGTTTTAGTCTTGGGAGCGGCTGTACTCCTCGGACCTGTTCCCTCTCACGCACAGGACGCTCCGTCGTCGGGGGCCGCTCGCCCCGTTACCGGACTCGATCTCCTCGAATCGGCGCTCGAGAACGCCGACCGACTTGGGCTGACCTCCGAGCAGCGGGCGCAGATCGAGGAGCTTCGCGTCCTCGCGGAGGAGAGAACGGGACCCGCCAGAGAGCGGATTGAGGGTTGGAGGGCCCAGGCCGCTGAGATTGGTGAAGCCATGCAGGTGCTCCGAGCAGAGCGTCGAGCGATTCTGGAGGAATTCAGTTCGACGGTGACGGCACAGCGGATGCGTGAGCTTCAGCGGCTCGGTCGCGAGGGAGGTCGGGTCTCGTTCCGGGGCGAGGCCAGGTTCAGGGCGAGGGGCGGAGCGAGGACGTTCGGAAACCGGCGAGGTATGATCAGAGCCCGCCCATTCCGCAGAGGTCCCGCTCGCCACTTCGCACCGTTCGCAATTTGGGATTTCGCCGCTGATTCCGCAGAGTCGCGTCCAAACGTGGTTGCGTCCTGGCCGGTGAGCAGCACCGCGGAACTGCGTGCCGAGCTTCGCAACAACGTGGAAACAGCCTACAAGTCTGAACCCACTGGTCCTCGGTCGCCTTCCCGCGTAGATTCCTTAACAGAAGGCCCCCCAGCGTTCGGGGGGCTTTCTGTTGGTTCTAGCAGCTGCTATCCTAGCGGCGCCCTCTAAGCGGGGGCCACCCGTACCGCCGGCGGGTCAAACGGAGGAACCGCCTCGCTCCCGGCTGGGCACACCGCTTCTGCAGCATGCTGTAGCACACACGGTTCGACCCTCACAAGCGACTTTGTGACACAGGCACTCCATGATGAAACGTATCCCGATCCTCCGATCAGCTCTCGGGCTCACGATCCTGCCATTGGCTGCGCATGCGCAGGACGTGATCACTCTCCCAACCCTCCACGTTAATGGTCGGCGGACCGCCAATGTTCGTCCGGTTGCCACCTACCCAACGCCCGTTTCGGGTCTGGAGTTCGATCCCAGAATCGACCTTCAATCCCGCAACATGGCTGAGGCGCAAGGCGACATCACGATCCGCGGTGGCATCTTCGAGAACACCGGCTTACGGATCGGGAGTGCTACCATCATAGACCCCCAGACAGGGCATTATATCGCCGAACTTCCAATCTCGCCCGAGATGCTGCAGCCTCCCCAGGTCCTGACCGGCGTAGACAACGGGCTATACGGATTCAACAGCACGGTTGGTACGGTCAGCTACGGCTGGAGCCGAATCGAGAGTAGTGGGAGCCTGTTCGCTGGCGCTGGCGATCATGCGCTCAACTTTCAACGATTTCATGCTGCCTGGGCTGAACCCGCGTCTTTGCAGGAAGCGTCGTGGGGTGCAGAGGCGGAGGCCTCGCGGTCGGAGAGCGACGGAACCATAAGGTTTGGGGATCACGAATTCCATCGTTACTCGATGCGGATCCAACGGGCGACGTCTAGCTCGCAGACCGATCTTTTTGCGGGCTACCAGAAGAAACACTTCGGCTGGCCAGAGCTTTACGCGGCACCATTCGGGTTTCACGAGATGGAGAACCTAAGGACCAGGCTCGTTCTGTTGAATCACAGGAGTGGCGACCCCGCTGCGGGTTCGTGGGAGGTCACCGCCTACCATCGTCGACACGACGATCAGTACCTGCTATCCAGGGAGGATCCATCCATTTTCGAAGCGGTTCATCAGACGGACGTTTATGCGGTAGGGATCAGTGGAGCCCATACGCTGGATGAGGCCATAACCCTTTTCTGGGCGGCGCAAGCGACATCCGACGGGATCGAATCCACGGCGCTGGAGAACAGCTTTACTTCCAGAAGTTACTACAAACTCAGTCTACTACCAGGTTATCGGAGTAGCCTGGCAGATGGGGCCACCGTCACGCTGCGTGTTGGGGCCAACCTTGACGCCACTAACCGGGACCGGCCGGCTGTATCTCCTCTCGTCGACCTCACTTGGCAAGAGACTCGCTCCGGCAGTCGCTCCGAGGAGATATCCCTATCCTATGCCGGTAGTAGCCAGGTTCCGGGCTACACGGCCATCGGCGGCCCCGAGGCCGGGGGGTTATTCCGGAGCAATCGAGCACTCGACCGCGAGACAACGCAGAACTGGGAGCTAAGCGCCGGCGTCCTTCGACTCAACTGGAGCGTTGAAGGTGCAGTGTTTTACCGGTGGGACAATGGCCTCGTGGACTGGACCTTCTCAGAGGCATCCACCTCGGCCCGGTCCGCGAACCACTTGGATCTCGCAACCATCGGCTTGGAGCTCGTCGCGATCGGCCGCTGGGGCAAGCTCGAAGCTGTCTCAAGCTACACCTACCTTGGGAAGAAGGAGGACTATGGAACCGAGGACATCGATGCAAGCTTCTACGCGCTCAATTTCCCTAGACACCGAGCTACGCTAGGAACACTTTGGCGACCCCTCGAGTCCGTCGAGGTTCGAATCGACAATGAGGCCCGTTGGCAGAATCCTAACCTCCTTCGCTCTGGGGACGATGACGGGATCTATACCCACCTGGCTGTGAGCCTCCGTCCACCCTGGATGTCGGGGATAGTTCTCGATCTGGGAGTCGATAACCTATGGGATGACCACTTTCAAGATGTGCCCGGAACCCCAGGGCGAGGGGACCAATACTCGGTGGCCCTTATGTGGATCTGGTAGGACCCGTAGGCTAAGCCACAGTGCGGAGCCGACTCGGCTGGCCGAGCTTCCCATCCCGAGCGGAGCCATTCGGAAGCGATCTCGGAGGCCGTCTTTACCTCGGTCCTCGACGTATCGCGGAATGCGTCACGCCATCCGTACCAAGCCGTGACTGAATCTCCCTATGATGCCTATTGACCCGACCTCTCAATATCTACAATAAAGACCTGCGCGGAGGGCACTGGATTCCCGCTGCTGGATTCGGTCACTCTTCCAGTGATGGTTCCGGTCTGGGCAGCAAGCTGAGACCCAGTGACCAATAGTGCCGACGGTGCCATACCAAGCGCTGCCCACGAACAGTTGAGTCGAGACATCGTCTTCCTTCGTGCTGGAGGTTCTACACTCGCCATTCAGCACCCGACACATGCACCGGAGGCACACCGTGCCGAATCTCATGAAAGTAGCCGCCCCAATCTCAGTGTGCCGTGGAAAGGCGCACGTTCCTTGCGGGTGCGAACCCCGCCCGGCAACTGTCGCTCCAGCCGGTAGTATCCAGGGCGGTGCATGGAGGTAACGACATGTATTGAAGCACCCTGGAAAGGGCCGCCTTGGGCGGTTCAGCGAACGTGCGGGCCGAAACGCGAGTGAACGGAGCGCCAGGCGAACTGGTGCAGCGTAGCCGGTGCAAGTTCGGCGGGAAGGAAAGGCCAGCCACCACCTTCCACCCCGAGTCATGGGCCGTTGGCCGCGAGGCCAGGGGTTAAGCGTTGACAGGGGCGCGAGCAGGCAGGGCTATTGAGCACCGAAAACACGAATATCCGGGATGTCGAGACGCTCGTTCACGTCGAAGACAGCATCCGTTCAACCGTCAGGGCGATGGAGGGGCGGAATCCTGCGGTGCCGAAGAACCCGGGCATGTTCGTACGCGCTGTGCCGGGACCTGGGAGGTCTGCGTACTGTCCTACAGTCGTAGTGGGACCGCGAAGGAGAGGAGGAATCCGTAACCGGCGATGTACGGTGCGCAGAAGTCAGACACGGGAATATTAGCTATGAAGTCGGCGAACAAAGGAGCCTCGGCTCCGGCGGAGTCGATGGAGCGAAGGACCGTGCCCGAGGGGAATCCGGACGCTCAAAGCACGCGCCAGGCACAGGACTGGGCAAGCGTGTCACAGGCGAGCGGACGGATACGGCAGTTTGTAAGACGGGAACCACGAGAGCGTCTCACGTCGCTCCTGCACCATGTGACTGTCGAAGCGCTGCGCTGGGCGTTCTTCGTGCTGAAGAGGGATGCTGCGGCCGGTGTGGATGGCGTGACGTGGCATGCGTATGCGCAGGGTGTGGACGGCCGATTGGCCGACCTGCACGGGCGCGTGCACGCGGGTAACGTACCGGGCGACGCCATCGAGGCGGGTGTACCTGCCCAAACCGGATGGCGGCACGCGACCGCTCGGCATTGCCGCGCTGGAGGACAAGATTGTCCAGAAGGCGGTGGTGGAGACGATTCTGACGCCGATATACGAGGCGGAGTTCCTGGGGTTCAGCTACGGGTTCCGGCCGGGGCGCGGGGCGCACGGAGCGCTGGACGCGCTGGCGGTCGGGATGGAAAGGCGTCGAACCGAATGGATAGTCGATGCGGACATCCGCGGCTTCTTCGACAACGTGTCGCGGGAGTGGCTGGTCCGGTTTCTTGAGCACCGGATCGGGGACAGACGGGTCATCCGGTTGATCATCAAGTGGTTGAACGCCGGCGTCATGGACGATGGAGAGTGGCGGGACGAGCTGCGGGGAACGCCGCAGGGGGCGGTGATTTCGCCAGTGCTGGCGAACCGGAACCTGTCAACACCAGTGAGACACCCGGGATTATAAATTAGTGAGTCGGCTGCGGTGTCGATTCCGCAGCTGGTGGATTGATCCAGACCTCTTGTGGGAGAGGCTGGGGCTTCGGCATCCCCCGTACGAAGCGGTCCGGGTGCTTGGACCATGCCTTGTGGAGAGTGCGCTCACGCTGGGCGAGCATCTCATCGGCCCGGCCGTGATGGACGTCGGCAGGGGCAAGCATGGCGATGCCCCCATGGCGGTGTTCGTTGTTGTACCACGGGAAGAAGGATCGGCAGAAGTCAGTGGCCGCGTGGATGTCCGGGAAGCGGCCAGGGAAGCCGGGGTGGTACTTGACGGTCTTGAAGTGCGCCTCCGAGAAGGGGTTGTCGTCACTGACCCGGGGTCGGCCGAGCGAGCGGGTGATGCCGAGATCAGCGAGGAGCTGGGCCGTACACTTGCTCGTCATCGGGCTCCCGCGGTCGGAGTGCAGGGTCAGCGTCTGGGGCTGGACACTCTGCTTGAGGCAGCTCTCCTGGATGAGCCGGCTGGCGAGCGCGGAGTTCTCGCGGTCGGCGACCATCCATCCGACCACGTATCGGCTGAAGATGTCGATGAGGACGTAGAGGTAGTAGTACGTCCACTTCTGGGGTCCGAGCAGCCGGGTGATGTCCCATGACCACGTCTGGTTCGGGGCGGTGGCCACGAGCTCGGGTTTCGTGTACTCGGGGTGGGTGAGCTGATCCCGCCGTTCACGCACGGGGTGGTCCTCAGCCAGGATCCGGTACATCGTGCGCTCGGAGCAGAGGTATTGGCCCTCGTCGAGGAGGGTGGCCACGATCTCGGCGGGAGACCGATCGACGAAGCGCGGGCAGGCGAGGGTCTGTCGCACCTCCTCGCGTTCGGATTCACAAAGAGCCCGGGCGGGCCGCTTGCTGGGCTGCTGGTGCCCGGGACCAGGCTTCTGACGCCGGTAGAACGTCGCGCGCGCCACACCCAGCGCCCGGCACGCCGGCACGACGCCGACCTCCGGTGCGAGGGAGGCAGCGGCTGTCACGAGTTCTTCCCGCCCTCGAAGCTCAACCCCAGCAGCCCGGCAACTTTTCCCTGGACTTCCAGGATCGTTTCCGCCGTGGTCAGCTGCTTCTCGAGCCGGGCCACTTCGGCCTCGAGCTCATCCACCCGCTTCTGGAGGGGGTTGCGCCGGGCCGGCTTGCGGCCCCCCGTCTCCTCGGCGTCAGGCCCTTCAGAGAGCCCTCCCGCCGTGCCTTGCGCCAGGCCGTGAGATGAGAGCTGTAGAGCCCCTCGCGACGCAGGATCCGCCCAACCTCACCGGGCTGGGAGCATCGATCCGTCTCCTCCAGGATCCCGAGCTTGTATGCCCCCGTGAACTGTCGACGCGTCGGCTTGGCCACCACCTCCGGATCCGGTGCCGGGGGGCTCTCGACGGCCTTGGCCGTGGCGGGCTCGTCGCTACGCTCCTCGCCCCCCACGGCCGCAACACCCACACCCATGTCCATCATCCTCTCTCTCCCTGCTATCATCGCTGTCCACCTCCGCCCCCTTCAGTAAATCCAAAGGTAGCGGATGTCTCAGCGATATTGGCAGAGAGGGAACATCTACCTGCACTATGTTCTCGATCTCTGGTTCCAGAAGAAGTGGCGTATCCACGAGGCGCGTGGCGACACGGTCATCGTGCGCTATGCGGACGACTTCGTGGTAGGGTTGCAGCACAAGACGGATGCCGAGCGATTCCTGAACGATTTGAGGGAGCGGCTCGGACGCTTCGAGTTGTCATTGCACCCGGAGAAGACCCGGCTCGTGGAGTTTGGCGCATTCGCGCAAGCGAGGCGCCGCCGCCGCGGCATGGGCCGACCGGAGACGTTCGACTTTCTGGGCTTCACGCACTACTGCACGAAGGATCGGAAGGGGCGTTTCCAGCTGGGGCGCAAACCAGCGGCAAAGCGCGTGACGCGCACGCTGAAACGGATCACGGAAGCGCTGCGGCTGCGGTGGCATGATCGCCTTGAAGTAACCGGGCGATGGCTGGGCCGTGTGCTCAATGGATGGCTGAACTACTATGCCGTTCCGACCAGCTTCCGGTATCTGGCGCGCTTCGTCGCCCGTCTGAAACGGCTGTGGCTCAAGGCCATACGCCGTCGGTCGCAAAGGGACCGGTTCGGTTGGCACGATCTGGAGCGGATGACCGTGCGGTTCTGGCCGAAGCTGACAATCCGACACCCGTGGCCAAGCCAACGACTGGCCGTCAACGCGACCCTAGGGAGGAGCCGGATGCCTTAACGGGCACGTCCGGATCTGTGCGGGGGGCACCGGGCAACCGGTGTCCCTACCGCGATCTGAGCAGGCCCCGAAACCGCTGTCGCGGGAGCCGACCCTGCGAAGTCGAGGGGAAGGCCGCCGACTGGCCGGGAAGTGAGCGACACGAGCACTGGCCGGTTTCCGCCGGGGTAATGGCGTCAGCACGCATGGAAGATGGAAGGTGTGGCAACACGGGAACCCCAGTCGGTGCCGTGTACGCGGCAACCGGAACCCCGCGAGGGGCAGGCCGGGCCGGCCGGGTGGCGGAGAGGCCCGTAAGACTGAAGACGCGGGGTAATGCCCGTCGAGGAAAGGGGCCTCAGGTGTGGAGGGGTGCCAAAAGGGTGCAAGCCTGCGGGAGTGCTTCGGCTATAACCCCGCGTACAAAGGGCGGGAAGAAGGGGCCCAGAGGCATCACATGCAGAAGCGAAGGAGCGGGGCTGACCGATGGTGGCTGGCTCGGTACCGTCAGGGCGTGAACAGGCCTGGCGGTGCGTTGGCGAGGGGCACCGCGGGTGAAGTCGTGCAGCTTCTGGAAGCTGGAGGCACGCAAAACCTCCGGTCCCGCTGCGACCGGCATGGCTGGAAGCGGCTCCGAACAGGCGCTCCGTGTGCGAGGCGCATGATCCCACTGGAGAGCCGGATGCGAGCAATCCGCACGTCCGGTTGTGTGTCCAGCTAAGGCTGGTCTGTTGAGTGGGGGACAGTCCCACCGGGGTAACAATCAGGAGCCTCGTAGCTTGGATAGCAGGGAGGAGGGAAACCGAATTTCTGAAGCCTATCGACAAGGTCTTCCATGGGGAGACAGCGAGTCATCGGGCCGCAACGCAAGTGAACGCACAGGTGGCCTCGAAAGTGCACATTCCGAAGGCCGAGCCCACAACCGGAGGGCCCTCTCTGCCAATATCGCTGAGACATCCGCTACCTTTGGATTTACTGAAGGGGGCGGAGGTGGACAGCGATGATAGCAGGGAGAGAGAGGATGATGGACATGGGTGTGGGTGTTGCGGCCGTGGGGGGCGAGGAGCGTAGCGACGAGCCCGCCACGGCCAAGGCCGTCGAGAGCCCCCCGGCACCGGATCCGGAGGTGGTGGCCAAGCCGACGCGTCGACAGTTCACGGGGGCATACAAGCTCGGGATCCTGGAGGAGACGGATCGATGCTCCCAGCCCGGTGAGGTCGGGCGGATCCTGCGTCGCGAGGGGCTCTACAGCTCTCATCTCACGGCCTGGCGCAAGGCACGGCGGGAGGGCTCTCTGAAGGGCCTGACGCCGAGGAAACGGGGCCGCAAGCCGGCCCGGCGCAACCCCCTCCAGAAGCGGGTGGATGAGCTCGAGGCCGAAGTGGCCCGGCTCGAGAAGCAGCTGGCCACGGCGGAAACGATCCTGGAAGTCCAGGGAAAAGTTGCCGGGCTGCTGGGGTTGAGCTTCGAGGGCGGGAAGAACTCGTGACAGCCGCTGCCTCCCTCGCACCCGAGGTCGGCGTCGTGCCGGCGTGCCGGGCGCTGGGTGTGGCGCGCGCGACGTTCTATCGGCGTCAGAAGCCTGGTCCCGGGCACCAGCAGCCCAGCAAGCGGCCCGCCCGGGCTCTTTGTGAATCCGAACGCGAGCAGGTGCGACAGACCCTCGCCTGCCCGCGCTTCGTCGATCGGTCTCCCGCCGAGATCGTGGCCACCCTCCTCGACGAGGGCCAATACCTCTGCTCCGAGCGCACGATGTACCGGATCCTGGCTGAGGACCACCCCGTGCGTGAACGGCGGGATCAGCTCACCCATCCCGAGCACACGAAGCCCGAGCTCGTGGCCACCGCCCCGAACCAGACGTGGTCATGGGACATCACCCGGCTGCTCGGACCCCAGAAGTGGACGTACTACTACCTCTACGTCCTCATCGACATCTTCAGCCGGTACGTGGTCGGATGGATGGTCGCCGACCGCGAGAACTCAGCGCTCGCCAGCCGGCTCATCCAGGAGAGCTGCCTCAAGCAGAGTGTCCAGCCCCAGACGCTGACCCTGCACTCCGACCGCGGGAGCCCGATGACGAGCAAGTGTACGGCCCAGCTCCTCGCTGATCTCGGCATCACCCGCTCGCTCGGCCGACCCCGGGTCAGTGACGACAACCCCTTCTCGGAGGCGCACTTCAAGACCGTCAAGTACCACCCCGGCTTCCCTGGCCGCTTCCCGGACATCCACGCGGCCACTGACTTCTGCCGATCCTTCTTCCCGTGGTACAACAACGAACACCGCCATGGGGGCATCGCCATGCTTGCCCCTGCCGACGTCCATCACGGTCGGGCCGATGAGATGCTCGCCCAGCGTGAGCGCACTCTCCACAAGGCATGGTCCAAGCACCCGGACCGCTTCGTACGGGGGATGCCGAAGCCCCAGCCTCTCCCACAAGAGGTCTGGATCAATCCACCAGCTGCGGAATCGACACCGCAGCCGACTCACTAATTTATAATCCCGGGTGTCTCAGTGGTGTTGACAGGTTCCGGCGGGGTAATTCCCGCGGAGCGAAGGCGCCCTGCTGTTGACGTTTTCTCTGACCACAAGGGAGGCAGGGACGGGATGATAAAGCCGTCCATCAGTCTGCAAGACCTGAGGAAGAGGATATATCTCAAGGCGAAGGCTGACATTTGGCTGGAAGAGGTGGAGTAGGCGGTGGCTTTATCTGCCGTTGAAAGCGTTCCCCAGTCGATAGGCCACATAAACCGTGGGATGAAGACAACAGGAAAGCACAGTGCGGGAAAACCGCATGCTGTGTTTGACGAGGCGGGAGCTGGAAACGTGGTTACGGGAGCCGGACTGGGCACCGAGCGAAAGCAGCGGAACGCATATACACCGGACCCTAAGGAATCGGCGCGCCAGTTCTCGACCCTACCGACGGGCAGGGGGTGGAAACGGACCTATGGGAGCCGGTACTCCTGGTCGACGGGGTGCGGGTAGCGGCGTCCGGGGTCTACGACGCCCTGAGTCAGATACCCGCGGAGGATGTGGAGGCGATCGAGGTGTTGCGAGGGGCAGCCGGTGCTTTCTTGCACCCGAATGGCGCCAATAGCGTGATCCACGTCCGTGCGAGAAGGGGGCTTACCGCGCAGCCGAACTGACTTCGGGATCCATCCCGAACGTCGTGCGGACCCGGTTCGCGTGCCGTGGCAAGCCGGAACGGGGTTTCGCCAGTGGCCGATCGGCCACTGGTCACCCCAGACGCCTCTTAGAACACCATGAGCCGGGAGTTCGCTGGTAGAATACGGCGGGGGCCAACCTCAGACCCTGACAGAGGCGATCGACCGTTCCGGCACGGGCCGTTGCACGCTTTCCGTTCCCGGAGCACTTGCGGTCGCGGGCGGTGACGAGTCATCGAGCAACTGGTTCAGCGTACGGAATGCTTTGTCGAAACGCGCGAGGGTGAGTTGGGAGATCTTGGCGGTTAGTGCCGTGGAATTCTCTGCGAGGTAGCGGGCGGGGCGGTATCGATCGAATGCGCTGCCCGACGCCAGCCGGTGGGCGTTGATGTGGGCGTTGACATGATCTAGTACACGTGTCTCCGATCCGTCCAGGTCTGTCGTGTCAAACTGAGCACGGAGTTCTCCGTGGTATTCGGAGTTTACGAGCCCCAAGAAAAAGGCAGGGTCGAACATGTCTTCAATGTCTGATTCGGACTTGTTCGTGAACTGCGAAAACGTGAGCACATGGTTCTTCGCGAGAATTCCCTTCTCGAACAGGTTGTTGATCATTGGAATGTGATCGCCGCGGAAATGCACCAATGCGGCCATTCGCTGGCTGCGATCTTGACCAAGGAGGGTAACGAATGTCGCAATCTTACTGGCACCACCTATCGGAGTAATGCTCCACACCGGCCTTAGACCACCCCGCCCGAGGCGGTCCAATATTCCAGAGATCGTCTGCAGGTACATCAAATCTACCACTCCCTCGACGATCAGGTGATTGTTCCCCGTAAAAAGATCTCTGTGCATCTCGCATGCCAACGCTGTCCGCACGGGCGAAAGGCTGTCTTCCGTGGCGTCAAGCAAGTCCTCCACGACCTGTGTGCCGGAGGCCTCGGACGGGAGTGCTGCGGATGCGTCCGTGCTCCTGTCCTGCACGATCCGAACACGATCGATACGGTCCACATCGACCATAAAGGGCAGGTGCGTCGTATAGATCACTTGGTGGCCGGGAGGAAACGCCTTGTCGAAGTAATGGAGAAGGTCCTGTTGCCCTTTCGCGTGAAGGTGGAGCCCTGGTTCGTCGAGCAGGAGAATGAGATTCGGGTTGCTGGTTCGTAGTCTGGAATACCAGGCCAGGAAAGAGAAAAACCAGACGAAACCCCGGGACTGCCGCCCCAAGTCGGTCGTCACGGAGTGTCGTGTGTCGAATACGCTTGCCCAGAGGTTCGTACCCTGACGCATGCCCTCTGGATCTCCGGGCAAGGCGGAGCGCACATCGAATCTCAACTGCACACTGCGGTTTTGCGACCAGTAGTCCACAATCTCTTGCGTGAGATGGTTTCCCGTTCCTTCGAGCTTATTGAGGAGATCACGGGTTCGCGAGGGATTCACCAGGTCGTCAAGGCTCTTTATGCCGGCTAGGTCGATCAGGCCGAGAAGAGGATAGTCCGACAGGCGAGGTGTGCCTTCGGAGAGCCTCTCCTGCAGGGCCTCTATGTTCTCACAGCCGCGCATCTGATAGTACTCATCGAAGTAGAGAAACTTGGGCAGATGGCCTTCGATGTAGCGGCGATACAGGTGTGCATCGAGGCCGTCTTTGCTGATCTCATCGATTGTTGTACGGACGGCTTTTATCGAGTCAAGCGTCTCGAGAATATCGGAATCTTGAACCGCTCTTGTAGTCTCGGACCCATGGCCTGTGGTACTAATGGTACTCTGAGTCTGGTAGAGGTTATCCTCGACCTCGGACACATGTTGCGACAGCAAGGATGAGAGCTCGTCGAGAGTGGACCACCGGTCACCCGAGAGTTCGATATCAGAGTCGAGACCGGCCTTCTCGAGGATAGTTATGCCGGCAACGCTCTCGTCAGCAACAATCTCGAAATAGCGGTTGTTGTCGTATCCTTTTGAGAGGGTAAATCTGCCCTTTGGTAGGACACCCTCCCCAAAATCCGCTTGAATTGCATCGAGCTCGTCCTCCAGGCGGAATGTTGTCTCAATGATAAGAGCAGGTTTGCGCTCGCCGGACTCCACTGCACGCTGGTACTCAGTGACTGCGGCACGGGGATAGTCGTCCGTTACGTCGTATGCGCTATCAGACTCGTTAACGGGATTGATGCTATAGAGGGCTTGCAGGAGCGTTGTCTTGCCCGATCCATTCTTCCCAACCAGGCAGGTGACATCGCCGACTGCGATGTCATTCGAGTCGTAAACGGACTTGAATTCACGTACGCGAAAACGTGTGAGTCTCATCGAGCTCAACCATGTTTGGTTCTACCATGCTAGCGTGTTAGGCCGTGCCCGAGCACTCTGCGCGTGACAGAGCGGACGACTTGCGGGCCCAAGGCATGCAACGCTCAGGGGGCGTTAATCATAGAGCTACGGTCACTTTGCGTCCACCCGACCGACGTGCCGTGCCTCGGCCGTTCGGTTTGCGTCCGGAGTGACCGCTACGGGGCAGGGGAGGCCGACGGGAGCGCCTCGTTGTAGCTTGCGGGGAGTCGGCAGGTCGTCTTTTCCAAGCGGCGGCTGAGACGCGGGGGCCAGCAATGCTCAACGCCCGGACTCCAGAGTACCGGGGTTCACCTTGGCTCCGCGGATCGTCGGGGAAACGATCGACGGATACTGGGCAGCGGTTCGGTGGCATGGCGGCATCAGCGGTTAGCCGTCGGGTGAAAGAGGGGCTGGCCGGCCCTTCCATACTTTCTACTCACGACGGCGTCGAGGAGACGCACAGGCACTGGTAGAGACGGCGTCGTGCCGTCTGGCCGGCCGGGGAGGATGGGCGGGGCGGAGGCGAGAGACTGAGACGCTTCCGCGGGGGCGCTAGGGGAAGCGGCGACCGCGAGGCGGCCACCTTGAGTCACTCGTACCGCAGCGCCTCGATCGGGTCCATCCTGGCGGCACGGCGTGCCGGGTAGAAGCCGAAGAAGATCCCGACGCTCGCAGCAAAGCCGAGGGCGAGTCCGATCGTTGCGGGGGAGACGATCGTGCTCCACCCGGTGAAGATCGCGATCGTCCGTCCGCCAGCGACTCCTGCCAGTACACCGAGTGCGCCGCCGGCGAGACTCATCACCGTACTCTCGACCAGGAACTGGGTCATCACGTCCGAGCCTCTGGCGCCGACCGCGAGCCGGAGGCCGATCTCCCGTGTCCTCTCGGTCACCGAGACGAGCATGATGTTCATGATGCCGATCCCGCCGACCAGGAGCGAAATGCTGGCTATCGCCGCCAAAAGGAGGGTCATGATCTGTGTCATGTTCTGGGCCGCATCTGCCAATTCACTCTGATTTCGCACCGTGAAGTCGTCGGGTTCGTTCGGCGCTAGGCCGTGCATATCGCGGAGGATCTGGCGAATCTCTTCTTCCGCGAGTGGGAGGTCGTCGGGTGATAGGGTGCTCGCGAGGATCTGGCCGATGAACTGGCGCCCTGACAGCCGCGTTTGGACCGTGGTGTACGGTGCCAGGATCGTGTCGTCGTTGTCACGCCCCCCGGCCGTCTGTCCCTTCGCCTCGAGCACACCGATGACGGTAACCGGCACGTCGCGGAGCCGTAATCGCTGACCGACGGCGTCGCCGTTCGGGAAGAGGTTTTCGGCTACGGTGCTTCCGATGACCACTTCCCGGCGCATGGCGCGGATGGCGGCTTCATCGAAGAAAGCCCCCTCCGCGATGTTCCAGTCGCGGATCTGTTGGTAGTCGGAGTCAACTCCGAGGAGCGATGTCCGCCAGTTACCTGCGCCCCCGATTGCCTGGGTCGAGCTGTTAATGACCGGCGACACGTAGGCGAGCAGGAACCCCTGGCTCGCGAGCGCCTCGGCATCCTCCGTCGTCAGGCGGGGACGGCTCTGCGCACCCATGCTGACGCCCCCCTGGGACGTGGCCTCGGGGGTGATGATCAGCATGTTCGTCCCGAGGCTCTGAATCTGGCGCTCGATCTGACCTTGGGCGCCCGCCCCGATTGCCACCATCACGATGACGGCGCCCACCCCGATGATGATCCCGAGCATCGTAAGGAGCGTGCGCATCTTGTTCTTGAGGATGCTCACGCCGGCAACCTTGACAAGGTTCCTGGTCTTCATGCCACCCCCGCCGTTTGAGTGCCGACCAAGGTCGATGTGTCCTTCAGAGCGTCGTGCCGGTCATGCACCGGGACATCTCGAGTGACGCGACCGTCACGAAGCTCCACGATCCGCTCGGCGTAGCGAGAGATCTCCGATTCGTGGGTTACGATCAGGAATGTAACGCCGTCGGCGTGTAGCTCCTGAAAGAGAGCCATGATCTCGAGCGAGGTCACGGAGTCCAGGTTCCCAGTAGGCTCGTCGGCTAGGACGAGAGAGGGCTTCGTGACCAGGGCTCTCGCAATGGCGACCCTCTGCTGCTGCCCCCCGGAGAGCTCGGAAGGATCGTGATCCATCCTGTCTGCCAGCCCGACCCGGTCGAGTGCCTCGGCTGCGAGGCGCCGGGTGTCGATCCGGCGTCCGCTCCGATCGTAGAGGAGGGGAAGCTCCACGTTCTCGAGTGCGCTCGTACGGGGAAGAAGGTTGAAGCCTTGGAAGACGAAGCCGAGCTTTCTGTTCCGGATATCGGCGAGCTCGTCCTGCGTCAGCGTCTCGACCTGCGTCCCCTCGAGCCGGTAGCTGCCCCTCGTGGGTTGGTCGAGGCACCCGAGGATATTCATGAGCGTGGACTTTCCGGACCCGGACGCGCCCATGATCGCGACAAGCTCTCCCGTATCGATCGTCAGGTCCACACCCCGGAGAGCGCGGACTTCGGTGCTCCCCATCCGGAATACCCGCTCTAGGCGCCGGGCCTCGATCAGCTTCGGCCGATTCAGCGAATCCGGATCCATCAGAACCCGCCGAAGCGTCGGAATCCCCCTTGGGATTGCGGCTGGAAGGGGTTCAGGCCACTGTCCGGCACCGCTCCGCTCGTCACCGAACCGATCACCTGAAGCCCCTCCTGGACCTCCGGGGGCGCCATGCGAATCGCGGTCTGGATCCCGTCCGTGAGCCCGGTTCGGACGCGCGCGAATCTGAGTTCCCCGTTCTCGTCGAGGTACCAGAGGCTTCCGCCGCCGCCGCCTCCCGGTTGGCCTTCGACGGCACCGGCACCGAAAGCGTCGCCTGCCCGCTGGAAGTTGGCGCGGCGCCTCTGGATCGCTTCCTCGTCCAGTCCACCGGAGGGGACGTTGCCGGGACCGGGTCGGCCCTCCCGTCCGCCCCTTGGCCCAAGCGGAAAGGGGTTTTCGTCCTGGCCCTCTACGCCTTCTACGGCGGTCTGTGCACGCTCGAACTCTTCGAGCATCGCCTCCGTCGGGCGAAAGCGAAGTGCCGTATTCGAGACCGTGAGTACATCCTCCTCCCGGTCGAGCACGATATCGAGCGTTGCCGTCATTCCGGGAAGCAGTGCTCCATCCAAGTTCTCCGCATTCACTACCACGCTATAGGTGACGACGTTGTCCTGCATGGTGGATTGGAGTCGTACCTGCTGCACCACCCCGTGGAATTCCCGTTCGGGGTAGGCCTGCACGGTGAAATGAACGCGTTGGCCCTCATGGATTTGGCCGATGTCGCTCTCGTCCACCGATGCGAGGATCTCCATCTCGGCCAGATCCTGCGCGAGGAGGAAGAGAATGGGGGCGGATAGACTCGCGGCCACCGTTTGCCCGACCTCTACGTCCCTTGAGACTACGACCCCGTTAATCGGTGCGCGGACCTCCGTGTACTCGAGGTTCCGTCGTGCCCGCTCGAGGTTGATCTCGGCCGAGCGGAAGGCCGCGTCAGCGAGCGCGAATTGGTAGCGCGCTAAGTCAAGTTCGCTGTCCGTGACGACCTGCGTCTCGTGGAGTTCGGTCGTTCGCTCAAGCTCGCGTCGCATCTGATCCAACTCCGCCTGGTTCCTTGCCAGGTTGACTTCGGCCGACTGCACCTCCTGCTCGAGAATCGTCGGGTCAATCTCGGCGATGAGGTCCCCGGCCGAGACTCTGTCGTTGAAGTCCACGTAGATCTGGGCGATCTGGCCCGATACCTGCGTGCCAACCTCGACCGTTTCCGTGGCCTGAACGACGCCCGTCGCCGTCACCGTGGACTCGAGGGCCCCTCGAGTGATCTCGACGAACCGGTACGCAACGTCATCCGACGCGCCGCGGGTTGTGAACCACCACGCCGCGGTCGAGGCCGCGAGGATTAGTCCGACGATCCAGGTACTCTTTCGTTTCATGGAATCATAGTGTGGTAGAGAGATGGCTCGCGGGGAAAGGTAATGGTCCAAGGGCGTGGACGGCCTATCTTCGCCCCGGTGGAAGAACGCCCCCTCGTCCCGGAGGCCGGCGCGATCTGAGGAAGGCTTCCGCGATCTCCCACTGTTCCCCTGACAGGACGTCCGCCCGGACGACATCGAGTACGGCCTCGTTCTCGGCTCGAACCGTCTCAAGTTGAGGCCGGAACTCCCGGAGTCCGCCGCCGCCCGTTCGCCCACCTTGCGGCGCGACGGCTTCCAGCGTTGCCCGGGCGGAACTCATCGCCTCGTCGCGAACGGTGCGAAGCTCCTCAAGGCGCACCGTCTGTTCTGGCGACAGGCCGAGTCCGAGGCTGTCCGCGTGCTGAAGTAGTGCCGCGACGGGGTTTTGCAGCAGGGCGGCGAGCGGTGCGCCCGGGCGGCGTTGCTGCGCCCCGAGGAGCTGCGGTACGATCAGGGCGGCGAGGACGAGGGCCGCGGGTCGTCGTAGGGGTTGATTCACCGAGCACTCCGTTGTTGCTGGCCAGTCGGATCCGGGAGGGCATCAATCTGCGCCTGTCCGGTTGAAGCGGAGAGCGGCCAAAACGTTAGAGCCGCGCCCATGAGGGCATCCACCCTGCGCGATGCCTATACCGACCTCGTGAACCGTGTCACGGCAAGCGCCATCCCAGCAGTAGCCATGGACGCCAGCACCGTGAACTGGACTCGGAGTTCGGAGAGGCCGTCGCCCTTGAGGAAGATCCCGCGGACGATCTCGAGGAAGTGGCGGAGGGGGTTGGCGAGCGTCAGCTGCCGGAAGAGCGCCGGCGTCGTGTCGATCGGGTAGAGGAGCCCGGAGAGTATGATTGCCGGCAGCACGAAGAGGAATATCGCGAGGAAGGCCTCCTGCTGGGTTCGCGATATCGTGGAGATGAGCAGCCCGACCGAGATACCCGCAAGGATGAAGAGGCCTGCGGCGAGGACGAGTGCTGCAACGGATCCCCGGAGCGGGACATCGAACCAGAAGAGCGCGACGGCCGTGACGAGTGCGAGCTGCACCATGGCGATCCCGGCGGTGGGTAGTGTCTTGCCGAGCATCAGCTCGATCGGAGAGAGTGGCGAGACCAGGAGCTGTTCGAGGGTCCCGACCTCGCGTTCCCGTACCACGGCCATCGCGGTGAGGAGCAGGCTCATCAGGAGCACCACCATCCCGATCACGGCAGGCACGTTGTACACGCGCGACTCAAGCGATGGGTTGAACCAGGCGCGCGCTCGGAGATCGATAGCGGGCCCGAGCGGTGCGCCTGCGGCTGACTCCGCCGTGCGGCGGAGGCCGACCTCCTGCACGATCTTGGCCGCGTAGCCCTGTGTCACCGTCGCCGTGTTGGAGCTTGTCCCGTCGACGAGAAGCTGCACCACAGCACCGCGGCCTCGGTGGAGGTCCCTCGAGTAACCGCTCGGGATCTCGAGGGTAGCGACCGCTCGTCCCTCATCCAGCACGGCCCCGAGCTCTCCCGTCCGCCCCACGGTCTCGACGATCCGGAAGTACCCGGAGGCGGTGAAGGCATCCAGCAGGTCGCGCGAGTCCCGCGTCCGGTCGTGATCGGAGACCGCCAGCGCCACGTTTCGAACGTCCGTGTTGACGGCGTAGCCGAACAGAAGGAGCTGTATGACGGGTGAGACGAAGATGACCCGCTTCGTCTTGGGGTCCCGGAGCAGCTGCCGGAGCTCCTTTTCCACCAGCCTCCGGATCCGAAGGAGGCTCGCCCTGCACGCCCCGCTCATGCGGGGAGCTCCTTGCGGAAGACGCCCGTCGCGAGTGCGATTCCCATGGCGGCATACACGGTCATGAGAACTGCTTGCGGCCAGAGGGTCTCGGCCCCGACCCCCTTCAGGAAGATCCCCCGCGTGACGGTGACGAAGTAGCGGGCCGGGATCACGAAGGTCACGCCTTGGAGCGCACGCGGCATGCTCGCGATATCGAACATGAATCCGGAGAGGAGGAGAGCGGGGAGGTACGTCACGACCATGGCGATCTGGGTCGCAAGCACCTGCGACTTGACGGCCGCCGAGACGAAGATGCCGAGCCCGAGCGCGCCGGTCAGGAAGAGCGTCGTGAAGAGTCCGAGGAGAAAGATGCTTCCATTCATCGGCGTCCCGAAGATCGCCATCCCGCAGGCGACGGTCGCCGCCACGTCGACGAGGCCGATGGCGAGGTAGGGAAGAAGCTTCCCAAGAACCACTTCGAGCCGACCCACGGGCGTCGAGGCGAGGAGTTCCATCGTTCCCCTCTCCCACTCGCGGGCGATCGTGAGTGCGGTCAACATTGCGGCGATGATCGACATGATCACGGCGATCAGCCCCGGCACGATCATGTGCCGGCTCACGAGGTCGGGATTGTACCAGGTTCGCGTCTCGAGAGAGATCGGGAGAGGAGCGTTTCGACCGGCTGACAGGATCCGCCCCCCGTGTCGCGCGATGATCGCGTCCGCGTAGTTGAGGGCGATCGTCGCCGTGTTTGCGTCGCTCCCGTCCAGGAGAAGCTGCACTTGGGGGCTGCGGCCGGGTGCCTTCAGGTCGGCCGCGTAGCCCGGCGGGATGGTGAGGACGCCCATGACGGCCCCGCGGCTCAGGCGGTCGTCGATCTCCGACGCCGACGCCAGATATTCCTCCGGTGTGAAGTCGCCGCTCGAGACGAGGGCCTGGACGAGCTCGCGACTTGCCGCGCTCCGGTCTTGATCGAGCACGGCAATCGGAACGTCCCTCACGTCCCAGGTGATTGCGTAGCCGAAGAAGAGGAGGAGGAAGATCGGCAGGAGGAAGGCGAGGATCATGCTCCGCGGATCTCGGCGGAGTTGTATCCATTCCTTTCTCGCCATCGCGCCGAGGCGGCATGGATCGATCATCGCCCCCTCGGCTCCGCCACCCGGCCGCCTTCGGCCCGCAGGAGCGAGACGAAGACATCTTCCAGGGAGGGTCGAATCCGCCGGATCCTCTCCACATCGTGGCCCGCCCGGGCGAGCAGCCCGCGGATCCTCTCCTGAGCGCCGGCAGGGTCGCCGAGAGTGACGTGAAGTGTCCGCCCGAAGAGTGCGGCCTCGAGGATCCCGGGTGCTCCGGCAAGCGCTTCGGCCGCCCGCACCGCATCGTCGGGGTTTGCCTCGAAGATGGGATCCACAACACGGTGCCGGAGTGCGTTGGGGGTATCGAGGGCGACGAGCCGTCCCCG
Source organism: Longimicrobiales bacterium (assembly GCA_965218255.1). Taxonomy (GTDB): domain Bacteria; phylum Gemmatimonadota; class Gemmatimonadetes; order Longimicrobiales; family Gaopeijiaceae; genus JAAXGI01. The sequence continues at coordinate 289,015 of CBDCKJ010000003.1, read as the reverse complement.
GTTCAGGAGTGCGAGCCGGTGGCAGTGCTCGGCTTCCTCCATGTAGTGGGTCGAGACGAGGATCGTTGTGCCGTCTCTGGAAATCGCGTCGATCAGGTCCCAGAAGCGCTGGCGCGCGAGCGGGTCCACGCCGGAGGTGGGCTCGTCCAGAAAGAGGATCGGCGGCTCGTGCACCATCGCGCATCCGAGCGCGAGCCTCTGTTTCCAGCCGAGCGGGAGGGTTTCCGCGAGACCATCCTCGTGGTCCTCGAGCTCCGACATCTCAAGGATCCAGCGGCGACGCACGCCGAGCGCCTTCCCGCTCAACCCGTGGAGCCCGGCGAAGAGGTCGATGTTCTCTCGCACGGTGAGGTCCCCGTAGAGGGAGAAGCGCTGGGACATGTAGCCGATCCGGCGCCCGATCCTCCGGCGCCCGGAGTCGATATCGAGCCCTGCGACCGTCCCTTCGCCCGATGTCGGTGGGAGCAGACCCGTCAACATCTTGATGATCGTCGTCTTCCCTGCGCCGTTCGGGCCGAGAAAGCCCACGATCTCTCCCCGCCGGACGTTGAAGTTCACGCCGTCTACGGCCGTGAAGTCACCGAAGCGCTTCGTCAGCGCCCGCACCTGGATCGGGGCTCCCGGCGCGTCAGGTGCCATCCGGCGTTCCGCTCCCCGCTCCGTCCTCTCCGGCGGTGACGAGGTGCATGAATACGTCCTCGAGAGACGGCGTGATCTCGCGCACCTCGAAGACTTCGATACCTGCATCCGAGAGGGGCGCCATCACCGCCTCCGGACCGCGGTTTGGCGGGAGGAGCGCGTGCACCGTTTCTCCGAAGAGCGCGGCGCCCTGCCTGCCGAAGCGGGCCCGGAGAAAATCGCGAGCCTTCCTGGGCGCGGCGGACCGAAGCGCCAGAAGCGGGGCGCCGAGTGAGGCCTGGAGCCGGGCGGGCGTATCGATTGCGAGGGATCTCCCCTTGTTCAGCAGGACGATCCGGTCGCAGCGCTCGGCCTCGTCGAGGTATGAGGTCGAGACGAGAGCGGTGACACCGTCGGCGACCATTCGGTGCAGGATCAGCCAGAGCTCCCGCCTCGAGATCGGATCGACCCCGAAGGTCGGCTCGTCCAGCAGGAGCACCTTCGGCCGATGAATGAGGCAGCTGGAGAGGGCGAGCTTCTGTTTCATCCCGCCCGAGAGCTGCCCCGCGAGACGATCCTTGAATTCCCCGAGGCGGCTGAACTCGTACAGGCGCCGGAGGCGCTCCGGGCGCTCCTTCCGGGGCACCCGGTAGATGTCGGCGTAGAAGTCCAGGTTCTCGCGGACCGTCAGATCGTCGTAGAGGCTGAAGCGCTGCGCCATGTAGGCGGTGTGGGGCTTCGCCGCCTCGGGGTCCCGGCCGACGTCCACCCCCTCAATCCACGCCCTCCCGGCCGTCGCCCTGAGGACGCCGGCGAGGATCCTGAGCGTCGTGGTCTTTCCCGCGCCGTCGGGCCCCACGATACCGAAGAGTTCGGCGCGGCCGACGCGCAGACTCAGGTCCCGGAGTGCTACTGTCGGGCCGAAGGCGCGGCCCAGACCATCGAGCTCGACGGGGTTTCGGTTCAAGGGCCGGGTTCGAGGAGGGTGACGTCGGCGGGGACGCCGGGCTTGAGCGTGAACTCGGGGTCTCCCGTGATCCTGACCCGGACTGGGTAGACGAGCCGGGTCCGCTCGTCGGCGGTCTGAACGTTTCGGGGGGTGAACTCGGCCTCGTCGCCGATGAAGACGACCTCGCCCGGATAGGGCCGCTCCGGATAGGTGTCCGAGACGATCTCCGCTGGCATTCCGAGCTGGACGCGCCCGATCTCGACCGCTGGGACGTAGATCCGTACCCACCGGTTGTCGGGATCGAGGAGAGTAAGGACCGGAGCGCCGGGAGCCACCGCCTCCCCCGGCTCTCGGTGTCGGATGGTCACGATGCCCGCGAACGGGGCGTGGATGACAGTGTTGGCGAGGGCGGCCGCTACCCGAGCCACATTCGCCCGTGCCTGTTCGACGAACGCCCTTTGGGCGGCCACCTGCTCAGCTCGCGGCCCCTCGCGGAGGAGTGCGAGCGCCTGCTCTGCCTGATCACGCGTTGCTCCGGAGAGCTCGACACGGGTCTCCGCCTGATCGAGGGCCTGGCGGCTGATGGCTCTGCCGTCGTGGAGGGTCCGCGCTCGGTCCAGCTCCCGCACCGCCTCTTCAACCTGCCGACTCGCGGATCTCAGTACCGCCTCGGCGCTCGCCAACTCCTGCGGCCTCGCCCCCTCGTTGAGATCGTCCAGGCGTGCCTCGGCCACAGCGAGCTGCGCCTCTGCGGACACGAGCGCTGCGTCGAGCTCGCGCGCATCGAGGCGTGCGAGCTCGCTTGCGGGCTCGACCGTCGTGCCCTCGGTGACCCGGACTTCGAGGACCCTCCCGGCGCTCTGGAACCCTAGGTCCGCGTCCGTGGCCTCGACGGTGCCCGACGCTCGGAGCGACACCGCGGCGTCACCTCCCACCCGGGCCAGGTACCAGGTCCCGGCCGCCAGGCTCGCGAGGATGAGGACGAGCGCGCGAATCCGATTCTTCATGGCCGCATCTCCAGCGAGCGGTTCAACCACTCCCGGTTCAGGACCCCCTGGGCCCGTGCGAACTCGACCCGGGCGCGGACCGCATCGTAACGGGCCTGGGCGTGACCCGCGCGCGCCCGAAAGAGGCCGGCCTCCGCTCGCAGCAGGTCGTTTTGAACCCCCGCGCCTGCCTCGAGCGCCAGTGCCTCGATTCGCGCCACCTCCTCCCACTGCGCGATCGAGGACTCGAGGGCCGTGCTTCGCTCGTCCGCCCCGAGTATCCTGGACTCGGCCGCATCCGCCTCGGCGGCGAGGCTGAGCAGGATCGTATCCAGCTCGCTCTCGGCTGCCATGAGCTCGGCCTCCATCCGGCGGATCGAGGCCCGTCGAGCGCCGCCTGTGAAGATGGGCCAGGAAAGCCGGATGCCCGCCTGCCACTCGGCTATGTGCCCCCCGGACGTTGTTCCGAAGTCCTGGAGAGCGGCCCGGAGCCCTAGACTCGGCATCCGCCCCGCCCGCGCTTCTCGAAGGCGCGCCTGGGCACCCCGAACTCCACGTTCCGCCGTTTCAATGGCTGGGTTCGGAGCAACGCCTGCGGCACCGTCGCCGAACCGCGGGCTCACTTCGGCGAGCGGGCGACCTGCGAGCGCGGTCGGCGCGGCCCCCATCGTCCTCGCGAGCGAGCGCTCAGCGAGTCCCACCCCCCTCGAAGCTGCGGCTTCCTCTACTCGCGCATCCTGAAGGCTCGCTTGCGCGCGGAGTACCTCGAGTTCGGGCGCCGTTCCCGCAGCGATCCGCTTGAGGGCGCGGGCGTGCTCCTCTTCCATGGCCTCAAGCTGGGCCAGGGTGGCAGCGTGCACCGCACGGGCCGACAGCACGGCGAGGTAGCCTCGCACGACCCCTTCGAGAAGCTCCATCTCAGCGGCCGCCACCCCGAACCCTGCCGCTTGCACCCGTGCATCGGCCGCGTCGATGCGCGCTGACCGGACGCCCGAGTCGAAGAGCGTGTAGTCGAGGACGACCTGGCCCTGGACGAGAGCGTCGTGAAAGCTGGGTGGACGGGCGGGGTCGAAGCTGTGGAGGGGAGCGACGACCATCGGTTCCTCGAAACGAGTCACATTGGCGCTCAAGGATGCGCCGGGGAGGCGGGCCGCCCGCTCGATGTCGCGTGCCCGCGAGGTGACCTCGAGCCGGGCGAGCGCGCTCGTGAGCGACGGGTGGGCGGCGAGCGCTGATTCGGCGGCCTCATGCAACGTGAGGGGTTGAGCCCCGGCAGGACGGGGCAGGGTCGCTAGGAGCATCCATCCGGCGAGACGAAACGCACCCTTCACGGTGTCTCTCCTGTCTCTGGAGCGAGCGCGGCCCACACGAAGGCCGTGCAGTGCCGAAGCGTGCTCTCCCGTGTAGCCGGATCCGAGAGGTCGATGTCGCCCGCGCTCCTCAGCAGGGGGGCGACAAGTGTCAGGAAAATGGGCTGCGCCACGACGCTTAGAGCGGTCAGAACCGGGTGGCCGGGTCGGATCGAGCCCTCCGCAGCTCCGCGGATCGAGAGTTGTCCGATCGTCTCCTTCAGGCTCCCGACCGTCTCCCGAACGATCTCGGGAGGTTGCTTCCCCGCTGCAATTTCCTGAAGAAGGAGGTGGGGGAGGTCTGGGTGCTCCTCGAAGTGACGGAAGTACGCCTCGACAACCTGGACCATCTTCTCGCGCGCATCGCCCAGCGAGTTGGCCGCAGCGGTGACTCGGGTGCCGAGCGGCGCGAACCCTGCGTCCAGGACCGCGTGGTAGAGGTCGCGCTTCGTCCCGAAATGGTAGGTGACGGCTCCGAGGTTCGTGCCCGCGAGACCGACGATCGCCCGCACCGAGGTTCCGTCATAGCCGCCTTGACCGAAGAGCGTCCGAGCGGCTGCGACGAGTTCCTCCCGCGTTCCCGGACGTTCCCGGGATCCACCGAGCTGCGTTGTCGGTTTAGTCATACGTATGTATTAATATGGAGGCGCACGCGCTCCGTCAACGGGGAACGGGCAGGTTGAGGAGCCTTCTGACGCAGGCGGGCTCGTGGAGTGTCTTGCTGCTGCTCCGAACGAAGGCCACCTTCGCATCGTGTCCGGAGCCGCCGCCACGATTGGAGCCGGTCGCTTCTCCCCTCCCCGGGTGCCCAGCATCCAAGGCCGGCGGCGGATGAACCTCCTTGGAGGTCCGGGCTGGGCCGTGATCGTTGGCTACTTCGCCCTGATCTTCGGTGTAGCGCTCTGGGCTGGGCTTCGGGAACGCTCCAGCGAGGGTGCGCCCGCTGACTACTTCTTTTCGGGGCGCGACGCCGGGTAGCTTCTCATCTGCGGCTCGCTGTTCGCATCCAGAATCGGATCAAAGCACCTCGGCGGGTTCGCCGGGAGCAGGGCATCACCCGGTGTCGCGGTTGCTCAGTTCGAGATCCGCGCCTCTCTGATCCTTCTCTTCCTCGGCTGGGTCTTCGTGCCCTTCTACCTGTCGAGCGGAGTCTTCGCGGTGCCCGAGTTCTTGGAGCGGCGTTATTCAGCGGTCGCGCGCTGGTACCTCGCGATGATGTCCCTCATTGGGTACGTGCTCACGACGATCTCCGTCACTATCGCGGCGGGCGGGATCGTGTTCGAGTTGTTTATGGGGGTCGACTTCTGGACCGGCGTACTCGTGGTCGTCGTGATCACGGGCGCGTACACCGTAACAGGCGGTCTACGGGCGGTCCTCTTTACCGATATCGTGCAGGTGTCTGTCCTGATCGGCGGCTCTGCGACCGTGACGCTCCTTGGGCTTGAGCCGCTCGGAGGGTGGAGCGCGATGCGCGGTTCTGTCGGCCGGTCCTTCTTGAGATCGCGGAGGCCGGCTTCGGATCCCGGTATTCCTGGACGGGGATTCTCTTCGGTGCGCCGATCCGGGGCGTCTGGTAGTGGTGCACGGACCAGTACATCGTGCGGCGGGTCCTCGCCGCGCATGGGGAAGCAGACGCCCGCCGGGCAACGATCTTCGCCGGGTACTTGAAGCTCCTCTCTCTCTTCTCACCTTCGTCATCGCGGCCGGGCTTCGGGCGCAGGGTAGCCTCCGGCTCCGGGCCTCCCTCGAGGCGGCTCGGGCAGCAGCGGACGCGGTCTTGAGCCTCGGGATCGCCCTCGCCGTAGCCGTGCTCCGGACCTACCGCCCGTAACGCCGGGGGGGGGGCAGTGCTTCGGGAATCTTCTTCACAGGATCGTCCACCCAGGCCGGCCCCCTTACAGGCAGATCCCGGCGGACCGTGAAGTGCGCGCGACTGTACCCGCTCCCGGCTATCCGTCTCACCCCCGCCGGAGGGCCGCGGGGCCGCGGGTGAGTTTCCGGGCGAATCAGAATGCGGCTCTCACCGCCTCGGCCATCTCCCCGAGCGAGAAGAAGACGAAGTCGGTTGCGGGCATCGTCTCGACCCGCTCCGTCGCACCCCAGCTCCCGCCATCGGCGAGCCGCTGGCGGTCGATCCAGGCGTTGGCGAGCCCGAAGCGGTTCGCCGGCGCATGATCGTGATGGAGGCTCTGGGCGGTGTGCAGGACGTCGGAGCGCTCCATCCCGAGCTCCGACTTCAGGTGGCCGAGGAGATAGGCGAAGTTGTTGTCGGACGGTTTGTACGTACCGATCTCCTCGGCCGTGTAGATCGTGTCGAACTCGACCCCCAGCTTTCGGTTCGAGCCCACGATCCCCTCGCGATGCACGTTGGAGAGGATGACGAGCCGGTAGTGCTCCTTCAGGATGCGAAGCGCGTCGGCGGTGTCGGCAAACGCGGGCCACTCGGGTACCGAGGCGCCGAAGGCGTGGTCGAGCGCGGCGCTCGACCGGAGCCCGAAGCGGTCCGCGATACTTCGGTGCACCCGGGCGAGGATTTCGGGATAGGAGAGGTTCGGGGTCTCCTGTTCGTGCTGGCTCTCGAGTACCGCAAACGCGGCAAGGGCGCGGCCCCGGGTCACGTCGGCCGGCGTGTTCCCCATGATGAGCGGTTGCAGTGCATCCCAGATACCGCTCTCCCAGTCGATCAGCGTACCGTAGCAGTCGAATGTCAGGACGCGAAAATCAGTCAGACGGCGCAACGGAAAAGCCCCGATGAAGCATCCCTTAACTTGAGGGTCGGTCGCGTGATCGTGGGCGTAACGCGAGTCAGGTGCCGGCGCCGCGCGCGGGCCGGTCGAGCACGCCGCCCCATGCGGCGAGGCTCCTGTCGCTGGGTGTTCGCTACCTCACCTTCACGTACTTGATCAAACGCTGTGGACGGGGCTCCCCAGAGAATATGTTCCCGAAGCGGTCCACCGTGAGCGACTCGGCGCCGCTGCCGCCGGCCGTGATCGGCGGGTTGTCGCCCGGGTCGAGGATGAAGTGCTCCACCCACCCCGTCGCCACGTCCCCGACCCGGATTCCCTTCTCCCACCCGGGATTCTGCGTCATGTCCGACTCGGAATCGGCCACGTAGATCCTGCCATTCTCGTCGATCGCGATGTCGCTCGGCATCCCGAACTGTGTCCACCGGTTGATGTAGTTCCCGTCCTGATCGAAGATGACGATCCGCATGTTCTGCCGGTCTGCCACGAAGAGGCGTCCGTCCCCATCCATCGCGATGGCGTGCGGGCCGTACAGCTGGCCCGGGCCGTGGCCCGTCCCGCCGAAGGCCTTGATGAAGGTGCCGTCTCTCGACAGGTGGACGATCCGGTTGTTCCCGTTCTGGTTGTGGCCGTCGACGACGAAGATGTCGCCATTCGCAGCGGTGACGACGTCGCTCGGGGCCATGAAGTGATCGGGACCGTCGCCGGGGACGCCTGCTTCACCCAGCGTCATGAGAAGTTCCCCCCCCGGGGAGAACTTGAAGACCTGATGGCCGAAGACGCGTCCTTCCACGAGGGACGACTCCCCCTCGCCCGCTTCCGTCACCCAGACATTCCCGTCCCGGTCCACATGGATTCCGTGGGGCCAGGAGAACATGAGGCTTCCGAAGGCCGTTACGAGATTCCCGTCCTGATCGAAGCGAAGGATCGGGTCCAGGTCCGACTCGTCGCAGTACGTCTGGCTCCCGCGCGGGGTACCGTCGTTGCCGCATCGGACGATGGTCCACAGATGCTCGCCGTCCACATCGATCTCGATTCCGCCAGGCGATCCCATCGCCCGCCCTCCGGGGAGCCTCGCCCACGGTTCGCCGATGAGGCCGGGTCCGGTCCCCGCCTGCAGCCCGCCGACCGGTCGGTACGGGTTCGGTCCCATCTGGGCTCGCGCCTCACCCTGGAACACCGCTGCGATCAGCGCTGCCCCGAGAATCGACCGAGACGTGCCTCGAAGTTTCTTCGACATGACGAAATCTCCTCTTGGATCCGAGCCCGGTCGCGCCCGGGGACGCTGTGGAGGGCAAAGCCAGCCAGCCGAGAATAGAGGCGTGGGAATCGAGGCGCCAGATCTCCCGGTGAGGCCGGAGGACGCTGGGGCTGCGGCCTCGCTGCTCCCGGAACCAGGGGGGAGCGAACCCTCGAAGACCCCCCCGGCGCCCGTCTGGCGGTGGCCGGGAAGACGTCTCGCAAGGAGGTCAGGGGCTCGCGCGCCCGGCAGACGGACGTCATTGCCGTGAAACGGCGGAGGGTGCAGGCGGCGGGTTCCGATGGCCCCGGGGGAGCCTCCCGTCCGGGCGGCCGCGGACGCCGGTATCTGGATGCGACGCACCGGGGTGGTTAGGATCAGGCTGGCAGCTTCGAGGTGGGCCTCCGCCCTTGCCCGCCGGAGTCCGCGTGCCTCCATGCCTCCGGGGTCCCGAGGAGAAGAACTATGAGAGTCTTGGTGTTGGTGCTGGTCACGCTCATCCTCGGGTCGCTTCCCGCGAGCGGCCAGGACATTACCGAGATCCCGTTTCGGTCCGTTCCCGACTTCTTCCAGATCCCGGCGGGGGTGAACTTCGGGGAGGTCGCCGGGGTGGCCGTGAACTCACGCGGCCACATCTTCGTCTTCAGCCGCTCCAATCCGTACGGCGGTCCGGCCTTCGCCTCGATGGCGGCCCAGCTCTTCGAATTCGACCCTGCGGGTGAGTTCGTGCGCGAGCACGGGAAGGGCCTCTACGGGTGGGCCTTCGCGCACGGGGTCCGGATCGACCGCAGCGACAACATCTGGACGGTCGACAAGGGCTCGGACATGATCATCCGCATGGACCCGGAGGGGCGTGTCGTCTGGGTGTTCGGCCGCAAGGAGGAGGCGACGCACGCGGCGGCCTACGATCACACCCATCCCACCCCGCCGCTCCCGCCGCAAGACGGCCGGTTCCGCCAGCCGACGGACGTCGCCTGGGACTTGCAGGGCAACACCTACATCACGGACGGCTACATCAACTCGCGCGTGGCCAAGTACGACATGAACGGGGACTGGGTGAAGTCCTGGGGCGAGCCCGGAACGGGACCCGGAGAGTTCCGGACCCCGCACAGCATTGCAATCGACCGGGCGGACAACGTCTACGTCGGTGATCGCGGGAATCGCCGGATCCAGGTCTTCGATACGGACGGGAACTTCATTCGGATGTTCACGCTCGACGTACCGGTCTCGCCGGGCTCGAAGGCCGTGAACGGCTCGATCCCGGAGGATCTCGCCACTGTCCGAAACATCGGGGCGCCGAACTCTCTCTGCATCCCCGAGGGCTCGGACGTGATGTACGTCGGGGAGACCACCTTCCCGGGAAGGATCATCAAGGCGACGCTCGAGGGGGAGGTGCTCGGCGTCATCGGGCGGTCCGGACGCGGTCTCGGACAGTTCTCCGGCGCGCATGGGCTCGCGTGCCCGACGGACAACGAGCTCTACGTCGCCGAGACCTCGAACTGGCGCGTGCAGAAGCTGATCCTCGATCCCGAGGGCCGCGTCTCGGAGGAAGGCGGGTCCGCCGGCTAGCGCTCCTGCGGTCGTGGCCCGGCCCCCCGGGGACGAACACGTCACCTTCCCTCGACGGAGGGGAACGGCAGGCGCTACCGGCGCCGACGGGTCCGATTCAACCCTGATCTCAACCTACGGAGGCCGACATGAACCGGGCACTCTGGATTGGCACGGGGCTCCTCGCGTCCCTCGTCTTCATCGTCCCCCTCGGCCGAGGCGCCGAGCCGGGGAGCGGCCGCACGGCGGTTGCGTTCCTGCAGGACGAAGTACCGCTCTTCGAGGTGGCGGTGGATTGGCCCACGATTCCGAACGGTTGGGCCCTCGGGGTGGTGGCGAGCGTTGCGGTGGACCGTCGAGACCACGTCTGGGTGCTTCACCGCCCGGGCTCGCTCGGGCCGGAGGAGGCGGGGATGGCTGCGCCCGCCCTCCTCGAATTCGATCCGGAGGGGCAGTTTGTTCAGGGGTGGGGCGGAGCCCCGGATTCGCGTTACGAGTGGCCCGAGTCCGAGCACGGGATCTTCGTCGACCACAACGACTACGTCTGGGTCGGCGGAAACGGACCCGTAGATCAGGTGCTCAAGTTCACGATGGAAGGCGAGTTCGTGATGAGGCTCGGGACGCCGGGGGAGAGCCAGGGGAGCGAGGACACCCGCAACTTCGGCCGTCCGGCGGACGTCTGGGTTCACCCTCCGACGAACGAACTCTTCGTGGCGGATGGGTATGGTAACCAGAGGGTCATCGTGTTCGATGCCGACACGGGCGCCTTCAGGCGGATGTGGGGGGCCTTCGGGGAAGCGCCGCGGGATGTGGAGCCGGAACCGGCGTGGTCGCTCGAGCAGGCGGGGAGGGGGCCGCCCGTCTTCGTGCCGCCCGTCCACGCGGCCAAGGTGTCGGACGACGGGCGGGTGTATGTGTCGGATCGGGGGGGCAAGCGCGTGCAGGTATTCACGACGGAGGGCGAGTACCTCGACCAGACGTTCATCGGACGCGGATGCCTGGCTCCGGCGTGCGGCAACGGGACGACCGCCGCCAGTACCGCCTTCTCCTCCGACGCTGGCCAGCGCTTCCTCTACGTCGGGAACCGGAGCGAGGCGCGGGTGATGGTGTTCGAGCGCGAGACGCTCGAATACCTCTATTCGTTCGGGCAGTGGGGCTCTGCTCCGGGTGATTTCGGAACGCTCCACCACATGGACGTGGACTCGAGAGGGAATCTGTACGTCACCGAGGTCACGCCGCTCGAGCCCGTGAATCGGCGTGTGCAGAAGTTCACCTTCGTGGGGATGGGTCCGAGGCCCTCGATGTGAGGGGGTCCGGCCTCGCTTCACCGTAAGCTGCAGTCCAACTCAAGGCGCCCCGGATGGGGCGGGAGGAACCGTGTTTCGAATGACCGCGAAGAGCGCGCTCATTGCCTTGGTCGCGCTCTCCCTCGGAGCGATTCCCGGAGAGGCGCAGGACGAGCTCTCCATCGAGATGGTGAAGGACGGGCTCTACGTGATATTCGGTCCGGGAGGGAACGTCGGCGTCCGTGTCACGGACGAGGGGGTGATCCTGATCGACGACAAGTTCCCCCAGAACTTTGCCGAGATCCAGGGGCTGGTCAGCCGGGTGAGCAGCGAGCCGGTGCGCTACGTGCTCAATACCCATCATCACGGCGATCACACGGGAAGCAACCCGTCGTACATCGAGATCGCCGAGATCATCGCTCACCAGAATGCGAGAGACAACATGCTGAGGGGTGATCAGGATGCGCCCCCTCGGGTGGTGTTCACCGACGAGACGGCCGTCTATCTTGCCGGCGTCGAGGTGCGTGCCTTCCATATGGGTACCGGACACACGAACGGGGACGCGGTGATCTACTTCCCCGACCTTGCGACCGTTCACGGGGGCGATCTCCTCCACGCGATCGCACCCTTCATCGACTATGCGAATGGGGGGAGCGGTAAGGGGTGGGTCTCGACGCTGAACAACATCCTGGCACTCGATTTCGATACGGCGATCCCGGGACACGGCCCGGTCATGGACCGCGACGATGTGGTGAGTTTCCGCAACCAGATGGAGCAGGTGCGCGAAAGGATGACGGAACTCATCCGAGGCGGGATGTCACGGACCGAGGCGCCAATCCGTATCCGGACGGATGCGCTCAGCTGGACGATGCAGGAAGAAGGACTCTTCATGCAGAGGAGCATCCCCGGCTTCTACGACGAAGTCGCGGCTGAACTCGGGCGCTGATCCCCTCCTGAGCCGAGCGCCCCGAGGGGGAGGGCGGTCGCCGAGTGTAGCCCGCCTTCGCCTGCCGCGGCGGCGGCTTGAGGCCAACGTCGCTCCCGGGCCCCTCGGGCCGCTCCTCGCGACGCCGGCGCACCGTGTCTCATCGGGAGCCGGCGTCGCTTCTCCGGCAGGCGCTCGGGTCAAGCGCGCCCCCCTGCCGAATTTCCGGCTGCCCCCACCCTCCCCGAAAGCGGCGTGGGCTCGCCGCGCCGTTCTCCTCTTGCGGTCGATGCGGCGCCGAGACCTGCGGCCCTGGTCCTCGGTGCCTACGCGCCCCCGCTCATCTCCACGTAGCGTGCGGCTTCCCGGTATCCGTCGAACGACGTGCGTCCGGCCCAGACTGCCATGAGCTCGCGATAGGCCTCGGTCGCCTTCTCCGGGTGTCCTGCTGCTGCTGCCGCCCGCGCGAGGCCGAGTAGCGATCGGGCCCGCCGGGGCATCCGGAGGAGCGAGGTCTCGAACTTCCGGACCGCCTCGGCGGGATGGCCCAGGTCGAAGAGGATCTCGCCGTACAGTTCGTGGACGGGCTTGATGGGCGAGGCAGCGCCGCGAGGGGGAGCGGCGGCCTCGACCGTCGCCGCCGCATCGTCCATGAATCCCGAGGCGCGCTCGGTGTCGCCCGATGCTGCATGGAGGAGCGCGCTCACCTCGTTCCGGATGACGGACGCGTTCCCGCTCCCGCCGCGCTGGCCGAGTTCGGCCGCGACGCGCGCCAGCGCATCGGGATCGCCCAGGCGGTATGCGCTGAGCGCCGTCGCAAGGAGCTCGTTCGGGGAGGATTCCCCCGTCACGGGTGTGATGCTCCACTCCTCGGTCTCAACGACGTAGCGAGACTTGAGGAGCGAGACGGTGTTCACGGCCCGGTTGTCGCCGCGGTCCTGGCGCGGACCGCTCTCGAGGAAGCCGCCCGCGGCCATGCTCTCGATGCGTTGGATCCAGAGACGGGCCTTCTCGTAGTCGCCGAGTTGAAGGTCGCCGTACTGGCCCCAGTCCAGGGAGTGGGTCGCGTCGCCCATGCTGTCACCGGGCTTCCAGAGCTCGCGGGCCGCGTCGTAGGCCGACTGGTTGTTCCGGGAAACGCGGTCCCACATCCCATGCTGGATGAAGATGTGCGTCGGCATGTGGCGGGCGTGAGAGACGGCGGGCGCGATGTCGGCGAAGAGGTCGGCGGCCTCGAGCGCGAGGGGTGCATGGAGCGGGTCGTCGAAGGCATGGATCGTGTAGTGGGCGGCTCCCGGGTGATGGCGGTTCCCGGCTAGGAGCCCGAGCGTGATGGCCCCGGCCCTGACGTTGAGGCGCTGGCTCAGATCCCCCGTCGCACGCACCGCGCCGAGCATCGACAGGGCGTAGAACGCGGCGACCTCCGCGTCGTCGGGATAGCGCTCGTAGAGGTCTCTCATCGCCTCCATGTGCCCTACCCGGCGCTCCCGCTGGTCCCCCTCGCCCCAGAGCACCTCGACGGCCCGGAGAAACCCCTTCTCGCGTTCCGTCGGCGCCTTCGCAAGGCGCTCCGCCCTCGTCGCTCCCAGGCGCTCGAGCACCCGGCGGGGCTCTTCGGGGTCCATCTGCGAGTTCAGCGGATGATTGTAGGAGAGCGACTCTCCCCAGTAAGCGAGCGCGAAGTCGGGAGAGATCTCCTGAGCTGCCCGGAACTGTTCGATGGCCTGGTACCACCCGAAGCTGTGCAGGATGGCGACGCCCCGAAGGAAGTGCTCCTGTGCTTCGCCCGTCTCGGAAGTCGGGAACCCGATCGAGCCAACATTCTCGAGCTGGGCGTGAGCGGGGGCTACCCCCGCACCGAAGAGACACGCACAAAGCGTGGCGACACGGATCGTATTCATCGCGGCCTCCTGGCGAAATCGTGGGAAACAGGACGTCACAAGACGCCTTCCGTCCGTCTGATTATACGGGCGGACCGGGCGGTGCGCGATTTGCCGCCGGTCGAGCAACGCGCCGGGGGGGAGGGTGGAGACCTCCCGCCTGGATTCGACGCGGTGCCGGGATCGGGACCCGGACGCCCTGGCGCTGTCGAGCGCGGGTGACCTCGGTTGCGATCCGCTCCGGTGCCAGAGTGCCGGGACCGGTCTCGCTACCGCGACGGCGGAGCGCCCGAACCGGCGCCGGGACCGAGGCCTTCAGGCCGCGAGGCCGCGCCTCCCAGCCGCCCACCCGCCGTTCGAGATCCGGGAGACCGGGGCATGCGAGCCGGGACTTCCCGCGGCACCCCCGCCGTTGACGGGTCCTCCGGCCAATCCTAGCTTCGTGGGCTGTTTCGGGGTCACGATCGGACCAACGGGAGCCATGGAAGAGATCTTGGGGCGGGGCCCTCTCCTGCTCCTCTCCGGGCGGGCCAACCGCCCGCTCGCCGAGGAGATCGGTGAGATTCTCGGTAAATCCGTGGGCGGGGCGTCGATCCACGACTTCGCCGACGGGGAGATCTTTGTCCGAATCAACCGGAATGCGCGAGGCCGGGACGTCATCATCATTCAGCCGACGATCCCGCCGTCCGACAACATCATGGAGCTCCTCCTACTCATCGACGCGGCGAAGCGCGCCTCGGCCGCCCGCGTCACCGCGGTGATCCCTTACTTTGGCTACAGCCGCCAGGACCGCAAGGACCAGCCCCGGGTGGCGATCGGCGCCAAGTTGACCGCGAATCTGATCGTGACGGCCGGGGCGGACCGGGTCCTCGGCGTCGACTTCCATCAGCACCAGATCCAGGGCTTCTTCGACATCCCTGTCGATCATCTCTACGCGGCGCCCGTGCTGACCAAGTACTTTATCGACAAGGGGCTGAGGGACCTGGTCGTGGTGGCGCCCGATGTGGGCTCGGCGAAGATGGCGCGAGGCTTTGCGCGTCGGCTCAGCGGGAGCTTCGCGATCATCGACAAGCGGCGGCCCGCCCCCAACCAGTCGGAGGTTCTGAACGTGGTGGGGGACGTCGAGGGGCGAGACTGCCTCATCACGGACGACATGATCGATACGGCGGGGACGACTGTCTCGGCCGTATACGCGTTGAAGGACCGCGGGGCAGCGAACGTCTATGCGTGTGCCACCCACGCGCTCCTGTCGGGGGAAGCACCCCGGAGGCTCAGTCATGCGCCGCTCACCCAACTCGTGGTGACGAACACGATCCCCATTCCCGGGGAGCGGAGCTTCCCGGGGCTCACGGTGCTCAGTGTGGCGTCGCTTCTTGCCCGGGCGATCGCCCACATCCATTCGAATGAATCGGTCAGCGCGCTTTTCGAGATCCCGAGTTCGAAAGGCTGACGAAAGAACCGCGGGCCCCATGTGGCCCCTGACGTGAGGGAAGAACCATGGCAACGCAGGTAACGCTCAAGGCGGAGCACCGGGAGGGCCGGGGCAAGGGAGCGGCCAGGAAGCTCAGGGCGGACGGCCAGCTCCCGGCCGTGGTCTACGGCGGCGGCGGCGATCCTCTGCCGATCGCACTCAGCACACACGACGCGGTCCACCTCTTCCACTCGATCTCGGTGGACAACACGATCGTCAACCTGGAGGTCGTGGGGCAGGAGGCGCCCGTCCCTACGCTGGTGCGTGACATCCAGACGCATCCGGCACGCCCGGAGGTGCTCCACGTCGACTTCCTGCGGATCCAGTCCCGAGTGAGGGTCGAACTGGATGTGCCCGTGCACCTCGAGGGGATTCCGGCGGGTGTCCGGGACGGCGGGATCCTGGAGCAGTCGATTCATCAGATCCCGGTCCGCTGCTTCCCGAAGGACATCCCGGAGGCGTTCCCGGTCGACGTCGGTGAGCTGGGGATCGGCGAGGTCGTCCGAGTCGAGGACATCGCGCTCCTCAGGGGGGTCGAGGTCATGCTCGACCCCGAGCGGACGGTATGCACCGTCCAGATGCCAACCGGGCTGGAGATTGAGGAGGAGATCGAGTCGGAGGATGCAGCCGCGCTGCAGGAAGAGAGCGAGGAGGCGGCTGAGTAGGGCGCTTCTCCACCCGCCCCCCTGCCGAGATGAAGCTCGTGGCCGGCCTCGGAAACCCCGGACCGGCGCACGAGGGCAACCGGCACAACGTGGGGTGGTGGGTTGTGGACCGCCTCGCCTACGACTGGGGGTTCGGCGGCTTCGAGGCGGGTGCGCGTGGGCTCGTCAGCCGGGGGGAGGTGGAGGGCGCCGGGGTCCTCCTGGTCAAGCCGACGACCTACATGAACCTGAGCGGCGCTGCGTTGCGGCCCCTCGTCGAACGTGAGCGCCTCGACGTGTCGCACGACCTCCTCGTCGTGGTGGACGACGCAGCGCTCCCCGTCGGTCGGGTGCGCTTTCGCGCGAAGGGAAGTGCGGGGGGGCACAACGGGCTCGCTTCGGTGGCGGCGCTCCTCGGGACCACGGAATATCCCCGGCTCCGGCTCGGGGTGGGCGTTCCCCCCGAGGGGTATCGCCTGAGGGACTGGGTGCTCTCCGACATGGGTGCGGAGGATGAGGACGAGATCGTGGCGCTCCTCCCTGTGCTGACCGGGGCCATCGCGCTCTGGGTCCGGGAAGGGGTCGAGGCGGCCATGAATCAATTCAACCGGTAAGAGGTCGATCATGGATGGAGTGGGTCTCTCTGGGGGAGCATGGATCCTCGGGGCCGTCGGGCTGGGCGTCGCCCTTTCGGTATTCGGCTACGTCCGTCGGCAGCCGGC
Source organism: Longimicrobiales bacterium (assembly GCA_965218255.1). Taxonomy (GTDB): domain Bacteria; phylum Gemmatimonadota; class Gemmatimonadetes; order Longimicrobiales; family Gaopeijiaceae; genus JAAXGI01. The sequence goes on along the minus strand of CBDCKJ010000003.1, from coordinate 272,653 downwards.
GGGGAGCCAGGAGCTCGTGGATCTCGCCGAGCAGATCCATGACGGGGCGATGGCCTTTCTCCGCAGGGAGAGCTCGATGCTCGCGATCTTCGTCGTGGTCGTGGCGGGTCTCCTTGCGGTCGGGATCGGGACCGGTACCGCGGTCGCGTACGTGGCAGGCGCTATCAGCTCGAGCCTCGCCGGCTTCATCGGCATGAAGGCCGCGACACGGGCGAACGTGCGGACCGCGCACGCGGCGAGCGCCGAGGGGCAGCGCAAGGCACTCCGGGTCTCCTTCTTCGGAGCCGCCGTGATGGGTCTTGCCGTCGCTTCACTGGGGCTCCTCGGGATCGGTGTCTTCTACCGCCTCATCGGCGGCGGCGGTGCGGGGGATCTCCTGAGGTTTTCGGAAGTGATCGCCGGGTTCGCCATGGGCGCCTCCTCCATCGCTCTCTTCGCGCGGGTCGGGGGGGGCATCTTCACGAAGGCCGCCGACGTCGGCGCCGACTTGGTGGGTAAGGTCGAGGCCGGGATCCCCGAGGACGATCCCCGTAACCCCGCTACGATTGCCGACAACGTGGGCGACAACGTCGGCGACGTCGCCGGGATGGGGGCGGACATCTTCGAGTCCTACGTCGGCTCCATCGTCGCAACTGTCGCCATCGGCGCCACCTCCGCGGCGCTGGCCTCGAATGTCGTCGAGGCCGTCGCCCTCCCGATCGTCACCGCGATGGTCGGTCTCGTCGCGTCCCTGATCGGCGTCGGGACGATGCGGGTGCTGGAGGGGACGGATCCGGCGGCCGCGCTGAGAAACGTCACCTTCATCGCAGCCGGGATCCTCCTGGTCACGATGTACTTCGTGGTACAGGGGATGGGTTTTGCGATCGAGAATCCCGCCGGCGGGCTCTACCCCTCGACGGGCCCCTTCTGGGCGATCCTCACGGGAACGCTCGTCGGGATCTCGATCGGGCTCGTAACCGAGTGGTACACTGCGGGTCCCCCGATCCGGGGGATTGCGGCCGCGAGCGAGACGGGAGCGGCGACGAATATCATCGCGGGCCTTGCGCTCGGGATGAACTCGGCGGTGATCCCCGTGATCCTGATCGGCGTCGCCATCTTCGTCTCCCACAGCATGGCGGGCCTCTACGGGATCGGGATCTCCGCGGTGGGGATGCTCGCGACCGTCGGCGCGACGATGTCAGTGGACGCGTACGGCCCGATCGCCGACAATGCGGGCGGACTCGCCGAGATGGGCGGCCTCGGAGCGGAGACCCGCTCGATCACCGACTCGCTCGACTCGATCGGGAATACGACGGCCGCGATCGGCAAAGGATTTGCCATCGGCTCCGCCGCTCTCACGGCGCTTGCCCTCTTCTCCGCCTATTCCGCGAGCGTCGGGCTTCAGGAGACCGGGATCGACCTCGTGAATCCACTCGTCGTCATCGGGCTCTTCCTGGGTGGAACCCTCCCCTTCCTCGTCGCCGCCCTCACGATGACGGCAGTCGGCCGGGCCGCCGGCGGGATGGTCGAGGAGGTGCGCCGTCAGTTCCGCGAGATTCCCGGCATCATGGAGGGGACGGGCAAGCCTGACTCCGCGCGCTGCGTAGACATCTCGACGCGCGCCGCGCTCCGGGAGATGATCCTCCCCGGTGTCATCGCCCTACTGGCACCGCTCCTCGTCGGATGGGTTCTCGGCGTCGAGGCGCTCGGTGGGCTCCTCGCCGGCGCGCTGGTCACCGGGGTCCTCATGGCGCTGTTCATGGCGAATTCGGGGGGTGCGTGGGACAATGCGAAGAAGTCGATCGAGGCGGGGGCTCTTGGCGGCAAGGGTTCGGATGCCCACAAGGCGGCCGTCGTCGGGGATACGGTAGGAGACCCGTTCAAGGACACCTCCGGACCGTCGCTGAACATCCTGGTCAAGCTGATGAGCGTGGTCGCTCTCGTCCTCGCGCCGCTCTTCGTCCGGATCCATGGGATCGCGCTTGCCGACGAGTCGCCCGGGTGGCTTGTCGGCGAGATCCTCGCGAGGATCTTCGGCTGAGGGCCTCGCGCCCGGGTCCCCGGGGGGGTTAGGACATAGGGACGACCTGGATCAGCTGTCCCTCGATTCGCTCGAAGATGTCGTGCAGCGAGAGGCCGGTGATCGTCAGGCCGTGATTCTTCAGGCCGACGACGGCCCGGGAGGGACTCGGTTGGTCCCGCAGGATGTCGGCCACCGCCTTGCCGAGCTCGAAGGTGCCGCACGGGTAGTTGAATTCGGTCGAGGGAATCCCCCTCATCCACGCGTGTATGTGAAGGATGGCCCCGACGCTCGGGTGTTCGCGGTAGATCATCCAGTGCTCGATCGCGTCCACCGAGACTCTCCTCGGCTCGATGTCCGGCGGAACCGAGAGGAGCATTGATCCGCTCACCTCGTCGTAGTCCTTCACCATCAGGATATCGCGCCCGACCTCCCTCAGGTTCGACTTGTCCACCCCGGAGGCGCTCATCCAGAAGCGTGTCTCGTCGTAGCGGGCGGAGATGTTCCCGTAGGAGAGCCCCCCGATGCCGTAGAGCTTCTTCAGGTGACGGCGCTCCTTCTCCGGCAGGATCTCGTCGAGCGGGAACGGGGTGGGAAGCACGTTCAGTGCATCGAGCCTCTTTCCGGCGCGGTACATGGAGCGGGTGTTCTCGTCCCCTCCCCAGAGCTCCTCGGGGAGATCGGTGCGAAAGACGTTGTCGATGACGAGCCTGGAGGTCGCGAGTGGCTCGACGCGCGCATAGACCTTGTCGAAGAACTCGCTGGGATCGGTCGTTCCGTTCACCCGGTAATGGCCCTGCTCTGGAGTGATGAAGTGTGCGTCGGGGGGCGAGTCCGCGGACGAGTTCGAGACTCCGATCAGCAAGTTCGAGAGCGAGCGTACGAGCAGGGGGTAGGTCTGAGGTATCGCTTCCTCCGTCGTCTTCGGGCCGGGGGCGAGCTCCGTGACTCCGACGAGAAAGACCGCCTGTCCCCGCCGCCGGAAGGGCTTGGGGTCACTCGTCGGGAAGGGATTCACGACGAGGGAGGCCCGGTTGGGGTCTTCGACGAAGGTGTGTCCGTGGCGAACCATGACCTCGCGCAAGCCCGCGAAGAACCATCCGAGGTGGTCAAGATCGCGGTGCGAGGCGAAGGAAAAGTCCATTGGTTCTCTATCTCAAGACGCGGGGCCCCGCGTGCGCAAGGAGTACGGCGTAGTGACTCAGCCGGGTCTCAGGAACCCCGGAAAGTTCGACGGAACAGCAGTCCTTCGCAAGAACCCGGTCGCGCGACGCGGGCGCTGGCGGGAACGGCGGGAAGTCTGCGGTCCGGGGCGGGGCGCCCGGAGAAGGCCCGGCCTCGGGCTCGCCCCCGCGACACCCTGTTCGCCGTACGAGCTGAGGGGCGTCCCGACGGGCCCGGCTCGCGCGGGGAGGCCGGTCCGGGCTCTCGCCGCGCTCGGGGTCCCTCCCCCGGGCCGGCAGTCCGCTTGAGCGGGAGTGCCGTGTCCCTAGATTCTTCGCTCGGTTCGGCGCGCACTCGGCGTCCTCACGACTTCTCCAGGAGAGTGTCCGTATGCTGAAGGCGGGGATCGTCGGTCTCCCCAACGTGGGGAAGTCCTCCCTCTTCAACGCCCTCACCGCGCAGGGAGCCGCGGCCGAGAACTACCCCTTCTGCACCGTCGAGCCCAACGTTGGCATCGTGGAGGTCCCGGACCCGCGCCTCGACAGGATCTTCGAGTTCACCGGGAGCCCGAGGTGCGTCGCGGCTGCCGTCCAGTTCGTGGACATCGCCGGGCTCGTGCGCGGCGCGTCGGCAGGAGAGGGGCTTGGCAACCGGTTCCTCGGCAACATCCGGGAGGTGCATGCCGTCGTCCACGTGCTCCGCTGCTTCGACGATCCTGATGTGACGCACGTCCTCGGGGACGTGGATCCGCTTCGCGACCGGGAGATCGTGAACACCGAGCTGATGCTCGCGGACCTTGAGACCGTCGAACGGCGGCTCGAGCGGCTCGAGCGCAGGGCACGGTCGGGAGAGGTGGCGGTGCGAAGGGAGGTGGCTCTCCTCGAGAGAGTGCAGCTGGGCCTCGCGGCCGGCACGGCGGTGCGCGCGGTCGGGGCCTCGCCGGCGGAGGCGGCTCTGCTGGGGACCCTGCATCTCCTGACGAGCAAACCCGTCCTGTACGTGGCAAATGTGGATGAGCGGAGCTTGCCAGAGGGGGAGAACGAGTGGACGGAAGGCCTCAGGGGGGTGGTCCGTCGGACCGAACCCGACGCAGGGCTCGTCTGCATCTGTTCCGCTGTCGAGGCCGAGCTCGCCCGGCTCGCGCCGGGTGATCGACGCGAGTTTCTCGACGACCTGGGACTCAGTGAACCCGGGCTGCACCGCCTGGTCGGGGCGACCTACGATGTACTCGGGCTCATCACCTTCTTCACGGCGGGCGAGAAGGAAGCTCGGGCCTGGACAGTAGCCAGGGGCACCAGGGCGGCCGAGGCCGGCGGCGCCATTCACTCCGACTTCGAGCGCGGATTCATCCGCGCCGAGACGATCGGTTACGGCGACTTCGAGCGAGCCGGTTCGCTCAAGGCCGCGAGAGAGCAAGGGCTGATCCGGTCCGAAGGGAAGGAGTATGAGGTGCGCGACGGCGATCTGATCCTCTTTCGCTTCAATGTGTGAGCGCACCGGCTGCGTCGCGACCAGACTCCTGACCCCGGAGCTGGCGTTGCCCATCCACCGCCCGGCGCGCTCGGGTCCTTCCGCACCCCGTTTCGGATGGCCGGATCGCGCACGAATCGCTGGCCCCTCGAGAGGACGACGGACGGTGTGGCATCACCCCTGCCCCCGGGGAAGACCGGGGGCGACGGATCCCGGTGAACGGAATCTCACTCCCCGTTCGCCAAGGACCCGGCTCCTTGGCGGTCGGTCGTCGCGGCAGCTCCCGGCCCGCGCGCGGGTGAGCACGATCGGCCCGGTCCGTTTCGGACGCTCGCTCTCGACGCCCGCCGGCTCTACCCTGGCTGTCGTCTTCGGTGCCTCGTGCCGTTCGCTCAACGGCAGCGTCCGATGTGCGTCGGTGAAGTCTCCGAGCGGCTGGATACGCAGCGAGGATCACGCACCCCTCCCCGGTACGCCGCGCCGGGGCTGCGACCACACCTGGACGAGATAGCGGGCAATGCTCTGCAACGTGATTCGTCATGTGCCATTCGAAGATCTCGGCTCATTCGCCTCCCGCCTCGAGGAGGTGGGCTTCCGGGTGGCCTACCACGACGTCGGCAAGGACGACCTCGGCACCCTCGAGCTGGCGGGCGCGGAGCTGTTGATCGTGCTCGGAGGACCCATCGGGGTCTACGAGGAAGCGCGCTATCCCTTCCTCGAGCGGGAACTGGAGATCATCGGGCGCCGAATCGAGTCCGGCCTTCCGCTGATGGGCATCTGCCTCGGTGCCCAGCTGATCGCGAGAGCTTCGGGCGCACGCGTCTACCGCGCTGCCCGGCGGGAGATCGGCTTTGCTCCGATCACCCTCACGGATGCGGGCCGCGAGTCCTGCCTCGCGCCGTTCGAGGACGATCCGGTCACCTTGCACTGGCACGGAGACACCTTTGCGCTCCCTGCCGGGGCGACGCGCCTCGCCTCCACTGCGATCTGCGAGAACCAGGCATTCTCCCTGGGCCCGAGGGTGGTCGGCTTCCAGTTTCATCCCGAGGTCGATGCGGGCCGGATCGAGCAGTGGCTCATCGGCCACACGGTGGAGTTGACGGGTGCGGGCATCGATGTCCGGGAGCTGCGCGCGGAGGCGGCGAGATATCGCACGAGCCTGAGGGCCAAGGCGCGGGCGGTCTTGGAGATATGGCTGGGACAGGCGGAGATTCGGCGGTGAGGGGCCATGGCCCTCTCGCCCCCCCGGTCCACTCCCCGTCGCGGCCCCACCGGCGTGTCCGCCTCGGCGTACCCGCAGGCTTCGGACCATCGGCCCGGAGGCGTGGCGGATCCGCCCCGAGGCTGGCTGGGGAGGGGGAAAGGACGCGGACCGTCGCCGGAGGCTCACGTCGTCTGGTGGCACTCCGGTTCTCTCGGCATCCCGAGAGGGCCAGCTCACCATCCGGCCCCTTGACCCCTCGGGCACGGAAAAACATCTTCTTGGCCAGTTCCGCTCGGGGTGCAGCCCCGATACTCCTCCAGAGCGTCAGGCGGCCATGAGCGATCGCTCCCGCGCACCCGTCGCCGGCCCCGCCACAAGGTCCGGGCTCCGGGTCCTCTGCTTGATCGGAGTCGTCTTCCTGCTCTGGCTCGCCGGGCCGGGGCCGTCCAGTGCTTCGTCTCCAGCCGGTGCCCGGCAGGGATCGCTGGCGGGATCCGTGCACGGGCGGGGTCCGAGGCTGATCGACCAGGAACTTCCCGGCGAGGAAGCCTACCGGCAGCACTGCACGATCTGCCACGGCCAGCAGGGGCGGGGGGACGGGCCCGCCGCCGCCGCCTTCGATCCGAGTCCCCCGGACTTCGCTTCGCCCGAGTCCGTCGTTCTCCTGAGTGACGACGAGGTCCTCGAGATCGTGGTCAAGGGACGCCGCGCCATGCCCGCCTTCGAGACCGTGCTCGAGCCCGAATTGCTCCCCATGCTGGTCGGCTACGTTCGCGACCTGAGTAACGTCGCGGATTAGCGACCCTCCCCACCGGCGCCCCCTCTCGCGGCGTCCATGCACCCCGGGGGGAAGGCGGCCGGTTGCCGGTGATGCCTCGGCTGACCTCGGTTGACATTGTCCGTGGGTGAGCGGAGGGGCGGGAGAGGCGGAGTACGATTGCGTCGCGGACACCTCGTTCGCCACGATCCTCCGCCGTGGCTCCTACCGTGTTCCACCGGCACCGCGCCACCGCGGGAGGCTGCGGGACACGGCCATCTCTGCCTGCTCCCGGGTCGCCCGTACTCCGCTGTCGGGATTCTCGTCGCATCGTCCTCGCCCTCGGCTACCGGCTCCTGCCCCGCCGCCACCCCTTCCTCGCAGCCGCACCCGGACTGGCCGGCTTCAGCTCCCGATTCCCGGCAGCCACCGGGTTTGAGATGTTCGCCGCACCGGCGGCGTGCCGAGGTTGAGTCCCGGCGCGCAGACCCGTATCTTTCCCGCTTCACATAGCCCGCTCCATCCGAGGGACGGTGGGGCCCGTGATCAACGGACCGGGGGACCACTCGATGAGAGACTACGAAGTCGTATATATCCTTCGCCCCTCCCTAGCCGAGGAGGAGGCGACCCGGAAGCTCGAGAACTTACACGGTTTGGTCACGCGTTCGGAGGGTTCCCAAGTCGTCGCCATCGACCACTGGGGGCCGCGCCAACTCGCCTACCAGATCACGGGCGAGACCCAGGGCTACTACGTCGTGGCTCAGTTCAGGGCGGAGCCGGGCGACCTGGGTGAGTTCGAGCGCATCCTGAAACTCGACGACGAGGTCCTCCGCTACCTCGTGGTGTTGAGCGAGGGGGAGCCGACCTCGGGGATGTCCATCGTGGCCGAGTCACGTACGGACGCCGGGCAGCCGGAGGCCGGGGGGGATAAGGGCAGAGGAGAGGAAGCGTCCGGCGACCGCGACGAGGGGGGGGGGCGCGAGGAGGGCGCGGGTGGCCCCTCGAGGGGGGCATCCTCCCCGCCGGAGTTCTCGGGAGGACGTGGACGGCGCAGGCGGATCGACGGCCCGCGGATCGAGCTCCTCAACTACAAGGATGTGGGGACACTCTCCCGATTCATTACGGAGCAGGGGAAGATCCTTCCAAAACGAACGACAAAGGTGACGGCACAGTTCCAGCGCCGGCTCGGGCGGGCGGTGAAGCGGGCCCGGTTCCTCGCCCTGCTCCCGTACATTCAGAATCACGACCGGTAGGCGCCGTCATGACCGCGGTGGCGTCGCAGGAGGGGAGGGGCTGGCTGCGCGTCCTGGGCCTCGCGACGATGGCCGCGATCCTGTCGGTCGGTCAGCCGTTCGTCGTCATGGCCGTGGCCTTCGTGATCCTGACCGTCACGGCCGGCAACGAGCAGCGGTTCCTGTTGCTCATGATCCTCCCCCTGTACGTCTTCATCGCGGTCTTCTATCCGGCTGCCCCCGGGGGCGTCTGGCACCTAGAGCGCGGATGGGCCGTCCTGATCACCGGGTGGTTCGTGAGTCTGACGATGCTCTATCCGGCTCGCAGCTTTCTCGCACGTGCGCTCTCCGCCGTGGTCGGAACCCTCGCATCGGCCATCCTGCTTCTCGTCGTGTCCGATGGATGGGGACGAGCGGACGCGATCATGGTCGAGCAGATCGAGGCGAGTGTGCTGGGTTCCCTCGAGCTTCTCGGCACACTCGACGTGGGCGGTGTCGAGGCGGAGCTTACGGACGCGTTCGCCCGGGCGGCTCGGATCCAGGGGGTGCTCTTTCCCGCGTTTTTGGCGCTGAGCAGCGTGGCTGCGCTCGGCGTTGCGTGGTGGGTACACGTCCAGTCGGCGGGTCTCGCCGGTCCGGCGCTTCGTCCACTTCGGGATTTCCGCTTTGCGGATCCCCTGATCTGGGTCTTCATATCCGGGCTCGTGCTCATGCTCGTGGCTGAGTGGAGTGCGGGCTGGGGGAGGCTCGGGACGAACTTGCTCGCATTCATGGGCGGGCTCTACATCTTGCGGGGGGCGGGGGTCCTCCTCGTGCTGTGGGGGGGCATCTCGTTTGCGACCGGCCTCCTTCTCGCCCTGGCCGTTCTTCTGGCGGGCCCGTTCGTGGCGTTCGCAGCGATGTTGATCGGGGTCGGGGACTCGTGGCTGGACTTGCGGGCGCGAGTGGCCGCGGCGGCCGGAGAGAAGAGGGGATGAGGGGGGGAGGGGCAGGGGTGGTGGAACGGGTGGCCGGATTTGCGTCTGAAGGAGTGGAGTGATGAAGGTGATCTTGAAGAGCGCAATCGAGAATCTCGGTGGTCCCGGCGAGATTGTGTCCGTCAAGCCGGGGTATGCCAGAAACTACCTGCTTCCGCAGGGCCTGGCGTACGAGGCGTCCAAGGGCAACTTGCGCCGGATCGAGGGGGAGCGCCTCGCGGCGGAGGAGCGGACCAAGCGGGACTTCCTTGAAGGGCGCCGTCGGACGTCGCAGCTGGATGGCACGACGATCGTCTTCCGGGCGCGGGCCTCGCAGGACGGGAGGCTCTTCGGGTCGATCTCGGCCGCTGATATCGCGGGGCGGCTCACAGAGCTGGCGACCAACTTCGAGGTCGAGCGCCGGCACGTCGTGCTTGACGAGCCGCTCAAGGAGCTGGGGTCGCATCGGGTGACGATCGCTCTCCGAAAGGAGATCGAAACCGAGATCCACGTCCAGGTGGAGCCGGAGGAGGACTGATCGCCGAGGGTCCGACGGTCCCGGTTGTGGAGCGTGCCGCGGAGCTCGCCCTCGAGAGAAAGGCGCACGATGTCGTCTCGCTCGACCTCAGGGGGATCTCCTCAGCGGCGGACTTTTTCCTGCTGATATCCGGCAATTCGGATGTCCACGTCAGGGCGATCGCGGATCACGTCCTCGACGAGCTCAGCAGGGCGGGGACACGGCCGAACCACGTCGAGGGACTCAAGCACGGTCACTGGGTCCTCATCGACTACATTGATCTCGTGGTGCATGTATTCCGGAGCGCGACCCGTGATTTCTACCGAATCGAGGATCTCTGGGGGGATGCAGAGCGGCGGGAGTTCTGATTCGTGACGCCGTCCGAGCGTCCCCACGTGTACGAGGTCGCCATGGGCCAGCCGGTGGTCCCGGGGGATCTGGAGCCGCCAGCGGGAGACGCCGGCCAGGTGGTCTTGCTCGTCGCCGACGAGGCGTCGCGGGCGGAGGGCTGGTCCGGGCGCTTCGCGCACGCGCTCGCGGCCCACTGGTCGCGCCCGGAACGCGGCGTCGTGCTCGCCGACGCGGATCTCGCCGAAGGCTCGCTGCACGAGGCCGTCGACGTGCCGAACGATGAGGGACTCGGCGACCTCCTCCGCTACGGAGCCTCGACCACCCGTGTCACCCACCGGCTCGGAGCGACCGGTCCCTCCTTCATTTCCTCGGGCACGCCCGTGTTCGATCCGGAAGAGGCGCTTCGCGATTCGCGCATGACGGCCCTCTTGGACGAGTTTCGAAGCCGCGAGACCACGCTCCTCCTCTACGTCCCCGCGGGCTCGAGCGAAGAAGCGGCGCTGGCCGGCGAGGCCGACAGCGTGATTCGCATGGTCCTGGGGCCGGCCGAGGGCGAGCCGGCTTCCGGAGACGTCTGGATTCACGCCGTCGAGCGGGAAGCGGGCCCGGAGAGGTCGTCCTCCGCGAAGCCGGTCGCAGTGGATGGCAAGGCCACCGCCGCTGCGACTCCCGCGCGGCCGCACACGCTGCCGGCACGCCGCCCGCGCGTCCTCCTTACCGTCGTCATCCTCCTCATCGTCGTGGCCGCGACGTACATCCTGGCCTGGCCGGGATGATGACCGGATCCACGGACCGGCCGACCGTCCCTGGTCGAGCCGGCCGACCTCGAAGCCCCCGCCCGACGCTCCACTCCCTCCTGTCCGGCGGATGAAGCTTCGAGCGCTTCGGCTCCACGGCTTCAAGTCATTCGCCGACCGGACCGAGATCGCATTCAACGACGGGATCACCGCGATCGTCGGCCCGAACGGGTGCGGGAAATCGAACATCTCCGATGCCATCCGGTGGGTCCTTGGCGAGCAGCGGCCGACGGCGATCCGCGGCGGGAAGATGGAGGAGGTGATCTTCCAGGGGACAGTCAACCGCCGTCCGGTCAACCGGGGTTCGGTGTCCATCGAGGTGACGAACGAGGACGGCGCCCTCGCTCTTCCGTTCGGCGTCGTGGAAATCGCCAGAACGGTGTATCGGGACGGGGGAAGCGACTATTACCTGAACCGCGCGGTGTGCCGCCTCAGGGACGTGCAGGAGGCCTGCCGGGACACGGGCCTCGGCGCGAACGCATACGCGATCATCGAGAACCGGATGATCGACGCGATCCTCTCGGACCGGGCCCGGGAGAGGCGAAGCCTCTTCGAGGAGGCCGCGGGGATCGGGAAGTACAAGGATCGGCGCTCGGAGGCCTCGAGAGGCCTCGAGCGCGCCGAGGTGGACTTGCAGCGCCTCGAGGACGTGATCGGCGAGGTGGCGACGAAGGTCCGCTCGCTCGCTCGCCAGAAGGGGAAGGCGGAGCGTTACCGGGCGCTTCGGAGCCGGCGGTTCGACGTCGAGGTCATGCTCGCGAGGCGTCATGTCGAGGAGTTGAGAGTGCGCCTCGAGGAGGTTCGGGCGCAGCTGAGTGGCGACGAGGAGAGAGCCGCATCCCTTCGCGCAGAGGTCGAGGCCAGGGAGATCCGGCTCGAGGCGCTCAAGGTTGAGCAGCTGGAGGGCGAGCGGGCCCGTGCGGCCGCCGCCGGGGACGTGGACAGGCTCAGGCTGGAGGTCGTCCGGTGGGAGCGGGAGACCGCGGTGGCCGAGCAGGGCGCGGCGCACGCACGCCGCCGCATCGAGCAGATCGGCGATGAGCGGTCGCACGCGGCCGGGCACCTCGAGGAGTTCGCAACGCGGATGACGGAGCTGGCGGCCCGAAGGGAGGTCTTGGCACTCGAGCTGGGCGAATTGACGGAGCGGGTCGACATCCACGAAGGGAGGAGCCAGGCGGCTCGAGAACGATTCCGGACAGCGCGGGGCGAGCTGGAGGAGGTGGAGGCGGAGGAGCGGAGGTCGGCGCGCCGGCTCGCGCAGCTAGAGGGGGAAGCCGACGCGGCGGAGGCACGTGGCGCGGAGCTGAAGGATCGCCTCCTCGAGTTCGCGAAGGAGCTCGAGGAGGCGAGGGCCGTCCTCGGCGAGCTGGCCGCGCAGGGCAACCTGTTCGCGGACCGGCTCGAAGCGCTGGCAGGAGACGTTCGTCTCGGCGAACGGCGGCTCGGGGCGTGCCGTGAGGAGGTTGTGCGTGCCAGGGCGGCTTCGGGCCGGGCGCGCGACGGGGAGATGCGGGCCCGGGAGGTGCACGGATCGGTCTCCGCCCGGCGATCCGCGCTCGAGGGACTGGAGCGGGACCGCGAGGGCGCCGGCCCGGCCGTGCGGGCCCTCCTCTCGGATCCACCGGCGGGTGTCCTGGGGATCTTGGCCGACTTCGTCACCGCCGAACCCGGATTTGCCCGAGCCGCCGACGCCGTGCTCGGGGTGTGCCTCCGCGGCGTCGTGGTCCACGACACCCACGTTGCCGTGGGGGTGGTGCAGTGGTTTCGCGAGGCGTGGAAGGGGTCCGGCGGGCTCCTCCTTCTTCCCCTCGACCGGGTGCCGGCGGGAGATGCGTCGGGCAGCCTTCTCGGCAAGGTCACCATCGCGGGCGAGGGCGGGCCCTGGGTTCGCGCACTCCTCCGGGGATTCGAGCTGGGCGTTGTCCCGGATGGCTCTCTCGGCGCGGGGCAGAGCGCGGCGCGCGTGCTGGAGGATGGGAGCTTGGTGGACCGGGAGGGGGTCATCCACGTCGGAAATCCCCTCGGTGTTGGGGGATTGCTCGAGAGAAAGGAGCGCCTCCTCGCGCTTGACGCGGAGGCGGACCGCGCGAAGGCCTCCCTCGAAGAGGCGGCGGCGGTGCGGGAAGAGGCCTCGGCCGCCCTCGCTGTACGCGAGGAGGCGCTCATCGAGGCGCGTGTCACGCTTGAGCACGCCGAGGACGCCTGCAGGACCGCCCGCTCGCAGCAGGCGGTGGCGGCGGACCGCCTGCTCAGCACCGAGTGGCTCGTCCACGATCTCGAGAGCCGGCACACGTCGGCCCGCGACGCACTCGGAAGGACGAGGGAGATCGCCGAAGAGAGGCGCGAGGAGCGCGAGTCCCTCCTCGCCACCGGCGAGGGACACCGCGCGAGGCGGGAGGTCGCTACGACCAGGTGTCGTCGCGCCGAAGATGAGTGGGAGGAGGTGCGGGGGGCGTACTCGCGGCTCGCGATCGAGCGTACCCGGCTCGAAGGGGAGATCGCCCGGATACGGGAGCGCGAGTCGGAAGTCACGCGCCAAAGGGCCACCCTGGAGGTGCGTGTCCGCGAGCTGGAGATGGAGGACGAGAAGCTCCGTGAAGACCGGGAGCGTGCCGAGTCAATCCTGGCCGAGGGAAGCGGCGAGACCGAGCGGCTCTTCGGCCTGCTCGAGTCTGTGGGGGGAGAGCTCCGAAGGCGGGATCGGGAGCTTGAGGAGATGCACGCACGCGTCGCGGAGGTGGAGCGCCGCGTGAGGGAGGTCCGAACCGCCGAGCGGGCGGCCGTGGATGAGAGGCACGGGCTTGAATTGGCGGAGCAGGAGGTGCGGGGCCGGATTGGGCGGATCCGGGACCGGCTCGAGACCGAGTGGGGACGATCGCTGGAACGCCTCCTCGAGGAGGCCGGAGAGGCGGAGGGCGGGGAGGCGAAGCTTCGCGACGAGCTGGCGGAGATCCTGCGCGCTCTCGAGCGGATCGGACCCGTCAACATGCTCGCGGTCGAGGAACACGAGGAAGAGTGCGCGCGCCTCGCCTTCCTGACCGGTCAGAGAGACGACCTGGTGGAGGCCCGCGACGACCTGCGCTCGGCGATCCGGCAGATCAACAAGGCGGCCGTCGAACTCTTCTCCGACACCTTTCGGGCAGTCCGGAATCACTTCCGCGACACCTTCCTCAGGCTCTTCGAGGGGGGCGAGTGCGATCTCCGGCTCAGGGTTCCCGACGATCCCCTCGAATCGGCGATCGACATACATGCTGCCCCGAGGGGGAAGCGAACGCAGAGCATCGATCTCCTTTCCGGGGGCGAGCGGGCGCTGACGGCGCTCGCGCTTCTGTTCGCCATCTACCTGGTGAAGCCCTCTCCCTTCTGCGTGCTGGATGAGGTGGATGCACCGCTGGACGAGGCGAATGTCGAGCGCTTCGTAGGTCTCCTGAATGACTTCAAGCGGAAGACGCAGTTCGTGGTGATCACCCACAATCCGCGCACGATCGAGGCGGCCGACTGGATCTACGGGGTGACGATGGAGGAGTCGGGCGTGAGCTCGATCGTCGGGGTCCGGCTCGACGATGCCGTGGTCGTAGGGTCCGATGGGCTCGCTCCCGGGCGAGCGGTGTGAGCGGTTTGAGAGGTGCAAGCCCCCGCGTCCCGGACGCGATGCCGCCCGTGCGCCGGACGCCACCTTCCCCGTACGGACCGGGGTCGTCGGAGCACGCTGGGGACGCGCGCGCCCGACCGCCCGGCAACCGCTTGGCGGGGCGCTGAATGCGAGTCACGATCCTCGGCTCGGGAACGCTTCTGCCGAACGACCGTGCGCGCTCGCCCGCACACCTGGTCGAGTTCGGGGATCACAAGATCCTGCTCGATTGCGGCTCCGGATCGATGCACGGGCTGGCCCGGGACGGACGCGAGTGGCAGGCGATCTCGCACGTCGCAATCACCCACTTCCACACCGATCACATGGGCGACCTCCCCGCGCTCCTCTGGGCGTGGACGCACGGCGCCGGGAAGTGGCGTGGCGCGACGAGAACGCTGGTCGGGCCGCGCGGGATGCGGAGGGTGCTCGGGGCTCTGGGTGAAGCCTACGGCGACGACCTTCTTGAGCCCGGCGGCCCGCTCGAAGTCGTGGAGCTCGAGCCGGGCGACAGCCGGGAGGCTGGGGAGGGCACGCTCCGTATACGGGCTCACGCAACAGTGCACACCGAGGAGTCGCTCGCCTTGCGGATCGAGGGCGAGGGGTGCGCGGTCGGATACACGGGAGATACCGGCCCGCACCGTCCGCTCGGAACCTTCTTCCGGGGCGTGGATCTCCTGATCTCGGAGTGCTCCGTCCCGGACGGGTCACCCCGTGCGAACCATCTCTCCCCGAGCCAGGTAGCCGAGTTGGCCATGGCCGCCGGGCCGCGACATCTCGTACTCACCCACATGTATCCGACCGTCGACGCGGACTCGGCCGTGGACCTCATCCGCGCGGCAGGGTTCGGCGGGGTCGTGGACGTGGGAGAGGACGGGCTCGTGCGGGAGTTCGAACGGATGTCGTAGTCCGCGGGTCGCCCGAAGGAACGGGCGGCCGGAAATGTCCACGGCCACGCTCATCTCTCGCCGTGCCGGCATCGGGATCCGGCACGGGCCCCGGGTCGCCGCTCTCATGCCGGCGATCTCCGAGCCCGGGCCAGCGCAGAGGGCCGGGGCGTCGGGATCACGGCGGCGCTATTCATCATCGCGATCTGCGCACAGGCGATCAGGGTGGAGGGCCGCGATGCTGAAGGGGACAGGTGCCCCTGCGGCCGGTCCGGTCGTCGTCGCGAGCCGTGTCGAGCCGCACCGACGTTGACGGGTTCCCCGGCACCGGGATAACTTCCCCCGGTGCCCCAGGCCCACAGGTCGCGAGCCCGTGAACCCCGTCAGGACCTCGCCGGTAGCAGCGGTAAGCGTGGTGACCGGCGCTGTGATCCGCCTGGGGTACTCTCTTTCTCTCTGATGGCTGACCCTTACATCCCACCGCTGGCGCGAAGCCGTGTCGCACACTGCCCTCGCTCGTAGGTACCGCCCGCGAAGATTCTCGGAGGTGATCGTGCAGGAGCACGTCTCCGAGACGCTCCGGCGCGCCGTTCAGGGGGACAGGGTGGGACACGCGTACCTCTTCTGCGGACCCCGCGGGGTGGGCAAGACCACGCTTGCCAGGGTGCTCGCGATGGTGCTCAACTGCGGCGACCGGCGGGAAGGGTGCGAGCCTTGCGGGGAGTGTGACACCTGCCTGGCAATCTGGAACGGCGCGACGGCCCTCGACGTGGTCGAGATCGATGCGGCCTCGAACCGGGGCGTCGACGACGCCCGGGACCTCAGGGAGCGCGCGATGTACGCTCCGTCGGATGAAGGCCGAAGCAAGGTCTACATCATCGACGAGGCCCACATGCTCACCCGCGAGGCGTGGAACGCGCTCCTCAAGATCCTCGAGGAACCGCCGTCCCGAGTCGTCTTCATCTTTGCCACGACCGAGCCGCAGAAGATCGAGCAGATGGCGGCACCGATCCTCTCCCGTTGTCAGCGCTTCGACTTCCGCCGCCTGGCCGTTCCCGACATCGTGGGTCGATTGAGGGAGGTGCTCGCGGAGGAGTCCGTCGAGGCCCCGGACGATGCACTGGAGCTCATCGCGCGCAAAGCTGACGGGGGGATGCGCGACGCGCTCTCGATCCTCGATCAGGTCCTCGCTCTCTCGTCTGACGGGCTGACGGCCGAGGCCGTCGGGCGCGTCCTCGGGGTGATCGGGGAAGAGCGGTACCTGAAGCTCTTCGAAGTCCTGATCAACCGTGACCGCCTCGGCGCATTCGAGCTCGTCCAAGAACTCCTCGACGACGGCTCAGATCTGGTCGAGTTCTACTTCGGGATGATGGATGCCCTTCGGATCCTCCTTCGCATCCGCCTCGGGGCGGGCGTACCGAAGGATCGCTCGGCCCACTCGCGGCCGAGGTGGGACGCGCTCGCCCGGGGCTTCGAGGCCGCGGATCTGGTCCGCATGCTGGGCATGGCCGCGGAGGTCGAACTCGGCGGGAGCCTTCGCAGGACTGCGCAGCCGAGGGTTCTGATCGAGCTCCTCCTACTCCGATTCACCTACCTGGACCGAACGCTCGAACTCGGGGAGCTCTTCGGCGCTCTCGGCGGTGAGCGAAGCGGGAAGGCAGAGCCGAGGCCGGGCGACCGGAGGGAGCGGGATGAGGCCCCGGTTCCGGATCGCTCTACCGTGATCGCGGAGGCCGCAGAGCCGTCCGGGGCTTCGGTCTCGGATCCCCTCGCCTGCTGGCGGGACCTCCTCACGGAGGCGCGCGCGCTCCCGGACGGCATGCTCACGGTACTGCGTTCCGCGGATGCACGGGTCGACGAGGCCGGGGGTCTCGAGCTGCGGATGATCCCGGGCCGGCATCTCGATCGCCTGCGGGCTGGCGAGGGCAAGGCGCTCGAAGAGGCCCTCGCCCGGGCCGCCTCGCACCCGGTTCCCCTGCGCCTTCTCGAGATCGATCCCTCGAGAGACGCGCCCGACGGAGGGATCGATTCGGCCGCGGTCAGGGAGGGGAGGCTGAGAGACCTCCTCGAGCGGGAACCGGGACTGCAACCTGCGGTACAAGTGCTCGACCTCGAACTGATGGACTGACGGGGTCTTCAATCGTTCGCAACTGGTCCTCTCGCCGATACCGCCTTCGCCCCCCCCCCCGGGGGCTTCCGTCGCCCGGGCCTTCATTGCGAGGACGCGCCTGAATGAACATCCAGAACCTGCTCCAGATGGGCCAGCAGATGCAGCTGCAGATGTCCCAGATCCAGGAGAGCTTGGGCAGCAAGGAGGTCATGGCCTCGTCGGGGGGCGGAATGGTCACGGCGGTCGTCGACGGGAAGGGAGCGGTAAAGCGCATTACGATCGACCCGGTGGCTGTCGATCCGGCGGATGTGGAAATGCTCGAGGACCTGGTCCTGGCTGCAGTGGCCGAAGCGCAGAGCCAGGCTCGGAGCGTCTATGAGAACGAGATGAAGAAGCTGATGGGGGGGCTCCCTCTTCCGATCAAGCTGCCCGGGCTTCTCTAGGGGCCCATGTCGGCCATCGACGACGTGGCGCGCGAGTTCCGCCGCCTGCCGGGCGTTGGACCGAGGACGGCGACCCGCCTCGTCTATCACCTGCTCAGGAGCCCGCCGGGACAGGCGCGTGAGCTGGCCCGTTCGATCCTCGCGATGATCGAGCGGGTGCGGGCGTGCGACATGTGCGGGACCTTCGCGGAATCCCCGACCTGCTCGATCTGCCTTGACACCCGCAGGGATCATTCCGTCGTCTGCGTCGTGGAGAGCCCCTTCGACGTCCGATCCATCGACAGGACGCGTCGGTTCCCGGGTCTCTTCCACGTCCTCGGAGGGGCGCTCTCCCCCCTCGATGGCGTCGGGCCGGAGCAGCTGTGTATCGCGCCACTGCTCGATCGGATCCGGGTCTCGCACGGGGAGCTGCGGGAAGTCATACTTGCGACGAACTCATCCGTTGAGGGTGAGGCCACGGCAGTCTACCTTGAGAAGCTGATCCGGCCCCTCGGGCCCCGCGTCACCCGGCTCGCAAGGGGGCTTCCCGTCGGCAGCGATCTCGAGTATGTGGATGGCTCGACGCTGGCCGAAGCGCTCTCGGGGCGGCGGGAGATGTGACCTGACTCAGGCGTTGTCTCTAGTGAGGGGCGAGGATGGAGGACGGGACCAGGCGGCTACTCAAGGTCACGGGGATTGCCACGGTCGCAGTCGTGGTCGCCGGGACCGTCGCGGCGCTCTTCGTGCGGGATCAGATCAGCCGGCAGCGCCATCACCTCTTCAATCCCCGGACGTTTCGGCGAATGGCCGCGCTCGAGCACGTCGCCCGTCAGGCTCCGAGCGTCGATCACATGAACCTGCTGAGAGACTACGTCGCCTGGGAGCCGCGTCGGCTCCTCAGGGAGCGGGCCACCGCGATCGTGGACCGCATGGAGCGACGCGCCCATGAGCTCACCGGTTCGATCGAGGAGCCCGCGGGATAGGCCCGCGGGGCCGTCGGCCGGCTCCGGGGCCCAGTCGGGGACGGTCGTCTTCGAGACGCACGGCTGAGCCGGCCAGTCAGTGGGGAAGAACCCGAACCAGCCTACTCCCATGGTGCTACGTCGCCTCGATCTTCCGAATGTCATCACGGTGGCGAGGATACTCGTGTGCCCCGTGCTCTTTGTCCTCATCCTCTCGCCGGATGCCGGCGACCTGGCGATCGCATTCCTGATCTACGTTGCGGCGGCGCTGAGTGATCTCTGGGACGGCTACCTCGCCCGCAAGCATGGATGGATCACCGACGCGGGCAAGCTTCTCGACCCTCTCGCCGACAAGCTCCTCGTCGTCGCTACGCTCGTTCCGTTCTACGTGGTCTCGCACCGGCCAGGCGTGATCAACGAGATTCCGTGGTGGGGGACTCTCCCCCTCTGGGTCCTCGCCGTGATCTTCGGGCGGGAGATCGTCGTGACGCTCTATCGGGCCTGGGCGCTCCGCCGGGGCACCGTCCTCTCAGCGGGGCCTTCGGGAAAGGTCAAGGCCCTCATTCAGAACATCTTCTGCGGGTCCCTCCTCCTCTGGTACGTGCTTGTCCGCGTCGCTTCGGAGGCGGGCTGGGAGGGGAGCCCCGGCTGGACCCTCTGGAGCTGGTTTCACGGGACCGTGATCGGTCTCGCCCTCGCGGTCTCCCTCGTGCTCACCATCTACTCGATGGGCATCTACTACCGGGAGCGCCGCCAGCTTCTTCGCCAGCCGTGACCGGCCCGCGCCGAGGATCGGCACTCCTCCGGCGCATCGCCGACACATTCCGCGAGGAGGGGTGGAGCCTCGCGGTCGCCGAGAGCTGCACCGGGGGTCTCGTCTCCGGGCGCCTCACCGATCTGCCCGGGAGTTCGCTCTACATGAAGGGGGCGCTCGTCACGTATGCCAACGAGGCAAAGGTCGACATCCTCGGGGTGGAGGAGGCCACCCTCCGGGAGTGGGGAGCCGTCTCGGGGGAGGTAGCCTCCCAGATGGCGCAGGGCGTGGCGCGGGTATTCGGGGCCGATGTCGGGCTCAGCGTGACCGGGATCGCCGGGCCCGGTGGCGGACGGCCGACCAAGCCCGTAGGGACCGTCTGGTTCGCCGTCTCCCGCCCCCGGGGGGTCCGTACGGCGACGGCTCGCTTTCCAGGGGACCGCGAGGCCGTCCGCGAGGCGGCCGCCTGGCACGCCCTGGGCCTGCTTCTCGCTTGATCCGGTGCCGGCCGGCTCCCGGGGGCGAACTCAGGGCGCCGGATCAGGGTAATGAGCGACCGGATCGTGACTGGATTCCGGGTGGCGATTGGCCGGGACCCAGCTGCGGCACACGGAGCCGACTGCACAACGGGAGTTTGAGAGGCGGATGGAAGAGAAGCGAGGCACGATCGATTCCGCGGAGGAAGAGCTAGGGACCGCCGGTGACGTGGAGGACGGGGAGGAGGAGCGACCGGGGGGGGAGGCGTCCCCGGTGGGGGAAGAGGCGCCCGGGCTCGACCCCGGGGAGGGCCCGGAGCCGGAGAGCGGGGCCGCGGAGGCCGCGCTCGAGAAGCTGACGGGCGAGCTGCAGTCGCTGACCGATCGCCACCTCCGTCTGGCGGCCGAGTTCGAGAACTACCGGAGGCGCTCCCGGACGGAGCTCGCGGAGTCCGGGGTCCGTGCCCAGGCGAGGCTCATCGCCGCCCTCCTCGAGGCGCTCGACGACTTGGGCAACGTCGCCGCCCTCGACCCGGAGACCACCCCTGCAGCCTCCGTTCTGGAGGGCATCGGTCTCGTGGAGCGGAAGCTCTTTTACACCCTCGAGGAGGCGGGCCTCGAGGAGATCGATGCTCTTGGCGCTCCCTTCGATCCCAATGTCATGGAGGCGATGGCGCGCGCCCCCGCCGATTCCGAACAGGAGGACGACACCGTCGATCAGGTCCTGCAGAAGGGGTTTCGATTCGCCGGACAACTGGTGCGACCCGCCCGCGTGAGCGTTCGGAAGTTCGAATGATTCGTCGGGAGATGGCCGGCCCCTCGTCATGACGACTTCCCCCAAGGACTTCTATCAGCTCCTCGGCGTCTCCGAGAAGGCGGATCGCGATGAGATCCGGGCGGCCTACCGAAGGCTGGCCAAGAGGTACCACCCTGACGCGAACCCCGGCAACGAGGCCATGGCGGAGCGGTTCAAGGAGATTGGGGAGGCGTACGGCGTGCTCTCGGACGAGACGAAGCGCAGGAAGTACGACCAGATGCGCAGGTTCGGGGCCTTCAACTTCGGGGGACGGGGTCGGCAGGGAGACGGTTTCCGGGGGCGGACTCCGGGCGGCGGCGGTTTTTCCTTCGAGGATCTCGGGGGACTCGGCGACATTGTCACCTCGCTGTTCGATCGCGGACGCAGGTCGGCGGGCCTCGGATCCCGAAAGGGCCGCGACGTAGAATGCCCCGTGGAACTCTCCTTCGTGACGGCGGCTCTGGGGGGAAGGGTTCCGGTCACCGTTGCGATAGGCGGGGAGTGTGCGACGTGCTCGGGTTCGGGAGCGCACGCCGGGAGTGGAGTCGCGCGCTGCGGCGAGTGCGGCGGAGGCGGGGTCGTCTCATTCGGCCAGGGGGGGTTCGCCTTCAACCGGCCCTGTCCCGCGTGCATGGGGCGGGGAACGGTCCCGGAGGTTCGCTGCGCCTCGTGCCAGGGAAGCGGGACGCTGCGACGGGACAAGAAGATCCATGTCACCGTTCCGGCGGGTACCGAGAGTGGCTCGAAACAGCGGCTCGCTGGCCAGGGAGAGCGGGGCATCGCCGGTGGGGCGGCCGGTGACCTCATCCTGATCTTCCAGGTGGAGCCGCACCACTTCTTCCGCCGCGAGGGGGCAGACATTCACGTCACGGTCCCGATCAACGTGGCGCAGGCGGTCCTCGGCTCCACGATCCGCGTGAAGACATTGAACGGCCGTCACGCCGTCCTCCAGATTCCCCCGGGCACCCAGAGTGGGACGAAGTTCCGGATCCGGGGCCAGGGCGTGCTCAGCAGGGGAAAGAGGGGGGATCAGATCGTGCAGGTCACGGTGGAGATGCCCGAGGGGATCTCGGAGGAGGGGAGGGAGCGGATGCGGGAGTTCGCGAAGGCCGCCGAACTTCGTCACTGAGGCGGGGCGCCGGCCCGCGTCGATCCCGAGATTAGGCCGCCCCCGAGGACCGCCGGTCCGTCGAAGAACACGGCCGACTGGCCGGGGCTCACGTTCCGCTGCGGCGCCTCGAACTCGAGTTCGAGCGCTTCCTCCCCGACGCTGAGGAGGACGGCCGGGACGTCCGGTGCCCGGTGGCGAATCTGTACGCGTATGTGCGCTCCCACCCGGGGCGGGGTGCCGACGAGCCAATTCAGCCCTCCGGCGCTCATGCGGCTCGAGTAGAGTTCGCCGTAGCGCCCGACCACGACCGCGCGCGTCCCGGGCCGGATTTCGAGTACGTAGACGGGCTCGCTGAATCCCCCGCCGAGTCCCTTCCGCTGTCCGACCGTGTAGCCGGCGTACCCGCGGTGCTCGCCCACGACCTCGCCAGCGGTCGTGACGAGCGGGCCGGGCGCGAGCGCGGGGTGATCCGAGGGCAGCCGCGTCTCGAGGAAGCTCCGGTAGTGGCCAACGGGAACGAAACAGATCTCCTGTGACTCGGGCTTGTCGGCCGTTGCGAGCGTGAGCTCCCGAGCTTTTCGTCGCACCTCGCTCTTGTCGAGCTCCCCCACGGGGAAGTGGAGCCGGGGCAGGCTCTCGGCCGGGAGGCCCCACAGGAAATACGACTGGTCCTTGCCCGTGTCCAGCCCCCGAAGGAGCACCGGCGCCCGGCCCGCGTCTCCCCGCCGGAGCTGCGCGTAGTGGCCCGTCGCGACCGCGCCGCACCCGAGGCTCCGGGCGCGGCGAAGGAGGTCTCGGAACTTCGTGTTCGAGTTGCACTGGACACACGGGTTCGGCGTCCGCCCGCGTCCGTACTCGGCCACGAAATCGTCGATGACGTCGCGCGTGAACTCCTCCTCCACGTCGAAGACGTAGTGGGGGATCCCAAGGTGTGCCGCGACTCGCTTCGCGTCCGCGATCCCGTCGAGCCCGCAGCACGTCTTCGTCGGGCCCGGTGACTCCCTGTAACAGAACGTCTTCATCGTCGCACCGATGACTTCGTGACCCTGTTCGGCTAGAAGCGCGGCGGCGACGGAGGAGTCGACGCCCCCTGACATCGCGACCAGGATCCGCCTTCCCATCAGGGGAGGAGCCCTTCGATGACGGTGGAGACGGCCTCGATCCCCCGCTCCACCTCCCCGGCGGTCGTGGACCAGCCGAGCGAGAGCCTGAGAGGGGCGCGTTCGGTGGCCTCGTCCCCGTAGAGTGCAGTGAGGACGGGGCTCACCGTCACCGCTCCGCTGCGGCACGCCGATCCGGGGGAGGCCGCGATCCCCGCGAGGTCCAGTGCGGCGTGAAGGATGTCCGGGGCAACACCCGGGACCCCGACGTTCAGGATGTGCGGCCCCCTCGGCCCCTCAGCGCCGTGAATGTGAAGCCCGGGAAGCCGGCTGAGAAGCCCGCTCTCGAGACGCTCGCGGAGTGCCTCCAGTCGGCAAGCCTCGGCGACGAGCCCTCCCACGGAGAGTTCCAGCGCCGTGGCGAGCCCGACGGCCCCGGCGACGTCCTCCGTCCCGGGCCTCAGCCCCGCCTCCTGCCCTCCGCCGAAGAGCCGGGGGTGGAGCTCCACCCCTCCGGCGAGGACGAGGAGCCCGGTACTCGCGGGACCTCCCAGCTTGTGGCCAGAGAGGCTGAGTGCGGAGATGGGGGTGGCGCTCAGGTCGATCGGGAGCTTTCCTCCCGCCTGAACCGCGTCGACGTGGAGGGGCACGCCCGCGTCGGCGCACGCCTCGGCGAGCGCCTCCACAGGGAGCCGCAGGCCCGTTTCCTGATTCAGCCACTGCACCGAGACGAGCTTCGCATCCTTGAGCGCGGTGGCCTTCCCCCCGGGGAGGGTGAGCTCGCCGGTCGGCGCCACCTCGATGACCCGAACGCTCGACCCCCTCGCCGCGGCCGCGGCCATCGACGCCCGTACGGCCGAATGCTCGAGGGACGAGCAGAGGAGCCGCGGGCGGCTCAGGCCCGTCGAGAGCGCCCACTCTACCCGGCCTAGAATCGCGAGATTGATGGACTCCGTGCCGCCCCGTACAAAGAGGACGTGCCCCGGCTTCGTCCCGAGCGCGCTCGCCGCCCTCTCCCGCGCATCCTCGAGCGCGGCCCTCGCCGACCTTCCCCAGCCGTGGCTCGACGAGGGGTTTCCGTACGGGGCGTCCGTCGCCCTGCGGATCGCTCTTGCGACCTCGGGTCGCATCGGGGTCGTGGCGGCGTGATCGAGGTATACCATCTCCATCCCCGGTGCTCGTGACTGCGTCCATGGAGGGCGGTTTTCCAAGCGGCGGCCTTGACCGTAAGTTAGCGGTGGCCGCGATGGAAATGTCCCGCCTGCCCCTGAGGCCCCACAGACCGCAACGCGATATGACCCCAGTCCGAACGCCGCCGTTTCCGGACGGACGCCCGAGGAGTTTCCGTGCGACCGTCCACGGCACGGTCTTCGCCGACCGTGACCGGCATCTCGATCAGATACAAGACGGGGATGCGCTCAAGTTGATGCCCGACCCGCCGAGCGAGGAGAACCCCGAAGTCTGGGTCCATCTCCCATCGGGAGATCCCGTCGGGCACCTCCCCCCGGAGATCGGCGAGTGGCTCGCGCCCTGGATGCTCGAAGGCGGGGCCGCGCGGGCCACGGCCCTTCGAGTGCGCGGAGAGGACACGCCGAGCTGGCGGCGGCTCCTCCTCGAGGTGAGCTGCCCATACGTGTAGGCCGGTCCGCGGCATGAGCCCGTGTCAGAAGGTGGACACGCCGAGTCCGCCCAGCGTGTCCACCTGAAGTGCCTCCCGGGTCCAGAAGGGCTCGGCGTAGGCGGTCCGTATTCTCGAGCCCCAGTACGCGGCGTGCATCCTCACCTGGACAGTGAGGGGGCGTTCCCCCCCAGGGTAGAGTTCACCGCTTCCGCGAGCACCCCTGAACTGGCTCGCGTAGCAGGCGATCGCCTCGATTTTCCGATCGATCTGGTCGCTGATGTCCACGATGAAGGAGGGGTCCGGAGCGTCCTCGCGGTACGCGGTCGCGTGGACCACCTTCATCGGACGAAACGGCTCTCCCGGGGCATCCAGGTTCTTGAGCCCGGCGAGGTAGGAGGCATCGCGGACGAGCTGAGCCGCGACGTGGTGGTCGGGATGCCGCCCTTCGCGCCAGTGCGTCGCGATCACTCGAGGCCGAAGTTCCCGGATGAGCCCGGCGAGGATCGCCCGATTCTCGCGCGTGGACTCGAGGGCCGCGTCCGGCAGGCCTGCGTTTCGGCGGACTGCGATCCCCATGATCTCTCCTGCCTCCCGCGCCTCCTCATCGCGGATCTCCGCGGTTCCCCTCGTGCCTCGCTCTCCCCGCGTCAGATCCAGGATGCCGACCCGTTCTCCCCGGTCCGCACTGCGGACCAGGCTCCCGCCAACGAGGAGTTCGGCGTCATCCGGGTGGGCGAAGATGGCCAGTACGTCAAGGGCATCTGTCATCGTGACTCGTGTCTCGGTGGGTCGCGGAAATCACCCCGGACATCGTGGATGATCCGCCCCGGTCCCTCCCCCCGGACGGCCTGCGGCTGGCCGGATCGAGGGCGAGACATCATGGGCGCGGCGCGGCGGAGGATGCGGGCCGGGGACTTCACGCGCGTGATCCTGATGGCGGGGCAGTACTCGGTACCGGGGAGAATTGTTTCGCGGACCGTGGACCCGGGGCCTCGGGTCGCTGCCGGGACGGGAGGATCCGTGGTGGCTGGCCCTCGGCCCCCAGTGGCCGGGACCGCGACCGGCCACCTGCCCCGAGGCCGCTGCCGCAGGCCGCGGGGCGTCGCTACGAACCGGGCGGCGAGGTACGGAGCGCCGTGTAGCCCGAGTCGCCGTCGGCAACCCTCAGGACCCTTCCCTCCGGGTCGAGCCACACCTCCCGCGTCCCCTCCCCGATCTCGAGCGCGACTCGTCTGCTCCTGAGCGTCCGGCCGGCGATCTGGAGTTCGCCCTCCTCCGATCCGATGACTCTTGCCTGATCCAGGCGTCCTTCGCCCGGCACGACGACGGGGAACGCCGCGCCTGCGGCGAGAGACCTCTCGGAGAGGAAGTAGTGATGGTGCGCGACCCCGGTGTCCAGGACGAGTGTACCCGCGGCCCGACGAAGTTCGCCTTCCCGCTCGCCTCTCGCGGTGCGGAGCCTGATGATGAAGCGGTCCTCGGCTGACGTCACGAAGACCTCCTCGTCCCGGCTTCCCGAAACCTTCATCTGGTACGCCGCGAGCGCAGTCTCCTCCCCGACCATCTGAAGGGCAGGCCGCAGCTCGGAGCGTCCGCCGGGACCTGTGAGCGAGATTTCGGCGGTCGCGATCATCTGTATCTCCGCGCCCGCGCCCGCGCGGCGGATCACGAAGTCCTCGGATCCGGCCGGCCGGCCGTCGACCGTGATCAGGAAGGTGCCCCGGTCCACGACCTCGCTCTGTCCGGCCGCCCCGGGCGGCTGGAGGAGGAGGAGCGTGAGCAGGACGGCACGGGGAGGGGTGTACATACGGCGGGACATCCTTCTCGCAGGGCGGCAGGTGCCCGTGGCGCTACTGGGGAGCGCTACCCCCGGCGCGACGTTTCGGGTCCCCTGTCACACTCGCACGTTCAGGCGCACTTTGGACGGATGAGTCGTTCACCGATGCCGGTTTCTTCCGGGGTGCGGCGAGTGAGTTCGAGAGCTCGCCTAGGCCCACTATGTACCCATCTTGCGGGGGTTTGCCTTGCCGTCTGGGTCGGGTTGGAGACCACGCCATGGATCGCGCTTGCTGCCTCTCTCGGCGTCGCCGGTGCTCTCCTAGCGAGGGCGTCCGGCCGAACTTCGGCCCTCGCTTCCGTGGCGATCCTGACCGCGACGATCGGGGCCCTCGCTGCGGAGGTCCACCTCGGCCACCTGGCCCGAAGCTGGCCGGAGCGCTCGGCGGCCCGGGAGACGAGCGCGCAGGAGGAACTCGCGCTCTCCCTTGATGCGATCCTGCGCTCTGCGGAGGCGGCGACGCTCCAGGTGGCCGCCCGTTGGGACCCCTCGGTCGGGGCCGATACGGAGCTCCCCGCTGAGCTGCGGCCGCCGACCGTCGATGCGTTGGCCGTCTTCGGTCCCTCGGGCCCCCTCCTCGCCTCGGACGGTACGCACCAGGGTCCGGTCCCGGAGCGGGTGCGCCGGGGTGCTTCGCGTTACGTGTACGATGAGGGGGCCATCTTCGGCTACCTCTATGTGACCGAACCCCTCCCGGACGGGGGAACGGTTGTCGCTGCCTCGCTCATACGGTCGGACCTCCCCCCGGGACTTGAGCGGGCCGAAGAGGACTTCGAGTCGAGCTTCCGTGGACGGACGGGGGTCGAAGCCGAGGTGGCGAGCGCCGACCGGGCGATCCCCGGGAGCGTCTGGGATCTCGAGTGGGATGGGCGGAGCCTCTTCTCGGTCCGCCTCATCCTCCCGTCAGAGGCCGATGCCAGGGTCCGTCTCGAGGCGAACTGGGGCCGCCTCGTCGCGCTCCTCGTTACCCTGGGCTGGCTTCTGGCGCTGATATCGACGCGGCGCGATGCACTCTGCGCCCTCGTCGGAGTTGGCTCCCTCGCCACGATCCTCCTCCTCCTCCCTCTCGCGCAGCTCATGGGGTCGGGGGAGGTATTCTCTCCCGCGGCACTCCTCCTTCCGGGCCCCCTCTCGCTGACGCTCGGGGAGCTCCTGACCCTCGGTGTGACGGGCGTCTTCGCGCTCGCCCTCGTCCGCTGGGAGCGGCTCCCCCGTCTGCCCGACTACTTCGCGGTCCCGGTGGCGGTGCTCCTCGCCTCGGGAGCGCTCGCCCTCCTCGAGCGGGGACCGGCGGCATCCCTCCTCGCGGAACGCGGTGCCCTCTGGCTTGTCTTTCAGACGGCGGCGGTCGCGATGGTGCTCGTCCCCTTCGCGGCCGCCTCGCTCCTCGGCCGGTCGCCGAGCCCGCTCCCGTGCCGGCCTCTCCGGCTTGCCGGCTCGCTTGCCCTCGCGCTCCTCTGTTGCCTGGCCTGGGCTGCGATCCTCGAACGGAGCCCAGGCTCCCTCGCATGGGCGCCCTGGGTCTGGGGGCTTCCGCTGTTCGGCGTGGCCAGGGCCGTCTCGGGGCTCGACCGGTCAGCAGGCGCCGCCCGATGGGGCGGGTTGGTCCTCCTCTCCGTCACGATGGTCCTGCCGTGGGCGTGGGGCCTCCGTACGGAGGCCCGCATGGCGGCGGCCGAGGAGAGGATCGACCGTCTGGGGACGCGGCCCGACCCATTCGTCGAATTCCTCCTCCAGAGGGCCGGCGAGCGGGCCGTGGCGCTGGCTTCGGGGGGCGAACAGCCAGTCGAGGTCCTCTACCGGGCCTGGAGCGAGAGCGGGCTCGCGGCCGAGGGGCTTCCCCTATGGATCACCTACTGGTCGGGGGAAGGCGTCCCGGAGGAGGAGCTTCGGATCGGGGTCAGCGAGTCCCGCCCCGGCGTTCCGGAGGAGCTGTTCGAGGTGGCGGGCGCGGACAGGCAGGTCAGCGTCCGCCGCTTCGACCTGGCGGAAGCACACTATGTCGGCGTCGCTCCCCTCCCCGCCGGCGCGCTTCTCTCCGTGGTAATCCCTCCCCGCCGTGTCCTCGAAGGCGCTTCCCCGCTCGGGCCCCTCTTTTCTCCGGCCCGCACGGAGCCGGACCCCCTCGACCTGATCCCCCTCCTCCCCGGCGAGGTGCCGGGCGAGACGAGCGGCGTCCGCTGGGTCCCGACGCCCAACGGCTGGCAGGGGGAGGCGTTTGTCGCCTACCCGGACGGGGTCTATCACGCGCATTACCTCATCGAGTCACCCCGCTGGCCGCTCCTGATCGTGAGGGGGGGGCTCCTCCTGATGCTGAACGCAAGCCTCTTCGGGTTGGCATGGGGGCTCGGGCGGTGTATCCGGGAAGGCCGGCTCTCCCCGGTCGCCACCTCCCTCGCTGCGCCCGGTTCCTTCCGGGGCCGTGTCACCTTCGCCCTCTTCGCTTTCTTCCTGATCCCCTCGGTGGCTTTCGGAACGCTCGCGTACCGGACGCTCGCCGGTGCCGCGGTCAGGGCCGGGGAGCTCCTTGCCGAGAGGGCGGTGGACGATGCGGGTCGGCGCTACCTCGACGGTGGCGCGAGCGTCGGCCTCAGCGGGCCGGGGCCCAGCCCGGACCTGCTGCTCTACGAGTTCGGGGAGCTGACCGAGGGTTCTCCGGCCGAGCTCGTCGAGCTCGGGCTCTACCCAGGGTGGATCCCGGCGGAGGTCGGGGAGCTGATGGAGGCTGGGGAGGCGCTGACCACGACGACGACGGCGAGCCTAGGGGGATGGGAGTACGTCGTCGCGTACCGCAGGTTGCCGGGTGGGCGCGTACTCGCGGCGCCCGCGCCCCTGCAGGCCGGAGCCACCGCGCTCGGGCAGAGGGAGGTGACCGAGCTCATCGCCTTCTCCCTCGTCGTCGGTGGCGTTCTCTCCGTCCTCCTCGCGCTCGGCGTGGGCAGGGCGCTGACGCGTCCGATCCGCACGCTCAGCGTCGCATCGGAGCGGGTCGGTGGCGGGAACATGGACGTGCAGCTCCCGGGCGAACGGGCGGACGAGTTCGGGGCCGTGTTCGATGCCTTCAACCGGATGGTCGACCGCCTTGCCAGGACGCGCCGGGCGCTCCTTCGGAGCTCGCTTCGCACCCGCGCGATCGTCGAGGAGGTAGCGATCGGGGTGGTGGCGCTCGACGGGAGGGGGCGTGTGGCGCTCGCGAATCCGACGGCCGAGCGGCTTCTCGGTGCAGAGCTTCGGCCCGACGCGCCGCTCCCGCGCGGGGCGGGCGGGAGCGATCCGGGAGCGGCGTTCACGGAGTGGATCGAGGGATACCTTCGCGATGGGCTGACGGAGGCGGGAACGGAGCTCTCCTTCGGGGAGCGCAGGATACGGATCCGCGCGAGGCGGATCGCCCGACGCGGGCCTCCCGGGGGGACGGTCGTGACCCTCGAGGACGTGACGGACGAGCTCCGGACGGAGAGGATCCTGGCGTGGGGCGAGATGGCGCAGCAGGTAGCGCACGAGGTGAAAAATCCCCTGACCCCCATCAAGCTGGGCGTGCAGCACATCCGGCGCGCGTGGGTGGACGGGCAGCCGGACTACGAGGCGATCCTCGAGCGGAACGTGGAGGCGATCCTGGACGAGATCGAGAGGCTTGCCTCGACCGCGAGTTCCTTCTCCCGCTACGCGGCTCCCTCCCCGGCCGGTGCCGAGCCGCTGGAGCCCGTCGCTCTCCCCGAGGTGATCCGGGAGGTCCTCGACCTGTACGCAGCGGGGAGTGGCCCGGTGAGGCTCTCCCACACGGTCCTCGATGTGGCCCCGAGGGTGAAGGGCAGGGCGGGGGAGGTCAAGGAGGTGCTCGTGAACCTCCTCGAGAACTCGAGGGCCGCGCTTCCCCGTGGTGGCGAGGTACGGATCGAGGTCGAGCCAGCGGAGGGGGAAGTCGAGCTTCGGGTCATCGACAACGGGACGGGGATCCCGGACGAACTCCTCGCGCGGGTCTTCGAGCCCCACTTCTCGACGCGCTCGAGCGGAACGGGGCTCGGACTCGCGATCGTGAGACGTCTCGTCGAATCGTGGGGGGGCACGGTCCACGCGGAGAGCTCGCCGGGAGAAGGCCTTGCGATCCGGATCCGGATGGAGGCCTGGATGGATCCGGTCCCGGCGCCCTGCGAATCGGGAAGCGCCGGGCGGCGGACCCGGCAGCGTGACGGATCCTTCTCGCCTCCCTAGCTTCCCGCAGGGGAATTCCAGGCGGCGGGGCGACCCCGGGCGATCCCCTCGACCCGGCCGGACGGGCGACGCGGTGGAGCTGGCACGCCCGTCCGCCTCCGTCGATCGGTGGCACCCGGAGGCCCGAGGAGGCGCCGGCATTGGCGACAGGAGCGTTGAGCGAGCGGCTCGAGGCGCAGCGCGAGGCGATGGCCGATCGCTGGCTCGTCGAGATCCGTGCACGCACGGCCGGTATCGAGGGTGAGCTCCTCCACCTCCTCGGCGACTTCATCGACCTCTTCACCCTGACGCTCGCGCCCGGCCTCGGCGTCTTCCGCGGGCAGGTCGAGAGGATTCTCAAGCAGGCCGCGGTCCTCTACGGCAACCTGGGTGCTCACCGGGGACTTGCCGCCGGGGAGCCGGTCGAGGAGATGCAGCTGCTGCGGGGGGTCCTCCTCCGCTTCCTCTACGGCCCGGGCGGCGAGGGCGGCCTCTCCACGGGCGATCTCCGCGACCTCCTGCAGCTGAACCGGCTGGTGGATCTTGCCGT
Source organism: Longimicrobiales bacterium (assembly GCA_965218255.1). Taxonomy (GTDB): domain Bacteria; phylum Gemmatimonadota; class Gemmatimonadetes; order Longimicrobiales; family Gaopeijiaceae; genus JAAXGI01. The sequence goes on along the minus strand of CBDCKJ010000003.1, from coordinate 241,764 downwards.
GACGTACGCGAGCATCGGCCATACCGACACCCTCTTCTTCAATCAGCTCCACGCCGCCGGCGTGGCCGAGGGCGCGACGCCCGATATCCTGGCCGAAGTCCGGGAGCAGGTCGAGGGGTTCCACGACGAACTCGCCCTCCTCGTGATCGGTGATGGCGCGGACGCGCCGACGTGGGCGGCCCGGTGAGGCGGCACGCGCCCGGGCCCACCGGGCCGGAGAGCGCTCCGGGGAGCGGGGACATGGGGAGCGAGGAGTTCCGGGCGTCGGGCCGGGCCGCGGTGGAGTGGATCGCGGCCTACCTCGACGGGATCGACGGGTACCCGGTCACTTCGGCCGCGCGTCCAGGAGAGATTCGCGCCCGCCTCCCGGAGAGCGTGCCGGAGGAGGGCGAGCCGTTCGGGCAGATCCTCGAAGACTTCGAGAAGCTGATCCTCCCCGGGGTCACGCACTGGAACCACCCTCGCTTCCTCGGCTACTTCGCCATCACCGGGTCGGGTCCGGGGATCCTGGGCGAACTCCTCGCGGCCGGCCTCAATGTGAATGCGATGGCCTGGAAGACGTCACCGGCGGCGACCGAGCTGGAAGAGCACGTCGTCGACTGGATGCGGTCCCTCCTCGGGCTCCCCCCCGGCTTTGCCGGGGTCCTGCAGGACACCGCCTCGAGTTCCACGATGACGGCCCTCATGGGTGCGCGCCAGCGCGCCTGCCCCGAGCTCCGGGAGCGGGGGCTCTCCGGGCTGGCCCCGATGAGGGTCTACGCCTCCGAGGAGGCGCACTTCTCGGTGGAGCGGGCCGCGATCGTCCTCGGACTCGGAGCGGAGAGCGTCGAGAAGATCCCCGTGGACGGGGCGTTCGGGATGCGGCCGGAGGTGCTCGAGGCCCGGGTCTGCGCCGACGTGGGCGAGGGTCGAATCCCGATTGCGGTGATCGCCACGATCGGGACGACGTCGACGACGTCCGTCGATCCCGTGGAGCCGGTCTCGGAGGTGGCGGCCCGCCACGGACTCTGGCTGCACGTCGATGCGGCCTACGCAGGGCCGGCTGCGCTCCTCCCCGAGAAGCGGGCGTACTTCCGGGGGTGGGAGAGGGCGGACTCGATCGTCCTGAACCCGCACAAGTGGCTCTTCACCCCCCTCGACTGCTCGATCCTGCTCATGCGTTCCCCGCAGGATGTCCGCTCCGCTTCGGCGCTTACCTCCGAATACCTGAAGACCGCCGAGGGCGAGGGGACGAATCTCATGGACTACGGGATCCCGCTTGGACGCCGCTTCCGGGCGCTCAAGCTGTGGTTCGTCCTCCGGTACTTCGGGGCCGAGGGCCTCCGGGCGAGGCTCCGGGCGCACATCCGGACGGCGGAGGCCTTTGCGGGCTGGGTCGACGAGGCCCCCGGTTGGGAGCGGCTGGCCCCGGTACCCTTCTCGACGGTCGCCTTCCGGTGCGCGCCAGAGGGGGGGAGCGCGGCGGCTCTCGACGGCCTCAACCTGGACATTCTCGAGCGAATCCACCGCTCGGGGGAGGCGCTCCTCTCGAGCACCCGGATCGGTGGCAGGGTGGCGCTCCGGCTCGCGGTCGGGAATCTCCGGACGACGGAGGAGCACGTACGGCGGGTATGGCGCCTCCTACGCGAGGCGGCGGAGGGGGTCGGGGCCGCCGGCCGCACCCGGGGGGGCTAGATCTCGCGCACCTCGCGGGAGATCCGCTGGAGCGCCTCGCCCGCATCCGAGAAGAGCATCATCGTCCCGTCGAGGTAGAAGAGCGGGTTGTCGATGCCGGCAAAGCCCGGGCTCAGACTCCGCTTCACCACGATGACGCTCTGTGCGCGGTCCACGTCGAGGATCGGCATCCCGGCGATGATGCTCGAGGGATCCCTCGCCAGGGGATTGACCACGTCGTTCGCCCCGAGGACGACGACCACGTCCGTACGGGAGAACTCGGGGTTGATGTCGTCGAGATCCACGAGGATATCGTAGGGGATGTCGGCCTCGGCGAGGAGGACGTTCATGTGACCGGGCATGCGGCCGGCCACGGGGTGGATCGCGAACTTCACGCCGACCCCGCGCTTCTCGAGGAGGTCGACGAGCTTCTTGGCCTCGTGTTGCGCCTGCGCCACGGCGAGCCCGTAGCCCGGGACGATGACCACGCTCGAGGCGTAGGCGAGCAGGAGCGCTGCCTCTTCCGGGCTCGTCCGCCGTACTGTCTTGTCCCCATCGGTCCCGGATGTGCCCGCGCTGTCTCCGCTCCCGAAGGCGCCGAAGGCGACGTTCGCGAGGGAGCGATTCATCGCCTTGCACATGAGGCGCGTCAGGATGAGACCCGCCGCCCCGACGAGCGCGCCCGCGAGCACGAGCAGCGGATTTCCGAGGACAAATCCCGCGGCCGAGGCTGCGAGCCCCGAGTAGGAGTTGAGGAGCGAGACGACGACCGGCATGTCCGCGCCCCCGATCGGGAGCACGAGGAGGACGCCGAGCAGCAGCGCGAGGCAGGCCAGGAGCGCCGCGTGGAGGGGATCATTCCCCGAGCTCACCAGGAACGCCGTGGTGGCGATCAGTCCGAGGAAGAGGAGGAAGTTGAGCGTCCTCTGGAGCGGATAGGTGAGCGGCCGGCCCGGGATGAAGCCCTGGAGCTTGCCGAAGGCGACGAAGCTCCCCGAGAGCGTCACGGATCCGATCAGGATCCCGGCGGCGGCCGTGATCCCCCCCGCCGTCCCGATGGCCATCGGATCGGTCGCGCGCAGGAGCTCTGCCGCGGCGACAAGGCCCGAGGCCCCCCCCCCGAGCCCGTTGAATGCGCCGACCAGCTGGGGCATCGCCGTCATCTTCACGGTGCGCGCGAGGAGGATTCCGACGAGCGACCCGAGGATGAGGCCGACTGCGATGATCTCCCACGTCAGGATCGCGCGGTCGAAGAGGGTGGCGACGATCGCGAGAAGCATCGCGGTCGAGGCCAGCGCGTTCCCCCTGCGGGCCGTGGCCGGGGAGCCGAGCTGCTTGAGCCCCAGTACGAAGAGGACGGCAGAACCGACGTATACGAGGTCTAGTACGAATGGAGGCACGCCTTCCCTACCTGGCTAGCGAGTCAGTTCTTCCGGAACATCCGGAGCATGCGGTCCGTCACGAGAAACCCCCCGACGACGTTGATCGCCGCCATGACGACGGCCGCACCCCCGAGGACGGACGCGAGTCCGCCGGATCCACCGCCGGCCACGAGGATCGCACCAATGAGGGTGATCCCGGAGACCGCGTTCGCTCCCGACATGAGCGGGGTATGGAGCGTCGGCGGCACCCGCGTGATGAGCTCGAACCCGAGCAGCATCGCGAGGACGAACACATAGGTACCGATCAGCCACTCGCCCATCTGCTAGCCTCCTCCCTACTCCGGGATCCTGACTTTGCCCGCGTGCGCGACGAGGACGCTGTCCACGATATCGTCCTCAAGGTCGATCTTGATGTTGCCGTCCTCAACCAGGAGCGCCAGGAGGGCGCTGATGTTCGTTCCGAGCATCTGGCTCGTGTGCTGCGCGACGCCTGACGGGAGGTCGACGGGGGCGAGGATCGTCACACCCTGGTGATGCACCGTCTCGCCAGCGACGGAGAGTTCGCAGTTGCCCCCCGTTTCCCCCGCCAGATCGACGACGACCGAACCGGGGCTCATCGCCTCGACCATCGACCGGGTGACGAGGAGGGGGGCGGGCCTCCCCGGGATCTGGGCGGTCGTGATGACCACATCCGCCTGCGGGAGGTGCCTTCCGAGGAAGTCGAGCTGCCGTTGCTGCTCGCTGGTCCCGAGCGCCCGCGCATACCCTCCCGCTTCCTCGGCGTCCTCGGAGGCTTCGTCTTCCTCGAGGAACGTGGCACCGAGGCTCCGTACTTGCTCCGCGGCGGCAGACCGGATGTCGTAGCCCTGCACGATAGCCCCGAGGCGCCGGGCCGTCGCTATCGCCTGGAGCCCTGCCACGCCCGCCCCGAGGACCGTTACCTTCGCGGGCCGCATCGTTCCGGCTGCCGTCGTGAGCATGGGGAAGAAGCGCGGGAGGTGCTCGGCCGCGAGGAGCACCGCCCGGTAACCTGCAGCGGTTGCCTGCGACGAGAGTGCGTCCATCCGCTGGGCCCTCGTCGTCCGCGGGATCCGCTCGAGGGCCATCGCGGATATCCCGCGTATCGCGAGCGCCGCCACGAGGCCCTCGGGGGCGCCGGGGGAGAGGAAGGAGACGAGGGTGGATCTCGCGGGAATCTGGTCCACCTCGTCCGCGTCCCCGCCGAACTCGGGGGGGCGGACCTTCACCACGCAGGCGACATCGTGCAGGAGGGCCTCTCGGTCCGAGACGACCGCGGCCCCAGCGTCGCGGTAGGCCTCGTCCCCCCAACCGGCTGCTCCTCCCGCCCCCGTTTCCACCAGGACCTCCCATCCCGCGTCGGCGAGTGCCGGGACGTGGGCCGGGGCGAGGGCGACGCGGAGTTCCTTCGGGTCGTTCTCCCGGAGGACGGCTAGGCGCATGTCTCACTCACAGGCAAAGGGTGGCTCGTCTCCGCGTCATGCCGCCGAGTGCTCCGGGCCGCATGGGGACCCGTCCTTCGGCGGGACAAGAGATAGAGACACGGCCTCGCTCTGGCAATGGCTCCCGGGATCGGGGACGGGAGGGGCGCCGCCCGGCGGCGGGCGGATCCCGCTTGCGTCCCCCGGACTTCCTCCGCATCGTTTTCGTGCCGCGCTCCCGCGTCCACCGGAGCGCGGACCCACGTCCGTGACGATCCGCGAGGTCGGAGCCGTGTCGAACTCACCTACGCATGCCGGGGAAGGTCCCCTCCCTCGAGGTGTGCCCGAACACGGCGACGGAGCCTTGCGGGCGCTTTCGCGTCGGCGATTCGTGGCGGCGCTCTCCTCGATCGGGGTATCGGGCGGTCTCTTCCCCGGGGTGCTGTGGGCGAAGCTGCAGGACCGGACGACCGTGACCCCGGCGGTCATAGAGGAAGCCGAGAAAGTCGTCGGGATCTTCCTTTCTCCCGGCGAGCGCGAGCTGCTCGTGCGTCGGCTCCTGGTGAACCGGAGCTGGATGGAGGAGATCCGGGCCGTCGCGATCCCGGACGACGTCGCGCCGGCCTTCGAGTTCGATCCGACGCCGCGAGGTGGCGAGCCGCCCCGGGGCCCCTCCGGACTCGAGGTGGGAGAGCCGGCGGCGATCCCGGACGCGAGCGATCCGACCGAGCTCGCCTACGCGAGTATCGTCGAACTCGGCGCGCTTCTGCGCGCCGGTGCAGTCACCTCGGTTCAGCTCACCGAACTCTACTTGGAGCGGCTCCGGCGCTTCGGTCCCGAGCTCCAGGCCGTTGTCACGCTGACCGGGGAGCTAGCTCTCGAGCAGGCGCGCCGCGCGGACGCGGAGCTCGCAGAGGGGCGGGTCCGCGGTCCCCTCCACGGGATCCCGTGGGGTGCGAAGGACCTCCTCGCCACCCTCCGCTACCCTACGACGTGGGGTGCGGCACCGTACCGGAATCGAAGATTCGAGCGCGATGCAACCGTCGTCGAGCGGCTCGAGGAAGCTGGCGCCGTGCTCGTGGCGAAGCTCACCCTCGGCGCGCTGGCTCGAGGCGACCAGTGGTACGGAGGCCAGACGCTGAACCCCTGGAACCTGAGCGAGGGGTCGAGCGGGTCCTCTGCGGGCCCCGCTGCCGCCACGAGCGCTGGCCTCGTCGGGTTCGCGATCGGGAGCGAGACGGTGGGATCGATCGTCTCTCCCGCCGCTCGCTGCGGGGCGACGGGGCTCCGCCCCACCTTCGGGCGCGTGAGCCGCTACGGGGCGATGCCGCTCGTCTGGACGATGGACAAGCTGGGACCGATCTGCCGCAGCGCGGAGGACTGCGCGATCGTGCTCTCGGTGATCCAGGGACCCGACGGACGGGATCGATCCGTTCGGGACGTCCCCTTCGTCTGGGCGTCCGGCCGGGGGACGGGAGGCATTCGGGTGGGCTACCTGGAGGCAGCCTTCCGGGCGCAGGCGGAGGAAGAAGAGAACGAGATCGCGGCCCTCCGCTCTCTCAGCACCCTCGGTCTCGGCCTTCAGTCCCTCTCCTTCCCCTCGGCCCTCCCGATTACCGCGATCCGCCTCATCGTGTCGGTCGAGGCGGCGAGCTTCTTCGATACCCTCACGCGCAGCGGCGCGGACGATCTCCTCCGGGAACAGGGGGAGGCGGATTGGCCGAACACCTTCCGGGCGGCCCGGTTCATACCCGCCGTCGAGTACGTGCAGGCGAACCGCGTCCGGATGATGCTGATGGAGGCGCTCGAGGAGGCATGGCGGGAGGTCGACGTCGTCGTGACCCCGACCTTCGCGGAGGACGTGATCCTCGCGACGAACCTGACGGGCCACCCGTCGGTGACCGTGCCGAGCGGGTACCGGAGGAGCGGGACGCCGACGAGCATCACCTTCCTCGGGGGGCTCTGGAAGGATGCGGAGGTCCTCACGGTGGCGAAGGCGTATCAGGAGGCCACCGCCTATCACAGGCGAAGACCGCCGCGCTTCTCCTAGCGAACGTCGCCCGGTTCCCGGTGATCGTCCCCGGAGCGCCCGGCAGCAGACGATGCCCTCTCGGGGGGTGCCGGCGCTTGCGGGTCCGAAGGCGGTCCGGGCGGGAACAGATGCGGGCGATCCGGGTTCTTCCCCTCAGCCTCGTCCCGTGACCGGATCATGCGACTCTTCATTGCGCTGAATCTGCCCGACAGCGAGCGGGACAAGATCTACGCCGCCGCCGGGCCGCTCAGGGAGGAAGGATATCCCGTGAGCTGGCTGGGGCCGGAAGTCTTTCACCTCACTCTCAAGTTCCTCGGTTCCGTCCGGACGGAACTCGTCCCCAGGGTCGAGGGGGTCGTGGACCGGGTGGCGGCCGCCACCGGCAGCTTCCCGCTCACGATCGGCGGGTTCGGCGCCTTTCCGACGATACGCCGGCCGAGGGTCCTCTGGGTCGGGGTGGAGCCGACACCGGCGCTCCGCTGCCTGAAGCAGGATCTCGAGTGGAGCCTCGCCAACCACGGCTTCGAGCGCGAGATGCGCGCCTTTCATCCGCATGTGACGCTCGGGAGGGCGAGCGAGCGCGAGGGTGCCGGTGCATTCCGGGGCCTCGACGGGATGGCGGCGAAGCTCGACTACCGGAGAACGGTTCGCGCCGAGACGGTGGACCTGATGCGGAGCCACCTCTCACGCAATGGGGCGAAGTACTCCCTGCTCCGGGCGAGCCCCCTCAGGACGCCTTCCGGGAGGGCGTGAGTCTTCCCTGTCAGGGTGGACCGGATCCGCTGCGCGCGGGTCGGGACGCGGCGTCTCGACGCATGTCGAGGTGGAGCGCGCCGTGACCGGTGCCCGGGCGGGTGATGGGGACGCCGGGCTGATGGTCTGTAGGCTGCGCACCCCGCCACCGGTTATCACTCGCTACCCTCCGGGGTAGGCGCCGCCTACATTCGGTCCGGTCGTCCGGTCCTCGCCGGCTCCTGCTGAACCGTCCCACGGCCGCCCAGAGCCCAAGAATCCTCCCCATGGCAAAGCTCCTTATCGTGGATGACGGGGATTCCATCCGGGAGGTCCTCCGGCAACTGTTCGAGTACGAGGGTCACGAGGTCCGGGTCGCCGCCGCCGGGCCGGAGGCGCTCCAGATAGCGACGGCGAATCCGCCCGATGTGACCTTCCTCGACGTCAAGCTCCCCGGGATGGACGGTCTCGAGGTCCTCGACCGGCTCAGGGTGGTTTGTCCGGAAAGCCAGGTCGTGATGATCTCGGGCCACGGGACGATCGCAACCGCCCTCGAGGCGACACGGAGGGGAGCCTACGACTTCCTCGAGAAGCCGCTCGATACGGACCGGCTGCTTGTCACGCTCAGGAATGCGCTCCAGCTCCGCGGACTCTCCGAGTCAGTGGCGCTCCTTCGCTCGGAGGTCGAGAAGCGCCACGAGATCGTGGGCGCATCGCCCTCGATCCGAAGAGTGCTCGAGCGGGTCGAGCGGGTCGCGCCGACGGATGCGCGCGTCCTTGTCACAGGCGAGAACGGGACCGGCAAGGAGCTCGTCGCGCGGGCCATTCACCGGCTCTCCCCCCGGGCGGACCGCGAATTCGTCGAGGTCAACTGCGCCGCGATCCCGACCGAGCTGATCGAGTCCGAGCTCTTCGGCCACATGAAGGGTTCGTTTACGGGTGCCGTGCAGGACCGTGCGGGGAAATTCGAGCAGGCCGACAGGGGAACACTCTTTCTCGACGAAATCGGAGACATGTCGATGTCCGCGCAGGCGAAGGTCCTTCGGGCGCTCGAGGAGGGACACGTGACGAGGGTGGGGGGACAGAAGACGAAGGCGGTCGACGTCCGGGTCATCGCGGCGACGAACAAGGACCTGGCCGAGGAGATCGAGGCAGGGAGCTTCCGCGAGGACCTCTTCTACCGCCTGAACGTCGTGCCTGTGCACGTCCCTCCCCTCCGTGAGCGGAGGGAAGACATCCCGATGCTCGTGAGCCATTTCCAGACGCGGATGGGGAGCCGCGAGGGACTCCCGAGGCGGGAGATCGAGCCGGAAGCGGTCTCGCGGCTCATGCGTCTCGAGTGGCCCGGCAATGTGCGAGAGCTCCGTAACACCGTCGAGCGGCTCCTGATCCTCGCCTCGGGCGACTCCATCACGGTCGAGGAAGTGGAGGCGATCGGATCGGCGGATCATGCACCTGGTGGCCTCGGTGCCGAGCTTCTCGGCGCCTCGACCTTTCAGGCGTTCAGGGAGAGGGCTGAACGGGCGTTTCTGGCCGAGAAACTCAAGGAGAATGACTGGAACGTCTCGGAGACGGCTCGGCTCCTTGAGATGCCGCGCTCGAACCTCTACAAGCGGATCGAAAGGTTCGGGCTGAAGCGAGAGGGTTGACGCCGGCCTCAGGGAACCGGGCGCTCCTTGCGGCCTCCCGACCCCGGTCGCGCGCCGGGGAGCGAGGGACGGGCCGACCCGGGGTCGGGCCGTGCGTGGGGTCGGGTTCCGCGGGTGGAGCGGCCGGTGCTGCTCCCGCCTGATCTAGAGAGAATCGGCTCCCGCTATGCTCGTTTCGAGGCGTGCACAGCGTTCACCCGCGCTGCGGGCTGCATGGTCGCTGAACCACCCGAGGCGGTCCAGTCTTTTTCTTCGACTACAGGGTGGTTCGATCTGCATCAATACCCCCGCAATTCATGTGCTGCCGTACCGGATCCCCTCACCTGCTCCCGCAACGCACCGCCGCGCCCGTTGACACCCGATAGGGCGGGAAATATCATCTAGAGCTAATTTTCCGTTGCCTCGCGAGGCTGGCGGAGCGGACCCACAGGCCCGGTTTGATGAAGACGTACACACCGAGAGTGAGCGATATCGAGCGCAAGTGGTGGCTCGTGGACGCGACCGACAAGCCGCTCGGCCGCCTCGCCACCGAGCTTGCCCGGATCCTCCGCGGAAAGCACAAGCCGATCTACACCCCGCACCTGGACACGGGTGACTACGTCGTGATCCTAAACGCGGAGAAGGTCCGCCTGACGGGCTCGAAGGCCGACAGCAAGACGTACTTTCGTCACTCGGGGTATATCGGTGGCGAAAGGCACATCCCGTTTCGCAGGATGATCGAGACTCATCCGGAGCGCGTGCTGGAGCTCGCAGTCAGGGGGATGCTCCCGAAGAACACGCTGGGCAGAGCGATGCGAAGGAAACTCAAGGTCTACGCGGGAACGGACCATCCTCATCACGGCCAGGACCCTCAGCCCCTCGAGCTGTGAGGATGGGGCGAGATCAACCGCAACGGTAGAAGGGAAGAAGACGAATCAATGTTGCCGGAGTCGATCGAACGACACCACGCGGTGGGTCGCCGCAAGACGAGCACGGCTCGCGTCGTCCTGACCCCGGGTCGGGGCGAGTGGTCGATCAATGGACGCACTCTCCAGGACTACTTCCCACGCATCTTCCACCGCACGCGTGCGGTGGAGGCGCTCCGGATCACGGAGTACGACGGCCTAGTGAACGTGACGGTCCGGGTATCGGGCGGGGGCGTCACGGGGCAGGCCGACGCGGTGCGCCTCGGTCTCGCGCGGGCGATCTTGGCGAAGGACGACAAGACGCGCCCGACCCTCAGGCAGCACGGTCTCCTGACCCGCGACGCGCGCCGGGTCGAGCGAAAGAAGCCGGGGCGTCCCAAGGCCCGAAAGCGCTTCCAATTCAGTAAGAGATAGGGATTTGGACAACCAGGCGATTCCGGTACAGGACGGGCGGGTCGGGCTCAGTCAGCTGGTCGAGGCGGGCGTCCACTTCGGGCACCAGACCCGCCGGTGGAACCCGAAGATGCGGAAGTTCATCTTCGCGGAGCGCAGCGGGATCCACATCATCGACCTGAGGAAGACAATCGAGCGCCTGCGGGCCGCCGAGTCCATCACCCGGGAAGTGGTCCTGAACGGGGACCGGCTCCTCTTCGTCTGCACGAAACCCCAGCTGAGGGGCGTCATCGAGGAGCACGCCGCGAGTTGCGGGGCCCTCTACGTCACCGAGCGTTGGCTGGGGGGAATGCTCACGAATTTCCAGACGATCCGTCAGCAGATCCGAAGGCTGAAGGAGCTCGAGCGCGGCCAGGAGGAGAACGCCTTCGAGTTCCATACGAAGAAGGAGCGGCTCCTCCTCGATCGCGAGCGCGAGAAGCTCGAGAAGTACTTCTCGGGCGTGAAGGACATGGCGCGCCTTCCCGGCATCGTCTTCGTCGTCGATGCCAAGAGGGAGATGATCGCCGTTCGGGAAGCGAACCGCCTCGGGATTCCGGTCGCCGCGATCGCCGATACGAACGCGGATCCGGACCGGATCGACTTCCCGATCCCGGGCAACGACGACGCGATCCGCTCCGTCAGCCTGATCGTGAAGGCGATCGCCGATACCGTCCAAACGGCGAGCCAGGAGATTCCGGAGCAGAAGCGCCGGCGAGCGGATGAACTCGAGGCCACGACCTACTCTACCGAGACGGGGGAGAAGTCGGCCGCACCGGACGATTCCTTCAGGCGCCGGGTACGACGCCGACGCCGGCCCCGGCCGGATGTGATTGCGCAGATGCAGAAGTCCGACACCTCGGACGAGCCCCCGAAGGCGAAGGGGCCGCCGAAGGCCATCGGGGCTGCCGTCAAGCCGGCCCCGGCGCCGGAAGGGGGCAAGGGCGCGGCGGAGGCCTAGCGCGTCGGCACGGTCCGGCGTGGAGCCGGGTCGCCCGGCGGTCCGGACCGGCGGTGGGCGGCGACTTGGCGGTGCGGGGTGGTCCCCACCCGTCCTCCGCCTCCTGATCCTCCCGAACCAACCCCGTAGCATGCGAAGGTGGAGATGTCAGGATGAGCGTGAGTGCAATGGAGGTGAAGGCTCTCAGGGAGCGTACGGGAGCCGGGATCATGGACTGTAAGGGAGCCCTTCGGGAGACGGGCGGGGACTTCGAGGCGGCCGTCGACCTCCTTCGGACGAGGGGGGCTGCGAAGGCCGCCCGGCGGGCCGATCGCGCCGCGAATGAGGGGACCGTCGGCCAGTACCTCCATCACGGAAGCCGGATCGGGGTCCTCGTCGAGCTGAACTGCGAGACCGACTTCGTTGCGAACACCGACGAGTTCCGGCAGCTGGCCCGGGACCTGGCGATGCACATCGCGGCCGCGCGTCCCCTCGCCGTCAGCCCGGAGGATCTTGCCGCGGACCTCGTCGAGCGGGAGCGACAGATCTATCTCGAGCAGGTCCGGAGCGCGGGCAAGCCGGAGGCAATTCAGGGGAAGATCGTGGAGGGCAAGCTGAGGAAGTTCTTCGAGGAGTCGACGCTTCTCAAGCAGCGATTCGTCAGGAACCCGGACCGGTCGATCGAGGATCTCATCACGGAAATCTCCGCCAAGACGGGTGAGAATGTTCGCATCGCCCGCTTCGCCCGCTTGGAGGTCGGCGTCGTGGGGTGAAGTACCGGACGGTGCTCATCAAGCTCTCCGGGGATGCGCTCTCCGGTGGCCGCGGCTTCGGGATCGACCCCCCGGCCGTCGACCGGCTGACCGACGAGCTGATCGAGGTCCACGGCATGGACATCCAGCTCTCGCTCGTGGTGGGGGGCGGGAACATCGTTCGCGGCACCGTCGCGTCGAAGCAGGGGATGGACCGCGTCACCGCGGACTACATGGGCATGCTTGCCACCGTCATCAACGCGATGGCGCTCCAGGACATGCTCGAGCGCAAGGGCGTCCCGACGCGGGTCCTGTCCGCGATCCGGATGGAGGAGCTGGCGGAGCCGTATATCCGAAGGCGGGCGCTTCGCCACCTCGAGAAGGGCCGGCTCGTCCTCTTCGCGGGCGGAACGGGCAACCCCTACTTTTCCACGGATACGGCAGCCGTCCTCCGGGCCATCGAGATCGGGGCCGATGTCGTCATCAAGGCCACCAGGGTCGCCGGAATCTATACGGCCGATCCGGAGCAGCACCCCGATGCGACGTTCCTCCCGGCGGTGAGTTTCAACGACGTGGTGGTCCGGGAGCTCGAGATCATGGATGCGCCCGCCGTCTCCCTTTGCAAGGAGAACGGCCTTCCCATCATCGTGCTGAGCCTGCGCCAGATCGGAGCGGTGAGAGCGGCCATTCGGGGGGAGGCGGTGGGAACGCTCGTGTCGTGAGCGCGCGGGGTGCCGGTGGCACCACATGGGGTCCAGGCGCCTCGAGGCGCCTGGGCGAAGTCCACGGGCAACGATCAGGACCGAGGGGGCCAGGATGCTGACGGACCAGGAGGTGAGACAACGCATGAAGGATGCGCTGGCGGCGCTTCGCCGCGAGTTCGCCACGGTGCGAACGGGGAAGGCCAGCCCGGCACTCCTCGACACCATCCGAGTGGCGGCCTACGGGTCGAGCCTCCCGCTGAACCAGGTCGCGACCGTAGCCGCGCCCGACGCCTCGCTCCTGGTCGTCCACCCGTTCGACCCCTCGCTCATCGGGGAGGTCGAGAAGGGGATCCTCAGGGCCAATCTTGGTCTCAATCCGGCGAACGACGGGCAGCTCGTCCGCGTCCCGATCCCTCCCCTGAACGAGGAGCGGAGGAAGGAGTACGTTCGGCTCCTACACAAGATGGCGGAGGACGCGCGAATCTCGGTGCGTCACGCCCGCCGGGAGCGAAACGAGGCTGTCAAGGCCGAGATGAAGGCGGGCGAGATCTCGGACGACGAGGGCCGCCGGGAGATGGACGAGGTCCAGCAGCTCACGGACAGGCACACGGAACAGATCACCGTACTCCTTCAGGCCAAGGAGAAGGAGGTAATGTCCGTCTAGCTTCCGGCGCTCGTGCGCGTGGATTGCGTCGCCTCGGGGCGTACCCACGCTCGCCTCCGGTTCGCTGAACGCGACGCTTTGACAGTGGCCTCGGGCTCTGGACATCTTCCCAACCATGAATCGAGATCTGCTCGCTCCGGACTCTCTCGATGAGCTGATTCCGCGCCATATCGCCGTGATCATGGATGGTAACGGGCGCTGGGCGGCAGCGAGGGACCTCCCGCGCAGAGCGGGGCACCAGGAGGGGATGAAGGCGGTTCGCGAGGTGATCGAAGGGTGCGCCGAGGCCGGCGTGGAGATCCTCACGCTGTTCGCCTTCTCGACGGACAACTGGCAGAGGCCCGAGGAGGAGATCCTCGCTCTGATGTCGCTCCTCCAGCTCTACGCCGAGCGGGAGAAGGAGGAGCTCGTGAACATGGGCGTCGAGGTTCGGGTCCTTGGCGATCTCTCGCCAATGGACGAGGCCACGCTGCGTGCGGTTCGGGCGATCCAGGAGGAGACGCGCGGCGGGGAGCGGATGCGCGTCAACCTCATGGTCTCCTACTCGGGCCGGGTCGACATCCTGGGTGCCGCCCGCGCTCTCGCGGTGCAGGTGAGGGAGGGTGTGCTGGACGTGGCCGATATCGACGAGGACGCCTTCTCCTCCCAGCTTCTGACGGGATCCCTCCCCGACCCCGACTTCCTGATCCGGACCTCGGGAGAGTTCCGGATCTCGAACTTCATGCTCTGGCAGTTTGCCTACACGGAGATCTATATCAGCCCGGTGCTCTGGCCCGACTTCACGCGGACCGACCTCTCGGAGGCGCTCAGCCAGTATCGGAGGCGAGAGCGCCGCTTCGGCCGGGTCCCATCCCCCTGACGACTCCGCACCGGAAGAAGCCCGCTGCCGCCACCCAGGAGGGAGGGCAGCATGCCGATCGGGGGCGGCGGGTACGGGTGGCTGCGCTCGGGATTCCCGTCGGGGTCGTCGTCATCTACCTCGGCAGCTGGAGCGTGGCCGGGGTCCTCTCCCTCCTGGCGGCACTCGGTTCGCGGGAGTTCTTCCGCCTCGCGGGACACGCCGGCGCGCACCCCTTCCGGCTGCCCGGGATCGTCGCGTCCATCCTCCTCGTCCTCGGTGCGGCGTGGGCGGACGGCCCCGGCGCGTGGGCCCTTTCGGCTCTCGTCATCCTCCTCGTCCTCTCGCTCGTCTGCCTGGCCGCCGCCATCTTCCTGAGGAGCGTCGAGGAGCGGCCCCTCGCCTCCACGGCGACGACCGTATTCGGGTCGATCTACCTCGGCGTCACCCTCGGTTTCGGGGTGCATCTGCGCGCCTTTCCCGGGGTGGCCGACGGGGCCCCCGGGTGGGAGGGCGCCTCCGTCCTGATCTTCCCGATGGCTGTGGCCTGGCTCGGCGACTCGGCCGCCTACTTCGCCGGACACCGGTGGGGTCGAACGAAGCTCATTCCGAGGGTGAGCCCTGGAAAGACGGTCGCTGGTGCCGTCGGAGGACTCCTCGGCGCCGTCGTCAGCGCGGTCCTCATGGGCGGCGTTCTCCTCGGGCCCTATACTGGTCTCGGGCTCTCCATCGCCGAAGCGGCGCTGATAGGGGTCGTGGTCGGCGGGGTCTCCCAGATCGGGGACCTGGCCGAGTCGCTTCTCAAGAGGGAGGCAGGGATCAAGGATTCGGGGACGCTCTTTCCCGGCCACGGCGGGGTCCTCGACCGCTTCGACTCGATCCTCTTCGCGCTGCCGGTGACCTACCTCCTGCTCGGGCTTCTCGCGGGATGATGGGGAGCCTGTCCGGGGCGCCGCCGGGTCGGGGTGCGAAGGTGGCCCGGAGCGGGGGCGGAGGGCCCCGGGGGCGCCGCATCCGGGTGGCGGTCCTGGGCTCTACCGGCTCGATCGGCCGGAGTACCCTTCGCGTGATCGAGCGGCATCGGGAGCGTTTCGAGGTTGGAGTCCTGACGGCGAACCGGTCCGTCGACCGGCTCGCCGAGCAGGCCGAGAGACATGAGTCGGCCCACGTGGTGGTCTCGAGCGAGCGGGCTCTCGAGGGTTACGCCGGAGCGTCGGAGGGATGGGTGGCGGGCCGTGGCGAGCTCCTCGATTCGGTGACTCGTCCCGACGTGGACGTTGTCGTGAACGCTCTCGTCGGGTTCGCCGGACTCGAACCCTCGCTTCGGGCGCTCGAGGCGGGTAAGCGGGTCGCGCTCGCGAACAAGGAGTCGCTCGTGGCGGGCGGCGAGCTCATGGCCCGCGCGCTTCGGCGGCCGAGCCAGCTGGTACCGATCGATTCGGAGCACTCGGGGGTCATGCAGTGCCTCGAGGGGTATCCGGTGTCGGCCGTCCGACGGATCGTTCTGACGGCGTCCGGGGGTCCGTTCCGCGGCTGGTCTCCCGCCCGGCTCGCGGCGGTGGAGCCGAAGGATGCGCTGAGGCACCCGACGTGGGACATGGGCGCCAAGATCACGGTGGACTCGGCGACGCTTGCGAACAAGGCGCTGGAGGTGATGGAGGCCCACTTCCTCTACGGGCTTCCATACGAGCGGATCGAGGCTGTCGTCCACCCGCAGTCGATTGTCCACTCCCTCGTCGAATTCGTGGATGGATCCGTGATCGCGCAGTTGGGGTTTCCCACTATGGAGCTTCCGATCCTGTACGCGCTGACCTGCCCCGAGAGGGTTTCGGACTCGACACTGAGAACCTTCGATCCGGTCGCATCCTCCCCGCTCACCTTCGAGCCGATCGATCTCGATGCCTTCCCCCTCTTTCGGATCGGGAGGGAGGCCGGGACGAGGGGGGGTGCGGCCCCCGCGGTGTACAACGCAGCGAATGAGGTTGCGGTTGCGGCATTCCTGGCCGGGGAGGTGACCTTCCCGATGATGGCCGAGATCGTGGAGGAGACGCTCGACGCGGCCGGGGCAGGGGAGGTCGCGAGTCTGGAGGATGTGCTTGATGCAGACCGCGAGGCCAGGGAAGTAGCCCGCCGGAAGGTGGCGCACTCCCGCGTTCCGGAGAGAGCTTGAGAATGACCGTTGTCGCAACCGTTGTCGTACTCGGCGTTCTGATCTTCGTCCACGAGCTCGGCCACTTCCTGGCCGCACGCTCCGTCGGTATCGCGGTCGAGCGCTTCTCCATCGGCCTCGGGCCGAGGATCGCGGGCTTCACCCGCGGGGGCACCGAGTTCGTGATCAGCATCATCCCGCTCGGAGGCTACGTGAAGATGAGCGGGATGGATGATGAGGTCATGGAGGCGATCGAGGGGGGGAAGAAACCGGACGAACGCGCCCTGGAGGGGGTCGGGGCCGGCGAGCCGCCCTCGGGGGCGGCGGGGTTCGACTCGAAGCCCGTCTGGGCGCGTGCGTGGGTCATATCCGCCGGTGTGCTCATGAACTTCCTCTTCGCGTTCGTCGCCTACACGGTCGTCTCGGTCGGGTGGGGATATCCCGAGATGGAGACGACCCGCTTCGGGGTCCTCGATCCCGACGCTCTTCCCCCGGACGCTGCCTCGCTGGCCGAGGTGCCCTTGGGAGCGGCGATCGTGAGTATCGGGGGCGAGGACGTCGAGCACTGGGGGCAGGTGCGCGAGGCGATTCTCGAGGGTCCCGAGGGCCGGACCCCCGTCGTGTTCGAGGCTCCGGGCGGCGAGGTCGAGATCCAGCTCGCCGACTCCGGGAGGCGCGTGGCGATCTTCGGTGCGATGGATTACTGGCTGGACCCGGTCATCGACGCGGTGACCCCCGGAGGCCCGGCGGACCGCTCGGGGATTCGGGCGGGCGACCGGGTGGTGGCGGTGGATCAGCTTCCCATCCGGACGTGGCCGGAGCTCGTGGAGGCGGTTCGCGGGAGTCCGGGGCGGGAGATCACCCTCGTCGTCGAGCGGGAGGGTCGCCGCCTCGAACAACGCGTGACGCCCGACGCGGAAGAGGAGTTCGATCCGGAGTCCGGAGAGGTCAGGACGATCGGGCGCGTGGGAATCATCCCCGTCCTTCCCGAGATCGCCTATTCGCCGATGTCGCTCCTCGAGGCGATCCCGGCGGGCTGGAATGAGACGGTCTATATCGTTGGCGAGATCCTGGGATTCCTGGGAGATCTCGTCACCGGCCAGGTCTCCGCCAGGAACGTGGGCAGCATCGTCGCGATCGGGGAGATGTCGGGCCGGGCAGCCGGAGCGGGGCTCCCCACCTTCCTTCGCTTCATGGCCCTCTTCTCGGTGAATCTGGCGATCCTGAACCTCCTCCCGATCCCGGTCCTGGACGGAGGCCACCTCGTCTTTCTCGGGATCGAGGGCGTGCGGCGTCGGCCCCTCTCGGTTCAGCAGCGGCTGCGCTGGAGTCGGGTCGGGTTCGTCGTCCTCATCGCGATCATGGCGCTCGCCCTCGGCAACGACCTCCTTCGGCTAGTCGGCCTCTGATCCGGCCTCCGGGAAACGGGAGAGCCAGGGTCGGCCTCGCTTGAGGCGGAGCTCCTCGATATCGATGAGGCGGGTAGGTTCATCCTGGCCGGCCACCTCCAGGAGCCCCTTCCACCCTGTTGCCTCCAGCTTCTCGCGCACGACCCGGTGCGCCAGCTCGGCTCGGTTGCATTCCTGAGAGAGGTGTGCAAGAAAGATCCCGAGCAGTCCCGGGTGGAGGAGTTCACGCGCGAAATCGGCCGCCGCGTGATTGGAGAGGTGCCCGTGTGAAGAGGCGATCCTGGCCTGGACCGAGACAGGGTAGGGGCCGCTGCGAAGCATCTGCTCGTCGTGGTTCGCCTCGAGCACGAGGAAGTCACACCCGGACAGCGAGTGGCGGATCCCCGCCGTGGGCCGCCCCAGATCCGTCGCGATTCCCACCCGCGCGCCGGAGCGCGGGCTCGTCACCGTCACCGCCACGGGATCGACGGCGTCGTGGGCGGTCATGAAGGGCTCCACCCTGAGCGTTCCCACCTCGAAGGCGCGCCCGGGCTCGTAGAAGCGCAGCGGCTCCTTCCCGTTCAGAAGCCTGGCACACGCCTCACTCGTGGGGCGCGTCAGATGGATCGGGGTGCCGAACCGGCGCGAGAAGACGCCAACGCCGCGCGTGTGGTCCCCGTGATCGTGGGTCACGACGATCCCCGTGACGGACTCGGCCTCGATACCGAGGGAGTCGAGCCTCCGGGCGGCCTCGCGAGCGCTGAACCCGACATCGACGAGGAGCCGCGTCGCCCCGCTCGCGAGGAGGGTCGAGTTCCCGCGGCTCCCGCTCCCGAGGACCGCGATCTTCACGCCGGGTCCGCCGGATCGCGGCCGTGCTCACGGAGCCAGATGCCACGCAGCCGCTCGCGCTCCTGCCCGCCGAGACCGACGCCCCGCCTGGCCATGACACGTTCTGCCGTGGCCACGAAGGCGCCCCAGCGGTAGGGGACGAACTCGCTTCCACCGCCCCACTCAAAGGGCCGGATCCACTTCCGGGCAGGCCCTGGACCGAACACATTCGTCCCGATCCCCACACATGTGCCCGCACTCAGCCGTGTACCGATGCCGGTCTTGACGTGGTCGCCCAGGAACACGCCGAGCTTGAGGAGACCGGTGTCGACTTCGCCGCAGACCCCGCCGACCCGGATCGTTCCATAGTTGTTCTTGAGGTCCGAGTTCGTCGTCATCGCCCCGAGATTCGTCCAGGACCCCACGATGGAGTGACCGATGTACCCGTCGTGGGCCTTGTTCACGTAGTCGTAGAGGATGGAGTGCGAGACCTCACCGCGCAGCTTGCATGCACGGCCGCAGGAGATGGAGTCGAAGACGCCGCCGAGGAGCAAGGATTCCTCGCCGATACAGGCTGGACCCACGAGGTGCGTGTGGGGACGGATCGCCACGCCCCGACCCAGGAGTATCGGGCCTGCGCGGGTGTCGAGGACCACGCCCGGATCGATGGCCACGCCCTCACCGAGACGCAGCGGCTCCCGGCCCAGATGGACGACGCCGGGCGGGAGGGGGGGAGAGGCGCCGAGCCCACCCCCGGTTTCGCGCCACAGGAGCCGGAGATCTTCCGAGAGCCGCTCCGCGTGTTGGTCCACGATGTCCCAGAGCGCTTCGAGCGCCGTCCCGGGAAGCTGGATCTCGGGGGCTGTTTCGCCGTCTCCTTCTCCGGTGGCTGCCTCCGCCCGGGCCCCGGGAGCGTCCCGGGCCGAGCGAATGGCCGGGGGGATGAACCACCCCATGTGTGCCCGCCCGACGACGAGGCGGGTGAGCCTCTCGGGGGGCGGTTCGGGCAGGACGGTCCCTGCCTCCCTCCTCCGCTCCGGGAGCGGAGGGAGATAGCGGGAGGAAAGGAGAACGAGGCTCGAGTCCCCGGGGAGGTGATCCCTCCCCCCGGCGGCACGCCCGGCAGGAGTGCCGTCCGCACCCCGGGCGTCCCGGAGGTATCCTTCCGACGTGAGTCCGGTGGCGCGTTCGATCCGCTCCCGGAGGAGGAGCGCTCCGAGACGCAGCTCGCCCGCCGGACGGGTATCGGTCATCGGCGACCAGCTGCGGCACGTCCGGTCCTCGACGAGGTAGAGACGTGACCTCATGCGTCACCGCTCCGGGTCTCCCCGGCCGTGTCGCCGGGCGCGTCTCCCTCCCTGAGCCCGGGCGGGAGGCGACCGAGGAGCCTCTTCAGCTCGCTGGCGCCCTCCCGGGTCGTCACGAGAGTGACTCCGCCGGAGCGGGCCACGACCAGGTCCCCTACGCCGTAGAGGACGACCGGGCCATCCTCCGCCCAGATGACCGAGTCCCTGGTCTCGATCGCGTGCGCCTGTCCCACGCTCCAGTTCCCATCGGCGTCGGCGGGCAGGGAGCGTGTGAGCGACTCCCAGCTTCCCATGTCATCCCACCCGAACTCCGCACACACGGCACCGACACGCCGGCTCCGCTCGAAGACCGCCTCGTCGACAGAGATCGTCGCCGTCCGCTCGAAGAAGCCTCTCTCATCCTCCTGATCCAGGAGGGGGAGGCAGTCCGAGATCTCGGGGGCATGGCTCCGGATCTCCTCGAGAAAGCGGGCCACGGGGAGGACGAAGATGCCCGTGTTCCAGAGGTATCCGAGGGAGACGTATTCGCGCGCCCCGAGGGGGTCCGGCTTCTCCGAGAACCTCTCGACGCGAAACGCCACCGCTCCGTCGGGGGAGGGAGTCTCGAGGGTGGGGCCCGGTCTGATGTAGCCGAAGCCGGTCTCGGGGCGGCCCGGCGGAACGGCAAGCGTCATCAGGAGATCTTCCCGACGCGAGCTCTCGACCGCGCCTCGGACAAGCCGGGCGAAGGCTTCCGGGCGTTCGACGCTGTGGTCCGCGTGAAGGGAGACGAGGACGGCCTTCCGGTCATGGCGGAAGATGCGGTGAGCGGCCCAAGCGAGTGCCGGACCCGTTCCGCGCGCCCGGGGCTCGCTCCAGTAGCTCTCCTCATCGAGCTCCGGGAGGAGTGGGCGAAGGGAGGCCGTGAGGGGCTCGCCGGCGAGGATGGCGAGGCGATCCGGCTTCACGATCGCGAGTGCGCGATCGACAGCCTCGCGGATCATCGGTTGGCGGGACGGGAGGGAGAGGAGAGGCTTCGGGCGCCCGGGCCTGCTCGCGGGCCAGAGCCTGGAGCCGATCCCTCCCGCCAGGATGACGATCCAGAGGTGCGGGTCCGCTTCGCGCGAGGGGTGCATGCGCCGGGCTCTAGGGGTTCCGCGAGCGAGTCGGCCGTGCGGTGAAGGTCTCGACTGTGTTGGCGTGCCCCCACGGGGCGCCCACCTGGCGCGCCCTCGCGCGGGGAGCGGCCCGGTACCCCCTGCGTCGCGGGCCCGAGGCGTCTTCTTCACGGCCGGAGTCCGACAGCGAGGCTCGGATTCTCCCCCGGACCGGGGTCGACGCCACGTTCCCGAGCGGGGGATCCCACGTGGCGAGCGCGTGTGATCGAGGCCCGGCCGGGCCACCTTCCCCGCCCTCGATGCCGCGGCGGCCCCGCAAGGCGCGCAGGTTGCCTGTTTCCAAGGATTCAGGGACTCTTCGGGGGGTTGACACCGTTCCGCGTGGCCGAATAGTGTTCGCGGCACGAAGATACTCTCCGGCTATGCATCCGACCAGCGTCCGCGGGCCCCCTCGCACGAGGCCGAATCCGGACCCATGAGACCAGCACCTGCCTGCGCGGCCGCAGCCCTCCTCTTCCTCCTCGGTGGTTGCGGCGACGACCCCTTCGTGGTGCGGTGGACCGCCAATCCCCAGGAGGCGACGCTTTTCGCGCTTGACCGCCCGGAGCTGAACCGGCCCGCCGGGTTCAACATGCTCGCGAGATCGAGGGTGGTCATCGAGGACCCGCTGGCCGAGGGGAACTGGGACTTCTCGGTCGAGCGTCAGGGGGGGCGGATGGTCATCGTCCCGCCGACCGTCCTCGGGGTTCGTTCGAAGGCGGCGCTCGTACCGATGGAGGGGACGATCTTCGAGGACGTGCGCCGCGCACCCACCGATACGCTCCTCTACATATCGGAGGAAGTGGTTCCCGCCGAGCTCGGGACGATATTCGTGGTTCGGACCCACGAGCAGCTCGGCAGCTACGGCCGCCGGTGCGTGTACTACGGAAAGTTCGAGCCGCTCGAGATCGACATCGAGCACGGCACCTTCCGCTTCCGTCACGACACCAGCCCGGATTGCAACAACCGCCGTCTGATTCCCCCCCGGTAAGCCCTGACCCGCCGTGCTTGACATACGGGCCATTCGGGCCGGGCCGGGTGCGGTGCGCGACGGGCTTCTTCGGAGGGGTCTGACCGAGGCAGCGGAGCGGATCGATGAGCTGGTCGCACTCGACGACGAGCGTCGCCGCGCCGTCACCACGGGGGACGAGCTCCGGGGGCGGAGGAACGAGGCATCACGGAGGATCGCCGAGCTCAAGCGCGAAGGCCGGGACGCCTCTTCCGCCATCGACGAGATGCGGGTCGTCGGAGCCGAGATCCAGGCCTCGGGGGAGATCGCGAGCTCCGCAGGAGATCGAGTCCGCGAAGTGCTCCTTCGGCTCCCCAACCTCCCTCTCCCCGAGGTGCAGCCCGGGGGTGCGGAGTCCGGTGAAGTGGTCCGGTCGTGGGGGGAGCCGCGGGAGCATCCCTTCGAGGCGGCGCCTCACTGGGAGTTGGGCGAGGGTCTCGGGATCCTCGATCTCCCCCGCGGGGCAAAGATCTCGGGCTCGGGCTTCCCCGTCCTCCGGGGTGCCGGTGCACGACTGCAGAGGGTCCTGATCGACTGGATGCTGGATCTCCACACGCGGGAGCACGGCTACGAGGAGCTTCGCGTTCCCTACCTCGTGACGGCGGAGACGCTCACCGGGACGGGACAGCTCCCCAAGTTCGCAGACGAGTCGTATCTTGTGGAGAGGGATGGCCTCTGGCTCATCCCGACCGCCGAGGTGCCGGTCACGAACCTTCACCGAAACGAGATCCTCCGTGCGGAGGAGATGCCGCTCCGGTACGTGGCGTACTCGCCCTGCTTCCGAAGGGAGGCGGGGGCGGCGGGCAAGGACACGCGAGGCCTCCTTCGAGTACATCAGTTCGACAAGGTGGAGCTGGTGCGCGTGGAGACGCCAGCGGAGAGCCGGCGCGGGCTCGAGGAGCTTACGGGGGAGGCGGAGAGGATCCTGCAGGAGCTCGGCCTCGCGTACCGGGTCGTCCGCCTGGCGGCCGGGGATCTGGGATTCTCGTCCGCGCTCACCTACGACATCGAGGTCTGGTCCCCGGGCGTGGCCCAATGGCTGGAGATATCGAGCTGCTCCACCTTCCTGGACCACCAGGCTCGCCGAGCGAACCTTCGCTATCGCCCGAAGCCGGGTGAGAAACCCGAGTTCGTGCACACCCTGAACGGCTCGGCGCTCGCGCTTCCCCGCCTCATCGTGGCCCTCCTCGAGACGTACCAGGATAAGGCCGGCGCCGTGACGCTGCCGGGTCCGCTGCCGGAGCTGATGGGCGCCGCGCGGCTCGAGCCGTAGGCGGCGTCAGGGGGTCGGACGGCGGCGGGAGAAGGCACAATAGGGAGTACGCTGCATCCGAACGGCGGAGGACGTAGACGATGGCCGCATCGCCGTGAGTGTCGGGTTTGGCGACACGACCGATCCGGATCGCAGATGCTGGACATTCCGGCACTGCTCGACACTAGCCGAGCTCGCTTGCGGCGATGCGCAGCTTCCCGGCGGCGGCCGAACGCGGCTGCCGGATGACGATGTCGATATCGCGGCCGAGGGCGGTGAGCAGGCGGAACAGGCGCTCCAGGGAATACTCGCGGAAGTCGCCCCTGAGCAGCCGCGACACGTCGGGCTGGGTGAGGCCGAGCAGGCGCGCCGCCTCCGTCTGGGTGATACCGCGCTGGCGCACGATGGTGTTGATGCGGCTGACCAGCTCCGCCTTGAGCAGGTGGGCGTCGGCGTCGGGATGGTCGAGATCCGCGAAGACGTTGCCGCTGCCACGTTCGACGGTCGAGTCGGATGTGCTCATGGTTCTACCCTCCGCCATGCGTATCCCGGTCATGCTGCTCGGCCACCGTCAGGCGGCGCCGGACCAGGTCGAGCTCCCGCTTGGCCTTCCTCTGGAAGGCGTGCAGGACATAGACCGCCGTCTCGAACCGGACCGTGTACACGGCCCTGAAGGTGTCGCCGTCATGGCGCGCCACCACCAGCACGCCGGAGCCGAAGCCTTGAGCGGTTTGGCGTCGCGGTGCCGGAGACCGGTCTGGGCCTGCTAGATCGCAAAGCCCATGCGATCCTGCACGGGATCGGGAAACCGCTTCAGATCCGCCTTGCTCGAACCGACCCATCGGACGGGCTTCAACATGGCATCGTTGGTTCCGGACTATAGGGGTTTCACTATATCACGACAAGGCGGTTCCTGTCGACGCGCGCCCGGCAGGCTGTCGAAGGTTGATTCGCCGTCGAGGCAAGGATGGCCTGCCGGCGTATGCCGGGCGGCGGTCGCCGGGCCGGCTGCGCAGCATGGGCGGCGGCTCAGTATGCGGTGAAATCGCCGGGGTCCGGAGTCCCGGCTCGCATGGACTTTGCCGCAAGCGGGTCCAGCCCTCGCGCGAGAGTCCGAGCTTCGCGTTCAGCCGGTCGCACAGCCGCTCCGCGTCGATGGGCGTGAGCGCAACCAGCGCCGTTGGGATATAGCCCGGTCATGCTGTCGACGACGATGCGGATCTGCTGCACCTCGTCCTCGATGTCGTAGGCGGGCACGAAGCAGTCGTTGGGGTCGTCCGGCAGGATCTGGTCGGCGCGTCTGGCAGCGCTGGCGTTGATCGGTGACGCCAACTAGGAGCGCTCTCACAGGGCGTCGCGGTACACGCTGACCAGCCGGCCACCGTCCTCAAGGCTCCGCGACTCCGTGCGAGCCAGCCGGGATCGAGCCCGCCGGAACGGATCCAGCGCCGACCCACTGGCCGCGATCGAGCATGTCGGTGGATCAGTGAGAAACCGACATCGACCGTACCCGGCCGCCGGAGGGAGAGAGATCCATGTCGAGCCCTATCGTCCGTCGGCCGATTCGGCCTCGATCCCCCCGGGGGGCAGAGGTTTAAGTCGAGACCGTTCTCGCCCGCCAGATTCGCGCTCTGCCGGGACCGTAGTCTGGAGGTCGGTAGGGCGCGCCGCTGACACTATGCGACGGTCGGCACCTCGAGTCCAACCGCCCTTCCGGCGTTGGCAAGCGCCCGGTCCAGCGTGG
Source organism: Longimicrobiales bacterium (assembly GCA_965218255.1). GTDB lineage: Bacteria > Gemmatimonadota > Gemmatimonadetes > Longimicrobiales > Gaopeijiaceae > JAAXGI01. The sequence continues at coordinate 216,826 of CBDCKJ010000003.1, read as the reverse complement.
CGAGCGGCAACTGCATCCGGATCGCTAGTTCCAGGTACATGGCATCGTAGACGGACAGCCGGTGGGCGTGCGCGACTTTGAGGGCGGCTCCCCAGATGCGGGAGGTGGAGACGGGGTCCATCCGGATCGACAGGGCCTCGATATTCCGCTGGATCCGCGACCAATCGGTCTCAGTAATCCGTCCTCGCCGTGTAGCGACGAGCAGCACGTTTGCGACCTCGATCGGCCACAAGGCTGGGACGAACGCTCGTCCATCAGTGAGTGCATCTCGGAGTCGGCCGGTAGCCTCGGTGGCCTCGTCGGGAAACACCCAGGCCATGGTGACGGAGCAGTCGAGTACGAACGTCGTCAATATCGGCGACCCGCTTCGATCATGTCGCGAACGGAGAGCCCACCGAGACTGTGTGTCCTCTGGAACGCCTTCAGGTCGTCGATTGCCGCCTGAACTTTGTCGGGATCGGTCGGCCGGAAGGGGACCAGTTCGGCGATGGGCTGACCGTGCTTGGTGATGACAAACCGCTCCCCCGTCTGTACCCGACGGAGCAGGCGGGGCAGGTGCGTCTTGGCTTCAAAGGCGCCTATGTGCGGCATAGGATGCTGCTCCTTCTCGTCAAGCTAGGACGGTTCCAACCAGACTGAGACTAGTCGATAGTTCGAGCAAGATCAAGAAAGAGGGACGACCCCGGCCCAAACCGCCGCTTGTTGGTCCCTCCGTCGCCCCGGTAGCTTGAACCGGTCGATTCAAGCTCTCGAACCCACAGATTCCTCCCCAGCCGATGACACGTGTTATCGCCGTCGATTGGTCCGGAGCGAAGTCTGCGGTGCGGTCCAAGATCTGGTTCAACTTCGAGCCCGACCGGGTGCATTGGGCGAGCCTCGCCGGACGCAATCGCACGCATCGCCAACAGGTCAAACGCAAGGCGGCCAACTGGGCTCGCCGCTACGCCGGGATGCCACGCTCCGAGCGCCTCGCCGTGCTGGCGGCGATCATGGCGGTCGAGGCCGAGGGGTAGCTCCACTCATGGCCACGGTGAACCGGACATCGCTGCGCGACGCGCTCGAAGAGCTGAAGGCGCGTAGTGCAGCGCTGCATGAGGCACCCGAGCCGGAGCTGGCCGAATACAGGGCCCTGGTCGCCGATCAGAACGCGTTGCTCGAGCTGATCGCGACGGTCCTGCTCGAAAAGCTGACGCCCAAGTCCAGCCGCAACTCCTCCATCCCGCCCTCGCAGACCGACGGCGACGGGGATCCGACCAGCCGTAGCCGCAACCGCGAGAAACGGGAGGAGGTCTCAGAAAGCCCCGGGAGCACCCGCACCCGCGAAGAGCACCATGTGCACAAGGCCCATGCCTGCGGGCACTGCGGCGAGAAGCTGACCGGCACCGAGGCCACCGACCGCGAGCGGCGCACCCGCATCGACGTCGTCTTCGAGAAGGTCGTCGAGCACCACGACGCCGAGATCAAGCACTGCCCGCACTGCCACGGCGAGACCCGCGCCCCCTTCCCCGACGACCTCCACGGTCCGCGTCAGTACGGCGTCGGCATCCGGATCTTCGCGGTCCACCAGCTCATGCAGATGGTCCCGCTCCGGCGCACCGCCCGGAGCCTGTCCGCCATGATCGGCGAGAAGCTCTCCGAAGCCACCCTCCTCGGCTTCCTTACACGAGTCCATGACGCTCTCGCGGGGTGGGAGACCCGTGCCCGGCAATACCTGCTCGCCATGCCCGCCATGCACGTCGATGAGACCTCGCTGCGGGTGGAGAAGAAAAAGCCCTGGATCCACGTCTACTCGGCCGGTGAGATCACCCTCAAGTTCCTGCACCGAAAACGCGGGCGTGAGGCGATAGACGATATCGGCCTCATCCCCAGGTACGGAAACGTGATCATCCATGATTGCTACCCGTCGTACCTGAGCTACGACCACTGCTCCCACGGGCTCTGCGGTGCGCATCTCCTGCGCGACGTCACATTCATTATCGATGCCGTCAACCCCAGATGGGCCCGGCGCATGAAGAAGCTGCTGCGCGACAATGCCAGGCGGGTCGCCAAGAGCGACGAGTGTACACTGACCGACAGGGAGTTGCGGGTGTTGCGCCAGCAGTACCGCACCATCCTCACCCAGGCCAAAACCCAAAATGAACTCCCGCCCGTCCCACCCCGCACAAAGGGTCAGAGGGGCCCCGTCGCCAAGCCCGCTTCCGTCACCCTCTGGCAACGGCTCAAAACCCACGAAACCGACATCCTCCGCTTCGCCCACGACCCCGCGGTCGCCTTCACCAACAACCGGGCCGAGCGGGACCTCCGCATGGCCAAGGTCAAGCAGAAGGTGTCGGGCTGCTTCCGAAACGCCGCCTTCGCCAAGGTATACTGCAGAATCTCCAGCTATCTCCAGTCCATGGCCTACTCCGGCTACAACCCGTTCCAGGCAATCCACATCGCCCTCGCCGGACACGCAACCGACTACGTCCCCGCCCCAAGGGGGTGAGTAGTTACGACCGGGGAACGGAACGTCAATCTGTCGAACGTCGATGTGGGTCCAAGATATTCGTTCTTGGGTATCTACAGTTCACGGATAAAAGAGCCGGAAACCAAAGAACCCATCTACGGGATTTGCTGGACGAAAGCTGCCGTTGAAGCCATATGTGACAGCAAAGCTACGCCGGAGAATCCGGCTATCGAACCTCCAGAGTCCGTTAAGTAAACTATTGAAGCGTCTCAAGCCAGCTCTGCAACCACTCAACTGCCTATGCACAGGCCACCTCACGACCGCGCGGTATGCGCATCTTGCGCGCGATTCCGTGAGGGAATCCGCCGAGCGCATCGCCGTCAGCATCGCGGCCGATAACCTGTAGGCGGCTCAATTCGGGGCGTGCCCAGGTGACGTGAACCGAATTCCGGGCCTGTCCGGCCCGTAGACTACATTACCTGGGCGTGCTCGGCATCCGAGTGCCCAACCCGACACTCCGCCAATCGCGAGGACGCTGCGCAGCCATTGCTCCTTGTCGACCCCGCTCCGATCTCCCCCGCACGCCATCCCAATGCCATACGCTCCACCGGCTGAACTACCGACAAGCCGGGGCATGGGGAAGACTTTCCCAGATGTCCGGGATACCGGTCAGAAAGATCGCCTCATGTCGATGACCCGAATAAGCGCAGAAGATGTATTCGTTCCAATGGTTGGGATCCGGACCGTACTTCATCAGATGGCCGTGCGCGTCATCTGTCCGGGGCAGTTTCTTCGCCTTCATCCGCGCGAGCTCGCGCTCCAGATAGTCGACAAAGGCGCGTTCGGGATAGTCCCGGATTACGTAGGGCGTGTTGAACACGATATGGTGGCGGCGCAGACGGTTGGGCGGCGGCAGCACGCGCACGAACCAGATCTGCCCCTCGCTCTCGGTATAGCCGGCTGGAACCGTGCAGGAAGCGGTCTCGCGCGTGCCGACCTCGCGCAGGAGAACCCCTTCGCCCTCGCTGCCGCAATGTACGTAGAAGCCCATCCTCGACTGCTGCATCCGCTCGACGGCGTCCATCAGCCAGGACGGGCAATCGAACTCGGGCGCGATGCGCAGAATGCAGCTGCCCATGGTTTCCCGGCTGCTCCCGAACCGGACGTCGAACAGCGCCCACATCGTGAAATAGCTGACGGTCAACGGGCTCATCGGCGGCCCGCCCGGCAAGTACTGGTCCTCGGCGTCGCCGACGATCCTGACGTAACCCTTCGCTTCTCTCATCCCGGAAATGGATTCGGCCATGAGGGAGGCGACGTTCTCCGCCAACGCGTACAGGGCGTGGCCAGGGTCATGGCCCGCGAGCTTGCCGAGGGCGAGGCCATCGTCGCCGAAACCGGCTTCGAGGGCCATCTTCCTGCCCTCCCGCCAGCTCGCCAGATCGACGACCTTCGACCCGCCGGAGGAGATGATCTTCTTCGCGATCTTGTCGGCAACGGAACCCATGGTGTGCTTTCGGTGGTTTTCGTTCGTGGGGCTCACCCGTCCGCACGGTAACATAGCGGGCGCGAGCCCCGCATGGCCATGATGGGCCGGTTCATCGAGGTGAGATAGCATGCAAATGCAAATTCGTGGTTGCTCCTTGCGGATGGGACATGCCAATCGGCCAGAATTGGCCCCCCCAAATGAGCCGTAATTGGCCGCAATGAGCCAACGAACGAATCTACAAGGGTTTCCAACGAGCGCCTCGGCCGCGCCCCGTGGACTCAGCTAGGAGCCTGCGCCGCAGGAATCTGCGGTCGTTATTTTGAGGGGTAGCGAATGCGAGGGGAAGGATTGGCGGTTGTCGGAAGGGGGTCAATGGGCACGAGATTTCGACCGTACCAGCCGGACCAGATGCTGCTTCTGCCGCAGGATCTGCGGGAGTGGGTTCCGGAGGGTCACCTGGCGCACCATGTGAGTGACTTGGTGGACGCAGTGGACTTGAGTGTTACCGGCCGTACAAAATTGGACAGATGTGGCCATCGAAAATGGTACACCTCGGGCGGGTGAGCGAGGATCGGCGGCGGTGGACCGGGGGGATCGTGAGGTTCGCCGGACCATTCTTTAATGGTACACCTCGGGCGGGTGAGCGAGGATCGGCGGCGGTGGACCGGGGGGATCGTGAGGTTCGCCGGACCATTCTTTACTCTGGCGTCTCCATTCAGCATAGGAGGCGCGATGATCAGGAGAGAGAAGCGGGTGCTTCTGCGACACTACCTCGAGCAGGGTGTGCCGAAGGCGGCGATCGCTCGACACGTGGGAGTGAGCCGCGAGACGATATATCGTTGGATAGCGACGGGGCAGTTGGACCGGGATCTGGACGACGAGGCGCTGAGATACCGGCCGAGAGCTCCGGCGCCGTCGAAGCTCGATCCCTACAAGAGGATCATCGACGCCCGGCTGGCGGACTATCCGAGGCTGAGCGCCGTACGGCTGTTCAACGAAGTGCAGGCGGCGGGCTATCCGGGCGGCTACGGCCAGGTGAAGCGCTACGTGCGCAAGGTCCGGCCACGGGAGGCTGTGGAGCCGGTCCGGAGGTTCGAGACCCCTCCGGGCCACCAGGGCCAGGTGGACTTCGCGGACTTCCGGCTGCCGTGGGGCAAGCGGCATGCGCTGATCGTGGTGCTGGGCTACTCGCGGCTGATGTGGCTCAGCTTCTATGAGCGCCAGACGATGGGGGTCGTGATCCGGGGGCTGGAGGCGTCGTTCGCCTATTTCGGCGGCGTGCCGTCGGAGCTTCTGTTCGACCAGATGAAGGCCGTCATCACCGACGACAGGCGCCACGAGGGTGGCCGGCTGATCGAGAACCCGGAGTTCCTGCGCTTCAGCCACCACTGGGGCTTCCGGATCCGGGCATGCCGCCCGTACCGGGCCCAGACGAAGGGGAAGGTCGAGCGGCCGGTCCGCTATATCCGGGACAACTTCTTCTACGGCAACGACTTCATCTCCGATGACGACCTCAACGCACGGGCCCTCCTGTGGCTCGACGGCATGGCCAACGTTCGCGTTCACGGGACGTTGAAGGAGCGTGTGGCGGACCGGTTCGAACGGGAGCGGCCCTGCCTCAGTCCCCTGGCCTCTTGGCCCTACCGTCCCGTGGTGCCGCGGCCCGAGCCCCGGACGACCCGGACCCGGACACCCGCGACACCCCAGGTCGTGGAGGTTGAACGCCGGCCGCTGTCCGAGTATGCCGGGATCACGGGAGAGCTCTCATGAAGGCCCGGTCCCGGAGCGCGCGCATCGCGGCCCAACTAGCCGATCTGAAGATGCCGGGCGCCCTGGAAGCCCTCGACGAAGTGCTCGCAGGCGTGGACGGCGGCGGAACCACCGCGGCAGAGGCCATCGAGCGGGTCCTGGCCGCCCAGATCACGCTGCGCAACAGCCGGCGCCTCGCCACGGCCATGCGATCGAGCCGTCTTCCGGCGATCAAGACGCTCGCGGACTTCGACTTCAGCTTCCAGCCCTCGGTCAAGCGGGAGCAGATCGACTCGCTCCACGAGCTCGGCTTCCTCGAGCGCAAGGAGAACGTCGTCTTCCTCGGCCCGCCCGGCGTCGGCAAGACGCACCTGGCGATCAGTCTGGCCATCGCCGCGGCCGAGAGCGGGCGCAGGGTCTACTACGGAACGCTCACGGATCTCATCGACTCGCTCGAAGAGGCCCAGGCCGCCGGCCGGCTCAACCACCGGCTCAAGACCCTCACCCACCCCGCGCTCCTGATCGTGGACGAGATCGGCTACCTCCCAGTCACCCGCAGCGGCGCCATCCTGTTCTTCCAGCTCGTCAACCGGCGCTACGAGCACGCCTCGACGGTGCTGACCTCGAACAAGGGCTTCGAGCAGTGGGGAGAGATCCTGCACGACGAGGTCATGGCCGCCGCGCTGCTGGACCGGCTACTGCACCGCTGCCACATGGTCAACATCCGGGGCAACAGCTACCGGATGCGCCGCCATGCCGAGCTCTCCAGGGCCATCCACCCGACCGCCTCCCGGGCCGTCTCGGCGGAGCGCTCGGAACACGGAGGGACCCGGTGATGCGCGCCGACCAGATCCTTTCGGAACGCCCCGCTCCGGTCGCTCCGCTCCCTCCGTGGGGCGTTCCGAAAAGTGTCACATTTTCCATGGCCAGAAGTGTCACATTTTCCATGGCCATTGACACTTGAGCGCGTTCTACGCGCCATACCGTGGGGACGGTCGTCGCAACTCGCCGTACGATCCGCGGATGATGGTGAAGGTGCTGATCTACGCGTATGCGACAGGCACGTTCTCGTCGCGCAAGACGGCGAAGAGGCTGGAGGAGGACATTGCGTTGCGGATGCTGGCGGGGGGGAACTTTCCGAAGCACCGGACGCTGTGCGAGTTCCGGCGCCGGCATCTCGACGCCTTCCGGGCGGTGTTCGCGGAGGTGGTGCGCCTGGCCCGGACGCTGGGTCTGGCGGGGTTGGGGCGGGTGTCGGTGGACGGGACGAAGGTTCGGGCGAACGCGAGCAAGCGCAAGGCGATGAGCTACGGCCGGATGGTCAGGGAGGAGCGTCGGTTGCAAGCGGAGATCGGGGCGTTGCTGGCGGAGGCGGAAGCGGTCGATGAGGCGGAGGACGCCCGCCACGGCGAGGAGGCGCGGGGGGACGAGTTGCCGGAGGAGCTGAAGCGGCGGGAGGACCGGCTGGCGGCGATCCGGGCGGCCAAGGCGCTCCTGGAAGAGGAGCAGAGCGCGAAGGACGACGCGCGGGGCCGCGAGCCGGGACAGACGCGCAACCCCGAGGGCGGCCCGCCCTACAAGCGGGAGTACGGCGAGCCCGGGGAGAAGGCGCAGAGCAACTTCACGGATCCGGAGAGCCGGATCATGAAGACGAGCACGGAGGGGTTCCAGCAGTGCTACAACGCGCAGATGACAGTGGACGGGAAGAGCCAGCTGGTGGTCGGGGCCGAGGTGACGGACAACGCGAGCGACCAGGGCCAGCTGATCCCGATGCTCGACGCGGCAGCGGAAGTCTGCGGCGGGACGCCGGCGCAGGTGCTGGCGGATGCGGGCTACTGCAACGAACGGGACCTGGGCACACTGGAAGCGCGTGGCGTTGACGCGTATGTGGCAACGGGCCGGGAGGGCAAGGCCGCCGCGCCCGCCGATCCCGATGCCGAAGCCGAAACAGCGACGGCGCGCATGGCCGAGAAGCTCGCAGGCCCCGACGGCCGGAGGCGCCCGTCGGCTGGGTCAAGGAGGCGATGGGGTTCCGACGGTTCAGCTTCCGGGGCCTCGAGAAGGTCCGGGCCGAATGGACCCTCGTGTGCCTGGCCCTGAACGTCAAGCGGCTGCACACCCTTCAGGCGACATGAGCGCACGCCCGGGCACCCCGCAATCCGGGCGACAGGCCCCCGGCGCACCCTCGACCGTCCCGAAAACGCCTGCCGCGTCGGGAATGTTTGCCCAAGCCGACACCCGGACGCCTCGTACCACCCGAAAACAACCAGTCCCCGCCGGATCCGGGCAGAACCCCCGCCCTTACGTCACGATCCGCGAACCCGAACACCCCCACAAGATCCCTTTCTGGGGCGCAAGCTCCTAGGCCCTTGACCTTCAGACTGGCAAGGTCCTCTCGCACTCGTCGCTCGTTTACCTGCTGGCCTAACAGAGAGCGGACTTCCCGGAGAGCAAGCGTGCGATCCGAACGACGCAAAAGCGCCAGGATTGCGTTCTGTTGCTCCGTCAAAACCCCTTCAAACTGTCGATCTGCCGAGTAGTCTCCACGCCGGAAGCGCACGGTGACGCAATCACCGCGTTCCTCGATTTCGGGACGGGGCAACCCAGCGGCCGTGGCCAAATCCGCCATCCTATTGGTGCCCCGGCCCCACTCCTCGATGATGCCGCGCCGGTAGAACGTGCGCGCAATCACCCCGGATCCTGCGATGGGAGCCATTTGGGGCGGTGTTCTGCGGGGCCAGTGCGGAGTGGATGGAGAAGGGGCGCGGAAGCGGGAGGTATCAAGCTTTGGGGGTCACGGCAGTGCTGCAATGAGGAGACCTGAGGCGAACAGACGCCGAGTATCGGCGCGACGAGTGGCCGCGGGAGACATGGGGCCCGGGATCGTGGGTGGGACCTGCATGGCGCGCGGCGCGGCCGCCAGACTCAGGCGGGCGCCGGGGGCGGAGGAACGAGGCATCACGGAGGATCGCCGAGCTCAAGCGCGAAGGCCGGGACGCCTCTTCCGCCATCGACGAGATGCGGGTCGTCGGAGCCGAGATCCAGGCCTCGGGGGAGATCGCGAGCTCCGCGGGAGATCGAGTCCGCGAAGTGCTCCTTCGGCTCCCCAACCTCCCTCTCCCCGAGGTGCAGCCCGGGGGTGCGGAGTCCGGTGAAGTGGTCCGGTCGTGGGGGGAGCCGCGGGAGCATCCCTTCGAGGCGGCGCCTCACTGGGAGTTGGGCGAGGGTCTCGGGATCCTCGATCTCCCCCGCGGGGCGAAGATCTCGGGCTCGGGCTTCCCTGTCCTCCGGGGTGCCGGTGCACGACTGCAGAGGGTCCTGATCGACTGGATGCTGGATCTCCACACGCGGGAGCACGGCTACGAGGAGCTTCGCGTTCCCTACCTCGTTACGGCGGAGACGCTCACCGGGACGGGACAGCTCCCCAAGTTCGCGGAGGAGTCGTATCTCGTGGCGAGGGATGGCCTCTGGCTCATCCCGACCGCCGAGGTGCCGGTCACGAACCTTCACCGAAACGAGATCCTCCGTGCGGAGGAGATGCCGCCCCGGTACGCGGCGTACTCGCCGTGTTTCCGAAGGGAGGCGGCGGCGGCCAAGGACACGCGAGGCCTCCTTCGAGTGCATCAGTTCGACAAGGTGGAGCTGGTGCGCGCTGGAGGTCTAGGTCAGTACGTTCCGGAACCGGCGGCCGCGGCCGACGCCTGCCGGACGATCGGCCGTTCGTCGATCGGCAAGTGAATCACGGCGGCGGCTAGACCCAGGGCGACGCCGGCCCACCAGACGCCGTCGTAGGACCCGGTCGTGTCGAAGAACCACCCGCCCAGCCAGACGCCGAGGAAGCTGCCGAGCTGGTGGCCGAAAAAGACGACGCCGAACAGCGTGGCCAGGTAGCGGACCCCGAAGATCTGGCCGACGATCCCGGTGGTCAGCGGCACCGTCGACAGCCACAGCACACCCATGACGGCGGCGAACAGGTAGATGACGGCGGCGGTCTTCGGCAAGAACATCAGCGCGGCGATGGCCAACGCGCGCAGCGCGTAGATGATGCTCAGTCCGAATTTCTTGCTCCAGCGCTGGCCGGCGGCGCCAGAGGCCAACGAGCCGAGGATGTTGAACAGGCCGATGACCGCAATCGCCCCCGCCCCGACCGAGGCCGAGAGCCCGAGGTCACGTACGTAGGCCGGGAAATGGACCGTGATGAAGGCGACGTGGAAACCGCAGACGAAGAAGCCGGTGGTCACCAGCGCGTAGCCGCGGTGCGATGATGCTTCGCGCAGCGCGGCCGACAGCGACTGCTCGGGCGCCAGGGCCTCGCCGCGCGCAGCTGGCGAGCCGGGCAGCACGAAAGCCAACGGCGCGATGAGCAACGCCGACCCGGCCAGGAAGAGCAGCGCGGCCTGCCACCCGTAGGCGGAGATGAACCCCTGACCCAGCGGCGAGAAGATCACCTGCCCGGAGGATCCGGCCGCCGTCCCCAGACCCAGGGCCAGGGAGCGTCGCTCCGGACCGACCACCTTGACCATTGCGGCCAGCGCGATTGAGAACGCGGTGAGCGCCACCCCGACCCCCACCAGGATACCAGCCGTCAGGTACAGCGTGCCGGAGCTCTCGGCCGTCGTCATCCCCCAGATTCCGGCGGAGTAGATCAGCGCCCCCAGCGCGAGCACCCGGGGCGAGCCGAACCGGTCGCTGATCGCACCGGCGAACGGCAGGGCCACGCCCCACATGAGGTTCTGGATTGCCAGCGCCAGCGCGAACGTTTCGCGCCCCCAGCCGCGCGCCGTGGTCATCGGCTCCAGGAAGAGTCCGAAGATCGACCGCGCGCCGAAGCCGAGCATCGCGATGGCGCAAGCTGCGGCCATGACCAGGGCGGGCGTCTGCCAGCTGGGGAGGTCGAGGCGGTCGTGCGGCATCTGTGGGCCAGTTCCTTTACGTTCAGTTCCTCGCCAACGCGGCGCGGTCAGCTTATCAGCCTCTGCCTCAGGGTGGCTTTGGCTTGGTGGCTCGCGGCGGACTCGATGAACCTGATTCCCCGCATGCGCGGGGATGAGCGAGAGCACGTCCGGTTGAGCGACTCCGACGCGGTCGACGACGGTTTACCCCGGCGCCCGTGTCCCGGTTCGAACTTCTCGCGCGGGGGGGTGGCACGGTCCGGGCTCACGCCTGCGCGAGCTACCGCACGTCACCAAGTGGGCGCGTGGCACCCCCATGGGCACTGGATATTCGTCGGTGGTCGTTTCCGGTTGGGCCTTCCATCCCGACCGGTGGTGGTGGATCTTGCAGAGTTCGCGACGCGGATGGCAGGACCCGGTGGTGACTGGGGGAGGCATGCCCTGCGTTCTCGGTGAAGGAGGAAACCGTCGGGTGGAGCTTCCTGCGGGGCGGCAGAGCGTGCGGGCCGGTCGTCGGGTGATGAAGAAGAGTGCCGCAGTATCGGCGCATCGGGGCAGGGCATTCCCCGTGGCTTCCCGCCTGCGCCAATTCGGGTCGCGGTAGAGCCTGCGCACGACCCGTGCATCCTCCTACGGCGCCTCGTCTCGATCGGACGGATCACTCCCTGAATCCAGAGCAGCGCCTGGCGGTCGAGCATGTGGAGGGGCCTCTCCTGGTGCTTGCCGGCGCGGGTTCCGGCAAGACCCGTGTGCTGACGATGCGGGTGGCCCGGCTGATCGAGGTGCACGGCGTTCCCCCCGAGCGGATTCTCGCCGTTACCTTCACGAACAAGGCGGCGGCCGAGATGCGGGAGCGGATCCGCGGGCTGCTCGGCCGAGAGCCCCTCGGTGCGTGGATCGGGACCTTTCATTCACTCGGCGCGCGCATCCTGAGGCGGCACGCCGAGCAGCTGGGGTGGTCGTCGAGCTTTACGATCTTCGATGCGGAAGAGGGGCTCCGCGAGGTGAAGCGCATCATGAAGGCCCGTGGCGTCGACGACAAGCGCCACAAGCCCACTTCGGTGCGCGCGGTCATGAGCGACGCGAAGAACCGCCTCATCCGGCCGTCTGCCTTCAATCGCGAGCACGGTGGCGGGTCCAACCTCCTTCTCAAGGCGGTCGCAGGCGTATATCCCGCCTACCAGAAGTCGCTCCACGCGCAAGACGCCTTCGACTTCGACGATCTCCTGATGAAGCCGGTCGAACTCCTCGAGAGCGATCCTCGGACCCTGGACGCCTACCGGCGCCGGTTCGAGTTCCTCCTCGTCGACGAGTACCAGGACACGAACCGCGCGCAGTTCCGGTTTCTCGAGCTGGTCGCCGGTGGTCGCGAAAACCTCATGGTGGTGGGCGACGACGACCAGTCGATCTACGGGTGGCGGGGTGCGGACATCCGGAACATCCTGGATTTCGAGGAGACGTATCCGGGCACGGAGGTCGTGCGGCTCGAGACGAACTATCGTTCCACGCGTACGATCCTGGATGCGGCCAACTCGGTCATCCGCTTCAACCGCGACCGGAAGGAGAAGACACTCAGGACGGACAAGGCCTCCGGAAGGCCGGTCGACGTCACGGAGTGCGATGACGAGTACGACGAGGCGCGCTGGGTGGTCGGACGGGTCGAGGCGCTCCTGGCGAAGGGAAAGCTCCGCGGGTACCGCGACGTGGCCGTCCTCTACCGGACGAACGCGCAGTCCCGAGTGCTCGAGGACGCCTTTCGCCAGAGGGAGATACCCTACCAGATCGCGGGCGGAATCCGCTTCTACGAGCGCCGGGAGATTCAGGACGTCCTCGCCTATCTGCGTCTGATCTCGAACCCGAGGGACACGGCGGCCTTCCTGAGAGCCGTCAACTATCCGCGGCGGGGGGTGGGAGCGAGCTCGCTGGAGCGATTGAGCCGGTGGGCGGGCGAGGAGGGGGTGAGCCTCCTCGAAGCTGCCGGGCGCGCGCGGAGTATCGTCGGGATCTCCAGGGTTGCCGCCCGCGGGCTCGGGCGCTTCGCTGCCCTGATCTCGGACTGCTCCGAACGGGCCACCGAAGTTCCTGTAGGCCCCCTGATCGCCGAACTCGTGGGGGAGATGGATCTCCTGAAGAGCCTTCGGGACTCGGGCCCCGGGGGTGCGGATCGAGCGGACAACGTGAGCGAACTGATCTCGGGCGCGACGACGTTCGAGGCCGACCTGCGTGGCGAATGGGATGGCAGGGCGCCGGATCACTTCACGGAGCTCGATCTCTTCCTGCAGCAGGTGGCGCTCGTGACTGAACTCGACCGGCACGACCCCGAGTCGGATCTCGTGACGCTGATGACGCTCCACAATGCAAAGGGGCTCGAGTTTCCGTGCGTTTTCATCACGGGGCTCGAAGACGGCCTCTTTCCCCTCTCGAGGGCCCACGGCGAGCCGCACCTGCTCGAGGAGGAAAGGCGTCTGTTCTACGTCGGCATCACGCGAGCCGAGGACCTCCTCTCGATCAGTTGGGCCCGGAGCCGAATGCGGCGGGACATCGAATGATGTGCCGGCTGTCTCCCTTCGTGGAGGCGATCCCGCAGGAACTGGTCGCGGGCGGTCGCACGGGACCCTTCGGCCGACGGGCGGCGGCGTTCGGGAGAGGCGGCGCGGGGCGGGTGCCCCCCGATCCGGCCCGGCCAGCGGGTGTGGACCCAGGCGCACGCCGTGCGCGGGGCGCCGCCCCGGTCGAGGAGGAGGAGGCGAACCAGGACTTGGCCCCGCTCGTGAGAGGGCAGCGGGTCGTGCACCGGGTCTTCGGATCGGGACAGGTGGTGGCGTTGTCCGGCTACGGCCGGGACGTCAGGGTAACGGTCGACTTCGACACGGTCGGGCGAAAGAAGCTGGTGGCCCGGTACGCCGGGCTCGAACGTGACTACTGCTAAGTGCGCCTTTGAACGGGAGACAGTGGTGAGCGACTCTGGAGGGAGGCACCGGGGCGGCGTTTCCGAGGACGACGTGCGGGCTCTCGCGACCCTCGCTCGCCTGCGTCCCCGGGAGGGGACGATTGCGCAGCTCACCCGTGAGTTGAACCGGATCCTCGAGCACGTTCAGGCTCTCGAGCGCGTCGATCTCGCCGGCCTCGAAGGAGAGGGGGCGCTCTCGCTCGACCGGGCCCCGTTTCGCGGCCCGGGGGTCCGGCCGGACGAGCTGGGCCCGGACGCCGCTGGAGGGATCGCCCCCGAGTGGCAAGACGGGTTCTTTGTGGTCCCGCGGCTCCCGGCGCTCGAGGGTAGCGGCTCTGCGGCGGGCGGGTCCGGGTGAAGGGCGCCACCACCGCCTTCGAGATCGCCGGCCAGGTGCGGTCGGGCGCGACCGCTCCGGACCGCTTCCTTCGCCAGGCGGCCCGCCGGGCCGAGGAGGCCGCCTCCCTTAACGCCTTCCTCTCCCTGTGCGCGGCCGATGCGGAGGCCTCCGGGAGGGGCGTCCTCGCCGGGGTCCCGGTCGCCGTCAAGGACAATCTCTGCACCCTCGGGCAGGCGACGTCGTGCGGCTCCCGGATCCTCGAAGGGTACGTGTCGCCCTTCGAGGCCACCGCTGTCACCCGTCTCCGTCGCGCCGGCGGGATCGTGCTCGGGAAGACGAACATGGATGAGTTCGCCATGGGCTCGTCGACGGAGAACTCCGCCTTCGGCGTGACCAGGAACCCTCACGACGCGACCCGCGTTCCCGGAGGCAGCTCCGGCGGCTCGGCAGCTGCGGTCGCTGCCGGGATCGTCCGATGCGCGCTGGGGTCCGATACGGGCGGATCGGTACGCCAGCCGGCCTCCTTCTGCGGCGTGGTGGGGATCAAGCCAACGTACGGGCGGGTCAGCCGGTACGGACTCGTGGCCTTCGCCTCTTCCCTCGACCAGGTCGGCACCTTCGGCGCCACCGTCGAGGAGGCGGCCCTCCTACTCCAGGTTGTCGCGGGCCATGACCCGAGGGACGCGACCTCCTCCGGCCGCGAGGTCCCCGACTTCCTCGAGGGGATCGGGGGGGGCGTCGAGGGCCTACGGATCGGGGTCCCGGTCGAGTACTTCGCCGATGCGCTCGATCCCTCGGTGCGCCGCCTCTGCGACGACACGCTCTCTCGCCTGCGCGAAGCCGGGGCAGTGGTCACCGAGGTATCGCTCCCTCACACCGAGCACGCGGTTCCCACCTACTACATCCTGGCGCCGGCCGAGGCCTCGTCGAATCTGGCCCGCTACGACGGTGTACGGTACGGCCGTCGCGCTACCGGTGCCGTGTCCGCAGCCGAGCTGTACGAGATCTCGCGCACGGAGGGCTTCGGAAGCGAGGTCGTGCGGAGGATCATCCTCGGTACGTTCGTCCTCTCCGCCGGCTATTACGACGCATACTACGGGCGGGCGCAACGCGCGCGCGGTCTGATCGCCCGGGACTTCGATCGCGTCTGGGAGGAGGGGATCGACCTCCTCTTCACCCCCACCTGTCCGACGCCGGCGTTCCGGATCGGCGAGCTGGTCCGCGACCCCGTCTCGATGTACCTCTCCGACATCTACACCGTGACGGCGAACCTCGCGGGGATTCCCGGCATATCGCTTCCCATCGGATCGGTGGACGGCCTTCCCGTCGGTGGTCAGTTCCTCGCGCCGCGCTGGGAGGAGTGCAGGATGCTCCGGGCTGCACGGGGGCTCGAGAAGCTCCTGGGCGGGCCACATCTTCCCGGGGCGAACGGTGCCCGGGGCGGCGGCTACGAGGGAGGCGTCTCGTGAAACGGAATCAGGGTGTGGGGGGAGCGGCGAAGCGGACGGCCCCGGAACTCGAAGCCGTGATCGGCCTCGAGATCCACGTCCAGCTCCGCACGGCCGAGAAGCTCTTCTGTGCCGACTCGACCCGCTTCGGAGACGCCCCGAATACCCACGTATGTCCCGTCTGCCTCGGCCTCCCCGGTGCGCTGCCCGTGGTCAATGGGGAGGCGGTCCATCTCGCGATCCGGGCCGCGCTGGCCTTCGGCTGCACGGTCCACGAGACGAGTGTCTTCGCCCGGAAGAACTACTTCTACCCCGATCTGCCCAAGGGTTACCAGATCTCCCAGTTCGAGGCGCCGCTGGCGACGGAGGGCAGCTTCGTCGTGGAGACCGGGGATGGGGAGACCGAGGTCCGGATCCGCAGGATGCATATGGAGGAGGATGCGGGAAAGTCGATTCACGACCGGATCCCGGGCTCGACCGCCGTGGATCTGAACCGCGCCGGCACACCGCTGATCGAGCTCGTGTCCGAGCCGGATCTCCGGAGCGCGCGCGACGCGCGCGCCTACCTCCAGCAGGTCAAGCGGGTGCTCGAGTATCTCGATGTCTCGGACTGCAACATGGAGGAGGGATCGCTCCGGGTCGACGCCAACGTCTCCATCCGACCGGTCGGGAGTAGCGGGCTGGGTACGAAGACCGAGGTCAAGAACATGAACTCGTTCTCCAATGTGGAGCGCGCGCTCACGGTCGAGATCGCGCGCCAGCGGTCGGTCGTTCGGCGGGGCGAGGCCGTCGAGCACCAGACGCTCCTGTGGGACGAGGCGAGGGGCGAGGTGCGGCCGATGCGCTCCAAGGAAGAGAGCCACGACTACCGGTACTTCCCGGAGCCTGACCTCCCGCCCCTCCTCGTCTCCCGGGCCACGATCGACGGGATTCGTTCGGATCTCCCCGAGCTCCCGAGGGTGCGGAGGGAGAGGTTCGAGCGGTGCTACGGGCTCCCGGTCTACGACGCCGATGTCCTCACGTCGGAGCGGCGCCTCGCCGACTACTACGAGGAGGTTGCAGGCCTCGGAGTGGATCCCAAGCAGGCATCGAACTGGGTGATGGGCCCGCTGCTCGCCCTCGCCAAGGAGGTGGAGAGTCCGCTCGATGCCTTCCCGGTCACTCCAGGCGATCTGGCGGAGCTGATCGGGCTGGTACGGGACGGGTCGGTCACCCAGGGGGTCGGGAAGGACGTTCTCCGAAGGATGCTCGAACGCGGGCGTTCGGCCGGGCAGATCGTGGAGGAGGATGGCCTCGCACAGGTTCGCGACGAAGATCAGCTGGAGGCGTGGGTCGTCGAGGTCCTCGGAGCGCATCCGAAGGAACTCGAGCGATACCGGGCGGGGGAGAGGAAGCTCCAGGGATTCTTCATGGGTCAGGTGATGAAGGCCTCCCGGGGGAAGGCCGATCCGTCCCGGATCGCCCGCCTTCTGGCCGGGAAGCTTCCGGGCTGACCCGCCCTGCGGACCTTCGGATGCCGGGAACTTCCGCGGGGAGCCGCGCGCGGGAGCGGCGGACGGGTGGCGTCGATTCCGGGTCAGGGACCCGCACGTTGCCCGTCGACCGCGATCAGCCGGTGGTGCTCGCCCCAGGTGCTCCCCCCGGGCCTGAGCGTTTGCCGGTTCGCCGAGCCGTCTTGAGGCCGGACGGCGGTCCGGGGGCAAGGGTCGAGGCCGTGCTCGTGGCCATCTCGGACCTTGCTCGCCGCATTCGGGTGGCCGCCCTGAACGGATGCGGAGAACGGGCGGGAACGTCGTGATGACCCCGGGACAAATTCAGGCCGGGCGGCGTCGACGCTGACGCCGGGCGCCGATCGACCCCGCAGGCCGGTTCGGCACGATCCGGTCGGGTGGGGAGGCGGCCACGGGGGTCCGGATCACGCCGGATGCCCGCCGCTCCGGACCCCGACGACCGTCCCCGGGGAGACCCCGGCCCGCTGGCCAGCGGAACCCGCTGTCAGCTGTCACGCCGATTGTCATCCGCGACCCCGGGGCCGTCCCCGCTCCGGCCACTCGCGTCGGCGCCCTTCAGGTTGTCTAGCCCTGCGCGGACACCCCTCGCCACCGCCGCGCTGTCGACGAACGTATCCTCCGCCTCCCTCTGTACGAGCTCCATCAGGGCGCTGAATTCCTCGATGCGCTCCTCGAGCACCCCGGACGCCTGCGTGAGGCGATCGGAGAGGCTCGACACGGACCCTGAGAGCTTCTCGGCCTCCTCCCTGAATCGCCCGGAGATCGACTCGACGTGGCTCACGGTCTTCCTGAGGCTCTTCACCCCGGGATCCGTGCGAATCCGCCGCCCCGCCCCTTCGATCGCGCTGATGGTTCGCCGGAATTCCACGAGAGCCTGGGCGAGCAGGAGGACGATCACGAGGAGTCCGGCCGCGATCGACGCGGTCGCAATCACCTGGACGACATCGTACACGTCCCGTGCGAGGATCACCGTGTCCGGTGCGGCGGCCCCCTGAAGGCTCCGGAGTGCGGTCATGGGTGCATGAGTAGCGGGGTGAGGCGAAAACGTTCCACGCGGCGCGCTCGCGAGAGTTGTAACCGTTACCCTCGCGCCGTAACTTCCGCGCGCCTCGCTCCGGGGCGACCGGTGCCTGACTCGCGCTTCCGCGGACAACTATGGCTTCATACGTGGTCGAGGGGAGACACAGACTATCCGGCTCGATTCGACCCGCGGGAAACAAGAACGCGGCGCTCCCCTGCATCTCGGCGGCGCTCCTCACCCAAGAGCCCGTCGTGCTCGAGAACGTCCCCCGCATCCTCGACGTGGAAACTCTCGTCGAGATCGCGGCCGCGCTCGGAGCATCGGTCGAGTGGCTCGACGGGACAACGCTCCGGATCGAGGCCTCGAGGATCCAGGACGGAGCCCCCGACGCGGCGCTGTCGGGTCGACTTCGGGCATCGATCCTCCTCGCCGGTCCCCTCCTTGCCCGCCTCGGCCGGGTGAGGATCCCGCCCCCGGGCGGGGACGTGATCGGCCGCCGGAGGCTCGATACGCACTTCATGGTACTGCGTGCGCTCGGCGCGACGGTATCCGTGGCGGGCAGTATCCTCGACATCCGGGCCCCGGGACTCACCGGCACGGAGATCTTCCTCGACGAACCCTCGGTCACGGGGACGGAGAATGCGGTGATGGCGTCCGTCACCGCCCGCGGAACGACGCTTCTCAAGAACGCGGCTGCGGAGCCGCATGTGCAGGACCTCTGTCTCCTCCTGAACCGGATGGGGGCCCGCATCTCGGGCATCGGGACCCACATCCTCCGGATCGACGGTGTCGAGGCGCTGGGGGGTGCCCGCTTCCGGCTCGGGGCCGATCACATCGAAGTCGGATCCTTCGTGGGTCTTGCGGCCGCAACGGGGAGCGTGCTTCGGATCGAGGACGTGCCCCGCATGCATCTGGACTCCACCCTCCTCGGGTTCGGGAAGCTGGGGGTGGCGATGGAATCCGAGGGCGCCGATCTCGTCGTGTACGGAGACCGGGACCGGGAGATCCGCCGGGACACCTTCGGCCACATCCTCCGGATCGATGACGGGCCATGGCCGAAGTTTCCCGCGGACCTGACCTCGATCGCCCTCGTCACGGCCACGCAGTGCACCGGGACGGTCGTCATCCACGAGAAGATGTTCGAGTCCCGGATGTTCTTTACGGACAAGCTCGTGGCGATGGGCGCACAGATCATCCTCTGCGACCCTCACCGCGCTGTCGTGGTCGGCCCGGCGCCTCTTCGGGGGCAGCCGCTCGAGAGCCCGGACATCCGCGCCGGGATGGCGCTCCTCATCGCGGCCCTGGCTGCGGAGGGGGAGAGCCGGATCCGGAATATCGGCCAGATCGAGCGAGGATACCAGACGATCGACGAGCGGCTTCGCGCGCTCGGGGCCCGGATCTCGAGGGAGGCGTAGACCCGACCGGAACGGATGCGGATGGGCGGGGGGGCTTGAGCCGAGAGGTGGATTCGCCTATCATAAAAGGTGAGCGGGAGTGGGCGGGAGGCAGTCTGCTCGTGAGTGGGGGAGCGGGTGTCCCCCGCTTTTTTTTAGCACGGAGTCCCGGTTTCCGGAGACGGCCGGGGTCGGGAGCGAGAGGCACGCGGGCGGTGCCGGAGGCCTCGGGGATGGAGGCGATTCACGGGATCAACGAAGGGGTGGAAGCCCGCGCCGAAGCGCTCGGTTTCGAGGTCGTGGAGGTGGAGTGGGGCGGGACGGCGAGGCGGCCGGTCCTTCGTGTCCGTGTCGATCGCCCGGACTCCGTCCCCGGCCGGGGCGTCACGGTCGACGACTGTGCCCGCGTGAGCCGGGTGCTCGAGGCGTGGCTCGACGAGGAGCCGGCGCTCCCGACGAGGTACGTGCTCGAGGTCTCCTCGCCGGGCGTGGAGCGGCCGCTCTCGCGAAAGAGAGACTTTCTGCGCTTCTCCGGGCGCGACGTCGTCGTGCGGGGAAGGCCGGGAGCCCGGGGCTCCGGGTTCTCCGGGCGGCTGAGCGGTGTGCTCGAGGGCATCGAGGAGGAGGGCGACGGATACCGGGTGGTGATCCGGACGGGGGATGCGTCGAGGGTCACCGTGCCTCGGGCGGAGATCGCTCGTGCGAACCTGGTGTTCGACTGGATTGAAGGCGGGTGACGAGAGGGATATAGAAATGCCAGATGCCGGACAGATCGTCGCAGCCATCCGGGACATGGCGGCCACGAAGAGCCTCTCGGCCGACGAGATGAACGACATGGTCCGGGACGGGATTCTCGCGGGCCTTGCCAGGATCTACGGGCCGAACGTCCGGGCCGAGATCGAGGTGGACGACCTGGCCGGCGAGATCGACATCGTCGTCCTCAAGCGCGTCGTCGAGGAGGTCGAGGACGCCTCCTCGGAAGTCTCGCTCGAGACGGCGCGCTGGGACGATCCCGACTTCGAGGTGGGCGACGTCATGGAGATCCCGGTCGACTTCTCCGATTTTGGCCGAAACGCCGTGATGGCGACGAAGCAGCGCATCGTGCAGATGGTTCGGGAAGGAGAGCGGGAGCGGATTCGCGCCGAGTTCGCGCACCGCGTAGGGGAACTCCTCTCGGGCGAGGTGCAGCAGAACGAGCGCGGGAAGCTCGTGATCATGATGAACCGCGCGCGCGACGCGGATGCGATCATCCCCTGGAAGGACCAGAACCCGCGCGAGCGCTTTCGGCAGGGCGATCCGATCCGGGCGGTCCTGAGGAAGGTCGAGGAGACCCCGAAGGGCCCGCGACTCATCCTCTCCCGGGCGAGTCCGCTCTTCGTGGAGGCGCTCTTCAAGCTCGAGGTTCCGGAGGTCTATCAGGGGATCGTGCAGATCAGGGAGCGGGCCCGCGAGGTCGGCGGGCGGACGAAGATCGCGGTCTGGTCGAGAGACGACTCGATCGACCCGGTGGGGGCGTGCGTCGGGCTCAAGGGATCCCGGGTACAGGCCGTCGTGTCGGAGCTCGGGGGTGAGCGGATCGACATCGTGCCCTGGCACCCCGACCCGGAGGTCTTCGCCCGGCGCGCCCTCGCGCCGGCCCGCGTCTCAAAGGTCATCTCGGATGTGCAACGCCAGGTCATCACCGCGATCGTCGATGAGGACCAGCTGTCGCTCGCCATCGGGAGAAACGGCCAGAACGTGAGGCTCGCCTCCCAGTTGATCGGGTGGCAGATCGATCTCTACGGTTCCCGGGAATGGCTCGAGCGGGGGGCCGACGCCGCGCTCTTCGGCCGCAGCCCGCAGGAGGAGGAATTCGAGACCGCCGACTTCCCCATCTCCGAGCTGGAGCTGAGCGAAGGAGCGCTGGCGGCCCTCGAAGGGGCCGGATATAGTACGTTCCTTGAGATCATCGACCTGGAAGAGGAGGATTTCCGCGGGATCCAGGGCTTTCCGGAGGACGCTGTCCCGAGGATCATCGAGATCATCGACGAACTCACCGTCCTTGAGGACGACGGCACCGGAATCGCCGATGAGTCCCATATCGACCGGGCCGTCTCCGCGCTGGTTGAGCCCCTTAGGGGACCGGCCGCCACGGAAGGCGACGAGGGCGGAGGGGGATGAGCGGCCCGAGACTGGCTGACGCGCCCGGGGTCCCGGGGCCGGAGGGTCCCGGCCGATTCTTCCGGCCACCGACGATGCAGGGACTCGGCAGATGAAGGTGCGGACCCCGGCCCGCATGCCGGGCGCGCCTATCGTCCCCCGGAAGGTCGCGGGATACGCGCACGCGCACACGCCGCCTTCCATAGAGCGGCGTGATGGATCGCTCGTTCGCCACAGACTCGCTGGAGTATCCCAGGCCGGTCGTCGACCGGCGGGGGAACTCGCAGGGTCCAGAGGAGGGACACAGTCCGTATGCGCGTCGATAAGTTAGCGCAGGATCTCGGGGTGATCGCCCAGGACGTCCTCGTCCTTCTCAGGGCGATGGGGATTCCCGTGCCCGACGAGGGCGCCGCGGTCCTGGACGCCGACGTCGCCCGGGTGCTGGCCCGAGTCGAGCGTGAGCGGCGTGTGGGGAGGAGCGACGCCTCCGCGGCCGTGCGTGCGGCGATCGCGGAGTCGCACACCCCCGTTCGCCGCCGCCGCCGGAGGGTGGCCGATCTCGTGCCGGAGCTGCCCGTTGTACCCGTGGTCCCGGAGCCATGGGAATCAGGGGAAGCAGTCGAGGTCGAGGCGATTCCGGTGGTGGAGGGGATCCCGGTTGATGAGGGCACCGAACCGCTGGTGGGTGGCGATCCCGCGGCGATCCCCGCAGGGCTGGCCGAGACTCAAGAGGCGGGGGAGGGACCGGACGCTCTGGAGGTCGCGCCAGTCGGCGCGGCAGGGCTTCCCGGCTCCGAGGTGCCGGCCGAAACCGCCGGAACGGAGGAGGCGGTCGAGACGCCGGCCGCTTCGGAGGTGGAGAGCGCCGATGCGGAGGCCCTTCCCACGGCGGTCGACGCTTCAGAGGAGGTGGACGGGGAGGCACGGCCGAAACGCCGCCTCAGGATGCCGGACATGGGCAAACTCCCTCCAGCGGGGGAGCGCCGCCCGGGCGCGGGCACGTGGGAGCGTACCGAGCCCGAGCCGGCAGCCACGGCGCGCCCGGCGCCGGCGGCGAGCGCTGGCCCCGGCGGGCAGGTGCGGATTCAGGCCGACGGCTTCACAGCCGATGGGAGGAAGCAGGTCAAGAAGAAGGGGAAGAAGCGCCAGCGGGTCGATCAGCATGCGGTGCAGGACAATATCCAGCGGGTCATGGCCGAGCTCAAGGGTGGAGGCAAGCGTCGGCGCAAGAAGGCTCCCTCGGGACCGACCCGGGAGGAGCGCGAGGCGCAGGAGCAGGAGGAACGGCAGATCGCCGCGGCGGAGGCTCAGACGGTACGGGTGAACGAGTTTCTCACCGTGGCCGAGCTCTCCGAGCTCATCGAAGTGCCGTCGACCGAGCTCGTCGGCGCTGCCTTCAAGAACCTCGGGCTCATGGTCACGATCAACCAGCGCCTCGACTTCGATCAGCTCGAGCTGCTCCTTGACGAATTCAACTACAAGGCGGTACGCGAGGAGGACTACGTCGGGGTGATCGAGGCGCACGACGGGGAGGAAGAGGACCCGGCGAGCCTCGTCCCGCGGCCGCCCGTCGTGACGGTGATGGGGCACGTCGACCACGGCAAGACGCTTCTTCTCGACTCGGTCCGGAACACGAATGTGGTCGCCGGCGAGTCGGGCGGGATCACGCAGCACATCGGCGCCTACCACGTCGAGCTCGACGACGGGCGCGAGATCACCTTCCTCGACACCCCGGGGCACGCGGCCTTCACGGCGATGAGGGCCCGCGGTGCCGACGTGACGGACATCGTGGTGCTGGTGGTCGCAGCCGACGACTCGATCATGCCGCAGACGGTCGAGGCGATCTCCCACGCAAGGAACGCGGGTGTGCCGATGGTCGTTGCGGTCAACAAGATCGATCTTCCCGCAGCGAACCCGATGCGGGTGAAGCAGCAACTGCTCCGCCACGGCGTCACGGTAGAGGAGTACGGGGGCGAGGTGCTCGTCTCCGAGGTATCGGCCAGGACGGGTGACGGGATCGGGGACCTCCTCGACAAGGTCCTCCTCCAGGCAGAGCTCCTCGACCTCAGGGCGAACCCCGACCGTGAGGCGCAGGGCACGGTCGTCGAGGCGAAGCTGGATGTCGGGAAGGGACCCGTGGCGACCGTCCTCGTGCAGCGGGGCACGCTCAGGGTAGGGGACGATTTGGTCTGCGGTCAGTTCGAGGGCAGGGTCCGGGCGCTCCTCGACGAGCGTGGCAAACCCGTCGCCGACGCCTCTCCCGGCCGTCCCGTTCAGCTCCTCGGGGTCGGTGGCGTCCCCCAGGCGGGAGACACGCTGTCGGTGATGGATGCGGTGCGGGCGAGCGAGATCGCGCAGACACGCCAGCGGCTCGAGCGCGAGAAGCAGATCCGGATCAAGGAGCGGGGCATCAAGCTCGGCGATCTCGCCCAGTTCATGCGCCAGGGCGAGGTGACGATGCTGCCCATCGTCGTCAAGGGGGATGCGGACGGTTCGGTTCAGGCCGTCTCCGATTCGCTCGAACAGCTCTCGACGCCCGAGGTCAAGGTCGAGATCGTGCACCGGGGCGTCGGGGCGGTCAACGAGTCGGACGTCCTCCTCGCCGAGACCGCGAGAGCGATCGTCATCGGATTCGGTGTTCGCCCGGACACGAACGCTCGGATGCTCGCCGAGAAGGGAGGGGTGGAGGTTCGACTCTACGACGTGATCTACGAGGTGGTCGAGGACGTGACCCGGGCGATGGAGGGGATGCTCTCTCCCGAGGAGCGCGAGACCATCCTCGGTGTCGCAGAGGTTCGCGAGACCTTCAGGATCTCGCGCGTCGGGACGATTGCCGGCTGCTACGTCTCGAACGGGGTCATCGACCGGAAGGGGAAGGCGCGGCTGCTCAGGGGCGGGAGCACGATCTACGACGGGCAGTTGGAGTCGCTCAAGCGTTTCAAGGACGATGTCCGGGAGGTCCGCGAGGGATTCGAGTGCGGGATCGGGATCGCGAACTTCAACGACGTCAAGGTAGGCGATGTGATCGAGTGCTACGTCGTCGAGGAGGTGGCGCGTACCCTGGCCGGATCCGCCGCTGCGGCGGGCGGGGGCCGATGAGGTGTCGCCGGTCCTCGTGCTCACCTGGGAGCTGAGCCTTCCCGGTTGCCGGTCGCTCAAGGAAAAGCGCTCCACGATCCGGTCGCTCAGGGACAGGCTGCAGCGTCACTTCAGGGTCTCGGTGGCGGAGACCGGCTTTCAGGACATCACCGACCGGGGGGAGATCACGGTCGCGCTGGTGAGTTCGAACGGACGCCTCGCCCAGTCCATCGCGGACAAGCTCGACCGTTTCGTGGCGGACCGCGGGGGTGCCCTCGTCACCTCGACCCGCAAGACGGTGGTCTGAGCGCCCCTCCACGGCCGCGACCGAGCCAGGGAACCGCCACGACCCGACCCGACCCATGTCCGAGAGACGACGCGCCCGCCTGAACGAGCAGATGAAGCGCGAGATCGCGGAGCTCCTGAGGAGCGAGGTGGACGATCCCAGGGTCGGCCTCCCCACGGTGACGCGGGTCGATGTGACGGCCGATTTGTGGCTCGCCCGGATCTACGTCCGACCGGGCCCGACGGACCCGGACGCATCGCTCGACGAGATTCTCGGGGGGCTCGAGGCCGCCGCGCCTTTCATCCGGCGTGCCCTCGGGAGGATGCTCACTCTCCGCCGGGTCCCGGAGCTCCGCTTTCTCCCCGACCGGACGCTCGAGGACGCGCTTCGGATTGAGCAGATCCTGCGCGAGGTGCTGCCGGACGCCGCCAGCGGAGAGGCCGCGCCTCCCGGAGGGAGTGGGGGCGGCGGATCCGTGGAAGGGGATCTGGAGGCGTCCCGCCCTGAGGAGGGGCCGGCGTGAGCCGGGCGACGTGCCTCGAGGGTTTCCTGCCGGTGGGCAAGCCTGCGGGCCCGAGTTCGCACGACGTCGTGGCGTTCGCAAGGCGGCGTCTCGACGTCAGGCGCGTGGGCCACACCGGTACCCTCGACCCCTTTGCGCTCGGCCTGCTCCTCCTCTGCCTCAACCGCGCGACCCGACTCGTCGAGTATCTCCACCCGCTGCCGAAGGAGTATGTGGCCACGGCCTTCCTCGGCGTGGCAACGTCGACGGATGACCCGGAAGGGGAGCCGACGACGGTGTCGAACGCGTGGCGCGAGGTGACGCGGTCGCAGCTCGCGAGCGCCCTGAACGGTTTTCTTGGCACCTTCGATCAGCGTCCCCCCGACCACTCGGCGAAGAAGGTGAGGGGAGAGCCCGCGTACGCCCGGGCCCGGCGCGGGGAGGATCCGGGGCTCCGACCGGTGCCCGTTACCGTGCACCGGATCGAGCTCCTCCGGGTGGATCTTCCGCGTGTCCGCTTCCGGGTCGAGTGCTCGACCGGGACGTATGTGCGCAGCCTCGCGCGAGACCTCGGAAGGCGGCTGGGCACGGGTGCACATCTCACCCGCCTCGAGCGAACCGCAATCGGTCCGGTCCGGCTCGATGACGCGATCCGGCCCTCGGAGCTGGACGATCCGGAGAGTGTGAGGAGGGCGCTCATCTCGCCGCTCGATGCCCTTGCCCACCTCCCCAGGGTCGATGTGGGTCCCGAGGATGCCGTCCGGCTCGAGCAGGGGCGGCGTGTGCCGATCCCGAGCGGGGCCGCGGGCGACGGGGAGGGCGACTGCGCGGTTGCCGCCAGGGGCCGCCTGCTCGCGGTCGCTCGGCTGGAGGCCGGGGGCCTCCATCCGAAGAAGGTCTTCCCGCGTGCCTGACCGGGCGCTCGATCCGGCGCTGCCCGCGGGGATCCCGAGCGATGGCCGCGGGACCGTGGTCACGGTGGGTACCTTCGACGGGGTGCACCTCGGCCACCGGGCGGTCCTCGAAGAGATCCGGCGCCGGGCGGAGGCCACGGGCCGACGCGCCGTCCTCCTGACGTTCCACCCTCATCCTCTCCGGATCGTCCGGCCGGAGGCGACGCCGCCCCTCCTCACCACACCGGTGGAAAAGAAGGAGATCCTTGCCGAGACCGGGCTCGATTACGCCGTGTTTCTGGCATTCTCCCCCGCTCTCTCCCGCTACTCCCCCCGGCGCTTCGTCAAGGAGATCTTGGTCGGCCGTCTCCGCCTCGACGAGCTGGTCGTCGGTCACGACCACGGTTTCGGCCGCGGGAGATCGGGCGACGCGGCGCTCCTGCGCGAGATCGGACGCGACCTGGGGTTCGCCGTCGACATTGTGGAGCCGGTCCGGATCGACGGCGAGGCCGTCTCCTCTTCCTCGATCCGGACGGCGGTTTCCGACGGGCGGCTCGAGGCGGCGCGGTTGGCGCTCGGTCGCCCCTACTCTGCGAGAGGGATCGTCGTTCGGGGCGACCAGCGGGGCCGGGAGCTCGGGTTCCCGACGGCGAACCTGAGCATCGACGGGACGGAGAAGCTCCTCCCGCCCTCCGGGATCTACGCCGTCCGGGGGGTGCTCAGACGGGGGACCTTCGTTGGCGCGCTGCACCTGGGACCGCGCCCCACCTTCCAGGGCTCGCCGCCCTCCATCGAGCTCCATCTCCTCGACTTCGCCGGGGAGATGTACGGGGAAGAGGTCCGCGTCGACTTCATCCGCTTCCTCCGGCCTGTCCAGGCCTTCGCAACCGCCCAGTCCCTCGTCGGTCAGATGGAGCTCGATGTCGAACAGGCCCGTCAGGCGCTCTCAGAGGAGGGGTGAGGCCGGCCGAGGAGGATTGGCCCGGTGACGGCCACTGCCACCGCCTTGTACAGCGTGCATCTCGCGCATAACTTTAAAGGCTGTAGGAAGAGAGACAGGCCCTCGGGATATGCGGGCGGCGCGGGCGGGCCAGGCGCCGACCGGGCACCGTGGCTTCGGCTTTCCTTCCAGAGAACGACTCCCTCGGAGCGAGCAGACGTCCCTATGACGAGCGTGAACACGGCCGATCGCCAGGCACTCATCGAGAAGCACCAGCTGCACGAGGGTGACCGGGGGAGTGCGCCGGTCCAGATCGCCCTCCTCACCCAGCGGATCAACCACCTGCGCGACCACTTTGCGAGTCACAAGGGGGATCACCACAGCCGACGCGGCCTCCTCGGGATGGTTGGACGTCGCCGGAAGCTCCTCGAGTACCTCAAGACGACAGATTTGGAAAGATACCGGGCGCTTATCGTGGATCTGGGCCTTCGGAAGTAGCGGTCGCGGCAAAGAGCCTGGCGGCCCGCAGGTGTCCGGTTGCGGCGCGTCCCCTGTGCGGACGGGAGCGGGCAGGCCTCCTGGCAACCCGGATCGGCGGAGAATGGAGGCTTCCTCTGGCGCCGTCCCGCGCGAGTCTCGCCTGCCCTCCGCGCCACCCCTCCCGGTCCGTGCCCGTGCGGGGATTCACCCCGCTTCGGGCTACATCCTTGCAGCCAGTGGAACATGAGAAATGCCGAGAATTGAGAGAGAGTTTGCGGGTCGGGACCTGACGCTGGAGACGGGCCGGCTCGCCAGGCTGGCGCACGGATCCTGTCTCGTGCAGTTCGGAGAGACGGTCGTCCTCTGTACGGCGAGCGTCCAGAATCGACCCACCCACCTTCCCTTCTTCCCCCTCACAGTGGAATACCGCGAGAAGTCGTATGCGGCCGGGAAGATCCCGGGGGGCTTCTTCAAGCGCGAGGGACGGCCGGGCGAGAAGGAGATCCTCTCCGCCCGCCAGATCGACCGTACGCTGCGTCCCCTCTTCCCGGACGGCTTCAAGTACGAGACCCAGATCATCTGCAGCATCCTCTCGGCCGATCAGGAGAATGACGCCGACATCCTAGGGCTCCTCGGGGCCTCGGTTGCGCTCAATATCTCGAAGGTTCCGTTCCGGGTCCCGGTCGCCGCGGTCCGGATCGGGCGGATCCGCGACAACTGGATCCTGAACCCGACCTTCCAGCAGCTCGAGTACTCCGACGTGGACATCATCGTGGCCGGCTCCCGGGACGCGATCGTCATGGTCGAGGGGGGGGCCGTCCAGGTTCCGGAGGCCGAGGTGCTCGAGGGGATCCAGGCCGCTCAGGGCGGGATCCGGGCGTTGATCGACATGCAGGAGGAGTTGATCGGGGAGCTGGCACCGCCGGAGATGGAATGGATCTCCGAGCTCCCGCCGGAGAAACTCACGCGGAGGGTGGAAGGGGTCGCCGGTTCGCGCGTCGCGGAGGCGATGTCGCTCGAGGAGAAGCAGGAGCGCAGCCGGGCGCTCGCCGCCGTGAGGGAGGACGTCGTGGGAGAGCTCAGGGGCGCGGGCGCCCTGGAGGCCCTCGACACCTCGCAGGAGCAGGTGGAAGGCGTCCTTCGCCGGATGGAGAAGGCCGCGATGCGGGGGCGCATCCTGAAGAGCGGGACCCGGTCGGATGGACGGAGCCCGGAGACGGTTCGGGAGATCTCGTGCGAGGTCGGGCTACTGCCCCGCACGCACGGCTCCGCGCTCTTCACCCGTGGCCAGACGCAGGCGCTCTGCGTGGCAACGCTCGGCACCTCGCGCGACGAGCAGAGGATCGACTCGATCGACGTACTCCAGGAGATCACGAAGTCCTTCATGCTCCACTACAACTTCCCGCCTTTCTCGGTCGGGGAGGCACGCCCGATCCGGGGGACCTCGCGGCGCGAGATCGGACACGGGGCTCTGGCCGAGCGTGCGATCCGGCCCCTGCTGCCCCCCGACCAGGATTTCCCGTATACGATCCGCGTCGTCTCCGACGTGCTGGAGTCGAATGGCTCCTCCTCGATGGCGACCGTGTGCGGGACCTCGATGGCGTTGATGGCCGCGGGGGTCCCCGTCAGTTCGGCGTGCGCCGGGGTCGCGATGGGACTCATCATGGAGGGAGACCGCGTCGTGGTTCTGACGGATATCCTCGGCATCGAGGATGCGCTCGGCGACCTGGACTTCAAGGTGGCCGGGACGCGGAGAGGCGTCACGGCGATTCAGATGGACATCAAGGTCGACGGGCTGACCGCCGGGATCCTCGCGGAGGCGCTCGAGCGGGCCCGCGCTGCCCGGCTCCACATCCTCGCGGCCATGGACCAGATGATCAGCGAGCCGAGGCGGGAGCTCTCGCCGCACGCCCCGAGGATCACGACGATTGAGGTCAATCCGGAGAAGCTCGGTGACATCATCGGGCCCAAGGGGAAGATCATCCGGGCGATCCAGGACGAGACCGGGGCGAAGATCGAGGTCGACGACTCGGGTCTCGTCAAGATCGCGGCCGTAGCCGCGGAGGGGGCGATCCGGGCACTGGAGATGATCGAGGCGATCGTCCAGGAGCCGGAGGTGGGCCGGATCTACGAGGGTCCGGTCAAGAACACGACGACATTCGGTGCCTTCGTCGAGATCATCCCCGGGGTGGAGGGTCTCTGCCACATCTCCGAGCTCGAGCGAGGCCGGGTCGAGCGAACCGAAGACGTCCTGAGACGGGGGGATATCACCCGGGTGAAGCTCCTCGCGATCGACGAGAAGGGGCGGATGAGACTCTCCCGCAGAGCGGCGCTCGAGGAGGAGGGCGAGAAGGCAGGCGGGGCGCGCCGGCCGTGAGCCCGGAGCCACTCCGGGGCGGGGAGAGGGAGGGCCCGGACTGGTCGGGTGGGGAGATGCGGGAGACGACGCTCCCGAACGGTGTCCGCGTCCTGAGCGAGAGGATCCCCGGGGTGCGCTCGGTGACGGCAGGGGTGTGGGTCCGGCACGGCGCGGCGCACGAGCCGGAGGAGCTCCTCGGGGGCAGCCATCTCCTCGAGCACCTCGTCTTCAAGGGGACGAGGCGGCGGACCCCCAAGGAGATCGCGCTCTCGCTCGAGCGGCTCGGCGGCTCACTCGATGCCTTCACCTCCCGGGAGCACACGGCGTATCAGGCCCGCGTCCTGGCCGAGCACCTCCCTGTGGCGCTCGATGTCCTCGCCGACATCGTACTCGAACCGCTGCTCCGCGCGGAGGACCTGGAGCTCGAGCGCGAGGTCGTCCTCGAAGAGATCTCCGGGGTGGAGGACACACCGGATGATCTCGCCTTCGAACTCCACGGTGAGGCGCTCTGGGGCGGCCATCCGTACGGGCGCTCGATCCTGGGTTCCCGCGAGTCTGTGGGACAGATGAGCGCCGAGTCGCTCCGTCGGCTCCACGAGGCGCGGTACCTGGGAGGGGAACTCATCATCGGGGCAGCCGGCTTCCTCGAGCACGAGCCCCTGGTCGACGAGGTAGCGCGGCACTTCGCCCGGATCCCCGGCGGCGGCGCCCCCGAGGTCCCGCCCGTCGGTATGCAGGCCGGTGGCGGCGAGCGCCATGTGGCCCGAGAAGGGGTGCAGACGCACCTTGTCTTCGGGATGAGAACGCCGCCCCGAAGCGGCCCGGAGAGGATTCCCCTCACGCTCCTCACCGCCGCCTTCGGAGGCGGGATGGGGTCGCGCCTCTTCCAGCGGGTGAGGGAGGCGCTCGGGCTGGCCTACGCGGTCTACTCCTTTCAGTCCTTCTTTTCCAGGGCGGGCCTCGTCGGCGTCTACGTCGGGACGCGACCCGAGTGGGCGGACCGCGCGGCCGAAGTCACCCTCGAGGAGTATGGGCGGCTCGCCCGGGAGGGGCTCGCGAAGGAGGAGCTCACGGAGGTCAAGAATCAGGTGAAGGGCCAGGTCATGCTCTCCCTCGAATCCACGGGCTCGCGGCTCTTCCGACTCGTGGGCTCCGCCCTCTTCGGCGAGCCGAGGCTTACGCTCGACGAACTCCTCGCGGCGATCGACGGTGTCTCCGGGGAGGAGGTGGAGGCGTGCGCGGGCCGCTACTTCGATCCCGAACGCCAGACGCTCCTCCGTCTCGGTCCCGAGGCCGCCTGACGCCATGCCCCCGACCGGAGGGGACGGCCCGGAGCGTGGGGCGGGCCCGGGGGCGAGCGGAGCGCTCGGGAGCGGGGAGCCGTTTCGCGTCGCGATCCACCGTCTCCCCGGGAATCCGGACCTCCCCCTCCCCTCCCGGACGACGAGCGGGTCGGTGGGTCATGACGTACGCTCCTCGGACGAGGATTTCTGGCTCGAGCCCGGCGAGATCCGCGCCGCCGGGACCGGGCTCGCGCTGGAGCTTCCCCCGGGGCTCGAGTGCCAGATTCGCCCCCGTTCCGGTCTCGCCCTTCGCCACGGCGTCACCCTCCCGAATGCGCCGGGGACGATCGACCCCGACTACCGCGGCGAACTCAGGGTGATCCTGATGAACCA
This sequence comes from Longimicrobiales bacterium, assembly GCA_965218255.1. Classification (GTDB taxonomy): domain Bacteria; phylum Gemmatimonadota; class Gemmatimonadetes; order Longimicrobiales; family Gaopeijiaceae; genus JAAXGI01. Next base: position 185,233 of record CBDCKJ010000003.1, on the reverse strand, counting down.
GGGACGCCGCCCCGTCCGGATCGAGCGTGGCGAGCGTATTGCGCAGCTCGTCTTTGCCCGCTTCGAATCCCCTCGCCTCGTCGAGGTCCGCGCGCTTCCCGGGAGCGAGCGGGGAGCGGGCGGATTCGGCTCGACGGGCCGTTCCTGATCCCCGGTCCGGCATGGGACCCACAGCCGTCTCGGAGGCTGTTAGGAGCACATAATCTGTCCGGTTCTTCAGCACATAACCTGTCCGGTTTCCACATGGTCTCCGGGCAGGCGGTATGGACCGGACGGAGCTGTTGCGGGTGGCGCGGACGTTAAGGTTCGAGGCGTTGTACGGGGCGTGGCTGCGTGGGGAGATGACCCAGGCGTGGGCGGCGAGCGTGCTTGGGGTGAGCGAGCGGACGTTCCGGCGTTATGCGGCGAGGTTCGAGGGGGGTGGTCCGGAGGTTCTTCGGGACCGGCGCGTGGCGGGGGGCTCGCAGCGGCGGGCGGAAGAGGAGGCGGCGGTGCTGGAGGCGCTCTACCGGGAGGAGTACGAGGGCTGGAGCGTTCGGCATTTCCACGAACGGTATCTGGAGGACCATGGCGGTGGCCGGTCGTACACATGGGTGAAGAATCGCCTCCAGGCGGCTGGTCTGGTGAAGCGTGGCCGGCGGCGTGGCCGGCATCGGCTGCGGCGACCCCGCAAGCCCCTCGAGGGGCTGATGGTGCACCAGGACGGTTCGACGCACGAGTGGGCGTCGGGGCGGATGTGGGACTTGATCGTGACATCGGATGACGCGACGGGGCGGGTGTACTCCGGGTTTCCTGTGAAACGTTCACGATCGTCGCGGACGCACACCCCGCCCCATGTAACTTGAACGCACTAGCCGGTCACGCGCCGATCGGCGCACATTCAGGTGCGGGAGCGGGAAGAGGACGCACGTGTTACTGGTGCCCTTGAGCCCGTTGTGAAACTGTCCCAGGCCAACGGCTTCGAACCCCGCCCTGTATCCGGTTCATCCGAGGACGCGCAGTTATGTGGCATTCAACATAACTGCGCATATGTTGCGGACCGGATTATGTTGCTGAGGGTCCGGAACATCCCGTCGCACATGAGAACCCTCGGTATTTCCGCAACATAATTTTCTGACTCTCGTTCGGCTGCCATGATCATGTCTCCACCCACAAGGAGGCACGATCATGTTTGAGGACCTGTTCATCGACCGTGGCACCATAGCCCGCTATCGCTGCGCACCACTGTTGGAAGAACGGCTGAGTTACCTGAGGCATTGTGCAGAGACGGGGGTACGGCCATGCACATTGCGCAGGATTGCGGCTCGTCAAACCAGCCTAGTTCACCTTCTGGACTTGCGCGAAGCCGAGCGCGTCAGCATGCCCCGGATCGAGGTGGTGGCCGACGGCCGATCGAGCCGCCCCGTGCGACCGAACGCACGCCAGAGCTTCGTCGGCCACGCAGTGCGGTGGCTACGCTTCGCGGGTCTGCTCGAAGAACCTTGCAAGGCGCGACATGCCCACGTCGGCAAAGTCGCGGTCTTCGAGGCGTGGATGCGTAGAGAGCGTGGATGGTCCAAAGAGACGATCCGCTGTCGCTGCAACACGGTCGACTGTTTCTTCGACTGGCTCGACGAATGGGGCATTGCCCTGGATTCGATCGGAGTCACCGACGTCGATCGGGCTGTCGCGCGCTGGCACGCCCGCGGCTGCAGCCGGATCACGATCCATAATTACGCGCAGCGCCTTCGCGCCTTCTTCCGGTTCGCCGAACACCAGGGCTGGTGCACACCGGGGCTGACCGGCGGGATCATGCCGTCGCGGTTCCATCCCGGTGAGACGATCCCGAAGGGGCTGAGCCGGGACGAAGTTCTGCGCCTGCTCGCAACCTCCGAGGGCGACCGACCGGTCGACCTGCGCGACCGCGCCATCCTGATGGTGCTGATTGCCTATGGGTTGCGCTCCGGCGAGGTTACCGGCCTGCGGCTCGACGATGTGGACTGGGCCGAGGAGACGCTGCGGGTGCGCCGCCCCAAGCCGGGACGGACGCATCAGTATCCGCTCTCCCGCGGCGTCGGGCAGGCGATCGTGCGTTACATCACCGATGTTCGTCCGCCCCGCCCGGAGAGGACGCTGTTCCTCACTCTGAGGGCTCCGATCCGTCCGCTAGGCCGGGGCACGATATCGAGCGTCGTCAGGAGACGCCTCGATCGTCTCGGCATCACCGGCACGTGTCGTGGTCCACATGCGCTGCGCCACGCTGCCGCGCAGCATCTGCTCGACCACGGCCTGTCGATGAAAGAGGTCGGCGATTACCTCGGCCATCGCAGCATCTCGTCCACCGCGGTATACGCCAAGGTGCAGCTCGGCACGCTGCGCGAGGTCGCCGACATCGACCTGGAGGGCCTGGCATGATTCTCCGGGATGCGATAAACGACTATATCGCCTGGCGCCAGGCCCACGGCGCAAAGTTCGACACCAGCACGTGCCTGTTGCATCAGTTCTGTGAGCATGCCGGCGGGAATATCGGCTGCGATGCCGTCGCCGAAGCGGACGTTCTCGGCTTCCTTGCCGACAAAGGGTCGCTGACCCGGTACCGGGCCAACAAGTACGGTGCCCTGGCCGGCTTCTACCGCTACGCGATCAGCCGCGGCTACGCGATCAGCTCGCCGCTTCCGGTACGCGATGATGAGCCGGGACGACCGCGGTCGGCACGGCCTTACGTGTACTCCCGTAACGAGTTGCAGCGCCTGTTCGACGCCATCGATGTCAGCCGGCGACGTGCGCTCCAGCTCGACGCCGACACCCTGCGGACGCTGCTCCTGCTTCTCTATGGCGCCGGGCTGCGCTTCGGCGAGGCACAGCGCCTGACCCTCGATGATATCGACTTGCCCGATGCGCTGCTGACCATACGCAATACCAAGTTCTACAAGACCCGCCTGGTTCCCGTCTGCCCGCAACTTGCCGATGCGCTGGGGACCTATGCCGCCAGGCGCGCAGAACGCCCATGGCCCAAGGGCACGGCCTCCACCTTCCTCGCGAACCGCAATGGCACGCCTTTGGTCACAGGCACCGCCCGGGCCGCGTTCACCAAGCTACTCCGGGAGGCCGGAATCGGGGGCAGCAACGACGGACGGCGAGCTCCGTGCCTTCACTCTCTGCGCCATGCCGCAGCCGTTCACCGGCTGGTGTCCTGGTACCGGCACGGCGCCGATGTCCAGCGATTGCTGCCCGTGCTCTCCACCTGGCTCGGCCATGCCCATCTCGACGGCACCCGGGTCTATCTGTCGATGACGCCCGAACTGCTGCATGAGGCTTCGGTCCGCTTCGACAGCTATGTCAACGGAGGAAACCATGAATGATCCCCGCACCCTCGGCCCCTGGCTCCGCCGCTTCCTGGCCGAACACATCGTTACCGAGCGCAACCTCGCCCGCAACACGCAGAAGAGCTACCGCGACACCTTCGCCCTCCTCCTGCCGTTCGTCGGTGCCAAGACCCGCAAGCCGGTCGACCGGCTTGCGGTGCAGGATCTCACCGCCCGGCGCGTGCGGCAGTTCCTCGACCATCTCGAGGATGACCGTGGCTGCTCCGCGCAGACCCGCAACCAGCGACTGTCAGTGATCCGCGCCTTCGCGCGCTTCGTCGCCAGCCGCGACCCTGGACATCTCGACTGGAGCGGCAATATCCGCGCGATTGCCTCGAAGAAGGCAACGCCGCAGCCGATCGGCTGGCTCAGCAAGACCGAGATGAAAAAGCTGCTTAAGGTTCCGGACCGCCGGACGCCGAGGGGCCGGATCGAACACGCCCTGCTCCTGTTCCTTTACAACACCGGGGCGCGCGTCTCCGAAGCGACCGAACTGGTGGCGGGGGATCTGCAAATCGGACGACGCGACGGCGGGCACGCGCTCGTCAACATCCACGGCAAGGGCGGAAAACACCGACAGTGTCCGCTGTGGCCGCGGACCGAAGCCGTGCTCGCCGAGCTCGTGCAGGGACGGGCAGCTGGCGATTCCATCTTCCTCAGCCGGCAGCGAAGGCCCTACACGCGGTTCGGGGTCTATCGGCTTGTCGAGCGCTGTGCGACCCGCGTGACGTCGCTCGCCTCGAGGAGGATCACGCCTCACACGATCCGACACACGAGCGCCTGCCACCTGCTCCAGGCCGGGATCGATCTGAACACGATCCGCGCCTGGCTCGGTCATGCCAGCGTCGATACCACCAACATCTACGCCGAGATCGATCTGGAGATGAAGGCAAAAGCGATGGCGCTCTGCGATGGCGCAGAGTCCGGACCGGATCGCCCGTGGAAGGCGAACAAGGGGCTGATGACCTTCCTCGGCGCGCTCTGATTGAAGAAGATTATGTTGCGGAAATACCGAGGATTCTCATGTGCGACGGGATGTTCCGGACCCTCAGCAACATAATCCGGTCCGCAACATATGCGCAGCAAAACGCACCGCATCCCCTGGGATGCGAGTCTGCTATCCGTTGGCCCACCCGCTTCCGCATCATCCCCCTGACACGGAGGCGATACGATGAAAGCGACGGACCCATTGAATGTGATCCATGCGCGGGCGGCCGGTGTGGATGTCCACAAGATGCAGCTGACCGCCACGGTACGCCTGGCTCAGCCAGGTGATCAGGCCGAGACCTTCACCCGGGTGTTCAGTGCGTTGCCCAGTGGCATCAGAGACCTCGTGGACTGGCTCCTCTCCCATGATGTGGCGGCGGCCGCGATGGAAGCCACCGGGATCTACTGGGAAACCGTTTACGATACGCTGGCCGCGGTTGGCGTGAAGCCCGTGCTGCTGCATGCCCGGCATGTCAAGCAGATCAAGGGGCGAAAGACCGACATCGCCGACAGCATGTGGCTCGCGCGTATCTGCCAGTTTGGGCTGTGCACGCCCAGCCTGGTGCTGCCACCCGCGTTCCGGGAGTTGCGCCAGGTGTCGCGTTTGCGGCGCCAGATTGTGGGCGAGCGCTCCAGAGCACGCAACCGGATCCACAAGATTCTCGACAGGGCCGGCATCCGTGCCGGTGGTATTCTTTCCGACCTCTTCGGCTTCAACGGTCGCCAAATCCTCAACGGTCTCGTCGTCGGCTTGACGCGTGAGGAGATCCTGGCATCGTTGTCATGTCACGTCCGGCGGCACCTCAAGACGCTTTACGACGCCTTGAGCCGTGGTCTCACCCGACGGCAGCACTTCCTGCTTCAGGATCACCTCGAGGCCATGGACACGGCTGAGGGCCGGATCGCCGAGTACGATGCCGTCATTGCCGCAGGGCTGGCCGACTACCGTACCCAGGTCGATCTTCTGACCACCATGCCCGGTGTCGATGTGTATTCCGCTTCGGCCATGCTGATCGAGCTCGGTCCCGACATCTCGGTCTTCCCGTCTGCCCGTCACTGCGCGGCCTGGGCGGGCTTGTGTCCCGGTAACAACGAGAGTGCAGGCAAGCGGCGCGCAGCGAGGAGTCGCAAGGGCAACGCCGCCTTGCGCGCCATCCTGACCGAATGCGCTCTCGGTGCCGCGCGAACCCACCATTGCCAGTTCAGGGGATACCACAAGACCCTGACCATACGCCGGGGCTACAAGCGGGCCACTGTCGCGACGGCGCACAAGATGCTGCGCATCGCATATCAGATGTTGCGCACAGGGAGGCCATACCACGATCCCGAAACGGACTACGAGGCACTCATGGTCAAGCGCAATGCCCCGCGCTGGATCAAGATGCTCGAGCAGCACGGCTTCATGCTCCCGTCCGCGCAGCACCCGGCGACCGCCTGACCGCGGTCACTCCGAGCGTTCGCGACACCGCACGCCAGAGCCAGCATCGCCCGGCATCGGGAGCTGGCGCGGGGCAGCCCACATCGAGCCGGACGTACAGCACTGGCATCGCGGAACAGACAGGCATCCCTCACCGGTCAAACCACCCGGGCTGATCGGCAGGATCCGGTATGTCCGCATCCACCAATTAGTTACACAGCAAACACTCGGTGGGGGGTGGGGTGGTGGGAAGCCGATCAGGAGGCCCTGGCCCGATCCCAAGTCCATGGCCCATCGACGTTTCAGGACGGCGCGGGTGAGCGGAGATCATGAACGTTCCTGGCTTCCCTAGCGTGCGGTGTCGCGTTCCACACCTGAATATGCCGATCGGCAGGTGGCCCGACAACAGCCAGTTACATGGGGCGGGGTGTGCGTCTGCGACGATCATGAACGTTTTGCGTGGAGGAGGAGGGGACCTGGTCGAGCTTCCGGGGCGTGCGGGAGACGGTGGAGGCGAAGGGGTTGTTTGCCAGTCTGTACACGGATCGCGGCTCGCACTACTGGCACACGCCGAAGGCCGGGGAGAAGGTGGACCGGAGCAGACCGACCCAGTTCGGGCGGGCGATGGGGGAGCTGGGCGTCGAGATGATCCCGTCGTATCTCGCCGCAGGCGCGGGGGCGGTGCGAGCGCCTGTTCCGGACGCTTCAGGGACGCCTGCCCAACGAGTTGGCGCGCGAGGGGATCACGGAGATGGAGGAGGTCAACGAGTACCTCGGGGCATACTGGCCGCGGTTCAACGCATCGTTCGGGGTGGTGGCGGCCCAAGAGGGGACGGCGTTCGTGCCGCTCCTGGACGTGAGACTGGAGGACGTCTTGTGCCTGCGGGAGACGCGGACGGTGGGCAACGACAACTGCGTGTCGTACTGCGGCACGCGACTTCAGATCGCGCCCCAGCCGCATCGGATCCACTACGTTCGGGCGAAGGTGCAGGTACACGAGCACCAGGACGGGAGCATGGCGGTATTCCACGACAGGCACCGGCTGGGCCGCTACGACCGGAAGGGATGTACGCTGCCGGCCTCGAACCGAGCGCGGGAGGGCGTGTGAGGCGGCGTTCGGTGCCCGCTCCGGCTCGCTGATATGGAAGGGCCATCTGTCAAGTCAGGGTCACGTTGTCTCGCATGAGCTGAGGGGAGAGGTCGCCCGAGGTTCGCTTCGACGGTGAATCCTCCTGATATACGCCGGTTAGCCCAGGGCCAGAGCGGCAAGAATTCGGATTCGTCGGGAGCTGGCTCGATCTAGGTCGCGTGGGTCTCGGGCCCGTTGCCGGTCCCGGCCACATAGCAGTCTCGAGCGTTCTCCTGCCGTGCCTCGGACGACCTCCCTCTTTCAGCATCTGCGATTCGGTCCTCGTCTATGACTTCTCAGGCGGCGCGGCACCCTGCTTCGATCTCCGCCACGCTCTCCTGCATGAGCGCCCACACGAACCCGGCCAGTTCCCTGGCCACCGCCACCGCCGCGATCTGGCTACTCTTCCGCATCGCCAGCCGCTTGAACACCTTATGGAGCCGGTGTTGCGCCTTCCAGCTATGCGCCACAGCGTCCGGCGGCTGGCCCTCCTGCCGACGCTTCAGCACCTCCCCGCGCCGCGGCGCAAAGCGGTAGCTCCACGCCGCCTGCACCAGCACGTGACGAACCCGGCTGTTGCCCGCCTTCGTGATCGAGCCCTGGCGCCGACTCCCTCCGCTCGAATGCTCCGTCGGCACCAGCCCCACATAGGCCATCAGCTTGCCCGGATGCTCGAAGCGCCGGAAGTCCCCGATCTCCGTCACCAGCACCATCGCCGCCTGCGTCGAGATCCCCTTGAGGCAGCACAAGCGCCCCACCGCCTCCTTGTAGGTCGGCTCCAGCGCCAGCGCCTCGATCTGCCGGTCCAGTTCGTCGCGGCGGTCCAGCTTGTAGTCCAGCAACGCCAGATACTCGCCGAAGACCACCTGGTCCTCGGTCTCCAGAACCGCGTCACGCTGGATCGCTCGCAGCCACGCGAAGTGCTTCTCCGTCCAGTTGTGGCCCTCACGGTACACCAGACCCCGGCGCGCCAGGAACTTCAGGATGTAGTGGCGCGACTTCAGGGCCTCCCGCTGAAACACCTCCCGGCAGCGTACCAGATCCCGAACCCGTTCCTCCCGCTCCGTCGGAACCCGGATCGTCACCAGCTCCCCCGCCCGGTACAGCCTCGCCAGCTCTTCGGCATCCTTCCGGTCGTGCTTGCGCCGCTCTCCCGGGCGCCGCGGAATCAGCGACGGGGCCACGATCTCGCACTCGTGACCCCAACGCCGGATCATCCGCTCCAGCACGTAGCCCGCGCCGCTCGCCTCGTAGCAGGCGCGAACTTCTTGCTCCCGGGCCAAGCGGTCCAGCAACCGCCTGAGTCCCCGCGGATCGTGCGACAGCCGCTTCACCAGCGTCGGCTCCCGTACGCCCTCCGGCAGCACCGCAATCATCACGCTGTCCTTGTGGACATCCATCCCGACGTACACCTTCGTCTTCGTCTGCATAGGGCCGGTCTCCTGTTCCGGTTGCGACTCGAACATCGCATGTGGCTCTGGCACCTCCGCACACCGCAGGCGCTAACCCACGATAATCCGGTAGGGGCCGGCCCTTCCATACTTTCTACGCTCGCCTCCGCGGGCACCGAACCGGAATCGGACAGGTTGTGTGCTACCAAACCGGACAACTTCATTTGCTTCTTACAGGACAAGACTGAGGCTTGCCCGATGCAGACGGGTCCTGTACAATCCGGAACCGTCCGCCAACGTGCATCGCGGTTTGCCCAACTGACTGGCTCTCTGCCGGTTCGAACACCGTCCCGCCTTCGATTGGTTTAGATTTTGGCTATCAATACCGGTTGGTTCCGCACCGGCGCTATTGCTCCAAGTAACGACATTGCAGTGGATCTAGGTACCGCAAACACCCTCGTGTACGTGAAGGGCCAAGGGATCGTACTGAACGAGCCCTCCGTCGTCGCGGTAGAGCGCGGATCGACGAGGGTCGTCGGGATTGGGCTCGAGGCGCATCGAATGCTCGGTCGCACGCCCGAGTACATTGACGCGATCCGCCCGCTCAAGGATGGGGTGATCGCCGACGTGGACGTGACGGAGATCATGCTCCGCCAGTTCCTCAAGCAGGCGACTTCGAAGCGGGTCTTCCGGGTCCGGCCCCGCGTCGTGGTCGGGGTACCCTCGGGGATCACCGAGCTCGAACGTCGCGCCGTCCGCTCCTCCGCGATCGCAGCGGGAGCGAAGGCCGTCTACATGGTGGCCGAGCCGACGGCCGCAGCGGTCGGCGTCGGGCTCCCGATCAACACGCCGACGGGGAACATGGTGATCGACATAGGCGGGGGGACGACAGAGATCGCGGTTATCGCCCTCTCCGGTATCGTATGCAACACCTCGATTCGCGTAGGCGGTGACACACTTGATGCCGCGATCGTGACCTACCTCAGAAAGAGCCACAACCTCCTGATCGGGGAACCGACGGCGCAGGCGATCAAGATCCAGATCGGGTCGGCGTACGACACGGGCAACGAGACCACGATGCTGGTCAAGGGGCGCGATCTGGTGAGCGGGATCCCGAAGACGATCACGTTGACCTCGAGCGAGGTGCGCCATTGTTTTCGTGAGCCAATACAGGCGATCGTGGAGGCCGTCATGCGGGCGTTCGAGATCACCCCGCCCGAGCTCGCCGGAGATATCGTGGATCGCGGGATCGTCATGACGGGCGGGGGGTCGATGATCCGGGGTCTCGACCAGTATCTGATGACCCAGACCCAGCTACCGATTCATGTGGATGAAGAGCCGCTCACCTGCGTGGTCCGAGGCGCCGGGCAGATCCTGGATGAGTTCCAAAAGTACCGGAAAGTGCTAACCATCTGATCCAGGGGAGAACTTCGGCTCGTGGTGTCCTACGAGTGGGGCGCGGGGAACAGGCGACGGTTCCGCCTGCTTGGTCCGCTTGCCTTTCTGAGTCTTTCGGTCTTACTGCAGGTCATTCCGCCGTCCGTCCAGGAGCGCATCTCCTCCGCGCTTCGCGCCTCGGTCCTCGCACCCTTCCTCTGGACCCAGGCTTCCCTCCTCCGGGGGCGATTGCTTGCCGCGGACGCCGGCGAGCTCCGGCTGCAGCTGGATTCCGCCCAGGCTCTGATCCATTCGCAGGGGACGCTCGCGGAAGAGAACCGGCGGCTCAGGGAGCTCCTCGAGCTTCGCGACCGCTCGAGCACGGCCTTTGTCTCTGCCTCGCTTCTCCGCTCGGGGACCGTCGGGTCCGAGAGCATGTTCCTCCTCGACGTAGGGCGGCGGGACGGCGTCTCGGTCAACGCGCCAGTGACCACGGCGGCCGGGCTCGTCGGTGTCGTGAGAGAGGTTGGAGCTGCGAGCGCTCTCGCGATGGACTGGACCCACCCGGGCTTCCGTGTGAGCGCGATGACCGAGGATGGCGAAGTCTTCGGCATCGTGGAGTCGCGGCGCGGAAGCCTTCCCAACGAGGAGAGGCTCATGCTGAATGGCGTGCCTTTCCAGACCGAGGTCGAGGACGGCGCCTCCATCGTTACGAGTGGCCGCGGACCGATCTATCCCCGCGGGATTCTGATCGGACGGGTCGTGGATCTCGCCGAGGTCGAGGTCGGGTGGAGACGGAGCTACTGGATCGATCCGGCGGTGAGCCTCGGGAGCGCGATGCACGTCCTCGTGCTCACGGACGAGGCGGCTGGGGACAGCACCGCCACGGGCGAAGTAGTTGAGGACAGCACCGCCACGGGTGATATGGGCGACTCCCTCCCCTCGTCCGGGGCAGCGACGCTCACCCCCGACGCTCGTCCGTGAATCACCAGTTCGGCGGCTGGGGAGTCGCACTCCTCCTGCCCATTCTCCACTTTACCGTCCATGTGGGATTCGGGCCCCGGGTGTGGGGTCCGGACCTCCTGACGGTTGGCGTCCTGGCAACGGCGTTTCGTCTCCCCGTCGGCATGGCCGCCGGGATCGGGTTCTCGCTCGGCCTGATCGAGGATGCGATGTCGGTGCTCTCCTTTGGGGCGAACGCAATGGCGCTGACAGTGATAGGGATCCTCGGCTCCTGGTCGAGGGAGCTCTTCGTGGGCGGATCCATGATCTTTCTCGTGCTGTACCTCCTAGTGGGTATCTGGCTCAGGGGCGCGCTCCACTGGCTCATCACGGATCACACCCTTGGGGAGGAGGCAGTTCGGTTCCTCCTGGTCGAGACGCCACTCGCCGCGCTCTACGGCGCAGGTGCCGGGACCGTGCTCCTCACCCTCGCCGGCAGACTCGGAGGTCCGCAGCCAAGGGAGCGGCCCGGCGGCGGCCGGAGATTCTAGCAATGGAGGTCAGCCCATCATGAGAGCGTATGACCGGAGGTTCAGGCGGCGTCGCGCGAGGACTGCGGCCATCGTTCTCGGAGCCGTCATGGCCGTCCTCGTCGTGGCGTTCTTTCGGGCGCAAGTTGTGCGGGGCGCCGCATGGACGCTCGCCTCCGACTCGAACCGCCTCCGGCTGATCTCCGTCCCCGCGCCCCGCGGAACAGTTTTCGATCGTTACGGGGAGGTTGTGGTAGACAACGTCCCCAGCTACTCGGTCTCCCTCCTCCCGGCCCCAATGGATTCGATCGAGGCGGGCCTTCGCCGACTGAGCCCCCTCCTCGGCCTCGACGCGAGCCGAGTCGCCGAGTTGATGAAGAGGGCCCAGGCGGAGCGCCGCCAGCCCCTCGTCGTGGTGCAGGATGCGAACTACGATGCGGTCGCCGCCGTCGAGGAGCTCAGGTCGGAGCTTCCCGGTGTCTTCCTCGAGATGCGCCCGAAGCGGCGCTACGTCGAGGGACCGGCGCTCGGGCATGTCCTCGGATACGTCGGGGAGATCTCCCCCGGCGAGCTCGAACTCCCCGTCTTCGAGGGCTATCAGCAGCGGATGGAGGTTGGCAAGGTCGGGCTCGAGCGGGAGTACGAGAGCCCCCTCAGTGGCGATCCGGGGATCCGCTACATCGAGGTCGACGCGGTGGGGAGGGTCGTCGGCTCCTTCCAGGGGCAGGCGGGGGTGTCTGCTGTCCCCGGTGTCGATGTGCACCTCAATCTCGACCTCGGCCTTCAGGCCTACATTCACGAGATCTTCCCGCCGGACCGGAGGGGTGCGGTGGTGGTGCTGAATGCGGAGGACGGAGGGATCCTGGCACTCTACTCGGCGCCGTCGTTCGATCCGAACGAGTTTGTCGGCGGGATCGACCCGGCCCGCTGGGATGAACTGAACGGCTCCCCCGAACGCCCGCTCTTCAACCGAGCCGTCGTCGGGCGCTATCCGCCGGCTTCGACGTGGAAGGTCGCCACGGCCGCGATCGCGTTGCGGCTGGGGGTGCTCGAGCCCGGCGAGGTCATGACGACCCCCTGCACGGGCTCGTATGCGTACGGCCGCGACGTGCGTCGCTGCTGGAACGCGGCCGGCCACGGGCACCTGGATCTTGCCGGCGCGCTCGCTCACTCGTGCAACGTCTTCTTCTATCAGGTGGGGATTCGGGTCGGACTCGACAATCTCGTCCGGGAAGGGGCCCGCTTCGGGTTCGGAGACGTGTGCGGGGTGGATCTTCCGGCCGAGTCCAGTGGCGTCTTCCCGGCGACGCTCGACTTCTGGGAGGAACGCTATGGCTTCGCCCCGACGGAAAACGAGGTGCTGAGCCTCGCGATCGGGCAGGGGCCGAACGACCAGACCCCGCTCAAGATGGCCCAGTTCTACCTCGCCCTCGCGCGGGGCGGGAACGCGCCCGCCCCTCGGCTCGCGCGAGTGGAGGGGTCGGCGCCGGGCGCTGCCGGCTGGAGCCTGGGGCTCGGCGCCGAGATCGTGGACGCCCTCCTCGACGGACTCCGGCAGGTGACCGCGCCCGGCGGTACGGCCTACCTCTCGACTCTCGAGCACTGGGATCTGATCGGAAAGACAGGGACGGCGCAGAGGGGCCGCGCGGGTGATGCGGCGCACGCCTGGTTCGTCGGGCTCGCCGGGCCCTGGGGCGAGCCGTCCGAAGTCGTCGCCGCGGTGATCATCGAGGAAGGGGTATCGGGGTCGGCAGCGGCCGCGCCGGTGGCAGCGAAGGCGGTCGACTTCCACCTCCGGCGCAAGTACGGGGTCCCGATCGACACCGTCCAGACCCTCCGCGAGCACTATCGGTTCGGCGTCCCCGCGAGGTGGGCCGGTCAGAGGCGGCCGGAGTAGGGCAGGGGACGCGCGGCCGTGGACTGGTACCGGCGCTGGGCGGGAGACGCGGAGCTCGTAAGTCTGGCGCTCATCCTCTCCCTCGGGGGGATCGCGATGATCTTCTCGGCGGGCGTCGTGAATGTGCCGAGTCCGGTCACGGAGTGGGCGTGGTTTCGCCAGACGGTGTGGCTCGCCATCTCCCTCGCGGTATTCACCTGCGCCAGGTGGGTCGGAGTCGCGTGGATCGAATCGATTGCCCTCCCCGCCTTCCTGCTCGCCGTCCTCCTCCTCGCACTCAGCCTCGTCATCGGCACGGGCGCGGGGACGGCGGAGGGGATGGACGGGTGGATCGAGGTGGGCCCGATCCGCTTTCAGCCCTCCGAGCTGGCGAAGATCGCGGCGATCCTCGGGATCGCGCGTGTCATCGCGCTCAGGGACGCGCCTCCTGAGTACCCGCGCGAAATCCTCGCGCCGGGCGCGCTCATCGCCGTACTTCTCGCCCTGGTCATCCGTCAGCCGGATCTGGGCACGGCACTCGCCTTCATCGGGCTCCTCTTCGCCGTTCTCTACTGGGCGGGAACACCGGTGCTGCTCCTCTTCCTCCTCGCGAGCCCGGGGTTTGCGCTCATCCTCTCCTTCGATACGAGGATCTGGTCCGTCTACTTCATCGGCCTCGTCCTCCTCCTCATCTTCTACCGCCGATCCCTCCTCCTGGCCGATTCGCTCGCGGTGGCGCTCGCGAACCTGGGGGCGAGCGCCATCGCGACTCCGCTCTGGAACTCGCTCGCGGAGTACCAGAAGAACCGCCTGCTCGTCTTCCTCGATCCGGCGATTGATCCTCGCGGGGCCGGTTGGAACCTCATCCAGTCGAAGGTTGCGATCGGGAGCGGGGGGTTGCTCGGGAAGGGGTTTACCCAGGGGACGCAGAAACGCCTCGACTTCCTCCCCGAGCAACACACCGATTTCATCTTCAGCGTGGTGGGCGAGGAGCTCGGATTCATCGGGGCGATCGGCTTCATCCTCCTCTTCGCCCTCCTCCTTCTGAGACTCGTGCGCCTCGCCGAGGCAAACCCGAGTCCCTTTGCGGGGCTCGTCCTCTTCGGTATTTTTGGGACTTGGCTGGTCCACATCTTCATCAACGTGGGGATGACCGTCGGGCTCGTCCCGATCACGGGGATCCCGCTCCCCTTCGTCAGCTACGGCGGCACCTTCCTTCTTACCTGCTGGACGATGACGGCGCTGGCCGTTCGATTGGCGGGGGAGACCTGACGCCACGGCCCCGCGGGTTCGGGTCCATACGCCGGGGGACGGGATGGCGTGGTTTCGAAAGAAGAAGACGCCGCTCAGCGCGCGGAACCGGCGCGAGCTGGCCTCTGACGTCTTCCACAAGTGCGGGGGCTGCAGGGAGATCCTCTACCGGGAAGCGCTGACGCAGAATCTCCGCGTCTGTCCGAAGTGCGGCTTCCACGCCCGGTTCCCCGTCGAGGACTATATCCGCCTCTTCCTCGACGAAGCGAGCTTCGAGGAGATGGACCGCGATCTCTCGAGCACCGACCCGCTCGGCTTCGTCGACCTGCAGCCCTACAGCGCCCGGCTGCGGGCCGCGGAGGGGAAGGCGGGGCGAAAGGAGGCCATCGTCACGGGCGTGGGGACGCTCGACGGGATGGCGCTCGCGCTCGGGGTCATGGACTTCGGGTTCATCGGCGGCTCGATGGGGTCGGTCGTCGGGGAGAAGGTGGCCCGCCTGATCTTGCGCGCCCTGGCCGAGGAGCGGCCCCTCGTCATCATCTCGGCAACGGGGGGCGCCAGGATGCAGGAGGGGATTCTCTCCCTGATGCAGATGGCGAAGGTCTCGGCGGCCCTCGCCAAATTCGACGAGGCGGGGATTCCCTTCATAAGCATCCTGACGGATCCGACGACGGGTGGCGTCACGGCCTCCTTCTCGATGCTCGGCGATGTGATCCTCGCCGAGCCAGGTGCCCTCATCGGCCTCTCCGGGCCGCGTGTCATCAGGGAGACGATCAAGCAGGAGCTTCCCGAGGGGTTCCAGCGCTCCGAGTTCCTCCTCGAGCAGGGATTCGTGGATGCCATCGTGGACCGGAGGGAGCTTCGCCGCACCACCCAGAGGCTCCTCGCCCACATGGTCGGCCCCGTCCCCGGGCCACCTGGGTGAGCGCGCCGGCCGGCGGACCCCCCGGTCCAGCGATCCACTTCGGGCCGCCAGCGGACGATCCGCTGGTGACCCGCGTTCTGCCCGGGCTGCCGGGCGAGGTGAGGTGGGGGCTCGACCGGATGGAGCGGATCCTCGCCGCCCTCGGCGACCCCCACCTCGACTACCCCGTCCTTCACGTCGCGGGGACGAACGGGAAGGGCTCGGTGGCGAGGATATGGGCCGACACGCTCGCGGCGGCCGGCGTCTCCACCGGGCTCTACACCTCGCCCCACCTCGTCTCCTTCCGGGAACGGATCCTCATCGACGGAAGACCCCCCCCCGACGAACTCCTCGTCGAGTGGGCCCGCGACCTCCGACCGCTCCTCGTGAGAGAGGCCCCATCGTTCTTCGAGGCGGCGACCGCGCTCGCGCTCCTCGCCTTCTCCCGCGCCGGGGTCCGGGCCGCGGTTGTCGAGGTGGGGATGGGCGGCCGGCTGGATGCGACGAATGTGGTTCGGCCCGTCGTTGCCGCGGTCACGAGCCTTGGGCTCGATCACACCGGGATGCTCGGCGAAAGCCTCGAGGAGATCGCGCGGGAGAAGGCCGGGATCTTCAAGCCCGGCCTCCCCGTCTTCACGGCCGTCGAGCATCCGGGTGCCGTCGCCGTTCTCGAGGCCGAGGCGGCGGAGCGGGAGGCGCGGCTCCATCGCGTGCGGGTCCCGGAGGGGCGCATCCGGATCGAGGGGGTCGAGCTCGAGCTGGCGACCCGCCGATGGGGACCGCTCACCCTCGAGTCACCGATGACGGGGAACCATCAGCTGGAGAACCTCGCCGTCGCCGTACGCGCCTTGGAGGCGCTCCCGCCCGGGATTCCCCTCTCCGCCCGCGCGGTGACGAGCGGGGTGAGGCGCGCGCGGGTCCCGGGTCGATTCCAGGTCGAGCGCCAGGGGGCGCGGACGTGGATCCTCGACATCGCCCACAACGTGAGCGGAGCCCGGGCACTCCGCGAGACGCTCGAGGGCGTGGCGGTTCCGAACCCGCGGGTGGCGATCGTCGGGATCCTCGCAGACAAATCATGGGAAGCGATCCTGCGGGAACTCCTCCCCGTCGTGGACCACGTCATCCTGACGGTCCCCCGCTCCGCCCCTGCGTCCCGCCGCTGGAACCCCGAGGACGCGCTCGCCCTCGTCGGCCGCCTCCGCGCTGACGTTCCCGTCTGCGTTCGCGTCGACCTGCGCGATGCGATCGAGGAGGCCCGGCGCGCGGTCCCGCCCGGCGGCTCTGTGATCGTGACGGGCTCCACGCACACCGTCGGCGAGGCTCTCCGTTGCCTCGGCCGGATTCCTGAGGAAGCCCTGGCCGTCCCGGTCGGGTCCGGATAGATCCGCCCCGGTCACACATCGGGACAACCGGGAACGCGTCACAGCCTCTGGCAAACCACCGTATCGGGCCCTCCTCTCAATGCTGGTCACTGCCGCCCGATACGTCCCCCGGAGGCGTGTAGCCCACTGATCGCGGTCCACGGAGGCCGGAGAGCCCGGTCTGGACAGGATCAGCACCTCAGGGTGGATGGCAGGGACGATACCGCAGTCTTCGAGTACGACCCGGACCTGGAGATCTGCGCCGGGCACGTGATCGACCTGCGCGACCAGATCTACTGCGAGGGACCTTCGGTCGAGAGGCTGAAGAACTCGATGCAGGCAGCCGTGAACGGCTGGCTCGAGCCCTGCAGGGGCGCGGAGAAGCGGCGGGCCGTTCGTCCTCCGGGCGGTTCAGCATTCGCCGCGACCCTGCATTGCATCGCACGGCCGCCGTGGACGCAGCCGCCGAAGGCAGGTCCATGCACGACCGGGTGGCGTAGCTCGCGATCCAGCGGCTCCAGCTTCAGCAGCACCAGGGGGATGGACGCTCAGACGAGTGCGCCGACGGCGCGTGAGCGCAGAGAATCACGGACGTCGCGATGGCTCTCACGTCGGATGATGGCGCGGTCGTCCGGTTGAGCCGTCCCGGACGCGCCGGCCGACTCAAGCGCGTGTGTTCGTTCGCCACGGTGGCCGGCGGCGCGCCATGGGTGGCCCGATGAATGGCAGCCGTCGCTGGCAACGACGCGGGATGGCCCGCGCGATGTCACCGGCCATGCAGCTGGACCGAGCTGGTTCCCGTTCAGACGGCAGGCCATGGCCTGGCCTGCAGCTCCAGCTGGTGGTCGGGAAGAACCGCCTCCTGCCTCCCGCAGGCCTCTTGGCAGAGCCGGACCTGGCTCAACTCGAACCGGGAGCTGGAAGCTCGCGGGCCCGGCGGGCGGGGATGCGGCCACCGCTCCGCCGCGCTCACGAGCGGCCGCGGACAAGGTGGAGTTGCCACCCGTCTTCCGTGACCCGAGAGGCCGGGGATCGCGTACCGGATGCAGCCGGTGGGCGTTGAAGAACGTCCAAGTGGCCGGGCAGCGGGTCGGCGGGCCTGGCGCAGCCGTCGGGGAGACCCTCCGGGCCGCTCGGCCACACCGGATCCGGGATCACGGCCTCCGGAGCCTCGATCGTGGGCAGGACCGCACGGCCGTCGTCCATGACGGCCCTCACGCTCGCCGCCGGCTCCTCGGCCCTCCGCGTCCGCGTCGGCGTATCGTTGGTCCATGAGCCCGTGGCAGGGTGGGTCCGGGGCGGAGCTGCGCGAATGCTCCGGATTGCGAATGTCCGTCCCGGAAATCCTGTCCGAGAAAACCGTTGACGAAGGTGCCGGTTCCGGGGCCTGACGATCCTGCGCAGCTCTCGACCGGCGTGCGCCGGGTGGCCGCGGTGGGCCCGTCGTTGCGCCAGGAAGTAGATTTTCGTGGAAGAACTTCTTACAATCGCGCCATGTCCGCGTCTCGGAAGTACGCGAAGCTCCCGGGGTTTCGGGATTTCCCCCCCGAAGAGCTGGGCTTCAGGAGTCACATCTTCGAGGCCTGGCGCCGGATCGCCCGCCGCTACGGCTACCGGGAATACGACGGCCCACCGCTCGAGGGGCTCGAACTCTACACCGAGAAGAGCGGGAGCGAGATCGTCGGGCAGCTCTACGAGTTCACGGACAAGGGGAACCGGCGCGTCGCGCTTCGGCCCGAGATGACGCCGTCGCTCGCGCGTATCCTCGCCGGCCGCAGCCGGGCGCTCCCGAAGCCGATCCGGTGGTTCTCGATCCCGCAGCTCTTCCGCTACGAGCGGCAGCAGCGCGGGCGACTTCGCGAGCACTACCAGTGGAATGTGGACCTCGTGGGGGAGGCGGGCGTCGAGGCGGATGCCGAGGTGCTCGCCGTCGCCCTCGACGGGCTGAGGGAGCTTGGCCTCGGGTCCACGGAGGTCCGGGCCCGGGTCTCGGACCGGATCCTCCTCTCCGAGGTACTCCTGGCCCTCGGCGTGCCACCGGACCGGGCGGAGGCCGTCTTCGCGGCCGTGGACCGGATCGAGCGGGAGCCGAGGGAGCAGATCCGCGATCGGCTGGAGAGCCCGGAGGCGTGCGGGCTCCCCACGGAGCAGGCGGAGGCTGTCCTCGGACTCTTCGCCGAGCCCACCCTCGTGAGGATCGAGCGCGACTTTGCCGACGCCCGGCGGGTGACGGAGCGGACCGCCCAGCTCCGGCGGTATCTCGCGATCCTCGGAGAGCTGGGCTTCTCGGACCGCGTGAGCTTCGACCTCACGATCGTCCGGGGGCTCGCCTACTACACGGGGATCGTCTTCGAGATCTTCGACCGCGCCGGAGAGTTCCGGGCCGTCTGCGGAGGCGGCCGCTATGACCGTCTCATGCAGCATGTCGGGGGTGACGCACTCTCGGCGGTCGGCTTCGGGATGGGGGACGTCGTCCTCGGGGAGGTGCTGAAGGCGCGGGGCCTGGCCCCGGAATACCGGCCGAAGGTCGATTACTATATCATCTCGATCGGCGAGGGTCAGGTTTCCCTCGCGCGCCGGGCGGCCGGTGTCCAGCGGAGGAACGGGAAGAGTGTCGTCTACGCGCTCGGAGGGCAGTCGGTGAGAAAGCAGTTCTCCTCTGCGGCGGCACTCGACGCGCGCGCCGTCATCGTCCTCGGTCCCGACGAGGTGAGCAGGGGGGTCGCGGTGGTCAGGGAGATGGCGAGCGGGAGGGAGCGGGAGGTGTCGCTTGCCGAGCTGACGAGTTTGCGGCCCCGGGGAGCGGGGGGCGGCACCAGTGGGGAAGATTCGGAGTCGTGGCATGCCGGCTGACAACGGATTCGACGGCACGAGGGAAGAGGTGGAGCGGGCCATCCGGCGGCTCAGCGTCTTCGAGTACGTGATCCTCGCCGCCTCGTTCGCCCTCGCGCTAGGGGGGGGTGGGCTCGCCGCATACCTCCTCAGCACCGGCACGAGACTCCCGTTCAGGCTCACCTGGGCGGTGGTCTCGATGGGGCTCCTCATCATCCCCGGCTTCTTCGTCTTCGGGCGCGACTATCTCGAGCGCTGCCAGGAAGACCGGCTGTCCCCCGAAGAGCGCCGCGAGGACGGATAACGGATGTCGAAAGAGAAGGCTTTGACGCCGCGCGCCGAGGACTTCAGCGCCTGGTACAATGAAGTGGTGCAGCGGGCCGAGCTCGCGGACCACTCCCCCGTCCGCGGGAGCATGGTGATCCGTCCGTGGGGCTACGGGATCTGGGAGCACATGCAGGGTGCCCTCGACCGGATGTTCAAGGACTCGGGCCACGAGAATGCCTACTTCCCCCTCCTGATCCCGATGAGCTTCATCGAGCGGGAGAAGGAGCATGTAGAGGGGTTCAAGCCGGAGCTCGCCGTCGTCACCCACGCGGGCGGGAAGGAGCTCGAGGAGCCGCTGGTGGTGCGTCCCACCTCGGAGACGATCATCTACGCGATGTACGCGAAGTGGGTGCAGTCCTACCGCGACCTCCCCATCCTCATCAACCAGTGGGCGAACGTGATGCGCTGGGAGCTGCGCACCCGCCCCTTCCTTCGGACCACCGAGTTCCTCTGGCAGGAGGGCCATACGGCGCACGCGACCCGGCAAGAGGCCATCCGGGAGACGCTCAGTATACTTGCCCTCTACCGGCGCTTCATGGAGGAATGGATCGCACTCCCCGTCGTGACGGGGCTCAAGTCGGACTCCGAAAAGTTCGCCGGTGCCCTCGAGACGTATACGTGCGAGGCGATGATGCAGGACCGGCGGGCGCTCCAGGCCGGCACCTCGCACCACCTCGGCCAGAACTTCGCGAAGCAGTTCGATCTCACCTTCCAGAGCGAGGAAGGGGTCGAGAGCTACGCGTGGAACACCTCGTGGGGGGTGTCCACCCGCCTCGTCGGCGCGATGGTGATGACGCACGGTGACGACCGCGGCATCGTCGTCCCTCCGAGGCTCGCGCCGGCGCAGGTCGTGATCGTTCCGATCTTCCGGACCGACGAGGAGCGCTCCGGCGTCGTCGCGAAGGCCCGCGAGGTGATGGACCGGCTCCGTGCCGCGGGTGTCCGCACCCGCGTGGACGAACGCGATCACATGAGTCCGGGGGCGAAGTTCTACGAGTGGGAGAGGAAGGGGGTCCCCTACCGGATCGAGATCGGGCCCCGCGATCTGGCGGCCGGGCAGGTGGTGCTCGTCCCACGCGTCCGGGCGGCGGGAGGCGGACGCAAGGAGTTCCTCCCGGAGGCCGAGGCGGTGGCCGGGCTCCCCGCCCGCCTCGACGAGTTCCAGGCCGCGCTCCTGGACAGGGCCCGGACCTTTCGGGAGGAGCACACCCACCGCGGGGTCGAGCGCTGGGAGGAGCTCGTCGAGATCCTGAACGGCCAGGGCGGGTTCGTCTGGACCGGGTGGAGCGGGGATCCCGCCGTCGAGGCCCGCGTCACGGAGGAGACGGGGGCGACGCTTCGCTGCATCCCCGATCCGGACTTCCGCTCGGAGAGGGCGCCGGAGCGCTGTATCGGTGGGGGCGCCGCCGCCGAGGTGGAAGTCGTCTGGGCGAAGGCATACTGAGCGCCGGGCCCGCGGGGGCCGGAGGTGCGCTCGTGGCGGGCGGCGTCGCCCTCGAGGCGGTGGCGGAGGACTTCGGCACACCGCTCTACGTCTACGACGCGGAGAGGATACGGGCCGGCGTGGCCAGCTGCATGTCCGCCTTCTCGGACGTCCCCCTCCTTCTCGCCTACGCTGTCAAGGCAAACGGCTCCCTCGCGCTGCTGAACCGGATCGGCGCGCTCGGTGCCGGGGCGGACATCGTCTCCCTCGGCGAGCTCCGAAGGGTCGAGCGCGCGGGGATTGCCGCCGGACGGGTCATCTTCTCCGGCGTCGGAAAGACGGAGGAGGAGATCGAAGCGGGAATCCGCGCGGGGATCCACGCATTCCATGCGGAGAGCGTCGGAGAGCTCGAGCTCATCGCCCGGGTGGCCGAACGCATGGGCACGCGCGCCCGCGTTGGCCTTCGCGTGAACCCGGACGTTCACTCGCCGACGCCGTACGCGTACACGAGGACCGGACACGCCGGCTCCAAGTTCGGGATCCCCGTCCGGGAAGCGGAGGCGCTCTACGTGGCGCGGGCTGACGATCCCCACCTCGACTTCGTGGGCATCGGGGTCCACATAGGCTCCCAGATCGCGGAAACGGCCCCCTTCGTCGAGGCCCTCGATACCATGCTCGGCGTCGTGGACCGGCTCCTCGAGGGCGGGATCGTCCTCGAGTACGTGGATCTCGGCGGGGGCTTCGGCGTCGCCTACGAAGACGGTGGCGCGATGGATATCGAGGAGCTTGCGGCCCGCGTCGTCCCCCGGGTCCGGGCCCGGGGGCTCCGGCTGGTCATCGAGCCCGGCCGGTCGATCGTCGGAGAGGCGGGCCTCCTCCTTGCGCGCGTCCTCTACACGAAACGCGTCGATGCAAAGTACTTCGTCGTGACGGACGCCTCGATGACCGAGCTCCTTCGGCCGTCCCACTACGGGGCTTTCCATCGCATCACGCCGGTCGCGAGGCGAGAGGGTGCACCCACCGTCGTGGCGGACGTGGTCGGTCCCGTATGCGAGAGCGGCGACTTCCTGGCACGCGGCCGGGAGATCGAGCTGCCCGAGGCCGGGGACCTCCTCGTCGTGGAGACGGTCGGCGCCTACGGGTTCGCGATGGCATCGAACTACAACGGGAGGAGGAGGCCGGCCGAGGTGCTGATCGAGGGGGGAGAGGCGATGCTCATCCGCGAACGGGAAACGCACGAGGACCTGATGCGGGGGGAGACGATGCCGCCACCGAGGGTCGCGGCCGACGCCGCGGGCAGGGGATAGGCACGGATGGCCGGGTCCAGCGACCGCGTCCTGATCATCGACTGCGGGTCCCAGTACACGCAACTCATCGCCCGGAGGATCCGCGAGGAGCGCGTCTACTGCGAGATCCACCCGCCGGACCGGAGCATCGAATGGATCCGGGCGTGGAGTCCCGGTGCGATCGTCCTCTCGGGCGGGCCCGCATCCGTCTACGACGAGGCGGTGCCCGGGGTGGACGGAGTGCTCCTTTCCGAGGGGATCCCCCTCCTCGGGATCTGCTACGGGATGCAGCTCATCGCCGAGAAGGAGGGAGGTCGGGTAAGGCCGGGGCAGCGGGAGTACGGACCGGCGGATCTCAGCGTGGACGGGGGGTGCGAGCTGTTTCGGGGGTTCTCCGGGGAGGCGGTCCGGGTCTGGTGCTCGCACGGCGACCACGTCGACACCCCGCCGCCCGGATACCGCGCCATCGCTTCGACGGCATCACTTCCCGTCGCGGCCTTCCGGGCGGAGGACCGGGAGATCTACGGTGTTCAGTTCCACCCGGAGGTCGCCCATACGGAAAGGGGCGGGCAAATCATCTCCAACTTCCTCTTCCGAATCGCGGGGCTCTCCCCCAACTGGACACGCGGGGCATTCATCGAGGAGTCGGTCGAGCAGATCCGGAAGCGGACCGGCGGGGAAGCCGTCATCTGCGGACTTTCGGGCGGCGTCGATTCCTCCGTGGCCGCAGCGCTCGTCCACCGGGCGGTGGGGGACCGGCTGACGTGCATCTTCATCGACACCGGGCTCCTTCGGAAGGCTGAGAGGGGAGGGGTGGAGCGCACCTTCCGGGAGCACATGGGGATCCGTCTCATCGTCGCATCCGCCGCCGACGAGTTCCTCATGCCGCTCTCGGGGGTGGTCGATCCGGAGGAGAAGCGGAGGGTCATCGGCAACACCTTCATCCGTGTCTTTGAGCGCGTAGCGCGGACGGCCGGGGTCGCCGCCCGTTTCCTCGTCCAGGGGACGCTCTATCCGGACGTGATCGAGTCGGTCTCGACCGGAGGGCCGTCGGCCACGATCAAGACGCACCACAATGTCGGGGGGCTCCCCGAGGACATGCCCTTCGAGCTCATCGAGCCGCTTCGCGAACTGTTCAAGGACGAGGTCCGCGAGGTCGGAAGAGTGCTCGGCCTCTCCGAGGCGTTCGTGGGCCGCCACCCCTTTCCGGGCCCCGGTCTTGCCATCCGGGTGCTCGGAGAGGTCACCGAGGAGCGCCTCTCCACACTGCGGGAGGCGGATGCCATATACCTCGAGGAGATCCGAAGCGCCGGGCTTTACGACGATATATGGCAGGCATTTGCCGTCCTCCTGCCCGTCCGCTCCGTCGGCGTGATGGGGGACGCACGCACCTACGAGAACGTCGTGGCCCTGAGAGCCGTGACGTCCCGCGACGGAATGACTGCCGACTGGTATCCCTTCGCGCACGAGCTCCTGAGCGCCATATCCGCGAGGATCATCAACGAGGTCCCGGGCGTGAACCGGGTAACCTACGATGTGAGCTCCAAGCCGCCGGCGACGATCGAATGGGAGTGACGCGCCGGCGAGCGAACGGCAGAAAGTGCGCGCCCTCGCCGGGACCCTGCGCTGCCGATGGGAGACCGACGCCGATTCCGACGGCGTGAGCAGCGCGCGAGAGCGGGGCTGCCACCGGGCCGGCTCGTCGAACAGACCGGCGTGAGTGCACCGACCAGGCGCAGTTCGTCGGCGCGGGTCGAGGTGCGCCACTCGGAAGCCTTTCCCTGGTCCCCGTAGCGGATGGCCGCGACAGCGCACCGGCCATGTTCCCGCTCGTTCGGTGACGCCAGGAGCGAGCGCAACTTCGCCAGGTCCTTGCCCGGCGTGCCCCGCCTCACCCGACCGAGCTGTCACCCGAGCCGGCGGGAGCGGTTGCCATGCCGATGACGCGGCTGCCGCCTCCGCGCGTGGTCTCGGCCTCGGTGTGATGCCGGCTCCCGGCACGGCTCTTCCCCTCGCGTTCCCCGTCGTGGAACCGGGGGGGGGGGGGGGGGGCGAGCTTCAGGACCGGCGGAGGTTTCGGATCTCGTTGACCCGACGCTCGATATCGTTCCAGAGGGCCGCCATCAGCTCCACGTCCTTCCCGTGTGCCTCGACGAAGCGCCGGAGATCATCCGGGACGAGACCCTGCTCTTCCAGGATCTGCTCCGCCTCTCCCTCCGGCAGGAATCCGGAGGTATCAAGGAGTTCCGAGCTCCGAAGCGCGACGATCGCCTCGACGAAGGCGTCGGGGCCGATCGTCCCGCTCCGGCCGGTCCCGCCACCCGGTCCCGCCTGACACGATCCGAGGGAGAGTGCACCGAGGAGGAGAACGAGCCACCGCTGCCCGCCTCGATCGCGGGTCCGGGCGCGACGCCTGCACGCCGGTTGGAGAAGGGTCATGTTGCGCGGTCCATCCGTCGTGAAATCCGGCCCCTGCCTCCCGTTGCGAGGTCCGGGACAGTCAAGGTAGCTTCCGGAGCGGGCGGGAGCGATGGGTCGCCCTCGTCCTGTCCGACCCGAGCCGCGACAACTTCAGCCTAACCCCCGCGAGATGCTGGTACTCCGCCGGAGCCGAAGGCGCCTCGCCGCGCCTGCCTCCCTCTTCCTCCTCTCCCTCCTCGGTGGGCTCCAGGGGTGCGCCGTGAACCCGGCTACGGGGGAGCGCCAGCTCGTCCTCATCAGCGAGTACCGGGAGATCGAGATGGGGCGCGAGGCGGACCCGCAGATCGTCGCCTCGCTCGGCCTGCTCGACGACAGCGAGTGGCAGGCATACGTCCAGCGGCTCGGCGAGACGATGGCTCTCCGCTCGGAGCGACCGGGTCTGCCCTGGACCTTCCGGGTGCTCGAGGACCCCGTCGTGAACGCCTTCGCGCTCCCGGGCGGGTTCATTTACGTCACCCGGGGCATCCTCACGCACTTCACCTCGGAGGCCGAGTTTGCGGGGGTCCTCGGCCACGAGATCGGCCATGTGACGGCCCGCCACTCGGTGAGCCAGATGAGCCGTGCGCAGCTGGCGCAGTTCGGCCTCGGCGTCGGCACGATCCTCCGGCCCGATCTCGCCCCCGTCGCCGAGGCCGCCGAGACGGGGATCGGGCTCCTGTTTCTCTCCTACGGGAGGGACGACGAGTGGGAGGCGGACGACCTGGGGCTTCGCTACATGAGCCGGGAGGGATACGACCCGACCTCGATGGCCGAGACCTTCGAGATGCTCGCCGATGCATCGGGGGCCCGCGAGGGGACCGGGGGGGTGCCCGGCTTCCTCTCCACGCACCCGGACCCACTCGAGCGCCGCGACCGGATCGTCGAGCGCATCGACGCGGGGGAATTCGCGGGCGACCGAATCGAGAGGGAGGCGTACCTGAACCGGCTGGAGGGGATGCGCTTCGGCGCGGATCCGAAGCTCGGCTACTTCGAGGGGAGCACCTTCTATCACCCGGCGGGAGCCTTCCGCATCGAGTTCCCGGCGGGTTGGGAGGCGGAGAACCGCGCGGACGTCGTCCGGGCCGTGAGCCCGGAGGAGGAGGCGGTGCTGACACTCATGCTCGAGGATGCCGCCTCGCCCGGCGCGGCGCTCGACGCCTTCCTCGCGGGGCTTGAGGCCACCAGCTCGAATCGGAGCGGCGCGCCCATCAACGGCCTCGAGGCAGCCCGGGCGGACTTCACGGTGCCCACGGATCGGGGCAGGGTGACCGGTGCCGTCGCCTTCGTCGGCCACGGCGGTCAGGTGTACGGCGTCCTCGGCTACGGCTCCGCGGAGGGCTGGACCCGCCATGCGGAAGCGGTCCGCGTGACGCTCGGCACCTTCGAGCCCGTCACCGACCCCGCCGTGCTGAACCGGCAGCCGGACCGCGTGACGCTCGTCCGGATCCCCGCCGCGATGACCCTGGAGAACTTCCACGAGAGCTACCCCTCATCGGTCCCGATCGAGGCGATCGCGACGATCAACCACCTCGATCCGGGCGAGCGGATCCCCGCCGGTACCCTCGTGAAGCGGATTCTCCCGGGCGCCTCCACGCCGTAGGGCGCAGGGCGCACCGCCGGGGCCCGCTCGCGCCCGGCATGGCACGGTTCTTGACCCTTATGGCCCTCGACGCCGCCCGGCGCGCCCCGAGACATGCCAGAATGGCAGGGCGGCTGCCTGGCGCCAGCCCCGAAACCGAGCCGGCCCGGTCGCACCGGCCGCATGACCAGCGAAACGGAGTCAGCCGTGCCACACGCCGACCGCTTCACCGTCAAGTCCGGCGAGGCCCTTCAGTCCGCGGCCCGCCTCTCGAGGGGGGCGGGCCATCCCGAGATCGCGGGGATCCACCTCCTCGCCGCGCTCCTCGAGCAGGGGGAGGGGATCGTGGGCCTCGTGCTCGAGAAGGCCGGGGTCCGCCTCGCGCTCGTCCGGGAGCGCGTGGCGGACGGCCTTGCCTCCTTTGCGCGCGTCGAGGGGGGCAGCGAACCGGCGCGCTCTCGCGACCTCGAAAGAGCGCTCGAGCGGGCTGACGGGGAGGCGCGGGATCTCGCCGACCGCTACGTCTCGACCGAGCACCTCCTCCTTGGCCTCACGGCGGGGAGGGACGATGCCGGCCGGCTCCTCCGGGGGATCGGAGTCGACCGGGAGCTGATTCTCGGCGCGCTGGGGCAGGTGCGCGGGCCGCACCGGGTGACGGACCAGAGCCCGGAGGAGAAGTACCAGGCGCTCGAGCGCTACTCGCGCGAGCTGACGGCGTTCGCCCGCGAGGGGAAGCTCGATCCGGTGATCGGCCGCGACGAGGAGATCCGCCGGGTGATCAAGGTCCTCGGCCGGCGCACGAAGAACAACCCCGTCCTGATCGGGGAGCCCGGGGTGGGGAAGACGGCGATCGTCGAGGGGCTGGCGCAGCGAATCGTCGCGGGCGACGTGCCCTCCTCGCTCGCGGACAAGCGGCTCGTGGTGCTCGATATCCCGGCGATGCTCGCGGGGGCCAGGTTCCGGGGCGATTTCGAGGAGCGGATGAAGGCGGTCCTCAAGGAGATTACCGAGTCGGAGGGCCGGTTCGTCGTCTTCATCGACGAGCTCCACACGATCGTAGGCGCGGGGGCGGCCGAGGGCGCCGTGGACGCGGCGAACATCCTGAAGCCGATGCTTTCGCGCGGCGAGCTCAGGCTCGTGGGCGCGACGACGCTCGACGAGTACAGGAAGCACGTCGAGAAGGACGCCGCCCTCGAGCGCCGCTTCCAGCCCGTTTTCGTCGCACCCCCCTCCGTCGAGGATGCGGTCGCGATCCTCCGGGGGCTGAAGGAGCGCTACGAAGTGCACCACGGGGTCCGGATCCGGGACGAGGCGCTCATCGCCGCGGTACGGCTTTCCGACCGCTACATCGGGGCCCGCTTTCTCCCCGACAAGGCCATCGATCTCATCGACGAGGCGGCGAGTCGGCTCCGGATCGAGATCGACTCCCTCCCCGAGGAGATCGATGAGGTCGAGCGTCGCATCACCCAGCTCGAGATCGAACGCCAGGCGCTCGCGAGGGAGGAGGATCGCTCGGCCGTCGAGCGGCGGGATGCGATCGAGGAGGAGCTCCACGGGCTCAGGGAGGAAAGCTCGGGGATGAAGGCGCGGTGGCAGGCCGAGAAGGAGGCGATCTCCCGGATCCAGACCCTGAACGAGGAGATCGACGCGCTTCGCTCGGAGGCGGAGCGGGCGACGCGGAACGGGGACCTCGGGCGCGCCGCCGAGCTCCAGTACAGCCGGATCCCGGAGGCCTCCCGCGCCGTGACGGAGGCCGAGGCGCGGCTCTGCGAGTTGCAGGAGAGGGGGAAGTTTCTGAGGGAGGAGGTGGAGGCGGACGATATAGCCGAGGTCGTCGGGGAGTGGACGGGGATCCCGGTCTCGCGCCTCATGGCGTCGGAGCGGGCCCGGCTCACGCAGCTCGAGGCCCTCCTCGGCCAGCGCGTGATCGGACAGCGGGAAGCGGTCGGCGCGGTCTCGAACGCCGTGCGCCGGGCGAGAGCGGGTCTACAGGACCCGAACCGGCCCGTCGGCTCCTTCATCTTCCTCGGCCCCACGGGGGTCGGGAAGACCGAGACGGCCCGCGCCCTCTCCGAGTTCCTCTTCGACGACGAGCGCGCGATGGTCCGGATCGACATGTCGGAGTACATGGAGAAGCATGCTGTCGCCCGCCTGATCGGCGCGCCGCCCGGCTACGTGGGCTACGAGGAGGGGGGACAGCTGACGGAAGCCGTGCGCCGCCGGCCACACGCCGTCGTCCTCTTCGACGAGATCGAGAAGGCGCATCCGGAGGTGTTCAACATCCTCCTTCAGATCATGGACGACGGGCGGCTCACGGACTCGCAGGGTCGGAGCGTGGACTTCCGGAGCGCCGTGATCATCATGACCTCGAATATCGGGAGCCAGTACATCCTCGAGGAGGCGGCGAGGACGGCGTGGGAGGTCATCGACCGCGAGGTTCGAGGGGGGCTGAGTCGTCACTTCCGCCCGGAGTTCCTGAACCGGGTGGATGACGTGATCCTCTTCCGGCCACTCTCGGAGGCGGCGCTGAGGGAGATCGTCGACATCCAGCTGGGGCGGGTGGCCGAGCTGGCGGCGGGGCTCGGCGTCCGCATCGTGGTCGACGATGGGCTGAGGGACCGGCTCGCCCGGGAGGGGTACGACCCCGCCTTCGGGGCCCGGCCCCTCAAGCGGGTGATCCAGCAGCGGATCCAGGATCCGCTGGCGCTCCGCCTCCTCGAGGAGGCGGTGGCGGAGGGCACGGAGGTGCGGGTCCGCGCCACGGGTGAGGCGGGAGCCCGGGCCGCCTTCGATCTTGTGCCGCCCGCGACGCTCCCCGTGGGTTGACGCCCCCTTCCGCTCCGTCGAACTTGCGCGCGCGGAGCGAGGCGGGGTCCCGGGCCGGGCCGGGGGGGAGGAGCGGGGGGCCGGTCCCGCGCCGGAGGGCTGGACGCGGGCGCCGGGCGGGGGGGGGGGGGGACATCGAAACGGAAGAGGAAAAAGGAGCCGGGGGATGGCTGTTTCGGAGAACACGGTGGTCGTGACGGACGAGAACTTCGAGGATGCGGTCGAGGGGGCGGGTCTCGCGATCGTGGATTTCTGGGCCGAGTGGTGCGGCCCGTGCCGGATCGTGGGCCCGATCATCGATCAACTGGCCGAGCAGTACGCGGACAGGGGGGTCGTCGTCGGGAAGGTCGACGTGGACCACAACCCGGGCGTTTCCCAGCGCTTCGGGATCCGCTCGATTCCGTCGATCCTCTTCTTCAAGGACGGCCAGCATGTGGACACCGTCGTGGGCGTGGTCCCGAAGCCGCATCTCGAAAGGAAGCTCCTCGAGCTTCTCTGAGGAGCGCCCGCCCGCCGAAGCGCACATCAGGCGTGGTGCCCGGGGCGCTGCGGCGGGCCTCTCGATCGTTCACCGCGGGACGCGGCCCGACCGGTCGTGAGGCGGGGCGGCCTCATGGGAACGCTCTACCTGGTCAGCACCCCGATCGGGAATCTGGAAGACCTCTCCCCGAGGGCGGGCCGCATCCTCGGCGAGGTCGACGAGGTCCTCGCGGAGGATACCCGAAGGACGCGCGTCCTCATGCGCCACCTCGGGATCTCGACGCCGCTCCGCTCCCTCTACGCCGAAAACGAGGCGGCGAGGGCCACCGAGGCCCTCGGCCGGCTGGAGGACGGCGCGCGCCTCGCGCTCGTCTCGGATGCCGGCACGCCCCTCGTATCCGACCCCGGCGAGAGGTTCGTCCGGCGTGTCCTCGAGGCGGGCCACGTCGTGCTTCCCGTCCCCGGGCCCTCCGCCGTTCTCGCCGCACTCGTGGGGTCGGGACTTCCGACCCTCCCCTTCACCTTCCTCGGGTTCGCGCCGCGCCGCGGGAGGGCGCGGACAGCGTTCCTCGAGCGGATCTGCCGCTCGGAGGAGACGGTCGTCGTCTTCGAGTCGCCCCGACGTCTCGCCAGCCTCTTCCTCGATCTCGCCGGGTTCGGCGGGGGGGAGCGGCCAGCTGCGGCGGCCCGCGAGTTGACGAAGCTTCACGAGGAGTTCCGGAGGGGAACCGTCGATTCCCTCGCCCGATACTACGGGGGCGAGGAGCGGACGCGTGGCGAGGTGACGGTCGTGATCGGACCCGCCCCGGGGGTGGAGGCCGCCCCGGGGGAGGAGGACGGGCAGACGCGCCGGATCGCGAGGGCGCTTCTCAACGTGGGCGCTCCCGCGAGCCGGGCCTCGAGGGAGCTCGCCTCCCTCCTCGGGATCCCGAGAAACCGCGCCTACCGGATCGTTCTCGACGAGGCGACGGGTCCGAAGCCCCCGCGGGACGATGTGGAGGGTCTAGGGTAGGAGAGGGTCGAGAGCAGGAGAAGGTGTGAACCGTTCGGGACCCACCGGGAGGCAGGCGACGCGATGAACCACCTGGCGGCAATCGTCTCGATCCTCCTCCTGGCCCCCTGGGACCCGGGGGTGCCGGAGGCGCCCTCCGCACCCGAAGCCGTGCCGCTCACGATCGCCCGGCTCCAGTACGGTGGCGGCGGCGACTGGTATGCGGGCCCGTCGGCCATCGCGAACCTCCTGGTGGCGATCCGGGAACGGACGGGGATCGCGCTCGCCGAGCGGGAGGCTGTCGTGACGCCCCTCGATCCGGCCCTCCCCGACTTCCCCTACCTCTTCATGACGGGTCACGGCAACGTCGCCTTCAACGAGCAGGAACGCGCCGCGCTACGGGGATATCTCCTCTCCGGGGGCTTCCTCCACGCCGACGACAACTACGGCCTCGACGAGGCGTTCCGACGCGAGATGGCCGCACTCTTCCCCGACCGCCCCCTCGTGGAGATCCCGCCCGACCACCCGGTCTTCCACGCCTTCTATGATTTTCCCGACGGACTCCCCAAGATACACGAGCACGACGGTGAGGCGCCGGAGGCGTGGGGTGTGTTCTACGAGGGGCGTCTCATCGTGTTCTACAGCCACGAGTCGGATCTCGGCAACGGGTGGGAGGACCCGGAGGTCCACGAGGACCCGCCCGAGCTCCGGGAGGAGGCGCTTCGCATGGGGGTGAACCTGTTCGTGTACGCACTGTCGAGGCAGGCATCTTGAGGGGATACGAGTCGCCGGGTCGCGGCGTCACCGCCGTCGTCGGCCGGATCCGGAGGTATCTCGAGGGCCGGGCCGGCCTGACGCTCGCCTTCGGGGGTCTCGCCACCCTGACGGGGCTCCTCCTCGTGGCCTGGGTGCTCGCCGGTGCGAGCGGATGGAGGCAGGGGACCGCCGCGCCGCTCATCCTCCTGATCCTCGCGGGCTTTGTTCTCCTCGCGCTCGTGGCGCGCATCCTCACGGTCCTCGCGCGCTGGACCACCGAGGCGAGCATGGCCCGGGAGATGGAGCGAACGGCAGCGCTCCCGCAGGGCGCCGTCCGCGCGCAGGTCGAGCTCGCGCGCTCCGTCCCGCAAGGGGTCTCGGCATCGCTCGCCCGGGCGGGGGAGGCGGCGCTCCTCCTCCGGCTCGACCGCCGGGTGGAGCGGCTCGCAGGTCGGCCCGGAGCGGCCCTCGGCCGGCTGGCCCGGATGGCGGCGCTCGGAAGCGGTGTCCTCGCGCTTCTCGCCGCCGGGCTCCTCCTCGTGACGCCGGGCCGCGCACTGAGTGCGTGGGCCGGGCTCATGCGTCCCGTCGCACTCCTCGTGCCGGAGCCGCTGCCGCCCCTCGAACTCCTCCCCGGCGATGCGGAGGTCCTGCGGGGGGAGGAGCCGGCCGTCGAGGTGAGGGCCATGGGCCGGGACTCCGTCACGGTGCATTGGCAGGCGATCGGGGACGTGCTTCGTGAACGCACTCTCCCCGTCGAGGAGGGGAGCGCCGGGACGATCCTCCCGCCGATCGACGTGGCGACGGGGTACTGGGCGTCGAGCCCGGACGGCGCGCGCACGGAGACGAGGCGTCTCGTCCCGATCGACCCCTCTCTCCTCACGGATCTCACGCTGGATCTTGCCTACCCCCCCCACACGCGGCTCCCCCCGGAGAGCCTGAGGGGGGTGCCGCCACGGCTGGCCCTCCCGGAGGGGACGGCGATCGGGATCGGGGGACGGGTCGTCGGGGAGGGCTCGGACGTTCTCCTCATGGGAGGTGGGGACCGTATCGCGCTCCGGCTCCCCGTCGAGGACGGGGGCTTCGG
Source organism: Longimicrobiales bacterium (assembly GCA_965218255.1). Lineage (GTDB taxonomy): Bacteria > Gemmatimonadota > Gemmatimonadetes > Longimicrobiales > Gaopeijiaceae > JAAXGI01. The sequence continues at coordinate 152,677 of CBDCKJ010000003.1, read as the reverse complement.
CGGCCGCTGGCAGCCCACCCGCTCGGAGCGCATCACATGGGTTGTCGAGGGCGGCCGGGAGGGTGCGGTCCTCTCGCAGGTGCTCGATCTCGAGATCGTCGCCGACCAGGCGCCCGAGCTCGCCCTCCCGCTCCCCGGCCAGGACGGGGATCTCCCCCTCTCGCTCCGGGTGCCGCTCCTCCTCGAGGCCACCGACGACTACGGCATCGCGTGGGCCGAGGTGGAGACGGTGCACCAGCGCCCGGGAGAGGAGGACCGGCCCGTCGTCGACCGGATCCCCGTCTCCGATCTCCCCGAGCTCGCGCTCAGGCCCATCCTGAATTTCTCCAACTGGGGTCTTCGGCCCGGGGACGCCGTCCTCCTTCGCGCCCGGGTCTCCGACAACGCACCCGCCGCCCACGTCGTCGAGACGGCGACGTACCGGCTCTCGATGCCGTCCGCCGACAACCTCCGGGATGCGGCGCGGGAGCGGATGACCGAGGTGAGTTCCCGCACGGAGGAGCTCATGGAGCGGGTCACTCGCGAGACGGAGGAGCTGCGCGACCTCGAACGGCAGATCCAGCTCGAGCAGGCGGGGAGCGCGGGGGATGAGGAGGAGGCCGAGGGCTTCCAGGACCGCGAGGAGCTGCGCCAGGCGCTCGAGCAGCAGATCGAGCTGGCGACCGAACTCGACGAGCTTCGAACGGAGCTCGAGGAGGCGAGCGAGGCGCTCGCCGAGATGGCGGAGACGGATCCCTCGGATCTGGCGCTGCAGGAAGAGATCGAGCGGCTCGAGGAGCTCCTGGAGGAGGTGCTCGGGATCGAGGCCCGCGAGGAGCTCGAGGAGCTTCAGGAGGCGCTCCGCCAGGGGGAGCTGGACGAGGCGCCCGAGCGAATGCTCGAGGAGCTGGCCGAGCGCCAGGAGCGGCTCGAGAACCGGCTCGAGCAGGCGCTCGAGGAGCTCCGGGAGAGCGTTATCGAGGAGGCCTTCCGCGGCGCGGAACGCGACATCGAGGAGCTTCTCGAGACCCAGGAGCGCCTCGTCGAGGACCTCGCCGAGGGGCGGGGCGCCGAGGAGCAGCTCGAGCAGGCCGAGCGGACGCGGGAGGTCGGGGAGCGTCTCGCCGCCCTTGAGGAGGAGCTCGCCTCGAGCGGGGACTCGGACGCGGGGCAGCAGACGGAGGCGGCTCGCCAGGAGCTCGAGCAGGCTCGCGAGTCCATGGAGGCGGCCGCCGAGGAGAGCCAGTCCGCGCGTCCCGAACAGGCCGTCGAGGAGGCGAGTCAGGCGGCCGAGTCGCTCGAGGCCGCACGCGACCAGCTCGGACAGACGCGTTCGGAGATGGCCGAGAACCCCGGTCAGGCCATGAGGGAGGGGCTTCGCCAGGGTGCGCAGGACGCCGTTGCCCTCGCGAGGCGGCAGGAGGGGCTCACGAACCGGCTCGACGCCGACGCGGACCAGGAGCGACTCGGCGGGGAGGAGCTCGCGATCATGCAGGGGCTGAGGAACCTCTCCAACCAGCTCCGCGAGGCTGCGGCGGAGGTGCCGGAGCTCCAGGACGTGCTCTCCCAGGCGGCCGAGGCCGCCGAGGGGGCGGTCTCCGAGGCGGTCGACAGCCTGCGGCGCGGGAATGGGAGCCCCGCGCAGCTTCGCGAGGCGCAGGCCGGGATGAACCGCCTCGCCGTCGCCGCACTCTCCGGACTCGGAATGGGGGGCGAGCAGTCGCAGGGCGCCTCTGCAGAGGAGCAGATGGCGGAGGAGATGTCCTCGATCGGGGCCCAGCAGTCGAGCCTGAACGAGGAGGCCAGCCGCCTCTCCGACGAGTCGAGCCCCGACGGGGCACCGGCACCGATGGAGCTCGAGAACCTCGTCTCCGGCCAGCAGGGAGTGGCCGCCCGCCTCCAGGAGCTAGCGCGGAGGCCGGGCCCAGGCGGGACGCGGAGCGCGCTCGATGCCCTCGCTGAGGAGAGCGACGAGATCGCCGACGAGCTCCGCGACGGGCGCCTCGACGCCTCGACGCAAGAGCGCCAGGATGCGCTGCTCGAGCGCCTCCTCTCCGCCGGCCGCACCCTCGAGCGCGAACGGCCCACCTCCGAACGGGAGGCGACCTCCGCCGAGGACGTTGCGAGGCGCGCGATCACGGCGATCCCCGAGGCGTTCCTCGACCCGCTGGCCCTCCCCCTCCCCTCGACGGCCGACCTCGACGGTCTCACGCCCGCCGAGCGGCGCCTCGTCCTGGACTACTTCGAGCGGGTGAACAGGCGCCGCACGACGGGAGGCCAGCCGTGAGCCGGGCGCCGGAGGTGGCGCGCGGCGGGCGCGTGGTCGGTCGTCGCGTCGTCGCGCTCGTCGCCACCGGGCTCCTCCTCCCCGCGGGAGCCGCGCGGGCCCAGCTTCCGGGCCTGGCGCTCCCCGACGCTCCGGCCGACGAGGCGGCGGCGGTCGCCGAATGGGCTGCGTGGGCCGAGGAGGAGGGCGGGCTGGAGCGGGCTAGGGTCGCGATCATGACCGAGATCGCGCGCTCGAGCGCCGCGGATGGGACGCTCTGGGCAGCCCTCCTTACCGTCCTCGAGCAGGTGGAGGGTCCGGCGTCGGCGGAGGCGATACGGGCGGTGGGCCTCGCGATCGAGGCCGAGGGCCTCGCGGCCTCGGACCGGATCATGGAGGCGCTCCCGGGGGTCGGGCCGGAGGGGCGCGCCTCCCTCCTGGCGCTCGCCGCCCACCTCGCGGAGCTGGAGGACGAGGCCCGGGCGGCCGAGCTTCGCGAGGCACTCCTTCTCGGTCACCCGGAAGCGCCGGAGGCGACCGAGGCAAGGCTGCTTCTCGCCGCCTGGTTCCTTCGCGGGGAGGGGCGGGTGGAGGAGGGGGTGGCTCTTCTCGAGGCTCTCATCACGGGCACCCCGGCCCACCCGCTCGCCCCCGAGGCGAGGCGGCTCTTCGAGGCGGCCCGGGCCGACGGTGCGACCGGCGACTCCGGCGCGGGCGGGGCGCGATGAACGCAGCCGTCAGCTGCCTCCCCGCCCGCCGCCGCCTCGGTCTTCTCCTCGCCGCCGTAGGCCTCCTGGCCGGGGCGTCTTCCGCGCTCGCCCAGAACCTCCTCGTGCCGATGGACCAGGCGCAGCGCAACCACCTGCGCGCCTACGGCCTCACCTACTGGGCGCTCGAGGAGGGCGCTTCCGTCGAGTGGCTCCTCAACTACCGCGGGGGGAGCTTCCTCCTCCCCGATACGGAGGCGATACGGCGGGAGGCTGCCTTCCGGGGCGTCGGCGTCGAGCGGATGGATGCAGGCGGGGTGGCGCAGGTGCGTGCTGAGATCGAGGGGGGGAACATGGACACGGTACCCCTCGAGACGGCCCCGAAGGTGGCGATCTACACCCCGCCGAACACCGCGCCGTGGGACGATGCGGTGACGATGGCGCTGACGTATGCGGAGATCCCCTACGAGACGGTGTGGGACCCCGAGGTCCTCGGGGGCGAGCTTGCGGAGTACGACTGGCTTCACCTCCATCACGAGGACTTCACGGGCCAGTACTCGAAGTTCTACCTGACGTACGCCGGGGCCGACTGGCTGCAGGAAGAGGTGGCGAGAAACCGCGGGGTGACGCAGCGGTTCGGCTTCCCCGACGTTCCGAGCCTCAAGCGCGCCGTCTCCGTGGAGATACGGAATTACGTCGAGGAAGGGGGGTTCCTCTTCGCGATGTGCTCGGCGACCGAGACGCTCGATCTCGCGCTCGCGAGCCACTCCACGAACATCTCGGCGAGCTACGCGGACGGCCAGAGCCCGGACCCCGACGCGACCGACCGGATGGACTGGTCGCGCGGGTTCGCCTTCACGGGGGCGCGCGTGGAGCTTCGCTCCACGGTGAACGCCTTCTCGGATATCGACTTTCACGTCGTCAACACGGCGGGCCGCCAGCCGCTCAGCTACTTCACCCTCTTCGAGTTCTCGGCGAAGTTGGATCCGATCGCGACGATGCTCGTACAGAATCACGAGTCCGTCATCGCGGACTTCTACGGACTGACCACCTCGTTCCGGAAGAGCCGCCTGAAGCCGGGCGTGATCGTCCTCGGCGAGTCGGGCGAGTGGACGAAGTACATACACGGCACGCTGGGGCAGGGGACGTGGACCTTCTACGGGGGCCACGACCCGGAGGACCCCGAGCACCAGATCGGCGATCCTCCGACGAGCCTCGACCTCTTCACGAACTCGCCCGGCTACCGGCTCATCCTGAACAACGTCCTGTTCCCGGCCGCGCGCCCCAGACCCCAAAAGACCTGAGCGACCGGGCGCCCGCTCTCTCCCTCGGCCCGGGGGCAGCCGAGGCGATCCGGTCCGAGATCGGCCGTGCCGGCGGCCGGGAAGTCTGTTTCCTCGCCGCCGTGGACGGCGAGCGGCGGATCGTCCATCCGAGGGCCGTGGCACGGGGGAACCGCGCCGCAGTCCTCGCGGCTGCGGCGGACGGGGAGGTGGGCGAGATCCTCCTCCACAACCACCCCTCCGGCAACCTCGAGCCCTCGGCCGCGGATCTGGCCGTGGCGTACCGCGTCTACGAGGCGGGGCTCGGCACGGGAATCGTCGACAACGAGGCCCGCTCCCTCTACGTCGTCGTCGAGCCGCCCGCTCCGGAGACGCGACGCGAGCTCGATCCGGACGACATCGCTCGCCACCTCCTCCCCGGGGGCGGGCTCGAAGCCCGGTACCCGGGATACGAGCACCGTCCCTCCCAGCTCGAGATGCTCCGCGAGGTCACGGAGCGCTATAACCGCGGCGGGGTCGCGCTCGTCGAGGCGGGAACCGGCACGGGGAAGTCGCTCGCCTACCTCCTCCCCGCGGTGGAGTGGGCGCTCGCGAACCGGCAGCGTACGGTCGTCTCCACGAACACGATCAACCTGCAGGAACAGCTCGCCCGGAAGGATCTCCCGCTCGTCCGCGAGCTCCTCGGCACCGGTGACGCCGACGACGCCGGCTTCCGGTGGACCCTCGTCAAGGGGCGGGGGAACTACGTCTCGCTCAGGCGCCTCCTCCTGGCCGCGGAGAGCGCCCCGTCGCTCTTCGAGGGGGACCGGAGCGAGGAGGTGGGGGCTCTCGTCGAGTGGGGGCTCGGCACGGCCGACGGCTCCCTCTCCGATCTGACCCGCCGCCCGCCGGACGAACTCTGGGAGGAGGTGCGCTCGGACAGGGACGTCTGCCTCGGCGCCCGCTGCCCGCACTTCGGCGACTGCTTCTTCCAGAAGGCGAGGAGGGAGGCGAACGGGGCGAACGTGCTCGTGGTGAATCACGCGCTTCTGTTCGCCGACCTCGCCCTTCGCCAAGCGACGGACAACTGGTCCAAGTCCGCCGTTTTCCCCCCGTATCGGCACCTCGTACTCGACGAGGCGCACAATGTCGAGGAGGCCGCGACGCTCCACATGGGGGTGGAGGTGACACGGGTCGGGATGGCTCGCGCGCTCGACCGGCTCGAGCGGCGCGGGAGGAGAGGGCTGCTCCGGGCCGTCGAGGAGGCGCTCTCCGCGGCCGGAAAGGGTGCGGCGGGCCGCCAGAGTCTCGCGGGGGATATCGAACGCCGGCTCCGCCCCGCGGTCGCCGAGGCGCAGGAGGCGCTCCGCGGCTTCTTCACGGCGGTCGAGCCGGTCGTCCCCTCCGAGGGAGAGGCGCCGCTCCGGCTCGGACGGGGCGATCCGCGTGACCCCCTCGAGGACGTCGAGGTCCAGGAGAGGCTCGACACCCTCCTGGCCGCTTTCTCGCGGCTCCGGGCGCAGGTGGAGGCGCTCCGCGGCCGGATCGAAGAGGAACCCGTCCTCGCGGATGCGCTCGAGGGGCGGATCCTCGACCTCAGCTCGATCGAGCGGCGCCTCGACGGGGCGACGCGGGGGCTCGGGATCATCTTCGCTCGCAGGGAGGACAGGGAGGAGGACGAGAAGGACGAGGAGGAGGCGGAGTGGGTCCGCTGGATCGAGGGGCGTGGACGCCGAGGCGGGCGGGCCGGCCCCCGCAACGTGGTCCTCGCCGCCGCGCCCGTCGAGCCCGGCCGGGTCCTCCGGGAAGCGCTCTTCGACCGGGTGGAGACGGCGATCGTCACCTCGGCGACCCTTGCGACCGGGGGAGGGTTCCGTTTCGTCCGGGAGCGGCTCGGACTCGCGGCCCCAGAGCCCGACGCGGGCGCGCCGCCGCCGGTGTGGGTGGCCCCCCTCTCGCTTTCCGACGGCGGGGCTCCGCTCCCCCCGTTCGCCCCGGAGGGGGAGGCCCTCACCGTCACCGAGAACCTCCTCGCCTCCCCCTTCGACTACCGGAAGCAGGCGATCTTCTGCGTACCGACCGACCTCCCGACGCCGGGCGCGGGGGTGGCCTTCCAGGAGGCGACGGCGCGCGTCGTCGTGGACTTCGCCGCTGTGACCGGGGGTGGGCTGTTCGTCCTCTTTACCTCGTACCGGGCGCTTCGGAGCACCGCCCGCCGGATCCGGGAGACGGATCCGCGGCTCGGCGAGCGGCTCCTCGTCCACGGAGAGGACTCGCGCTCCCGGCTCCTCACGCGGTTCACCGACGCCGGCGACGGGATCCTCCTCGGGACGGCCTCCTTCTGGGAGGGCGTGGACGTGCCGGGCGAACCCCTCCGGGGCCTCGTCCTCCAGAAGCTCCCCTTCCGGGTGCCGACCGAGCCGATCACGCAGGCCCGGATGGAGGCGATCGAGGCGAGGGGTCTCCGCTCCTTCGATGCGTACCAGGTCCCCCTCGCCGCCCTCCGGCTGAAGCAGGGATTCGGGCGGCTCATCCGCTCGCGGGAGGACCGCGGGGCCGTCCTCCTCCTCGACTCGAGGATCGTGACCAGGGGTTACGGCCGGGCGCTGAGAGCCGCTCTTCCCCCGGCGCCCACGGTCAGGGGGCCCTGGGTGGAGGTGCGGCGGCGCCTCTCCGACTTCTACCGGAAGGGCGTTGGCGCCGCCGGCAGCGGCACGGCCTGAACCTGCGATGGGAGCTGATCGGTCGGGCGACGAACCTTTCTTCCGGTGGCCGGGACAACCGGGCCGGCCGGGACGTGCTCCGCGAAACGGCCAGCCCGCATACGGACACGGAAGTGAACGGCATCCCTCGCGATCCGGCGCTGTCTCCGTGTGCGGGGATGCAGACGCGAAACCTCCCGCTGGACCGGGCGTCGCACATCACCGTAGGGCTGGACGAGTTCGGAGCCGATTCGGTTGAGTTCCTCCACGTCCTCGTCCCACCCTTCGGGTGTCTTGGTAATGGCTGAAGTGAAGGTGTTGGCCGGTTCCTCCCGCGATGGTGGCGTGATCGGGCGCGTCGTCGAGGATGGTGAGACGCTTGGGGCCGAGAGACGCCCCGAGGTGGGCTGGGTTGAGGGCGGCATGGACGTCTTCGGCGTCATGCGAGCCGCCCCAGTCTCCCCCGCAGGACTCCGTGCTGCCGGCATCCCTGATGACGATTCATGAGGCGATGGCCCCAGCACCCGGCTGAGCGCCGTGTCCGGATCTCCCCTCGGCGCCAGCGCAGCCTTCCGGACTATCTGTTGCGATTCCTGCGAGCCCAGTGCCTCGTACCCGGAGAGGTCGTTCGCCCGGCCCTGCCGTTTGAGTGCCTCCGCTTGGTTCGCGTAGGTCCGGAAGACGTTGCTCACGTCGCCCTTTCTGCTCTCCGGGCACCTGGCCATCTCGACGGCTTACACGCTGGGCGGCGCCCGTTCGGCGGCCGGCCGCGACATGATGTTCGGGCCATGAGTACGACCCGCAGACGACAGCTCAGCAATCAAGCGGTGACCCGGCTGACAAGTGCCTGTGATTGTCAACCGGGCGGGCTGTAGCGTAGCGCCGTAATGCCTGTTCCGATGACCAGCCGTCTTGAACACGCTCTTGTGTTCGCCGCGCGACTCCACCGGGAGCAGCAGAGGAAGGGCTCCGGCGTTCCCTATGTTTCGCATCTGCTCGCCGTCGCGGCGATCGTAATGGAACACGGCGGAGACGAGGACGAAGCCATCGCGGCCCTGCTGCACGATGCCATCGAGGACCAGGGCGGCGCGAAGACGCGGGAGAAGATCTTGCGTCGCTTCGGCGAGCGCGTGACCGGGATTGTCGAAGGCTGTACGGACTCCGACACCATTCCGAAACCTCCGTGGGAAGCCAGAAAGCGGGTCTACATCAGACGGCTCGGCGAAAAATCGGCGTCAGTCCGACTCGTCTGCGCCGCCGACAAACTCCACAACGCGCGCAGCATCCTCAGCGATTACCGCAACCTGGATGAGGAAATCTGGGAACGGTTTGAGGGCCGCAAGGAAGGGACGCTGTGGTACTACCGGTCGGTGTTGGACATGCTCCTCCGGTCGGGTCGGACACCGCTTGTCGACGAATTGGACCGGGTGGTCAGCGAGATCGAACGGCTCGCGGGCCGACGACCCGGCACCCCTGGTTCCGGCGGGCAGGATCGGCGAGGGGAGGATTCGACCTGACGACGCCGCGCGCGTCAGGGAGGTCCATCCCCCCCCGGAGTCCGAGAGAGAGTTGCCCGTGGGAGATCCCCCGGTAGATTAGGCGACTTTGGGTCGTCGTGACGGGAGGCGGGCGCCGTGTCCGCTCCCAGCGGCCTCACCCGGGAGCGAAGCCTTGCCCTTCCAGCTGAATCCAGCCCCCACGAAGATCCTCTGCGTGGGAAAGAACTACGTGGACCACGCAGCGGAGCTCGGGGGGAAGCCTCCCGCGGAGCCGCTCTTCTTCTTCAAGCCCCCCTCATCGCTCATTGGCGACGGAGATACGATCCTCCTCCCGCCCGACGCCGGGCGCGTCGACTACGAGGGCGAGGTGACGTTCCAGGTGGGCCGGCGGGCGCGTCACGTTCCGGCGGAGGAGGCGCTGTCCGTCCTCTCGGGGGTGCTGCCCCTGAACGACGTCACCTGCCGGGACATGCAGAACGCGGACAACCAGTGGACCCGGGCGAAGGGCTTCGACACCTTCACCGTCGTCGGCTCCCCCGTCCCGCTCGAGGGCGTGGAGCCCGGCTCGCTCCGGGTCGAGACGCGGCTGAACGGCGAGCTCAGGCAGGACGGGAGGTTCCGGGACGTCGTCTTCGGGATCCAGGCGCTCGTCGCCTACATCACCCGGGTGATGACGCTCGAGCCGGGCGACCTCATCGCCACCGGGACGCCGGCCGGGGTCGGGCCGCTCGCCCCCGGGGACGAGGTCGAGGTCACGATCCCGGGCGTCGGGACGATCCGAAGTCCCGTCGAGGCCGGGAGCGGCCAGCCGTGGGGGATGGGCTCCCCGTAGGCACCACGTTCCTCCCGGCCCGGGGAGCGCCAGGAACCGCCCATTCCGGACGGTTTACAAGTCCCGATGATCCCCTCTGGACGGCGCGCGCGCTCCCTCGCCGGCTTCCTCCCGCTCTCCGCGGATGGCCGGGAAGACCGTGCGTACAGTACCGGGCTCTGGATCTCCGCCTTCCTCCACCTCGTAGCCGTGGTCCTCTATCCGCTTGTCTTCCGGTCCGGCGGGGCGCCCGCCCCCGCAGCCATACCTGATTTCGCGGAGCCGCTCTTCCTCGAGGGGCTCGAGATCGTGGAGATCGTGGAGCTCCCGGCGGCCCCGGACTCGCCGGCGCCGATTCCGATCGTGGAGCCGGACGCAGCGGCCCTGCTTCCGGGCCAGGAGGTCGAGGCGACCCTGACTCCCGGCGTGCCCGAACCCCGTGATGCGGACGACGGGACGGGCGGGCTCACGGTGGCGGAGCGGCTCCGGCCCCGGATGATCGATCCGAGGCTCTGGGTCCCGCTCGAGCCGGACTACGCCGAGCTCACCGACCAGGAGCGGGCTGAGCTCCTTCTCGCGGGGATGATCCGGGACTGGAACGACTCGATGATGGTGGCCGAGGCACTCTCGGCCCGGGCGATGGACTGGAGCTTCACGGATGACGAGGGACGACGCTGGGGGCTCTCGCCGGGCCGACTGCACCTCGGTGACTTCTCGATCCCGCTCCCCTTCAACCTCGCGCTCCCGCCCGGGCGCTGGGAGGCGATGAGGGACCGGGCGCTCATCCGCGGTGACCTCGCGCAGAGTGCGGCCAGGGCCGTCATCCGGGACACGTGGGCGGAGCGGGCCCGGGCGATTCGGGAGCGCCTTGAGGCCGAGCGGGCGGGGGCCCGGGACGAGGCGGACGACGACGCGGATACGGACGACGGTGGGGCGGAGGCGCTCCCCGAGGGCGATCGCGGAGGGGGAGATGCGGGGGGAGCGCGTCCCTAGGGGCACACCCCGCGCGGCGCGTCCCGCGGCCGCCTCCGGCGAGTCGCGCGCGCGTCCCCCGGCAGCCGGCCCGGACCACCTTCCCCTCCCCGCGGGCGGCCGGGCCGGCGGCGGGGCTCCGGCCTGCCGGCTCCGTGCGGTCCCAGACATTCTCAGCGCAACGGCACCGGTGTTCCGTCGCCCGCGCGCCCAAACCCGGCGAGCTGCCACGTGGCCGAAGCACTCCCAAAACGCCTGAACGCAGGCGAGATCGAGGGGCCGCTCTACGCCCGTGCCGTCCGGCGCCGGATCTTTCACGTCCCCCCCGAGGCGGTCGGGGAGGAGGGCCGCGAGCCGTTTGTGATCGTGATCCCGCCGCCGAATGTCACCTCGGTCCTCCACATGGGCCACGGGCTGAACAACACGATCCAGGACGTCCTGATCCGGTGGCGGCGGATGCAGGGCCGGGCCGTCGTCTGGGTGCCGGGGACGGACCACGCGGGGATCGCGACGCAGAACGTGGTGGAGCGGATGCTCGCCCGGGAGGGGAAGACCCGGTTCGACGTCGGCCGTGGGGCCTTCGTGGAGCGGGTGTGGGCGTACGTGACGGAGACCGGGGGGACGATCCTCGATCAGCTGAAGGCGATCGGGGCGAGCTGCGACTGGGAGCGCACCCGCTTCACCCTCGATCCCGGACTCTCCCGTGCCGTCCGGGAGGTGTTCGTGCGCCTCTACTCGAAGGGGCTCATCTACCGGGGCGAGTACATCATCAACTGGTGCCCGCGCTGCGTCACCGCGCTTTCGAACGAGGAGGCGGAGGCCACCGAGTCGCGGGGACAGCTCCACCACCTCCGCTACCCTTTGACGCCGGAGGCATTCCCCGCCGCCGAGGCGGCGAGCGCCGCGGGGGCTGGCGGGCTCGAACGGACGGGTGACGGCGGATGGTGCGTCACGGTCTCGACGACGAGGCCGGAGACGATGCTCGGCGACACCGGGCTCGCGGTCCATCCTGACGATCCGCGCTACCGGCGCCTGGTCGGGTGCCGGGCCGTCCTTCCGCTCGCCGGCCGGGAGATCCCGATCGTCGCGGACGAGTGGGTGGACCCGGAGTTCGGGTCGGGGATCGTCAAGGTGACGCCGGCCCACGACCCGAACGACTTCGAGATCGCGAGCCGAACCGGCCTCGAGGTGCTGAACATCTTCACCCCGGAGGCCCGGACGAACGACGCGGTTCCCGAGGCGTTTCGGGGGATCGACCGCTTCGACGCCCGCCGCGCCGTCCTCGCCGCCCTCGGCGAGCTCGGGCTTTGCCGGGAGCCGGATGCGCACGTCCATGCCGTGCCGCACTGCTACCGGTGTGACACCGTCGTCGAGCCTCGCCTCTCGAAGCAGTGGTTCGTCCGGATGAAGCCGCTCGCCGAGCCGGCGCTCGAGGCCTCCCGCGCCGGGACGGTCCGCTTCCACCCCAACCGGTGGAAGAAGGTCTACGAGAACTGGCTCGAGAGCGTCCGGGACTGGTGCATCTCGCGCCAGCTCTGGTGGGGTCACCGGATCCCGGTCTGGTACTGCCGGGCCGAGGGTTGCGGAGAGACGATGGTGCTGGCGGAGGACCCCGACGGCTGCACCCGGTGCGGTTCGGGTGAGATCGAGCAGGACCCCGACGTCCTCGACACTTGGTTCAGCTCGTGGCTCTGGCCGTTTTCCGTCTTCGGGTGGCCGGAGGAGACCGACGACCTGGCGGCCTTCTATCCCGGCCACGTTCTCGTCACCGGGCCCGACATCCTCTTCTTCTGGGTCGCCCGGATGATCATCTCGGGATACGAGTTCATGGGGCGGACCCCCTACACCGACATCTTCCTGAACGGGATGGTCCTCGATGCGAAGGGCCGGAAGATGTCCAAGTCGCTCGGAAACGGGATCGACCCGCTCATGGTCGTCGACAGCTTCGGTGCCGATGCGCTCCGGTTCACCGTCCTCTCGATGTGCGGGGTCGGGGCGGATGTCCGCCTCGATCACGAGGACCTCGAGGCGGCCTTCGCTCCCGGCAGGAACTTCTCGAACAAGCTCTGGAATGCGGGCCGCTTCACCCTGATGGCGGTGGGCGACGGGCCGGTGCGCGATATCGGGGCCGTCTCGGGCGACCTCGGGGCGAGCGACCGCTGGATCCTCTCCAGGCTCGGCGCGACGGCGAGGGGGATGAGCGACGGGCTCGAGACGTTCCGGCTCCACGACGTGGTCGAGCGCGCCTACCACTTCTTCTGGGGGGACTTCGCGGACTGGTACCTCGAGCTGAGCAAGGCGAGGCTTCGGGGCGGGGAGGGGGAAGAGGCGCGGGAGGTGACGCGGGCCGTGCTCGTCCACGTCTTCGATCAGATCCTCCGGCTCCTTCATCCGCTCGTTCCCTTCGTGACGGAGCACCTCTGGGACCGGATCCCCTGGCCCGAGGGGCGGCCGCGCCCGGAGTGCCTCCCCCTCGCGCCCTGGCCGGACGGCCGGGAGGAGCGACGGGACCTCGAGGCGGAGTCCGCGATCGACCGTTTCCGGGAGCTCGTGGGTGCGGTCCGGAGCCTCCGCAAGGAGTACGGGGTGGGTGAGGGGGCGGGCATCTCGCTCATCCTCGGAGGGCTCACGGAGGAGGGCCGGGCCGAGATCCGTGCCGAGGCACCCTGGCTTCGGCAGCTGGCCCGGGTCTCCGAGATCGGGTTCGGCGCGGGGGAGGGGAGGGGGCTCGGCGCGAGCACGGTGCTTCGCGACGGGACCGAGGTGTTCCTGCCCCTCGAGGGGCTCGTCGATCTGGACCGCGAGACGGGGCGGCTCCGAAAGGAGATCGAGCGTCTGACGGGACAGGCCGCGGGGGCCGAGAAGAAGCTTGGGAACCGGAACTTCGTCGAGCGGGCGCCGGAGGCCGTGGTGAGGAAGGAGCGCGAGAAGCTCGCCGCGTTCCGAGATCAGGCGGCGAAGCTCGTCGAGAAGCTCGCCGTGCTCGAGAAGCTGTGACCGGCCGGAGCCCGGGCCTGGGGGGTCGGAGGCTGTTGCTCCTCGGCCTCGCGTGGGGTGTGGCGGGGTGCGCGCGCCCGCAGGCGCCCCAGGGCGGCGTGCTCCCCGAGGTCCCGCTTCGGGCCATCGAGACGCGCCCCGTCCACCTTTCGACCGTCGAGCCGTTCGAGGAAGCGGTCGTGATCCGGTTCGCCCAGGTCGTGAGCGAGCGGCTGACACAGGGCGCCCTCACGGAGGCCGTCGTGGTCTCTCCCCGGACGGGGGAGGTGATCGTCGAGAGATCGGATGACCAGCTCGAGGTCTCGATGGAGGGGGGGTTCCAGGGCGGGCTCCTCTACCGGATCACCGTCCTCCCGAGGCTGCAGGACCGCTACCAGAACTCGATGGAGGTTCCCTTCGACCTCCTCTTCTCGACGGGCCCCGCCTTCGAGCCGAACCTCGTGGCGGGCATCGCGTCCGACGGGCTCACCTTCGAGCCTGTCGTGGAATTCCGGGTGGACGCGAGGGTTGCGGGGCGGGAGGAACCGATGAGCGCCGTCGCGGACACCTCGGGGATCTTCTCATTCCCCTATCTCCCCTCCGACGCCTACACGCTCATTGCATACGATGACAGCAACCGGGACGGGGAGCCGGGCATCAACGAGATCCAGGATTCCGTTCAGGTGACCGTCTCGCCGGGAGACACGCTCGTCGTGGCCGATTTGCGGCTCCTCGAACCGGACACGACGGGAGCGGTGCTCGGTGAAGCCGAGGCCATCGACTCGCTGGCGATCCGGCTTGCCTTCGACGACTACCTGGACCCCGACGCGCCTCTCGCCGGTGTGGAGGCGACGGTCACGGCGGCGGCGGGTGGCACGCTCGGTGTGTCGGAGCTCCTCCACCTGGCCGAGTGGGAAGCCCGGGAGCCCGAGCCGGAGCCCGAGGCGCCGGCTCCCGACAGCACCGCTGCCCAGGATGCGGAGGCCGAGCCGGACTCCCTCGCTGTTGCGGACGCCGTCGCCGAGCCGGACTCCCTCGCTGCCGCGGACGCCGTCGCCGAGCCGGACTCGATACCTCCCGCCGATCCCGCCGTCGAACCGGAAGAGGAAGGGCCTCCCCTCCCCTCCCGGGAGCTCATCCTCCTCCTCCAGGCCCCGCTCGTGCCCGAGGACGTCTACGAGCTGGAGGTCTCCGGGGTCACGAACGTGAACGGACTCCCGGGCGGGGGCGGGGTTGTGGAGCTCACGGCACCGGCGCCGCCGCCACCCCCGGATCCGGCGGACGCGCCGGGGGGTGCGGATCCGCCGGCCGATTCCACGGACGTCCCGGGGCCGGACGCGCTGCCGGCTGATTCCACGGCCACGCCGGGGCCGGACGCGCCGCCGGACCCGAATCCTGTGCCGTAGGACGCGACCCGCCCGGAAACGCCCGCCCGCGAGGGCGGGGTGCGGAGAGCCGGCGGGCCGGAGAAGACGGCTCGAGGGGAGGCCGGGAGTGGAGAGGGTCCCTCGGCGTGCCCGGTTGACGGGGATTCGAGGACGAAAATACCTTTCCTGGTAAGCCGGGTCACGCCCCTTCCCCCCGGAGCTGAGAACCCCGGGGGGGAGGGCGGGGTATCGTTCGCGTCAAGGGGTTGTGACCGGCGCCGGTGAGCGAGCGGCGGGCTCCCCCGCGAGGAGTGGGTACGGGATATGCTGATTCAATTTACTGATGCGGCGCTGACCAAGGTCGAGGCCTTCATCGAGGAACACGGTGCCGACGAGGCGGCCGGGCTCCGTGTCGCCGTGCTTCCGGGCGGCTGTTCGGGGTTTCAGTACGGGCTCAACATCGACGACGAGCCGGAGGAGGATGACGAGATTCTGGATCTCTCGGCCGGGATCCGCGTCTTCGTGGATCCCTTCAGCGCACAGTACCTCGAGGGGGTCGAGATTGACTACGTGACGAGCATGATGGGCTCGGGCTTCACATTCAACAACCCTGTGGCCTCGGGCGGCTGCGGGTGCGGGAGTTCGTTCACCGTTTGACGCTCCCGCCCCTCGACATGGACCGCTCGCCCCCCATCGAGGTCCACCGATTTACCGGCGGGCCCTTCGGCGAGAACGCCTACCTCGTCCGCTGCACCCGAACCGGGGTGGGGGCGGCCATCGATCCCGGTGCCGTTGCCCCGGAGATGATCAGGACCGTCCGGAGCCGGGGCTGGAGCATCGACGCCGTCTACCTCACGCACGCTCACTTCGATCACATCGAGGGGATTCCCGCACTCCGGCGGTTCGTGCCCGATGTGCCGATCTATCTCCACCCCTCGGACCGGCCGATGTACGATCACGCGAAGGAGGGGGGTGCTCTGTTCGGTCTCGTCCTCGAGGAGCCGCTCCCTCCGCCCGACTTCCCCCTCGTGCCGGGCGAGTCCGTCCCCGTGGGCGAAGCGCGGCTCGAGGTTCGCTTCGCGCCGGGCCACGCGCCGGGTCACGTACTCCTCTACTCCCCAGACGCTCGCCTCGCCCTCGTCGGGGACGTGATCTTTCAGCGCTCCATCGGCCGGACCGACCTTCCCGGGGGTGACTTCCAGGTGCTGATGCAATCGATCCGGGGGCAGGTACTCACCCTCCCGGACGATACGACGCTCTACCCGGGGCACGGTGACGAGACGACGGTGCGCGAGGAGCGTCTCGGAAACCCCTTCCTCATCTCTCAGGCGCCAAGCCGCTTCGCGTGACGCTCCGGGCCGCCGTCTTCGCCTCGGGGCGGGGGTCCAACTTCCGGGTGCTGGCGGCGCATGCGAAGGAGTCCGCCCTCTGGGAGGTGGCTCTCCTCCTTACGGACCGTCCGGACGCCCCGGTCCTGGACCTCGCCCGGGACCTCGGGATCGAGTCGGCGGTCCTCCCCCGATCGGGCGGTCCCGGGGCGAGCCCGGCCGCGATCCTGGGTGCGCTCGAATCCGGCGAGATCGACTTCGTGCTTCTCGCCGGCTACCTCCGCCTGATCCCCGGGCCCGTGGTGGAGCGATACCGGGGACGCATGCTGAACCTCCACCCCGCACTCCTCCCCTCCTTCGGGGGGAAGGGGATGTACGGGATGCGGGTCCACGAGGCGGTCCTCGCCGCCGGCGTGAGGCTCACCGGGGTGACCGTGCACTTCGTCAACGAGGAGTACGACCGGGGTCCGATCCTCGCCCAGTGGCCCGTCCCGGTCATGCCGGGAGACACGCCGGAGAGCGTCGCCCGGCGCATCCACGCCGTCGAGCACCGGCTGTTCCCTGCGGCGGCGGACGAGATCGCGGCCGCGATCTCGGAGGGGCGCGCCGCGTCCCCGATCCCCGGCGCCGGCACTGACTTTCCGCTCGAAGAGCACCTGCGCGTCCCCGGGTAGCCATACCTGAAACGAAGTGGAACGAACGTCATGAACTCGATTCGACGGGCCCTCCTATCCGTATCCGACAAGACGGGAATCCAGCCCTTTGCGCGGTCGCTCGCGGACCGGGGATTCGTGCTGCTCTCCACGGGCGGCACGGCCCGCGCGCTTCGCGCGGCGGGCCTCGACGTCGTGGACGTGGCCGACGTGACGGGCCACCCGGAGATGATGGAAGGGCGGGTCAAGACCCTGCATCCGGCCGTGCACGCCGGGCTCCTGGCGCGCCGGAACGTTCCCGGCGACCTGGCGGCGCTGGGGGAGCACGGGTACGCACCCATCGATCTCGTCGCCGTGAATCTCTATCCCTTCAGGGAGACGATCGCCGCAGGCGCCGTGAGTGTGGCGGAAGCCATGGAGCAGGTCGACATCGGGGGCCCCACGATGATCCGGGCGGCTGCAAAGAATCATGCGGACGTATGGCCGGTCGTCGATCCGGCCGACTACCC
Organism: Longimicrobiales bacterium; assembly: GCA_965218255.1. Taxonomy (GTDB): domain Bacteria; phylum Gemmatimonadota; class Gemmatimonadetes; order Longimicrobiales; family Gaopeijiaceae; genus JAAXGI01. Next base: position 135,646 of record CBDCKJ010000003.1, on the reverse strand, counting down.
CCGCGTGATCGAGGGGATGGACGAGGAGGGTGGGGGGGCGGCGCTCCGGAGGGAGCTCGCCGGGAAGGTCTTTGCCCACGTCTCGGGCTACGATGCGGCGATCGCCGCGTTTCTCCGGGGAGATGAAGGCGCCCCCGGCGAGGAGGCTCCGTCGCCGGACCACCTTACCGTCGAGTTCGCCAGGCTCTCGACGCTCCGCTACGGCGAGAACCCCGATCAGGAGGCGGCCTTCTACGGACCGGCCGCATCGGGCCCTACGGGGATCGCGGCGCTCGACCAGCGCCACGGGAAGGAGCTGTCCTACAACAACCTGCTCGATATCGACGGTGCCCTCCTCTCGCTCTCGCCCTTCGCGCTGTCGCTCGATCCCGCCGTCTGCATCGTGAAGCATACGACGCCGTGCGGGATCGGGATCGGGGAGTCGGTCGAGATGGCCTACCGGCGGGCGCTCGCCACGGATCCGGTGAGCGCATTCGGGTCCGTCATCGCCGTGAACCGCGAGGTGGACGAGGGGGCGGCGCACGCGATACACGAGCTCTTTGTGGAGTGCATCGTAGCCCCGGGGTTCACCGAGGGGGCGCTCGACACGCTCACCCGGAAGAAGAACATCCGCATCCTCACCCTTCCGGAGCGGGAATACGGCGCTCTCCCGGTACCGGTCTCCGCCGACCACCTGGAGGTGTTCGACGCCGCGCTCGGCCGCGACGAGGACGCGATGCGGGCGGCCCGCTTCCTCGCACTCTACGGTCGCGATCCCGATGGACCGCTCCTTCGGGGCATCTACGGCGGGATCCTCGCCCAGGCGCCGCCGCTCCCCCCGTTCTTCGGGGTGGAGGATCCGTCCTGGAAGGTCATGACCGTGCGTGCGCCGACGCCGCAGGAGACGGCCGACCTGGCCTTCGCGTGGGCGAGCATCTTCGGGGTAAAGTCGAACGCGATCCTGCTGGCCAGGGACGGTGCCACGATCGGGATCGGTGCCGGGCAAATGTCGAGGGTCGACGCATCGCGGCTCGCGGTCCAAAAGGCGGCCGACGCGGACCTCGAGGTCGCCGCGAGCGTGCTGGCGTCGGATGCGTTCTTCCCATTCCCGGACGCGGTGGAGGCCGCAGCGGAGGCCGGTGTCAGTGCAATCGTTCAGCCGGGCGGTTCGGTGCGGGATCCTGTGGTGATCGAAGCGGCGAACCAGGCAGATATTGCGATGATCTTTACCGGCCGGAGGCTGTTTCGCCACTAGTAACGACTGAAGTCCCGGTGCGTACTCTGGGCGCTGACCCGGAGTGCATTATCTTGTCCCGGGTCCGGGAGGGGTGACCGAGCGGCTAAGGTACCGGTCTTGAAAACCGAGGTCAGGGTAACTCCTGCGTGGGTTCGAGTCCCACCCCCTCCGTTCAGATGGATTCGTAAGCGCTTATTCGATAAATAGTTACTCTCAATACATAACGGCGTGTCCCTCAAGACGTGCCTCGCGGTGCGGCGTAGCGACGCGGCCCAGCCCGGGTCTGTACCCATGATCGCGATGCCTCCGTAAGGGCCTAGAGACTGCACCGAGCCACCGTGCGGCTGTCAGCGATGCTCGCGGAAGTAGCTTTGGCCGTGGGATGCCGGGACTCTTACAACCCAGCCGCGCCTCCAATGCCGGAGCCTGCACGCCCGACGGCGGTCGCGGTCGCACCGGCCACGGTCGAGCAGTCCGCGCTCGGCGTGACCGCGCTACTGAGGGGCAGGCGCGTGACCAGATGCCTACCAACTTGCGACGGGTCGGCGCAGCGGGCCGTGGTCAGCACCTGTCTGGCCGAGCTCCCGCGGCACTAGGGATGGTGAGCCGACTTGGCCAGGACTCAGCCGAACACCCCGAGCGGCGGGAAGGTGCCTCTGAGAATGGACGCCGTGTCCTCATAGCCCAGCCACTCGTCGATCATCGTGGCGTAGACGCGACGGAAATCCGTGGTCATCTTCAGGTTCCCGTCGTCCAGGTCCGTGAGGCTGGGGTGGCGGCTGTACATCCCCGCCCCTGACCCCGGTGCCGAAGACGAACATCGGAGTCGCCGTGCCGTGGTCGGTCCCGAGACTGGCGTTCTCCTCTACGCGGCGGCCGAACTCGGTGAACATCATGACGGCCACGTCGTCGGACCGGCCGATCCCGCTGCATGTCTTCCATGAATCCCCGGACGGCGTCGGCAGTGTAGGCCAGGAGCCGCGCATGGGGATCGGCCTGATGGACGTGGGTGTCGAAGGCGTTCCCGGAATAGCTGACGTAGTAGAGCCGTGTGGGGACCTCCGCAGCGATCAGCGACGCGACGCGGAGGAGTGATCCGGACAGGCCACCGATGCCGTAGTCGACCGGTGTCCGATATGACGAGGCGGCGCGGCGGACGACCTCGCCGGCACCCACAGCATTCTCAGCCGTCGCCGAGAGGAAGTCCAACGTCGTGTTACCGGTTTCCTTCGTGCGGTCGACCTGCTCGAACACGGTGTGCTCGGCTTCGTTGCCGTCGCGCGCGAGTGCGTTCGGGTCATTGAACACGAGCGGGGGGTGATGGCGGCTCTGCACGGCAAGAGACTGCCGGTTCCCCACATTGACGATGATGTTGCCCTGGGCGTCGTGGTCGTAGGCGCCGTCGGCCAGCCGCCCCATCCAGCCCAGCTGCTCGCTTCCGTTCGGCACACCGGTGTGCCAGAATCCCATCGACGAAAAGTGCGACAGGCTGGGATTCTCGTATCCACAGCCGTGGACGACCGCCATCATACCGTCCTTGTAGAGCCGCTCGAACCCGACGAGCGCCGGGTGGAAGCCGAGCCCGTCTGCGACCTTGATGACCTCCCTCTCCGCAATGCCCAGGTTCGGGCGGACGCGATAGTAGGTCTCATCGCCGAAAGGCACGACGGTGTTGAGTCCGTCGTTGCCACCGGACAGCTCCACCACCACGAGGATTCGTTCCGGGTGAGCCTCCATGCTCGTGCCCTGGAGTGCCTGCGCCGAAAGTGCCGCTGACGTCCGGTTCAGAATCACCGGCAAACCGGCGCCGAGACCGAGACCGTACAAGCCCCGGCGGATGAAGTCACGTCGCGAGCAGCTGCATTTGACGAGCATGGTGTGGCTCCCGTTCTTGCGGAGGACTCAGGGCGTCTAGCCGCCGCTACGCCAATTGATACTCCGGTGTGCTCAGGACGAGATACAGTAAGGAGCGCAGAGCAGATTCGGTCTGCGCGCCAGAGCGCTCAACCCGGTCTCCGCCGAGCTCGTTACGCAAGAAATCGACGAGGGCCTCACGGTCGCTCTCCTCCAACTCAACGCGAAGAAAGCGCGCGACAAAGTAGTCGATGACGTCACCGACATCACTGATGCCGGCGTCGTCAACCATAGCGACGAGGTCGAGATCAGGTGTATGTCTGGGCACCAGCTTGAGTCGGTCGAACGCCATCATGTAGCCCATGTAACCGCCATACCGGGTATTGAAGTCCTCGTCACGGTCGGCCAGCATGCTCGATTCTGCGTCACCCTCTTGAGTGGCGGCCGTGATACTCATCCCGGCGTCAATCCGGCGCCCAACGCTCGCGTAGACTCCGGGGAGGATCCTGTCTGGCGCGATGAACGACTCGGCGTCCGGGAACAGAACCGTGCGGAACAAATTGCCCCGCTCGAGCAGAGACCCGGGCGTGATCCAGCTTCGTCCGCCGGCCCATCCCGCCACGTTCGGGGGGTTGAACAGCGCTTGACCTAAACGGGACGTGAGCTGGTTGAAGTCCGGAATCGTCGGCATCTCGTCGAGTCCGAACTTGTGATAGGTCGAGACGACTAGCTGCACGGGGCTCTTGACCTGCGTCGCATATGACCTGGGGCTGTAGAAGTCCCGGGACAGGAAGATGCGGGTCAGGAGCGGCTTCAGCTCGTAGCCCGCGTCGCGGAACGCCTTTCCGAGGGAGGTGCGTGTCTGATCACTCAGCTCCTCGCGGACGAAGTACCGGTAGAGCTTGCCGGCGATGAATTCAGCCGTCGGCTCTTGAGCGAGGATGATGTCGATGATGTCGGTTCCATCGAACGGCCCCGTCCGGCCCTGGAAGGTCTTTGCGCCGAAGTCGTGCTGGGTCTCGTCGAACCTGAACTCGAGAACGTCATTGGTCCAGCCGGTGAACGCACGGGAGGCTTCCCGGATATCGTGCTCCGTGTAGTTGCCCACTCCCATCGTGAACAGCTCCAGCAACTCACGGCCAAAGTTCTCGTTGGGGTGGTCCCTGACGTTCTCCCCATTGTCCAGATAGACGAGCATCGCTGGATCCCTGAGGATTCCCAGCAGGAGGTCCCGGAAGTTGGCGGCGGCGTTGGAGCGAAGCATCAGGTGCTGGCGCTCCATCATCCGCGTATCACGGACCTTACCGTTCCCGGTTGCGAAGTGACCGTGCCAGAACAGGGTCAGCTTCTCCTCGAGCGGCCGTTGGGTACGCACCATCCGATCGCCCCACCACAGTGCCAACCGCTGAGTCTCGTAGGAGTTTGACCGCAGACCGTAGAAGAAATGGTTGACGACCGGCTGGAGTCGTCGAGACTCGCCCTCGGGCAGAACCCGGACTCCCATCGCCTCGCCCGTTTCGCGGGCTATCCGGACCGCCTCGGCACGACTCTTCGGGAAGGGGTCCATCCCAGGGTCCCAGATCGGTGAAGCGTCGAATGCGGGAAGTCTGTCCGGAATCGACGCGTAGTCCACGAGCCACGCGACCGCCTCCTCCGGACTCATCGCCGCCAGTCGATCGATCTCCTCGGGCGTGCCTCCGAAACCTGCTCTTTCCAGCAGATGCGCGGCCTTGCCGCGGTCCCAGTCGACGGGGGTGACGGGCTGGAGGTCGTCCTCCCAGAAGGCCGGTCCGGCCTGCCCTGCAGCTTCCGGAGCGCCGTACCCGGCCATGACGATGGCGACGGCGCCACACAGCGAAATAACCGGTATCCGCCGACCTTGGCGTCCCGGGGCCGGGTCCGTGACCGGAACGATCCGCTGGATTCTCACTGGTATCACGCCCCCCCCTCCGATCCCTGTCATTCAACCGCACCGGGGCTGGCATCATGCCCTCCTCCGGTCCCTATCATTCAGTGGCAGCGGGCTGGGGTCAAGCAACCACAGAATGGGATCGCGGCTCCCTGGTCCGGCAGGTCCAGCCGGTCGTGGGGCATCCTGTCACCGGACGTCGGGTCACCGACGAGGTCGTGCCGCTCAGCGCTTCGCCCTGGATCTTGTCCGGTTGGACGACGGCCGGATCTTCGCCGTCGGGACGGGCAACGCGGCTGTGCGTGGCTGGGAGCAGCCGGTGCTGTCGCCCGTGGACGGCACAGTCGTCGTCGCAGGCGACGGGATGGGGGATTCAGCGGGCGCCAGCTCCGTGACCGATCCCTCGGACGTAGCGGGCAATGTCATCGTGGCCGAGCTCGAGACCGCCCATTCCATCGTGCCAGCGCATCTCCGGGAAGGAATACTTCGCGTCAGTGAGGGCGACCGGGTCCGGAAGGGAGGTCCGCTGGCCCTGGTCGGAATCTCCGGGAACACAACCCTGCCGCACCCGCATCTCCAGGTGCAGACTCGCGCGGATCTCTGGGATCGCGACAACCGTTCGGTGCCTTTCGGATTCGAGCCCGACGGCCGCGTCCTGGCCCGCCGATAGGTGCGCTTCTCGCCACCCGGAGGGCTGACCCGAGCTCTCCGAGGCGTGCGTCGATCGGCCGCTTGCAGGGGGTCGAGCTTCGATGGCATCGGGCGTCTGGGCCCTTTGCCACGGGGCGCGGCCTTCAGCTCAGCGGGTCGAGTGTGCTATTCTCGACGATCATTGGGGTGAAATCGTCGGACGCCCGCGAACGCTGGCCATCCGACGATTCTCGCGAACAAGGGGTCGAACATGCCGAACGGAGGCTCAGACTGCTGCGGAACCTGCTCGTTCAATCGAGCCAGCGAGGGCGAGCGTGGGGCGAAGTATCGGGACTGAATGATTTCACCGCACTGTGAGATCACGGATCTGGCCATTGACCAGCTCGCCGGGCGTGCTTGATCCGGCCGTTGACCAGCTCGCCGACCGCCTTGCGCCGGGCGTACAGGCCCCGCCCCTTCTCGCTCGCCAGCCGTGATCGTATGCGCTTCAGGGGATCCGTCTCCCCGTCCGGCGGTTCCGCCTCCGAATCGCTCCGTTCCTCCCCTCCGTGCCGCCGCCGCTCCGTCGAGACCCAGGCCTCAGTGCCCAGCGCCCGCGCCCGGTCTTCCGCTTCCGGGTACCAGTATCCCGCGTCGGCCGTCACGTTCGCCGGCGTTTCGTCCAGATGTCCCTGCACGCGCTCGATCATCGGCGCCAAGTTCCCGTTGTTCGGCGGCTGGTCCGTCACGCCCTGGGCCACGATGACCTGCGCCTCCTCGTCCACCGCCAGCTGCGCGCTGTACCCCTGCGGAAAGGCAGTCGCATCGATGAAAAGCGTGTGTGCACTGGCGATTGGCCTTCCGGTGCAGATGTGCACTTCGCCCGACGTGCACTCGCCGATCTACGCGGACCCTAGTAGCCGCGGTTACGCCTAGTCCTGCCCCGTGGACCCCGGCGAGACCGATGAGCAGTGGTGTGTTCTCGGTGAGGACTCCGGCCAAGACCGTTCCCCTGCCAGCCTCTCTGGCGGCGAACAGCCGCATTATCGGCGACCGCTTCAACACCGAGGTCGGAGTCATCGGAGTCGCCGGTGGTGGGGAGGCCTTCTGCTGTCTGCCGCTGATCAACTTCTCCTGGGCGTTCGGGAGATAGGCCGGGGGCGGCATTCCGATTTGCGGGCGCGCGGCCTAGGACAGTCACGGAGTCGATGGAGCCAGCGGCTAACCCCGGCCACCGATGAGCACGATCCGAATGGGCCGGGGTTCCTGACCCGGAAGACAAATCTCCCTCTCCTCTCCCTCGCGGGCTCCGAGAAGCGCGAACCCGATTGGGGAGTCGCGCGAGACCTCCCCCTGCTCCCAGTCCGGGTCGCCATTGATGACCCTGCGCGTGACAATCTCGTGCGAGCCAGAATCGTACGCCCAGACCTTGTCGCCCACCGTCACGCGGCGCACGGGCTTCGGATCCGGCGGATCCGGCGGCCACCGGATTGAGCCACACTGGACGGAAACGAACATTTCCGCTCGCTTGCGGTCGGGGGCGATGCCGGTGGCCTCCTCCATTTCGCGCACGAACCGCTGCAGAACCTCCTGCCCCAGCAGAGAACGGCGCCACGCCCTGTGAGCCTCCGCCGGAAAGCGTTTCTCGCCGTAGTCCCGCCCGGCCTGCCACAACGCCTCCCCCGATTTGACGGCATGGAATTCGAGGTAGCGGTCGAAGGCCACGGCGACATCCTCCTCCGCGTCGCCAACCATATCGAAGCGTGCAAACTCCCGGTTGCGCATGCTCCCCCGTCCCGCAGGGAAGTGGAATCTCCAGACGCGGGCGTTCTCCGATACCGCCAACTGGATCGCGCTGAGGGTGCAGTCTTCAAAGAGGTGTTCGGTCGCCCCGTCCCCCATCTCCGGTAAGGCACCGATCTTGACGAGGACCCGCGGATCCCGGGGAGGATGGCACAACGCGAAGTCGACGGCGCCTGACGTGGTCTCAAGTCCCTGTCCCACCACGTCGCTGTCGCCGACAGCCCATCCGAGGTGACGTAGGACGGGGATCACGACCTCATCCCTAACCTCTGCCGGGGTCGGGGACCCTCGTTGTTCCAGGTCCGCGGAAATGTGCCGTAGGCACTGGCCCAGGGCGTCGATCCGCAACCATGGGTCGAAGAGGGGTAGTCCTTCGGCCTCATGGTCCACGGGAAATGGTACTCCCGCCGGATCCCTCCGTCCGCTTGAGCTCACGAGACGCCTCACTTCATCCGTGGGGTGAACGGTGCTTGCCTCACGCCAGGCGTATTGCGACGCGGTGCTCCTGGCTCCCCGGGGGTTGCTACCTGTGCGAGCGCCAATGCCTTCCGACAATTGGTGTCGTTCGCCGTCCCATGTCAAAGCGGAACCGTGCCGAAGTTTTGAACTCGACTGCGGCACGCTCGAACATTGTGTCGGGAGGAGCCCGAAACCGGATCAACCCCAACCAGGAGGAGCCCGCTCAAAGATGGCCGCCGTAAGGGCAGACCCCTTGAAGTTGCCTCCCGTCGCGTGGTACGGGCCGCCAAGCTGGCGATCCGGGACGTGTACGAGGCAATTGTCGAGCTGGTTACCAACGCTGACGACCGCTACCAGATCCACGGGATCGAGGGCCGGGTCGAGATCGAACTCGGCAGGCAGGGCAGGGGGCAGCCGTCGTTCTGCGTGTGCGCGACTTTGCCGCCGGCATGACCACCGAGCAGATGAACACGAAACTCGGCCGCATCCGAGGACGGGTCAGCGGTCTGGAGGAAGGGTACGCCGTCCGGGGCACCAACTCCCGAGGAGCGAGGGACATCGCTGTGCTCGGCAAGGTCACCTTCGAATCGATTGCGGCCGACGGTCGGTTGCACACCTGCCGCATCTTCCCGAGTCCGGATTATGAAGCCGAAGACGCCCGGGCGGTCACGCCGAAGGTGCGCAAGCGGCTGGGGATCGACGACGCAGCCAACGTGCTCTACCGCGTCGTCAACGAGCGCTACCTGCGAGGTCGGCCCATCCTCGTCACCACCACCAAGCCCCTGGCCGCGCTCGGTCACGTGCTCCATGATCCAGACCTCGCAGAGGCAATCCTCGACCGCCTCCTCGAGCACGGCCACCACTTCGCTCTACGCGGGCGCTCCTAATCGCACCCGCCATCTCAAACCCAGCAACAAGGAGGACCCAGCGGCGTAAGAATCACTCACTGACCCCGCCCAGGCGGACAGAATTTAGAGAAAAAGGGTGACATCTTTTCGAGAACGCACACCTGTCACCAGAGGATGAGCGCGAGCGCCTCATCGAGCTCCGGGCAATCCGACTGGCACACTACGTCTACATCGTCGGCTCGATGCTCGCGGTGCTCGCTCTGCACCTCTGCACCTCGGCGCCAGCGGCGGCGATGTCGGCTACCTGGTACTGGCTGCCCTCGTCGTCGTCCAACTCGTGAACAACGGTGCCCGCATCGTCTTCCACCGACGCGGCGTCTGACCATGGTGCCTACCCTGATCTCGAATCGCCTTCGCCGACTGCGGTTCGACCACGAGGAGATGACCCAGCAGCAGCTGGCCGAACTCGTCGGGGTGACCCGACAGACGATCAACGCGATCGAACTCCGAAAGTACTCGCCGTCGCTCGAAGTCGCATTCAAGATCGCCCACGTCTTCGAGTTGCCGCTCGAATCGGTCTTCAGCTACGACGGCGGAACAGAGGTGTAACCGATGGAGCTGTTCACCTACGACTTCGGGTACGCTTGGCCCTGGAACTACGGGCATCTTCTGGCGGTGGTGCCCGGGGCCGCGCTTGCAGTGCTGGCGTGGAAGCAGGGCTGGGCTTGGTGGATGCGGGCGCTCTCCGTCGGCCTCGCGGTCTGGGGGGTGGTGGGACTGTTCATCGTGCAGGTCGTCTTCCGCTTCAACCAGCCGGTCGATCTGCCGACCGAGGATTTTCTCCCGGAGGGGACCGGGCTGGTGTTCGATGCGGGCGCAGGCTCCGGGCGATCGGCCTTGATGGTGCTGCAAGCGCCCCCCGCCACGCGGGTCCTCGCGCTCGACCTCTACGAGGGGTACTTCGGCATCGTCGACAACACGCCGTCGAGGCTACGCTACAACGCGTCCCTCACGGCGGTGAAGGATCGGATCGAGGTCCGAGTTGGCGACATTCGCGAGATGCCGCTGTCGGATACCTCGGTCGATGCGGTTGTAAGTGTGGCGGTCATCGACCATCTGAGCCGGCAAGGCGTTGAGCGGTCCCTGACCGAGATCGAACGCATGTTCCGGCCCGAGGGTCAGTTCCTGCCGATGGTGGTCAACCCCGATATTCGGACGCTGGTGGCCTTCCCGTTCTTTGCCCATCACGGGTACTGGGGGGGCCGGACAAACCACGACCAGTGGCGCGATGCCTTGACGGCCGTCGGTTTCGCCGTGGTCGAGGTGGGTACAGTTCCGATGTCGCTTTATCTTCTTGCCGAGAAGCGCTCCGCCGCGTGGTCCGCTGACTTGCGCGGTGAGCCGTACCCGCCGAGCTCGACTCGGACAGGGCGTCGGACGCCAGGGCCGACCCTGTCGCCGCCTTATCAAGGCCGATCGTACGATCCCAGGGGCAATCGCAACCCCGAGGTGGGTATTCGGTTTGGTTCAGCCGGCACTTGGCGATCGTCACTACGGCGCTCCCGCTCCTGGGCCTCATCGGTCTGCTCTCTCTCCGCTTCGTCGGCCTGTACAGCCATCGGGCACTGTCGCTCGTGTTGCTCCTCGGCCTCGGCTGGTCGGTCGCCAGCCGCGCGTGGCTGGCGTGGAAGGACCGGTTGCACCGGGGTTTGTTGCATGGCTTTCGAGCGAGGGAGAATCGGCCCCACCTCCTCCGGGCCGTCCGTCGCGCGAGCTTCTGGACGGTGGCCGCCGTCGCGTGTCTCGCTGTGTTCCCCCGACCGGTGGACATGACGCCGCTGATCGCCCTTCTGGCCGGGGCTTCCCTGTTTCGTGTCGGGGCTTCGTTCCTAGATATCGCGCGCCACACGAATGCCGGGCCCACTCTCGTCATGGCGGCGGGCGCGCTCATTCTGGCGTTCGATCTCGGTCGCGCCGTGCCGAAACCCGTGCCGTCTCCCACCCGATGCGCATGCGCGTCGGTCAAGCCCGGTAAGAGATCGCACCCGGCACCGTCGATCACCGTGGCGCCAGGCGGCGGCGCCAGCTCACCGGCGGCGCCGATCGCCGGGATTCGGTCACCGCGGACGAGCACCGTTCGACTGGCGCCGACCTGCTCGCTGTCCATGGCAACGACATTGACGTTTGACGATGGCGGTCGCCTCACTCGGCACAATGGCTTGCCCGACTCGCCCTGACGCCAGGTCGGTCGAGCCAAGCACGAGAAGGCAACCGACGATGATTCGTTTCTTCGCCAGCGTGTGCCTCCGGGCCGGCGGAGGAGCGACCGGTGGGGGAGTCTCGCCGCTTCAAATCCTCATCGGCTGACGATTCTCGTAGGTGAGCGTCCGCCACACCCATTCCAGCGGTCCGAAGCGGAACCGCGCCAACCACCAGGGGGACCAGACTAACTGAAGTGTCCAGATCGCCATGACGAGTCCGACTTGGCCCAGGCTCCCGACGCGCTCAAAGAGGCCGAATCCGTGGCCGTAGAAGATCAGAGAACAAATGACACTCTGCGTGATGTAATTGGTGAGCGCCATGCGGCCCGCGGCTCCCAGGCGTTTCTGCAGACCGGGAAGCCAGCCGCCCTGGACCGCTAGCATCACGACCGCGACGTAGCCGAGGAACACTCCCACCGAACCTACATAGTTGAACAGGGAGCCCTGGAACATCGCTCGCTCCCAGGCGAAGTCCACGCTGAGCTTATACGCGACCCCACCAGCCGCGATCGGCAGGCCCACGCCGAACCCCACGAATGCCATGCGGCGGTAGAAGGCGCGGGATCGCTGGGCCGCGAGGACGCCCAGCTTGTACAGGGCCATCCCCACCAGCATCAAGCCGCCGGCCCGCCACAGGAAGAAGCTCAGAAAGACAGTCGACTGGACCGCTAGTGCGATAGGGGCGCGGACCCGCAACTGGTCGGTCCAACCGCCGCGAAAGGCGGCGATTTCGGCTTCCAGCACCTCAGGTGGCGGTGCCCATTCCCAGGCGGCGCCAGCCGCCTGCTGCTCAGGCCAGTATGGCACCGACATCCCGATAAGGCCCCACAGCGGGACAACGACCGCCACGGCGCATCCACCGATCACCAGGAGACTGCGGGCCTCGAGCTTCCTGAGCGGATACAGGATAAGGCCGCACAGGGCATACGCGACCAGGATGTCTCCGTGCCAGATCACGTACGCATGTACCAGACCGATCAACAGGAGCCACAGCTGGCGGCGGTAGTGGATCGCGGCGCCGCTCTCGCCCTTTGCGTCCAGGCGGTCGCTCATCATCGCGATGCCAGCACCGAACAGGATGGAGAAGATCGAGATGAACTTGGTGTCGGCGAAGAGGTAGATGGCGCCCCAGATCCAGACATCCACGCCCTCGAAACCGCCTCCCGAGGTAGGATTCAGGTAGGCAGACGGGACCCTCGCGAAACCTTGTACGTTGACGATGAGGATGCCGAGCACGGCGAAGCCGCGTAGCACGTCGATCGGGACGATGCGTTCCGACCTGTCAACGGGGGCGGCCGGTGATGGGAGTGCGGATGAATTGATGGCTGCTCCGGGGTTTCATTGCCGGCCGGTCCACCGTCCCGGGCCCGACTTGGTAGGGATCGCGGGCTGACGGCACCCGCAGGGATTACGGCGTCACGCGAGATGGCGAAGTCTACTGTCGCCATTCGCCGGTCGGATCTCGAGTCCAAGACCTCGACTGTGGCGAAAATGTTTCAGGAGGAGATCCCGGCCAAGTCACCCTGCCTCCTTCCGCAGTGGCGGATCAGAAGGCGCGAGAGGCCCCAGCCCCGACACACCTGCACCACCGAACAGGTAGCGCGCCGCGAGCCCATTCCACGAAACAATTACACTGAACGGACGGACACCATTACTGCGGTCACGAAGCACCTCCCGCTGGCCCGCGAATGGCCGGAGCCGTACTCTCGCGAACGTACAGTTCAACCACCGACCGACAACCGCGGTCAGCCGTGGCGGCGTCGGCTCGGCCATCCAGGTTTCCCGAGCGACCGCCAGTACCCTTGACAACGACCGTACACGGCCATGGGCCAGGCCACCGCGAGGAATCACCTTGCACAGACCGTCATCTGTAGGACGATCTCTTGCAGCCACGGCATCGACCGGTCGTGGGCGGCCTGATCGGTGAGGCCGACGCTCAACCTTGGCCCCGGGCCCCCACCTAGATCCTTTTCGGTACCGATGTCCGCCCGGCGAGTAGGGACCCGGCGTGGGCGATCGCCCGTTTTCGCGGCTATTCTCCCCCTCCTCCTCGCCGCATCTCTGCACGGCACGGCCACGGCCCAAACAGGCGACACCCGCTTCTCCGATGTCGTCCAGGACGCCTATCTCGACGAGACCGCCCGCCGCCTCGTGCTCGGCGCGAAGGCAGCGCGCGACACTTCGCGGCTCACCATCGACGCCTACACGACCGTGATCCGGGAACGCATTGGCATCGAGGCGCCCGCTTTCCGGCGCGACCGGGCCTGGTCCAACGGCGAGCGAGCGGTCCGCATCAGGTGGTCACGCACTGAGCCCAACATCGTCCACGTCCTCGGGGCCCGGCTCCAGCGTCCGGGCCGCGCGCCCGGTGAGCCCGCGTTCTTCCCGGGATTGCGCGTAGAGCGCTTCGCCGCCGATCCGCTCTGGGATCCCTTCGTATTTGGAATTGCGCCCTTTGTTGGTCTGGAGGATGCCGACGCCAACTTGCGTAGCCCCCTGCACTCCGATTCGGAGCAATTCTACCAGTTTCGCTCCGGTGACACGATTTCCGTGCAGGTCGGCCCCGACCGGATCTTCCAGGTGGTTACCGTGGAGGCGATCCCACGCTACCCGAGCGCCCGCCTCGTCTCCGCGATCATGTGGATCGACCCGGATTCCTTCGGGCTCGGGCGCGTGGCCTACCGACTGGCCAAGAAGATTGACAGGGAGCTGTCTTGGCAGGTCAGGCGGGATGGAGAGTGGGGTCTGGCGCTTTCCGTGAACGCGGGCACGGATGACAGCACACCCGCGTCCGATTCCTTGGGCCAATCCCCTGGCCTCTTCGGGCGGCTGCTCAACGGAGTGGTCAACAATTCGATGCCCCGGATGGAGATGGACATCTCGACAGTGGTCGCGGACTACCGGCTCTGGGAAATGCGCTACTGGCTGCCTCGGAGCGTCAAGTGGACCGCATACATCGGCGCGAGCGACGGCATCACCGCCACCGGATTCGTGCCTCCCGCCATCCCACTGACCATTGACTGGACGATCGAGATCGAAGATGTCCGCGAGAGGAGAGCGGAGGCGACAACGGGTACGCCGGCCACCGCCATGGATGCCTTCCGTCTCTGGCGAGCCGAGGGCGACAGCATCGGTGGCGAATTGGAGTCCGAGGATCCCGGAGAGGCGGTCACGATTACTCCTGCCAACCGACAAGCCTTGGCCACGAGCGACCTCCTGCCATTGACCGTGTGGGAGGCCGATCAGGAAGCCGAGCAAGCCGCCCTGACAGAGGTCGCGTCCATGCTGTCGGCAATCGGGACCGGCGAAGGCGGCAACCAGAGCGACAGGACGAGCCCGTGGATCTTCGACCCCCCGGGCAAGACGTTGAGGCTGCTGCGCTACAATCCCGTGGAGCGAATGTCCGTGGGAACCCGCCTGCGTCGCGACTTCGCATGGGGCACTGCGGTGCTGACGAGCCGAATCGGGACAGCGCGCGTGGACCTGCCGGACATAGACCTCACGCTGCAGCGCGATCATCCCCGTCGGAGGATCCTGTTCTCGGTTTACCGCGCGCTAGAGACCGGTGACCTGCGCGGGAGCGACACTGGTTCGCTGGATTTCTACGTGACCGGTGACGCCACGGACTTCCACTGGTCGCACGGCGCCGCGATCCGTCTCCTGCCCCCCATTGGCGACAGAAACTGGATATCCCTCCGCCTGTTCGCGGAACAGCACGCCGACATCGGAAGCGACACCACAAGGAACCGTGTAGGGACTTCCTTGGAGTGGCGACCATGGTGGGGTGGGGTGGACGTCCGCTCGACCGGGGGGGGCGTCAACGTGAGGGTACAGGGTACAGCGGGTGACAACCCTCACACCAAGGCCGTGGCCGAGGCCGGGGTGGTGGTCCCCCTTCCCGGCAGGATGTCGCTGGGGTTGCAGACGGGAATTGGTCGGGTGTGGGGGGATCCTGCCCATCAGGACCTGTGGCGTATCGGTGGGAGCGGCGAGTGGCTCCGTGGACACGACGACGCGGTGAAGGCGTCGCGGATTCATATGGTCCGCATGGATGTGCAGTGGCCAGTCCACCTTGCCCGCCTTTCCCTCTTCGGCGACTGGGCGTCGGCGGGTGGCGACGACCTCTTTGCGGTCGGAGCGGGGCTCGTCTTTATGGACGGAGCAGTCCGCTTGGATGTTGCGAGGGGCCTTGCGCGGAGCGGGGGCGGTCCTCCCGGAGCCGTCCTCAGGTTACACCTGCTCGGGGACATGTTCTTCTAGGCAGCCCTGCCCGGAGCAGGGGGGGGTCCACTCCATCAGGCCTTCCCCGTGACCCGAACCTGCAGATCGAATCCAGATAACCAGGCATGCAATCGACACGCGACCCCTGGAGGGCGGGGGCCAGCATGAACGAAAACCGCGGCCGTCCGGACCTTGCCACGGCGGCGGCTCTGGTCAAGGATTGAACCGTCAGAGGATCCCGAGTGACCCCGTCACTTCGGAAATCTGAAAGGAGCAGCACATGATCGGTCCACTGCCACGTGGTCAGCTAACGGTCGGGCCCGACTTCGGTCAGCAGGCGCCTGTGGCTCCCCGGGTCTGGTGGGTGCCCTCGTTGTCCCCACAGCATCCGGATGTACCCAGAGCGAGACCATCGAGGCTCCTTTACCGCGTGACGAGGGTGTGGAGATGCCTCCAGGGTTTGTTTGCCCGCCTAGACAGCGGCTACACGGCCTGAGGGTCCCCATGGACGATTTGAGAACGAGTCGTGGCCGTAATCCCGCTACCGCCTGACCGGCCATTGCCCCTGGCCCTGGGCCATCTGGCCTGGAGGTCCCTACAGGTCGCGGCGGCGGTGCTACTGGTCGTCGTCCCGTTTGGCTACGCAACCACCGGCGCCCACAATTACGTGCTGATGGGAGCCGGCTCCGGCGTCGCGGTCGGCGTCGGGCTCGGTCTGCGAATGGGCGAGCACGGCCGGTCGACCAGCATCCTGATTGGATCGGTGCTCGGCGTGGTCATGGCGGTCATCAGCGGCGCACAGGACTTCGCCACCGGTGCCGGAATCTACATTCCGCCGGTGCTCGGGCTCGGGCTCGGCCTGATCGACGGACTCGGAACCCAGCGGGTCCGGACCTACCGCGATGCGAGCATCGAGTCGTTGATAATGTGCGTGGTGCTAGCCCTCGGCGTAGCACCTGCCCTCGGGTGGGTGGGACCGGTCATCGCCCTTCCGTTGATGCCGACGATGGCGCTCATCGCGGGCTTCTTCAGCCGCGACACGACCGCAGGGCGCTTCTCTCGACCGCCTGCGTGGCTCATCGCGGGAACGATTGGCCTCTGGGCCACGATCGTCGTGGGCGAGCAGCTCTTCGGGGAAGCGCCGCCGGTCGTCGGCGCTGTCGTGATAGTCGCAGTAGTACAGATTGCCATACCGGCCGTTATGTTTCTCTCGGGCCGCGCCGCCGCCGAGTGGCTGGAACCGCGTCTCCGTGTGTACGGGCAGCTCGCCGAGTATCTCCGCGTCATGTGGATCCCGATCGGCGGCTTCGCCGCCGGCTACCTGGCCATCATCCTCGTGTTCGCCGGCTTCTGCGGCATGCTGGAACGCTTCGCGCCCGGTGCCTTCACCGGCGCGGCGGAGGCCCGCATCGAGGACTGGGTGTCCTTCTCCTTCTTCTCGGCGCTCGCCCTGGACTACACCGGCATCACGCCCGTCTCCGTGCCCGCACGAATGCTGGTCGGCATCCGGCTCATCCTGTCGATCGGGTGGGCGCTGGTCGTCTTCGCCGCCGTGATGTCGTCCATTCAGCCGCAGCTCGATCGGATTGCGCGCCGTCACACGTCTTGATATCGACCTGTGTTGCACCAGTGTGCCCTACCTCACCCTCCGAGCCCTCGGGAATGGCGAGCTGTATGTGGTTGAGGCACTCAGGCTGGAAGTTCGTAGCGACTCGGCGACTCGCGGGCCAAGAAGCGCGCGGCCAGGAATGTGTCCACCTTCGAGGGAGGGGGCTCATCGGTTCGGGACGTCCGTCGCTGCAAGCCGAATGGTGCTCCTGGTTTCCCTTCGCCTCCTGATTTGAACAGGAAAGAGATGCGCAGCCGGGCCTACGCGATCATCACTACGCTGCTCGCGCTCCTGGGCCTCATCGGTCTGCTCTCTCTCCGCTTCGTCGGCTTGTACAGCCACCAGGCACTGGCGCTCGTGCTGCTCCTCGGCCTCGGCTGGGCGGTCGCCAGCCGCGCGTGGCTGGCGTGGAAGGACCGGTTGCACCGGGGTTTGTTGCATGGCTCTCGAGGGAGGGAGAATCGGCCCCACCTCCTCCAGGCCGTCGGTCGCGCGAGCTTCTGGACGGTAGCTGCAGTCGCGTGTCTCGCTGTGTTCCCCCGATCGGCGGACATGACGCCGCTGATCGCCGTTCTGGCCGGAGCTTCCCTGTTGCGTGTCGTGGCTTCGTTCCTGGTCGTGCGCCACACGAATGCCGGGCCCACTCTCGTCATGGCGGCGGGCGCGCTCATTCTGGCGTTCGATCTCGGTCGCGCCTTGGTGGGAGGGCCGGCCGCCACGCTGCGGATCGCCCCGCCGTTCGAGGGCGAGTGGCTGGTACTGCAGGGCGGGGCGAGTCCGCTGCAGAACCATCACCTCGCAGCCTACAACCAGCGCTTCGCCCTGGATCTCGTCCGGTTGAACGACGGCCGGATCTTCACCGGCGGGACGGGCAACGCGGCTGTGCATAGCTGGGAGCAGCCGGTGCTGTCGCCCGTGGACGGCACAGTCGTCGTCGCACGCGACGGGATGGAGGATTCAGAGGGCGCCAACTTCGTGACCGATCCCGCGGACGCAGCGGGCAATGTCATCGTCGTCGAGCTCGAGACCGGACATTTCGTTGTGCTAGCGCACCTCCGGGAAGGAACACTCCGCGTCAGCGAGGGCGACCGGATCGGGAAGGGAGATCCGCTGGCCCTGGTCGGAAACTCCGGCAACACGACCCTGCCGCACCTTCACCTCCAGGTGCAGACTCGCGCAGATCTCTGGGATCCCGACAACCGCTCGGCGCCTTTCGGATTCGAGCCCGACGACCGCGTCCTGGTCCGTAACGATCGCGTCGGGCCGACCGACCGATAGGAGCGCCCCTGCTCCCGGTACCGGGAGGGCTGAACCGAGGTCCCCGAGGCGTGCGTCGATCGGTGGCCTGCAGGGGGTCGAGCTCCGATGGAAGCGGGCGTCTGGGCCCTTATGCCGCGGGGCGCGGCCTTCAGCGGATTCCAACGCATGCCGTCCACCCATTCCGATTCTTGCCGTCCGGTGATTCCGATCTATGCCGTCCACCCTGCAGCGAGCGAGCACCGGCGCTGGATTGCCTTCGGCAGCGGCGCCTTCTTCCATCCTCGCATACGTCGCTCGAGGCAAGGAGGAAGCCGACGGCTGAAAAGAGGTTATCCATGCCGTACGGTCGAGAATTGCTGCGCCTGCAGTACGGGCTTGGGCGCAGCCACCGGGAGATCGCCGCGGCGCTGGGCATCGGCCACGGCACGGTCGGCGACTAGGTGAGGCGGGCGGACGCGGCCGGGTTCCCGTGGCCGCTCCCTGAGGGGGCGCTATACGCATCCCCTATTCGCTAGGTAGATGTGATACCGACAGAATCCAAACAGGACTTACCCGATCCACTTCAGGTGGTACCGAGATTTGGAGAATCAACCGGCCGGCAGCTCAGGGTTTCTTCGTCGGTCGACCGCAGTACGGCTCTATGGCGATTGGTTGTCAAGCCGTTCCCAGATTGCTTCCCACTGGACCCAGTGACCGGCCTCGGGTGGCGTGCGCACTGTAACGTCCTCCCGAGGTTCAGCCACGACAGCAAAATCATCGCGCGTTAGGCTAAGCAGTTCGTCGCGCGCATAGAAGTGGACAGGAAGACCCTGCTTGGGGCCAGCCTCATAGAGGATCTTGACCCCGCCAAGGTCATTTCGGTCAATAACAGTGTAGGGCCGTCGTATCTGAGTCGATGTCGCGTTGACGCGAAGGAAGAAGAGTCCGCCTGGAGAAAGGAGAGACCTAACTCCCGAGAAGTACTTGGCTACATCGGCAGCAACGCCATGCTGAAATACCTGAATAGCGATCACGCAGCTAAAGCGGCGTTGGCTAACAAACGTCCGGAAGTCAGCACAGATCAGTCGCGTGGACAGTGCAGGCTCTCGGCCAGCCAACTTGAGAAGTGCCTCGGCAGACAGGTCTAGACCGTAGAGCTGTAGTCCCGACCTCACGAGCGGAAGGTAGTTGCGACCGTTGCCGCAGCCTATGTAGAGCCCCGTGCTCTGGGCTTGCGAGCCGGCACGTAGAGTGGCAAGGATTTCATCCGTGAAAGGGGGGAGGCTCTTCGGCGTATCTTCCTTTGCGATACTCCGCGTCCGAGCGTGCTAAAACCAGAGTTTGGTTCATCTCCTTCAGAGCGGCCTCGACCCAAGCGACGAATCACCCACGGTGAGAGCCATTCTGATGTGAGGCCGCCTCGTCGCCTTCGCCGACACTTCCGGATCCGGAGGGGCTGCCGCGCTTCGCTTGCCCTCCCCCAAATATAGGGGCGTCGTCGGACTCACTAAACCGACTGTAAGTTGTTGTAGATACTAGATCATTAGTCTTCATATGTCTTACGATGCCCCCAGAGTTGCCCCTAACACTATGACGCCGTCAAGCGTACAGTGGGACCACGGCACCTAGCCTTGCTCCTGCCCACGTTGCTCCTCTTGGCGTAAGTCGCGTAGCTGTCTTGTGGATAGGCGAGTGATGTTGGCGAACTTCCTCCTTCCCAGGCGCAACGTACCGCCTGCAGGAGCCTTCGCGGTGGCGATATGTCGGCGCAGTCTCTAGTCCCGCGTCAGTGATTTCGCTTGGGACTCGATGACCGTCTGGGCGTCCCTTCTCTTGGCTTTGGCCTGAGATCGTAACGAACAGATTCAAGTCATCGGCGCCCTCGAGCACAGGGCGAGGGTACGCCATGAGAATGTTGCCAAGACCCAGGAAATCGCCGCTGCACTGGCCTACGCCTATTGCCGCATAGGCTTGGCGGCTCGCGCCGTATGCGATCCAGTTGTCTCGAATCGTGGACAACTACTGAAAATACTGCGGTCCACTCTCGTACGGCTGGTACAGCGAGTGTGCGTCCCGGCCAACGGCGTTGCTCTTGTCGAAACAGGCCATGAAGCTGACGACTGCAGCTCGGAAGAGGCTGACTGCCACCTCCGTGTTCCCGTCCTTATCGATGTCCGTCCACAGTCGTGCCACGTGAAGAAATCTCTCGAAGTTCAGGTCCTACAGGGACCACTCGGCGTATTCCCGCGCTTTGGGGGTCTCAAGGCTACGCATGGGATGTTCGGGTCCAAAGGACGGTGCTTCTGACTTCTCAGGCATCATGGCGTGCCTTAAGGGCGTCGGCCGCGCTGCAGCGGTTAGCCGCAACGATCGCTAGATACCGGTCGCCCCCTTCGACGACACGGGTCGTCGCCATTCCACGCCTACCATTAAGCTCCGTCACGGGCGGCACTGATGCAGGTCTCGCCGTATTCCGGAAGTGTGGCGGCGCGCCTCTGCTCGTCGTCGAACGAATCAAGTCCCAGAGCGGTTCACGGCTCTTGCCGAAGAGCTGGTTGATCAGCGTGGAGACGGTGTAGGCGAGCGAGTAGGTGTCGAGCAGGGGATCGTCGAGCGGGTTCCACTGCCAGGCGCCGTCGAGCCCGATCTCCAGGTAGTCGTCCCCACGCCCGGCCTCCTCGAGGATCCTCCGCACCGAGTGACAGAAGTCGCCCTTGACCTCGAGGATGAGGCCGGCGGCGCGGCGGTCGGGGCGGTCCGCCTGCCAGGAGAGGATCTGGCTTGCGAAGGGGTACATGCACGCCGAGGTTTTCCCGGACCCGACGGCGCCGACGACGAGCACGCCGGTGTAGAGCCCCGTCTCGGGGACGGTGAGCCAGGAGGGCCGATCGCTCTCCCGCGGAGCGGTGGGGTGGTGGAGCTCCCCGACGACGATCGAGGGCTCCGCGTCCCCGGGCGAGGTCGGCCAGGGGGGGAGCTTGCCGCGGCGGCGAGACCAGCCGAGGGGCTCGAGCCAGACCCGCCAGATGGAGAGGAGGAGGCCTCCGGCGAGGAGCACCGCGGCGGCGGGCGACGCGTAGTACCATGCGCGGATCACGGTGTGGATGGCCGGATCGTAGAAGGCGATGAGATCGAGGTAGGGGTTGTCGCCCGTCCCGGGAAAGGGTGCGAGAAATGCCTGGACGACCGCCACGGCGACGGCGGGGAGGAGGAATTCCCGCATCCTCACCTTGCCACCTCCCCTGCCGGGCGGAAAACCAGCCGCCGGGGGCTCACGACCATCCTCCCCGGAGCCGGTCGGAGCGCCAGATGTCGAAGGCGTCGACCGTCGGCTCGGGTCTCAGGCTCCGCTCGAGCTTCCTCAGCTCGACGATTCGCCTGAGCGCGCCCTGGATGTCCCCGTACGGGGCGAGCGCATCGTCGTTCCCCTCGAGGATGGTGCGCTCGATCTGCCCGAGCTCGCGGCGGACCGCCCGACCCTCCTCCGAGCCCTGTTCCACGGGGCGGGACCACCACTTGAGCTGTCTTCGCGCCCGCTGGAGTTCCCGCACCGTACGGACGACGGCAACCACCTCGACCGTATAGCCCCGCACGCGGAGCATCTTCCAGAGGGGGCGGTGCGCCTTCGCCCACCTGCGGAACGGGACGCCCACCGCGTACCCCGGATCGGCGAAGGCGAAGTGCGCGCGGCCGCCGTCAACGGCGATCGGGAGCCCATCCGGGAAGTGATGCGAGGCCTTTCCCCCGCACAGGCGCGAGGGTAGATGCTCGCGCCCGATCCCGAGTGCGTCGAACGCACCGACCTGCTCCGCCTCGGCAGGGAGCCAGCAGAGTCCGGGGTGCTCGAGTACGTAGTCGAGGGAGAGGAGGCGCCGCATGACGAGATGCATGGAAGCGGCTGCACGGGGGCAGAGGTACGGTACGCGGAGTGCCCGGTAGATCCGTATGCCCGGGACCCGGCAGACCATCCGCCCCTCGAGGGGCGCCTCGGTCACGATCTCCCGCTTGAACATCTCGCGGACGATGTGCCTTGCGCGCCGGTACCCTACGCCGAGGAAGACTGCGAGCTGGGCGCGGGTGAAGTAGCCGCCGGTCAGGCAGACGAGGGCGATCCACTCGGCGTACTGAATCTTCCATCCAAGCGCCCGAACCACCTCTTCCCGCCCGCGCAGGTATGCGGTCATCGCACTTCCTCCGTCACGGCCAGGGCCGCCGCCTTCCACATCGCCAGGCCGCTCGTCCGGGCGAGGAGAACCCATCGCTGCTCCATCCCCGGAGTCGTCCCTGAGTGTCTGAGAGCCGGATAGCCGGCCGAGCGTCTCCGGGCCCCGCATCAGAAGAGCCAGGCGAGGAAATTCGCCGCGCCCATCGCCATCCCGAGACCGAAGATGATCCCGGCGAGCGTCCGCTTGCTCCCCCCCTCCCCGAACGCAAACATCAGCCCCCCGATCACGATCGCGATGAGCGAGAGCCCCCGCGCGATCGGACCGGTGACCTGCGCCTGCAGCTCGTTGACCGCCTCCACCCACGGACTCGTCCCCTGCGCACGAAGGAGGGCGGGGGCCAGAAACAGGAGCAAAGGGAGAACGACCCGCGCCGCCACCCCTCCCATCCGGGCCGGAGGTTCCACTTTCCTCTCCTTCGTCTCCACTGAACAAAGCGGCTGCGCGGCTGCGCCGCGGCCTCCCGTGATCTTCCGCCGCCGCCACCGGTCCACGGCGACCTTGACCGAGCGGCCGTCCGCGCGCCGAGCTGGCGCCGCTATTCTCCCTTCGGTTCCCCTTTTCATCGCCCTGACTCTTCTTCCGTCCCGGGGCCGAATAAACACCGTATATTGTATATATACCGCAATTATGTATGTTAAGGCCACCACGCCGGGAAGAAGTTATGAATCTGCCATGGCTTTCCATGGCAACGGGTTACGGAATGAGTTCCCTGAATCGGCCCGGCCAGGCCGCGCCGGTCCGTCTGTCTGTGTCCCGGATTCGGGCTGCGGGTGGGGGTGTGGCGCGGATGTGGCCCGATCGTCCCGGTGCGAGATGGAGTCCGTCAGCGAATGGCCTGTTCCCTGTGAGACCGAGGCCCGGTGTCGATCGGCATCGAAGATCCGGCGCTGCTGGCCACCGAGCAGTCGGATAGGAGGATGTCAGGTCGTGCGACCGGGTTCCGCGATGACGCTGTGAAGTGGGAGCGCATCCCGACGTTCGCTGCCGGTCACCCTTTGCCAGGCGACCTCTCGTGTGATCGGTGGAGGACGCGGCGTGACCTGATTCGCCTGTCCTGGAGCGAGGCGCGAGTGCGCGCCGCATCCTTCGCCGAGGCGTGAAGAGACGCGGCATACGGGAAGGGCGAGAAGCAGCTGCGCCGCAGCAACTTCTTCGTGGTGTTCGACGTTCGGCGCCGGAACGTGGCCCTCCACATCCTGGTCAGCGGTTTCCAGACGTCGAGGCTTCGCAATCGTCCCGGCCAAAAGCGCCGGCCCTCCGCAGGAGGCGGTTCTCCTCGGCCAGCTCCTGGACGGCCGCTCGGGTGATCCGCTGTCCTATACGGAGGTTCTAGTCGAGGAAACCGCGCTGGCTGCCCTAACAGGTCCGGATGGCACATTCATCCTGGAAAGGGTGCCCGCAGGAGAGTACCAGATCCTCTTCCGTCGCAGCTGCTACTATCCGACCCGTGTTGAGGTCACGGTGCCGGAAAGCTCGCCGCGGCCGATCCTGCTTCGGCTCGCGCTCCCGCTGGCTGGCCGGAAGTCGGCAGACGCGAGCTGCCTCCTGCATTTCGCGCCCAGCTGAAGGATCGGGGCGGGCGGGTCGCCCGGCCTTCCTGACTGTCCACTCCCGCGGCCGATCGGCGCTTGGCCCGGGGTTCGGGTCAATCTGTCCGCACCGACATCCATGCCCGCAATGCCGGAAGGAATCGCGGTGCCGGCGCCGAGGTAGACGGCGTCACCCCCAGGCGGCTTCGCCCTCGTCCCGGAGGGAGCTCCTCCGCGGACCCCGAAGGCCGCGAACGTATATGGCGTATCTGGAATGTCTTACGACGTACCGGTCGCTAACGGAAAGCCTGAATAATAGTGTCGTGCACATCGGCAGCGCGGATCCGGGGAGCGTGCCGCACCTGGGAAGGCGACACCGCGTTTGACGCGTGGCCGTTCCTCCGGGCTCCGCAAAGTACCGCCGGCGAAGCTCGGATCACGAGCATCATGTGCCCTCCCGCCAACGCCGACGTTTGCGGTCCCGGCCGCACCCTCACGGATTCCTCCGGGGAAGCCACCGATTGTTTCCGGTGAACGCCCCGACGCCTGAACCCGCCGACGGCGTCTGAGAGCTCAATCCTCAAGACCACCGGCTCCGGTCCGCGCCGGCCTGACCCGGGCTCCGGTGGCGGCCATCGGCGCCAAACCCGCTATGCCGGCACTTCTGCGGTGACGGTCGCGTTCACGCACGGCGGCGGACAGTGGCGCCCGTTCGGCCGACGCACGGCGGCGGACAGTGGCGCCCGTTCGGCCAGGTCCTCTTGTATTCGACGTTCGGGACGTCTGTAACGACCGAACCTGCGGACGTCGTGACCCTGATCGACACGTGTCTCAGGTTCAGCCGGGGGGAATGGATAAAATGATCGCACGACGAGCTCCCGTCACACTCGTAGACGTGGAAGGGTTGCTCCGCGCCCGGCACGCGCAGCTCGACGCTGTAGGGTCCGCTGGGAAGCGAGGTCAGCCGGACCGCCAAGCCCCCGGGGAGGCAGCCGATGAGCGTACAGTCGTGCGGCGCAAATATCGAGCAGCCGGAGAGCGCGCCCAGACCGAGCACGCCGAGGAGGAGGGACCGGCGCGCGCCGGGAGTCCGCATGGCACCATCCGATGGCATGGGTAAGGAGAGTCCAGGCGGCTACCCCTCCATATCCGGGGCGTTTCGGGACGTGACCCGGTCGGGGTGTGAAGACCCAAGGTATCCGTTCACCGGCCTCGCCCTCGCCGGGACCCCGGCTACTCGCCAATCTATTGTCCACCGAAATCGAGGCAACTTCAGACCCCCCGGTTCGACGGGGATGTGGCGGATCCGAGAGGCGGCATTCGCTGGGTCCTACCCGAGCGCGCCGCGTACTGGGACCCATGAACGAGCCCAGACCGCCCGCTGCCGAAGAGTAGCTCGCCTTCCTCTGGACCTGCCCCGTGCGTTTTTTGGACAGGTCGTTAAGGTGGATTCCAGGATGGAACAGGAGGCACCGAGATGGCCAGAAAACTGGGACCACCTCAGACTCCCCTCATTCAGGATCAGGGATCAAATGTCTGGGCGTCCAATCTCCACTATGGGCCTGACTGGATAAACGGCGGCATCGGGCAACCTAGCGACGCCGACATCGCTCTGAGTAACTCTGCCTCCGTGGCGGTCACCGTACGGTCAGCGGCGATGCAGGTGACGGCCGCCCGCAGCAACTGGCGTTTGACCTTGGGCGCCGTCTCCTCGAGCGCCGCGAGCGCGGCGTCGAGCGCTGTGAACTTCTGGTCGTCCAGTGTACGAAGGTGCGCGTCCGGCAGTCCCAGAATGCGCTTCGCCTGCTCGAACCCGTGTCGGGCCGACTCCAGGTCCCGGTGCCCCGCGTAGGCGAGCACCGAGAGGAGCAGCTCGCTCTGCGTCCGAACCGAGGCAAGGGTTCGGTAGCGGACGCGCGGCGGACTCCGCTTCACGAAGTGCGCCTCGAGTTCGTGCAGCAGAATCCGGTGCAGCGACCACTCGAACATGTCGATCTCGTTGTCGGCCTGGACGAGCACGGCAACGTTCTGCTTGAAGAGGTCGTACTGCGCCGGCACCAGGCTGCGCAGCGCCGGCAGCGAGATATCGAGCAGTGGCAGGCGCACCCGCATGTCGAGTTGCTCGACGAGCGGCATCAGCCGGAGTGTTTCCTCGTACACACCTGGGTCGGCGGCCTTCTTCAGGTGAGCGAGCTGGCGCTGTCGGGGCGCGGCCTCATGGTTGAGCAACAGCGAGTAGACGAGGGCGCGCGCGCCATACGGTTCGTGAGCGGCGCTGACGAGCGGAGCAGGCAGGCTCTTGACGAGTCGCGCGGCGTACTGGAGATGGGCCTCACGCGCGGGCTGGCCAACCTGGTCGACACTTGGGACCCCGGCAGACGCAGTGGAGCCAGCAGACACAGCACCACCCGCAAACGCAGCGGCACCAGTGACCGAGAGCCGAGCGCTCTGGGCCAGGGGGGCCTCGGGTAGCGTGCCATCCCAGGACGGGTCTATCCGGCGAATCCGCTCGGCGAGCGGCGGGTGAGTTGAGAAGAGCCCGCTAAGGCCGCTTGTGGCGCGGCCGAAGAACATGTGACTCGCCTCCGGCGCGTTCGGGTTCTGGATGCCCGAGCCGGCCGTCGCCCTGCCGATCCGCTTCAGTGCACCGGCGATCCCCGCGGGTTGACGCGTGAACTGCACCGCCGACGCGTCCGCGAGGAACTCGCGCTGGCGGCTGACCGCCGCCTTGATCAGGTTGCCAAAGAGCGTCCCGAACAGGCCGACCGCCATCAGTCCGGCTCCGAGCGCCATCAATGGAAGCGGGGAGCCCTGTCGGGAACTTCTCCGCCCGGCCCCCGAGAACGCCGCCATGCGCAGGACGAAGTAGCCCAGGATGCCAATGATCAGGATGCCGTGGAGGAGGCCGATCAAGCGGATATTGAGCCGCATGTCGCCGTTCAGAATATGGCTGAACTCATGCGCGATCACGCCCTGCAACTCGTCGCGCGTCATCCCTTCGACGGCCCCGCGCGTGACGCCAATCACGGCGTCGCTGGGCGTGAACCCGGCGGCGAAGGCGTTGATCCCCGCCTCGTGGTCAAGAAGATAGACGGGCGGTGTCGGTGAGCCGGACGCGATTGCCATTTCTTGGACGACGTTCAGGAGTTGCTGTTCGGACGGGACGGCGCTGTCCGGGTTGAGGAGCCGGCCACCGAGCTGTTCCGCGACGACCTGACCGCCGCCCCGCAACTGCGCGATCTTGAAGAGCGTGCCCCCGCCCGCCACGATGAGCGTGCCAAAAACCGCCAGGCTGAGCACCCGCGGGTCGGTGGCCAGGGTCCAGTCGACAGCCCCGGTCTCCGGGTTCCGTTCGAGGTATCCCATCGTGGCCGCGAGGAGGAGATCGATCGACACGATCAACGCCAGCACGGCGAGCACGAACAGGATCACCAGCCGGGTCGTATTGCGCCGGGCGACGTCCTGGCGGTCGAAGAAGTCCGTGGCCATGCGCCCTAGAACGAAACTTTCGGCGCCGCTGCAATCTGCTGGCTGTCGAATTCGAGCATCGCCGCGTCGTTCCCGTGGCCGAACATCCCGGCGAACACCGCCGTCGGGAATGTCTGCCTGTAGGTGTTGTACTGGGTCACGCTATCGTTGAAGGCCTGCCGCGCGAACGCCACTTTGTTTTCGGTCGATCGCAGCTCCTCGCTGAGCTGCATCATGTTCTGGTTGGCCTTCAAGTCGGGGTAGCTCTCCGCAAGCGCGAACAGGCGCCCGACAGTGCCGCTGAGCACGCCCTCGGCCGCCGCCAATCCGGTGATGGCTTCGGCGTTCCCGGGATCTTGCGCCGCCTTCTGGAGACCACCGGCGGCTTGGTTCCTCGCCTGGGTCACGGCTTCGAGCGTCTCGCGCTCGTGCGTCATGTAGCCCTTGGCGATCTCGACCATGTTGGGGATCAGATCGTGACGCCGCTTGAGCTGGACTTCGATCTGGGCGAATGCATTCTTGTACCGGTTCAGGTACGTCACGAGCTTGTTGTAGATGCCCGTCACGAACGCGACAAGGACGACGGCCCCAAGCGCCAACACGAGCAGCGTGATTACAGTCGCGGACATGTAAATCCTCCAGTCCACGCGCCGTCTCGGCGCGTGGACGTGTTAGGAGCCGGCGTTGGCCGCACCGGCGTAAAGGAACAAGACGACCTAGTCCCCTGTCGCAGTGATTTTGACCGGTTGCAGCGGGGGGTGGTTCGTCTGGCAACAACAACCGTATCGTCCGGGGTCGCCGTGGGACCCGACTGATCAGCCCGCGCCGTTCCAGCGCCACGACCCGCTGGACACTGGATCTGGTGGCGGGCGAACTGGTCCGCCTCACCACGCACGAGACCATTGTCGCGCGCCACGGTGGGGCGCCGACTGTCGGAGATGAAGCTGAAGCCGTGGCGGGAGAAGATGTGGTGCATTCCAACGGTGACCGCTGAGTACGTGGCGCGTATGGAAGACGTGCTCGATCTGTACGCCGAGACGCCGGACACGCGGCGACCGGTGGTTTGTTTCGACAAAACGGCCCGGCCACTGATCGGGGAAGCGCGGGTCCCGAATTCAGGCCCAGTCCGGGAAGCCAAAATGCTACGAACAGGAAGACGTTCGCCGTGCCGTACCGGATGTACTCGTAGTCGACGGCGGCTGGCTGTTTATTCATTGAAGAACGCTGAGTGAAGAGCTGCCTGGAAGCTCTTCACCGCGACAGATCGGATGTTAGGGAATTTGGGGGACACGAGGAAGGTGTCGGGTTGGCATATGCCCTAGCCTCACGTCAGGAATGGGGCGCAGATGCGTCAGAATGGCACGATGACAAGTTATGGGCTTGCGGGTCCCTCTGTCACCTGCGGCCAAGGACACGGGCAACGAGGCTGACGAACGCGCCGAGGCCGAGCTCGTAGCGCCGGCCCCGGATGACCAAGCGTTGAATCCAGCTTCGCGTTCCTGTCGGCTGGACGAACAGGTAGAGCCTGTTGCCGTCCGCGTGTATTCCCGGCGAGGCGGTGCGCACAAAGGCGGCCGCCAGGGCCTTGTCGGGGCAACTTCACTTGTTGGTGTGAACCCTCACCGGGAGCACCGCAATGAACCTGAGGTCCCAACCGAGCGCCCATTGCGAATCGCCCCGCCGAGCCCCCCATACTGATTCGCCGAACCTGAACTGCCCCGCGTACACGGCGCGGATACTTGTGCGATAGGTTCCGGTTGCCTGCTTCCTCAGCTCCGGCCTCCACCGACGCCGAGCCGGCTTGTCTGCCGCCAAGCACGCGCCTACCGTCGAAGGCGTGGTCCGCTAGTGGCCCGTTCGATTGGAGGACTTCGATGAGGACCAGCAGCGCAGTCGCGTTTCGATTCAGGGCCGGATGGGTGGCGGTTCTGACCCTGTTCCTCGCCTCGTGTGGTAGAGCGGAACGAGAGAGGGAGGCGGCCGTAGAGGCGGCTAGGATCGCCACGGCAAGGGGGATCGAGCGAGCCCTGTCACAGGCGCTCGGCCTCGCGGATCGAGAGGCGGACAGGGCCGACGACATTCTTTCTCCCCTACCGGTAACGACGCCGGCCCAGGAGAACGCGCTCCGCCGCTTGCTCAACCCGGCGCACGTGGCCCGTGCTCGCGCCCTCGGCGTCCGGGTAGCCGACCGTGCCGCCAGGGACTCCCTTTTCGCGACAGGGGGGCTGGTTCAGCTCGAGGACAGCACCGCTCACTGGATCGTTCGCCCCGGTACCTCCCCCGCGTACGTTGTTTCCCACATGCCGGCCCTGCTCGAGCAACTGGGCCGGCGGTTCCAGCAACGCCTCGCGGAAATGGGGCTTCCGCCGTACCGAATCGAGGTCACCAGTGCCCTGCGCACGTCGCAGCGGCAGGCACGGCTGCGGGGCTCGAACCCCAATGCAGCCGCCGGCGTGAGCTCTCACGAGTTTGGCACCACCGTGGACCTCTCCTACGCTGCGTTCGCGCCACCGGCCGAGCGACCACCGGAGATTCTCGCCCGTGTGCCCGCGGAGCTCGCGCCGCACGTCGGGCGGATCGTGGACCTGGCGCTGGAGTCGGTCTCGGCCCGGAAGTCCCGCGAACTGGGAGCCATCTTCAGCCAGGTGCTCCTGGAGGCACAGTCTGAGGGGCTGGCCCTCGTGATCTACGAGCGGCAGCAAACGGTCTATCACGTTACCGTCGGAGAGGCGATGGCGAATGATTGACGAGGCCTGACTCCAGAATCAGGCTCTGGACATGGACTTGGTCGTCTCCCGAGGGAACTCAGAAGATCGACTTGGTCCCTCTCTGCCAATATCGGTGAGGCATCCACGCCTTCACCGTCTGGCGCCGCTGCAACCGAAGTGCGTCGTCGAACACTTCATCCTGTGCTGCCTCGTCCTATGCTGCAACTCTCTGCCTCGCCCTACTCTAATCTTCTTCTCCTCTCGTGTCTCGCGCGTGCTGGCAGAGAGGGATAGCGCTCCGACGGTCCGCCGTGCGAGTGGCGCGTCGAGTGGGTCCCGGAGACCTCAATGCCCGAACCGGGCTTGGGGGCCTCCCATGTAGCGGACCGCGCGGACGGTGAGAACATCCAAGTCGGGAGAGCGCTGTGCGGTCGCTCGCAGCCCCTGGGCTCCTACGCACTCAGAGTGCACCGGCCAGGTTGTGTGCCTCCACCCCTGTCTCAGCCCGCCCGCACCGGGCGATGCGGTCAGCAGAGTTGAGGCTCACGTCGGAATTGCCATAGACTGTGGGACATCGCCGAGTGCCTCAGGGAGGGAATCCCCGCATCAACAGCGAGATCCCCCGCAGAGATCGAGGAACGGAGACCGCTCACCAGGTCACGAATTCGCTAAAGCAGGATTTCCAACCGACCTTTCTTCGGACCGAGCAAGACGTGTCAAAAGCCAGAATCGGAACGTTTGACGACTTGCTCCAGATCACGGAAGAGTCCCTGCGTCCCATTGTGAAAGCGCTGCAGGCGCTCGTTTTCGAGATCGATCCCGATGCCTGCGAGGTCGTCCGCCTTGGCGACCGCGCCGCGACCTACGGCGTGGGACCTAGAAAGATGATCGACGGCTATGCCTATATCCTGCCTTATCGAAAGTGGGTTAACCTCGGCTTCTATCAGGGTGTCGACCTGGCGGACCCGGAGTCGTTGCTGGAGGGGACGGGCGCCAAGATGCGCCATGTGAAGGTGCGTTCACTGGAGGCTGCAGGCCGTTCGGCAGTTCGAGCGCTGATCGAAAGTGCTCTCGCCGAGCGCACGAAGACACGCCGATGCTGACAAGGACCTCGATGACCGGGAAGCGTTGATCCGGTCGCATCAGGCGGCGTTCAGTTCCTGCGCCTGCGGGATCTGAGCTGGGGTCATACCCCGGTCTGATATCGTGTCCTTGGGCACGTCCGGCCCCACATACCCCTTGTACTCGGCCATGGACCATTCCTCCTCGATGCGGTTCTTCGCCCGATGAGGTGCTCCGCCTCGAGCACAGCCCACGGTACTCGAGGCAGGGCAGGTGAATCCATGATGTCCAACGTGTCTTTTGCTTCGACGGCGATCTCGTTCCCTTGCGCGGCGGCAAGGATGATCCAGGCACTGGCCCAACTGCCGGGCGATCTCAGGCACGCCATGACCGCGGGCTTGAAGAACGGCAATCTCTTCTCGCTCGACGAACGATAGGTAGCACCCCGACGGAGGACGAAGACTGAAAGGCGGCATGCCACCAGATTCGCGAAACCAGCGCGTCCCGACAGCGGGAGACACGCCAGCTGCCACCGCCGACTCCTCGCTTGACAATCCACGAGCGACTTCTTCCCAGAACCTCTGCCGATGCTCCCGGCATCCCACCGGGGGACGACCGGGCGAAAACATCGGCTGCCGCAAAGCTCCATCCGCGTGCCGGCGCCTGCTCGGCTCCATCGCCACACCACCTCCCTGGGGTGTTGCGATGACCGCTTGAATCCACCCAGTATGCGTCTCGAGCCTACCGCTCACGCCTCGCTGCCCACGGTATCCGAGGATCGATGTCCCGGCGGGGAAATCCCTATGACAGCGCACACGTCGAGAGATTCTTCAAGACCTTGAAGCACGAGGAGATCTTGGCAAACGACTACAGCACGATTGATGACCTAGCCAACCGACTCCCCCACTTCCTTGAGGAGGTATACAATCGAAGACGCTTGCACCCCTCGCTCGGCTACAGGCCGCCTGAGGAATTCGAGAGCGTGTATGAAGCCTGAAACCCTCAACTGGTCAATTCAGGCAACCCCCACTGTCCACCCTCCGGGGTTCACTCCATTTCCCCACCCTACGTTGATCCGCCTACGGGACGCGTGGCGTGGGGTCCGTTTTCCTCTCTCAGTCCTCCTGCTGGTCAGCTCAGTCCAGGTAGCTGGGCCATGGGAGGGGCTCGCACAGATGCCTTCGACAGGACTACCCAAGGTGGCCAACGCTATCCGGGTGTCTCAGGGAGAGATCCAGGTGGACGGTCGCCTCGATGAGGCCGCCTGGAGCCGTGCCATACCGACCACCGACTTCGTCCAGAAGGAGCCGGTGGAGGGTGCGCCTCCTACTGAGCGAACTGAGGTTCGCTTCGTCTACGACGACGGTGGGCTGTACGTGGGCGCTCGGATGAGCAGCAGCCAGGGCCGCGGAGGAATCCAGGCTTCGCTGGGGCGGCGGGACAGCCCATACAGCCCGAGCGCGGGTCCCGCGACCGGCGGTTTCCCCGGAGGTGGCTTCCAGAGAGGCGGTTTCCAGAGTCCCGGGAGCGGCGGGCCTGAGCTGGCCGACTACATTCTGGTCTCCCTGGACACTTTCTTTGACCGGCGGACCGCCTACAGCTATGGGGTGACGGCCTCGGGCGTTCGCATCGACCACCAACACCTTTCCGACAGTGAGTCTGACATCGACTCTCGCTACGATCCTGTGTGGGAGGCGCAAGTCAGCATCGACGACACCGGATGGACGGCGGAGATGTGGATCCCGTTCGGTCAGCTCCGGTTCAACGAGGGGTCGGCGTTGGTCTGGGGGCTAAACGTCCACCGGTGGATCCCACTCAAGAACGAGGACGACTATTGGGTCGCGGTCCCGCGGACCGAGGATGCGTGGTCATCTCGCTTCGGGACACTAGAGATCGAGTCCATCCGTCAGACTAGCCGGCTCGAGCTGCTCCCGTACGCGGTCGGCGGCTCCACCATCTCGGGGGACCGGGATCGCCGGAACCCGTTCGTTGACGACCTCAACCTGAAAGGAAACGTCGGCGCGAATCTCAAGATGGGGTTGGGCTCGAACCTAACGCTGGACGCCACTTTCTTCCCCGACTTCGGCCAGGTGGAGGTGGATCCAGCAGTGATCAACCTGACGGACACCGAGACCCTCTTTCCAGAGCGGCGCCCCTTTTTCACCGAGGGTAGCAACCTGCTCCAGGGCTCCCAGGTCAACTACTTCTATTCCAGGCGCGTCGGAAATCCTCCTCCAGGACAGGCTTCGGGAGACTTCGTCGACATCCCCGGAGAGACCACGATTTTGGGAGCCGCGAAGCTGACGGGCCGGCTTCCCTCAGGAACCTCCGTGGGGATCCTGGGCGCCGTTACCGGCGACGAGCACGCTCGGACATTCGACCTCGACCCCGGGGGATCCGATGGAGGAGCCCTAGAGGAGGTGCGGGTGGCCCCTCGAACGGCCTGGGGCATGGCGCGGATTCAACAGGAGTTCGGAGAGGCCGGTTCCACGGCGGCCATCATGTTCAACGGCGTCCATAGAGACCTCGAGGACGGGGGTCCTCTCGCGACTCAGCTGCGCCGGAACGCATGGATGGTTGGCGGAGCTACCCTTTGGCGCATCGCCGGGGGCGGATACGAAGTGTCTGTTGAGGGGGGGCTCACCGGAATCGCCGGGAGCGAAGAGGCCATCCTACGAGCCCAGCACGGCAGTGAACGCTACCTACAGCGACCCGACGCCGATCACGTACAGGTGGACTCGTCTCGGACGTCGCTTTCCGGAGCCAAGGCCACCCTATCGGCCCGCAAGATCAGCGGCGCCCATTGGCTCTGGGACGCCCGCGCCGACCTAGAGTCGCCCGAGGTCACCTTCAACGATATCGGGTTCCTGGGTGCCGGAGATGGAATCACGGCTGGCGGGTCGCTTACATACCGCGAGACCGTGCCTGGTGATCTGCTTCGGAGCTACAGCTTCACCGTGAACCAGAACAACGAATGGAACTTTGGCGGCGACAAACAGAGCACCCGTCTGGGCGGCAGCACGGAGCTGAGGTTGAACAACTACTGGACCACCCAGGCGTCAGTAAACTACAGCCTGCGATCCCAGAACCAGCGGCTCACCCGGGGAGGCCCCTCCATGGAGGCCCCTCAGAACTGGCGAGCCTCTCTGGGCCTCCGGAGCAACCCGTCGGCGGAGACTCGATGGAGGGCAGGTGCGTCCTATGGACAGGATGAGCTTGGAGGCTGGAGCGGTGACGTCAACGCCGAGATTTCCCTGGTCCCCACGCCTCGCTGGCAAGTGTCGTTCCTGCCCTCATTCGAGCGCAGAGTGGACTCGCGTCAGTACGTGACCTTCAGGGACGGAGGTTACCCGGCCACCTACGGAGGTCGCTACATCTTCACCTTCACAGACCGCACGACGCTCGCCATCGAGACCCGGCTGAACTTCACACTGCAACCTGACCTCAACCTCGAGCTGTACGCCCAGCCGTTCGCAGCCAGCGGCCGTTTCTTCGACTTCGGAGAGCTAGAGGCAGCCGGAAGCGGATTCCTTCGCACCTACGGGACCGACGGGACCACGACCAATCGCCAAGAGAACGGGAGCCTCGAGGTACGTGACGGTGAGGACGCTTTCGTCATCCCCAATCAGGACTTCAACATCCGTTCGTTCCGCAGCACAGCCGTGCTCAGTTGGGAGTGGCGCCCGGGAAGCACGCTCTTTCTGGTTTGGCAGCAGGCGCGCTCTCGGCGCCTGGACGTGGGGAACGGTGCGGGGCTAGGTGACCTGTTCGGATCCCTCGCCGCGGCCGGCGACAACTTCTTCGCTATTAAAGTAAGCTACTGGATCGGGCTCTGAAGCTGGCGGGACCTGATCCGTTGACCGGATTCGAATCAGCTGTCTACGGCTCAAGCCCAATTCCTCCGCTCCTCGGGTTACCGTCAGCTCCCGAGCGATCGCCTAGCGCACCACCACCAACCTGTCGCGCTCCTTCACACTCACTAAAAGGGAAGGGTGACGCCTAGCTAAGCGGGTTTTCGCGCCGGAGGTAGTGTAGCAGGCAAGAACGCAGTCCGGGCTCAGAACGTGATGTTCATCCGAACGGACCAGGAGCTCAGAGGCGGCCAGTCGCCACCCCACTCGCCTGCGAAGTTGTCATCTGGTCGGCTCATTTCGGGGTCGGCAGTCCGCTCGCCCGTATTTCTCAAACCAAGGGGGGTACACCGACCTCGAAGTCACCCAGCGTCTCCTCGAAGACTGGTGGGCCGATGACAACAACTTCCGTCCGGACGGAGGATTGGCGTGTTCCGCGCTGGCCGACTTCGCCGCCGGCGCTCTCTCCACCCTGGGCCTGAGAAGCTCAACAACTGGACTTCTATTGGACCTGTTCTGGGGGCAGGAGCAGCTGGCGACCGTCCTTTCCTGTAGTCAACTGTCAGGTCATTTCTAACTCATCACAGGCAGCCTCCCAGTCGAGCATATGTTCGTCGAGTTCCTGAGTGAGCCGCACCCTCTCGTCCTGTAGCACGCGCACTTTTTCACGGGAGGTGTTTCGATAGAAGTCGGCGTCGGCGAACCGATCATCGATTGCCGCAAGAAGCACCTCCGCCTTTTCGATTCTCTCTGTGATATGATCTCGACGTTCCAAGAGTCGCTTCCGGGCGGCCTTGCTTAAGCTCGGCCGCTCGCCCCCCTCTTCCTCCGGTAGCTTCGCGACCCGGCGGGCGACGGTCTCCTTTGCCCATCGCTTCTCGCGTCGAGCCTTCAGGACGACCGTGTCCACGTCCAGGTGGTCGTCACCGCAGAAGTGCACGTACTCTTCGTAGGTGCCCAGGTAGTCCTGAATCCCGTCCGGTCGGATCTCGACAATCCGTGTGGCGAGCCTGCCCACGAACCAGCGATCATGCGACACAAATATCAGGGTGCCCGGATAGCTGCTGAGTGACTCCGCCAAGGCCTCGATCGATTCCAAGTCGAGATGGTTGGTCGGTTCGTCCAGCACAAGGACATTGGGCTGCTGGAGTGCCAACCGGCAGAAGACCAGACGAGCTGCCTCACCTCCAGAGAGCGTCCCGAGTCGCTTCTTTCCATCGTCGCCCGAGAACAGGACGAGACCCATCGCGCCTCGCACGTAGCCGATGTCTTTCCCCGGGACCGAATCCCAGATCCAGCTCTCTGCGGTGGAGTCAGCTGATCCAAGCTGCTCTCGGTGGTCCTGCGCAAAGTAGCCGGGACGGGTCTCGTACCCCCATTCGGCAGATCCCTCGTCCGCATTCAGCTTCCCCATGATGAGCTTGAGCAGGGTAGATTTTCCGATCCCATTCGCGCCCATGACCGCGAGGCGGTCCCCGCGGCGAACAGCGAGATCGACGCCGTGCAACACCTCCTGATCCCCGAACGATTTCCTGATCCCCGTGATCTTCAGGACCTCACGGCCGCTGGGGCGCCTTTGTTCGAATCTGAATTTCGGGTACCGGCGGGAGCTCGGTGGTGGGGCCTCCAGCCCCTCCGCCTTTTTCTCGATCAGGCGGAGCTTGCTTTGGGCCTGCCTAGCCTTGCTCGCCTTCGCACGAAACCGGTCGACGAACTTCTGGTGGTGGGCGATGCTGCGCTCGCGACCGGCAATTTCCTTCTCGCGCCGCTCTTTCTCGGTCCCCTTGGCCTCCGAGAACTGCGAGTAGTTTCCCTTGTAGAGGAGCACGGTTTCATAGTCGACATCCAACACATGGGTTGCGACGGTGTCGATGAACCGGTGATCGTGCGAAATGACCACCGCCGGTCCCGGGAACTCACTCAGGAACTTCTCGAGCCAACGAATCGACAGGATGTCGAGGTGATTCGTGGGCTCATCGAGGAGTAGAGCATCAGGTGCGCTAGCGAGCACCTGTGCGAGGAGCACCCGTAGCTTGAACCCACCCGACAGGGTCGAGATCGGACGACGATGGGCCTCTGCGGGGATTCCCAGTCCCTCGAGAATCGTGGCGGCCCGTGATTCTGCAGTGTAGCCGTCGTGCAGCTGGACAACCTCCTCCAGCTCGGAAAAACGATCGGCGTCGAATTCGTCTTCGGCCCCCGCGAGCAGCGCCTCTTTCTCCGATATCGCGTGCCAGAGCTCGGGTTTTCCCATCAGGGCAACGCCCAGGATCTCCTCGTGCTCGTAGAGGAACTGATCCTGTCTCAGCACACCGAGCCGTACATTCTTCGGGATGGACACGGAACCC
This sequence comes from Longimicrobiales bacterium, assembly GCA_965218255.1. Lineage (GTDB taxonomy): Bacteria > Gemmatimonadota > Gemmatimonadetes > Longimicrobiales > Gaopeijiaceae > JAAXGI01. The sequence continues at coordinate 98,405 of CBDCKJ010000003.1, read as the reverse complement.
TCGGTCGGCTCCACGTCCCCGCTGATGATGTTGATTAGAGTCGTCTTCCCCGATCCGTTCGCGCCCACGAGCGCGTAGCGTTCCCCAGGATTTAGCTGGAATGTGACGTCCCCCAAAAGCTTTCGGTCACCGAATGCCTTGGAGAGCCCTGACACTGAGATCATGAGGGGATGCCGAGGAACGATGGATGGCACTCACGAAGAACGCGAAAAAGATAGCGGGCACTCACGGAACGTCGGAATGGGGCTAGAGCCTCACAGCCTTCTCGGGCGACACCTCGACATTCCCCCAAGGGGCTGGCCGCTCGTGTGCAGGCGTGTCGCCGAAGACAAGCGGTCAGGTGCCGCGGGTAGCCGATGGCCCGCCCGCCGTGGAGGAGAAAGCGCAGCGGATCGCGGCGCAGGCCGGCCGCCTCACTGGGGGCGTGCATCCGGTCGACGTCGACTCGCTCCGCCTGGTTCGCCCCCGCAGCGTCGGGGTGGGGCAGGTCGGCCTGTGGGCACTTCGGCAACTGGGGCCTGCCGGTGCTGCGGAGCCGGGCTACGATGCGGCCGAGCGGACCGGTCACGTCCCCGGCCGGGTCGGCGATGCCCGGAGGTAGCGGGGCGCAGCCCTCTCTGCCAATATCGCTGAGACATCCGCTACCTTTGGATTTACTGAAGGGGGCGGAGGTGGACAGCGATGATAGCAGGGAGAGAGAGGATGATGGACATGGGTGTGGGTGTTGCGGCCGTGGGGGGCGAGGAGCGTAGCGACGAGCCCGCCACGGCCAAGGCCGTCGAGAGCCCCCCGGCACCGGATCCGGAGGTGGTGGCCAAGCCGACGCGTCGACAGTTCACGGGGGAATACAAGCTCGGGATCCTGGAGGAGACGGATCGATGCTCCCAGCCCGGTGAGGTCGGGCGGATCCTGCGTCGCGAGGGGCTCTACAGCTCTCATCTCACGGCCTGGCGCAAGGCACGGCGGGAGGGCTCTCTGAAGGGCCTGACGCCGAGGAAACGGGGCCGCAAGCCGGCCCGGCGCAACCCCCTCCAGAAGCGGGTGGATGAGCTCGAGGCCGAAGTGGCCCGGCTCGAGAAGCAGCTGACCACGGCGGAAACGATCCTGGAAGTCCAGGGAAAAGTTGCCGGGCTGCTGGGGTTGAGCTTCGAGGGCGGGAAGAACTCGTGACAGCCGCTGCCTCCCTCGCACCCGAGGTCGGCGTCGTGCCGGCGTGCCGGGCGCTGGGTGTGGCGCGCGCGACGTTCTATCGGCGTCAGAAGCCTGGTCCCGGGCACCAGCAGCCCAGCAAGCGGCCCGCCCGGGCTCTTTGTGAATCCGAACGCGAGCAGGTGCGACAGACCCTCGCCTGCCCGCGCTTCGTCGACCGGTCTCCCGCCGAGATCGTGGCCACCCTCCTCGACGAGGGCCAATACCTCTGCTCCGAGCGCACGATGTACCGGATCCTGGCTGAGGACCACCCCGTGCGTGAACGGCGGGATCAGCTCACCCACCCCGAGTACACGAAACCCGAGCTCGTGGCCACCGCCCCGAACCAGACGTGGTCATGGGACATCACCCGGCTGCTCGGACCCCAGAAGTGGACGTACTACTACCTCTACGTCCTCATCGACATCTTCAGCCGATACGTGGTCGGATGGATGGTCGCCGACCGCGAGAACTCCGCGCTCGCCAGCCGGCTCATCCAGGAGAGCTGCCTCAAGCAGAGTGTCCAGCCCCAGACGCTGACCCTGCACTCCGACCGCGGGAGCCCGATGACGAGCAAGTGTACGGCCCAGCTCCTCGCTGATCTCGGCATCACCCGCTCGCTCGGCCGACCCCGGGTCAGTGACGACAACCCCTTCTCGGAGGCGCACTTCAAGACCGTCAAGTACCACCCCGGCTTCCCTGGCCGCTTCCCGGACATCCACGCGGCCACTGACTTCTGCCGATCCTTCTTCCCGTGGTACAACAACGAACACCGCCATGGGGGCATCGCCATGCTTGCCCCTGCCGACGTCCATCACGGCCGGGCCGATGAGATGCTCGCCCAGCGTGAGCGCACTCTCCACAAGGCATGGTCCAAGCACCCGGACCGCTTCGTACGGGGGATGCCGAAGCCCCAGCCTCTCCCACGAGAGGTCTGGATCAATCCACCAGCTGCGGAATCGACACCGCAGCCGACTCACTAATTTATAATCCCGGGTGTCTCAGTGGTGTTGACAGGTTCCGCAGAGCGGGCGAGCGCCACAGGTGATGTACAGCGGCAGGAAGCAGTCGTGGCCGCAGTAGCCGCGTCCGCTTCCACGTCGTTCATCCGGAGCCGTCCGCAGGGGAGACAGGGTAGCGCCGGACACGGGGGTGGTGCGGCGGGTGGGCTCGCATCCACCCGCCCCAGGGAGGCGTTCGGCAGGACTCGGCTGCTTCGGCTCGGGCAGCTTCTCTCCGCTTTCCGCCGCCGCTACCGCTCCGGCAGGTGCTGGGGGTTCTCTCCGGCAGGCTCCGTGGTCCCGTTGACCAGTACCGTCCAGTGGAGTTGGTTGTCTGCGGTGATCACACCCACATAGTCGTCCTCCTGCGTGCCCAGGACCGCGGATTGCGTATACACAAGACGCACATGCACCGTGTCCCCCTGAGGAATCCACCTCCACGGGATCCAGATCGGGTTCTCCGGCACGCCGTCGCTACCGAAACGGAAACGTGTTCCGCCGGATTGGATGGTCAGGAACCACTGCCGTATCGAAGGCATGGGGTTCCCCCCGCCCTCGACTTCTGCGACGGGGAGGTTCAGGTCCGCGCCGCGGGGAAGCTCGATCGAGCCAGGACCCTCGCGGTCGAGCCCGTACCACTCGATGGCGGGCGACGGCGTCTTGAGACCCTCGATCGAAGGGGCCGTCAGGGTGATCGGGGCCAGCTGTGGCCCCGGTTCCACCTGCCAGGACGCCAGGTAGTTTCGCGTGCCGTCGCGAAGCACCGTGTCCGGCTCGAGCACCTGCAACAGGACGTAGAGCCGCGGATCCGGGACGAGGCGATTGAGACCGTCGAAATCGAGGCCCGGGCGCAGGTGGGCGCTGGCGCGTACGTTGCCGCTGTCGCTGACCGTGATCCGCGCATCAAAGAGGGCGGCCGAGCCGCGATCTTCGATCCCCGGGATGTTCGGGGCGACGAAGTCGATGCAGCCGGTCGAGGCAAGAGCAACGAGCCCGAGCCGTGGCAGCCGAGTCAGCGCGCGAAGAATACCGACTCGACTTCCCATGGACGATCTTCGTACTGTGTGATGGCACCTCCGAGGAGGCGGAGGATCTCGGTGGAGAGGTTGACGGCGAGTCTCGACCGCACCGACTCGAGCTTCGGTACACTCCCGATCGCCCATCTGCCGAGCGGATCCGTCCACATGATGGCCAGCTGGTCCTCCTGAATCACGTGAATCTGCTCGTGGGCCTGGTGGCGGCGCGCGTGGGAGGACCCGTAGGCGGGTACATCGGCCAGGTATACGATCCCCGCGTTCGTGAGCCCGGCGACGTGGACCGTGTCCCCGGGGAGCTCGAGGACCTTGTTGTGCGTCTTGAAGATCGGGGTGCCGCCCGAGAGCGTCTCGCCCCAGTCCAGCTCGAGCTCCGGTTCGCCTATCGCATAGGCCATCCATCCAAGGGCCACCGGGTCGAGCCGGGCCGCGATCCCCCGGGTCGATGTATCGATCTCCATCCAGATCGGGCCGAGGGGAAGCGTCAGGCGGGAGAAGAGCGGGGCTCCCTCCGAAGCGTTCCGGACGGAGGAGGCGCCGACGGCAGCCACGCTCCTCCCGATGAGGCCGGCACCGTCGAAGGACTCCGATGCAGCCCGCTTGCCCGCGTACACGATCGCACCGCCGAGCGCCCCCCGAACGAACCCGTCCTGAAAGGAGCCGCCCCTGAAGTGCTGGGAGAGCCCTCCGGTGAGCGCGCCCAGGAGGCCGTTCGCGCTCAGGGAAGCGAACTCGCCCACCCAGCGCGGCGCATCGAAGGTGCAGGGGCCCTCGAAGTCGACGCTCCCCTGGAGGCAGGGCTCTTGGGCCGTGAGCGCACTGGTGCCAAGGGCGGCCGATACTCCGGCGATCAGCGCGACGTGGTAGAGCGAGGATGCGGGCGTTCTCACGGAATCCGCGTGCCCCCGCCCGCTCCGCCCCCGCAAGCGCCGAACCCGGTACGGCAGGTGGCGATCAACCCGGGGCCGGGGAAGCGGGACCGGACTTGGGACGCCTAGACACCCTTCACCCCGGGCGCCAGGGTGTCACGGCCCGGACTGCCACGTCACCAACCACTCCGTGGCGTACTCCACCCGGCCCCACGCGATCCGAAAGCTCCCGGTGGGGAGATCGCCCCCGGGCTCGGCGAGGGAAGGCTCCAGCGCAAGCGTCAGGCTCTGGGCCGTCTCGGGCAGCTCCCTTCGCTCGAGCTCCACCCGGCCGAACTCCATAGCGGGGTCAAACTCGGTTCCCCACTGCCGAAGCTGACGGCTCACGATCAACTCGGCGCCGTCCTCCCGCGGGTTCAGGTATAGCGTGTATGACCCCCGCGGAATCTCCAACTCTCCAAGGCGAACGTTCAGGTCGAGGGTAAGGTGCGTCGCCAGGTTCGCGCCGAGACGCCAGATCTCGCCGTACGGGACGAGTCCGCCGAAGATCTCCCGGCCCCTGGCGTGTGGCTGCCCGTAGTCGAGCGTGATGCGCGCCGGGCCCGAGTGCGAGGTCGAGCGGTTGAGCCAGGTGGCGCCGCCCCCCATCATGCGCCCGTCGAAGGAGACGCTCGTTGTCACCCGTCCGGAAGCGGCCACGACCGGCCTCGCCCCTGGGATCTGAGCTGCCAGAGAGTCAGCGATCAGCAAGGAGATGATCGTCGAGAAGATGAGAGTGCCTTTCCGGGTGATACCCATCGGCTGCCTCGTGGGGTGGTTGGATGAAGCGTCCCGGATGCCTCGCCCTGCCGGTCAGTCTGCCGGACAAGATGTAACGATAGATCCGCGGGTGCCAAGGGGTGAGCGGGCCGGAGCCGGCACTAGGCAGAATCCGCGGGCGCCGGACCCTGCGGACTCGACCTCCCGGGGGAGGGGCGGGGCCGGCGTCCCCGGGTAGGCGAGACGGCAGCGCCTCTGCCCGCGCGCACCGCACCGCCGCCGGCCGGAGCGCTCTGCCACGAGGAAGCTTCCGTCAGGGAGACGCGAGCGCCGCCTCCAGCGAGTCCTCGATGGAGATGATCCGGGAGAAGCCGCTGATCCGGAATACTTCCCCGATGCCGTCCTTCATGGCGCAAAGAACGAGCTTTCCGTTCGAGGCCCGGAGCGTCTTCGCGGCGACGAGGCAAACCCGGAGCCCGGAGCTGCTGATGAAGTCCAGGCGGCTGAACTCGACGACGATGCTCCGCTCGCCCTTCTCGACGTGACCCATGACGATCGATTGGAAGGCGTACGCGTTGTCGCTGTCGAGCCGTCCGATCGGGGAGAGTACGAGTACCTCGCCCTTCCGGTCCTCCGTGACTTGAAGCGGCATCTGCTCTACACCCTGTGATGTGCCGGCCGTACCGCGTGGCCGCCGGCGCTCCGTCGCGTCCCAGCCCGGACCCTCGTCCGCCGTCTCCGCACCTACCTCTCGTGCACGGGAGGAGGGTGCGGCGATCCGCCAAGCGCCGAGCCGCCGAATCGCTACATCGGCAGGTAGGCCGCCTCGCCGGACTGGGCGCTCCGGTAGACGGCCTCTACGAACTCCATGTACCGGACGCCCGTCTCGAAGGTCGCCATCGTGATCTCCTCGAGGCCCCGGATCGCGTTGATGAACTCCTCCTCGACCCGGTAGTATGCCTGTTCCTCCGGAGGGTTCGGGACCTCCGTAAGCTCTGAATCACCCGAGCGCCCCGCGAAGATCGTCTGGGTCCGGTCGACGTGAATCGTCCCCTCGTTCCCGTAGATCCACGTCTGACTGCCGTTCGACAGCCCGGTCGTGGCGCTGAATCGTATGTGGACCTGAGCCCCGTTCGCCAGCTCGTACATCACATCGATGTGGTCGGGTATGCTGACGGAATTCATCTGCCCGTCCGGACCGCGGCGGTAGGGGACGTGCGTCTTCGTCATCGCCATCACCCGGTCGCCCGGGCCCATCCAGCGCATCATCGACTCGTAGGTGGATCCGACGTTGAGAGCGTTGTATCCGCTGAATTCGAAGCTCTGCCGCCATCCGAATTCCCCGCCGCCGGCCAATCCCCTCTGGAGACGCTGGAGTTCGACGGAGAGGATCTCCCCGATGTACCCCTCGCTGATCAGTCTCTTGAGGACGTTGTCGAGCTGGTAGCTCGTGGATGTCGGAACCAGGTGGCTCACGAGGTGCGGATAGCGCTGGGAGGCTTCGAGCATCTCCCTGGCCTCGGCTGCGGTGTTCGCCATGCGTCCCTGGCAGAGGACGTGCTTGCCACTCTCGAGTCCGGCGAGGGTCAGCGTCCGGTGCATGTACGGCCAGGTCCCGATGAGGATCGCGTCGACGTCCTCATCCTCGAGGAGTTCCCCCCAGTGGGAATAGGCCCTAGGGATGTCGAAGGCGTCGGCCACTCGCTGGCTGGACTCGAGGCTCCGGTTCGCCACGGCGATGATCTCGCACGCCGGGATCCGTCGAAAGCCGGGGATCTGCACGTTCTGCACATTCGCGCCGGCGCCGATCAGCCCGACCCTGACCACCTCCTGGCGCGAGGGCAACGAGGCACGTGCACGCGTCGGCGCCGACATCGTCGGGCTCAGCGTGGCTGCGGCAAGCGGGAGTGCGCTGGCGGCGAGGAACTCCCTCCGGTTCACACCCGATGCGTCGGGTTGGTCGGTCATGTCTTTCTCGGGCGGAGTGAGCCTAGATACGTAGCCGCCGTGACGTTACCGGGCCGCTGAATTCCGGGCAAGGCGCGCTCCCGTCCCGCTCGACGTCGCTCACGAGCCGGAGGGGGAGGGAGGTGGGCGGCTGGACGGAGCAGGGGCTCGGGTCCCGCTCCGGCCGTGTCGAGAGATCCCCGGAGCGTCTGGGGCGGGATCGCCGGTCGCGGGGTCTCGACGGGCTCCGCAGCCACTCTTTCCCGGTATCGCCCTCGATGTCGACGCGGGCATCGCGTCCCCCCCCGGCGAAGCCGGACGCTCCGGCTCGACCGGCCGGGGACTTCGCGACTGCGGGCGCCCTCCGCCGCTCCTGCGCTATGCGCTCCCGAACCCCGGCCACCACCGGGCGAGCGCATACCCGAGGGTGACGAGCGCCACGAGCACCATGAGGGAGGCGAGGAGCCCCTTCGCGGCCATCGTGGGGAGGTGGACGCCGTAGCCGGCGGCCACGGCGGGGCCGCCCGCCGAGGAAGGGAGCACGAATCCGAAGTTCGCCACCGCTGCGACGATGTAGACGAAGGGGAGCGGATTCAGGCCGAGAGACTGGAAGGTGCTGATCGTGATGGGAACCACGATCGCCACGGCCGCCGTATTGCTCGTGACCTGCGTCAGGATCATCGTGAGCACCGCGAAGACGAGGACGGCCACGAAGCCGCCGGAGCCTGCATACGGCACGAGAGCGTCCGCGAAGCTGGCGGCCGCGCCCGATTCCCCGAGGATCCGGCCCAGCGCGATCCCGCCTGCGAAGAGGTAGAACAGCCCCCAGTGCATGTTCTTCTGGGCGAAGGACCAGGTGATGAGGGCACCTTCCCTCGTACGGACCGCGAAGCTCGCGACCGCCATGGCGACGAAGGCGAAGGCCGGCGTGAGGTTCGGGAGGAGGCCCGCGTAGAGGGGCCGCCCGAAGGCGAGGGCCGCGGCCGCGAGGAAGAGGAGGAGGCCCCACCTCTCCTCGCTTCGCATGGGCCCGAGCGCTGCCAGCTCACCCCGGACGTACTCCCGCGAGCCCGGGAGCTCCCTGACGTCGGGACGCATCGCGAACCGGAGGAAGAGGAACATCAGGAGGACGACCACGGCCGTGACCGGAGCCAGGCGGATGATCCAGTCGAGGAAGAGGAATTCCTGGCCTGTCACGGACTCTTCGATGAGGCCGACGGCCAGGAGGTTCGGGGCCCCGCCGAGCGGGGTCGCCGCCCCCCCGGCGCTCGTTCCCCACGCGACCGCGATGACGAGCGCACTCCCCACGCGGCTCTCCCAGAGCTCCTCGATCCCGACGGATCGGAGCATGGCGACCACGATCGGGATCATCGTGGCCGCGACGATCGTGTTGGGGAGGATCCCCGAGAGGACGGCGCTCACCAGGAACCACACCAGGATCTGCCGGGTGGTGTCGTTCCCGACGCCGAGGAGGGAGGCGAGGCCGATCCGGCGGTCGAGCCCCCAGCGCACCCAGACGCTCGTCAGGATGTTGGCGCCGAGGAGGAGCAGGATCGTGTCCTGCGAGTAAGAGGAGGCGACCTGACCCATGGGTGCGAGCCCCAGGACGGCCGTGACCGCGAGCGGAAGGAGACCCGTGACCGCAAGGTGCACCGGGCGGGCGATCCACCACCACGCCATCCAGACGAGGAGCCCCATGGCTCCGCGGGCCTCGAAGGAGAGCTCCGCCACGGGTAGGAAGAGGAGGACCAGGAGGGCGACCGGGCCGCCGGCAAGGTGAAGGAGCCGCCCGGTGGCGGAGGGTCCGGCGGAGGGCCGGAGCTTATCGGTCATGGCGACCGCCGTCTCCGCTCCGTAGAGGTGAGTGGCGGGCGGGTGCCGCCACGATGCGCTTCGGCGACCCGCCGGAGGCGGGAGCCCTTGCTCCCCGGTTGCGGGGGATGCACGTTCTCCGGGGTCCGTGCGGTCGGGCTCGATCGCGCGAGCCGAGCGACGAGGTCATGGCCCAAGGCTCCTCTGGACGATGGTTCGAAGCCCTTCCCCCGATCCGGCGACTCGCCCCGGCGCCCGCGCCGGACCGGCCACCGGCTGGGTCCTCCTCCTGATCGCAGCTCTCGCCGCCGGGTTGTTCCTCCTCATCCGCTCCGGCACTCCTCCCGATCCGGACGGGGCAGGGGCCCGTGCGGACGCTCCGGGAGAGGGCGCCGGCACGCAGCGCGCTCCCGGTTCCAACCTCCCGGTGACGCTCGTATCGTGCGAAGCGAACGGGGATTCCGTCTGGGCCGAGGGATATGTGCGAAACAACGGGGGCGTCGTCGTCCGCTACGTCGAGGTGGAGGTGACCTGGCGGGACGCGGCCGGCGACCCGCTCGACACCCGCGTGACCTACGCGATCGGCGGCGAGGTCTTCACCCCGGGCGACTCCACCTCCTTTCGTACGGCCACCGGCCAGCTCGGAGCGGTGGACTGCGAGGCCTCCCTCCGGAATTACGAGCCCCTCTGACGTCGCCTCCGGAAGCGCCGCCGTCTCACGGAAGGGTAAACGCAATGAGCTCGCCCGGGTCTCCGCTCCCGCCGACGGCGACGGCGACGAACTGCCGCCCGCCCGCCATGTACGTCATCGGAGAGCCGGTCTGCGCGGCGGGGAGGTAGACGGCCCCACGCTCATCGCCCGTGTCCTTGTCGTAGGCCCGAAGCATCGCCCCTACCTCGCCGGAAGGCGTGGTGAAGGTGCCGCCCTCGCCGCTGATGACGAGCGTGCGTGTCGTGAGCGTCCCGATCCCCCCCGAGCTCCCTCCGGCCGAGGCGAAGCGACCCGTCCGGGGGATATCGACGCCCTGGAGCGCCGGGTGGTCCCGGACGAAGTCCGGCGTCTCGCCGTGCGCGACCTGCCAGAGGATCTCTCCCACGTTCAGGTCGATCGCCGTGATCCGGCCCCAGGGGGGCTTCACGAGCGGAAGCCCCTGGACGGTGAGCGGTCCGCTCGGGCCCCGGACGTAGTCCATGTCCGACCGCTCCGGGTCGGGGACGAGGCCGACGGCCCGCGTGAGCGTGTGCGAGTAGAGGTAGAGGACCCCCGTCTCGGGGTCGAAGGAGCCGCCCGGCCAGTTCGCCCCGTTCGGCACGAAGAGGGTGCCGAGGAGCCCGTCTTCCTCCTGGACGATCGGGGGGGTGAAGATGGGCCCCGTCCGGTACTGAGAGGCGATCTCGAGCGCCTCCCGGTGGATCTCGGGGGTGAAGTCGATGAGCTCTTCGAGGAGGAGCCCCTGCCGCTCGAAGGGCGGCGGCCTCGTCGGGAAGGGCTGCGTGGGCGCGTACCACTCGCCCGGGACATCCCCGGCCGGGACGGGCCGCTCCTCGATGGGCCAGACCGGCTCGCCGGTGATCCGGTCGAAGACGTAGACCCACCCCTGCTTCGTCGGCTGGGCGACCGCCTGGATCTCCCGGCCATCGACGGTGATGTCCACGAGGATCGGTGGGCAGGGGACGTCGTAGTCCCAGATCGGGTGATGCACGAACTGGAAGTGCCAGAGGCGACGCCCCGTCTCGAGGTCTACGGCGACGAGGCTCTCGCCGAAGAGGTTCCCGCCCGGCCGGTGCCCCCCGTAGTAGTCGCCCGTCGGGATCTCGACCGGGAGGTACGCGATCCCGAGCTCCTCATCCACCGTGAAGGTGGTCCACACCCCCGTGTTCCCCGTGTAGGCGGCCGATTCGTCCTCCCACGTGTCGTGGCCGAATTCACCGACCTGGGGGATCGTGTGGAAGATCCACCGCCTCTGCCCGGTCCGGACATCGAATCCGCGGATATACCCCTTGACGTTCTCCCGGCTCGGGGGGCTCGAGCCCCCCCGGTGCGAGGCGCCCACAAGGACGACGTCGCGGGCCACGATGGGCGCGCTGTTCCACCCGATTTCCCCGGTCAGGGGGTCGATCTCCTGATCGTTTCCGAGCTTGAGGTCCACGATCCCGTCCGTCCCGAACCCGCTGACGGGGCGTCCTGTCGCGGCGTCGAGGGCGACGAGCTGATAGCCGATCGTGACGAGGAAGATCCGCTCGTCGCCGGCCCCGTCCGTCCAGTACGCGACCCCCCGGCCCGACAGGCGGCGAATCGCGTTCGCCCCGCGTTCGCCCTCGTCGATCCGGTATACCCAGAGCATCTCGCCCGTTTCTGCGTCGAGCGCCACCACGTTCCGGCGGCTGCCGGCGGTCGTATAGAGCACCCCGTCGACCATCAGGGGGGTCGCCTGGAAGTTGGAGTCGGGGAAGGGACCCAGGTTCGCGGGGTTGAAGCGCCAGGCGACCTCGAGATCCGAGAAGTTGGTGCCGTCGATCTGGTCGAGGGGCGCGTAGCGGGTGTACCCCAGGTCGCCGCCGTACGTCTGCCACTCCCCCCCGGCGGCGCCCGACTGAGCGATGAGGGGCGAGCTTGCGGCAAGGAGGAGGACGCAGAGGGAGAGCGGCAGTCGGGCGGGGTGCGGGCGGCGTTCCATCATCGGTCTCCGGCGAGCGGCGTAGTGGACCCCTTCGTGGCCTGGGCAAGGGGATGTGGCGACGGGACGTGGCGGAGCCGCCCAGGTGGCGCATCGGCCCCCGGCCCCCCGCCCCTCGGGGCCCGAGTCTCCTGCAGTGCGGCGTTCACGGCTCGAGGACCGCCATCACGCGCTCCCTGAGCGCCTCAATCGTCGGCGGACTCAGCCAGCTCCGCTCCCCATGATCGTCGAGACCGAAGACGTGGACCCTCGCCGGGAGCGAGGGGTGCTCGGTGCCGGCCTCCTGGAGGAGGTCCCGCACGGTTTCGTCGAGCGCGGCGCCCCCGGTCCGGCTGTAGATCACGAACTCGGTCTCCGAGGCTCCGAACTGGGTGAGGAAGTAGCGCAGACGCTCCCTCGGTCCCGAGCCGTCCTCCTCGCGAAATCCGGAGTAGTGGATCACGATCAGCTCCGGCTCGAGCGCGGCGATGACGCCGTCCCGCCGCCAGGCCGGGCTGATCGTTTCGCTGATCCGGCGGATCGGGAGGTCGCCGAGGCGTTCGGCGAGGAGGTCGGCATTCGTCTGGCCGGCGTCGAGCGTCTCCTCGTCGTAGACGCGGGCCGGGTGCGCCGAGTCCATGAACACGACGAGCGGCACCTCGGTGCGCTCTGCGGCCGGTGCATCCGCTCGCGAGCCGGGGGACGTCTCCGTGCAGCCCGAAGCGGCGGCCGCTAGGAGGAGAGCCGCAGCCACCTGACGAGCGACGGGGCCGTGGAGCACAGGTCCTACCGGGTTCCCGGCTCGCACGGGGGGTGTGGCGTCATCGGGCGATCCTCTGGAACGTGCGCGGCCGCAGGTACAACGGAGACTCGCCGCGACCGAGCCCGGCGAGGGCCCCGACCGGGGCGATCGGGACGGCGGCGGAGCCATGGTCCACCGTCGCCTCGGGCCGGCGTCCGTCGACGCGCTCACCTGCCTCCGCCCCGCCCTCGCAACGGGACGCACGGAGGGCGGCCTCTCTCTGGCGTGCACTCGCACCCTATGGCGCCAGGACGAGCGCGCGCCCGATCAGCCTGCCCGGGTCCGCGTTCGGTTTCGGGACGAACTTGTTCGCCCACCCGCCGTCCCAACTCGCGACGTAGACGTTTCCGTCCTGGTCCACGTCGATCTGGTGGGGACGTGAGAGTCCGCCCGGGAAGCCGCCCCTTGTTCCGCCGAACGTGCCCCAGTGAGACTGAAGCACTCCGTCACGGTCGTACCTGAGGAGCCGGTTCAGCGTCGCTGAGATCACCCAGACCGAGTCGTTCTCATCGACGTACACGCCGACCGGGTCGGAGACGTCCGGCCACTCCTCGATGAACTCGCCGTTCTCGGTGAAGACCTGGATGCGGTTGTTCGTGCGGTCGCCCACGTAGACGCGCCGGTCGCGGTCCACGGCCACGCCGTGCACGAGGTCGAACTGGCCGGGGCCGCTCCCGAGCTCCCCCCACTCGAGCAGATACTCCCCGTTAGCGTCGTACTTGACGATGCGGGTGTTCCAGTACCCGTCGCCGAGGTAGAAGCTGCCGTCCGGAAGGAAGGCCAGCACGGCGGGGTCGCCGTAGGTGTAGGGGCCAGGGTGCGGATTGGCCCGGGCCTCGGCGCGGCTCGTGGGGTGGTCCGGATCGACGAGACGCATCACGAGCTCGCTCCCGTCGTTCGTGAACTTGAGGATCTGCATGTTGACGCCCCGGCCGCCCCGCTCGACGATCCAGACGTGACGCTCCGGGTCGTACGGGCTGATGTACACCTGGTGGGGCCGGTTCAGGATCGAATCCCACTGGGTCCACCGCTCCATGATGTTCCCGTTTCGATCGACGACGACGAGGTAGTTCGTGCTGCCTTCCCGCTCCTCTCCCTCCGCGTCCCGGTCTCCCCACACGGCCACGATGATCCGGTCCGGGTTGTCCACCGCTATGCCCGAGACCTCTCCCCACGTCCACGGGCCCTCGTGGTCCGGCGCGGGCTTCCACCACCCTTCGACCGCGTCGTACGCCCCGGTCCGGTCGTCCCCGCCCTTCGCAGGAGCGGCAGATCCCGCCGCGGCGGCGACCTGCGCATCCCCGCCGCCGCAGCCGACGATCGCGGCGAGTCCGAAGACGAGCAGTAGCGGCCGGACAGTCCGGGGTCTCATGGTCTCTCCCATCGGTGCTTCGGTCTGTGCTTCGGTCGGCCGGCCAGCGGCCGGCAGGACCGAAGCAGGGGCGTCGGCACCGGACGAGGTCTGTGCCGACGCCTCCGTGCCGCGCAGTTCAGCGCGGCGCTACGGTGCTACGAGCGCCGGTCCGGCGGACGCCGGCAGCTGCGGTGGCTCGTCGCCCCAGGGGTCGTACACGCCCGCTCCCTCGCAGAAGTCCCCGGTGTCGAGGAAGTGCGTGTGGAGACACGCGAGCGGGGACCCCATGCCGGTGAGGAGCTCGACCGTCTCCGGGAACGCCACCCGGGTGAAGAAGCCGGCCCGGCCACCCCGCGCCATGTCCGCCGGCGACTGGCCGAGGCGCGTCAGCGTCGCGACGTTCGCACCCTGGGAGACCAGGTATTCGATCATCTCGTTGTCGCCGCGGGATGCGGCGTAGTGGATCGGCCGGTACCCCCACGAATCCGCGAGATTCACGTCCGCTCCGTGCTCCTCGACGAGGTACTGAACCGCGGGGAGGAACTGGTCCGGCACGTTCCGGACGCTGAAGGCTCCGAGTCCGAGGTATCCGCCCCCGGTCGCGGCGTGAATCGGATACGCATTCGGAGCGCCCTCGGGAATGTAGGGAAGCGCCGAGTCCTCCTGCTGCCGGCCGTCCTGCTGCCGGCGATCCCGCATCCCGAGCTCCGGCCACGCCGTGGGGACGTCGGGGTCGGCCCCGTACTCGGCGAGGAGCCGCATCGCAGGGAGGTCCTGCGCGAAGGTGGCCCGCCAGAACGGGGTGGCGCCCGTGAGGTCGATCCCCATCTTGTTCAGCCCGTACTCCCAGTACCAGAGATGGGTGTTCAGGCGCACGTTCGGTTCTGCACCCGCCTCGAGGAGTGCCCGGAGCACGTCCATGTACTCGGAGCGCTGCGAGTCCTGCGCGCGTGGCTGGGGATAGTTGGACTTGGGTGCCCACTCGGTCTGGAGCGTCGCGAACAGCGGGGTGGCCCCATCGGTCGAGGCGGCGAGGTTCGGGTCCGCCCCCCGCTCGATGAGCATGAGGGCCATATCGAACTGCCCGTTCAGCGTCGCCATGAGAAGCGGGCTCGTGGCGTCCGCGCTCACCTGATCGATGTCCGCACCCCCGTCGAGGAGCACGCCAGCCGCTTCGATGCGACCCTCCCTGGCTGCATGAAGGAGCGCCGTCATGCCCCCCGTATGGCCGACGACCACCTCCCGGAAGGGGGGACGGACGACTTCGGGGCCTCCGGGATAGTCCGGCCTCACGTTGGCGAGGGCATAGCGGTCCACATCGCCCACATCGTAGCCGGAACGCAGGAACGCGCGCTGCGCCGAGATCGCGGCCTGCACCTGGCTCGGGGTCAGCTCGACGTCCGAGCCTCCCCGGAGTTCGGCGACCGTTTCCCGGAGACGCCGCGTGGCCTCCCGGTCGAGGGCGAGACTCCGAAGAACATCGACGGACTCGGTCCGGAGGCCGGGGTCGGCCCCTCGGCGCAGGAGCTCGAGAATGGATTCGGGCTGGTTCGCGGACGCGGCGAAGATGAGCGGTGTCTGGCCGGCGGCGCTCTCCCGTGCGTTCGGGTCGGCGCCCCGCTCGAGGAGCGCCGCCACCGCGCCCGCCCCCCCGGCCGCGCTGCTCGCCAGGTGGAGCGGCGTCACCCCGCTGTTCGTCGTGACGGCCTCGGGGTCGGCCCCGGCGTCGAGGAGCGCCTCCACGCCGCCGGCGTCTCCCCGTCTGCTCGCCAGGTGGAGCGGCGTATAGCTGCCGATACGCGTCACCGCCGAAACGTCCGCCGACGCGCCGAGGAGGATCTCCACGACCCCGGCGTGCCCGCGTTCAGCCGCCCAGTGGAGGGGCGTCATCCCGTCTCCCCCCGCTTCGTTCACGTCGGTGCCCGCTCGGAGGAGGGCGCGAACCGCCGCTTCGTCCCCGTCACGCGCCGCGTCCAGGATCGTGACGTCCTGGGGTAGCTGGGCCCCCATGACAGAGAGGGCCGCGACGGCCGTGAGGATGAGCCTTGTCCCGGGCGAGGCGACGTGTCCCGCGCTCCGCGCCGGACGACCTCGGAGGCCCGGGTTCCTCGCCGCTCCCCTCGTCATGCCCCGCTCGCCCCCGACAGCACGCCGGCCGGGTAGTCGAGCGTGAAGTGGCCGTCGCTGTCGCCGAAGGCCTCCATGTCGTGGCCGAGCTTCTGCATCAGGGCGACGAAGACGTTCGCCATCGGCGTCCCCTCGTGTGCCCGGAGGTGCACGCCGCCCTCGAGGGCGCCGTTCGCGCGGCCGAGGAGCATCAGGGGTGCTCGCCGGTGATTGTGCAGATTCGGGTCGGCCATCGGGGAACCCCAGACGATGGCCGTCTTGTCGAGGAGCGACCGGTCGCCCTCGAGGGTGTCCCTCATCTTCTCGAGGAAGTAGTGGAGCTGCCGGACCCGGTAGGTGTTGATCATGTTGAAGTCCATGATGTCCGCCGGCACGTTCCCGTGGTGCGACGCGCCGTGGATGGACTTCGTCGTCCCGCTCTCCGGGAAGGTCCGGTTGGACTGGTCGAACCCGGTCTTGAAGGTGATCACCCGCGTCATGTCGGTCTGGAGGGCGAGCACCTGCAGATCGAACATCAGCTGCATGTGCTCCTCGAAGGAGTCCGGGACGCCGGAAGGCGCCTCGGGCATCTCGCGCTCCTCCCCGCTCGCGTTCCTCGCCTCGACGAGGCCGATCCGCCGCTCGATCTCACGGATGTGTTCCGTATACTCGTCGAGCGCCGCACGGTCGGCGGCCCCGAGCTCCCGCTTGAGCCGCGCGACCTCGGTCGCGACCCAGTCGATGATGCTCCTGTTCGTCTGCCGCCTCGCCGCGCGGTCCTCCGCCGAGTCGCCGGCGCCGAAGAGGCGCTCGAAGACGACCCGCGGCTCCCGGATGGCCGGAAGCGGCCGGTTCGGCGAGGCCCATGCGAGGGAGGTCGTGTAGGCACAGTGATAGTTGTAGGCGCACCCGCCGCCCCGGTCGATCCCCTCGATGCAGAGCTCGAGGGAGGGAAGCGCCGTATCCTGCCCGAAGCGGTTCGCGTGGATCTGATCGAGCGAGGTGCCGAGGAAGATGTCCGAACCCTGGGTCTGCTTCGGGTGAGACTGCGTGAGGAACACCGCCGTGGACCGGTCGTGGTCGCCCCCGATCTCCTCCGCGGTGAAGGCCTCCGCGGAGCGGCAGTCGGTGTTGCTCACGATCGTCATGTACTCCCGGAAATCGGAGAGGGGAGCCAGACTGCTGTCCGGGGCAAACTCGAAGTCCCGCCCGACCTGAGAGGGTGCGAAGAGATTGCGGGCATCTCCCCAGTCACTCGATCCCGCGCTTCCCATCGACTCCTCGATGCAGACCAGGCGTGTGACGCTCTCCTGGCGCGAGAGGCCGAGGATCCGCCCGGCCGGCTCCATCGCGTCCAGGTAGGGCAGCGCGAGGCTGGCCCCCAGGCCCCGGATGAAGGTCCGCCGGGAGAGGTGCTTTCCGGTGATGTAGTTCGCCATGGATTCGGTTTCCCTTCTGCTGTCGGTTACTCGGTGTCCTGGGACCTGGACATCGCGAACGGAGCGCTCTTCACGACCTCCAGGATGAACGAGGACAGTCGGTAATCGTTCGCCTCGGCCGCCGCCGCGATGGCGCGGATCTGAGGCTGGTCGAAGTACTCGGTCCGCCGGCCCGTGGCGTACGCGAGGAGGTTCGCCGTGAAGTTCCGGATGAGCGGGATCGGGCGCTTGACGAGTACCTCGGTGAGCTCCCGCGGCGTGCTCACGTCCGTGCCGTCGTAGTAGGTGCCCCGGGTGTCGAGCGCCACCCCGTTCTCCCGGATCCGGAGGCGCCCCGTCACGTCGTAGTTGTCGAGTGCGAGTCCGATGGGATCCATGAATCGGTGACACGCGTTGCACGTGGGATTCGACCGGTGCATCTCGAGCCGCTCCCTCGTGCTCAGGCGCCGGCCATCGACCGCGCCGGCCGTATCGTCGAAGGAGGGGATGTTGGGTGGGGGCGGGGGCGGAGGCGTTCCCATGAGGACCTCCATGACCCACTTCCCCCGGAGGACGGGCGAGGTGCGAGACGACATCGAGGTGAGAAGCAGGATGCTCCCGTGGCCCAGGATCCCGCGGCGGGTGTCGTCCGGGTAGGCGACCCGGCGGAACTCCTCCCCGACGATCCCGGGGATCCCGTAGTGGCGGGCGAGCCGTTCGTTGAGGAAGGTGTAGTCCGCCGTGTAGAGATCGAGGAGGCTCAGCTCCTCGCGCACGAGGTGCCCGAAGAGGAGCTGGGTCTCACGCACGAGGTCGTCGCGGAGCTGCCCCGTGAAATCGGGGTACAGGTACGGCTCGGGCAGATTGTCCTCGGTGTCCTGCAGTCGCAGCCACTGCGATGCGAATCGGGTCGCGAGCGCCTCGATACGGGGATCCTCGAGCATCCGCCGGACCTGCCCCTCGAGAACGAGAGGATCGGAGAGCCCGCCGGCCGCCGCGACCTCGAGCAGCTCCCTGTCGGGCGCCGTGGCCCAGAGGAAGAAGGAGAGGCGGCTCGCAAGATCCAGGTCGTTCAGCCGGTAGTTCTCCCCGGGCTCGAGTTCGGGCGGCTCCTCCTCGAGCCGGAAGATGAACTGCGGGCTCGCCAGGATCGCCTGGAGCGCCGTTCGGACCCCGACCTCGAAGCCCTCCTCGGCCGCCGCGCGATCGTAGAAGACCATCGGCCCCGCGACCTCCGCCTCCGATACGGGTCCCCGGAAGGCCTCCTGCGCCAGGCGGGTCACGATCTCTTGGGCGCAGGGCCGCTCCTCGGCGGGGGCGGCCGGTCGGCAGCTGAAGATGCGATCCCGGCTCGCGTTCTCCGACAGCCCGGCCGGCTCCAGGGGCCCGGTGACCATCACCTCGCTCAGGTGCGGGAGCGCCGTGATCCCGTAGTTCGCCCACGCCTGTGAGTCCTCCCCACCCGCGAAGGACCAGCCGAACGGGCTCAGGCGGTCCTCGTAGGGGCCCTCGATCCTTCGGACGAAGGCTGCGGACACGTTGTGCTGGCCCGCCGTGACGAAGATCGGCTCCGTCTCGATCGGGACGGTCGTGGCCCGGCCGTGTTCGAGTGCGAGGAGCGCCGTGCCCTCACCGTCGATGGAGATATCGAGATCCTCGAATCCCGTGCCGCTCCCGAAGAGCGTCTCGACGGTGAAGATGTACGCCCCGTCCACGGGGAAGTCGTGCGTGACGACCATCCCGCCCCGGGTCCCGAAGGGCGTGCCGTCGACCTGGTCCCACGCGTGCTGCGAGACCTCGATCGGGTTCGTGAACTTGATCGAGGTCGAGACGGCGTCGGGGTTCCCGACGGCGAGACGGCTCACCTCGGTCGCAGCCCGCATGTAGGCCTCGAGGAGCGTCGTGGAAAGCCCCTGGGCGGCCGACATGTTGTCGAAGTTGCCGAGATAGGTGTCGGCAGGGAGCCACCGGCCGGCATCGACGTCGAGGGCAAGAAGGTCCCGGATGACCCGTTCGTACTCGGCCCGGTTCAGGCGCTGGAAGCGGCGGGCGCCCGGGTTCGGCTCACTCGAGGCCGCCTCGTCGATCGTCGTCTCGAGCGTCTCGACGAGGGTGACGAGGGTGGATTCGGACGGGCGCGGGGCTCCCGGGGGGGGCATCATCCCGGCCCGGAGCTTCACGATCATATTCTCGGCCGTCTCGGCCTCCGCGTGCGCGACATCGAAGGCCTCGAGCGAGAGGTTCCCCGTCGCCATCCGGTCGTTGTGGCACGCGACGCAGTACTCCCGGACGACCGCGTTCAGCTCCTGGACAGGCGCATACGACCGGCCCGCGGCCACCGGGCCCGAGGAATCGACATGCAGTGCCAGGGCCGCGAAGCGGGGGCTGATGTGAAACGGAACCCCGTCGTCCGCGAGGCCCGTCCCCGTCCAGAGCCCGGCTCCCAAGAGCATCGTCGACAGGACGATGGTTTTCATGCGTCTCCTCCGCCGGCGAATCTTTGGTACTCTGAGTTACTTATTCCGGCGCGTCGGGGCAAGGACGCCCGCCGTCCGCACACGCCCCGTCGGAGCGGTCAGGATGCGCGCCGGAGCACCTCTCCTGAGGGTGGGAGCCCGGCCGCTCGATGGAGCGGGAAGTCCGCGTTCCGGAGCGCGGGAGGACGAGCGAGTCGTCGTGTTCAGGGGGCCACCTCGTGGAGTCGGGCGTCGTCGTGCAACCGGCCGCGGTGACCACAGGTCATGAGGTGACGAAGGTCTGTCATGCGCCATGGAGTGGACGCCCCCGGGAGGTCGTCATAATGCGCCGACAGGAGAACGTGCAGGAGGTGCGTCCGTGGGCGACGCGAGCATCATCGACATCTCGAGGAGAGGTCTCCAGCTGCGCGGAGCCGCGGCAGGGGGCGAGCCGTCTTGGACAAGGCGGCCCACGCGGAGACAGGTGGTGAAGCTCCCTGCGTCGGAGATTGGTGGACGATGTGCCGGTCAAGTACGTTTCGACGGACGACGTCACCTGGCGGGTCGTGCGGCAACCACCGGTCCGGGCCGGCCGGCAAGGAGACGCTGATGATCACGAGATCGATCCCCGGCTCGCTCGGCAAGGTCGTGGCCGTGGCGGTCGGGGGGCTCGGTGCACCGCTCACGGTGGCGTCGGCGCAATACGTCGAGCCTCGACCGGTTCCGATGGTCGAACACGAGCAGACGGGCAGCCAGGATTACCGGATCATCACGGCCTCTACCCGAAATGATGCGGTGAGCGGGGGAGACGTGCTCCTCCGCATCGAGGCGGCTCCGGACGTGTCGCTGGATGAGCTCGTCGTGATCCTCAACGGACAGCGTGTCGAGGCTCCCTTTCGGTCCCCGACGGGGGCCGGGGCTCTCATCGGACCCGTTGACGGGCTGCAGTTGGGAGAAAACACCGTAAGCGGCCGGGGTCCCAGCGGAGCCAACTCCTCTCTGGTCGTGACGAACTGGCCTCGGGAAGGGCCGGTCGTCTCGGGACCGAAAGAGCAGCCCTTCATCTGCATGACCGAGCGCTTCGAGCTTCCCGTGACCGGCGGGACGCCGGGGCCTGCCCGGGACAGCCACTGCTCCGTTGTCACGCGGGTGGACTGCGTCTACCGGACGACCGGCGCGGAGTTCAGACCCCTTCCGGATCCCTCGGCGCACCCGGCCGATCTGGCCTATGCCACCACGAACGAAGGCCGGACCGTAGCTTTCATCGTGCGTGTGGAGACGGGCACCGTGAACCGCTCCATCTATCAGAGCTCGATCCTGCACGATCCGGCCACGGATCCACCGGTCGACCCCTGGACCCGTCCGAGGGGATGGAACGGGCGGGTGGTCTATACCTTCGGAGGGGGGTGTCCCGGCGGCTGGTACGTGCAGGGGAATCGCACCGGCGGGGTTCTGGACGTCCACATGTTGTCCCAGGGCTTCGCGGTGGCTTCCTCGAGCCTGAATGTCTTCGGCGTCAACTGCGACGACCTGCTTTCGGCCGAGACGGTGATGATGGTCAAGGAGCTGTTCATAGAGCGTTGCGGCGCCGTCGACCACACGATCGGGTGGGGCTGCTCAGGTGGTTCCGACCAGGTCCACCAGATCGGCGACAACGATCCCGGTCTCCTCGACGGGATCGTTCCGGCGTGCAGCTTCCCCGATGTCCCGTTCGCGCACACCACGACCCATTCGTTCGGAGCCCGGCTGCTCTACCATTACTTCACGGAGGATGCGTCCGTCCCCTGGACGAGGGAGGAGCAGGTCGCCGTGGCGGGCTTTCCGAGCTACGAGACCCTCGTGGTGCAGGCGACTCGTCCCGACCGGATCAACCCCCGTGGCGCCTGCAGCGACGCCATTGCGGACGACCTTACTATTATGATCCGACCACGAACGCCGGAGGCGCGCGCTGCACGACCTATGATCACGGCGTCAACGCGTGGGGACGCGATCCGGCGACAGGTTTCGCCCGGAGGCCCCTCGACAATGTCGGGGTGCAGTACGGGCTGAAGGCTCTCAACAGCGGCACGATCACCAAGGCCCAGTTCCTGGATCTCAACGAGAAGATCGGCGGGGTGGACATCGATGCCAACCTGACCCCGGAACGCACGGTGGGCGCCCGGTTGGGCGCCTATCGGTCAGGCAGGTTCCTGAGCGGCGGCGGCCTGTCCGAGACGCCGAACATCGACTATCGGCCCCTACGCCGACGCCCGTCCCGGAGACCCGCACATGCGGTTCCACGGATTCTCCACCCGCCATCGCCTGATGAAGGCCAACGGGCATGCCGACAACCACGTCATGCTCGTGGAGGACTACACCTGCGGAGGGTTCAGCACCGAGAGTCCGCTCGTCCAGGAGGCCTTGGCGCAGATGGACCGGTGGCTCCTGAGTCTGGGGGCGGACACGTCGGGTGCGCCGCGGAGCGCCAGGGTCGTTGCCGCGAAGCCGGACGATCTCGAGGGCCTGTGCATTGTTCCGCGTTGCGGCGGTCAGCGGATTCCCGAGACGCAGCTCTATCAGGCCGGGATGTGCGACCGGCACTTCCCCTCGCACGGGTCCGTCTATACTCGTGGCAGGAATGCCGGTTTCCAACGACATCGTGATCTGCCAGAAGAAGCCGGTCGACCCGACGGATTATGTCTGGCCGTTCACCCCGGAGGAGCTCGGGGCCCTGGGTCGCATCTTCCCCGACGGGGTGTGCGACTACACGAAGCCGGGGATCGAACAGCAGCCGCTCATGGGCACGCGGCTCTCGTTCGGCCCGGCCGGAGAGCGAGCCTCTCCCTCGGCAGCCCGATGACCGCGCGGGAGTATTCCCGCCTGCCTGGAGAGCGTCGTCGGATGCCGGGCGTCACGTCGCACCGAAGGGACCCCCATCGACAGATCATCAGGGTTCTCATTTGGGGGCTCTTGGCCCCGTTCCCCGCGAATCTCCACGCGCAGCCACCGGCCGCGCCTATCGTCGTGGAGACGGACAGGGGGGCCGTCCGGGGGCAGCTCAAGACCAACTACGCCGAGTGGCTCGGGATCCCCTATGCGGATCCACCCGTGGGGCCACTGCGATGGCGGCCTCCCCGCCCGCCCGACAGCTGGCCCGGTGTTCGCGATCCCGGCCAGCCGGGCAACGGCTGCGTCCAGGGAACCGGATGGGATCCGGGCTACGAGCGCCCGAAGCTGACGGAAGACTGCCTCTACCTGAATGTCTACCGCCCCCACCGGCGGGCTGGCGCCGGGGACGACGGGGAGACCCTCCTGCCGGTCTTCATCTGGATTCACGGCGGGGGGCGCTTCGGGGAGGCGCCTGCTGCGATGTGGATCCGCGGAAGTTCGTGGCGCCCGGCAACGTGGTCTTCGTCACCCTGAATTACCGGCTCGGTGCTATGGGCTTCCTCGCGCTTCCGTCGCTCTCGAGTGAGGACCCCGATCCAGCCGGCAACTACGGAATGCTCGACCAGCAGGCGGCGCTCCGGTGGGTGCAGACGAACATCCGTAACTTTGGGGGGGATCCGGCTCGGGTGACGATCGCAGGGCAATCCGCCGCCGCGAGCTCCGTCTGCAACCATCTGAGCTCGCCGTCCGCGCGAGGCCTCTTCGCCCGAGCCATTCACCAGAGCGGCAGCTGCAGCATGGTCTCGCGCACCACGGCCGAGGCGAGCGGGGCACGTTTCGCTCTGGAGACGGGTTCCTTCACGCACGTGCCGATCGTGTTCGGTCAGACCCGCGACGAGCGAACCCAGATCGTCTTCGGAGCGCGCGACAACGTCGGGCACCCGGTCACGCCAACAGACTACGCGGAAGAGATTCACCAACGGTACGGCACCCACGGCGACGCCGTCCTTCGGGCGTACCCCCTGCAGGCGTTCCGGTCGCCCACCGTGGCCCTCGCGACGGTGGAAGGGGATGAGCGGTCCTGTGTCAGGCGCACGCTGATCGGCCGGTTCGCGGTGGCCACACCGACGTACGCCTACGAGTTCGACGAGCGGGATCCACCCCCGTTCGTGTCCATCTGGCGTCTGAACACCTGGCGAGCTCAAGAGCGCCGTCGCGCACCGATCCGAGTCCGCGCGGGTCCGGGACGGCCAGCGGGCCGCCGACGCCGAACGGCACCGTGCCGCCCGGGAGCTGGAGCTCCCCATCGACGCCGAGGGACGCGTGCTCTACCCCGACACGCAGATCGAGTACGTTGACGCCGAGGAGCGGAGCGGCCGCGTGAATGTCGAGGTCGCCTCGGGCCACTACCGAGCCGGCTCCGTCCGGGCCAACGCCAACGCCGGATTCCGGATGCACGCCAACGGAGCCGCCGGAGCACGGGTGCTTCGGGCGCTGGGCTACAGCGAGGATCATGGCTCCATACCAGGGCCGGTCGAGCGGGATCCGGCCACGCTCGAGCTCTAGCACACCGCCATGCAACCCTGGAAAATCAGCGCTGGCCTGACCGCTGCCCTGGCCGGCTCGGGCGTCCTGCTCGCCGCGCCGCGTCTCGCATATCTCGCGCCGTTCTGGACGATCATCCTCGCCGACTACGGCGCGAGCATCGCCTTGCGCCTTGTCCTAGCGTTCGCGGCCGCTCTGGCCGCCCTCTACGCGATCGCGCGCGCCGCCGGCCTCGCCGGACCTTGGGCGTCGCGTCGATCTTGTCGAGCGCTCCGTCCGACGCGGCGAGGGCGATCCCGAACTCGGCCGTGCGCTCAAGAGGGATACCGAGGGCGACTGGGACTGAAGGCGGGGATGTATCCTCCTTCGACGTAGTCCCCGGAAATCTGCAAGGCTCATCCAGGGTTCGTCTGCACGGTCCGCGTTCCCCCGCAGCCTTGTTCGAGAGAGGAAGCCTCCTGTGTTCCTCGAAAGCGCCCTGGGCACCGCGCGGTGGGCTGACGGGGAGGCGAAGCCGGGTTACGGACGGCGCAGGACGGGATCAGGCACGGTCCGGGCCGCGGCCCTGGCCTCGTCCAGGACCCATTCCCGGAACGCCCGCACCTCCGGCCGCTGCCGGGAGGCTGCAGTGGTCATGAGGCAGCAGCGTGCCGGCGCCTCGGCCTGACGGTCGAAGACGGGCACCAAAGTCCTGCTTTCCAGCTCCCACGCGATCAGCGTCGGCCGCCCGATGGCGGCGCCGATCCCGTTCACCGCGGCCTGGACCAGCATGCTGTAGAGGCGGAAGCCCGACGCCCGGGACAGGTCCGGCGTGGACTGGCCCTGGCGGGCGAACCAGTACGACCAGTCGGCATTCCATCCCATATCGTAGAGCAGCGGCCAGTCCTGCAGGTCGGCCGGGCCGCGGGGTCGGCCGCGGGCGACGAGCAGGGCGGGGCTACAGACCGGCAGCAGGTCCTCCTCGTAGAGCGTCTCCTCGAGCAGCGTGTCCTCGCGGCGCGTCACCGGGCCCGGCGCCGCTGTCTCACCGGTGTAGGCGAACCACGCGTCGAAGTCCCGACTTTCTGGGTCGACGCCGCGGTGATTGGTCTCGATCTCGATGGCGACGCCCGGGTGCGCCGTCTTGAACGAAGCCAGCCTCGGCACCAGCCACTTCTCGGCGACCGCCTCGACCGAGACGATCCGCACCCGCCGCGGCCAGCGGCGCTGGCGCTCGGAGACGCCGTGGACGTCGGCGAGGATGCGCTGCACCTCCTTTAGGTAGGCCTGGCCGCGGCGGTTGAGGCGCACCCCGCGATGCTGGCGGTCGAAGAGCGGGGCGTCGAGATACTTCTCCAACATCCGGACGCGGTGGGAGACGGCGGCCGGGGTCACGCCGAGCTCCTCCGCGGCGAGGGCGAAGCCCTGGTGGCGGGCCGCGGCCTCGAAGAAGCGCAGGCTTTCGAGCGGGGGCAGGAACAGCACGCCAAACAACCTCCGGACGGAGCGCTTTATTGACAATACGCGATTTATGTCATGGCATATTTGCGCACCGCCTGCAAGTCCTTTCGCTCCAGGGAAGCCCCCGGATCTACTCGACATGGACGAAGGACAAATCTAATTATCCCGTAGACTAAATTTCTACTAGTCATTATTGGCACACGCGCCGGCGTCTCACGAACCTTTACGCACGTATCAAGAGCGATTTCTCGAAATTGCAGCCAGGTTATTTAGAGCAAACATCGTATGTTATGTACGGCAAATTAGCGGACACAGTGGGACCCCGCAATCCTCTGGATATTATGTAACTATCTGCCAAAATTATTGTTATATATTACCATCGGACGCTTGTGGAACGTATCGGAACCCATACGTAGGAGACGGATCATCCCCGAGAGGTCGTCGAGGCTGCGCTGGCCCATGTGGTCCGCAACAAGGTCGGGGCGGCCTACAGGCGCTCGGACCTGTTCGAGCGCCGAGACTGGCGCATGTGCGACTGGGCCGCCTACCTGGCCGGCTAGAGCCGAGACCCGGAGGGCGGGCAGATCCGTTGATGCACCGAGCGCGGAGCGGCGCCCGACAGCCTTCCCGGTTTCTCTAGCCCGGAACGCTAGTCGTGACGTAATGCACAGGGTCGCCAGTTTCGGGTCCAGTGCCGATCTGTTTGCACATGGTCCTGACGCACGCTCTTGCAGATGTTGCGGGCGAAATCGGATGAGGGGAACCCCTCGGCAATACGCAATACCACGCCCTCGCGCTCTCCACCGAGCACCGATTGCTTCGCATGCTCACCCTGAATGAATGCGCGCATTTCGGCGATGGAGGCGAACGCACCGTGGTAGATGACAGGAACAACGGGGATGCTCCGTCGAGTGGTGAACTCCTGCAGGGCGGCCATGGATCGAAAGTTCCCGATTGAATCCCGGAGGGCGAACGCATGGAACGTCTCGTTTTCCCCGACCGCTCCGTACTCGGTGCTATGTACGCCGTAGATGTCCTCTCCGTAGAGGTAGACGTCCGGCTCGGTGACCTTCCAGGCGTGATGTTTCTTGACCATTGCCATCCACTTGTCGGCTGCCTCTTCAGCGACCGAGCGTCCATAGACCTTCCCTCGGTGGATCAGAACATTGCTTCCATCGAGCTTTTCGGTCACAACGACCGGGCGCCGCACAAACCGTTCGGGATCGGTGTGTACC
The DNA here is from genome assembly GCA_965218255.1 of Longimicrobiales bacterium. GTDB lineage: Bacteria > Gemmatimonadota > Gemmatimonadetes > Longimicrobiales > Gaopeijiaceae > JAAXGI01. The sequence continues at coordinate 71,914 of CBDCKJ010000003.1, read as the reverse complement.
GTGTCGCCACGGCCGATGTATGGCGAATCTGGCCAGTAAGGGGTGCGAGGGTATTTCAGCCTGCCGGGAGCCATGGTCGCCGCGTGATGTCTGTCAGCGAGTCGCGTGTTGAGGACATAGCCGCCTCACATCAACTCTCAATCGGTCGGTCAGTTCACGTTGCTCGGCCCAGTCCGAGTCAGCTGCGTTCACGATTACGGCACTGGCCTTGACGGCGACGGCCAGGAACTTCGCATCCTTCTTCAAGTTGTTCGGTGGAAGAACCGGGTCGGCGAAGTCTCTACCCTCCGCGTCCCGGGGATCGACCGGAGTGAGGCAGACGCTTTTCGAGTCGCCTCTTCGCCCCAGTCGCCCATCTTCCGACAGACGTGCTTGTAGAAGACCGTGCCGGGCCTTGGTTGCCCCGTCTGTCTCGTCCTATTCTCGTATTCGCGCATTATGAGCCACCTGTCGTCGACACACACTACCTCTTCACGCGCGAGCTCTTCACGCGCGAGCTCTTCACGCGCGAGCCTCGCCAACTCCTCCACGCACCTGAGCTGACAGCTCTCCTCCACATGAGTGTCCCGACCGTTCGCCGCGACGAGGACGTTGGTGTCTACGACCGCCCTATCGGTCATCTCGACGAATCCGCCAGCTTGCGTCGCAGCGTGGCGGAGCTTATCGCGGCGATCTCTTCCATCTCATCTCCGAAGAATCCATCAGGCCAGTTCTCGATCTCTCCCCAACGGTTCAGCTGCAGATCTTCCAGCTTGCCCACGCCGCTGGAGACCGATGAGAAATAGAGGCGCACGTCGTCCGAAGAGATGTCAAAGGGGAACCTGGGTCCTTTTCCAGGTACTTCCACCTTGCCTTCCGCAACACGCCGCTGAAGTCGCTGCAACATGTGCTGGCTGTGGGACTCCACGACAATCTGAAGCTTCCTCTGCTTCGCGACGCACAGGAACAAGTCAGCCAAACGGCTCTGAACAGCCGGATGCAGGTGGATTTCGGGTTGTTCCAGGAGGACGACCGAACGCTCCGGAACGTAGTAGAGGAGGACGAGCACCGGGAGGACTTGTGACACACCAATTCCCACATCGTTCAGGGTGGTCAACGCCTCCGAAGAGTTGGCCGTCAGACGCGCTTGGTACAGGTTCGATCCCGTACCGATCTCGGACATTGAGAAGCGATCGATCAACTTGAGTTCTCTGAGCCAGTGCGCAATGATTCCCTGGAATGGCTGTTGATGGGCATGATACTTGAGTTGTCGTCTCTCTCCCTGCGCCGTGGCGGCTAGGATAGCATCCATGGCCCGCTCACCCCGTGGTCCGACATCGGCGGGGCTCGCGCCATTCCAATAGTACTGGCGCTGCGGAAAGACCCGGAGCGGTCCAAGATAGAATATGCGATCCATCAGGTCTTCGTAGGCGAGCTCCAGATCGCTGAGAAATTCAGCGTTTTGATAGGACCACTTGACCTGCTGAGGGAACGCATGATTCTTGACGGAAGATGGAATCCGGGTGAACGGACGACCCCGGATGCGTTTCAGTACGAAGTCATCGTGCCGGCTTCGGATCTTGAGATCGTACGCGGGCGCATTGTCCTCTCCGGACGCGGCTTCGAGCGCAAACGAGTAGTCGCCGATGTGATAGGTCAGGCTGCGCGTGAAGAGAGTAGATGGCTGGCTGGGGTCGGACAGACCGACCGTGCAGTGCGTTTCCATCTTCTGGCCTGCGAACTGAACTGGCCGCCCGTCGGCTGACTGCCCAGTGATTCTCAGGGGTTTGGGCAGAGTCCAGGCGAGCTCCCAAGTGATCTCGGCGGCCTTGTCACGACCGTGGACGACCTCGGGAAAGCTACCGAGATTCGCCAGGCTCTCGGGGACGCCGAAGTCCAGCACGATGCGTCGGTCTGTCGCGTCGCGTGTCTGCTTCAGCAGCAGCAGGAACTGAAGGAGGCTGCTCTTTCCTGCACTGTTGGCTCCGAACACACCCGTGACCGTGGCGAACCGCACCTGGAGTTCCCTCCATGCCTTGAAGTTGGTCAGCCGGAGCCGTGTTATCACGATGCACTCTCCTGAGCGTCAGAGACTGAAGCGGTCCTATTTCGTGGGACAGTCCGAGGGCAAAGTCAAGGTGGATTCCGACTGGTGGTGACAGCCCTCGGGAGCACTGGCTGCCGGTTTTCTTGGGGAATTATAATCCACAGTTACGACAACCCCAACGAATGCGGGGGTGGCGGAGCCGGCTTCGCTCCCGAGAGCCATCGGCGGCTCGGACCATGATCCCGCTCTCGACCACGTTGGTGCATCGGGTCCAGTGCCCGCGCACCGTCTCGGCGAGCGTCCTGTAGTTTCAGGCCAAGTGCGTCACTTGCCCGCTGAGCTGCGCGACCTGCCGCACCGAGGCTTCGACCTGCGCGGAGTGCTGCTCCTGCGCCTGCTCGTACTGCGCGGACAACGCCCGGAAGGCCTTCGCAAACCGCTTTTCCAACGCGGTGATAAAGCTCCTTCAGTCGTCCGACAGGTTGACGGCCGGCCGAGTGCCCACGGTCAAGGGCGGATCGGCCAGCGCGCCGGCCGGCAGCACCACGAACCGGTCCCCCTCGATTTCCCGGAGCATGATCCGCCAGGTGGCCGCCTCGAGCCGCGCCAATGTCCGGCGGGCCTCCTCGATGTCCAGGTCGAGAGCGGCGGCGGTCTGGATCCGGGCCTGGATGCGCGTCGACAGTCAGTGCAGCGTCGCACAGCAGCAGTGCGCGCATCCGCCCAGCCGCCGCCGTATCCCGCTCTGCCTTTGGCTCCCCCATCTTCGCGTGCAGGTTCCCGGATCTTTGCCCCATGCTCCCTGGCGGCCTTCCCGTCCGCGCCCCCGTCGTCCCCGCACTCTGGACCGGCCGAGCCCTCTCACCACCCGGTCAGGAGACCCGTGGGCTAGTCCAGTCCGACGAAGCTCGCGAGTCCCATGAGGAGGACGGATGCGAGCACGCCGCCCAGCGCTGCCCTGCGCACTCGAGCCGGGCCTCCCGGACTAGGAAGGCTACGACGAGTGGGGCGTGTCCGGTTGTGTGTCCAGCTAAGGCTGGTCTGTTGAGTGGGGGACAGTCCCACCGGGGTAACAATCAGGAGCCTCGTAGCTTGGATAGCAGGGAGGAGGGAAACCGAATTTCTGAAGCCTATCGACAATGTCTTCCATGGGGAGACAGCGAGTCATCGGGCCGCAACGCAAGTGAACGCACAGGTGGCCTCGAAAGTGCACATTCCGAAGGCCGAGCCCACAACCGGAGGGCGAAGGCGGCATGGACGGTCGAAAGCTGATTGATACGGCCGGCCCACTTCGGCGGGGTGGTAGCGGTGGCACGATGACAAGGACAGACCGAGCAACTGGAGAAGCCCTCCTCGTCCCGGCGGGAAACTGCCGGAGCAAGGTAGGCCCTATAACCGGCAGAACCGGGAAATGGGTCGAAGACGAGAGGGTGGCGGATGGGCGTGTAGTAGCGTTGAGGCGGGGTAATTCCCGCGGAGCGAAGGCGCCCTGCTGTTGGCGTTTCTCTGACCACAAGGGAGGCAGGGACGGGATGAAAGCCGTCCATCAGTCTGCAAGACCTGAGGAAGAGGATATATCTCAAGGCGAAGGCTGACATTTGGCTGAAAGAGGTGGAGTAGGCGGTGGCTTTATCTGCCGTTGAAAGCGTTCCCCAGTCGATAGGCCACATAAACCGTGGGATGAAGACAACAGGAAAGCACAGTGCGGGAAAACCGCATGCTGTGTTTGACGAGGCGGGAGCTGGAAACGTGGTTACGGGAGCCGGACTGGGCACCGAGCGAAAGCAGCGGAACGCATATACACCGGACCCTAAGGAATCGGCGCGCCAGTTCTCGACCCTACCGGTGCGCATCGCACCGGATCCGTCGGGCCGCGGGCTGAACCTGAACCTCTCACCCTCCTGGGGCAGCGCGGGGCCCGGGGGCGCTCGGGCCTTGTGGTCAGGGCGCGACATGACCGGTGTAGCGACGAGGCCGGGTGGCGCAGCGGGGCTCGACAGCGGAAGCGTCGTGCTGGATCTGGGCAATGGGCTGGCCGTGTTCCGGCAGACCATTGCGACGCCCTGCGGATGAACCATGGACGGCGCGCGGCCGTTGGGCCTGAGCGTCAGGACCGGGCCGTCGCTGCAGATCAAGTTGGAGAACGTGGAAGGGAACGGTCACGGCGGGCTGCGGCTCAACGCAGCACGTCGACCAGGGCCATTCTTGCAACTTGCGCTCGAAGGCCGCCGGAACACGGCGGGCGAGATGAGTCTCGGCCTGACGGGACAGGATGGCCGAAGGTGAACGGCTACCAGATCCGTCGAATACCGTATACGTCGAACAGTGACTCGATCGAGACGACGGGGAGGTCGTGGGCGAGAGACTGGGCGATCAACATGCGGTCGAACGGGTCGCGGTGGAGATCGGGGAGCCTGCCGGCACGTTCAGCGTGCGCAACTGTGATGGGGAGCTGCAGGAAGCCCTGATCCTCAAGGTAGGCCTGGACATCCTCGGCCACCACGTCCGCTCCGGGCAACTTGCCAAGGCGGTGTTTGGTGGTGATCTCCCAAGCCGACGCGGCGCTCACGAGAATGACGTTCTCCGGGTCGGCGACCGCGATCCGTGCGGTGTCGGACATACTGTCGCTCCCGGCGAGCCACCACAGGAACGCGTGCGTGTCAAGGAGAGTCCTCAAGGGGCCTCAGGACCCCCACGCCGCCAGCTCGGACTCCGGGAGGGGATCGAAGAAGCTTTCGTCAACGACGAGCCGACCCCGCAGGGCGCCGAAGCGTCGTCTGCCCTTTCCGCTCTTGTGAGCGATGAGCCGGGCGACCGGTTTGCCATTGCGGGCGATCACGACTTCTTCCCCCTCTTCCACCCTCGCCAACAGCCGCGACAGATGCGTTTTGGCCTCGTGTACGTTGACGGCGACCATTGATCCCTTCTCCCGGTACGGGTTCTTTTTTAGTCAACTTTATGACTAACTAACGGCCTGGCCCGAGTCAAGTTTGGCTGCCTGTGTCTCCCGTCCACGTCCCTGAACTTGTCCGTGCCCGGGAGGTCGCCGCAATTCACGCCGAGACTATCGGGAAGGATGGCCCATGGACACGCGGAAACCCGTCATTGTCGACCAGACTACCCTCGATTGGGAACCCCCCCCTGGCGCGACACCACGCTCGCTGCCAGGCGCGCGATACGCGGGAAGGCGTACCGCTCGAAGCTCGAAATCTATTCGTGGCCGTGCGCCCGACTTCGCCAGCCGGCTTGCCTCTGTTCCACCACACGCGCGGTGGCTTCGGCGAAGGTCGGCACGCCCTGCGCGCGATGCTTCTCCGCGAGCGGGTCACCACCCTGACGCGCCAGCTTGCGGTTGGCCAGTGCCTTCTCGCGCGCCTCGGCGAGGGAGACCAGCGCGACGCTGCCGAGCCCGAGCTCGCGGCGCCGGCCGCGGACCACCAGGCGTTGAATCCAGCTCCGGGTTCCGCTGCAAGGGCGCGCCGCGGAGAATCCCGACGTGGTACGGACGCTCGGGGATCGAGCCACAGTCCACTCGCGTTCACGAGCGGGCGTGCGAACGCAATCGCCGGACAGGAGGTGCGCCGACGGCTCTGGAAGAAGCGGATCGCGGCGGCGCTGGTCCACGTGGTCCCGAACCCGGCCGAGGCAGGCCTGCGCCGGCTCGGACCGGTTCGAGCGGCGCCGGCCGACGGACGATGGGTACGCCGACACCGGCGATGACCAAGCAGAGGTCTCGTCGCGGCGCCGGCATGACCGGGACCGGCGTTGGCGATCCGGACCCGTCCCGGATACCACCGGCGTGGAGTAAGGTCCCGCGCGAGAAACAGCATCCCGAGGGCCTGCTGCGCCCCCGTCTTCACTGCCACGTTGCCGCACTCTCGACGGGCGCAGGCCTCTCACCACCCGGTCAGGAGACCCGTGGGCCAGTCCAGTCCGACGAAGCTCGCGAGTCGGACGAGGAGGACGGATACGAGAACGCCGCCCAGCGCTGCCCTGTACCACTCGAGCCGCGCCTCCCGGACCAGGAAGGCGACGACGAAGAGCCCGCTCGCGAGCATGAGCCCGACGAGATAGCGCTCCGCGCTGATCGAGAGGACGAATCCGATGAGAAGGGGCGGCCGGGGCCCGGCAGCACCCGGTCCCCCTCCACGGCGGGCTTGGCGCGGCACACCCGCACCTCCGGCCCGGGAGACACCTCCCGAGGGCGGACCGGAACGTCGCAATCACGGCCCGTTGCCGTGACGAAGGAAAGGCAGGCAGCCGGGAGACGAACGAACCCTCGGGCGGTCTGGGCGCTCCGATTCGACTGTCGCGGATGGCGGCGCTCCGATTCGACTGTCGCGGATGGCGGCGCCGGCTCAGCGCTGGAAGAGTCCGTCGCATCACAGTGTGCGCCATGTCCTGACGGGTCAGGGAGCGTAGCGATGCCGGTCCCACAGGGTGGAACGCGGCCGTTCGAGGTCGAAGCGATTCGCCAGGCCGCCTGGATCGCGGCCTCGGGCCGCGCACCCGGCCGCACATGTGAGGCACGATGAATCTCCTGGCCGGTCCGGACTGGGTCGTCATCGCAGTCTACTTTGCCCTGGTGTTCGGTGTGGCCATCTGGGCCACGACCCGAGATCAACTGGGGAAGGGAACGTCAGCGGACCATTTTCTCGCCGGGCGGGACGCAGGGTGGTTCGTCGTCGGGGGCTCGCTGTTCGCCTCCAACATCGGATCGGAGCATCTCGTGGGGCTCGCCGGCACGGGCGCCGCCAGCGGTGTCGCCGTCGCCCAATTCGAGATCCTGGCATCGGTCATACTCCTTCTTCTCGGCTGGGTATTCGTTCCTTCTTGTCTACGAAGGAGGCTGTCGACAGGCGTCTTCACGATGCCGGAATTCCTGGAGAGACGGTATTCCGAGGGCGCCAGGTGGTACCTCGCGATGATCTCGATCGTCGGATACGTCCTGACCAAGATCTCGGTCACGATCGCGGCAGGCGGCATCGTGTTCGAGGCCCTCATGGGGATCGATTTCTGGACGGGGGCCCTGGTCGTCGTCGTCGCGACCGGCGTCTACACCGTCCTGGGGGGGCTCAGGGCGGTCCTCTATACGGATCTGCTGCAGATGTTCGTGCTGATCGGCGGTTCCGTTGCGGTGACCCTGCTCGGACTGAATTCCCTCGGTGGCTGGTCCGCCATGGAGGCGGCGGTCGGCCCGGCCTTTCTCAGTCTGTGGAAGCCGATCTCCGATCCTGACTTCCCGTGGACCGGCATCCTGTTCGGCGCGCCCATCCTGGCGGTCTGGTACTGGTGCACGGATCAGTTCATTGTCCAGCGGGTCCTGGCCGCTCGGGATGAGGCACAGGCGCGGAAGGGAACGATTTTCGCCGGCTACCTCAAGCTGCTGCCCCTGTTCATCTTCGTCATTCCCGGCGTTGTCGCGTACGCGCTCTCGCAGTCGGGCCAGCTTCGGCTGGACCAGCCGGATCAGGCGCTCCCTGCGATGATCGGCGTGCTCCTGCCGGTGGGCCTGCGGGGTCTCGTGGTCGCCGGGCTGCTGGCGGCGCTGATGAGTTCGCTGTCGTCGGTCTTCAATTCCACGTCGACGCTGGTTACGTGGGACATCTACCGGAAGCTCCATCCAGGTGCGACCGAGAGGCGGCTCGTGCTGGTCGGACGGGCCACGACCGCGGTGCTCGTCGGATTCGGCCTCCTCTGGATCCCGCTCATGCAGCTCGTGTCGGGGCAGCTGTACCAGTACCTCCAGAGCGTTCAGGCGTACATCTCGCCTCCGATCGCCGCGGTCTTTCTGGTGGGGATAGCGTGGCGGAGGGCGAACGCGACAGGCGCGATTGCAGCACTGCTCAGCGGATTCGTGCTCGGGATGGGGCGACTGGTCGCCGAGCTGAACAAGGCCGCCCTGGATGGGCTTCTGTTCACCTACGCAGATATCAACTTCCTGCATTTCGCCGTCCTGCTCTTCGTCTTTTGCACCGCCGTGCTGGTCGTGACCAGCGTTCTGACCGAGCCGCCTGCGAGTGGACAGCTTGCAGGTCTCACCCTGGGGTCCCACGGAGGATCCGGAAGGGTGGATTCCGGTCGGGGCCGGGACCTCGGTTTCACCCTGGCGCTGGTCCTGTGCGTCCTCGCACTCTGGCTCTACTTCTCCTGATGATGCGCCCGGCATCATGACGATGGAGAGCGCGACGGCACTCACACGGCAGAGGGAGGCAGCACCGCGACGAAGAGAAGCCAGGTGGTAGCCAACCCACGAAACCCGGAGTGATCCACCGTCGGAGCATCCCGGTCGGACCCCGAATCTGGCACGGCCAGGTGCCAGGGATAGACGCGGGGTCGATTCACGCAGCGGCTCGGCGAGGTCGATCCACGTCGTGTACAGTGGATGGAAGGCCGGGATCGGAAAAACCAGGACCCGGCGGAGGGCCTTCGAGGCCGCGATCCGCGAGTTCGGTATTGGATCCGATATTGCGACCACCAAACGGGCCCGTGGTCGGACCGGGCTCCACCCGGAGGACACTCGACACCACCTGACCGGATTGCTGCCGAGCTCGATCCGAGCTCGGGCTTGCCAGCGGCCGGGGGCGTCCGGCTGCGGCGCATGGCCCGAGGTGCCGGACCGGCTCGGGACTAGGCCGCGTCCGAGCCGCGCCACGCGGACGCTGCCCGCAGGAGCGCCTGCGAGATCGAGTTCCGCCGCTACTTGGCCCGCGCCCTGATGGGTCGGGCCTGTGACTGCACGGAGGGCTCGAGAACGGGTCCGATCATCCGGACCCGCCCCGGCAGGGCCACGATCACCGTCTGCTGATGGCACGCCGCCGATGGCACGCGCCTTGTGGACAGCCGCTTCGAGACCGTTCGCCGATCCCGTCGCTCGCCTCGCTCCTCGCTCCCGCCCGCTGCCCCGGACGGACGAGGTCTAGGCCGGGCGGGGAAGGGGCTCGGAGGGCAGGCCCGGCGAGCCGAAGTGGATCTCGGTGATCGCCTTGAGCCACCGGGCACCGTAGCGGAACGGCATGACGAGCCGGAGGGGCGCCCCGTGTTCCGGCGGGATCGGCTCGCCGTTCAGGAGCCACGCCAGCATGACCTGGGGGTGCATGAGCTCCTGGACTTCCTCATCGACGTAGTAGCGATCCGAGGCCACCAGCCTGCAGTAGTGGGCGTGCGGGGCGACGCCGAGGAGCTCCGCGACATCGCTGAATCGGACGCCGGTCCACGTGGCGATACCGGTAGGCTCGGGCACGCCGCACTGAAGGAGATAGGTCCCGCTGTGCCGGGGCAGCGGCTCCAGGTCCTCGTAGGTGAGCGTGCCGCCGAGCCGTGCCATTCCGCGCGGGTCGACGCGGATCCGCATAGCCCGGTAGTCGTACTCGCCCTCCGGCGGCTGGCCTCCCGTGTAGCGCCAGAGGACGCCCTGGATGGGCCCCGCCTCGGCAGGTTCGTGCTCCGGCGCGGAGCCGTCCGGGTTCAGCGGGAGGAAGACGCGGTCGCGCATCTCCATCTCCACGAGATCATCCGGCCACGTCTGTGGGTTCGGGTTCTGGGAGCGCGCGTCCAGGGAGGGGAGGGCGCCGATCGATGCACCCGCCAGCGCTGCGCCCGAGATGCGGATCGCTTCACGTCGAGAGAGGGTCATGGTGTTGCCTCCAGTACGGGGGGCTCGGAGCGAGGTCGCGCAGGCCCGTGGTCAGCTCCCGGCAGACATCACTGGCTCCTGGGTCGCCTGAGCTCGTCCAAGGTCATCTCGTTCACCTGATCGATTACCCGAAGGAAGGCACGGGTCGCCCGTTCCATCCCTTCGGCCGGGACGAGTTCGGGGGTGTCGAGCGTCGTGTGATAGATCACATGGTCGATGATGTGGAACCCCGGGGCCTGCCGGGTGAGCTTCGGGTTCGGGTCCATCACCGTGTAGCGCGAGACGCCGAATTCGCGTAGGGAGCCGGCAACGACGTCGAGGAAGGCGGGGCTCCCGAGTGCGTTCCACCGGAAGGCTCCCATCGTGTTCGAGGTCATCAGGTCGTCGTTGTACCAGTAGAGCTGCGTCTGCGACGGGTGCTCGAGGGTGAGCGCGATCGCCACGTTGTCCCAGTCGTAGCTCTCCTCCCACGCCCCGAGCCCGACCTCCCCATGGTGGTGGTCGGGGAAGAGGAGGAAGACGAGGGTACGGGGCCGCTCGGCTTCTGGGACCGCCGCGTAGTGGCGTGCGATCTCGAGTGCGCTCGCCATCCCGCTCGCGTTGTCCATCGAGGCCTGGAAGTACCCGTCCGTGTGCGCGGCGATGACGATCTCCTCATCGGAGGCCCCGGGGAGGCGCGCGAAGACGTTCTCGGTCTCGACGTTCTCCAGGATCTCGATGTCGAGGCGGAGGGAGAGATCGACCCTGGCCCCCGTGCCGAGGAGGTCCCGGAGCGCGAAGCCCTCGTCCTGGCTCAGCGTGATGAGCGGCACCCCGTAGTCGGCGGGCGGGGCTCCGAGCGGGTTGAACTGCGCATTCCCGGGGACGGCCATCACATTCACGATCATCGCCGCGCCGAGTTCCGAAGCCCGCGTGTTCGCATCGAAGATCCCGGCCCGGTCGCTCGCCGAATGGCTCCGGCCGCCCGGGACGAAGGTGCTGTAGATGACGACGGCCTTCCCGCTCACGTCCCGTCCGAGGAAGTCGGGCTCGGCTCCGACCCCCACCCACACCGCCTCCGCCGTGATCCCGCCGGGCGGGGTCGCCGCTGTCTCCCCCGCCGGGAAGACGGTCAGGAGCTCCACCGTTCCCTCCCCGGAGGTGTAGGAGGCCTCCCAGGAGGCGGGTCGCCAGTCATCGGGGAGGGTAAAGGGCATCCGCTCGATCGAGAGCCCGAGCCTCTCGAGCTCATCGACCATCAGCTCCATCGTCATCCGGTCGTATTCGGTCCCCGGGAGCCTCCCCCAGTACTGGTTCCCGTCCGCCTGACTCTGAAGCGAGATGGCCGAGATCCTCCGGACCCACTCCTTCATCCGATCACCGCTCACGCCCGCATACCCGGCCTGCTCGGGCCCGAGCGGCCAGTCCGGGTAGTCGGCGTCGGGAACGAAGAGGACGTCCCCGTCCCGAGGGAGGCCCATCCCGTAGGTCGTCCGCACGGCCGGTCCCGCCGTCTGCGCTCGAAGGAGTTCCCCGGGCACCATCAGGAGACCGAGGGTTGCGGGCAGGATCCAGGCTCTCATTCGCTACGCTCCGAGCTCGGTCGGCTTCCTCGCTTCAATCACGAATCCGAGGGTACGCGCGCGCGTCCCCGGGGGCAAGCGGACCGGGGGGAGCCGCGCCGCTGCGGCCGGCCGTCCCTGCGTGACGTTTCCGTGCGGTTCCGCGACGGCCCGCGCGGGTGAAGCCGGTCGCGGGAATATGCCGGGGGGGCGGCGGCCACAACGTCCTCGGAGGGAGCGAACGCGCGGACGGGGCAGGGGGGGTCCCCCACGCCGGTGGACAGGCGGGCGGTGTCACGCCACGAGCGCGCCGTCCGGGGCCTCGGGCGAGAGGGGTTCGGGATGGATGGGCCGACATCGACCTGGACGGGGCCGAGTGGCGCTGCGCGGTCACCAGGGCCAGCACGCCGCATGTCGTGCCCTTGGCCCGTCCAGCGGTCGAATTCTTCGCGAATTGTGTCCCCTGACCGGACGCGGCCGGTACGTCTTCCCCAACGCCCGCTGTCCGAACGAAGATCTCCGGTGGCCGAGACGACCCCGTGGGCGGCCCCGGGGGCCCTGGACATCCGCAGGGATCAGATGACGATGCACGGCTTCCGGGCCATGGCTAGGTGCTCGTGGATAAAGTCGCGCCGGGAGAATTTCTTCCGCAGGGCCGCTAGAGCCGGTACCGCTCCTGTAGCACCGCCAGCGACGCCAGCATCAGCAGCAGCGAGTCGACGGACGGGTGTTCTTCCGCTGACAGGCCCGGAAGTCGGTCCAGGATGCCAACCACGTGTGCGTGGCTGATGAACGGGACCTGCCGCATGGCGTCTCCCCGCAGCGTATCCTGCAGGAAATCGTCGAGGGGACCGGAGACTGCGCCGACCGCGGAGGGAGCCATGAACGGACGCTTGGTCCTCTCGTATACCGCGCCCGAAATGTAGGGACGCATCGCGTTTCGCAGCAGCAGTTTTTCCTGGGGCGGGGCGGCTAGGGTGGCGATCGGGAGGCTGTTCACGTATTCGAAGAGGCGGTGATCGAGGAACGGCAGGCGTACCTCGACCCCGTGCGCCATGTCGAGCCGGTCGGCCGCCATGTGGTAGTTGACGAATATGGAGTGCAGCCAGAGGTAGAGGAGCTGCCGGGCTGGTTCGCGGCGCGACAGTTGCGCGGCCGCGTTGCAGCGGCGGTAGAACTTCCTGTACGGGTCGTATCCTTCGAATTCGTGCAGGAAGTCCGGGGTGCATACGGACTGTATGTGACCGAGTCCCCGGGCGAGGCGGTCGAAGAGCGAGGGGGCAGCGGGAAGGAGGAGAGCGAGGCGCGCGAACCAGGGCGACACGGCGGCCAGTTCGGGGTAGCGCCTCGCGGGAGACTGAAGGAGCCTCGGCAGGATGCGCAGGAGTTTCGCGAGGCCGAAGCCGCCGACCGCTCCTGCGGTGGCGCGCAGGAACTCGTAGCCGAAGAACGCCTCGTCGGCGCCTTCGCCGGCGAGGACCGATTTATAGCCCGCATCGCGGACACCCCGGCTGAGCAGAAAGCGTGCTGCGCCGTGGGTATTGTACTGGATCGTCTCGGCGTGACAGACGGCGTCCGCGAAGTGATCGGCCAGCGCCGAGTCGCTCAGGGTCACCACGGTGTGATCCGCTCCCGTCGCGACGGCCATCTCTCTCGCGCCGTCCGTCTCGTCGTAGGCGCGGCGTTCGAAACCCACCGTGAAGGCTGCGACGGGAGTGTCGGTGCAGGCGGCCGCGACGCCGAGGACCGCCGACGAGTCCAGGCCTCCGCTGAGAAGGCAGCCGACGGGTACCCCGGCGACCATGCGAAGGCCGACGGCCTCTTCGGTCAACTCCCTGACCCGTTCGACACAGTCCTCCAGCCGGGGGGCGTCCGTATCGGAGCCCTTCCCGATCCCGAGCACGAATCTGCGGCGGCTTCCCGGAGACGCGGACAGGTCCCAGTAGCGTTCCATACCCACCCGACCGTCACCTGCGCGGAGAATGTGCCCGGGCGGCACCTGGGAAATCCCCCCGAACAGCGATCTCCGCTCATCCGGGCAGGCGTGAAGCGAGTGGTAGACCGCGTGAGGATCCCACGACCTTGGTAGTCCCGCCGCAAACAGGGCCTTGGCCTCGGACGCCAGGTACAGCGAGCCCTCGTGCTCTCCGTAGAACAGGGGCTTGAGGCCGAAACGGTCGCGCGCCGCGAATAGGCGGCCGGTTGCTTCATCCCAGATGACGAATGCGAACTGGCCACGCAGATGCAGGAGGCATTCTGCGCCCAGGTCTTCGTAGAGGTGAAGAGCGATCTCGCTGTCGGAACGGGTGCGAAAGCGGTGGCCCTTCTCCTCCAGGGAGGTCCGGATCCGCGGGAAGTCGTAGAACTCGCCGTTGACGATGATGTGGAATCGTCCGTCTTCGCTGGCGATCGGCTGGGTGCCCTGCGGATCGTTGATCGCGAGGAGAGTGTGACCAAGTCCCGCCCGTCTCGACGGCGAAACCCAGGTGCGTTGTCCGTCCGGACCACGGTGGCTAAGCGCGGCGGTTACACCGCGTAGCGCCCGCTCGTCTACGGCGCCTTCCCGGGACAGGATCGCAGCGATGCCACACATCGGAGCCTCTCAGCGAGGGTAGTGCATGACAGCCTCGCCGCCGTGGCAGGTGAACCGCATCAAGAGCTGTCGCTTTCCCCTGGTCAGATCGAGGTTGTCGGCGGTAACGCGTTGCACGACCGCTACGGCTTCAATCGAGCCCGCGTCAGGATGAGCTCGGGCATACCTGCGGGCGTGCCTGAAGAGAAGCGAGCGGCGGACCTGCGCCAGCGCTCCGGGTCCCATTTGCAGCCATAGGTTGCCGACAAGGTAGGACTGAAGCAGAAGGTGGCGCATGGTGTGGGGAAACAGGGCGTCCGGGTCGACGGGCTCGGATCCTTCGCCCATCGGTGGGTGATCGTGCCCCGGGGGTGCCGCGGGCTCCCCCACCTGCGACGCTACCCGGCGGACCTCGTATCGCACATGGTAGTTCCGCGCGTCGACCCAGTCGAAGAGCCGGTAGCTCTGGAAAACGCCGACCAGCCAGAGCATGGCGCGCACCGGGTTTTCCCAGCCCTTGCCTGAATACGGCCTTCCCGGTGCCGGCAGGTTCACCCCGGCTCGTACAGCCTGCAAGGCGCTCATGACCGCCAGGAGGGCCACCAGGGTCAGGGCGATGATTTCCGTCAGGACGAGACCAGCTGATCCCAGGGCTTCGGGAGGTGGAACCCCGAGCCCTCCCTGCATGATTTCGGGTGTGAAAGCGACAGGCAGCGCCCCGAGCATCACGGCGTTGGAGTATGGGATCTTCAGCGTGGCGACGATTCCCAGATGGAACGTCACCGCGCCCGCCAGCAGCAACCACTTCAGGACCGAGTTTGGCGAAAGCACGAAGATGAGCGCGAAGAGTGGTTCCAGTACCAGGGCGGCGTAGGTGGCAACGCGGAGGAGGGTCCGGCGGCGCATCGTCCAGAAGCGGGGCGTGTGCGCGATCGACATCTTGAGCGCGGTGTGCATGGCGGAGCCGTTTCGCCACATGGGGCTCGTGAACTTGTACATTCCCGAGACGACGTAGACGAGCGCCATGTTCGCCATGAATGCGCGTGGGGCGGTTCCCGAAACGGTCGCAGCGAGCCATTCTCCCGTGGGTGCTGCGTTTCGGGTCAGGTCTGCCAATGTCAAGGTGCGACCAACGGGGAGCAGGGCGAGCCACAGGCAGAAGATGTGCACCATGGCGTCGTCGAGGTAGGCGATGAGCACGTTCCATCGGTAGGTGGATGCGGCCACCAGGAAGAGAAAGACGGCTGACGGCCGGGCGTGGTATCCCGCCACCACGAACAGCGACGCGATGCATGCGCACAGGAGCACGATCCGGATCAGCCACCCCGGCATTCCTGGCTGAAAGAGGCTGATGCGGGTGGGTGGAAAGAGCGTGGCCGTCAGTCCATGGTCGATCAGGCCGCTCGGATCGCTGAAATCGGCCGCTTGCCGCAGGGCTTGCAGGAAATACACGAAAAGCACACCCCCGCCCAGGACACGCATGATCTCCAGCGGAAGTGCATGGATGGGTGCCGCGAACGGAAGATCCAGCATCACTTCCCGGTTGGCGTTCTCGGCGGGAAGTTCCCGCCGCGTGCAAGCCGTGCCGGTCGCAGCCCTCCGCCAAATGCAGGCCTTGGTGCATCCTGGATGTCGTGCATGGCGTGGTCGGGCTCTCCGGTCTGGGTCGCCCTGCATTGCAGGGCGCTGCGGTGCGCATGGAAACTAGCCGGAACTTCACCTGCCTTGGGAGCGCGAGGCTTCCGTCGTCAGAGGCAAGACCTCCGATCTACGCTGTCGGGCTGCTGTGAACACGGGTCTCGGGCGGGAGTCCGAGGAGTTCGAAGGCCCTGGGCTGGAGGTGCGCTGGCTCGGCGGTCACCATGAAGGCAACTGTTCGGTCGTGCCGTGGCGAGGGGTGGATTTACCAGTTGGGGATGTGTTTCCAGTGTGTCGTGAGGGGCTGGAGCCAGACGTCCTTTTGGGGTTTGTCGTATTGCTCGTGGGTGTCGTAGCGCCCGCTTCCCTGCGTGGTTCCGACATGGATCCAACCTGAGGCCCTGTAGACGCTCCCGGTGAAGCGGGGGGTTTCGACGATGGTTTCGATGCGGACGGGGGTGGTATTGTAGCGTTGGGTCGAGTCGCGGCGCAGATGCCGGCGGACGAGGGCGAGGATGTGCGATCCCAGGTTGGGGATCTTGATCCAGGGCAGGATGAGGAACCTCGGGTGGTCGATCGGGAGGAGGAGGTTTTTCTCGTGGTCCCAAGGCGTCCATCCGATGAAGCGGTCGCTTGGGACGAGTGTCCACGCGGTGGTGCTGAAGCTGAGCATGGCAAGTGGCCAGCCGTTGCGCTCGTGGCTGGCGTAGCGCATCTGCGCGCCGACCAGGGTCTTGCAGCCGAGATAGTGGTAGCGGGCGACGAACTCGTTCCACAACTTGCCTTGGCGGGTGGCGCGCGCGGCGGTCCCGAGCTCGAGCGGGCGGACCTCGTCGAGGGTCGCCGGTGCCGGCAACAGCGGTACGGGATCCCAACGGACGGGCCTACAACCGCACCGCGTTCCTGCCCGACCGGCGGAAGATGATGCAGGCAAGGGCTGGCGACTTGCTGGGCCTAGATCAGGAGCAGGCCGACGATTTGTTTTACCCGGTGTTTTACACGGACTACGGATTTGGTACGGGCTACGAAGCAGTGACCCCGGAGGAACCGCCGGTGACGCTCGACAAGCTGGTCGAGACGGGCGAGGTCGACTGGTCTCACATCCCCCAGGATCGCGCCGGTGCCTGACGCCGTATGGATGACGGCCCTTGCCGTGGCGTCTCTGGCAACGCTTATGGCCTACACCCTCGTCTCATGGATCATCGGGCGCCGACTTGCGATGGCCTTGTTCGTGACCGGGCTGGTCGCGTACCTCGTCATGCTGTGGACCTGACACACCGACGGCCCCTGGGACCCAGTCCCGGGGCCGTCATTTTCCGATCTCCCTGAGGGGTAACGAGGGGTGACCTCGTTGGATGACCAAGTGTCTCACCTTCGATGACCATTGACACGTAGGAGTCTTCCCCCACCCAACAGGAGTGTTGCGAGGACAGTCAGCCTCTGGATTCCCGACCAGAGAACCGGACATGACGAGCAGACTGATGTGCGCGCTGAGTGCATGGTCTGCGCGCACTGTTCTGGACAGCGGCCAGGTGAATTACGATTTCGCTTGGCGACGCACCGAGCGTGGTTTCCCCGAACACGGGTGGCTGAGCCGGAGGACTTGTTGGAAGAAGCTGCTGAAGGCGTACGACGAAATGTCGGCGACCGCGCACGGCTGTGGAATGGATCCAACAAACGAAGAACACCTGACGGCCGCTCAGGAACTCTGCCGCGACGGAATCTGAACCAGCTGCCACACGGTGTCCCAAATCACCACGACGATGCGGCGGCGCGCTCATACCGCATAGCCGCCGGGCACGACGGCGCCGAGGCGGGCGTCGCGGGGAGCGGCATGTTTGCTCCCATGCTCTAGGCCGAGGGAGAGCGCTGCTCCGTCGAACACGTGTTTCCACAGGACGATGACATGCGATCTGCCGTGGTCGCGTTTCTCTTTCTCCTTGCGCTGGCGGCGTGTGCCGAGAGCCCCTTTTCGCCCGTTGCTGAGGTGGAGGAGCAGGAAGTCAAGGCGGCACTCGCGGGCCGGTCCTTTCGCCAGTTCGGTCCCTCGAAGGACGGGAGCCCCAGAAAGGGTGTGATCATCCAGTTTTTCGGCGGTGTCGGCCTCTGGGCACAGTATTCCGAGGGCGGCCACGCTCTGGATGAATGGGAGATCGTCGCCACCGACTATCGCATCGAACAGACTCGCGGTGGCTCGATCATCAGGATCCATTTTACCTCGCCACGCTCGGAACGCAGCCTTCCGACCGCCTGCAGCGATTGTGTCGAATCATCGGGGTTCTCCATTTCGATCCGGGACGTGTTCGACGCCGGGAGGATCAGCTTCCGCGTGGACGACCCGCAGGACAGCTTACCCTCCCCGTTCCCGGTATTCGGATCCTGGACCAGCTTCGAGGAAGACATCCACTACGACTGACTCGCATTGGCGGCCCAATCGAGATCTTCCTGAAGGTCCGGATGCAGGCGCTCGAAAGGGGAAGGCTGACCTAGCGCGCGCCTGCCCATGGCCACCGAGGTATCCGGCGGAACTCGGTCGCCGCCGGACTCTGCTCGACGTCACCAGCGTATCCGGCCAAGCACCTGGTCGACGGCCCGGACGCTGAACGCCTCCGGATCGAAGCCCTCGCCCATCCACTCCTTCGTGTGCTCGTGATCCCAGTGGTCCGGATCCTTCAGGATCTCCAGCTTTTCGCCGTAGCCCCAGACCCCTCCGGAGTCTTCCGGGGGACAACGCCGCTTGCCGCCAACGCACGCCGGCAACCGGACGGCAGGGTCGTGCGGGAGGATCTTCTGAAGCGTGACTCTGTGCTCCCACGAGTCGCCGAAGTCGTATCTGTAGGTGATCCAGTCCTTTTCACGCTTCAGGAGCTGGCTGACCCGGTACTTCCTTTCGTCGAGATCGCGGGGCATTCCCGGCAGCCTCCAGTCGTCATCCCACGGGCTGGGGGTGCCGTAGTGCTGCCTACCCTTGACGAACATGTGGAGGTGGCAGTCCTCCCAATCCATGACTACCTGGATGACATCGTGCAGACGGTCGAGCGTCGTTGACGGCGACACGAGGATGCGCCGCCAGATCGGAGGCTTCGTTCCCCTCAGGTCGACTCTGAGCTGGTAGGTGACCCGTGGCGGCATGATACTGGGGCTCCCGGCAGGGTGAACGGGGCGTACGGGTTAGGACTGCGAGAAGGTATGAGAGGGCGGATTTCGAGTCCAATTCGAACGTTGTCCAATCAGAAATGAGCATGAACGGGAACCCCGTTTCCAACGGGAAGTAATTACGAACCGGGGTGCGATCAAATCATGGGAGTATCCGTGTGACCGATCCCATTAGATTCGTGGATGCCGACCGCGACCCCAGCCGAAGACCGAAACAGCCTCGGATGAGCGCTCCGTACCCGACCCGTGAGAGCATGGGAGAGCCGCTGAACGAGCGATCGCCCGCGAATCGTGGCGAGACGCTGCAGTCACTCACCCGCGTCCTGCTGACGAGCGATCCGGGAGCGGCCCGGATCCGCAGTTGGACGCATGATATCGGGCGGCGTCTCAACCTCGCGTCGCCTTACGCCCGCGAACGCAACTTCAGGCGGCTTCATACTGACGACCTTTCGTTTCTGTTCGCCGCCTACGACGCGAAGTTCCTGAACGGGCTCTGCAGGAAGCTGCTCGGGCCGGATGGCGTGACCTTCCGCCTCTCCAGCCGAATGTCGCGGGCGGGCGGGAAGACCACGCGCTTGCGGGGCCCGGATGGTGCCAGCCATTTCGAGATCGCGGTGGCCACTTCGATCCTCTTTGACGGCTTTGCGGCGGGTGATCCGGAGGTGACCGTCTGCGGTCTGCCGTGCGTCCACCGGCTGGAGGCGCTGCAGCGACTGTTCGAGCACGAACTTGTGCACCTCGCGGAGTGGCTGTGCTGGGACGCGAGCAACTGCGGCGGCGAGCGCTTTCAGGGCATCGCCGCCCGACTGTTTCTCCACCGAGCCCACACGCACCAGCTTATAACCCGCTCCGAGCGCGCCGCAAAGCTGGGGATCACCGTAGGCGCGCGTGTGACGTTCCGTTATCAGGGACGGTGGCTGAACGGGCGGGTCAACCGGATCACGAAGCGTGCCACCGTGCTGGTTGAGGATCCGACGGGCGAGCTCTGGTCCGACGGGCGCCGCTACGTTCGCTATTACGTGCCGCTTGGAGAACTCCGCCTGGTCCTGGCCAACCCACCCCTGGATCCCGAGGCAAGGCGGTAACCGCCTGGGGACCCGCGGCCAACGCCGGACGACCCCGGATACACCACGTCCGGTGACCTCGGAGAGCTTGCCCCGATCTCGTAGTGGACCCGTCCCGAACCGAACACCGGCTGCGACCGCAACCGCCGTGGCCTGGCGTGGCGCGCCTCCACCTTCCGCTTCCGCCGGGCACTGTGCCTGCGGTTCTATGCGTGCGATATCGCCTTCACCCGAAAGGCCTCGTGGCTGACATCCGACGGCTCGCTCCGAACTACTCCAAGCACAAGGTGCGCCGTGGAAAGGCGCGCTTTCGCGGTAGGTGCGAATCCCACCCAGCAACCTGTCGCTCCAGCTGGCAGCAACCAGACCGGTTCATGGAGGTAATGGCATGGCGCGAGGACTATTGGCGAGCGGCAGGAAAAGCCGCCGGACTGTGGGACTACCTTGACGCTTGGGAGAGCAGCCGGACCGACCGGCAGGTCCTCGAGTACTTACTTGAGAAGGGCGAACTTTTCGACTCTTGCCGAGATTACCCCCATTACTTCGATCCCGACCTGTACGTCGAGCTCATGACCTAATTCCATGCCACAGCGGACTTGCCGGGCGCGCGACGGTCCTGGCATCGTACGCTGACCTGTTGGGGCCGCTACCGCCCACATCCCAAGGGCGAGAAGGCGACGCCCATCAAGTACCTGGAGTGGCGGCAACGGAGCATGGCCCCACGAGGGGCGCGGCAACCTTCCCTGGGGCCAGCGTACTTCTTCAGCATGTAACCGAGAGCCTGGACGGCGATGTTCTCCGTTTGGGACACAGGCGACGGGGGCTCACGCCTCCGCTGAGGGATCAATCGGGGGGTCGACCTGACGCGGCGGGTTTGCCGGGTAGTCTTCGCGTTCTCCTGTATCGCCCATCTGAATGACGAAGTCGCGCCGGTCGCGATACAGGCGCGCCCGGTTCAGCACGTAGTCCTGCCCGTCGTCGAGGTTCACCGCGTCCCAGTGAGTCATGAGCCAGAATTTGTATTTGCCGATGAACAGATACGTGTTAGGCCTGCCAAAAAAAGTGCCGGCGATGCCCTCCCCGGCACGGAAGCGGGCGCAGACCAGCTCGAACAACTCATGCTGACCGTCCTTGCGGCTGAGGACGTACTCATGGGGCCATGTGTTCCGGAAGGTGACGGCTTCCCGCCACGGCGCCCGGCCAATCAGCTCAGTGATCTTCAGTCTTTCCAAAACTCTCACCGTCCTTCCGCCGAGGAAACCAAGGCTCGCCAGCCTACGTGCGGCATCAACGCCGATCCCAAGGCATGATACTCTGCCGGAGGCGTTGAGCGCGCCACTGCCACAACTCGCAGTACATCATCAGAAGATGGCGCCGTCCCAGACCTCTGACTCACTCGTACCCGCGCTTCAAGATCTGCCTCAGCTCTTGCGCGAATCCCGGTTTTCGAGGAGCTCCGTGGCAGCTCCATCTGCATCGTCATCTCATCCAGCTTCGCCTGCGTCCTCAGCAGCTCCCGCTCCGCCGGATTACGGCTCCGTCGCTTCAGATCCTGCTGGACTCTCTCCAAGAACATTCGGCGCCACTCTTCCAGCTCCGCCGGCGAGACCTGAAGCTCGCGGCTCACTTCACCCAGATCTTCACAGAAAGAGAAACTCCCCACTATCAACTGTCCAGCAAATCGCAGTTTATGTTGCGTACCGGATTATGTTGTGGACAGTTCGGATTGTCCTGCTGGGCGTGACAGGGCAGCATATTTCGGCAACATAATCTCGTTCAGTCAGAGTGTGCTCAGGAATGCCAGCAGCGGCTTGTCGGCCTTCCACGGGCGATGGGGTCCGGGCTGGGCGGCATCGCAGAGTGCCATGGCCTTGGCCTTCATCTCGAGATCGATCTCGGCATAGATGTTGGTGGTGTCGAGGCTGACATGGCCGAGCCAGGCGCGGATCGTATTCAGATCGACGCCGGACTGGAGGAGGTGGCAGGCGCTTGTGTGACGGATCGTGTGCGGTGTGATATTCCTCTTGGCGAGCGACGGCACGTGGGCTGAGGTACGCTGGACGAGCCGATAGACCCCGAACCGTGTGTAGGGCCTTCGTAGCCGACTGAGGAAGACGGCGTCGTCATCGGCCCGTCCGCGCACGAGCTGGGCGAGTGCATCTTCGGTCCGCGGCCAGAGTGGACACTGTCGGTGCCTGCCACCCTTGCCGAGGATGTGGACGAGCGCGTGCTCGCCCTTGCCTCGACCGATTTGCAGGTCCCCTGCGACGAGTGCGGTGGCTTCGGAGACGCGTGCGCCGGTGTTGTAGAGGAAGAGGATGAGGGTGTGTTCGATCCGGCCTCTCGGCGTCTGGGTGTCGGGAACCTCGAGCAGGTCGTTCATCTCGGTCTTGGTGAGCCAGCCGATGGGCTGCGGCATGGCCTTTTTCGAGGCGATCGCACGGATGCTGCCGCTCCATTCGAGATGGCTGGGGTCGCGGCTGGCGACGAAGCGCGCGAAGGCGCGGATCGCCGACAGCCGTTGGTTGCGGGTTTGCACGGAACAGCCACGCTCGTCTTCGAGATGGTCGAGGAACTGCCGGATGCGTCGGGGCGTGAGGTCCTGAACCGCAATCCGATCGACGGCCTTGCGGATCCTGGCGCTGACGAAGGGGAGGAGGAGGGCGAAGGTGTCGCGGCAGCTCTTCTGCGTGTTGCGGGCGAGGTTGCGCTCGGTGACGATGTGTTCGGCGAGGAAGCGGCGCAGCCAGGGGCCGAGCGTGCGGGTCTTACTCATGGTCTTCTCCTCCGTTGACATAGGCGTCGAAGCGGACCGAAGCCTCCTGTAGCAGTTGGGGCGTCATCGACAGATAGACTTGGGTGCTGTTGAGGTTGGCATGGCCGAGCCAGGTGGAGAGCACAGGCAGCAACCGCTGAACATCGGCGCCTCGCCGGTACCAGGACTCGAGCCGGTGGACAGCTGCGGCGTGGCGGAAGGAATGAAGGCAGGGAGCGCGTCGTCCATCGTTGGCGGCCCCGATGCCTGCGACCTTGAGCAAGTTGGCGAAGGCGTCCCGGACGGTGGCCTGGACCAGTGGCGTGCCGTCACGGTTGGCGAGGAAGGTCGAGGCGATGCCCTTGGGCAAGGGCTGTTGCTGGCGCTTGGCGGCGTAGGCCCTCAGCGCATCGGCGAGTTGCGAGGCGATAGGAACGAGGCGGGTTTTGAAGAATTTCGTGTCGCGTATGGTCAGGAGCGCATCGGTCAGGTCGACATCACCGATGGTCAGGCGCTGTGCCTCGCCTAACCGCAACCCTGCGCCGTAGAGAAGCAACAGCAGCGTCCGCAGGGTATCGGCGTCGAGCTGGACGGAGCGCTGTCGGGTGACATCGATCGCGCCGAACAGGCATCGCAACTCTTTACGGGAATAGACGTAAGGCGGTGCCGTCCGCGGTCTCCTCGGCTCATCCTCGCGTGCCGGAAGGGGTGATCGGACGACATGCCCGCGGCTGATGGCGTAGCGGTAGAAGCCGGCCAGCGCACCGTACTTGTAGGAACGGTACGGGGTGAGCGGACCGTTACCGGCCAGAAAGTCGAGAACGTCTTCTCTGGCGACGGCGTCGCATCCGATGTCCCCACCGACGTGGTCGCGGAACCGGTACAAGAGGCATGCACTGCCGTCGAACTTCGCGCCGTGTGCCCGGCGCCAGGTGATATAGGCGTTGACCGCATCCCGGAGAATCATACGAGACCCTCCAGGTCGATGTCGGCGACCTCGCGGAGCGCCCTGAGTTGCACCTTGGCGTATACCGCAGTGGAGGAGATACTGCGGTGGCCGAGGTAGTCGCCGATCTCCTTGAACGAGAGGCCGTGGTCGAGGAGGTACTGTGCGGCAGCATGGCGCAACGCGTGCGGGCCATGACGCTTCCCGGTGACGCCGATACGATCCAGGCGTGTCCTGACGACCCCGTATATCACACCCCGGCCCAGCGGACGGATCGGAGCTGTCAGTGTAAGGAAGAGCGCCCGCTCCGGTCGTCGGGGACGAACCTCGGTGATATAACGCACGATCGCCTGCCCGACGCCGCGCGACAGCGGATAGTGATGCGTCCGTCCCGGCTTGGGGCGACGTACCCGCAGCATCTCCCCGGCCAGATCCAGATCGCCGAGCTGCAGCCTGGTGACTTCGGCGGAGCGCAAGCCATAGGCGATCAGCACCATCAGGATGGCCCGGTCGCGCACGTCGGTCGGCCGATCGCCTTCCGAGGTCTTGAGAAGCCGCAGTACCTCGTCCCGGTTCAGGCCCTTCGGGACTGCTTCACCGGGATGGAAACGTGGCGGCATGATCCCGTCCGCCAGTCCCGGTGCGCACCAGCCCCGGTGTTCGGCGAATCGGAGGAAGGTGCGAAGACGCTGGGCGTAACCGCGGATCGTCGGTCGGCTGCAGCCGCGGGTGTGCCACCGCGCCACAGCCCGATCGATGTCGGCGAATCCGACGGACCTGAGCAGAATGCCCCATTCGTCAAGCCAGTCGAAGAAGCAGTCGACCGTGCTGCAGCAACTGCTGATCGTCGATCCGGACCACCCGCGATCCTTGCACATCCACGCCCGGAAGGCCGCAACCTCCTCGGCGTGGGAGTGTCGCACCTTGCAGGGTTCTTCGAGCAAGCCGACGAAGCGTAGCCATCGTACCGCATGGCCGATGAAGTACCGGCGCGCCGCCGGACGCATGGGGCGGCTCGTTGGGCCATCGGCCACCGACTCGATCCGCGACACGCTGACGGGCTCCGCTTCACGCAAGCCAAGACGGCGAACCAGTCTGGTCTGATCGGCCGCGATGCTGCGCAATGTGGCCGGCCGAAATCCCGCCTGCTCACAATGCGCCAGGTAGCTCAGCCGTTCGTCCAGCAGCGGCGCGGAGCGGTAGCGCGCTACGGTGCCACGGTCGATGAACAGGTCCTCGAACATGATGGTGCCTCCTCGAAGATGGAGACACCATCATGGCCAACGACCGTGTGTCGAAAAATTATGTTGCCGACATATGCTACCCTGTCACGCTCAGCAGGACAATCCGAACTGTCCGCAACATAATCCGGTACGCAACATAAGCCCCGTTATGTGTACTGCAACATAACGCAGTAACCCCATGGTACTGTACACGGGTTCTGGTGGCTTCATGGCTGTATGCGTGTTCTCGCTTCTGCTGATGATTGTTGCACAGATCACGATTCAGCTGACGGCCATCGCGGTCGTTGTTCCTGCCACCCCCACTGCGTTCCAGTCGCTCAACCTGAATCCAATCCTTTACCCCGACTCTGCGTGCGCCGTGGAAAGGCGCACCTTCCTTGCGGGTGCGAACCCCGCCCGGCAACTGTCGCTCCAGCCGGTAGTAACCAGAGCGGTTTATGGAGGTGACGACATGGACTGAAGCTCTCTGGGAAAGGGCCTCGCCCGATACGCGACTTCCTAAACGCGCACGAAGGTGGAAACGCCGGACAGGGACAAGGGAGGAGCTAAATCGGCAGGAGGCTTAACGACCATGCGGGCCGAAACGCGAGTGAACGCTGAGCAGGCCCCGAAACGGGTGTTGCGGAAGCCGACCCTCCGCAGGTAAGGGGAAGGCCGCCGACTGGCCGGGAAGAGAGCGACACGAGCACTGGCCGGTTTCCGCCGGGGTATTGGCGTCGGCACGCATGGAAGATGGAAGGTGTGGCAACACGGGAAGCCATGTCGGTGCCGTGCGCGCGGCAACCGGGACCCCGCGAGGGGCAGGCTGGGCCGGCATGGTGGCGGATGGGCCCGTATTACTGAGGACGCGGGGTAATGCCCGTCGAGGGAAGGGGCCCTGAGTTGGGAGCGGTGCGGAAAGGAGGCAGGGACTTGACCACTGACGGGAGTCTAAGAGGGTCGGCGGGAAGTGTTCGGAAACTCCAGAACGTGCTAAACGCGAAAGCGAAGGAAGAACCTGACAGGCGTTTTCACGCCCTCGTCGACAAGGTATGGAGGCAGGATTTCCTCTTGGAGGCGTGGGTGATGGTCCGGCGCAACGGCGGAGCGGCAGGAGTGGATGGTGTGACGGTCGCGGATGTCGAGGCGTACGGAGTGGAGCGTTGGGTAGGGGAACTGTCGCGGGACTTGAGGGATGGCGCCTACGAGCCGAGTCCGGTGCGCCAGGTGCTCATCCCGAAGAAACAGCCGGGGAAGTTCCGCCCCCTGGGCATACCGTGCCTGAGGGATCGGGTTGCGCAGACGTCGGCGATGCTGGTGCTGGGGCCGATATTCGAGGCGGACCTGCAGCCGGAGCAGTATGCGTACCGGCCGGGACGAAGCGCGAAGGACGCGGTGCAGCGGATCCACAGGTTGCTGCACCAGGGACGCAACGAAGTGGTCGATGCGGACCTCTCCAACTACTTCGGTGAGATACCGCATGGCGAGTTGATGAAGAGCATAGCGCGGCGCGTGAGCGACGGGCGGATGCTTGGACTCATCAAGGCGTGGCTGGAAATGCCGGTGATAGAGGAGGACGGCAAGGGCGGCACTCGCCGCACGAACCGGGCGCGGAAGGAGAGAAAGGGGACTCCGCAAGGGGCTCCGATCTCACCGCTGCTGAGCAGCATCTACATGCGGCGGTTCATCCTTGGCTGGAAGGTGCTGGGCTATGCCCGGCGCTTCGGTGCGGAGATCGTGAATTATGCCGACGACTTCTGTGTGCTCGGGAAGGCCAAGGCGGCGGAGATGCTGGCGGCGGTCAACCGGCTCATGGACAGGCTGAAGCTACCGGTCAACGCACAGAAGACCCGATGCCTCCGGTGTCCCGAGGAGCCGCTTGAGTTCCTTGGGTACCGCATCGGCTGGAACTATCGTCTCACGGACGGGAACCGGTACATCGGCACACGACCGAGCAAGGCGAGCGTTCAGAGCATCTGCCGCCGGATCAGCGAGCAGACGGACCGCAGACGCGGATGGCTGGAAGCCGAGGAAGTGACAGGGCGCCTGAACCGGATGATCTCGGGGTGGGCAAACTACTTCGATCTCGGGCAGGTCGATTCGGCCTACAAAGCTGTGGACCAGCAGGCAACCCGGCGGCTACGACAGTGGTTCTGGCGGAAGCACAAGGTGCGGGTGGGGAGATACGTGCGCCTCTCCAACAAGTGGCTGTGGGAGCAATGCGGCCTCACGCGCCTCGCGACGAGGACCAGATACCTTCCGAGGGCGAAGGCGTGATCCCAGCTGAGAGCCCGGTGCGGGAAAGCCGCACGCCGGGTTGTGTGTCCAGCTAAGGCTGGTCTGTTGAGTGGGGGACAGTCCCACCGGGGTAACAATCAGGAGCCCCGTAGCTTGGATAGCAGGGAGGAGGGAAACCGAATTTCTGAAGCCTATCGACAATGTCTTCCATGGGGAGACAGCGAGTCATCGGGCCGCAACGCAAGTGAACGCACAGGTGGCCTCGAAAGTGCACATTCCGAAGGCCGAGCCCGCAACCCGAGGGCGAAGGCGGCATGGACGGTCGAAAGCTGATTGATACGGCCGGCCCACTTCGGCGGGGTGGTAGCGGTGGCACGATGACAAGGACAGACCGAGCAACTGGAGAAGCCCTCCTCGTCCCGGCGGGAAACTGTCGGAGCAAGGTAGGCCCTATAACCGGCAGAACCGGGAAATGGGTCGAAGACGAGAGGGTGGCGGATGGGCGTGTAGTAGCATTGAGGCGGGGTAATGCCCGCGGAGCGAAGGCGCCCTGCTGTTGACGTTTCCTCTGACCACAAGGGAGGCAGGGACGGGATGATAAAGCCGTCCATCAGTCTGCAAGACCTGAGGAAGAGGATATATCTCAAGGCGAAGGCTGACATTTGGCTGGAAGAGGTGGAGTAGGCGGTGGCCTTATGTGCCGTTGAAAGCGTTCCCCAGTCGATAGGCCACATAAACCGTGGGATGAAGACAACAGGAAAGCACAGTGCGGGAAAACCGCATGCTGTGTTTGACGAGGCGGGAGCTGGAAACGTGGTTACGGGAGCCGGACTGGGCACCGAGCGAAAGCAGCGGAACGCATATACACCGGACCCTAATGAATCGGCGCGCCAGCTCTCGACCCTACCGACGAGCGGGGGGTGGAAACGGACCTATGGGAGCCGGAATTGACGCCGACGCGAAAGCGCGCGGACCAGTGCACCGGACCCTAAGGGCACCGCGCCACCTCCCGACTCTACGATGGGGGCCATTTTGGGCGGTGTTCTGCGGGGCCAGTGCGGAGCGGATGGAGAAGGGGCGCGGAAGCGGGAGGTATCAAGCTTTGGGGGTCACGGCAGTGCTGCAATGAGGAGACCTGAGGCGAACAGACGCCGAGTATCGGCGCGACGAGTGGCCGCGGGAGACATGGGCCCCGGGATCGTGGGTGGGACCTGCATGGCGCGCGTCGCGGCCGCCAGACTCAGGCGGCCGCCGGGGGCGGGATGTCGTGGTTCAGTCCCCGCAGGGCCGTGAGGAGGCGGAGGCGGACGGGTTCGTCGCGAAGCAACTGGAGGTAGCTCTTGCGTCCATGGGTGGTCAGCTTCGCGGGAAGCCGGAGCAGCCAGAGGCGGAGTCGCTTCGGCTGCGCCGTCCGCCAGGAGCCCGAGAGGAAGTGTTGGCGCAGCGTATGCAAGGTCTGGTAGCCCACGACGGCGAGGCTCCATAGGAGGGCGTTGCCCCCGAGGTCGTCGACGGCGGTCTTGCCGGCCGAGAGTTGGGCGAGTTCCTCGATCCGCTGCTCGACGACGGCACCGCCGTTGTATCGGCGCCAGGCGGTCAGGGCGTGGATGCCGTGGATGTTGGTCAGCACGTCCGCCTGGTGGCCCACCTCGTAGGTGTCGAGCTCCAGCATTCCCTCCTCGGTCTCGACCGGCTTTCTGGTCTGGATCGTGAGGAGACGCGCATCCCAGAGCGAACCCGTCGCGCTCCACAGCTCCTCGCCCGCAAAGATGGCATCGCCCTTTTTCGAGTAGCGCCACGGGCCCCGGTGGCCGTCTGACCATCTGTGGCGAGGAACCTTAAGCAGGAAAGATACGCCCAGCTCCTCGAGCGCCCGCACGATCTTCTGGCTGAAGAAGCCCTTGTCGAGGCGCACCGTGATGTCGCCGACACCCGCGCTTGTCAGGCGTCCCACGAGTGCCTGCAGCCACTCGGTGGCCCCCTCGGCCGTGTGGGCGTTGCCCGCCCGCCAGCGCACCCCCAGGCAGTCGCCCGTCTCATTGACGAACGCCACGAGCGGGTGGTGGGAGCGACGGCCCCGTTTCTTCGGGTTGTAGCCCAGCTCCGCCCCGGCCTGCTTGTGTCCGTAGCGCACCACGACCGTCGAGTCCAGCGTCAGGGTCAGCTTCTTCGGGACGCCGCGGGCCCGAAGCGCCCAGCGCTGCCGGACCATCCTCCACAGCAGTTCGTCCAGGAGCGGGACCATGTGCTCACTGGCCCGCCGGAGCCATCTGCCGAACGTCGTGGGGTCCGGCACACGGATCCAGCCGAAGATCCGGCGCACACCCCGGCGCTCGAGGAGCGGCAGGTCATCGATCACCCCGCCGCCGTAGAGCAGAAGCGCAATCCACACCTCCGTCATCAGGCCCGGCCGGTAGGACCCCTTCTCCCTGTTCGCCTGACCGTCGATCCAGCCGGCCAGGCCGAACCGGTCGAACAGCTTTCGAACCAGCACCAGGCCGCCGCCGTCGGTGAGGTTCTGCGCGCTGTGCCGGACGCGTAGCGGCCGTCGCGAGCCCTGCACATGAGGCCGGCTTCCCGTATGATGATGGCGCACCTGGAGGGTGCCCTCCGTATCGAGGCATATGTTAGTATAAACCCCTCAAATATAAGGCGTTAGGAAGTGTATATCCACCCCGGCATCGCAGGATCCGGGGTTACATCTGCGAGTTGGGGTGATCTGAAATTTTGGGTTCATCCTTCCCTCGGCAGCGAGCGGACCCGCGGTCGCTGCGGGATATGTGATGAACCTGCAAACGATGGCCGCGAAGGGACTCATCACCTGACTCCGTGTACTCGGCACACTCGTCGTGTTGGGATGCGCGCTAGCCGGGCATTGGCCCGCATTCGGAGTGGCGGAGCGGAGGGGGCTGGAGGTTCGCGACTGAGTCACGGGACGCCGACGGCCGACGGCACCAGTGCTTCGCATCGACATGCGGTGCAGGAAAAAACCCGCTACTTAGTTAAGGGGAGCGGAGCTGTCGAACTCACTATGAGGGAGGTGCCTGGCCGATGCGAACGACTTTGCTTACAGCTGCTATCCTGGCAACGACTCTGTCTCTGGTTTCGATTGAGGCCGTGGGTGCACAGGATCTCCAGCGTGCCGCCATGTACACCTCCATCGCCGAGATCGAAGCCTCGTTGGACGCACAGGGTGAATCGGGCGGAGGCGGTGCGAGTGTGCAGATTTCAGATCCCGGAGACTTTGCACCGGAGGTCATGGTGCGGCGTCGGTTCGCCTCACAGCCCAACAACGCAAGTGTCCACCCTGACCGCGATGAGATCTATCAGATCATCGATGGCGGCGGCACGTTCATGGCTGGGGGCACGTTCGTCGACCCCCAGGATCGACCGGCCGGCATCCGGGGTGGCGAGGAGCGGCAAATTGGGCCCGGTGACGTCGTGGTGATCCCGGCTGGAGTGCCACACTGGTTCAGTCGGATCGACGGGTCGATCACCTACGTGAACACCCGACTGGCACCGGCAGGCCCGTAATTCAAATTCTGGCGCCGGGGAGCCCGATCGCCGCAGGGTAGCCGAGGGGTGCAGCGGCCGACACCTTGGAACACATGGATGCTGGTTCGGAAACGGCGCTCACCTCAGCGCGACTTAGTCTCTGCCATGATCGTGGCCCGCCTTCTCGATCCACGCTCCGAACTCGCCACCGCACGCAGCCTGTCGGTCGATACCACCGATCAGGCTCCAATCAGGTCACTGCCATTCCACCCTGACCGCCAGCACCATGCAGGTCGCCTAGGGCGGCTCCACTTTGGTGCTGCAGACGCAGCCGACGCCGATGCAGGAGCGCTGCTTCGAACTTTGGGGTGACGCTGCGATTGCTCGATCACTCGTCGGGCAGCCTGCGGCTTTGCGTCAGAACAGCGCATATTCGCGGCGTTGCCCCCGGCGGTGGCCTCGATCGGTCGGCCGGGGCCCAGGCCGTCGGCGCACACGATCAGGTGAAATGCCCGATAGGGAGGCCGGACGGATGTCGACCGAGAAACCTCTGAGGCAATTCGCCGTCGGGGACAAACAACCGCCCGAAGATCTTGAACTGATTCTGGACGGCATCCGGTTCATGCAGGATGAGCTTGGAATTGTTTCGGCTGAGGTGCCCCGTACATACGCGGGCGCCAAATACTTGTACGAGGAGTTAATCGCGGAGGTAAGGCCTCCAAGTCCATGGCAAATCGGTCTCATCAACCGTCTGGTAGGTGAGGTCGGCGGCACCGTGTCAGGGAAGCTGCATTCGCGCAGGCACGCCGCGCGACTGGTCAAGGAGCTGTACGAGGTTCGCAAGAAAATGGGAGCGAATGCCGGCCTGAGCGAGCCCTGGCTAGGCCCGGCCGTGTTCGCGGTTGTAGCGGGTATTCTTCTTTGCGTGGCCCTCTGGCCCGAGGCCTTGTTAGGGTGGCTCTTGCTGATTGGTATTTTGGTGTTCGTGGTTGGCGGGGCGATCTACGTGCTTGGGCTCTGGCAAAAGACCTTTCGACTATAGCTGCCGTACGTCCGTGCTCGGGGAGTGGGGCGATCTGCAAATCCAGACTCAAACGAATCGTCGAGTTGAAAAAGCAGGCTCGCCGGCAAGCTGGCCGGGGGGTGATCCACCGTGTCGCTACCTGGCAGTCGGTGCGGCTCACCCGGATGGGGTTCCGATGAGAAGCAGACCCCTCACGCCACCCCTGGGATGTGCAAGACACGTCAGGGGTTGATGCGCACATGGCCCCGGTCGCGATGTGCAGAGGCAGCGCTCACTATCCTCTTGTGGGCGCAGCAGTTGCGCACGGCGCTGCTCTGGCGTCTGGCCCGCGACCGAGGGGCAGGCCGTCGCCGTGGGGAGGTTCCCGCGTGGCTTGCCCTGCCGGACCCGCGGGGTGCGGTCACGGTCTACGACGTGCACCGCACCGACACGACCGTCCGCCAGTGGGGGGAGGCGCCCGGGGGGCCTGGGCGGTGACCCTCGGGCACGTCCGGGCGTGGGCTGGCGCGGCCCGGCTCCTCCCGTATCCCGCTCGGCCTCGGGTCGCTCAGGCGTGGATTCGGCCGGTACGGCGATCCCCCTCACCGCCCCGGGGGGAGGCCGAGGCTCTCACGCCCCGGCGTGATTTGACCCTGTGCGCGCCCCGGCACATTCTAGGCGCACCACGCGCAGCAACATTCGAGAGGCCCGCCGCATTCTGACGGCGTCGCGGGCCCGCCAAGCGGTCTTCCTGGACGGGGGGAGATGCCGGGAGCGAAGAGGGGGGCGAGGGAAAGGAAGCGGCGGAGGGCGGGGGCCAAGCCTTCTCCCGAAGTGCCGCCTTCCCTCCGGGGCTTCTGGGTCCCCACGGCAGCGACGCTCGCCCTCCTCGTCCTCTCGCTCCAGCCGCGGGTGTTGGGAAACCCCGTGCTCCTCTGGTCCTTCCTCGGGGCCGCGGCCGTTCTCGCGGCCTGGCAGGTCCTCCTCCACCGCCGGCTGTTGCGCGCGTCGGCGGGCCGCTCGTTCGAGGTCGTCCTCCGTCCGCAGCACTACCTCCAGGCGTTCGTCCAGCTCTCCGTCTTCGCGTACTGGGGATGGTACTGGCGGCCGGTCTACGACTTCGCCGGCCTCCTCCTCGCCCAGCTCGCCTTCGCCTACGCCTTCGACATCCTTCTCGCCTGGTCGCGCCGCAAGGAATACGTCCTCGGCTTCGGACCCTTCCCGATCATCTTCAGCACGAACCTCTTCCTCTGGTTTCGCGACGACTGGTTCTACCTGCAGTTCCTGATGATCGCGGTAGGGTTTCTCGGCAAGGAGTTCGTGCGCTGGAACCGGGATGGCCGGCGGCGGCACATCTTCAACCCCTCCGCCTTCTCGCTCGGCCTCTTCTCGACGGTCCTGATCCTCACCGGGACGAGCGACCTGACGTGGGGCCAGGACATCGCCTCGACGCTGACGCTCGCGCCGCGGATCTATCTCTTCCTCTTCCTCCTCGGCCTCGTGGTGATGTACTTCTTCTCGATCACCCTGGTCGCGGGAACCGCCGCGGCGACGCTCTTCGGGCTGAGCGCGCTCTATTCGGCGCTCGAGGGGGTGCCGTACTTCGTGGATTCCGAGATCCCGGCCGCCGTCTTCCTCGGGCTCCACCTGCTCGTGACGGACCCCTCCACCTCGCCGAAGACCCCGCTCGGGAAGGCGCTCTTCGGGACGGGCTACGGTGTGAGCGTGTTCGTGCTCTACTCGCTTCTCGGCACCTTCGGCGCCCCGACCTTCTACGACAAGCTCCTCGCGGTCCCCGTCCTGAACCTGAGCGTGAGGGCCATCGACGCCGTCGTCCAGTCGATCGCGAGAGGGGGCGTCCTCACGCGGTGGAGCCCGAGCGTCCCGCCCCGACGCCTGAATCTCGTCCACATGGGGGTGTGGATCCTTCTCTTTCTCTCGATGACGGCGACAGGGAAGACGGACGGTCGCCATACGGGCGACAGCATCCCCTTCTGGGAGGCGGCGTGCGAAGAGGGTCGCCGTAACGCCTGCCGGCAGCTCGTGCAGCTCGAACTCTCCTACTGCGCCGACAACTCGGCCTGGGCGTGCAACGAGCTCGGTGCGCACTACACGGAGGGCCGGATCGTCGGGGCGGACGCCCAAATCGCGCAGCGCTACTTCTCAAGGGCGTGCGAACTCCGGTTCCAGGCGGGGTGCGTGAACCTGCTCGACGCGAGCATCGTGAGCCGGATACCCCCGAAGCCCCTCGACCTGAGGCTCCTACTCCGCGAAGGGGGCCAGAACCTGATGGAGATGCCGGAGCCCGAGCTCTACCGGCGCGCGTGCGAACACCGCTGGACCTTCGCCTGCGGACCGGGCGCCCCCGTAACGTGAGGGCGCTCCCGAGCGGATGGCTCCGCCGGACGGGCCGGGCGCTCCCCCTCGCGGCCGTCGCCCTCGCCTGGTCGAACCCTTGCGCCCCGCAAGTGCGGCCGAACCCGTGGGCGCTCCCCGAGGAGCCGCTCCTCGGCTTCGTCGAGATCGCGGGCGGTCCCTTCCGGATGGGAAGCGACCCGTCCGCCGATGCCATGGCCTTCGATAACGAACGGTGGTCGGCCACGGAGCTCCAGGGCACGGTGGAGGTGCCTGCCTTCTACATCGGGAGGTATGAGGTGACCGTGGCGCAGTTTCGGGCCTTCGTCGAGGCGACGGGGCATCCCGTCGAGAACGAGGCACTCGCCGCCCCCCCCGATTTTCCGGTGGCCTTCGTCTCCTGGCCGGACGCGCTCGCCTACGCCCGGTGGCTCGAGGCGGAGCTCAGGGAATCGGCGGGGGCGCCGCCCCTGATCCGGGAGCTCCTCGGGGCCGGGTGGCGCGTGAGCCTCCCCAGCGAGGCCGAGTGGGAGAAGGCGGCCAAGGGAAGCATGGAGGGCGCATTCCCCTGGGGAGGCGCGCCCGGTCCGGGGCTCGCGAACTACGGCAGATCGGCGAGGCGCCCCGTGGGCAGCGTCGTGTGCTTTGGGTGCGCCAACGGGCTTTCCGACATGGCCGGTAACGTCTGGGAGTGGACCAGGAGCCCGTATCAGCCCTACCCGTACACGGAGGCGGACGACCGGGCGGATCTCGCGACCGACGCCCTCTGGGTCATGCGGGGCGGGGGCTTTGCGGACTCCGCCCAGAATGTTCGGACGACCGTCCGCGGAGGCGCGGATCCCGGCGTCCGGAGGGAGTTCATCGGCTTTCGGCTCGTACTGTCGCCCCTGTAGCCCCGGCCGCCTCCCAAGCCACGCTGCCCGCCCCGGACACCAGCCGCCCCCGAGATCGTTGCCGACCGCGCACGGTGCGCCCTCATGTCGGGATGAGGTACGCTGTGTGCGGCGATACCGCACCAGCGCGGCTTGGCCAGTCATGTCCACGATGCACACGAGTGCGTCCGGACCT
The DNA here is from genome assembly GCA_965218255.1 of Longimicrobiales bacterium. GTDB lineage: Bacteria > Gemmatimonadota > Gemmatimonadetes > Longimicrobiales > Gaopeijiaceae > JAAXGI01. The sequence goes on along the minus strand of CBDCKJ010000003.1, from coordinate 37,198 downwards.
TCCGCATCTTCGAGGTGCAGCTCGTCCCGGAGCGTGAAGGGGACGGGCTGCTCAACGAGTCATCCGTCGATGGCGAGGTTGTCGGCGTAGCGGTACGCGCGGTCACAGGCGTCCAGGAATCGGGTTGAGCCGTCCCTGCAGGACGGGAACATGTCCCGCCGACCTACGGGAGGATCACCGCGACGCCTCGGGCAAGCTCGTCAGCTCGACATTGATCCCACCCTCGACGGGGGGTCCATGCGTGCTCCAGGACAAATGAAGATTCGATTTTGAATTGACCTACGAACTGAGCGATCGCATTTCCTCCGCACCGCTCCCCGGAGGGCTTGCGGTCTCGACGGAGGTTCGCTCAGAGGCGACTTGGGAAACCGGCCTCTTCGTCCAGAACCTCACCGGTGAGTGTGCCGTCCCCCACTCGACCGGGGACAGCGGGATGCCCGCTCCGTGTACTGCCTGCGAAGCCCGCCCGGGCGCGCTGGGTTTGCTGTTGGTACCGGCTGCTCGGCCGCCTTGCGGTCTCGGTCGTCGGGCGGTGCAAGCGCCGCCGCGCGCGCAGGATCGATTGGCGCAGGCGGCCCTGGGGAGTGGGTCCACGTGCCGTTCCCACGCATGACCGGCGGTGTGGATGCGCGGGGCTCCACCTGATATGTTGAGAGCCCCGTGCGCTTGGGGTCCAGTCCGGTGGTGCTCTTTGACGGGCAGCCCGCGGACCAGCCCCCTCCAATTCTTAAGGACGCAGACCTCCGTTCATCACTCAAGGAGCACAGCCACCATGCCGTACGCGAATCCCGATGCACTCGTCACGACCGACTGGCTCGCCGAGCGTCTCGGTGACCCGAGCATCCGGCCCATCGAGGTCGATGAGGACACGACGCTCTACGCTGCCGGCCACGTCCCGGGAGCCGTCGGTTGGGACTGGACGAACGATCTGCAGCACTCGACGCAGCGCGACTACCAGGACAAGGCGGGCCTTGGGAGCCTCCTCGGCCAAGCGGGCGTGGGCCCCGGAACGACGGTCGTCCTCTACGGGGGCAACAACAACTGGTTCGCCGCCTACGCATACTGGCTCCTCAAGTACCGGGGCTTCGACGCGGTGAAGCTCCTGAACGGGGGCCGGAAGAAGTGGGAGCTCGAGGGCCGCGAGCTCACAGATGCGCCGACGGAGGTCGCGGCGACGGAGTGCGAGATTACGGGGCCCGACCGCCCGGAACTCCGCGCGCTCAGGGACCGCGTCCTCGCCTCCGTCGGCGCCGCCACTTTTGTGGATGTGCGCTCTCCCGAGGAGTTCACGGGCGAGAAGCTGGCACCCGATCACCTCCCCCAGGAGCAGCCGTACGTCGGGGGGCACGTCCCGGGCGCGCTCAACATCCCGTGGGTGAAGGCGGCGAACGACGACGGGACCTTCAAGAGCGAGGGGGACCTCCGGGAGCTCTACGCCGGCGTCGGGGACGGCGAGATCATAGCGTACTGCCGGATCGGGGAGCGCTCGAGCCATACCTGGTTCGTCCTGCAGGAGCTCCTCGGCTACTCGGGCGTTCGGAATTACGACGGCTCGTGGACCGAGTACGGTTCGATGGTCGCGGTGCCCGTCGAACGGGGGGGCTGATGCGCCGAGCGCGGGGCGGCGTGAACCGGGGGAGGGCGAAGCAGCTCCGGCTGCTCGTCCTTCTCCTCCTGGTCGCGCTCCTCGCGTGCGGGACCGACTCCGGACCGGCGCCCGACGGGGGCGGGGCTCCTCCAGGCGAGGACCAGGGTGTATCGGCCCTCGTCGCCCGGGGCCTGGACCTCGAGCTCGATACGCCGTACGAGCTCCCCCCCGGGGATCCGCTCCACCATCACATTGCCGGGTTCGCGAACACCCTCTGCTCGGCCGTCTTCCTGACGGGGCTCGATCCCGACGATGCCGCGGCGAATGTGGGCGGGTTCTCCGCCCCCTTCGAGCACCGGCACCACGTCGTCGACACGATCGTGGATTTCGAGCGGGAGATGGTGAGCCTGACCCTTCCCGACGGCGTCACGCGGACCGCGAAGCGGTATGGGAGCCAGGGGTGCGTCGCCCACGCGATCGGGGAGGACTCGGTCCGCTTCACGCCCTCCGTGATCCAGAGTTCTCTCCCTCCCGCCGAGTCCACCCCGTGGCCGATGGGAGACGTCCTCTCTGACGAGCCATTCCCGCCCGGGATCGACATGGCCGGGGTCCAGGAGGCGCTGGACGTGGCGTTCGGTCCTCCGGAGGCGCGCACGCTCGCGCTCGTCGTCACGCGAGAGGGCCGGATCCTCGGCGAGCGGTACTCGGACGAGGTGGACATCCACACGCCGCTCGAGAGCTGGTCGATGACGAAGAGCCTCACGGGGACGCTCATGGGGGTCCTCATCGAGGAGGGCGCGTACGAGCTCTTCCAGCCGGCGCCGATCCCCGAGTGGCAGGGGGCGGGCGATCCCAGGCAGGCGATCCGGATCGGCGACATCATGAGGATGTCGAGCGGCCTACGGATCCGGGCGCCCCAGGATCCGGACTTCGATCCCGCCATCGGGTATCCCGATCACCTCTACCTTTACACGGGGACGACGAACTCCTACGAGTGGGCCGCGACGAGGCCGCTCCAGTGGGAGCCGAACACCGTCGGCCGTTACCGGAACACGGATCCCATTCTCGCGAGCTATCTCGTGCGTCTCGCCGTGGAGGCGCGGGGCGAGGACTACCACGCCTTCCCCTGGCGCCATCTCTTCGACCGGATCGGGATCCGGGACGCCTACTTCCAGACGGACATCTACGGGAACTATCTCGGCCAGGGTTACGCATTCCTCTCGGCGCGCGGCTGGGCCCGGCTCGGCAATCTCTACCTGCAGGACGGCGTCTGGGCGGGGGAGCGGATCCTCCCCGAGGGCTACGTCGAGTACGCGACTGAGCCGGCGCCCGCCTGGGTGGCCGACGGACGGCCCACCTACGGGGGGGCGCACATATGGGTGAATCGCCAGCTCTCCCTCCCGATCCCGGAAGGCTCCTACGCGATGTCGGGGGCGGGCGGCCAGAGTACCACGATGATCCCTTCGCACGGGATCGTGGTCGTTCGGATCGGGAAGTACACCGGGGCGGGTGCGGGTGGGCGGGCGCTCCGGGCCGGGCTCGAGCTCCTCTTCGAGGCCGTACCCCCCCTCTAGAACATACGGAAGAGCCGGCCTCCGCCGGGGGGCGAGGGGCTCGCCGTACCGGGGCCGACGTCTCGGGACCCGATCAGTCGAGATCGACGATGGTGATGGCGTTCCAGTCGTTCATCGGGATCAGGAGCCGGTTCCTCCTCGAATCGTAGGCCATCGAGGCGCCGCTCGGGATGCCGGACGCCACGATCTCCGCCGGCTCTCCCGGGCGGATGCGGGAGACGGTGCCGATCCTGACGCTGGACACGTACTTCGTGCCGTCGTCGAGGACTACCAGCCCGTCGTTGCCGCCGTCCACCGCGTGTTCGGTCCTGACGAGCTCGCCGTCGGGCAAGAACGTGAGCACGGCGTTGTCGTTGACGTTCACCACGACGATGTTCCCGTTCGGGTCGAAGGCGATGCCGTTGGGCCGGGAGAGCGGCGCTCCCTCGATGACGACCGACGCGTCGCCTTCCGGCTCGATTCGGTACACGCGCCAGGTGGCGCTCTCCTCGGTCCCGGTCTGCGTGGCCCAGATCGTCCCGTCCCCGGCGACCTCGATGTCGTTGAAGCGGAGCGCGTCCTCCACGGTGACGCTGCCCCGCGGCTCGCCGCTTTCCATATCGAACCAGCGCACAACGTTGATGTCGGCCACGTAGAGCAGGCCGCCCGCGATGTCGCTCCCGAGCGGGTGGTTCAACGTCAGGCCGCTACGGTCGGCGCCGATCCACTTCAGCGTGTGGGCCGTGCCGTCGGGGTTGATCAGCGAGATGTAGCCGTCGTTCGGGATGATGTCCTGGGCGATCCCCGCGTTGACCGCGACATACAGGTCGCGGGCCTCGTCGTAGGCCATGCTCTCGGCGAAGCGGAAGCCGCCGTAGGTCCTGGCGTTCGGTGACAGGTCGAGGGGCTCACCCGCCGTGAAGGGCCCATTGGCCGCATCCCGGGTCTGGGCCCCGGCGACGGGAGCGGCACCGAACCCGGCCAGGAGCGCGGTGACCAACATCCATCGAGGGACGCTCCGTCTTCTGCGGGGACGCGACATGAGTGCTCCTCCATTTCGAGCGTTCGTTCCGGGAGCGCCGGCGCATGCACGGGCATGCGCCGACGCCCGTGCCAGGGGCAATCCCCGCCATCGGTGATTCGTGCGGGTGCGGGATATCGCTCCCGAGCGGGTGGTTCAACGTCAGGCCGCTACGGCCGGTGACGATCCACTTCAGCGTGTGGGCCACGCCGCAGGGGTTGATACGCGAGAATTGGCCGTCGGTCGGCGGCATGTCCTTGCCAATCCCGGCGTTGTCCGCGACATACTGGTCGCGGCCCTCGTCGTAGGCGTTGCTCTCGGCGAAGCGGAAGCCGCCGTAGGTCCTGGCGTTCGAGTACAGTCGAGGGGCTCGCTTGTGATGTGAGCAAGGTGGCTGCGACCGCACTTGCGAACAAGACGGCGCGCATCATCTCCCGCCGGAACTTCCTCAGGGACCGACGGCGCCTCCCCTGTGCCCGCCAAGTCCCTCGGCTCCCGGATCCCGCCCGCCTGATAAGCGTGAGGTCGGTAGTTCGAATCTCCCCAGGCCCATTCTCCCCTCCCAGGCGCAGTCCACAAGCAGTGTCGCTTGCACAAACGGGACAAAACACCCATTATGTGGGTGAATATCACCCGAACCATGGTGTATTTGACATGGCGGCCGACGGCTATCGACCCCGAGCGCTCGAGCCCACGCTGCGGGCAAGGCTGGCCACCTTCCCAGTGGTGGTCGTTACGGGGGCGAGACAGACGGGGAAGAGCACGCTGGCTCGAGAACTGGAGGGAGATGCACGCAGCTATCTCACCCTCGACGACTACGGTGTCCTCGACCAGGCCCGCCGTGCGCCGGACGCGCTCCTTGCCCGTGGCGCATTCTCATCCGCGTTTTCCGGCGGCTTCGACACAGGCCCGCCACTTACGCTGGACGAGATTCAGCGTGCGCCGGATCTCCTTCTCGCAGTCAAGCGGGCCGTCGACGCACGCCGGATCCCGGGTCGTTTCCTTCTGACCGGATCGGCGAATCTCGATCTGATGAAGGTGTCTCGGAGACACTGGCAGGCCGGGCCGTCTACGTGACCCTCTGGCCCATGACCCGGCGCGAGGCGGAGGGAGCGGGTTGCGCGGGCTCCTGGGATGTCCTGGTGGATGAGTCTCCCGGGTGCTGGATGGAGACCCTCGTCGACGCGGCTCCTGCGCCACGTACCACATGGGAGGAGCTGGTCCTCAGGGGTGGGTATCCCTTTCCGGCCCTGCATCTGGGCATGCAGTCGGACCGGGAAGCGTGGTTCGAGGCGTACCTGCGTACCTATCTCGAGCGCGACCTTCGGCAGCTGGCGGCCATCGATAACCTGGTGGGTTTCCAGAGGCTCGCGCGCGCTGTGTCCCACGGGTTGGGCGGCCTCATGAACCAGGCGAGCCTCGCGCGGGACGCCGGGCTGCCGCCCACGACCGCGCAGCGTTACCTACATCTCCTCGAGACCTCCTACCAGCTGCTGCGCGTCGAGCCATACTCCGTCAACCGGAACAAGCGGCTCGTCAAGAGCCCCAAGTTGTACTGGTGTGACCCGGGCCTCGCGCTGCACCTTGCTGGCGAAACCACGCCCGGCGGCGCACATCTGGAGAACCTCATCGCGTGCGATCTATTCGCGTGGCGCGAGACCAGGCCGCGTCGACCCAACATCCTGTTCTGGCGAACGAGCAAGGGTGCCGAAGTCGATTTCGTCATCGAAACACCCCGGACGCTCATTCCCCTGGAAGTCAAGAGTAGCCGGACTGTTCGCGTCGCGGATGCGCGTCACCTGGACACGTTCATGGACGAGTACGGCGATCGTGTCCGGGCGGGGGTTCTGGTCTACGCAGGCCGCGAAACCTACTGGCTCACCGACCGCGTACTTGCCGTTCCCTGGCACGTGGTCATTTGACCCATTCGCCGCGGGACGGCTCCGATGGACCCCTCAACGGTGCCGATCATCCATGCTGTGGGTGACAATCACCGCCTACGGTGCCCGTCCCTAAAGCCTCGCGGCGTCATACCCGAGACCCACGCAGCGGCGGGCGAACCGACCGGAACGTCGGTAACGGCTACGCGGCTTCCGGTTCCAAGCGAACGTCCCGCGTGTGCAACGCGCGCACCACGCGCTCGCCGTCGGGTTCACGGTAGACGACGATGGACGGCCGGCACGACTCGTCGGCGACGGCCTCGAACGCTTCAACCCACTGCCCGATACGAGCTTGGACCGAGTTGAAGTCCCTGCGAATGGCCCGGATGCGTCGCACCCTTCTGTCCAGTGCCCCTCGGACGCGACGATGCCAGTCGCGGGGGAGGGAGGACCACATTGACTTGCCCAGGTCTCCCTTCAGGCTCCGGTGGTAGGCACCAGTCCGGTCGTCGTCGACGAGTTGTCGGAAGTCCTCCCCATACCGCTCGATCTTCTCCCGGAGCTGTGACTGGCGGTGCTCGACGACATCGGGATCGTTCTGGAGTGCCAGGTACAGCTGGAGCAGGTCGATCTGAATGTCGTAGAGACTTGCCAGGAACAACCGATTGAGGTCCGACACCACCGACCGCGCGTCGTCCTCCGAACCCACGTCTCCGGTCATCATGATGCCGTACTTGGAACGCAGAAGGCTCACTTGGTGGTCGACCGATGACAGCTTGCTCGGAACGTCGCTGGCGAATCGGCGGCAGCGCTCGAATTCAGATCGGATTTCGTCGATCCGTTCCGCCGCAGTCTCGAATCGGGCGTAGTCTTCGGCGTCTAGGAGTCGACGTACGCGCTCCACCACCTCGAAAAGCCGACCCAGAGTCCTCTGCGCCAGCTCGATGCGTGCGGACAGCATCACCGACGAGACGGTCGTGAAGAGCATCACTGGTGCCACAACCGGTATCAGGGCACTGCTGGCGGCGACGAACGGCGCGACCGCGACGATCCCGGTCGGGCCCATGACAGCAGAACCGACCCCTGTACCGATGGTCATCAGCGTCGCGGGATTGGCTGTCGCCAGGAAGACGTTGCCGGCCGACAGGGACGACGCAGCCGTGCTTCCGGCGCCGAGCATCGGTAGCAGCCAAGAGCTGTCGATGACTCCTCCGGACTGGACCGGGGGAGCTGTGGACCACGATGCTCGCAATGCGTCACTGGCATCCCGACCGAGGTCGACCATGGCGACCGAGCGTCCCTCGTACGTCAGGATCTGCCCGGCTGGGTCGCGCGGTATCTCCGGTCTAAGAGCAAGAGTCTCCATGTACGGCTCACCGGACCGCCTGCACCTTCAGGTGCAGGCCCTCGCGCTCCTGAAGGCGGCCGATGATCTCGAACAGATTGCGGGCCTGGGGGTTGCCGCGCGGACCGAGCATGCGCATCAGGCTCTTCGGCGACTTATCGGTCACTGCACCGAGTTCCCTAAACCCGATGGTGGCGTTGATGTAGTCGCGGAGCACTGCCTTGCCGGTCTCCACATCGCCGGCGAGCAGGCACTCCACCCCCTCTTCGAGGAGTGCCTCGCGAAAGCCGGGGTCGCGCTCGATCCGCGCCCGGATCGTCTCCTTGTAGTCACGTGTCGTTGGCATGTCCTCAATCCCCCACTGGTTTGCGAAGGCGATACTCCTGCCAAAGGTGTCTGGCGTTCTCGATATCACGTTGCTGACGCGCCTTGGTTCCGCCGCCAAGGAGAATGATCAGCGTATCGCCGTCCTTGCCGAAGTAGATCCGGTAGCCAGGACCGAAGTCGATGCGATACTCAAAGACGCCCCCACCAACACCCTTGGCGTTGGAGAGGTTTCCCCGCTCCATGCGAAACAGGGCCGTCGCCACCCTGGCCGCCGCACGCGCGTCGAGGCGATCGAACCACCTTGCGTACCGGCTGTGGCCTCGAGCATCGACATATTCCCTAACTTCATGCTCCCTGATGTCGGACACGGGGGCACAGTAACTGATATGTTACCATATTCACAGAGTGCCATCTACGAGTGCCTGTCCTACATGCCGTCCACCGAGTCCGATCTCTGCCGTCCACCGGGGAGTGAGCGAGTACCGGTGCTGGAAAACCTACGGTGGCATCCATCGAGGAGAGGAGAAAGAAGGTATCGCAGAAGAGGTTCCACGCGGACCATTCCAAGAGTGTTGCGGCTGAAGGACGAACTCGGGCACAGGAACCGGGGGATCGCCGCGGCCCGCAGCACGCTTGGCACATATGTGAGGCGGGCGACGGCGGAAGGCTTCTCCTGGCCGTTGCCGGAGGGGATGGACGCCGTCGTAGTGGAGGCAGCGTTCTTCCCCGACCCGGCTACCGACCCGGGTTGTCCGGCCCGGGCCGGGTTGGGAAGAAATCCCCCGGGAGCCTCAGCGACATAGGACTGACCATCGAGCCTACCTAAAGAAGGGTTGATGGGGGACGTCATGCTTCCACCGCGCCTTGTCGTTCTGGTTTGGATCGTCGGCATCTTCGCGTCCGCCGGATCCGTCGATGCGCAAGACGCCGCGGGCTCCTCAGCCGTCGGGGCTGACGCACCCGATCTTGTGGACCCGAATTGCACGTTTCCCACTGCACCGGAGACGGCTCTTGAAGGTCAGGGTCTTGTCCTCCGAGTCTGGCATTTTCCCTGGGACGATCTCTATGCTCGTCCGACACTTCCCGTTGACGCAGCGTTTCACACGTATCGGGCAGTCGTCCGAGCGGCGGGAGCGGAGGAACTGTATCCGCCGCTCGAGGTGCCGGGCGGCGTGGATGGCACGGAGGCAGATGTGTGGCGGGACGAGGCCTTCAACAACGATTTGGCATACAGCGGCGTCGCCGGAGCGATCGACCGAATCACCTGCCTAGATGCCCTCATCTTCGCCCAGCAGAACGCTCGAGTCCCACAGATTGAACGCCCTACCGAATTCCTCGCCTCGATCTTACGGAGACGATCCGAGGGGCGCGAGGAGGTCGCGGTGGTGTTCGGAGCGGGAGACGAGCTGTTGCCTCCGAACTCGGTATACGGCCTTGACATCGTGGACGACCACCTAGCAGGCCGTGGAAGAAATGGGTGCCCGGCGGATGATGGTTGGGAGAGACAACAGACGCGGGTTTGCGGTGTTGTGGTGCAGGAAGCGGGTTTTCGGGCGTGAGGAGGCGACATTCGGCTCAGGAAGGGCGAAATGGCGCCGGATACGGCGGAAAAAGCGCGAAACGTGGGTTGTAACCTGAGTTGCGAGCGCAGCTTGTACGGCAGCGAGGCCCTGTAGCGCACGGGGGGTTCCAACCCCGAACCGCTTACGCATGAGAAGGCCGAGGTTGAAGGCCGCCGCGTGGACCAGCATCCGTTTTCGAATCTCCTCCTGGCCCCGTATGTGGACGCGACGCAGCCCTCCGGTCTCAAGCATGTGCGCAAACGCCCGCTCCACCTTCTCCCCACGTCGGCGCAGCAACCGCTTGCCCCGGTTGCCCCGGATCCGCCGGCGGTTGGCGTAGGTCGCCTTCTGCGCGTCCCGCTTCCCCTTCCACTTCCGCCGGCCGCGCCTGGGCTCGCTCACGTAGCTCCGCAGCCCTCGCTCCCTCACGCCCGTCATGGTCTGGTTCGAGTGGTAGCCTTTGTCGGCCACCACTTCTTTGGGCTCTACCTGCACTACTCCCAGCTGCCGCTCCGCCTCGTCCAGCGTCACCGGCAGCGACGCCGTGTCTCCCCCGTCCATCGTCTGCACCGTCAGCCCGACCACGGCTCCGGTCTCCATGTCGACCGCGTGCTCGAGCTTGTGCGCCAGGTGCGTCCTGCCGTCCTTCATCTTCGTAATGCGCGCCTCAGAGTCGTGCGGATGCTCCCAGTCCTTGTTCGAGCCCTTCTCAGGACGCTTCCGGTCCAGCTTCGCCAGGTCTTCGCGCGTCGGTGTCTCGATCCCCGACGCCCGCGCCAGCTGCTCCAGCCACGCCTCGTAGTCCGTCCCGTCTTCGCGCCGCACGATCGTCCGCATCGCCGCGTTCGCCTCCAGCGTCGTCGCGTCCACGCCCAGCGTCTTACCGCGCAGCAGGCCCGACGCCCGTAGCCGCTCCAGCACGAAACCGAAGACCGCCGCGTGCGCCTCCACGCTCAACCGCCTTCGAGTCTTCGACAGGGTGGAATGCTCCGGCGGGTTCTCCGACAGCCCGTATCCCAGAAACTCGCGCAGCGAAAACGAGTCCGCACACCGCCAGGCAATGCCGCGCTCCGAACCGATCCCCTCCAGATACCCCACCATCAGCATGCGGAAGTAGACCCCGGGAGGCACACCCGGCCGCCCCCGCTTGCCCGCATAGAACTCCCGGCACGTATCTTCCGCAAAACCATCGAATCCGTTCTCGCGCAAAAGTCTGTCCAAGGCCCGGTAGAACGGGTTGCCCCCCGCGCGAATCTCGGTCGCCACCACGAACATCTCGTGCTGCCGTGCCTCGGGCCGTCTGCCTATCGCCATCGCCGTCCCCACTCGCTCAGGTTCATCTGCCCCCCCAATTTAACCCATCCACAAGGGACTCGCAGAAACGACTTTATCCACGGCCTGCTAGCCCAGGGCTGGAGGTACTGGTATCTGCTGCACAACCACACGCCGCAGGCCAGCGGGGTGCTGGGTGTTCCAGTACCAAGCACTTCGGATGTTCGGTTCACTCGGTACCTCGCGGAAGCGCGGGGCCTGGAGCGGGTCCGCGTTACGAACGGTTTCTACTCGTTCGATGCGGGGATTGATGAGTTGCGGGGCTTTCGCGCGCGGTAGTTTGGAGGGGACAAGGCCCGATAGCCAGATCCACTGCTCGAGGCTGCCCCGCTTGCCACCCCGCGAGAGTTTGGGCCGGGAAGAAAGAGACGACAGCCTGCCCGTCACGCTTGCCAAAGGATCTCGGCACCCCTGCGGTCCTCCCGCCGGCCGCCCCACCATCCTCATCTCCTCGACGACACCAGTTCTCGACCCAACATGGCCACCATCCGCCACATCCCCGCCGACCCCGCGCTCATCCCCTCCTGCCGCTTGAACTTCTGCGGCGCACACTCCTAGGCGCCCCCCCGGGGGTGCGGTCCCAGGGCGCATCGCCCCCCGTCTCCGACGGGACGAGCCATAGACCCGCTTCCTGCGCGAGGCGCCCGAGCCGCCGGCTTCCCGTCCAGCGGATGAGGGGGAGGGCGAAAAGCAGGCCGGCGAAGATCGGGGTGAGCCAGAGAAAGAAGCTCGTGCTTACGGCAAGGGTGACGGCCGCCCAGGCGAGCCCCGTCCCGGTGATCCAGCAGGCCTCCCGGGCCGCCCGCCTCCACGCCACCTCACCCCCTCCCCGGGTGCGGCCGTCCCACGGGACGTCGCGTCCGAGGAGGATGCTCCCGATGAAGCGGGTGTGGTAGAGCATCATCAGGGGGGCGAAGATGACCGCGAACAACAATTCGAGGAGCCAGCTCGCGACGAGGCGAGCCCCGCCCCCGTAGCGCTCCCGTTCCCGGAGGAGCGCGATGAGGAGCCCGAGCGCCTTCGGGAGGAAGAGGAGGACCGCCGTGACGGCGAGAAGCGAGAGGGGCGGGCCGGCCAGCGAGCCGGCCCAGGCGGAGAGGAGTGGCTGCGGCCGGGTGAGGGCGGCGGCGCGACCGGCCTCGGCGAACGCCACGTAGCCGGTCGCCGAGAGGAGGATCAGGAGCCAGAGCAGGGAGGCCAGGTGTCCCATCGCGCCGAGCAGGAAGTGGAGGCGGCTCAGCGCGTGGAGTCCCCTCGCGCCGAGGAGCCTCAGGTGCTGGAGGCTCCCCTGGGTCCAGCGGCGGTCGCGGGCGGCGAAGTCCGGGACGTTTCCCGGCACCTCCTCGTAGCTCCCCCGGATCCAGGGGGCGAGGTAGACGGCCCACCCGGCGCGCCGGAGGAGGGCCGCCTCCACGAAGTCGTGACTCAGCACGGGACCTCCGAGGGGCGGCCGCCCGCGCAGCACGGGGAGGCGCCCGTGCTCGACAAAGGGGCGGAGCCTCAGGATCGCGTTGTGGCCCCAGTAGTTTCCTGCGTCGCCGTGCCAGAAGCTCTGCCCGGTCGCCTGGAGAGGGGCGTGGAGCGCGGCCGCGAACTGGAGTATGCGGCCGAAGAAGGTCTCCTGCCGGGCCAGGAGGGGAACGGTTTGGACGAGCCCCGCCTGCGGGTTCGCCTCCATGATCGCGACGAGCTCGAGGATCGCCTCCCCGCTCATGACGCTGTCCGCGTCGAGCACGATCATGAACTCGTGGAGCTCTCCCCACCGCTCGCAGAAATCCGCCAGGTTCCCGGGCTTCCTCCCGGCGTTCGTCTTGCGGCGGCGGTAGCGGAGGCGCTCCGGGTGGCGGGCCTTTGCGAGGAGATCGGCCCACCCGCGTTCCTCCGCCCGGATCGTCTCCGGGTCCGTCGAGTCGCTGAGGAGGTAGAGATCGAACCGCTCGGCCTGGCCCGTCTCCTCGAGGGAGAGGAGCGTCGCCGCAAGCCCGCCGAAGACCCTCGCGGGGTCCTCGTTCCGCGCCGGCATCACGAGCGCGGTCCGGCTCCGGACCCGGGGCCCGCGCCCCCCGTCGGTGCTCCGCTCCTGCGCGAGCGTCAGCGGGTCGCGCCTGGAGAGGGCGAGGAGGAAGCCGATCACGGCGTTCCAGAAGGGGATCGAGATCCACCCGAAGGTGGGGAGGAAGAGGAGGAGGATCCCGAGCTCGAGCGGGCTCACCCCTCCCGCCCCGAGGATCCCGAGCATCAGCCAGCCACCGGTCCCCGTCGTTCCCGCGGTGAGCCCGAGGAAGATCCACCGCCGGAGGCGCTGAAGGGGAACGTGGATCCGGTACGCCCCTAGCTCTGGGGGAGCGTCCGCGCCGGGGGGCATTCCCGGCAACCCGCGTGCTGCGTCCGGCCCCACGCTCCCGGGAGGGCGGAGCCGCGCCGCCCGCGTCACGGACGAGGCACCCAGAGGTAGCTCCACGTCTCGGTGATCCGCTCCCCCTCGGCCTCGAGGTAGAGCATCATGTCGGCCGGAGTCCGGGGTTCGGGGGCGAGGACGAAGGTGGTCCTGAGGCCGGCCCCGCCGGGGAGCGGCTGCACGAGGACTTCGGAGACTTCTCCCGACGAGGTGAAGAGAACGGGCGCCCCCCCCTCGGGCAGGGCCTCACCGCCAGCCGCGGCCCTGCCGAAGTCGATCACGAACCTCCGGGGCGCATCGCCCCGGGGCCGGCCCCCGTCGGGAAGCTCCGCGAGTCCGCTCCGGCTCCTTGCGACCGGCATGAGCGTCTCCCCGTCGATCCGGTCGTCGAAGGTGATGAGCCGGTAGCGGTACGTCCGTTCGTCCCCCGCCCGGAAGGGCTCCTCCGGCAACCAGTACGCGACGATGTTGTCGTTGAACTCCGACGGGCTCGGCAGCTCGACGAGCTCGACGCCGCCGGCGCCCCAGTCGCCCTCGATCTCGATCCACTCGCTCGGCCGCCGGTGGTAGCGGGCCTCGAGGTCGAGATAGCTATCGAAGGCGCGGTCGCGCTGGACGAGGCCGTACCCCCGGGGGCCCGCGTCGCGAAGCGAGGTGACCTGCACGCCGCGGCGGTTGCTGAGCGGCCGCCAGATCCATTGGTCCTCCGAGGTCCACATGAGGAGACCGTCCGAGTCGTGGACCTGCGGGCGGTAGTCGTCGAACTCGGCGGACCGGTCCGGGCCGTAGAGGAACATGCTGGTGAGCGGGGCGACGCCGAGCTTCCGGACGTCTTCCCGGGCGAAGAGCCTCGCCTCCACGGAGAGCACGGTCCGCCCCCCCGGCTCGAGCCCGAAACGATACGCCCCGGCGACGGAGGGACCCTCGAGGAGGGCGAAGAAGGTCAGGCTTTCCGCATCCGCCTCCGGACGGACGAGCCAGAAGGCGGTGAAGTCGGGGAACTCCTCTCCCGTCGGCTCGGCGGCGTCCACCGCGAGCCCCCGGGAGGAGAGCCCGTGCACGTGGCCCGGCCCGAGGAGGCGAAAGTAGGAGGCTCCGAGGAAGACGGCGATCTCGTCCTTGCTGGCCTCGCTGTTAATCGGGTAGTGTATGCGAAAGCCCGCATATCCCGGCACCGGGGAGGGTGTGCGCGCGGCTGCCGCCGCAATCTCTCTCGCGTGAGCCGCGAGCGCCCGGTACTCGAAGAGCGCCGGATCGAAGGGAAGAGGGGAGACGGTCCCGTCGGCGATCAGGTGAAGCCGGACCGGGTCGCGGTAGAGGAATCCCGGGTGGAAGAGCTGGAGCTCGAAGCGCGCTTCTCCCCGCCAGATCGCTGCATCGGGGCGGTAGGCGATCGCCCGGTACTCGTCGTAGGTCAGCGCCTCGAGTCCGGCCGGGAGGGAGGAGGGAGGAGGCACGTATGCGGAGCGGGCGAGGTCGCGCGCGAAGCGGACGAGCTCCTCGTGGAAGCTGTCGGGCGAGACGCTTCCCCCGAGGCCGGGCCAAGCGGCGCCAGAAGCAGGGCGGGGAAGGGGGGCGTTCGACGGGGCGCTCTCCCCGGCGGGCTCCCGGACCTGCCCATCCGTCCCGGCCCCCGGCCCGCAGGCAGCGGGGCCGAGGAGGGCGGAAAGGACCAGGGCGAGGAAGAGGCGGGTCCGCATGGCGCTTGGGGGTCCCTCGTAGTGGGTGCGCGGGAGCGCTCCCCGGACGGCCCGTAGTGCGCCCGGGCCGGGGAACTCACATGACACGATGCGGAGGCGGACGACGGTGGTAAAGTGGACACTGAGCCTGACCGCGGGGCTCCTCCTTGTCAACGCCCTCCTCCTCGCGGCCCACTGGGTCTTCCCGCCCCCCGGCGGCACGCCCTGGATCGCCCTCGAGGCAGGCTTTCTCGTCGGACTGACCTGGCTCGCGCCCCGGAGCCGCCGCGGGCTTCGCCTCGTCGTGACGGCGGCCGCGGCCGCGACCGTCGCGCTCCTCTCCGCCCTCGCCCTCGCGGACGCCGCGACGTGGGTGATCTTCGCGCGCCCGCTGAACCTCTACTTGGACCTTCCCCTCGCGAGCTCCGTCAACGACCTCCTTTCCGGGATACTCGGCCCCCAGGTCTCGCTCCTCGTCCTCCTCCTGGCCTTCATCGCTGCCGTCGGGATCACCGCGCTCGTCGGGACGCTCCTCTGGTGGGGGCGCCCGCCCCGGGGTCTCGCCGCCGCCGTGCGGTTCCTGCCGGGGTTAGGGGGTACGCGCCCCCGGCGGGCCGAGCTCCTAGGTGCGGCGGCGCTCGGCCTCCCGATGCTCGTGGCGCTCGTCCTCCCGCGAGCCCCGCTTTCCGGGGCGGTTGCCCGAGCCCCGCGGGTTGGGGCGCCGGCCGTCCAGCTCCTCGTTGCCCAGGCGGGCCGGCTCGCCGAGACGCTCCGGGAGGAGGAGGCGTTCGAGGAGCTCCTCGCAGAGGCGCCCGCCGGCTACGGGGGGGTGGCCGGGCTCTTCGAGCGACTCGAGGGGCGGGACGTCGTCCTCGCCTTCATCGAGTCGTACGGGGTGTCGGCGATCGACGATCCCCGCTACGCTCCGGTGATCGGGCCCCGCCTCGAGGCCTTCGGGCGCCAGATGGAGGCGGCCGGGGTCGCGCTCGCATCCGGGACGCTCGTCGCGCCGACGCAGGGGGGGCAGTCATGGTTCTCCCACGGATCGCTACTGAGCGGCCTCTGGCTCGACAACCAGCTTCGCTACGACCTGATGCTCGGGAGCGGGCGAGAGACGCTCATCGACGACTTCCGGAGCGCCGGCTACGAGACGGTCGCGCTGGTGCCGGCGATCACCTTCGCGTGGCCGGAGGGCGAGAGGCTCCGCTACGACCGGATTCTTGCCCGGGCCGACATCCCCTACGCCGGCCCCCCGTTCAACTGGGTCACGATGCCCGACCAGTACTCGTGGCACTTCCTCGAGCGGAAGATCCGGGGAGAGGAGGATGAGGCGGCCGGGCGCCGGCCCGTATTCGTCGAGGCGAGTCTCATCAGCAGCCACGCGCCGTGGACCCCAATCCTCCCGGTTCTCGAGGACTGGGAGAGCATCGGCGACGGCCGCGTCTTTCACCGGTGGGCGGGCGCGGGGGAACGTCCCGAGGAGCTCTGGCTGGACCAGGAGCGGGTCCGGGAGCACTTTGCCCTCTCGGTCGACTACGCGCTCGGCGCCATGGCCTCGTACGCCGAGCGCTTTGCGGATGAACGCCTCCTCCTGATCGTGCTCGGGGATCACCAGCCCGCGCCGCTCGTCACGGGGGAGGGAGTGAGCTGGGAGGTGCCCATGCACGTGATCAGCGGCGACCCCGCGCTCGTCGAGCCCTTCGTCGCATGGGGGTTCAAGCCCGGACCCGTCCCGAGCCGCCTTCACCCGGAGCGCGGCATGGACCAGTTCCGCGACTGGTTCGTGCGCGCCTACAGCCGATGACGGCGCCGCAGGGGAGCGGGGTGACGGGGGAGAGGGCGCCCGCTCCGGGATACGGAACCGGAGCGCGCATCTTCCACTGGCTCGTCGCCCTTCTCGTCGTGGTTCAGATCCCGGCGGGGCTCGCGATGACGAGCGAGCCGCTCCTCGGCGTCGCGGATCCCATCTACATCCTGCACAAGGGTTCGGGGAGCATACTTCTCGTCCTGGTCCTCGCCCGGATCGGGTGGCGCCTCACCCACCGCCCGCCCCCCTTCCCGGACTACATGAAGCCGGGAGAGAAGCGGATCGCCGCCGCGACGCACGCCACGATCTACGTCCTGCTCCTCCTCATGACGGTGAGCGGGTACGTCCGGACGGTCGGCGACGGGTTTCCGATCGAGCTGCTGGACGCTCTCGGGATCCCGCCCCTGATCCCCCTCATGCCGCGTGCGGCGCGCGTGATGCTCGTCGTCCACCAGTTCACCGTGATCGCGCTCATCGCCCTCGCCGCGATCCACGTGAGCCAGGTGCTGAGGCACCACCTGATCGAGCGGAACCCGGTCCTTGCGCGGATGTGGCCTCCCTTCGGGGGAGGGGGGAGCGGCGGGACGGACCCGGGCGGGGCGGGGGAGGATGCGTGAGTGGTGGGGGATCGCGCGCTCCGTCGCGATCTACTGGCGCCCGGGGCGCCAGCGGGGCCTTCGGCGCCTCTACCACCCGTTCATCCGTCCGGGGGACCTGGTCTTCGACGTGGGCGCGCACCTCGGCGACCGCTCGGCCGCCTTCCAGGCGCTCGGGGCGCGGGTCGTCGCCCTCGAGCCGCAATCTCACCTGGTGCCGATCCTTCGGCGGATCGTCGGGTGGAGGCGGCGGATCACGATCCGCACGGAGGCCGTAGGCGCCGCCCCCGGCTGGGCGGAGCTCGCGGTCAGCACCCGGACCCCGACGGTCTCGACGGTCGCGGCGGGGTGGCGTGCGGGCGTGATCCAGAAGAACCCCGGATTCGGCCGCGTGCGGTGGGACAGGACCGAGGCGGTGCCGATGACGACGCTCGACCGCCTCATCGCGGAGTTCGGGGTCCCGCGCTTCCTCAAGCTCGACGTGGAGGGGCACGAGGCGGAGGCGCTCGCCGGTCTCACCCTGCCGGTCGAGGCGCTCTCCTTCGAGTTCGTCACCGGCGGCCTCGAGGTCGCGCTCGCCTGCATTCGCCGCCTCGAGGCGCTCGGTGCGTACGAATACAACGGCGTCTCGGGCGAGGCGCGCGCTCTCCTCTTCGATTCGTGGCAGGATCCGCAAGCGATGATGCACTGGCTCGAGGGTCCGGCCCGCCGGCTCTCGTCGGGCGACGTCTACGCCAGGCGCACGAGGAGCTCCGGTGGGAGCGCGGGTGCGTGACGTGACGCTCCCCGAGTGGAAGCACCTGACGAGCGGGGAGGTGGCCGCGCTCGCCCGCGAGGATCCCGTCGCCGTCCTGCCCCTGGCCGCGGTCGAGCAGCACGGGCTCCACCTCCCGCTGTCGACCGATGTCGAGATCGGGCTCGGGATCCTGAAGGCCGCATTCTCCAGGCTCCCCGAGGGGTTTCCCGCGTGGGTCCTCCCCGTCCAGTCGATCGGGAGCAGCATCGAGCACGAGAGCTTCGCCGGGACGCTCAGCCTGAGCCCGGAACACCTCGCCGAGGCGATCTGCCAGATCGGGCGGGCGGTCCGTGGCGCGGGGGTTCGCCGCCTCGTTCTCAGTAACTCGCACGGCGGCAATCGAGCGGTCATGGAGACTGCCGGCATGCGTCTCCGGCGCGAGTGCGGGCTCCTCGTCGTGCGGGTGAGTCACTTCGATCTCTCTCCCCCGGACGAGTCGGGGATCGATCCCCTGGAGCTTCGGCACGGGCTTCACGGGGGTGCCCTCGAAACGTCCATGATGCTCTGGCTTCGCCCGGACCTCGTCCGGCCAGCGGAGTCCGGGCACGCCGTGTCGCTCGGCGAGGAGCTCGAGCGGGCGGGAAGCCTGATCGGGCCCGAGGGCCCGGCCGCCTTCTCCTGGCTCGCCGAGGACCTGAATGCGACGGGCGTGACGGGCGATCCGGGCGTGGCCGATGCCGAGACGGGCCGGATCCTCGTCGACCACTACGGGGCGGCGCTGGCGGGGGCGATCGAGGCGGCCCGTGCCTTCCCCCTCGAGCGGTTCGGGGAGGGTTCGCGCCATCGGGGATCGCCCGCCCGAGCCTGAACCAGCAAACTCCGCGGGAGGGGGCGCCGGGCGCGGCGCTCTGTGCCGACTCACGGCGCCGGTCCATCAACGTGGGCCGAGGATGCCCCCTGCGCTTCGGGGCCCTGCCCCGAACCGAACTTCCGGAGGGCCATCGAGCCGAGTCCCGTGATTTCGCCGCATGTTCGGTTCGCGCCGATGTATCGACGATCGCGCTTCGCCGCCGGCGGGACGGCCGCCGAAGTGGGTCTCGGCCAGGTTCCGGAAGGGGACGGAGCGGCAGGCGCCCGCGTGGGCGGGGACCCGCTCGGAGTGTTCGCGAAAGGGAAGGGGGCTCGCCGTCCTTCTGTGGTCGTACTCGCTACGAGAGGTAGGGTTAGAAGGTGCATAATAAGAAGGTTCATAAAATGAGATGCGACATACCTTTCCGTTGAGAAGTGCCCGAAGGATCGAGGACCACGCACCCCGGCTGCTGATGGCGGACGGCAACGCGGCGATCTGGGGAAGGGCGAGGGCGGTGTGCCCTGAGTCGGCCGAGCAGCCGTTCTCGAATTACAAGATGCGGAACGCGCTGAACCGGCTGCTGAAGCGAGAGTAGCCCCAGGCCAAGGACCTTCTACGGGCAGTGGTCTACGCCCCGTCGCGGTCCGAATCCGTGAAGGCCCGTGAGGCGCTCACGAAGCGCTACGGGTCGTGGTACGCGAAGGCGGTGGGGGTACTTGAGGACGACCGGGAACGGATGCTCACGTTCTACGGCTTCCCCGCGGCCCATTGGAAGCATCTGCGAACGACCAACGTGCCGGAGAGCCGGTTTGCCGCGGTCCGACGCAGGACCTCGGCAGCGAAGCGCTTCACAACCGGGTCGAGAGCGCGACGGCCCTGGTCAGGAAGCTCCTGACCGTGGCCGACAGGCGCTTCAGGAAGCTCCACGTTCCCCACCTGCTCGGGGATGCGTTTGAAGGAAGGGGTTCGAAGACGGAATGCCCGCCCCAACCGAGCAGCGGGAAGCCGCCGCCTGATTCGTCTACACACCCGTTGTCCCGACCTCCCGACGCCCGTGCGGTTCAGCAGAGGCGAACAGCCGAGTCGTGGCCCCGAAGCCCCTCTGGAGGGTCTCGGCGGCCTCGGGCAGCTCCCTGGCCCAGCGTGCGGTGAGCTCGGCCAGAGACGCGCCTTCGCCTCGGCGAGTCCGGAGGCCCGAAAGACCGTCGAGACCTCATCATCGGCACAGGTCCTTACCGGCTCTGGCTCTCAGGACGAAACCCAACTCAAATCTGTTGGAAGTTCCGTCCAGCTCCCACTACCATCACCATTGATGCCACCAACCAGCACTCCGCCGTCTCAAGGCGGCACCGGCACGGGTGTGCAGCCTGGGCACGGCTTCGGGACCGCCCCCGTCTTCCTCGCCTCGGTCAGCATGATCCTCGGCGCAATTCTGTTCCTGCGGTTCGGCTACGCCGTCGGGCATGTCGGACTGTGGGGCACTCTCATGATCATCGTGGTCGGGCACCTCGTGACCATTCCCACAGTCCTTGCGGTGTCCGAGATCGCGACGAACCGCCGCGTGGCGGGCGGGGGCGCATACTACATCATCAGCCGCTCTTTCGGTATGAGCATCGGAGGCTCGATCGGCATCACGCTGTATCTGTCCCAGGCGATTTCGGTCGCATTCTACCTGGTCGCATTCGCAGAAGCGTTCGAACCGGCCTACGAGTGGGCGGCGGCCACCTACGGGTTTACCGTCGATCCCCGTTTCGTGAGCCTGCCCTGCCCGGTCATCCTCGCCGGTCTCGTGCTGACCTAGGGAGCCAGCCTGGGCGTGCGTGCCCTGTGGATCGTCACCGTGATCCTCGGGGCCTCAATCGTCGCGTTCCTCCTGGGCGATGGACCCGCGGCGATTCGGCCGGACGGATTGAACATCACGGCGCGCATCAGCGGCGGCGACAGTTTCGGCACGGTCTTCGCGACCTGCTCCCCGGCGTTCACCGGCATGATCGCCGGTCTCGGGCTGTCGGGCGATCTGAAAAATCCGCAGAGGAGTATCCCACTCGGCACGATCGGGGCCACCCTGACGGGCATGCTGGTATACGCGCTGGTTGCGCTCAAGCTGGCTCAAAGCGCCACACCCGAGGCGCTTGCAGGCGATCAGTTCGTCATGACGCAAATCGCCCTCTGGGACCCGGCCATCTACATCGGGCTGGGTGCCGCCGCGCTGTCATCCGCTCTCGGCTCGCTGCTCGTCGCGCCGAGAACCCTGCAGGCGCTGGCCCGTGACAACGTCCTGCCGGTCCCGAGAGTGACCCGCATACTCAAGCAAGGCTCGGGAACCACGGGCGAGCCGGTGGTCGCGACCTGCGTGTCGAGCGCGATCGCGCTCGTGTTCGTGCTGGTGGGCGGACTGGACTTCATTGCGCAGATCCTCAGCATGTTCTTCATGCTGACGTACGGCGCCCTCTGCACGGTGGCGTTCCTCGAGTACTTTGCCGGCAATCCGTCCTACCGGCCCATCTTCCGTTCCCGCTGGTATCTGTCGCTGCTGGGCGCGGTTATGTGCGGGATTATGATGATTCAGGTGAACGCGTTCTACGCGCTCATCACGGTTGGCTTCATGGTGGCCATCTACCTCGGGCTCCGGCGCACGCGCCGGCGAGAGCATGACCTGATGGCTATTTTTCAGGGAACGATGTTCCAGCTGACGCGACGCATGCAGATCACCTTGCAAAAGAGCCACGCCAACTTGTCCGCCGGAGGATGGCGGCCCTCGATCGTCGCGGTGACCCGCTTCGGGGGTCGCCGGCTCGGACATTTCGACCTGCTCCGCTGGATTTGCCACCGGCACGGTTTCGGCCAGTTCATTCAGTTCCTCGAGGGCGAGTACTCGTACGGCAGCGATCTCGAGGCGCGCCGGCAGGTCGACAAGTCGATCGATCGGACGGAGACCAGCGGAGCGGGCATCTTCGTCAACTCCGTGATTTGCCCGTCGATCCATATCGCGCTGGCGCAGTCGATCCAGATGCCGGGCATCTCCGGCTTGCCGAACAACTGCATCCTGCTCGAATTCGACAGGGAGCATCCGGAGGAAATCGAGGAAGTCGGGCAGTGCGGGCGCCTGGCGGCGGAGTCCGTGTTCAACGTGCTGGTGCTGCGGTCCACGCCATACCGCTTCGGCTACCGTTCCTCGATCCACGTCTGGGTGACGGAGGACAACCTGGCGAACGCTCCGATGATGATGATGCTCGCCTACATTATCGTGGGGCACCCGGAGTGGAAACGGGCACAGATCCGGCTCTTCGTGTGCTTCGATTCCGGCGACGCCGAGCGCGAGGCCCGGAAACTTTCCGAACTGCTGACGGAAGCGCGGCTGCCGATTGCAAGCCAGAACGTGACGTCTGTCTCGTGCGGGAGCGGCGAGGCCCTCAAGCGTGAAGTGGCCCACCAATCCTCCGAGGCTGATCTGGTCATCGCCGGCCTGACGGCAGATGACTTCGAGTCGGACGAAATGGCTCGCCAGCTGCAGGGGTACAAGGAACCGAACGACGTGCTGTTCGTCTATGCGAGCGAGTTGATCTCGATCGAGTAGTCGACGGCGGCGCCTGTCGACCGCCCGGGTTTCCCGTGCCCGGAGGGTTCCACCGCGAGCCCTCGGGCCCGGATCGATCCGTCGGCATGCCGCAGGGTCCGCCGGCGGTGACCCCCCATCCGAGTTCATGCACCTGCGGGCCAGCTCGACAGCGCGGTTGATCTCATCGGGGGTCATTTCAAGCGGCCTAAATTTCACGGCCCCTGGAGTGAACCCCATCGATTGGACCCTTTGGCGGTGGGATGTTGCCAGCACGCGTGCTGGGCCAGGAAGGAGGGACGATGGCTCGGTATCCCAGCCACAGTCTGGAAGCCAAGCGGCGGTCGACGGAGCCGTACCTGTCGGGTGCCCGTCGTCTTGGCCACGCTGGCTCGTGGCTGTGCCGTCCCGGAAGCTGCCTATTCGACCCGGAGGGCCACCATCGGATCGAGGCGTGCCGCTCGCCGGGCCGGGATCAGACAGACCACGAGACTTACGACGGCGAGGAGCAGGACGATGTCGGCGAGCGTCAGCGGATCCGTCGGGCTGATCACGAGGATGCTCCGCAGCAGCTGACCCACCCCCAGCGCTCCGAGGATCTCCACCGGAAGTCCGATGGCCAGATAACCCAAGGATCTTCTGAGGGAGAGCCAAGACATCTGTCTCGGCTGGGCGCCGAGCGCGATCCGGATTCCGATCTCCCGGGCTCGTTGGTCCACCGAGAAGGCGGTGATAGTGTTGGAGCCGATGCCCAGCGTTAGCGCCGTCGCAGCCGCCACAGTGAACCACCTCGCCTTCACGAGATGAAGGGCCCCGTAGCGCGCATCCTTCCAAGGGTCCACGGGGTCCTTGTCGGATCGGGGGTGGGGGATCCTTACCCGCCATCCGCAGAAGAAGTGCATCGTTGAGGAGGCCGCCTTCCCGCCCGGCCTACGACCTGCCGCGGCCTATGGAGACGAGGAGAGGAGCCCCAGGTGAGAGGCTCGGCGCATCGTGCCAGGAGGGGTCCATCTTTTGTTGCTCTTCATTTCTTCCGGTGCTAGCATCTTCGCGGCGTCT
Organism: Longimicrobiales bacterium; assembly: GCA_965218255.1. Lineage (GTDB taxonomy): Bacteria > Gemmatimonadota > Gemmatimonadetes > Longimicrobiales > Gaopeijiaceae > JAAXGI01. Next base: position 13,909 of record CBDCKJ010000003.1, on the reverse strand, counting down.
CTCTCCGGTGTCTCCCTCCCAGCGATCGCCTGACCCGATCAGTAGCCGATCCCAACGCCGACGACGCTCGCTTATCGAGCTCTTCGTGGGCGCCTCACATGCTCCACCTGCTTCGCATACGATCGTTTCGCAGAGCGATTCTGCTCCGAGGCTTCGGCTTGTGGGTCGCGATACGTATCGCTGCGGCCTTCCTTGGAAACGTGGACCTTATGTCGCCACGAAGGTCCTGGTCATCTGCATAATCGCTGTCACCGTCGGGGGCGACGCCGTGAGGCGAGGAGAACACATCTTCCTTGGCAATCTCGGTATTCCCCTGTCGGCGATCATTGGGCTGGCCTTGCCGATACCGGTCCTCCTCGAAGTTGTCCTCCCGTGACCCCGGTTCGACCGGTCCTGGAGGCGGATGGATTGGGAAAGGCCTTTGGCAATACGACGGCACTCAAGGCTGCAGGTTTCTCGGCATCTAGCGGCAAGATCACTGCATTGATGGGTCGGAATGGGGCGGGCAAGACGACTATGCTCCGCATCGCGGCCGGACAGGTGCGTGCGGACTGGGGTCGGGTCATCTACAGAGGCGAGTTTCTGCCACGACCATCGCTGCCCCGCCTGGCTCGGGCAGGGCTGATGTATTGTCAGCAGGCATCATCCCTCACTCCGCTATTCTCCATTTCGTTATCAGGTCGTTTCTCCACTCCGTGGCTACTTTGAATGAGATTTTGCAGTGGCAGATTGCAGGGCCACAGTTGCGATGCCGGGCGAGGGTCAGACATTCGTTTGTTCGAATGTTACCGTAAGCGGCCTCCCGGACGTACTCCGCTGATCTGAGTTGCTCCTCTCGGTTTCATACCGCATCTTGAGTCAACGTCTGCCTCATCCTCTGGGGCAGGGGACCTTGGAATCGAACCTGACCGGTGATGCTCCGATAGGAGGCTGCACCGTGAGCAACGAACGAACGAACATTCCGTGTCGGATCGCGCTGACTCTTGTCTTGGGTATCGGATGCACGGTGGGTGGGGCCCACGCGGCCGGCGCCCAGACTGGCCCTGGTGTGGTTCCACTTCCGGGTGCGAGTTGGGCTCAGAGTTCGGGTGGTGACAGGAGCGTCACATACGCAGGCGATGTTGCAGCGATACTTCAGGAGAACTGCCTTAACTGTCACAGGGAAGGCTCGATCGGCCCGATGTCGCTGGAAAGCTATGAATCGGTGAGGTCGTACGCGTCGCTCATCAGGTCCAAGGTCGAGAGTCGGCAGATGCCACCGTGGCCGCTTGACAAGGGCGTCGGGATCCAGCGCTTCAAGAACGACATATCGCTGACCGACGAGGAGATCGAGACGATCGTGCGGTGGGTGGATCAGGGAGCTCTGCTCGGGGATCCAGCGGCCGTACCGGAGCCTCCGATATGGCCCGAATGGGAGGACGCCTGGAAGTACAGCGGTGTTTTCGATCGCCCGCCAGACATGGTGATTCGATCACCGATGTACACCGTCGTGGCCAACGGGATGGACCAGTATCCTCCGATGGAGGTGACGCTGGATAAGTTGATGGAGGAGCGGTGGATCCGGGCGATCGAGATTCGGCCCGGCACCCCCGAGACTCGCGCTGTCTTCCATCACGCGAACTCATATATCCTGATGCCCGGCGAAGACGGGGACGATCCGGATCGGGCGGAGCTGGCCGCGTCAGCCATGGGCCTCGAGGGGTACATCTACCCTGACGATACCGGCAGGCTGATCCGGCCCGGATCCACGGTATCGTTCGGGATGCACCTCGTTCCGACGGATCGGGATGTTGATGCTGTCCTGGAGCTGGGCGTGTGGTTCCACGAACGCACGCCCGAGTTCGAGACACCGGGGGAGGTACACTTCCGCATCTCCCAGACGACGGGGTTCGGTGGATTCCCGGGCCACAGTACGGACCCGCAGATCAGCGGCAGCTGGCCCGATCTCGTCCTGCCCCCGAACCGCGTGGTCACCTACCGGTCGACCTACGTGCTGGACAAGCCCGCGCGCATCTACAGTCTGCGTGGGCACTTCCACCTGCGCGCGAAGTCCGCCACCCTGGAGGTGGTGTATCCGGACGGCCGTTACGAGCTCATCAACAAGCTGGACTGGGCGCACCGTTGGCATGTGTCGTTTCTGTACGAAGACGATGCGATGCCCCTGTTGCCGAAGGGGACGACGGTCATCGCTACCGCGGTGTTCGACAACACGGCCGCCAATCCCGGCAATCCGGACCCGGATCAGTGGGTCATGTGGGGATCGCGGACAGTGGACGAGATGTCCCACTTTCGATACGGCGTGACCTGGTTCGACGACGAGGCTGACTTCGAGCGGTTGGTACGCGAGAGAGAGCGGGCGAGGGAGGAAGAACCGATCGCGGCGTCCGGCCTCTAGCTCGTCCCGGTCGTCGGGAGAGTATCGGAAGACCGAAGGCCTACCGGCCAGCACGCGCGAGCCGGACAGAAACGGAGACCGAAGCCCATGGCTCGACGGCCCGTCGTGGCCCTGTTCCTGGGGACCGGGTTCTTTGTGGTCGCGGCTCAGCCCGCGTGGTCCCAGGCGATCGAGTTTCCCATCGAGGAATCGGAGTGGATGCTCCGAAACCTTCGCCCAGACGGTCAGCCCGTGCTTCCGGTCTTCGAGGGTTGGATGACCCGCTCGGACGGCACGCACGATCTCTGTTTCGGCTACTTCAACATGAATCTGGATGAGGTGATCGATATCCCGCTGGGCCCGGACAACTACATCGAGCCGGCCGAGTTCGATGGTGTGCAGCCGACGCACTTCATGGAGGTCCCCGAGCGGGAAGGCCGTTACTTCTGCCTCTTCACGGTGAATGTGCCCTCCAGCTTCGGAGACCGGAGAGTGACCTGGACCCTGCGACAGAACGATCGGGTCTTCAAGGTTCCGGGTCACACGACCGTGCTCGGATATCGGGTCACGGACTTCGTTCACGCCTCGCGAGATCTCATGGCACCGACGCTGGCCTTCGTGGAGCCCGAAGGACCGCCCTTCGTAGGCAAGCGAGGGGGAACGGCGGGCGTGATCGGGGCCGAGGCCGGGCGCCCGGTGCGGCTTGCCGTCTCCGTGTCGCACCCCGAGGAACGGGGCCGACTAGCGGCGGGCATGATGTGGTGGGGGAAGTATCGGGGACCACCCGGGGAGAACGTCCACTTCAGTGACCGGATTCTGCGATTCACCGCTGCCGAAGCGGAAGCGGGAATCCAGGCGGTGACGAATGTGACCTTTGACGATCCGGGCGACTATATGGTGTTCGTCCAGACCCGCCAGGGTTCCTTCATAGACCAGTGCTGTTGGACGAACGGATACTTGAACGTCCGAGTTGCCCCTTAGGGTTCGCCGGGGGCAAAAGGCGAGCACACTCGAGAGATGGAGGTGGAAGCATGAGATCTGCACGGGCATTCGGGTTCGCTCTGCTCGCTGTCCTCCTCATGGCCTCCTGGGCTGGACTGCGTGCGCAGGCTGCTGCCGACGAGATCCGGGATCCGGACCTTCAGCGCCAGATGGGGCTTCAGAGATTTCCGACCCTGTCCTATGACGAGTTGACCCCTCGACAGAAGGAGGACTGGGACGACTACATGGCCATCCGACCGGGTCGCAATCCCGGCAACATCGCCTGGACCGCCTTCCTCAGGGTTCCGGACCTCGTGGATACGATGGTGCGTCTCAGGGTCCACTACAGTTCGGACGAACTTCAGGTACCCCCGAGGATCTATGAGTGGGCCGCGATCGTCACGGCGCGGCACTGGACCGCGAATCACCCCTGGAACAGCCATAGCCCTGCCGCGATTCGCGAAGGCGTGAGCCCGGAAGCTGTGAGGTCCCTGGCCGAGGGCCGGCGCCCCGTCGACATGGCGGAAGATGAAGAGCTGGCGTACGACTTTCTCCACGAACTCTGGGAGAATCAGCACATCACGGACGCGACGTATGATCGCGCCGTGGACATGTTCGGGGACGAGGGAATCGTCGAGCTCGTTTCGATTCAGGCGCTGTACGGAGCCATCGGCGCCGCTCACGCCGTCATCAATGCGCAGGAGCGAACCAATGAGCTCGCACCCTTGACCAATCGGTTCAATCCGCCTGCCTCGATCCCGCGCGATCGGTAGCCGGGCCGTTCACCGCAAGCGAGAGCCCGTCTGTTCCGGCCATACCGCGATTATCACCGTGTCGTCGTGAACATCCATCCCGACATACACCTTGTTCTTCGTCTCCATGGGGCCGGTCTCCTGTCGCCGTGCGACCTCCCGCGTTGCATGTGGCTCTGGTACCCCCGCGAACCGGGGGCGCTAACCCACGATAGTCGCCAAGGGCCGGCCCTTCCGTAATTCTAGCACAGCTCACTAAATTTATGACCCCGGGTGTCTTGTCTGTGTTGACAGGTTCCGCCCATCTCGTCACCAAAGAACCCGTCCGGCCAGTTCTCGATCCCGCCCCACTCGTTCAGGCGAAGGTCTGCGATTCGCGCCTCCCCTCTCCGGAAATCAACGAAGTAAAGTTTGATGTCGTCCGCCTCTGCGGTTCCTTCCCCTCTCGACCTAGATGAACGATCACTCAACCCTGCCTTATAATCCCCAAATCTAACCGAGCACCCGACACGTGATTCGCTAGAGGCTGAGGCGCATCGCGGTCCAACACCAAGAGAGGGCGTCATTTGAAGCCGACGTAGGTGGCCCAGCGCCCGGAACAGCGATACCCGTTCTTGTCCTTGTGAGGTTTGAGGGTGGCGTTTCGAATTTTTCTGTAGAAGCGTCGCCGGCAGTAGGGGCACTGGTAGACATGGCGCATCTCACTGCGGCGCTTGGACCTCGCCGGTGCCCGCTGCGGGGACGAGAAGCCGGTGGTGCGACTAGTCGTGGGCTAAATGGGTATCGGCCCGACGGGGCTGAGCTCGACCGCGTAGCGGGGCACAAAACTCTGGCTGGTGACCTGGGCGTCCTGAATGCGGTCCACGCGATAGCTGCGGTGGCCCAGTCTGCGGGTGTCGTAGGCGTGCAGAATGATGTTGCCGTCAAGGGTGCGGCGCAGCGAGTAAGGCTCGATCCGGCGCACCTCATTCCTGTAGAGCAGGTCGATGCACAGACGGTTCACGGCGGCAAAGCGTATTGCTTGAAGGTAGGACTGCACGGTGCTGGAGACCGGTAGGCGCAGCATCCGCTCGCGCAAGACGGTTTCCCCGGCGCCAACTCGGTAGGCGGCTGGGACTTCCGGAGCGATGCCCGTTTCAAGCCAAGCGAAAAACTCAGGCAGGGTGTTCCAGAAGGTCTCGACGGGTGGCAGGGCCGGCAGCTGGTGGCCAAGCATGTGGTTCCAGGCGCCTTCAAGATCGGCGCGGTGGGGTTCGAGGCTAGCGAGCTCGAGCGGTGCCTGGATGCCCTTGAAGTCACATTTCTGGCGCAGGACGTCGAGGAGGACAGATGGCGACGGTCGCCCCTCGATGTTGCGGTAGAGATTGATCACATCATAGAGATCACGCGGCCGGGTGCGCTCGGAGAGCGCCCTCACTTTCTCGGCGAAGGCTTCCTCGTAGGCGTAGGCAGTGACGTGAATGCCATCTTCGGGCGCGTCGCTGTAGGGATGGAAGATGGACAGGCGCACCGGAGCAAGGACGACATGCTCGTCGGCCGTGAGGTCAAGCTTGATATTGGGGATGTTCCTGCCGCGCGGGGCGATCGGGCCCCGGTACGGGATTTTGCCCTGGCAAGACGGGGTGCCGCGGGCGTTCTCGTAGATTTCGAAGCATTGCTCTTCGACGGGAAGCTCGATTCCGGCTTGCTCGTAGACCCAGTCGGAAATTTCGGCGAAGTTGGCGCTGAGAAAGGCCGCATCGAGATGGGCGGAATCCGTCAGGGCAAAATCGAGGTCTTCCGAAAACCGATAGGTCTCTAAGAAGCATTTCTTGAGGCATGTGCCGCCCTTGAAGATCCAGGTGTCGGCAAGCGCCTGAAGCTGGTAGATGCCGGCGAGTACCCAGCCGAGCACGTAATCCTTTTCGACAATCTGCGGCAGGAGGGAGAGAGCGGAGGCGGAGTCGATGACCTCGCGGCGGTCGATCATGGGCGCGAGCCCCCGGCCCAGCTGTCAGGGACCTTGACTCTCCACCGTGTGACAAGCCGGGGACAGGTGAGCGCCGGATCCAACGCCGCGTGGCCCTTGGTGAGGCGGTTCCGGCACAGCAGCACCAGGGCATCATCCGGCGCAGAGCGCTCTACGAGAAAGCCGAGCCGCTTAAAGACTGCGCCATTCCCAAGCCGGTCGCCATAGGCCAGCAGAGTCTCATCATCGCGTGTGCCGTGGGTAAGGTAGACGGTAAGGCAATCCGCAACGTGCTGGATACCACCGCCCAGGGCTGGATCGTCGAGCACGTCGATGATGGTGCGGTGAAGGTCGGAGACGGCGATCTTGCTGCGCCCGCGCCAGACGGTCTTCGTGCCGAAGAGGCGTCGGTGATCGATATGCTTGAGCGAGAAGGTCGCGCCGTGACGCTGCTGCGTCTTCTCCCGCACCGGCCGGGCTGTCAGGACAACGATATCGCGGAAAATCTGCTCGGTGAGGTCCCAGTGCTCGGCGGCGCTGTGCCCGCCGATGTAGGCGGGATCGTAGAGGAAAGGGACCAGTATCCAGGGATCCTCAAGGACATGCGTACTCTCGAGGGCATCCAGGCTCGCGGCAGCATAGAGACCGGGACCAACGCGGCGAAGCCAACCCTGGCCAGCCCACCGTGAAAGGATCTTGGCTGCCTCGGTGCGGGTGACGGCCAGAGCGCGTTCCGCATCGGCGATGCGGATGATGTCGCCGGCCGCCCTCAAGACCTTAGCGAGGCGCCGGCGGGACGCCGGCACTGTCGGTTCGAGTTCCTTCATAGTCTATCGTGTATGCGGAAATTCACATAATGCGCTAAATTATGATCTCAAACTATACTCAAGAGATAAGACGAAACAAGACGAGACGATACAATGTAGTTGGTTAAATTCGCGCCTTCTGCGAATTTTCATGAATCCAGTGTGCGATCTGAAACACCGCGTGCACCCTGGACCCGATGCGCATCGCGGCCTGACACAGGTGCGCCGGGATCAGGCCCTTCCGGCGAGATCGTGGCCGTCGTCTAGACCTGGAGCGAGCTGTAGCGAGCCGGCACGACCCATGACCACAGAGTCCAATCCCGAGTATCCCGCCCGTCCGAATCCGACGAAGCGGATAACGGCTAAATCGTCTGCAGAGAGCATGTTATCCTAGAAGTGGATGACCGGGCGTGTGACGAGCAGAGCGGCCAACCGGCTAGCCTCGAGCGGACCGAACCATGGCTCCACTGACGTCTGACCTAGGATGGGCCCAATCGGCATTCGATCTCCGCACGACAGCGATGCCGCTGCAGAGAACCAGGACCGGCCTCGCCGCCGCCTTGCCAGATTGGCCATCGTTGTGGGCGCTACACCCTTCTGAACCCGCCTTATTCATGAAGGAGGTGGCGGCGAGGTGACGTGAGGCGGTAAGTGTTGAAGATTCAGGGTGTTACGCCACGAGCACTCACCGCCCATCACGTCAGGGTGAAGACAATGGGTTGGACCCTGAACTTCAACAGGTCGGTCAGGATCGAGGCGCGCCGGGAGCGCATCACGGGGGATTCGGGGGCCGTCACGGGCCGCGAGGTGCTGCGGCGCGCCGGGGTGGTGCGGTGGATGGCGGGGAGGCTCGAAGACGCCCGGGATCCGCGGTGGATCCGGCACCCGCTGGCGGATCTGCTGCGCGCGGCGCTTGTGCTCGTCGCGCAGGGACGCAGGGACCACAACGACGCGACGGCCTTCGGCGACGACCCGGCGTTGCGGCTCGCGGTGAGCGGCCGGTCGGGCACGGCGCCACTGAGCGAGGGGTGGGGCCTGGCCTCGCAGCCCACGTTGCCGCGCCTGGTGGCGACGCTGTCGGAGGAGAGGCGCGTGCAGGCGCTTCGCGAGGGTCTGGCGCGCTTCGCGGGGTGGTGGCTGCGGGCGATGGAACGGACGGCTGCAGAAACGCCTGGTCATCGACGTGGACAGCCTGCCCGCGAAGGTGCACGGCGAACAGCCGGGCAGAGAGTGGAACGGTCACTACCACGCCCGGATCTACCATCCCCTGGTGGCGTCGGCGGGCGTGACGGGGGACATCCTCGACGTGCACCTCCTCAACGGCCGGGTGGACACGGCCGACGGCGGCCCGGAGTTCATCGTCGAGATCCTGGACCGGGCCGAGGGGACGCTGTGCGACGAGGCGATTGTCCGCTTCGACACCGGATACCCCGGGGGGGAGGCGCTGATGTCGGCACTCGAGGCCCGGGGCACGCACTACGTCGCCCGGGTGCGCAGCAACGCGGTGCTCGATCGGCTGGCCCTGCCGGCGACGCCCGGGAGTGCGAGGCGCTGGCCGGTCGTGTGCCCGGCGACGCGAGACGAGGACGTGGACCTGCGAACTGGACGAGCCGTACCGGGCCCGGTCCTGGTCGCGCGCACGCCGGGTCGTCCAGGTGCTGGTCGAACGGCCCGGCGAACTGTTCCCGCGCTCGTTCTGGCTGCTGACCTCGCTTTCGGCCGACGAGGTTGGGGGTGGAGGCTCTTCTCGCGACGTATCGGCAGTGCGGCAAGGCCGAGGGCTACATGGGAGAGCTCATCAGCGTCGTCGATCCGGCGCTGTCGTCGTCCCCGCGGCCTAAACGCCACGACCGCGGCCGACCGGTCGAGACCCCCGGTCCGAGCGTGGACGTCTTCGCCTGCAACCAGGCGCGCCTGCTGCTCGCCGCCTTCGGCTACCGGATCATGCACGCCCAGCGGGCTGTCCTCGAACGGGCCACCCGCACCCGTTGGAGCCTGCGGCGGCGGCTCGGACGCGTGCTGCGGGCCCCGGCCCGGCTCACCGTCTCCGGCCGCCGCATCGGCATGATCGCCAGCGCGGCCTCGCGGCACGGGCAGCTCCTGGTCAGCCAGCTCCGGCTCCTGCCCGGACCCACCGGGTAGGCCCCGGCACGCGCGCCGCTCCCCTCCCCGCTTCTCCCCCCGGTCGATGGAGACGTGTCACCACGCCTCACGAAGCCCGGGCTCGCCTGCGTCCGTCAGGCCCGTTGCCGCCGTCTCCAGCCGCATCCCTGGCCGATGACCCCCGCCTGCTCGCCCTCATCCCATGCACAAGCCGGACAACTTGACCCGACAGGCTCCTCCGCGCCGGTTCATGAATAAGCCGGGGTCAAGAAGTCGTTGTGTCGCTGCCGAGTACGGTTCAGGCGGACGCCGAGGAGAGTGAGGGCTTCGCGGTGCAATGGGTTGGGCTGGGTGACGACTTCGAACGGTTCGGTGCCGTCGAGGCAAGGGACGATCCGTGGCGGCGGCCCTCGGTTTCCTGAGCAGCTCCTCGCGCCTGCGCGCCCGCTCATCGGCCAAGAGAGGGTAGCGGCGCACCACCAGCCGCTCCCCGGGATCGTCGGAGCCTCGGACCTCGATCAGATCGGCCTCATCGAACCGCGATAGCTGCACCACATCGGAGTGGACCAGCTTGCGGACGGCCGGTCCATATGGCGCGCTGACCCAGTCCGACCCCGCCGGCTTGACCTCCTCCCGAATACGCCCCTCGGTCAGCGTCCCCCGGTCGCCCGCCACTACCACCCTCGAGAGGTCGAAGCGGCGGCGCAGCAGCTCTGTATTGCCAGGCAAAACGGCCGGATCTTCAGTATAGGGGATCACTGGGATGCGGCCTTGCCCCTCGACTACTCTCCTGATCCTGTGGTCTCGAGGCCCGTCGCCGTGTCCCCCTTCTCGGCGCGGCGGCCCGCCTCCTCGGCGAACCTGTGGCCCGGGAGCCGCGTCAGGCGGGCTCGTCCGCCGGGGCCCGCCCGCCTACGCCTTCGCCTGAGAGCATCTCCTCGAGCCAGTGGCCGGCCCGGTGCACCTTGGCCTGGACGTAGGGCAGGTTGTGCCGGTTCAGCGTGCCGTGGAGCGGCTCCCGGCGCAGCACCTCGATCCGGCCGGCCGTGAGCGCGTCGACCTTCTCGGGGTTGTTGGTAAGGAGCTCCACCCGCCGGATCCCGAGCTCCTCGAGCATCGAGACGGCGACCTCGTATGTGCGTTCGTCGGGTCCGAAGCCGAGCGTACAATCCGCGTCGATCGTATCCAGCCCCTCTTCCTGCAGCGCGTACGCGCGGAGCTTGTTTGCGAGACCGATTCCCCGTCCTTCCTGCGCGAGGTAGAGGAGGACACCGCCACCCTTCGCGACGAAGGCCCGGAGGCTCCCCCGCAGCTGTTCGCCGCAGTCACAGCGGAGGCTGCCGAAGAGGTCGCCGGTCAGACACGCCGAGTGGAGCCGGACGGGCACCGGATCCGGCCACACCTCCGGTTGTCCGATCAGGATCGCGACGTGTTCGAAGAGGCCGCCGGCCTCCCGGAAGAGAACGACGCGCGCGTCCTCCGCTTCCTCGAGGGGGACGGGTGCCTCGGTGATCCGCCGGACTCCGGGCGCCCGGGCACGGGTGACGGACTCGATATCCGAGGTGCGAATCTCCATGACGCCGCTCCGGCGGAGTTCGTCCTCAGGTCCCGGAGGCCCGTACGCTTCGATCTCGGCGCAGACGAGGGCGGGAAGGAGCCGGCCCAGCCGGGCGAGCGCGAGCGCGGCCTCCTCCTGCGGGGAGGCGGCCCGGAACTCCGTGTCCTCGGGGAGGCGCTTGCCCGCAGCCGCTGCGAGGCGCAGGATTCCTCCGGCCGTCGCCTCCCCCGGGAGGGTGAGGGAGAGCGCCCCTACCCTCACGTCGCCATTTCGCCGACCGTTCCCGAGGACGCCGGTGGCGGCGTGGGAACCCCACTCCGTCGGGAGCCCCATCGCGCGGGCCCGGGACGCGGTGATCGCGAGGCGGGGGGGCGAGACGGCGAGCTCCCGCAGCCAGTCGAGCGTCGAGGCCTCGAGGCTCTCGACCGCAGCTACGAGGAGAGGGCGGGGGGGCTCCGTCGTATCCGGGCCCGTCAGGCACAGGGGCCGGCCGCGCGTCAGGTCGAAGAGGCCATGCTCTGCCCGGCCCACGCTCACTCGAACTTCGTGAGGAGCTTCATTGACGGCACGCATCGATGAGGACATCGCGTGGGATCTCGTCCGCAAGCTGGGGTCCGCTTCGTTCGGGCGTGGGGAGACGTGCCGGGTGCGCCATGACTCCTGCCCGGACGTGTGGCTTCAAGTAAACCCTTCCGGTGCATGGAATCTTGCCGGTACACCGACCAAGGCCGCAAGTGGCGTCCTCGCGCTCTTCATCCCCCTACAGCTGAGGAGCCGCCTCGCGGTGGGGCAGATGGGCCAGAGCCTCGACGCACGCATTGCTACCGCGACCGGGGACTCGCACTACATCACGGGCCCTGAGGATATCCGCCGTCTCCACCGGCTCCGGGCGCTCGTCGACGCCGTCGTGGTCGGAGCCGGAACGGTCGAGTCCGACGATCCGCAGCTCACGGTCCGGGAGGCCCCTGGCGAGAATCCCGTCCGCGTGGTCCTGGATCCGGCGGGACGGCTGGACCCGGGCCACAGGGTGTTCTCGGACGGTGCCGCGCGGACGATCCGCGTCCGGGCACTCTCCCGAGGCTCCGGGGAAGAGGCCGGATCCGGCGACCCGGATCTCCTCCTCCCGGCGTCGGACGAGGGGTGGATCGACCCCGCGCTGGTCCTCGCGCGGCTCGGGGAGCTCGACCTGGGCCGTGTCCTCGTCGAGGGGGGCGGAAGGACGGTGTCCGGGTTCCTGGAGGCGGGGGCGCTCGACCGGCTCCACCTTACGGTCGCGCCGGTCCTGATCGGAAGCGGCCCGCCGTCTCTCTCGCTCCCTCCGATCGACCGGCTCTCCGAGGCGCTTAGGCCCAGAGCGCGACACTTCCGCCTCGGGAGCGACATCCTCTTCGATCTGGATCTCCGGTGATGGCGTCTCCGGGGGGTTCCGGGGCCGCTGCCGATGCCGGGCGGGGTCCGGATTCCGGACGATGTGCGACCGACAGGGAATGACTTCAGGGCCCCCGGCTGCATCCCCGGCATGATCAGGGAGAACGGAAAGGCGTTCGCCGGGCGGCAGGCCATGGCTCGGGCACCGGACCATCCGGTCGCCGAGGGTGGCCCGGTCCTGCCCATACGGGTGCCGGACGCATCGGATTGCGCAGTCGACGGTACGTGGTCTCGGGGCAGTGTCGGTCAGATTGCCGTTGGACGGAGGGACGGAAGTGTCACTGCCGGCCCGGATCCGTCACCAGGGGTGCGGAGAGGGTGGGACTTCGTGTTGCAGGCAACTCCCCGGGTACTCTGTTCGCGGCCGTGACAGGATAGTCCCGGTGGCCGGCGCCGGGTCTGCCGGCGGCGGCCCGTCGCTGATCGGCTGCTTTCCCGATCGCGTCGAGCCTCGGGCGATCGGGGCCGGAGAGCCTGCGGGTGTACACGGTGGAAGAGTTGGCGGAATCCGTGGCGAAGATCGCCGGCCCGCCAAGGGCAGCCGGTCTGCCAGTGTGGGAGACCGGGTTCACGGCAGGCCCTCGCGGGCCAGGCTGCGGCCTCCGGATGACTCGAGTGTCCTTCGATTATGGCCGCGCGGACTCTCCGTTGGGTGTCCACGTGCCTCCGATGGCGTGGTGCATACGGGAAAATCACAAGTTGCCATTTCGATTTTCCCGTATAAATTCCTGCCATGATCCCGCGTCCCCGCCACGAGGCCCATCTCCGACGGCTTCTGCGTCAGTTTCCCGTTGTCGGACTCGTGGGTGCACGGCAGGTAGGCAAGACGACCCTCGCCCGTACCCTGGCAGCTCGCGAGCAGGGCCGGGTTACGTTCTTCGATCTGGAGGATCCGACCGACGAAGCCCGCTTCGCGGATCCCAGGCTGGCGCTCGAGTCCCTCGATGGCCTGGTGGTCATCGATGAAGTGCAGCACAGCCAAGGCCTGTTCCGGCTGCTTCGCGTACTTGTGGACCGGCCGTCGAATCGCGCGCGGTTCCTGGTGCTGGGCAGTGCTGGCCCCGGGCTGCTCCGGCAAGCTTCGGAGTCCCTCGCGGGCCGAATTGCCTACCACGAGCTGACTCCGTTCCGATTGGACGAGACGGGTCCCGACTCCATCGACCGGCTATGGATTCGGGGAGGATTCCCGCGCTCATTTCTGGCGGCGGGTGAACGGGAGAGCGTGGCGTGGCGTACCGCGTTCCTCCGCACCGTTCTCGAACGTGATCTCCCGCAGCTCGGGATCACCGTACCGGCGACGACGATGCGGCGCTTCTGGACCATGGTGGCACACTACCACGGAGCCCGCTGGAACGCCGCCGAGGTCGCGCGCTCGCTGGGAGTGAGCGCACCTACGGTCAACTCGTATCTCGACTCAATGGTCGATGCTCTGCTTGTGAGAAGACTGACGCCCTGGTTCGAGAACCTGAAGAAGCGCCAGGTCAAGGCTCCGAAGGTCTATCTGTCCGACACCGGGATGCTGCATACACTCCTGAGCATCAGGACGGAGTCGGGCATCCTCGGGCACCCGAAGTCGGGAGCATCCTGGGAAGGGTTCGCGATGCAGGAGGTCGTGCGGATTCTCGCGGCCGATTGGGAGGACTGCCACTACTGGGCGACTCACCGAGGCGCCGAGATCGACCTGCTGGTCTTCGCTGACGGACGACGGATCGGGCTCGAGTTCAAGCGGACCAGCACTCCAGGAATGACGCGCTCCATGCACACGGCGCTGGCCGACCTCAGGCTCGACCGCATCTTCGTGCTCTTTCCGGGTCGTGAACGGTTCCGGCTGCACGAACGCGTGGAGGCCGTGGGATTGTGGCGGGCGTGTGCGGAGGGGCTCGAATGATCGTGCCGGCGTGTTCGGGCTGTCCCTTAGTGGACGGGCGCGGGGAGCGGGTGGAGGAGCTCGTCGCCGTC
>CBDCKJ010000002.1:0-1370789 GCA_965218255.1 Longimicrobiales bacterium | reverse complement strand
GCCGGGCGGCGGACGAGGCGGCGCTCCGCGCCGAAGCAAGGCGCATCCGGCTTCGGGACGAGCGGGACCGGGGACGCGAGGTCGCCCCCCTCCGCTCGCCCCCGGGGGCACTCGAGATCGATACCACGGAGCTGTCGTTCGACGCCCAGGTGCGCCGGATCGTCGACGCAGCTTCAGCCTTGACCGGGCAAGCGCCGGAGAAATAGCTTACGGTGCGTTGCACCACTCTTCCCGAGGTGCGCGATTCACCAGGGTGCATGCGCTCGCCCGGCGTGTAGGCCACGCTCGCTCGAGCACACCAGCGGCCCGCAACCCTCCGAGCGATCCCCCGATCGGAGGAGAGAGAGTCCGGAATCTTCATGTCCCAACCAACAGACGATCTGGGTGCCCCGGAAGCGACGCTAGCCGTCGCGGTCGTGGAGGCCACGGCGACAGCGGCGGCCACGGTCGAGGCGTCCGGTCTGCCGAAGGAAGGCCTGCCCCCGGGAGGCATCTCACCCGAACTTTCCCACGATCCGTACGGGGAAGAGGAGATGGACATCACCCGGGACGACTTCGAGGCGATGCTCGAGGAGTTCGGGGGCGAGATGCAGAACGCGAGGGAGGGGGAGATCGTGACCGCGCGGATCCTCTCGCTCACCGATACCTCGGCGATCCTCGAGTTCGGGTTCAAGAGCGAGGGCGCCGTCCCTCTCGATGAGTTCAAGGACCCCTCCGGGCTCTCTCCCGGCGACGAGGTGGACGTCCTCCTCGAGAGCCTCGAGGACGAGGACGGGGTCGTCATCCTCTCGAAGCGGAAGGCCGACTTCCTCCGGGTCTGGGAGCGGATCAGGGAGGCCTACGAGGCGGACCAGCCCGTGAGGGGCACTCTGGCCCGGAAGATCAAGGGCGGCGTCACCGTGGATCTGATGGGGGTGGACGCATTCCTCCCCGGCTCCCAGATCGCGCTCCGCCGGGTCCCGCACATCGAGGACCTCATCGGCGAGACGTACAGGTTCAAGATCATCAAGCTGAACAAGAGGCGCCGAAACATCGTGGTGTCCCGCAGGGTGATCCTCGAGGCCGAGCGGGCGTCGAAGAAGGAGAACCTCGTCAAGGAGCTCCTCGTCGGTCAGGTCCGCGAGGGGCTCGTCAAGAACATCACCGACTTCGGCGCATTCATCGACCTGGGCGGCCTCGACGGCCTCCTCCACATCACGGACATGTCGTGGGGCCGGGTCGGGCACCCTTCCGAGGTCGTCGACATCGGGGAGCCGGCGGACGTCAAGGTCCTCGACATCGACTGGACGCGGGAACGGATCTCGCTCGGGCTGAAGCAGCTCCTCCCCTACCCGTGGACGGACATCGACAAGAAGTATCCCGTGGGCTCCCGCGTCCGGGGCCGGGTCGTTTCCATCACGAACTACGGGGCGTTCGTGGAGCTGGAGAAGGGCGTCGAGGGGCTCGTCCACATATCCGAGATGTCGTGGACCCGAAACATCCGCCACCCCTCGAAGCTCGTCTCGATCGGGGGCGACGTCGAGACCGTCGTCCTCAAGGTCGACCCGCGCGGTGAGAAGATCTCCCTCGGGATGAAGCAGATCCAGGAGGATCCGTGGCTCTCGCTACCGATGCAGCATCCGACGGGAACGAGGATCAGGGGAACGGTCCGGAACCTGACCTCATTCGGTGCATTCGTCGAGATCGAGCCCGGGATCGACGGGCTGGTCCACGTCTCCGACATGAGCTGGACGAAGCGGGTGGAGCACCCGTCGGAGATCGCGGAGAAGGGCGACGAGATCGAGGTCATAGTCCTCGACATCGACTCGGACCAGAAGCGTATATCACTAGGTATAAAGCAGTTGCAGGACGACCCCTGGCCCAGGATCGTGGAGCGGCTCGCACCAGGGGTGGAGCTCGACGGCAGGGTGGTCCGCCTCCAGGACAACGGGGTGGTCGCGGACCTGGGCGATGATATCGAGGGCTTCGTTCCGGCCTCGCACACCGCGCTCGACGATCCGGGCCAGTTGGCCGAGTACTACGCACCCGGCGTGGAGGTGAGTCTCAAGGTTCTCGAGTCGGATGCGTCGAACCGGCGAATCGTCCTCGCGGTAACGGCGGAGCCGGAGAGGCTCGCCGCGCAGGACCCGGAGGACGAGCCGGAGGCGGAGGAAGGGGGCGACACCGGGGCCGGGGGGCGGTGAGCGGCCGGAGGCCGGGGGAGAATCGGGGGTCAGGGCCGGGGGGGAGCGGGAGGCGGCAGAGAGCTCCGGACGGCGAGGCCGGGGAAGAGTCGGAGGAGGGGCCGGGCGAGGAGGAGCGCATGCGCCGGGAGAGAGGCCCACAGGGGCTCCGGAGGGCGGGGGAGAGATGCGGCGGACTTCCAGCGCACGCGTGAGCTTTCCGTGCCTCGGCGCGGTGTGCCTTGCGCTCGTGGGCGCCGTTGCGGGATGCGCAGGTGCGGGCGCCCCGGGTCCGGCAGCCCCTCGCGCGGTCCTGGACGGCGCGGCGATCCGGGCGGGTAGCTACACCCCTGCGGAGGCGGAGGCCGCAGCGGAACTCCTCCTCGAGGCCGAGCGTCTCAGCGGGGCCGGAGACCTCGTGGGGGCACTCGATCTCGTCGGTGAAGTCGAGACCCGCTACGCGACCACACCCGGTTCGTCACGCGCCCTCTGGCTCCGGGCCCGGGCGCTTCGACGTCTCGAGGACTTCGAGGGGGCCGAAACCGCCGCCGAGTCGTACGCGGGGCTCGTTTCCGGCGATCCGGCGGCCGCGGGACGGGGATACCTCCTGCGGGCGGAGGTCAGGCGCGAGGGCAGGCTCCCCGGCGGACTCGAAGCGCTCTTCGACATTCCCGCAGACGCCGGGGAGGCCGAACTCCTCGCGGCGGATGCGCTCGCGGCCATCTGGGCCTCGGGGCTGAGCACGCCGGAGCTCCGCGACCTCACCGTCGAGGCGCCGCGTCACCCGCGTATCCTCCCGGTCTTCATGACCGAGCTCGCGGTGCGCCGCTACATGGTGGGGGCAGAGGACGAGGCGCGGGCCATCGCGGGGGCGTCGCTCGAGCTGGCGCCCGGCGCCTCGGCCTCGAGGCGGGCCACGGACGTCATCGACGGGACAGTCTCCGAGTCGCTGGACGTCACGGCGATCATTGGCGGCATCCTCCCGGTCTTCGGCTCCCCCGCCGTCAGCCGGCTAGCCCGCGAAATCGCCGAGGGCGTGGAGGTCGCGCTCGCAGTCGAGGAGGGGGAGTCCACGCGGCCGGTCCACTTCGTCACGATCGAGGACGCGACCGGTCCGGAGGAGATCACATCGGCCGTGGCCCAGCTGGAGGAGCAGAACGCGGCGGGGATGATCGGTCCCCTGCAGGACGGGGAGCTCCCGGCAGCGGCCCGTTCCAGGACGACCCCGATGCCCATCGTGACGCCGACGGCCCGGATGATCCCCGAGGGTGTCGCCGGCGTGTACTCCCTGAACGGCATCGATCCCAACGCCGGGGCCGCGCTGGCCGCGCTGGTCCTATCACGCGACGTCGGGGAAGCCGTGGCCGTCCATACCGATTCTCCCGAGATGCGTGAAGAGTTCGGATGGTTCTCGAGTGCCTACACGGAAGGGGGCGGCCGGATCTCGGGAGTGCTCACGTATCCGCCGGGGGCCACGGGGTTTCGGGAGCAGATGTTCGAGATTATCGAGATGGCGCCGGAGGGTCTCGTCCTGATTCTCCCGCCCGGGGACGTCGAGCTTGTCGCGCCGCAAATCGCCTTCTACGGAGTCGACGAGCTCGTGGGCCTCAGGATCTTCGGAAACCAGTCCTGGACGTCGGAGGCCCTGCTCCAGAGCGTGCAGGCACGAAGCACCGAGGGCGTGTTCTCGGTCACGAGCTGGGCGGTCGCAGGGGCATACGGGCCAGGTTGGCAGAGCTTCGTCGAGGCCTACGAGGAGCACTTCCAGCGGAGTCTTCGATCTCCGGCGGCCGCGCTCGGATACGACGCCGCCCGGCTCCTCCTGCGTGCCGCGCGCGCGGCCGGGGGCGATCCCACAGCCACAGCCGAGGCGTTCGAGGAGATCGTGGGGCACGTCGGCGCGACCGGTCTCATCTCGGTGACGGACGGCCGGATCCGCCGCTCCTTCGTCCCGGTCCGGATCGAGAACCGCTCCCTCGTCCTCCTGAACCCGTAGGGAGACCACGCCGGTGTCAGCTGCCGCGTGTGGTACCCGTCCTTTCGCGCCGCGGCTGGCGGGCGAGGCATCCGGGTGAAGGACCGGCTGGAGGAGCTCGAGCGGCTTCGGGCCGAGAGCCGCCTTGGCGGCGGCGAGGGGCGCGTGGCGGCGCACCGGGCCCGGGGCAAGCTCACGGCGAGGGAGCGCCTCCGGCTCCTCCTCGACGAGGACTCCTTCGTCGAACTCGACCGCTTCGTGACGCATCGCTCGACGGACTTCGGGACCGACGGCAGCAGGATCCTCGGCGACGGCGTCGTCACCGGTTACGGAACCATCCTCGGCCGCCTCGTCTTCGTCTACTCGCAGGACGCGACCGTCTTCGGGGGCTCCCTCTCGGAGAGCCACGCCGAGAAGATCGTCAAGATCCAGGACCTCGCCCTCAAGAACGGCGCCCCCGTCGTCGGACTGAACGACTCGGGCGGTGCCCGGATCCAGGAGGGCGTCGTTTCGCTCGCCGGCTACGCGGAGATCTTCCTCAGAAACACCCTCTCGTCGGGGGTGGTGCCGCAGATCTCCGTCATCCTCGGCCCCTGCGCCGGCGGCGCCGTCTACTCCCCCGCGCTCATGGACTTTGTCTTCATGGTGCGGGGCACGAGCTACATGTTCGTCACGGGTCCGAACGTGGTAAGGACGGTGACCCACGAGGAGATCGACATGGAGGCGCTCGGCGGCGCAGATGTTCACGGGTCCACGTCGGGGGTCGCGCACTTCGTCCACGATTCGGAGCCGGAGGCGCTCGCGGCGGTCCGGGCGCTCCTCTGCTTCATCCCGCAGAACAACGCCGAGACGCCGCCCCGCTCCTCCGGGGAGCCGCCCCCGGGGGAGGCCGAAGCGCTCCTGAACGTCGTCCCCGCCAGCCCGAACCAGCCCTATGACATGACGGACGTCATCGCTCGCGTCGTCGACGGGGGCCGGTTCACCGAGGTCCACGCCCGCTTCGCCGGAAACCTGGTGGTGGGGTTCGCCCACCTCGGGGGTCACGCCGTCGGCGTGGTCGGGAACCAGCCGGCGGTCCTCGCCGGGGTCCTTGACATCGACGCCTCGGTCAAGGGGGCCCGGTTCGTCCGCTTCTGCGATGCCTTCAACATCCCGCTCGTCGTCTTCGAGGATGTTCCCGGGTTCATGCCGGGGGTGGCCCAAGAGCACGGGGGGATCATCCGCGCCGGCGCGAAACTCCTCTACGCCTTCGCGGAGGCGACCGTGCCGCGCCTCACGGTGATCACCCGAAAGGCGTACGGCGGCGCCTACGACGTGATGAACTCGAGACACCTTCGGGGGGACCTGAGCTTCGCGTGGCCGTCGGCCGAGATCGCGGTCATGGGGCCGGAGGGCGCCGCCCAGATCCTCTATCGGAGGGAGATCGCGGGATCGAGCGACCCGGAGGAGGCAGCGCGGCGCTACATGGAGGAGTATCGGGAGAGGTTCGCGCACCCGTACATCGCTGCCGCCCGCGGCTATGTCGATGACGTCATCGACCCCAGGGAGACGAGGGAGCGGCTCATCTCGGGTCTCGACATGCTTCGCAACAAGCGCGACACGAATCCGCCGCGCAAGCACGGCAGCATCCCGCTATAGGGGCCTGGCGCGGTGCCGGTGCCCGACGAGCGTGGCTGGCCAGCCGGGGGGAGACCGATGCAGGTGAGTCGGCCGATGGGGACCGGAAGTTGAACCCGTGATCCGTTCCATCCTGATCGCGAACCGGGGAGAGATCGCGGTTCGCGTGATCCGTGCGTGCAGGGCGCGCGGCGTCCGGGCCGTCGCCGTCTACTCGGACGCCGACCGCGCCTCGCCGCATGTCTTCCTGGCTGACGCGGCGCACCGTATAGGACCTGCGCCGTCCGGGGAAAGCTACCTCGACATCGACCGGATCCTCGAGGCCGCCCGCGCGAGCGGCGCGGACGCCGTCCACCCCGGCTACGGCTTTCTGGCCGAGAACCCGTCCTTTGCCGAGGCGGTGGAGGGGGCGGGCCTCAACTTCATCGGGCCGGAGCCGGAAACGATCGCGGCCATGGGCGACAAGCTGGCCGCCCGGAGGCGGATGGAGGCCGTGGGGATTCCGGCGATCCCCGGCTCACGCGGACTCGCGCGCGACACGGCCGATGCGCTCGCCACCGCGAACCGGATCGGCTTCCCCCTCCTCGTGAAGGCCGTGGCCGGCGGGGGAGGGAGGGGCATGCGGGTCGTGGACGGGCCGGACGGGCTGGCCGGCGCGCTCGACGCCTCCCGGCGGGAGGCGCTCGCCAGTTTCGGCGACGATCGCCTCTACCTGGAACGGTACCTGCCGAACCCCCGTCATGTGGAAGTCCAGATACTCGGGGACGGGAGGGGGAGCGCTCTCCACCTCGGCGAGCGTGACTGCTCGATCCAGCGGCGCCACCAGAAACTCATCGAGGAGGCCCCGGCCCCCGTCCTCGATCCGGAGCTCCGCGACGAACTCTGTCACGCGGCGCTCCGGGCCGCCGAGACGCTATCCTACCGCGGAGCCGGCACGGTGGAGTTCCTCGTGCGGGACGGCGAGTATTACTTCCTCGAGATGAACACCCGCATCCAGGTCGAGCACCCGGTGACAGAGTGTGTGACCGGAGTGGATCTCGTCCAATGCCAGATTCAGGTGGCAGAGAGCGGATCGCTCCCGCCAGGTCCTTCCGGCGCCAGGGGGCGGGGACACGCGATCGAGTGCCGGATCACGGCGGAGTCGGCCTGCGAAGGCTTTCTCCCGTCGACCGGTAGGGTCCGCTATCTCGAGATCCCCTCAGGTCCCGGCATCAGGTGGGACGGGGGGATCCTGCCGGGCACCGAAATCGGTCCGCACTACGATTCCCTCCTCGGGAAGCTCGTGGCCCACGGCTCGACTCGGGGGGAGGCGATCATGCGGATGGCGAGCGCGCTCGATGAGCTGGTGATCGACGGGGTCACCACCTGCCGCCCCCTTCACCGCAGGGTCATGGACGAGCCCGACTTTCGCGCGGGGAGGCTCTCGACCCGGTATCTGGACGAGCATCCGGAGCTCTTCGAGCCGGAGGGGATCGCCGGAAACGAGCCGGCGGTCGCAGCGGTTGCGGCGCTGCTCGAGGCGGAGGCCCGTGCGGCCGCGGCCCTTCCGCGCCCCGATGCGGAAGGCGGGGGGGATCCCGGCTCCGCGTGGAGAAACGCCCTCGGAGCGGGGAACCGGTCCCGCTGGTGAGCGCGCTCAGGCCGGAGATCCCCGGGGCCGCGACACCCCGCCCCGTCGCCGGGAGCCGCCTCGAGGTACGCATCGACGGCGTCAGCTCTTACGGCTCCGGCGTCGGTCGAACTCCCGAGGGCCAGGCGATCTTCGTCCCGAGGACCGCTCCCGGCGACCTCGCCCTCGTGGAGATCGTCACCGTACGGCGGCGGTGGCTCAGGGCGCGGCTCCTTGAGCTCCGAGCGGCCGGGGAAGGGCGATGGGTCGCGCC
The DNA here is from genome assembly GCA_965218255.1 of Longimicrobiales bacterium. Classification (GTDB taxonomy): domain Bacteria; phylum Gemmatimonadota; class Gemmatimonadetes; order Longimicrobiales; family Gaopeijiaceae; genus JAAXGI01. The sequence continues at coordinate 1,363,152 of CBDCKJ010000002.1, read as the reverse complement.
CTGCCCCTACTACGACGCCTGCGGAGGGTGCGCCCTCCAGCACCTGAGCTATCCGGCCCAGCTCTCCGCCAAGGGCCGGATCATCACCGATGCGCTCGAGCGGATCGGTGGACAGCGAGCGCTCCCGGACCTCACAATGCATGCGGCCTCCCGCGAGATCCGCTACCGGAACCGGATCACCCTCGGCCTCGTCCGGCTCCCCGGCGGGAGGGTCCTCGCGGGATTTCACCGGCTGGGACGGCCGGGCGCCATCGTGGATGTGGATGGGGACTGCCTCCTTCCCGAGGCGCCGGTCGCTGCAGCGTGGCACGCCCTTCGCCTGAGCTGGGGACCCGGGGCCGGGAGACTTCCGGGAGGCCGGAGGCTTCGCCTGACGCTTCGGGCGTCGCTCAGCGGCAAGGTGATGCTCGTGATCGAGGGCGGGCGGGGAACCGGCGATCCGGCGCATCTCCGCTCGCGCGTACCGGGGCTCGTGGCAATCTGGCATGAGCCTGGCGGTGGTGGTGGCGCGCCACGGCTCCTCGCGGGCGAGGAGTCGCTACGGGACCGCTGGCACGGAGAGGAGATCGACGTTCGGCCGCTCGCATTCCTGCAGGCGAACCGGGAGGGCGCGGGGGCGCTCCAGCGCGAGGTGGTCCGGACGGCCGGCGACGTGACCGGGCTCCGGGTCTTGGATCTGTACTCGGGCTTCGGAGCGCTCGGACGCCAGCTCGCACGCGCCGGTGCCTCGGTGGTCGCGATCGAGGAGGATCCTGAGGCCGCACGGATGGCAGGGGCTCCGGCGGAGGCGGGACTCGAGATCCTCACCGGGACGGTCGAGGAGCACCTCCGAGGGGCGCTCCCGGCCGATCTCGTGATCATGAATCCGCCCCGGATCGGCGTGCGGGAGAGGGTGATGGAGGCACTTCGGGCATCGGAGCCCGCCCGGATCATCTACACGGGTTGCAATGCAGCCACCATGGCCCGGGACGTACGCCGCCTCGGGGACGGGTACCGGATCACGCACCTCCACGGATTCGACCTTTTCCCCCAGACGTCGACGGTCGAGACCGTCGTGGTCCTGGACGCCGGGTGAGATGGCGGGCATCCCGCCTCCGCATCCCCCGCAGGCGACCCGCCGGGTGGAGTGGTACGTTTACCTTTCGGGGCGTCGGCTCCGGGTGGAGTTCGACGGCGGAGGTCTCCGGGTCGATGGTGAGGCCGCGAACGTCGAGCTTTCCCCGCCGTCCGCCGGTCCGGTCCGGGTCGCGAGGATCGGGGACCGCTCGCTTCGAGTGGTGGCTCACCGGGACGGACCCGGACGGTGGAGCCTCGAGATCGGGGGCCGGCGCCACGAAGTCCGTGTCATGGACGCCGCCCAGGCCGCCATCGAGGCGGTCGCAGGCAGTGCCCGGGGGAGCGGCCGCCCGCGGCCCCTCCGCGCACCGATGCCGGGCCTTGTGGTGGGCATCGGGGCATCTCCCGGGGAGGTTGTCGAGCGAGGCGCGGGCCTCGTCACCCTGGATGCGATGAAGATGGAGAACGAGCTGAGGGCGGAGGGCCGGGCCCGCGTCGCCGAGGTCCTGGTGGCGACGGGCGCCACCGTCGAGAAGGGTCGGATTCTCGTCACCTTCGAGGATCCGGAGGCCCCGCAGTGAGCCGGGCCGGGTCCACGGATTCGGGGCTGTCCGTCGAGGCGGTCTACCGGGGGCCGGGGCAGGACTCCGCGCCGGGAGAGTTCCCCTTCACCCGGGGCATTCATCCGGAGATGTACCGCGAGCGCCTCTGGACGATGCGCCAGTACGCCGGCTTCGGCACAGCCCGCGAGACGAACGTCCGGTACCGCTACCTCCTCGAGCACGGGCAGAAGGGGCTGTCGGTCGCCTTCGATCTTCCGACGCAGATGGGTTACGATTCGGATGATCCGAGAGCCGAGGGCGAGGTGGGGCGCGCCGGGGTCGCGATCGACTCGCTCGACGACATGAGGCGCCTGTTCGCGGACATCGATCTCGGTGCCGTATCGACATCGATGACCATCAATGCGACGGCCGCGATCCTCTTGGCTATGTACCTCGTGGTCGCCGAGGAGCGCGGCGTCGCCTGGGGGCGTCTCTCGGGCACCCTTCAAAACGACATCCTGAAGGAGTACGTGGCGCGGGGAACGTATATCTTTCCTGTCGAGCCCTCCCTCCGGCTCACGACGGATGTGATCGGCTTCTCGGCCAAGGAGGTGCCGCGCTTCAACCCGATCTCGATCTCCGGTTACCACATGCGCGAAGCCGGAGCGACCGCGCCCCAGGAACTCGCCTTCACGCTCGCGCACGGGCTCGAGTACGTGGACCGGGCCATCGCCGCCGGGCTCGAGGTGGCGGACTTCGGGGCCCGCCTCTCCTTCTTTTTCGCCGCGCACGACGACCTCTTCGAGGAGGTGGCCAAGTTCCGTGCCGCCCGCCGCCTCTGGGCCACGGAGATGCGGGCTCGCCACGGGGCCCCGGACGCGACGTGCCGGCTCCGCTTCCACACGCAGACCGGGGGCTCGACGCTGACCGCGCAGCAGCCGCTGAACAACGTCGTGCGGGTCACGATCCAGGCGCTCGCCGCCGTCCTCGGCGGGACGCAGTCGCTCCACACGGACGGCTTCGACGAGGCGCTCGCCCTCCCCTCGGAAGACGCCGTTCACACCGCGCTTCGCACGCAGCAGATCCTCGCCCACGAGTCGGGCGTGGCGCGGACGGCGGATCCCCTGGGCGGCAGCTACTTCGTCGAGGCGCTCACGGACCGGGTCGAGGCCGAGGCGCGCCGGTACCTGGGAGAGATCTCGGAGCGAGGGGGTGCCGGCACAGCCGTCGACTACATGCGCAGCGAGATCCGGCGGGCGGCCTACGAGCGGCAGAAACGAGTCGAGTCCGGAGACCGTATCGTCGTCGGGGTGAACCGGTTCGAGGAGACCGGCGCCCCGGCCCGCCCCCGCGCCCCCGTCGACTACCCGGGGCTCGAACGGGTGCAGCTGGACGCCGTACGGAGCGTGCGCGAGGCCCGGGACGACACGCCGCTAAGGGCGTCGCTCGAGGCACTCTCCCGCGCGGCCCGAGGGGGAGGGCATCTGATGGCCGCCATCATCGATGCCGTCCGGTCCATGGCGACGGTCGGCGAGATCTCGGACGCGCTGAGGGCGAGCTGGGGGCTCTACGCTCCCGGCGGCGAGGTCGCCCTCCCACCTTCAACCTCCCATGTAGATCGTTAACTTACACACGTCACCGGGCCGGCCCTGGCGGGGAGCGGTCCCCACCGGGCCCGGCCGCTCCGCGCCGCAACGCACCTGAGCCAGCCATGCCGACCTACGACTACCGTTGTACCGGGGGACACACCTTCGAGCGTTTCCAGCGGATGTCCGAGGAGCCCGTGGCCGAGTGCCCGTCGTGCGGCGCGCGCGCCGAACGGATCCTTTCCGCGGGTGCGGGCTTCCTCTTCAGGGGCGAGGGGTTCTACGTCACGGACTACAGGTCCGAGAGCTACCGGAAGGCGGCCGAGGCCGAGAAGTCCGCCGCGGCCGGCACACCGGGCGAGCAGGGCGAGTCCGGGGACGGAGGCAGCGGCGGGAGGAAGGAGAGCCCTTCCGGTGACGGCGCGGCGTCTTCGCGCGGCTCGAAGGCGGGCGCCGCCACGAACCCGGCGAAACCGGCCGACGGAGCCGGCTGAGCGCGGTGTCCAGGGAACTCGTCATCTCCGCCCTCGCCGAGGCGCTCTCCCGGATCGGCATCGACCCGCCCGGGGTCCAGGTCGAGCGGCCCAAGGACCCGGCTCACGGCGACTACGCGACGAACGTCGCGATGACCCTCGCAGCTACGCTCCGGCGGCCCCCTCGCGAGATCGCGCAGGCGATCGCCGACGAGATCGGGCTCGACGGGCCGATCTCGTCCGCTGAAGTGGCGGGGCCCGGATTCCTTAACTTCCGGCTCTCGACAGAGGTCGTGGGGGCGGGACTTCTCGAAATCCTCCGGGCCGGCCATGCGTACGGCCGCTCTGAGGAAGGGAAGGGGGCTCCCGTGATGGTCGAGTTCGTCTCGGCGAACCCGACGGGCCTCCTCCATGTGGGCCACGGCCGCCAAGCTGCACTCGGCGACGCGATCGCGTCGCTCCTCGAGTGGACCGGGTGGAAGCCGTACCGCGAGTTCTACTATAACGACGCCGGCCGGCAGATCGAGCGACTCGCAGGGAGCCTCGCGGCGCGCTACGCGGAGCACTTCGGCCGGGAGGCCGAGATCCCGGAGGGCGGATACCGGGGAGACACGCTCATCGAGCTGGCGGCGGAGCTCGCCGAGCAGGACGGGGACCGGTGGCTGGACGCGCCGGGGGCCGAGATGCTCGAGGCCATGCGGACCTTCGCCGTCGCGAGGCTGAGGGCGGAGCAGGACCGCGACCTCGACGCCTTTCGCGTCCGTTTCCAGAAGTACTTCCTCGAGTCCTCCCTCTACGAGGACGGGCGGGTCGAGGCGACGATCGAGGAACTCCGGAGGACCGGACTCGTCTTCGAGGAGGGGGGCGCGGTGTGGCTTCGCACCACGGCGTTCGGCGACCAGAAGGACAGGGTCATGGTCAAGTCGGACGGGTCGCCCACCTACTTCCTGCCGGACGTGGCCTACCACCGGACGAAGTGGGAGCGGGGCTTTGCCCACGCGATCAACGTGCAGGGCTCAGACCACCACGGGACGGTCGCGAGGGTGCGGGCCGGAGTGCGGGCGCTCGGCCTCCCGGACGGGTACCCGGAGTACGTGATCCACCAGATGGTCCGGGTGCAGCGGGATGGGCAGGAGGTCAGGTTCTCGAAGCGCTCGGGCGACTACGTGACGCTTCGGGATCTCGTCGAGGAAGTCGGTGTCGATGTGTCGCGCTACTTCTTCCTCATGCGAAGACCGGAGGCGCAGCTCGTCTTCGATCTCGACTACGCCCTCGACCACTCGGAGCGCAACCCCGTCTACAAGGTGAAGTACGCCCACGCGCGCCTCTGCTCGATCCTTCGGCGAAGCGGGGTGCCGGAGGACCGGATCCGGGGGGAGGAGGCGTCGCTGTCGAGGCTCGTCCACCCCTCGGAGCGCGAGGTGAGCCGCGTCCTTGCCGACTTCCCCACGGCTGTCTCCCGCGCCGCCGCCGGCCGGGCCCCGCACCTCATGTGCGACTACCTGGAGAAGACCGGCGGCGAGATCAACTCCTGGTATCACGGGGGCAACGCGACGCGCGATCCCGGGCTGCGCGTCCTCGTCGACGATCCGGAGCTTCGCATGGCCCGCCTCGTGCTGAGCCGTGCGGCCCGGATCGTCCTTCGAAACGGACTCACCCTCCTCGGGATCGACGCTCCCGAGCGGATGGAGAGGGAGCCAGACGGGGGCGGGCGCAGGGACGGAGTGCCCGAAGGGTGACGCGCCGCGACTCCCCGCGGGGCGGCGCGGCCGGGTGGTGATCCGATTCGATGCGGACTGAGCCGAGGAGGGAAGATGTCGAGAAGCGAGTGGATGGACTACCGCTCGGCCGGGGTGGACCTCGATCGTGCGCACGCCGACAAGGAGGGGATGAAACCGCTCCTCGCGGCGACCAAGAACTGCAATACGCTCTCCGACGCGGGCCTCTTCGGCGGCCTCTACCGGGTCCCGGCCGGCCTGGCCGACCCGGTCCTCGTCTCTTCCGCCGACGGGGTGGGCACGAAGCTCAGGGTGGCCTTCCTCGCGGGCGAGCACGGGACCGTCGGCCAGGACCTCGTCAACCACTGCGTGAACGACATCCTCGCTCAGGGTGCGAGACCGCTCTTCTTTCTCGACTACCTCGCCACCGGGGTGCTCGAGGAGGGGGTCGTCCACGAGGTCGTGGCCGGCGTGGCGAACGCGTGCAGGGAGAGTGGTGTGGCACTGCTCGGGGGGGAGACGGCGCAGATGCCCGGCTTCTACGGCGCGGGAGAGTACGACCTCGCGGGGTTCATCGTCGGGATCGTGGAGCGGGCGAGGATCCTCGATGGTTCGAAGGTGCGGGCCGGTGACGTCCTGATCGGTCTGCCGTCAAGCGGTCTCCACACGAACGGATACTCGCTCGCTCGCCGGATCCTCCTCGAGGAAGCCGGCCTGTCGGTGGATGACCCCATCCCGGGGGTAGGGGAGACGGTGAAGGATGCGCTCCTCGCCGTCCACCGGAGCTACCTGGGCGTGCTCGGGGGGGAGCTCGGGGGGGGGAGGGTGGTCGCTCTCGCCCACATCACCGGCGGAGGGATGGAGGGAAACATCCCGCGTTCCCTCCCCGGCGCTCTCGGCGCCGAGATCCGGCGGGACTCGTGGGAGGTCCCGCGCCTCTTTCGCGCGCTCGGGACGCTCGGCCCGGTGAGCGAGGAGGAGATGTTCCGCGTCTTCAACATGGGCGTCGGGATGGTGGCGATCACCCGCCCGGCGGAGGCGGCCGGGCTCCTCGGTCGCCTCCGGGGGCGGGGGGAAGCCGCGTGGGAGCTCGGCGTCGTGCGAGAGTGCGAAGGCGTCCGCCTTGTCTAGGGCCGGCCTCCATCGCCTCCCGGCGGGAGCTGTGCTCCTTGCGCTCGTGGCGTTCCTCCCCGGGGCGGGCGCGGCCCAGGAACCGATCGAGCGGATGGCGGCTGAGTGCGAGTCGGGCTCGAGCTCTCTCCTCGCCGGACTCTGCCGCGACGCCGCCCTCGCCCTCCACGCGCTTCACGGCGGCGTCGGGCTCCTCATGACGGCCGGCGGCGCACTCCCGGCCAGCCCCAGCACGGCCGGGCACCGGCTCCCGGGCTCCCCGAGGGTCGTCGTCGATGCGGGTGCGACCTGGTCCAACTTCGCCCACCCCGAACTCACCGGCGCTCCGCCCGCCGCCGGAACGGAGGAGAAGAGCTTTCTCGTGGGTGGCCGCGCCACCGCCGTCGTCGGCGTCTTCAACGGCTTTTCGCCGGCCACGGGGGTGGGCGGCGTGCTCGCCGTCGACGCCGTGGGGACAATCAGGTGGATGCGAGTTCCCAACTCCCCGGCCGGTCCTGGCTCCACCCTCGGATGGGGAGGCGGCCTCCGCGTCGGGATCTTCCGCGAGTCCTTCTCCCTCCCGGGCCTCACGCTCTCGGCCGTCCACGAGCGCGCGGGAGCGCTCCGCTACGGGACGCCCGAGGGGCCCGGGGCGTGGGTCGAAGTGGAGCCGGAGGTCACATCGCTCCGCGCCGTCCTGGGCAAAGACCTCTGGCCCGCGGGCCTCTCCGCCGGGGTCGGGTGGGACCTGTACCGCGGTGCGGGGAGGATCGAGGGGCGCCTCGGCGGGGGCACGGCGGATGGCGCGGGGGAGGTGTCCTCGACCGGACGTCGCGATCTTTCGCTCGAGCGCCGCTACGTCTTCGCCGGGGTGAACTACACCTGGGTGGTTACGCAGATCGCGGCCGACCTGTCGTGGGCACCGGGGGCCGTCCCAGCGCCCCGGCTCGAGGGGACGGGGTCCTTCCGCCCGGAGGAGAGGGCGCTCCAGGGCGCGCTCACCTTCCGGCTCATCTACTGACGGGCCCGTGACGCACCTTCCGCCTCCGGACCCGCACGCTGCGGGGCGAAAGCTCGCGATTCGGCCTGGACTCGATGCCACCGACCGGCGCCTCCTCGAGCGGGCGATCCTCCTTGGGACACGGGGGTGGGGGCGCGTTCACCCGAATCCCATGGTCGGGTGCGTGATCGCCCGGGGCGGGGAAGTCGTGGGCGAGGGGTGGCATGCGGAGTACGGCGGGGCCCACGCGGAAGAGCTGGCGCTCGCTGCCGCCGGGGCGTCGGCGAGGGGAGCCGCTGCCTACGTGAGCCTCGAGCCGTGCCGCCACGAGGGGAAGACGCCCCCCTGTACGCGGGCCCTCATAGGGGCGGGGATCCGGCGGGTCGTCTACGGCGCGAGCGATCCGGGAGCCGACTCCGCCGGCGGCGCCGGGGAGCTCCGCGCGTCGGGGACCCAGGTCGAGGGACCGATGCTCGGCCCGAGGGCAGCGCGGATCCTGAACCCGGCTTTCTTTCACACCGAACCGGAGCGCCCCTGGACCGCGCTCAAGCTGGCGCTCTCGCTGGACGGCCGGATATCGAGGGCCGAGGGCGTGCGGACAAAGCTCACGGGAAGGGATGCGGATCGGCGCGTGCAGTGGCTTCGCGCCGGGTTCGATGCGATCCTGGTGGGGACCCGGACGGCGGTCGTCGACGACCCGCTCCTCACGGTCCGGGGCGAGGTGACGCCCCACACACCTCCCCGCCGTGTCGTCCTGGATGCAAGGGGTAGGATCCCGGTAGGTGTGAGGATGCTCCGGGAAGGCGCGGGGGGCGTCCTTTTCTATACGACGCGGGCGAGTCCCGCGTCGTGGCGGCGGTCGGTCGAGCAGGCCGGCGGCCGGGTCACCGAGGTGGAGGGCGGCGCCCGCGGCACTGTTTCCCTCCCGGCCGTTCTCGCGGACCTCAGGGCCTCCGGCGTCCGCCAGCTCCTCTGCGAGGGCGGAGGCAGGCTCGCGGGCGCACTCCTTCGGGAAGGGCTCGTGGACCGGATGTATCTCATCTTCGCGCCCCGCCTTCTCGGCCCCGAAGGCGTCCCCGCCTTCCGCTGGGGAGAGGGGGAATCGTCCGACCCGCCTGCGACCCTCCCGGGCGGGGTGGAAGGGTGGGAGTGGATCGACGAGCCGAGTCGTCTCGGAGGGGACGTATGGACCGTCCTCGAACCGGGGGAGGTGGGGTGATGTTCACAGGGATCGTCGAGGCGCTCGGGCGTGTTCTCGAGACGGAGGAGCGGGACGGGGTGAGGCGCTTTCGGATCGGGGCGCCACCTCAATTTCTCGAGGCAACGGCACCGGGCGCCTCGATCGCGGTCGATGGCGCGTGCCTCACGCCCGTGCAGGTGACGGAGGGAAGCTTCACCGTCGAAGCGGTCGAAAGCACCCTCTCCCACACCGTCGCCGGTGGGTACCGCGAGGGCCGCGCCGTGAACCTCGAGCGGCCGCTCGCTCTCGGAGGCCACCTGGACGGGCATCTCGTTCAGGGTCATATAGATGGGACCGGCCGCCTGATAAGCATTGCAGGCCACGGCGGGTCACGCACGCTCACGGCCGCGATTCCCCCCGAGGTGTACCGCTCGACCCTTCTCCACGGATCGATCGCCCTCAATGGCGTGAGCCTCACGGTAAGCCGCATCGAGCCCCCGGACCGGATCCAGGTCGCCATCATTCCCCACACCTGGGAGGCCACGAACCTCCGCCTCCTCTCTCCCGGGGATCCGCTCAACGTGGAAGGGGACCTGATCGGCAAGTACGTGGGTAAGCTCCTCGCCCGAAGCGCGGATCAACCGGAACCGCGCTTCCACGACGGAGGTGCAGACCGTGACCTTTAACTCAATCGACGCTGCGATCGAAGACATCCGGGCCGGCAGGATGGTCATCGTGGCCGATGACGAGGACCGGGAGAATGAGGGCGACCTCGTCTGCGCGGCTTCGGAGATCACGGCCGACGGTGTGAACTTCATGGCGAAGCTCGGCCGGGGGCTCATCTGCGTGGCGCTCACCCCAGGGCGTGCGGACGTGCTCGAACTCCCGCTGATGACGGACCGGAACACCGATCCGCAGCGGACCGCGTTTACCGTGTCGGTCGACGCGCACCAGCGCTTCGGTGTCACGACGGGGATCAGCTCGCACGACCGGGCAACGACGATCCGGGTCCTCGCGGACGGGCAGTCGCGTCCCCCGGATCTCAGGCGGCCAGGCCACATCTTCCCCCTTCGCTCCCAGCCCGGGGGTGTGCTTCGGCGGGTGGGGCAGACGGAGGCCGCCGTGGATCTGGCGAGGCTCGCGGGCCTCCCCCCCGTGGGCGTCATTTGCGAGATCCTGAATCCGGACGGCTCGATGGCCCGCAGGCCCGAGCTCGAGGACTTCGCCCAGGACCACGGCCTCAAGTTCATCACCGTGGCCCAGCTCGTCGCCTACCGTCTGGCGAAGGAACGTCTCGTCCGGCGCGTCGCCGAGGTCTCGTTCCCCACTCCGCACGGCGACTTTCGCCTCATCTGCTACGAGAGCCAGATCGACGATCGGGAGCATGTGGCCCTCGTAAAGGGGGAGATCGCGGGGGCCGATGACGTCCTGGTCCGCATGCACTCCGAGTGCCTGACGGGAGACGTGTTCGGCTCGATGCGATGCGACTGTGGGGAGCAGCTCGTGTCGGCGATGGGACGAATCGAGGAGGAGGGGCTCGGCGCGGTCGTCTACCTTCGGCAGGAGGGGCGGGGGATGGGGCTCGGAAACAAGCTCCGGGCCTACATGCTGCAGGAGGACGGGCAGGACACCGTGGAGGCGAATCTGACGCTCGGGTTCAAGCCGGATCTCCGCGACTACGGGATCGGGGCACAGATCCTCGTGGACCTCGGTCTCCGGAGGATCCGGCTCCTCACGAACAACCCGAAGAAGATCGTCGGCCTCGAGGGATACGGCCTCGAGATCGCGGGCCGCGAGCCGATCCGGATCCCCGCCAGCCGCCACAACGCGGGGTACCTGGAGACGAAGCGCCGGAAACTCGGACACCTCCCGTGAAGACTCCCCTCGGCCCGGCTCCGGCCCCCATCGGACTGCGGGCGGGGGTCCGCGAGCGCACCGGCCGGCTCGACGGAGAGGGCCTCCGCGTCGCTCTCGTCGCCTCCCGATTCCACAAGGGGATCACCTCGCGGCTCGTCCGGGGCGCGCTCGATGCGCTCCTCCACCACGGGGTCCGGGCGGGCGACATCGAGGTGAACCACGTTCCGGGCGCCTTCGAGCTGCCGGCGGCGTGCCGGAAGGTGATCGAGAGGGGGGAGGTGGAGGGCGTCATCGCGATCGGGTGCATCATCCGGGGCGAGACCCCGCACTTCGACTACGTGGCTTCGGCCGCCACCCGCGGGCTCGGCGACCTCGCGGCCACGGCCCGCCTCCCCCTCGCATTCGGGGTGCTCACGACCGAGAACGTCGCGCAGGCGCTCGCCCGAGCGGGTCCGGGGGAGGCGAACAAGGGGTTCGAGTGCGCGCTCTCCGTCCTCGAGATGGCCAACCTCTTTTCGGATCTCGACACCCCGGACCCGCGCCGTCCGTGACGGTCCGGGCGGCAGCGGCACCGCTCGAGCGCCGCGAGCGGATCAACCGGATGAGGGCCCGCGCCTGGGTCCTCCACATCCTCTATCTCTGGGAGTCGCGGGGGGGTTCCGGACGCCTCGAAGAGGCGGCCTCGGCCGTGCGGGCAACCCGCCGGATCTCCCCCGCCCGCCTCCCGCTGGTCTCCGGGCACGTGGAGCGCCTCGACCGCCACTTCGGGGAGATCGACCGTGCGATCGAGGCGGCGATGGACAACTGGCGGCTCGAACGTCTCTCCCGGATCGATCGGGCCATCCTTCGCCTCGCGGCCTCCGAGATCCTCTACGCACCGGAGCTCCCGCCGGCCGTTGCGATCCAGGAGGGGATCCGTCTCGCCGGCCAGTACGGGGGGAGGGACTCGCCCCGATTCGTGAACGGCATCCTGGACGCGGTGCTGAGACGCCGGCCCGCGTAGGGATGCGCACGTCTCGCGCAACGCCGATGCACCTCCTCGTCCTGAACTGGCTGGACCTCGAGAACCCGGAGGCGGGCGGGGCCGAGCTCCACCTTCACAGGACCTTCGGCGGGCTCGCCGAGCGGGGCGTGGAGGTGACGCTGATCGCCTCGGGATGGCCCGGAGCGCCGGGCCGGGCCACGATCGGCCGGATCGATGTCCACCGGGTCGGGGGCCGCTACTCCTACCCCCTCCTGGCGCCACGCCAGGCCAGGCGGCTGGCCCGGCGGCGCCCCTTCGATGTCATGGTCGAGGACCTGAACAAGGCACCGCTCTTCACCCCCGCCTGGGCGCCGTCGCCGACGGTCCTCCTCGTCCACCACCTCTTCGGCGCCACCGCATTCCGAGGCGCACCGCTCCCCGTCGCGGGAGCCGCGTGGCTTCTCGAACGACCCCTCCCCCTCGCCTACCGGAGGGTGCCGGTCGTCGCCGTCTCGAAGAGCACACGGGATGATCTCGTGAGCCGGGGCATCGCGAGGTCGCGCACGACGGTGATCGAGAACGGGGTGGAGAGCGGGTACTACGTCCCCGGTCCGGAGACGCACCGCTTCGAGCGCCCGACGCTCCTATACTTGGGACGGCTTAAGCGGTACAAGGGGGTGGAGATCATCCTCGAGGCGCTCTCGATGCTCCGGAAGGGAGGGAGCGATGCGAGGCTTCTCGTGGCGGGGAAGGGAGACGCGCGCCCCGGGCTCGAGGCGCGCGCGCGCGCGCTCGGGCTCGATCGCGACGCGGTCGAATTTCTCGGGTTCGTGGACGAGGAGGAGAAGCTCGCGCTCCTCCAGCGCTCGTGGATACACGTCCTCACCTCGGAGAAGGAAGGGTGGGGGATTACATGTCTCGAGGCCGGCGCCTGCCGGACTCCCACGGTCGCGAGCGACTCGCCCGGGCTCCGGGACGCCGTCATCGACGGGAAGACGGGATTCCTCGTCGGGCACGGCGACAGTGGGGCGCTCGCGCGGAGGCTCGGGCAACTCCTCTCGGACGCCCGGCTTCGCCGCGCGATGAGCGAGGCGGCGAGGGCATTCGCCGGGACCCTCACCTGGGAACGGGCGAGCGACCAGTGGGCCGAGGTCCTCGAGGAGGCGGTGGCCTCCCGGAGCGGGGCAGGCTAGCTTCCCCGGCCGGGGGAGGGGGGTCGGGACGGCCTGAGGGCGCGGATGGGGAGCGTGGACTCGTGGGTCAGTCGCTTACTGTTCAGGAGTTGATCGATGCCCGGGGGGAATCCTTCGCCCTCGAACTCCTGACGCCGGGCGTCACCCTCGAGCGTGTCTGCTCGGACCCGGAGGTCGCGAGTCCCGGGCTTGCCCTCGCCGGATTCGTCGAGCGATTCCCGAGCGGACGCATGCAGGTCTTCGGGCAGACCGAGATCATGTTTCTCGCCACGCTCACCGAGGATCTCTTCAGGGACCGGGTCGACGCCTTCTTCTCCCAGGACGTCCCCGCCGCCTTCGTAACGCAGGGCCAGGAGGTGCCGCGGTGCCTCCTCGACGCAGCGCTCACCCATCACGTCCCCCTCTTTAGGACCCCGCTCACCACCCAGGTCTTCTTTCGAAGATTGAAGCCGTACCTCCAGTTTGCCCTCGCGCCCTCTCTCTACATTCACGGCTCGCTGGCGGACGTCTACGGCGTGGGCCTCCTGTTCATCGGGACGAGCGGGATCGGCAAGAGCGAGTGCGTCCTGGACCTGGTGGAGCGCGGACACCGGGTGGTGGCCGACGACCTCGTTCACGTCTCCCGGCGCGGCCATGACGTCCTGATCGGGAAGGGGCACGAGAACCAGCAGCATCACATGGAGATCCGGGGGATCGGCATCATCGATGTCCGGGCGCTCTTCGGGATCCGGGCCATCCGTCAGCAGAAGCGGATCGAGGTTGTCGTACAGCTCGAGGAGTGGGACGAGCGGACGAGCTACGACCGCACCGGGCTCGACAGCGAGGAGATGGAGATCCTCGGCGTCCCCATCCCCCAGCACACCGTCCCGCTGAATCCCGGGAAGAACATCACGGTGGTGGCCGAGCTGCTCGCCATGAACCACCTCCTCAAGTACTCCGGGACCCGGTCGGCAGAGCTCTTCGATCGGGAGCTCCGGCGCCGGATGGCGCCCGTGACGCAGTACCTCGAGGAGGACTATGAGTAGGGAGCGGGAACCGGCGCGGGCGGCGTCCTATTCCGGCACGGCCGACACCGGCGAGGCGGGGGTGCGAGGTGTCGTCCTCACCCACGGATCGCTGTGTTTCGGTTTCGTCGACGCGGTCCGGAAGATCGCCGGCGAGCCGGGTCCGGCCCTCACGCCCGTCAGTAACGAGGGGCGGGGCCCGAGGGAACTCGAGGAGCTCGTCCGGGAGCTCACGGCGCCGGGTCCGACGATCATATTCGCCGACCTGGGGACTGGTAGCTGCGCCCTCGCCGCGCGGCTTGCCTCCCGTGATCCCGGCGGCACCCGCGTCCTCTTCGGCGTGAATCTCGCGATGCTTCTCGACTTCGTATTCCATCGCCAGATTCCGGTCGACGAGCTCGTGGAGAGGCTGGTCGAGAAGGGGAGGATCGCCATCGGATGCCACCGGGAAAGCGAGTCGAGGGAGCGTGGGGATCGTACTCCTCCGCGTGGATGAGCGCCTGATCCACGGCCAGGTGACGGTCGGGTGGGGCACCGAGCTCGGGGTCGGCCGCTACATCGTCGTCGACGACAAACTCCCGGCGCGCTTCTCCGAGAGGGAGCTCTACACCCTCGGCGTCCCCGAGGGCGCGGTGGCCGAGTTCCATACGGTGGGCGAGGCGAGAGGCCGGCTCGAGCTCTGGGAGGGGGAGGCGACGCGGACGGTGCTCCTCACCCGGGACCTCGACCACATGCTCCGCCTCGCCGCCGCCGGCGCACTCGAGGGCCGGACGGTGAATCTGGGCGGCCTCCACCACGCGCCCGGGCGCTCGCGCCGCCTCGCCTACCTCTTCCTGGACGGGACGGACCTCGAGCGCCTGAGAAGCCTCGCCGCGGAGGGGGTCGCGGTGAGCGCACAGGACCTCCCGGGAAGCCGCCCGCTCCGGGGCAAGGAGATCCTCGGTGACTGACGCGGACACGGCCCTCGCCGGCCTCCTCCTTCTCGGCAGCTGGGCCGGGATCGACGGCACGTCGGCCGGCCACTTCCTCCTCTCCCGACCGCTTGTCTCCGGGGCGCTCGCCGGATGGTGGGCAGGGGCGCCCGCCGAGGGGTTCATGATCGGAGCGCTTCTCGAAAGCTACCACCTGGCAGACCTACCGGTTGGGGGAGCGAGACTGCCGGAGCCGGGCCCGGCGGCCGTGCCGGCCGTCGCCCTGGCCGCCGGGATCGGCGGGCCCGGAGGGCTCGCGCTCGGGGTCGCACTCGGGGTTCTCGGCAGCCTCCTCGGGGGGATGAGTGTGCGCGGGCAGAGGCGGCTCAACGGGTGGGTCGTGCGCCCGCCGGAGGGCGGATGGCACTCGGCGAGGACGCTCTCCCGTCGTCACTGGACGTGCATCGGCGTCGACGCGCTTCGAAGCTTTCTCCTGACCGCGCTCGGGCTCGCCGTGGCGTTCGCCCTCCCGGGGACCCTCGGGCCGCTCTGGCCGCTCCCGGAGGGGGGGACGTGGGCGCTCCTCATGGTCCCCGCGCTCCTTCCGGGAGGCGTCCTCCTGCGGCGGTGGCGCCACGCCGGAAGCGCCAGCGCCCTCTTCATCGGGGGCGCCCTCGCCGGGGTGCTCCTAGGGCTCGTCCGATGATCCGGCGATGGGCGGGGACGAGGCTTCTCCTGCGCTCGCTCTTCACCCAGGGGTCGATCAACGAACGGACGCTGATCGGCACCGGCTGCGCCTGGGCGCTCCTCCCGCCGTCCCGTGCCCGGGTGGGAGGCAAGGAGGAGGGGGAAGGAGCGGAACTCGCCCCCGACCCGGTGGAGCCCTTCAATTCGCACCCCTACCTGACCCCGCTCGCCCTGGGCGCGACCGCGCGCGCCCTCGCGGACGGGACGCCGCCCGGAGAGCTTCGGAGCTTCCTCTCGGCGCTTCAGAGCCCGCTCGGGAGCCTGGGAGACCGGCTCATATGGGGCGCCTGGAGGCCAATCTGCCTCCTCGGCGGGATCCTTGCATTCCTCCTCGGCGCCCCGCCGGGAGCCGTCGTCGTCGGGGTGCTCGTTGTCTATAACGGCCTCCACCTCTTCCTCCGGGCGTGGGGCCTTCGCGTGGGCCTCGCCTGCGGGATGGCGGTGGCCCCGGTGCTCGGAGCCGCGCGGCTCCCCGCGAGGTCGGAACGCCTCGCCTCGCTCGGGGTCCTCCTCCTCGGCGTTCTCGCGGGGCTGATCCTCGGCGGCGCACTTCGTGGCGAGGCACTCGGCCCGATCTGGACGGCGGGCGGCGGGCTTCTCTTTCTCGCGGGGCTCGCGCGGGGCGAAAGCGCGAGGCCGTGGACGTCCTTCCTCGTCCTCGGGCTCATCCTCCTCGGCCTCCTCCTTCCGTGGTGAACCACGCGCGGCGAGCGGCCCGGCTGGCCCCCGGACACGGGCCCCGAACGACGGCCCGAGGTCAGCGGAGGGCGCATGGATGACAGCGGCGCCGAGATCCGAAGGGTCAGGATCACGAACCGCCTGGGGATGCACGCGAGGCCGGCGGCGACGTTCGTCAAGCTGGCGGGGAGGTTCCGGGCAGACGTGAAGCTCTCGAAGGACGGACTCGAGGTGAACGGGAAGAGCATCATGGGGGTCCTGATGCTCGCGGCGGCCGAGGGAGCGGACCTAGTGATCCGGACGGCGGGCGAGGATGCTCCCGAGGCCGCGAACGCGCTCGAGGCGCTCGTCAGGGGCGGCTTCGGAGAGGAGTGAGAATGGGTCGAATCCATGACGGCCTCCCAATCGCGGAGGGGATCGCGTTCGGCCCGATCCGTCTCGTTCGCTGGAGCGTGCCGCCGGTGCCCCACCGGATGATCCCGGACGACGAGGTCGAGGCGGAGGTCGAGCGGCTCGACGAGGCGCTGACGTGGGCCCAGGGGAAGCTCCGCCGGGTGCAGGACAGCACCCGCGCGAGGCTCGGTTCGATGGAGGCACGAATCTTCGACCCGCAGCTCCTCATGCTTGAGGACTCCGATCTCGTCGACGGGGCCCGGCGCTACATCCGGGAGACTCGGCTGACGGCCGACCGTGCAGTCGAATGGCGAGTGCTCGAGCTCCAGGCGCTTTGGATCCGTACCTCGAATCCGATGGTCCTCGACCGGGTGAACGACCTCGAGGACGTCCTCGTCCGGGTGCTCCACCGCCTCATGGGCCTCCCCGAGCCGGGGGACTTCGTGGGGGACGGCGAGCCTGCCATCGTCGTGGCGAGAACGCTGACGCCATCGCTCGCCGTCCAGATGGATCCGGGCCGCGTGCTCGGGATCGCCACCGATCTCGGGACCCGGACCTCGCACTGGGCGATCCTCGCCCGCTCCCTCGAGATCCCCTCCGTCGGAGGGCTGGGCGATGTCTCGCAGAGGGTCGAGGCGGGGGAGGAGGCGATCCTGGACGGCCGGATCGGCCGTATCGTGGTGGTCCCCGACGAGCGAGACCGGGCCATCTACCGGGAGCGGAGGGTCCAGATCCAGGAGTGGGAGGAGGAGCTGGCGGAGATCGTCCGGGAGGACGCCGTCACGCTGGACGGCCAGCCCGTGGCGCTTCGTGCAAATCTGGACATCCCCTCCGAGGCACCCCTGGCGCGGGATCACGGGGCCGAGGGCGTCGGTCTCTTCCGGACCGAGTTCCTCGTCGTCGGCCGAAGCTCCCTCCCCGAGGAGGAGGAGCAGTACGAGGCGTACCGGCAGGTCGTCGACGCCTTCCCGAACCGGGCGGTTGTGATCCGCACCTACGACTTCGGGGGAGACAAGTTCCCGATGTTCCTCCGCACGCCGGTCGAGCAGAATCCCTTCCTCGGGTGGAGAGCGATCCGGGTCTGCCTCGACGACCTGGACCTCTTCCGGCCGCAGCTCCGGGCGATCCTCCGGGCCACCGCGCACGGGGACGTCCGCATCATGATCCCGCTTGTCAACGATGTCGCCGAGGTCGTGCAGGTGCGGGAGCTCCTCGCCGACGAGGAGGAGGCCTTCCGGAGGGAGGGCATCCCATTCTACGCGGGCTACAAGCTCGGATGCCTCATCGAGACGCCGGCCGCCGCGCTGGAGGCGGTCGAGCTCGCGCGCCACTGCGACTTCTTCTCGATCGGGACGAACGACCTCGTGCAGTACACCCTCGCGGTCGACCGGACGAACGCGCGGCTCGCCCACCTCTACAACCCTTTCCACCCGGCCGTGGTGCGCCAGCTCCACCATGTTTCCCGGGCAGCCCGCGCGGCAGGGATCGAGGTCGCCGTCTGCGGCGAGATGGCGAGCAACCCCCTCGGCGCCTTCCTCATCCTGGGGCTCGACATCGGATCCCTCTCGGTCGCGTGGCCGAGCCTTCCCGAAATGCGGAAGATGATCCGGAGCGTCCGGGTGGAGGATGCGCGTGCCGCCGCCCGGCGGGCGCTCGCCGCAACGACCTCGAGAGACGTGACCGAGGAACTCGTGGCGGGGATCGGCTCCGGCGTCGACCTGGCCGCCTTCTCCGGCCGCTGGAGCTTGTCAGTGGCCTGAGGGGTTGATATGGTGGAGCGCCGCGGGCGTCGGGGCCGACGCCCGCTCCCGCCGCCCCCCGAGCGCCTCTCCCGACTCACCCTGCGAATCACAGGTCCCAACACCTTGAGCCTACGGCAATTCTCGTCGGAGTCCGTATCCGAGGGACACCCGGACAAGGTTGCGGACCGCATCTCCGATGCGGTCCTCGACGCCATGCTCGCCGGGGATCCCGACTCCCGCGTCGCGTGCGAGACGATGGTGACGACGGGCCTCGCGATCGTCGCCGGGGAGGTCACGACCGCTGCCCGGGTAACGATCCCCGACATCGTCCGGGATACCCTCCTCGAGATCGGATACGACAGGGCGGAGTACGGGATCGACGGGAGGACGTGCGGGGTCCTGACCTCGCTTGACAGCCAGTCCCCGGATATCGCGCTTGGCGTGGACAGGGGCGGGGCCGGCGATCAGGGGATGATGTTCGGCTTCGCGTGCGACGAGACCCGGGAACTCCTCCCGGCCCCGATCGTCTGCGCGCACCGCCTGACGAGTGCGCTCGCCGAGGTCCGGCGCTCGGGCGCGCTCCCCTGGCTCAGGCCCGACGGGAAGTCGCAGGTTACCGTCTCCTACGACGGGTACCGTCCCGTGGCCATCACCGCCGTCGTCCTCGCCGCGCAGCACGACCCGGACGTCCCGAACGACGAGATCCGGGGCGGACTCCTCGAGACCGTGATCCGGCCGAACCTTCCCGCGGAGCTCTTCGACAGCCGGACGGCCGCGATCCACGTGAATCCTACGGGGCAGTTCGTGACGGGCGGTCCCGAAGGGGACGTCGGGCTCACGGGCCGGAAGATCATCGTGGACACCTACGGCGGGATGGGCCGCCACGGGGGGGGCGCCTTCTCGGGGAAGGATCCGACGAAGGTGGACCGCTCGGCTGCGTACGCCGCGAGGTGGGCCGCGAAAAACGTCGTCGCGTCGGGCGCCGCGCGCCGGTGCGAGATACAGCTCGCGTACGCGATCGGGGTCGCGGAGCCCGTCTCGATCTGGGTGGATTCGTCCGGGACGGGCACGGTGGCCGATTCCGAGATCGCCCGGGCCGTCTCGGAGGCATTCGACTTCCGGCCCCGATCGATCATCCGGGATCTGGACCTCTGTCGCCCGATCTACGAATTCACCTCCGCCTACGGTCACTTCGGGCGCCGACCCATCATCGTAGACCGCTTCGAGGAGGAAGTCACCCTCTTCCCGTGGGAGCGGACGGACCGGGTGGACGAGATCCGGCGGCTGCTTCGCCTCTGAGCCGCTGGCGCGGCCCGCGCCAGCGGCGGCGGCTCCTGTCGAGGTTCAGGGGGCAGGTGAACCCTGCTCGCTCTCGAGAGTACCTTGGAGGGACCGGGCGGGAGTCCACGCCGCGATCCCTTCCTCAGGAGGCGCACTCGTGTTGGTCGAAGTGAAGGTACGGAGCCTGGGCCTCGACCGGACATCCAAAACGCCGGTGCTCATCCTGCAGGAGGCGGGCGGCGAGCGGGTCCTCCCGATCTGGATCGGGCCAGGGGAAGCCTCGGCGATCGCGATGCAGCTTGCCGACATGAAGTTCTCGCGCCCGCTCACGCACGATCTGCTCGCCTCGATCCTGTCCGGTCTCGGGGGAAAGCTTCGGCGGGTGATCATCACCCGCGTCACCGACTCGACCTACTTCGCGGAGCTCCTGATCGACCGGGGCGCAGACCGGATCAGCGTGGACGCCAGGCCGTCGGACTCGATCGCCGTGGCCCTCAGAGCAGATGCGCGGATCTTCGCGGAGGAGACGCTCCTGGATCGGGCTTCGATCGAGATCGCGACCGCTGACGAGAAGCTCGCGCCCGAGGGATCGACGTCGAAGACCGAGGAGGGGGCCCCCTTCTCGAGTGCGGACGAACTGAACGAGTACCTCCGCCGCCTGAACCCGGAGGACTTCGGCCGATTCTCTCCCTGAGAATGATGCGGCGCCTCCGCGGCCTTTTCGTCCTCCTCTCGGCTACGGCCGCCCCGGGCGCGCTCACCGCCCAGGAGGAGGTGGATGCCGTGCTTCTCGGCGAGCTCTTCGTCGGGGGTCTGCCTGCAGACAGCGGAACCGTCGTCCTGCACCGGATCACCCCGGAAGAAGCCGGCGACATCGACTCCACCTCCGTCGGGGCAGACGGAAGCTTCCGGCTCGAGCTCCCGAACCTCCCGGTCCCGGGATCCGGTGAGATCTTCCTGGCCTCGGCGCGCTACGAGGGCGTTCTGTACGCCGGCACACCGATTACCGACCCGCTCCAGCTCGACGGCCCCCATCCGATCCAGGCCTACCCCTCGGTAGCGGCACCGGCGGGAGGGCTGAGCTTCCCCGTCTCCCGAAGGGAGGTCTGGGTGGATGAGGGACCGTTCGGGTGGCAAGTCACGGACGTGCTCGAGATCAGGAACGCGGAGGCCGCAACGCGGGTCCCCGAAGCAGAGGACGGAGCGGTCTGGCGCTACCCGCTCCCCGCCGGCGCCATTGGCGGCCGGATCCTCCAGGTCGGCCCCTCCGCAGGGCCAGCGCGCGTCGACGGCACGACGCTCGTGGCCTCCAACCCCGTCGTCCCGGCGGAAAACTACTACGTCGTACAGTACGATCTCGAGTCGATCGAGTTCGACCTGCCCCTCCCGGGCCAGACGGGTCTGATACAGCTGATGGTGCGGGAGCCCGCGCCGGCAGTCCGCGTCGAGGGCCTAGCACGGCAGCCCTCGGAGGAGCTCGAGGTCGGCACCACCTTCATGCGGTGGGCCGGGCAGGCGCTCCGGGACCAGAGCATCTCGATCCGCCTGGGGGAGGAGGGCGGTCCCACCGTCCTCGCCTGGATGTCCCTCGCGCTCGCGCTCGTCCTCGTGGCCGCGGGGTCTCTCGTCATCCAGAGGAGCGCCGCGCCCATATCCACCCCCAGGAGGGGCCGCGTCAGGCGCGACATCGTGGTCGATATCGCGAAGCTCGACGAGGCATACGCCGGGATCGAGAAGCCGGACCGGGGCGCCACGGCGCGTTACGAACGGCGGCGGAGAGCGCTCGTGAGCGAGCTCGAGCAAGGCGGAAGGGGTGGAGGCCGACCGGCAGCCCGATGACGTTCATCACCTCCGAGGGCATCCTCCTTCGGTCGTACCCATACTCCGAGTCCTCGCAGATCCTGAGGGTGCTCACCCCGGGGCTCGGGATCGTCTCGCTCGTTGCCAGGGGGACGAGGAAGCGGGGCGGGGCGGGGGAGGCGCCCGTGCAGAGCTTCGAGGAGGCGCTCTTCACATTCACCCGGAAGCCGGGGCGGGAGCTTCACGGGCTGCGGGAGGTCCAGGCTCGCGGCGCACCCTTCCGGCTCGCCGGTGATCTCGCCCGCCTCACGGGCGCGTCCCTCGTCGCCGAACTCCTCCTAGCTCACCATCTCGAGGGTGGCGACGACGCGCTCTACGAGTGGGTGCGCCGGGTCCTGGCGGAGCTCTGTACGGTTCCCGCGCCCGAGGTGCTGGGATGGACTCTCTCGGGGGGATGGCGGACGCTCGCCTTCCTCGGGTTCCTGCCCGAGCTGGCCCGGTGCATCCGGTGCGGCCAGCGGAGGGACGACGATGAAGGGAGGGAAGGGGACGAAGATTTCGACCGCCTCGACGTCGCGGAGGGAGGGCTCGTCTGCTGGGACTGCTCTCCGGCCCGCCACCTACCCCGAGTCGGACCCGGTGCGAGGACCGAGCTCGCTGAGCTCCTCGGAGGGACGCCCCCCCTCATCCAACGGGGCCGGAGGGCACATCTCGCACTCCTCGAGGCCTTCGCGGTCGAGCACCTCGTCCTGTCGGAGAGGCCGAAGGCGTTCGGAACGCTCCGGGCCATCATCGGGAACGACGCCCCGGCGGGGTGACGCGATGCGTCCCGCACTGCCCCTCGGGCCGGCGCATCCCCAGCCGGCTCGGCGAAGCGGCCTTCGGAAGGAACGCGACCCTTCGCCTTCGGGCCTTTCCTACGACGCGCGCTCCTCAAGGAGGTCCAGGAACTCGGCCGGGCCCCTGAGCTCGTAGAGTCTCCGCGGGACCTCGGGATCCTTCGCGAACTGGGCAATCCTCCCGAGAATCGGGAGGTACTGGTTCGAGACCTCAAGGGGAGGTGCGACGATCAGGAAGAAATGCCTTACCGGCTCACCATCGATCGAGTCGAAGTCGAGGCCCGTCCGCTTCCTTCCGTAGGCAAGCCGGAGCCGGTTGACGACGAGCGAGCGACAGTGCGGGATCGCAATCCGCTTGCCGATCCCGGTGGACCCCAGGTTCTCCCGGCGCTTGAGCGTCCTGTGGAGAACCGCTTGGGACTGGTCGTCGAGGTCGAGGAGTCCGACGAGTTCCCGAAGCACTTCCGTCTTCGTGCCGGCAGCCAGATCGAGATCGACCGAGCCGGCATCGAAAAACTCCCGTAACATCATTGCAGAGCCCCCCCAATGCGCCCCGTACAGGCACGGAACCGGCCACTCGACACGGCTCGGGACTCCGGACCCGCTACGATGAATCGTGTAGCTTACAGGAAGGCCGGAGCGATGTCAAAGAAGCTCCGCGACTGCGCATGCGGACGGCGCCGAGCTTCACGCGGAGCCAGTGAGCCCATACCTTATGTTCATGAGTGTCAACGTTCTGGAACTCTTCGGGCACGGGTACGTCCCGCTGTATCTAGCACCCCAGGCGGGGGTGAGCGAGTCGCCGTTCCGGAGACTCTGCCGCCGCTTCGGAGCGGACGTCGTCGTGAGCGAGTTCGTGAGCGCCGAGGGGCTCGTTCGAAGGAACGACCGAACCCTCGAGTACCTGAGATTCCTCCCCGACGAGCGGCCGATCGGTGTTCAGATCTTCGGCGCGGATCCCGGGCGGATGGCCGAGGCCGCGGCCTTCGTCGAGGAGACCGCCCACCCGGACTTCGTGGACATCAATTTCGGGTGTCCGGTCAAGAAGGTCGTCAAGAAAAACGGGGGGTCGGGTTGCCTCAGGGACCTAGCTCTCGTCGCGAGGATCGTCCGTGCCGTGAAGGATGCGATCCGGCTCCCGACCACGGTGAAGATCCGGAGCGGATTCGACCAGCAGACACGCGACCCCGTACAGATCGGGAGGGTCTGCGAGGAGGCGGGCGCCGAGGCGATCACCCTCCATCCGAGGACCCGGACCGAGATGTACTCGGGGCGGGCGAACTGGGGGGAGATCCGGGCGCTGAAGGAGGCACTCGAGATCCCCGTGATCGGCAACGGTGACATCCGAACCGGCGACGACGCCGCGAGGATGCGCGACGAGACCGGGTGCGACGCGATCATGATGGCCAGGGGATCGCACGGCTATCCCTGGCTCTTCCGACAGGCCCGCGCAGCGCTCAGCGGCGAGCCGGTACCGCCGGACCCCAGACTCGAGGAGCGTCTCGCGATCTGCCTTGAGCACGCCGAGAATGCCATCGCCTTCGGGGGCAGCCCTGAGCGTGCGCTGATCGAGTTCCGAAGACACCTCGGATGGTACGTGAAGGGGCTCCCCTCGGGACGGGAGCTGAGGCAGACGCTGTTCAGGGCGAAGACGATCGACATGGTGCGCGTCGAGCTCGAGCGGTATCGCGTGCGGCATCGTCAGGCGCGTCCGCCCGCGCGGGAACCGGCGGGCGCGCTCGCGGTATCATTGAGACCGGCGTGCGCGGGTGGGGACATCCGGGCCCGCCACAGATTCAGCCGGATGCAGTTACGGGGGCGTCACGGTTTCGACGTGCTTGGTGAGGTTGAAGCTGCGTGCCGAGATTCCCGGAATCTCGTAAAACCAACCGGGGAACTTGATAAACGCCAACTATGACATGGCGCTGGCTGCGTAAGGTTCGTCCTTAGCCGCAGTCCGTCTCCGGAGGAGTCCGCCCGATGCGACTCCGAGAGGCGACGACAGGTCGGGCTGGTCTCTCGGCGGTGCTGCCTCGCCGAGGACGAGAACTCTCGGTAGCTAGCCCCGGACCGGCGGTGCCCTGGCCGTGTCCGGCCGCGAAATCGACAGGGTAATACGCACGTAGACGCTTTGGCAGATCCATTCGCGGACGCGGGTTCGACTCCCGCCGCCTCCATTTTTCCACCTTCCAGCACTGTCCAGTAGGATCCCCTAAACCCCTGTAGTTACAGGGTTTATCGAGGGATCCTGGGCTTGTGCAATCCCCCGAATCCCCTATATTCCAGCATTGCCGTGTGGGGAAAATGTGGGGAAGGCTATGCCGAAGCTGACCGCCGCAAGGGTGCGGACCATCACGAAGCCGGGCATGCACGGGGACGGAAACAGGCTATACCTGAATGTGACGCGTTCGGGGAGCCGGTCGTGGATCCAGAGAATCATGATCGGGGGCCGCCGTCGGGACCTGGGCCTCGGGGGCTACCCGGGGACCGGCGTGGCCGAGGCTCGTCGGAAGGCGATCGCCAACAAGGCGTTCGTCGTCGCCGGACGCGATCCGGTGGCCGAGCGCCGTCGGGCGCGCGCGCCCACGTTCCGGGTCGCCGCGAAGCGGGTCTACAAGGCGAACCTGCCGAGATGGCGGAACGGCCATCACACGAAGACGTGGTGGCAGTCCCTGGAACGCCACGCCTTTCCCGTCATCGGCGACATCCGGGTGGACCAGATCGGCCGGAGCGATGTGCTGGCAGTCCTAGACCGAACTTCGACCGGAATCTGGGCCTTCTGACGCGGCAACTCATTGGCAGTAAGATAGGGCCTGAGCCGCATCGAACGGGCGTTTCGCAGCTACAAGACCGTGGGTCTCAAGGTGCGTCCCGTCCACCACCGCCTCGAAGGCCGGGTCCGGGCTCACGTCTTCCTCTGCATGCTCGCCTACTACGTCGAGTGGCACATGCGCCGTGCGCTGGCGCCGCTTCTGTTCGACGACGACGATCCCGCCGCGGCCACGCGATCCTCACCCGTCGCACCCGCCCGCACCTCTCCCGCCACACGCGCCAAGGCCGGCAGCAAACGCACCCCGGAGGGTCTTGCCGTCCACAGCTTCCAGACCCTCATGGCCGACCTCGCCACGCTGACCCGCAACCGCGTTCAGCCTGCCGCCAAGGGGGCCATGGCCGCCGATGTGCTCGCCAGCCCCACCCCGCTCCAGGCCGAAGCCTTCCGTCTCCTCGAAGTCCGCCCATGACCCGTACCCAGTAGCGTACACCCCCGAATCACGGCTATGTCGCAACTCTACAACAACTTGCCCCGACATCGCGCGGCGAAGTTAGGACTAGGGATCGCGTACGAGACCGTGGATGCCGAGGGCGGGGTCGGGAGCGAGCTTCGGGAGCAGGTGGAGGCGATCGAGCGCTGGTACCGGCACGACTGGATGGCACTCGACCCCAAGGTCCGCACCTCGATCGTGGAGGGCATCTCCGTCTTCCTGTCGCTGTTCGATCAGCCGCAGGTTGCGAGCGTGTTCTGTCCACCGCCTCCGGAATCGGATGAGTCCCCACCTATACATTAGGTGACGATCCGCCGGACGAGGAAGCGGGAACCGTCCGGCCCATGCCGGGCCTTCGACGACGCCTGCCGCCGCTCACAGAGCTGATCGAAGGGGGCCGGGTCCTGGCCCTCAACATGCCCGCGGGCGCGAACCCCGCGCTCGGACGCGCGATCGGCGTGCTCCTGAAGAACGCCTGGATGCAGGCGCTCCTCCACCGGCCTGCGGAGGCCGCCCGCCGGCCCGGACGCTACCTTCGGCCCGCCGTCTTCATCTGCGACGAGTACCAGGCGTTCGCCACCGTGGGACAGGACGATCCGTCGGGCGACGAGAAGGCGTTCGCCCTCACGCGCCAGTGCCGCTGCATCCCGATCGTCGCGACGCAGTCGATCTCCTCGCTCCGCTCCGTGCTGTCGGGCACGGAGGCGTGGCGGACGCTGGTCCAGACGCTCCGCACCCGGATCTTCCTGTCGCTCTCCGACGAGTCCTCGGCCAGGATCGCCTCGGAGATGTGCGGCAGCGTTCTCAAGACGCAGCCCTCCTACACGTTCACCGAGACGACGGGCAGGCCGGAGTTCTCGCTCCTGTCGGGACGCGCCGGCGGGGGCCGGGGCACGATCGGCGCGAGCAAGTCGTTCCGGCAGGCACGGGCGCCCGTGTTCACGCCCAGGGACTTCAGCCTCCTCGCCAACTATCAGGCGATCTGCCTGCCCTACGACGGCGTGCAGGCTCTCCCGGCCCGGCGCGTCTACCTGAAGCCCTACTACCTGCCCCGGGAGAGGGGCTACTGGCGCCTCCGCGAGGAGGGGCGGCTGTGAAGCGGGCGAGCGGGATCGCGCATTTGAGGCCGTTCCTGCCGGGACTCGAGGCCGTGCTCGAGGACCCGGAGGTCTCCGAACTGATGATCAACGGACCCGGGAACGTCTGGGCCGAGCCGGGTGGGGAACTCGAGCCCCTCGACGCGCCCGAGCTCACGGCCGCCGCCCTCTACCGGGCGGCGATCCACATCGCCCGGCCCCTCGGGCTCGATCCCGCGGCGAGGCCCGTCCTCGACGCGAGGCTCGACGACGGCTCCAGGGTCGCCATCTGCACCCCGCCGGCCAGCCCCCACGTCGCCATGACGATCCGCCGGTTCGGGGGCCGCGCGTTCTCCGCCGAGGACCTCGTCGGCCAGGGATCCCTCCCCGAAGCGGTGTACCGCGCCGCCCGCGGCGCGCTCCGCTCCCGGCGGAACGTCCTGGTCTCGGGCGGCACCGGCTCGGGCAAGACCACGCTTCTGAACGCCCTGATCGAGCTCCTCCCCGAGGAGGAGAGGATCGTCGCCATCGAGGACACGCTCGAGCTCCGGATCGACCGGACCAACTGCCTCCGCTTCGAGGCTGGAGCCGCCGGCTCCGGGATGCCCGTGTCCATCCGCGACCTCGCCCGCCACGCGCTCCGCCACCGGCCCGACCACATCGTTGTCGGAGAGGTCAGGGGCGGCGAGGCCGCCGACCTCCTGCAGGCGCTCAACACCGGCCACGGCGAATCGCTCACCACGGTCCATGCCAACAACGCCCGCTCTGCACTCTCGCGCCTGGTGAGCTGCGCCATGCAGGCCGGAGGGGCGCTCCCCTGGGAGGTCACCTGCCGGAGCGTGGTCGACGGGATCTCGCTCGTCGTCCACATGACCCGGCGAGGCGGGCGGCGGTTCGTCGAGGAGGCGCTCCACGTCCGGGGCTACGACGCGGCCGCCAACCGCTGGCTCACCGAACCCGTCTGGAGGAAGCACGATGAAGAACAGACTGAGAAGGAGTGACGACATGCCAGACGACGGGAAGATCATCCGCATCGAGACGCTCAACGACTTCGACCGGGAGCTCAGCCGTGACGGGGGCGAGGCCCTCGAGGTGCCGGCTTCGCTGGCCGGGGAGTACGGCCTCTTCCCCGAGGACGTCGGGAGTGACGACGAGATCCGGGACGCCTCGGAGGATCCGCACGGCCGGGAGGAGGCAGACCGATGAAACACGACGAATACCACCGCCAGTTCGCCGACGCGATCATCGAGCAGATCCGCCAGGGCACGGCGCCGTGGCAGAAGCCCTGGGGTCCGGACGAGCGCGTGCTCCCCGCCAACGTCGACACCGGACGGGCCTACGCGGGAGGCAACAGCCTGCACCTGGCCGCCGTCCAGCAGGAGCGCGGCTACGCCGACGTCCGCTGGGGCACCTACAGGCAGATCCAGGCCCGGAGCGGTCAGGTCAGGAAGGGCGAGCAGGGCACCCGGATCCTCTCCTTCCGGGACCACCGGAAGATCGCCGTCACCGACGCGCGCGGACGGCCCGTCAGGGACGACAAGGCAAGCGTGTCTACCGCCACGAGCGCCTGCCCACCCCCGTCGTCCGGCAGTACACCGTGTTCAACGCGGAGCAGGCCGACGGGCTCCCGGCCCCCGGCCCGCGCCCACGGCCGAGCCGCTCTGGAAGGTCCACCAAGAGGCCGAGAGGGTGCTCGCGGACAGCGGGGTCCCCGTCCGGCACATGGCGGGAGACCGCGCGTT
Source organism: Longimicrobiales bacterium (assembly GCA_965218255.1). Lineage (GTDB taxonomy): Bacteria > Gemmatimonadota > Gemmatimonadetes > Longimicrobiales > Gaopeijiaceae > JAAXGI01. Next base: position 1,334,997 of record CBDCKJ010000002.1, on the reverse strand, counting down.
CTACTCGCTGAACAACGACGAGATCACCCTCCCCGAGCGGATGCAGTTCCCGTCGGCCAACCACTACTACCAGACGGCGCTTCACGAACTCGGGCACAGCACCGGCCACTCCGAGCGGATGAACCGCGCCACGCTCACCCAGGGGATGGCTGACGGGTTCGGATCCCCGGCGTACGCGAAGGAGGAGCTCCGGGCGGAGATCAGCGCCATGATGACGGGTGAGCGGGTGGGGGTCGGCCACGAACCGAGCCGCGGGGCCGCCTACGTCGAGGCGTGGGTCGCCGCGCTGAAGGAGGACCCCCGGGAGATCCGCCGCGCCGCGCCGCGGCCGACGCGCATAGGATCTCCGACTTCGTGCTCGCCCGGAGCCGCGAGCGCGAGGCGGTACCCGTGGCCGCCACCCGCTCTCCCGCCCCTCGGCCCGCCCTCCGGCCGGAGCTTCGGCCGGAGCCGCTGAGGCCGGGGAAGGGGAGCCGAGGAGATGTTCGACCGCACGATCGGATCGGACCCGCGTCCCGCCGCGCCACAAAGCCGCGCTACCTACCGCATGCGGGACGGCCATCGCCGGGAATACGCCGCGAGCAGGGACAGCGGGTCCATCTCCTTCCCCGACCGCTCCGAGCGGGCGCTCGCAGACGTGGGCATCTACCGCTGCGTCTCGTTCCGGGACCTGGCCGAAACCCACTTCGGCGGCCATCCCTACACCACCCGGCGGGCCGTGAACGCCTGGATCCGCGAGGGACTCGCCAACGAGTCCACGGCCATGGGACCGAAGGGCAGGCCGTTCAAGGTCGTGACCCTCACGCGCAAGGGAGCGACCACCGTCCGCAACCTCGCCTCGGGCAGGGCCTGGACCCCGGACAGCACATCAGGTCCGCTACGCGCCTCCAACACGCCCAACTTGCACACGACACGGCCATCTACCGGGCATGCGAGCGCGAACGCCAACGCCTGCTCACGCAGGGCGCCATCATCCGGCGTGTGCGCCTGGACTACGAGCTCAAGAGCGCCGTCGCGCACCGATCCGAGTCCGCACGGGTGCGGAAAGGCCGCCGGGCCGCCGACCCCGAGCGGCACCGGGCCGCCCGGGAGCTGGAGCTCCCCATCGACGCCGAGGAACGCGTGCTCTACCCCGATGCGCAGATCGAGCACACCGACGCCGAGGGGCGAAGCGGACGCGTCAACGTCGAAGTCGCATCGGGCCACTACCGCCAGGGATCGATCCGCGCCAAGGCCACGGCCGGGTTCCGGCTTCACGCGAACGGGCCGGCCGGGAGAAAGGTGCTCCGGGCACTCGGCTACAGCGAGGATCGTGGCTCCATAAGAGGTCCCGCCGAGCACGACCCGGCCGCCCTCGAGCTCTAGCACACCCCATGCAACCCGGGAGAATCAGCACCGGGCTGACCGCGGCCCTAGCCGGCTCGGCCGTCCTTCTCCCCGGGCCGCGTCTCGAGTATCTCGCGCCGTTCTGGCCGGTAATCCTCGCCGACTACGGCCTTGCGATCGCGTCGCACTTGGGGCTGGGGCTCGCGGCCGCTCTGGCCGCCCTCTACGCCGTCGCGCGCGCCGCCGGACTCTGCGACCTGGGACGCGCCCCCCGCGTCGATCTCGTCGAGCGCTCCGTCCAGCGCGGCGAGGGCGATCTCGAACTCGGCCGTGCATTACGCAGTGACGCCGAGGGCGACTGGGACCAGGAATTGAGAGGGACCCACCCATAGGTGGGCCTAGGAAGCCTCGCCGCCACTGGTCCAAAGGCAGCGGCAGCGCAAGAGAATCGCCTGACACTTCCCCCAGCAACGCCGACCGGAAGCGTGGAAATGCGGGCCGCTGGATCAATCGCACGGCCGGTGCTCTTCCCGCGTGGTTCCGGAGCCGAGGAACGGCCGCGGCCCACCCGCCTCGTCAACGGTCGTGATCACGCCGTAGCGGGCGTCGGTCAGGGCGCGGGCGCCGTCGACGACCGCCTCGTCGATGTCCAGGCTCGCGCTGATCCGCAGGACGGCGCCGCACAGCCGGGAGACGCGCTCCTGCGACGCCTCGATCCGTCGCCGTAGCGCGTCAGGTTCCTTCGTCACCGTCCACTCCTCGTCGGACTTGGCACACGCCCCCGCCGCTACGGCTCAGATATCGCCAAAAAGTCATCACAATACCTCTATTTGCCGCCCAAGGATCACACGTAATCGGCTACATTAGTTGGGTGATTGTTGCCCGACGACAGAGGCATCGGCAGGAGGACCGAGTTCATGGTCGATGCGCCGTTAGTCAAGGGGGCGACCAATGAGAGGTCGGATTCCTGGGGATCTCATTGCCGACCGGCGCACGCCCGGTCAGGCGCGCAATGCCGAGCGCCTTCTCTGGCCTGAATCCGGTACTGGTTCTCGCCGGCTAGACGGCCCGTCCCGCGCCGCCCGCCGGCTGCACCCGGCCGCGGTGACGGCGGCGCTTGCCGCCCTGATCCTGGATCGCCGTCGCCCCCGCGCAGGCCCAGAACGTCACCGTCTGGTCGGCCACGCTGACCGTAAAGGCACTGCACCAAGGTGGTGCCTTTGGCTGTAGCGACTAGGTGAACCCGTGGGAAGGCCTATGCAGCGACCCACAGACGCTCTCCGACAATGATTTCACCTACGACGGCACCGACTACAGGATCAGATTCCTCGATGTCCAGACGTCGGACCAACTATTGAGCATCCATTTCAATACGGGACTTACCGCCGAGGCCCAGACCCTAGTCCTGGATGTCGACGGCACGCGGTTCGACTTCCAGTCCGGCGGCGGCGGCGCCAACTTCATGCGATGGAACAATTCCGGCCTGAACTGGTCCGCCGGGGACACCGTCACCCTGAAGCTCCTCGCGAACCCCGCCCTGCCGACTCACAGTGGCATTAGTGCCCTTAGCGCCGGCGATCGTGTCCAGATATCCTTCTTGGGGCAGGTGAACGACGAGGTGGCTCGCTTGCCCCCGGTCAGCGCCTTCCGGGTAACAGCCGCCGGGCGCCCCGTGACGGTGGACGGCGTTTCCGCGTCCTTATAATCTGTACTACCTTGACACTGCCCCCATCTACCAGGGGCAGACCGTCTGGGTGAGCTACACCGATCCCCATGAGGACCAGGACGACTTCGCGGCCATGCAGACCATCACCGGCAAGGACCTGCCGTCCTTTCAGCGTCAGGCGACCAACCGGTCCAATCAGGTGCGTCCCGCCAACAGCCAGCCGACGGGTCGTCCGGTCATCTACCTGACGGATGGGGGGAGCCGGACGCTGTACGCGTGGACCGACGACATCGCCGACGCCGACGGGCTCGGCCCGTTCAGCTACCAGTGGATCCGGGGGACGGACACCGACATCGCCGGCGCCACCGACCTGAGATACCTGCCGGTCGCGGCCGACATCGGGCACACGCTGAAGGTGCGGGTGAGCTGGACCGACCGCGCCCGATACGCCGAGTCCGTGACCAGCGCGGCCACCCGCCGCCCTGTCAACGGCGACCTCAAGATCGACTATCAGAAGGGGGTGCCGTCGCCGTGCGGATAACGCCGACAGACTTGCGCGAGGCCGAGCGCCGCGCGCAGGCGTGGCACGCGGCGCACCAGGGCATGAGGAATCGTCCCGCCCCCCGTCCCGCGACACGGGACGCGAGGGCTTGATTATCGCTCTAGGGCTCTTGAGGGCACCACGATGAGATGCACACTATCGGTAGGAACCGCCTTGCTGCTGGTCATGGCTGCGCCGGCGACTGCCGCCGCGCAGGACGTAGTATTGTCCGGCACGGTGACGAACACGACGGGTCTTGTGCTGCCGGGTGTCACCGTGGAGGTGCTGTCCGCGGCGGCCGCCGGTCCGCTCCGGACCGCCTCGACCGACGATGCCGGCACGTTCGCGCTCACCGCGCTCGAGCCCGGCGCGTACGACGTGACGTTCACGCTGCCCGGGTTCCGGGAGGTCGTGCGCACGGGTGTGGAGATCAGAGCGGGTGCCGCGACCACCCTGGATGTGGAGATGGCGGCGCAGATCGAGGAGCTGGTCGTCGTCGAGCGGGTCGTCGTCATCGGTAGCCGCGCCCAGCCGCGGTCGGTGACCGCCTCGCCGGTACCGATTGACGCCATCCCGCTGCAGGACATCGTCAGCCAGGGCGCCACCACGCTCGACTACCAGCTGCGGACGCTGGTCCCCTCGTTCAACGTCGCCACGCACCCGATCAGTGACGCGGCCACGCTGGTGCGGCCGGTCAGTCTGCGCAACCTGGCGCACGACCATACGCTGGTGCTCGTCAACGGCAAGCGCCGCCACCGCTCGTCGGTCATCGCCTGGTTCGCCGGCGTGACGGACGGTGCGCAGGGACCTGACATCTCCACCATCCCGTCGATTGCGCTGCGGCAGGTCGAAGTGCTGCGTGACGGCGCCTCGGCGCAGTACGGCTCGGACGCCATCGCTGGCGTGATGAACTTCCTGCCCAGGGACAATCGGTCCGGCGGGAGCCTGGAGTTGCACACCGGCACGTACCGCGCCGGCGACGGCGATGCGTACACCATTGCTGGCAACGTCGGATTGCCACTCGGGGACACCGGGTTCGTCAACCTCAGCATGGAGTACGGCAACGCCGACCCGACCAACCGCAGCGTGCAGCGGGCCGACGCCGCGGCGCTGATCGCGGCCGGTAACACCCACGTGGCCGACCCGGCGCAGATCTGGGGCAACCCGACGATCGAGGACGACCTCAAGCTGTTCGGTAACTTTGGCCACGTGTTCGCCAACCAGATGCAGGTGTACGGTCACGCCAACTATGCCGACAAGAAGGTGACCGAAGGGTTCTACTTCCGAAACCCGAACAACCGCGCCAACATCTACAGCCTCGACGACGGTGCGACACTGCTGATCGGCGACGTGCTCGACGTGCGTGACGGCATCGCGGACGGCTCGGCCCGCTGTCCCACGGTGAGTGTCGTGAACAACGTGCCGGAACAGGCGGCTCTCGCTCAGGTGTTCGCCGACCCGAACTGCTTCTCCTTTCAAGAGACGATTCCGGGCGGGTTCACGCCGCAGTTCGGCGGTGTGGTCAGCGACAGGTCGGTGGTGGCCGGCGTGCGGCGGCTCGCTGCGAACGGCCTGACCTGGGACGCCAGCGGCAGCTACGGCGCCCACGAGTCGGACTTCTTCTTCAACAACACCGTCAACGCGTCCCTCGGCCCGGACACGCCCCGCAACTTCGACCCGGGCCTGTACCGGCAGGAGGAAGTGAGTCTCAACGTTGACGTCTCCTACGCGGCCACCGACATCGTCAACATGGCGGGCGGCGCCGATTGGCGCGACGAACGGTTCGAGATCGGCGCCGGGGGACGTCCCTCCTGGGAGGTGGGACCGTACGCCGCGCAGGGATTCGTCTCGGGATCGAACGGCTTTCCTGGATTTCCCGACTATACCGCCGGGACCTGGAAGCGCAGCAACATCGCGTTGTATGGCGACCTGGAGCTGCGGGATCCGGGCGATCGCTGGACGGTCGGCGGCGCCGTGCGTTTCGAGCACTTCGACATCTTCGGCTCCACAACCAACGGCAAATTGTCGGCCCGCTATGGCCTGACCGACGAGATCTCCGTGCGCGGCGGCGTCAGCACCGGCTTCCGCGCCCCGACGCCGGGCCAGCAGAACACGCTGAACGTGCAGACGACGATCGACCCGGAAACGCTGCAACTGGTCGACAGCGCCAACGTGCCGTCGACCTTCCGGGCGGCGCAACTGCGGGGCGGCCAGCCACTTGAGCCCGAGACGTCAATCAACACGACCGCCGGGCTGGTCATCGATACCGGCCCCTTCACGTTCACCGCCGACTACTTCCGCGTCGACATCGACAACCGCCTGGCCCTTTCACAGACGTTCACGCTGAACAACGACGAACGCGCGCTGCTGATATCGGAAGGGATCGCGTCGGCCGGCACGCTGAAATTCTTCCGCTTCTTCATCAACGACTTCTCCAGCCGGAACCAGGGCGTCGATCTTGTCTCGACCTACGCCCCGCCGGCGCTGGGCGGCGGCACGGTGCTCAGCTTCACCATGAACTACACCCACACCGAGCTGACGGAAGAGTCGCAGTTGCTCACCCCCGGTGACGTGCGCGGCCTGGAGCGCGGCGTCCCCCGCATCCGCTGGAACGCCGCCATCAACCAGCAGGTGGCGCGGGTCGGAGTACTCGCCCGCCTGAACTACTTCGGTGCCTGGGTCGACCACTTCGACGCGCGGTTCGTCCGCGGTGCCGACGCGCCGCTGCTGGACGGCCGATATATCGTCGACCTGGAAGTCAACATCCCGCTCACCGGCGGCGTGACGCTGGCCATTGGCGGCCAGAACGTCTTCGACACCTTCTCGCAACGGATGGATCTGTTCGCCGATATCTTCGGCCTTCCCTATAGCCAGTTCACGCCGTGGGGTCTGAGCGGAGGGTACTACTACGCACGGTTGAACTACAGATGGGGTCGGTAGGTGGAGCATCGCGTTGCCGAGCCGAGGCCATGACTAGCCTCGCGCGCGGCGGGGCGCCTCTTCCCGACCTGAGCCACAGTCATCTGCCGCCGCGCCCGCCGGGGCGCGGGCGTCCGAACACTCCCCACCCGGCCGCCGTCACGGGAGTGGGCCGTCGTGGGCACCCGGGACGCCAGGGCTTCCGAAGGCCTCACGATGGACCCGATAGGAAGAGCGAAGAGATGTCCTTCGCAGGCGCACAACTCGACCGGGGTTCGCGTGCCCTGCGAGAGGCACCGTTGCCAGGCGAGCCGCGCGGATCGAGAGGACACAGGCGAGGTCCCACCATGGCGATGAAAGCCGGGATCCGTGATCGACTGATCGCACTCGCCAGGCCGTGGACGACAGCCGTGACGGCTGACCGGGCAAGTGAACCCATGAGCGAGCCGGCTACCGGTCGGGCCCCGGTGGCCGAATGGGCAAGGATCGCGTGCACGATCAAGATCCAAGGGTAACTGTTCGGCCAAGCCGTGATGGCGCCGGCTACGGAGCAGACTGGCGTGAGCTTGAGTGCGACCTCCCGGATGACGGCGCGGGTGAGAACGCTCGCGGCGCACCGCAACCTCTTGATCCTACTGCCCCTGTCGAATTGCTATAGCGATGGGGTCGGGCCATGCGCGTTCGCACAGGATACCAGACTGCCGCTAGCTCCGACGCCATCCCCACGGCTTGGCCGAACAGTTACCGGAGATCTGTGTTCACGAGCGGCGTGTATGGAGACCGTACCGTGTGGGATAGACTGTTGGGATGAACTATTGAATCCTTGACTAATATCAATTGCTACAATCACTTACAGATCTAGTTCGACTCCCGACGCCGATGTCGAACTTGGTTCGGCCCGTCGCGCGGATCGCGTACCGGGCCCTGTTCCCCACGGTCTCGGAGCCTTCTGCTCAACCTGGATCCTGCAGCGTCCGTTCGAGTCCGGGCCCTCCGGGACCGGCACTGGGCCGAACGGGATCATCCGTGGCGGAATCCGACGCCGCCGAGATGGACACCATCGAGGTGCTCGCACGCTACGGCGACGCCAGCGATGCGGCCCAACCGGCAATGGCGGATGGGAACCGCCCGGCACCTGGCACAGACCCGCGCTGTCCGGCCTGCGGCGCGGAGTCGCGCGGTGGAATCCTATTGACCCACGCGCGGAAGCCCGTTCGGATCGTCAACCGGGTACCCTGGCGCAGGGAGTCCAGGCCGATCGCCGTCACCGCTTCGCGACTTCCTCCACGGAGGTTACCACCGAAAGCGGAGAGTGGAGGCTTCACGCGGGCGTGAAGCCGAGCCCGTCTTCGGCGCCGGAGCGTGTGCGTACACCGTGGATCTCGCCCCGTTCGCAGCTTCACGTCGATCCGAACGCTCGACACGAACGACTGGACCTGAAGCAGGTGAGGAATTCCCACCGACCCGGTATGCGTCGGCGGATTAAGCAGCCTGAAGAGGAAACGCTGGCAACCGGTGGGCAGCCATAAAATTCAGGGATCAGGAGAAATTGGCGAAAAATGGTATGTAGGCCATAGTTCGCCGCGGGGTCTCTGTCGTTTCCGAGAAAAGCTGCGGCAACTCAGTTGGAGCTATGGGTGATCCAATGAATCCCATGTGGCAGTCGGAGCACCGCCGGTCGCTCATCGCGGATCGGGGCCGGGAATTACGCCCGCACGGTGTTGAACGCCGCCCAAGCCCACCTCCGAGACGGTTGGGGAAGGGACCCGTGAGGGACGGGGGCAGCGCCGCCGGGGCCGGCAGTCCGGTTACGGCAAGAGTTCCCTCGGAGCGTACCGGACGAGAAACAGCCCCTCGTCCCTGCTCGCGACCACGATCGTTCCGCTCTCGAAGAAGGGGTAATTGGACCAGGACCCGGACATGGCCACGGAGTCGTTGCCCGGGACGGTGTCGAGGTAGCCGACTTCGACGGGGTTCAGCGGATCCGTGACGTTCAGGATCCGGAGCCCGCTGACGTAGTTCGACTGGTACATCAGGTTGCCTCGGATGTAGAGATTGTGGTCGGTCGAGAGCACCTCGCCGAAGTGCTCCTTGGCGAGGATCGGATCCTCCAGATCGGTGACGTCCCAAATCAGCGTCCTCGTGCCGGGGAGCTCGGGACCCCGCCCGCCCCGAGCCGCGCTCTCGTCGAGCTCGTCGTTCATGAAGAAATATCGGTGGTCCTCCGTCAGCCACCCCTGATGCGCGTACGCCACGTTCGGGTACGTCGCGGTCGAGATGTGGACCGGACGCTCCTTGTCCGTCACGTCGGCGATGGTGAGCGCCGTCTCGTTCGCCCCGAAGCAGACTTCCCGGTCCGCGTATTCATCGTCCGGCCCCCGGTAGATGACGCACATGGCGTCGTGCGTGTAGCCGGTGCCGGTGCGTCCCGTCATCCCATCCTGGAAACACCCGACGAAGGCCGGCTCCTGTGGTACGTTCACGTCGATCATGTGGAGCCCGCCCCCGCAGGTCTCTCCCCCGGAGTTCACGCCCACGGCGTAGGCGATCCCCGTCCCCTCATTGATGACGATGTTGTGCGCGCTCCCGATTCGGTCGTACACGACATCGGCCTCGAACCTTTCCGGGTCTCCCTCCACCTCTCGAAGCCTTGCCAAGTCAAACACCTGGATCCCATGCCGGCCAGCGCCGTCCGCCACGACGAAGACGTGGTTGGCGAACACCTTCATGTCCCGCCACGAACTCGTCATCGAGCCGGGCGTCTTCGGAAGGCTCCCCAGATAGATCGGGTTCACGGGATCCGAGACGTCGACGAAGGACGTTCCGTCCGTTCGCCCGACGATCGCGTACTCCCGCCCGCTCTCCGGGTCGGTCCACCCCCAGACGTCATTCGTCCGGATCCCCCGGCCACCACCCATCTGATCGACAGGGAGGAAGGAGAGGAGCTCGATCGAGGAGCAGAAGAACTGGTCCACCAGGCCGTCCTCCCCGCACGCGATCTCGGTGCCGGTGATCGCGGGGAGCCCCGGTTCACCCGGAATGAACACCTTCGCGACCGACGTCCATTCGTCCCCGCCGCGCCGGAGGATGACCGCAGAGCCCAGAGCGCCGTCGTCACCGGGCTGACCCACGACCGCCAGATCCCCGGCGGCCGTGATCGTGGTCCCGAACCCGTCGCCCGAGTCCACGTCGATCTCGCTCTCGATCCGGTCGATGTACCGGAAGTCCTCGGCTGCCTCGTCGTAGTCGAAGCGGTAGATCGCCCCCGCGGCTGCCGCACCGGGCGCCGACACCCAGAGCTCGTCTCCCTCGAGATGGAGGGCGTGTCCGAAGAAGCTCCCGGGCGCCCGGTCCGGCGCCTCGAGCGTCCGGCCAGGCGTCCACGCACCGGAGTCGTCCGGGACGAAGGTGTATACCGTGCCCGCGCCCTGGTCGCGGCCGGGGAGGCCGAGGAGAGCCGTCCCGCGCAGCCAGCCCACCCCGATCGTCCCGGCCCCGGGCATTCCGGCGAAGCCCACGTCGTACGGCTGCGACTCCTCGGCCGGGAGCGCCAGGCGCGCTTCCTGGAACCACCCGCCCTGGTCATCCTGGCCGAAGACGTAGGCAGCACCCCGCGTCTCCTCCCCTGCGAAGGAACCCACAATCAGCCGCTCGCCGTCGTAGTCGTAGTCGAGACCCCAGCCGAAGAACTCCTGCGGCGCCGCCGGCTCCGGGTCGAGCCGCGCTCGCTCGCTCCAGCCCCTGTCCTCATCCCGCTCGAATACCCAGACGGCCCCCGTTCCCCCAAATCCCAGCGACGAAACGAAGAAGAGGTCCCCGTGGAGCTGGCCAAAACGCCCGAAGGCCTCCTCCTCCTGGAGCCCCTCAGCCTGGAGGATCTCGGCGAACACCCACTCACCTCCCTCCCGACGGTACGCCCACACGGCCCCCGTCGAGTTCTCGTACAGCGTGCCACCCACGAGCAGTGACTCTTCATCCATTGCGATGAAGCGGCCGAAGTAGTCCCCGTCGCCCCCGTGCGGCGGGGCCTCAAACGTCCCGACCTGTTCCCACTCGCCCCCCGACATCCCGTACCGGTAGATCGTCGCGGCGCTCCTCCGCCTCAGAGGCTCCGCGATGAGGAGCTCCGCGCCATCGATGGCGAGGGCGGCCCCAAACTGCTGGGCCTCGAGCGGGGATGTGATCAGGAGGAGCGCGAGCAGGAAGGAACGTCGAGTCATGCGTGCCACCTCAATTGCCAGGAATCCGCCGGCCACCCGTCACGGCTGTCTATAGTAGTGGAAGCCGCCACCGATGCCACCGACGATCAGCTCCACCCGGCCATCCGCGTCGATGTCGCCCATCGCCGGCGCACTCAGCGCGGGGAGCTCCTCCGGTGCGGGGAACGGGCTCGGCGCCTCGGCGAAGGCGGCCTCCGTCGCGTTTCCCCGATTCTCGTAGTAGACGATCCCGGCCGCCTCGGTTCCGATCGAGAGATCGAGGTCACCGTCCCCGTCCACGTCGACGAGGAGCGGGAAGCTCCTCCGGCCGACATCGATCCCGAGGTACTCCTCGGTTCGGAGTTCGAAGCGGGGTGTGTCGCGGCTCCCCGTGTTCTCGAAGTAGTTGACGCTGCCGCTGGCCTCGCCCACGAGGAGGTCCAGATCGCCGTCCGCATCGAGGTCGCCGAGCGCGGGCACCGCATTGCTGCCGCGGGGGAGGCGGACGATGGCCGGGTCCGCGACCTCGAGGCGCGGGGTCGTCGCCGTCCCCCTGTTCTCGAGGAGCTGCAGCTCCGGGTCCCAGCTCCCGAGCAGCACGTCCAGGTCACCGTCGCCGTCCAGATCGCCGAATGCGGGGACGCTGTGGAACCTGTCGCCTAGATCGAGCGCCCCGCCAGAACGAAACGACGGTGCGGCGGGGCCGCCCACATTCTCGAGGAGGCGTATCCGGGACACCGTGAGCTCCTCGGGGTCGACCCGGTTGCCCACGAGGAGGTCCAGGTCGCCGTCGGCATCCACGTCGACGAGGACCGGGATGCTCTCGCTCCCCACATCGAGCTGCGAGAGGAAGGTCCGGGTCTCGAGCTGGAAGCGTCCCCCGTCTCCCTGGGTCAGATAGAGGAGGTTCTCGACGGTCGAAGTATTCGGGTTGAACGCGCCACCGAGGACGCCCACGAGGAGGTCGAGGTCGCCGTCGCCGTCCACGTCCCCGAATGTGGGCGCGTTGTATCCGCTCGTCCGCACCGGATCCTCGAGGGGGAAGGGGACTGGCTCTCCCCGGAGGCTGGCGGCGACACATGTGCCGGTGTTCTCGATGAAGAGGAGGCCCGCTTCGAAGAAGTCGCCCCAGAAGAGGTCGAGGTCGCCGTCGGCGTCCACGTCCGAGAGCGCCATCGTGTTCGCGCCGTGCCTCGCCCACGGCCCTCCGGCCGGGAGCGGGGCGGGACCCGCCCCGGCAGGCGCGAGCCCGTCCGTCGCCCGGGGTGCGGCCGGGGCCGCCTCCGGGTTGCCCACGATCTCGATGTCTTCGAAGCGGTCGGTGACAAGCCGGAACCGGGGTACCGCTCCTCCGGCGCCTACCGCCTCCTCCCCGACGGCTTCGTAGCGGGTGATCGTCCCGACGAGCCGGCCGATCAGAAGGTCGGTCCGGCCGTCGCAGTCGATGTCCGCCGCATTCGGAATATTCTGCCGGTCCGAGAAGATGGGTGCGCCCCGGTCGTCACGGAGGCTGTCGGCCGCGAGCCGGAAGGCCGGCTCCGCGGGCCCTCCCGTATTCCGGTACAGGCGGACGCGGCTGAAGCGCTCCTCGGCGAAGAGGTCCAGGTCCCCGTCCGCGTCCGCGTCCGCGAAGCGGTACCACTCCCCGATCTCGAGTTCGCCGAAGGACCCCGGCCGCCACCGGTACGCGACCGCGCCCGGCGCGCCCTCCCTCTCGAAGAAGAGAAGCTCTCCGGTTCTCTCCTGGATGAAGAGATCCAGATCCCCGTCCGCGTCGATGTCGGCGAGCTGGGGCCTCGGCACATTGAATCCCCCGAGGAAGGGCATCTCGTAGGGGACTCCGTCCGGATCCAGAACTTCGAACGGAGCCACATCGCGGACCCAGACGGCCGGGGGCGCCGGGGGAGCGGATCCCCCGCTGTCCACGCCGGGGTCCACCCGCGCGGCGCAACCGGCGAGGAGGAGGACGAAGAGGGCGAGGGCGAGGGCGATAGCGGCGCGCCGCCGCACCGCCCGGCTCACGAGGGAGGGCGCCACCGGGCCCTCAGGCCCCCGGCGCTCCGGCGTTCAGCCGCACCTCATCGACGAGGATCTCCGCCGTCATCGAGGCGGGCCCCGTCATCCCGAGGAGGTTCTGCAGCTGCTCGGCCACGATTGCCTCCACGACCTCCCTCTGCCCGGGCGGCATCGTCTCGAGCCGGGCCTGCATCTCGGCGAGCGTCCGTCGGGCCTGCTCGAGCTCTGCGGCGGAGATCCCGCTCCCGACCCCGCTGATCGAGACGACGATCCGGAAGGGGTGAACGAACCCGTCCGTGGAACGGAAGTCGCCGAAGTCCACCGAGAGCGCGGCCCCGGAAGGCTCGCCCGGCGCCACCGCCTCCTCGTAGGCCTCCATCCTCCGGATCACCCACGCCTCCGTATCGACGAAGAAGCGAAGCGAGCGCACCTGCATTCCCTCTCCGCCCGGGAGTCCGGGGAGGCTGAATTCGATCCCCGTCAGGTTCTCCATCGCGATGACGCTCGTCTCGGCACCGTCGATGGCCTCCGTGCCTCGAAGCTCTGCCTCCTCCGAGTGCTGGAAGAGATAGGCGGACGGATCGCCGAAGAAGGCACCGTCGCTCGCGCCGGACTGGAGGGGGACCGTCCCGCCCGCCATGCGCATGAGTCTCGCCTCGAGGACGGCCGTGCCGTTCGCCTCGGCCTTCTCCATGTAGAGCTCGCTCGACATCCCCAGGACGGACTGAACAACGAGGACGTTATCCACCCCCTCGAGGCGCCGTTCATTCTCCCCGCGGTAGCTCGAGATGAGCTCTTCCGCCGACTGGGCCCGAAGAATCCCCGGCGCGATGAGGAGAGTGGATGCAACCACCGCGGCGGAGACAAGGTGCACGCAGCCTCTCATGGGTTCGTTCCGGCGGAGAGAGGGTTGGCAAGGGAGGGGGCGCATGGGCTGAGCCCTCGGGGGAGCCTGCCTCGAAAGGGTAGGGAGCGCGGGGGAGCCGAGCAAGGCACACCCCCGCTTCGGGCTCGCTGGTCATTGGACACGACTTTCCTTTCCCGTTGATTCGAGTGGGCATAGCTTTCACGCCATGCGCACCACACGGCCTCTCCTGCATGCCCGGCTTCCACGCCTCCTGTTCCCGCTGTTTCCGCTCCACCTTGCGCTGACGGGGCCGGGGCCCGCTCAGGCGCAGATCGAAGCTCCCGGGGCCGGGATCGTCGAGGCGGGGCTTCTCCTCCGCCAGCTCGACGGGGAGAAGCGGGTCCTGATGATCGCCGCGCATCCGGACGACGAGGACACCTCCGTGCTCGCGACGCTCGCCCGGGGGCACGGCGCCCGCACCGCGTACCTCTCGTTGACCCGCGGCGACGGCGGCCAGAATCTGATCGGGGGGGAGCTTCGGGAAGGCCTCGGCCTCATACGAACTGGGGAGCTCGTGGCGGCGCGGTCGATCGACGGATCCCTCCAGTTCTTCACCCGCGCCTTCGACTTCGGATTCTCGAAGACGGCCGAGGAGACGTTCCGGAACTGGCCCGAGGAGGAGCTGCTGCGGGACGTCACCTGGGTGATTCGCACCTTCCGGCCCCACGTGATCCTCTCCGTCTTCACGGGGACGCCCGTCGATGGCCACGGGCAGCATCAGGCGGCCGGGATCGTGGCCCGGCGCGCCTTCGAGGTGGCGGGCGATCCGACCGCCTTCCCGGATCAGCTCGAGCTCGGGGTCGAGCCGTGGAGCGTCCCCAAGATCTATCAACTGAACCGCTTCGGGCGCGGGAACTCCTCGGTAGACCTTGAGACGGGTGCCTTCGACCCGCTTCTCGGCAGGTCGTACTTCCAGTTGGCGATGCGGAGCCGGAGCCAGCACCGGTCCCAGGACATGGGGAGCGCCGAGAGCCCTGGGCCCCGGACGTCCGGGGGGAGCCTCATCACCTCGCGCGTCCCGGTCGGGAGCGAGGACGGGTTCTTCGCCGGGGTGGACACGACGCTCGCCGGCATCGCGGAAGGGGCGGGGGCCGCGGACCCGGCGGCCCTTGCCACGCACGTCGAGCGCTACCGGGAAGCAGTGGCCCGCGCTTCCGAGGGCCTCCACCCGGTGGACCCGGGAGCTGCGGCCGTACCGCTCCAGGAAGCGGCCGTAGAGATCCGGGGCGCACTCGCCGCCCTCGAATCGGCGCCCCCGGCGCCCGGACGGACGGAGGCGGTCCGGGTCTTCGAGGCCCGGAGCGTCGGCGTCACCGGGGCGCTCCTCGCCGCCTCCGGGATCGTGGTGGACGCGCGGGTCGCGCACCCGCTCCTGTCGCCGGGGGAGGAGGCCGAGGTCGTGGTTACGGTCTGGAACGGGGGCACGCGGCCCGCTACGGCCGGGGAGGTGCGCCTCGACCTCCTGGAGGGGTGGAGTGCCGCCCGCGTGCCCGGGCCGGCCGGCGGCGGGAGGGAGCGGGCGCTCCCCCCCGGGACCCTCGCCGAGTGGCGCTTCCTCGTTCGCGTCCCGGCGTCCGCGAGGCTGTCCCGGCCCTACTTCCTCGAACGTCCGCGCGACGGGGCGCTCTACCGCTGGCCGGCGGAACCGGCGCGGATGGGCCGCCCCGGAAATCCCCCCCTCATCGTGGCCGAGGCGGAGCTCGCCCTGGAGGGCGGCCCCCCGCTCGAGGTGCGACGGGGGGCGAGCCACGTGGCCGTGGACCAGGCGGACGGGGAGTACCGCGTCCCGGTCTTCGTCATGCCCCGCTTCTCCGTCACGGTGGAACCCAGGAGCCTCGCCTGGCCGGAGGGCGAGGTCGCCGAGAAGACGGTCGCCATCCGGGTGACGAACCTCTCGCAGTCCCCGGGCACCGGGGAGGTCCGCCTTCTGCCCCCGTCGGGGTGGGAGGTGGAGTCCGCCTCCGTCGCCCTGACGGATGCGGGGGTCGGCGAGGAGGTGAGCCTCGCCTTCCGGCTACGCGCCGGGCCCGGCGCGACGCTCGGGCGCGCAGCCTTCCGCGCTGTCCTCGAGGTCGACGGGAGGACCTACGACGAGGGCGTCACCTTCATCGATTACGAGCACATCGATCCGGTGCCCCTCTTCGAGCCGGCCGAGCTCTCGATCTCGCGCTTCTCGGCGCGGGTTCGGCCCGATACCCACGTGGGGTATGTGATGGGGCCCGGAGACGACGGGCCGGAAGCGCTGGCGGATCTCGGCATCGAGGTCGAACTCTTGGATGCCGAGGAGGTTACAGCCGGTGATCTCGACCACTTCGACACAATCGTTCTCGGAATCCGGGCCTACGAGACACGCGGTGACCTGCGGGCCTCGAATGACCGGCTCCTCGACTTTGCGCGCAGCGGTGGCACGATCGTCACCCAGTACAACCAGTACCAGTACCCGGCGGGCGGGTTTGCTCCCCTCCCGGTGGAGATGGTGCGGCCCCACGACCGGGTGACGGACGAGAACGCCGAGGTCGCCTTCCTCGAGCCGGATCACCCGGTCCTTACGAGCCCGAACCCCCTCGGTCCGGAAGACTTCGAGGGGTGGGTCCAGGAGCGCGGGCTCTACTTCCTGAGCAGCTGGGATCCCGGCTACACGGCGCTCCTTGAGATGGCGGATCCGGGAGAGGCCCCGAAGCGCGGCTCGCTCCTCGTGGCGCGCCTCGGCGAGGGCGCCTTCGTCTATACCGGGCTCGCCCTCTTCCGGCAGTTTCCCGCCGGCGTTCCCGGCGCATTCAGGCTTCTCGCCAACCTGGTGTCACTCCGCGGTTCGGATCTCGGCCCGTCGCGATAGCGCCTCCCCAGACTCGGGTCATGCCTGCTCGCACCCCCAGCGCCGCCGCCTGTCTCGCCCTCCTCGCCCTCGGGTCCGTCCCGGGGTGCATGGCCGATGACGGAACCGTCCTCGTCGTCTACACGCCGCACGGCCGCGAACTCCTCGACCACTTCGCCTCCGGGTTCGAGGCCGGGCATCCGGGGGCCAGGATCGAGTGGCTCGACATGGGGTCGCAGGAGGTGCTCGACCGGCTCCGCTCCGAGCGCTCCAACCCGCAGGCCGATGTCTGGTGGGGCGCCCCGGCCGAGATCTTCGCGCAGGGGGCCGAGGAGGGGCTCCTCGCCCCCTTCGAGCCAAGCTGGTTCGAGGCGGTGCCCGCTGTCCGAAGGGACCCGGAGGGGCGGTGGGTCGGCACCTACCTGACGCCCGAGGTGATCGCCTACAACTCGGCTGTCGTCTCGACGGAGGAGGCGCCCAGCGAGTGGAACGACGTCCTAGACCCCCGCTGGCGGGGCCAGGTGCTGATTCGTGAGCCCCTCGCATCGGGGACGATGCGCGCGATCTTCGCCTCGCTCATCTACCGTGAGTCGGAGGGGTCGGGAGACCCGGGCGCCGGCTACGAGTGGCTGCTCCGCCTGGATGCGCAGACGCGCGAGTACGTCCTGAACCCGACGCTCCTCTACCAGAAGCTCGCGCGCGAGGAAGGGCTCATCACCCTCTGGGCCATGCCCGACATCGAGACGCTCATCGCGACGACGGACTACCCGATCGACTACGTGATTCCGAGCGAGGGGACGCCCGTCGTGGTGGACGGGATCGCGTTGGTGGCGGGCGCGGCGAACCCCGAACTCGCGGGCGCCTTCATCGAGTACGTCGGGGGAGAGGGGGCGCTCCTCGAGGCGGCCCGGAACTTCTTCAGGATTCCTGCCCGGACGGACGTGGACCCGGCGGCCTTCCCGGCATGGCTGGAGGAGGCGCTCCCGCGGATCGAGGCGATGCAGGTGGACGAGGCGCTTCTCCGGGCCCGCACCCCGGAGTGGATGCGCTACTGGGACTCGAATATCCGGATGCGGGGCGAGGCCAGCGGGTATGAGTGAGGGGCCGCCGGGAAACCTTCTCGAGCTGGCTGCCGTCACTCGGTCCTTCGGGCGGGTCCGTGCCGTGGACGGCCTCTCCCTGTCGATTCGGGAAGGCGAGTTCGTGACCCTCCTCGGGCCCTCCGGGTGCGGGAAGACGACCGCGCTTCGACTCATCGCGGGGTTCGAGCAGCCGGACGCGGGGAGCATACGCTTTCGCGGGGAGGAGATCGCGGGGGTGAGTCCGCAGCGGCGCGGCTTCGGGATGGTATTTCAGAGCTACGCCCTCTTCCCCCACCTGAACGTCTTCGAGAATGTGGCCTTCGGCCTCAGGGCCCGGGGGACCCCGGCGTCCACGATGGAGGCGAAGGTCCGGTCCGCGCTTGGGATCGTCGATCTCTCCGCCTACGAGAAGCGCACGGTGCAGGCGCTGTCGGGCGGGCAGCAGCAGCGCGTCGCGCTCGCCCGGGCGCTCGCCATCGAGCCCCCCCTCCTCCTCCTCGACGAGCCGCTCTCGAACCTGGATCAGGCGCTTCGGGTCCAGACCCGTAACGACCTCCGAAGGCTCGTCCGGGAGCTCGGCATCACCGCGCTCTTCGTCACGCACGACCAGGAGGAGGCCTTCGACCTGTCGGACCGAATCGCCGTCATGAGCGAGGGCCGGATCCATCAGGTCGGAACGCCGAGGCAGCTGTACGAGGAGCCTGCCGACCGCTTCGTGGCGGGCTTCGTCGGGCGCGCGAACGCGCTCGCCGCGCACCGAACCCTCTTCGGCCTCCTGCTCCTCGGCGGGGGGGCGGAGTGGTCGTGGGTTCCGGGGGGCACGGGACGAGGGGCTGCTCCCGGGGTGGCGCCCGGCGAGCCCTGCGTGCTCCTCATTCGGCCCGAGGACCTCAAGTTCGTGGGGGATGAGGAGGCGAATGGGCGCGAGTGCCGGGGATCCGTGCGGGAGCGGCGCTACCGGGGGGGTACGGTATCGTATTCCGTGGCGCTGGCGGGCGACGGGGAGAGGGGCGGGGAAGCGGTCGTCGAGGTCGTGGGTCCCCCGGAAGGTCCCCGTGTCGGAGAGGACGTCCGTGTGGCTCCGCGCCACGGTGCGCGGCTGCACGTCTTTTCCGGCGAGCTACAGAGCTGAGGCAGCTCCCCCGTCCGATGCGAATCCTCTGGCCAGGCGCTCGGAATCGGATCCTCCGGAGCTGGCCGCTCGCTCTCGTGGCGGGCGTGCTCCTCTGGGCCGTCCTCTATCCGAACCTCTTCGTCGTCGGAGAATCCTTCCGCTTCGGCGGCACCCCCTCCCTCGAGGGGTACCGGTCGTTCTTCTCGAGCAGGGCGGAGCTCGAGGCGCTCTGGGGGAGCCTCTGGATCAGCCTGGGGAGCGTGGCGCTCTCCGCACTCCTCGGCGTACCGCTCGCCTTCCTCTTCACCCGCTACGAGTTCCCGGGACGGGCGCTATTCGGGGCCCTCGCGGCGCTCCCCGTCCTCCTCCCCCCCCTCGTCGGGGTGATCTCCTTCCTCTTCCTCTACGGGGAGAGCGGGATCATCACGCGGACCCTCCAGCTCCTCCTCGGACTCGCGCGGCCCCCGTGGCGGCTCGTCGGCGGGTGGGCGATCCTCTTCGTCCACGCGTACTCGATGTACGTCTACTTCTACCTCTTCACGGCCGCCGGGCTCGCGCGCCTCGACGCCTCCGCGGCGGAGGCCGCCGAGTCCCTCGGGGCGAGCCGGAGCCGGATCTTCTTCCGGGTAACGCTCCCGATGCTCGCGCCCGCCCTCGGCGCCGCGTCAACGCTCGTCTTCATGACCTCGATGGCCTCCTTCTCGGCCCCGTACATCTTCGGCGGCGGCTTCCGGGTCCTCACCACGCAGATCTTCGCGAGCAAGGTGAACGGCGAACTCAGCCTCTCGATGGTCGAGACGGTCGTCCTCGCCGCCGCCTCCCTCCTCTTTCTCGCCCTCCTCAGGCGCTTCGAGCGCGGCCGCGAGTTCTCGGCCGTGGGGAAGGGCGTTTCTGCCCCCAGGCGGCCGGTGACCTCGCGGTGGGCCCGCTTTGCGATCCCGCTCCTCGGGGTGGGGGCCGTGCTCGTGCTCCTCCTCCCCCACCTGACGCTACTTCTTGTCTCATTCGTGCCGGAGGGGAGCTGGACCACGCAGATCGTTCCCACGGCCTTCACCCTCGACAACTACCGCGAGCTCTTCACCAGCACTCAGCTCTGGATCCCGGTCGCGAACTCCCTTCAGATGGCCTCGCTTGCGACAGCGGCGAATCTCGCCTTCTGCTTCCTCGCGGCGTACGTGATCGTCCGCCGCCGCTTCCGGGGACGCGGGGCGGTCGTCTTCCTCACGATGCTTCCCTGGGCGCTCCCGGGGACCGTGATCGCGATGGCCCTGGCGACGACCTTTTCCGTCTCCGAGCCCTGGGCCGGCCGCTTCATCCTCGTCGGAACCTTCTGGATCCTCCCGCTCGCGTACTTCGTCCGGAATATCCCACTCGTGGCGCAGGCTGCGATCGCATCCTTCCGGCAGTACGACGTCGCGCTCGAGGAGGCCGCGCACGGTCTGGGGGCGGGGTGGGGGACCACGATGCGGAGGGTCGCCGCCCCCCTGGTCCTCCCCGGCCTCGCCGCCGGCGGACTCCTCGCCTTCGTGACGGCGCTCGGGGAGTTCGTCTCCTCGATCCTGCTCTACACCTACCGCTCCCGCCCCATCTCGGTCGAGATCCTCTCGCAGCTCCGCGCCTTCGACTTCGGAGCCGCGGCCGCCCTCGGCGTCGTTCTCGCCGTGCTGATGACACTGGTGTTCGCCGCAGGCGGGCGCTGGGTGAGGGGCGCGTCCCTCGGGGGGTAGGGAAGGGGCAGGACGAAATCAGAGTTCCTGTCAGGAAGCTCGGAACCAAGCGGCGGGGACGTAAGGGGCAAGTGGTTTATGGGCGCTGGTTCTTCGGCTCCAAGCGTGTGAACATGATCTTTCTGAGAGGACTCCGATGGGCGGTCCAGACACACGTCGACCGGCGGGTCTTCACGGACGCTGACCGCCAAGGCCAGAGCGACTCCAGGTTCCTGCATCGGGAATCCCGCGGCTGAAGAGCATGTCGAGGCTCTCGGGACCCGATCGAGGGACGAGGGCCGCCGCTGCGTCCGCCTGCGGAAAGTCGCGCAGGATGCCCCTCACCCGTCCGGTTCCTGGATCCACAACGAAGGCCAAGGAACACGCCCACCGCCGTCAGCAAGCTCGGGGATGGCGAGACCGGGAGCGAAGAGCTCGTCCCCGCCTGTCCGTCCGTTGATCAAGCCATGTCAAACGGCTCGAATAGGAGATTTCATACGCATCATCATAAGAGTTGCGCACGACCGCGCACGGCTGGCCCGACCGTGACAGCCCCGCGTGCGATGAAGAGATTCTCGTTTCGGCACGGTGCAGCCTGCCAGTGCTTCCGCGTTCGACGTTCATGCGGGATGATGCCGCCGAACGGCAATCTCGCTCGCCCGCGCCCGCATCTCCACAGCGTCATGCCGTACCTGCATCCGCAACAGCAGGTCCATGCTGACGCCAAAGGCTTTCTCCACCCGCAAAGCCGTTTCTGGCGACAGTGCCGCCATGCCGTTCAACAGGTCCGGGAGCGTCGCACGGTGCACGCCGAGTATCCGTCCCGCCGCCGCAACGCTCAGCTCGAGTTCCTCGATCACTTCGGTCCGGAGGAAAGAGTCGTGGGCTGTCCTGAGATCCCGGTGACCAGCCTGCCGAAAGGCCCTCGAACATATCCGCGCGGACCCTCGGCAGACGGTTCGGCGCCTCCCGCGCCGCGCATGCGGTTGTACGACAAGCATGCCCGGCCAGTCGTCGCGGTGAAGCCGCTCGAGGGATCCGGGAAGCTGATGGGGCACCGCGCCGCCTGCCGACTCTACCGGAAGTGCAGCCTACAACTCCTCGATCTCGGGGACCTGGCCGAGCCTGAGGATGAGGTCTCCGGCCATGACCTCGTCGCCGACCGTCACGAGCACCTCTTCGACGACCGCATGCCGCGGTGCGGTGACCGCCGTCTCCATCTTCATCGCCTCTACCATGAGGAGCTGCGCGCCCTTCTCGACGCTCTCCCCGGGCTCGACGAGGAGCTGGATCACCCGGCCCGGCATCGAGGCCCCGACTTCCCGCCAGTCCACCGGATCCGCCTTCGGCCGGGACGCCACTTCCGGCCGGATCCCGAGGTCCTGTATCCGAACCTCCCGGGCGTGCCCGTTCAGCTCGAACCGGACGGGCCGCGTACCGTCCGCTCTCACATCACCTAGGGAAATGAGGCGGATCATGAGTGTCTTTCCCGGCTCGATCTCCACACTCGCCTTCTCGCCGCGGCCGAGTCCGTAGAAGAAGGTGAGGGTACCGAGGACGGAGGTATCTCCGTATTCGGCTCGATGCTCGACGTACTCCCGGTAGACGTCCGGGAAGAGGGTGAGGCTCAGAGCGTCGCGCTCCCCGGGGGTGCCGGCCAGGGGATCTCCCGCCGTCAGCTCGACGATCTCGGCCCGCGCCGCCTCGAGGTCCGTCGGCGGAAGGTAGGCCCCGGGCCGGTCCGTGAGCGGCTCCTCGCCCTTCAGGACGGCCGCCCGGAGCTCGTCGGGAAAGCCGTAGGGCGGCCGGCCGAGCCGGCCCATCAGGAGACCGACCACGGACTCGGGGAAGCTCAGCTCCGCCCCCCGGCTCACAAGGTTCGTCCCGTCGAGGCCGTTTTGGACCATGAAGAGAGCCAGATCGCCGACGGCCTTCGAGGACGGCGTCACCTTGATCGGCTCGCCGAGCGCCTCGTCCGCTACCCGGTAGGCACGGACCACCTCGCTCCAGCGGCCCCCGAGCCCTACGGCCTCCGCCTGCGCCTTCAGGTTCGTGAACTGCCCACCTGGGACCTGGTGGCGGAAGACGCCGGCGTCGGGCGCGACCGGAGCCTGCTCGATGAACCCGTAGAACCGTCGAACCCGCGCCCAGTAGTCGTTGAGCGGCTGGAGTCCGACCAAGTCGAGCTCCGGGTCGCACGGCGTGCCGTGGAGCGCCGCCGCGACCGCCCGGAGGCTCGGCTGCGAGGTGCCTCCGGCGAGCGCATCGATGCACCCGTCGACGATGTGCGCGCCAGCGAGCGCGCCCCTGGCGCAGGTCGAGACGGCCACGCCGGCCGAGTCGTGGGTGTGGAGGTGAACCGGAAGGTCGGTGGCGTCCCGGAGTGCCCGGACGAGGCGGTCGGCCGCCTCCGGCTTCAGCAGACCAGCCATATCCTTAATGGCAATGGTGTTGGCACCTGCCGCCTCAAGTTCCTTGGCGAGCCCCAAATAGTATGCGAGGTCGTACTTCGTCCGGTTCGCGTCCAAGAGGTCCCCGGTGTAGCAGAGCGTGCCCTCCGCGATCTTCCCCTCGTTTCGTACGGCTTCGATGGCGACCTGCATGTTCGGAAGCCAGTTCAGCGAATCGAAGACGCGGAAGACATCGATCCCCGCTTCGGCCGAGTCTCGGACGAAGGCCCGGACAGCGTTGTCCGGGTAGGCCGAGTATCCGAGGAGGCTCTGACCACGAAGGAGCATCTGGAGGAGGTGGCCGGGAAGCTTCTCCCGGAGCTGAACGAGGCGCTCCCACGGATCCTCCTTCAGGAAGCGGTAGGCCGTGTCGAAGGTGGCCCCGCCCCAGACCTCCATCGAGAAGAGGTCCGGCATGAGGCGGCCCGTCACCTCGGCAACGGCGAGGAGGTCCTTCGTCCGCATCCGGGTCGCGAGGAGCGACTGGTGGGCGTCCCGGAAGGTCGTGTCCGTCAGCAGCAGCCTGTCGTCCGCCCGGATCCTTCCAACGACCGCGGAAGGCCCCTCCCGCTCCAGGAGCGCCTTGAGAGACTCGCCGGCGGGGGCCGGGGGGAGCGGGGGGGCCGGCGCGGCCTCGATATCCGGCTTCGTCCGGACCTTCGGGCCGTCCCGCTGGCCGTTGACGACGATGTGGCCGATGTACCTGAGGAGCTTTGTTCCCCGGTCGAGGCGGGGTCGAAAGTCGAACAGCTCCGCGTGGGTATCAATGAACCCCGTGTCCACACCGCCCCGGAGGAAGTCGGGGTGGGTGACGACGTTCTCGAGGAAGGGGAGGTTCGTCTTGACACCCCGGATCCGGAACTCAAGGAGCGCCCTGTGCATCTTCCGCGCTGCATCCTCGAAGCGAGTTGCCGTCGTGCAGACCTTCACGAGGAGCGAGTCGTAGTGGGGACTCACGATGCCCCCCGTGAAGGCCGTCGCCCCGTCGAGCCGTACGCCGAGCCCCCCCGGCGAGCGGTAGTGGGCGATCCGTCCCGTATCGGGGAGGAAGTCGTGTTCGGGATCCTCGGTCGTAACCCGGCACTGGATCGCGTATCCCTTGGGCTCCGGAAGCGGCCGGGGGATCCCCGCTCCTTCGAGATCGTGGCCCTCGGCAATCCGGATCTGCGCCTGAACGAGATCGATCCCGAGGACCAGCTCCGTCACGGTGTGTTCGACCTGGATGCGGGGGTTCACCTCGATGAAGTAGTGCGAGCCGTCCGGGTCGACGAGGAACTCCGCCGTCCCCGCGCCGACGTAGCGAGCGGCCGCCATGAGCGAGCGCGCCGCTTCGCAGACCGCGGTCCGCACTTCGGGATCGAGCCCGACGGCCGGGGCCACCTCGACGACCTTCTGGTGACGGCGCTGGACGGAGCAGTCCCTCTCCCAGAGGTGCACGAGCGTCCCCTGGCGGTCCCCGAGGATCTGGACCTCGATGTGCCTCGGCTGCTCGACGAACTTCTCCAGGTAGACGGTTCCGCTGCCGAACGAAGCCTCCGCCTCCCGCCGGGCCACGGGGAACACCCGCCGGAGTTCCCCCTCGTCGCGCGCCACCCGCATCCCCCGCCCCCCGCCCCCGGCGGCGGCCTTCACGATCACCGGGTAGTCGACCTCCCTCGCGAAGGCGGATGCGGCGGCGACGTCGTCGACGGGCCCGTCCGTCCCGGGGATCACGGGGACGCCTGCGCGTAGCGCCATCTCCCGGGAGGAGAGCTTGTCCCCGAAGAGCTCGAGGTGCCCGGGCGTCGGGCCGATGAAGTCGATCCCGGCCGCGACGCAGCGTCGCGCGAACTCAGCATTCTCCGAGAGGAAGCCGTAACCCGGGTGGATCGCATCGACCCGGCGCCTCTCGGCGAGCGCCAGAATCGCGTCGATGTCCAGGTACGCCTCGACGGGGCCCCGCTCCGAGGGCACGAGGTACGCCTCGTCCGCCTTGTAGCGGTGAAGCGCGAGGGAGTCCTCCTCGCTGTAGATCGCGATCGTGCGCTTTCTGAGCTCCGTGCACGCGCGAAAGACGCGAATCGCAACCTCGCCCCGATTCGCGACCAGAACACGGGAATAGTCCTTCAACGGCGCCTCTCTCTCACTCGAATTCCGGGGAAATCCAGGTGGCCCCGGCCGACGGTTTCGTAGTGCGCAGGCGATGGGGCCGCTGCGTGCGGAGACTAGCTGAAATCCGAGACAGGCGGCAAGGCTCGACCCGGCAATGCCGGGTCGAGCTGTGACCCGGTTCGCCGCGCGGCTTGGATCCGACGAGGCGTTCCTCGACCCGTGAGCAACGGATACCGCGACCGGACCCCTCTCCGGGCACGCCGCGTACCGCGATGGATGCCGGCTACCTAGGCGGTCCGGAGCGCACGGACGAGTGATGCCCGCTCGACCGAGGTGTCCTGCACGAGAACCCTCATGGCACTCACGCCCCGTAACTAGCCGCCTCAAGCCGCGGAGGTTCGTCCATTCATCGGTTGAGTTCCCGGTCCGAATGTCCCGGCAGTTCGGCGGCCTTCGCTTCCGAGATGGCTCACTCGGGCAAGGCACGAGAGCTGCAGCTCTCGAACCACACGGGCGCTTCGGCAGGTACCTCGCAAGGCTCGCCGTACGGCGGACGGCGCCTTCCACGACGGGTGCATTTCTCGACGACAAGCCGATAGTGGGTGACGCCGCGGATCCCGAGGTCATTGCAGCGGCAAGTGAGAGCTTGCACGCTCACGCCAAGATGTGCCTGAGTTCGAAGGGCTCGCCCCACCTCATCGACCGGCGACACCTGCCGATCTCGGCCCGAAGCGTCCCGGCCGGCGCGAGGATCCGCGGCACGGGCCAGGGGGACTATCGCGGCATGTCCCGATCAACGGCAGGCAGACCGAGGATCTCCGCCACAGGGTCCCGTAGGCAGACCTCCCTCGAGAAGGGCCAAATGCCGCATCCGAGACGGGCGTCCCGGAACCCGCGGAAAGGCGAGCTCCGATCCAGCTCGCCCGACACCTGCCCGCTCATCCGCCGGCTGGGGGCGATCCCGCGCGATCAACGGACCGGCGGAGGCCTTACACGCCGGCCGCGACGTTGTGGTATATTGCCACCGTCTCCAGGGCCCTCGGCAGAGGCGAGACGCGTGTCCGGCGGCAGGACCTGCGCGACCAGGGCGCTGTCTCCTTCGGCGAGGGCACGCGCTGCCGGGCCCGAGCCACGCGACGCACATTGGTGTGCCTCAGGCACGCCCCCGGCAGGGGGGAAGCACTCGGGGTTCCCATGAGGATCCGCCGTTGAGGCCAGAAGCAGTGAGGCGCTGTGAGCATCAGAAGGCTGATTCCCGCCGGGCCGATCGTGGCGCTCGTCGTCGTGCTCGATCTCGCGACAAAGAGCTGGGCGCTTCGAACACTCTCTGACGGGAGGTCGATCGAGGCACTCGGCGGTCTCCTACCACTCAACCTCACCTTCAATCGCGGGGCCGCCTTCGGCATCACGATCGGGGACGATCCGCGCTGGTTCTTCGTCCCGGTGACGCTTGTCGCCGTCGTCGTCCTCGTCCTCATGATCTGGCAGGCCCGCCCCGGAGAAGGCTGGCGGCCGACTGCGGCCTCGCTCGTCCTCGGCGGCGCGCTCGGGAACCTCTATGACCGGGTTCGCTGGGACGCAGGTGTGGTGGACTTCATCGGCCCGGTCGACCTGGGATTCATGGACTGGCCCATCTTCAACGTTGCCGACTCCGCGATCACCTGCGGGGCCGCCGTCCTTGCGATCTCCTTTCTCGCGGAAGATCTCCGGAGCCGCCGGGTGGCGCGGGACGGTGAAGGCGAGGACGGGCCGGCTCCGGACTCGATCCCCGAGGCGTAGCACGGGCACCGGTCCGGAGATCTACTCCGGCGGGCTGGAGGGGCCCGCATCCCGGGGGGCACTCCGCTCGGAAACGAAGCGGAGATACACGACTCGGCGACCCCGCATCCTCACGACGCGAAGGCTCCCGCCGGGCACGGCCACCTCGTCGCCGATCTTCGGAACCCGGTTCAGCGATCCGAAGACGTAGCCGCCGATCGTGTCGAACTGCTCTTCCGGGAGGCCGAGGCCGAGGCGCTCGTTCACCTCGCGCACCGGAACGCCGCCCCAGATCCGGGTCGCACCTCCGCCCGCCTCCTGGAAGGCGATCGGCTCGTCCTCCTCGTGCTCGTCCTGGATCTCCCCCACGATCTCCTCGATCAGGTCCTCGAGGGTGGCGAGCCCGGCCGTCCCGCCGAACTCGTCGACGACGATCACCATATTGAAGCGCTTCTGGCGCATCTCCCGGATCAACTCATCGGCGGGCTTCCCGGCCGGAGCGTAGGAGGGAGGCCGCGCGATCGCGCGGAGATCCATCTCCCCCTCCCGGTCCGCCCGCCAGAGGTCTCGCGCGAGGAGGATGCCTACGACCGTGTCGAGGCTGCGCTCGTAGATGGGGAGGCGGAGGTGCCCCTCGTCCAGCATCAGGTCCTTCGCCTGTTCCACCCGGGCGTCCGCCGAGATCGCGACGACGTCCGTACGCGGAGTCATCACCTCCGCCACCGTCACCTTGTCCAGATTCATGATCCTGGTGACGACCCGCGTCTGCTCCTCGGCGAGGGTGCCCTCCCGCCTCCCGATCTCGGCCAGGACCTCGAGCTCCGCCCGGCTCACCGTGGAGCGGCGGCTTCCGGAGCGGGCGATCGCGCGGGTGAAGACCGAGAGCGGAACAACGATGGGTCGCATGACGAGGACGAGGACCCGGAGGATCCACGCCGTGGGCGCCGCGAGCGTCCTCCAGTACGTGGCCCCGAGCGTCTTCGGGATGATCTCCGAGAGGAGGAGCACCGCGAGCGTGAAGCCGGCCGAGAAAACGGCGACCCCCTGGTCCCCGAACTGCTGAAGCGCCAACCCGCCACCGACCGCCGCCCCCACGGTGTGAGCGAAGGTGTTCAGCGTCAGGATCGCCGAAATCGGCTCATCGATTCGCTGCTGCATCCGGTAGAGGTACTCCCCGCTGCGGCTGCCCCCTTCCCGCATCACCGCCACGTGGGCGTAGTTGAGCGAGAGGAGGACGGCCTCGAGGACGGAGCAGAGGAAGGAGACCCCGAGAGAAAGCCCGAGGACCCACGCCAGCGACGTCATGGCCCCCGCATGCGCTCTGCGACCGCGCCCGGCGCGACGTCCGGCTCAGGCGAGGTGAGCCTCGAGCTGGATGTCGACGGCGGCGAGCGCCTTCGAGATCGGGCACCCCGCCTTCGCCCCCCGGGCCTGCTCCTGGAAGGCCTCGTCGGTGATCCCCGGCACATCCGCGGCGCAACTGAGCTCGATGCCGGTCACGGCGAAGCCCCCCTCGACCTGCGCCAGATGAACGCGCGCCTCGGTTCGAACGGAGGTGGGAGTGAATCCGGCGCGGGCGAGCCCCGCCGATAGCGCCATCGAGTAGCATCCCGCGTGGGCCGCGCCGAGGAGCTCCTCCGGGTTCGTGCCCTCCCCGCTCTCGAATCGCGAGGGGAAGGAGTAGCTCTGCTCGACGGCTCCACTCTCGGTCGAGACGGTTCCACTTCCCCCTGCGAGATCTCCCCTCCACTCCGCGGTGGCGGTTCGTGCCGGCATCTGGAATCTCCCTCGTGGTTGGTAGCGATCGTCGCTCGTTCGGTGCAGTAGAATGGATGAATTCGCCGGGGGCCGCCACCCGGGGCGATGGGGCGCTCCGCCCCGTCGCTCCGGGGCCGCCCGTCCGGGTTGCATCCCCCGCGCGAATTGTAGAGACTTCGCCTACGGTTGCAGGCCCGGTTTCTTCCGTCGACGTGCGAGCGTACCTCTCCCGCGGTCGCCTCCGCTCCGCTCATGGGTCCGACACTCGTCCAAAGAACCCCCGCGCTCCTCGGTCGCCCGCTCGGCGCGCTGGGGGGCGGATTTCGAGGCGTCGCCGAGCACGCCGGCGAACTCTGGCTCCTCCTCGTCCGCTCCATCCGGGCCGTCCTCACGCTTCGCGTCTCCCTGCGCTCCGTCCTACAGCAGATCTACGTGATGGGCGTCCAGAGCGTCCCGATCGTCCTGATCACGGCCGTGCTTGCCGGGATCGTGACGAGCCAGCAGGGGGGGTATCAGTTCCAGGGGAGCATCCCCCTCTACATCCTCGGGAGCATCGTCGTGGCGAGCGTGGTGCTCGAGCTCGGCCCCGTACTCACCGCCATCGTCCTGGTCGGGCGGGTGGGTGCGCGTATCACGGCCGAGCTCGGGACGATGCAGGTCTCAGAGCAGATCGAGGCCTTCCACGCCGTCGGCCGGGACCCGGTCGCCGTCCTCGCGGCCCCCCGCATCATTGCAGGGGTCATCGTCGTCCCCATCCTCGTCGGGATCGCCGACGTGGTCGGGATCTTCGCCGGCATGGTCTCCGCCGAGATCTCGACGGGGCTCGGACCCGAGGCGTTCCTCTACGGTGCCCGCCTCTACTGGCACAGCTGGGACCTCTTGTACTCCCTCGCCAAGGCGGTGACCTTCGGGTTCGCGATCCCGGTCATCGCGATCCACATGGGGATGAGGACGCGGGGCGGCGCGGCCGGCGTGGGGCGCACGACGACCGCCTCGGTGATGTTCATGACGTTGACGGTCCTCATCCTGGACGCCCTCTTCCCCCCGCTCCTCCTCCAGTGATGATCGAGTACCGGGACGTCTGGAAGGCCTTCGACGCACCTGTGCTCACCGGCGTCGACCTGTGGGTGGAGGAGGGGGAGATGTTCGGTATCTTCGGGCCGTCGGGCACCGGAAAGAGCGTCCTCCTGAAGACGACGATCGGATTGATCCCCCTCGACCGGGGAGACGTCCGGGTCGCGGGCGAGTCCGCCTACTACGAGGGACACAAGGTGCTTCGGCAAATCCGGGAGCGGGTGGGCTACGTCTTCCAGAACGCCGCGCTGTTCGACTCGCTGACGGTGTACGGGAATGTTGAGATGGGGATCCCCGAGGACGAGCTGAAGCGTCTTTCCCGGGGAGAGGTCGCAAGGAAGGTCTGGGAGGCGCTCGACCTCTCGAACCTCGATCCGCCCGAGGTGGCGGGGAAGCTTCCGGCGGAGCTCTCGGGCGGGATGAAGAAGCGGGTAGGCATCGCGAGGGCCATCGTAGCACGGCCTCGCATCCTGCTCTGGGACGAGCCGACGAC
Source organism: Longimicrobiales bacterium (assembly GCA_965218255.1). Lineage (GTDB taxonomy): Bacteria > Gemmatimonadota > Gemmatimonadetes > Longimicrobiales > Gaopeijiaceae > JAAXGI01. The sequence continues at coordinate 1,305,082 of CBDCKJ010000002.1, read as the reverse complement.
CGGTCTTGACCCGGTGAACACGGTGGCGGTCCAGAAGCTCATCGTGCAGCTCTCGGAAGAGCTCAACGTGACCTCGGTGATCGTCACCCACGATGTGGAAGGGGGTCTTGCGATGTGCGACCGGGTCGCGATGCTCGAGGGCGGCGTTCTCCGCTTCGTGGGCGCTCCAGACGCATTCCGGAGATCTTCGGACACGGTCGTCAGGGCCTTCATCGACCGGGCGGCAGCGGAAGCCGCGCTCGCCGAGGTGGGCGAGGCGTGAGCGGGCTCGGCGGGAAGGCCCGGCACCGCAGTCCGAGCGACAGCGAGCTGGACCGGATCACGCCTCCACTCGCGAGCGGGAGCGAGATCCGCGTAGGGGTCTTCGTCCTCCTCGGAGCGGCCGCATTCGCCGCCGTCCTCTTCCTCATGACCGACCCCGCCACCTTCCGCGGGCGCTACATGGTTCTTACCGAGGTCACGAGCGCGGAGGGGATACGGCGGGGGGACCCGGTCCAGATGCGCGGCGTGAACATTGGGAGGGTCCACCAGTTCGACCTGAGTCCGGCGGGGGTCGTCATCACGCTCGAGATCGAGGGGCGCTGGGAGATCCCGGAAGACTCCAGGACCATCCTCGGCACCCTCGACCTCCTCGGGGGACGAGCGGTCCAGGTCGTCACCGGGACGTCGCCAAACCTGGTCCAACCCGGCCGGATCCTTCCCGGCGACGCCGTCGTGGGCGTCATGTCGCTCGCCGACACGATCGGGCAGGAGGCCCGCCGCACGCTCTCGCAGCTCCAGACGCTCCTCGCCGACAGCACCGTCGCCTCCGTTCACACCTCGGTCCGGGATCTGGAATCGTTACTCGGGAACTTGGCAGAGATCACGGCCAAGGAGCGCGACGAGCTCTCCGGCCTATCCGCCTCCCTCTCGCGATCCGCCGCGCGGGTCGAGGAGCTGACGAGTCGGGACGAGCTGGACCGCGGGATCGCGCGGGCCGACTCCACCCTCGCCGTCCTGCAGGAGGCGAGCGGGAGTCTCTCGAGGGCGTCGCGCTCGCTCGAGACGATCCTGGAGCGGATGGAGCGGGGCCAGGGGACGCTCGGGCGGCTCTCCGAGGACGACGCGCTCTACGAGACGCTGGAGCGCGCCTTAGAGGAGATCGGAAGCCTCGCGCGAGATGTCCGCGAGAATCCGGACCGCTACATCAACGTTCGCATCTTCTGAGCCCGCAGGGAGGGAGCCATGCTGCGGATCGAGACGCCGGACGCCCCGCAGGCGATCGGGCCCTACTCGCAGGCGGTTGCCCTCGACGGGTGGATCTTCGCCTCCGGACAGATCCCCCTTGATCCCGGCTCGGGCGAGCTCGCCGGGGGCGGGATCGAAGCGCAGACGCGCCGCGTCCTCGAGAATCTCTCGGCCGTCCTCGAGGCGGCGGGCGGGAGTCTCGAAACGGTAGTAAAGACGACGGTCTACCTATCGGACATGGAACACTTTCCGAGCGTGAACCGCGTCTACGGGGAGTACTTCGGCGGCCACCGGCCCGCCCGTGCGACGGTGGCGGTCGCGGGCCTGCCGAAGGCCGTGGATGTGGAGATCGAGGCGATCGCGAGGATCTCCCCGCCTACGGCCGGACCGGGAGGAATGGGACGGAGTCGCCCACCGCGATAACCCACCCCTCGTACCACTGCGCGCGACGCACGATCTCCCCACCGGGAAGCGTCTTCCAGACAACGCTCTCGGAGGGCAGGAGCGGCGGCGTGCCCTCGGGATCCGTCGCGGGGGGATAGCGTGCCCATCCACCCGCGCCCTCATCCGGCTCTTCCGTGTAGAAGCGCCACTCAGCCCGGTAGATGAGGGTATCGGGGTCGATCTCGAGGACCCCGTCCAGATGCGGCTCGTCCTCCTCCCGGGCGCAGAAGTGGAGGATCCAGCCGTCCTCGTCCTCGAGCTCCACCTGGAAGTCGTGGAGCTCGCCGAAGAGTTCGCCCGCGAAGTGGGAGGAAAAGTCGGCCTCGAGCGGAGGATAGCCCCACGAGTCGTACGATCCGCTCACGTCTGTCCGGCGTACGGGGAAGGCATACCCTTCCCGGTCGACGCGCCGCGTCCACCCCATGCGCAGGAGGGGGGCGGAGGCCCGCTGTCCGGCGATCGAGCCCTCGAGACCGCTCGAGGCGACCTCGCGTGCGCCGATCGTATCGGTACGCACGCGGGTGTAGCTCGCGACACCCATCGTGTCGAGGCCGCCTGCGTGCTGGCGGGCGGCCGCGCGCCAGAGCGAGCGAGCCCTTCCGTCGTCTCCCGCGGCACAGATGTTCCGGTCGCCGACGACCTCGAATCCGGGCAGGGGGAGGGGGGCGAGAGCCAGCGTGATCTCCACCGTGGCGGCGCCGGACGCTACCGCCACTTCGGCGGGCTCGAACCCGAGCCGCTCGACCCGGACGCTCCACCCCGGCGCCCAGTCAGCGACTGTTTCGATCCGGAATCGGCCGTCGGCGTCCGTCCGGGTCGCACCGATCACCCGGGCGCCCGACGAGAGCTCCACGCGGGCCGACACGACGGGCGCGCCGGACCCCTCGACGACGCGGCCCTCGACCACGGCGTCGACGCCGAGGGAGGGGATCGGCGCGTGGAAGGCGGCAGTCCCAAGGACGAAGAGAGTTGCGAGCGCAGATGAAGCGGGTCTCATGGCCTTCATGGACGGAGGATTCTTCTGCCGTAATAGGGGAAATGGGCAGAGGGTGTTCCCGGGGCTTCGGAGCGACCGGGCGGAACGCTGCGGCGGCCCGCTGGGTAGGTGCGAGAAAAGTCCAGGCCAGGCCTTTCGAGGCGACGGGCGGTGCGGATGAAACGAATCCTCGTTCCACTGGACGGGTCCGACTTCACGGAACGGGTGCTGAGCCGCGCTGCGGCTCTCGCACGTCGGCACGGGGCGGAGACACACCTCCTCTCCGTGGTCTCGAACGTGCCGCCCGCTCCGGTAGCCTTCGGCGACGAGACGCTCCTCCTGAGCTGGCTCGACGAGGAGAAGGCCCGGGTCCGGGCATACCTGGACGGCGCGGCGGAGAGGACGGCGAGCCACCTCGGGGAGCTTCCGGTCGAGGCCCATGTGCGCGTGGGCCGCGTGAGCACGACGATCAGCGACGCCGCAAGCGAGCTCGACGCCGACCTGGTCGTCCTCACGACCCACGGGCGGGGCGCCTTCCAGCGGACCTGGCTCGGCAGCACGGCGGACCAGCTCGTCCGTACACTCGACCGACCGCTCCTCCTCCCGCCGACGGTGGCTGGCGAAGCACCCTTCGCGGATGACCGGGTCCGCCGCGCCCTCGTAGCCCTCGACGGCTCGGAGGCGGCGGAAGGGGCGCTCGACGCGCTCTCTCTGGTCGTCGCGCCGTCGGGCGGCGTGCGGCTCACCCTCACGAGTGTCGTCGAAGAGGGACCCTGCGTCCCGGCCATCTACCTCCCCCATGCGATACGCGGGGAATCTCTCCTCGAGGAGCGCCGGGAGAGGGCGGAGGCCTACCTGAATTCGGTCTCGGGTCGTGCGAGGGCCCGAGGATTCGACGTCGTGGAAACCCGCGTCCTTCGCGCGGATGACGTGGCCCACGGCCTGCTTCGTTACTTGGAGGACGCCGAAGTGGATATGATCGCCCTCTCCACACACGGGCGGGGAGGCGTGTCGCGCATCTTCGTGGGGAGCGTCGCCGACAAGCTCGTCCGCGGGGCTCGGCTCCCGGCGCTCATCGTCCGCCGCCCGCCCGACGATCGGGACTGACAACAGGATCGACGGGCAGCGCGCCCGATCGTCCGAAGCCACGGCCAGATGGGAGACGTGTCGGACCGCCCGGAGATGGAGTCCGGCAGTCCCGGCGGACGGCTCGGAACCACCGGGAGCCACTTCGGGACCGTGCGGCTGGAGGCAACCATGGCCGGCAGACCCGGTGGGCCCGAGCGCATGGACGGGACGGTCGACCCCGCGGGGCGCTCGATCCATGGCGAGCGGCCCTTAGCCCTCGGTTAGCCGTCTCATGGCTCTCACGCCCGGTCTCACGGTCGGCGCGCAAGACGTCGATGATCGCTCGTCGATCAGGTAGTAAGGCACGTGCCGCATGGTGAAGCGCGCGCGCACTTCCTCGCCGTCGACGAAGCGAACACGTGGGAAGGCGCGAGGATGAGTTTCGCGTGTGGTCGTGCTTAGCTCGATCTGTTGGAGCCGGTGGGAGGCACGCTCGGGACCTAAGTCCTGGGCGATGTCACCCGCGATCGCGCGAGCGAGGCCCGGACCCCAGGGGAGAATTCGACATCACAGCGGCTCACAGGTCCGGGCCGAGTTCGTTCGGCGATCCCGTGGATGGCTTCGTCAGCGGGAACCGCGCGCACCTCGGCCCTGCAGGACCGGGCGGCTTCGCGCCATATGTGGCCACGCTCGGCCGCGTGGAGCAGGGGATCCTAGCCCGGATCGGTCACCAGCGCTACCGGTGATTGAACTTCTGCGTGTGTTAAGGGTATTTGTGACATGTATTTACCCTTATCACGGGAGCGATTCCGGTCATGACACAGTGTGTGCAGGAGTCCATCGCTTTTCAAGGGGCGGGCCGACGTCAGGTCACAGGCCGATTTGACGGTGGGCGGATGTCGTCGGACGGCGGAGCCCTTCTGTTGCGGGAAGCGGACAAGGTCTTGGACGTGGCCGACCGGGTCGGGGCTTGCTTCGACGATCACCGGGATCCGGCCCGAACGGAGCACCCGGTCGGAGCGCTGGTCAGGCAGCGGGTGTTCGGGCTCGCGCTGGGTTACGAAGACCTCAACGACCATGACGAGATCCGAAGGGACAGCCATCTGGCACTGGCGTGCGGGCGTGACGATCTGACGGGCCAGCAGCGGGCGCGGGCACGGGAGTATCCCCTCGCGGGCTCGAGCACACTGAACCGGATGGAACTGGGAAGCCCGGACACGGCCGGGAGCCACCGGTACAGGAAGATCGCAGCCGACAGGGACAAGCTGGACGCTCTGCTCGTGGATCTGTTCCTGGACATGCATCGCAAGCCGCGCCGGGAGATCGTGATCGATCTCGATGCCACCGATGACCCGGTGCACGGCAAGCAGGAGGGGGCTCAGTACCACGGGTACTACCGCCACTACTGCTTTCTGCCTCTGTACATCACCTGCGGCGACCATGTGCTCGGCGTACGCCTTCGCCCCTCGAGGATCGATGCCTCGAAGGGTGCGCTCGAAGAGCTGGAGCGGGTGGTCGGGCGGATTCGCGAGCGCTGGCCGGAGGTGGAGATCACGGTTCGCGGCGATTCGGGCTTCTGCCGTGACAGGCTCATGGCGTGGTGCGAGGAGCACGGTGCCCGCTATGTGTTCGGGATGGCGCGCAACCCGAGGCTCCAGCGGATGATCGAGGAAGAGCTGGAGGCATCGAAGGCGGAATGTCGGGACAGTGGCGAGGCATCGCGCAGGTACCGCGAGCTCCGCTATCGGACGCTCGACAGCTGGAGCTGCGAGCGACGGATGGTCGGCAAGGCAGAGTGGCTGCCCGGACCGCGTGGCTCAAACCCCCGATTCGTCGTCAGCAACATCGCCGACGACGACATCGGGGCGAGGGCCCTGTACGAGGATCTCTACTGTGCGCGCGGCGACATGGAGAACCGGATCAAGGAGCAGCAGCTCGATCTGTTTGCCGACCGGACCCCGGCGCACGTGATGCGGGCCAACCAGCTGCGGGCATACTTCTCGGCCTTCGCCGGTGCTCTGATGCAGGTCATCCGCACGTTCGGACTGAAAGGCACCGAGCTGGCGAGGGCTCAGGCCGGGACGATCCGCACTCGGCTGCTCAAGATCGCCGGCTCCATCAGGGTGACGACGCGCAGGATCCGGGTCTCGCTCTCCTCGGTATACCCATGGCACAGACTCTTCAGGCGGGTCGCCCGCAAGCTCGCGGCCGCCGTCGAACAGCAGTTGCGCCCAGCACCCGCGTAACGCCCCCACGCCTCCCCCCTTCCGCCTCGGATGGGTTCACACCTGCCGGGGTCGTGCCTGGAGGTACGCCCTGCAGCCCCGGTTCACACACCTACTGTCTGGTAAAAGGGCCCGCACAGAGTTCAATTCGCCGCTTGCCGCACTCGCCGCCGACCAAACGTGGTCTGATCTCGCCCCCCGAACTTCCAAAACACGAAATTCCACCCTTCTCAGAAACCGTGGTGACGGATCCGGGCTAGCGCTCGGGGCTCATCACGATCATCGCCGCATGACCGTTAAGCGTGATCGTCTCAATCGCACACTCTGCTGTGCACGCCATGTGCCCCGCCGTGTTCCGGCGAAACTCGCTCAGCGGGTACGTATCGGTCGTCTTGTGCAGAGGTCGTATTCTCCATCATCCGCACAGCGTATTGCACAGGATCCAGTATCTCATGGATCGGGCCGACGTGTCCGGTAGCTCGGCGTACTCTCGCCAAGCTCGATCGAGTCGATGGCCTGGTCGCCGGCGCAACGGAGCGGACGCCGTCCGTAACCGGGTCATCGAACAAGGGCTGGGGTCCGGACGGCACATCCGGTCCGCCGCGCATCCTGCGCGACACCCACATTCCGCCGGCTTCCCTCTGAAGTCGAGACGCGGCAGATGATGTGGGTCAGACCGCTCCTCGCCGCCGTGGGAGCTGCCTGGGGGCTCAGCCTATTCCTCCACCCGGCGCATGAACTCCTCGTCGGCTCCCGAGCGGAGCTGGCCCGGCGAATCGGGGCACGGGCCTGTCGGTCGCTCTCCCTGGGTGCGTGGGGCGGTGTACGCGCGCGTCGGCAGAGGGAGGGAGAGTGGTGGAAGGCACCTCGAGGCTTCATCTTATCAGGCAAGTTGGCCACCCGGCCCGCCACCCGGCGGGAGGGTGGCCTTCGGCCTCACAGCCGGCTGCGCCCGTGCAACGCTCCGATGGTATGTTGAGTCCCAGCCAATGCGGCCCCCCCGCCAGCGCGGCGGACGGTCCCGGCAGGTTGCGTCGTTGACTTCCCTCTGGGTCATCGCAAACCCCGAGTCCGGCGGAGGACGCGGGGCCCGGATCCTCCCCAAGGTGGAGGCGGCGCTCGGCCGGCGGGGGCTCGACTACGCGCTCCACAGAACGGAAGCGCCGGGCCACGCCCGGGAGCTGGCGGCCGCCGCCGTCGGTCACGCGTCCCGCATCCTGGCGGTGGGGGGAGACGGAACGATTCACGAGGTCGCGGATGGACTCCTCAGAGGATCACAGCCGGGGCCAGCGGTCGCGATCCCGCCGCTCGCCGTCCTCCCCGTCGGGACCGGGAATGACTTCTTTCGCATGGTGCGCTCGACCCCGGACCTCGAGGGGGCCGTCCGGGCCGCCGTCGAAGGAGTGCCCCGCTACTTCGAGGTGGGCGAAGTCCGGTGGGATGGGGGCGCGCGGTACTTCGTGAACCTGGTGGGCGTGGGCATCGACGTCGAAGTCCTCCGGTCTCGTTCGAGGTTCGCGAGGCTGCCTGGGCTCCTCCACTACCTGGCGGCGCTCGCCTCGGCGTTGACGACCTACCGGCCGGTCCCGCTCGAGGTCGCCCTCTCGTCCGGGACGGGGGTGACGGCGAGACACGATGCCCAGGTCCTCCTCGTGGCCGTCACGGTGGGACCCTCCGTTGGTGGCGGATTCATGCTGTCCCCGGATGCGGTGCCGGATGACGGCCTCCTCGATCTCTTCCACGCCCGGAGGCTCGGACCGCTGAGGCTCCTCAGATACCTGCCCGCGATCCTCCGCGGCACCGAGATCAGGGAAGGCGAGATCCGCCGGATCCAGGGGACGGAGATCCGGATGGAGCGAACCGACGGGCGTGATCTCGCGTTCGAGCTCGACGGCGAGCTGATGGAAATCGAGACCTCCGCCATCGAGATCCGCGTGCGCCCGGGGCTCCTCCCCGTTCTCGAGATCCCGGAGAGGAGCGAATGAGGACGGCGCGAAGCCCGGGCCAGAGGAACTGGCACCGCCCCCTCCTCGCACTCCTCCTCGCGGGCCCCCTGGTCCTCGGGCCGGAAAGCGGACTCGAGGGACAGCAGGCGGACCCGGCCACTCCGGAACTGCCGGCCGACGCCCTTGCACCGGACGCCGAGCCCCCTCTGGATGCCCTGGCCCCGGAGGGAGTGACCCCGCGGGGTGCATTTATACGCTCCCTCCTCGTTCCGGGCTGGGGGCACGTCGCCTCGCGCTCATATGCACGGGCGGGGTTTTACATGACGGCGCTCTCCGGCAGCCTCTGGATGCTCCGGCAGACGATCGTCCGGGGTAGCGAGGCGAAATCCTTCCTTGAAGTCGAGCGAGAGCTGGCCACCGCCCGGCTCATGGCGGGCGGAACCTCGGACCCGGATGAGCTCATCTCCGCGCTCGAGGACGATGACCTAGTCGTGGCCCGGGATGCGCTCGTCGAGGCCAGGGACGCACAGATCGAGGACTGGACGGCCCTCTCCATCTTCCTGGTCCTCCTCGGCGCGACGGACGCGCTCGTGGCAGCGCACCTCGCCGACTACCCCGAGCCCCTGACATTCAGAGCGGTCCCGCTCGGAGGCGGCCAGGTCGAACTCAGCGTATCGGTCCCCCTGGAGCGGCTCGGCTTCAGGCGCCCTTCCGGGGGCCGCTGAGCCGTCCGCGACCTGCCTCCCACCTCATGAGGGCGGGCCGGATTCCCTCTTCCAGGACGAGATAGGTTGCGTGGGAGAGCCAGTCGCCGGCGTTCAGGTAGAAGCGACCGGGGGCGATTTCGACCTCCGCGGGGAGGTGGCAGTGGCCAAGGATCACCGCATCGAGCGTCTCGTCCTCGACAAGCCGCTCCCTCGCCCACCGCTCGAGCGCCGCGCCGCGGGAGTGCGCCACGCCCGACTTCGACGCGTGGACGCCGGTTCTCGAAACCCGTCGGGCAGTCCAGCTCACCAGGTCGGGGTGGAGAAAGCGCACGGCGCGCACGGCTGAGCGGCTCCGGAGCACCCGCTTCAGCACGCGGTAGCCCAGATCCCCACTCCCGAGACCGTCCCCGTGGGCGATGAGGCATTCGTGGCCTCCCAGACGGATCCGGATCGGACCGCGGTGGAGGACGAGCCCAATCTCGTCGGTGAGGTAGCGTCCGCCCCACCAGTCGTGGTTTCCGCCCATGAGGTGAATGGGAACCCCGGCGTCGGCGATTCCCGCGAGCGCACCGAGCACGCGGGAATGGCCCCGGGGAACGACGCTCCCCCACTCGAACCAGAAGTCGAAGAGGTCCCCGTTCAGGAAGATGACGCGGGCCCGCTCACCCGCATGCTCGAGCCACTCCCGAAAAGCATCTTCCATCGCGGGGGGCGTGACGCCGAGATGTACGTCGGAGGCCAGGTAGACGGGACCGGCAGGCATAGTGGCGAAAGCTAGGAGGAAGGGGAGGGGGCGGGAAGCTGCGGGAGCTACCTTCCGGACGGCGGGCTTCGCTATCTTCGGGGGGAGGACGCTGACCCAGAGGCGCGGGACGTTCCCGCGAGCTGCCTACCGGAATCCACGAGTGAGAGACGCGGTGCGACCCATCCGATACAGGTTGAGGGGAATCCAGGCGTGGGGCTTCGCGGCAGCGCTGGCGGGCGGCGGCGGGTGTGCCGGCATGTCCGGGGTTCCTGCTGCGGCGCCGCCAAACGCCGGAACCTTTGCCTCCACAGCTCGGGAGGCGTCCCGTCTCGATGTCCCTTACCGGCTCGTGTTCGAGTGGTCGATCACGGAGCCCGGTCGCCGTCTCGCCGGGGGAGGCGCCGCCCGGATTCAGCCACCCGGTCTCGCCCGTATCGATCTCTTCTCCTCGAACGGTGAGAGAGTCGCGGCGGCATCGCTCGACGGAGACGAGGTTCGTCTGGCGGGGAGCGCCGGTACCAAGCTTCCGTCCCCGGCCCTCCTCTGGGGCTCGCTCGGGGTGTATCGTCCCGGAGGAATGCGCCTCACAGGCGGCCTCCTGTACCCGGACGGCACACTCGAGCTTCGCTACAGCGACGGGCTCGCGGGCGAGCTTCGCTACACGCTCGACGGTGACCGGATCGAGCGAATCGATGTCTTGCGCGACGGTCGAGCGAGCGAGGAAGTTCAGCTGGCACTGGTGGAGGGCGAGCGCTTTCCCCGCCGAGCAGTGTACCGGCATCTTGAGGACGTGCGGGAACTCAGTATCACCCTGGAGAGCGTGGAGCATGTGGAAACGTACCCGACAGACATCTGGACGCTGGGCTTCTGAACTTGGGAGAGGCGTGTGCCTCGCCGCAGTCGTATCCCTCATGGGGTGCAACTATACCTTCCAGGCCGGCTCGGGCCTCCCGCCGCACGTGCAGACGCTTGCGGTCATTCCCTTCGAGAACGAGACGGATCGGTTCGAGGTATCGCAGGAGCTCCACCAGCTGCTCATCGACGAGCTCCCCCGCACCTTCGGTGTTCGCACCGGCGGCGAAGAATTCGCCGAGGCCGTCATTCAGGGCACGATCAGAAACTACCAGGTGCAGGCGGAGTCGTACCGGCCCGAGGGCGGTGCGAGCACCGTCACGCAGGTGATCGAACGTCAGGTCCGGCTCTCGGTTTCCGTTCAGGTCATCGATCGCATCAACAGCCTCATCCTCTGGGAGAATACCGGGCTTACCGCCCAAGGAGAGTATCTCGAAGCCGCGGGGGACGAGGAAGCGGGGCGGGAGCTCGCGCTATCGCGCGTCGTGCAGGGGATCATCGACGGTCTTCAGTCCAACTGGTGAGCTTGGACAAGCCGCTTCGGATCGGCACCCGGGGCTCTCTCCTGGCGAGGACGCAGAGCGAATGGGTCGCTCGCCGGATCGAGGAGGACGCGGGCCGACGGGTGGAGCTCGAGGTCATCCGGACGAGCGGTGACATCTGGGGGGACCGTCCCCTCTCGGAGATCGGGGGGAAGGGACTCTTCACGAGGGAGCTCGATCTGGCCCTCATCGAGGAGCGGATCGATGTGGCTGTGCACTCGCTCAAGGATCTCCCGACCGCGCTCCCGGCCGGCGTCTCGATCGGCGCGGTACCGAAACGCGAGGACGCCCGAGACGTGTTGATAGGACCGGAGGGAACCTCGATCTCCCTCGCGTCGCTCCCCCCCGGTGCCCCCGTCGGGACGAGTTCGCTTCGGAGAGCCGCACTCCTCCGGGCCCTCCGCCCGGATCTCGAGGTCGTCGCGATACGGGGCAACCTGGATACCCGAATCGGGAAGGTCGATCAGGGGAAGGTCGCCGCGGTGGTTCTCGCCGCGGCGGGCGTCCGGCGCCTCGGATGGACCGCCAGGGTGTCCGAATACCTCGAGCTGAACAGCTGGCTCCCCGCACCGGGTCAGGGCGCACTCGCCGTCACCGTACGGAGCGGAGACGTCCCCACCGCCCGGTGGCTCCGGCAGCTCGACCACGCGGAAACCCGGGCCGCCGTCACGGCCGAACGAACGCTTCTTCAGGTGCTCGACGCCGGATGCCGGCTCCCGGTTGCCGCCCTAGGCGTTCCCTTCGGGGGCGGACTCCGCCTGAAGGGTCTCGTGGCGCACCCGAGCGGAAGGCGGGCTGTGCGGGCCGAGGGTACGGGAGCGCAGGACGGCGCCGTGGAGCTCGGGCGGAGCGTCGGACGTGAACTCCTCATTCGCGGGGCGGACCTCCTCCTCGGGCCGCTGCGGGCCGAGGAGAGGCCAGGAGCCGACCGGGGAGCACTCGCTTGACGGGGAAGGCGGGGCCACGGGGGAGAGTCGGCCGGGGAGACGGCGAGCTTCGGGCGATATCGCTCGAAGGCGACGCAGCGCCCTACGCAGAGGGCTCGTGCCTCGTGTCCTTCGGCGTTACGAGGGTCCTCTGCACGGCCTCGGTAGAAGAAGGAGTCCCGCCGTGGAGGGAAGCGAGCGGAGCCGGGTGGATCACCGCGGAGTACGGGATGCTTCCCCGGGCCACCCACACGAGGCGGAAGCGGGAGCGGGGGGGAGCCGGGGGACGGACGCGTGAAATCGAGCGCCTGATCGGCCGCTCGCTCAGGGCGGCGACGGACCTGCAGCTGCTCGGACCTCGGACCGTGGTGGTGGATTGTGATGTGATCCGGGCGGATGGGGGGACTCGCACGGCCTCCGTTACCGGAGGGTGCGTCGCGCTCGCGCTCGCCCTTCGGAACCTGGTGGAGCGCGGACTCGTCGAGCGATCCCCACAGCTCGACGTGGTGGCCGCCGTGAGCGTCGGCCTCGTGGACTCGCGTCCGAGACTGGACCTGAACTACGAAGAAGATCGGCGGGCTCAGGTGGACATGAATGTCGTCGCTACCGAGCACGGGGAGCTGGTCGAGGTCCAGGGAACGACGGAGGGTGAGCCATTCGGCCGCGCTGCGCTCGACCGCATGCTCGACATGGCCCTGGGCGGAATCTCGAATCTCGCGACCCGGCAGCGTGAATTCCTGGGCCACGCTAGTTCCTGGAATGGGGATGGGGAGTGAAGCTACTGCTCGCGACTCGAAGCGGTCACAAGCTCCGGGAGATCCGCACGATCCTGAGAGACGAACGCAGGCTCGAGCTCGTGGACCTGAACGCGGGGTTGGTGCCCGTGTCCAGGGCCGAGGATCTGATCGAGGTTTTTGACACGTTCGAGAAAAACGCGATCGCGAAGGCCGCCTACTTCCACCGGCAAACGCACCTCCCGACGGTGGCGGACGACTCCGGGATCGTTGTGGATGCGCTGGACGGTGCACCGGGGGTACGCTCGAAGCGCTTTGCGCCCGTCGGGGAAGGGGTGGCCGGGGAAGAGCGCGACCGGGAAAACCTCGAGCACCTCCTGAGGGAGCTCTCGGATGTGGATCTTCCGGAGCGGACTGCGCGCTACGTGTGCGTGGTGGCTCTCGTGACGGGCGAGGGGAGAAAACCGCGCGTCTTTCGCGGAACGGCTGAGGGGCTCATCCTGGGCCACTCCCGGGGAAAGGGCGGCTTCGGCTATGATCCGGTGTTCTACCACCAGAGGCTCGGAAAGACGTTCGCGGAACTCTCACCCGATGAGAAGAACGCGATCAGCCACCGGGCCGTCGCCTTTCGGGACCTCGCGCTCAACCTCTGCCGGACCGACTACGACAGCTGAGACCATCGTGCGACTCGGCGACTCGGTATGCTCGGTGCCGAGGGCGGGACAGTTCGTTGCAGACGCCGGGCGACCGGATTGGGCGTTTCGTTATGTTGACAGTGGTTGCGGTCGTCTGACGCTACTCGAGCGTTTGTCGGACGGTCGCGCGTGGGGTTCGGGGCGTGGCGCAGTCCGGTAGCGCGCCTGCTTTGGGAGCAGGAGGTCCCCGGTTCGAATCCGGGCGCCCCGATTGTTGTGACAGACTTGAACAGCAAAGACGCACTGCTGTGAAAGCGACCCGCCGGGCCCCAATCCCTGCAGGGCGCAGCTGACTTCGCGAGATCGACGGACTGCTCAAGCGGCCCGCGTCTGACTCTCCCCAGCCCAAGGAGGTGATGTCCACACAGCTTGAAGACCGGGTGCGCAACTTCCCTGAGGAGAATTCTATGACTCGAATCATTGAGGCCGTTCTCACCGACTATGAGCGGGTAGCGGTCAGCCGAAGAGAGTTGGTGAAGGCTCTAGCCGTGGGAGTACTTCCAGCTGGGCTGGCGAGCCACCCGGGAGTGTCTCGACAGCCGCGTGAGAGTCCCAGGCAGGCGGGAGCGCTGCGGGGAATCAACATCAATCACGTCAACCTCCAGAACTCCGACCTCGACAGGTCGGTCGACTTCTACCGAGAGCTCTTCAGCCTGCCCCCGAAGAGGGAGGTGCCCGGGAGCCCCTATGCGCTGGATCTCGCGGACGGGTTATCCTTTCTGAGTGTCCCTCAGCGCGAGCCGAGCGGGGACATCGATCACTTCTGCGTGGGTGTGGAGGACTTCGAGCCCGATCGCGTGGCGACTGCAATACGCGAGGCCGGGCTGGACAACGATCTCTGTGTCGGCAGTGACAACGTGTCCGTGCGCGACCCAGACGGGATAAGGGTCCAGATCTCGTGGCCGTACTGGGGTGGATAGCCGGACGCGCTATGGCCGGACATATTTTCGCAACTGGTGTGGAGCCACGTCCGCGGCATACACGACCGCGTCCGCGGGGTCTGACGCGACGCCTGATGCTCCAGAGATTCGGGTCGATTCGGCATGCTCGAGGTCAGGGTCCGGAACGAAATACATGACCTCCCCTGTTCTCGCGCTCCCGATGGAGATTCCCCTCCTCACACCTGGGTTAACTCTGGAGTTCGAATGTGAGTCGGTTACGTAGAGCATGTCGGTCGCCCTATTGATGGAGATCCCGCTCGGACGGCCAAACTGCTTCCATTCGTCGACGAAATTTCCGTTTTCGTCGAATATCTGGACTCGATTGTTACCACGATCGCCGACGAACACTCTCCCCTGAGAATCAATGGCAATGGTATGGGGCGTGTCGAACTTGCCGGGCTCCGATCCCGTCGCTCCCCACTCCTTTATGAAGCGCCCTTCTCTCGAGAACTTTACCACACGGTTGTTGGGCCCTTCCCCATCCGTGACGAAGATCTCGCCGTTTGGGGCCACAGCGACATCGCTCGGCCTATTGAACGTGTCGGTACCTTGCCCCGTGACACCGGGGGTGCCCAGCGTCATCAGGACTTCACCGTCCGGACTGATCTTCATGACGACGGCGCCCATTTGGTTAGGAACAACCATGACATCGGTGACCCAGATGTTCCCTTCGTGGTCCACAGCGAAGCCGTGAGGCCGGCCGAGCAATCCCACACCGAAGCTAGCCAGGAACTCCCCTGACGGAGCAAATTGCATGATCGGTGGGTGAGAGGCCCACGGCCCCACACAATTGGCGTTTATGCCGTCGGAGTGGCCCGGAGTCACCCGAGGATCTCCAAGCACCGCCTTAAAGCATCGATGCAGCACCCAGACATTGCCTTGGGGATCCAGATCGACCCCGATCAACTCCCCCCATTCTCCGCCATTCATGTGTGCCGGGGGCTTCGGTGCCTCGACTTGGCGATAGGGGTTGGATTGGGCGGCGGCAGGGATCACGACCGCCGTGATTGCCGTGATGACCGTCAGCGCGAATCCGGCTCGAATTGCATATGACATGGTACATCCTCCATCGCGCAGGGAATGGGAATCTCCAACCTCATCAATCCGGCGCCACATCGATCGTTTCCCCGGGGAGTGGCGGTGTATTGGACGGCCAACGCCGCTCTAAACCGTTCATCTCCCACGCGAAGGCCAGCCTGATGAGGCGCCCCTCGTCGAAGGGCCTTCCCAGGAAATCCATGCCGATCGGAACCCCGTCGGGTGCTGTCGGAAGCGGCGCTGAATACCCAGCGGGCACATCGATGGCGGGCAACATTCCCATCGATGCGAGAAAGCCGTTGCGTCCGGCGTTACTCTCTCCATGCGGCGCGACCAAGATCTGTTGCAAGGGATAGACGAGAGCATCCAGGGAGTACTGATCCATCACACCCACCAACAACTTCCGAAACTCATGCATCTTGAGCAGCCGCCGTTGATACTCCTCGAAATGCTCCGGCCCCGCGTGAGCCTGTCGCTGTCGAAGCCGCGGCAAAATTCCCGGGTCATACGTGCCCCGCTCCAAAAAGTCCTCCATGTCGTGAAACGGCGAGGTCGGACCGAGCTCGGCGAACCACGCATTCAACAGATCCCAAGTTTCATACGTGTCGGTCCCGATGCCCCTGTAGTCGTTCATGTCGGGGATCCGGATTGGAAAGACCGTTGCACCGAGACTCTCCAAGCGAACAGTCGCCGCGTTGAAGACGCGATTGACCTCCGCACTTTCCGGTCGGTCGCCGAGCAGTTCGACCACGATGCCGAAGCGCGCTCCCCGTAACCCATTCGAATCGAGAAAGCTCGTGTAGGTCTCGGGAATCTGTCCGAGCGACAGGCGCGTCCTGAAATCGCGCGGGTCAAAGCCCGCCATCACGTCGAGCAGGTAGGCCAGATCGGCAACCGACCGCGCCATTGGTCCGCACGCGTTGTGGGAGAGCGAACTGGGCAACACGCCGGCGCAGCTGACCAAGCCAATCGTCGGCTTCATGCCAACCACGCCCACAGCGGAAGCCGGTGATCGCACTGATTGACCGTTGTCGCTGCCCGTCCCCAGCAATGTGAAATCGGCAGCGAGCGCCGCACCCGTGCCGCTGCTGGACTCTCCAGGCGTGCGCGTCAAATCCCACGGGTTGGAGGTACGCCCGCCGAGCGAGGAGTCCAGCACGGAGGAGACCATCTCGGTCAAGTTGGTCTTGCCAAGTATGATGGCGCCAGCCGCACGAAGGCGTTCCACTACGAAGGCCTCCCGCGCCGGAAACACATCCTTCAAGGCGAGCGACGCGCCCGTCGTCGGAAGATCCGAGGTGTTGAAATTGTCTTTGAGGACAACCGGTATGCCGTGCAGGGGACTGCGGGCGCCCAGCGTTTGCCGCTCCAGGTCCAACGCGCGCGCCACCGATAGAGGATCGGGATGAATGTTTATGAAGGCGTTGATTGTTGGACCCCGGTTCTCGTATGCGCTGATACGTGCGAGATATAGCGCGACGAGCTTCTCGGAGGTAAGCGCGCCCGCATCGAACGCGGCGTTGATCGATTCGACCGTAGCGTCCTTGAGCGTGAACGGAATCCACCCTGACACTTGAGCATCCTGAGCCTGCGCGCCTAGGGGAATTACGACCGCCAATGATACAGCCGAGAGGACGGCTAGCGCTGTTCTTATAATCTGCCCGAGCATTTCCACACTCCTCGTTCACTGAGGGCCGCCTGATACTTCTTCCCCCCTTGCATGGGCGAACGGCGAGCCCCTCTACGCCTTCTCAATCACGCCTAGACTCACTCGATCCCTGCGCTTCCATTCTCTCCTGATAACGCGCGCCACTCAGAACGCCGGCCAAACTGTAGTTGCCCTCGTGGCAGGCGTACTCGTAGAGCTTGGCGTCGAACTTCTTGATCGGGATCTCTCCTCCCCAGGGTTGGGTGTACATCGTCGGATCCTCAACGGTGAACTCGTAAAGGATCGTCTCTTCGTCGACCCGTGTGAAGCGTTCTGTCACCCTCATGTGCTCCGAGGGGGGGACTTCCCGGAGACGCTGTTGTGGATTGATGTTCGTGGTCTCGACCACGAGCGCGTCGCCTTCCCACCGACCCCAAGAGTTGCCGAAGTACGGACGGACGCTCCTGGGCATCGGGCTGGGCTCACCAAGCCGGATAATCCTCGCGTCGTGAACCATCCTCCGACATGATCATCACGTGATCGGCCGTCTGTACGATGGTGTAGTTGGAGTTGTACGCCCCGACGGGGATCATGGGCGGTCCGGAAGGGGAACCGAATAAGGATGCAGCGCTCGGCGAATGGTCTCAGCTCCGGGTGGTCGTATAGGCCAAATTGGTCCCTGAAGTCCTCGTACTCCTTGACCCGCCGCTCACCCTCGGGCGTGAGGGCCGGACGGCACCCATTCGCCGGATTGGTGACAAGAGAGGTTCTGGGCTCGCCATCGACGATTGCTACCCGCGAGCCCCGCTCCCAATAGACCTCGTTGTACTCCGCGCCACTCAGTCGACGCTCATTACTCAGAGACCCATCCCCTTGGTTGTCCGCCCTTCCGCACGCGACGGTCCCTGGGTTAGGGGGGCACCCATCTATCTGTCCTGCTGGCCGCTCGAGCGCGTCGACTTCCTCCGATGTGAACACCGGCCCCTTACCCTCTTCCCGCTCAAACGGAGTGAGCGTCGAGTTCGTCCAGTTCCCCTGAAGGTCCGGATGGCCGTCCGATGTTCTGGGGACTTCCCACTTTCCGGCGTCGGAGGCTGGAGCCTGCGCCGCCGTGGTCGAGACGAGGCCGGGCGCTGCGGTTGCACAGAAGTAGAGCGGAGTAACGCGACATCACTTCATGGCCTCGACCAGCCACCGCCATACGATTGCTCATTTCAACCTCCATTCCCGCGGGATCCACGACACGGACCGGCACTCTTATCAAATAGCCCTCTGAGGGGTCCGGATAACATGAGGGGCAGGACGGAAGTGGTCAACATGAGGGCAAGGCAAGAACGGCAGATCGTGCGCCCTCGAGAGCTGGGCCGAGGAGTCGCGGGAGCGAGTCCCGGGGAGTAGCTATCTTGTTGGGGTCGTGCATGAGGGGATCCTCGATTTTTTTTCCGTTCGGCAGGTCCGGGCAGGAGATTGAGATGCATGGGACAATCGCCGGTGTCGGTAGGCGTGCTTCCGCCGCCGGACGCATCGCTGCGCTCTCCGTCGTGCTCGCTAGCGCCGACCTTGGTGATATCATTAGTGTTGGAAATTCAGTCGGACCTTCGCCTCTGCGGCTGGTAAGCTAGCGCAGTCCGTACCGCTCCTTCGAGGAGGGCATCTGCAAACGTCCCGATAGACCCTTCCGGGAACACGCTGCAGGCAAGGACGCGCTCCGCCTCAACAACTTTGAATTTCCCATCCGTCGATGCTACCGTGTCTGGCTCTGCTACTGTTTCCGGGGCCGTGAGGGCTCACTTTCGGCGAGTCAATGAGGTCCGGGAGAACTCGAGGAGGCTTCCTGATGCCAAGACTGACCCCCGACCCCACGTTCTATCCTTCCGCGAAAATGGCGACCGAGCCCCCCCCCCCGAGTCGATCGCCTATATCACGATGCTGAACCCGACGGGCGAGGGCCTCCCCGACGCAATCGGCGTCGTCGACGTAGACCCGAGTTCGGACACTTACGCGCGGCTCGTAGGAAAGGTCGAAATGCCGGAGGCCGGAGACGAGCTCCGTCACTTCGGGTGGAACGCGTGCAGCTCGTGTCTGTGCCCCACGGCATCGCAACCACACATGGAGCGCCGATATCTGGTCGTGGCGGGGCTCCGTTCCTCGCGCATCATGATCCTCGATACGCAACCGGACCCCAGAAACCCGACCGTCGTGAAGACGATATCGGCAGAGGAGATCGCGGCCAAAACGGGGTATTCACGGCCTCACACGTCCCACTGCGGTCCCGACGGAATCTACATGAACGCTCTCGGCTCGGTCGACGGTGACGGGCCCGGAGGGATCTTCGTGCTCGACCCCGAGACCTTCGAAATCCGGGGCGCCTGAGAGAAAGGCCGGGGGTCTCAATACCTCGGCTACGACTTCTGGTGGCACCTCGGGCACGACACGCTGATCACCAGCGAATGGGGCACGCCGGAAATGGTAGAGGACGGTATAAATCCCGAGCTGCTGCTCGCTGGCAAGTACGGGCACCAACTCCACATCTGGGATCTCCCGAACCGAAGCCACGTGGCAGCGCTCGATTTGGGGGCTGAACAGCAGATGGTCCTCGAGCTACGACCCTCGCACGACCCGAATAAGGCCTACGGCTTCGTCTCTGTGGTGACGTCTCTCGAGGACCTGTCGGCTTCGGTCTGGCTCTGGCACCGTGATGAGACGAACGGCACGGCGGGATGGAACGCCACAAAGGTGATCACGATCCCGGCTGAGCCAGCAGATGCAGACGATCTTCCGGACCTCCTCAAGGGGTTCGGCGCGGTTCCGCCACTGGTGACGGACCTGATCCTCACAGTCGACGACAACTTCCTCTATGTCTCATGCTGGGGTACGGGCGAGTTGAAGCAGTACCGATGTTTCGGACCCGTACAACCCAAAAGAGACCGGGTCTCTCCGAATCGGCGGTATCCTCGGGCGCGCGCCCCATCCCACCAACCCCGACAAGCCGCTCAACGGTGGACCGCAGATGGTCGAGACCAACGACGCCGTGACGCTGGAGCTCATCGTCGGAGGAGGTCCGGGCGGATATTCTGGCGGTGGAGAGGGAGACAGGGGGGCTGCTGGAGGGTATTCAGGGGAGCGGCTGCCGCCGGGATGGGGTGCAAACGACCGGGAGCTATTGGAATGCGTGAGATCATCTTCGAAGTGACGGAAGCCCCTGAAGGCGGCTACAACGCCAGGGCGCTCGGCCACAGCGTCTTCACCCAGGGCGAGGACTGGGACGATCTGAAGGAGATGGTCAGGGATGCCGTGCTCTGCCACTTCGACGACCGGGAGCCACCCAAGGTGATCTGACTACACTTCGTGAGGGAAGAGGCCATCGCCGTATGAGATTGCCGCGAGATCTCTCGGAGCGGGATCTCGCCAGGCGGCTTGAACACCATTACGGCTACCGCGTCACCCGGACGAAGGGAAGCCACATGACCGCCACCAGAATCACCGATGCCGACCGGCACAGCGTGCCCGTGCACCGCGAACTACGCCTGGGAACTCTGGACGCGATCGTGACCGACGTGGCGGGCCATCTCGGCATCCCCAAGCGCGCCGTTCGGGAACAGCTCTTCGGGTGACGCCGTGACTGCCGGCCTGAAGCCCTATCCCGAGATGCGCGACTCCGGCGTGGAGTGGCTGGGGGACGTTGGGCTGTTCTCGAAGGGAAATGGCGGAACTAAGGCAGACCAGACCGAGGTCGGCGTTCCTTGCGTCCGCTACGGCGATCTCTACACACAGCACCATTTCCACATCACAGCGAGCAAGGCGTGCGTCGCTCATGACCGTGCGGGAGCATATACGCCAATTCAGTACGGTGACGTTCTCTTCGCCGCATCGGGTGAGACCTTGGAGGAAATCGGGAAATCAGCCGTAAATCTTATCGACGGATCCGCGTGCTGTGGGGGCGATGTGATTGTGTTTCGCCCGACCATCGAGGTAGATGCCGAGTTCATTGGTTGGGGAACTGACTTTCGGCTGGCCGCTGCCCAAAAGGGTAGGATGGGACGAGGCATCACAGTGATGCACATCTACTCCAAACAGCTGAAGCATTTGATAGTTCCCCTCCCGCCTCTCCCCGAACAAACCGCCATTGCCCGTTTCCTCAACCATGCCGATCGGCGAATCCGGCGCTACATCCGCGCGAAGGAACGGCTGATCGCGCTGCTGGAGGAGCAGAAGCGGGCGGTCATCCACGAGCCCGTGACGGGCCGCGTCGATGTCCGCACCGGAAAGCCGTATCCGGCCTATCGCGACTCCGGCGTGGAATGGCTGGGGAAGGTCCCGGAGCATTGGGAGGTGCGGCGGCTGAAGACAGTATCCCAGATTTCGGTGAGCAACGTTGACAAGCATTCCAGGACGGATGAGCTACCCGTGCGCCTGTGCAATTACGTCGATGTCTACAAGAACGAGCGCGTACATGAGAACCTGTCGTTCATGCGCGCCACGGCATCCCCCCAAGAGATCACACGCTTTCGATTGGTCTCCGGTGATGTACTGATTACCAAGGACTCGGAGGACTGGCAGGACATCGGCGTCCCCGCCCTCGTGGAACATGATGCGGATGACCTCGTCTGCGGCTATCATATCGCGATTCTCAGGCCGGTAACCGCGATCATCGGCCATTACCTCCTACGGGTACTCCAGTGCACTCGGATTGCCTGGCAATTTCAAGTCGCCGCGGCGGGGGTGACCCGATACGGCCTGACCCACAACGCCATTCGATCGGCGAGAATCCCCCTCCCCCCGCTCCCCGAGCAAACCGCCATCGCCCGCTACCTGAACAAGGCCACCGCCACCGTCGACCGCACCATCGACCTCACCCGCCGCCAGATCGCTCTCGCCGAGGAATACCGCACCCGGCTCATCTCCGATGTCGTCACCGGCAAGCTTGATGTCCGCGCGGCCGCGGCAGAGCTGCCGGAAGTGGATCCGGTCGCGGTTGGGAGCCGAGGCGCTACAATTCACGCTCCATCGAATTCACGGACGGCCCGATGCGGCATCGCAGAGGAGGCAAGCCCATGACGGACTGGAACACGTGCCCGGCAGTGGAACGCGATCCCCGCAAGATCAGCGGGGCCTGGGCGTTCACCGGGACAAGAGTGCCGGTATACGCCCTGTTCGAGAACTTGGAGAGCGGCGCGACCGTGAAGCAGTTCCTGGAATGGTATCCCGAGGTCGGGGAGTGGCAGGTTGCGGCCGTTCTCAACCAGGAAGCGGAGTACTTCAAGGCTCCGGCCTGACGATGAAGATCCTGTTCGACCATGGAACCCCGGCACCGCTGCGAAACCATCTTCGGGAACACTCGGTGGAGAGATCGGCGGAAAAGGGTTGGGAGTTGCTCGGGAACGGAGAATTGATCCGCAAGGCCGAGGAGGAAGGGTACGAGGTCATCGTGACCACGGACCAGAACATTGGGTACCAGCAGAATCTCTCTGGGAGGGGGCTGGCGATTGTGGTGCTGCTATCCACCGCATGGCCTAGGGTACAACGCCGGACGGCGGAAATCAGAGCAGCCATTGAAGCGGCGCGGCCCGGAGAAGTCCGGGAAGTGCCGATCTGAGGAACCGCGATAGCGTGCCCACCGACCACACCGAACGCGGCCTTGAACGCCTCATCTGCAAGGCGCTGACTGGCGACCCCTGCGATCCGCCCTCCGGCCACACCGTCGGCGAACCCTCCCCCGGACTCGGCGGCGTCGGCTGGTCTCCCGGCAACCACCACGACTACAACCGCGAGCACTGCGTCGATCTCGTTCAACTCCGCGCCTTCCTCCACGCCACCCAGCCCGACACCGCCCCCGCCCTCCGCCTGGGCGAGGACTGCGCCACGCGCCGCAAGTTCCTGGCCCGCCTCCAAGGCGAGATCGCCAAGCGCGGCACGATCGATGTCCTCCGCAACGGCATCAAGCACGGCCCCCACGACCTCAATCTGTTCTACAGCACACCTTCTGCGGAGAACAAGACGGCCCGGCAACGCTTCCGCCAGAACCGCTTCACCGTCACCCGCCAGCTTCGCTACAGCCGCGACGAGAGCCAGCGCTCGCTCGACATCGGCCTCTTCATCAACGGGCTTCCCGTCTTCACCTTCGAGCTCAAGAACAGCCTGACGAAGCAGACAGTGGGCGACGCGATCTTGCAGTACCAGCGCGACCGCAACCCGCGCGAGCCCCTCTTCCGCTTCGGGCGCTGCGTGGCGCACTTCGCGGTTGACGAGAACGAGGTCCACTTCTGCACCCATCTTCGCGGCAAGGCGTCGTGGTTCCTGCCTTTCAACCGGGGCTGGCAGCGCGGGGCCGGCAATCCGCCCAACCCGGACGGTCTGCGGTCCGAGTACCTGTGGCGCGAGATCCTCGCCCGCAAGAGCGTGGCCAACATTCTGGAGAACTACGCGCAGGTGGTCGCCCCGAAGAACGCGAAGACCGGGCGGAAGAAGAAGGTCCAGATCTGGCCCCGGTACCAGCAGCTCGATGTGGTGCGTCGGCTCCTAGAGGACGCCGGTCAGCGCGGCGCGGGAAAGCGCTACCTGATTCAGCATTCGGCCGGGAGCGGCAAGAGCTTCTCGATCGCTTGGCTGGCCCATCAGTTGATCCCGCTGGAAAAGGACGGCGAGCCCGTCTTCGATTCGATCATTGTCGTCACCGACCGCCGCATCCTGGACCGGCAGATCCGCGACACGATCCGGCAGTACGCCCAAGTGAAGTCCACCGTGGGGCACGCCGAGCGGTCGGGCAATCTCCGGCGGTTCATCGAGCAGGGCAAGAAGATCATCATCTCGACGATCCAGAAGTTCCCCTTCATCCTCGAAGAGATCGGCAACGAGCAGCGGGGACGGACCTTCGCGATCATCATCGACGAGGCGCATTCGAGCCAAGGCGGGAGAGCCAGTGGTGCCATGGCAACGGCCCTCGGCGAGGCGGGCGAAGTGGGCGAGGAGGAGACCTACGAGGACCACATCAACCGCCTGATGGAGTCGCGCAAGCTGCTGACCAACGCCAGCTACTTCGCCTTCACCGCGACGCCGAAGAACAAGACACTGGAGATCTTCGGCGAACCCTCGCCGCAGAGCGACGGCACGGTGCGGCATCGTCCCTTCCACATCTACAGCATGAAGCAAGCGATCCAGGAGGGGTTTCCTGGACGTGCTCAAGCACTACACACCGGTCAGGAGCTACTGCAGGCTCGCCAGGAAGGTCGAGGACGACCCGGAGTTCGATGTCCGCAAGGCCCGCAAGAAGCTCCGCCGCTACGTCGAGGGACACGAACACGCGATCCGGCTCAAGGCCGAGATCATGGTGGACCACTTCCACGAGCAGGTGATCGCGCAGCACAAGATCGGCGGCCAGGCGCGGGCGATGGTGGTCACCAACGGGATCGAACGCGCGATCCAATACTTCCACGCCATCCGCGACTACCTGAAGGAACGCAAGAGCGCCTACCGGGCGATCGGTCGCATTCTCCGGCGAGCACGACTACGGCGGCGGTTAGGTGACCGAGGCCAGCCTGAACGGCTTCCCGTCAAGCAAGATCGCCAAGGTGTTTCAGGAGGAGCCACACCGGTTCCTCGTCTGCGCGGACAAGTTCCAGACCGGTTACGACGAACCGCTCCTCCACACGATGTACGTCGACAAGACGCTCTCGGGGATCAAGGCCGTCCAGACGCTCTCCAGGCTCAATCGTTCGCATCCGAAGAAGCACGATGTCTTCGTGCTCGACTTCCTGAACGATGCGGAGACCATCACCGAGGCGTTCTCACGGTACTACCGCACCACGATCTTGGCCGACGAGACCGATCCCAACAAGCTCCACGACCTCCAAGGCGACTTGGATGGTGCCCAGGTGTACTCGCCCGATCAGGTCAAGGAGTTGGCGAAGCGCTATCTGGAGGGCGAGGAGCGCGAGCGGCTCGACCCCATCCTGGACCGCTGCGTGGCCGTCTACATCAATGACCTGGACGAGGACGAACAGATCGCATTCAAGAGCAAGGCCAAGGCGTTCGTGCGCACCTACGCGTTCCTTTCCTCGATCCTGCCCTACAACAACCAGGGCTGGGAGGAGCGATCGATCTTCCTAAACTTCCTGATTCCGAAGCTGCCCGCGCCCGAGGATCCGGACCTCTCGAAGGGGATCCTTGAGACGATCGACATGTACAGCTAACGGGTCGAGAGGAGGGCGATTCGGAAGATCATCCTGGAGGACGAAGACGCGGAGATCGACCCGGTGCCCGCGGTTGGTGGAGGGGGGAAGGGCGAGGTCGAACTGGACCTGCTCTCGAACATCATAGCCGAGTCCAACGATCTCTTCGGCGGAATCGCGTAGCAGGACGAGGACCGCATGCGCCGGATGATCACCGAGACGATTCCGGCCAAGGTGGTGGAAGACACGGCGTTCCGGAGCGCGCGGGATAACTCGGACCCCGAGAACGCCCGGATCGAGCATGACAGGGCACTCGGCCGTGTCGTGACGAGCATCATGCAGGACGACACGGAACTCTTCCGGCAGTTTATGGACAACCGGGATTTCCGGCGGTGGCTCGGGGGCGTGGTGTTCCGGCTGGCGTACAGGGGACCGAGCACATGACGCCGAATGGTCACCAACAGGTACACACAGACCTATCGCAGATGCAGGGTAGAGACCGGGTTCGAGTGACGGGACTATGGCGACGGGCGGACGGTAGCCTAGTCGCCACACAGCGGACCATGATAGCTCTTGAGAGGGCACTACCTAGAATCGAGATTGATGCGGACGACCTGTGATATTTCGGCAACGTCAGCGCTAACTGCATCGCGCTGAACTTTCCTTCAAACGGTGCCACACTGGCGTACCTGTATCCGCTCCTGACGTCGGCAAACTGGCAATCCAGTTTCTGCACGGTCCTGCAGGGCAACCAGATGGGTTTGGGTTGAGATGAACGATCCGGCTGACATTGCACGTACGGTCCTCGACAGGGTCACCATGATGGAGGCCATCCTGATTGAGGCCGCGACAGGGGGTTCGAGGGACAACCACATCTATGGGCAGCTGCGCCGACAATTCATGGCCGATCCCGATGTCTGCGACCTGCTTCCCCGGTTCGTTCGCACGCTTCGCAGCCTCGACGCCTTCTGGTCCTACATCAAGAATGAGGCGGCCACCTAGAGGGGCGCCGGCAGATCATAAGGTTGGCTTTCACGCGCCTGATGGATCACCTTGAGGGCTGGAACAGCGCGCCCGGTGACAAGGTCGCCTCCGACGCTTTGAAACGGTTCGATGCGGACGGAGTTCATGCAGTTTGGCAGAAGGCGCTGGCCCGCCGCGGCACCGATCCCGATGGTACGATAACGGTCGCTCGGACCCTGCTTGAGACGGTGACGAAGCGCATCCTCGATGAGATGGATGTGACCTACTCAGACAGGGACGACCTGCCGAAGCTCTACGCGTATACCGCGAAGGTGCTCAATCTCGCCCCAAGTCAACATACGAAGGAGCCGATCAAGGCGATCCTGGGCGGCGCCATGAATCTCGTGAACGGCATCGGCACATTGCGTAACCGCTTGTCCGACTCCCACGGGCGAGGCGGCAGACTACCAGTGAGGCCGTCACCACGCCATGCCAGCCTCACTGTCAATACGGCGGGGACGATTGCGACCTTTCTCGTCGAGACCTTCCTGGAAAAACATTCACCGTCGTAGCTTGGGCCATGCACGGGTTCATGGTCGCGTCACGACATCTCACCACATCCCATTCGGGAGGACGTGAGGAACCTGATACGGATCGAGATTCCCGCCATTCGATGCCGTTTTCGCGCTATTTCGGCATGACGAAACCAGATATGGTCCAACGGCAAGTGCGGCAGATCGTGCAGTCCAGGTTGAACTTAGACGATTTCTTGCGTGCGCCGTGGAAAGGCGCGCTTTCCTTGCGGGTGCGAATCCCGCCCGGCAGCTGTCGCTCCAGCCGGTAGTAGCCAGAGCGGTGCATGGAGGTAACGACATGAGCTGAAGCACTCTGGT
Source organism: Longimicrobiales bacterium (assembly GCA_965218255.1). Classification (GTDB taxonomy): domain Bacteria; phylum Gemmatimonadota; class Gemmatimonadetes; order Longimicrobiales; family Gaopeijiaceae; genus JAAXGI01. The sequence continues at coordinate 1,278,344 of CBDCKJ010000002.1, read as the reverse complement.
ACGGGCCGCGCACGATATGCGATTCCCTAAACGGGCACGCGACTGGAAACGGTGGATACGGCCAAGGGAGGAGCTAAGTCGGAAGGCGGTTCAGCGACCACGTGGGCCGAAACGTGCAGTGAACGCCGAGCAGGCCTCGAAACCTTCAACGCGGAAGCCGACCCTGCGCAAGAAAGGGGAAGGCCGCTGACTTGCCGGGAAGCGAGCGACACGAGCACTGGCTGGTTTTCGCCGGGGTAGTGGCGTCGGCACATGTGGAAGATGGAAGGCGTGGCAACACGGGAAGCTCTGTCGGTGCCGTGCACACGGCAACCGGGACCCCGCGAGGGGCAGGCTGGGCCGGCAGGGTGGCGGATGGGCCCGTATTACTGAGGACGCGGGGTAATGCCCGTCGAGGGAAGGGGCCCTGAGTTGGGAGCGGTGCGGAAAGGAGGCAGGGACTTGACCACTGACGGGAGTCTAAGAGGGTCGGCAGGAAGTGTTCGGAAACTCCAGAACGTGCTACACGCGAAAGCGAAGGAAGAACCTGACCGGCGCTTTCACACCCTCGTCGACAAGGTATGGAGGCAGGATTTCCTCCTGGAGGCGTGGGGGATGGTCCGGCGCAACGGCGGAGCGGCAGGAGTGGATGGTGTGACGGTCGCGGATGTCGAGGCGTACGGAGTGGAGCGTTGGGTAGGGGAACTGTCGCGGGACCTGAGGGATGGCGCCTACGAGCCGAGTCCGGTGCGTCAGGTGCTCATCCCGAAGAAGCAGCCGGGGAAATTCCGTCCCCTGGGCATACCGTGTCTGAGGGATCGGGTTGCGCAGACGTCGGCGATGCTGGTGCTGGGGCCGATATTCGAGGCGGACCTGCAGCCGGAGCAGTATGGGTACCGGCCGGGACGAAGCGCGAAGGACGCGGTGCAGCGGATCCATGGGTTGCTGTACCGGGGCCACAACGAAGTGGTCGATGCGGACCTCTCCAACTACTTCGGTGAGATACCGCATGCTGAGTTGATGAAGAGCATAGCGCGGCGCGTGAGCAACGGGCGGATGCTTGGACTCATCAAGGCATGGCTGGAAATGCCGGTGATAGAGGAGGACGGCAAGGGCGGCACTCGCCGCACGAACCGGGCGCGGAAGGAGAGAAAGGGGACTCCGCAAGGGGCTCCGATCTCACCGCTGCTGAGCAGCATCTACATGCGGCGGTTCATCCTTGGCTGGAAGGTGCTGGGCTATGCCCGGCGCTTCGGTGCGGAGATCGTGAACTACGCGGATGACTTCTGTGTGCTTGGGAAGGCTTCGACGGCAGAGATGCTGGCGGCGGTCAACCGGCTCATGGACAGGCTGAAGCTACCGGTCAACGCAGAGAAGACCCGATGCCTCCGGTGCCCTGAGGAGCCGCTTGAGTTTCTCGGGTATCGCATCGGCTGGAACTATCGTCTCACGGACGGGAGCCGGTACATCGGCACTCGACCGAGCGAGGCGAGCGTTCAGAGCATCTGCCACCGGATCAGCGAGCAGACGGACCGCAGACGCGGATGGCTGGAAGCCGAGGAAATCGTAGGGAGCCTGAACCGGATGATGTCGGGAACCGGGGTAACAATCAGGAGCCTCGTAGCTTGGATAGTAGGGAGGAGGGAAACCGAATTTCTGAAGCCTATCGACAAGGTCTTCCATGGGGAGACAGCGAGTCATCGGGCCGCAACGCAAGTGAACGCACAGGTGGCCTCGAAAGTGCACATTCCGAAGGCCGAGCCCACAACCGGAGGGCGAAGGCGGCATGGACGGTCGAAAGCTGATTGATACGGCCGGCCCACTTCGGCGGGGTGGTAGCGGTGGCACGATGACAAGGACAGACCGAGAACTGGAGAAGCCCTCCTCGTCCCGGCGGGAAACTGCCGGAGCAAGGTAGGCCCTATAACCGGCAGAACCGGGAAATGGGTCGAAGACGAGAGGGTGGCGGATGGGCGTGTAGTAGCGTTGAGGCGGGGTAATTCCCGCGGAGCGAAGGCGCCCTGCTGTTGGCGTTTCTCTGACCACAAGGGAGGCAGGGACGGGATGATAAAGCCGTCCATAGGTCTGCAAGACCTGAGGAAGAGGATATATCTCAAGGCGAAGGCTGACATTTGGCTGGAAGAGGTGGAGTAGGCGGTGGCCTTATCTGCCGTTGAAAGCGTTCCCCAGTCGATAGGCCACATAAACCGTGGGATGAAGACAACAGGAAAGCACAGTGCGGGAAAACCGCATGCTGTGTTTGACGAGGCGGGAGCTGGAAACGTGGTTACGGGAGCCGGACTGGGCACCGAGCGAAAGCAGCGGAACGCATATACACCGGACCCTAAGGAATCGGCGCGCCAGTTCTCGACCCTACCGACGAGCGGGGGGGGGGGGGGTGGAAACGGACCTGTGGGAGCCGGAATTGACGCCGACGCGAAAGCAAGGCGGAAGAAATACACACCGTACCCCTAAGGGAACCGCGCCACCTCCTGACCCTACCGTGATTCACATCCTGCCGGAAGCGCTTTGGGAGCAGGAGGTCCCCGGTTCGAATCCGGGCGCCCCGATTGAAGTTACGAGACTTTGCATGTTCTCGCGGCGGCAAGTGCAGCCGAGCGGAATCGCGCACTGTTCGACCGCGAGTTGCCTTACGGCGAACTCCCGGCTCCCGACGCGGGCTGCCTCGTGGAACCCCACTCACCTCTTGCCACGGACGTCCTCCCGGTCCTATCGGTACTCGACGAGGTAGCAGATGGAGCGGGGCATGGCCCCGCCCGAAAGATGGCCCCGCGCCCCTTCACATGGGAGATCCGCATGAAGGTCTCTGTCCGCATTGCCGTGCTTCTGTTACCTGGCTTACTCGCGGCTGGCTGCAACCAGGGGCAATCGACGATCGGAGTACCGGTGCCGCCGTTGGGCACCGGCCCGTGGGTGTTGGACACGGCCGAGCAACACGAGATCCGGGTCAGCGTGGTGACTAGAGGCCTCTCGCACCCATGGGCCATCGCGTTCCTTCCCGACGGAGGTATGCTCATCACCGAGCGGCCCGGCCGCCTTCGCGTCGTCCGCGACGGCGTGCTCGACCCGCACCCCATCTCGGGTGTGCCGGAGGTCAGAACTGACGGTAACGGAGGGCTGATGGATGTCGCCCTCCATCCCAGCTTCGCCGAAAACGGCCTCGTCTACCTAACCTATACCAAGCCGGTAGGAAGCGGGTGGGGTTCACCAGCGCTCGCGCGGGGTCGGCTCGAGGGCGGAGCGCTCGTCGACGTCAGAGATCTCGTCGTAACCGATGCGTTCGAGGGCAACTCGGGTCTCAACGGTCGTGTCGCCTTCGGCCGCGACGGGAAGGTCTACATGTCGACAGGCGGCCGAGTCGGGACGGCTGCACAAGACCCGATGAGCCTGCGTGGGAAGGTCCTCCGGATCAACGACGATGGTACGGTGCCACGAGACAACCCGTTCGCGGACCGCGAAGGCTATCGGCCGGAAATCTACACCTTGGGACACCGCAATACCCTCGGTCTCATTCAGCACCCGGAGACCGCCGAGCTTTGGCAGCACGAGAACGGACCCAATGGTGGCGACGAGATTAACATCCTGTCGCCGGGCCGTAACTACGGATGGCCACTCGTCAGCTTTGGACGTAACTATTCGGGCGAAAGGATCACAGACCATCCGACGCGCGATGGGATGGAATCGCCCCTGGTGGTCTGGTTACCCGCCATCGCCGCGGCAGGGATGGCCGTCTACACGGGCGACCAGTTCCCGGCGTGGAGAGGGAATGTCTTCGTGGGATCGCTTCGCCAGGGTGGCATACCGGGCACGGGCCATCTCCAGCGCATTGTCTTCAATGAGAGGACCGAGGAGCTGCGCCGCGAGTCGATCTTAACCGAGTTGAGGCGACGCATCCGAGAAGTGCGCGAAGGCCCCGACGGATTCTTGTACCTGCTGACGGACGAAGAAGACGACGGCGCACTCCTGCGTATCGAGCCTGCCCCTTGAGTAAGTCGCGGACTGCTATGCTGCGCTCGCACTTCGGATCGGCCGCCCTCCTAATCGTCGGAATCTCCTTGTTCTCGCCATCGAGTGCGTGCGCCCAACCACGCTTTCCCCGTGCCAATAGAGAGTCTTTGACAGGCGTCGAGACGTTCAACGCCCTCTTCGAGGCGGCAGTTTGGGCCAATGTCGAACAGGACCAGGACGAGTTCCAATCGGCAGGGCAGGCAGCGTTCGAGTTGGGGCTGCGACGCGACGGGGTCGGGGTGGAGGAAGGTGTTCCAAACCTCTTGATCTGCTCTGTCGGGGTGGCAGAAACGTTCATGATCGTGGCGGGGCCGCGCACACCCCGTCGGCATGTAACATGAGCGGCTCGCGCGATGCGCGAGCCGCTCGGGGCGCCATCCTGCTGCCCTGCTTGCTTCCCCGGCAGGCAACGGGCAATGGTTCCAAGGCGGAAGCGGGCAAGTGGACGCTCGCTTTCCGGTGCTTCGTGCCCGCTGCAGAAACTGTCCCGACCGATGGCTTCGTACCCCGCCTTGTTCCCGGTTCGTCCGTGGACGCACAACAAGACGCGCCGCATCCCACACCGGGATGTGTGTCGGCTGTCCGAAGGTCTCCGCTTCCGCCTCACCCACCCATCCGAAGGAGGAAGCTCCATGGCACACATCGACACGATGCACGTCGTCCATCCCCGCGCGGCAGGGCTGGACGTCCACAAGATGCAGGTCACCGCAACCGTGCGTCTGGCCCGTCGCAACACCGATGCCGAGATGTTCACCCGGGTGTTCAGTGCTTTGCCCAGCGGGCTGGAGGCACTGGCCGGCTGGCTGCTCGACCACCGGGTCACCGCCGCCGTCATGGAAGCAACCGGGATCTACTGGGAGGTCGTCTACACGGCGCTCGAAGATGCGGGCATGGGTCCGCTGCTCGTCCATGCCCAGCATGTCAAGCAGATCAAGGGTCGCAAGACCGATGTGGCCGACAGCATATGGCTGGCGCGTATCTGCCAGTTCGGGCTGTGCAAGCCAAGTCTGGTGCCACCCGGCGACTTCCGCGCCCTGCGCAAGGTCTCGCGCCTACGCCGCCAGGTAGTGCGCGAACGGGCACGCACGCGTACCCGCATCCACAAGATCCTCGATGCTGCCGGACTGCGCATCGGGGGCATCCTATCCAATCTGTTCGGGGCCAATGGCTTGCGTCTGCTCGAGGGACTCCTCGCCGGGCTGTCCACTGCGGAGTTGCTCGGCTCGCTCTCGCATCACGTCCGTCGCCATGTGGAGCCGTTGTGCGATGCCCTGTCGGCGAAGCTGGACACACACGCCCACTTTCTCCTGCACGACCAGTTGCAGGCTTTCCACGACACCACCCTGCGCCTCGCCGAGTACGACCGCTGCCTGCACGACGGGTTGGCCGAATACCGGGACCGAATCGATCTCCTGATGACGATCCCCGGCATCGACTCCTCCTCCGCCCTCGCCATCCTCGTCGAACTCGGCCCTGATATCAGCGTGTTCTCCTCGCGACGCCACTGCGCCGCCTGGGCCGGACTGTGCCCGGGCAACAACGAGAGCGCGGGCAAGCGCCTCAGCGGACGTACGCGCCGCGGCAACTCCGTCGTGCGCGAGGTCCTCATCGAGTGCGCCCACGCCGCCGCACGGACACATCACTGCCAGTTCCGCGGCTACCACAAGGCGCTGACCGTGCGCCGAGGCTACAAGCGCGCCATCGTTGCCACGGCACACAAGCTGCTGCGCGTCATCTGTTGCGTGCTGAAAACCAACACCCCGTACCTCGATCCCGAAACCGATTACGAGGCACTCATGGTCAAACGCAACGCCCCCCGCTGGATCCGGATGCTCAACAAATACGGCGTCGACCCGGCCACCGGCACCGCGCCGGCCCACGCCTGACCCCTGCGGCGCAAACTTGAGATCACGGCACACGGCCTGACGCGGGGACGCCTTCTACGTCTGCTCTCAAGCCCAAGCGCCGACACACAAGCCACACCTCATCCCGGATAGCCGCCAACCGGCTCTCCGACAACCCACGTGCGCCCACCAACTCAGCCTGTTACACAACAAAGCCCCTATGGGCTGATGACGGTCCACATGAGCGTTAGGTACTTCGAATACGAGTCCGACGGAGTACAAAGACTCCTTTGGGAGACGGGCGGAATGGCCACTGCTGGTCAAGAGGAGCTTCAGCGCCGAGCGCGTGGCCGAAACTTGCGTTGACTATTTCGCGAACGTGTTCTAATACGGTAATCACCTGACACCTGGCCTCGCCGAGGTCAGTGTGTCAGGCTGCCGTTTTCACCTCCTTTTTGGTTGACTTCTTGCGGCTCCTGGGCTTTCGGATCTCTGCCTTGAAGACCTGATACGGCGCTCTCCCCTCCATGCCGCGGCCGCAGTGGGGACGCTTGCCGTTGTAGGTCTCGAGGTAGCCGTCCAGATCCGCCTGCATCTCCGACACTGATTCGTACCAGGTGGTCCTTCCCTTCACACGCAGGTGCTTGCTGACCGCCGACGAGATTTCCTCACTGGCGAGCTTCATCCGCACGGCGTGGGCGAATGACTACGGTCCCCAAACCCCGGCGAAGTGACGGCATCGCAGGTGGAACCCACGGACACCGGCGCGATGGCATCGGCATGGGATGGCGTTTTCACTGACGCACAGGCCGGACGTGGAGAAGCCGTATATGAAGGGGCCTGTGGTCTCTGCCATGGTCGAAGGTTAAATGGCGCTCCCGACGATCCGGATATGCGGTCCAACACCGCGTTTGGCGCGGGCCCGGTTCCTCCGCATTTGGGATGGAAGATCGCTTGCCGACTTGTTCGAATACACGCGAGCGACCATGCCGGAAGACAATCCAGGCTCTTTGACCGAGCAGGAATATGTCGACGTGATTGCCTACATGCTCACAGTCGGCGGGATGCCGACGGGAGAAGACGAACTCCGACCGAACCTGCAGAGCCTCGCCCGGGTTGTCATCCGACCGCAGCCATAGACCTCTGGTCGAAGCCTCGTCCGCCGATCACCTTCGGCTACCCACTCGCCAGACCTTTGCGAACGCTAGCGTTCCGAAGTAACATGCTCTCACACCCCTCGGGCTCGCGGCGCGCGCCGATACAGAGCCCCCTACCGAAGAGAGGCCACCAATGAACTCGAAACGGGGAAGGGCGGTTGCCGCAGCCGGTCTGGTCATGGCACTCGGCGCTCTATGGTTCGTTCAAGGAAAGCTCGATAGGACGGTCGAGGCGCAGCAGGTGCAGGCCCCGATGTTCCAGGTGGACCCCTTCTGGCCGAAGCCCTTGCCCAACAATTGGCTCTTGGGCAGCGCGATCGGCCTCTGGGTGGACGACAGCGATGTGATCTGGATGGTCCACCGCCAAAACCTCACCGGTGGAGAGGCGGGCAGAGTGGAGGGGGGGTCAGAATGCTGCATTCCGGCGCCGCCGGTTCTCGCGTTTGACCTCGACGGCAACGTCGTCAGGTCTTGGGGCCCGCCCGCAGGAGAGATGTACCAGGGGCACCCGTGGCCCGAGTCCAACCACGGGATCTTCGTAGATCACGAGGGCTTCGTCTGGGTCGGCGGGAACGGCGGTGGCGACTCGCACATCCTGAAGCTCACGCAGGACGGAGACGTGGTGGCGCAGTTCGGGGAACAGGGCGCCCGCTCGAATGGCCAGGGGGGCTATGTCCCGAACAGCAACGACCTGGAGAGCTTTGGTCGGGTGGCCAAGATTTTCGTCGATGAGGAAACGAACGAGGTCTTCCTCGCGGACGGTTACCTGAACCAGCGCGTCGCGGTCCTTAACCAGGACACTGGCCGGATCGTTCGCCATTGGGCCGCTTACGGGAACCGGCCCGACGACGACTATGAGCACCCACCCCGCCCCCAGCCGTCTCAGCAGTTCCGTGGGCCCACACACTGTGCCGACGTCTCGGTTGACCGACTGGTCTACGTTTGCGACCGGGCGAGCAACCGGATCCAGATCTTCACGACCGGGGGGGAGTTCGTAGAGGAAGCCTTCTTCGCTACTGACCCCTTGTGGGGGCCGTCGACCTGGGACGTGGCCTTCTCGCCCGATCCCGAGCAGACCTACATCTACATTCCCGACGGCTCGAACCAGCGGGTCCGCGTAGTACTCCGCGAGACGATGGAGGAGCTGTACATCTTCGGTATGGGAGGACGATACCCAGGCCAGTTCTTCGGCGCCCACAGCATCGCAACGGACTCGCAGGGCAACGTCTACACGACCGAGACCTTCGAAGGGAAGCGGATCCAGAAGTTTGCGTACATGGGGATGGGCCCTGTAAGGGCGAGGGTGCAGGGGCCGACGTGGCCGGAGCGGTGACGGGTCACCTCGGCGCCCCAAGGGGCTAACGGCCTCTATTCACCTACCACCGCTCTGCCGACGAGGTCGTCACCGGCCTCGTCGGGCCCTACGATAGCCTTCAGCTTGATCGTCAGTGTCGCTGCAAGCCCTTCCTCGTCCCACGCCTTGCCGACCACGGTCACGGGGGAAAGCTACGGGTCTCGGACGTAATCCCGTGAGTGACGAAGTAACTGTGGCGAGCAACCTTGTTGCGGACTTGGCGCTGCAACCTCCAGTCGATCGCTAGGGTGGGAGATGCCGACCCAACATCGTGAGGAGGGGATCTTGCCCATCGACGCCCTAATTGCTTGAACTCGTAGCTGAACGATTCAAGGCGCTCTCGGTGCCTGTCCGGCTGCAGCTCCTCGACACTCTTCGGCGAGGTGAACACACCGTTGGCGAACTTGCCGAGCGCACAAGCCTCCGACCGCGAACGTGTCAAAGCACCTTCAGATCCTCCACCAGCTCGGATTCGTGGCCCGACGAAAAGAGGGACTGTTCGTACACTATCGACTTGCCGACGACAGTGTAGCCATCCTCTGCGACTTGATGTGCGGGAAGCTTGAGGAAGAGACCACCGCACGGATGCGTGCCCTCGGCACGGCAGTGCCCACGAAAGAATCAACCGGCCGTGCACCGTCTGGCTGAATCACCCATACGATGGATAGCTCCATGGACAGGGACGACCTGATCGCTCATCTGAACGAGGACCTCGCCGGAGAACTGAGCGCGATCATCCAATACCTCACATACGCAGCCAAGGCAACCGGACCGTACTGAACTGCCCCCCTGAAACGAGACTAACTCAGATCGCTCACCAGGGCTGCGTGCGATGGGACATATACATGGGTTAAGGGTAGTATTGTCAGATACTTACCCTGATTCATGGAGCGATTTCCATCATGGCACAGTGGTAAACGTTCAGTCGTGCCGTGGCGGGGGGGGTCATGGGTCTCAGGCTGAGGTCGTGTAGGGGACTGGCCACGAGTTCGGTGATGTGCTATCGTCTGGTTCATGGCGATAGGAGACGGGGATGTTGGCACGGTCGTGGTGCTGGCCGAGGGGCCCGGTGGGCTGCGGTTGACCCCTGAGGCTGCGTGTGCTGCGGACCCGGTGGACTGGCGGTGGCTGTACGAGGAGGAGCGGGTCCGTGCGGAAGCGCGAGCGCAAGAGTTGCGCTGCGCGGAGGTGTCTGCACGTCGCGAAGCGGGATATTGGAGGTCGCGCTTCGAGGCATCGCGGCGCAGGCTGAGGGCCGTCGTCGAGAAGACGAGGGAAGCTCGTCGAGCAGGGAAGAACGCACTGCGGTGGCGCTCGAAGGTGGGGCGTCTGCGCGATCTCCTTCGGCGAGCCGGCAAGGAAGTTGCCCGGCTGCACAAGACCGTGAAGGCATTGCAGCGGCGCAACGAGGAGCTGGAAGCCGAGCTGGCGGAGTCTCGCGCGACCCGGACGGTGCTGTCGAAGACGCAGTTCGGTCGCAAGAGCGAGAAGCAGGAGAAGCCGGGCTCCGGGCGTCCGCGGGGTCGGCAGCCCGGCGCACCCGGCCGGGGCCGCACACAGCGGCCCGGTCTCGAAGAACACATCGAAGAGCATGACCCGCCGTCCGATGCGTGTGTGTGTTCCGGCTGCGGGAACCCCTATGCGGCCAACGGCGCCGGAGAGTCCACCCTTATCGAGATCGAGGTCAAGGCCCACAAGCGAGTGATCCGCCGCCCGCGCTGGCGCCGGACATGCGACTGCGCGTCGTCGCCCGTGGAGGTGTCGGCGCCCCCCGTGCCCCGGCTGTTCCCCAACACGCCCTACGGGATCAGCGTCTGGTCGCGCTTCCTGTTCGAACGCTATGCGTGCCTGCGTCCTCTGCAGCGCGTCAGCACATGGCTGGCCGACCAGGGACTGCCGATCTCGCCGGGCACCCTGGCCGGCAGCGTGCCCCGTTTCGTGCCGCTGTTCGAGTCGGTGGCCGACGCGATCCTCGCGCACCAGAACAACGCGGCGCTGCGCCATGCCGACGAGACCACCTGGCGCGTGCAGGCGCTGCGCGAGGCAGGCAGGTCGAGCCGGGCCCGGCTGTGGATCTCGGTCGGCCACGACGCGGTCTACTTCCATATCGATCCTTCGCGCAGCGCCGAGGCGGCCCATGAGCTGTTCGCCGAAGCACGGCCCTCGACGGTCATCGTCTGCGACCGCTACAGCGCCTACAAGAGGTTGGCGCGCCTGCTCGGGGGCCGGGTGATCCTCTCGTGCTGTTGGGCTCACATACGCCGGGACTTCATCAGGGCCGCGGCGGGGCAGGACGAACTGACCGGCTGGTGCCGGGAATGGACCCGGCGGATCGCCTCGATCTACCGCCTGAACAAGGCGCGGCTGGCCGAGTACGATCCCGGTCTCGAGCGCCAGACGCCAGCGTTCGACGCGGCCCACGACGCGCTGACCGACGCACTCGGCAGCCTGTTTGCAAACGCCGGGCGCGAACTCGACCGCCTGCCGTCCGGGGCGCGCGAGGGCAAGGCGCTACGCTCGCTCGTGAACCATCGCGAGGGGCTGAGTCTCTTCGTCGACCGGCCCCGGGTCCCGCTCGACAACAATCTCGCCGAGCGGCTGCTCAGATGTCCGGTCATCGGAAGACGCCTGTCGTTCGGCTCCGACAACGAGACCGGCGCCCGGTTCACGGCGCTCATGTACTCGGTGGTCGGCACCCTGAGGTTGAACGGCATCGATGTCCAGCGATGGCTTACGGCATGGCTGGCGGAATGCGCGCAGGGCGGCGGGCGGCCGCCCCATGACCTGTCGCCCTGGCTGCCATGGTCGATGAGCGAGGAGCGCAGACGCGACCCGATGGTGCCGGCATGACCGACCGGATCGAGTGCCACTACCAGGGGCACGACTTCACCGCCGGGGAAATGGCGCTGCTGCGCGCACTGATCACCGGCCCGCCGCCTCTCAGCCGCCATGCCCTGTCCAGGGAGTTCTGCCGGCGCATCGGCTGGTTCAAGCCCGACGGCGGCCTCAAGGACATGACGGCCCGGGTGGCCATGCTGGCCATGCACAACGACGGCCTCATCACCCTGCCACCCCAGAAGTGGAGGAAGGCCCCGCCCCGCCCCATCATCTTCGGTCAGGACACCGAAGTGCCGCTGTTGCCGGCACCGACGACCCTCGACGAGGTCCGCCCGCTCGAACTCCGGACCGTCGTGCGCGCTACCCGCGAAGGCAGGCTGTGGAACGAGTTCGTCGCCCGCTACCACTATCTGGGATACAAGCCCCTCGTCGGCGCGCAGATGCGCTACGCCGTCCACGACCACAACGGCTGGCCGCTCGCCATGCTCGGCTTCAGCGCCGCCGCCTGGACGCTCGCCCCGCGCGACCGCTTCATCGGATGGACCCACACGCTGCGCAACAAGAACCTCTCACTCGTCTGCCGACGCCTGCCCCGCACCTGGACCCGACGCCACAACACCACCCCCGTCCTCATCGAAACCTTCGTCGAGATCCCGCGCTACACCGGCGGCGTCTACAGGGCCTCAGGCTGGATCCATGTCGGAACCACCCAGGGACGCGGTCGCTACGACACCCACACGCAATACGGCAAACCCAAAAAGGACGTCTGGCTCCGGCACCTCTCCAAACACTGGAAACGCATCCTCAACCAGTAAATCCAACCGCCCCGCCACGGCACGACTGAACGTTTACACACAGTGTGTACGGGATCCCGTGGTGTTTCGAGGTGCGGGGCGGCGTGAGGTCATAGGCCGATTTGACGGCGGGCGGATGTCGTCGGACGGGGGAGCGCTGCTATTGCGGGATGCGGACAAGGTTGTGGGGCTGAGCGCACGGATGGCGGCCTGCTTCGGCGATTACCGGGATCCGACCCGAACGGAGCACTCGCTCGAAGCGCTGGTCAGACAGCGGGTGTTCGGGCTCGCGCTGGGTTACGAAGATCTCAACGACCATGACGAGATTCGAAGGGACAGCATGCTGGCGCTGGCGTGCGGGCGTGAGTTTCTCGATGGACGGCCGGGGCCGCTTCCACGACAACATTTTCATCAAGCGGCTGTGGCGGTCGCTGAAGTACGAGGCCGTCTATCTCCACGAGCTCCGCGACGGGCTGGACGCCGAGCGCATCATCGGCTCGTGGATCGACTTCTACAACGAGGTGCGTCCGCATTCGTCCCTCGGCGGGCGCACGCCGGACGATGCCTACCGCAACGGCACGGGGGCAGCGTGAACGCTGCACCTTCACAAGTGCCGGGCGACGCCCTCATGAGCCAGCGGGACCGCGAAGAAGCGCGGGATCTCCCAGCCCTGCGCGCCCCGCTCCGCCCGCCGCCAAGCCCGGGTCGCCGGGTCGGGTTCCCCTCCCGGCGACCCGGGCTCATATTGGCGGCTGTCCTTCCCATGCCGGAAAAAAACCGCAGGGTGCAGCATCCACCCCAACACAACACAGAGGGAAAGCTCCCGAGGGCTCTCACAACCACTCGGAATCCACCTTAATTTTGCCCTCGGACTTTCCAACGAAGTAGGACCACCTCAACTCCAACTTTGGTGGTGATTGGCTTGCGGGAAGCACCATGTTTGAAGAGAAGAAGAACCTGTACTCCCTCCACATCCAGCGCAACCATCCGGCTATCGGCGAATAAGGGCGAAAAGCCAAACAGGTCCTGATAGAACTCGACTGCAAGGGACACATCCTCAACGTACAGACCGTACTCCAGCATCCCATGGACGATTGGGGGCTTCAGGTGGGCCTCATCACGGGATTCCGCCGAGTTTGGCTCCGACATCCCTCTCGACTATCCAGGCGCTGGCAGAAAGGACAACGCCTACGGGCTGACGTTGACCTCCACGTAGCCGTTGGTCCAGCAGCACTGGTTGGGGTAACCGCCGCCTAGCACCTGTACGAGGAGCACGTAGTCGCCAGGCTCCTCGAAGGTGGCCTGGGTCGTCGCGGTCCCCTCCACCGGGCCGACCTCGATGAAGTTGTTGCTGAAGTTCACGTTCCCGAAAATATCCGGGGGTCCCGAGTACTTCTGCCAGCTTACCCCGAACACCCTCTCCCCGCCATCGTAGTCAGCGAGCTCCGGGTACTCCTCGGCCGTGGGCTGCCGGACGGCCAGGGTGAGGGTGAGTGGCCGGCCGACCTGGGCCGAGAGGGGGCCCACCCGCCGCCCGCCGCGGAGGCCCTTGCCGATGCCTTCCGGCCCCTCCGGCTCGACGAATCGGACGATAGGCACGACCGATCCGCCGCGCTCGGCGCGATCGGTGGGGAAGTAGATGTCAGACACCCGGTATGCGAGCGACCCCGAGTTGGCCGGCACGGAATAATCCTGGTAGTGGCGGCGAAGGGTCCAGACGATGTCCTGACCACCGCCCTGAGGCACGTTGATCTTGAAGACGCAGTAGTGCCGCGGCTTGTCCCCGCCATCCAGGGGCACGGGGTTGAAGCGGGTCGGCTGGAGCCCGTTATACTCTTCGGGCTCCATGTAGTTGTTCGGCCCCACGGGAATCTCGAGGGCCTCGTCGTAGTTCAAGTTGAAGTATCCGAAGCACAGCGATGCGGTGCCGTCCTCTTCCGCAACCCAGCCATCGAAAATGGGGACGACCGGCTGGCCCCGCGGGCGCAGGTTCTGAACGCCCCACTCGCCGGCGCTCCCGGGGATTCGCTCCTCCCACTGCTGCGCCTCGAGCGGGATCGTCAACCCCAGACCGAGAGCGCAGGTGACCAGAGCTGTCAGGGTGAAGGATGGCCTGTTGATCATGTGTACTTGTCGCTCTTCCTGCGTCGCCGCCTTACCTCGAGACGGTCGACCTCTGGGCCAGCATGCGCCGGCGTTCCTCGACGATCTCCTGGAAGTCGGCCTCGTCGTCGAAATAGGTGATGCCGAGTCGTATATGTCCCATCTCGTCCACGCTCCGGTCACCTCCCGTGACCCACTGATTAGGGTCAGGGTTGTGGGGGTTCTCGGTCGTGTTGTCCCACGTCGAGGTGATGGTGAGCACGGTGCCCTTGGGGAGCAGCGGCATGACGTGGTCTTCGTAGAGGACCAGCGTATGCCAGCCGTGATCCCAGTTCAGCTTCGAGAGGGTCTCCCAGCTCCCGTCCGGATAGATGGCCTCGAGGATCTGGTACTTCCCCCGCATGTGCATGTGGCCGCGAATGCTGTGGATCATGGCGGGCCGATCCAGGACGTGCGCCCCCCTGATCGTCGCGACGCCGTGGGGCGGGATGAGGAGGTCCGACTCGTCACCGAAGCGGCCGGTCGGAGAATAGGCCGTGCTGGAACCCGGGTGGAAGGGCACGTGCGTAATGACGGTACCCCGGAACGAGGGGTCACCCATGGAATAGTGCTCAGGTTCGTAGCCGTCGGGGTAGAACCAGACGGCGACCTGCAAGGCGGCATCGATGTCGTGATCGTACGGGTGATAGTGGAGCCCCCACGCGATCACCGAGCCCGGCCGGATCACCCGGCCGTGGCCCTCGGGAAAGACCCGGCCCTCCGTGCCGATCGCCGAATCAATCAGGTCGATCACTCCCTGACCGAACGCGCTGCGGGCTTCCATCGGATGGGCCGCCTCACCGGGCATGATGAGGCCGGGGTTGGCGTGGTGGAAGACGTTACGCGCCTCAAAGCTGTGCGGCCTGACCGCGATCGCCCTGATCCACCGCTCCGTCGTGATCGGCTCTCCCTCGATCTGAACCTCCTCTAGCGGCGTCCTGGGGGCGGGCCACTGGTCCATCCCGTTCGCCTCGACCGTGTATATGGGAGATTGGAAGACCGCATGCGGCGAGCCCAGTTCGTCCTGGAACTCCCACGTCCTCCCGTCAGGCCACTGGATCGGATCGGGCAGGTCGGCAACGTCGCCGAGGGCCGTCCCGGAGTCGACCCAGTCCACGATCGTGCGGATCTCTTCCTCGGTCAGCGAGGGGTCGTTCTTGAACTCCGTGATACCCACCGTCCGATCGACTGGCCAGGGGGGCATTACCCGTCTGATGACGCGGTCCCGGATCATCGGAGCGAAGGGCCTCACCTGCTCGTACGTCTCGAGCGGCATGGGAGCCACGCTCCCGGGCCGATGGCACTTAACGCAGTTCTCTTGGATGATCGGCGCGACGTCCCCGGCGTAGGTCAGATCCGTGCGTGGGTTGGGAATCAAGGTCACAGACGCCGGGTACTCACCCGGGTGCTCCGGGAGCGAGTTCCCGACGAGCCACCTCGCATTCCAGGGGTCGTCCGCCTGGGCTGAGACAGGGCTCGCATCGACGGAGAGCAGTAGCCCGAAGGCGACCACCATCACGGGTACCAAAAGACCGCTTCTTTTCACTCTGTTCTTTCTGCTCATCAGAACCGTCCCCTCCATGGGGTTGCAGTTCACTCGTGTACTCCCCTCTCCGGTCGCGAAGAACTATAACATCAGGACTATAGGATGCCTCTTTGGCGCGGAGCAAGCCTGGAAGCCCCGGGAGACAAGCCCCTAATTCTCCAGGATATCCTGGATCCGGGCGGTGATATCCTCAAGATGGTAGCGTGTGCAGTTCACACACGCTTGACAGATGGGGGGGAAATCCTACTCTCGCTGCGAATTGAGAATGAGTCTCAATTCTGTTAGACCGAAATCGAGAAAGGTGCTTATGACTAAACCAAACTTCGCTGCGCGATGTCGGGGCAAGCTGTTGTAGTGCTGTGACATAGCCGTGATTCGGGGGTGTACGCTACTGAGTACGGGTCATGGGCGGACTTCGAGGAGACGGAAGGCTTCGGCCTGGAGCGGGGTGGGGCTGGCGAGCACATCGGCGGCCATGGCCCCCTTGGCGGCAGGCTGAACGCGGTTGCGGGTCAGGGTGGCGAGGTCGGCCATGAGCGTCTGGAAGCTGTGGACGGCAAGACCCTCCGGGGTGCGTTTGCTGCCGGCCTTGGCGCGTGCGGCGGGAGAGGTGCGGGCGGGTGCGACGGGTGAGGATCGCGTGGCCGCGGCGGGATCGTCGTCGTCGAACAGAAGCGGCGCCAGCGCACGGCGCATGTGCCACTCGACGTAGTAGGCGAGCATGCAGATGAAGACGTGGGCCCGGACCCGGCCTTCGAGGCGGTGGTGGACCGGACGCACCTTGAGATCCACGGTCTTGTAGCTGCGAAACGCCCGTTCGATGCGGCTCAGGCTCTTGTAGGACCGGACCGCCTCTTGGGCCGCAAGTTCCTCGGCCGGCACGCTGGTGCGGATGATGTAGATGCCGTCGAGGGCGGCCTCTTCGGCGATGCGCCGCTCGTTGCGCGTGTAGGAGAAGCCGTCGTCGGTACTCTCGGTGTCGAAGTGCTTGCCGACCCTGTAGCGGCGAAGTGCCCGGTCGGCGCGCACGGCGATCCTGTCGTTGCCCTGCAGGGGCTTGTTCTCGCGCCGGGTGGCCGCCACGACCTTGTCGAGCTCGCCTTCGGTGGCGGCGAGCAGCTCCAGGCGCTTGCGTGCCCGCTCGGCTGCCAGCAGCGGATTGCGGCACACCACCAGGCGCTCCCCGGGATACAGCTCGGGTGCGGTGATCTCGGCCAGATCCCGTTCGTCGAAGAGCGACGGCTGCAGGTTGCCCTCGCTGGCCAGCTTGCGGATCGCCGGAGCGCGCAGCACCGTGATCCACCCCAGCCCCGCGGGCTCGACCTCTTCGCGGATGCGGGCATCGGTGAGCAGCCCCCGGTCGCCGACCAGCACGATGCGCGACAGGCAGAAGCGCTTGCGCAGTGTATCGAGCTGGGCACCCAGCGTGCCGGGATCGGCGGTGTTGCCCTCGAAGACCTCCACGGCGACCGGGGCAGCCCTCGCGGTTGCACAGGAGGGCGAAGACGATCTGGAGCGTGCCGCGCTTGCCGTCGCGGGAGTAGCCGCGCCGGGTCAGCGGGCACTTCGAGCCCTCGAAGTAGACCGAGGTGATGTCGCAGAGCACCAGGGCGCCGTCTTCGAGGTGCCGGGCCGCCAGATGGCGCTCGATGCGGTCCTGGCGACGCAGGAGCCAGTCCATGGCCCGGTAAAGCTCGTTGTCGCCGGCGTCCTCGATGCCGAGTTCCTCGCCCAGCGTATGGGTCAGGGTCTCGCTGCGCAGGGAGCGGGCGGTGGCCAGCTTGGAGCGGGGATCCAGGATGCGGGCCAGGATGATCGCGGCGGCGAGGGCCCGCTCGCGGGAGGGGCGGCGGTCGAGGAGCCTCTCGAGGCCCAGGCGTCGGGCGGTTCCGAGGGCGGCGGCGACATGGCCGTGGGGCCGGGAGCGCAGGATGGTGAAGGCGTCGCCCATGGAGGAGAGCGCAACGCCGCCTTTCAGAAGGATGCGCAGTCCCTCGACGATGTCCTCGGGCCACGTGGACAGGTTGGCGAGGGTGCGCTTTTTGACTTTGCCGTCTTCGCGGAAGGACTCGCGCAGCAGGACGGCGGGCGGGGAGTTACGGTTGGGTACCCGTTCGATGTACATGGGTATGATAGTAACTGGCGTATGTTTTCATATAAAGGTTATAAGCAACCTATTACATGGGTACACAAGACGGTGCAGAAATCCCGCCAACTATCTTCCTGCCAATGAGTTACAGCGTCAGAAGGCCCAGATTCCGGTCGAAGTTCGGTCTAGTCGCTGCCGGAGCGTGACCACCTACAGTCTTGGGGGAGACCTCTTCCAAGGAGGGCGCCGACGACGACCGCTCCCATGCATTGACGACTGGACCGAGTGGGACCTCATACTTTCGATTGGGAGGAACGCTCATTGTGGAGAGCGTCAGTGCCCTGGCGAGATTTGCGTCCAGTGGTATTGCTGGGCACGACCTCTGCTTGATCCCGGATCCTGCGATGGGGGCCATTTGGGGCGGTGTTCTGGGGGGCGAGTGCGGAGTGGATGGAGAAGGGGCGCGGGAGCGGGAGATATCAAGCTTTGGGGGTCACGGCAGTGCTGCAATGAGGAGACCTGAGGCGAACAGACGCCGAGTATCGGCGCGACGAGTGGCCGCGGGAGACATGGGCCCCGGGATCGTGGGTGGGACCTGCATGGCGCGCGTCGCGGCCGCCAGACTCAGGCGGCCGCCGGGGGCGGGATGTCGTGGTTCAGTCCCCGCAGGGCCGTGAGGAGGCGGAGGCGGACGGGTTCGTCGCGAAGCAACTGGAGGTAGCTCTTGCGTCCATGGGTGGTCAGCTTCGCGGGAAGCCGGAGCAGCCAGAGGCGGAGCCGCTTCGGCTGCGCCGTCCGCCAGGAGCCCGAGAGGAAGTGTTGGCGCAGCGTATGCAAGGTCTGGTAGCCCACGACGGCGAGGCTCCACAGGAGGGCGTTGCCCCCGAGGTCGTCGACGGCGGTCTTGCCGGCCGAGAGCTGGGCGAGTTCCTCGATCCGCTGCTCGACGACGGCACCGCCGTTGTATCGGCGCCAGGCGGTCAGGGCGTGGATGCCCTGGATGTTGGTCAGCACGTCCGCCTGGTGGCCCACCTCGTAGGTGTCGAGCTCCAGCATTCCCTCCTCGGTCTCGACCGGCTTTCTGGTCTGGATCGTGAGGAGACGCGCATCCCAGAGCGAACCCGTCGCGCTCCACAGCTCCTCGCCCGCAAAGATGGCATCGCCCTTTTTCGAGTAGCGCCACGGGCCCCGGTGGCCGTCTAACCATCTGTGGCGAGGAACCTTAAGCAGGAAAGATACGCCCAGCTCCTCGAGCGCCCGCACTATCTTCTGGCTGAAGAAGCCCTTGTCGAGGCGCACCGTGATGTCGCCGACACCCGCGCTTGTCAGGCGTCCCACGAGTGCCTGCAGCCACTCGGTGGCCCCCTCGGCCGTGTGGGCGTTGCCCGCCCGCCAGCGCACCCCCAGGCAGTCGCCCGTCTCATTGACGAACGCCACGAGCGGGTGGTGGGAGCGACGGCCCCGCTTCTTCGGGTTGTAGCCCAGCTCCGCCCCGGCCTGCTTGTGTCCGTAGCGCACCACGACCGTCGAGTCCAGCGTCAGGGTCAGCTTCTTCGGGACGCCGCGGGCCCGAAGCGCCCAGCGCTGCCGGACCATCCTCCACAGCAGCTCGTCCAGGAGCGGGACCATGCGCTCACTGGCCCGCCGGAGCCATCTGCCGAACGTCGTGGGGTCCGGCACACGGATCCAGCCGAAGATCCGGCGCACACCCCGGCGCTCGAGGAGCGGCAGGTCATCGATCACCCCGCCGCCGTAGAGCAGAAGCGCAATCCACACCTCCGTCATCAGGCCCGGCCGGTAGGACCCCTTCTCCCTGTTCGCCTGACCGTCGATCCAGCCGGCCAGGCCGAACCGGTCGAACAGCTTTCGAACCAGCACCAGGCCGCCGCCGTCGGTGAGGTTCTGCGCGCTGTGCCGGACGCGTAGCGGCCGTCGCGAGCCCTGCACATGAGGCCGGCTTCCCGTATGATGATGGCGCACCTGGAGGGTGCCCTCCGTATCGAGGCATATGTTAGTATAAACCCCTCAAATATAAGGCGTTAGGAAGTGTACATCCACCCCGGCATCGCAGGATCCGGGTTGATTTACTCCTACCTGGATGAGTGCACGGTCATCGCACGCGTGTCGACCACCGAGAGTATTCGAGGGCAGCAGCGAGGAGACGGCTTTCGGATCAGCGTGACGTGCGCTCCTTGAAGTGGGGCTTCTTCAAGGAGTGTTGGTTGGAGCGGGTCGGGCGATCGGTTCCTCAGCGCTGGTGGGTCGGAACGCCTCCCTTGTCACTAAGTCGTACGTGTCCCCGGGTCGTAGGAAGTAGAATGGTCCGCCGACCGTCCGTCCGGTCTCCGGAGGGTCGGGGGGGATCGGACGCTCGGGGTCATGAATGATCACGTAGCTGGTTCCGATTACCTCAAACTTGTCGTCTTGAACCACGATTGCCGTGTTCTCGTCTATCGCGATACCGAGCATGCCGGGGTGCTGTTTCATGACTCCGATCATGTCGAAGTGTCTGTTTCTGGCTAGCACATGAACGTCAATGATCACTCCTCGGAGTAGACCAAACCCTCGTCGCCAATCCTCACGCGGAAGCTTCCGCTCCGAGAATTCTCGCTCAGGCGAACGACTAACATTCATGATCTCACCCTGAACATGACCACCAGCGGAGCCTCCCCCGATCACCCCGCCGCGGTCGAGGAGGGAAAACAGCTCCTCGTGGACCCTAGTATCGAGGTAGGCGTCCGTGTGGAGCCAGTGACTTCCCCCGTTGAACCATACACCCCGGGCTCTCTGTAGCGGTTCTACGAATGCCTCGGTGTTGGCCACTGCCCGGTCTCTGGTATGCATCACGGTCAAGTTCGTCGCTCCCGCCTCGCGGAAGCGTCGAAGGCAGGGGCAGAACTCATGATATTCTTCGTCTTGGCGCCCGGAGGTAGGGACCACGACGATCGGTGCATCCGGACCGCCGGCAAGCTCGACGAAGCGATCAACGATATGACTCGTGGTCTCACCCCCACCGCTGACTACAAGCGTTCCGTGAGCTGGCCCCACCTCCTGTGCGGCCGCCACGATCGGCACCGACCACAAACCCGTCACAGCCAGAATCGTTGAAGCCCGTCTGGCGCTGCGAGTGTCAAATCTTCGATTCGCCATGGGTCCTCCAGCGGAGAGCGCAATGCGATCACCTGTCACATCGGGAGCTGTCCGTCGACCATAGGTGATCACAGCGCAGAAGACCAGCTGCGCACTGGCGGTCTCAAACGGTCGACGCAACGGTCTTAGCGAACACTTCACATGGTATCATCCACCGGAGCTCTCTTCGAGGGCGGGCGTTGAACTCCCGCGCGACGGCGTCGACCCGGTCGTTGGAGTGCAGGGAGAGGTCGGTGCCCGTCGGAAAGTACTGCCGTACAAGAGCGCTGGTTGTCCCACTGGTTGCGGGTTGCGCCGGACTTCTAGATGCGCAGAAATAGACGGAGGCAACGCCGGTCGCGATGGCGCGGTGGACGTGCTGGGCCTCAGCAAGTCCGCGAGGTGCGGGCTCCGCTATCATCCTTCGCCTTGATCGCCGGAGCCCCGTGACCCGAGAGGGAGGCCCAATCCAGCCAGCGGATCGTCCTCTTCCTTACAGTGCCCCTTCAATGCCGAAGGGTCCGCCGGCCCCGAGGCGTCACAGCCGGAAATCAGCCTCAAGGTGGGAAGCAAGCGTATACTCTGGGCGTCCCGGGATCGTTAGAGGGAGCGCGGCGAGGCGGGCCATTTGAACCGGCACCGGGGCTGGAGTAAGGTGATCTGAGATTCTCGCACAGGTGGCGACCCCGTGTCACGCCCGGTCGAGGCCGAGAGAGCGCCCCCGGCAGCGGCAGCGGTACGGTGCACCGATTCAGGGCCCGTCCGTCAAGGCGCGGAGTCAGTCGGCGCCGCGGTTTCTGTCGATGTCCCCGTTGCGGCTTGGTCATCCTCCGGCCGAACCCATCGGACCTCGCTCAGGCCCGTGGCGGCGTTGACGCTGACGACGACCAGGAGATGCGCGATCCGCATCTCCGCCGACGCCTGACGCCACCCTCGGGCCGTCGGCTCATGATCGTAGAGCCGGGCGTTCACCGTTGCGCCCGCCGGGGCCCGGGACTGGATCAGCCGGCCCAGCCCGAGCGCCTCGTCGCGCGTGACGGAGGGATCCATCGCGATCACGATCTGGCCAGCATCCGCGCCGGAGAACTCGATGATCTGGTGCGGGGAGGGATCCCCGAGGTCAAGCCAGGGATGCCCTGCGTCGGCGGAGGAGCACCCCCCGAAGACCAAGGTCCAAAGTACGAGCGAACGTCGACTCAATGGAGTAACCCTCCACATCTTGCGATCAGGTGGGCGGGCGGCACGGGTAGCCGGGCCACTCATCTGCTGCTGCCTGACGTGACGGAGGTCGGTGACACGGTGGTCCCCGAAGCCGGGGCCGAGAGCCGGGTCGCGGGATGCCCCGGGCCACGCTGTCCCGCCTCGGCGCTTCTCGCACAAAACGTGAGGATGACTCCCGTCAGGGAAGCGGTCAAGGCCTCTGGCCGGGCCGTCCGGGGAGGTGCTGTACCGGCCGCCGGAGGACGGAAACCGCTCTCTTCAGAGACTCCCCCGGACCCGGGGCCGCTGTACTGCCCACGGGCCCTAACCCTGCCCTCGGGCGCCCCGGCCGCGCTCCGTCACTGGACGAAGATCTCCATGATCTCGATCGCAACGTCAGTGGGATTGTGGAAGCCGTGCTCCGTCCCGCCGTCGAGGTAGTACGGGTGCCACGGCGTCACGTCGATCGGCGGATTCCCCTCGACCGTCAGCTCCATCGTGCCGGAGACCGGGGCGAAGAGATGGAAATCGACGTCGTCGTGGGTATGCATCGCGCGCACGCCGCCGGGCTCCACGACGACGCGAAGCACCCGAACTTCCGGCTGATTGCGAAGGACGGCATTGCTGATCCCGACGTTTCCTTCCCCTCCCAGCTCGCGCAGCGGCGACGAGTGATCGCCCGTAACCGGCGGCGTCTGCGCCACTAGGACCGCGATGAGGATTCCGAGTCCGAAGACGGATGCAAGGTACCTGATCATGATTCCTCTCTCCCGTTCGCTGGATGCCTCGGGGCGGCGGGCGAGCACCGCGCCGGGACGGATTGAGGGCCTTGGGTGCGCGCGGCTGCCACCTGGCCTCGCGAAGCCAGACTTCGGGCTCCCCCGGGGATCCCGGGGACAGGCGGGATCGACAGCTGGGGAGCATTCCTGTACGATGAGACCATACACCCCCCGGGCGAAAGAGGCGAGGGTGCAACCGAGACAGAAGGGGACCATGACCCGCAGGCCCCATATCCCGCTGGCGCATCTGGTCTTGTTCCTCTGGGCGCCCGCCGCACTCGCCGCCCAGGTCTCGACGTGGCCGGAGGAGGGAGACCGCGTGCGCTTCGTCTCGGACGAGCTCTCCGGGGAGTCGCGGGTGGCAGCGCTCCTCGAAGAGGGCCTCCTCGTCGAGGGGGACTCGAATTCGGACCGCTTCGCCGTCCCCACCGCTACGCTCGAGCGGCTCGAAGTGTACCGCGGGACGACATCCCGGCTGAAGGGATTTCTCGTGGGGAGCGCGACCGGGAGCCTCGTCGGCGGATTTCTCGCGATCCCGTGTCAAAGCCAGCCTCACTTCACCTGCCGGTCGGTGGGCGCGAGTGAGCGAGCCGCCCTCGGCGCCGGCGTCGGCGCCCTCATTGGCGTCGCGGTCTGGGGCGGCCGCCAGATCTGGGAGGAGATTCGGCTCCGCGGCACCTCTTCGAGGTCGCTCCTCGCCGACCGCGGCAACGAGCCCGGCATCATGAATTACGATCACGCGCGATGAGATCGCGGCCCTCCCTGACGGAGACGCGATGGAAATCGTCCGGCGTCTCCGGCCCGGATGGCTCCGCCCCCGCACCCAGGCGACGATCAGCTCCGTGCTCGGGACGGCCGCTGCCCTGGGTGCCGGCGCAAACTCGATCCCCGATCCCGCCGTCTACCCCGAGGTCTTCCAAGGTCACCTTCACTACGGGCCGGCAGAGAGCCTGCGGGCATTTCAGTTGAACGAGATCGAACAGCTCGAACGGGTGAGTGCGACGGAGGCGACGACGTACTACGGCACGGGGTATCTCGCGGGGATCATCCGTGTCGTGATCCGGCGGTAACGGCCCCGGACTCCTTCCCTCGAGGTACCTCGCGCATCCGGATCACGACCCTCCGACGTTCCCGCAGCCGGCGTGCCGAGAGGTCGCCGGCCCGGCTCCCCGCCACACGGGTCGAGGGGGCACACCGCCCGGCGGCGGCTTCGTCCCGGGGGCGCCGTTCGCGTTGAGACCGCCACCGCGAGTCGCTAGCTTATCTGGCTACTCGGGATCGCCACGCCACGCCGGGATCGACGCCCCGCGTGAATCCCCCCTTGCGCGGGATCCCGGTCACAAGGAGGTCGCGTGGTTCGCATCAGCGCCGTCCAGCCCGGCAGCATCGCCGACGAGCTCGACTTCAGCATCGGCACGAAGGTCGTGCGCATCAATGGGGAGCGCGTTCGCGACGGCGTCGATTTCACCTTCCTCCAGGCGGACCCGGACCTCGAGATCGAGACGCTCAGTCCCGAGGGCGAACAAGCGATCATCGAGATCCACCGGGATCCGGGCGAGTCGCTCGGGATCCTCACCGAGCCGGACAAGGTCAGGGAGTGCGCGAACGAATGCGTCTTCTGCTTCATCGACGGAAACCCTCCGGATGTCCGCAAGAGCCTTTGGCTGAGGGACGACGACTTCAGGCTGTCGTTTACCTACGGCAGCTACGTAACGCTCACGAACCTCGGGCCGCGCGGGCTGGGGCGCCTAGTGGATCAGCGCCTCTCCCCCCTCTACGTCAGCGTCCACGCAACGGACCCCGAGGTCCGGATCCGCCTCCTCAAGAACGAGCGGGCCGGCCTGATCATGGAGCATCTCCGCTTCCTCACCGGCGGCGGCCTCGATCTCCACACCCAAGTCGTCCTCTGCCCTGGCTGGAACGACGGTCCGCACCTCGATCGCACGATCGAGGAGCTCTACGGGCTGGGCACGGGAGTGCTGTCGCTGTCCGTCGTCCCGGTCGGCCTCACGAAGTACAATGTGAACCGACCCGTCAGGGAGCTCACCGCCGGGGAGGCGGCCGAGGCGATCCGGGCCGTGGAACGGATCCGGTGCCGGGCGAAGGCGGAGCGGGACTACGGATGGTGCTACGCGGCCGACGAGCTCTTCCTGCGGGCATCGGAGCCGCTTCCGGGCCCCGGGTACTACGACGATCTCGCCCTGACGGAAAACGGCGTGGGAGCCGTTCGGGGCTTCCTCGAGGCCTTCGAGCGGGGGCTCGACGACCTCCCCAGGCTTCCGGGCCTTCGGATGCGGCTCTTCACCGGAACTTCGATGGAGCCGTTCCTTGCCGCGATCGTGCCCCGGCTAGCGGAGCGAACCGGGGCAGAGGTCCACGTCCGGGCCGTCCGCAACCAGTTCTACGGGGAAACCGTGAGCGTAGCCGGTCTCCTCGCGGGCCGCGACCTCATTCAGGCCGTCACGAGCCCGTCGGAGGACGAGCTCATCCTGATCCCCGCCGAGGCGCTGAACCGGGACGGACACTTCATCGATTCCCTCACTCTCGCCGACTTCCGCTGCGCCGTGCACCCGGCCCGCGTCCTTCCCGGCTTCGAGGTCACCGAGGCGCTCTCCGGGTTGTGACGCACCGCCTCCCCGTGGTGGCCGTCGTGGGCCGCCCGAACGTCGGCAAGTCCACCTTCTTCAATCGAGTGCTCGGGGAGAGGCTCGCAATCGTGGACGACCGGCCAGGGATCACCCGAGACCGGAACTTCGCCGAGGCGGACTGGGCGGGAAGGGAGTTCTTCCTCGTGGACACGGGCGGCGTCATCGAGAGGAGCGATGAGCCGCTCGACGCGAAGATTCGCGAACAGGCCCTCACGGCCATCGGGGAAGCCGATCTCGTCCTCCTCCTCGTCGACGGCCGGGAGGGTGTGCACCCCCTCGACGAGCGGCTCTCCGAGATCCTCCGCGGTTCCGGCCCGCCGCTCATCGTGGTCGCGAACAAGGTGGACAACCTCCCCAACGACCCCTCCTATCACGACTTCTGGCGCCTGGGTCTCGGCGAACCCGCACCGGTCAGCGCGCTCTCGGGGAAGGGGACCGGCGACCTCCTGGACCGACTGGTGGCCGCGCTCCCGGAGGCGGCCCCTCCCGCAAGGGAGGCGAAGCTCCGGCTCGCCGTGCTCGGGCGCCCCAACGTCGGCAAGTCATCCTTCGTGAACCGTCTCTTCGGGGAGGAGCGGGCCATCGTGAGCGACGTGCCGGGGACAACTCGCGATCCGATCGACTCCACCCTCAGGTACCACGGTCAGGAGCTCGTCTTCGTGGATACGGCGGGGCTCCGCCGGCACTCGCGGGTAAGCGAATCGGTCGAATACTATGCGGCGCTTCGCACCCACAGGGTGATCCGCGAGGCGGATGTGTGCCTCGTCCTCGTGGACGCCGCCGTGGGAGTGCACAACCAGGACCTGAAGATCCTCGAGGTGGCGTGGGAGGCGGGGTGCGGGGTCGTCCTCGGGGTGAACAAGTGGGATCTGGTCGCCAAGGACCACCACACCGCACCCGACTTCGAGAAGGAGCTCCACGAGCGGGCTCCCTTCGTCAAGGCCGTTCCCATCCTCTTCCTCTCGGCGCTGACCGGGCAGCGGGTACGAAAGAGCATCGACCTCCTCCTCAGGGTCGCAAAGGCCCGCGAGGAGCGGATCCCGACCCCCGAAGTCAACGTCGTCCTCGAGCGCATCGTGCACCGGCAGCCGCCGCCACACTCGCGCGGACGCGCCATCCGGCTTCGCTACGCAACCCAGATCGGGGTTCGCCCCCCCACATTCGTCATCTTCTCCAACCTGCCTAAGGAGATCCCGGGCCACTACCTTCGTTATCTCCAAAACGGCTTTCGCGCCGCATGGGGATTTCCGGGATCCCCGATGCGCATTCGCCTGAAGAAATCCGGCGCCAGGGAGGAAGTACGGAAAGGGTGAGCGAACGGCTCCTGCTGGTCCTGGCTGCATACGTCGCCGGCGCGATCCCCACCTCGCTGTGGGTAGGCCGCCTCTTCTACCGGATCGATCTCAGGAAGGAGGGGAGCGGGAACCTGGGGGCGACGAACGCCTTCCGTATCCTGGGCTGGAAGGCCGCCCTCCCGGTCGTCGCGGTGGATACGCTGAAGGGGTGGGCCCCGGCCGCGCTCTTCCCCCTGTTCGGAGGCGGGGGCACGGTGGAGTGGGGGGTCCTGTACGGGGCCGTCTCGATCGTCGGACACGTCTTCTCCTTCTGGGTCGGGTTCCGGGGAGGGAAGGGTGTGGCCACGAGCGCCGGCGTCCTGCTTGCCCTCGCGCCGGTCGGCACCGTGGTCGCCCTCGGCGTGTGGGTCGTGATCGTATGGGCGACGGGATTCGTCTCCGTCGGCTCGATCGCGGCCGCACTCACCCTCCCGGCCGTCCTCCTCGTCATCCCGCACGATCGGGGAAGACTCCTCCTCCCCTTTACCGCGCTGCTCGCCGCCTTCGTGCTTTGGACGCATCGAACGAATATCACGAAGCTCCTCCGGGGCGAGGAACACCGCTTCGGCCGGAAGGGGACCGGATGACGGGCACGCGACCGGTGGACACCGCGGTGATCGGGGCCGGCAGCTGGGGTACCGCCCTCGCTCACCTGCTCAGCCGAAACGGCCACCGGGTCCGGCTGTGGAGCTACGAGCGCGAGGTCGCGATCGAGCTCCGCGAAGCCAGGGAGAACCGGAGCTATTTGCCGGGAGTCCGGATCCCGGAAGCGGTCGAGGTATCCCGAGAGCTCGAGACGGTGCTTCCCGGGGCCGAGTTCGTCGTCTCGGTTAGCCCGGCCCAGTTCGTGGGGGAGGTCATGGCAGAGGCGGCCCGGTACTTGAATCCGGGTGCTCTCGTGGTGAGTGCGTCGAAGGGGATCGAGACCCGCTCGCTTCGCCGGATGGACGAGGTGCTTCGGGCCGTGCTCCCCGCCGGGGCGAGCAAGCGGCTCGCCGTGCTCTCGGGCCCCTCCTTCGCCGCCGAGGTGGCGCAGGGGCAGCCGACGGCCGTGGTAGCCGCAAGCGAATCCCACGAGGCGAGGCTCCAGGTTCAGCGGGTCTTCGGCTCACCCTCGTTTCGGGTGTACACGACCCCCGATGTGCTCGGGGTCGAGCTCGGGGGCGCTCTCAAGAACGTGATCGCCCTCGCCGCGGGCGTCTGCGCGGGCCTCGGGTTCGGCCACAACACGCAGGCCGCACTCATCACGCGCGGCCTCGCGGAGATCACGCGGCTCGGGGTCGCGATGGGCGCGGAGACCTCCACCTTCTACGGCCTCGCGGGGATCGGCGACCTCGTCCTGACGTGCACGGGGGATCTCTCGAGGAACCGCACTGTGGGGATGCGCCTCGGCCGGGGAGATTCGCTCGAGTCGATCCTCGGGGAGATGCACGCCGTGGCCGAGGGGGTTGCGACGACGCCGGCGACGTACGCCCTCAGTCGGCGGTTCGCCGTCGAGATGCCTATCGTGGGGCAGATGCATGCGATCCTCGACGGAGGGAAGGCACCGCTCACGGCGGTAGAGGAGTTGATGCTCCGGGACCAGAGGCCGGAGCCCGAGGGCACCGCGGCCGGAAGCACCGTACCCTTCGAGCGCGGGACGCCGCAGCCACGAGGTTGACCGGAAGAGCTGACGGGAGAGGCGTGATGTCCAACGAACCCGCCCCGGAGAGGGCATACTATTCGATCGGAGATGTCTGTGAGCTGACCGGGCTCAAGGCCCACGTCCTCCGCTACTGGGAGACGCAGTTTCCCTCGCTCCGGCCGGTCAAGAACCGGGCCGGGAACCGGGTCTACCGGCCGAAGGACGTGAAGCTCATCCGGCAGGTGCGCCACCTCCTCTACGAGAGGCAGTACACGATCGCGGGCGCGAAGCGGCGGCTCCATGAAGCGAAGCGGACCGGCAGCCTGCGCGAGGAGGACGGCGTGCCGGGAGGGGACGAGCAGGCGCTCGCGGCCGAAGAGCTCCTAGCCGACGTCAGCGACGGGCTCGAGAGGTTGCGGGACCTCCTCACGGTACCGCCGGGCGAGGACGTAGGGTGACGATGCGGATCCTCTGCACGAACGACGACGGCTTTCTGGCGACGGGGCTCGGCGTCCTCGCCTCGGCGTGCTCGCCTCTCGGCACCGTCACCGTGGTCGCCCCGGACCGCGAACAGAGTGCGACGAGTAGCTCCCTCACGATGCACCGCCCCCTCCGGAGCCGGCGGACGGCGGACGGCGTCGTGGTCGTGGACGGCACGCCGACCGACTGCGTGATCCTCGCCCTGAACGCACTCATGGAGGAACGGCCCGATATCTGCTTCTCGGGCATCAATCACGGTGCAAACATGGGGGAAGACGTCCTCTACTCCGGGACCGTGGCGGCTGCGATGGAGGCGACCGTCCTCGGCGTCCCGGCGATCGCGATCTCGTACACAGGCGTGAACTACGAATCCATCGCACATTGGGAGAGGACACTCACCCGGCTCCTCGGCCAGCTCGCACAGATGGAGGCCTTCCCCGACTCCACGCTCCTCAACGTGAACCTCCCACCCGTGGAGCCACCGAGCGTGAGGGGGCTCCGGATCACCTCGCTCGGCCAACGCCGCTACTCGGACTCGCTCACGCGAGCGGTCGATCCGTCCGGGAAGGACTACTACTGGATCGGGGGGGGTGCGACGACCTGGCGGGGGAACCGCGACTCCGACTTCCGGGCGATCGAGGAGGGCTTCATCTCGGTCACACCCCTCCATCTCGACCTCACCAACTACCGCATCATCGAGGAGCTCCGAGGTTGGAATCTGACAATCTGACGGACCGCAGGTTCATACGTTATCGGCGGAATCTGATCGAGACGATCCGAAGCACGGGGATCGCGAATCTCGAGCTCCTGCACCTCTTCGACCAGGTACCGAGACACCTCTTTCTCCCCGAAGCGCAGTGGCCGCGGGCATATGAGGATGCCCCGCTTCCCATCGGGCACGGCCAGACCGCCTCCCAGCCCTCGCTCCAGGCGCTGTACCTGGAGATCCTGAAGCCCACGGAGAGGGACACCGTTCTCGAGATCGGAACCGGGAGCGGCTTCCTGACGGCGCTCCTCGCTCTCGCCGCCGAGCGCGTCTACTCCGTCGAGCGCATTCGGGAGCTCTCTCACCGGGCGAGGCGGGTCCTCGATGCGCTCGGGATCCGAAATGTGGCCCTCCTCGTCGGCGACGGATCGATCGGGTGGCGGAGGTTCGCCCCCTACGACCTGATCATCGTCTCGGCCGCCTCCCCATCCGCACCGCCGGCCCTTGTGGGGCAACTTGCCGAAGGAGGCCGGATGCTCATCCCTATCGGGAGCCCCGAGGCACAGGAACTCGTCCTCCTGCGACGGGAGGCCGACCGCGTATCCGAGGAACGGGTCCTCGACCGGGTGAGCTTCGTCCCGCTCCTCGGGCTCGAGGGGTGGTCCAGGGAGAAGGAGCCGGGGTGACCCGTTCCCGGACCCGGGCAGCCGGGGCGAGAAGCGCGCCCGGCACGGGCACAATTCGCCGTCTCTACGACTGGGTCCTCGGCTGGGCCGAGACCCGGTGGGGCGTGCCCGCGCTCGCCGGCCTCGCCTTCGCGGAGGCCTCCTTCTTCCCCGTCCCGCCCGATCCCCTCCTCATGGCGCTTTGCCTCGGGGCGCCGAAGCGGTCTTTTCGGATCGCGGCGTGGGCGACCCTCGCCTCCGTGGCGGGCGGGATCGCCGGATACCTCATCGGGGCGGGTGCGTGGTCCCTCCTCGGGGACTTCTTCTACAGATCGGTTCCGGGGGTGACGCCCGAGGCGTTCTCCGCCGTCCAGGACCTCTACGACCGGTGGGACTTCGGCGCCGTATTCCTCTCGGGGCTGACCCCGATCCCCTACAAGATCTTCGCCCTATCCGCGGGCGTCTTCGCAATCGACCTGCCCGTCTTCATCCTTGCGAGTGTATTCAGCCGGGGGCTTCGCTTCTTCCTCGTCGGCGCACTCATCTGGAGATTCGGCGCGCCCGTGACACGATTCATCGATCGGTACTTCGGCCCCCTGACCATCCTCTTCGGGATCCTCCTCACACTGGGGTTCATCCTCGTCGGCTGGCTCGCGTAAGTTGAGCCCGGGTCGACGAAGGAGGCTGAGGGGTACGTCCGCCAACCTCCGCCCCGGGCGCGACTGCCGAGTGCTATTATTGAAGGAGGCTCGAGCGCTTCCGCCCGCTCGAGACCGTACACCGACGGGAACCTGTGCATGGCTGAACGCCGACCGAGGGCCTCGATGAAGGCCGGGACGCATCCGCTCCGGCGCCTCATCGGGTACGCCAGCGTACACCGGGGGCAGATGCTCCTCGCCTCGGCGTGCTCGGTACTCAACAAGGTCTTCGACCTAGGCCCGCCCGCCCTCATCGGCGCCGCAGTCGACGTCATCGTACAGAGGGAGAACTCCTTTCTCGCCGCATTCGGCGTGAGCGACGTCTGGGATCAGCTCCTCCTCCTCTCGGCGATCACCCTTGCCGTCTGGATTCTCGAGTCGGTCTTTCAGTACGTCTACGCGCTCCTCTGGCGAAACCTCGCCCAGACCGTCGAGCACGAACTCAGGATGGACGCCTACCGCCACCTCCAGGGACTCGAGCTCGCATACTACGAGGAGAGGAGCACGGGCGGGCTCATGTCGGTGCTGAGCGACGACATCAACCAGCTGGAGCGCTTCCTCGACATCGGCGCGAACGAGATCCTCCAGGTCACGACGACCGTCGTGGTGATCGGCCTCGCCTTCATCCTCCTCGCGCCCTCCGTTGCGTGGATGGCGATCCTCCCCATGCCCGTCGTGATCTGGGGATCGATCCGGTTCCAGCACCTCCTCATGCCGTACTACGCCGCGATTCGGGAACAGGTCGGCGCCCTGAACGCGAGGCTCGCAAACAACCTCGGCGGGATCATGACGATCAAGGCCTTCACGGCCGAGGCGTTCGAGGTCGATCAGGTGGGTCAGGAGAGCGCAGCGTACCGGGAGGCGAACCGGAGCGCGATCCGGGTGAGCGCGGCCTTCGTTCCCCTGATCCGGATCGTGATCCTCGTCGGATTCACGGCGACGCTC
Organism: Longimicrobiales bacterium; assembly: GCA_965218255.1. Taxonomy (GTDB): domain Bacteria; phylum Gemmatimonadota; class Gemmatimonadetes; order Longimicrobiales; family Gaopeijiaceae; genus JAAXGI01. The sequence continues at coordinate 1,246,364 of CBDCKJ010000002.1, read as the reverse complement.
CTCTACGGCGGGATGGAAGCCGTCGAGGGCCGGCTCTCCGTCGGGACCTACAGCGTCCTCGTCTTCCTGACGCAGCGCCTCCTCTGGCCACTCACCCGCCTCGGCGAGACGCTCGACCAGTACCAGCGGGCCATGGCTTCGACCAACCGCGTCATGGGCCTCCTCGACACGCCCTTCGAGATCCGCGCCGGCACCCGCACGCTCCCCGCCGCCGGGACGCACGGGGCGATCGAAATAGAGAACGTGACCTTCTCCTACGGGGAGGGAGGGACGGTCCTGCGCGACGTCTCCCTCTCGATCCCGGCGGGCCAGACCCTCGGGGTCGTGGGCTCGACCGGATCGGGGAAGAGCACTCTCGTCAAGCTCCTCCTTCGCCTCTATCCCCTCGATCAGGGACGAATCACCCTTGACGAGCATTCGATCGACGAACTCCAGCTCGAAGCGCTCAGGGGCGTGATCGGGCTCGTGAGTCAGGACGTCTTCCTCTTTCACGGCACGGTGCGGGAGAACATCACGTACGGGAGCTGGCGGGCAAGCCCGCGCGAGGTGGAGCGGGCCGCGCGTCTCGCCGAGGCGCACGCCTTCATCCAGGCGCTCCCCCGCGGCTACGACACGGTCGTCGGCGAACGCGGCCAGAAGCTCTCGGGCGGCCAGCGGCAGAGGATCGCGATCGCCCGAGCGATCCTCAAGGATCCGCCCGTGCTCGTCCTCGACGAGGCGACGAGCGCCGTGGACAACGAGACGGAGGCCGCGATCCAGCGCTCCCTCGAACGGATCAGCCAGGACCGGACCACGATCGCGATCGCTCATCGCCTCTCGACGATCCGATCGGCGGATCAGATCTGCGTGCTCGAGGCCGGGGGGGTTGTCGAGCTCGGCACGCACGACGAGCTGATCGCGACGGACGGCATCTACAACGCGCTCTGGCGCGTACAGACGGGAGCGGAATTTGCGAAGAGCTGACCTCCACGCCAGACTCTTAGGGAGTGGGGGCGAGGCGCCGGGGTGGCCGCCTCCCTCTTCGGGTGCCGTGTTGCCCGGGGTCCATCCGGCGGAGAGGCGGATGACATGAACCGACGCACCTCGCTCCTCTGTGGAGGGATCTTCCCGGCGGCGTTCCTGGCCGCCGGTTGGCCGGCGGCGGGTCTCGCTCAGGAGGCCGCAGCGGACGGGGACCCGGAGGAGAGGATCGAGCTCGCAGGCACGGTGGTCGACCGCCGGTCGGGCGAACCCCTCCCGACGGCGAGCGTCCAGCTCTTCCCCTTCCCGGTGGAGGGCGAGCCGCTTTGGTCAGGCCAGTCGGACTCCAGGGGCCGCTTTCGAACGGAAAGCGTCCCGCTCGGCGCCTATCAGCTCGACGTGGAGATGGTTCCCTTCACCTCGCTCGCACACCCGATCGTGTTCTCGGAAGCCGGGATCGTGGATGTCCGGGTGGAGATGGTCCGCGTCGACTACGAGCTGGAACCGGTCGTCGTCTCGGCCCGGCGGCAGACGAACCTCGAGCGCTCCGGCTTCTTCGAGCGTCAGGAGCGCGGGATGGGCCACTTCGTCACGCGTGACGAGATCGAGGCGAGTACAGCGCTCAGGGTGTCGGATCTCTTCTGGCGGATCCCGGGGGCCCGTGTCGTGCGTGGCGGAAGGGGCGGGATCGAGAGGGCGAGCGTCCGCCTCAGGGGCGGGTGCACGCCCAGGTTCGTGATCGACGGGATGATGCTGCAGGGGCCCGTGGTGATCGACGAACTCCTCTCGACCATGCATGTGGAGGCCGTCGAGGTGTATCACGGGGCGACCGCACCGATCCGGTATGCGGGCCAGACGAACTGCGGCGTCGTGATGGTCTGGACGCGCGACCCCGTGACGACGGAGGGACGTCCACTCTCATGGAAGCGCGTCGCGGCGGCGGTCGGCCTCGGGCTCCTGGCCTTCTTCGGGACCCGGTGAGGGCGGCGTGGGAGAGGCCGGGGTGAGCGTTCGCCGCCGGAGCCGAGGGGTGCTCGCGGCCTCCCTCCTCCTCGCGACCTCGCCCCTCCACGCGCAGGTGCAGGGAGATCAGGACGTCACGGGTCCGTACGAAGTGGTGGAGGGGTGGCTCGAGCCGATGCCATGGCACGAGGAAGGGTGGACGTTCGGCCTGACCGCGGCTGTCTATCCGGAGACGACGGAGAGGATCTTTCTCCTCAGGGGGGAGATCTTCCGGTTCCGAGGCCCGAGGGGAGGTCGGGCCCCAGGTCGAATGCGGATCACGAGCCGCGCCACTTCGTCCTCGTCCTCGACGGGGGAGGGGATCTCATCGAGTCGTGGACGCAGTGGGACCGCCTCTTCGTCCGGCCGCACAAGGTCACCATGAATCCCTATGATCCGGATCGGCACATCTGGATCGTGGACGACTGGGCGAGCCAGGTGTTCAAGTTCACGAACGACGGCTCGAAGCTGGTGATGACGCTCGGCGAGCGGGAGGTCATCGGCGACGGGCCGGATCACTTCGGCCGGCCGACAGACATGGCGTTCTTCCCCGACGGCACCTTCCTCGTGAGCGACGGCTACGTGAATGCCCGGGTGGTCAAGTTCAGCGCAGAGGGGGAGTGCCTGATGGAGTGGGGCAGGAGCGGGACCGGGCCCGATGAGTTCAACCTGGTCCATTCCGTCAAGCTGGATGCGGATCGCAGGGTATACGTGGCGGACCGTAGGAATGGACGGATTCAGATCTTCGACGAGTTCGGAACGCTGCTCGACATGTGGGAGGGGATGGCCCAGCCGTCCCACCTCCTGGTGACGCAGGACCAGACGGTATGGATGAGCGATCCCACGCTGAACCGCCTCCTTCAGTACAACCTGAGCGGAATGCTCCTCACGTACTGGGGGACGGCGGGGAGCTTTCCCGGGTGCGTTCAGCAACCCTCACCACTTCGACGTGGATCCGGAGGGGAACCTCTACGTGGCGGACTATGCGAATTACCGCGTGCAGAAGTTGGTGCCGAGGGCGGGCGCGGATCCGAGGCGCCTGATCCAGCCCGCCTTCGCATCCATGCGGGGCGCGGCGCGGTGAAGGCGGGGGGCGAGTACTTCCGGCGGGCCCGGCTTCGGGCCCGATCACGACAACCCGAGACACGGGGTGCGGAGATGGGGACCATAGTGAAGAAGTGCGCCGTCGCGCTCGCCCTGGGGCTCGTCATGGGAGGCGCGGGGAGCGTCATTCGGCCGTCTCCGGCGTCGGCCCAGGATCCGGGGTGGACGACGCTCTTCGACGGGTCCAGCCTCGACCGCTGGAACGTGATCGGAGGCGCAAACTGGACACTCGACGAAAACGAGGGGTCCGTGGCCGCTGACATGGGCGAGGAAGGACACCTCGTGAGCGAGTCCTCGTACGGCGACTTCGAGCTGGTCGTCGAGTTCTGGGCAGAACCGGCCACGAACAGCGGCGTCTACATCCGGTGCTCGGATCCGGCAGACATCACCGCGCAGAAGTGCTACGAGGTGAACATCTCGGACGTGCGGCCCGACCCCACCTACCGGACGGGTGCCGTCGTGGGGGTGTCTTCCCCTCTCGAGCACGTGGATGCGGGCGATCGGTGGAACGAATACGTCATCCGCGCCGACGGACCGCGCCTCACGGTGACGCTGAACGGGATCCGGACCGTGGACGCCGAGGACGGGACGCACTCGGCTGGGGTGATCGGGCTTCAGTATTCGGCGGGGCTCATCAAGTTTCGGAGCGTCCGGATCCGGCCCCTCTGACGCGAGGCGTTGTGCGTACGCCACCGCGCAGCTGAGGTGGTTCGGGCGGCCGTCACCGTAGCGGCAAGTCGCCCATCCCGGCCCGGTCGAGCCGCTCACACGGCATCGTGCGTACCCTCGGCGTTCGGGCCGTACGATTCCCCGGTTCTGCCGCCGTTTCCGGCCGTTCCTCCCCTCGGAAACCGAACTTTCGAGACGATCGTCAGACATGCCCCTGGCGAAGCATCGTCTCTTCGTCCGGATGGACGCTACTGGGAATCTCGCGGCCAGGGTGACGACCCGGGCGCGGGAGAAGCTCTTCCGCCCGGTGACCAGGGCGTGACTCTCTCGGCGCAGACGAGGTGATCCCCGCGACAACGAACTGGGCCCGCTGCGAGGCGGTCTCGTCGGCGAGGTCCCCCGAACCGCGTTCGCGTGCCAGTGCGCCGGTCGGCGGTGGAAAGAGCCTGAACCGGGCCGGCCGGCACTCGCCGGGGACTGGCGCGCCGTCCCCACGTCCGTGTCCAGGGGCGATCTGAAGGACCGCTGATCACGACCATTGCCCCCGGCCCCACGGGGTTGCGGTCTGCGTCCTGAGATGGATACGCTGGGCCACATCCATGTCGCTTTCACCATCCGTCACCAGGGGACCCGAACGATGCGAAATCGGATCAAGGGGTGTGTTCAACTCGCGGTCGCCCTCGGCCTCGCGGCCCCTGGCCTCCACGGTGCCCAGCAGTTCGCCACCGACGACCCGGTCATCCACGGGATCTGGGCGGAAGGGATGGAGAGATCCCAGACGTACGCTCTCTCGCAGGTTCTGGCCGACTCGATCGGACCACGACTCACCGGGAGTCCGGGCTCCGAGGCCGCTTCGGACTGGGTGATGAAGACGTACGAGAGCTGGGGCATCGAGGCGAGGCGCGAGAGGTACGGAACCTGGGACGGCTGGGCCCGCGGCATCACTCACGTGGATCTGCTCGAGCCACGAGTCAGGACGTTGGAAGCGATGATGCTTGCGTGGAGTCCGGCAACGGACGGCGCTGTCGTGGGCGAGGCCGTCGTCATCCCGGCACTGCGCTCCCCGGGCGACTGGGAGATTTTCCTTGGGACGGTGGCCGGAAAGTTTGTGCTGATCAGCTTCCCGCAGCCGACCTGCCGACCCGACGACAACTGGGTCGAGTTCGCAACGCCCGAGTCGCTCGCTCGCACGCGAGCCGAGCGTGAGGCCGCCCAGGAGGCATGGAACCGGAACATGGCGTCAGTGGGCGCGAGCCCCCGCGAAGTCATTTCCCAGATCGAGGCCGTGGGGGCCGCAGGTGTCATACAGTCCCGGTGGTCGGAGGGATGGGGAGTGCAGAAGGTCTTCAGCGCAGGGACCGAGACGATTCCAGCGATCGACGTCGGCTGCGAGGACTACGGTCTGGTGTCACGCCTCGCCGGGAACGGTCAGGCACCCGTACTCCGGGTCGAAGCAGAATCGCAGGACTTGGGGACGGTTGACGTCTGGAACACTCTCGGAACGATTCGGGGGGTGGAGCTTCCGAACGAATACATCCTGCTCTCCGCGCACTTCGATACATGGGACGGGGGATCAGGCGCCACGGATAATGGCACGGGTACGATCACGATGATGGAGGCGATGCGGATCTTGCAGACCGTGTATCCCCAGCCTCGACGAACGATCCTGGTGGGGCATTGGAACGGTGAAGAGCAGGGCCTGAACGGCTCGAGGGCCTTCGTTTCCGACCACCCCGAGGTCGTGGAAGGACTGCAGGCCCTCTTCAATCAGGACAACGGAACGGGTCGAGTTGCTCGAATCTCGATGCAGGGGCTGTCGGCTGTCGGCGCTTACTTCGGGAAGTGGTTCGCTCAGATTCCGAGCGAGATCACCAGCCACATCAGCCTGCAGATTCCTGGCTCGCCAGGTGGTGGAGGCAGCGACTATGCGTCGTTCATCTGCGCGGGAGCGCCCGCGTTCTCGCTCAGCTCCCTGAGCTGGGACTACGGCACCTATACGTGGCACACGAATCGCGACACCTTCGACAAGATCGTGATGGACGATCTGAAGAACAACGCGACGCTCGTGGCGATGCTCGCGTATCTTGCATCGGAGGAGCCGGATCGACTCCCGAGAGAGCGTTCCATCCTCCCGCCGGCCCGCGATGGGCAGCCCCGAGAGTGGCCAGCCTGTAGAGACGGGGCGCGCAGCTCGAACTGACGAGCGTCAGGCCCCCGGGCGTCTGCTCGGCAGCAGCGCCTTCCGGCTCAGCGCCGGGCGGGATCGCCACACGTCCAGACTGCCTGGTTCCTGAGGTCCTCCTGTGTCTGGTCTTGGGGGCCGGCCGGGCGGCCTCCAGACCCGCGCTAAACCCCTCGTATGGCATACGTCCCTCCATTGCCCAACCTCGGTGGGATCGCCGTCGGCTGTGGATCTCGAGGCAGGCAACAGCCCAGGTCGGACTCTATCCACGGGCTGCCAGAGCACCGCCGCATCGTGCCCCAGATTCAGGTCGGCCCGCGCATGGTCGATCAAGGCCATGGTTCGCACAGAGGCGGCCTCCGGCGGGTTCGACCCGCGGAGGCCCGAGAGCATCTGGATGGCTGCCTCGAAGGCCTCGATCGCGTGCCGGAATCCCTGCGCACGGGTCTCGACGGGACCCCGATCGAAGGTGAGATCGCAGAAGGCTTCCGAGAACATCTGGATGGCATGTCTGTTGTGTGCCTGCGACCTGCCAATCAGGAAAGTCTTGCTCGGAACGTCGGCCTGGTTGAACCCCCCGATGAGATCAATGGCGATTTGTGCCTGGCCCGCGCCATTTTGAGCGGCATGTACAGCGGGGCGGTTCAGGTCAACTCCGGGCTCAACTGATCAACCGCTACGGGGTGTGGGATTCTCAGTCCGCCCCGCCCGTTGTGAGATGCGGCACCGGCACCCTATCATTTTGGAGTCCAGAAAGACGTTCGAACCCCTACCTGGATGGACCCCAAGGCCCCTGCGAGCCAAGATTGAACCGCCCCCGAGGTACCCACCATCTCGTTGGGAGCTTGTCTCGCCCTTCCTCCGGAGTCCGTCTGCAGAGGGCGGCCGCCTCGGTCGGCTTGATATTCGCGGCGCCTGCGGTGGCGGCGGCCCAAGGGACTGCGCCGATCGCGGAGGGTACCGATCCGCCGGTCCAGGTCGCACCGTCGTACAGCCACGACGCGATGGCTCCCGGAGCGCGCGCCGCTCGGACGGCCGGGTCCTTTGTGATCGACGGAGCACTGGACGAACCCGCATGGATGACGGCGCCGGCCATCTCGGAGTTCCTCCAGACAGTCCCGGACGAGGGTGAGCTCGGTAGCCAGGAGACTGACGTCCGTTTGCTCTACGACGACGACTACATCTACGTCGGCGCCTGGCTCTGGGACGAAGGCGAGGTGCAGAACCGTCTGTCGCGGAAGGATGGGACGGTCCCGGACGCCGATTTCTTCGTGGTCTTGTTCGACAGCTACCACGACCACCGTACCGCGTACCGATTCGGCACTTGGCCGTCGGGCGTCAAGAAGGACCAGATCATCATCGCCGGCGGGGGGCTCGGTGATACCTCGTGGGACCCGGTATGGGACGTCGAGACCACGATCACGGACGAGGGGTGGTTCGTGGAGATGAGAATTCCCTTCAGCCAGCTTCGATATCGGGCGAACGAAGTCCAGCACTGGGGTTTCCAGGCGGAGCGCAGGCTCAGGCGGATCGGCGAGGACGTCGCCTGGGCCTTCACTCCCAGAAGCGAGCCCGGCGGGGTCGCCCGCTACGGGCACCTCGATGGAATCGAAGGAATCGGGCAGGGAAAACGTCTTGAACTCCTTCCCTTCGTCACCGGACGTGCGGAGTACCTGCAGATTCCGCTCAGCAAGAGTGCCGGGTTCCTCAACCCCTTCCGGGGTGGATCCGACTACTTCGCGAATGCCGGACTCGATCTCAAGTATCGTGTGGGAACGAACCTCACCCTGGACGCGACGGTGAATCCGGACTTCGGGCAGGTCGAGCTCGACCCGGCGGTGATCAACCTGACGGCTTTCGAGACCCGGTTCGAGGAGAAGCGCCCGTTCTTCGTGGAAGGGGCCGAGATCTTCCGCTTCGGAGACCTCGGGGGCCGACCCGGCGGCTCGGAAGCCCAGCTGGTCTATTCCCGGCGGATCGGCAGGACGCCGCAGGTTTCGGTTCCCGACCAAGCGGAGTACTGGGATGCGCCCGGCTCGACGACAATTCTGGGAGCGGTGAAACTCTCCGGAAAGACGGCCGGTGGATGGTCGATGGGAATCCTCGATGCCGTCACTGACCGGGTCGAGGCGCCGTGGATCGACGCGGACGGGCTGAGGGACATGGCGCAGGTGGAGCCTCGCTCCAACCACCTGGCAGCGCGCGTCAGGCGCGACATCCGTCAGGGCACCGGCTCGTTCGGCGTGCTCGTTACCGGGGTCCACCGGGATCTGGGGTCCGCCGCTCTCGAGGCACGACTTCGGTCCTCGGCGTACTCGATCGGAGCGGACGGGCGTGTCGAGTGGGATAGCCAGAGGTGGATGCTGACCGGGAAACTCTCCGGAAGCCGGGTCGGGGGCAGTGTGGAAGCGATTGGGCGAACCCAGCGGAGCTCGGCCCGTTACATGGATCGGCCCGATGCAAGCCACGTGGACTTCGACCCCGAAGCGACCTCGCTGAGCGGGTACTACGGGAAGCTGGACCTGATCAAGCAGGCGGGCAGCTGGCAGGGAGGCCTCGGGCTTACGGCCATCAGTCCGGGATACGAGGTGAACGACCTGGGATTTCAGAGTTGGGCGGACCGGATCGACGTGACCTCGGACTTCGGGTATCAGAAGCCTACGGTTGGACAGCACTTTCGGACATTCAGGGTCACGGCTGGAAGCGTAGGAACCTTCAACTTCGACGGTGAGGCCGTAGCGGCCGAGGCCAGTCTATCCCTGAACGCCCAGCACGTGAGCTTCCATAGCTTCAATGCGAGCGTGGCACGTCAGTTCGCGGTCTGGAACGACCGGCTGACGCGGGGTGGCCCCCTAACCCGCCAGCCCGCGGGGTACTCGGCGAGAATCGGATTCAACAGCGATCGGCGGAGGGTCTGGCAGCTGCAGACCGGCTTTCAGCTTCGAGAGGACGACGGAGGGAGTTGGACACGGAGTGGGGATGTCGGCCTCGGCGTCCGCTTTCTGGACATCTATGAGCTCCAGGTAGGGGTCAACCTGAGCCGTAATCACGCAGCCGGCCAATACGTGACGGCGGTCTCCGACCCCGAGGCCACTCACACGTTCGGCCGCCGGTTCGTGTTCGCTCCCCTCGACCAGACGACGGTCGGAGTGGAGACCCGCCTGAACGTCACCTTCACGCCCAACCTCACCTTCGAGCTGTACGCCCAGCCCTTTGTGTCCAGCGGTGACTACCTCGAGCTCATGGAACTCGCCGAGCCACGAACTTTCGATTTCCTTCGCTACGGTGAAGACGTGGGTACCGTGACCCCTGGGGAAGACGGCGGGTTCATGGTCAACCCCGCCGGCTCGGCAACCGGCGTCTTTCAGATCGATCCGCTCGATTTCAACTTCCGGTCCCTCCTTGGCAACGCCGTGCTCCGCTGGGAGTGGCGCTCCGGCAGCACCCTGTTCCTGGTCTGGCAACAGACTCGCTCGGAGCGGTTTGGGGGCCTGGCCGGGGGTTCCCCACGCGACGAGCCCGGGGATTTCAGACTGGAGAGGGACGCGCGCGCACTCTTCGGTCTGGAGCCCAACAACATCTTCATGCTCAAGGTAACGTACTGGCTGAATCCCTGAGCCGCGGATGGCTGGACCTACCGTTGAGCGGGCCCTCTTTCCAGTAAGGCACCGCGTATCCGTTAGCCGATCAGCCTCCATCCTCCAGCGACGCGCGCTGTTCCATCTCCCTCAGAATCTGCTCTCTCTCGGCCACCAGCCGACTGAACTCGTGCCTGTTGAAATCGCTTTCCCAATCTGAGCCCGTTTCTTCCCCTGACTCCCGAAGCCACCTCCCGGTCCATTCGCTTCAGTGCAGGGAAACGCCGCCCGCGCGTCGTGTTGGATGCCGTCGGAATTGGAAGTCAATTCCGACGGCATCCGTCAGGAAACGAACCCCGCCGGAGCTCAACCTTGCGCCAAACATCCCTCGTAAGCGGGGCAATTTCTGGGAATCGGGGGTGGACGGCTTGGGGGTCCGTCTGGCCTTGCGGTCATGCGGGCGCTCCGGGGCTCGCTTCCTCGTGAGTTCTTGATGGCGGGGGGTGATGACAATATGGGCTGGCCTGCCTATTCCCGGTTGCAGCGTTGCTGCCGGGGCTGAACGGGGAGGCGCGGCGCATGGCGTGGTTGGGATCGAAGGCGACACCGGCGCTGTGCCAGCCGCTGATCGCCATGATGCCGCCACACGACACCTACATCGAGACCCACCGGGAGGCGGCGCGATCACGCGCCGCAAGCCACCGGCGCGCAGGAATATCGGCTTGGACCTGGACGCGCGGTCGATCCGGGGATTTAGCCCGGATCCGTCACCACGGTTTCTGAGAAGGGTGGAATTTCGTGTTTTGGAAGTTCGGGGGGCGAGATCAGACCACGTTTGGTCGGCGGCGAGTGCGGCAAGCGGCGAATTGAACTCTGTGCGGGCCCTTTTACCAGACATAGGTGTGTGAACCGGGGCTGCAGGGCGTACCTCCAGGCACGACCCCGGCAGGTGTGAACCCATCCGAGGCGGAAGGGGGGAGGCGTGGGGGCGTTACGCGGGTGCTGGGCGTAACTGCTGTTCGACGGCGGCCGCGAGCTTGCGGGCGACCCGCCTGAAGAGTCTGTGCCACGGGTATACTGAGGAGAGCGAGACCCAGATCCTGCGCGTCGTCACCCTGATGGAGCCGGCGATCTTGAGCAGCCGAGTGCGGATCGTCCCGGCCTGAGCCCTCGCCAGCTCGGTGCCTTTCAGTCCGAACGTGCGGATGACCTCGATCAGAGCACCGGCGAAGGCCGAGAAGTATGCCCGCAGCTGGTTGGCCCGCATCACGTGCGCCGGGGTCCGGTCGGCAAACAGATCGAGCTGCTGCTCCTTGATCCGGTTCTCCATGTCGCCGCGCGCACAGTAGAGATCCTCGTACAGGGCCCTCGCCCCGATGTCGTCGTCGGCGATGTTGCTGACGACGAATCGGGGGTTTGAGCCACGCGGTCCGGGCAGCCACTCTGCCTTGCCGACCATCCGTCGCTCGCAGCTCCAGCTGTCGAGCGTCCGATAGCGGAGCTCGCGGTAGCTGCGCGATGCCTCGCCACTGTCCCGACATTCCGCCTTCGATGCCTCCAGATCTTCCGCGATCATCTGCTGGAGCCTCGGGTTGCGCGCCATCCCGAACACATAGCGGGCACCGTGCTCCTCGCACCACGCCATGAGCCTGTCACGGCAGAAGCCCGAATCGCCGCGAACCGTAATCTCCACCTCCGGCCAGCGCTCGCGAATCCGCCCGACCACCCGCTCCAGCTCTTCGAGCGCACCCTTCGAGGCATCGATCCTCGAGGGGCGAAGGCGTACGCCGAGCACATGGTCGCCGCAGGTGATGTACAGAGGCAGAAAGCAGTAGTGGCGGTAGTACCCGTGGTACTGAGCCCCCTCCTGCTTGCCGTGCACCGGGTCATCGGTGGCATCGAGATCGATCACGATCTCCCGGCGCGGCTTGCGATGCATGTCCAGGAACAGATCCACGAGCAGAGCGTCCAGCTTGTCCCTGTCGGCTGCGATCTTCCTGTACCGGTGGTTCCCGGCCGTGTCCGGGCTTCCCAGTTCCATCCGGTTCAGTGTGCTCGAGCCCGCGAGGGGATACTCCCGGTCCCGTGCCCGCGCCCGCTGCTGGCCCGTCAGATCGTCACGCCCGCACGCCAGTGCCAGATGGCTGTCCCTTCGGATCTCGTCATGGTCGTTGAGGTCTTCGTAACCCAGCGCGAGCCCGAACACCCGCTGCCTGACCAGCGCTCCGACCGGGTGCTCCGTTCGGGTCGGATCCCGGTGATCGTCGAAGCAAGCCCCGACCCGGTCGGCCACGTCCAAGACCTTGTCCGCTTCCCGCAACAGAAGGGCTCCGCCGTCCGACGACATCCGCCCACCGTCAAATCGGCCTGTGACCTGACGTCGGCCCGCCCCTTGAAAAGCGATGGACTCCTGCACACACTGTGTCATGACCGGAATCGCTCCCGTGATAAGGGTAAGTACATGTCACAAATACCCTTAACACACGCAGAAGTTCAATCACCGGTAACGCTGGTGACCGATCCGGGTTAGCTGCGACTACGCGGTCGAGCTGGTCTGCGGGTGTGCGCACCCGGCTTCTCGCCGACTTCCCTTTCCGGGGACAGGAGCTGATGTACAGCGAGCCGCCGTATCTGCACGATGTCCGCCGCGGGGGACACTGTTACCCCGGATCCTGCGATGGGGGCCATTTGGGGCGGTGTTCTGGGGGGCGAGTGCGGAGTGGATGGAGAAGGGGCGCGGGAGCGGGAGGTATCAAGCTTTGGGGGTCACGGCAGTGCTGCAATGAGGAGACCTGAGGCGAACAGACGCCGAGTATCGGCGCGACGAGTGGCCGCGGGAGACATGGGCCCCGGGATCGTGGGTGGGACCTGCATGGCGCGCGGCGCGGCCGCCAGACTCAGGCGGGCGCCGGGGGCGGGATGTCGTGGTTCAGTCCTCGCAGGGCCGTGAGGAGGCGGAGGCGGACGGGTTCGTCGCGAAGCAACTGGAGGTAGCTCTTGCGTCCATGGGTGGTCAGCTTCGCGGGAAGCCGGAGCAGCCAGAGGCGGAGTCGCTTCGGCTGCGCCGTCCGCCAGGAGCCCGAGAGGAAGTGTTGGCGCAGCGTATGCAAGGTCTGGTAGCCCACGACGGCGAGGCTCCACAGGAGGGCGTTGCCCCCGAGGTCGTCGACGGCGGTCTTGCCGGCCGAGAGTTGGGCGAGTTCCTCGATCCGCTGCTCGACGACGGCACCGCCGTTGTATCGGCGCCAGGCGGTCAGGGCGTGGATGCCGGGGATGTTGGTCAGCACGTCCGCCTGGTGGCCCACCTCGTAGGTGTCGAGCTCCAGCATTCCCTCCTCGGTCTCGACCGGCTTTCTGGTCTGGATCGTGAGGAGACGCGCATCCCAGAGCGAACCCGTCGCGCTCCACAGCTTCTCGCCCGCAAAGATGGCATCGCCCTTTTTCGAGTAGCGCCACGGGCCCCGGTGGCCGTCTAACCATCTGTGGCGAGGAACCTTAAGCAGGAAAGATACGCCCAGCTCCTCGAGCGCCCGCACGATCTTATGGCTGAAGAAGCCCTTGTCGAGGCGCACCGTGATGTCGCCGACACCCGCGCTTGTCAGGCGTCCCACGAGTGCCTGCAGCCACTCGGTGGCCCCCTCGGCCGTGTGGGCGTTGCCCGCCCGCCAGCGCACCCCCAGGCAGTCGCCCGTCTCATTGACGAACGCCACGAGCGGGTGGTGGGAGCGACGGCCCCGCTTCTTCGGGTTGTAGCCCAGCTCCGCCCCGGCCTGCTTGTGTCCGTAGCGCACCACGACCGTCGAGTCCAGCGTCAGGGTCAGCTTCTTCGGGACGCCGCGGGCCCGAAGCGCCCAGCGCTGCCGGACCATCCTCCACAGCAGCTCGTCCAGGAGCGGGACCATGTGCTCACTGGCCCGCCGGAGCCATCTGCCGAACGTCGTGGGGTCCGGCACACGGATCCAGCCGAAGATCCGGCGCACACCCCGGCGCTCGAGGAGCGGCAGGTCATCGATCACCCCGCCGCCGTAGAGCAGAAGCGCAATCCACACCTCGGTCATCAGGCCCGGCCGATAGGACCCCTTCTCCCTGTTCGCCTGACCGTCGATCCAGCCGGCCAGGCCGAACCGGTCGAACAGCTTTCGAACCAGCACCAGGCCGCCGCCGTCGGTGAGGTTCTGCGCGCTGTGCCGGACGCGTAGCGGCCGTCGCGAGCCCTGCACATGAGGCCGGCTTCCCGTATGATGATGGCGCACCTGGAGGGTGCCCTCCGTATCGAGGCATATGTTAGTATAAACCCCTCAAATATAAGGCGTTAGGAAGTGTATATCCACCCCGGCATCGCAGGATCCGGGGTTACCTCTACAACTACGATGAGGCGGGCCCTCCGTTAGTCGATCAAGACCGCCTCTTCGACCAACCGGCGCTGCTCGCGTTTGTGACTTCCTGGCGATCCTGTCGCCGGACTGGCCGACTCTGGACGGCAGACGACGCGGGAGAACGATCCGGGAAACCGCATCTGGAGGTGCCTCCAAGAGCCCATGTTCCTCGGCTCCTCCTGCGCCCACCAGACTTCCGCGTTTCCGAACGGTGCCAAGGCATCGTTAATGGCTTCGAGGCTGAGGGGATAAAGTTGCTCGAAGCGGATGATAGCCAAGTCCTGTCGTTCGGCCTCGTCCCGAGCTGCCTTTAGGTCGTAGTAGAGCTTGCCGCTACAGGCCAACACGCGCCCAACGCCGCTTGGCTCGACCTGCGGATCGCGCAGAATCCTTTGAAAGCGCCCTTCCGACAGCTCGTCTAGGCCGGACAAAACCTGACGATGACGCAACAGGCTCTTTGGTGACATCACAATCAGCGGCTTGCGCCACGGACGGATCATCTGGCGGCGTAAGACGTGGAAGTATTGCGCCGGTGTGGTTGGATTGACGATTTGGATGTTGTCTTCGGCCGCCAGCTGCAGGAACCGTTCAAGCCTAGCGCTCGAATGCTCCGGGCCCTGGCCCTCGAATCCATGGGGTAGCAGCATCACCAAACCGCTCCACAAGCTCCACTTGTCCTCGCCGCTGGAAATGAATTGGTCGATGATCACCTGGGCGGCATTGACGAAGTCCCCGAACTGAGCCTCCCAAATGATCAGGCCGTCCGGGAATTCCAGGCTGTAACCGTACTCGAAGCCGAGCGGGCCGGCTTCCGACAGCGGGCTGTTGTGAATCTCGAAGGTACCCTGGCGTGGGGAGAGGTGCTGGAGCGCAACGTACGGGAATCCCGTTTCGGCATCGCGCACGACAGCGTGCCTGTGGGCGAACGTGCCGCGCTCGCAGTCCTGGCCCGTCACACGCACGCGAAACCCTTCGAGCAGCAGGCTTCCGAGCGCAAGCGCCTCAGCGGCCGCCCAGTTGACCGGTCGCTTGCCGTCGGCTATTTCGGTGCGCTGCTGGAGCAAGCGGACGATACGTGGATTGCGAACGATTTCCTCCGGCGTCCTGCCTAACTTCTGCAAGATTGCCCTGAGGCGATCCGCGGGCACGCCGGTATCGACTTCGGGAACCTGTGTGTCCGAGCCGAGGTTATAGCCTGACCAATCGCCCGTCACCTGATCGCCGACGTAAATGTAGTCCTCGCTCCTCGCCGAAGCCAATTCCTTCTCGAGGTGCTCGCGCCGATCGATAGTGATCCGCTCGGCTTGCTCCTCGCCAATACCACCCTGGCTCAGGAGGTGGTGCAGGTAGGCTTCTCGAACCGGTTTGCGCTGCTCGATAGCTTGATACAGCAGCGGCTGCGTGAAGCGTGGATCGTCAAGCTCGTTATGGCCCCGGCGCCGATAGCCGTACATATCGATCACGACGTCGCGCTGATATTCGTTTCGGAAGTCAAGCGCAAGTCGGACAACCTGGGCCGTTGCTTCAGGGTCTTCTCCGTTAACGTGCAGGATGGGCACCTGCAGCATCTTCGCTATGCCGCTGGCGTAGACTGCTGAGCGCGCTTGCCACTGGGTCATCGTGAATCCGATCTGGTTGTTGACGATTATGTGAACCGTGCCGCCGACAGAGTAGCCCGACAACTGGCTCATGTTGAGTGTTTCCTGCACGACGCCTTCTCCTGCAAAGGCGGCGTCGCCGTGGAGCAGAATGCAGAGGCCGTGCCTTCGCTCAGTGTCGCCTTTCCGGTCCTGACGGGCTCGCAGGCGGCCGACGGCGACGGGATTGACAAATTCGAGGTGGCTCGGATTGAAACACAGGGAAATCCGGAGGCTCTCGCCTTGGGAACTCGTCCATCTCGCCTGGTAGCCGAGATGGTACTTCACGTCCCCCCGTCCTTCGTAATGCATGTGATCCGCATCGGCGAACTCACGGAAGATCTCCTGGGCGTTCTTGCCGATGACATTGGTAAGGACGCTGAGGCGGCCGCGATGCGCCATCGCCATGACGATATCGTTGACTCCCTGCGCACAAGCTCGTTCGAACAGCAAGTCGAGTAGCGGGATCAAGGTCTCGCAACCTTCCAGCGAAAAACTTTTTGAGCCGAGGAATCTCTTTTGGACGAATTCCTCAAAGAGGGTGGCGTCGGTCAGCTTGGTCAGGATTCGCAACTTGCGTGCTAATGAGAGGTTGACACGATTCCCGACGGGTTCCATCCGCTGCTGGAGCCATTCGCGTACTTCCACGTCATCGATGTGCATGAACTGCACGCCGATCGAACGCGTGTAGGTCTCACGGAGCCGTTCGATGACTTCGCGAGGGCTGTCCAGCCCGCAGCCCGAGAGCGTCTTCGGCGAGATCTTCCTGTCCATGTCCCGCGGACTGAGGCCGAAGTAGGCAGGATCCAATTCGGGGCTCTTGCCGGGGGCGAGCTTCAACGGATCGATGCGGGCGTCCCTGTGGCCCCGGACCCGGTAGGCCCTAACGAGTTTGTCGAGGCGGTGCTGCAGGTCCGCGTCGACGGCGAACTCTTCTCTTGGATGCTGCTGGTCAAATGTTTCGTTCACGGGTCCTTCGGTAGATGCGCCACCCAGTCCGGCACTCCGGCCTGGCAGAGGGCTCCCTGCAAGGCATCCCGGTTAGTTGTGAAGCCGGCGAACAGCTCTTTAACGACTGCGACGCGAATGGGTGCGGAAGCTGAACGGGGTCAGGCATGGTTGATCAATGGCTCCAAGCTCGTCCGCTCGCACCAGCGAGGATAGCCTGTGCAGTGGAATGAATCCAGTTGCAAGAGTTCAGACTCTAGCTGCCAGCCGGCTATGAGAGCGTCCACCTTGGGGAGCCGGTGGATCCGGTCCTCGCCGTCCGCCAGGACCGTCACCCGGAGGAACGCGTCGTCGTCGTCCTGCCACGCGACGGCCGCGAAAGGGAGCGCCGCGAGAAGAAGCGCCGTTAGAAGGATGGGTGTTGTTGGGGATCGCATGGAATGTCAGGTCCTCGTGTTGGGGGTGGTGGTGGGATGCTCTGGGCTCGCGAGAACCTCGATGGCCCGCCTCAGGCCGTGGCGCTCGACAGCCCGGGCGCGCTCTTCAGCGTCGCACGCCGAAGAAGTGTAGAGCCAGTAGCTCTCCGGATCGACCTCGAGGCGGAGCACTACGGCTCGGTCGGGACGGCGGACGTAGCGCTCGCGTTTGGGAATCAGGCCCCGGACCTGGGCGAGCTCCGAGCTGTTCAGCCGGAACTGCGCTCCGACCTCGTCGGGGAGCTCCGAGTTCGAGAGAGGAACCGCAAAGAGCCTTCTGCGCCACGAGAGCCGCTTCGGTATTGTGCATCCTGCCGACCCGGGTTTGCGGGGTCTGCCCAGCGATGAGATCGCTGACCTTGCGCGTCCATTCGCGCAGCTGGACTATCGCGGGCAAGTCTGTGCCTAGTGGCGGAAGAACCGGCCATACCCTCTCTGCCTCGTCCATCAATTCAACGGAACTTTGTTGGCGGACACTTCGTATGGTTTCCTAAGGCCACGTGTCCACAGTGAGACGAAATGGACACGGGCAAGTTCAACCCAGGGGGATATATGCGGACGATAGGTGCACTGTTGGTGGCACTCGGTCTGAGTGGATGCATCACAGTGGACACGAACGAGGTGGCTGTAATGCGAAACTCGATTACCGGGGCAGTCGCGACTCAGGTCTACGGGCAGGGGTTTCATCATCGGATCATGCGCTCATGGACAAGCTACGACTTGCGGGAGATCCAGCTTCCCGGCCAAGGATCTGCGGACATCATCGACGTGCTCACCTCGGACCAGCTTCGCGTCGAGGTTGACGCCTCGTTCCGGTTCCGGATTGACCCGCAGCGAGCGCGCGACATTTACCTCGAAATCGGCAGCCCTGTGGCTGTAACCGGATTCGTGTTCAACGCTTTCCGCTCCGCCGTGCGTGACGCAGTTTCCGAAATCGCGGCGGCTGACATCCTTTCACAGGAGCGGGCAGGAGTTGGCGGGCGGATCCAGCAGCTGATGACGGAACGGGTCGAGCCTCGAGGTATCTTCATCACCGAATTTTTTCTCCGAGGCATCGATCCCCCCGAGACCATCAGGGTGGCCGTCGAACAGAAACTCGCCAGGGAGCAGCAGGTCGAGGCGGAAGGCTATCAGACACAGGTGGTGAGCGAGCAGGCGAACCAGCGCAGAGCGGAAGCCGAGGGCATTCGTGACGCTCAGAACATCATCGCAGCGAGCCTGGTCGGTGAAGCGGGCCGTGCCTACCTCGCATACGAAGGCCTCCAAGCGCTCAAGGCGGCGGCGGAGGGCGAGAATAACGTCATCATCTCACCGTCCGAAGGTGGCGTGCCGCTGATGCGTCCGATCCCGTGAGTGCGGTAGTATGAGTTGATCGGGCCTCCTGTGGGGCCTCCTTGCCATCTCGACCAGAAGCTTGCGGCGTCCACGCGAGATCTCGGCAAATAACGCTTCAATGCACGTGATCTGGTAGTCGCGGTCGACGATCTTCCGGTCGATGGCGACGGTGGAGATGTCGCGGCGGATCTTGCGCGCCGCAATCCGTCGTTCCAAGTCGTCCTGCGAATAGAAGCCCGCGATCTTCCGGGCATGGGAGTCGGCCTCGCGGTCCAGGGACCACACTGCCTCGCCGTTCGACAGGAAGATGAACGGAACGTCGAGCTGCTCGGCGTAGTGACAACCCGTGGCTCGAGCCTCGAAGGGGTTGATGCTGGCGCGTTTCGCTTCGAGAGCTGCCATGGGCCGGCCCTGCCGGTCACAGAGCGCGTAGTCGGGCAGCGTGTGTTCGAAGAGCACACTTGATCCATCCGCCAGATTCCACCCCACATTCATGAGTAGAGTATCGATCTTGACGCGGAAAAAGGCTTCGGTCGCACGACTTATGCCCCTGCCCAGGGATCCACCACCTCGATTCCCACGTCTTCGAAATCGCGAACGTTGCGCGTCGCTGCCGCCATGCTGAGAGACGCCGGGATCGCCGCGATCTGACAATCCGCCGGTGCGACGGGGCGTCCGGCGAAGCGGCGCACGGCCGCAATGTTACCATCGCGCGGGCGTGGCCTCGCTGTCGCAAGGGAGCACCCGGTCCTCGAACGCGTCGCGCAGCATCGTCTCGATCTCCGACAACAGCGTGTCGCGGCGTCGGCCCGCCGGGAGGATGGCCGCGCCGTAGCACAACTCCGCTTCGCTGACCGCCGAAAAGAACAGGTCGTCCAAGTGAGGGTCCGAAACCCAAGTCGCTACAGCGGGAGCGGGTGACTTGCGGGTCAGTTCGGACGGCCTCCGTATTCCACCGATGTCGATCACCGATTCCATGGAGTGGCCGTTGCCCGCCTCCCGCACACGCAGGCGAGTCTTTGCATCGTCGTCGAGGTTGCGGATCGTGATGTTCGCCATGGTCACACCTCCTTGCTGCAATGAGGGTGTACAGTGACAGCGTTGCAAGCAAGGCCGCCCGCGCACACTGGGGGATGCTGCAACTGACACCGAGCTGCGAGGTGCGGCGGAACGGATCAGCGTCGACCCGCCGAGGCGGAGTGGATTACCCCGGCGCGTCTCCGCTACATCGACTTCCTCTTCAAACGCCGACAGGTGGTCCGGTTCCTGGGCAGGCACCCGGGACCGGTCGCGGACGATCGAATTGACTGCCGCACATGGATCCGCTGCTGTCGCGCTTGGCGACTGGGAGGTTCACCGGACGCGCTACCGCTGACCTCCCTCCACCGTATGTATGCCCGGGCCGGCGCGTGAAGCGGAGGCGGTGCCGCGTACTATGGTCGCCAGACGAGGCGGGTCTACCTGTCGGACCGCTCTGTCTGGATGGAGAAGCCGCGTTTGCGACGCTCTGGCGCGGCCGCGTGCGCGATCCCGGCCTACGAGGTGCTACGGTCTCCGGCAGGGCAGGGTGACCGGATGCTTGAGACCGCCGGGGTAGCCTCAGTAGAAAGTATGGAAGGGCCGGCCCCTGCCGGCTTACCGTGGGTTAGCGCCCCGACGAGCGGAGGTGCCAGAGCCACATGCGACGTTCGAGTCGCAACCGGAACAGGAGACCGACCCTATGAAGAAGAAGACGAAGGTGTACGTCGGGATGGATGTCCACAAGGACAGCGTGATGATTGCGGTGCTGCCGGAGGGCGCGCGGGAGCCCACGCTGGTGAAGCGGTTGTCGCACGATCCGCGGGGACTCAGGCGGTTGCTGGATCGCTTGGGGCGGGAGCACGAGGTTCACGCCTGCTACGAGGCGAGCGGCGCGGGCTACGTGCTGGAGCGGACGATTCGCAGTTGGGGTCACGCGTGCGAGATCGTGGCCCCGTCGCTGATTCCGCGGCGTCCGGGAGAGCGGCGCAAGCACGACCGGAAGGATGCCGAGGAACTGGCGCGGCTGTACCGGGCGGGGGAGCTGGTGACGATCCGGGTTCCGACGGAGCGGGAGGAGCGGGTTCGGGATCTGGTGCGCTGCCGGGAGGCGTTTCAGCGAGAAGCCCTGAAGTCGCGCCACTACATCCTGAAGTTCCTGGCGCGGCGGGGTCTGGTATACCGTGAGGGCCACAACTGGACGGGCAAGCACTTCGCCTGGCTGCGAGCGATCCAGCGTGACGCGGTTCTGGAGACCGAGGACCAGGTGGTCTTCGGCGAGTATCTGGCGTTGCTGGACTACAAGCTGGACCGCCGCGACGAACTGGACCGGCAGATCGAGGCGCTGGCGCTGGAGCCGACCTATCGGGAGGCCGTGGGGCGCCTCTGTTGCCTGAAGGGCATCTCCATCCAGGCGGCGATGGTGCTGGTGACGGAGATCGGGGACTTCCGGCGCTTCGAGCATCCGGGGCAACTGATGGCCTATGTAGGGCTGGTGCCGGCGGAACATTCGAGCGGAGCAAGCCGACGCCAGGGCTCCATCACGAAGGCGGGCAACAGCCGGGTTCGTCACGTGTTGGTGCAGGCGGCGTGGAGCTACCGCTTCCCGCCACGACGCGGGGGAGCGCTGAAGCGCCGGCAGGAGGGCCAGCCAGCGGACGTTGTGGCGCATAGCTGGAAAGCGCAGCACCGGCTTCACAAGGTGTTCAAAAGGCTGGCGTTACGGAAGAAGGGTCAGATCGCGGCGGTGGCGGTGGCCAGGGAACTGGCCGGGTTCGTGTGGGCGCTCATGCAGGACAGCGGTGTGGAGATCGAAGCAGGGCGGCGCGCCGCCTGAGCAGTCATGGACGAGGACCGAATCGCAGATGCTGAACAGGGAGGTCGTCCGAGGCACGGCAGGAGAACGCTCGAGGTGGCTATGTGGCCGGGACCGGCAACGGCCCCGAGACCCACGCAATGTAGATCGAGCCAGCTCCCGACGAATCCGAATTCTTGCCGCTCTGGCCGCGGGGCTAACCGGCGTATATCAGCAGGATTCACCGTCGAAGCGAACCTCGGGCGACCTCTCCCCTCGGCCCATGCGAGACAACGTGACCCTGACTTGACAGGTGGTCCTTCCATATCAGCCACCCGGAGCGGAGCGACGTTTGGCGTGTTTGGCGGACCTCCTTGTGGGGTGCGGGAAAGCGATAGCGTGGTGTGAGCGCAGGCGCAAGCGGTGATCGTGGGCATGCCCTGCCCGGTGAGGCCGAGGGGATCGCCCGAAGTGAAGCGACGCCCCTTCGCGAGAGCTGGGGTGAAAGCCAAGCACGCGCCGTTGCGCTGGTTGGCGCGTGTGGAGTGATCGGCGCGTATGGAAGGGCGGGTCAGCTCGATGCGATAAGCGGTGTGGACGAGGCGATCGAAGATGGCCTCGCCGATCGTCGGGTCGCTTGCTTCAGGGATGCGAGAATTGAAGATATGGCCGCGTGCGCTACCTTAGTCTACAGGAGTCGTTCGGGGAGTACCGCGAGTTACAGGAGTACCTTGGATGAGCTCGAAGGTGGCGGAAGGACGCTCGACCTCCCGCAAGAGCCGGTGCGAATCAAAGCGCTCCCGGCCCGGGGCATCTTTCACGATCTCTACGTGGAGGCTCCGGACAGGAGTGTATGCGTGGCACAGTGGATCCAATATGGACCCCAGACGAGTGAACGGAGAGACAACGCCCCTAGTCTGCTACATTGTAAGTACATCGACATAAATGTCTTATGGGTATTCGTCCTCGTAGCTCAGGTGGATAGAGCGGCTGCCTCCTAAGCAGCAGGCCGCAGGTTCGAGTCCTGCCGAGGACATCTTTCGTGGACCCCAGAACCGAGAAGGGTCGTTGGGTTGGTTCTCAGGGCCCCCGGCGCGGACCGTCCTCCCCCTCGCGTGACGGCACCGGCTCCGACTCCTGGCTGGCTCCTTGTGGCACTCGCCGCCGCGGGGTGCGGGAGCGGTGCCACGGAGCTGACGGCCGATGCGCCCCGTCCTGCGACGACCACAGTGGGCCCGGCTGCGGTGGAGTTTCCAGCGCCCGGTGCGACCGCGCAGCTGACGCCCGAGATTCGCGCCCGGGAGGGGAGGGGGGTGGCCTCCGCTGCCATCACGTGGAGGAGCCGGAGCGCCGGGGCGCCGTCGCGGACGCCACGGGTCTCGTGACTGCGGTCGAGCGGACAACGACCACGGTCACCCGCGTTCGGGAATGTGGAGGGATACGCGGGCATCACGGTTCGCGAAAAGCCCGGACCGCGCCACTCTCGTCGGCTTGCGCGAGGCGAGTGGGAGCGCCGGCTCGATCTACTCGGATAACAACTGGGAAGCCGGCGCACCCCTGCGGGAGTGGCACGGGGTCCGGACGGATGCAGAGGGCCGGGTCGTTGAACTCGACCTCGCCATCGATGGCCTTCGCGGCGTGCTCCCCGCTGTCATCGGCAAGCAAACGAGCCTGGAGGAACCGGTTCTCAGGGGAAACCGCCAGAAGGGGCCCGTCCCCCCGGGGATGGGCAGCCTCGGTGCACCCACGGTCATGGATATCGGGATCAACGAGCTCTCGGGGCCCCGTAGCGCCGCGGATCGGAAACCTCTCCCGCCCGGCGGTGCTCCACCTCGGTGACAACTCCCCGACCGGCCCACTCCCCCCGGATCTGGGGAGAGTCTCGGGTCTGGCCTCCCTCTTCCTCGGCAACAACCGCTCCTTCAATCCCGTGGAGAAAATGGCTGCCCACGGGAACGTCACGGCTCCTCCTGCTGAGATGCTCGAACGTGTTTCAGCTCAAAGCCCCGTGTAACGACGTACGCCACCAGCGCCACCACAAAGACCAGGAGAAACATCCAGGCAATACCCTGAAGCGTCTCGATGACGGTTCGATAGACCTCTATCGTCCACCGCTCTGACGTGAGGACCAGAATCTCCTCATCCTCCTGGGGTGCCGAGATGTACCGCTCCAGCTGGGAGATGCGAACACCTCCCGAAATGCCGACAACGTACGCCGCGAACGTGATGTAGCGGTGCCATGCCTCGCTCAATTCCTCTGCCACGATCCGACTTAGTATGGCAGCTATAGGACGGTCGAAGAGTCGCACCACGCCAAATGACACCGCCAAAGCGATGAAGAAAGTCGTAATCAGGAGAGTGAAGAACATGACACCCTCAGTTGGGGGAGGGGAGGTCCCGCCCGCGGGCGATCCGGCGGGCGGATCAAGATTTACTGCAGCTTCAGATTATGTCAACGCCGTGAACAACCTCCTATTGTCAGCTAACGAGCGGCGAACCGACAGAAATTTCCGGAGCCACCATCGGCTGTCAGCGGGTGCTGCGGGTGGATAGCCTGTGAGTCATAAAGAGATCTCTCGATCTTCTGTATTGAACTCCGGCATGGGCACGGCCGATGTTCCGCAGGCGCAGCGCCCAGGCGGTACGGCCCCCACGAACGAGTTCCCGTCGGCGCCTCCTGACGCCGTCGGGACGGGGGCGTCCACGCCATCCTGCGTGGACGCCCCCCCGGTCTGATCCTAGCCGCGCCGGGACTGCTGGAGACTCTATGAGTTGAGCGGGCGTCGAGGCTGCTTCGGCCGATGACGGGGTCAGGGGCACCGTGTGCAGGGCAATCGCGCCCATGTTCCCCGTGCCCAACTCGGCTCCGTTCGGAGTTCGGATTCTCGGGCCGGACGCCACAACGGGCACACTGCACAGTGGCCCCCGGGGTTCAGGCCGGGGTGCCCCCGGGCGCATGTGCTCCGGCCAGCCCGGCCGCTGGTGCCTCCGCGCCGTCCTCTCCCATCAGGCGGGAGAGGAGGATCACGGGAATCAGTCCGATCCCGATGATCAGGAGGGCAGGGAGTGCGGAGCGCGCCACCTGCTCATCCATGGCGAGCTGGAATGCCCGGGTGGCGAGGGTATCGAAGTCGAACGGCCTGAGGATCAGCGTCAGCGGAAGTTCCTTCAGGACGTCCACGAAGACCAGCAGCCCGGCGGCGAGGAGCGTACCCCGGAGGAGCGGCACGTCCACACGGATCAGCGTCCGGAGGGGGGTCACGCCGAGGGAACGGGACGTTTCGTCCAGGTGCGCGCAGGTGCGCTCGAACCCCGAATCGAGCGAGTTCAGCGAGACGGCAAGGAAGCGAACGACGTAGGCGAAGACGAGGGCCGCGGTCGTGCCCGTCAGGATCAACCCGCCCGGTGAACCCGCGAACTCGGCAAAGAGGAGCGCCACCCGGCGGTCCAACCAGATGAAGGGGATCAGGATACCGACTGCGATCACGGCTCCCGGGATCGAGTAGCCGAGCGACGATGCGCGGGCCGCGAGCCGGAGGACCGCGGTGGGCGCGAGTCGCACCGAGTAGACGATCAGGAGGGCCGCGGAGACGGCGAGGAACGCCGAGGCGACTCCGAGCGCAAACGAGTTCATCGTGAGGAGGAGGAAGCGTGGGTCGAGCACCTCCGGCGCAACCCGGAGGCCCCATGCGAGAAGCTGCAGGAGGGGAAGGATGAACCCGAAGAGAACGGGGAGGCCGCATGCGGCGAAGGCGCCCCACTGCTTCCAGCCGTCCAGCCGGAAGCGGACGATGGGCCGGTAGGTCGCACTCCCCGAGTCGAAGCGGGCCCGCCCTCTCTGCGCCCGCTCCACCAGGATCAGGAAGAAGACGAGGAGGAGCAGACATCCCGCGAGGCGGATGGCGGCCGGCGGATCACCGAGGGAGAACCAGGCCCGGAAGATCCCCGTCGTGAACGTGGTGACGCCGAAGTAGCGGACGGCCCCGTACTCGTTCAGTACCTCCATCAGGACGAGAGTGACGCCGGCAACGACGGCGGGGCGGGCGATCGGCAAGGCGACGCCCCAGAAGGTTCGCCACGGTGACTTGCCCAGGATCCTCGCGGTCTCGAGAACGCCCCCGGACTGCTTCATGAAGGAGGTGCGGGTGATCAGGTACACATAGGGGTAGAGGGCCAGGGCGAGGATCACCCCCGTCCCGGGAAGCGACATGAGTCCCGTCCTGACGCCGGCCGTCGTTTCCGGGTCCAGCACCAGCTGGAGGATCGCCTGCAGCGGGCCCGTGTGGCCGAAGATGGCAGCGTACGTATAGGCCATGATGTAGGTCGGGATCGAGAGCGGAAGGATGAGACTCCACTCGAAGAAGGCCCGGCCCGGAAAGTCGCACGTCGTAACGACCCAGCCGGTCGAGATCCCGAGGATGAGCGCAAGGAGCCCCACACCGACGACGAGCACCACGGAGTGCCAGACGTAGTCGAACAGCACCGTGGAGGCGAGGTGGCGCCAACTGTCGCTCGCTTCCCCGAAGACGCCGGCGAAGATCGTCGCGAGCGGGAGGAGGAGGAGCGCGACGAGCGCCAGGGTGGCGACCGTCCACGGGGTGAAGAGGGCCCGGCCCCTCGGCCCGAGCAGGGTCACGGCGCTTCAGAGCCGGCCGGGAGCAGGGTTCGTAGCGCCGCTAGCGCCAGCCCGCGCGGTCGAAGGTCATCACCGCATCGCTGTTCAGCTCGCCCAGCCGCCGAAGATTCAGGGTGTCGGCCCGGAACTGCCCCCAATCGTGAAGTGTCTCCGACCACGGCACGCCCGGCCGGACCGGATACTCGAAGATCGTCTCGGCGAAGACCCTCTGCGCCTCCTCACTCAGGAGGAACTCGACCAGGCGGACGGCGTTGTCCGCGTTCGGCGCGTGCGTCGTCACCCCTGCACCGCTCACATTCACGTGCGTGCCCCGCCCCCCCTGATTCGGGAAGAGGACCCCGACCCGCGACGCCAGCTCCCGGGTGGCCAGGTCCCCGTCATTCAGGAGCCGCGCCACGTAATACGTATTGACGATCGTCACGTCCCCGACGCCCGCGGCGACGTCCAGGATCTGATCCGAGTCGTTGCCCTGCGGCGGCCTCGCCAGGTTCCTCACGACGCCGCCGGTCCACTGTTCCGCAGCCTCCGCCCCGTTCGCAGCGATGATGGAGGCGAGAAGAGAGACGTTGTAGATGTTCTCCGAACTCCGGACCAGGACCCGCCCCTCCCACTCGGAGCCCGAGAGCATCTCGTACGTGGCGAGCTCCGCCGGGTGAACCCGGTCCCGGGCGTAGGCGAGGATCCGGGCCCGCTGCGTGAGACCGAACCAGTATCCGTCCGGGTCGCGCAGATGGGCCGGGACCACCCGCGACAGCTCGGCGGAGCTCACCGGCTGAAGGAGTCCGATCTCCCTCGCCCGGTGGAGACGCCCCGCGTCGACCGTGATGAGGAGATCCGCCGGAGAGGCCTCGCCCTCCCGCTCCAGCCGGGTGATCAACTCGTCCGCAGACGCGGTCACGACTCTGACCCCGATCCCCGTCAGCTCCTCGAAACGGTCGAACAGCAGCTGATCCGCATCGTAGTGACGGTGGCTGTACACGTTGACCACCTCCTCCGGCCCCGCCTGGCAGGCAGCTGCGAGGAGGGCGAGGGAGATAGGGAGCCGCCGAAGCGCGAAGCCCCGCGCGGCGACGGCCGACAGGTGCGATACGACTCGGGGGAGTCTTCTCTTCATGGGAGGGTCGGCTAGAGGGAAGCGCATCCGCACGCACTCGGTGCTCTACTCCATCCTAATGAGATTGAGAATAAATCTCAACTAGCGCGGGGAGGGCGGCGAGCGACCGCACGTGTGGCGCGCTGAACGGGTTGCCTAGCCCCGCCGAAATCCATTAGGCTTCGTGTCTTTGTCGCCGGGCGGCTCTGCGTGAGAGCCCGCCTCAATAGAGTCCGAACGCATGCTGACAGTGGTATCGATGAGTCCATATGACTACACCCGTGTTCCAGACAGCGGGGACCCGATCACGATCGAGGACGGCCAGCTTCGGGTTCCGGACCGACCGATCATCCCGTTCATCGAGGGTGACGGGATCGGTCCGGACATCTGGGCGGCCACCCAGTACGTCGTCGACGCCTCGGTCGCAAAGGCCTACGGAGACGAGCGCGACATACAGTGGATGGAGATCCTCGCCGGGCAGAAGGCGAACGATCGAACGGGGGAGTGGCTCCCCGAAGAGACCTTCCAGGCACTGCGCGAGTTCAGGGTCGGGATCAAGGGCCCTCTCACGACGCCTGTCGGCGGCGGGATCCGGTCGCTCAACGTCACGCTCAGGAAGGTCCTCGATCTCTATTCCTGCGTCCGGCCCGTTCGTTGGATCGAGGGCGTGCCCTCTCCGATGAAGGAGCCGCAGCGGCTCGACGTGGTGATCTTTCGGGAGAACACCGAGGATGTCTACGCGGGGATCGAGTGGGAGTCGGGAACGCCCGAGGCGGAGCGTGTCCGTGCCTTCCTGGCCGAAGAGATGCAGGCCGACATCCGGGCGGCGAGCGGGATCGGGATCAAGCCCATCTCGCCCTTCGGGACGAAACGTCATGTGGCGGCCGCGATCCGGTACGCGATCGATCGCGGCCGGTCGGGCGTGACGCTCGTTCACAAGGGGAACATCATGAAGTTCACCGAGGGGGCCTTCTCTGATTGGGGCTACGAGGTGGCGAGGGAGCGGTTCCCGGACGAGACGGTCGCCGAGTCCCGGATCTGGGACGGAGAGGAGGCGGACGGACGGATCGTGATCGGCGACCGGATCGCCGATGCCATGTTCCAGCAGGTTCTCCTGCGTCCGGACGAGTACGACGTCCTGGCGACACCGAACCTGAACGGCGACTACCTCTCCGACGCATGCGCGGCGCAGGTCGGCGGCCTCGGAATGGCACCCGGGGCCAACATCGGCGACGAGGTCGCGCTTTTCGAGGCGACGCACGGGACGGCGCCAAAGTACGCGGGCCAGGACAAGGTGAATCCGGGCTCGGTGATCCTCTCGGCCGTCATGATGCTCGAGCACCTCGGTTGGGACGAGGCAGCGAGGCGGATCGACAGGGGCCTCGAAGGTGCGGTCGCAGCGAAGACGGTCACCTACGACCTCGAGCGCCAGATGCAGGGTGCGACCAAGGTCGGTACCTTCCGGTTCGGGGAGGAGATCGTCCGTCACATGTAGCGGCACGGAGCCCTGCGAACCGGCGCTCCTTCGGCTCGACGCCTGCGCTCTACTCCAAACGAACGGCTCTCTGACATGAAGGTACGACTGTCGCACGACGACCCCCTCTCGCTCGACGCGCCGCTCCTGGCATTCCCCGCATTCGAGGACGAACGCGGGCTCGAGGGAGAGGCGGCGCGGGCCGACGAAGTCCTCGGAGGCGCGTTCTCGAGGGCCGTCGGAGCCGGTGACTTCCGCGGGAAGGAGGAGGAGGACCTCCTCTTCTACGCCCCCGGGGGCGTGCAGGCCCCGGGGCGCCTCCTCTTCGTGGGGATGGGCGCCCGGTCCGGCGTGACGACGGAGGGGATCCGGAAGTTCGCGGCCCGGGTCATCCGCCGCGCCGAGTCCCTCTACCTGACCCGGGTCGCGGTGCACCTCCCGCCGGATCTCGGCGTGGACGCCCGGGAGGGCGCCAAGGCCGCAGCCGAGGGGGGTGCGCTTGCGGCGTGGGACTTCCGCGAGCTCAAGTCGGACGCAGACGAGCGGAGCGGCTCCTCAGGAGCTGGAGCGTCGGCCGGACCCCGCTCGGTGCAGAGGCCGCTCGTCGAGGACCTGACCCTCTCCACACCGGGCGATTCGGGGGAGCTCGGGGAGGCCATCCGAATCGGCCGGGCCTTTGCCGAGGGTGAGCGGCTCGCGAGGCGTCTTCAGTGGCTCCCGGGCAACATCGCGACCCCGTCGTACCTCGGGGACGTCGCCGAGGGCCTCGCCGAGGAGTACGGCTTCGCATCGCACATCCTCGGGCCCGCGGAGCTCGAAGCGGAGGGAATGGGTGCGCTCCTCTCCGTCTCGGCCGGATCCGCCGAAGAACCGAGGCTCATCGTCCTCGAGCACCGCGGCGGCGTGGACGACGACCCCGTGCTCGCCCTCGTCGGCAAGGGCCTCACCTTCGACGCCGGGGGGATATCGATCAAGCCGGCGCTCGGCATGGAGGAGATGAAGTATGACATGTCCGGGGGCGCGGCCGTGCTCGGCGCGATGCGTGCCATCGGGAAGCTCGCCCCTCCCGTCAACGTCGTCGCGGTCGTGCCCTCATCGGAGAACCTCCTCTCCGGCCGGGCGACAAAGCCGGGGGACATCATCCGGACGCGGGCCGGCAAGAGCGTCGAGGTCATCAATACGGACGCGGAGGGGCGTCTCATCCTCGCAGACGCCCTCTCGTATGTGGTGGACCGCTACGCCCCCGCGGCCGTCGTCGACTGCGCGACGTTGACAGGCGCCTGCGTGATCGCACTCGGCCATCATGCGTCCGCCGTGCTCGGCAACGACGAGGCACTCGTCTCGGAGCTCCGGGAAGCGGGCGACCGAGCGTGGCAGCGATGCTGGCCGCTCCCCCTCTGGGAACCGTACAGGAAGCAGCTCGACAGCCCGACGGCAGATCTGAAGAATGTGGGGGGAAGACCCGCCGGCACAATCACCGCCGCACTCTTCCTCTCCGAGTTCATCGGGAAGGCGCGGTGGGCCCACCTGGACATCGCCGGTACCGCATACGGCGATTCCCCGGCCCCCTACCAGCGGAAGGGTGGTTTCGGTACACCTACGCGGCTCCTCCTGGAGTGGGTCTGGAAGCGCGCTGGGTGACGCTCGGCCCGGCCGAGCCGACCCGGCCGAACGGCTGGGCAGCTCCCGGACGGCCCCGCTCTCGCTCGCTACGCCTGAAGACCGCGCTCCTCGTCGCCCTCGCCCTGTCGACCGCGGGGGCCACGGACGCCTCGGGCGCAACGGCACCTCCCCGATCCCTCGCCCTCCAGGTGGCCGGCGACAGCACGGACGTAGCGCCGGATCCCGCCCCGCCGGATTCCCTTCCGTCCGGTGCCCCGGATACGGACCCGGGCGTCGCCGCCCCGCTGCCGGATACGCTCGAAGCCGGGGCTGATACCGTCCAGGTCGAGACCTTCGTCCTCCGCAACCTCCCCCTCCAGCCCGATCCGGTCCCGGCCGGGTGGGCGACGGGGATCTGGGAGTGGGACCGGGAGGGACTCGAGAGCACGCGAGCCGTCACGCTCCTCGAGCTCCTCGAGGAGGTCCCGGGGGTGATCCCGCTCAGGGGCGGAGATTTCGGCCAGCCGCAGGCCGCCACGGCATTCGCCGCGGGGGCCGGGCGAATCCGGATCTTCGTGGACGGCGCCGAGCTGCCCCCCCTCGATGGAGGGGTCGTAGACCTCGCGCGAACGGGGCTCGGCGGACTCGACCGGGTCCGGGTCGAGAGGGCGCCGGGACAGCTCCGGGTATACCTCTATCCGCATCAGTTCTCGGACACGAGACCCTACTCCTTTCTCGAAGTCGGGACGGGAGACCTGAGCACGAACCTCTTTCGCGGCGTCTTCGCGCACCCGAATGCGCTCGGAGGCAACATCGTCGTCACGCTGGACCGGATCGATACCCAGGGACCGGGCGGGCGGGAGCCTGGGGCCTCGACCGGCGTCTCGATCCGCCACGCCCTCTTCCGGGGGGAGAACCTCGGACTCGCGTGGGAGCTCCGGCGGATGAGCTCGAAGCGTTCGGAAGACCTGTGGACGCCTCCCTCCCTCGCCCGATCCGACGTGGGCGTGAGGGCGCGCTACACCTGGGCCCCCTGGCTGCGGGCGGGCCTCCTCCTCCAGCGCTCCAGTCTCTCGGAAGGCGACGGAGACCAAGGCCGCCCGGCATCCGCCGAGCCCGAGCCTCTCATCAACACCGAGGCCCGGACCCAGATTGGGGCACACGTCTCCGCGGTCCGGACACGCTGGTGGGCCGATGCGGCCTACACGCACCAGGGAGGACCTGGGTGGGCTACCTCCGTCCAGTCCGTCCGGGGAGGCGGGAGCCTCCCCGCGCTCGGTGGCGTGAGCGCGGGGGTCGAGCGCCAGGAGTGGGAAGAGAGAGGAGCGACCCAGAATCGCCACGGCCGCCTCTGGACGCGGCCCGTCGTCGGCTTCTCCCTCTTTGCGGAGATCGAGGACGGCACCCTCGGAGTTCCCTCCTGGGTGCCCCCCCGCATCCCGGCCGACACTCTTTCGGCACCGCCGGGGCAGGGGACAGATCCGACGGACCCCCTCGCCGAGCGGCCTCCGGATGTCACGGAGGCGGCGACGCATCCCGCCGTCACCGACAGGCGAGCGATGCGGGGGGGCATCGAGTACCGGCGCGGGTCGCTCGCGGTCGGGGCGGCCTACCTGGTGATGGAAGCTGACTCGCTCCACCCCCTCGGCCTCCCCACGGACCGGGACGCCCCGCCGGAGGCGGCCGAAAGGCTCACGGGCTTCGAGGTCTCGGGATCGCTTCCGCTCTCCCCCCTGATGACGGGCCTCGCCCTACGGGGCAGCGCTCAGCTCTGGAACGAGACCGCGGTCTGGAGATATCTCCCGAAGCTGACCTACCACGCCCGGCTCGCCTACCACCGGACGTTTCTCGAGAGCGGGAATCTTGAGCTCTGGACCGACATCGGCGCACGCGGAAGAGATCCGATGCAGGTCCCGTCCGCCACGGCCGGTGCCGATGCGGCCCCCTTCCAGCAGAGCTGGTTCGCGCGGCTCCAGATCCGCGTCTCTTCCGTTCGGCTCTTCATACTCGTGGACAACCTGACCGTCCGGAAGGAGAACCAGGACTACCCCGACCGAGTGCAGCCCCGGCTCCGCTCCACGTACGGGATTCGCTGGACGCTCTGGAACTGATGATCCTCTCCGGCCACTCCCCTCCGCTGCCGGACGGAAGGCGGCCGCGGGACCCCACCCCAGGAGGGAAGGCACGATGAGTCCGACGCCCATTCGGAGCATGACCGGGTTCGGCGAGGCGGAGGCCGACGCCGGCGACGTACGCCTCCGGATCGAGATCCGAACGGTGAATCAACGGCATCTGAAGTTCCAGTTTCGCACGCCCCCGGGGCACGATCGCTGCCAGCGGGCCATTGAACGGGCGCTCAGGGCGCACTTCGCCCGCGGCCAGGTGACGGTGACGCTCACCGTCGAACGGGCGGCCCGGGCGGCCGGCAGCTCCGGAGTTCGCTTCGACACCGGGCGTGCGAGAGAGGTCGCCGCGGGGCTTCGCGCGCTTCGCAACGAGCTCGGGCTCGAGGGAGAGGTCGATCTCGGGCTCCTCGCCCGCTGTCGCGGCATTCTCGAGGAGGAGGACCTCGCGGCTACGGATCCGGACCTCCCCGAGGACACCCTGAGTGAGGTGGCGATGGTGGCGGCCCTCCGTACCGTGGCGGCGAGGGAGGAGGAGGGAGGCTGCCTGAAGGCGGACCTGGAGGCCCGGCTGGACGCGATGGAGGCGGAGATCGCCCACGTCGAGGCGCGGGCACCGGAGCGGATGACTCGGGAGAGGGACCGCCTACGGGAGGCCGTCGCGTCGCTGATGGAGGGTCAGGGGGAGGTCGATGAGGAGCGGATCGCCCGGGAGATCGCCCATCTGGCCGAACGGTGGGACGTGCACGAGGAGTTGGTCCGCTTTCGTTCCCACATCGGGATGTTCCGGGCTGCGCTGGCGACCGGGAGCGAGGAGGGAGTCGGGAAGCGGCTCACCTTCGTTTCGCAGGAACTTCTCCGGGAGGCGAACACGATCGGGTCCAAGGGCAACGACGCTCTCATCGCAGAGAGTGTCGTCGTGCTGAAGGAGCAGATCGAGAAGGTGCGAGAGCAGGTAGAGAACGTCGAGTGAGCAGCGGACCCGGGGGGCCTTCCTTTCCCATCGTCCTCGCGGCTCCGAGCGGGACCGGGAAGACGACGGTCGCGAGACGGCTGGTGTCGACGCACCCCGACTTCGTCTTCTCCGTCTCGGCCACGACGCGGCCGCCGAGGAGGCGGGAGCGTCACGGCGTGGACTACGAGTTCGTCTCCCGGGAAGCCTTCGAGGCGATGGTCGCGGCCGGGGCACTTGCAGAGTGGGCCGAAGTGCACGGGAACCTGTACGGAACCCCGAAGGCGGCCCTTGTGACGCCGGCCGAGGGGGGGAAGTGGCCTGTGCTCGACATCGATGTACAGGGCGCCGTCCAGGTCCGGGGCTCCTGCCCCGAGGCGGTACTCATCTTCCTCCTGCCGCCCACGGCAAGAGAACTCTGGAGACGCCTGACGCGTCGGGGGACCGAGGGGCGGATCGAGCTGGCGAAGCGCCTGCGCGCCGCGCGGGCGGAGCTCCGCGAGGCCGGGGGCTTCGATTACCTGCTCGTCAATGACGACGTCGACCGCACGGTCGACGCCATTCGACGCATCGCCGGGTCGGTCGTCCGCGGTGTATCGCGGCGAAGGAGCCGAGGGGACGAGGCCTCGCGGCTCCTCGGCGAAATAGACGAGCTCCTCGCCCTAGAGGGGATGGACCCGTGAGAGCGCACGGGCGGCGGGCGGCTCGGAATGACGAATCGCGCGATCTCTTGTACTATTCGTGAGGCAGGCCTGAATGTCGCGCGGGGTTCCACTCAACCGTACGGATGGACGCGGCGCTCCGCGCCCACAGGGAGGATGAATCCAAGGTGAGAGTCTTCACGCCGGCCCAGCTGGCCGAGAACACGGGGAGCAAGTACCTCGGCGTCCTGGTTGCCGCCAAGTACACCCGGGAGCTGAACTCGCTTCCGCGGGATCTCAAGCCCCTCGGAGAGGAAGAGAAGCTCACGACTCGATCGCTCGGGGCGCTCACCTCCGGACAGATCGAGTTTCGGCTCGTGGGGCGGCGCAAGACCGAGGAGTAGCGAGTGCCCGAGCGATCCTTGACGCCGCGTCCACCGTGGGCGGGGCGAAGGATCCTCCTCGGGGTGACGGGAGGGATCGCCGCCTACAAGGCCGTGCAGCTCGCAAGTGACCTGACCCGCCTCGGCGCGCTCGTGGACACGGTGATGACCGAAGCCGCGACGGGCTTCGTCGCAGCGCTCAGCTTCGAGGGGGTGACGGGGAGGCGCGTCCACGGGGCCAGGTTCTCGACCCTCGAGGCGGCCGGCCACCTGCGGCTTGCAAGCGAGGCCGATGCCGTCGTCGTGGCCCCCGCCACCGCGGATTTCGTCGCCCGTGCCCGCATGGGCCGGGCCGATGACCTCCTCGGCGCCGTGCTCCTCGCCACGCGGGCGCCCGTGCTCCTCGCCCCTGCGATGAACGAGCGCATGTACACCCACCCGCAGACGCAGCGAAATCTCGCTCACTGCCGCGATGTCCTCGGATACCGCCAGATCGGGCCTTCGACCGGCGCCCTGGCCGCCGCCGAGGGGGTGGGGGCCGGCCGGATGTCCGAGCCCTTAGAGATCGCCGAGCACCTCGGGCGGACACTCGGGAGCGGGGGGGCGCTATCCGGGCGAAACGTGCTGGTGACGGCCGGGCCCACCCGCGAGCCCGTCGATCCGGTCCGTTTCGTCGCCAACCGTTCGTCGGGACGGATGGGGTTCGCGCTCGCGAGGGAGTCCTGGCTCCGGGGCGCGACTGTGACGCTCGTCACCGGGCCGTCGCCTCTCGCCGCACCCGTTGGGGTGGAGACGCGGCGAGTCGAGACGGCCCGCGAGATGCTGACCGAGGTGGCGTCGGCGCTCCCCGGGGCCGACGTAGTTCTCTTCTCGGCCGCGGTCGCGGATTTCAGGCCCTCGAGCCCGGAGCCCGGGAAGATCAAGCGAGGGACCGGCGTCGGACCCCGGGTCCTCGCCCTCGAGGAGAACCCCGACATCGCCCGCGATACGCTCCCCCTCCGGAAGGCCGGGGCCGTTGTTGTCGGCTTCGCGCTCGAGACGGGGCGCCTCCACGAGGGAGCGGCTTCGAAGCTGGAGGAGAAGCGCTTCGATATCGTCGTCGGAAACGATCCGGGCGAACCAGGCGCCGGATTCGATCTGCCGACGAACCGGGCCACCCTCTTCTACCCGGAGGGTGAGCCGGAGCCGCTCCCCCTCCAGTCGAAGGAGGCGCTCGCGGGGGAGATCCTGGACCGCGCCCTGCGAAGCGCGACCTGGAACGGCCCGGCGTGAGGGTGCGCCCGGACCCCGCCGACCTCGCCCGGTACGTGCGGCAGCGAACGGAGCTCGGGGCTCGGGAGTGGGTCCTCGACGGCCTGACGACGAGCGAGGCCCTGAAGCTCGCCCGGGAGGCGGGCGCTCCCCCCGGGGACCTCGCCCGGCGGACGCCCCGGCCCGGCCCGACCGGCTCCGCGACGCCGGCGCAGACGCGGGGCTCGAAGGCGGGGCCTCAGGGCGGGGCCGATCCGCCTCCCCCGCCGATCCGCCTCCCGACCGTATACGCGGAACTCGAGGAGGTGGCGCAGTCCTGCACGCGCTGCCGGCTCGCACGGACCCGCACCCGGGTGGTCTTCGCAGACGGGAGCCCGAAGGCACGGCTCATGATCGTCGGAGAGGCCCCCGGCGCAGAAGAGGACCGGACGGGGCGCCCCTTCGTCGGACGCGCCGGAAAGCTCCTCGATCTCCTCCTCGAGGCGGTCGATCTATCGCGGGAGGAGTCCGTATACATCTCCAACGTGGTCAAGTGCAGGCCTCCCGGGAACCGGAATCCCGAGCCCGGCGAGATTGCGGCGTGCGCACCGTTCCTCGAGCAGCAGATCGCCCTCGTCAGGCCCAGGGCGATCCTCGCCCTGGGCGGCTTTGCGGGACAGTCTCTCACAGGTACCAAGCGCCTGGTGGGCCAGATGCGCGGTCAGGTGACCGCTTGTGGCGAGACGCCCCTCGTCGTTACTTATCATCCGTCCGCACTCCTCAGGAATTCCCGATGGACCCGGTCCGCCTGGGAAGATCTGCAGCTCCTCAGGAGCGTGTTGGGCGATATGTAAAGATACTGTGCCAAGCACATTACCATTGATGGTATGACCCTATTTCTCAGGTACATGTGTCTTCTCTGAAGTCGGACTCCGGGCCTCGGCCGCCATCCCGCTACGACCGCGAGCCGCCCTTCTCGCTCGAGGCCGAGATCTCGGTCCTCGCCGGCATCCTCCTCGACCCCGAGGCGATGGTCCGCATCGAGGAGATCGTCGATGATGCCATGTTCTTCCGGGAGGGACACCGGGTCCTCTTCCGGACGATGTGCCAGCTTCAGGAGAAGCGCACGGCGATCGACCCGGTCACGGTGGGAGACCACCTCCGCACGACCGGCGAGCTCGAGCGCGCCGGCGGGATGGAGTACCTCGCTGAGCTGATCGACGCCGTCCCGACGGCGGCCAACGTCCAGTACCACGCCCGCATCGTCCGGGACAAGGCGCTCTTGCGCAGGCTGATCGATGTCTCGACGCGGACCATACAGGATGTCTACGAGCCCGGTGAACGCTCCGTCGACGACCTCGTCGACGAGGCGGAGGCCCGGATCTTCCAGATCGCTGAGACGCACGACCGTGGCGGCTTCGTCTGGATCAAGGACCTCCTCTGGGATGCCTTCGAGAACATCGAGAAACTCCAGGCGAGCAAGGGCGGGCTGACGGGGGTGCCTTCCGGCTTCCGGAGTCTGGATCTGATGACGACGGGGCTTCAGAACGGCGATCTGGTGATCGTCGCGGGGCGCCCCGCGATGGGAAAGACCTCGTGGGTCCTGAACGTGGCGCAGAGCGCGGCGATCAGGCACAAGGTCCCGGCGGCCGTCTTTTCGCTCGAGATGTCGAAGGAGCAAGTCGTCTACCGGCTCCTCTGCTCGGAGGCCCGGGTCGATGGGACGGACCTCAGGCGCGGCCGCCTCTCTTCGGCCGACTACCAGAGGATCGGGACGGCCGGGGCTCGCCTGAACACGGCCCCGATCTGGATCGACGACTCACCCGGCGGGACGGTCCTCGAGATGCGAGCAAAGGCCCGGCGCCTCAAGGCCGAGGGAAACCTGGGGCTTCTCGTGATCGACTACCTGCAGCTCATGGAAGGGACAGGCCGCTTCGAGAGTCGTCAGCAGGAGGTCACGCAGATCTCGCGCGGGCTGAAGGCGCTCGCCCGGGAGCTCAGCGTCCCCGTGGTCGCGCTCTCCCAGCTCTCCCGGGGTCCCGAACAACGTGTGGACCACAGGCCCCAGCTCTCCGATCTGAGGGACTCGGGCTCGATCGAGCAGGACGCCGATCTGGTCATGTTCCTCTACCGTCCCGAATACTACACCTCCTCGGGGATGGACGAGGACGGGAATTCGCTCGAGGGGAAGGCCGAGCTGATCGTGAGCAAGCAGAGAAACGGGCCCACCGGCACGATCGATCTGCACTTCAACAAGCAGTACACCCGATTCGACGAGCTCGCGACCGACAGCGAGGAGAGCTGGACGGATCGCGAGACGGGCGTGGCCCACCCGGGTGGCGTACGAGTCTAGCCGGCCGGCCCTCGGTGTGGCGGTCCCGGCGGCCGGGCTCGGCGTCCGAATGGGAGGACGGAGGAAGCCCTTCCTGACCCTCGCCGGGAAACCGCTCCTCCGGCACGCCCTCGCTCC
Organism: Longimicrobiales bacterium; assembly: GCA_965218255.1. Lineage (GTDB taxonomy): Bacteria > Gemmatimonadota > Gemmatimonadetes > Longimicrobiales > Gaopeijiaceae > JAAXGI01. Next base: position 1,208,681 of record CBDCKJ010000002.1, on the reverse strand, counting down.
ATTCCTCGCCCACCCGTGGGTGCGCTCCGTCGTCGTGGCGCTCCACCCGGAGGATCACCTCGCCCCGCCCGCCTGGCTGAGGGAGCTGGACCCGCGCATCCGGCTCGCGCCCGGGGGGGAGACCCGGGTGCACTCGGTCGGCGCGGCGATCGCCGGCCTCGCCCCCGGGGTCTCCTGGGTCATGGTGCACGACGGGGCGCGTCCGCTCGTAACGCCCTCGATCGTGGAGCGGTGCGCGAGGGCCGCGCGCGAGGGCCGCGCCGCGGTCGCCGGGTGGCCCCTGACCGACACGGTCAAGGAGGTCGACACCCGCCGGGAGATCCGCTCGACACCCGATCGGGCCCGGCTCTGGGCGGCGCAGACGCCGCAGGTCTTCCCCAGAAGGCAGCTGGCCGCGGCGTATGCCCGCGCTCTCGACGAGCGCTTCCCCGGGACCGATGACGCAGAGATCTTCGCCCGCTACGAGGGACCGGTGCACGTCGTCGAGGGGGCACCCTGGAATCTCAAGGTGACCCGCCCCGAAGACCTGATCGTCGCCGAAGCGCTCTTCCGGAAGCTCGCTCGCGCCGAAACGCCCCGGGACTACGGATGACCCCCCCTCCGCTCCTTCGAGCCGATCCCGGGGACGCTGCCCAGCTGGGCCGGATCGTCAGGCACCTGGAGGATGGAGGGCTCCTCGCCTATCCTACCGAGACGGTCTACGGGCTCGGGGCCGGGGTGACGATCGACGGGGTCCGCGCCGTCCGGCGGCTGAAGGGAAGGGGGGAGAAGAAGCCCTTCCTGGTTCTCCTCCCGGAGGAGGTCTCCGGGGCCGGGAGCGTCTTGGAATGGACGCCTTCGGCGCGCGCGCTCGCGGAGGCGGTCTGGCCCGGAGGCCTTACGCTCGTCCTCGGCGATCCGGTCGGCCGATTCCCCGAAGGCGTCCGGAGCTCCGCCGGGGGCGTCGCGGTCCGCGTGAGCAGCGACCCGTTCGTTTCGGCACTCATGCGGCTCTGGAAGCGGCCCCTCCTGTCGACGAGCGCGAACCGCGCGGGACGCCCGCCCGCCCGGACCGCCGAAGCGGTCGGGAGGACGCTCACCGGCGGGCCGGGGGCAGGCAGGCTCTGGATCGTGGACGGCGGTCCGCGGCTCGAAGCCGAGCCGAGCACGATCGTGGACTGCACCGGAGCGCGGCCGCGGGTACTTCGGCAGGGTGCGCTTCCCCTTGCCCGCCTCCTGGAGGTAGAGAGTGGACTCACGTACTGAGAGCGGGGACGGGGACGGGGCCGCGGGCCGGACGGGGAGGCCGGCGGGGCCGGCGGGCGTCGAGCGCTGCCGCCTGCTCTTTCTCTGCACCGGAAACACCTGCCGGAGCCCGATGGCGAGCGGACGGGCCCGGCAACTCCTGGAGAGTTGGGGGTGGAGCGGCATCGAGGTGAGGTCTGCCGGCGTGGCCGCATTCCCCGGGAGCCCCGCGAGCGGCGGCGCCGTGCGTGCGGCCGGGGCCTACGGCGTCGACCTCGCCTCCCACGAGAGCGCCCAGCTGACCGAGGTCGTGGTGCGCTGGGCTGATCTGATCCTGACGATGTCCGAAGGGCACGTTCGCGCAGTCGAAGAGCTTGGCGGGACCGGGAAGGCGGTGCTCATCACCCGCTTCGCCGCCACCGGGGCGGGCGGAGGCAAGGGCGCCGACCTGGGGGTTGTCGATCCGATCGGGGGGGACGACGCCCTCTACCGCGAGACCTTCGAGCAGCTCAGCGACCTCGTCGTGCAGTCCCTGGTCCGGGTCGGAGGCAAGGGGCCGCCGTGATCGGGGCCTCGACGCGGCTCTTCGCCGTACTCGGCGACCCGGTCGCCCACTCGCTCTCTCCCCACATCCAGAACCCCGCCTTCGAGGCGGCGGGCGTGGACGGGGTGTACGTCGCCCTCCGGTGCGGTCCGGAGGAGGTCAGCGGTCTCGTTCGCGGGCTCGCGGCGGCCGGGGGGGGGGGCAATGTGACGCTCCCGCACAAGGAGGCCGCCGCCGCCCTGGTCGAGCGGCCGAGCGAGCTCGTGGCCCGGACGGGTGCCTGTAACACCTTCTGGCTCGAGGACGGGCGCCTCTGCGGCGAAAACACGGACGTCTCCGGCTTCCGGGGGGCCGTCGCCTCCCTCCTCGGGCACTCCGCCGAGGGCCTCGACGCCCTCCTCCTGGGTGCGGGCGGCGCTGCCCGGGCGGCGCTGGCCGGCCTCATCCTCGATGGCGCCAGCTCGATCTCGATCGCGAACCGGACGGAGCTCCGCGCCCGGCGGCTGGCCGCGGAACTCGGGGAGGGGCGGGCCCGCGCGATGACGGGTGCTTCCGAGCTTGCCGATACACGCTTCGACGTGGTCGTCAACGCGACCACCCTCGGTCTTCGCCCGGACGACGCGCTCCCCCTCGATCTGTCCACCTTGCCCCGCCCCGGCGCGGTCCTGGACCTGGTCTACCGGCCGGGCGAAACGGCCTTCGTCCGGGAGGCCAGGACGCGTGGGATCCCGGCCGCGGATGGCGCGGAGATGCTGGTCCGGCAGGGCGCAGCGGCGTTCGAGTGCTGGTGGCGCCGCCCGGCGCCGCTCGACACGATGCTCCGTGCCATGGCCGAGCTTCGCTGGCGGGCCAGCGCGGGTTGACGGGCCCGGACCGGGAGAGCGACGTTAGCAGTTGTCGTTCTCGCGCTCCCGAGCGATGCGCGGTCTCACGTGCGAAGCCTCCACGGGGCGTCCCGTTGGGCGAGGAGGCGTGCCGGGAGGCAGCACTTCCGGGGTAACGCGAGGTCGATGATCCGTAATGACCCATGATGACAGTGGCACGGAGCAAGGGGGAAAGATGTCGATCCGCGTAGCCATCAACGGCTTCGGTCGCATCGGGCGTCTCGTGTTCAGGGCCGCCAGGGAGGCGGGAACGGGGCCGCTCGACGTCGTGGCGGTCAATGACCTCACCGACAAGACGACGTTGGCGCACCTTCTCAAGTACGACTCGGTGCACGGCAGGTACCCCGGCGAGATCCGGGTCACCGCTGATGGGATCCGGGTGGACGGGGACGAGATCCGGGTCCTGAGCGAGACCGACCCAACCCGGCTCCCGTGGAACGCCATGGAGGTCGATATCGCCGTGGAGGCCACGGGCCGCTTCACCAGGCGGGAGCAGGCGGCTGGGCACCTGGCTGCGGGCGCGCGGAAGGTGATCATCTCGGCGCCCGGGAAGGAGGAGGACGTCACCGTCGTTCTCGGCGTGAACGAGGGAGCGTACGATCCCGGGACGCACTCAGTGATCTCGAATGCATCGTGCACGACGAACTGCCTGGCACCCGTAGTCAAGGTGATCCTCGAGCGGTTCGGACTCGTCCGGGGGTGGATGACGACCGTGCACGCCTATACGAACGATCAGCCGGCGGTCGACTCACCGCACAAGGATCTGAGGAGGGCGCGCTCGGCCGCCGTCTCGATGATCCCGACGACCACGGGTGCCGCTCGCGCCACCGCTCTCGTGATCCCGGAGGTAGCGGGGAAGCTGGACGGGATGGCGATCCGGGTGCCGACCGCGAACATCTCCCTGGTGGACCTAACCGCTCAGGTCGAGAGGGACACGAGTGTCGACGAGGTGAATGGGGCTCTCGAGGCGGCGGCCAATGGTGCGATGAAGGGGATCCTGGCGGTGGAGAGCGATCCGCTCGTCTCCGTCGACTTCGTGGGCAACTCCGCCTCGTCCACCGTCGACCGCAGCTTGACGGCCGTCATCGACGGTCGACTCGTGAAGGTAACGGCTTGGTACGACAACGAGTGGGGCTACTCGTGCCGGGTCCGGGACCTGATACAGTATGTCGGTGCAACGCTCTCGCCCAGAACCGCCGCGAGACCCGCCTGATCCGAAGTGTCACGAGTCCAGACCCTGCGCGACCTCGAGGACGGGTCGCTCAAGGGGCGGCGCGTCTTCGTTCGTGCCGACCTGAATGCGCCCTCCGCTGCGCCCGGGCAGGTGTCTGACCAGACGCGGATCGTCGCGATCCTCCCCACGATCACCCTCCTTCGGGAACGCGGCGTCCGGGTCGTCCTCGCGTCTCACCTGGGCCGGCCCGGGGGAACGCTCGTGCCCGACCTTTCCCTCGCCCCGATCGCCGGGATCCTCGCCGAGCATCTGGGAAGTCCCGTGCGGCTCATAGCCGGGGATCCGGGGGGCAGGGAGGCCCGGCGCGCCGTCCAGAACCTCCGCGCAGGTGAGGTGGCGATCCTCGAGAACACCCGCTACCACCCGGGCGAGACATCCAACGACCCCGTGCTCGCGCGCGCCTTCGGGTCGCTTGCGGACGCCTTCGTCGCCGACGCCTTCGGCGTCGCCCACCGGGCTCACGCATCGAACGTGGGAGCGGCGCGGGAAGTCCGGCGGCGGGGCGGGCCGGTGGTCGCCGGGCTCCTCATGGCACGAGAGCTCCATTTCCTCCACGAGGTTCTCAGGGAGCCTCGCCGGCCCTTCGTCGCTCTCATGGGAGGGGCCAAGATCTCCGGGAAGCTCGAGCTCATCCGGGCCATCCTGCCGAGGGTCGACCGCCTCCTCGTAGGCGGAGCGATGGCCAACACCTTCCTGCGGGCACTCGGGCTCGAGGTGGGGAGGTCGCTCGTCGAAGAGGAGCTCGTCCAGACAGCCTCGGAGATCCTCGACGAGGCAGGCGACAAGCTGCTCCTCCCCGTCGACTGTACCGTGGCCCCGGAGCTGGACCCCGGGGCCAAGCCGGTTCGGGCGGACCGGACCGAGATCGGGACAGAAGTACGGATCGCGGACATCGGCCCCCGGACGATGGAGCTCTTCAGCCGCGAGCTTGGCGGCGCCCGGACGATCGTCTGGAACGGGCCGATGGGGATCTTCGAGCTGGCGCCGTTCTCGGCGGGCACTGCCAGGGTTGCCCAGGTACTCGCCGAGGCGGCAGATCGCGGCGCCGTCGTGGTGCTCGGGGGGGGAGACTCGGCGGCCGCGGCCGAGGCGATGGGGGTCGGCGGCCGGATGACGCACGTCTCGACGGGGGGCGGGGCGTCGCTCGAGCTCCTTGCGGGACAAGAGCTCCCAGGCGTCGCGGTGCTCGATAGGTCAACCGGGGAATGAACGGATGAAGACTGTCATCGCGGGAAACTGGAAGATGCACCATGGCCCGGCCGGGACACAGGCCTTCCTCGACGGGCTTCCCACGCAGGCGGGGGGGAGCGGGGTGCAGCTCCTCCTCTTTCTTCCCGCGCTCTCCCTCACGACGGCCCGCGAGCGGCTGGGAGCGAGCGCCGCGATCGGGCTCGGGGTGCAGAATGTCCACTGGGAGGCGGCGGGCGCCTTCACGGGCGAGACCTCCGCAGAGATGGCCCGGGGCGCCGGGGCGGCCTTCGCCCTCGTCGGGCACTCCGAGCGCAGGCACTTCTTCGGGGAGACGGATCTGGAGGCCGCAAGGAAGGTGGCCGCCGTGCACCGCGCGGGGATGACCCCGGTCCTCTGTGTCGGGGAGACGCTCGAGGAGCGCGCCGCCGGCCGGCTGGAGGAGGTCGTGGGCCGGCAGCTGGAGTCGGTGCTCACGGCCCTGCGGCGCTCTTCGGCCCCGCGGAGGGACGTGAGCACCGCCCCCCTCATGATCGCGTACGAGCCGGTCTGGGCGATCGGGACAGGCAAGACGGCGACGCCCGAGGATGCGGGCGCAGCCCATGCCTTCATCCGGGCGGAGCTGTCGAACGCGTTCGGACCCGTCCGATCGGGGTCCGTCCCGATCCTCTACGGCGGATCGGTCAGGGGGGAAAACGCCCGCGAGCTCCTGAGCGTCCCAAATGTGAACGGCGTCCTGGTGGGCGGCGCATCGCTGGACCCCGAATCCTTCGCCGAGATCGCGGGGGCGGCTGGTTGACACTCCCCGTGGCGAGGGCGACGTTTCCAGGTTCGCCAGTCAACCGCGGTCCACCGTGGAATCCACATGTACGGTCTCTTGCTCGCGATCCTCCTCCTCGACGGGATTTTCCTTGCCGTTGTCATCCTCCTTCAGGCGGGGAAGGGAGGGGGGCTTGCCGCAATGGGCGGGAGCGTCACGGCCACCGACGGGATCCTTGGCGGACGGCAGGCCACCACCTTTCTGACACGCGCAAGCTGGGCGGCCGGGGCGATCTTCATGTTCCTCGCGCTCCTTCTCGCGATCCTGTCCTCCCGTACGCAGCTCCCGGGCTCGGTCCTGCAGGAAGACCTGCAGCCGGCAGCCGCGCCCGCACCGGTGCTCCCCCAGGCGGACGCGCCGGCGCCCGCCCCCGTCGAGGTCGAATCCCCGGGCGCCGGAGCAGAGGCCGAGCCCGTTCCCGAGCCCTGACGCAGGTGGATCGCACCCGTGCGCACTGAAGTCCCCATGCCACAGATGGGCGAGTCCATCGCGGAAGGCACCGTCTCCAAGTGGCTGAAGAAGATCGGCGACCTCGTGGATCGCGACGAGCCGATTCTCGAGATCTCAACCGACAAGGTCGACGCCGAGATCCCCGCGCCGCAGGCGGGCGTACTCGTCGAAGTTCTCGTCGACGAGGGGGAAACCGTCGAGGTCGGGACCGTCGTCGCGTATATCGACAGCGACGTCTCCGCCGCACTGGGAGGGGCGGCCGCGGCGGCGGACCCGGCTGCTGCGGACGATCTTCCAGCATCGGACGGAGTTGAGCAGGACGCCGGTGAGATGTCGGCCGAGAAGCCGGCGGGCGGCGGGGAGCCCGAATCGATCGGCGCGGACGCCGGGAAGGCGACGGGCGAGGATCGGCTCCGGCGGCGTTCGACGCCGCTCGTGCGCCGGATGGCGAGGGAGCACGGGATCGACCTCGCGGCTCTGGAGGGGCACGGGAGTGGCCACAGAGGTCGCGTCACCAAGGAGGACCTGCTGAACTACCTCGCCGGGGCCCGGGCGGCGGCGTCCAACGTGCCCGCGCCCTCTCCGACCGGGGAACATCAGGCGGCGGGCGACGGGAAGGCCGAGGTGGCCCCCGCCCCTGGCACGGGACTGTCCGAGGCCTGGCAGTCCTTCTACGAAGAGGTCGAACATCCGGCGTTCCCGGTACGTGAGGGCGACAGGGTCGAGACGATGGACAGGGTCCGGCGCCTGACCGCAGAGCACATGGTCCTGGCGAAGCGGGTTGCGCCCCACGTCCACTCCTTCATCGAGATCGACTTCTCGCGCGTGGACCGTCTCCGCCGGGAGGAGGGGCCACGATGGCTCGAGCAGGGCTTGAGGTTGAGCTTCACGGCCTTCGTCGCCTGGGCCGTCTCCAGAGCTCTCAGGGCGTTCCCGATGCTCAACGCCGTCGCATCGGGCAACAGCGTGATCTACCGCGGGAAGGTGAATCTCGGGATCGCCGTCGACCTGGACCCGGGCCTCATCGTGCCGGTGATCCGCGATGCGGACGACCTCTCGCTGTCCGGGATCGCCCGGAGGATCGTGGATCTCGCCGAGAGAGCGCGGGATCGACGGCTCGACCCGGATGAGATCCGGGGAGGTACATTCACGATCACGAATCCCGGGGTTCTCGGGACGCTCGCCGGGATGCCGATCATTCCTAGGGGAACGTCCGCAATCCTGGGCACCGGCGCCATCGAGAAACGGGTGGTCGTCGTGGCCGATCCCGGGACGGGCGCCGATTCGGTCGGCATCCGGAAGCGGTCGATCTTCGCCCTGGGCTACGACCACCGAATCGTGGACGGGGCGGACGCCGCCCGCTTCCTCGCGCACCTGAAAGAGCGCCTGGAGGAATTTCCGAGCGACGCTTAGGCAGGGCACCGATGAACCGGACGGGTTCGGCCGCGGAGAGGACTGGAGTCGTGGCAGCCGGAACCGGGCGCGAGGAGGCGGCGTCGGTCACGCAGGGTTCCCATCGTCCCCGGGAAGTGCACGCGCGCTGGGCCGGGGTCCTCCCGTACCCCGCCGCCGTCCATCTGCAATCCGAGCTCGTTCGGGCGCGCAGGGGTTCGGAGATCCCCGATCAGCTCGTCCTCCTCGAGCATCCGCACGTCATCACGCTCGGTTCGCGCTCGGACCTCTCTCACGTGCTCGTGGACGCGGCCGAGAGGCTCACGCTCGGAATCGATCTCGTCGAGTCCGGGCGCGGTGGGAACGTCACCTACCACGGCCCCGGACAGCTGGTCGGGTATCCGATCCTCGACCTGAAACCCGACCGGAAGGACATTCATCGCTACCTCAGGGACCTCGAGGAGGTCCTGATCCGAGTCGCTCGGGCACATGGCGTCTCCGCCGAGCGCGTCCCGGGAAAGACCGGCGTGTGGACCCGCGATGGGAAGCTCGGCGCGATCGGCGTCCGCGTCTCCTCCGGCTGGATCACCTCGCACGGGTTTGCCCTCAACGTGACGACGGACCTGAGCTACTTCGACCGGATCGTTCCCTGTGGACTCGAGGGGGGCGGCGTGACGTCACTCGAGCGACTGCTCGGCCGGCGTGTCGAGATCTCGGACGTCGTGGACGAAACCGCCGGGGCCTTCGGCGAGGTGTTCGACGCATCCATCACCTGGTCCGACGATCCCGACGATCCCGAAACTCGCCCGTGACGGGTGCGTGTGTGCGGAGACCGTGGACCGAGACCTCTCCACCGAACGGGCACAACCTCGGTTCAGTTGGGTGACCGCCCGAGGTGCCGACCGGGAGGCCGGATCGGGAGCATCCATGGCCGCTCGACCGTACCGGGCCCGGGCCCGCTCCCACTCCGGGCCCCATGCGAACGTACCGGGGCGGGTGCGCCCTATCCGCTAGTCGGAACTTCATCCGTCCTCTGAGCGTGCAATCCATTGAGATGTAAGGGGTTATGCGTCCTGGGGGCGGGTTCAACCTGGCTCGTTGTTCCCATAACATACGATCAGCGTGATGGACAATACTCCCTGTTGACACAGAGTGTGACGATGATATATCCTACTGTTAGTGTTCCCATAACAGACGCCGGCCATGGCCTTCAACATCGAAACCGTACCCAACCAGGCCGGAAAGCCCGCCATCCTCCTGCGCCAAGCCTGGCGCGAAGGCAAGAGGATCCGTAAGAAGACCATCGCCAATCTGTCCAAGCTCCCGCCGCATGTCGTCGAGGGCTTTCGCACCGTCCTCAAGGGTGGCGTCGCCGTCAGCGATCTCTCCGAACTCTTGCGGATCGAACGCTCCCTCGACCATGGCAACGTCGCCGCCGTACTCGGCACGGCACGCCGGATCGGGCTCGAACGCATCCTGCACCGTGCCCCCAGCCGCGTGCGCAGCCTGGCGCTCGCGGCCATCGTTGCCCGTGTGATCGCGCCGGCCTCGAAGCTCGCCACCGCGCGGCGCCTCTCGCCCGAAACCGCCACCAGCAGCCTCGCCACCCTGCTCAAGCTGGGTTCGGTCCGCGGCAATGAGCTGCTCGACATGCTCGACTGGCTGCTCAAGCGCCAGCGATGGATCGAGCGGAGCCTCGCCCATCGGCACCTCAGGGACGCGACGCTGATCCTCTACGACGTCACGTCCAGCTATCTCGAGGGGCAGTGCTGTCCGTTGGCCGCCTTCGGTCACAACCGCGATGGCAAGAAGCAGATCGTCTTCGGCCTGCTCTGCGCCTCCGACGGCTGTCCGATCGCGGTCGAACTCTTCCCAGGCAACACCGGCGATCCGACCACCTTGGGACCGCAGGTGGCCAGGATCCAGGATCGCTTCGGGATCAGCCGCATCGCACTCGTCGGCGACCGCGGGATGATCACCACCGCCCGCATCCGAAACGACCTCGAACCGGCTGGTCTTGACTGGATCTCGGCCCTCAAGGCGATCGACCTGAAGAAGCTCGCGAAATCACCCGCCAGGGAGCCGGGAGAAGAGAAGCCGGCCCGGCCGGCTCTGGCACCCGACACGCCGGTTCCCGATAAGGTGGCCGAGATCACCAGTCCCGACTTCCCCGGCGAGCGGCTTCTCGTCTGCCTCAACCCGCGTCTGCGCGAGGAGCGTCGCAGAAAGCGTGAGGAGCTCCTTGTGGCCACTGAGGAGACGCTCGAGCGGATCGCCGCATCGGTCCGCGCCAAAACCCTCTCCGGCAAGGCGGACATCGGCCGCCGGGTCGGCCGCGAGGCCAACCGCAGGAAGGTCGAGAAGCACTTCGAGATCACGATCGACGACACCAGCATGAGCTGGGTTCGCCGCCACGAAAAGATCGCGGCAGAGGCCCGCTTCGACGGCGTCTACGTCATCCGCACCAGCCTCGAGGACATCGAGCCGGACGCCGCCGTCGCCGCCTACAAGAGCCTGTCAGCGGTCGAGCAGGCCTTCCGGACCGCGAAAAGTCACCTCAAGGTGCGTCCCGTCTACGTCTACAGCGAGGACCATGTGCGCGGCCATGTGTTCCTGTGCATGCTCGCTTACTACGTCCAATGGCACATGCGCCAGCGTCTCGCTCCGCTCCTGTTCGACGACGATGACCGGTCCGCAGCCCGGGCCGGCAGGAAGACGCCGGTCGAGAAGGCCGGCGTGTCACCGAGCGCCAAACGGAAGACCGACACGAAACGGACCCCCGACGGCTTTCCCGTTCACAGCCTCGAGACGCTGCTCGACGATCTGTCCAGTGTCGTGCTGAACAAGGTGCGCTTGCCCGGACAACCGGAATCCGAACTGGCGATCGTCACGCGACCAACCCGCCTCCAGGCCCGGGCCTTCGAGCTCCTGGACGTCAATCCCAGCCGATCTGTTCCCATAAAGGTGACAGGGTGAAATCCTCCGGACGAAGATGAAAGTCCAATAAAATCAATACGTTGCCGTGGCAGAGAAGTCTCTTTATCCCGTGAAGTTCCGGCTAGACCGCGGGCCCGAATGCTCCCGGAAATCCAGGTATCGCCCGCTTCGCGCTCTCTCTCGGGCCAGCCACTTCTCGAACCCGGATGCCACCAGATCTTCCGAGTGGTCCTGCTTCTCGGCTGCCCGCACGGCCAGGTAGTTCGCGTATTCGTTTCGGGCGTGTCCGGCATGTCCCCGCACCCAGACCCACTCGACACGGTGGCGTCGGGCCACTTCATCCAGCTCCTTCCAGAGCTCCAGATTCTCGATGACCCCGCCCCTCCGCTTCCAGCCGCACGCCTTCCAACCCGGAAGCCACTCAGTCATCCCCCTCGTCAGATACTGGGAATCGGACACGAACCGCACCCGGCAGCGACGGCCCAGCGCCTTGAGCGGTTCGATCGCGCTCCTAAGTGCCATGCGATTGTTGGTCGTGTCCCCGTCCGATGTCCAGTAGTCGTGGCGGCTCCACGCCTCTCCCATCCAGAACTCGACGAGAGCAGCCGCACCGCCGGCGCTGGCACGACCGACGAACTGGTTTCCCAGACACGACTCGTCTGCGTGCACCATCACTTCGAGTGGCGGCGCGTCATCGCCCTTTCTCGGGCAGGAAGGTTGGTCTGGTCGGGCCATTCGGAATCTGGAATGAAGACGAGGTGGCGATCGGGAGCCCGGTCCCGGTGGCAGCTCGAGACCGTGGACCCGCCGCAGGGAGGTGCAAATGGCGAGCGAAGGTACCGACACGCCGCGAAGCACGGAAGGGCGGCAGCCGGTCCCGTCGCCGCTTCCTTGACGACCGTCCCCCCGGATCTACATTCGGGAGCCGCTCGCAACGCCATGCCGCCAGGCCCTGCACGGGAACGACCTCCGGGTCGAGTGAAGAATGAGTCGAGGCGCCTATCTGCTGCTCGAGGACGGTCGACGTTTCGACGGGACGACCCTCGGCGCCGACGGCATCGCATTCGGCGAGGTTGTCTTCAACACCGGGATGACCGGCTATCAGGAGATACTCACGGACCCGTCCTACGCCGGCCAGCTCGTCGCCATGACGTATCCCCTGATCGGCAACTACGGCGTGAACGAGGAAGACGTGGAGTCGCCCGCCCCGAAGGTGGCCGGCTTCATCGTGCGGGAGGCGGCCCGCTCCTACTCGTCGTGGAGGGCGACGGGGGGACTCCCCGAATACCTGGCCGCGCACGGGGTCGTCGCCATTACCGGCGTGGACACCCGGGCGCTTACCCGCCACATACGCGACCTCGGATCGATGCGAGGCGGGATCGCTCCCGCATCCGCCGACGAGGGGGCGCTTCTCTCCAGGGTGCGGGACCAACCGATGATGGAGGGGCTCGACCTCGCATCCGGTGTCTCGACGAGAGCGAGGTACGTGATCCCGGCCAGGGGGGGGGAGCGGTATCACGTCCTCTCCTACGACTTCGGGGTGAAGGCGAACTCCCCCAGGATCCTCGCCGAGAAGGGATGCCGGGTGACGGTCATCCCGGCAAGCACCGACCGGGAGGAGATCCTGGAGGAGGCACCCGACGGGCTCTTCGTCTCGAACGGCCCGGGTGACCCTGCAGCCGTCGGGCAGGCCGCCGATGCGATCCTGGCCCTGGCCAGGGAGGGAGTGCCGGTCTTCGGGATCTGCCTCGGCCATCAACTGATCGCCCGCGCGTTCGGAGCGAGAACCTTCAAGCTGCCCTTCGGTCACCACGGCGTGAACCACCCCGTCCGGGCGCTCGACCGCGATCAGGTCGAGATCACCTCGCAGAACCACGGATTCGCGGTCGAGATGCGCGACGACGGGACGATCCCCGGGGCCCCGGAGCTCCGCGTCACGCACGTGAACCTGTACGACGGGACACTCGAGGGGTTCGAGCACGTCAGCGGGAATGTATTCTCGGTCCAGTATCACCCCGAGTCCGCGCCCGGTCCGCACGATTCGAGGTACCTCTTCGAACACTTTGTCTCCCTCATGGAAGCCCGCGCCAGCGCCCGATGACGGGGCCGGGAGCCCTCCCCGCCGCTGTCCCGGACCGCCGCCCCCGGCCGCAGGGTTGCGACCCCGGTCAAACCCCATTACCCTAGCGACTTAAGGGGCTGACCGAGCCGTTGCGGTGTTTCCGGGTTCCATCGAGAACCGAGTCGCGTGGCCCTGGCCCTTCAAGGGGGGGAGGCATGACGAAAGCTGAGCTCGTGGAAGAAGTGGCCGAGGGGATCCGTCCCCTCCTAACAAAGCGGGAATGCGCGATCGTGGTCGACGGATTCCTGGAGGCGGTGAAAGACGCGCTGGCTCGAGGCGACCACATCGAGATCCGCGGCTTCGGCACCTTCAAGGTCCGGCAGAGGGGGCCGCGACAGGCGCGGAATCCGCGTACAGGCGACCCCGTCTTTGTCCCGACGCGAGAGGTCCCGGTCTTCAAGCCGTCGAAGCTGCTCCAGGGTCGGATCTCGGCTCGACGAGGCGCGGACGGAAGCTAGCGCGGCGTAGTATGCGGAGGCCGTCTCCTCCGAGTCACCACGCAGACGCCCGACCCCGCTTCCGTTTAACGGGCACTCTCTTCCAGGCGTCCAATCTCAGGTGACGAACGGGCGAGCCTCAGACGGACCGGAGGATGCCGAACTCCTCGCGAGCGCACGAAGGGGTGACGAACGGGCCCTCAAGTTGCTCGTGCGTCGGCATCAGGGAGGGGTCTACCGATTCCTGCTCAGTTTCCTCCGAGACGAGGATCGGGCAGCGGACGCGGCCCAGAATACCTTCCTCAGGGCGCTCGGCCGGCTCGACGGCTTTCGCGGAGATTCATCCTTCCGAACGTGGCTCTTTTCGATCGCGAGGAACGAAGCGCTCAGCCTGTTGCGCAGCCGACAGCGACGACGCGAGGAGCCACTCGAACCGGACGAATTGGTCTCGAGAGAGACGGATGCTCCGGATGAAGTCGTTTTCCGTGCGGATGTGGCGCGAAGGGTGCGGGAAGCACTTGATCGGCTCCCCGAGAAGCAGCGTCTGAGTGTGTCGCTTCGGCTCTTCGAACAGATGAGCTTCAGGGAGATCGGCGCGCTGATCGACTCGTCCGAAGGGGCTGCACGGGTGAACTACCACTACGGGCTCAGCAGGTTGCGGGAGTGGCTCGATGAGAATGACGAGCGGTAAGGACGAAGGGGCGGACAGCAGCCAAGGCGCCCCGGTGACCCCGCCGGGCAAGGCCACTGTCTCGTGTGCGGAGGCGAGGGACCGCCTCCCCCTCCCCGGCCCGGTCGACAGGAAAGCCGCCGAACTCGCGGCCCATCTCGAGGAGTGCCCGGACTGCGCCGCCGAGGCTCGGTTCGTGGCCTGGGTGCGCGAGCTCCGGCCCGAACCCCCGGCTACCATCCTGAGTGGCGTCCTCGAGCGAGCCCGACTGGAGGCGGAGCTGACGCACCCGCGGTGGGGCCGCCATCGATGGCGCGCCGTGGCGTGGGCGCTCTCGGTTGCGGCCGTGGTTGCGCTTTCCATAGGGATCGGATTCCTCGCGAATCCCGGCGCAGAGCAACTTTGGAGCCTCGCCCTCGAGTCTGAGCCCGAGATCTGGTACGGGGACGAGTGGGTCGTCGCCGGAGGTCCCGTGCCCGAGGCCCTCTCCGACGATCTCTTGATGACCCTCCTGCAGGAGATGGATCCATGATGCGGCGCATCGCGGTGGCGATTGCATTCCTCTCGTGGGCAAGCCTGCCGACCCTCGAGGCTTCGGCCCAGCCGCGAGACTCCGATTCGTCGCAGGACCGGCGGGAGTTGGTGGATCGCATTCAGGAACGCTTCCGGAACAGGATCGCGAGGGAACTCCAGCTGGACGACGAGCAGCGGGAGGTCCTGGGCGAGGTGTTGTCGGCTTACGCCCGCTCCCGTGCGGAGCTCCTCCCGCGCCGGCGTGAGCTCGAGAGGCAAATCGCTGAACACCTCGAGGACGGGAGCGCATCGGAGGACGACGCGATGGGTCTCATCGAGGAGATGCGTGCACTCCGGGAGCGAGAGGCCGAGCTTCTCCTGCAGGAAGAAGACCGGCTCCTCGAGGCACTCAGTCCCTCTCAGGTCCTCCGTCTGCAGTCCCTCCGGGACCAGTTCGGCAATCAGATACGCCGACTGCGCGGCGACGGCGGGCCAGACGGCCGTGGGGGACGTCAGGGCGGAGGGGGGCGCCGCTAACCGCATCCGGTCGGCCGTTCGGACAGGGACGGGAGAGAGGACTCCTCAGCTGGGTCGCGCCGCCCTACGTGGCGGGTGACGGGGGGGCACGCGTCGGTCGTTCCCGACCCGTCGCGCACCGGAGAGGCGCGACCTCAGCCGAGCCACGGGAGGCGCGAGGGCGCCGTCCCGACGAATGCCGGAGACTCCCGACCGACGCGCGGTCCTTCCCGTTGACGCCCCTATGCACGAGTCCTCCCGCGACCCTCCGCAGCGGGTCTGGCGGCGGCAAGTCCCGCCCCATCATCCGCGCGCGGGAATCGACGACGTGCGGCCTTGAGCGAGTCATTCCCTCGGGGGGCGGGGACAGCCGCACTCCGGAGGAGGGAAGGCCATGAAGGCGCTGGACCATTCGCCGCTCGGACCACCCGTTTGCGGTCTCGCCGGCACCGGCGACCGGAGGCATCGACGACACATCGGCACCCCGGATTCGCATCGGGATGTGACGAGGCCTGAGGTTGGTTCATCGGGTGCCTTGAGCGGCCTTCACGCGGCGAGTCGAGTCGAGTCGTTGACACCTCGGAAGGGCCCGAATAGCTTCCGGCGGCTTCGCATCGGGGACCTTCATTTCGAGGGAATTGCATGAGGAAGATCACCGTCGTCGGCGCCGGTAACGTCGGCGCAACCTGCGCCCAGCGACTCGCCGAGATGGAGCTCGCCAGGGAGGTCGTCCTGGTCGACGTCGTGGACGGGATCCCCCAGGGAAAAGGCCTTGACCAATGGGAGAGTGCACCCGTCCAGGGCTTCGATTCCCGCGTGACCGGATCGACCGGTTACGCGGCCGCGGAAGGTTCGGAGATCTTCGTTGTGACCGCGGGCATCGCCAGGAAGCCCGGGATGAGCCGCGATGACCTCCTCAAGACGAACGCCGCCATCGTCCGGTCCGTCTCCACCGAGATCGCGCGCGTCGCGCCGGACGCCATCATTGTCATGGTCTCGAATCCCCTCGACGTCATGGCCTTCGTGGCGATGGAGACGTCCGGATTTCCGCGCGAACGGGTCCTCGGCATGGCCGGGGTCCTCGACACCGCGAGGTTCCGCTCCTTCATCGCGCTCGAACTCGATGTGAGTGTGGAGGATATCCAGGCGCTCGTGCTCGGGGGACACGGGGACACGATGGTGCCGCTCGTCAATTACACGACGGTAAGCGGGATCCCCCTGGCGCAGCTGATGCCGGTCGAGAGGATAGAGGCGCTGATCGAACGGACCCGGAAAGGGGGCGCGGAGATCGTCGGCTACCTCAAGACGGGAAGCGCCTACTACGCGCCGTCCTCTGCAGCGGCCCAGATGGTCGAGGCGATCGTCAAGGACAAGAAGAGGATCCTCCCCTGTGCAGCCTACCTCCGCGGAGAATACGGGCAGGCCGGGATCTTCCTCGGCGTCCCGTGCAAGCTGGGGGCGGGCGGGCTCGACTCCATCATCGAGGTAGCCCTCTCCGGGTCGGAGAGGGCGGCGCTCTCCGCGAGCGCCGACGCCGTCCGTGACACCATGGCCGCCCTGGGGTGATCGCCCCCGGCCCGGTTCGGGCGGGGACGGTGTTCGGCATCCACGTGGGCCCCGGCGGGCACTAGATCTTCGGTAGCGTTACTCCCGTCTGCTTCTGGTACTTCCCGCTCCGGTCCGCGTAGGCGGTCTCCGGCTCCTCGTCGCTCTGGAAGAAGAGGAGCTGGGCGATTCCCTCATTCGCGTAGATCTTGGCCGGCAGGGGGGTCGTGTTCGAGATCTCGAGCGTCAGGAATCCCTCCCACGTCGGCTCGAGGGGGGTGACGTTCACGATGATCCCGCAGCGGGCGTACGTGCTCTTGCCCACGCAGAGGACCATCGTGTCGCGGGGAATCCGGAAGTACTCGACCGTCCTCGCGAGCGCGAAGGAATTCGGGGGGATCATACAGTCCTGTCCGACGATGTCCACAAAGGATCGCCCGTCGAACGCCTTCGGGTCCACCACGACGCTGTGCACGTTCGTGAAGACCTTGAACTCGGGGGCCACCCGGATGTCGTACCCGTAGGACGAGACCCCGTAGGAGATCGTGCCGCCACGGACCTGGTCCGTCTCGAAGGGCTCGATCATCCGGTGCCGCTCGGCCATGCGGCGAATCCATCGGTCGTTTCGGATCGTCATCGCATCCCGGGTTCTGAGCCGCAGGGGCCAGGTGCAGGGAAGAGGGTCGGACCGCCGTCGCGCGCTCCCGGGCGACCCGACGCTGGGCGGCGGGATTATACAAGCAAGGGAGGGCGGACGCACGGCCCCTCCGCCGGGGCGGCCTCGGGGGACCTCTCCGGGTTGACACTCCTTCCCGTCGCCGGGTAAATTCCCGGTACCGTAAGTGAATCATTTCACAAAGGCCTCTGACGGGTCGACATGGCTTCGAGCTACCTGCCGATCCTGATCCTCTTGGCCGTCTCGGTGCTGAATGCCGCCGGGATGCTCGTAGCCTCGCACATCCTGAACCCCCGGCGAGCGACACCGGAGAAGGAGATGCCGTACGAATCGGGGATCATCCCCCTGACCGACACGAGGGGCCGGTTCTCGGTGCACTTCTACATGGTCGCGATCAGCTTCATCATCTTCGACCTCGAGGCCATCTTCCTCATCCCCTGGGCGGCCGAGATGCGGGCACTCGGGTGGGAGGGCTTTCTGGCCGTCCTCATCTTCACCGTCGTCCTCGTCGTCGGGCTGATCTACGAGTGGCGAAAGGGGGGTCTCGACTGGAAATGAGCGAACAGACCCGTTCGCTGCCGCAGGCCCCCGGGGGACTTTTCGGGGCCGGCACCCCGACCTTCCTCACGACGAAGGTGGACTTCGTGGTGAACTGGGCACGGCGGAATTCACTCTGGCCGATGCCCTTCGGTACGGCGTGCTGCGCGATCGAGATGATGGCGTCTGCGGCCTCCAACCAGGACCTGGCCCGCTTCGGGATGGAGCGGATGGCCTTCTCTCCCCGGCAGGCGGACGTCCTCATCTGCGCCGGGCGCGTGCCGTACAAGCTGGCCCCCGTTCTCCGCCGGATCTGGGATCAGATGCCCCAGCCCAAGTGGTGCGTCTCGATGGGGGCGTGCGCTTCCTCGGGTGGCGTCTTCGACGTCTACTCCATGGTGCAGGGGATCGACACGATCATCCCCGTGGACGTCTACGTGCCCGGGTGTCCGCCACGCCCGGAAGGGCTCATCTACGGCCTCATGATGATCCAGGAGAAGGTCCGAGGAGAGTCGCTGTCGCAGCATGCGGAGCACCGCCACGAGGACCCGGCGGCAGCCGGGCGCCCGCGGGCGGGCGATGCCGAGGTCCTGGCGCTCTCCGGCCCCTTCGGCAACTCGACTCGTCAGGAAAGCAGCGGCGGTCTCGTTTCGGGCGAAGCGCTTCACCCGTCCGATTGAGCACGGCCATGAACGAGACGTCCGCCGGAGCCGTGCTCGAGGCCTCCGGGCATCCCACCCACCGGGCGCTGGTCGAACGGTTTCCGTCCGCGGTCCTGCGCCACGAAGTGGTCGCAGGCGACGAGCACGTCATCTACGTCGACCCTCCGCGGATCCTCGAGCTCCTCCGCTGGCTCAAGCAGGAGCCGGATCATCACTTCGACTTCCTCTCCGACCTCACGGCGGTCGACTACGGGGGCGGGCGCCCTCTCCAGATCGTCTATCAGCTCTATTCGATCACCCACCGGCGTGCGCTCCGGCTGAAGGCCGAGCTCCCCCTGTCGGACCTCGTCATCGACTCCGCGGTCCCGCTCTGGGGTGCGGCGGACTGGCTCGAGCGCGAGGTCTACGACATGTTCGGGGTCACCTTTCGCGGACACCCGGACCTCAGGCGCATCCTGATGCCCGACGACTACGCGGAAGGCCACCCGCTGAGGAAGGACTTCCCCCTCCGCGGCCGGTTCTCGAGGGAAGAACAGACGCGCCGGGCCCTCTCCCAGGAACCCGAGGACTACTACATCCCGGCGGAGTTCGAGATCGTGAAGAAGTCGAGGCCCGTCCCCTGGCGGGAAACGGAGGAGCGGGGCGGGGCGCCCGGCGAGGGGGATCCGCGACCGTGACCGAGCGGACCGTGGAACTCAAGGTCTCGCGCACCCCGGAGCTCGGGATGGACATGCGGCCGAGCGAGGGCCTCCTCCTCCCCCGGGAGCTCCCCGAGCCGGACTTAGGCTCGGAGGGGATGCTGATCAATATCGGGCCCCAGCACCCCGCCACCCACGGAGTCCTCAGGCTCGTCCTCGAGCTCGATGGGGAAACGGTCGTCCGCTGCATCCCCCACATCGGCTACCTCCACTCCTCCTTCGAGAAGCTCGGCGAGTACCGGGACTGGAACCAGATCGTCCCGCTCACCGACCGGATGGACTACCTCGCGCCGCTCATCTACAACTGCGCCTATGTGATGGCCGTCGAGAAGATGATGGGTGTCGAGGTCACCGAGCGGTGCAAGGTCGTGCGCGTCGTCTGCATGGAGCTCGACCGAATCTTCTCCCACCTCCTCTGGCTCGGGACGTGGGCCATCGACGTGGGTGCCTTCACGCCCTTCCTCTACGCCTTCCAGGAGCGGGAGAAGGTCTATCAGCTGCACGACGAGCTGACCGGCGCCCGGATCACGACCTCCGCCACTCGCGTGGGCGGGATGATGGCGGAGCTTCCCCCGGGGTGGACCGGGGGCGTGCGCGCATTCATCGAGGGGCTCCCGAGCACGCTCGACGAGATCGAGGCGCTTCTCGCCACGAACGGAATCCACCTGGGACGGACCCAGGGCGTGGGCGTTATCTCGGGGGAGGATGCGATCAACGCCGGGCTCTCGGGCCCGAACCTGCGGGGCTCGGGGGTGCCCTACGATCTCCGGAAGGATCGCCCCTACTACGACTACGAGACCTACGACTTCGAGGTCCCGATCGGCGAGCACGGCGACTGCTATGATCGCTATATGGTGCGGATGGAGGAGATGCGCCAGAGCTGCCGCATCCTCGATCAGGCGCTCGAGCGCCTCCCGGGAGGCCCGATGAATGTGGACGACCCCAGGGTCATCCTCCCGAGAAAGACCGACTGCATGAACGACATGGAGTCGATGATCCATCACTTCAAGCTCGTGATCGAAGGCGTGAAGGCACCTCCCGGAGAGTCCTACTTCGCCGTCGAGGGCTCCAAGGGGGAGCTCGGGATGTACGTGGTGAGCGACGGGGGCTCGAAACCGGTGCGCTGGCGGATCCGCCCCCCCTCCTTCGTGAACCTGTCGGCGATCCCCAGGCTCGTCGAGGGGAGCCTCCTCGCGGATGTGATCGTCGTGAACGCGAGTCTCGACATCGTCCTCGGGGAGATCGACCGGTGACGGAGCCCGGCGCGGAGGTGCCTGCGGGGGAGACGCCCTTTCGCAACCCCGGCTGGGCGGGCAATACCGGGGAGTTCGAGCTGACCGAGGCGGAGGTCCGCGGCGACGACTATGTGGGCCGGGTCCCCCTCGACGGCGGCCACCCCGGGGCCGCCCCGGCACGCCCCTACATCCTCCGGGACAAGGATCCCGACGCCGCCCTCTTCGAAGGACCGTACCGGGAGCGCCTGGGGAAGATCCTCTCCCGCTACCCGACCTCGCGGGCCGCGCTCATCCCCGCCCTCAACATGGCGCACGAGCTCCGTGGCCACGTCTCGGACGAGACGATGGCGATCGTGGGCGAGGCGCTCGGCCTCTCGCACGCGTACGTCCGGGGCGTCGCCTCCTTCTACACGATGTACAACAAGCGTCCGGTGGGACGCTTCCTCATCCAGGTATGCACGAACATCTCGTGCAACCTCTGCGGTGGGGACGAGGTTCTCGGCGCCTTCCTCAGGGAGGCCGGGACAGAGTTGGGCGAGACCTCCCGCGACGGTCTCTTCACGGTCACCGAGGTCGAGTGCCTTGCGGCGTGCGGCTTTCCGGCCGCGGTGCAGATCAACTCCCGGTACTTCGAGAACGTCACCGTCGAGGACGTGCCCCGGATACTCGAGCGCCTGAGAAGGGAAGTCGCGTAGCGTGGCCTACCCGTACACGCACGAGAAGGAGGTCCGCCTCCTGAGTCGGGGGTGGGGCGATCCCGGATCGCGCACCCTCCAGGGGTGGCGCGCCCTCGAGGGGTATGAAGGCCTCTCCCGGGCGCTCGAGCTCAGACCGCAATCCGTCGTCGAGACCGTCAAGGCCTCGGGCCTCCGGGGCCGGGGGGGGGCAGGCTTTCCGACGGGGCTCAAGTGGTCGTTCATGCCGAGGGAGAAGACGGGACCCCATTACCTGTGCTGCAATGCGGACGAATCGGAACCGGGAACCTTCAAGGACAGGGAAATCCTCCGCTGGACGCCCCATCAGCTGATCGAGGGCTGCCTGATCGCTGCGTACGCGATCCAGGCGGAGCACGTCTACATCTACTGCAGGGGCGAGTTCTTCGAGACGAACCAGATCCTCGCCCGTGCCGTCGAGGAGGCCTACGAGGGAGGGCTCGCGGGCAGCGACATCCTGGGATCCGGCGTCACGATCGATGTCACCGTCCACCAGGGGGCGGGCGCGTACATCTGCGGGGAGGAGACGGCCCTCATGAGCTCGCTCGAGGGCGACAGGGGACTCCCGCGAGTGAAGCCGCCCTTCCCGGCGGCGTCCGGGGCCTTCGGAAGGCCCACGACGATCAACAATGTGGAGACGCTCGCCGCCGTACCGCACATCGTCCGCAACGGCGGGGAGTGGTACCGCCAGTGGGGAACAGAGAGGAGTCCCGGCACGAAGCTCTTCTGCGTGAGCGGGCATGTGAACCGTCCCGGCAATTTCGAGCTTCCGATGGGCTTTCCGATGGAGGAGCTGATCGAGGACGTCTGCGGGGGGATCCGGGGGGGACGGCGGCTGAAGGCGGTGATCCCCGGCGGCGCCTCGGTCCCGGTCATGGACGCCGTGGACTGCGAGGGTTGCCGACTGGACTACGAGGGCGTCCAGGAGAAGGGCTCGATGCTGGGTTGTGCATCCGTGATCGTGATGGACGAGACGACGAACATCGTCAAGCAGGTTCGGCGGATGGTCGACTTCTTCTCCCACGAGTCGTGCGGCCAGTGCACTCCGTGCCGGGAAGGCACGACGTGGCTCTCGCGCATGCTTCGCCGAATCGAGGAGGGGGACGGGAGGGCGCAAGACCTGGACACGCTGATCGAACTCGGGGAGCAGATGACGGGCACAACGATCTGCGTCCTCTCGGACTCGGCCGCTGCCCCCGTGATCTCCTCGATCGAGAAGTTTCGCGACGACTACCTCGCCCTGATCCCGAGGGCCGAGCTGGTGGGAGCCTCCTGAACGATGAGCACTGACGCATCCGGTCCAACACTCGTCCGCCTGACGATCGACGGGGTGGAGATCTCCGCCCCGATGGGGACGACGATCCTCCAGGCCGCCGAGTCGATCGGGACCCGGGTGCCGCATTACTGCTACCACCCCGGCCTCTCCTCGCCGGCCCAGTGCAGGCTCTGCCTCGTCGAGCTCGAGGGAGCGCCCAAGCTCGTTCCCTCCTGCGTGACCGAGATCCGGGAGGGACAGGTAGTGCACACCGGGAGCGAGCCGGCGCTCAGAATGCGGGCGGGCGTCCTGGAGTTCTACCTGGCGAACCACCCGCTCGACTGTCCGATCTGCGACCAGTCGGGGGAGTGCAAGCTGCAGGACTACGTCTTCGCGGAGGGACGCGCGCACGGGCGGAGCCGCGAGCCGAAGCGCGTTTTCGGGCGTGACGACTTCGGGGGCGACGTCCTCTTCTACGGCGACCGGTGCGTCATGTGCACCCGGTGCGTGCGCTTCATGAACGAGGTGGCCTCGGATCCCCTCCTCACCGTGGTCGAGCGGGGAAACCGCTCCGTCATCGATACCTTCTTCGACGAGGGTCTCGACGGCTCACCCTACAGCGGCAACATCATCGACATCTGCCCGGTGGGCGCCCTCGTCTCGAAGGACTTCCTGCACAGGGCCCGGGCGTGGGACCTCGAGCATACTCCCTCGATCTGCTCGAGCTGCTCACAGGGATGCAACATCGAGATCCACACCCGTGACAACGTCGTGCACCGGCTGAGACCGCGGGAGAACCCGGAGGTGAACGGCTACTGGATGTGCGACTACGGGCGCGCCCGCTACAGGTGGATGAACCGCGTGGACCGCCTCGAGGAAGCGGTGGGCGCCATCGGCGGGGAGGCGGCGCTTCGCGGTTGGAGCGAGGTGATCCCTCCGCTCGGAGCGCGGCTCCGGAGGGGAGCGGCATCCGGGGAGGTCGTTCGCGCGGTCGCCTCGCCGTACGCTTCAAATGAGGAGCTGGCGGCGCTCGACGCACTCGTCTCCGGTCTCGGTGGTGGGGAGATCCTCTTTCGGGCGCCCGAGGAGGAGGAGGAGATCCCGCTTCCCGGCTTTCCGACGCTCGCCCGGCGGCGGGACCTGACGCCGAACCGGACGGGCGCCGAGCGGCTGGGGATGCGCCGCGTGGGGTCGAACACCGGAGAAGGGGGGCTTGAGGAAGTCACCGACCACGACGGGATCCTGATCGTCCTCGGCGACGAGCTCCGGGATGCGGAGGAGCACTTCGGCGGCAATGCCTCCCTCTACCTCTACCTCGGCCCGTACCCGGCCCGTGCGGCCGCCGCGGCCCACGCGGTTCTCCCGGTCGCGACCTCCGCCGAGACGGAGGGCTCGTTCACGAACCACGAGGGGCGGGTCCAGCGCTTCCGGGCCGCGGTCGGTGCCCCCGGCTCCGCGCGCCCCGCGTCCGAGGTGCTCTCGTCGCTCCTGGGCTCTCTCTCCGAGAGACGGGCGGAGGAGTCCGGGCCGGATGGAATCACCCCGGCGGGGGCCGTGGGTCGGGCCGGCGCCGGGCCGGGTGGCGCACCGCCCGGCCCGACGCCGGCGGAGCGTTGACGCCATGCAGGCGCTCACCCCGCTGGCGCTACTGATCTTCGCGCCCGTCAAGGTCCTCGTCGTCTTCACCGTCATCCTCCTCGCCGTTGCCTACATGACGCTCGCAGAGCGCCGGGTATCGGCCTTCATTCAGGACCGCCTCGGCCCGAATCGCGTGGGGCCCTTCGGGCTCCTCCAGCCGATTGCCGACGGGATCAAGAACGTGCTCAAGGAGGAGACGCTCCCGGCCAGCGCGGACCGCTTCTACTTCATCCTCGCCCCCGCGCTCTCGATCATCCCCGCCCTCGCCACCTTTGCCGTCATCCCCTTCGCGGCCCCGCTCCCCACCCCGTGGGGCGTCGCCGACATGATCGTCGCCGACGTGCCGATCGGGATCCTGTACATCCTCGCCCTCGCCTCCCTGGGGGTCTACGGACTCTTCCTCGCGGGGTGGTCGTCGAACAACAAATACGCGCTCCTGGGGGGGGTTCGCTCCTCGGCCCAGATGATCAGCTACGAGGTGGCGCTCGGCCTCTCCCTGATTCCGGTCATCATCCTCGCCGGGAACGTGACGCTGACCGAGGTCGTCTGGCAGCAGCAACAGATGGGCATCTGGTTCGCCCTCCCTCTCTCGCTCGCCTTCATCCTCTTCGTGATCTCCTCCCTTGCCGAGACGAACCGCCTGCCCTTCGATCTCCCCGAAGCGGAATCGGAACTCGTCACCGGATATCACACGGAGTACTCGGCGATGAAGTTCTCGATGTTCTTCATCGCCGAGTACGCGCACATCCTGACCGCCTCCGCGTTGATGGCGACACTCTTCCTGGGCGGGTGGAGCATCCCGTTCTGGGACGGCGACCACATGATCTGGTACCAGGGGGAGCTGATCTCGGGCTTCTCCGCGTCGGGCGAGCCTGTCCCGGCCTCGCCGACGTGGTGGAAGACCGCGCTGACCTTCCTCGCGTTCTCTCTCAAGACGTCCTTCTTCGTGCTCCTCTTCATCTGGGTACGGTGGACGCTCCCGAGGTTCCGATACGATCAGGTCATGCACCTCGGGTGGAAGGTTCTCCTCCCCGTTGCGCTCGCCTACGTGATGCTCGTGGCCACCGCCGTCCTCCTCCTCGACACCTTCACCGTCGAGGGGTTCGCCTTCGGGGCACTCCTCACGGGTGTGAGCGGCCTGGCTACGTTCGTCTTCGTGTTCCTGATCGACCGGGACCGGATCATCACCGGTGCGGCCGCGCCACGGAGCTCCCGCGGGAGCGGCTCGCTCGAGAGCGTGGCCGGCCGTCGGCCGGGCCGGGAGATCCCGGCGGGAGAGACTCGCGGACGCGTCGCCCCGGCTTCCCCCGTCACGACCCTCGAGGGAGGATGATCCGATGGCAGTAACGGTCAAGGTGATGAGACGCCCCGAGGCGGGCAGGAGCTCGTATCTCAGGGCTACGCTCAAGGGTATGTCGATCACCTTCAAGCATATGCTGAGGCCTGGGAAGGTCACCCTCGAGTACCCCGAGGAGCGTCCCACCCTCTCGCCCCGGTGGCGCGGGACACATGTGATGGAGACCCACGCCGATGGCCGGCCGAAGTGCGTCGCCTGCGGCCTCTGCCCGACGGTCTGCCCGGCCAACTGCATTCGGCTCGTCGGGGGGGAGGACGACATGGGCAACCGCTATCCCATCGTCTACGAGATCGACGAGTTCCGCTGCATCTTCTGCGGGATGTGCCAGGAGGTCTGCCCGGTGGAGGCGATCCACGTGGGCGTACACTTCGAAAATGCGGAGTACAGCCGGGATCGATTCGTCTACGACCTGGACCGTCTGATGGAGCAGGACCACCCGACGACGCTCCTCTGGGACCCGTCCGACGAGGCGTCCGAGTGATGGACCCGAAGCGTCGAATCGCGGAGGCGAGCCCGCCCCGAGGTCTCCGGTGACGGAGGTCATTTTCTACGTCCTCGCCGCCATCGCGCTCGGCGGCGCGATCGGGGTCGTAATCCAGAAGAGTCCGGTCGCGAGCCTCCTGTCCATGGTCGGGACGCTCGCAAGCGTGGCCGGCATCTTCGTCCTCCTCGAGGCTCACTTCCTCGCGGCCATCCAGGTGATGGTATACGCGGGCGCGATCATGGTCCTCTTCCTCTTCGTGATCATGCTCCTGAATCTCGGCCACGACTACGAGCCCGACCTGAGGCGGGGCGTCGGGCAGTTTCTCGCATTCGGGCTCGTGGGCGCGGTCGCGGGGCTCATCGCCCGTCAGCTTCGGGGGGCGGAGGGCAATCCGGTCTACCAGTACTTCCCGGGACCGGGAGGGATGGACCAACTCCTCGCGGAGGAGGGGATCGTCGGGGCCATCGCGCGGCCGCTATTTACCGACTACGTGATCGCATTCGAGCTCGTCGGCATCCTTCTCCTGGTCGCACTCGTCGGGGCGGTCGCACTCGCAAAGAGAAGGGTCTGAGTCCGTGCTCGCTGAACCCCTGATCCTCGGCGCCCTCCTCTTCGCCATCGGGATGCTCGGGGTGCTCGTCCGGCGAAACGCCATCATCGTCTTCCTCTCGATCGAGCTGCAGCTGAACGCCGTGAACCTCTCCTTCGTCGCACTTTCCCGCTATCTGGGGATCGAGGGGCAGCTCTTTGTCTTCTTCATCATGACGGTGGCCGCCGCCGAGGCTGCCGTAGGCCTCGCGATCATCATCTCCATCTTCCGCCACTACGAGTCGGTGAACGTGGAAAACTTCAGCCTTCTCAGGTGGTGAACCGGTGATGGCGCCAGGGTTCGTCGCTGGTCCGGTCACGCAGACGGAGCCGCTAGCCGGGGGCGAGGCCTTCGAGCCGATCCTTCCCGGGCTCATCCTCCTCCTCCCCCTCCTCGGCTTCGCGGCGAACGGAGTGCTCGCCCTCGTCTCGGCGGCACGGGGGGCGGAGCGAGTCCGCAACGGGGACGACGGCACCGGGGAGGCGGAGAAGCGGCCCGTTACCCACACCCTGCCGACCTGGCTGGGTCCCGGCACCGTCGCCCTCGCCTTCCTCCTGAGTTTGCTCAACTTCGTGCGGATGGCTGGGGTCGAGCTCCACGAACCCGTCATCCACCGCTACGGCAGCTGGATGGCGACGGGGTCGCTCACGATCGACGTGGCGCTGCAGCTCGACCAGCTCTCGATGATCATGATCATGATCATCACCGGGGTGGGCTCGCTCATCCACCTCTTCAGCGTGGGCTACATGCAGGAGGATCCGGGCTACCCCCGCTACTTCTCTTACCTGAATCTCTTCGTCTTCTTCATGCTCATCCTCGTGATGGGCGCGAGCTTCCCCCTCATGTTCGTCGGCTGGGAGGGCGTCGGACTCTGTTCGTATCTCCTGATCGGCTTCTGGTTCGAGGACCGCGAGAAGGCGGACGCGGGAAAGAAGGCGTTTATCGTCAACCGGATCGGCGACTTCGGTTTCCTCCTCGCGATCTTCCTCCTCTTCCGGCACCTCGGGGTCGTCGACTACGTCGGGGTCTTCGAACAGGCCCCCGAGGCCTTCGCCTACGGCGGCACGACCGTGACCGCCGTGGCCCTCTGCCTCCTCCTCGGCGCCGTCGGGAAGAGCGCGCAGGTGCCCCTCTACGTCTGGCTCCCGGACGCGATGGCGGGCCCGACCCCGGTCTCCGCCCTCATCCACGCCGCGACGATGGTCACGGCGGGGGTCTACCTGATCGCGAGAGCCGGGGTGCTCTTCGCCCTCGCGCCCGTGGGATCCGCGGCCGTGGCCACCGTGGGCGCCGTGACGGCGCTCTTCTCGGCGACGATCGCGCTCCAGCAGCACGACATCAAGAAGGTCCTCGCCTACTCGACCGTGTCGCAGCTCGGCTTCATGTTCATGGGCGTCGGTGTCGGGGCCTACGTCGCGGGGATCTTCCACCTGATGACGCACGCCTTCTTCAAGGCGCTCCTCTTCCTCGGCGCGGGCGCCGTGATCCACTCGATGCACGGCGCCTTCCACGCCACCCACCGCGACTGGGACGCCCAGGACATGCGAAACATGGGCGACCTGAGGCGTTACATGCCGATAACGTGGATCACGATGGGAACGGCGACGCTCGCGATCGCGGGGATATGGCCCTTCGCCGGGTTCTTCTCGAAGGACGAGATCATCTGGTATACGGGCGCGCGGGCCGAGGGCCAATTCGCACTGCTCTACACCGTCCTCTGGGGGATCGCAATCGTGGCGGCCGCTCTCACCGCGCTCTACATGACACGGCTGATGGTCCTCACCTTCTACGGTAAGCGGCGCTTCGGGCTGGCCGAGGTGCGCCATATTCCGCGGGAACCGGTCACAATGACGATCCCCCTCGCGGTCCTCGCCCTCCTCTCCATCTTCGGAGGGTGGATCAACGTCGCGGCGCCGATCCACGACTCGGTCTTCGGCGGTTTCGGCATCCTCCCGATGTCCGAGTGGCTGCACGACTGGCTCGAGCCCGTCATCGAGTCGGCGGATGCGATCCGGGTCGCCGCCTTCGGACCATACGGCGAGGCGGCGCCCCTCGGGGGCGGCGAGGTGCTCTGGGCCGGGATCGCCACGCTGGTCGCCGCCCTGGTCGTCATCCTGACCGCACGCATCGTCTCGGGACGGGAGGTGCGCCCGGCCGAAGAATCGAGCCCGCCGGCCGGGGGGCTCGCGAGGATACTCCACGACAAGTGGTACGTGGACGAGGCGTACGACCGCGTGATCGTCAGGCCGGTCATCGCCGCGTCGCGACTTGCCTGGAGATGGATCGATCAATTCCTCATCGACGGTACCGTGAACGGGATCGGTGCCCTCGCGCGGGGACTCGGGTGGTTCGGCTCCCTCTTCCAGACCGGGCAGGTGACGACGTACGCCGTCATCCTCGCCCTCGGGGCGCTCACGATCCTCGGCGCTCTCATCCTGTGAGCCAGCAACGATGACGGCGCTCCTGAACGCGATCGGGTACGGAGACTGGGCGCTCCACGCGCTCATCTGGCTCCCCCTCGCCGGGGTCGGGGTGATCCTCTGGGCCCCGAGGGAGCGAGCGAAGCACATCGCCTTCGCCTGGAGCGCCTTTCTCTTCCTCGTGAGCCTCGGGCTCTGGTGGAGCTTCGATCCGGCGGGCGAGCTCTTCCAGCTCGCAACTCGGGGGGCGTGGATCGCGTCGTGGGGGATGGACTACGCCCTCGGCATCGACGGGATCGCGATGTTCATGGTGCTCCTTTCCACCCTCACGATACCGCTCGCGATCCTCGGATCGTTTCGCTACATCCGGGAGAAGGAGAAGAGCTTCTACTCCCTCATGCTGCTCCTCGAGACGGGGATCGTCGGTGTCTTCGTCTCGATGGACCTCCTCCTCTTCTACGTCTTCTTCGAGCTGACGCTCGTGCCGATGTATTTCATCGTGGGCGTCTGGGGCGGGGAGAGGCGGATTTACGCGGCAGTCAAGTTCTTCCTCTACACGGCCTTCGGATCCCTACTCATGCTGGTCGGGATCCTCTACCTCTCTGCGCGTGCGCGGAGTCTGCTCGGAGCCCCGACCTTCTTCCTCCCCGAGCTCCTCAGCACACCCCTCACCCTGACCGAGCAGCTCCTCCTCTTCGGCGCCTTCGGGATCGCCTTCGCCATCAAGGTGCCCGTCTTCCCCTTCCACACGTGGCTCCCGGATGCTCACGTGGAGGCTCCGACCCCGGGGTCCGTGGTTCTCGCCGCCGTGCTCCTCAAGATGGGCACCTACGGGTTCATCCGGTTCGCACTCCCTCTCTTCCCGGATGCGGCGGGCCACCCCGGCATCACCGGGATCATGCTGACCCTCGGCGTCGCCGGGATCATCTACGCGGCGTGGGTAGCCGCTGTGCAGCCCGATGCGAAGAAGCTCGTGGCGTACACCTCGGTCGCGCACATGGGGTTCGTGATCATCGGGATCTTCGCCTTCACGGTGACCGGCCTCCAAGGAGGGCTGATGGTGATGATCTCCCATGGCATCTCCACCGGGGCGCTCTTCCTCCTCGTCGGGATGCTCTACGAGCGGCGCCACACCCGGAGCATCGCCGACTTCGGCGGGCTCGCGCGCGTCGCACCGCTCCTCGCGACGGCCTTCGTGATCACCGCGCTCTCATCGATCGGGCTCCCTGGAACCAGCGGATTCGTCGGCGAGTTTCTCTCCCTCCTCGGCACCTTCGAGCGCCACCCGGTCGCCGCCGGGGTCGCAACCACCGGCGTGATCTTTGCCGCCTACTACATGCTTCCGATGGTCCAGCGCATCCTCTTCAACCGGCTCGATGATCCCGAGAATCAGGCAATTCCGGACCTGAGCCGGCGGGAGGCCGGGATCCTCGCGCCGCTTCTCCTCCTGATGATTCTGCTCGGCGTCTACCCGGGACCCGTTCTGCAACGGATGGAGCCCGCTGTACGGGCCGTCCTCGAACGTGTCGAGGGCGGGGCAGGGAGCCTCGCTTCCACCCCCGGGGGCGAGGCGGGCCTCCCCGGAGACGAGGCGGTCCCATGACGCTCGACCTTGCGTCCGGCGCCGGCTTCGTGTGGGCGCTCCTCCCCGAGATCGTCCTCGCGGTGTGGGCGATGGTCGTCCTCCTGGTCGGCGTCTCGCGCCCGGAAGACAGGGGTGCTCCCGGGGACCGGAGCGGCGTGCTCAGGTGGATCGCCCTCTCCGGCCTCCTCGTGGCAGGGCTTCTCAACGGGTGGCTTTACGGCGTCACCGTCGTCGGGGAGACCGGGATGATCACCGTCGATCCCTTCCGGCTCTTCGGCAACTGGGTCCTCCTCCTCGGGGCGGCGCTGACGCTCCTCATCTCCATGCCGTACGTCCAAGAGCAGCGCCTGCAGGCGAGTGAGTTCTTCACCCTCGTCCTCCTGGCGACAGCGGGGATGATGATCATGGTCGGGACGAGGAACCTGATCGTGTTCTTCCTCGCACTCGAGACGATGTCGATCGCCGCCTACGTTCTGACGGGGTACAACCGCCGAGACCCGAGGTCGGCGGAGGCGAGCCTCAAGTACTTCATCCTCGGGGCCTTCTCCTCCGCCTTTCTCCTCTACGGGATCGCGCTCGTCTGGGGGGCGACGGGGACCGTCGTCCTCCCGGAGATCGCCGAGACGATCGAGACCGGGGCCGGCTTCGCAGGCCTCCTCCTGGCAGGGATGGGGCTCGTCGCGATCGGCTTCGCCTTCAAGGTCGCCGCAGTGCCCTTCCACATGTGGACGCCGGACGTCTACGACGGCGCGCCGACCCCTTCGACCGCCTTCATGGCGGTGGCCGTCAAGTCCGCTTCCGTACTGGCGTTTGTCCGGGTCTTCCTCGAGGCGTTCTGGCAACTCTACGACGCATGGTACCCGATCGCCTGGTGGCTCGCAGCGCTCACCATCGTCGTCGGCAACCTGATCGCGCTCTCACAGACGAACGTGAAGCGGATGCTCGCATACTCCTCGATCGCGCACGGGGGCTACCTCCTCGTCGGGCTCGCCGCTGCAAACCAGGTCTCGACGGGCGCCGTCCTCTTCTACCTCCTTGTCTACACGCTGATGAATGCCGGCGCGTTCGGGATCGTGATGACGATCGGAGGCCGCGCCGGCGAGCGCCTCGAACTCGGGGACTACGCGGGAACAGGCTGGTCCCGGCCACTGCTCGGAGTGCTGTTTACCCTCCTCCTCCTCTCGCTCGCGGGGTTCCCGGGGACGGGCGGCTTCATGGCCAAGATCTTCCTACTCCAGGGCGCCATGGACAGCCGCCTCTGGACGCTCGCCCTCATGATGGCCCTCGGGACCGTCATCTCTTACTATTACTACCTGCGCGTCGCCTGGTACATGTGGATGAAATCCGCCGGAGCCGACGAACCCGCCGAGCGGTCCCCGGTGCCCGTGGCGATGCAGGTGGCCCTCATCGGAGCGGCGGCGCTGATCGTGTACTTGGGCATCTTCCCCGGTGGACTCCTAGACGGTGCGATGACGGCGGCCGATGGCCTCGGTCTCTTCACTCCGGACGGATTCCTGGGGCTCGCACCCTAGAGAACGATGAAGCCCTCGGCCCACATCTTCCGGCAGTACGACATCCGCGGGATCGTTGGCGAGGACCTTTCGCCCGCCACGGCCCAGGCCGTCGGTCGCGCCTACGGGACGGCTCTCCGGGAGGCGCAGGGAAGCGACCGGACGAAGGGGGGGAAGGTGGTCGCGGTCGGGGCCGACAACCGCCCCTCCTCCCCCGAACTCTCGCATGCCCTCGCCACCGGGCTCGGGGAGGCGGGCGTGGACGTTCTCGACCTCGGAACGGTTCCGACGCCCGTGACCTACTGGGCGGAGCGCCACCTCGAGGCGGACGGCGCGATCCAGATCACCGGCTCGCACAATCCCCCGGAGTGGAACGGCATCAAGATGACGATGGGTGGCCGGCCCTACTTCGGGCCGAGCATCGCGGCACTGAGGGAGCGGATCCTGTCGGGTGATCTGGCCGCCGGGGAGGGGCAGCGCACGGCGGTACCCGTCATCGAGGAGTACGTCCGGGACGTCGCCCGCCGATTTCAGCCCGCCCGCTCGGTCCGGGTCGTCGTGGACGCCGGAAACGGCACGGGCTCCCTCGTGGCCGAGGCGCTCCTTCGCGCAGTGGGGGCGGAGGTCACCCCCCTCTACTGCGAATCGGACGGCTCCTTCCCGAACCACCACCCCGATCCCGCCGTGGAGGAGAACCTGGCCGATCTCGTCCGGTCCGTCCGGGAGGAGGGAGCGGAGCTCGGGATCGCCTTCGACGGGGATGCGGATCGGATCGGCGTCGTGGACGAGCGAGGCCGGATCCTCCCCGGAGATCACCTCCTTCTCCTCTTCGGACTCGACCTCCTCGCGAGGCGCGGCCCGGGAGAGCTCCTGATCTACGACGTCAAGTGCTCGCAGGCGCTGCCCGAGGCCTACGAGTCGGCAGGCGGAAGGGCGCTCATGTGGAAGACCGGACACTCCTTCATCAAGGAGAAAATGCGGGAAACGAACGCCTCGATCGGGGGCGAGCTCTCGGGCCATATCTGCTTTCGGGACGAATACATCGGCACGGACGACGCACTCTATGCGGCCTGCCGCCTGACCGCGCTCCTCGCCGCCTCGAAGCAGGCCCTCTCGGAGCTCACGGAAGGCTTTCCCCGCTACGTTTCGACGCCGGAGATCCGCCTCACGCTGACGGAAGAGGCCAAGGCCAGGGTGGTGGACCGCGCGACCCGGCATTTTCGGGCCCGCCGGGAGGTGGTCGACGTCGACGGGGTCCGGATCCTCTTCGGAGACGGATGGGCGCTGCTGCGCGCATCGAATACCCAGCCCATCCTCGTGGCCCGCTTCGAGGCACGGAGCGAGGAGCGCCTCGGGGAAATACGGGCCGAGGTCGCGGGGTGGCTCAGGGGAGAGGGGATCGATGTCTGACGGACTACTGCGCTCTATCAGGGGCGGGCGGCTCGTCCTCGCGGCCTTCCTTGCGCTGCTCTTCGTGCTCCTGATAGGCCGGTGGGGCGTCGCCCTCTACGTGGATCTCCTCTGGTTCTCGGGACAGTCGCTCACCGACGTCTTCCTCAGGCAGATCCTCTGGGAATGGGGAGCCCGGGCGCTCGTCGGGATCGCGACGGCGCTCCTCGCCTGGGCCAACCTCCGGGTCGTGGCCAAGACGTACTCGGGGCTGCAGCTCAGGCGGCAATTCGGCGACCTCGTGATCCAGGAGCAACTCCCCGAGAGCTACCTCCGCGCCGGCGTCCTCTTCGGCTGCCTCTTCTCCGGCTTCTGGTTCGCCACCTCGGTACCAGAAGGATCGGGCCTGGGCGCGATGCTCCTCATACACGCGGAGCCCTGGGGCGCGGTGGATCCGATTCTGGGTCGGGACCTCGGGTTCTACATGTTCGCCCTCCCAGTACTCCAGGGCTCGAGTACCCTCGCCACGATCCTGACCATATTCCTGGGCGTGATCTCGGCGGCGGGCTACGCCGTGACCGGCTCGATCCAGTGGACGAACAACCGTCTCACGATCGCGCGCCTCCCGAAGCTCCACCTCGGTGTGCTCACCGGCATTCTCGTCGTCCTCGTCGGGCTTCGCTTCTACCTGGCCCCCTACGGCCTCCTCCTTGACGGGAACTCTGGTGTCCAGGGGATCTTCGGCTACGCGGATCACGCGGCGCGGATCCCGGCCTTCCAGATCCTCGGCTTCCTCGCCATCGTGACGGCTGGCGCCGTCTTCTGGGGCGCGTACCGGGAACGGCTCCTCCCCGTCGCCGCAGGGGGAGCGGTCTTGGTGCTCGGATCCCTCGGCCTCGCCCAGATCTACCCGTCGCTCATCCAGCGCTTCCAGGTCCAGCCGAACGAAATCGAGAGGGAGGCAAGCTATATCGACGACGCCGTTGAGCGAACGCGGGCGGGCTTCGGTCTCGATGAGCTGAGGCGGGCTTCGCTCGAGTACGAGCCGCCGACGGCGGAGGACTGGGGACGCGTCGCCGAACAGCTCGAGCGGCTCCCCGTCTGGACCGAGACGACGCTCCTTGCAACCTTCCGCCAGCTCGAGGCGCGCTTCCAGTACTACGACTTCCACCAGGTCGCCTTCGACCGCTACGCCAATGCCGGGAGCTTCGAGCCGGTGGCTGTCTCGGTCAGGGAGGTCGACCCTACGGGGATCCCCGACCCGAACTGGCAGAACCTGCACCTTCGCGAACGCTATATCTCCGGGATGGGCGCCGTCGCCGGGCAACTCCACCGGCGGAGTGCGGAGGGCCGCCTCCCCATGTTCCTGACGGCGATCCCGCCCGAGTACAGGAGGGGCCCCGGGGTTCCCGACGACCTCGAGCTCACCCGGCCCTCCGTGTTCGTGGGGAGCAGTCCCCAGCTCTGGGCCGTCATCGACCCGACGGAGGACACCTTCCTCGCGCCGGACGGCGAGCCCGGGGTGGCCGGCGTCGATTATCCGTTCGGCATCGAGATGGGATCGCTCCTCCGGACGACGGCGCTCGCGTGGCGCTTCCAGGACGCGAACCTCCTCTTCTCCTCCGAGGTGGATCCGGACAGCCGCCTCGTCTTCCGGCGCCAGGTGGGAGAGCGGGTCCAGGCGATCGCACCCTTCCTCTACCTCCCCGAGGCCCCGTATCCGCTGATCGCGGAGGGGAGGATCTACTGGGTGCTCGAGGCGTTCACCCTGTCGAGTTTCTTTCCGCTCTCGCTCAGCCATCAGATCCCGGGCCAGCGCTCCGTCAACTACCTGAGAAACTCCGTCAAGGCGACGGTGGACGGCGTGACGGGAGAGGTGCGCCTCTACGTCGCGGATCCCGACGACCCCATCCTCGCCGCGTACCGGCGCGGGTTCCCCTCTCTCTTCCGGGACCTGGACGAGCTGCCCGAAGCGATCGGGGAGCACCTCAGGTACTCGCGCTACCTCTTCGAAGCCCAGACCGCCGTCCTGACCCGCTTTCACCAGGACAACCCGCCCGTCTTCCACGGACAGCAGGACCGCTGGGCCTTGGCCCGGGAGTTCGCCGTGACAACCCAGTCGCCCGGGGGCGGGGCGGGAGGTTTTCAGGGGGTCCCATACCGGCCCGAGTACGCGCTCCTGACGCTCCCGGGGCAGAGCCGCGAGTCATACGTGCTCTCCACACTCTTCGTCCCTCAGGGCCGGGAGAACCTAGCCTCCTTCCTCGCCGCTACCTGGAGTCTCGACGAGGGTCCCGAGCTTCACCTCTGGGATGCGCCCGTCGAGGAGCAGATCCGGGGGCCGAGCCAGATCGAGGCAATGGTCGAGCAGGATCCCGAGATCTCGCAGCAGTTCTCCCTGTGGCGGCAGGGAGGGAGCCAGGTGTGGACCGGGCACCTGCACCTCGTCCCGGTGGGGAACACGCTCATCTACATGGAGCCGATCTTCCTCGCAGCGGATGACAACGCGATCCCGGAGATCCGGCGGTTCGTCGTGAGCGATGGACAGAGGGTCATCATGGACCCCACGCTCGAGGGGGCAGTGGCGGCGCTGGGTTCCGCCGGAGGCCCCCCGTCTCCCGTGGTGGACGCACTCGATGGGGCGCTTCCCGTGGCGGGAGTGCCGGTCCCTCCTTCGACTCCGGATGATCCGGACGGGTCGGTCGCCGAGGAGGCGCTCAGGGCACTCGAGGCCGCCGAGGAGCGCCTCAGGGCGGGGGACTGGGTCGGATTCGGAGCGGGGCTCGATTCGGTTCGGGTGCTCCTGAGCGGAGGGGTGAACGCGGAAGGGGGGTTCTAGCGCGAGTGCTCATTCGAGGCCGCAGTCGCCTCGCGGCGATCCGGCCCGACGAAAGAGGCCTCGCGACAGAAGTCCGGCGTCGCGGGGCGGGGCGTCGCCCAAGTCGATCGGCGCGTCGTCCCCGGACGGTATCTGGCCCGGCGCAGGCGGTCCCGCGTATCTCCTCATACCGGGACTCCCTCTCCTCCAGGGACACACGCAGGGCCGGGGGTCGCGGTCCCGAATGCCGGTCTCCTCCCGCTCGACCTCCAGTCCCTCGCGTACGTATCGTTCGTCGATTCGGGGAGGGCGTCGTCACGGACGGCCACAAGGCGACCCGTCTCCCGCGCCGAACGACTCCCGACCTCGTTTCCGATCCCGAGTGTCCTCCCGTGCGCGGACCCCGGCAAGCAGGAAAGATGTGCGTCCGTGAAGAGCAACGCGGCCTCGACGGAGGGAGCCGCGTCACTCGGCCGCGCACGTGAAGCTCCTGAGGGAGAGGCCGACGGCGACGCGACCCCACTCGGACCATGGACTGCCAGCAGTGCGCCGGAAAAACTGTTACACCGGGTGTGCCCGTGCGCACTTCGCACAGGGTGTATTGGGGTATGTCGGGATAGGCCGGGTGCATGGGTGCAGATTGCCTCCGTAACACGTCATGCGTTTGTCTGGCCCGCGTCCCACTGATGCAGCCCGGACTTTATCCACACCAGTTACGCAGGCTCCCGGAGGGAGACGGCTTCCATGACTGAGCAGCATAGGCGCACGCGTGCGTATCCGGTCCGATTGGAGATTGACTATCCGGAAGACGGTCTGAACCGCGTCACGACTGCGTTCCGTCTGATCCTTTCGATACCGATCGCCGCGCTCTCGGCGTTTCTGACCAGCAGCGCTGCAGACTGGACCATCGAGGCCGCCGACCCATGGTTTGAAGTCACCGCTTTCGGGCTCTCGACTTACGGATTCACCGTCGTGCCGGTCATGCTCATGGTCCTGTTCAGGCGGAAGTATCCCCGTTGGTGGTTCGACTGGAACCTCGAGTTGTCGCGCTTCCTGACCCGTATCTCCGCCTACATGATTCTGCTCCGTGACGAGTATCCCTCGACCGACGAAGCGCAGGCCGTCCACCTGGAGATCGATTACCCCGATGCCGACCACGACCTGAACCGCTGGCTCCCGCTTGTCAAGTGGTTGCTGGCGATCCCGCACTACATCGTGCTGATGCTGCTCGGGTTGATCAGTGTGGTGCTCGTAGTGATCGCCTGGTTCGCGATCCTCTTCACGGGCCGCTACCCACGGGGGATATTCGGCTTCCTGGTCGGAGTGCTTCGCTGGGTGGCACGCGTTCAGGCGTACGCGCTTACGCTGACTACGGACCGGTACCCGCCGTTCAGCCTCGAGGCCTGAAGGCGGGGGGCCCGGTCCTGGCTCCGATGTCGCGTCGGCTCCCCGCAGGGAGAACCGACGATCAGCCGTTCGATAGTCGCGCGGGTCACGATCCAACCTCCGGCCAAGCCAGGGGACTGCCGGTTGCGCCTTGCCGGTATCTTCGCTCAAGTGCGCAGCCGTCTGGCTTACGATCTCCACTGACTTCAGAATGGAATGCTGAGTCCGCCGGTCCCGTTCGAATTCGTCGAACGACATGCCTTCCGCAAACACCACGGCATCGCGCACGCCAACCAGCATGCCCGGCGGGTACGCCGTGTCATCACAGTGATCGAGGCCTTCATCGAGCGCTACAGCAACGGCTGGCTCCTCCAGCGGCACGGGTATCTGACCCCGGCCCGCGCCCGCGAGAAGCTCAGCCGCGGGGCAGCGTGATGTTTAGCCCGAAGTTTCAGGGGTATGTGTGTACAAGTGATGTTGTGACAGGGGTTTGGGTTTGACGGGGGTTGTTGGTTTCTGTCTACATCCTGGGCGTCACCTCGAGGAGTTCGAAACAGCGTTTCTGCAGGGTTGTCGGCTGGGTGCGCAGATGGAAGCTGGCCCCGGACTCGGCCACCTCCATGGTGTTGGTGACGAGCGTCCCCAGATGGTCGATCAGGCCGCGCAAGCTGTGGACGGGCAAGCCCTCGTCTGTCCGCTTGCGCCCGGCTTTCTGGCGGGCGGCCGCAGAGCGCCGGGCGGGCTCGACGGGCGAGGGCCGTTGTGCTTCGGCGGCCTCGGGGTCGTGGTCGTCGAAGAGGAGCGGGGCGAGATCCTTGCGCATGTGCCACTCGATGTAGTAGGCGAGCATGCAGAGCAGGACATGAGCCCGGACGCGATCCTCGCGCCAGTGATGAATCGGGCGGACCTTGAGACCGATGGTCTTGAGGCTGCGGAAGGCGTACTCGATCCTGGACAGATCCTTGTAGGAGCGGACGGTTTGGTCGGCATCCAGCTGGCTGGGGTCGACGCTGGAGCGCACGATGCAGATCCCGTCGAGCTTCTCCTCGGCAGCGATCCTCTCGAGATCCCGCTCGAAGGTGAAGGTGTCGCCGGTGATTCCGGTGATGAAGTGCTTGGCGACCTTGAACCGGTGGATCACCTTGCCGACACGAAGTCCGATGGCGTCCTTTCCGCGCAGTGGCTGGCGCTTGCGGCGTGTGGCGGCGGCGATGACCTGGAGCTCCCGCTCGGTCGCTGCGAGCAGCTCCTGACGCTTGCGACTCCGCTCGTCGGCGAGGAGGGGATTTCTGCATACGATCAGCCGCTCGCCGGGGAAGTCGTCGCTGGTGATCTCGGCGAGATTGCGTTCGTCGAACAGCGAGGGCTGCACCGAGCCGGCCCGGATGAGCTTGCGGATCGTCGGCGCACGGAGTGTGGTGATCCACGAGAGCCCGTCGAGGCCCTGGAGCTCCTCGCGGATACGAGCGGCGGTCAGCATCCCTCGATCCGCGACCAGCACCACATGCGTGAGACCGAAGCGGTTTCGGATCTTGTCGACCTGAGTGGCGAGCGTGGCCGGATCGCTCGTCGAGCCTTCGAACACCTCGACGGCGACCGGGCACCCGTCGGCTGAGCAGAAGAGCCCGAAGACGATCTGCAGCTTGCCCTTCTTGCCGTCACGGCTGTAGCCGCGCTGGGCGAGCGAACACTTCGTCCCCTCGAGATAACTCGAGGTCAGGTCATACAGGAGGAGGGTGTGTTCGCTGAGGTGCCGCCTTGCGAGGCGGCGCTCGATCCCGTTCTGGCGCCCGACAAGCCAGTCCATCGCGGCGTAGAGTTCGTGCTGGTCGAGCTTGCCGAGCCCGAGTACCTCGCCGAGCGTGGTGAGCGCGCTTGGGGCGCTCAGAGCACGGGCCGTGGCCAGCTTCGAGCGCACATTGATGACCCGGGCCACGATCATGGCCACGACCAGGTCGCGTAGGCGGCTGCCCGTCCGGTCGATCAGGGTGTGCAGCTCAAGCCGCTTGAGGGTGCCGAGCACGGCGGCCACATGACCGTGGGGGAGGCTGCGCACGCAGTGGAACCGCTCGGAGGGGTTGATGAAGGATTCGCCCTTGAGGGAGCAGCGGATGAGGTCGATGGTGGTGTCGGGGAGGTGGGAGATGTTGCCGAGCGTATCGTGCTTGACCTTGCTGTCTTCGCGGTAGCTGCGTCTGAGGAGGTGAGTGCGGTAGACCTTGCCCTTAGTACTTCCGGGTGGTAGTGGCGACGTGAACGGCTCCTGAGCGTTTCGGCATGGTGAAGGTGTTGGATGTCAACCCATATCAGTGGCTACACCAGACGCCGTAGCAACACCCTCCGACGCCCGTAACTTCACGATGTGCAATGCGTTATCCGCCGAACCGCGACCCGGGAACTCTGAAACTTCGGTTCAGGGAGGGCTCGCGCCGCCGCTTCCGCTCGATGCCCTGGGAGGATCCGATGGAGTACGCCGAGCGGTCGCCTCTGCACAATGTCGGCAACGTCACCACTCCAACGGTGGCCGGGCCGGCCCGGGCTCGGCCCTCAGCCGAACCCACGCGATCCCGTCCACATGCTCGAAGTGGCGGTCGGCCGACACCAGATCGGCCCCCGTCTCCATGGCGTGGGCAGCGATCCAGACGTCGTTTGTGGGGATGGGACGGCCCTTCGCGCGGAGCGACGCCGCAATCCTCGAGTACCGGTCGGCAGTGGTCTCTCCGACCGGTACGAGCGAGACGTACGGGTTGTACAGGAAAGCGCGCATCCCCCGGGCGTTGCGCTCGTAGCGCGAGCCGTGGCGGAACCCATACAGAAGCTCCCCGAGCACAACCGCCGATAGCAGAACCTCCTCGGCACCACGCACGATCCGGCTAACCTGCTCCCGCCCGAGCATGAGCTCGGAATATGCGTTCGAGTCGAGCAGCACCTTCATTCCCACACGTTCTCGTCGATGGTCTCGAAGTCCCGCAACGCCTGCTCGATCTCGTCCGCTTCCGCGCAGCTCCACGTCCCGATGAGGTGGTCCAGCGACGATCCGACCGTATCCGCTCCCTGTCCGTCCGCCAGCCCCGCTCCCCGGCGCATCAACTGGACCGCGGCGCGGTTGAGCGACGTCCCCTCACGGTTGGCAAGCCGCTGAATCGCCTGGGCCAACTCGTCCCCCAGGCCACGAACGGTAAGCTGTTTCATCCCCTACCTCTTATGTGACTCATAAAATGATGCCTAGTGATGCATTCTGTGACTTGCCCATCCGTGCGTCAAGCTGGCTTACTTCGGCCTCGCCGTCATTGGCTACGGCCGTTGCTCCACCGCGCCGGTCTGGGAGGCAATCGGGGTTGGCCTGCAGGTCGTTGCCTCGGGGTCGCGGGCTTCATTCGCCTGCGTAGCGCCACGATGCGCTCGGCGGCGGGATCGTCGACGATTCGGCAGGGAAGCGGCGTTGCGCCGCGCACATGGGCGAACACTTCGCCAACGGCCGCTTCCTCCTCGCGTCCCACATCGGTTCGCCGGGTCGTCATCGGTATCATTCCTCCTTCTTGATCGGGTCGGCTGACAGTCGGGCCATCCGCACCCGCTCGATGAACTCCTCGCCCGTTCCGCATTCCAGTAGGGCGTCGATGACCCTGTCAACGCTGTCCAATCCGGCCAGCTCGTGGAGCAGTTCGGATAGCCGCCGGGCGGTATCGTCGCTGAACCTTCGCGCGATCATTCGACGCAGAACCAACGCCTGACCCTGCCGGGCTCCCTGCCGCAGCCCCTTCTGAACCAATCTGAACCAACTCGTCCAGACTGCGCCGAAACCTGTCTTCGATCTCGGCCATTGTCTTCTCCCCCCGATGCTTCAGTACCTCCGGGTAGTCCCTGAACATGAACATCGTGCCCACTCTCTCGACCATGAACGCGTCCAGGCCCGCATCCCCGTGCTCCTCGGCCACGAATCGCAGAGCCGACAGCAGTGGAGGAGGAGGCGTCTTTTCCAATACGGAGATGAGCATGAACGGGCCGGTGGAAGAGGTTGATCGCCCTGGTTGCGTACGGTAGCTTTTCGCGACCTTGTCCCCGGGGTCGGTGCACTCGCCTGTCCCGGGGGTTCGTCTTTCTTGGCAGGAGGGAGCGGCGCAGGGCAAGCCGCCCGTCGGGAACAGCCAGCTTGCCGGACCTTCGCCCTGCGGTAGCCTCCCGGGAGTGGATCCGATGGATATTCACGAGTATCAGGCCAAGGAGCTCTTTCGAGCTGCCGGTATCCCGGTGCCGCCGGGGGAGATCGCCCGAACCCCGGCAGAGGCGAGGCGGCTCGCTCTTGAGATCGGCGGCACCGTCGTTGTCAAGGCCCAGGTCCACATCGGCGGCCGGGGAAAAGCAGGCGGGGTCCGCCTTGCCTCCTCCCCCGAGGAGGCCGAGTCGCACGCGTCCGAGATCCTGGGGATGGACATCAAGGGCCTCACGGTGGAGAAGGTCCTCGTCGCCCGGGCCGAGGAGATCGCATCCGAAGCCTACGCGGCCATCCTGATCGACCGGCAGCGGCAAGCACCTGTATTTATGGTCTCCCCGGAGGGCGGCGTGGACATAGAAGAGGTAGCGGCCACGAACCCCGAGGCGATCCTGAGGCTCGGGATCGATCCGAGGTACGGGCTCCTCCCCCATCAAGCCTACCGGCTGGCCGACTTCCTCTACTCCGATGCGGACCAGTCGAGGCAAGCCTCCCGGGTCATGGCCCAGCTCTACGACCTCTTCACGACCAACGCCTGCTCGCTCGCCGAGATCAATCCTCTCATCGTGACCACCGGGGGCGAGGTCCTCGCCATCGATGCGAAGGTGAGCCTCGATGACAGCGGGATGAAGCGGCTACCCGAGCTGGAGGAGCTTCGCGACACGTCTGCGGAACCGGTTTCGGAGACCCTGGCACGGGCGGCAGGCCTCTCGTTCGTGAAGCTCGATGGTGACGTGGGCTGCTGCGTCAACGGCGCGGGGCTCGCGATGGCCACCATGGATCTCGTCAAGTACTACGGCGGGAGGCCGGCGAACTTCCTCGACATCGGGGGCTCCTCCAACCCCGACAAGGTGGTATCCGCGCTCGAGATCATCGCCTCCGATCCTCATGTGAAGGTGATCCTGTTCAATATCTTCGGCGGGATCACCCGCTGCGACGATGTTGCCCGGGGCATCGTCGAGGGGAGGGCGCGCACCGAGATCGCGCCCCCGATCGTGATCCGGCTGAGCGGCACCAACGAAGCGGAAGCGATCGAGATCCTGGGCGACGCCGGGCTCGACGCCTATTCATCGATGGATGGAGTCGTCGAGCACGCCGTCCAGATGGCAGCCTCGGCTTGACCGGAGCATCAGCAAGGTAGGCGCGACTCATGGCCGTATTCGTCGACGAACAGACTCGTTTGGTGGTGCAGGGGATCACGGGGCGCGACGGCTCGTTTCACACCCGGCAGATGGTGGAGTACGGCACGCGGGTTGTCGCGGGCGTAACGCCGGGCAGGGGGGGACAGTCCCTTGACGCCGGCAGCGCGCGGATCCCGATCTTCAACACCGTGGATCAGGCCGTCCGCGAGACGGCGGCGAACACCTCGGTCATCTACGTACCGCCCCCCTTCGCGGCCGGGGCGATCATGGAGGCCGCGGACGCCGGGATCGACCTCATTGTCGCGATCACGGAGGGGATCCCCGTCCAGGACATGGTAACGACCGTCGCCCTCGTCAGGGATCGGGGCAGCCGGCTCGTGGGTCCGAACTGTCCCGGGCTCATCTCTCCGGGCAGGGCGAAGGTGGGGATCATTCCCGCTCAGGTCACAGCGCCCGGTCCGGTGGGCGTCGTATCCCGCTCCGGCACACTGACCTACGAGGCCGTGGTCCAGCTCACGCAGGCCGGGATCGGCCAGACGACGTGTATCGGGATCGGGGGCGACCCGATCATCGGGACCAACTTCATCGACTGCCTCACGGCCTTTCGGGACGATCCGGAGACCGAGGCCGTCGTCATGCTCGGCGAGATCGGAGGGACGGACGAGCAGGAGGCGGCCCACTGGGTTCGGGAGCACCTCTCGAAGCCGGTCGTCGGCTTCATCGCAGGCCGAACGGCGCCTCCGGGGCGACGCATGGGGCACGCTGGCGCGATCGTCTCGGGATCCACCGGAACGGCGGAGGAGAAGGTTTGCACCTTCGAGGCGAACGGGATCCGGGTCGCGAATCGGCCGGTGGAGATCAGGGATCTCATCAGGGAGGCACTCGGGCTCTGACAGAGGGAGGGGCCGACACCCCGGAGCCGTGTTGTGGCGAGGCAAGCGGAGCTCGCTCTCCCCGGGCACGGACCAGTGCACTGAACGGAGCAGGCAGAGGACGGATGTCCGAAACGCTGGCGATCATCAAGCCGGACGCCGTGGCTTCGGGAAGGACAGGTGCGATCCTGGCCCATCTCGAGGACGCGGGGTTCCGGATCCGTGCGCTCCGGATGACGCGGCTGAACCGCGCACAGGCGGAGGCCTTCTACGCGGTCCACAGGGAGCGTCCCTTCTTTCCCTCGCTCGTCTCGTTCATGACGTCCGGACCGATCGTTCCCCTCGTCCTTGAGGCCGAGGATGCGGTCCGGCGTTTTCGCGAGACGATCGGCGCGACAGATCCGGCGGATGCAGCCGACGGAACGGTTCGCGCGCTCCACGCCGAATCGAAGGAACGGAATGCGATTCACGGGTCGGACTCGGACCAGAATGCAGCCACCGAGATCGCCTTCTTCTTCTCGGCGAGCGCCCGCCTGGCACTCTGAGTCGCGCACCGCTCGCCCCCTTCAGTAATTCTAAAGGTAGCGGATGTCTCACTGATATTGGCAAAGAGGGTTCCGGCCTCGGCGCCAGCGCCTCTTTCGCCGTCAACTGCATTGACACCGAGCCCGTTCCGGAATAGTCTACTTGGCTTATGCCTAGGGTGTCTCTCGGGGACCTCAGGCGCTTGGGCAGGCTCGAGTTGGAGGCGTCCGTTCCGGCGGACGCTCGCCTCTGGAGGGCGACGGGGCTCACCCTCGGTACTCCCGTGCGACTGGTGGCAACTGTCACTGCTTCGGCCTTCGGGCAGGTAACTCTGACCGGGCGGGTGTCGGCTCGGTTCGTACACGATTGTCGTCGGTGCCTCGC
Source organism: Longimicrobiales bacterium (assembly GCA_965218255.1). Taxonomy (GTDB): domain Bacteria; phylum Gemmatimonadota; class Gemmatimonadetes; order Longimicrobiales; family Gaopeijiaceae; genus JAAXGI01. Next base: position 1,164,116 of record CBDCKJ010000002.1, on the reverse strand, counting down.
CCGGGTGGAAACCTCCCTAGAGCAGCCGGTCGAGTTCCAGTGGTGGTCGTCCTCCGTGCCGGAACCGGCGGAAACCGGGGTGGAGCACGATGGCGAGGTGAGGGTCCTCGAACCGAACGCGACCGAGATCGAGGTGGGGGAGGCGCTGCGCGAGGAGCTGGTCCTCACGGCCCCGGCCTACGTCGTCTGCAGCGAGGGGTGCGAGGGACTCTGCCCGCAGTGCGGGACGAATCTGAACGACGCGACGTGCGACTGCGCGACCGATGAGCCCGACCCTCGCTGGGATGCTCTGAAGGCGCTCAACAAGCGATGACGAGAGGCACCTCCGATGGCAGTTCCGAAGAAGCGCATATCCAAACAGCGTCAGCGCAAGCGGCGAACCCACTACAAGGCCCAGCCCGTGGCGACGCACCCGTGCCCCCAGTGCGGAGATCCGAAGGTGTTCCATCGCGTCTGCAGGGGCTGCGGGTTCTACAGGGGTGAAGCGGTGATCGAGGTGGAGATCGACTAGCATGTCCGCCGAGAGGCCATCGGACTCCCCGGCATCCCACGTCCGCCTGCGTATCCTGAGTGATCCGATCCTTTCCGCGACCGTAGCGGCCCCCTGACGGCAGGCGCTTCGGTGCGTATCGCTCTCGACTGCATGGGCACGGACGGAGCCCCGGCGAGCGAGATCGCCGGGGCCTTCCTCACACTCGCACGGCAGGTCGACGACCTCACCCTGGTTCTCGTCGGGGACAGGGTCCCGATCATCGAGGCGCTCGGGGCGGCGGAGGCCCGGGGCCAGCACGCGTTCGAGGTGGTCCACGCCCCCGAGCGGGTGCGGCCGGAGGACCCGCCGGCCCAGACCGTCCGTCGGAGACCCAACTCCTCGATCGTCACGGGGATCCGGCTGCAGAAGCAGGGCGAGGTCGACGCCTTCGTGAGCGCCGGCTCGACCGGCGCGGTCATGGCGACGTCCCTCATCCTCCTCCGACCGCTTCCCGGCGTGGCGAGACCCGCGATCGGCACACTGCTGCCCACGGCCGCCGCCCCGACGCTCATGCTCGACGCCGGGGCGAATGTGGACTGCAAGCCGCATCACCTCGTGCAGTTCGCCTCCCTCGGCGCCATCTACGCGCAGGACCTCATGGGCGTCGAGGAACCCAAGGTCGGACTCCTGAACATCGGGGAGGAGCCGACGAAGGGCGACGAACTCTCCCTCGGAGCCTACGCCCTCCTCGAGAAAAGCGGGCTCCGATTCGTCGGCAACGTCGAGGGCCGGGAGATCATCCGGGGCGTGTGCGACGTACTCGTCTGCGACGGCTTCGTCGGCAATGTCCTCCTCAAGTTCTACGAGTCGGTGGCCGCCTTCACGATAAAGCTCCTGACCCGGGAGATGGATCGGGAGGGTACGAGGCTCGATCTCGAGGAGGTCTTCCGTGTCCTCGACTACGCGGAATACGGAGGCGCGCCACTGCTCGGCGTGAACGGGATCTCGATCATCTGTCACGGCCACTCGACCCCACGGGCCATCGACAATGCGATCAGCGTGGCGACGCAGGCGGTCCGCACCGACATGGTCGGTCACATCGCCCGGGATCTGAGAAGCGAAGCCGAACCGGGGCCCGCGAGCCCGACGTAGCGATGTCGCTCGCGCTGCTCCTCCCGGGGCAAGGGGCCCAGTATGTGGGGATGGGACACGCCCTCTCAGAGGCGTTCCCTCCCGCTCGGCGGACCTTCGAGGAGGCCGACGAGATCCTCGGCGTGAAGCTGTCCAGGCTGATGTGGGAGGGGGCCGAGGAAGAGCTCGTGGTCACGATGAACGCCCAACCCGCGATCCTCACCCACTCGATCGCCGTCCTGCGGCTCGCTGAGGAGCGTCTCGGTCCCGTCTCCATGGCCGCGGGCCATTCGCTCGGAGAGTACTCGGCGCACGTGGCGGCGGGGACGCTCGGCTTCGAGGAAGCGCTTCGGATCGTGCGCCTCCGGGGGACGCTGATGGCCGAGGCGGGCCACACCCGGCCGGGCACCATGGCCGCCGTCCTGGGGCTCGGGGATGCAGGAGTGCAGAAGCTGTGCCGGGACGCCTCGGAGAAGAGCGGATCGGTGATTGTCCCCGCCAATTTCAACGCGCCGGGACAGGTCGTCGTCTCGGGAGACGTGGCCGGGGTCGAACACATGGAGTCGCTCGCCAGGGGCCGGGGGGCGAGGCGGGTGATCCGCCTCGTCGTCTCCGGAGCCTTCCACTCACCCCTGATGCAGGAGGCCGAGGAAGACCTCAAGGCGCGACTGGAGTCGGCCGAGTTCCGCCGGCCGCGCTTTCCCGTCTACTCGAATGTGGATGCGCGCCCGGTCGACGACCCCGTCGATGCGAGAGACTGCCTGATCCACCAGCTGACCCGGCCCGTCCGCTGGGCCGAATCGATCCGGGCCATGGTGGCAGGCGGGGCCGATCGCTTTGTGGAGGTGGGCCCGGGGAGCGTGCTCGCGGGACTCAACCGGAGGAATGCGAAGGGAGCCGAGTCCCTCTCCGTCGGTGAGCCCGATGACCTTCGCCGCCTGGGCATCGCCGGGTGACGAGCCGTGACACGATGGCCGGAGAACCGGATGGAACTTGAGGACGGAATTGCCGTCGTCACGGGCGGCTCAAGAGGAATCGGCCTCGCGGTAGCGACCGAGCTGGCCCGGGCGGGGGCCAGGGTGGCCGTCCTTGCGCGCAATGGCGAGCGGGCGATGGAGGCATCACGGAGCCTCCCGGGGAGCGGCCACTGCGGGTGCGCCTGCGACGTGGCGAACACTGAGACGGTCGCCAGGGCGGTTCGCCTCGTCCAGGGGGAACTCGGCCATCCCACGATCCTCGTCAACAACGCCGGGATCACGCGAGACAACATCCTCCTGCGCATGAAGGAGGAATGGTGGGATGAGGTGATCGATGTCAACCTGAAGGGTGCCTTCATCATGGCGAAGGCCGTCGCTCGCGGGATGTTGAAGCGCAGGGACGGGGTGATCCTCAACGTCTCCTCCGTCGTCGGGCTCACGGGAAACGCGGGTCAGCTGAACTATGCCGCCTCGAAGGCCGGGATCTTCGGGCTCACGAAGAGCCTCGCCCGGGAGCTGGCCTCCCGCGGGATCCGCTGCAACGCGATTGCACCGGGCTACGTCGAGACCGACATGACGGCGGCGCTCAGCGAGAGCCAGACCGCGGCGCTCAGGGATCGGATCCCGCTCGGCAGGCTCGGCGCGCCGGAGGACGTGGCTGGCGTCGTGCGATTTCTCGCGGGCCCGGCGGCGCGCTACATTACCGGGCAAGTCGTCGTCGTGGATGGGGGCATGACGATGTGAACCTACCCCCCACGACCAGGCGTACCCGCGGACCCACCCCAACCGAAGAGGCAAGGAATGTCGGAGAGCATCAAGAATCGCGTGAAGGAGATCGTCGTTAGCGAGCTCGGAGTCGAGCCGGAGAAGGTGACGCCCGAGGCGTCGTTCGTCGAGGACCTGGGTGCCGATTCACTCGACACAGTCGAGCTCGTCATGGCCTTCGAGGAGGAATTCGGCATCGACATCCCGGATGAGGATGCGGAGCAGATGGCGACGGTCGGCGAGGCCATCACGTATCTCGAGAACAACTCTGAGTCGTGATCCGTTCCCCGAGTGGCACTTCGCAGCTCGACCCGCCGCGGCCGGGGCCCGAAGGCGGGGGTCATGATGCGCAGTAGGGAGCGAGAGGTGGTCGTGACGGGCCTCGGGCTCGTCACGCCTGTGGGCATCGGCCTGGACGTCGCCTGGCCGGCCCTCCTTTCGGGCAGCTCCGGCGGGACGCGCATCTCTCAGTTCGAGATTACGCCGGAGTTCCCCTCGCAGATCGCGTGTGAGGTGAAGGGATTCGATCCTTCGGGTGTCCTCGACGCGAAGGAGATCCGCCGGTACGACCGCTTTGCCCAGTTCGCCGCTGTCGCGGCCGACGAGGCGATGACGCACGCGGATCTCGAGGGGGCCCCGGCGGGCACCTCGTCCGAGCGATTCGGTGTCGTCCTGGGTGCGGGGATCGGGGGGATCTCAACCTTCGAGGAGCAGTGCCGCCTCCTCATCGCGCGCGGGCCGGGCCGGGTAAGCCCCTTCTTCGTGCCGATGTTCATCCCGGACATCGCGCCGGGGATCATCTCGATCCGCTACGGGGCACGGGGCCCGAACTACACGACGGTCTCCGCCTGTGCCTCCTCCGCGCACGCAATCGGTGACGCCCTCCGGATCATCCAGCGCGGCGATGCAGACATCATGATCGCGGGGGGAAGCGAGGCCGCAGTAACGCCGGTCTCGGTGGCGGGCTTCGGTTCGATGAAGGCGATGTCCACGAGGAATGACGAGCCCGAGACGGCGAGCCGGCCCTTCGACCGGACCCGGGACGGATTCGTGATGGGGGAGGGCGCGGGGATGCTCATCCTCGAGGCCCGGGAGGTCGCCGAGCGACGCGGCGCCCGGATCCTCGGGCGTGTCGTAGGCTTCGGGATGTCGGCGGACGCGTACCACATCACCGCTCCCGAGCCCGGGGGCGCGGGTGCGCAGGCGGCGATGCGCCTCGCCCTCGAGGATGCGGGCGCAGATCCCGGGGAGGTCGACTACATCAATGCGCACGGCACGTCCACACCCCAGAACGACAAGTCGGAGACGACCGCGATCCGGGCCGTCCTCGGAGAGGCTGCAGACGATATCGTCGTCGGATCCACGAAGTCTATGACGGGCCACCTCCTCGGCGCTGCGGGAGCGGTGGAAGCGGTAATCTCCATCATGGCGTGCCTCGAGGGCCGGATCCCACCGACGATCAACCTCGAACGGCCCGACCCCGAGTGCGACTTGGACTACGCGCCGCTGGTCGCCCGGGAAAAACCCGTCGGACTCGCCCTCTCGAACTCCTTCGGGTTCGGGGGACACAACGTCTGCCTCGCCTTCAGGCCGTAGGCGGACCCTCCCGGCAGCGATGCGGGCATGAGGATCGGCTTCGGCTACGACAGCCACCGCCTCGAGGACGGCCGCCGCTGCATCCTCGGCGGCGTCCGGATCCCAGGTGTCCCAGGGCCGAGCGGGTTCTCCGACGGGGATGCAGTGGCGCACGCGGTGACCGATGCCCTCCTCGGCGCCGCAGCGCTCGGAGACATCGGAGGACACTTCCCACCCGGAGATGATCGGTGGCGCGACGCCGACTCGATGGATCTCCTCCGGAGAGTTGTCGCGCTCGTGCACGACGCCGGCCACCGCGTCGGCAATGTGGATGTCACCGTCGTCTGCGAGCGGCCGAAGATCGCCTCCGCGGCAGAATCGATCCGGCGGAACCTCGGTGAGAGCCTCGACATCGATCCGTCCTCCGTCTCCGTGAAGGGGAAGACCAACGAGGGGATGGGGTGGGAGGGGCGCCGCGAAGGGCTCGCAGTCTACGCCGTCGCCCTCCTCCTCACACCGTAGCGATGGCCAGCGGGAGCGAGTACCGCATCGAGCACTTCCGGGACTACCTGACCTTCGAGCGGGGACTCTCGGATCGGACGATCGAGGCGTACGACCGGGATATCCGGCGCCTCGTGAGCTTCCTGGAGAAACGGGGCCTGGCGCATCCGCGCGAAGTCTCCCACGTCGACATCCGGGAATACGTCTATCAACTGGGGGACGCCGGGCTCATGGCGAGCTCGATCCGGAGGCTTATATCCGCCTCGAAGACGTACTTCCTGTTCCTCCACGACGAGGGAGCCGTGGACTCGGACCCCACGGAGCGGATCGAGCCACCGCAGACCGGGCGGAGGCTCCCGACCTTCCTCACGCGCGACGAGGTCGTTCGCGTCATCGAATCCCCCTCCGACGGCAATCCGGCCTACTGGCGGGACCGTGCGATTCTCGAGCTCCTCTACGCAACCGGGATCCGCGTCTCCGAGCTGATCACCGCGAAGAGCTCGAGTCTCGACCTGGAGGAGGGGCTCCTGCGGGTCTACGGGAAGGGATCGCGCCAGCGGATCGTTCCGGTGGGCCTCACGGCGGCCGAGGTGCTTGAGCGATATCTCCGAGAGGTCCGCCCCACCCTCGACCGTGGACTCGGGGAGGGCGCGCTCTTCCTGAACCGGAGGGGGCGTCCACTCTCCCGGATGGCCGTCTGGAAACTCGTCCGAGGTGCGGCCGACAAGTGCGGGATCCAGCGAAAGGTCTCACCCCACGTCCTGAGGCATACCTTCGCGACGCATCTGCTCGAGGGGGGCGCGGATCTTGCGGCGGTGCAGGAACTCCTCGGCCACGCTGACATCTCGACGACCCAGATCTACACGCACGTGGACCGCGAGTACCTCCTGCGGGTGCACCGGCAGTATCACCCGCGCGCGAAGTAGGATCCGCCTACTCGTTCGGCGGCAGACCGTCGGCGTCGACGGACTCCCTCTCCGCCCTCTCCTCCTGTTCGACGATCGCCAGCTCGAAGAGGCTCTCCTGATCCACGGCCCCGCGAATGAGCCGGACGGCGACCTCGAGTACGGTGTCCCGCTCGCTCTGCACTTCGAGCCCCTGCGCATCCTGCGTGAGCCGCCGGTGGAAGACGACTTCGGCCCTCCAACGGAGGTATGCCCGAACCTCGTCGGTCAGGAATTCCTCCGACAGGCCGCCCTCCACTGCGGAGGCGAAGAGATCGTCCATCGCGTCCGCAGGGAAGGGGGCGATCCCGCCGTCGCCCCGGTCACGAGCCGCCTGCGAGGCCTCGAAGCCGATCTCCTGAAGCCGCGTCTGGAGGGGGAGCTCCGCCTCGGCGGCGGCATTCACGAAGGCCTGCTCCGCCGAAGACAGCGTATCGCCGGGGATCTCGAGGTCGGGGAAGACGCCGCCCCCCCCGAGGAGCTGCCGGCCACCGATTGAGGTGAACTCCGGGATGGAATCGGGCTCGATCACACGGCCCTCCAGGTCTCGCGGGCGATTGAGCGAGCGCCCCTGCGGGGTCAGCCACTCTCCGGACGTAACCCGGATGAGCCGCCCCTCCGGGAGCGGGATGACGCTCTGTACCGTCCCCTTCCCGAAGGTCCGCTCCCCGATCACGAGGGCACGATCGTGATCCTGGAGCGCACCGGCCACGATCTCCGCGGCGGAGGCGGAGTAGCGGTCGACGAGAACCACGATGGGGAGCTCCTCTTCGATCCTCGGTGTCATCCGGGCCCGCGCCGACTCCTCCCGGAGCTCGCCGCCGCTCCCGCGCATCCTCGAGCGCGTCGTCACCAGGACGGAGCCGCGGTCGAGAAAGAGGTCCGCCAGCTTGAGCGACTCGTCCAGGTAGCCGCCCGGGTTCTGCCGGAGATCGAAGATCACGCCCCGGGCGTCGCCGCGCTGGGACAGCACCGAGTCGACTTCCGCCGCCGAGTTTCTCGTCACCCGGCCCAGCGCCACGTACCAGATGTCCTGGAAGATCCGCTGCGCGCGAACCGCGGGGATGTGGACCTCCTCGCGGCGGATCTGAAACGGGATCGGCTCCGGGATCCCGTCCCGATCGATGTAGACGATCACGCGGGTGCCCGGCTCCCCCCGAATCCGGCTCGAGGCATCCTCCACGGACCACTCGTCACCTTCGTCCGCGTTCACCCCCACGATCCGGTCGCCCACCATGAGCCCGACTTCCTGTGCGGGCGTGCCGCTGAAGACACTCGTGACCGTGACGGCTCCATTGAGCTCGCTGATCTCGATCCCGATCCCGGCGTAATTGCCCGTGCTCTGCTCCTCGAAACGCGCCACCTCGTCGGGCGAGAGGACCGTCGCGTACGGATCTCCGAGCTCCTTCACGAGCCCCTCGATCGCCATCTCCCAGAGGGCAGAGTCGGCCCTGACCTCGAGTGCGTAGTCGCGAATCGCCTCGAGGGTGCTCTCGAATACCTGCGCTTCCGGACCACGGTCGCGCGATCCCCGAGCGGTGCGCTGACCCTCGAGGCCCGACGGGGCCAGCAGTCCGAGGAGGACGAGCGATGAGAGGAGGCGTCGAATCATGGAGTGTGGACTCCGTTGGGAGAGACCACCGAACCGGCCGGCGGATCGAAGCGCCATCAATAAGGATAACCGATGCGGTGCGAGTCGTTCCAGGAATGTTATCTTCTGGGTCCGAATCACGCACCACCTACCGGCTCGAGCACGCGGGGCAGATCGATGTCGAACGCAGCGGCAGGGATTCGCATGGAGATCGTGCAGCTCCGGCCCGCCAAGGGAAAGGTGGACGACAACCTGGCAGGGGTGCGGGGGATGGTGAAGGGAGCGGCCGGGCGGGCAGATCTCGTCGTCTTTCCCGAGTCCGCCCTCTCCGGCTACTTCGTCGAGGGCGGTGTAAAGGAGGTGGCCCGCTCGCCCGCTGAGGTGGCCGCCGGCCTCGGCACCCCCGGGCCCGAAGCCCCGGACGTCGTCCTCGGCTTCTATGAGGAGGCGGGCGGACCCGTCCACAACACCGTGGCGTGGTTCTCTCCCGAGGGAGGCGAGTACCGGGTCGTCCACTGCCACCGGAAGGTCTTTCTTCCGACGTACGGCGTCTTCGACGAAGCACGCTTCGTTGCGGCGGGGGACCGCTTCCGGGCCTTCGACACGCGGCTCGGACGGGTCGGGGTGCTGATATGCGAGGAGATGCTCCACTCGATGGCGCCCGCACTCCTCGCCCTTGACGGCGCGGAGCTCCTCGTGGTCGTCGCTGCCTCACCCGCCAGAGGCTTCCGTCCGAAGAGCGGGCGGCCTGCAAACCTGGATCTCTGGGACCTGGTGGGGAGCGCCGCGGCGGCGGAACACGGCGTCTTCGTGGCAACGTGCCATCTCGTCGGGAGCGAGGGTGGGAAGCTGTTTCCCGGCGGGAGCACGGTCTATCTCCCGGGAGGCGAGATCGGCGCACGGAGCCCGCTGTTCGAGCCAGGAAGCGTCTCGGTCTACCTCGACCGCTCGCGGGTACACCGGGAGCGGTCGAGGAGCCCCCTCCTCTCGGATCTACGAAGCCGACTCCCCCACCTCCTCCGATCGCTCGAGCGCGTCGGCCGGGAGGGGGACGGAGGAGGCGCGCCTGACCCAGCCCCGGCGGCCCGCCGCGGCGGAGTGGGCGCAGGACCGGCCCCCTCGCGGGATGGCGACCCGCGTCCCGGGCTTCCCGATCCGACCGACGGATCGGTCCTCGAGCTGGACCTTCCTCTCGTCGAACGGGCGATCGTCTCCTTCCTGCGGGACGAGATCATCGAGCGGCGCGGCTTTCGGGACGTTGTGGTCGGGGTGTCGGGAGGGGTCGACTCCGCCGTCTCCCTCTTTCTCGCGGCCCGTGCCCTCGGGTCCGAGAGGGTTCACGCATTTCTCCTCCCCTACGCGACCTCGAGCCCCGAGAGCCTCGCCGACGGCGCCTCGGTCCTCGAGGCAGCCGGGGTTCGGGGCCGCACGATCGAGATCACCCGGATCGTGGAGCCCTACGCCGAGTCGGAGGGTCCCGGCCTCTCCGACCAGCGACGAGCGAACCTTCTCGCACGCGTCCGCGCCATCGTCCTCTGGGACCAGGCCGCCCGGCACAACGCGCTCCCGCTCGGCACCGGCAACAAGAGTGAGCGGCTCCTGGGCTACTTCACCTGGCACGCGGATGACTCGCCGCCCGTCAATCCCATTGGCGACCTCTTCAAGACGCAGGTCTGGGCACTCGCGAGGCATCTGGGGGTGCCCGGGGCCGTGGTGGACAAGGTGCCGAGCGCGGATCTCATCCCGGGGGTCCACGACGAGGACGAGATCGGGGTGAGCTACCCTGTCGCGGACCGGATCCTGTACTGGCTTCTCTCCGGACACACCGCCGAAGAGCTGAAGGACGCCGGATTCGGTCCCGCATCGGTCGAGCTCGTTCGCAGCCGGCTGGAGAGCACGCACTGGAAGCGGGAACTTCCCACCGTGGCGATGCTTACTTCGAATTCTATCGGGGAATTCTACCTGCGTCCCGTCGACTACTGACTCATGGGTCCGGCGGGGCGCCGGGTGGTGAACGCCCCGGGCCCGTCTTACGGATCACGATCGGCCATGCTCCTAGTCATCGACAACTACGACTCCTTCACGTTCAATCTCGTCCAGTTCCTCGGGGAGCTCGGCGCGGATCCCACCGTCGTTCGAAACGACGAGGCGAGCGTCCCCGAGCTGGAGGCGATGAAGCCCTCCCGGGTCGTGATATCGCCCGGTCCCTGCACCCCGCGGGAAGCGGGAGTGAGTATCGACGCGGTTCAGCGCCTCGGCGCGAGCGTTCCCCTCCTCGGTGTCTGCCTCGGACACCAGGCGATCGGCGAGGCGTTCGGCGGAAAGACGGTCCGGGCCGCCCGAGTCATGCACGGGAAGACGACCAGGATACGGCACACGGGCGAAGGGATCTTCCAGGACCTCCCGGTCCCGCTCGAGGTGACGCGCTACCACTCCCTCGTAACGGACACCGCGGCGCTCCCGTCGACGCTGGTCCCCGTGGCCTGGTCACCGGGGACGAATGAGGGTGAGGAGGAAATCCAGGCGGTTCGCCACCGCGAGCTCCCGATCTGGGGCGTCCAGTTCCATCCCGAGTCCATCTTCTCCGAAGGTGGCATGCGGCTGCTCCGCAACTTCCTCGAGCTGTAAGGCGTCCCGCATGACCCGACCCGGGCATCCCCGGGACGGATCACCCGCGCGGGACCCGGTCGGGAGTCTCGCCCTCGCCGCCGCCCGAGAGTTCGACCCGGGAGAGTCCGGTGGAGGGCGGCCAGGCAGGCCTCACGCGAGTGGGACGACGCCACTCGCAGTCGCCGCCACCCCCTCCCCGGCGCTTCGGGGAGGCGGAGGTTACGTCGCCGGTCCGGTCACCACACCATCGCGCCCGAGGGCGCGGGCCCGCTCCGGCCGAGCCGTGCGGCGCCCTCCGGGTCGGCCCTCGAGCCGGTCCTTCCCATTGTCGCCGGGCACGGCTTGGCGCGACATCACCCGAGCCGTGGTCCGCGCTCCCCGCCACAGGCGAGGATCCGCGTGAGGATCGCTTGATCTCGATCGTGCCCCCGTCTATCTTTCTTGGCGTGAATCTTGCTGTCCTAGTCTCGCGTTCCACCGTCCGGGGTTGCCGGCGAGGGTGGTGAGCGGGCCCGCCGTCCTGGGAGTGATCCCCGCTCGACTCCATTCGAGCCGACTCCCGGAAAAGCCTCTGCAACCGATCCTTGGACGCCCGCTTCTCGAGTGGGTCTGGAGGCGGGTCTCGTCGATGCGAAACTTCGGTCGCCTCGTCGTCGCCACCGACGCGCCGCCAGTACGCGAGCTCTGCGAGTCGATCGGCGCAACGGTGGTCATGACGGACCCGGCCCTCCCCTCGGGCACGGATCGCGTCTGGGCGGTGGCCCGGCTTCCCGAGTTCGAGGAATTCCCGATCATCGTGAATGTGCAGGGAGACGAGCCGCTCGTCGACGAGGGTCATTTGGAGCAGGCCATCCGGCTCGTCCGGGATGAGGGTTGGGGGGTCGGCACCTGTGCCGCGCCCCTTAGGACGGCCGCTGCGAGGCGGGATCCATCGGTCGTCAAGGTCGCAAGGTCCGCGAGCGGGCGCGCCCTCTACTTCTCGAGGTCGGCGATCCCCTGCAAGCGGGACGGGGAACCGGGGGAAGAGGAACTCGCCCGCGCGCCGTTTCTTCGACACATCGGCGTATATGCCTATCATAGGGAGGCGCTCGCGCGGTGGGTGTCCCTCGAACCCTCCCCCCTCGAGACGCTTGAGCGTCTCGAGCAGCTGAGGGCACTCGAGGACGGAATCGCCATCGGTGTGGCCGTTGTCGAGGGAGCCGGCCCCGGGGTGGACACCCCGGAGGACGTGCTCCGCGTGGAAGGGATCCTCTCCGGGGAGACCCGCGGACCGAGTTCATGAGGCAGGTGTGATGCGCACTGAAGATCTTCCGACCAAGTACATCTTCGTGACCGGGGGCGTCGTCTCGTCGCTCGGCAAGGGGATTGCGGCCGCGTCCCTCGGGCGGCTCCTGAAGCTCCGCGGCCTCCGGGTCACGATCCAGAAATTCGACCCTTACATCAACGTGGATCCCGGCACGATGTCGCCCTTCCAGCACGGGGAAGTCTTCGTGACGGACGACGGTGCGGAGACAGACCTCGATCTGGGCCACTACGAGAGGTTCATCGACGAGTCGCTCTCGCAGGCGAACAACATCACGACGGGCCGGATCTATCAGTCCGTGATCCAGAAGGAGCGGAGGGGGGACTATCTGGGGTCCACCGTCCAGGTGATCCCGCATATCACCGATGAGATCAAGGCGGGTGTGCGAAGGCTCGAGGAGGCCCACGATGTCGTGATCACGGAGATCGGCGGGACTGTCGGCGACATCGAGAGCCTCCCCTTCCTCGAGGCGATCCGTCAGTTCCGCCGGGACGTCGGGCAAGCAAACGCGATCTTCATGCACCTGACACTCATTCCCTACATCTCGGCCTCCGGTGAACTCAAGACGAAGCCGACACAGCACTCCGTCAGGGAGCTCATGCAGATCGGGATCCAGCCACAGGTACTCGTCTGCCGATCCGAGCACCCGCTAGACGAGGATATCCGGAGCAAGATCTCGCTGTTCACGAATGTGGACCCACGGGGGGTGATTGAGGCCCTCGACGTGGAGTCGATCTACGAGGTCCCCCTCGAGTACCGCCGCCAGGGGCTGGACGACTACGTGGCGGAGCTCCTCGGGCTCGATCTCGAACCTCCGGAGCTCGGGCAGTGGGAGGGGATCGTGAAGGCGATCCGAAACCCGCCCGGGCGCGAGGCGCGGATCGCGGTCGTCGGGAAGTACACCGACCACGTCGACTCGTACAAGTCCGTCCAACAGGCGCTCATCCACGGAGGGATCGCCAGCGATGCCTCCGTTCGCATCGACTGGATCTCGTCAGAGGTCTTCGACCGCTCCGAGAACCCCGGGGCGCGCCTCGATCGCTATGACGGAATCCTGATACCGGGCGGCTTCGGTTCCCGTGGGGTCGAGGGGATGCTCCGGACGATCAGGTGGGCGAGAGTGGCGGGGCGACCGTTCTTCGGCATCTGCCTGGGTCTCCAGTGCGCGGTCATCGAGTTCGCCCGCGATGTCTGCGGGTTGCCGGGCGCCAACTCTCTCGAGTTCGACACAGAGACGCCGGATCCCGTGATCTGCCTCATGGACTCCCAGCGCCGGGTGACGGACAAGGGAGGCACGATGCGCCTCGGAGCGTATCCCGCACACCTCGTGGACGGCTCGCGGGTCTCGGAGATCTACGGAATCGACGAGATCTCCGAGCGGCACAGGCACCGCTACGAGGTTCATCATCACTACCGAAGCCGGCTCGAAGAGGCAGGGCTCACGGTGAGCGGGATCTCCCCAGACGACAAGCTCGTCGAGATGATCGAAATCGAGGAGCATCCGTGGTTTGTGGGGTGCCAGTTCCACCCGGAGCTGAAGAGCCGGCCCACGCGGCCGCACCCCCTCTTCGCCTCCTTCATCCGGGCGGCCGCCCGGCACGCCGAGAGCAGGGGAAGGGGGGGGGGTGCGGTCAGAACCGCCACCGCGGCGGGCGCGCAATGAGACCGCTACCGGGGGGGTTCACCCTGATCGCCGGGCCGTGCGCGCTCGAGGATCGGAGCGTGAACCTGCGGGTGGCCGATCATCTCGCCCACGTCTCGGCGCGCCTCAGGATCCCCGTGATCTTCAAGGCCTCCTTCGACAAGGCGAACCGCTCGAAAGTCGAGTCGCCGCGGGGACCAGGGCTCGAGGCGGGGCTCGGGCTCCTCGCGGAGGTGAGCGAGGAGACGGGCCTCAGGACATTGACGGACATTCACTTGCCCGAACAGGCGAGCGCGGCCGCCGGCTGCGTGGACGTACTCCAGATCCCGGCCTTCCTCTGCCGCCAGACGGACCTCATCCTCGCCGCTGCCGAGACGGGCCGCCCGCTCAACATCAAGAAGGGCCAGTGGATGGCGCCGGGCGAGATGAAGGCCGTCGTCGAGAAGGCGAGGTCGGGCGGCGCGAGCGAGGTGCTCGTGACGGAGCGGGGGACGTTTTTCGGATACGGGAATCTCGTCGTGGACATGCGGGCCTTCCGCTCGATCCGCGAGACGTGCGGGGTGGAGGTCGTCTTCGACGCAACGCACTCCGTCCAGCGCTCCGGGGCCGCAGCCGGCTCGAGCGGAGGGAATCCCGAGCACGTCCCGGCGCTCGTCAGGGGCGCGGTGGCCGCCGGGTGCGACCACCTCTTCCTCGAGACGCACCCCGATCCCGCAAGCGCGCCCTCGGACGGCTCCAACATGCTCCCGCTCGGAGAGCTGGAGCCGTTGATCCGGGACGTGATCGCGATTCGGGCGCTCCTCGATGGCGGCGGGAAGCCGGGCGCCCCGAGCGGGGAGGAGGCGTGACGACGTCCCGGGGAGACCGCCCCGGCCGGGCGACGAGTGCGGCCGCCTCCCCACCCGGGGACGGACGCTTCCGCGAACGGGCAGGCGAGATCCGGCTCGTCATCCTGGACGTGGACGGCGTGCTCACCGACGCGGGGCTCTATCTCGGTGAGACGGCGGCTGGTGACGCCGTCGAGTTCAAGCGCTTTGACATCCAGGACGGGCTCGGGATCCGGCTCCTCAGCGATGCGGGGATCCGGGTGGCACTCATTTCGGGGCGGATATCGCCCGCTACGGAGGTGCGGGCCCGCGAACTCGGCATCAAGGAGTGCCATCAGGACGGGGGGGCGCGGAAGCTGCCGGTCGCAAGGAAGCTCCTTCGCCGATACGACCTCCGGTGGAGCCAAGTGGCCATGCTCGCCGACGACCTCCCCGACCTCCCCGTCTTGCGGAAAGTCGGCGTGCCGGCCGCCGTTGCAAATGCGGTCGCGGAGATCCGGCGCGAGGCCATCTGGACCGGGCAGCGGAGCGGGGGCAGGGGAGCCGTGCGGGAGTTTGCCGAGGCGCTTCTCCAAGCGCGTGGCAAGTGGGAGGCAGCGGTGGAAGCGTACTGCACGGCGAGGGGCGATGCGTGAAGGAGCCGTGGCAGAAGCACTCACGGCGGGCGACCCCGCTACGCTCGCGGAGGAGGGCCGCCGGGTCCTCCGTGCGGAAGCCCGGGCCGTCGCCACTCTGGCGGAGCGGATCGACAACCGCTTCGCCGAGGCGATCGAGCTACTCTGGGGCGCACGCGGGCGCGTCATCGTGACGGGCGTGGGAAAGAGCGGGATCATCGCCCGGAAAGTGGCTGCCACCCTTACCTCGACGGGCACGCCGGCAGCCTTCCTCCACCCGGTAGACGGACTCCACGGGGATCTCGGGATCGTCTCGAGGCAGGATGTGGCCATCGTGATCTCCAAGAGCGGGAGCACCTCGGAGCTGGCGGGGCTCATGGAGTACATGTTCCGCCTCGGGCTCCCTGCGATCGCGCTAACGGGTGATCCCGACTCCCCCCTGGCACGAGCGGCCTCCGTCTCCCTCGACTGCCGGGTGAGCGAGGAAGCGTGTCCGATGGGCCTGGCCCCGACCTCGTCGACGACGGCGGCGCTCGCGATGGGAGACGCCCTCGCGGTGGTCCTCCTCGGGCGCCGGGGCTTCCGCCCCGAGGACTTCGCCGAGTTCCACCCCGGCGGTGCGCTCGGCCGGCGCCTCACGCTGAGGGTGGTCGACGTGATGGTCGCGGAAGCGTACCCCGAGGTGACGGAGGCGGCGCTCATGCGGGAGTGCATCGTCCCCCTCGCCCACATGAGGGGGACGGTTCCGATCGTCGATCCCGACCGCCGGGTCGTGGGCGTCGTGACGGCGGGAGATCTCACCCGGCTCATGGAGGGTCGGGAGGACTTCCTCGATCTTCCCGTTCGCGAGGTGATGACGCGGAGTCCGAGGACGACGAGGCCGGGTACGCTCGCGGGCGTCGTCGTTCGGGAGATGGAACAATACGGAATCATGGCACTTCCCGTCGTGGACGAATCGGGAGAGCTTCTGGGAATCGTGCACCTTCACGATCTCCTGAGGGCGGACGTAGCATGACCCGCCGCGAGCGGCGCTTCCCGCTCCTCCCGCCGCCGCTCTTCCTGCTGGCGCTCGCCGCCTGCGAGGTCGAGGCGCCGGTCGCCACCGCTTCCGACGTGGACTCCTTCCTCGGGGCGGACGGCGTCATCATGGGCGGGGTCACCACGATCTCGAACTCCGAAGGGATCCGGACCGCTCGCCTCCAGTTCGATACGGCCTTCCAGTGGAGTGACTCGACCCATCAGGCGCTCCGGGGCGTGAACCTCACTGTCTTCAGTGAGGACGGTTCGGAGCGGGCCACCGTCACCTCGCTTCGAGGCACCTTCGAACCGCTCGCCGAGAGCCTTACGGCGATGGGCGAAGTCGTGCTCGTCGTGCCATTTCAGGAGCGCCGCCTCGAGACCGAGGAGCTCCACTACGACCCCGAGCAGAATCAGCTCTGGAGCGACTCGGCCTTCGTCATGACAGAGGAGGGTCGGCGCCGGGAGGGGACCTCCTTCAGCTCCGACCTGGAGTTCCGGGATTTCGTCGTCCGGGGAAGCGCGGAGGCCGGCCCGTGAGGCGGCTCTTCGCCCTCGCGCTCGGCGTACCCGTCGTGTTCGGCGCCACAGCTCTCATCGCACAGGGAACAGCGGAAGGGTGCGACGTCCAGAGCTTTCGTGTGCTCACCTCGCGCGAGTCGTCGTTCGGCCAGCGGGTCACCTGGATCGGGCTCCCCGAGGTGGTCTGCACGGACGGCGTCCGGATCCGCGCTGACAGCGCGGTCGTGTGGGAGGCGGACGAGCGGACGGAGTTCTTCGGCAGCTTCCGCTACTCGGACGCCGATCGCGAGCTCCAGGCGGACACCGCGGACTACTACGAACGTGAAGGGCGGCTGTTCGCGCGGGGGGAGGCAGAACTCCGGACCCGGGACGGGACCACGATCGTTCGAGGCAACACGCTGAACCTCCACGAGGGAAGTGGCGGGGCCGGGGAGCGCCTCGAAGTCGCCGGCCGGCGGGCCTCCGCGCTCATGGCACCTGTTGATTCCACCGACGGGGGGGGAGCGGACGCGCCGTACGAGGTCCTCGCCGAGCAACTCCGTTTCGAAGGTGAGCGCTTCCTGTTCGCCGAGGGTGACGTGGAGGTGGTGCGCGATTCCCTTCACGCCGTCGCCCGGTCCCTCTCCTTCGATCGGGAGGCGGGAACCCTCTTCCTCCTCGACGAGGCGCGAGTGGAGTCGAAAGAGACGACCACGCTCGGGCAGAGGATCACGCTCGAACTCCCCGGAGGTGAGATCACATCGATGGAGGTGGAGGAGGAGGCCAGCCTCCTTACGGGCGAACTCGATCTGTCCGGGGACCTGATCGAAGTCGAGTTTGAGGAAGGGGCGGTCAGCTACATCACCGCGATCGAGGGGACGGCTTCCGAGGACTCGGGTACTGTGCGCCGGGCCACAGCCTTCGCCCAAGGCCTCTACCTCACCGGGAGCACCATCGAGGTGGACGCCCCGGCCGGCGTGCTCGAGTCCGTACGTGCGGAGGGAGGCGCAAGGGGCGAGTCGCTGGGCCCGGGCGAAGAGCCGTTCACCGACGCGGAGGACGGCGCAGAGGGCGACGGGGAGGACGCGGGCGCACCTGAGGCATCGGGGGAGACTGAGGCGGAGCCTGGTCCCGCAGAACCGCTTGAGATCGTCGATCACGACTGGATCGAGGGCGACGTGGTCGTCGGGCTCTTCAGTACGATCGAGCCTTCTCCGGAGTCGGGAGACAGCCCCGCCGGGGGAGAGGCGGAGTACGTGCTGACGGCGCTCACGGCCGAGGGGAACGCCCGAACGCTCTACCGCTCCCCCCCCGAGGAGCCGGAAACCGTCGGACCGGCCGGTGTGCCGGCTCCGCCGGCGCCGGACAGTGAGCCTGCCCCGGAGGAGGAGCCCCCGGCGGACCGAAGTAAGTGGAGCCTGAGCTACCTCCTTGCGGATGAGATCCACCTATACTTCACGGACGGTCAGGTCGAGGAAGTCGAGGCAGAGGGCACCGTAACCGGCCTCCAGCTCGAACCGGAAGAGGCATTTGCTCCCGGCGAAGAAGTCGACGACGCCGAAGACGACGCCGAAAACCCCGCGGAGGAGCCCGAGCCACTCCAGGCGGAGCCGGGCCCATGATGGAAGAACCGGCCGTGATCCCCGCGCCGCCCCGCACCGCCGAGGCCGAGGCCCCGGAGCGCCGCCCGACCTCGGCCATCACCCGGGTCGAGGGGCAGAGCCGCATCCGAGGCGCGCAGCTCACGAAGATCTACCAGAGACGCCGCGTCGTGGATGACGTGGATCTCGAGGTGAACCAAGGAGAGATCGTCGGGCTTCTGGGACCGAACGGGGCAGGGAAGACCACCACGTTCTACATGCTTGTGGGGCTCATATCTGCGAGCGGCGGCACCGTGTACCTCGATGGGAAGGATCTCACCCGGGTCGCGATGTACAGGCGGGCACGCCTAGGGGTCGGCTACCTCGCACAGGAACCCTCGATCTTCCGGAAGCTCACGGTCGAGGAGAATGTGATGGCGATCCTCGAGACCCGAAAGCTGCCGAAGGCGGAGCGCGCGCGGCGGCTCGAGCAACTATTGGAGGAGCTCTCGATCTCGCACCTGCGCAAGCACAAGGCCTACACCCTCTCGGGCGGGGAGCGGCGGCGGCTCGAGATCACCCGGGCGCTCGTGCGCGAGCCCAAGTTCATGCTTCTCGACGAACCCTTTGCGGGGATCGACCCGATCGCGGTCAACGACATCCAGCAGATCGTTCGGTCACTCAGGCACCGGAATATCGGGGTGCTCGTCTCGGACCATAACGTCGAGCAGACGCTGGACATCGTGGACCGGGCCTACATCATGTACGAAGGGCAGATCCGCGTCTCGGGCAACGTCCCGGACCTGGTCTGGAACGACGAGGTGGCCAGCATCTACCTGGGTCCCACCCTGACGGACCGCATGAGGAAGCGGTACCGGCCGCCCGAGCGGCGCACGCCGCCCGGGACGCCGGGGTCGTAGCCAGCCAACGCGGATGACGAGCTTCACGACCCGCCTGCTTCAGAGCGTCAACTTACGGCAGGAATTGCGGATCAACCCTCGCCTGTACCAGGCGATGGAACTCCTTCACATGCCACTGCTCGACCTTCAGCAACGCCTGAAGGAGGAGATGGCCGAGAACCCCTTCCTGGAGATGGCCGAGGTCGAGGACCTCCTCGAAGTCTCGCTCGAGGACATCGCCGAGTTGGAGGAGAAGGAGGACAACGTAGAGGACGAGATCGACTGGGAGGAGATCCTGCTCGACGGCTTCGATGCAGGCGGCCCACGCGGGCAGAGGGAGGAGCTCGAGTACAGGGAGCGCCCGCAGGTCGACACTGGGGACCTCAGGACCGAGCTGCTCGAACAGCTCCACCACCTCTCGATTCCCGAGCGGGAGATCCGCCTCGGGGAGGAGATCATCGGTAACGTCGACGATGCCGGCCGCCTCACCTGCACGCTCGACGAGGTAGTGAGCGGTGTGAACGGGTGGCTCGGCGACGTCCGCTCGATCGCGGAGGAGCGCGCCCGGGCAATCGAGGGCGCGAGGGAGCGGGAGAAGGAGTTCCTGGAGCTCCGCCACCTCTTTCGCGACTACTCAGAGAGTGAGGCCGAGCGGATGCTCGAAGTGATCCAGACCCTGGATCCGCCCGGCATCGGCGCACGCAACCTCCGCGAGTGCATCCTCCTTCAGCTCTCCCGGCTCGGGGCCGAAGACTCGCTCGCCTACACTCTCGTCAGCGAGCACTTCGACGACTTACTGAACCACAGGTGGAACGAACTGGCGTGTGCACTCGACCGTGCACCGAGAGAGGTCCAGGACGCCGCCGACGAGGTCGGCCAGCTGGACCCGAAGCCGGGGCTCCGCCACTCGCCGGACGAAGGGCGCTACATCGTGCCGGACCTGATCGTGGAAGAGATCGACGGCGAGTATCACGTCTTCCTGAACGACGTTAACGTCCCCCGGCTCCGGCTCTCGCGAGCGTACCGTGAGGTCGCACGCGACAAGGCGAAGTTCACCGGGGAGAATCGGGAGTTCATCACCTCCAAACTCCACGCAGCGAACTGGATGATCCAGGCGATCGAGCAGCGCCGTCAGACGATGCTCAAGGTCATGAACTTCATCGTAGAGCGCCAACGCGACTTCCTCGAGAAGGGGGTGCAGTACCTGCGACCCCTCACACTTCGGGAGGTAGCGAATCACATCCAGATGCACGAGTCGACCGTCTCGCGGGTCACGAACGAAAAGTACGTGCAGACGCCCCGGGGCGTGCATCCCCTCAAGTTCTTCTTCTCGAGCGGGCTCCAGACGAGTTCCGGGGAGGACATCTCGGCCCGTGGCGTCAGGGACAAGATCCGAATGCTCGTGAGCCAGGAAGACTCGATGACGCCGCTGACGGACCAGAAGATCGTCGAGCTGCTCGACCTCGACGGGGTCCGGATCGCCCGGCGCACTGTCGCCAAGTACAGGGGCCAGCTCGGGATCCTCTCGGCCCGGATGCGAAGGCGTGTCTAGCGCGGCCGGGCCCGGGGCACCGGGCGGTGGCGGCAGACCCGGCCGCGAGCCGCGCTTCGAGGGCGCTGTCCCGGAGCCCTACACCCGCGACTTCGCCGTCATCGTACCGGCGTACAACGAGGCACCGGTCATCCCGTCTCTCGTCCGCGAGATGAGGGAGACATTCCGCAGGCACCGCCTCCGGGGTGAGGTGCTGCTCGTGGACGACGGCTCCTCAGACGGGACGGCCGAGCTCGCAAGCCGGGAGGCCGGGGAGTGGTCCGCCCTTCGGGTTCTCGAGCACCAGACGAACCGGGGGAAGACGGAAGCGATCCTCACGGCTGCGCGGGACACGGACCGGACCGTACTTGTCGTCTTCGATGCGGACCTTCAGCACTCCCCGGAGGAGATCCCCCGGTTCCTGGTGAAGATCTCCGAGGGTTGGGACTTCGTCTGCGGACGGAAGGTCGGCGAGTACGACAAGAAGAGGGTCTCGTCCACCTACAACTGGCTCTCGCGCCGCCTCTTCCGCGTCCCCGCCTCCGATCTCAACTCGATGAAGGCCTTTCGGGCCGCCGTGCTCGACGACGTCCGGCTCCGCCACGACTGGCACCGCTTCTTCGTGGTGCTAGCTCACATGAAGGGCTACTCGGTCACGGAGATCGACATCACTCTCTTCCCCCGCCGGGCGGGAACGGCCAAGTACCAGGGCGCGTGGCGGGTCGTCGGCGGCGTCATCGATCTCCTCTCGATCTCGTTTCTCACCATCGTCTCGAGAAAACCCCTCCTCCTCTTCGGCACCCTCGGCGCTCTCCTGGTGCTCTCGGGCATCGTCGCAGGGACCCTCTCGATCTACCTGCGCCTCGTGCACGGTCTGGGCTTCCGCCCCCTCCTCGACCTGGTCGTCCTCCTCGAGACGGTGGGCTTCACGATCTTCGGCTTCGGCCTGCTCGCCGAAATGGTCGCCGAGCTCCGGGAAGAGGTGGAGGCGCTCGCCGGACGGATGCGCCGATGACGGGTACGCCACGGTACGGGCGGCGTGTGCTCTGCGTGGTGGGAACCCGGCCCGAGGCCATCAAGATGGCGCCGGTCGTGCAGGCGCTCGAAGATGTTGACGGCGATGTGGCGGTGGGCCTCGCACTCACGGGTCAGCACGACGAGCTCGTCGGGGAGGTGCTTCGGATCTTCGGGCTCCGGCCCGACTTCGACCTCGCGATCATGAGGGCGGGGCAGTCGCTTGCCGACGTGGGAAGGGAGTGCCTCGCCCGGCTCGGGCCCGTTTTCGAGGCGTGGCGCCCCGACCTCGTGCTCGTGGAAGGCGACACCGCCTCCGTCTTCTTCGGAGCGCTCTCGGCCTACCTTCACGGGGTCCCCGTCGGCCACGTGGAGGCGGGGCTTCGGACCGGGAACCTCCGGAGCCCGTTTCCGGAGGAGGGGTACCGGCGCATGGCGGCCGTCATCGCGGATCTCCACTTCGCGCCCACGCCCGGCGCGAGAGAGAACCTCCTCAGGGAAGGAATCCCGGAGGAGCGGATCCACGTCACCGGAAACCCCGTCGTGGATGCACTCCTTCAGGTCGCGGATCGGAGGGCGCCTCCGAAGTCACTTGCGCTTCAGAACTTGTCGACCAGCGGAGAGCCTCCCTTCGCACTCCTTACGGCACACCGCAGGGAGTCATTCGGCACGCCCCTCGAGCGCGTGTTCGACGCCCTCCTCGAACTCCTGGGCCACCACCCGACGCTCGAGGTCGTCTATCCGGTGCACCCGAACCCCGAGGTACAGGGCCCGGCCCGCCGGATGCTCTCCGGCCACCCCCGCGTCCACCTCCTCGCTCCGCTCACCTACAGCGACCTGGTTTGGACACTCGCGCACGCCGAACTCGTACTCACCGATTCGGGCGGGATCCAGGAGGAGGCGCCGACATTCGGCACCCCGGTCCTCGTACTGCGCGAGGTGACGGAGCGACCCGAGGGGGTCGAGGCGGGGCTCGCGGAGCTGGTCGGGACGGACGCCGAGAAAATCATTCCCGCCGCGCTCCGGCTCCTCGGGCGCCCGCGCGAGGCTCGCGAGCGGGCGCGGGCCCGAAACCCCTACGGGGACGGCGCGGCGGGACGGCGAATCGCGGAGGTAGCCGGCGCCTTCCTGAGGGTCGAAGGAGTGGGGCAGGGGAGGTGAAGATTCTCATCCACTGCGTATACTACCCTCCCGAGGTCGGGGGGCTCGAGAGCCACGTCGCCGGGCTCGCGGAGGGCCTCGCCGACCGGGGGGTGGAAGTCCGGGTCATGACCTCGCAGTCCCGCCCGGAGCTCCCCGTCGAGGAGACGGCGTCCGGGGTCCGGATCCGGCGCATCCCCCTCCCGTCCCGTACGGCGAGCGGATGGGCCCGCTACGCGGTCGCCTCGATCCCGGAGATGCGGCGATGGGGCCGATCGGCGGACCTGCTCCACGCGCAGTCCTTCGCATCCATCCTCCCCGCGGGTATCGCTGCACGCTCCGAGAAACGGCCGTGGGTCGCGTCCCTTCACACCTCGCACTTTCTCATCCGGGCGAGGCGCCGCGCGTGGACGCCGCTGCTCTCGAGACTCGTCCGCTGGCCGGACCACGCATTTGCGGCCTCGGAAGAGATCCGTGAAGTGGCTGAGAACCTCGGTCGAGGCCGGCGGGTGGAGGCGCTCACGAACGGGGTCGATACGGCGCGATTCCGCCCGTCCGGAGAGCGCACGCGGAGCGCGCCACCCACGCTCGTCGTCCCGCGCAGGCTCGTCCCAAAAAATGGGGTCGAGTACCTCGTTCGCGCCCTTCCCGAGATCCGGCGGCGCCTCCCCGGCGTGCGGGTCCGCCTGATCGGGGACGGACCCGAGAGAGGCCGACTCGAGATGCTGGCGAAGGAACTCCAGGTGGAGGAGAGCACCGAGTTCCTGGGCGCCCGCCCGCACGGGGAGATGCCGGCGCTACTCTCCTCGGGCGACGTCGCCGTCTTCCCCTCACTGATGGAGGCCACCTCGGTCGCGGCGCTAGAGGCGATGGCGTGCGAGCTTCCGGTGGTTGCGACCGCCGTCGGAGGCCTCCGGGAGATCGTCAGCGCCGACGTGGGCGTGCTCGTCCCGCCCGGAGACCCCGGGGCGCTTGCGCGCGCGGTCGTCGATCTCTTTCGGGACGGGCGCCTCGTCGAGAAGGGTCGGCTCGCCCGGGAGCGAGTCACCGTGCGCTGGAGTAACAACCGGCTCGTCGAACGGCACCTCGACGTCTACCGGGACCTCCTCGCGGGTCGCCCGGTCGGCGAGGCCGCCCGGGCAGACAGGCGGCGATGACGCGGCCGACGACCCGGGAAGGGAATGTGCCCCCCGTCGAGCGGCTCCCGAAGTGGAGCATCGTCCTCCTATTCGCCGCAGCCACGATCGTCCTCTTTCGCGAGTTCGTCTTCTCGGACCGGATGCTCGTGGGTCAGGACACCTTCGCGCTCGGGTACGCGGCCCGTGCCTTCTTCGCGGAGGCGCTTCGCACCACGGGCTTTCCCCTCTGGAATCCCCAGATTCTCGGCGGCACCCCCTTTCTCGAGTCGCTCGCGGGAGGAGACTCGCTCTACCCGCCCTCGGTCGTTCTCCTCCTCCTGACGGAGACCTACCGCGCCCTCGGGTGGAAGCTCGTCCTTCACGTGTTTCTCGCCGGCTGCTTCATGTACGGGTGGATCCGTGCACTCGGCGGGTCGAAGGGCGCGGCTCTGGTGAGCGGAGTCGCGTACCTCTTCGCTCCCTACATGGTGACGCTCGTCTTCCCCGGCCACGACGGCAAGCTCTTCGTGACGGCGCTGACGCCCCTCCTCTTCGGGGCCGTCGAGCTCTTCCTCTCCCGGGGACGGCTCGCCTGGGGTGCGGCCATTGGCGGGGTGGTCGCGTTCGTAATCCTAACGACCCACTTCCAGATGGCCTATTTCGTCTTTGGCACCGTCGGCCTCTACGCCGCATTCCGGTGCATAGAGTCGGGACGAAGGGAGAGGGCCTGGCCGGCCGCGATGAGGCGCTTCGGCCTCTTTCTCGCATTCAGCGTCGCCGGGGCCGGGGCCGCCGGGATCCAGCTCCTTCCCGCCGTAGGGTACGTGACGGAGCACTCGAGGCGGACGCTCACGACAACGGAGTCCGACCCGGCGGCGGCGCTCGCCTACTCGTCGTCCTGGTCGCTCCACCCCGAAGAGGCTGTGGGCCTCCTGGTCCCCGAGTTCGTGGGGAGCAACGCGGGGGGCGCGGCGTGGGCCACGAACACCTATTGGGGCCAAAATCCATTCAAGCTCAACCACGAATACCTCGGCCTCGCGGCGCTGCTCCTCGCATTGGTGGCCTTCCTCGGAGGGCCCGATCCGGGTCTCCGCTGGTTCTTCGCGGGGACCGGCGGGACGGCCCTCCTCTTTGCCCTCGGCACTCACACGCCCGTCTGGCGCATCCTGTACGAGGTGCTCCCCGGAATCTCCCTCTTCCGGGCGCCCTCGATGGCGATCTTCGTGACGGGGTTCGGGGTCGCGACCATCGCGGGTCTCGGAGTGGACCGGGGACTCGAGCTCGTCCGGGAAGGGAACTCGGACCGGATCCTTCGTCTCCTCGCACTCCCCCTCCTCGTCCTCGTCACGGGCGCGCTCCTGTCCCTCTCGGGGAGCCTTCCGGGGCTCTGGGGCTCACTCTTCGGCTGGGTGCCGACGGAGGCGGCCGCCCAGGGGCTCGAGGCGGCGCGGCCGCACATGACCCGGGGGTTCTCGATGGCCGCCCTGATCACCACCCTCCTCGGCGCCACATGGTGGGCGGCCGGACGGGGTCTGCTGGGGGTCACCTCCGCGGTCGCCATCCTCGCCCTCCTCGTCGCCCTGGACGAGGCGCGCGTGGACGGGGCCTTCATCCAGACCATCGAGTTCGAATCCTTCGCCGCGCCGCACCCGAGCGCAGAGCTCCTCCGGGGGCGGGCCCAGGTCGACCCGCCCTTCCGGGTGCTCTCGCTCGAGAGAGGAGGGCAGGACATATCGCCAGCCATGCACGGACTCGAGCTCGCAGCCGGGCACCACCCGAATGATCTCGCCCGCTACCGCGAGTTGATCGGGATGACGGGGAGCGGGCTCCCCCGGCACCTCGCACCACCCTTTCACCCGAACGTCGCAAGGATCCTAAACGTCCGGTACATCCTCTGGCCCGACCGCGACTACGGGCCGATCGAAGCATACACGGGGCTGGAGCCACTTGAGGTCGTCGAGCGACTCCAGTTCCCCGACGGGAACGTGTACAGCACCCTCTACGCATACCCGGGCCTGCCGCGCGCACGCATCGTGGGAGATGCTCTCGTGGTTGAAGAGGGGCGGGTCCTCGATGTCATACTAGATCCGGACGGCTATGACCCGGCGACACAGGCGGTTATGAGCGAGCCACTCCCCCTCGAGCTCGGGGGTCCAGGGATCGAGAGCTCGGTCGAGTGGGTCGAGCAGACACCCAACCGTCTCGTACTCAATGTGGAGAGCTCCGGAGCCGGACTCGTCGTGATCGCCGACAATTGGTTCCCGGGGTGGAAGGCGTATGTGGACGGCATCGAGTCGCCCGTACTTCGCGTGGACCATACGCTCCGCGCGGTCCCCACCCAGGAAGGCCGGCATCAGGTCGAGCTTCGCTACGAGTCGGGTCTGCTTCGGGGGAGCCTGGCGGTGAGTATCGTGTGCGGCCTCCTCCTCGCTCTGGTCGCTGCCACGAGCCTCCGCCGACGCCCCGGCAGGATCATCCCTCGGGGGGGCGAGACGCGGCAGGGAGGCAGATGACGACGGGCGCCGCCCGGGGGGGATGGGGGAGATGGATCCTTCGTCTCTCGCTGACCGCGGCGGTAACCTGGTTCCTCGTGAACTCGGTCGGAGCCCGCCTCGAGGACGCACTCAGCCTCAGCCTCGCGCTCCCGAGCGTGTCACCACTGCTTCTCGCCTTCGCCACCCTCGTTCTTCTTCTCGCGCTCACCACGTCGGCGATCCTCTGGGGACTGATCGCGGGCGAGATCGGCGGGGTACGCGTCCCGCTCGCCCCTGCGATCCGTATCGTCTTTGCGGCGAGCCTGGGACGCTATCTTCCCGGGAAGCTGTGGCAGCTCGCAGCGCTCGGTGTCTTCTCAGGCCGTGCGGGGCTCGACCGTCGGTCCGGGGCGGCAGCCGGGGTCATTGCCCAGGTCTTCGCCCTCTGCGCAGCGGCGGTACTCGGCGCTCCCGCACTCCTCGGGCGAGCCGGGGGGGCGACGGTGGAAACGCTGGCTCTCTTTGGAGCGCTCGCGGTAATTCTCGGCCTCCTTAGCCATCCGGGTCTCCGGCGCCGCGGGCTGGAGCTGGCAAGTCGCATCGCCCGAGCCACCCCGCACCGCGCGGTGGTGGGGCGACTTTCTGTGCTCCGCTACTTCGGGATGTACTTCCTCAACTGGCTGCTCTACTGCGGTGCGTTCGTCTTCTTCGTCCAGGGCCTCGGCTTCGTCACCCTGGACGCGCTGACGCTCGCCAGCGCGTACGCGGGTTCCTACCTCCTCGGCTACGCAGCCTTCTTCGCGCCGGTCGGCATCGGCGTCCGCGAGGGATTCATGATTGCATTCCTCACGCCGGAGATCGGTGGACCGGCTGTCGGAATCGCGATCCTGACACGCCTCTGGATGACGGTAGTGGAACTCATCCCGGCCGCGGGACTCGCGCTATGGGAGATCCGGCGGCGGGGCGCGCGCCCGGGGCACGACTCACCCGAGGGACGTGGGTGACGGGAGGCGAGCGAGAGCGTGCCGAAGCGGCTCGGCCCGCCGGGGCCGAGCGTACCCTCGTCATCGTTCCGACGTACAACGAACGCGACAACCTGCCCCGACTCGTACCGCGTTTGCTCGCCCAGTCCGGGAACGTGGATGTCCTCGTGGTCGATGACGGATCCCCCGACGGAACTGGGGAGCAGGCCGAGTCACTCGCCCGCGCCCACCCGGGCCGGGTCCACGTGATCCACCGGGCAGGGAAGGGGGGACTCGGCCCCGCCTACCTAGAGGGATTCAGGTGGGCACTCGATCGGCCGTACCGGCGAATCTGCGAAATGGACGCCGACCTCTCCCACCCGCCGGAGAAGCTGCCGGAGCTGATTCGAGCCGTTTCCGCAGACGGGGTCGACTTCGTGGTGGGCTCGCGCTACGTCGGCGGCAAGGCCACCGTCGTGAACTGGCCGGTCAGCCGCCTTCTGATTTCCCGTTTCGGAACCGTGTACGCACGTCTCATCACCGGTCTTCCGGTCTCTGACGCGACGGGGGGGCTCAACCTCTTCGATCGACGCGTGTTGGAAGCGCTCGACCTCGATCGAATCGAGTCGACCGGCTACACCTTTCAGATCGAACTCAAGCTTCGCGCCTGGCGGAAGGGGTTTAGGTTCACCGAGGTACCGATCATCTTCACCGAAAGGGACTCCGGCGTGTCGAAGATGTCGAGGCGAATCGTGCTCGAGGCGGCGTGGAAGGTCTGGAAGCTCCGCTTCCTGGATCTGACCGGCCGGCTCTAGATGGAGATCGTGCGGAGGTCCTGCTTCTTGGACCGGATGAGCGGGCGTTAGACATGTCACTTGGAGATCTCGTCTACCGCTGTGCCTACTGCGGTGCCGGGACCTGCATGGAATCGGATACAGTTCGCTGCGAGGGTTGCGGACGCACCTACGACCGCGGGGAGGACGGCGACGGCATTCGCGTGGCTGAACCCGGTGGTCGAGAAGCGACGGCAAGCTACCGGGAGATCGTCGAACGAATCGCCACCATCCCGGGCGAATCGGGGACAATCTCTACTCGCGCCGCTGTACGCTTTTCCGATACCGAGCGCCCGGTTCGCTACCGCTCCCAGCTCATCGGTTTCTTCGAGGAACGGGGACCAAACCACTCCGGTCGGCTGGTGCTTGACGGCGTCAGACTCCGTTTCGAGCCCGACGAGGGAGCGTCGCACGAGTGGGCGCTCCGCGATCTCAGGGCGGTCCAGACGGCCTCTTCGGCGATCCAGATCTCGCCTCAAGGGGGCACGCTCGTCTCCTTCCGGCTGCTCCGTGACTCCCCACGCCGGTGGGAGAAGCTCCTCAAGGAGCGGTTGAGGAGGGTGTGGCGCTCGGAAGACCGGGGGGAGATCATCGAGTTTCAGCCGAGGATCCGTTCGGGATGAGTCCACCGTGAAGCGCACGCAACCGTCACGTCGCCGGGACCCCGTCACCCTTTGGTATCGAGTGGTCAGGCCCCTCGCCCGATGGGGAGTCGCCAAGATCGTGCGATCGCACTTCGACGGGCTGGAACACCTTCCGGCGCACGGTCCCTGCATCCTCGTTCCCAACCACCAGAGCGTGCTGGACCCTCTGCTCCTTCAGGGAACCCTGCCCAGGGCTGTGCACTCCATGACCAAGAGCACACAGTTCAGGCGGGGCTTCTTCCGCTGGATTCTCCCCCGGCTGAATGCCTTTCCGGTTCGCCGATACCGGGTCGATGCACAGTCGGTGCGGGTGCTTCTTCGGCGGCTCGAGGAGGGCGGGGTGGTATGCGTTTACCCGGAAGGCGAAAGGAGTTGGGACGGTCTCCTTCAACCGTTCCGACGCGGTACCCTTCGCGTAATACTGCGAGCGGGTGTGCCGGTGGTTCCCGTAGGTATCGATGGAACGTATCGCGCTTGGCCCCGGTGGGCTTCGAGGCCCAAACCCGGATTCTCGGTCCGCGTCCGACTGGGAGAACCTATGCTTCTCGGTGAACACCTGGATCGGCAGACACGGGAAGCCGCCATCCCGGCTCTCGAAGAACGGCTGCGAGGGGCATTGCTCGAGCTCTCGGGCGAATCGGACCGGGAGAAGAGCAGGGCCGAAGGGAACGGGAACCGGGCCGGGTGACCCGCCAATACCGTACGGAATCGGAAACGCCGGGAAAGGGGAGGGAGACCCGGCCCGCTGCCGAGCCAATCGATCGCTCCTACTACGAGACGAGCGGATACTTCGGCGAGGGGGGCGAGCACCTTCGTGACCCGTCGAGTCGCTTTCACCAGTACCGAACCCGTGAAGTACTCAACCTCTGCGGCGACCTAGCAGGGGTACGGGCCGTCGATCTCGGATGCGGGTGGGGCACGATCTCGTTCGCACTCGCCCGTGGCGCCAAGTTCGTCGTGGGAATCGACTTCGCCAGGGCCAGCCTGCACGTCTGCACCTCCCGGCACGACTCCGACTACCACCCGACGCTCGCCTTTATCCAATCCGACGCACGGTATACCGGGCTCCGGAGCGGAGCGTGGGACCTGGTCGTTGCCGCCGACCTCGTCGAGCATCTCTACCCACAGGACACCGACGAGGTGTACCGGGAAGCGTGGCGGCTTCTTCGTCCCGGCGGCCGCTTCGTCGTGTGGACCCCTTCGCCCACACACGTGCTCGAATTCCTCAGACGATGGCGCGTCCTCCCGCCGGACCCAACCCACGTGGACTACAAGACACTCGGCCGCCTACGCACCGGCCTCCAAGACTCCGGATTTCACGTCGTCCTAGCCCGACATGTACCGTCTCATCTTCCTGGGCTGCGGGCAGTTGAACGGATCGGACAACGCTGCATCCCGTGGCTGAGACGACGCGTGGCAATCGCAGCTGAGAAGCCGAAATCGGCGGGGACCGAGAGGCCATAACATCCGGGATTCGGGGCGACAGATCTTCCGGTACCGGCAACTCCGAGAGTCGATCCCGGACCAACGGGCTCGCCGCTACCGCGGTTGATCCCGGTCCGCTGATCCGCTTCCGGTCCGCGCGTTACACGAGTGGGGGTTCCTCGAGAACATTCTCCAATCCAACCCGGAAGCCTGAACCGCGGGCGTTCGTTGCGTCTCGACCAAGCGGCGGGGGAGGCCCCGGCAACTCGCCGAATTGGCCCGTTTCTCGGCGCTTTGCCTTACTTTACATAATACATATTATGCGACATAGGCTGGGAATGGAACCCGAACGGAGGCCTGCCAGCGTGGAATATCTTGAGGGTGTGGGAAGCGGAGTTCGGCTAGCTGTCTTGTGCGGTCAGTTCGGCAACACGCATCTCGAACCGGGAGCGGTCGGGATCCTCGGGCTCAATGAGCTCCAGAAGGTCCTGGTAGACCTGGACGGCACTCGCCGAGTCACCGCTTGCAAGCTGCGAGCGCGCGAGACCTTCCATCGCGTCGATCTCCTGAAACTCGAAATCGACGCCCGCGATGAGCTCCTGATAGACATCGGACGCCTCCCCCCAGCGTTCTGCCTGTTCGAAGGCGGCCGCCAGCACGAAGGTGGCGTCCACCTGAAGGGGCGATCCGAGATCGGGAGCTACGGGTTCGAGAACAGTGATCGCAGCGGTCGGGTTCGATTCGCCGAGGAGATGGGCACGCGCTAGGAGGAGCCGTGCTTCGACCTCGTAGGAAGTGCCACCATGACGATTGAGAAACCCCTGAATGCTCGCCTCGACGGTGGGAAGATCCTCGAAGGCGATCGACTGCTGAATATCCTCAAGCTCCCCTGCAGCTGCATCCAGCTGGGCCGACCGTGACTGGACCCAGTAGATTGTTCCCACGACGAGTACGACAAACATGACGACCGAAACGAGCAGCGTCTGTGTCCGGGTCTGCGCCCATGCCAGGAGGCGAAGGACTGCTGCCGTAAGGGCGTCCTCTCCGGTGGTGGCGGGAGGGACGGGAGCTCTAGATTGAGAGGGTCTTCGCTTGGCCATGTGAACTCGGGTGACTCCATGCCGGAGCTAAGTACAGACCGAGGAAGGTATGAACGGTGCCTCAGAGGGTCAACGGACCATCGCCCGGCTGCCGCGGTATCGCCGACCGGCGACTGGCACCGCTGGCAATCATGATCTGCACTCGCAACGGGAATCAAGAGGAAGCGGATGCAGCGCCGAGCCTGAGCGCGCTCGATCAGAATCTGCGATTTCTATCGGACAGAGGATGACACTTGAAATGGACCGCACCTTGCTCATTGCCGGCAGCCTGTCGGCCCTTCTCGCCGTCGGGCTCGGGGCCTTTGGCGCCCACGGACTCGCTAGCCGCTTGACTCCTTCAGATCTCGACACATTCGAGATCGCCGTTCGGTATCAGATGTACCACGCACTCGCACTCCTCTTTCTCGGACTCGCGCTTGAGCGGTGGCCGGGATCGCTGGGAGCGTGGGCCGGATGGGGTTTCATCGTCGGAACGCTCGTCTTCTCGGGTTCGCTCTACGTGCTTGTCCTCACGGGAATGCGGTGGCTGGGAGCGGTGACTCCGATCGGCGGACTCGCGCTGATCCTTGGTTGGTTGCTCTCGGTGATTCACTTCCTCAGGGTCGGGCAGGATCCCCTTCCCTGATCGGCCCGACGTAGTGAATAGTCCGAACGGAACGCCGGGTCGGGAAGACTTGGGCAGAGCCCGGGATCTGGTCCGAAGTGCCCGGACGGTGGTCATCCTGACCGGTGCCGGCGTCAGTGCGGATTCTGGCGTCCCGACCTTCCGATCCGCTGCGGGTCTCTGGAAGCGCTACCGCCCTGAAGAACTCGCGACCCCGGAGGCCTTCGCCCGCGATCCCGAGACCGTATGGAAATGGTATGCCTGGCGGCGGCAGCTGGTGCTGGAGTGCACGGCGAACGAGGGACACCGGGCGATCGCGAAGCTCCTCCTGTCGCGAAACGGCGTCACGCTGATTACCCAGAACGTGGACGACCTTCACGGTCGTGCTCTCCGCGAACTGCAATCCGATGGGATCGGCCGGAGTAAGGACGGGAGCGGACCCGTTCCGGGCGTGACTCTCGAGCTGCACGGAAACCTCCTCCGGTCCCGTTGCTCCGCATGCGGCGAGTCTGCCGATGACGGCTTGGAGCCGGATGGTTCCGGGAGTTCCGCTCCCCTGCCCCGCTGCTCGTCCTGCAACGCACTGATGCGCCCCGCCGTCGTCTGGTTCGGAGAGGCTCTGGACGAAGAAGTGCTCTCGCAGGCGATCGATGCGGCTCGGGGCGCCGACGTCTGCATCTCGGCGGGCACGAGCGCAGTGGTTCAGCCTGCCGCTCAACTTCCGCTCCTCACCCGGGAATCCGGGGGCTCGGTGATCGAAGTGAACCCTGAGGTGACCCCCATGAGCCGCTTCGCAGACATCCACTTACGGGGAACAGCCTCGAAGATTCTCCCTGAGCTCCTCGAACCGTCTGAGTGAATTGGCCGAGCTGGCGCGGCGCATTGCGGCAAGCGTTCGTCTGACGATGAAACGGGGATTTTCCGCGAGACGAGGGTTGCCGGCTGGCGAAACTCCGCCGGGGGCATACCACAGGACGACGCCGAGACGGCGAGCTGTCACCGAGCTGCAGGACAGGGCATGACCCGGCGCCGTTCCACTTCGGGGTCATGTACTTCGATCGCCGGGGCGCTTTCCAGCGCGAGATGCCCGCGCACATGACCGAGCCGGACTCGGATCGGTCACAGGGTGTTCCTACTCGAACCGCCCGTCACGCATCGAGATGATCGAAGGAAAGCTCTCGACGACAGCCGCGTCGTGGCTCACCAGGATGACTGTCTTCCCGTGATCGGCTGAGAGGGACCGGAGAAGACCCGTGACGGCGAGGGCGTTCTCCGTGTCTAGGTTCCCGGTGGGTTCATCTGCGAGGATAAGCGCCGGATCGTTGGCCAGGGCAACCGCCACAGCGACCCGCTGCTGCTCGCCACCGCTCAACTCCTCCGGTCGTGTGTCGGCCTTCCCAGCTAGATCAACCATCTGGAGCAGCCGCTCGGCCCTGTCCTTTCTCACCTCGCGGTGAACGCCGAGGACCGTCATGGGCATCTCCAGGTTCTCCGACGCCGTCATGCTTGGAATCAGGTTGAAGAGCTGAAATACGAACCCTACCCTTCTCAACCGGTAGCTTTCGAGCGTACGCTCTGTGGCTCCACTCAGGTCCTGTCCATCGACGAGGATGGTCCCGCTGGAAGGCCGGTCCACTCCCCCCAACAGGTTGAGAAGGGTCGTCTTGCCGCACCCGCTCGGTCCCATGATCGCCGTGGCCCGACCCACCTCCACCTCCCAATCGATTTGGCGCAGCGCGTGCACCTCCTCGGCTGCCGTTCGGTATCGCTTGCTGAGCCCCGACACCTTCAGCGCGACCCCGGGCTGCCTGAAGAAGCCATCGTGGCTTTGATGCACTAGCATGGACATGGTCATGCTGACAGGGCACCCTCACGGGCCGTGCGTCGGAACACCCACTGACTGAAGACTGCGGCGATTCCGATCAGAACGGCGAGAATTAGAAGGGCAACCCCAAGTGTGAGGCGAGACACGACAAGATGGGTTGGCAAGAGCTGGACAACCGATTCGATGTCGCGCAGCGACCACACGTGGTTCGCAAGTCCATAACCGGCCAAGAGCGCGACGACGGCCCCGAGGACGAGGCCGAGTAGCGCTGGAGAGAGAACCAAGGCCACAACGAGTCGGCGGATGTGGGCCGGCGAAGCCCCGCGGATGCGCACCAGCGCGAGCATGCGTCGATCCTCTCGATAGTTGACCAGTGCGATCGCGAAAATCGACATGATCGCCAAGAGAACCCCGCCCAGCAGGTACAACCTCATGTTGGTCTGTGCCAGATAGACAAACATGTCCCCCGCCACCTTTTCGATCTCATCGTCGGCGTTTCGGACCTCGAGCGGGGCGACCGGCAACGCGTTGATCAACTCCTCTCCGAAGCTCGGCGACCGGCTCGAGGCCGCCACAAGGACGGTGACCCGTGAAACCAACGTTTGCAGCTGGCCGAGCGCCTCATTGTCGCTCGACGCTACAACATATGCGTTCTGACTGAACAGCATGTTCAGGTAGTCGATGCGAGCCTGCACGTAGCCCTGGCGATCTGTCACGGACCGCGTCGGCATGCCCGGCAGGAACGCCATCGTGCCGGAGACAGGCACCGCGATCGACTCGAACTGCGGGGTGGCGCCGAGAGGAAGCTCGGAGCCGCGGGTGAGCTCCCAGAACTCAGAGACGGACGGCGAAGCGGCCAGCTCACCTGCATCCAGCCTAAGCAGGATCTCCTCGAAGGGTTCTCCGATTCCAAGGGCGGCCTCCGAATAGGCGGTGCGAAGATAGTGTTCGATGCCGTCGATCAGGTGGATGGGCACACCTCGCAGACCGTAACCAGGCAAATACAGGTCCTGGAGTACAGCCTCTGGCATGCTGGCTACCGAGCTAACCCCCGGCACTCGTTGCAGAGCCATGGAGAGGCGCTCGATGCCCGGCCGCACCGCCGTGAGCTGAGCACGCAGGTTCGGGGCAGTCGCCGCCGTAGAAGCCAGGTCCGGGGCGTTGAACGTGAGCAGCCAGTCCCCTCCCGTTGTGACCTCGGCTCCTCGTACTACCTTCTCTCGAAATGAGGCAACCGTCACAGTCGGATAGAGAGAGACGCTCACCATCAGCATGACCGTCAGCAGGAACACGACGGTGCGATGGGGCTGGAGCGAGACGTGCCGCAGAGCGAGCGGGCCGAGCCTCCCCCCGAGCGGAAGAACCAGCGGCTCCAGCAAGCGCTGCGTCCAACCCCTTCGCGAGACGACCAAGCAAGCGATTCCGTACACGAAGAGCGGAAGGCCGACGAAGTCGAGCCCTCGATCCGCGATCCACGCGACCCCGGTCGGCCACTGCGACGAAAGCGACAGGCCGGTGATCCAGCTTCCCAACGTGTAGGCACCGAGGACGACCGACAAAAGCTCGAGCGGGCCGAAGCGGACATCGGCCCGGCTGACGTCCGCGACGGAAACTCGTTTTGAGGCCTCCAGAGGGGAGATGGTCGTTGCGTACCGGACCAACCTCCGGCCGACTAGGAGGACCATGCCCAGCGTAATCACGAGGAAAAGCAGCGAGAGGTACACCTGCTCCTGGTCCAGCGCTTCCGGAGGCGGCCACCCTCGGCTATACACGAGGAGTGGCAGGAGTGCCCCAAGGGTCACCCCCAGTCCCCCGCCGAGGAATCCACCCGAGACGATCGCGACGAGCAAAGCGCGCCCCAAGCTGCGGCCCGGGACGCCGCGCAGGCGCAGCAGTCCCAGCGTTCGCCGTTCGTTCAGCATCAGGAGGCGGGCCAGATTCGCCTGAAAGACCCACGCCATGCACAGCACGGGGAGCGCGATCAGTAGCGTCAGCAGCCCGATAAGGCGGGAAATCCCCGCCATGTGCTCGAGCAGCACAAGGACTGTACTGTCCACCAAGGCGCCGATCTCGACCCCGCTCACGATCTCGAGGGCCTGGTCGCGAACCGCCGTGAAGCGCTCCAGGGAGCCCTCGAGATCCCAGCCGGAGATGAGCTGCTCCCGGTCGAGCCTCGCCAAGTAGGCGATCTCGGGAAGGTACTCGCCCGGAAGGTATTCCGGGTTCCCCAAAGGGGCGTCTCCGCCGGAAGCAGGAAGTCGGCCCATTGCGGCCAGGTCGAACCCGTCGATCACGTCTTCCCGATACGGGGTGAGCAGAACCACCGAGACGGCAGGAATCATGGTGATCGAGCCGGTCTGGTCCATGAACCAACGGTTCAATTCGTCGGCCTCCAGACGGATCACTCCGCTCAGCACGGAAGAGAAGAGGACGTTCTGGGAACCGCCGCTCTGCGCCTCAAGCCTGAAGTCTCTCGCCCCCTGCAACGACGCGAAGGCATCTCCCATGGCACTCTCAGGCCCGATCAAGGCCAAGATGGCCCCCAGCTCCTCGCTAGGCCCTGGAGATGCCTCGTCGGAAAGAAGATTCCGCAGCTCTG
The DNA here is from genome assembly GCA_965218255.1 of Longimicrobiales bacterium. Lineage (GTDB taxonomy): Bacteria > Gemmatimonadota > Gemmatimonadetes > Longimicrobiales > Gaopeijiaceae > JAAXGI01. Next base: position 1,127,898 of record CBDCKJ010000002.1, on the reverse strand, counting down.
GAGGGAGCAGGGCCACGTTGGACGCCGACAACACGCATAGCCAGGGCGTAGCTAGGGGCTGCCCGTCGACCAGGACCGATACGTCCGAAGAAAAACCCGCGCGGAGGAAGACCAACTCCTCCACTCGCTCGACCGCTTGTACCGACGCGAGGCTAGAGGCAAGCGCCGGGTTCGAGCCTCCGGATTGGTCGTAAACGACAACGTCCCATGGGATGCGTGCCAGCTGGTCGTCGACGTACAGGACCAACGCGTAACGAGATGTGACGTTGACCGCTGACAGCAGGGCGCCAACGAGGAAAGTCACGACCCCGAAGCCTAGGAATGAGCGCTTGCCGATGACGGAAAGCAGATGTCGCGTGACCCCTCGGGCGCCCAACGACACCGGGCCGCTACCCGAGTCAGGGGGCAGCCCTCCGGTGATCATCGCCTACGACCGGTGAGGGGTTCAGTTCACAGGCGGGTATAAGTGCTCGTAGCTCCCGTCGAGAATCTTTCGGTTCACCTCCTCGTGCGTGGGATATGGGTCACGCGCATACTCTCCGAAGCTACCCGGCGCGTTGATCCCCGGGATCTCGGCGATCCAGTCCTCGGCCAGGATCTCGTCCGGGTCCCCATACCGAGACGCGAGAGCCCGCACCTCGGGATCGTCGAGGCTCGTCATACGTCCGTTGCGGATGATGTCGACCGACCGGTTGCTGTTCCTGATGTCGATCGTATAGGTCGGGAAATAGAGGTGGAGGTGCAGACCGTGGTAGAAGGGCAGGTTCCTCTCTTCGGTGAACCTCTGCCACTCCTCGGACCTCCTCGGAGCCTCCGGTGCGTGCTCCAGGCTCGCGCCGAGCCCGATGTGGAGATAACCGGCCTTGAGCCGCTCGTTGACGGTCGTGATCGACATGTCCGGAGAAGGGGGCCGGAACCACTTGGGGTTCGTACCCAACGCGATCTCGTGCAAGTAAAAGAAGCCGGGTTTGCCGTCGTAGTACGGGTATTCAGCCGTGTTGATGCTCGGATAGCAGCACAGGTGTGTGCGGGCCAGCTCCCCGTAGAGCCCGCCGCCCTCGACCGCCGTCAGATACCCTTCCTCGTAGTGCATCGTCATAAGCGGGTGATATCCGACGTGATTCGTCGTTCCGGCGATCACGCCGGTGGGCGTGGAGATGGGCGATCGCGGGATCCACTCGCCCGACATGGCGGGGTAACTCACGGTCGTGCGAGCGTAGCGGCCCGTAGCCATGTTGGGCCCTAGCATGTTATGGCCCCGCTCGTAGACCCCCGCGGCCCAACGTCGAGCCAGATCAGGCGAGATCTCGTCCGTTAGGTCGGTGCCTTCCGGGTCGGTGAGGTGGAAGTGCTCCGCGAACGCGACCGCTTCTATGTTCCGTTCTTCCGTCAGAGTCCAGACGTCCGCGGGATATGCGGGCACGTTGCTCATGATCGTGAAACGGTCCCAGAAGGTGGTCCCACGCCATTTGTCGGAGAACGGACCGAGGTTGCCAGCCTCCTGATACCAGGTACCCGCAGAATAGACTCCGTCTACTTCCGGGTGATCCTCAAGATACGCGATGATCACGTCGTTCCGGTTCCCGGAAAAGCCGAGATTCGGCTGCTCTTCCGAGGGCTCGGGCTCGAGCGAGAGATTCGGGTATACGGCTTCGAACAAATCGGGGCGTTCTGAGCGGAGCCAATTCCTTCCCAACCTTGGGAAGGGCAGCTGCCCCGGCTGGGCGCCTTCGGTGAACCCGGCTTCGGTTACCGTCATGCCCGGAATCCTGGATACCCTCGAACAGGCCTCCTCGGAATAGGTGCGACGAGCCATCTCGTAATTCCAGACGATCGCACTCGTGGGTCCTCGGAGGAGAACCACCGGGGTGATCTCGCGCTCAATGAGCGCACGGCGCATCGCCTCGACGATGTGTGGATCGTTGCACTCCCGGACCACTAGCGCGATCGTCTCGCCCCTTGTCGATAGCCCGAGTCCGCCCCCGAAGGCAGCAGCCCGATTTCTGGCGGCCCGTCGCGCGAATGGCATCACCTCATCGACCGACGCTGGCGCACCCAGCGCCAGGGACGGAAAACGCGGCGCCGGATACTCGCTCTGCTGCGCGCCCCGCGCGTACACGAGCCCGGCGCAGAACGAGACGAGCAGAACCAACCCCATCAGTTTACCGGCAGTCGTCCATGTCATTTGCGTCATGTTGCTACCTCCCAGTTGCCTTCCGCAAAGGGGTGCCCAGCGATCCTGGCAAGCTCCCGAGTTTCCAGTTCGCCACGCAATCATTCAGGGGCTTTCCTAGCCTCGAATACGTAGAATACAACGGCCCGGATCTCCTCCTCCGTCAGATGTTCCGCCCGGGCTGGCATCACGACGACGCCATCTCGCACGGCTGAGACAGTGGCCCGCAATTTCGGCCTAAGTGGGTCCAGGTTCGGCCCGATGAGACCGGTTGGGCCCGCCTCGGCAAGCGTGTGGTAGAGGGTGCAGCTCGGCTCGGCCAACGCCAGAAAGACGTTGCGTCCGAGGCCCGTGTGCGAATCTTACTCCACGGAGTCCATCGCCACGCCCGTACGCGTCACGCCACAGGCAGATGCCACTAGCGCCAGAGCCGCGCCTCGGGCCGCAAGGCGCACGCTCCGCAACCCCGACCACTGACTTCTCAACATGGCTGCAAACGCCGGCACAAATCAAGGGGCCTATACAGGATACGGTCACCGTCACCGCGTGATCACCCCGGCTCGCATGTCCGTAGGCTCTGTCGTTCTCGACGCGTTCGCCCGGCTGAGTGTTCCCGGCCCCATCGGTCGTCCGCCTCGAGAGCCCATGCATTCCGGTCTGCAATGTGAGAGGCATCGCAGACTGCCGCCACGCATACCGGACGAGATCCAGCACGACCAGAGGCACCTCTGGCTGGCTGCGACTCCAAATGGCCTCTGGGGCAATGTTAATGCGGGTGATCGGGTCGGTCATGGGAGGGATGCCACCTCAACTCCCCGGAGAGATTCTCGGGGAGCCGGTGTCGAGCGGCCAGCGCGACAAGGCTGCGAAGCTGAAGCGTCATATTTCATGCGTCCTCGGAGCTTCCTGGCTTGGGGAAGAACTGGTTGATGAGAACCGGATTGCCGTCTGGATCGAGAAGGGTGATCGACGCGAGGACCGGTGCCCCCACGGTCAGGGGCGTCCATGATCTCGACCCCGGCATCGACCAGACGGTTCCTGAAGTCTCGAATGTCGGTGAAGTCTCCGAGTTGCTCGGTGTCCTGACCCATTCCGGGACTGAAGGTGAGGATGTTCTTCCAGAACAACTGCTGGAAGTGTCCCAGCACGGTCAGGCCGTTCACCATGATGAGGTAGTGCTTACCATCACCTCCGGTCTAGTCGAACCCGATGGAGTGGACGCCCCCTCCGGACGGCATCGCGATGTGCCAAGATGGTGTTGAGGGTCTATGACCATCTGAGTGTACCGAGGTAGGCGACCTCGAAACTCTTCGAGAACATTCCGAGTTCCGTGGCTCACCACTCATGTGTTCCCTCTGCGTGCTGATTTCTGGCTTCTCTGTGCACCGAGGGGGCCGATTGGCCCTTCTCCTTTTCGTAATCACTTTCGTACTCACTCAAACTCTCTGGCTGCCCCTATGCCCGTGTCGCCGGTAGGCCATCGCGATCACGCGATAGCCGGTGGCGGTCAGTGCGGCGATGATGCCTGGGGGTTCCCAGTGTCGCCGGTGCAAGCAGGCGAACCCGTGAATGAAAATCACCCGCTCGCCAGCGCCACGGCCGGTGAAGTGAATGCGCAAGCCGTTGGAGTCAAAGAATGTAACCGGATCCTGCACCCCCCGCGGTGTCGGCACCGAAGAAGAACACGGCCACCAGCAGGACGATCCGCAGCGACATTCCTCTCCTACCCTTCCGGTGCCGTATGCCGTGTCGGCGCACCCAAACGGCTGCGCCCGTGGCCTCGCAACTTGCCCGAGATAACTTGCCCGAGGCTTTGCGTCACTTAAGTATGATTCTTGGAGCCCTGTCGATCGGGGTGCCCGCTGGCTCCATTCCGTGGAGGAATCGCGAGTCCGCATCTCTCCCTCCTGCCAACAGAGGTCATCATGTCGCCTTACGATCGCCTGAAGACGAAGACTGTCCTAGCCGCAATCTTGACTTTGAGCGTGGGATGTGGAGGGGCCGCTGACACTGACATGCCCGCGGGCGAGATGCCTGCCGGTGGGGAGATGTCGGACAGTGGCCAAGAGGGGCCGTTCGTGCCGCCGCCACCCGGCATCACAGACACTCCTGCGGACGAAGTTACCGACCCCGTGCTTCGAGGCCTGCCCAACCCCAACCCAACGGTAATCGAGAATTGGGGGCGGCTCCCCGACGTTCGAATCTGGGGAGCCACTGCGGGAGCGGACTTCGGACCGGACGGGCACGTTTGGGCTTATGACCGCTGCGGTGGTACTGGTTTCGGTCCGGGCGGCAACTGCGACACGAACGTCATGGACCCGATCCTGAAGTTCGACATCAATACTGGAGAGCTCCTCACAAGCTTCGGAGCGGGGGAGTTCGTCGTTCCGCACGGGTTGCACGTGGACTTCGAAGGCAACGTTTGGGTCACGGACTTCGCCGCCAACGAGGCTGGAACCAAGGGTCATCAGGTGATCAAGTTCAGCCCTGAGGGTGAGATCCTCATGCGGCTGGGTGTGGCTGGACAGCCGGGCAATGATTCCGAGCACTTCAACCAACCCTGCGACGTCATCGTAGCGCCCAACGGAGACATTTTCGTTGCGGACGGGCATAGTGGCCAAAACGCGGACGTTGCCCCACCGGGCTCAACCGGGAGAATCATGAAGTTCACCCCGGAGGGCGAGTTCATCATGGAGTGGGGGCGGATCGGCAACGGTCCCGGCGAGTTCCGAACTCCCCACGCCATGGCCTTCGACTCGCAGGGGCGCCTCTTTGTGGCGGATCGCGGCAACCACCGGATTCAGATTTTCGATCAGGACGGACAACTAGTCGGCATTTACTACGAGTACAGCAGGATCAGCGACCTGTTCATCACCCCCGATGACATGCTGTATGCGATCGACTCGGAGACTGGGGAGACCAACCATCCCGGCTGGGTAACCGGGATCCGAGTTGGCAGCGCTCACGAGGACCGGGTCACAGCCTTCATTCCCCCGCATCACTCCGACGACAGGCCCGGGGGCGTCGCTGGTGAGGGCGTGGCAGTCGACGCAGACGGAAATGTCTACGGCGCGGAGGGACCCGGCTCCCGACCCTGGGTGGACGGCGGGCTCACAAAATATGGCGTGGGGATGTAAGCGCACCCTGCTCGAATACTGCGACGACGACAGGGTGGCTCTGTTCCTCATGGCGGCCTTGCCACGTCGATCGGCAGGGGCATGGCAGTTGGTTCGGGCCCGCGACGGATTCGAGAGGCCGGCCAGTAACTAGGGAGAAAAGGCCGCTACAGGTGCTATGCAACCCTCGATCTAGGCTCGGGAGCTGCCCGCCTTTCAACCCGGGTACGACAGTTGGACGGGATCGCGACGGAGCCGGGGGAATCTTTCCACCGCCCCCTTCCCCGTTATCTTGTACCGTTGGCGTCCGGGTCGGTCCACCTCGGCGGCAGGTCAGCGAAACCCGGGTTCCGACTCCAAGCATATCCCCACCGGGAGAATCCGATGCGTGAGTTGGCCGCCCCTCTCTTCGCTTTTCCGGCGGCCGTCATCGTGGGAACCGTGTGTCCCAGGGCAATGCTGGCTCAGGACGAATCCACCGCTCACACCCACATCGCTCATGTGCGAGACGCATTTTCCGGCACGCCGGATGGTGAGGGGCTCCTGGCCATGGCCAGCGCCGACGCTGAGACGGCGCTTGAGCACGCCCGCCTTTCGGCAGGCGGCGATCCGACGGACATCGATCCCATGATTCGGCACGCGAGACACGTCCTTCACGCCGTGGATCCGTCGCAATTCCCGAGTGGCCCGGGGTCCGGCTTCGGGCTCAAGGCCGCAGCGGAAGGCATCACCCGCCACATCGAGTTGGCGGCGGCCGCCAGGGACGCGTCGGACAACGTGGGCACTCACGCAGCCCACGTTGCGGCTGCCGCCCAGGCTACGGCCGAGCGTGCGGAGCGGATCGGAGCGAAGGTCGCCGAGATCCTTGCAGCTGGCGTATACAACCTCGCGTATCCGCTGACCGGCGAGCTGGTGGAGCTGGCTGAAGCCTTGGCCGGCGGGACCGATGCCTCCGGCGACGGGACGATCTCTCTCGGCGAGGGCGGGCTTGATCAGGTCGAGCATCACCTGAACCTGATGGCGGAGGGCGAAGGTCTCTGACTGGAAGGGAGTTGTAGCACCGGAGGTGAGGGGGGACTTGAGGCCCCGGGCCCCCGGTCGTCACCACTCTCCGCCGGGGAAGGGCTCCCCGTTCCGGCGATCCACCGTCGGCCTTTGCGACCAGAGAATTGCCCGGACAAGGAGCTCGGTGTCGTCAGCGTGTCCCTCGAGGATATCGAGGATTGCCGCCTCCGTAAGGGGACCCGGATCCTCTCGGGCTAGCGCCTCCCGGACGCCCGTGGCGGCACCTGCCGGTCGGCCCCGGCTATCGGGCGGCGTGATGTCCTCCAGCTCTTCCCCTGCCCCGCCGCTCTCCGACTCGGAGCCTCCCTCGTTCGACTCTTCCTCAGGAGCCGCCACTTCGGTGTCACTCTCAGCCGGTCCCTCCTCGAACACCTCGGCGACGTTCGCATAGGCCCGGATCGCAAGCGCGAGGTTCCAGCGGGCATCCTCGTCCCGGGGATCGAGTCGTAGCGCAGCCCGACCGTGGTCGACGGCACCGGAGAGGAGCGGAATGGCCGAAAAGGGGTCGCTGTCGGGCCCCACCCCTCCCAACAGACGCGCCGCGAGGTTGTAGTGCGAGCGTTGAACGGCCACGGAGTCTTTTCCTCCAACCGCCTGGAGTAGGTAGCGCTCCGCCTCGTCGGAATCGAGGTGAAGGAGTGCAGTCCCCAGATTGTAGGACGCCTGGGCACCGGCGACCGTCGTATCCACCCGGGCAGCGTAGACATCGGCTGCAGCACGCAATCTCCCCGAGCGGAAGAGGCGATTGCCCCACTCCACGCTCGCCCAGGCTCGGACCACGAGGAGAACGAGAGTGACCGCGAGGAGGAGGCCCGGGATCAGGCGCCGGAGTGGAGTGGCCCCGGTCCTCCACCCCCCATCGCGGGGTCCCCGCCGCCTCACCGGGCCCTCCCCCGACCCGACCAGGCTCGCCTTCGGATCCGGACCTCGAGGAGGCTGTCGAGTACGAGGAGGACGAGACCGCCGCCGAGGAGTACGAGAGTGAGGTCCGTGCCGGCGAACTCTAGCGCCGTCGTCCGGGAGGAAGCCGCCCCCGATGTCGCCGCGCGCCGGATTCGCCGGAGCGCCGCAGCGTCGCCTTCAAACGCGTATTCTCCCCCTCCCGCATCCGCGACTCTCCAGAGGAGGGATTCCTGCAGTCGCGAGATGCCCGGTGCACCGACCCGGTCCCGAACGAGCTCTTCGCCTCCCCGAATCCCGGAGACGAACATCTCTGCCCCTCGCGGCGTGCCCACGCCGACAGCGTGCACCACGATGCCCTGCTGAGCGACCGCACGAACGGCCTCAAGCACCGCATCCACGGACTCACCCGCCTCCCCATCCGTGATCAGCACGATCCCGAGCTCCCGGGACCCGTCCTCGGAGATCAGGAGCCCCGCCGCTTCCCCCAGCCCTGAGGTCAGGAGCGACCCCGGATCCTGGAGGCTTGTCACCGTCGGCCCGATCCCCTCGAGAAAAAACGCGGGCACCTCGAGGTCCCCGGTCAGGGGGGCCAGCGTGTACCCTCGTCCTGCGAACAGAACGAGCCCCACCTTCGTTGTCTCAAGGTCACCGAGCACCCCCTCGGCCACCTCAACGGCCCGGGCGAGTCGTGTCGGCGCAAAGTCGGCAGCCTGCATGGACACCGAGACATCGATCGCGATGGCGATGGAACTGCCCCGCACGCTTGGCGCCGTCTCCGGAAGGGAAGGCCGGACAGGCTCGGAGGCTCCGAGCCCGAGCGCCAGGGTCGCCAGGGCGAGGACAATGATCCGCTCGGAGCGCACTCGGTACAGGCCGAGTGGAGCGACTCGACCTGCACCACGGGCGCCCCCGAAGAAATCCCCAAGCCGCCGCCGCCGATGCGCATGCCGAAGGTGGGCAGCGACGATGATGAGCGCCACCAGCGCAGCGAGACCGAGGAATACGGGATGCAGGAGGGTCATGGCACGACCCCGAGTCTCGAGCCCTGAAGGAGACCTCCACATGCCAGGAGCAGGAGGGCCGAAGCGAGAAGCCAGGCTCTGAGGGGACGCCTTGTCTCGCGCTCGACGATCCCCGGTCCCGGAGCCTCGAGGCGATCGATCTCGCCGTAGATCGAATCGAGCGCCGCCGCACTCGTGGCCCGAAAGTACGTCCCTCCTGTCACGGCCGAGAGCGCGGACAGAACGGTCTCCGCACTCGCCTCGCCACCTTCCCGGGCGGCCTCGAAATCTGCCTCGGTGGCCTGCTCGGGGGACATCAGACTGATTGAGTGGACGCGGATCCCGCGCGCGGCCGCCGCACGCGCCGTCGCGATCGGCAGTATCCCGGCGGCGTTGTGTGCCCCGTCGGTAAGGAGGACGAGCACCCTGCCCTCCCGCTCCGACTTGAGGAGCCGGTTCACGGAGGCGATGACGGCAGAGGAGATATCCGTCCCATTCGTCACGAGCTCAACGCTCAGGGACTCCACCCCCTGGACGATGAGCTCCGGGTCGGTTGTCAGAGGTACGCGCGTGAAAGCCTGTCCCGCGAAACCCACGAGAGCTAGCTCGTCGAGTTGCCTTCGCCTAGCAAAGCGCGTCGCGGCTTCCCGCGCAACGTCCATCCGACTCCGCCCGCCCATGTCTTGCGCCAGCATGGAGGACGAGAGATCCACGGCGAGGACGGTCCCGTTGCCTACCTCGGTGATCTCACGGACGACATCGACCCTCTCCGGGCCGGCCAGGGCAATGGAGACGCTGGCGAGCGTTGCCGTCCGAAGGAGATCGGGAAGCCAGCGGAGGATCCCCGAGCGCGCGAACCAGCCGCTCGGGAGCGCACGGACGTCCTCGCCGCGCGAGAAGAGGATTCCCCGCCCGGCCACGCGCGCCAGGAGGAGCACGGACGGAAGGGCGAGAAGCAGCAGTGACAGGAGCTCGGGCCGTGCGAAGTCAACCGGCATCGGACACCCGTCCCGGGCCGTCGTTGGCCGCTACCCCCGAATGGACAGTCGCCCCAGGGCCTAGGCCCTGGGGCGACACCCGTGCAACTCTCCGTCTAGATCGAGAACGCTCGGGTTGAAGCGTCCCTCGACCTGAGTTGGGATAGAGCTCAGTTCCCGTTGAGACGCACGAACTTCTGGACCCGGTGACCGGTCTGTACCTCTCCGGTATACATGTTGCCCTGCGAGTCGAAGGCAATGTAGTGGAGCCAGTCGAACTGGCCGGGCTGGATTCTGCCACGTCCCCACGAATACACTGGTTCGAGCGTCTCGCGGTCGAGGGTCCAGACCTTGTTGTTCGTCCCGTCCGGGATATAAAGGAAGCGCTGCTCCGTATCGAGCGGATCAAACTCGATTTCCCATACCGCTCCCGGGCCGTAGGTGTCCGGCGCCAGGACACCCTCGGTAATGTAGGTGCCGTCCTTCTCGAAGACCTGAATGCGATTGCTTGGCCGGTCCGCTACGTAGACGCGCCCGTCATTCGAGACTGCCACGCCGTGGACAGGCGTACGCCAGGTCCGGCTCGGCGGTGCATTCGGATCCCACGGGCCCGGATTCTCGTCGACCGGGGTCTCGCCGTACGCACCCCAGTGCCTGCGGTACTCGCCCGTCTCAGCATCGAAGACCACCATTCGGCGGTTTCCGTATCCGTCGGCCACGTAGATCTCGTTGGTTGTCGGATCCACCTCCATCTGGGCCGCACCGTTGACCGTGTTGGGATCGTTGCTCCCCTCGCTCGCCCCCACGGCTCCGATCTGGAAGACGAACTCGCCTTCCACCGTAAACTTCATCATGTGGTGGTCGTTGTCCCCGTTGCCGGCGACCCAAACGAAGTCGTTATGGTCGACGTAGATCCCGTGCTCGCTATTGAACCACTCGAACTCACCAGTGGGGCTGTCCCCACCCCACGCGTGAATCACGTTGCCATCCGGATCGAAGGCGACGACGGGAGGAGCCGTTGTGCAGCAGAGCGACTGCAGCGGATCGTGACCCCAGGTCTGGTCCCGGGTCGTCTGGAGCGGCGTCGAACCCGCGTTCGTGCCCTGCGCCGTCCGGGGACGGTGTATGATCCAGACGTTGTCGTACTGATCAACGGCGGTGCCGGCCACCTGCCCGAGGATCCAGTTGTTTGGCATCGGCTGGGGCCAGAACGGATCCACAGAGAATTGTGCTACCCCTTCCGGGACCTGGGGGCCTGAAGCGTCTGGCGGCATATTCGCCATCGCCTGGCCGGCCATGGAACCGCCCATGTCAGCCGCGCCATCCGGGCCGCCCGCCTGGCACGCGGCAAGCAGGACGAACGGCAACAGCAGTGCAGCCCTGCGACGGGTGCTCGAAGCTCTCATTGTCGTGACTTCCCTCTCTGGTGAATTGACATAAGGACCGAACAGGGTAGGACATTCTTCCGGGTCCGGCAAGACCCCGAGGACTGGGAGGCTAGCCGGCCTGATGCCCTTAAATCCCCGCGCCACCGGTCGGGGGGAGACCTCACGGCGCGACACCGGCCCGGGGAGGGAGAGAGACTACGATAGTCGCGCCGGGGGGGGCGGAGGAGGTAGATTGTCACGGTCGTTCAGCGAGATCTCTTGTAGCCCGGCTTGCGCGGCCGGGCCGCGCGGGCCCAGACGGGAGGAGAAGTCATGATGAGGAATCTCATACTAGGCGCGATGTCGTGCTTTCTCCTTGGCGTCATGAGCCCTCTCGAGGCGCAGCAGAGGGGCGGCATTTTGCCTGCGGGCGAAGGCCGGGAGCTGGTAGAGGCCGCCTGCACCACCTGCCACGGCGCAGGCCAGATCATCGGGTCTGCCGGATTCGACGAGAGCGGATGGCGCGAGCTCTTCGACACCATGGTAGATCTGGAGGACAATGAGGCGGCGACCGTCGCGGGCTATCTGGCGAGTCACTTCCCGGAGACCACCGAGCGGCTTCCCACCCTTTTGGAGGGCCCGGAGAAGATCCGGATTACCGAGTGGGTCGTCCCCACACTCGGGCAACGTTCCCGTGATGCGGCCGAAGCCCCGGATGGATCGATCTGGTGGACGGGGATGTGGGCGAGTCTCGCTGGGCGACTCGACCCTGAGACGGGGGAGATGAGGGAGTACCGGCTTCCCCCGGAGGCCCGGCCCCACACGATCGTGCCTAACGGCGACGGGAGTATCTGGTATACCGGTAACAGCAACGCCACGATCGGCCGCCTGGATCCCGAGACGGGCGAGATCACGGAGTACTCGACCCGGGCCCGCGATCCGCATTCGGCGGTCTTTCATCCGAACGGGATGCTCTACTTCACTGCGCAGCAGGCCGGGATGCTCGGACGTCTCGATCCCGCGACGGGCGAGATCACGGAAATCGACACGGAGCCAAGGCCCTACGGGATACAGGTGGACGGCGAGGGAACCGTTTGGGTCGCCTACAACGGAACGAACAAGATCGGCGCCCTCGATCCCGCAACGATGGAGGTGCGCTACTACGAGGTGCCGAATCCAGATTCCCGGATCCGGCGACTCGGGATTGCGAGCGACGGGATCGTCTGGTATGGCAACTCGACAATGGGCCGAATCGGGCGACTCGATCCCGCGACGGGGACAGTCCGCGAGTGGCCCTCCCCGAGCGGCCCGGACTCGCATCCGTACGCGTTGGCGGTCGTGGACGATGTGGTCTGGTACAACGAATCCGGACAACGTCCCGATGCCCTCGTCCGCTTCGATCCGGAGACGGAGGAGTTCCAGAGCTGGCCAATCCCCTCGGGGGTCGGAATCGTCCGGAACATGTGGGTGACGCGCGGCGGAGACCTCCTGATCCACCAGACAAGCTCGAACCGGGTCGGCGTTGTCGAGATCGGGACGGAGCGGGAGGTCAGCCAGCGTTAGGGCGCCCGGGGGCAGCGCGCCTGCCCCGCCCGGTGACCGTGAAGGCGCTACCCCCTCCCTCGAGCCTGACCGCCAGCCCTTGCTCGTCGGGGAGGAGGTAGATCATTTACCTGCGCTTTCTGGCCCTCGAATTCCATTCTGAATCCGATAAGGAGCTCAGGCCCGGACATCGTTATTTCCTCGATGAGGATGAACCTCTTCCCCGGATCGAGGACGTCGCCGACGACTTGGCCCCCATCGTCAACGATGGAAAGCACGATCGAAACCGGGCCTTCCGGTTGCGGGAAAGTGACGTACCACTCGCCAAGAAAGTCCTCGGCGCCGCTCGTGGGAACGGAGGCATCCTGAGCAGCCAGGGCGGGGGCGAGGAGGAGTAGCACCCACAGACACGTGAGTGCACGCGGAGCTGGACCCGTTGTCATGTCTTTACGTTCCGGGCCCTGGGTGCTCGCGGAGCCGCTCTCCTTCCGGCGCCACATCCATCCTCCTCGTCCGATCTCCCGGTCTCATGAGCGTGTCGGGTCCCGGCTTACGAGTCGTGCCGAATCGGGCAAGCGTGCCGGTCGTTGAATTGGCACGCGGCTTCGAGTGATCGTCGCACGGCCGGCACGAGGGCCGCGTCCCCACGGCTCCCCGGAGAATGCAGCGAATCGGGGTCGGCTTGCGGCCCGCCACACGGAGTCGGAGCGAGATGCCAGCGCTCGGTGCTCGTTTTCGGGGGTGGGCCTACCCCGTGTCTGTGGACAGCTGATAGTGGTGGTTTTCGTTCTCGCGGCCAACCTCCGGCAGTGGGGAGAGCGCGCTGCGCCGCAGGCTTCGGCCCGGGGATCTCGAGTTCGCCACCCTTCGCCGGGTGTGGTGGTCTGACAACCAGCCCATCTTGGAACTGATCGGGTACATTCCCCCGGCCGAGTACGAGGGGGCGTATTATCGTCGTCAAGAGGCTGAGCCCGAAGTGGGGCGACACTCATTCTCCGGCAAACCCGCGGCGGTTCAGTCTCTCTACAGGGACCTTCTTCACAATTCCGTTCTCGCGCACACCGAGTCCAACATCGTGTGCCGGGATGACCCTCGGCACACCCGCCCGGCGTCCGATTAGGCGCGGCATCAGCGGGCTGAGCTCAACCGATTCAACGTGTCCCCGGCCCCGGACAAGCATAGGGGACCCATCTGGGCATATCCGGCCCGGGCATGAGCAGGCAAGAGCCCCTCACGTCGGTTCCAAGTGGCCGCGCTTGAGCCCGCGGGCGAGCTGCTCAAGCTTCTGCTTGCCCTCGTTCGCACCAGCTTCGTCGCCGCCCGGAATACCTTCACGTCAGTATACAGGCACTTGGGCACATACCTTTCGAAACTGTAGAGAGATCCAGTGTTGCGGCCACGCCGGATCCCCAGGATGGCTACCGCTCGCACACGACCCCGTCTCCATCTGCATCGCGCATGTAGCGGTAGGCCGGATGGCCTCGGCTCACCGGGGCAATACCGTGTGCCCGCGCCTCGGCACAAGTGATCATCCCGTTGCCGTTATCGTCCCATCGAGCGAGGGCGTTGCCGCCGGCCCGGGCGACGCCAGCTGCGTTCGGCGGGGCGGCGCCACGGGCCGCGACGACCAGTCGAGTCGATGCACACCCAGACAGCACGTCCTCAAGGGCATCGGCTTCGCGTCCGTCGATCGTGAGTCGGTATTTGCGACGGACCGCGATGACGCGACCGGCGAACCAGCAGGCGTTCTGGTCGGGAAGCCAACCCGCAGTGTCCCGGGCACCCTTCTGGTTGCGGTTCACGCCGGGAGCCGCCAACGTCAAGTTCAGCAGGTCGGTTGCGAAACGGCGCCGAGTGGCGGCGTCGGCCGCACAAAGCCCACTGTCATGCGCCTCCGAGCGCGCGACCATGTGCTCGATGTCCACCTCACGCTGGCTGGCAAACCACCGACCGGTATAGGGACCGTAAACGCCACCAAGCTCGGCGACGATCCGAGCTTCCAGCGACTGCGGGTACCTGTAGTCGTTCGCATCGTAGGGCGAGCAGCGCCGTTCCGGGGCGACGACAAGACCGCGCCACAAGGTCTGCGCATGGAGGGGGACTGCGGTGCCTGAATACCCGAAGAGGATCAGGACGCCCGTCATGATCCCCTTGACCGCCGAGTCTTTCGTCAGTGGATGAGCCACGTCTCCCAGACCATCCGGGGCCTCCGCGAGCGATCGTTCCCCGTCCGCAGAGCGGCCGCGTTCAACCTCTACCTGCAACATTAGGATCGCGAGATGCGGCACCTCGTTGAGCCACTCGGCCGGATCTAGTAGCGCACACTGTCAGCATGTCAATGGATCGGGTGGCCATGCTGAGCAGCATCTCTTGTGACGTTGCCAGTGCTCCAACACCTGAGGGTAACGTAGCCGAGGTAACGCCCGGCGCCCAGACCTTGCGGAAGACCCGCATATCTGCGGGAACCCACACGCGACGCCGGGACCGTGGGGATCACGGAGCGGTCACGGGCAGCGGATGGGAACCAGGGGTTGGTTGGAGAGGGCCGAGCCCGAGCTGTGGTCGATGAGCATGGCGGCGTTGTGCGATCGGCACCGCGCTCATCGTTCCCTCGTGCAAGCACCGGACCAGTAGCAGACGCTCGAGGAAGCGGTTGTTGATGGCGGTCCCGCCCTTGAGCCTCCAGATCGGAGAGCGCGGCCCCTGCATAGACCCCGGCGATGATACAGCCGAGCAGACCGTCGTTCTACCGGGGCCTACACGATCGGCGGTTGGCAAGGGTTGGGACCGTTGCAGGGGCATGCTGCAGTGATCGATCGCCGCACGGGCCAGCGGGTGAGACGCGTCCCCAACAGTCCGGTGAGAACGCTGAGAACGCAGCGAATCGGGGCCACTTCCCGGCCCGCCACGCGCAGGCGAAAGCGCCCGCTGGTGGCCAGCCTGCCCCGTGACGAGAAAACCCCCCGGATCCGATGGATCACCTGCGGGCTGTCTCGTCGGGACGAAGCGGGCGACCGGATTCGAACCGGCGACCCTCAGCTTGGGAAGCTGATGCTCTACCAACTGAGCTACGCCCGCATCCCCCTATCAGTAACTCAGTTGAGAACCTCGTAGTTGTATCCGATGACATCGGAGGTGGTGGGAAAATCGATCTGGAACTCGAGACCCACCTCGACCTCGTCGAGCGGGATCGAGATGTCCTGGCTGCCGACCTCGAGCCCGTCCCCGTCGTAGAACCTGAACCGGATGTCAGCGGTGGAACCGACCTCCGCCGTACGATTCGTCACGACACCGGGGAGGGCGTAGCCGCCGTCGGCTAGGATGATCTGAAGCCCGGCGATGTCGAAGGGAAGCATCTCGAGTGCGTCTAGCACATCCGCAGCTTCCGCCTGGCGCTCGAGCCGGACCAGCGCCTGAATCAGGAACTGGTAGGCATTCCGGTTATACGTGTCCAGCTCGATGAGCCGGGACGCGACATCGGCAAGCTGTTCCGGCTGATCCTCCGCGAGGTAGAGCGACTGCGCCTGGTTGAAGATGAAGTCGCGATTCTCCGGAATCGCCTCGTAGGCCCTTCCGAAGGCATCCGCCGCCTGAAGGTAGAGGTCTCCGTTATAGGCTCCGATCGCGATCGCGTTGTAGTCCGCGGCCGTAAGTCCCGGGCGAGCCAGGAGATCCCCATATACTTCCGAAGCACGTTCGTTCTCCCCCGCCGAAATCAGCGCCGCCCCGTAGTTGGAGTACGCCATCATGTCGTCCGGATCGGCTTCGACGATCTGCCCGTAGACCTCGGCCGCCTCCGAAAACCTCTCGAGCTCGAAGAGGAGCTGGCCCTGGTTGAAGCGGGCGGCGGAGAGGTTCTCCGCGTTCGTCGCGATGACCTCGCGGTCCTCCTCGCGCTGCCCGACAGGACCGTCGATCAACTCAACCGTTTGCGTGAAGAGCTCGAGCGCATCTTCCAGCCGGCCGTCCTGCTGATAGAGCGCGCCGAGCTGCACCATCGCCTCCGGTCGCTCCCGATAGATCGTGTCGGCACGCTCGAAGGCGGTCACCGCACCACCCGTATCACCCGCCTGCATCGCCTCGACCGCCGCGTTGAACTGCTCGATCCACTCGGTCTCCCGGTAGAAGTTCACGTCGAGGATCGCGCGGGGGGAGAGTACCTCGACCTGGGCGAACATCTCGTCCGCGGCCTCCAGGTTCCCGAGACCCAGGTAGGCCTGTCCCGCCTGGAGGAAGGACTGCGGATTCGTCGGGTCGAACTGCATCCCGGCCTGTGCCGACTCGAGTGCCTGGTCGAAAGCGCCCTGTGCGAGGAAGAGCGCAGCCGTGGCCGTATCGTTATTGTCGCGCGAGAGTTCGCCCTCGGAGAGGGCGAGCACCCAGGCCGGCAGGTCCTCGTCGGCGACCGGCTGGGGCACCACGGCACCGGGCACACCCCCACTCGCGCATCCTCCGGCGAGGAAGGCCAGCGCGGACACACCAAGCGCTCCTATACGGGGTTTCATCCAACTCCTCCTCATGATCTTCAGAACTCGGTTACCGGGCACGGTCCCGAGACCGGGGTCCGCAGAAACGACCGACCAGCACAGCTCCAGACACATAAACGTTCAATGTATCCCAAGCCGGTGCGAATCGCCAACTCTCCGAACGTGCCGCTCGCTCCCTCCGGTGGCCGTTCCCCGAGTCGCTGGCCCGCCGTTCGTCCCCCCGCTCATCGGCTACGGCGCGATCCGCTCCCTCACGTCCCGGAGCCGGGCCAGGGCTTTCCGGCGTCCGAGCGCGTGGATGAGCTTCCCGAGATCCGGACCCCGGCGGGCGCCCGAGAGCGCGAGCCTCACTGGGTGGAAGAGAGCGGCGCCCCCACGGCTGAGCTCTCTGCCCGCCTCCCTCACCGCCCGCGCCGCCCCGTCCGCGGTCCACTCCTCGAGTGCCTCGAGTCTCTGCTCGACGGCGCCGAGGAGCCGCGCATTCTCTTCGGGCTGCGACGCGACTTCGGCCACGGCGGCCCGCGCCGCTCCCCCGGACGGGAAGAGGACGGCGAGCGCTTCATTCATCTCGCCGAAGGCGTGGATACGGGAGCGAAGCAGACCGACTACGGCCTCCAGATCGATCCCGTCGACCCGGTAGCGGTCCCGGTCGATGTGGGGGGCCACCGCGCGCGTCAGCGCACCGAGCGGCATCCGCGCGATGTGCTCCCCGGAGAGCCACCTGAGCTTGTCCGGGTCGTAGACGGTGTTGGAGGCCCCGACCCGGTCCAGGGTGAGTACCTCGGCGATCTCGGACGGGCTCATCACCTCGCGGTCGTCCCCGGGAGACCAACCGAGGAGTGACAGGTAGTTCACCACGGCGTCGGGGTGGTACCCCTCGGCTGCGAGCAGCGCGACGCCCGGGGCGCCCGTCCGCTTGGAGAACTTGGAGCCGTCCGAGGCGAGGACCGTCGGGAGATGGGCGAAGACGGGCCTCTCTACACCCATGGCGTCGAAGAGGAGCGCCTGCTTCGGCGTGTTCGGGATGTGGCCGGCCCCCCGGATCACGTGGGAGATCTTCATGTCGGCGTCGTCGGCGGCGACCGCGAAGTTGTAGGTGGCGCGGCCGTCCCGCCTCAGGACGACAAAGTCCCCTATGTCCCTGCCATGAAATCTGATCGGACCCCTGATCCGGTCCATCACCTGAATCTTGTCGTCCGGTACGGCGAAGCGGAGGGCGGGCGGTCCGGAGCCAGGGTGCGCCCCGCTGCTGCCTCCGCGCGCGCCGAGCTGCCGGCACCCACCCGGACACCCAGGCCGAGCCCGCTCCCGAGTCCGCGCGGCAGCCACATCGGACTGGGAGCAGTAGCAGTCGTAGGCAAGCCCGCGATCTCTGAGCTCGAGGGCGCGTTGCCGGTGCCGCTCCACCCTCTGGCTCTGGCGATACGGGCTGCAGGGACCGCCAACGTCCGGCCCCTCGTGCCACTCGATGCCGGTCCACTGGAGAGCTGCGAGGAGGCGCCCGAGTGACCCTTCCACATTGCGTGCGGTGTCCGTGTCCTCGACGCGCAGGACAAACTCCCCCCCGTGCCGGCGGGCGAAGAGCCAGTTGAAGATCGCTGTCCGAAGGTTGCCGACGTGCATCTCCCCGGTGGGGCTCGGAGCGAATCGGGTCCGGACGGGAGGCATCTTTCAGCCCGCCTTCCGGTCGGGCGATGCCCCGAGGTGGGTCAGCACCTTCTCGGCGAGCGTTTCGGAGAACCCCGGGATACGGGCAATCTCCTCGGGACTCGCCCCCCGTACGCCCCGCAGGGACCCGAAGCGCCTGAGGAGCGAGCGCTGCCGCTTCGGCCCGATACCGGGGACCGTCCCGAGCTCGGTCCGGATTGTGCGGTGCCGCCTGAGCTTCCGGTTGTACCTGAGCGCGAAGCGGTGGGCCTCGTTCCTCGCCCTCTGCAGCAGCCGCAGGGCCGGGTCTCTCCGGCGGAGCCGGATCGGCTCCGCCTGCCCGGGGCGAAACAGCTCCTCCCTCCGCTTGGCGAGCGCCACGAGCGCCACCTCCGACGTCCCGAGCTCCCGGAGCACGGGCTCGACGGCAGTAAGCTGGCCCTTTCCGCCATCGAGGACAAGGAGCTCCGGGAGGGGGTCGTCGTCCTCGAGCCGCCGCCTCAGGTAGCGCTCGACAGCCTCGGCAAGCGAGCGGTAGTCGTCGTTCGACCACTCGCCCCGGATCCGCATGTGCCGGTAGAGCGCCCGCTTGGGCTCGGCGTTCTCGAAAGCCACGGCGCTCGCCACAAGTTCGCTCCCCTGCGTGTGCGATACGTCGAAGCAGGCGATCAACCTCGGGACGACCTTGAGCTCGAGGCGGTCCTGCAGCTCGTAGAGGACCTCGTCGGCCGGGTCCAGCCTCCCGTCCTCCGCCGCGAGCTGCCCCTCGAGGAGGTGGCGCGCATTCGTGGCCGCGAGCTGCATCATACGCCGCTTCCCTCCCCGCTCGGGAACGAGGACCCGGACCCGGTAGCCGGCGGACGCCGAGAGCACCGCCTCGAGGAGGCCCCGGTCCGGGAAGGCGAGGGGAAGGAGTATCTCGCGGGGAAGCTCGCCCGCCCCCTCGCTCCCGCGTCCGAGGTAGAACTGCGTGGCGAAGATCCCGAGCAGTTCGGACTCGGCCTCCCCGTCCAGCGCGTCGAATGTGCGGCTCTCCCGCCCGAGGAGCTTCCCCCGTCGGACGCGCAGGACGACGGCGACCGCCCGGGCGCCGTCGCGGGCAAGCCCGAGGATGTCCTGACTCCCGCCCTCCGCCCGCTCCATCCGCTGCTCCCTGGCGATCGCCTCGAGGCCACGGAGGACGTCCCGGTGCCGCGCGGCTGCCTCGAAGCGAAGCTCCCGCGAAGCCTCCTCCATCTCGGCCTCGACGCGGGCGCGCACACCCTCGACCTCCCCCCCGAGGATCTTCAGCACGTCACCGATCATCTCGCCGTAGCATTCCTCCGTCTGGCGTCCGACACACGGAGCGGCGCACCGCCCGATATGGTAGTCGAGGCAGGGGCGGGGCGGGGCCTCCCCCGGGAGGTCGTAGCGGCACGAGCGGACTCGGTAGAGGCGCTTGACGAGTTCGAGCGCGTGGCGCACGGGCCCGACCGAGGTGTAGGGCCCGAAGTAGCGGGATCCGTCGTCGGCCAGCGTGCGGGTGACGACCACCCGCGGGAAGGGCTCCCCCAAGGTCACCTTCACGAAGGGGTACCGCTTGTCGTCCCGGAGCTGGATGTTGAACCTGGGCTGGTGCTCCTTGATCAGGTTCGCCTCGAGGACGAGGGCCTCGGCCTCCGAGCCGACGAGGATCGTGTCAGCATCGGTCGCACGGCGGGCGAGCTCGCTCAGGCGTGTTCCCCGCCTCGGGTCGGAGGCGAAGTAGGTGCGCACCCGCGGCCGGATGGAGTTCGCCTTTCCGACATAGAGGATCCTCCCGGCGGCGTCCCTGAATAGGTAGACGCCGGGAGCGTTCGGGAGGCTCCTCAGCTTCCTGGCATCGATCGTCACGGCATCTCGGCGCTCCGGGCGGGGGCAGCGCGCGGCTAGTCGGCCTTCGAGCGCCAAGGTACGAGCGCCCCGAGCGGGGGTCGGACCCCCAGGAGTGCGGTCAGGAGGAAATATACCCCGGCGAACGGAGCGATCGTTCCGAGCGCCTGCAGCCAGGGCGCCCCGGCCGGGAGGCGCCCGAGGAGGAGGAGCCCGGTCGCCGAGGCGGCCAGCGCCCCGGTCCCCATCCGGAGCAGGCGTCCGGCCCCGATCCCGAAGGAACCCACCGTACCGGCGAGGGAGTGCCGAAGGAGGAGGAACTCGACCCAGGCGGCGAGGCTTGCGCCGAGGGCGAGCCCAGCGGCGCCGAAGCGGAGTTCGCCCACGGCCACACCGTCGAGCGGCAGCATCAGGGCGAGCCCAGCGGCGAGCGAGAGTACGACGCGCACGTACGCGATCCGGGCCGGGGTACGCGTGTCTCGCGCCGCGTAGAAGGCGGAGGAGAGGAGGCGGGAGAGGGCGGAGGCCGGCATCCCGATGGCATACGCCGCGAGCACCGCCCATGTGAGCCGGACCTCTGGCTCACCGAAGGCGCCCGTCTGATAGACCGCGGCGGTAATGACGTTGCCGAGACAGATGTAGCCGACCGCGGAGGGGATGAGGAAGTAGGCGACGCGCCCCATCCCGGCGCTCACCTCCCCGCCGAGGAGGGCGGCTTCGCGCCCCCGCCCCCGCGAGAGCTCGGGGAGCTCGGAGGCGGCCACCGACATCCCGAAGAGGGAGATCGGGAGGAGGTAGAGCGTCTGCGCGTACCCGAGGGACGCGACGGCTCCGCTCGCCAGATACGCCGCGAGGGTGAAGTCGAGCCAGCTGCCGAGGTTGACGACGCCCCGGGCGGCGACGACGGGGACGAAGTTCTGGAACGCTTCGCGCACGCCGAGCACCTTCGGCGATAGCGAGGGCCGAAACGCCCCGAGGAGCCGGAGCGCGGAGGGGAGCTGGACCCCGCACTGCACGCCCCCGCCGATGAGCGCGCCCCACGCGAGGATCCGGACGAGCGCGTCGCCGGAGAGGCCCCAGCCGGCGCCCCCAATCCACATCGCGCCGATGATCGCCGCGTTCCACCCCACCGGCGCGACGTAGGGGAGAAAGAAGCGCCGGTGCGTATTCAGGATGCCGAGCGCCCACGCCGAGATCACCAGGAGCGCCGTCATCGGAAAGAGGATCCGGACGAGATCCACGGTGAGGGCGTAACGCGCTGGATCGAAGCCGCCGAAGAAGACCGCGACGAGGAGGGGAGCAAAGACGATACCGGCCCACGCCAGGCCTCCCGCGGCGAAGGTCAGGAGTCCGAAGACGGCCCCGGCGAACCGCGCGGCCTCCTCATCGCGCCCCTCTTCGACCAGCTCTGCGTAGACGGGGATAAAGGAGGCGGAGAGCGTCCCCTCGGCGAGGAGGTTCTGCAGGACGTTCGGCATCCGGAGTGCGGCCCGCCACGCGTCGGCGAAGGGCGAGGTGCCGAAGTAGTGGGCGAAGACGCGCTCCCGGACGAGTCCCGTGATCCGGCTGAGGAGGATCCCGGCGGCAACGCGCGACGAGGCGCGGGAGCGCCCCGGCCCGCCCGGCGGAGCGTTCAGGCCGCCTCCCGGGCGGACTCAGGGTGCGGCGCGTTCACCCGGGAGCGAGGGCGGGGCCCCCTCGCTGGCGCGGCCCGCGAGGAGCTTCTGCACGAAATCGGTCTCCTCCGTGAGGCGCTTGACGTCGAGAGAGAGCCGGTCCACCTCGCCCTCGAGCTGGCCGACCCGCTCCCTCAGGCGATCCGCCTCGACCGCCTCCCCCCTCGACTCGATGTGAGCGGCCACCGCGCGCCCGACGCGGGAGTCCAGGACCGTCGAGAGGATCTCTGGGATCAGGAGTCCGAAGACCATGATGACGAGCCACCACATGGGCAGAAGCTACCTCTGAGGAGCTCCTTCGTGCAATTCGGGGGGGTCGGCCACGACGCGCCCCTGTCGGCTTTCTCCGCCGCGGCCGCCGCCCGGTCTCATGGGGCGGGCGGAGGGACGAGCCGCGGCATCCGGGAGCACGGCCTCCTCGGCCCGCAGCGAGACGGCATCGAGGAAGGGCTGGTCGTAGCGCACGAGATAGTAGAAGGGACTCAGCACGCGTTCCTGCGGCCGGTCGAGGGGGTAGAGATGAAGTTTCGCCTTCCTGAGCTGCGCGAGCGCGACCTCGTTCGCCCGCTTGAGGCTCTGGACGGCCTTCTTCTCGACCTCCGCGAGGAGGGCGAAGCCCTGCGACTGGAGGCTCCTCACGGGCCCCGTGAGCGTGGGGTCGATCTCGGCGACGGCCCTCGCGAGCCGGGCGGAGCCCACCCCGAGCGAGCGCCGAAACTCCTTCAGCGCCGACTGGACCTCCCCTGGAATGCTCGCACGCGCAAAGTCGCCGGCGAGAGCCGCGTAGGGGGCGGCGAGATCATCGACTCCGAGGCCGAACTTCGTGAGCACCTTCTCGACCTTCCCCTCGATGACGGCCACCGACAGGCGCGGATGGATGATGGGCATCTCGATCCCGTGGCCGGCGAAGACGGGCATCGTCTGGGGGAGGTAGGAGGCCTCCCCGGGCCCGGCCACGGTGGCGATCGCCGGGAAGAGGAGGCTCTCGACGACGGGCCGCAGGAGGACATTCGGGCTGAGCCTCGAGGGGTCGTCCGCTCCGATCGCTTCGATCTCGCCGAAGGTAATCCGGCACTCTGAGCCCCGGAGGCGGTAGGCGGCGCCGTCCCGGAAGACCCGCTCGCGGCGCTCCTCGGTCTCGACAAAGACGTTCGTCGCCCCCTCGAGGCACGGAACCTGGAGCTCGAAGCCCGCATCGCGTATCGCCTTGCCGTGGCTCCGGATCGCCTCCTCGCGCGCCTCGCTCTCCCCGAGCTCCGTCAGGAGCATCGGGAGCGCACGGCGCTTGAGTGCCGGGTGGTGCGCCGCAGTGATGAAGACCCCGGCGGGACCGAGGAGGGCACCGAGGAGCTCTGCGAATGCATCCGAAAGCGTACTCTCCGGTCGGCACACACCCTCGAGGAGGCTCCGCCACCTCGGGAGGAAGTCCGTCTCGGGCAGGAGGGTGAGGAAGTGTCCAAGCGCCTCGGCCATCTCCAGCCCCGCGCGGATCCGGTGAATCGGCCGATGGGGGTTGGGACCGCCATCCGGGAGTGAGACCTGCCTCAGCCGGTTCCTGACGTCGAGCACGTGGGCAGCGCGCACCTCTTCCCAGTCGTGGTCCTCGGAGGCAATCCAGAATACGGGGAGGACGGGCCGACCTGTCGCGGCCTCGAGGCGCCTGGCGAGAGCGGCGGCCGTGAGCCCCTTGTAGAGGGCGTAGAGGGGACCGCCGAAGAGCCCGGGCTGCTGCCCCGTGGTAACGACGAACCCGCCCTCATCGACGAAGGCCCCGAGACGATCGGCCCCGTCCGAGCCGCCCCCGGTGAGGCAAGAGGCGGCGAGCCTTCGGTCCTCGGCGCCCGTTCGGCCCTCGACCTCCCTCGCCTTCATCAGGTACGAGTCGAGTTCCCCAGCCGGACCCGGAAAGAGCGCGGCGGCGGCCGGGCTTCCCGCGAGCCACGCCTCGGTGAGCGGCGTCCCCGAGAGGGGGCGAGGTTCGAACCTCACGGCCGGTCCACGGGTCATGTCAGGAAGCGCTCGCGAGCGCGATGGCTCTCGGCGCCGATGCATCCGCCGGTGCGCCCGTGTAGTCGCCGAACCAGCGCTCGGGGGTGAGGCCGGCGCGCGCGAGGAGGACGGCCAGCTCGGCCGCCGAGTAGAGGCGGACCCGTTCCCGGTACGTCCGATCCGCCTTCCCGCCCTTCCCCTCGATCCGGATCGTCTTCTCCACCCTCCGGCCAGAAGCGACGATGCGCCGCTCCTGTACGACGCTCCGCCCCCGGATCACGGCCTCGTCCCGGGGCCTCAGCGTCGCCCGCGTTCGCTCCGCATTCAGGAAGTCGAGGAGGAAGTGTCCCCCCCTCTTCAGGACGCGGCGGATCTCGAGGAGGACGCGGAGGTCGTCGTCCTCGGATCGGAAGTACCCGAACGAAGTGAAGAAGCTCGTGACGGCGGCGAAGCGGCTCGCCGCGAAGGGGAGGACGCGCATGTCGGCCCGGAGGAGGCGGGAGGCGGGATCCGCGGCCCTCGCACGAAGAAGGAGCGCCTCCGAGAGATCGAGGCCGAAGACGCGGAGCCCGCGCTCTCGGAGCGGCCGCGTGTGCCGGCCCGCACCGCACGCCAGATCCAGGACGGGATCCCCGGGCAAGAGACCCGTCACCTCGAGGAGGAGCGCCACCCCGCGCCCGGCCTCCTCCTCATCGCGATGCGGATAGAGCTCCAGATAGTCGTTGCCGAACCAGCTCGCGTACCACGGCTGCCCCGTGGCCGGATCTCCCTCGCGAACTGGATTCACGGTTCCGCCTTGTGGTAGGGCTCGCCGCGAAGGATGGTCCCCGCCCGGTAGAGCTGTTCGGCAAGGAGGAGGCGGGCGAGGCCGTGCGAGATCGTCATGCCAGAGAGTGTGAGGCGTCGGCCCGCGGCGTGAAGTAGCGTGCGATCGAGGCCGAACGCACCTCCGGTGAGAAAGGTAACCCCGCTCCTCCCGTCGGTCGCCCTCAAGCCGAGGAGCCGGGCAAAGGCGTCGGATGAGAAGCCGCTGCCCCCTCTCGTCAGCGCCCAGACCTCCGACCCCTTCGGGATGCGGCGCCCGAGCCGTGCCCCCTCCGCGCTACGGACCGAGGCCGGATCCTTCCCCCGCCCCCGCGCCGCTCCCGAGTCTACCTCCACGAACTCGAGCTTCCGGTAGCGGGCGGCCCGCGCCTCGAACTCCTCGACCGCGGGTACGAGCGTCCGGCGGACCCGGCCCACGACCAGGACGGAAATCTTCACTCGCCCCTCCCCGAACTCCGCGCCGCTCCCGGGCCCGGCGGGTGGAGCTCCCCGAGCGACGCGAGGATGCATTCGATCAGCTCACGCCCCGAGGCCGGGACGAGGGGGAGCACCCGGGCCGGGGGAAGGAGTTCCGCGAAGGCCTCGAGCTTCACCGCATCCTTCTCCGTGGTGACGACCGTGCGACCTCCCGCACGCTTCGAGATCCGTTCGGCCTCCTCCGGCGTGTAATCGTGATGATCGGGGAACGTCCACGCCTCCGGCGCCTCTCCCAGGCACGCCTCGACCATTTGGAGAAAAGCCCCGGGCTCAGCGATCGAGGAGACCGCGAGGACCGGGCCCTCGGGCGGGGAGGCCCTCGAGCCGTCGAGCCCGGCCCACTCACCGGCGACGAGGGTGTAGAGTTCGACAGGGGGGAGCCCGGGGGTCCGCCTCAGCTCACCTGCGAGCCGGAGCGCCGCCTCCCGCTCCCCCTCGCCCTTCGAGGTGACGAGGATGAGATCGGCCCGCCGAAGCGCTCCGAGCGGCTCCCGGAAAGGACCCAGTGGAATGAGGCGGGGAGGGAGCGGGTGCGCGGGGGAGAGGAGCACGATGTCCAGGCTCCGGCGAAGGCGACGATGCTGGAAGCCGTCGTCGAGCACGGCGACCGCCCGTCCGAGGCGCGCTGCCTCCCGAACACCATCGATCCGGCTGGGCGCTCTCAGAACGGGTATCCCCGGGTTCCACCGGCGGTGAAGGCGCATCTCGTCCTCCCCGTAGCCTCGCGTGACGAGTGCCGGGCTGAGCGCCCGCCGCTCGAGCTCTCCGACGAGCCACCCGGAGATGGGCGTCTTCCCCGTGCCGCCTACCGCGAGGTTGCCGATCGATATCACCGGGAGGGGCGGCTCCGCTGAGGGGAGGAGGCGAAGGCGGTAGAGCACGTTCCGCGCTCGGACGGCGATCCCGTAGATCGCCGCGAGGGGGGCCATGACGGCCTCCAGGAGGACGGCGCCGACGCCCCCTTCCGCGCGGCGCCAGAGGTGCTCGACCGGGGCTCGCGCCCTCACGCGGCGCCTCGCCCCGCCTCGCCCGGCGAGCCGGGCGAGGCAGCCGACTCCACCCCGTCAACCTCATCCGACAGCGTGCAGAGGAGCGTCTCCAACTCCACACCGATCCGGGCGATCTCCTCCTCGGATGCATCCCTCGGGACGATGCACGGCTCACCGTAGCGCACTGTGATGCGGGAGAAGGGCTTCGGCACGACGTGGCGGTCCCACGTGCCGAGCCTCCAGACGCGCGGGCCCCCGACGGCGATCGGGACGATCGGCGCGCCCGTGATGCGTGCCGCCACGAGCGTGCCGGGCTTGAGCTGTCGCGGGGGGCCCCTGGGGCCATCGGGGGTGAATGCGAGGTCGTGGCCCTCGCGTGCCGCACGCACAAGCCCCTTCAGGCCCTTCACTCCCCCGCGCGTGCTCGAGCCTCGCGAGGTCCCGAACCCCATTCTCTCGATGATGCGGGCGATGTACTCCCCATCCCTGTGCTCACTCACGAGAACGACGATTCCCTGGTTGCGATGGATGTACGTGAGCGGGAGGATCCGGGAGTGCCAGAAGACGAAGATGACCGGCTGGCTCCGGCTTCTACTGTCGAGGAAGCTCTCCTCCCTCTCCGCCCGAATCCGGAGGGTGCGGCCGAGGAGACCGAGGAGCAAGGCGCCGAGCCAGCTCAGAACCCGAAACCGCACCTCCGCACTCGTCACTCAGAACGGCCCGGTGTCAAAGGCCTGTGCAGCCTGCATGAGCACTCACGCGCCGGGCCACCGCACCCAGACCTCCTGCCACGACGGGCCCGTCGAACCATATGCGGAACTCACAGTCGAGTCGGGCGACACTGCTAGCGCGACCCGATGGGGCTATCAGCCAATCCGGGCAACCAGTCCGGCCGAGCGCGCCGAGGGTGCCCTGCACCTGCCACCGATCGCCACCACCCGGCATGACGATCGAAGCGCTCCGGCGCTTCATCGTACAGCTCATCCCGATCGTAGTGAGCAGCCCGAGCACGCGTGAAGAGAAGGTTCCAGACCAGGCCGGTCGCAGACAAGGGAGTGTTACGTGCGTTGAGTGCCTGAGACGGGGCCCGAGCACCCGCACCCATTCCCGTCATCGTATCTACCCCAGCTGCCATCGCCGTCCACCTCCGCCCCCTTCAGTCATTCCAAAGGTAGCTGTTGTCTCACCGGTATCGGCCAGGAGGGATGGACCCGGACTCCGGGGGAGGGGGTCGCCCTCGTGCAAAAGCGCCCGGCGGCCTGCAGTTCGGTTCGGAGTGTCGGAACGGCAACCCGTGGAAGTCGTCGGCGAAGTCAGGGACGGCGCCTCGACGCGGCCAACCAGGCGCACGGTTCCCGACCCTTGGCGGCGGCTGTCGCGGCCGTCCGCTGCTCCGCGTCAGCGACCCACCGCGGCTGGAATCCGGCGATTCCGCCTCGGCGGCCGCTCTAGACGTCTTCAGCCAGCCCATCTGCTGGCATCCCGAAGCACCTGCTCGATCTCCCGCGCGACCTGCGGCCTGCGCGCCTCCGACTGTACCCACACCTGAAACGACTGCATCGTCCCCTTCGGTCCCTGGTCGTACAGCCTCCCCTCGACAACGCAGGGCGTCTTCGACTCGCCCACCCACGCCTGGCATGCACTGCGTGAAGCCTTGTGGCCGAACGGTCCGAGCGTGATCCTCGTGATGCCGTGAACCGATGAGTATCCATGTCAAGAGGGTACCGACAGGAGCGGGGCCGGGGAGACACGACGGACAGAGGGTACCGGTGAACGCGGGATGCGGTCGCTGAGGCAGGCGAGAGCTCACGGATGGAGCTGTTCGACCTTGCTTGCCGGTTGGGTGCATGGCGTTCATGCGTGGTGTCCAGGCGCGTACGCCGTCCAGATGCGGTCCTGCTGGATGAGCGCGTTGGCGAGGACCAGGAGTTTCCGCATCACCGCTGTAAGGGCGACCTTCGGCGGTTTCCCGTTGGCCACGAGAGCCTCGTACGTCCGCTTGAGGTCGGGATTGTACCGGATCGCGACTAACGCGGGCATGTAGAGCAATCGGTGCACGTGGTACCTGCCTCCCTGAATGAAGCTGCGTCCCTTCCAGGAGCCTGACTCCCGAGTCACCGGTGCGAGTCCGGCGAGGCTGGCGGCACGGGACCCGGTGAGAGTGCCTAGTTCAGGCATGTGGACGATCAGTCCTGCGGCGGTGACGTCAGAGATGCCGGGGATGGAAGTCAGGATCTCGGCCTGGCGCTCGAGAGCCTCCTCTGCCTGGAGGCGTCTGCGGATCTCGGCGTCGATGCGCTTGATCTGGCGCTCGATCTGCTTCAGCCGTTGCTTGTTGAGCTGCTTGGCCACGGGGGTGCGCAAGTGTTTGCCGCGGTTGGTGATGGCGACCCGGTCCCCGACCAGCGCATCGCGGACCAGCTGGAGTTCGGCCAGGTCGCGCTGCCCTTCGGACTTCGATGGAGTCGGGCGCAGATCCTCGATGGCCGCCGCCATGGTAGCCAGCACCCGGGCGTCCACGGCATCGGTCTTGGCGCGCCGGCCGAGCGAGCGGGCGAAGGACCGGACCTGGTAGGGGTTGATCGCGTAGAGGGGGAGTCCGGCTTTCAGGAGGGCATCCTCGAAGTTGCGGTGGAAGGGTCCGGTGGGTTCGTAGGCGATCCGGTCGACCTCGGAGCCGATCCAGGCGATCAGCTTGCGGAAGCCGGTCGGGTCATTGGAGAACCGGGATGCTCTCCCTTCGGGGGCGGCGAAGACGTCGAGCCAGTCCTTGGAGATGTCGATCCCGATGGTGCGACAGATGCTCATCTTCCCTTCTCCTGTTCTTGTCATGCGAGCCTTGATGCTCATGTATCCATTCAGGACGTAGGGAAGGGCGGTGGCGACCATACTCACCGACGGCCCATCACGACCAAGACACCCACGGTCCGACCACCGCCCCTGTTCAGCGCCCGCTCCGACTCGCTACGCTCGCCTCCGCAGGCGCTGAACAGCCGGGCCTTCCCCGTGACCCGAACCTGCAGATCAAACAGACATACCTAAGAATGAAACAGACAAGATGCTCCGAAAGACGCTACGCGCGTCTTCCGATGGAATTTCGGCCATGCTCTGCACGGTCGTTCCCCAGATCGTGCCGTGCAACTTGCTGCCGCAAGAGATCGGGACCTGTACCCCCGCAGGCGGCGGGAGTCCGTTCCCTTCGGCCGGTTTCGACGTTCCTGAGTCCCGGTCGCCATCGGCGCGGCGCGCCAGGCACCCAGCACGCCCGTGGCGGACTCGGCGTAGACCGCATCGCCCTCGAGTCCACTCAGAACGTCCGCCACGACCCGGTTGATGTCGGTCGTCGTCAGCGACTTGCTCACCTTCCGGTCCGTGCGATGCAGCAGGTCGATGACATCCGGCAGGACAAGCTTGGGCACGGTGATGTCGTCGCATCCCGCACTCCGCCACGCGCCGCGAACCGCCTCCATGATCTTCCGACGCTCGAAGCGCTCCGTTCGCCCTCCGAGCTTGGCGACGTGCCAGTTCCGCTCAGCGCGGAGCAGGTTCCAGAGCACCTTGGCCCCTGGAGCGGGGTGTCCGCCACGGCGTCGGCGAAGAACGCGAGCATGCTGTTGTTCAGATGATTCGGATCGCAGACGACAATGGTCCGACTACGGAGATGCGCATGAGCCACGCCGATCGCTGTACCGATCGACTCCCTCCACATGTTGACGAGTAGACCGTCCGCCTCCTCGATGGCCCACAGATCCGCCTCGACGAATTCGTATGGGCTCGCCTCCCGATCCACGAGCATCTCGACCGAGTCGATGAAGGTCATCTTCGAGCCGTACTTGCGCTTGACCGTGTCGCGCCACCGGCGCTTCTGCGGATCGTTGCAACCCGAGATGGGACCTGCGAGGTAGACGCGGTACGCGTGCCTTCGGGCCACTCTGCCTCCAGACCGGTCAGGGCGGATGGTGCACCGGGCGTAGCCGTCCCCGCTCCGCAGAACTACACCCGGCCCTCCGGCCCGTGCCCGGCCACGTGGGGAGCCGGAAAGAATTCGTGTCGCCGCACCTCTCACCGGGCACGCTCGCCCCATTCCCGGCCGCCCATACCGGTTCGGGAAGGCGGCCGCCGGATGCCCCCCGGGGGGCGATCCGCAGCAGATCGCTCGCCGCCCGTGTCTCGAACCCCCTCAGGCGATGCTCCCGTCTGGGACGATTGGACCTCCACGCCGCGGCGTGGAACCCGGGTCCGTACACGGCCCTCCCCCCGCTCCGCCACGGGTGCCCAGCTCCGCCGGATTCTGGTGTTCCGCGCCGGACCTCATGCTCTCGCCTTCAGATGGCCTCGCACGAGGGGCCATCAGGCGTGCGACCGGAGCGGGTTCAGGTGTGACGGAAGGCGGCGCTCCCGCGCAGGGCCCCGAAGAGCGCAGCTCGTGACAGGTACAGAGGAGCTCCGGCCCGCACTCGGGAGGGTGACCCGGGAGGAGTCTCACAATCATGGTGCGCACCGACAGTCGCCGGGCGGGACAGCGCCCGCAGGGACAGCGCACCTTTCAAGGCGAAGTGACTCGTCCGGGGTGGCTGCCACCTCTCACGCCCGCCCTTCTTCCCCACCCCCCGCAGCCGCCCTACCGGTGCGCGGTCAGGAAGCCACCGGAACCGAAGCGCCGCCCGCGCTCCTCGAGTACCTCCGCCGCAACCCGGGCGACGCACCGCGACGCGCCGGGAGTGCCGAGACGCGCCCGGGCCTCCCCGAGTCCCTCAAGGACACCTTGCCGCTCGGGGCCCTCCTCGAGCATCGGGCGCACGGCCGCAGCCAGCCGCCTTCCCGTCACCGCGTCCTGGAGCAGCTCCGGGACGACCCGCTGGCCCGCAACCAGGTTCGTGAGTGCCACGTGTTCCACGCGCACGAGCCGGCGTGCGAGGGCAAACGTCAACGGGTGGGTCCGATAGGCAACGACGAACGGGACCCCGGCGAGCGTCGCCTCCAAGGTGCTCGTCCCCGACTTTACGATCGCCGCGTGGGCGTGGGAGAGGAGCGTCCGCGCGCTGGGGACGACGACCGCCTCCGCGTCGGCCGGGAGCCGGAGATCGAGACCCTCTGCCTTGGCGACGGCCAGCTGCAGGTCGGGGTCGTGGCGCCTGAGCCTCGCTCCGGCCTCGAGAAAGACGCGGAGGTGGCGGCGGATCTCCTGGCGCCTCGACCCCGGCAGGAGGGCGAGGACCTTCCTGCCGGGGTCGAGCCCCGCTGCACGGCAGAACGTCTCGCGCGACGCGACGGCGTCCTCCCGGTCCATGAGAGGGTGCCCGACGAACTCGACCCGTGCTCCCGCCTCCTCGAAGATCGCCTCCTCGAACGGGAGGATCACGCAGATCCGGTCGGCCGCGCGCGCGAGCCGAGCCGCCCGTCCCGCCTTCCACGCCCATACCTGCGGCGCGATGTAGTAGACGACCGGAACGCCGGCCGCCTTCGCCCGCTCGGTGATACGGAGATTGAAGCCGGGGTAGTCGACGGGGATGACCAGATCCACCCGTCCGTTCTCGACGAGGCCACGAACCCTCCGCTCCAGCCGCCAGAAGAAGGAGAGGTGGGAGAGAACCTCGACGAATCCCATCACGGCGAGGTCCCGAAGCCCGGCCAGGAGCTCGACCCCCTCGGCAGCCATCCGCTCGCCGCCCGTCCCCAGGATCTTGCAGCCCGGCCACTCCTCATGGAGGACGCGAGCCACCCGCGCCGCGTGCTCGTCCCCCGAGGGCTCGCCCGCGAGCAGCAGGACCACCGGGGACCCGGCCGGCTCCGCGGCCTCGGGCGGGGGAGGCGCGGCGCGGCCTAGAAGCGGGTGGCGAGATACCAGAAGGCGACGGCGCAGAGGAACAGGAGGAAGACGAGGGCCCGCGTCGAGCGTCCCTTCTTGATGTCGATCCACTCCTTCTTCCGGTTACGACGTACTCGAATCAGCGACATGGGTCATGATCCTCTCTTCGATGGCGAGGGCCGTGGCGAGTGCGTCCCTCCCTTCCCTCGCGCCGACGACCGGAGGCGAGCCCTCGATGATCGCGCCCCGGAAGCTCTCGAGTTCGCGTCGAAGCGGCTCGACCGGCTCGGCACGTAGGGGGATACGTTCGACGAGGGCCGCGAGATCCGCCGGCCGCGCCTCCGGCGGGAGGTCGGCCGCCCCTCGGCCGACGCCCTTCCCGGGGAACCCGGCGAGCGCCGGAAGATCGCGCCTAAGGCGGAGGAACTCCCCGGTGCCGGCCGCCAGGTCCAGGCTCAGGTAACCGGAGCGCTGGAAGATCCGGATCTTTCGCATCCGATCCGCGGAGACGCGGCTCGCCGTGAGGTTCGCGATCGCACCTCCCCGAAACCGGATTCGGGCGTGCGCAATGTCCACCGAGTCGGTGAGCACGGGGATCCCCGTCGCCTGGATGTCCTCGATGGGCGAGCCGACGAGGCTCGCGACCAGGTCCACGTCGTGGATCATCAGGTCCAGCACGACGGCCACGTCCGTACCCCGCCCGGTGAACTGGGCGAGCCGGTGGGACTCGATGAAGAGGGGGCTCTCGAGGTACGGACGTGCGCCGAGGACCGCCGTGTTGAAGCGCTCGACATGCCCCACCTGGACCTTGACGCCCGAGTCCGCCGCGGTCAGGATCCGGTCCGCCTCCTTGAGCGTTGCCGCGATCGGCTTCTCGATGAAGACGTGGATCCCCCGCCCGAGCGCCGCTACCGACACCTCCGCGTGTGTACGGGTCGGCGTGGCGACAACGAGGGCGTCCACCTCGCCGAGGAGGGCCTCGTATGCCTCGAAGGCTCTCACGCCGAGCGCCTCCGATACCTCGCGCGATCTCTCGGGCCGTACCTCATAAAACCCTATCAGATCAATACCTTCGAGGTCCCTCGCGATCCGCAGGTGATGGAACCCCAAGCTCCCGGCGCCGACGACTCCGAATCGAACCGAGGCGTCGGCAGGGGCGCGGGCGGGGCGGGGCATCAGATCGTCACGCCCCGGTCGGAGCGCGCGATGAAGTCGAGGAAGTGACGAAGCTCCGGCCCCGGTTCCGCCTCCTCCGTCCTCGCCCGCCCGAGGCCCTGCGAGACGTTGAGCCCGGACAGAAAGAGCGTCCGATACGCCTTCTTGAGCGCAGCACGAACCTCCGGGGGGACGCCGCGCCGCTCGAGCCCCACGGAGTTCAGCCCGTACATCTTCGGCGGGTTCCCGGCCACCCGGCAGCAGGGAACGACGTCCTGCGAGATGCGCGAGCCTCCCCCGATGAAGGCGTGTGTCCCGATCCGAACGAACTGGTGGATCGCAGTGAGTCCCCCGACGATCGCGTAGTCCTCGATCGTCACATGGCCCGCCATGTTCACGGCGTTCGCAAGGATCACCTCGTCGCCCAGGCGGCAGTCGTGCGCGACGTGCGTGTACGCCATGAGGAGGCATCCGTCGCCCACCCTGGTGCGTCCGGCGGCCGAGGTCCCGCGGTTCAGCGTCGCGTACTCGCGGATCACGGTCCGCTCCCCGACCTCGAGGTGCGTCTCCTCTCCCCCGTACTTCAGATCCTGGGGATCCGTACCGAGGACCGCGCCCTTGTGGACGGCGCACCCGGCCCCGACCGTCGTATTCCGCTCGATGAGGGCGCCTGCACCCACCTCCGTGCCGGCGCCGATCCGGACGTTCGGGCCGACGAGCACCCAGGGGCCGATCCTCACCCCCGCATCGAGCTCGGCGCTCGGATGGACGATCGCCTGCGGGTGGATCTCGACCTCGGTGGCCTCCGGCCGGGACGGACCCGCCGCCTCCGTCATCGCTCCATCACCCGGGCCATGAACTCCGCCTCCGCGACGAGCTGGCCGTCCACGAAGCCCTCGCCCCGCATCTTGCACACCGTCCGCCTGAGCTGCACCAGCTTGAGATCGAAGACGAGCCGGTCGCCCGGCCGAACGGGCCGCCGCCACTTCACATTGTCGAGCGACATGAAGTAGACGACCTTGTTGTCCGGATCGTCCACGGCATCCATGAGCAGCAGCCCGCCCACCTGGGCCATCGCCTCAACGATGAGCACCCCGGGCATGATCGGGTGGCCCGGGTAGTGACCCTGGAAGAAGGGTTCGTTGATCGTGACGTTCTTGACGCCGACGATCCGCTTCCTGGACTCGAACTCGACGATCCGGTCGACGAGTAGCATCGGGTAGCGATGGGGGAGGTACTCGAGGATCTGCGCGACATCGAGGACCGGGGGCCGCGCGGGATCGAGGCGCGCCTCCCGGGAAAGCGCCCGGCCGAACGCGACATTGCCCCTGTGACTCGGCCGCTCGGCAATCAGGTGAGCATCGAGCCGCGCTCCGAGAAGCGCTAGGTCACCGACGATGTCCCCGACCTTGTGGCGCAGGAACTCGTCCGGGAAGCGGAGCCCATCGTTCAGGACCTCCGTGTCGCCGAGGACGACCGTGTTGTCGAGCGAGGCCCCACACGCGAGTCCCCTCACCCTCAGCGCCTCCGCCTCGGCCTCGAAACCGAACGTTCGCGCGCGCGAGATCTCGGATGCGAACCCGTCCTCCCGGAAGGAGAACGACCCATACTGCCGTCCGATGGCCGGGTGGTCGAACTCGATCGTGGCAGAGATGCGAAACGAATCATGCGGCGTAGCGACGTAGCTCTGCGCTCCGTCGTCCCCGTCGAGGACAAGGGGGCGGGGAGGGGAGAGGACCGGAACCGGCTCCTCGAGCTCCACGGTGCCCGCCTCCCTGAGGGGCGTGAGATACCCCTCGAAACTGCCGTCCAGGATCGGGGGCTCGGGCCCGTCGAGCTCCACGACGACGCGCGAGATCCCTGCGGCCGCGAGCGCCGCCATCGCGTGCTCGACGGTTCGTACGCTCTCCCCCGAAGGGGCCTTGAGCGTCGTGCCGAGATCGGTTCCGGAGACGTGGTCGAGGTCCGCCGGGATCTGCGGGGCGCCCGCCAGATCGATGCGCCGGAAGTGGATCCCCGGACCCTTCTCGTCCGGGCGAAAGGTGAGCGTTGCGCTCTCGCCCGTGTGGAGCCCGATACCCGAGACCGTGACCGGTCTTGCCAACGTTCGATGGTTCGGTCCGAACATGGTTCTCCCGCGAAGATCGCGCGCCCGAGCCGCGTAATCTAACACCGACTGCCGGGGGCGTCTCACCTGCCGGGGAGGCGCCTCAGGTGCCCTCCCCCCCGACTCGCTTCTCGATGGCGCGAAGGCGCTTGGCAAGATCCCGGACCCGCCGCTGCCCGGCCGCCGTCCGGAGGAACTCTCTCCTCGGGCGGGCGGGAAACCCCATCACGGTCTCCCCCGGCGGGACGTCCCGGAGCACGCCCGTCTGGGCCGCGATCCGCGCCCCCGCCCCCACCGAGAGGTGCCCGGAGACACCGGACTGCCCCCCGGCCTGCACCCCGGCGCCCAGGCTGGAGGAGCCGGCAACCCCGACGAGGGCGGCGAGGAGAGCGCAGGGTCCCACGGAGACGTTGTGGGCGAGGTGGACAAGGTTGTCGAGCTTGGTCCCGGTTCGAACCCGCGTCTCCCCGATCGAGCCCCGATCTATCGTCACATTCGCTCCTATCTCGACGTCGTCCTCGATGACGCACCCGCCGACCTGAGGCACCTTCCGGGGCCGCCCGCCATCGGCGGCGTAGCCGAAGCCGTCCGCCCCGATCCGGGCCCCGGCGTGAACGATCACCCCCTCCCCGAGGACCGCGCCCGGATAGACGACGACGTGCGGGTGGAGGATCGAGGCGGCTCCGATCGCCGCCCCCGCCCCCACCACGACGTGGGCACCGATGCACGCCTCCTCCCCGATCGCGGCTCCGTCCTCGATCACCGCGTACGGACCAATCCGCACGCGGGTGCCGAGCCGTGCCCCCCTCCCGAGTACGGCCGTGGGGTGGATCTCGGGATCGGCGGGGAGGACGGGAAAAAACGACTCCAGGATCGTGATGAGCGCGAGGTACGCGTCCTCCACAACCAGCCTCGGGGGGGCGCCCTCAGGGAGAAACGTCGAGAGCTCCCTCGATACGAGGAGCGCCCCGGCCCGGCTCCCCGGGACGGCTCCCAGGTAGCGCCGGTCTGTGAGGAGGCCGAGCTGTTCGGGCCCGGCCTCCCCGAGGGGGGCGACCCCCCGTATCTCCACCTCCTCCTCCGGTGCAGGAAGGCCGAGGAGCGCCGCCAGGCGGGCAAGGGAGCTGGGCTCGGGGTCGCGCTTCCGAAGGGGGAAGGAAATCATCGCGGTTCGTCTCGCCTCTCGGCTTCCATGAGCAAAGGGCCGCCCCCCGTCCCTCGCGAGGGACGGGGGGCGGCCCGGTGATGCCGGAGCCCCGCGGGGAGGGCCAGCCTCGGCTCGCCCCGGGGCACCGGTGACGCGCTCCGGATGGGGAGCTAGCCTCCGGCCCCGGCAGCCACCTGCATCCGGCTCAGCACCTCTTGGGTCAGGTCCAGCGTCGGATCCGCTGCCACGATCGCCTGACTCGCCGCATCGAAAATGTAGTGATACCCACCCTCCTCCCGGATCGCATCGATCGTCTCGGCCATCTGGGTCAGGATCGGCTGGATGAGCGCCTGGCGGCTCTCCTCCGCCTCCTGGCCCATCTGATCGGCGCGCTGCTGATACCGCTGCTGCAGCTGGTTGATCTCCGTCTCGCGCGCCTGGCGAACGTTCGGGAGCAGCGTGCTCTGCTGCTGCTGGTAGGCGGCTACGAGGCTGTCCAGCTCCACTCCCATGTCCTCGATCTCCTGGCTGAACCGCTCCATCTGCCGATCGAACTCCTCCTGTGCCTCCGTCGCCCCCGGCGCTTCCTCGAGGATCGCCTGAGAGTTCACATAGCCGACCTTGAGGGGTGCGGTCTGGCCTTCAAGAGCGTGAGCGTCCGCGCCCAGGAGGAGGCTCGTCATCATCGTCAGGATCAGTGCACGCATAGCTAGCTCGCTCCACATGTGTTGAACGGTCGTCCCCACTCGCCGGAGGTGGCCGCGACCCCCGCCGCGTCATTCCTCGATGAACCCGCTACAGACCCTGCTGTCCCCCCATACGGAAGTGGAACTGCCAGCCGGGGTTGTCCTTGTCGAACCCGTATGCGTAGTCGAGTCCGAAGGGTCCGAAAGGTGTCACCAGCTCGAGGCCGAGGCCAGCCCCGCGGTAGAGACGGCTCGGGTCCATCTGAGCCGGGCTCCGCCAGATCCCGCCCGCATCGTAGAACGCGCCGATCGAGATGCTGCTGCTCACCCGGAGCGAGTACTCCGCACTGATCGTGAGGAAGGCGTCGCCGAGCCTCTGGACGTCGCGCACGTTCGCGTCCCCCCGTTCCACATGACCGAGAGGCGTGAGCGTCGTCTCCTCGTAGCCCCTGAGCGACTCGCCGAACTGGACGCCCCCGAGCCAGAAGCGCTCGAACGGGAAGGCGCGGGCGTCCCCCGTGATCATCCCGCTCCTCGCCCGGATCCCGAGGGCGAGCCTGGTCGGCTGCGAACCGGGCGTGCTCCCGCCGAAGGAACCGACGGGGATCCACCACGAGCCCTCGGCGAGGTGCCTCGTGAAGTCCCCGTCCCCACCGAGGATCCCCCCGTTGAACTCCGTCGTCCAGCGCACCTCGGAGCCGACCGTCGGGAAGAGGGGGTGGTCGAGCGTATTTCTCGCGATCCCGAGGGAGAGCTGGCTCATGACCCCGGGCGGGCGCCCGAAGAGGGAGGTGTCCTCGACGCCCCCTTCCAGGTTGTAGACAGTGCGCGAGAGGGAGTAGCCGGCGAACAGCCGCGTGAACAGCGAGCCTGCGACGGGGACCCCGAACTGCGTACTCGCGCCGAGGACTCGCCGCCGCCCCGTCGAGAAGGAGAAGAAGCGGTCCCTCGCGTTGTAGACCGAGACGGAGCCGCTGATGCGCGAGAGCCGGATCGCGGGGTCCGTGTAGGTGAGCGTCAGGTTGTTCTGGTACTTCCCGTAGTCCCAGCGGAAGCTCCCGGACTTCGCCTGTCCGAAGAGGTTCGGCTGATCGTATCCGACGAAACCGGCGACGCCCGTATAGCCCCCGACCGTGGTCCCGAAGTTGACGGAGCCCGTCGAACGCTCCTCGACGGCGAAGATGACGTCGATGTCGCCCGTCTCGGGGTCCGGCGAGATCTCGGGGACCGGGAGGGGTGCTTCGAAGAACCCGAGCCCCGAGATCGCCTGGTAGCTCCTCATCAGGCGATCCTCGGAGTAGAGATCGCCCGGAAGGAGCTGGATCCGCTCGCGGATCACCCGATCGTGGGTGTAGTCGTTGCCCTGAATGAAGATCCGCCGCACGTACGCGGGCTGCCCCTCCTCGATGAGCCACCGGAGCGCGACTCTCGGGGGCTCCCCCTCGGACTCGGGCTCCTGGCGCTCGATCTGCGGCGATACCTGCGAGTAGAGGTATCCCGAGTTCGAGTAGAGGCTCGCCACCTGGCTCGTAGCCTCCTCGAAGGCGCTCTGGTCGAATACCGGGGCGCCGTCCTCGGGGCCCCCGATCCCGAGGCTCTGCAGCAGTCCGCCCGTGTCGGGCTGGTAGTACTGCCGCAGCTCCTCAGTCATGAACTGGCGGTTCCCGTCGATCGAGAAGTCGCCGACGAGGTACTGCGGCCCCTCCATGACGTCGATCTCGAGCCGGGCCTTCCCGTTCGTGGGATCGACGATCAGGGTGTCGCCGAGGATCTGAAAGTCCAGGTAGCCGCGCGAGGCGTAGAATTCGGGGAGACGCGTCCGGAGGTCTTCCTCGAGCTCGACCGCCTGGTAGGCACCGGACTGGAACCAGAAGAAGCCCTCGGAGCGGCTGGATACGGCACCCTCCAGCTCGGAGTCCGGGAAGCTGTCATTCCCGTTGAAGACGATGTCGGCGATCGTGACCCGCTGCCCCTCGACGACACGGATGACGAGATTCGCGCTTCCGGGGTTCGCCTCGATCGGCGTCACCTCCTGCTCGACCTGCACGAACGGAACCCCCTCCTCGGCAAGCTCGGAGCGGATGAACTCCCTCGCCTCCGCAAAGAGCTGCGGGGTGTAGGGGACGCCCTGCTCGAGACCGATCGCCTCCCACACGCTGCTCGGGTTCACGAGCTCGAGCCCCTCGATCGTCCTCTCCCTGATGATCGGGTACTCCTCGACGTCGAAGGTGAGGGCGACGAGCCCGTCCGGCGACTCGTTCGCCGTGACCGTGATGTCGGCGAAGCGCCCGGTCGCCCAGAGGCGCTTTTCCGCCTCCTGAACGTTGCGGTACGTGATCGTGTCCCCGCTGAAG
Organism: Longimicrobiales bacterium; assembly: GCA_965218255.1. Taxonomy (GTDB): domain Bacteria; phylum Gemmatimonadota; class Gemmatimonadetes; order Longimicrobiales; family Gaopeijiaceae; genus JAAXGI01. The sequence continues at coordinate 1,088,555 of CBDCKJ010000002.1, read as the reverse complement.
ATCCCGATCGTACCCACGAGCGGGGCCGTCTGCAGGATCGTGTTCCCGACGACGGTCACCGAGTCGATCTGAACGGAACCGAGCGCCTGCGCGTGAAGCTCTCCCCACCCGGGGAGCGCCCCGAGCGCGAGGGCGAGGAGGAGGCGGCGGTTCATGGGAAACTGAGCGGGGTGGCGGGGTCGAGTCATCCGGCTACGTCTTCGTAGCGGGAGCCTCTGCTAGCGTCAGGGAGTCGCCCTCCGGGTCCACATCCACCGCGATCTCGGCACCCGCCCCGAAGGTGGCGAGGAGGATCTGCTCGGAGAGCGGGTCCTCAAGATACCTCTGTATCGCCCTTCGAAGCGGCCGCGCCCCGAACTTCTGGTCGTAGCCCTTCTCGACGAGGAACTTGACTGCGCCCTGGGTGAAGCGAAGCGAGAGCTCCTCGTCGGCGAGACGCTCGTGCACGTCCCTCAGCAGGATGTGCACGATCTGCTCGATCTCGCCCCGGTCGAGCGGATGGAAGACGATGATGTCGTCGATCCGGTTCAGGAACTCCGGGTTGAAGGCGCGCTCGATCTCGTCGCGCACCTTGTCTCGCATCACCTCGTAGCTCGACGTGGGGTCGGAGGTGTGGAAGCCGAGCCCGCCGCCCTTCGAGATCTGCCGCGCGCCCAGGTTCGACGTCATGATCAGCACGGTGTTCTTGAAGTCTATGACCCGCCCGTAGTTGTCCGTCAGGTGGCCCTCGTCCAGGACCTGGAGGAGGATGTTGAAGACGTCTGGGTGCGCCTTCTCGATCTCGTCGAGGAGGACGACGGAGTAGGGACGCCGCCGGATCGCCTTCGTGAGCGCACCGGAGTCCTCGTAGCCGACGTATCCGGGCGGGGCGCCGATGAGCCGCGAGACGGAGAACTTCTCCATGTACTCGCTCATGTCGACCCGGATGAGCGCCTCCCGGTCCGCGAAGAGGAATTCGGCGAGCGCCCGCGCGAGCTCCGTCTTCCCGACGCCCGTGGGGCCCGAGAAGATGAACGAGCCGATCGGGCGCCGCGGGTCCTTGAGACCTGCCCGGCTGCGGCGGATCGCGCGGGAGATCACGCTGATCGCATCGTGCTGGCCGACCACCCGCTCGTGGAGCTCGTCCTCCATGTGGACAAGCCGGTTGCTCTCCGCGTGGCGGAGCCTCGTCACCGGGATCCCCGTCCAGCGCGAGACGATGAAGGCCACCTCCTCCGGGGAGATCTCCGGACGGTTCTCCTTTCGCTCCTCCTCCCACTCGTCCTGGCGCAGCCGGATCCGGTGCTGCACCTCCCGCTCCCGGTCCCGGAGTTCGGCGGCCCGCTCGAAGTCCTGGTTGCGGATCGCAGCCTCCTTCTCCTCCGCGATCCCGCCGAGCTCCTCCTTCAGCCCCTCCATGTCGGGGGGCGGAACCTGGGCGGCGATCCGGGCACGCGCCCCGGCCTCGTCGATCACGTCGATCGCCTTGTCGGGGAGGAAGCGGTCGGTAATGTAGCGGTCCGAGAGGCGCGAAGCGGTCTCGAGCGTCTCGTCGGGGATCACGACCTTGTGGTGGTCCTCGTAGTGGCTCCGGAGCCCCTTCAGGATCTCGACGGTCTCGTTGACGTCCGAGGGATCGACGACCACGGGCTGGAAGCGCCGCTCGAGGGCCCCGTCCTTCTCGATGTACTTCCGGAACTCGTTCATCGTGGAGGCGCCGATGCACTGAAGCTCTCCCCGGGCGAGGGCGGGCTTCAGCATGTTCGAGGCATCGATCGCACCCTCTGCCGCACCCGCACCGACAAGGGTGTGGAGCTCGTCGATGAAGAGAACGACGTTCCTGTGCTGCGAGATCTCGTTCATGACCGCCTTCAGGCGCTCCTCGAACTGACCCCGGTACTTCGTCCCCGCGATGACAGCCGCCATGTCGAGGGCGAGCACACGGTGGCCCTTGAGTGCCTCGGTGACCTGCCCCGCGGAAATGAGCTGCGCGATCCCCTCGACGATTGCCGTCTTCCCGACGCCCGGCTCCCCGATGAGGACGGGGTTGTTCTTCTTGCGCCGGCACAGGATCTCGATGACGCGCTCGATCTCGGAGGTGCGCCCGACAGTCGGATCGAGCGTCCCCTGCCGGGCGAGCGCGGTCAGGTCCCGGCAGAAGTGGTCGAGCGCCGGCGTCTTGGACTTCTTCCCCTTCCGGCCGCCCGGTCCGGAGACCGGTGAGGCAGCCGCCCCGCCCCCGCCGACGCCGGCCGTCCCGGCCCCGCCGGCCCCGCCCCCCATCTCCGGACCCAGGACCTTGAGCGTCTCTGCGCGCGCCTCCTCGAGGGAGATCCCGAAGGAGGTGATGACCTGTGCGGCGATCCCCTTCTCCTCCCTGATGAGCCCCAGGAGGAGGTGCTCGGTGCCGACGTAGGAGTGGCTGAGCTCGCGAGCCTCGGCCATCGCGAACTCGAGGACTTTCTTCGCGCGCGAGGTATAGGGCAGCTCGCCGAGGGCGATCGTCGCCTGCCCCGGCTTGACGGACTCCTCGACCCGCTCGTGCACCTGGTCCAGGTCCGCATTCAGATGCGTCAGGACGGCGGTGGCCACACCCTCGCCCTCGCGGATCAGCCCCAGGAGGATGTGCTCGGTGCCGACGTAGTCGTGCTGCAGCCGGATGGCCTCGTCCCGGGCCATGGCGAGCACCTTACGGACACGATCGGTGAAGTTGTAGTTCATCAGCGTCAGTCAGGTCCCTTGGGCGCCCCGTTCCCCTCGCTGACCTCCTCGTCCGGGTGCACCGCTCCCTCGGTGGCCAGGATCCTCCGCACGAGGGCGGCCCGGTGAGCGTCGCTCTCGGCAGGGGAGAGATCCCGTCCGGCCGCGTCCTCGAGGTGCGCCGGCTGGGAGAATATCATGACCTTATTGAGCGAGTATACCCTGAGCCCGGGGAGTAGTTTCAGACTCGCCCCGAGCCTGACCCCGCTCAGGAGATTCATCAATTCCTCGAAGGAAAGGGAGCGCCCGTAGCGAAGAAGCCCGTAGGCGCGCCAGATCTTGTCCTCCGTCACAGACGCTGCATCCCGGAGTAAGACCTGGCGCGCGTGCGTCTCGTACTGGATCACCTGCCTCACCATCCGGTCGAGGTGATCGACGAGATCCTCCTCGCTCTTGCCGAGCGTCGTCTGGTTCGAGAGCTGGAAGAAGTTGCCGACGACCTCGGACCCCTCGCCGTAGAGCCCCCGGAAGGTGAGGCCGACCTGCGCGAGCCCCTGGAGGACCTTCCCGATCTCCTTCGTGAGAACGAGGGCGGGCAGGTGCATGAGGACCGAGGCCCTGAGCCCCGTCCCCACGTTCGTCGGGCAGCTCGTCAGGAACCCGAACTCGTGGTGATACGCGTAGGGGAGCTCGCGGCCCAGCTCGTCGTCGAGCCCGTCGAGCGCGCTCCAGCTCTCGCGGAGCCTGAGGCCGGAACGGAGCGTCTGGATGCGGAGGTGGTCTTCCTCGTTCACCATGACGGACATCGGTTGACGGGGGGAGAGGACGACGGCCGTCGCAGCGGCGGTCGCGGTGCCGTTCTCCCCGACGAGGTCCCGGGAGACGAGGCGGCGTTCGAAGAGGATCCGCCGGGGGCGGGGCGCGAGGGCGGCGAGCTCCCGGATCTCGGCGTCGGAAAGCGAGCGCACCCGGGGGCGGGCGCTCCGGACCTGCTCGAGGACCGCGATCCGGTCGTTCAGGCGCGCCCGGGAACCGAAGGCGTGCCCCTGCAGGTTCCTCGCGAGCCGCACCCGGGTCGAGAGGACGATGTCGGAGAACTCACCGCTTGCGTCCAGCCAGTTCAGGCCGACGTCCCGGATCGGGTCGGTTTCCGTCATGACGCCGCGCCGCCCGCTAGCCGACCGGCTCGTTGGACCGGATGAGGTCCCGGAGCGCCGCCGCCCGCTCGAAATCCTCGATCTCGACGGCACGCTCGAGCTTCCGGCGAAGGACCCCGAGGCGTTTTTCACGCTCGAAGGTGGACGGATCCGGCGAGAGGTAGACCTTGCCCACATGCTGCGAGCCGCTGTGGATCCGCTTCACGAGGCCCCGGAGCTGCATCTCGAAGGAGGACCAGCAGTGCGGGCAGCCGAGCCTGCCGGCCTCCTTGAACTCGGTGAAGACGAGCCCGCAGTAGGAGCAGGCCGTTGAGGGGGCCGCCGCCTCGACGCTCCTCGGCTCCCCCCCCATCTGAGCCAGGAAGTCCGTGAGGGGGAAGTTCTCCGGAACCGACGTCGTCTGAAGCCCCTTCTCGGCCGCGCAGCGCTCGCAGAGGTGGAGCGTCCGCATCTCCTTGTCCACGATCTGCGTCAGGTGGACCACCACGTCCTCGCATCCGCAGCCCTGGCACTTCACACTGCCCCTCCCGCGTCGTCGTGACCGAGGAGGACGCCGTCGGTGAGACGCAGGGTGCGCTCGGCCCTGGAGGCGAGCTCGGCGTTGTGCGTCACCAGGACCATGGAGAGCTCGCTCGCCGCCTTCAGTTCGAAGAGGAGGTCGTGGAGCCCTTCGCTCGTGCGGGTGTCGAGGTTGCCCGAGGGCTCGTCGGCAAGGAGGATCGCAGGGTCGTTGGCGAGGGCGCGCGCGACGGCCACCCGCTGCTGCTCCCCGCCGGAGAGCTGCCACGGCCTGTGATCGAGCCGCCCCGACAGACCAACGGCCCCGAGGAGCTCTGACGCACGCTGCCGGGCAGCCTCCCGGGCGACACCTCGGATGAGTTGCGGCATCATCACGTTCTCGACAGCCGAGAACTCCCTCAGCAGGTGGTGGAACTGGAACACGAACCCGACCAGCCGGTTTCGGATCCGGCCGGTCTCGCGCGGGTCGAGACCGGTCAATCCCACACCGCCCAAGCGGACCTTCCCACCGGTCGGCCGGTCGAGCGCGCCGAGGAGGTGGAGGAGCGTGGACTTCCCCGCCCCGCTCGCGCCGACGATGGAGACCGCCTCCCCCTTCGGAACGCGGAGGTCTACCCCCCGGAGCACCTCGAGTTCACTCCCGTCCTCAAGCTGGTAGCGCTTGGTGAGACCCTCGGCGACGAGCGGCGCGTCACTCACGGCGGATCGCTTCCACCGGCTGCAGGCGGGAGGCCTGAAGCGCGGGGTAGAAGGTCGCCACGAGGGAGATGAGGAGGCTGACAGCGATGATGACCAGGACGTCGTCCGCGTGGACGGAGACTGGGAGCCGGTCGATGAAGTAGACGTCCGGTGGGATCCGGATGATCTCGAAGCGCTCGAGGATCCAGCAGAGGAGGAGCCCGAGTCCGGTGCCGAGCCCGGTGCCGAGCGTCCCGATCGCGAGGCCCTGAAGGACGAAGACCCTGAGAACCTGCCCGTCCGACATCCCCATCGACTTGAGGATCCCGATCTCCGCAGTGCGGTCCACGACGACCATGACCAGGGTGCTCACGATATTGAAGGCCGCCACCATGACGATGAGCGAGAGGATGACGCCCATCGCGAGCTTCTCGAGCTGAAGCGCCGAGAAGAGGGACTGGTTCGTGATCGTCCAGCTTTCGACGAAGTACCTCGCCCCGAGGCGCTCCTGAAGCTCCACACTCACCTCGTCCGCCCGCCAGGGATCGGCGATCCGCACGCCGAGGCCCGATACCTGGTCCGCGCCGCGGATCCCAAGGATCCCCTGCACCCACTCCATCGGGGCGTACATGTTGTTCACGTCGTAGTCGTACATCCCCGTCTCGAACGTGCCCGTAACCTCGAACTGGCGTACGGCCGGGCGGTAGCCGCCCATCGGGTCGAGCCCGAAGTTCTCGAGGGAGAAGACGAGGATGCTGTCCCCGGGGAAAACCGCCATCCGATCCGCGAGCCGGACCCCGAGCACGACCGGGGGAAGCCCGGACACCGTCTCCTCCAGGGAGTAGACCCCTCTTCGGATCTCGTCCTCCATCTCGGTCACGGCCTGCCCGCTCGCCCCCTCGAGCGAGACCCCGTAGAGGTCGGCCGGCTGCACGTACTCCTCGCCCCGCACGACGACGACGCTCGTGAGGGCGAAGGGCTGCACGGCCTCGACGTCGGGCGCACCCCGTATCGAGTCCGCGACGTCCGGCCAGCGGTTCATGCGGAGGGCGGGTCCCCGCTCGAGGACGAGGACGTGGGGACTCGACCCGAGGATCTTCTCCTGGAGATCCTCCTGCATCCCGTCCATCACGCCGAGGACCACGACGAGCGCGGTGACGCCGACGGTGATCCCGCCGAGCGCGATCCAGGTGATGAAGGAGAGCAGGCGTCCCTTCTTTCGGGCCGAGAGGTACCGGCGTGCGAGGTACCAGGAGAGCGTGGGCACCGCTAGCTCCCTTCGCCCGGCCGGAGGACCGGGAAGAGGATCACGTCGCGGATCGATGCGCTGTCCGTCAGGAGCATGACGAGGCGGTCCACACCGATCCCGACCCCCCCGGTGGGCGGCATCCCGTACTCGAGCGCACGGAGGAAGTCCTCATCGACGGGGTGCGCCTCTTCGTCTCCCGCCCTCCCGAGCTCGGCCTGCGCCTCGAGCCGCGCCCGCTGGTCGATCGGGTCGTTCAACTCAGAGAATGCGTTCGCGACCTCCCGGCCCGCGATGAAGAGCTCGAAGCGCTCGGTGAGCGTCGGGTCGTCGCGCTTCGCCTTTGCGAGAGGGGAGAGCTCCCTCGGGTAGTCCGTGACGAACGTCGGCTCCACGAGCCCCGGCTCGACGAGAGCGCCGAAGAGCTTGTCGAGGAGGCGGCCCCGGCCCGCCCCCTCGAGCGTCTCCCCCGTGGCGGCCCGGGTCCGCGCCCGGAGAGCTTCGTCGTCCAACCCGGCGGCGTCGGGCCCCATCTTTTCTGTCAGCGCCCCATAGAACGGCGTGCGCACGAAGGGCGGTGCGGTAGAGATCCCAACCCCCTGATACTCGAATTCGGGGCCGCCCAGGACCCGCACGGTGACCTCGTGGATCATCGACTCCACGAGCTCCATCATCCGTTCGTAGTCGGAGAAGGCCTCGTAGAACTCGAGCATCGTGAACTCGGGGTTGTGCGTCCGGTCGATCCCCTCGTTGCGGAAATCCTTTGCGATCTCGTATACCCGCTCGAAACCGCCGACGATCAGGCGTTTCAGGTAGAGCTCGTCGGCGATCCGGAGGTAGAGCTTGGAGTCGAGCGCATTGTGGTGGGTCGTAAAGGGCCTCGCCGCCGCGCCCCCGTAGATCGGCTGCAGCGCGGGCGTCTCGACCTCGAGGTAGCCCCGGGCATCGAGCGAGCGCCTGAGCTCGGCGATGACCCTGGCCCGGGTCCGGAAGAGCTCCCGGACCTCGGGGTGCACGGCCAGGTCCGCGTAGCGCTGGCGGTAGCGTGACTCCCTGTCGGCGAAGCCCGAGTGCACCCTGCGCGCGCCGCTCTCGGAATCCACCTCGACCTTCGCGAGCGGGAGCGGCCGAAGCGACTTGGAGAGGACCGACCAGCGGGCGGCGCGCACCGTGACCTCACCAGTCCGCGTGCGAAACAGCACCCCCTCGACCCCGATCCAGTCGCCAAGATCGAGGAGGGTGAGCGCGTCGAAGCTCCCCGCGCCGAGGACGTCCCGCCTGAAGTACACCTGAAGGCGCCCGCCCCCGTCCTCGAGGTGGGCGAATGCGCTCCTGCCGTGCCCCCGCCAGCCGAGGATGCGGCCCGCGACTGCCGCCGCCGGCCCCTCCCCCTCCGCCCCGAGGACACCGTCCGCCTCGGCGGAGAGGAAGGCCGAGATCGCCTCGTCCGTCCGGTGCGACCTCGTGGACGTGCAGGGGTAGGGATCGATCCCCCTCGCCCGGAGGGCCTCGAGCTTCTCACGCCGGTTCCGCAGCAGCAGCCGCACCTCGGCGCTCATGGAGCGCCCTCGGCCCCGAACTGCTTCAGGTACGCCCGGATGAAGGGGTCGAGGTCACCGTCCATGACCCGGTCCACATTCGAGATCTTGAGTTCCGTCCGGTGATCGTTGACCATCGTGTAGGGCTGGAAGACGTAGGAACGGATCTGGCTTCCCCACCCGATGTCCGGCTTTGTGGCCTCGATCGCCGCCTTCTCCTTCTCCTTCTCGGCGGCGGCCCGCTCGAAGAGCGCTGCTCTCAGCATCTTCATCGCGGTCGAGCGATTCTTGTGCTGCGAGCGCTCCTGCTGGCACGAGACGACGATGCCGGTGGGCTCGTGGGTGATCCGGATCGCGGAGTCCGTCTTGTTCACATGCTGTCCGCCGGCACCCGAGGCACGGAAGGTATCGATCCGGAGATCCCCCTCGTCGATCTCGACCTCGACATCCTCGTCCACCTCGGGATAGACGAAGACGGAGGCGAATGAGGTGTGCCTGCGGGACTGCGCATCGAAGGGGGAGATGCGAACGAGACGGTGGACCCCCTTCTCGGCCTTGAGAAAGCCGTAGGCGCCGTCCCCGGATATCTCGACGCTAGCCGCCTTGATCCCGGCCTCTTCGCCCGGCTGGAGGTCGAGGATCCTGGGATCATACCCGTGCCGCTCCGCCCACCGCCGGTACATCCTAAGGAGCATCTCGGCCCAGTCCTGCGATTCCGTGCCACCGGCCCCCGGGTGGATCGTGAGGATCGCACCCCGACCGTCGTTTTCCCCCTGAAGCATCGCGCGGAGCTCCAGCTCGCTGAGGCCCTCCTCGAGCCGGGAGCGCTCCTCGAGCCACTCCGCCTCGAGCTCGGGGTCCGGCTCGTCGAGGAGTAACTCGGCCAGCTCGACGAGCTCCCCGGCCTGGCCGTCGAGGGCGGTCCACGGCTCCACCCAGCTCCTTATCCGGGTTGACTCCCCCATCGTCTCGCGCGCCTGCTCCGGGCGATCCCAGAACCCGGGTTCCGCCATCCGCGCCTCGAGCTCCTCGATCCTCCGCTCCCGGTACTCCAGGTCAAAGGTACCCCCTAAGGTCCCGGATCCGGGTCTCGAGGCTCCGGAGTTCACTTAGCCTGTCCGAGTTCATCGTCCGAATCGCTCCTCGTCCTGACCCGGGCCCCGGTGCAGGGCCCCCATGAAGTAGGGGAAGGTGCTGCGGAGCACCGACTCGCCCTGGCCCGCCGGCCGGTTACCGCGACCTCTCGATCTCCACACCCAGGACCTCCCCCCCCCGTTCCGCTGGCGGGAGGTCCACGGCGCCGTTCCGGAAAATACGAAACAATCCCCTAAACGAGGAACCTCCCTTGCGAGTCCTCGGCCCGAAGCCCGCGAACTACGGCGAGGCGCGCTCACGGGGTAGCGGGAGCCCGAACCGTCGGAGCTCCGCGGGCTTCTTTCGCCAGTCGGGCAGGACCTTGACCCAGAGGTCGAGATACACCGGTCGCCCGACGAAATCCTCGACCCGCCTGCGGGCCGCCGTCCCCAGCCGCCGGATGGCCTTTCCGCCCTCCCCGATCAGGATCCCCTTCTGCGAGGCGCGCTCCACGTAGATCGTGACCTGCACGTAGCTCCGCTCGCCCGCGTCACGCATCTCCTCGACCCGGCAGATCGAGGCGTATGGAAGCTCGTCGCGGAATTGGTCGAAGATGGCCTGCCGCACGATCTCGCCCACGAAGAACCGCGTGGGCGCGGAGGCGATCTCGTCGTCCGGGTAGAGGAACGGGCCGGGCGGGAGCCTTCGCGCGAGGTCCTCGAGGAGGGCGCCGACTCCGAATCCGCTCCGGGCCGAGATCCGGTGCACGTCTGCGATCCCCTCCCCCTCGAGCCACATGGCTTCCGCTGCGATCGCAGGGGGTCCGGCGGCGTCCACCTTGTTGACGACGCCGATTCGAGGGGCGCTCGCCGCCCTCGCAATCTCTGCCAGCGCAGCCCGCCGGTCCCGAGCGAGCGGCGCTCGAGGGTCGACAAGGAGGACGAGGACGTCGGCCTCGCGCACGGCCTCCCTGACCGAGTGGAGGAGGGAACGATCGAGGAGGGTATCGCCGGCGACAATGCCCGGCGTGTCGAGGAAGATCAGCTGGCTCGACCCGGCCGTCAGGATCCCCGTGATTCTCTGCCACGTCGTCTGACGCTTCGCCGTGGCAATGCTGACCTCCTCGCCGACCAGGGAATTGAGGAGGGTAGACTTCCCGGCGTTGGGCGCTCCCAGGAGGGTCACGTACCCGCACTGCGAGGCCGGCTCCGCACCGCCGGCTCCCCCCGCATCGGACGCCTGGAAGGTCACTTTCACGCACACGACCGGAGCGACAGGGGACACAGGGACGGCCCCGATCCCATGTCCGGGGCTCGGGGCCGTCCCAAAGGAAATGCAACCAAGATCCCGAGAGAGTGAGCGGTTCGACATTGAGTGCCTTTCCGGCAGACGGACCGAAGCGTACTCGGCACCCCGCTGCCTTACTCGGCTCTCGAAAAGGAGGTGATCCAGCCGCAGGTTCCCCTACGGCTACCTTGTTACGACTTAGCCCCAGTTACCGAACTTGCCTTCGGCCGCTCCCTCCCGAGGGTTGGGTCACGGACTTCGGGCACTCCCGGCTTCCATGGCTTGACGGGCGGTGTGTACAAGGCCCGGGAACGTATTCACCGTGGCGTTGCTGATCCACGATTACTAGCGATTCCAGCTTCATGTAGTCGAGTTACAGACTACAATCCGAACTTAGACCGGCTTTTTGGGATTGGCTCACCCTCGCAGGCTTGCGACCCTTTGTACCGGCCATTGTAGCACGTGTGTAGCCCTGGACATAAGGGCCATGATGACTTGACGTCATCCTCACCTTCCTCCGGTTTATCACCGGCGGTCCCCTATGAGTCCCCGGCCGAACCGCTGGCAACATAGGGCAAGGGTTGCGCTCGTTGCGGGACTTAACCCAACATCTCACGACACGAGCTGACGACAGCCATGCAACACCTGTCCATGTGTTCCGAAGAAGGCTCCCTGTTTCCAAGGAGTTTCACATGGATGTCAAGCCCAGGTAAGGTTCTTCGCGTTGCTTCGAATTAAACCACATGCTCCACCGCTTGTGCGGGCCCCCGTCAATTCCTTTGAGTTTCAGCCTTGCGGCCGTACTCCCCAGGCGGGGCACTTAACGCGTTAGCTACGACACCGAACCTGTCGAAAGGCCCGGCATCTAGTGCCCATCGTTTACGGCGTGGACTACCAGGGTATCTAATCCTGTTTGCTCCCCACGCTTTCGCACATGAGCGTCAGACCCGGCCCAGCTAGCCGCCTTCGCCACCGATGTTCCTCCTGATATCTACGCATTCCACCGCTACACCAGGAATTCCGCTAGCCTCTACCGGTCTCCAGTCCCTCAGTATCCTCCGCACCTCCGGGGTTGAGCCCCGGAATTTCACGGAGGACTTAAGGGACCGCCTGCGTGCGCTTTACGCCCAGTAATTCCGAACAACGCTTGCGCCCTCCGTCTTACCGCGGCTGCTGGCACGGAGTTAGCCGGCGCTTCCTCTGAAGGTACCGTCAACCGAGCTCCTTATTCGGGAGCCCGAAGTTCTTCCCTTCTGACAGTGGTTTACACCCCGAAGGGCGTCCTCCCACACGCGGCGTCGCTGCGTCAGCCTTTCGGCCATTGCGCAATATTCCCTACTGCTGCCTCCCGTAGGAGTCTGGGCCGTATCTCAGTCCCAATGTGACGGGTCGTCCTCTCAGACCCGCTACGCGTCGTCGCCTTGGTGGGCCGTTACCCCACCAACTAGCTGATACGCCGCGACCCCCCCCTCGAGCGAAAGCTTACAAGTAGAGGCCTCCTTTCATCCCGCGGCCATGCGGCCACGGGGCGATATGCGGTATTAGCCCGGGTTTCCCCAGATTGTCCCCCACTCGAGGATAGATTGGTCACGTGTTACTCACCCGTTCGCCACTCGGCTACAGGGTGCAAGCACCCTGCTCCTCGTTCGACTTGCATGTATTAAGCACGCCGCCAGCGTTCGTCCTGAGCCAGGATCAAACTCTCCGTATAGAAAAAGCTTGAATCTGCTCCATCAAACTCCGATCCAAGTGGATCGGTGTTCGGAATCTACGTTGTTCTTCCCACCGACTCCTGTGCGGAGTCGAAATCGGGCGAGACGTAGCGCTCGCCCGTATGGGCCCACTCACTCTCTCAAGACCCTGATTGTCAAAAAGCTCTACTCTCAACCGCGCGGGAGCCGATGCCGACTCGCCGCACTTACCCCCCCCCCGCTGCGTGGTCCCGCCTGCTCCGGAGGGGAGAACAGAAAGAGTAAGTGCGCGCTGGCCACTATGTCAACTCTCCCCGGCGTGGGTCGCGCCACACCGGTCGGCGTGCGCCGCTGCCCCCGGGGTCGGCATCCCTCCCCGAGACCCGCAGGCCGGCTGTGCCTCGGGTCCCCCGCGCCGCACGGGGGGCTGCTCGCCGGGCCAGGTCGAACGCCGTCCGACCCGCATACCGCACGGTCCTCGCGGAACCCGCGCCCGGATGCCAGGTTCGCACCGAGAGTATAGGACCGTTCCGAGTCGCGAATAAAGGAGATGACGAATGCACGCACCCGAGGCGCACCCGAAGAAGCGCATCTTCACTGCTCTCCCGCTTGTGGCCGCAGGAACGCTCTGTCTTTCCGCGCTCGTGCCGGGAATTGCGGCAGCCCAAGAATTTCCGGGGGCGCACATGGCCGCCCACCGCCCCGCCGTGACCGCGAATCACGGGCTCGTGACGACCGGAGGGAATCCGCTCGCATCCATGGCGGGCCTCCGCATCCTCCTCGCCGGCGGCAACGCGGCGGACGCGGCCGTGGCGACCCTCGCGACCCTCCAAGTCGTCGAGCCGATGATGTCGGGAGCGGCTGGGAACGGGTTCTTCACGATCTACGATAGGGCGATGGATCGCGTCTACTCGCTCCACGGAACCGGGGCCGCACCCCTCGCCCTCGATGCCTCCGAGGTCACCGCCGAAGAGCTTTCCCGCGGGATGAAGGCCGGGGTCACACCGGGGCTCTTCGGAGCATGGATCGCACTGCTGGACCGCTTCGGCACGATGACGCTCGGCGAGGTGCTGGAACCCGCGATCGAGTACGCGGCCGACGGCCATCCAATCCAGCCGTACGTCGCGGCGAGCATCGGGCAGCAGGCCGACCTCTTCTCCCGCTATCCCACGACGGCCCGCATTTTCCTCCCCGGCGGCGAGGCCCCGAAAGCGTGGTCCATGTTCCGCCAGCCGGACCTGGCCCGGACCTTCCGGAGCCTGGCTGCGGCCGAGGCGGCGGCACTGGCCCAGGGCAGGACGAGGTCCGAGGCGTTGCAGGCCGCCTTCGATCTGTTCTACAGGGGCGACATCGCAAGGGAGATGGCCGCGTTCTACGCGGAGCACGGAGGGCTCTTCACGTACGAGGACTTCGCGAGATACGAACCCATCTGGGCCGACCCGGTCCATGTCAACTACCGGGGCTACGATGTCTACTCGAGCGCGTCAACGTCCCGCGGGGGTCTCGAGGTGACGATGGGCCTCGCCCTGATCGAGGGATTCGACCTGAATGCGCTCGGGCACAACTCGCCCGAGGCGCTCCACCTCATCGCCGAGTCAATCAAGCTCTCCAAGGCCGACATCTACCGCTACGTGGCGGATCCGGCGTTCACCGACATGCCGACGGACGGGATGCTCTCGGAGGAATATGCGGCTACGCGCCGGGAGATGATCGATCCCTCGCGCGCGATCGCCTACCCAGAGAACGGAAACCCCGAGCGGTTCTCGCGCACCGCGTCCCGGGGACCGACCCTCGCACAGAGCGACGGACCCGTCCTCGCGGAACGCTCCCGGCGCGGGAGCACGACCAGCTTCTCTGTGGCGGACCCCTACGGCAACGTGGTCGCCGCGACCCCGACCCTCGGGAGCGGGTGGGGTACGGGCATGGTGGTCGGCAACACCGGGCTGCTCTTCAACAACGGGACGCGCGTCGGATCCACGTCGCCCTATCCCGGCGACGTGAACTATCCTCGCGGGGGGCAGATTCCGATCCTCAACAATTCGCCAATCATCGTCATGCGGGACGGCCGCTTCCACCTCTCGCTCGGCACGCCGGGCGGGGAGACGATCGGCCAGACCCAGTTCCAGGTTCTCCTGAATCTCCTCGACTTCGGCATGGGGATTCAGGAGGCGATCGAGGCGCCTCGCCTGAGCCTCGTCGCCGATCCGAACTTCTATCGGGCGGGATCCGAGGTCACCGTGAACGTGGAGGGTCGGATCGCCACAAATACGCTTCGCCGGCTGCGGGAGATGGGACACAGGATCGAAGTGGCCGACGAGTGGGCGCTCGGGAGCATGCAGGGCATCGTGATGGACCCGGAGACGGAGACGATGACGGCGGGCGCCGATCCGAGGCGCACGGGCTACGCGGTCGGATGGTGAAGCGCCAAGGAGCCGAGCACCGGTAGCGCCATCCGCGGCGCGGCGGGACACGGGCATCGGGCCACGGCTGCCCGGCCCGAAGTGCGGCCTCCACCCTGGGGTGAACGCGCATCGGTGCCGGACAGTCGGCAACAGCGAGGTCTTCTCACATCCCCGCGGGCGTCGCTCGAGACAAGGAGCAGCCGGGAGGCCGCGCTGGCGCACCGGCCATCGCCCACGGCACGGCCACGACATCCGCACGCCAAATCGCTGCGGCCGGCTTTCCCCTGGCCGTTCGGGCGATTCCGTGCCGGAGGCCGCGCTCCCCGTGCCCCGGCTGCCCTCCGGGGCTGCCCGTCGCGAACAGGAACCGGGTGGAAGTCCGCCGTCATCTGTGGCTGCAGAGGGGAGACGCTACGGCGCCGGTGCCTAGGCACCGGTGAGGTGTGAGACGCGTTGGTCCTCGGGTAGACCAGGCCACGCCGGGCTTCGCCTTCGCGGGGACGAGTGGACCCGCCCGGCCGAACCGGCACGCTGATGGCCGCCCTCCTGTCCCACGAATCGGAACCGGGGCACCGCCTCCTCGGCGTGTCCTAGCCGCACACGGATGCGCCTTACCCCATGTGGATTGCCGGCCCGCCCGCGGGAGACAGCAGTTCCCCTCCCCGCGCTCTCAGAATGTGGCGTTCGCGTTGAAGGGCGTCGCCGTGCCTCCTTGGATCGACATGACATGCAGGTTGAACATGAACTCCCACCGCTCGAGCTGCTGCGCTTCGCGCGCGACGTCCTCGAGATATGCGTTGTCCACGATCGGGAGCCCCAGGTTCACCTGCGTCAGGGTGTGAACCGGCCTCCCGATCCCCTCCACGCCGGAGGGCTGCACATCGTTGACCGCATCTCCGGCGAGAATGGATACGTCCCGCTCGCGAAGCCAGGGCAGCACCGAGGCATGAAGGCCCGCGCCTCCCTGCCCGTAGGCCCATGGCCCCTCCGCCGCGCGCTTCGCCCAGCGACCGGTCCGGATCAGCAGCGCATCGCCCGAGCCGATTTTGATCCCGGCGAATCTCTCCCATTCCTCGAGGTCTTCCACGTAGATGGGCGTGCTCGGCTCGAGCCATTCAACCCCCTTGAGGAGAGGCATGTCCACGAGCACGCCACGGGTTACGTACGCAGGTCCCATCCGGTCGATCGCGAGGTCATGGCAGCCGCTGGCGTTGAGGTTCTGCGCGTAGCCGTTGTAGACCCTGCCCTGCCGGTCTGCGTAGTGGCACAGCGCGTCCAGGTGGGAGTTGAGCCCGTCGTGCAACGAGAGCCCGATCCGGTCGAGCGCGGACGGGGGTAAGCCGGTGACCGGATCGAGCCGTATCATCCGGTGATAGTTCTCGCCAAAGGTGCCGGTGTCACTTCCCGACTTCCCGAACGGGGTGTGCTGAAGCGTGACCGTCACTCCTTCCCGTACCAGACCGGCTGCCTGACGCGTCTTTTCCGGAGTGATCAGGTTCAGCGCTCCCCGCTGGTCGCTGGGACCCCACCGTCCCCAGTTCGACAGTTCTTCCGCCCACCTGTCGATCGTTTCCAGCGTGACCAGGCGCTCCGGCGTCTGGGTCGAAGGATGGACGACGTACTCCCCGCCTGCCTGGGCGGCAAGGTCGCCATTCGTCGAACCGACAATTCCGACAGCGAACGCGGCCGCGAGAGGGAGTCGGATCGGAGCGGTCTGCTTCATCGGCGGCATCTCCTGTGAGTTTGGCCCGTGGTCAGGTCGAAGGGAACAACACGAGTTCTCTCCCGCCGCCATGCGCCAGCAACCCGTCAGGCGCATGGCGGGGACGTACGGCAACGCGACCGCGAACGGGGCGCATCCCGGACCCGATCAGCGGGAGGGCAGCTTGAACACGTAGATCGCGTTCCCCGTATTGGGGTGACGGACATCCGGGGTCACGTTGCCGGGGACCCCGCGCGGACTCCCGCCGCCGAGCCCGGTGGGGACTGCGACGTACTGCTCGCCGTCCACCTCGTAGGAGACCGGAAATCCCTGCACCGAGGTCCCCAGGCGCGTCCGCCACAGGACCTCTCCCGTGTGCACATCGAAGGCCCGGAAGTAGCGGTCCAGGTCCCCGGCGAAGACGAGTTCCCCGGCCGTCGTGAGCGCGGCCGTGATGAAGGCGGCGCGCTGCTCGATGCTCCAGATCTCCTCCATCGTCTCCACGTCGTAGGCCGCGAGCTTGCCGAGGTTGCCGTCCGTCTCCGGCATTTCCCGGAAGCGGCGGTCGGCCGCGGCACCTCCCGAGCCGACTTCGAGCTGCATCTCGCGTCCGGATATCTCCATACAGCTCTGGCTGAGCGGGATGACGAGCGTCCCGGCCTCGGGACTGTAGCCCATCGCCGGCCAGTTGTGGCCCCCCGCAGTGCTCGGACAGACCGAAATCCACTCCCCCACCCGAGCGTTGCGGATGTCGTCGCGGTACGTCACGCCTCCGTTCGGACCGATGGACGTGAAGACGTTCTGATAGACGGTCTCCTTGTGACCGAGGAACTCCCCCGACGTCCTGTCGAGCTTCCAGAGGATCCCGTGCTTGCCGATCGTGAACACCATCCGCTGACCGTTCCTGTCGACGAGCACGCGCTCGAACACCTCGTCGAGGTCGAGCGCCTCGCCGGGCACGTGCTGCCGGTGCCAGACAATGCGTCCATCGTCGGGATCCAGCGCGAGGGTCGAGTTGCTGTAGAGCGCCGCGTCCTCAGTCGTCATCCCACGGCTCGACGGGACCCACGGCTTCGGCTGAGCCGTTCCCCAGTAGATGAGGTCCAGTTCGGGGTCGTAGCTCCCGGTGATCCAGGCGTCGACCCCACCCCGCAGCTCGAACGGGATCTCGCCCCACGACTCGTCGCCCGGCTCGCCGGGACGTGCGATCGTGTACGTGCGCCACAGCTCGGCTCCCGTCTCGGCGTCATGCGCCGTGAGGAAGCAGGAGTCCTCGAAGAAGCGTGTGCAGCCGTTGATTCCGCTGATCACCTTGCCCCGCACCAGGAGCGGTCCGGCCACGTACGTGTAGCCCTTCTGCCAGTCGGCCACGCGCGTCTCCCACACGACCTCGCCCGTCCGGGCATCGAGCGCCACGAGCGCGGCGTCCTTGGTAGGCACGTAGAGGTTGTCGCCACGGATCGCGATCGCGCGAAGTTGCGAGAAACCGCCCAAGCGAAACCCCTCGGGGAAGGTGCGCCGGTACTCCCAAAGCAGCTCGCCAGTGGCCGCGTCAAGAGCCTGGATCTTGTTGTTGGGGTGCGTGAGGTACATCACGCCGTCCCGCACCAGCGGGGTCGGCTGGCTCACGCCGTCGTCCATCGCCCAGACCCAGTGGAGCCGGAGCTCGTCCGCGTTCTCGCGCGTGATCTGATCGAGGGGGCTGTAGCCCTGGCCGTCGTATGTCCTCCGGTACATCAGCCAGTCGCCCGGATCCGGCTCCACGAGCTCGTCATCCGACACCGGCCGGAAGTCCGCGACCCGCGTGTAGGTGTCCGTGCCACCCGGTGGTGGACCACCCCGTACGGGTGCCGCGGCCGCGAGTTCGACCGGCGTTCCGGTGGCTCCCTCGAGGCGCGCCGTCGACGCGAAGGCGAGGGGTGCGCCACCCGGCGGCACACCGTTACGGGAGAGGATGTACGCGACAACGTTCGCGTAGGTCTCCTCGCCGAGCGACTGCTCCGCGCCCGGCGGCATGTACGACGTGATGTCGAGGAGCTCGTCGATGGGCCGGCCGGCCCAGAAGCTGAGAAAAGCCAGCCCGGCAAGCGGAGGAGCCTCGAACGAGCCGGCCGTGTCGTCGCCGTGGCACGCGGCGCAGCTCTCCGCATATGCCTCTTGCCCCAGGGTCGCTTGCGCCGTCGTGTATGTTGCACGTTCCTGCCCACCTGCCAGGCCGGGCAGTCCGGCGAGGCAGGCGAGGACGAGGGTCCCTGCGAACAGGATGTACCGAGAGTTCATGACCCGAATCTCCGATCGGTTGAATAAAGCGCAAGCACTAGGGTTGTCAGGCAGGGGGGTGGCCGGGAAGATCCGTTTCGGGCTCCGCAGAGTTCGGGTGACGCGTCCCTGGCCACCCGTCTTTTCTCGACGAGCAGGGGGTGGCCCGGGTCGAGCCGGATTTTCCTGCCGTCCCCGATCTCCACCCCGCGCTCTCCACTCACCGTGACAACGTATTGCCGGCGAGCCACAGGGTGCCAGTCGGCAAAGTAGTCGGGACCCCACGGCGAGAACTGGAGCCTCGTGAAGTCGACACGCGTGCCGCGCGGAGGCTCGTACTCCTCGGCGTGAATGCTGCTATCCGGGTCCGTGTAGATCCGCGTCACCTTGACCAGACTGCGCTTCTGCTCCGCCGCGCGCGAGTCGCCGGTCCCGGGAACCCGACCAGCGCGTGGGTCGGCAGCCATCCCAGCGCTGCAAGCCAGGCCGCAACCCTTCGTCCGCGACCGATCACCCGCTACCCTCCTCGTGCAACCGTCGCCACCATGGCGGCATCATGCGAGCGCGAGGCCGGATACATTGACGTAAGCCACGCCGCCGGTATCACCCTCGCGCTTCCGGGTCCCGGGGGCGCACGTCTCCGTGCCACCGTGCGACTCGGCTGCGAGGCGAGAAGACTCAGAACCTTTCCCCGGCTCAGCTTCCTGCGGCGGTCCACCGAACCGTCCGCCCTCGGCCCCGTGCACCGGAAACTGTTCGTTGCCAGATCGGTCCCGATGATGCCAGCCTGTTCCCGCGAAAATCTCGGGGGGGGAGGGGACAGGGCGTCGGGGAGATGACTGGGCGGTCTAGGCCTCCGGCCCAATTCCATAGCTGACCGACGTGTCAGCACCGCACGGGTGAGCGCCCCGTTCACCAGGGTTCCGCTGGATGGCTCCGCGCTCAGATGGTCAGCAAGGTTCAACACCATCTTGGCACATTGCGTATCCGTCGGAGGGGGCGTCCACCCCATCGGGCGCGTGCATTCGTCCCTGCCCCGGGGAATCACGGCCGCTCTCGCCCCGTCCGGGCCGACCGCTCCGCCCGCCAGCCTGGCTGTGGAAGGAACCATCGCCGACGGCGGGGTACGTGCGTAGTCCCCGCACCACCGAACCCAGGAGGCAAGGCCTTGTCCAACGCGAGAATCACGATCCAGACGAATGGCCCTCTCAGAATCGAGGGAGGCATCCCTCTCTGCGATCAGGAGGGCAACCAGATCGAGACCCCACGCGGCGGCAGGCCCTATGCGCTCTGTCGTTGTGGATTCTCCAGCCGGAAGCCGTTTTGCGACGGGTCGCACAAGACGAGCGGCTTCGACGGGAGCCTGGCGCCAGAGGAAGGATAGCCAGAAAGGAGGAGTCCACCGCGCCGAGGAGGATCACGGCTCTCCTGCCCGAGTGCGTCCCCGCGGACGGCGTCAGCGCTGCTGACCACGACGTTGTTGCGATCGGCTGTCCGATCCCCGAGTTTTTTCGCATCGCACTTCGGAGCACTCGTGGTGTGGAGCCGGGCCCACCTCATCGCCGCCGCGGGTCGGCTGTCGTCATGGGTGAGCCAGTGCAAGTGCCTTCCGGAGCGTTCAGGGACGAACGAGATCCAGCCATCGGAGGCTCGGGCGGGAAGGGATCGGCGCGGTGCAACCCGTAAGGCCCACGTCCGGCTTTGCGGCCTTGTTGGTCTCCCGGTGACCAGCGGAGACAGCGACGAGGGTCGCGAGTTCCCCGTAACGCTGGATGGCGGGCGTCGCGGGACACGACTTCTCGGAGGACAGATGCGGGAGGCGGTGTGAACGACCTCGAGGCGCCGAGGTTGCGAATTGCGGTTCCAGGAGGTGGTGTATGCAGGCCATCGAGAATTTCTTCAGTCGATTCGCCGCACTAAGCGCGGTAGCGTCCGACCCTCGCGTTCAGGCTATATTCTTCGTGCTCCTGAGCATTGTAGTGGCTCGGGTCGCGGACCGGATCATTTCCGGCTGGATCCTGCAGTGGGCCCGGCGGACCGAGACCGACCTCGACGACCGCCTCGTCCAGATACTGCATCGCCCCATCTTTGTCTTCGTGCTCCTGGGCGGCGTCGCCTTCGCGGCCGGCCTTCTCGGGATGGCCGGTGCGCTCCGAACGATCACCTACGGGGCCCTGGGGACCGCGGCGATCCTCACAGGTCTCGACTTTACCATACGGCTGAACCGACTGGTGCTCGACACGCTGAGCCAGCATCAGGGCCAGTTTCGCTATATCGATCAGCGCACCCTGCCCCTGTTCCGCAACGTCAACAACGTGCTCCTGGCAGGAGCTGCAGCATACTTCCTCTTCCTCGTATGGAACCTGGACGTTTCGGCGTGGCTCGCATCGGCCGGGATCCTGGGCATCGCCGTCGGATTCGGAGCGAGGGACACCGTCGCGAATTTCTTTGCCGGGGTCCTCATCCTGGCCGACGCACCTTACAGGATCGGCGACTTCATCATTCTCGATTCGGGGGAGCGCGGGAAGGTGACCCACATCGGACTGCGGAGCACTCGCCTCCTTACCCGCGACGACATAGAGGTCACCGTTCCGAATGCGATCATGGGGAACACCAAGATCATCAACGAGACCGGGGGACCCGACAAGAAGGAACGGATCCGGGTTCGCGTAGCGTGCGCATACGGATCCGACATCGATCACGTCAAGGATGTGCTCGTCAAGGCGGCGACTGAGCACGCGGATGTGTGCACCGAACCGGAGCCGCGTGTGCGGTTTCGCTCCTTCGGGGCTTCGGGCCTGGAGCTGGAACTTCTGGCCTGGGTCGATGAGCCCGTTCTCCGGGGACGCGTTACGGACACGCTCAACACGGAGGTGTACCGGTGCTTCAAGGAGGAGGAGATAGAGATCCCCTATGCGAAACAGGACCTCTACGTTAAGGAAATCCCGTCCGCGGACCCCACCCGTCCCCGGTAGCTCGGGCAATCACCTGGCGGTTCAACCCGGTCCAGAACGTACAACCGCGCGCCTTCTGCGGACGCCTCCCGACCCTCCACGGATCGAAGAGATGGCGCGTCACATCGCCGGAACGGCGGTGCTCGAGTTCCGGCACCGCCTGTAAGAGGCTGCAGCGCTCCCGTACCGGCCAGCCATCACGTTCGCACCGAGGCAGAACGCACCCCGCCGCGGCGACATATCCCCGACGACTACCCCTGGATCGACGCTCCTCGTGCACGAGCCCGTACTCGCGCGTACACACCCCGTTGACCCACCGGTCATCGTCTTGTCGGGCACCTCAGCACCGGCAGAGATCGCGCAAAGCTTCAACGCCGGCCTTCTCCGGCGCACGAGATTCGCAACGGGCAGCGGCTGGCCGCACCGGGCGTATCGTGCGGACTGCGTCGGCCATGAGGATGCCTTAATGCCGACCTGAATGAAGGGCACACATCGTGCTGCCCCGTCCTGACTTCGGCTGACCAGCGTCACCTAAGTTACGGCCCGTCTGCCGCTGGCTGAGGCTTACGCTTGCGGCGTCCGGAGATGCGGCCTCGAGTAACCGTTTCCAGCGTGTAACCATTGGAGGGATCTCTGGATAAACGACGCTTTGTCAGGACAACAGGTCTCGCTGGATTGGGCCTTACAGTCGAGGCATGCAGCTACCGGGGATTCACACCGCCGGCCGCTTGGACCGGTCGGATAGACCTTGCGCCGGTCCACATCTCCTGGGATCGCATCATCCGTCGGACGGTGGCGCTGAGCCCCTATCGAGAATCGGGATTCGTTCTGAGGGCGTAGCGTCTGGACGAAAAGACAGTCATACACAACTACGGACATGGCGGCTCCGGAATGTCGCTCTCCTGGGACACCGCGCACCCTGCCACGCAACTCGCGCTGGACCACACAGCACGTCGGGCGGCGGCTATCGGCTGTGGCATCATCGGTCTCACGGCTGCCCGCCTCCTACAGCGCCGCGGGTTCGACGTATCCATACTACGCCAGGGGCCTCCCGCCCGACACGACGTCGAACAAGCTTGGGGGAGGATTCACGCCCACGTCGACCCTCGTCGCGGGCCGGACGGCAGCCTGGGATACGCAGTTCCGACACGCAGTCGAGTTTGCGTACCGGGAACGCCAACTCCTCGCGGGCCGGGGGTACGGAGTCCACTGGATTGACAGCTACTCGTTGACGGACCGCGCGGACGGGGGCGGCGGGTTCGACGAGGACGATGAAGATTGGCCGGGCAACCCGCTGCTGCCGAGGGACTTCAACCTCGGCCGCACGACCCATGGTCCGGGCGAGCACCCGTTCGGGCGGCTGCACGCCCGGCGCAGACCGATGCTGCAATTCGATCCGGACATCTACCTCGAGGCGCTAATGCGCGATGTCCTCGCCTACGGCGGGAAGATCCCCACCCCTTCGTTCGAAACGCCGACAAACCTCGTTTCCCTCCCCGAGCCGTTGATCGTCAACTGCGCGCGTACGGGTGCCAAGGGGCTGTTCGGAGACGCGGAACTCACCCCCGTGAAGGGGCAGCTCACCGTGCTCGCCCCGAAGCCCGACGTCAACTACTCAGTCGGCGGCATGATCCCCCGTGGCAGCGGTATCGTCTTGGGCCATGTGCGCCAGCCGGGAGTCGCGTCGCTCGCTGTCGACAGAGCGGAACAGGCTCGAGTGGTCGAGAACGCCAGTCGATTCTTCGACCAAATGCGCCCGCCCGACCCGCGTGCAAGACTCACGGCACATCGCCCCCCGGCGAACGTGCCCAATGCCGGGAGCCTCTTCGGCTTGGAGTCGTGAGGCTCACTGAAACAACCCGCTCCGCTATACCCGTTTGCCCATTCGCTGGGAAACAACCGGCGCTCGTAGAGCAGGTCCACGACCTCGTCATCCCGCGGGCGCTCGACCATATCTCGGGCGGTTCGTCCGGCGGCTCGGCCGCAGCAGTCATCGCCGACATGGCCCTCGGGACGCTGGGAACGGACACCAGCGGTTCGGTCCGAATGCCGGCGGCGTACTGCAGCATCGTCGACCTGAAGCCCACGTACGGGCTGGTTTCCATCGGTGGGATCATCGTGCGTACGTATTCGCTTGACCACTGCGGTCCTATGACGAAGACAGTGGAAGACTGTGCCCTGCTCCTGCCGGGAATGGTGGGCTACGACAAGCACGACGTAGCAAGCGTTGAACATCCTCCCGACGATTACGCGGTCGCCGCCGGCCAGTCCGTGCGTGGGCTCCGGGTGGGAATTCCGAGAGAGCCTTTCTTCGACTTCCTCGACGGCGAGATCGCCGCAGCCGTGGAGGAGGCCATCGACGTCCTGACCGAACTCACCCGGAGCGTCGGCGACATGCGCCTTCCGCCGCAGTGGGAATACTCCAGGTCTTACCTCTCCGGAGAGATCGAGGCAATCCACTGGGAGTGGTACCGCCGGAGCGCCAGTCGCTACTCGCCGAACCAGAGACGCACGATCGAAGCCGTTCACCGCAGGCTCAACGATGTGGCCACGACCCCAATGCTCGACGAAGGTCGTCTCCTATGACCTGGTCGTCCTGCCCAAGTGGTGAGTCATGCAGCCCACGATTAACGAAGCGCTCGAGGGAAAGAAAACCGAAGGCGAATCGCTGGAGCCGTCCGTCAGGTCGAACTGCGCACCCTTCAACAGCTTGGGCATTCCCGCGGTCTCGGTCCCTTGCGGCTTCTCCACCGGCGGACTCCCGATCGGGCTCAAGATCTCCGGGCCCCGCTGCTCGGAGGGAAGAGTCTTGGCGCTTGCCAACGCCTATGAGACGGCGACCGAATGGCACACGCGGAGGGCGACACTGACTCCCGACACGCCTGTTCCGCCCGTCGAGCGGAGGGACGGGCGGTAGCAGGCCTCAGTACTCGATCACCTCGCCGGGAAGGGGCGGGGCAAGCGGAGAGGGCCGGCGCACCATCGTGGCCTGCTCGTAGTCGTATGCGTAGCCGATGAGTTTCCCTTCGTCGTACGGCCTTCCCAGAAGCGAGGTGGTCATGGGCAGCCCCTCGGAGCCGAATCCCATCGGAACGACGACGCTCGGAAACCCGAGCGAGCTGTAGCCGGCGAGCGTCAGGGGGCTCCTGACGTCGTCGGGCACATATGTTGAATCTGCGACGCTGTAGGTGGGGTTTCTTATGGGCGGCGCGAAGCTCGCGTTCGTCGGAAACACCAGGGCATCGATATCATACTCTTCGAAGAGTTCGAGCTTGGCCTCGGTGTTCCGCGGCAGGATGTCCTCGATCAAGTCGATGTACGCGGGGTCATCCGTCGACGTGACGCTGGCCCGCTCGAGGAGGTTGAGCACCGTCGCCTCTGGAGGAAGCGCTGAGGCGGCCACCTCCGTCCTGTAGATCTCGATGAACTCCGCCAGCGTCTTCGGAACTGCGTCCCCGAAGGTGGACAGGTAGGCTTCCCAATCCGCCCTGAAACGGTAGTCGGCAATCGTTCGTATCCCATCCACGAACGATCCGTCGAACGTCACGGGATCCACGATCTCGGCCCCGAGCTCCCTCATGGCGGCAATCGCTTCCTCCGCGAGGGCGGCGATTTCCGGATCGCCGCCGAAAGTAGTCGCGCGCGATCCCCAGGCGCGCGCCCTCGAGCCCACCTCGCTCCAGGAACTGCGTGTAGTCCAGCTCCGGCGCGGATGGACCGGCGGGATGGTCTGCGAAGACCCTCAGGCTCAGCCCGTCGGGGTCGGCAGGGTCCAGTCCTGCAATGGCTGCCAGCAGGATCGCGAGGTCGATGACGGTCCTCGCCATCGGACCCGCGGTGTCGAAGTTCAGATTCTTCGGGGCGATGCCATCGCGGCTGATCAGTCCCGTGGTCGGGCGGAGACCGACGAGCCCATTGAAGGCCGCCCGTATGCGGACGGACTGGCTGGTGTCGGTCCCGACCCCGAGCACGGCGAGGTTGGCGGCGACCGCCACGGCCGATTCGCTGCTCGACCCGCCCGCAGGCGATGGTACGCATTGACCGTCTGTCCGTCGACGGTGGTATAGCTGTTCCCTCCTGCGAATTCGCCCAAGGACGCCTTGCCAAGGATCAGGGCCCCCATCCCGCGCAGGCGTCCGGCAATGAAGGCATCGTCGGGCGCGACTGCATCCTTGAGGATGACGGCGCCGTTGCTCGTGGGCATGTCGTCCGTGTCGATGTTGTCCTTCAGTACGACGGGAATGCAGTGGAGGGCGCTACGCGGACCTGTGGCCGCGCGCTCTTCGTCCAGCGCCTCCGCAATGTCCAGCGCGTGGGGGTTGAGCGTGATCATGCTGTTCAGGCTCGGCCCGGTAT
Source organism: Longimicrobiales bacterium (assembly GCA_965218255.1). Classification (GTDB taxonomy): domain Bacteria; phylum Gemmatimonadota; class Gemmatimonadetes; order Longimicrobiales; family Gaopeijiaceae; genus JAAXGI01. Next base: position 1,063,013 of record CBDCKJ010000002.1, on the reverse strand, counting down.
CATCGTAGGCGGCGACACGGCTGAGATACAGCTCCACGAGCCCTTGACACGTCAGCGCTCCCGCATCGAATGCGGCGTTGATGTCGGCGACGGTCGCCTCCTCGAGTCGGAACACCGACGCTGGCGCTTCGCGGAGAGGTCCCCCGCATCCGCTGAAACTGAAGAGTGCAGCCGATCCCAGCGCGGCAGCCACTCTCGTGTTCCCGGTGGCGTTCACGGCCTCACCCTCCCGGTGTGGATAGCGACCAGGAGCCTGACCCGGCTGCGGTTCTCATCGTGCGGAGAGCCTCCTAGGGCGGAGGCTCGGCGCGAGCTGTGCCCGTGAACGGAGGGTTTCTCCGGCACAGCCGGGGGGATCCGTACAGCCAGGTCAGCATGATCCCGGCCGCTCCGAAACTCCACGGCCTGCCGTCCTCCCGTGGCTCACTGCCACTGCGGAAGGTAGCTGCGCCCTCCCTTGACGGTGCGCCATGGCACGAGCATTTCTCGCCCGGTCCTCACTCCGCCATATGCGTCTCGGAAGCTGTGCTCTCCGGCGTGCATCTCGAAGATCGCGACATCGCCCTCGGCGCCGACCCTGAGCGTCCCCACCTGCGCGCCCCATGCGAGCACACTGGCCGGCACCTCTGTGGCCTTCTTGATGGGCTCTGCCAGCGGGAGCCCCAGGGAGAGAAACTTCGAGAGCGTGGTGGCCAGATCGTAGACCGGCCCCTCATCGCCCACATTGTACGCATGGACGTCACTGCTGATCGTTCCCGGCAGGACACCCTGGCTCATTGCCATTTCCATGGCGTCAAACGAGAAACTTCCCCCGCCATGACCCAAATCGAACACCACCCCTCTCTCGAGGGCTGCGGCGGCAGAGTCCCGGACAATCCCCTCCTCCGTCAAGATTCCCTGGTCGGCAGCCTCGGGCGTGCCCGACAGCCGGAAGCTGTGGGTGAGTATGTCTCCCTCTCGCAGCAGTCCGAGGAGCCGGCCAATGGGCGTCACGGTCCGCGTGATATGCATCATGACGGGCAATCCAAACGCCTCCGCTACCTCGAGCGCCCGCTCCGTCGCGACAACGTCGTTCGCGCCGGACTCCCCGCCGTTTCGCACTTTGACCCCCAGTACGACATCCCGATGCTCCTCGATCGTCCGCATCGCACGATCAACGTCCGCGTACTCCAGATCCCTCAGTTCCCCCCGCAAATCGGTCAGCGTCCCCGTGACCGAAATGTTCAGGAGCGCCCGAATCCTTGTGACTTGTTCGTCGATCACATACCTGCGGAAGCCGTCGAACGTCTGCGTCCCCGCCAATCCGGCATCGAGAACCGTCGTGGCACCTCGGCTCAGACAGTACCTGTCGGCGTTGATGCCGTAGTGGGACACGCCCTCGTAGACGTGGGCATGTAGGTCGACCAGGCCCGGCGTCACGATTCGTCCCTCCGCCTCGATGACCTCCTGCTCGGATGCCGACGTCGAGTGTTCCATCGAGGCCCTGCGAGGGATCAATGACCCGGCCGCCGCGGATCAGGAGATCCGTGTCCTGCGTCCTCTCGAGACCAGCCGGCTCGGCCATTGCGTCCTCGGGTCCGGAGAACCCCATGGTCAGGCCCGCAACGGTTCCTCCGGCCACCGTCACGAAGTCCCGCCGCGTGATCACGGATCCGTGCGAATTGTGGCGCATACGCGTGCGACTCATAGCGGCAACTCCATCGAGACCAGACCCACGGAAGACGCCGGTCTACCTATTATCCGTACGGCGGCAAGCACACCGGAGCAAGGACGATTCCGGTTTACAGCCGGGTCGTGCGACCCGGCCGACCGGCCACTGGAACGCGATCCCTTCCGCGCCAATGGACCCCCGCCATGCAGGCGTCCGTAGGGCGGAGCCGGGATATGCCTCCAAGGCCCATGGTAACCCGCACCAATCGGACCGAAGTTAAACCGGTGAGGAGACGGGAACCAAAGGAGCATGGGGAGCGGGATGTAGTCTCGGAGGCCGGGGAGTCCGGAGCGTGCCAGGTTGGCGGAGGAGAAGGGGAGCCGCCCGAGCAGCGGAGATCGCGTTGGAAGGCAGAGGTGCGGCTGCGGCTGCCCGGAGCAGCTGTGGCAGAAGCCTGGAGCTTCGGGCATCGCCCGTGCACCTGGCACGAATGCCGACGAGTGTTCTTGGGGATGACCGGCCGGGCCTTAGGCGTCTCAGGCGCGATCCCGCGAATGGGAGCCTGCTCGGTTAGAGCCAGCCCCTAGCGCAGCGGCCGAAGCAATCGAGTACGGACCGCACAGACTCCGTGTCAACCCCCACAGCTTCCGACGAAGAACGTGTCCGGGACACCGAGGCCGCTCAGGTGATGCACTTCGATGAGGCACTCGAGAGTCCACCGCCTGCACTCGAGAAACGCTCAGACGGATGAAACCACGCTAACCTTGCCAAGCCAAGTCCGTGTGGGACTCCTGGGTCAGCGCCAACCAATCTCAACCTGGGAACCGGCAACAGTTTTCGGTGCGACGAGTCTCTGGTGCAGCATTCCTGCCGTTCATAGCTTTGAGGACAGCACCCCGCCGGGTGCCCAGAATGAACGCATCGAAGAAGACGAAAGGAGACTCAATGACCAAGCGCCGGATGTTGATGCTCATTGCGCCGCTGCTCGTATTTCCTGCCGACGGGGCCTCGCAGAGCGATCAGACCTGGGCCACGTTCATTACCGAAGAGGAGTGGCAGACGGTAAACGAGCTCCCGGGTGTCGACCGGCAGATCGTGAGTCGGGATATCGGCCAACTCAATCTCTCGGTGGGAATCATCCACCGCGGCTCGACACGTGAACAGTCAAACCGGGGTGGCCGCGGGGGTGGCGGCAATCTCCCCCCGGCAGAGAGCTGCGGCGTCACTTCGTCCGACCGGGACAGCGGGGCGTCGGGCATCATGCACCTTCACCAGACCGAGACGTATGTCATCGTCTCCGGGTCCGGGACGCTCGTCACCGGAGGTGCAATACTGAACGGAAGGGCCCCCTCGCCCGAGAGCGTCGTCACGACAACGCTGAACGGACCCTCCTGCAGCGGAAGCATCGTGGGAGATTGGGTCGCAAAGCACGTGAAGGAGGGAGACATCGTGATCATCCCAGCCGGCACGCCCCATGGCTGGATGGATGTCCCGGTTCACGTCGACTACCTGAGCGTGCGTCCTGATCCCGATCGCGTCCTCCCGGACGATTACATCAACCCGGCGCTGGGCGACGACTTCCAGATGCGCACTGCGCCGTAAACGCTGGCACGCCAGACCCGCTCGCACGGCCAGGGTCCGTCAGGCGGTGCCGGGCCCTCGCCGCCACGGTTTCACTCCCCGCCCCGCACCCCGAATTCCGGGGACCTACGACCCCGGCAGACTGCATACTGCGCATGCGAGTGGCGTTCGCGGGACCTCGGCATTGCCAGAGCCTGCGTAGATCCCGCGGTCCACTTGGGTCCGCGGCATTCTCCCGGGGAGCTTCAGCCCGCCGTGGTGCTGCCGGGGCCCACGACGGGACCATGAGCGGTTCCCTTCGGTTCGCCTTCCTGGATTCCTGGCACCCCGACCCTGAGCGGGGTTCGGGAACCGCCGTTGGCATCGCCGGGCTGGTGCAGGCGCTGGAGCTGCTCAGTCACAGGGTGGAGATCATCCGTCCGGTCCGCGCGACCCGGCGGCTGGTGGATCGGATTCGGTTCAATCTCTCACTGGCGGATCGGATCACTTCCGGTGACGAGCCCGACGTGGTGGTCGGGTTTGACCTGGACGGCTTCCGCTGGGCTCACCGGCGCCCTCGTGGAGTGCCATATGTCGTCTCCCTCAAGGGAATCGCCGCAGACGAGGCCCGATTCGCCCGGTCACCACGCGAGCGCTGGGTCCTTCGGATGCTCGCAAGTCTGGAGCAAACGAACGCACTTGGCGCAGACCAGGTCGTCGTACCGAGCCGGTACTCACGTGATTTCGCGGTGGATCACTACGGGATCCCCGCAGGGAAAATCCAGGTCGTGCCCGAGGCGATTGACGTCCGCCCCTGGCGAGCACTCGGGGACCGGCACCGTGACCCGGATGGCGGGAATCCCTCCCGTCCTCCGACGATCCTCTCCGTGGCACGCCAGTATCCCCGCAAGGACACCCGGACCCTTCTTCACGCGATGAAGGTTGTTGTGGACAGCTACCCGGAGGTCCGGCTGATCGTCATCGGCGGGGGACCGGAACTGCCGCGCCTTCGGAGCCTCTCGAGCGAGCTCGTCCTGGACGAACACGTGACCTTCCTAGGTCCCGTGGCCCGGAACCGCGACGTTCGTGCGGTATACTCCGAAGCCGACCTCTTTTGTCTGCCGTCGAGGCAGGAGGGGTTCGGGATCGCCTTCGTGGAGGCCATGGCAGCGGGTCTTGCCATCGTAGCCGCACGAGCCGGGGCCACGCCAGAGGTGGTAGAACACGCACGAACCGGGCTCCTCGTCCCCCCCTCCGACCCGGGCGCCCTCGCTTCGGCGCTGATGAGGCTCTTGGCGAGCCCCGAGGAGCGGCGGACACTCGGAGCCGCGGGAACACGCGCTGCCGAACGGTATGGCCTGGAGACCGTCGGGCGGGACCTAGTGCACCGGATCCGGCCTCTCGTCGAAGCCTCCCGTCAGGAGAGGCCGGTGTCATTCTGAGCGTCGCCCTTCACTCGGGGGATCGCGGCTCTCCACCCCGACCCACGCCGCGAGCGGACGCGCCGGGCCCGGTCGATTCCCGAACATGATCCCAGCCGCCGAGCGATCTGGACCGACCGCTGCACCCCGAGAGCTGCCGACAGAAAATGGGAAGGGGTCCTGTCCGGTGTCTCTGCCCGGACAGGGCCCCTATCCCCCGCACGGTCCTCCCGCTGGGGTCGGTCAGGCCCTACTCTGCCGACCCTCGTACGAAGGCGACGACTCGAACTCAGGTGGGCACCGGTGCCTGGCTGCCCGGTAACGATGTGCACCCGGTCGCGCGCGCGTCCAAAAAACCCCCACGCGCAACGAAGTTCGGATTGGTCTCGTACTCGTCTGTCGCGAAGAGCATGCGAACCGCACCGAGGAGCGGGTATCCCTGGAACGGAGTGTCTCCCTGCCGCCGAGGGAACCAGAGGATGTCCGTATTCTGGATCTTGAATGCATAGTACCGGGCACCGGATGCGAAGAGCTCCCTCCGTCTCTCCTCGACCAACATGTAGCGCACCTGGTCGCGATCGGCCAGGAGCGAAGCCTCGTAGTCACCCGAGATTTCCGGCAGATTCGCGGCCCTGCGGAAGTTGTTCACGATATCGATCGCGCGCTGCAGGTTTCCCTGTGAGAGTGGCAGCTCCGCCTCGATGAAGCGCATCTCCTCCCAACTCACCAAGGGCTCGTCGTCGTCTTCCGCTTTGTAGTTGTCCGGAACCCACTCCTCGTCCGGACCCTGGATCGCCTTCTTTATGTGCTGCACTCGGGTATCAGCGACAGCACCGTTGTTCAGGAAGCGTGGCTCGTTCCCCTCGTCACGGATCACGTCCGCCAGCACGACCGGATAATTGCCCGGTTCCAGCGCCCGGCCATCACCCGGCATGATCCCGAGGAAGAGGTAGCCCGTAAACGGGATGGGATTCGGCCACATCTGACCCGTCGCAGGATTGGGCTGGCGGATCTCCGGCCTCCACCAGTCGTTCACGCCAAGCATCCCACCGAAGCCAATCGAGCGGGCTGCATGATACGTCTTGTTCCTTCGCTGTTCACCCCGGATCCTGCGATGCCGGGGTGGATATACACTTCCCAACGCCTTATATTTGAGGGGTTTATACTAATATATGCCTCGATACGGAGGGCACCCTCCAGGTGCGCCATCATCATACGGGAAGCCGGCCTCATGTGCAGGGCTCGCGACGGCCGCTACGCGTCCGGCACAGCGCGCAGAACCTCACCGACGGCGGCGGCCTGGTGCTGGTTCGAAAGCTGTTCGACCGGTTCGGCCTGGCCGGCTGGATCGACGGTCAGGCGAACAGGGAGAAGGGGTCCTATCGGCCGGGCCTGATGACCGAGGTGTGGATTGCGCTTCTGCTGTACGGCGGCGGGGTGATCGATGACCTGCCGCTCCTCGAGCGCCGGGGTGTGCGCCGGATCTTCGGCTGGATCCGTGTGCCGGACCCCACGACGTTCGGCAGATGGCTCCGGCGGGCCAGTGAGCGCATGGTCCCGCTCCTGGACGAGCTGCTGTGGAGGATGGTCCGGCAGCGCTGGGCGCTTCGGGCCCGCGGCGTCCCGAAGAAGCTGACCCTGACGCTGGACTCGACGGTCGTGGTGCGCTACGGACACAAGCAGGCCGGGGCGGAGCTGGGCTACAACCCGAAGAAGCGGGGCCGTCGCTCCCACCACCCGCTCGTGGCGTTCGTCAATGAGACGGGCGACTGCCTGGGGGTGCGCTGGCGGGCGGGCAACGCCCACACGGCCGAGGGGGCCACCGAGTGGCTGCAGGCACTCGTGGGACGCCTGACAAGCGCGGGTGTCGGCGACATCACGGTGCGCCTCGACAAGGGCTTCTTCAGCCAGAAGATAGTGCGGGCGCTCGAGGAGCTGGGCGTATCTTTCCTGCTTAAGGTTCCTCGCCACAGATGGTTAGACGGCCACCGGGGCCCGTGGCGCTACTCGAAAAAGGGCGATGCCATCTTTGCGGGCGAGGAGCTGTGGAGCGCGACGGGTTCGCTCTGGGATGCGCGTCTCCTCACGATCCAGACCAGAAAGCCGGTCGAGACCGAGGAGGGAATGCTGGAGCTCGACACCTACGAGGTGGGCCACCAGGCGGACGTGCTGACCAACATCCCCGGCATCCACGCCCTGACCGCCTGGCGCCGATACAACGGCGGTGCCGTCGTCGAGCAGCGGATCGAGGAACTCGCCCAACTCTCGGCCGGCAAGACCGCCGTCGACGACCTCGGGGGCAACGCCCTCCTGTGGAGCCTCGCCGTCGTGGGCTACCAGACCTTGCATACGCTGCGCCAACACTTCCTCTCGGGCTCCTGGCGGACGGCGCAGCCGAAGCGACTCCGCCTCTGGCTGCTCCGGCTTCCCGCGAAGCTGACCACCCATGGACGCAAGAGCTACCTCCAGTTGCTTCGCGACGAACCCGTCCGCCTCCGCCTCCTCACGGCCCTGCGAGGACTGAACCACGACATCCCGCCCCCGGCGCCCGCCTGAGTCTGGCGGCCGCGCCGCGCGCCATGCAGGTCCCACCCACGATCCCGGGGCCCATGTCTCCCGCGGCCACTCGCCGCGCCGATACTCGGCGTCTGTTCGCCTCAGGTCTCCTCATTGCAGCACTGCCGTGACCCCCAAAGCTTGATACCTCCCGCTCCCGCGCCCCTTCTCCATCCACTCCGCACTCGCCCCCCAGAACACCGCCCCAAATGGCCCCCATCGCAGGATCCGGGATCACCGGTCTCGCGGGTCACATACGCAAAGTAGAAAGTATGGAAGGGCCGGCCCCTGCCGGCTTACCGTGGGTTAGCGCCCCGACGAGCGGAGGTGCCAGAGCCACATGCGACGTTCGAGTCGCAACCGGAACAGGAGACCGACCCTATGAAGAAGAAGACGAAGGTGTACGTCGGGATGGATGTCCACAAGGACAGCGTGATGATTGCGGTGCTGCCGGAGGGCGCGCGGGAGCCCACGCTGGTGAAGCGGTTGTCGCACGATCCGCGGGGACTCAGGCGGTTGCTGGATCGCTTGGGGCGGGAGCACGAGGTTCACGCCTGCTACGAGGCGAGCGGCGCGGGCTACGTGCTGGAGCGGACGATTCGCAGTTGGGGTCACGCGTGCGAGATCGTGGCCCCGTCGCTGATTCCGCGGCGTCCGGGAGAGCGGCGCAAGCACGACCGGAAGGATGCCGAGGAACTGGCGCGGCTGTACCGGGCGGGGGAGCTGGTGACGATCCGGGTTCCGACGGAGCGGGAGGAGCGGGTTCGGGATCTGGTGCGCTGCCGGGAGGCGTTTCAGCGAGAGGCCCTGAAGTCGCGCCACTACATCCTGAAGTTCCTGGCGCGGCGGGGTCTGGTGTACCGTGAGGGCCACAACTGGACGGGCAAGCACTTCGTGTGGCTGCGAGCGATCCAGCGTGACGCGGTTCTGGAGACCGAGGACCAGGTGGTCTTCGGGGAGTATCTGGCGTTGCTGGACTACAAGCTGGACCGCCGCGACGAACTGGACCGGCAGATCGAGGCGCTGGCGCTGGAGCCGACCTATCGGGAGGCCGTGGGGCGCCTCTGTTGCCTGAAGGGGATCTCCATCCAGGCGGCGATGGTGCTGGTGACGGAGATCGGGGACTTCCGGCGCTTCGAGCATCCGGGGCAGCTGATGGTCTATGTAGGGCTGGTGCCGGCGGAACATTCGAGCGGAGCAAGCCGACGCCAGGGCTCCATCACGAAGGCGGGCAACAGCCGGGTTCGTCACGTGTTGGTGCAGGCGGCGTGGAGCTACCGCTTCCCGCCACGACGCGGGGAAGCGCTGAAGCGCCGGCAGCAGGGCCAGCCAGCGGACGTCGTGGCGCATAGCTGGAAAGCGCAGCACCGGCTTCACAAGGTGTTCAAGCGGCTGGCGTTACGGAAGAAGAGTCAGATCGCGGCGGTGGCGGTGGCCAGGGAACTGGCCGGGTTCGTGTGGGCGCTCATGCAGGACAGCGGTGTGGAGATCGAAGCAGGGCGCCTCGCCGCCTGAGCAGTCATGGACGAGGACCGAATCGCAGATGCTGAACAGGGAGGTTGTCCGAGGCACGGCAGGAGAACGCTCGCGCTCACTATGTGGCCGGGACCGGCAACGGCCCCGAGACCCACGTGTCGTAGATCGAGCCAGCTCCCGACGAACCCGAATTCTTGCCGCTCTGGCCGCGGGGCTAACCGGCGTGTATCAGGAGGATTCACCGTCGAAGCGAACCTCGGGCGACCTCTCCCCTCGGCCCATGCGAGACAACGTGACCCTGACTTGACAGACGGCCCTTCCATATCAGCCATCGGGAATGGTTCCGGCGTCGGCTGCAGCACCCGCCAGATCACCATTCGCCCACCTGATCCGGGCCCGAAACCCCATCGCCATGTGCCGGGCGCTCGTCGAGATCCCGTGTGGCATGGCGAAGTCGCCCCCAGGAGTGTTGCCGATGTGACCGAGTGCTCGATCCGTCCACTCTTCCGCCAGATTCAGCATCTCCGTCGGCGTAATGAGATCACTCCCGTCCAAGGCGGACTCGCACACGAACTCACCGAAATGGTCGAGCGTGGCAGCCACGTAAATCGCGGCGATCGCCTTGAGCCGCTCTTCGTCCGGACCGAGATCCCACTCATCCTCCATCCGATCATAGACCCCGCGACCCACGCCCTGCGCCGTGGCAACCATTCGCGCCGGGTCATTCGAGAGCAGCGCCCGGGCACCCGCGATCTGGTCGAACCAGCTGTAGTCCTGCGAGCTGGTGTCGCAGAGACCCGTGTTGGGCGACTCTTGGAATCTAGACAAGCCGCTGCCCGCACCGGCAATAGACTCCAAGACGTCCTCGTGCCCGAGCGCGTGAAGCGCGAACGCCGACCAGCCGCACTCGAAGAGGGCGATCGCGGAGTTGATCTGGGTTTCGGCGGTATCCGCCCCCTCGATCGCAGCGTCCGTCAGGATGTGGGGAAGCTCGACCTCGAGCAGGTCGTCGCATGCGCCAAGCACCCCAATCGACGCGCCAACGGCCAGCGCAAAACCGCTCCTCTTTCTTCCCTCGCACCGAGCCTCAATGCCTGTAGTCTTAGTCATACTTTCGCCTCGATGACTTCTGGCCTCTTGGTGTAATCCGCGATGCCATCTGTTGTTCGCAGGACCTCTGTCGATCATCGCGTAAAGATCACTAGAATGTGACTCGGAAGGTCGCGCTCAGACTCGACAGACCGGCCGTAGAGTAGACGTTACTCCCATCCAGGTCGTTCGGATCTCCGAACTCCGGATCCGGGACCGGCTGGCCCCAAATCTCCTTTGTCTCCTGCCAGATGATCCAAATGTTCCTGGCAGATAAACTGACGGACGCACGCTCCGCCCCCGTACGCTGCACCCACGATCCCGGCAGGTTGTAGCGCGCTCCGAGTTCCCGAAGTTTCCAGAAACCGCCGCGGTAGATCTCCAGCTCCCAGGACGCACCCGACCTGTTCAGTCGCTCGGATACAGCCCACTGTGCATGGTTCTCGAGCCGCGATATCTTCGAGTTGTTATAGGTGTGGCCCCACTGATGCGCGCTGTTCTGGTTGATCCGGCCATACCGTCCCTCCGCCAACGCGAAGATCTGAAGCTGCCCCTGAAGAAGACTGAGCCGAAGTGCCACCGTGAAGGTGTACCTGTCGTAGGCCGGACCAGCGAGAATCTCTTGATCGAAGATGTCTTGACAAGGCTGCTCGGCTCCACCGGCCACATTCCCGTACAGCGCGGGATTCTCGGCTCCCTCAGGCGCCAAGCTGATACCCTCATCGCACCAACCGTTCATCGCACGACCGAACGCGTTTCGGTAATTGCCGTTCGGGTCGAACTCGGCTCTGAGAAGCCAGTTGTCCGTGACAAAGTTCGGATACGGGAAGCCGATCTTGATACGTTCCGAACCCGGGTAATCGCCGAGGTTCCTGATCTCGTTACCTGTCTGATAGGCCGACAAATCGAGATCCAGGGCCAGGGCAGAATTCCCGTAGAGCCGGGCACTCACCAGCGCCTCCCAGCCCCAGTTGTCGATCCGGCCCAGATTCTGTTCCACGGAGCCCGGAAAACCGAAGCTCGAGAGGGCACCGATGCCTAGGAGCGCCTGCTCGTTCCTCCTGTGGTAGTTCGTGAACTCTACCGATATCCGCTCGTCGAAGAGCGCAATATCGAACCCCACCTCGATCTCGCTGCTGACCTCCGGTTCGATCGCCGGGTTCCCGGGGCTATCCGGACGAATTGCGGCGCTACCCCCCGGTCCGGGAATCGCCACCTAGATATTCTGGGCCGAGGTGGAAGACGGCTGGCGACCCGCTTTGCCCCATGCCCCGCGGAGGCGCAGAGAGCTGATCTGATCAATGTTCCAGAAGTTCTCCTCCGATATCACCCATGTGCCGGAAATCTTCGGATACCTCTGCGCCGGTGCATCGACACCGAAAGTGGAGTTGTCGTCAAAGCGAACCGCTTGTCAGGAAGAGCCGGTCATTCCATCCCACCTCCTCCTGCACGTAGAATCCGAGCGACTTGTTCTCGATGAACTCGTAGTCCGTGAGGATCTGCGACTGCGAGAGCTGATTGATCGTAGTCGAGAGCGGGGATGCGAACCCGTTCCCAAAGTTCCAAAATCTGTACAACTGGTCCACATAGTACTGCGCTCCCAACGACGTAGAGAAGCGCCAGGAATCGCTCGGCTGCAGGTTCAACGTCGTCGCATAGACGAAGCTCAGGTTCGTTCGGATCGGCCTGTCATACGTCATCTCATCTGTCTGCGTCTCCGAGTACTGCGCCGCCCATGTCTCAGTGTACTCCCTCAGGTGCTCCGGCACTACGCCGCCCTCAACCTGGAACACCGCCTGGTTGATGTCCCATCCCTGGTCGATCCCGAGGACGAGGCGCTGTGTGAGCGAACCGTCGATGTTCGCGAACGAGAAGTTGGGCGACGTGTAGTTCAGTGTGGCCGATCCCGTGAACCGACTGTAGTCCCGGGTAGCCTTTACCTCCGCCACATCCGAAGGCAGGTGCTCCTGGAAGCCGCCCAGGCGGGGGTTGGCTCGCGGCTGATCAAACGGGTTGACGCGGTCCAGGTAGAAGCCGTTCGACCAGACCAGGTCCTGCCACACTCCGCCATCTCCTGCAACCGGCGTTGCCAACCGAGTGTAGCCGTCCGTGTAACCCGTTGAGACGTCGAGCGAGAATTGCTCGGAGAGGAGGACACCGATGTTCGCACGTACCGATTTGCGTTCGTTGAAGTTGAACCAAAGCACACCTTCCTCGTCGTCGAGACCGCTCGACAGGAAATACCGGATCGTTTCGGTGCCCCCTCGCACATCCACGTTGTAGCTCTGGGTTTGCCCGTACTGGAAGAGCTCCGGCGTCTGCCATGGAAAGTAACCCTCGCGGATGTATCGGTTCGCCTCGTCGACCATGTTGTACGGCTCGAGATCCGACTCGTTCTCGCAGTCCGTCGGGCCGGGGCTTGGATCCGTGGGACACGTCCACATTGTCCCAAGCATCGCCGACGGATCGTTCAGGAAATTGGCCCCCTGACGCACGGACAGGTTGAATTGGGGCGTGCCCTCAGATCCCCGCTTGGTGATGATCTGGATCACCCCTGCCGAGGCCTCCGTCCCGTACAGGCTCGCCGCGGCCGGTCCCTTTATGATCTCGACGCTCTCGATCTCTTCCGGGTTGAAGTCGTTAAGAACATTGACTACGGCCCCTTCCCCCGTCGTCGGGCCAGCGGTCGCGTCGTTGTTGACCCGTACCCCGTCCACGTAGATGAGAGGGTCGTTTCTCGCCTCGCTGAAGCTTCCCACGCCTCGGATGGTGATACGAGAACCGCTCCCTACGTTCCCCATCAGATTAGTGAAGCTGAGACTAGGGGTCCTTGCGGTCAGCAGGTCCTGCATATTCGTAACGGCGATGTCCTGGGCCACCGTACTCGCGTCCAGCCTCGCCACCGTATTTCCGATTGCACGTCTCTGGGTCCCGCCCGGAGTCCCGGTTACGATCACTTCGTCGAGCTGGAGCGCGGACTCGGAGATCGCGAAGTTCACGACCGCCGCATCACCCCCCGGGACCGTCACGGCCTGAGTGGCCTCACGGTACCCGAGACGCTGGACCGTCACCGTCTGCGTGCCGGCCCTATCAGGGCGACTTCGACCTACGAGGTCACATAGCAGGCCGGATGGGCCGGTGGCCGACGGCGACCCCGCCCAACGCTCACCCACCCGGGCCCCGGCTCGCGAACGCTCCTACTCGGACGCCGGAGTACGGGGGACCCGGGACCATTCGAGGATCTCCAGATGACAGACTTGGCACCGAACCGTGAGAGTCTCAACAGCCTCGAGGACGAGGTGACCCGATGCCGCGCCCGTCCCCGGCTGGTGGCATGGCGAGAGTCCGTAGCCCGGGAGAAGAGGGCCACTTTCCGGGGCGATGAGTAATTGGGGGAGGCCATCTCCCGGGTTTGGCGATCCCCGCGCGCGCCTTCTCAATCATCGGGCTCGCCCCCGCGGCCCACGGAGCGAACCGCACGGGGCGCATGTTTACCGGGGACCGGTCAGGCGACTGGCTCTACGACGCTCTCCATCGCTTCGGCTTCGCCTCCACACCCCACTCGATAGGCCGCGACGACGAACTGCGGCTTGACGATGCGTACATCACCGCGACCGTCCGTTGCGCGCCGCCGAAGAACCGCCCCCGCCCGGACGAGCGTGACCGATGCCGACGCTTTCTTGAGCACGAGCTCGACCACTTCCTCCCCGGACTCAGATGTCTCGTCGCCCTGGGGCAGTACGCCTTCGAACACACACTGAGGCTCCTTCGTGACCGCAGGATTCAGATCCGCTCGCCAGCCCCGCGTTTCGGCCACGGCCGGGAGCTCGCACTGGAGGGCAACCGACTGATCCTCGCGTCCTAACCATCCGAGCCAGCAAAACACATTCACGGGAAGCTGACCCAGGACGCCTTCGCCCCACCGAATGGAGAGCTTCCGGCGCGGGCGCGACTTCTCGGCTTGGCTCGGCTTGGTTCCGAGGCAGCACACGACCGGAGACAAGCAACGACTTGGCAGGGTATGGAAGATGGGTCAGCGCGACCTGAGACGACTCCTGATCACGGGCGCGATGGCGGTTGTCCACCAGGCGATCCGACGCAGCGAGACGTCGGACCCGTGGCTGGCCAGGATGTTGGCGCGCAAGTCGTATGTGCAGCCTCTTGATTGCGGCACTTGCTGGCCGCGGGCCCGTATGGTGTTCGTGAGATCGGATCCCAATCGACGATGCGGGCTCGGTGGCCCTTCTTAGAACGCTCCTTGACACTCAGGGCCTCTTTTCGGGCTACACCCCCCTTCTTGCCGCCCTTCGACCCACGCTCCACCGCCTCGCGGTTGTTTTCCTCCTCCGACCGTGCACCTGGCGGCAGTGTCTTTGGGGCCTGCCCAGTAGCCTCCAACATCACCCAATGGGTGACCTCGTTCACGTCTGGGCGGAGCTTCCTCTTGGCCATGCTACACCCTAACATGGTGCCCTGCGAACCACAGGAATTGTAACGATTCAAACTGGCCCACTACCCGATCATCGGCTCGAGATCTCGAGCCCCGCATGGCCCAATGTGAGGATGTCTCCCGGCTCGCGTCGAACGCTGCAGGTCGGGGTTGCGGCGTTGCAAGGGCTCGCCTATGATTTCTGAGTTGAGGGAGGCGCTTGGCCCCCGCCTAGCGCCATCATCGGAGAGCGCAAGGGTAGGCTTTGTCAGATCTCATCTCGCCTTGGAGGTTTCGAATGTCCGACGCACCACGCAACTACTGGAGAAGCTGCCTGCTGACAGCGGGTATGATGTTTCTCGCGTCGCCGCTTGTAGCCCAGATCCAGACTTCGCCACTGGCGGGTCAGGCTGGGACGGCCGTGGTCATTGCGCAGACGAGCTCCGCCGGCTCCGATACGCACCTGATTGACCCGGTATCGAACAAGGTGATCGGAGTAATTGACGGCTTGGGCCTACCACACGGTATTACCGTCAATCCCGAAGGCACCAAGTACTACGTGACGAACGAGCATGACATCAGCGTTGACGTCGTCGATTCCTCCACCCTTCAGCTGATCAAGCGAATCCCAATCGCTGCCCGGCCCAACAACATCGCATCCAGCAGCCTAAACCGTAAGGTGTATGCCGCGATCTCCGGAGCGCCGTTTGTGCAGGTCATCGACATGGATACCGATGAGATAGTGAAGACCATTCCGGTGGCGGGAGGGGTACACAACACGTTCGCCACGCCCGACGGCAGACACGTCGCAGCGGGGATGATCGGCGCCCGGACGCTTACGATCATTGACACGAGCACGGATGAGATTGCGTGGTCGCTCGATATGCCCCAGGGAGTTCGCCCAATGGGCTTTGAGACAAACCCGGATGGCTCGACCAAGAATATTTTCGTAAACCTATCCAGTCTCGAAGGCTTCGTGGTTGTGGATTTTGAGAAGCAGGAGATCGTGGCCACGATCGAGGCGCCGCGTGCCCCGCTGGAGAAGTACAACCTCATCGGGGTCCGGAATTCTGTCGCTCACGGTATCGAGGTGCTGGCCGACCAGTCGGCCGTGTGGGTGGTCTCTCGCGTGTCGGGTAGGGTGGTTGGATGGACCCTTCCAGATCTAGAGTGGATCGGTGACGTAGACGTGGGCGTCTCGTCTTGGCTTACGTCCACTCCCGACAGTCGATACTTGTACGTCGCCACAACCGGACGTGACGAGACTTCCGTTGTGGACCTGGAAACACTGACCGTTGTGGACAGGATCAAGGTTGGGGACTCGCCCAAGAGAAACCGCACCTTCTTTGTTCCCGAAAACGTGCTTCGGATGACGGAACGCGCACAGAGCGGGAGATAACCGATGGGACAGAGCGCGCCGATGAGGGAGTGGGTGTGGAAGGTTCTGGCGACTCTGTCGCTCTCAGCCGCCGGAATGGTTCTGGGTGTCGTCTTTGTTGGAGTGGAGGCGGGACCCGTAGAGGCTGCGTTCGACGAGTCTCGAGCCTCTCCCCGTCAGGCACAAGATGTGCTGGACTTCGAGTTCTATCGAGAAAACGTGGAACCGATCTTTCTAAGAGGGCATGGAGAGAGTGGGCTAGTACCGGGCGCGTGTGTCATGTGTCACTCGTGGCAGGCTTGGACCCCATTCAAGCTCCAGCCGCTGCAACGCGATGAAGGCGGCGAGCCGTATTGGACGGAGGCCAGATCACGCCATAACTTCGAGGTCGTATCTCGTCTCGTCACTCCGGGGTTCCCGCAAAACAGTGTTCTTCTTCGCAAGCCGCTGGCGGTGGATGCGGGTGGCACCGAATATCACGTCGGTGGCAAGTTTTGGGAGTCCCAGGACGATCCCGAGTGGCAGGTCCTTGAGGAGTGGGTCGCTTCCGCGCCTGCCGTTCAGGTGGCTGCCGGCCCGCCTCCACCGGACGTGGATTTCGGCTTCTTCCAGAACTGCGTTCAGCAGATCTTTCTCAATCCGCGCCCCGGCGCGGTCCCCTGCGCAACTTGTCATACCGGTGGGACAAACGGATTTGCGCAGCCCATTCCGGGTGGCCGTGACTACTGGAATGAGGAGGAGTCGCGTGAGAATTTCGGGGTCCTGATGCGGTTTATAAAGCCTGGATACCCGGAGCAGAGCCACTTCTTGCACAATCCCCTCCATCCCGACGGAGGCGGAACCCCAATGCACGGAGGTGGGAAACGGTGGGAGTCCAAGGACGATCCGGAGTGGCAGGAGCTGGCTGCCTGGGTCCGTGGGGAGAATACGGGTAGCACGTGTCCCGCGGCCCTGCGGTTCTAAATGAGCCGTCATACGTGATCCCTTCTCGTCGTTAGGCTGGGGATTGACGGCAAAGGGGTTCACTGACAATGGAGGAGGTCAATTCTCGAGGGAGTTGGCCTCCTCTATTTGTGATAGGCATACCTGAGGGACCCCTATGGAACGACTCTGGAATCCGACCATGCCGCGTATTCTTCGTGCCATCTCTCTTCACCCAGCCTTTGCCCCACTCGCTGCATTTGCGGGATCTCTGAGCCTGGCTCGCTTGGCCCCCGCCTTCGCTAGGCTCACGATATTGGTGGCGTTTTCCTTTGCCGCTCTGGTGGCTCAGCAAGACCCTCAGTCGGTGCAGGCGTACGCCTTCGAGAACGTGACGGTGATCCCAATGGACTCCGAACGAGCTCTGACGGATCAGACCGTAGTGGTCCGCGATGGGAGGATCGCCGAGATCGGTGCCTCCGCGTCGGTCCAGGTTGCCGCTGACGCTTTGCTTATCGACGGCCGGGGGCGCTATCTGACGCCGGGTCTTGCGGAGATGCATGCTGTTCTTCCGCCGGAGGACGATCCCCTGCGTACGCTCGTTCTTGAAGAAACCCTTTTTCTCTATTTGGCCAACGGAATCACAACGATTCGAGCCATAGAGGGATCTCCATACCAACTGGATCTTCGGCGCGCCCTCGCCGAGGGAGAGATGCTTGGTCCGACCCTCTATGTGGGCTCCCCCTCCCCCAGCAGTGACTCTGATGCCGACCCAGATGCCTTCCGCGCCATGCTGCGCGCCTACTCCGCAGCGGGATACGACTTCCTGACTGTTGACTCCGGACTGTCGCCTGCCCTGTGGAGCGGCCTGGTGGAGGAAGCCCAGGAGTTGGGGATCTCTTACTCGGGCAGGGTACCAGCCGAAATCGGGATTCTGCAAGCGATCGAGGGCGGGATATCGGCGTTGACCCACCTCGACGGATATCTGGAAGCCACCCGACTGGATGACCTGTCCCGAGCGGCCACCGAAGTAGAGGTGCTCCAGGCTACCGATTCCGAAAAACTGAACGCGGTGGCGCGCGCGACCGCGGAGGCTGGAGTGTACCTCGTGCCCGCTCAATACCTCTCGAATCACCGAGCTGGATGGAATCGGCTGGTCGGAGGGTTGGCGGAAGCAGACAGCGTTCTGGCACTTCCGGAGTTCCGGTACATTACCCTGGCACGGAGGGACGCGTACGATATCGCAGCTGGAGATCGATGGGACGGCCGGATCCCGGAGGCTGCCGCAGCGCACGCGATGTGGAGACGGGAGCTGTTGACAGCTCTGGCTGGATCGGGTTCGATGATCCTGATGGGCACGGATTCGCCGGAACTGTTCAACATACCTGGATTTGCAGTGCACCGGGAGATCCCTCTCATGGTGGAGGCGGGGATGAGTCCGTACGAGGTTCTGCGATCCGGGACCACGAACGTGGCTCGCTACGTCGAAGAGCACCTGGGCCAGTCACCAGACTTCGGAACCATCACGGAGGGGAACCGGGCCGACCTACTGCTCCTCGGGGAGAACCCGTTGGAGTCGGTTACCGCGCTTCAGGCTCGCGTCGGAGTCATGGTGAGAGGGACCTGGCTGCCTGAAGCGGAGATGCAAGAGCGTCTAGGTGAAATTGCCAGCCGGTACGGGGACCCGCAGGTTTACGGCCCGGCGTTACGGGACGGAGGCGGGTAACAAGGGGCTTGAGGCGCGCTCACCCGCACATTGTCAGGAGCGCCACCGCAGCAACGACTGCATCGTGCGGCCGACTCCGTGGAGCCAGGTCGTCGAATAAATGTAATTCACCATGAATCCGCATGACTCCCGGAGACCGCGTTCGGAAACATTCGCGCCGAAATTGACATTGGCCCTGCGGACCCGAGCCCCGTTTCCCAAGTGAAAGGCGGCGACCGGGTTCAGAGGCTTCCCCGGTCGGTTCTTCTCTTCATTGATATAGAAGTACACGAGCTCAGTGAGCGGCTATGTCAGTCAACTGACATAGCCAGTGTCGTGGATCCACCGTTCGTCATCTAGAATTTCGTGAAGCGCTGTAGCAAAGTCGGGCACCTCCCCTCCCGTGCGATGGTTATGCAACCGCGCCAAATCTTCTTGCACACCTGCCGGGAAGAAACGTGTCAGCCCAAATCGGTTCAGTTGGAAGCTGGCGTCGCCCCCTACGAGAACGCGCTCTAGATATCCCTCCCACAATCCCGGTATCGGGCTCAGGGTCGCAAAAAACTTGATCCCCGGCTCGTCTCGTCGAATCACTTTCATCACATCGAGTATCAGGGCTTTGCCGAGACCGACGAGCCCATGCTGCGTGTTATTGATGGAGTAGAATATGGCGGTATCTTGTGCCGCCCTCGATGAATGCTCTGGGGAGTCACCGAGGATCTCGTCAATAGACCGCACGACTCCACGCGTCAGAGCTGCCTCGATGAAGACGACTGGCTCTTCGGGCATGGCCCGGTGGAAGAGTGCGAACAGGCGACGGTCCTTTCCAACTCGGGCACCCATTTCCTCGAGGCTAGCCATGGGATGAACCATGTCGTGTTCCTTGAGAAAGCGGATCTCCCGGAATGACGATTCGAGCGTGATCTCGCTGAGAAATAGAAAACCGCTCTGAAACCAAGCGTCGAGAAGGTGGGCGATCTCTTCGTCCAGGGGCTCCAGGTCGAGGTCCGCCTCGCGCTGGGCGACGAGAATTGCAGCACGGAGGTCGAGTAGGAAGGGAAGTCCACCAGGCCTCACCAAGAAGCGGCGGAAAGCGCGAAGCCTGGGCGATTCCAGCTGACGTCTGAGCCTCGTCAGTTGGCGTGTCCACGAGATTGGATTGTCCTCGTCGGCCTCCAGCATCTCGGCGAGCGTGACCTCTACTTCGGCCCTTCCGATCTCCATGTTGCGCAACAGTGCGTCGAAGAGTAACGGCCGATCTTCTTCGCCCGAGTTTGACAGTTACTCGTACATCGGGAGGCATGTTGAAAACCCAAGGTGTGTTTGGGCAATGACTTACGGCGCGAGGGCCTAGATATTTGCCGAAAATACATAGATACATGGCTCATGCCTACAGGCATTGACAACAAATGCATGTGTCCATATCATTGGATACATGTACCTGCGGAGGACCACCCAGAAGCGAGTCGACGGCTCGAAGCTCGCCCACCTCCAGATCGCCGAGAACGTCTGGGATCCGGTCAAGAAGCGCTCCCGCGTACGCATCCTCTACAACTGCGGCCGTGCCGACGACGAGAAGGCGGTCGAGCGCCTCCGGAGGCTCGCGAAGAGCATCCTGAAGCGCTGCAGCCCCGAGGAGCTGGTTGGGGCCGACGGGGCCATGCGCGTGGTTGATACCTGGCCCTACGGCGATGTCTACGTGCTGGAGCATCTGTGGCGCAGGACCGGGCTGGCGGAACTGATTGAAGAGTTCGCCGGGGATCACAAGTTCGGGTTCTCCGTCGAGCGGGCGCTGTTTGCGATGGTGGCCCACCGGGCGTTGGCGCCGGCGTCCACGTTGCACTGCTGGGAGAGATGGTTGGCCGAGGAGGTTCGTATCGAGGGGTGCGAAGCTCTCGAGCTGCAGCACCTCTACCGGGCGATGGATTTCCTGGTGGAACACGGGGAGGCGCTGGAGAAGGGTCTCTACTACCGGATGGCGGATCTGTTCAACCTGGACGTGGAGCTGATCTTCTACGACACGACCTCCGTCCACTTCGAGATGGATGACGAGGACACGGCGGCGGAGGGGGTGGCCAGGCGACGGGGTCACTCGAAGAACGGCCGCGGGGATGCTCCGCAGGTGGTGGTGGGTCTTGCGGTTACGCGGGAGGGTTTCCCGGTGCGCCACTGGGTGTTTTCGGGCAACACGGTGGACGTGAGCACGGTGGCGAGGGTGAAGAGGGATCTGGGGGGCTGGAATCTGAACCGGTGCGTGTTCGTGGGTGACGCCGGGATGGTCTCGAAGGAGAACCTGGGGGCGCTGGCGCGGGCCGGGGGACGCTACATCGTCTGCATGCCGGTGCATCCCGGCGGAAAGATCGACACCGAGGTACTCAGTCGTCGCGGGCGCTACCGCGAGGCGGGACCGAATCTGCGGGTCAAGGAAGTCGTCGTTGGCGACGGCGAGCGGCGAGAGCGTTACGCCGTGTGCCACAACCCTCGGGAGGCCGAGCGCAAACGCCGGCATCGCGCGAAGGTACTGGCGGAGCTGGAAGCGAAGCTGGCGGCGTTAGCCCCGCAGGAAGAGGACGGACACGGCAAGCAGGTGTGCAGACTGCGCGCCAGCCGCCGTTACGGACGCTACCTGCGCCTGACACGCACCGGGGGACTCAAGATCGCTCGGGCCAAGGTGAAGGCCGCCGAGCGGCTGGACGGGAAGTTCGTCGTGCACACGAACGACGACACGCTGAACGCCGAAGACATGGCGCTTGGCTACCGACAACAGCAGAGGGTCGAGCAGGCGTGGCGGCAGATGAAGAGCGGCCTCGGACTCCGCCCGGTCTATCACCGTACCGAGCGCCGCATCCGGGCTCACATCGCGCTGACGGTCCTCGGGCTCCTGCTCGAGCGGATGGCCGAGCATGCCATCGAGGACACCTGGCGCAACATCCACCGCGATCTCAGCGGCATCAAACTTGTTCAATTGTTGGGCCCGAACGGGACGCTGTGGCAGGTGACCGAGCCTCGCCCAAGCGCCGCCAAGCGCCTGAAATCACTGCAGATAGCATCCCCGCCGGCCATCCTGAAGCTGGACTGAACCCCCCAAAACTCATAGTTACATGGGGCACTCTGCCGGAGTGCCCGTAAGTCACAGTAACGCATAGCGTTACCGAAAATCATGTATCCATCAACTGTCAAACTCGGGCCTTCGGCAACGTCCTCAGTATAAAGATCGAAATTCAGACACGAGCTCGGAAGGATCCGCCCTCTCGCGGGCAAGTTGCTAAAGGACCGAGACCAGTTCCATCATTCGTGCGGTGGAGGCTCGACTGGGCATCGCTGTAGGCGCAGACCTACGTACTCATGCAAACCAAGAGAGATAGGATTTGGCAGGCTTCGTCACCCATCGGGCCCGGCCCCTCCCGACTACCGCGCTCCTTCCGTCTCGACCAGAATCACGCCGCTTGACGCGTGTGCTTGTGGCGCTGCCGCCGACGGTCCGCGGAGGACCTGAATCCGCTCTACCTGTTTCGCAGGAATGAGCTCAAGCGCGTGTGTTCCAGCTGACCCGCTGCGACTCCCGCTGATCAGGATACCGTCGAGATAGATCGCCGGATCGTTCTTCAAGAGGGAGCTCGAGCCACGGATCTGGATCCTGACCCCGCCATTGAGACGGCCCGGGGTCGAGCTGACAACGACCCCAGGAACCTCCCCGAGGAGATCTAGCGCGCTCCTCGAAGCTGTGCTGCGAGGCTGGACCTCGGCTATAGCTGCGCCCGTTGGCGGCTGCGCTACTCCGCCGATGACCAAAACCTCCCGCAGCATCGCGTCAAGCGGAGGAAGCCGGACTCGAACGAAGGCCACATCGGTCGGAGACACGTCGATCGACTCCACAACGGACGCATATCCTGAGAGTGTGACCCTCAAGTCAATCCGTCCTTCCGGGAGGGAGGGCAATCGAAACTGTCCCAAAGAGTCAGTGACGGTCGCGACTCCCGTGCCAGCCGCGGAAACCGTGGCCCCCTCCAGGACTGAACTGCTCAAATCGTCCCGAACGATGCCTGCGAGCGAGCCGTTGATCTGCGCCGTCAGCGAGGAACCGTGAGGAAGGAACGCCCCAACGATCAGTAACGCCCGAATGCTTCGGGCCCCGAATGTTGTAACGCTCTCGCCGGATGATGGATACTGACGTCTGGACATAGCGCAAAGCCTAGCGAGACACGATCCGTGAAACCTGGGCCTCTTACCCCTTACGAGTGGTAGAAGTGCCCGGAAATCCAAGTGATGGCCCGCTGGCCGTCGACCGTCTTCCGGGGCCGGCCGCCACTGATCTCCTCATAACTGGAGGGGTTAATGTTCGCAATCCGTAACTACCCAGGTCTGATTGTCCCGGGTGGGTGTTCGGACGTGAGGTGTTGAGGGGGTTGTTGGTGGTTGCGGCACTGGTTTTTCAGAGGCGCAGCTTGGGGATCAGGTGGATCGGATTGGGATTGGCGAGGGTGTCGAGGACGTTCCAGCCTTGTTTTCGGGCTGTGGCGATGACGGAACGCAGGATGGCGAAGTCACGGGCGCCCTGCTCCGGAACCTGTCAACACTACTGAGACACCCGGGATTATAAATTAGTGAGTCGGCTGCGGTGTCGATTCCGCAGCTGGTGGATTGATCCAGACCTCTTGTGGGAGAGGCTGGGGCTTCGGCATCCCCCGTACGAAGCGGTCCGGGTGCTTGGACCATGCCTTGTGGAGAGTGCGCTCACGCTGGGCGAGCATCTCATCGGCCCGGCCGTGATGGACGTCGGCAGGGGCAAGCATGGCGATGCCCCCATGGCGGTGTTCGTTGTTGTACCACGGGAAGAAGGATCGGCAGAAGTCAGTGGCCGCGTGGATGTCCGGGAAGCGGCCAGGGAAGCCGGGGTGGTACTTGACGGTCTTGAAGTGCGCCTCCGAGAAGGGGTTGTCGTCACTGACCCGGGGTCGGCCGAGCGAGCGGGTGATGCCGAGATCAGCGAGGAGCTGGGCCGTACACTTGCTCGTCATCGGGCTCCCGCGGTCGGAGTGCAGGGTCAGCGTCTGGGGCTGGACACTCTGCTTGAGGCAGCTCTCCTGGATGAGCCGGCTGGCGAGCGCGGAGTTCTCGCGGTCGGCGACCATCCATCCGACCACGTATCGGCTGAAGATGTCGATGAGGACGTAGAGGTAGTAGTACGTCCACTTCTGGGGTCCGAGCAGCCGGGTGATGTCCCATGACCACGTCTGGTTCGGGGCGGTGGCCACGAGCTCGGGTTTCGTGTACTCGGGGTGGGTGAGCTGATCCCGCCGTTCACGCACGGGGTGGTCCTCAGCCAGGATCCGGTACATCGTGCGCTCGGAGCAGAGGTATTGGCCCTCGTCGAGGAGGGTGGCCACGATCTCGGCGGGAGACCGATCGACGAAGCGCGGGCAGGCGAGGGTCTGTCGCACCTCCTCGCGTTCGGATTCACAAAGAGCCCGGGCGGGCCGCTTGCTGGGCTGCTGGTGCCCGGGACCAGGCTTCTGACGCCGGTAGAACGTCGCGCGCGCCACACCCAGCGCCCGGCACGCCGGCACGACGCCGACCTCCGGTGCGAGGGAGGCAGCGGCTGTCACGAGTTCTTCCCGCCCTCGAAGCTCAACCCCAGCAGCCCGGCAACTTTTCCCTGGACTTCCAGGATCGTTTCCGCCGTGGTCAGCTGCTTCTCGAGCCGGGCCACTTCGGCCTCGAGCTCATCCACCCGCTTCTGGAGGGGGTTGCGCCGGGCCGGCTTGCGGCCCCCCGTCTCCTCGGCGTCAGGCCCTTCAGAGAGCCCTCCCGCCGTGCCTTGCGCCAGGCCGTGAGATGAGAGCTGTAGAGCCCCTCGCGACGCAGGATCCGCCCAACCTCACCGGGCTGGGAGCATCGATCCGTCTCCTCCAGGATCCCGAGCTTGTATTCCCCCGTGAACTGTCGACGCGTCGGCTTGGCCACCACCTCCGGATCCGGTGCCGGGGGGCTCTCGACGGCCTTGGCCGTGGCGGGCTCGTCGCTACGCTCCTCGCCCCCCACGGCCGCAACACCCACACCCATGTCCATCATCCTCTCTCTCCCTGCTATCATCGCTGTCCACCTCCGCCCCCTTCAGTAAATCCAAAGGTAGCGGATGTCTCAGCGATATTGGCAGAGAGGGCTCGGAGCGGAAGCCGCCGGAGATCTTCTGGCGCAGCTTGGCCATTCGGAGGTCGCGTTCGGCCTCGTTGTTGGTAAACGGCGTACGCGTGTCGGTGAGGAAGCGCAGGCATCCTTCCTTTTGCTTCTGGAGGCGGAGCGCGAGGTTGTGACCGATGCGGCGTTTCCTTCGCCCGCGTTTGCCGGTCCGCAGTGGTGGCTGCGCTTCGTGGAAGGCGATGGCGCGCTCGAGGATGCGGTCCCAGGCCCGCGAGATCCGGCCCACCAGGGAGACGGGCACCTCCCGGCCGTTGTCACGGGCGGAGCGGGCGGCCCTGTGTGCGCGCTTGAGGAGGCGGTGCATGCTCTGGGCCCAGTCTTCCTTTCTCGATGGCGATCAGAGCCTGGAGTTCGCGCAGGTGATGGGCGTTGCACGCCCCGTGGCGCACACCCTCGAGGGTGAAGTAGCTGGCGTAATCGTCATGGACGAGGATGCCCTCGAGGTTCTTGTCGACATCGCCGCGTCGGGTGCCGATGCGCAGGACGGTCAGCAGTGGGGTCATAGCACGTGGAGCCAGCGGGTACGGGCGGCGATGCGCAGACCAGTCTCGTCGAGGTGCTTGACCGGGGCCACGGTGCGGATCAGCTCCGCGACATGGGCGAGGAAGCCCTCGAAGCGGCGGGCGGTGCGCCGGCCCATGGCCGCGATCGTGGCCGTGGGGAGCGGCACGGCGAACAGGTCGCTCATGAGCTCGGCCAGGCGCTTTTCGGGAACGAACTGGGCGTGCAGCAGGTAGCTCGCCCACGCGGTGATGCGTGGTCCGTACTGAACCGGGGCGCTCACGCCATGCGGGAAGACGGCTCTTGTCACGATCCCGCAGTGGGCGCAGAGGCAGCGATGCGCGCGATGTTCGGTGACCTCCAGAGGGCGTGGCTCGGGCACATCGAAGACCTGTCGACAGACGGGCGCGCCGTGACGGTCGGCATCCGACAGCGGTGCGCTGCAACCCGAACAGGCGGACGGGTCATGATCCACGACATGGTCCGGGGAATCGGTCCGCGCCAGGGTCGTTCCCTTGTGGCCCGGCTGGCCGCCGCCTGGCCTCGGGGACGGTCTGCGCTGGCTTCGGGTGCGCCTCGGGGTGGCGCCCTTGTGGCCCGGGCGGTCGCTGGCGGGCGGCTTGCTGCTGGTGGTGCTGTCCAGCGCCGCGCTCCGCTCGAGCTCGGCGATGCGTTCCCGCAGGGTCGCGTTCTCCCGCTCGAGCGCGGCGTTCTCCCGGACGAGCGCCGTGGCCAGGCGCAAGAGCCTCCGGCCCCATGCCCGGATGGCCCGCGCGGCCGTCGTTGTGAAGGATGGGGGGGCCAGCAGATCCTCCAGGCACGCGAAGGCCTCGTCATGGGCGGCGAGGTCCTCGTGGCACCGCGACAGCGTCACGGGTCCTCGGCCTCGACGGCCATCATGGCCGCCAGCACCGCGAGGCGTTCGCCCGCCGGCAGGGCCTTGTAGCGCCGGCCCCAGTTGGCCGCCTTGCGCTTGATGCGCTGGCGGTCGGTGAAGTTCCAGCCCGCGCAGCTTGCCCAGTGCACCCGGTCGGGCGCGAAGTTGAACCACACGACCTCGGTGCGCACCAGGCCCTGGGTCGTCACCTGCAGCGCCAGGCGGCGCCAGCCCGCCAGCATCTCATCATAGAGCGCCGAGGGATGGCCCGAGACCATCACCTGGCAGGGCAGATCCTTGAGCAGTTCCAGGAGCGCGACGTGGTCAGCCTCCTCGTAGTCGAAGCGGTAGCGCCGTGCCGAACGGCGGGTCGCGTGCAGATAGGGGGGATCGCTGTAGATCAGCTCCGGTCCCAGACACGGGAACGAGGCCAGAAAGGCATGGGCACAGCCGTGCACCAGCTCGACCGGGTAGTCACAGCCAAAGGCCTCGAGCGCCTGCGCATCGCGGTCGATGCCGATCGAACGCAGCGCCGGTGGCTTGCGCTTCATCAGCGCCCCGCCTCCCAGGTGGCTCTCGATGTAGACACTGTGGGGCGGCATCAGCGCAATCAGCGCCTGGCACAGCCCAGGCGTCGCTTTCGACCCGAAATACCCCACACGCCACTCCCATCACACGAGAGCGCAAGATATAGCCGAGCGCATCTATAAAGTCAAGAGACAAGCAACGACGTGGCCGTGCCAACCCGACGCCGACGACCACCACCATCATCTCGCCGTCAAGAACACGGTACCTGGGTAGTTACCGCAATCCGAAGAATCACGCTCGAGCTTGACACTTGATGGATACATGATCCTGGTAAAGCTATGTATAACTGTGACTTACAGTCATACCTCAGAGTGCCCACGTTACTCTGAATTTTGCCGGTTTCAGACCGGCTTCAGGATGGCCGGCAGGGGTGCTATCTGCAGTGATTCCAAACGCTTGGCGGCGCTTGGGCGAGGTTCGGCCACCTGCCACAGCGTCCCATCCGGGCCCGAACAATTGAACGAGCTTGATCCCTGCGAGATCGGGGCGGATGTTGCGCCAGGTGTCCTCGAGAGCATGCTCGGCCATCCGCTCGAGGAGGAGCGCGAGGACCGTCAGCGCGATGTGGGCCCGGATGCGGCGCTCGGCATGGTGATTGACCGGGCGGAGTCCGAGGCCGCTCTTCATCTGGCGCCACGCCTGCTCGACCCGCTGCAGTTGCCGGTAGCCAAGCGCCATGTCTTCGGCGCTCAGCGTGTCGTCGTTGGTGTGCATGACGAACTTCCCGTCCAGCCGCTCGGCCGCCTTCACCCGGGCCCGATCGATCTCGAGACCCCCGGTGCGGGTCAGGCGCAGGTAGCGCCCGTAGCGCCGGCTGGCGCGCAGTCTGCACACCTGCTTCCCGTGTTCGTCCTCTCCTTGCGGGGCTGACGCCGCCAGCTTCGCCTCCAGCTCCGCCAGTACCTTGGCGCGATGCCCGCGTTTGCGTTCAGCCTCTCGAGGGTTGTGGCACAAGGCATAACCCTCTCGCCGTTCGCCGTCGCCGAGGACGACTTCCTTGACTCGCAGATTCGGTCCTACTTCGCGGTAGCGCCCGCGACGACTGAGCACCTCGGTGTCGATCTTTCCGCCGGGATTCACCGGCATGCAGACGATGTAGCGTCCCCCGGCCCGCACCAGTGCCCGCAGGTTCTCCTTCGAGACCATCCCGGCGTCGCCCACGAACACGCACCGGTTCAGATGCCAGCCCTCCAACTCCCTCTTCACCCTGGCCACCGTGTTGCCCGAAAACACCCAGTGGCGCACCGGGAAGCCGTCACGCGTAACCGCAAGACCCACCACCACCTGCGGAGCATCTCCGCGGCCGTTCTTCGAGTGACCCCGCCTGCGGGCCACCTCCTCCCCCACCGTGTCCTCGTCGGCAATCTCGAAGTGGACGTAGGTCGTATCGTAGAAGATCAGCTCCACGTCCAGATTGAACAGATCCGCGATCCGGTAGTAGAGACCCTTCTCCAGCGCCTCCCCGTGTTGCACCAGGAAGTCCATCGCCCGGTAGAGATGCTGCAGCTCAAGCACCTCGCACCCCTCGATGCGCACCTCCTCAGCCAACCACCGCTCCCAGCAGTGCAACGTGGACGCCGGCGCCAACGCCCGGTGGACCACCATCGCAAACAGCGCCCGCTCGACGGAAAACCCGAACTTGTGAGCCTCGGCGAACTCGTCGATCAGTTCGGCAAGCCCGGACCTGCGCCATAGATGCTCCAGCACGTAGACATCGCCGTAGGGCCAGGTGTCGAGCACGCGCATCGCCGGGTCGGCCGCAACCAGCTCCTCGGGGCAACAGCGCTTGAGGATGCTCCTCGCGAGCCTCCGGAGGCGCTCGACCGCCTTCTCGTCGTCGGCACGGCCGCAGCTGTAGAGGATGCGCACGCGGGAGCGCTTCTTGACCGGATCCCAGACGCTCTCGGCGATCTGGAGGTGGGAGAGCTTCGAGCCGTCGGCTCGCTTCTGGGTGGTCTTGCGCAGGTACATGTATCCATATGGTGCAAATACACAGACTGGCGGTCGATACCTGCCGGGTCAGGACATGTATCTATACCTGTCGGGCGTATATCCAGGCCGAAAGGCCGTAAGTCATTGTTGAAACATGCCCTACGTTTCCAACATGCCTCCCAAATGTATGCGTAACTGTCAGACTCGGGTCACGCCATTCGTCGGTTCTTGTTGGGCCGGTGTCCACCGCCTACCTGTTCAGCGCGTCGCGCCCGCCCACGGGCGTGGCGCGCCAAGCATTGAGGTAGTAGATTTTTGTGGGTTTAGGGCGGCTCTCAGATATTCCTTAAGTATACCGGAGAGTGCAATGTCGCAGCCGATGCAAGACAAGATCCGCTCGCGCCTAGGATATGCGTCACTCTTTGCGACCCTCCTGGCCGGTGGGGTCGCGATCGGTTTGTCAGGGGCGGATGCTTCTCGGCGTCCTCCTCAGAGGACGGCTTTGGTACCGCTCCTGAATTCACAGCCAGTCGTTCAGGACCCAGCTGACGTTCTGAATACATACTGCGTGGTGTGCCATAACGAGGCGCTCAACACCGCCGGGCTTGCGCTGGACCTGATGGACATCACGGAGCCAAGTGCCAACAGCGAGGTATGGGAGCGCGTGATTCAGAAGCTTCGGACGCGCACTATGCCCCCGAGCGGAATGCCCCGGCCTGACGACGCCAGCTATGATGCCGTGGCGGCCTGGCTGGAGACAGACATCGATCGGGCGTGGGCCGATAGTCCCTATCCAGGCAGGATCAACGCCATTCACCGCCTCAATAGCACGGAATATGGCAACGCGATTCGCGACCTGTTCGCGCTTGACATCGATGTTCGTGCGCTATTGCCCGGGGACGAGACTGCCGACGGTAGCTTCGATAACTTCGCGGATATCCTCTCCGTTTCGACGAGCCATCTGGAACGGTATATGACAGTGGCTCGGCAAGTCACGCGCCTGGCGGTGGGTCTGCCACCGGCCGTTCCGGGCGGCCAGGTGTTCGAGGTGCCTTTGCACATTGAGCAGGATGAGTACCGGATGAGCGACGACCTGCCGCTTGGGTCTCGAGGGGGTATCGCGGTCCACCATCATTTTCCGGTCGACGGCGAATATCTCCTAAAGGTTCGCCTCCGGAGGCAATATGCGGACTACCTCATGGGGACAGGTTGGGAGCAGAACTTTGACGTCCGCGTGGATGGTGAGCTCATTCGGCGGTTCACGTTCGGGGGAGACGCCCCGGGCAGACCTGCGCCGCGCAGTTTCGCAGGTGGAGGTCCCTCGTTCGGCGATCCCGAGTGGGAGGCCTACATGCAGCTCACAGGAGACGCCGACTTTGAGGTCCGCGCGCCGGTCCAAGCAGGAGAGCGGGTTGTTGGCGTGTCCTTCATTCGGGACCTGTTCGAGCCAGAAGGAGTCCCGCAGCCGCTTCAGAGGGGGCGGGTGCTGACGAACGACAACTTACATATGGAGCACGCGGCGGTGCACTCGGTCGAAATCACAGGTCCATTCCAGTCGGCCGTGACGGCCGAGGAGACCGCCAGCCGACGCGAGATCTTCGTGTGTCATCCCCGCCTTGGAGCCGCCGAGGCGGCGTGTGCCACGGAAATCCTTCGTAGGATGGCCGGGCGGGCCTATCGCCGGACGGCGACAGACTCCGAGGTGCAGGTGCTGCGCCAGTTCTTTGATCGGGGCCGACAGGAGGGAGAGAGTTTTGATGCCGGGATCCAATTCGCTTTGGAGCGACTCCTTGTCGATCCGAACTTCCTCATGCGTGTCTATCTGGATCCAGTCGGCGGCCGGTCGGAAGAAATCTATCGTCTGAGCGATCTGGAACTGGCTTCGCGCCTGTCGTTCTTCCTATGGAGCAGCATCCCCGATGATCGCCTGATCGACCTGGCTGAAAGCGGGGACCTCTCGGACCCGGTGGTGTTGGAACAGGAGGTTCGGCGAATGATGGCCGATCCCCGTGCCACGGATGCGTTCATCAACGACTTCGCCGCCCAGTGGCTAAACCTGCGCCGCGTGACCGAGGTAGTCGTGAATCCCCTCCAGTACCCCCACTTCGACCAGAACCTCATGGAGGGGTTCCAGAGTGAAACGGAGTTGTTTCTCTCCAGTATGCTGCGGGAGGATCGTGGTGTCCTCGAACTCCTGACAGCGGACTACACGTATGTTAACGAGCGGTTGGCGCGACACTATGGGATTCCGGGGGTCTACGGAAACCACTTCAGGCGAGTTAGCCTTCCGGACTTGGAACAGCGCGGCGGATTACTCGCGCAGGGGGCGGTACTGTCGGTGTCGTCTTATCCCGATCGGACGTCGCCGGTGTTGCGTGGCAAGTGGTTGCTGGACAACATCCTTGGTGCACCGCCGCCGCCGCCGCCCGCAAACCTGGACACCAACCTCGCAGACCCGGGGCCCACGCCTCCGTCGATTCGGGAGCGACTAGCGTTGCATCGGACCGATCCCCTGTGTAACAGTTGTCACGGGATCATCGATCCCTTGGGATTCGCGATGGAGGCTTATGACGTCATCGGCGGATACCGGACCGTTGACGAATCGGGCAATCCGATCGATGACCGTGCAACCATGCCAAGCGGCGTGGAGTTCCAGGGATTGGCGGGTGCGCGGGAGGTCTTGGTGGAGCGCGGTGAGCGGTTCGTGCACACCGTAACCGAGAAGCTGCTACAGTACGCTCTCGGACGTTCGCTCGAGTACTATGATCAGCCTGCGGTGCGAGGGATCGTACGAGACGCAGCGGCCGACAACTACCGCTGGTCGTCGATTATCCTTGGGATCGTTGAGAGTCCCCCCTTCTTAATGAGGGCAGCGCCCCAGGCAGCGGAGTAGGGTAGGCGTTGGGAGGGTAGTACTGGGTATGATGGCGTCGGAGGATGGTTATGCGTAATATATAATACTGTGTAGTACGCTGATGCGTGACCGATGACCACCAACAGGACGGGAAAGGCGAGATGAAAATCATCACTGGCAACGCGATTTCACGGCGGTCCCTGCTTCGGGGCCTGGGCGCGACGGTAGCCTTACCGTTCCTGGATGCAATGGTTCCCGCTTCGGGGTTTGGGCGGTCCGTTGCGGAGCGCCCAAACCGGTTCCAGACGTTCTATGTGCCCAATGGGATGGCCATGGAGCACTGGACCCCGAAGGGTAAGGGGACCCAATTCGAGCTGTCACCGATTCTCGAGCCGTTGGCACCATTCCGGGATCGGATGCAGGTGCTTTCAGGCCTTTACGCGAACTGGAACCAGATCCATGCGGGCGCGTCTGGGTCGTTTCTTACGGGTGTAGCTACGGGGGGCCAAGATGAGACTGATGTCTTCGCGGACGTCTCCATGGACCAGCTGCTCGCGAGGGAACTCGGCAAGGATACACAGCTAGCCTCGCTTGAGCTTTCGATGGATGCGCCGGCGAATGCGGGGGCCTGCTCGAGCAATCTGAGCTGTGTTTACACGCACACACTTTCTTGGCGTGGTCCCCGTCAGCCGCTACCGATGGAGTACAACCCGCGGGCCGTCTTTGAGAGGCTCTTTGGCGACACTGGCTCCACCGAGCGTGCGGCGCGGGAGGCGCGGCTTCGGCAACAGAAAAGTATTTTGGACTCTGTGCAGGACGAGCTCGCGGCCCTCAACAGGAAACTCGGGCCGCAGGACAAGATCAAGATTGAGCAATATGGAGAGGCTATCCGCGACGTCGAACGGCGCATTGGTCTGGCCGAAGCACAGATCGACGTCGAACTGCCTTCCATGGAAGCGCCTCAAGGGGCGCCTACCGACTTCGAAGATCATATGGAGCTCATGCTGGACCTACAGGTCTTGGCGCTTCAGACGGACCTGACGCGTGTTATATCGTTCATGGTTGGCAAGGAGCAAAGCCCCCGTCCCTACCCACAAATTGGTGTGCCTGAGGCGCATCATCCACTCTCGCACCACAACAACGATCCGGGTCTGATCGAGCACATGTCCAAGATCAACCGGTATCACGTCGAGCTCCTCTCCGGATACATGGCGAAGCTGGACGCGACTCCAGACGTCGATGGCTCGCTCCTGGACAACATGATGATCCTGTATGGCTCGGGCATCTCCAACAGTACCAGGCACGGAGGCGACAACCTGCCCCTGTTGGTGCTCGGTGGTGGTGCGGGGCGGCTCAAGGGCGGCCGGCACCTCATGTACCAAGACCGACCTTGGATGGCCAACCTGCTAGTCACGTTGATGGACAAGCTCGACGTGCCGATTGAGAAGATCGGTCGTAGCACCGGCAAGCTCCCGCTCGATACGCTCGCCGAGATGTGATGGCGCCCGGCTCGGGCGGGGCTTTTTGGCCTGCCGCCCGAGCCGGTTTGCTTTCCAGCTGGCTCAGATACGGTGGCGGCACGATGGGTCCGTGGGATGAACCTTCGGATGTGAGATGGGCGAATGATGCGGAGAACTGGCGGCTGGCGGGTGACGACTCTGGCAAAACTGTCCATAGTCGGCGCCATGGTTGCGGGTCTTGGTCTGTCTTGCGTACACGCGGCCGAGGCGCAACAGGTTGTTTCCGCGGCGAAGGAAGCCCGTTGGGACGACCTGCGAGTTCTCCTGGAGCAAGGAGGGGACGCCAATGAGGCTGAGGTGGACGGCACGACCGCACTCCACTGGGCCAGTCATTGGGATGTTCGAGAGATCGCAGCCCTCCTCATAGGTGCCGGTGCCGACGTCAACGCCACGAACGATCTGGGTGTCTCACCGCTCTGGCCAGCCAGCTTGAACGGCAGCGTCACCATGGTCCGGGAACTCCTGGACGCGGGAGCGAACCCGGCCCTAGCTCTTTTATCGGGCGAAACGCCCGTGATGACGGCTGCTCGCTCGGGCGCGGTCGATGTAGTCGAGGCGCTGCTCGCCGAGGGCGCTGACCCGAACGTGACGGCCACGCGTGGCCAAACGGCCCTCATGTGGGCTGTGGCACAGCGGCATTCCAAGGTGGTCGGCTTATTGCTCCGGCACGGAGCCGACGTTCACGCCCGCTCGGATGTGTGGCAGCAGTTGTGGCAGACCAGTGACGACCAGGGGACTCATCCCGATCATCAGAGCTGGATCCAGGAAGGGGGCAACACGCCCTTACTATTTGCAGCTCGAGTAGGTGACCTCGCTTCCGCGAAACTCCTCGTGGCTGCCGGCGCCGATGTGGACGACGAAGCGGCTTCCGGCCTAAGCGCCACCGTTCTTGCGATTCACAGCGTCAAAGACCACGGGTACCTCCCGCAGAGCTACCGACCCGTTCCACTCGCGGGGGGTCAACGAGCCTCACCTCATGCAGAGGCGCCGTCCGACGGAGAGGAGCTCGTAGAGTTTCTGCTGGAGAGAGGCGCCGACCCGAACCTCGATGCGGGCGGCTACACGTCTCTGCACGCGGCGATTTTGCGCCGGAGCGAACGAGCAATCCGCGCTCTGTTGGCCCAGGGCGCAGATCCGAATGCTCCACTTCGCACCTCCACGCCGGTCCGTCGAGCATCGCACGACTTCTTCTTTGATCCCGCGTTCGTGGGAGCCACACCCTTCTGGCTGGCGGCTCGTTACGAGCAACCCGAAGTCATGCGTCTGTTGGTGGAACACGGCGCCGATCCGCTGTTTGTGCACTATGTGGACCACTGGGGGGGAGGAAATCGGGAAATGGGGTGGGCGCGGGTGACGGAGGGCGCCACAACGGCGCTGATGGCCTCGTTGGGTATGCCTCGCGGTCGGGGCTTCCCATATCGACAGCCAGAGGACCGGGCAGAGCGCGAGGCCCTCACGCTCGAGTGTGCCAAGGTAGCGCTCGAGTTAGGGGTCGACGTGAATGCATCCAACGCTGATGGACGCACGGCGCTGGATGCCGCGGTGGCCTTGGGATACGACTCGGTCACTGAGTTCTTGATTTCGATGGGTGCCACCCCAGAATAGTCCCGTCGCTTCCTATCGAGAAAGCCCGCTACCCCAGCTTGTCGAAGCCTTTTTTCTGGGGGCTTCTGCCCAGCGACCGCACCTAGAGGGCGCGGCCTTTAGGTCGGGAGGGCAGGGAGGGAACCGGTACCCCGGGGACCCTCTGCAGTGGGGCCGGGAGTGAGACTTCGATGAGGCTAACGACATACGCGGGAGCGGTTTCCTGGCCGACGCTAGTATTCTTGGTGGGGTGTGTTGCTTCGCCAGTGCCTCCTCCGCAGCCGGGGCCTATCCACGAGGAAGGCTTCGTCCAGCCGAATGACCCGGATGATAGCCTGACGATCTGGGACGGAGTGTTCACAGCCGAACAGGCGATTCGTGGGCGGCAAGCGGCCACGGAGAATTGCATCGCGTGTCACCCTCCAGGTGACTGGAGTCGGGCAATGTTCTTGGAAGGATGGGGGGGCGGGCGCCGGCTCGGAGACCTGTATGTGAAGATTCAGCGGACGATGCCCCTGGACGACCCGGGACGCTTAACTCCGGACGCGTACGCAGACATCATCGCCTATATGCTCCAGCTCCACGACGCGCCGGCGGGTGAGACGGATCTTGGGAGCGATCTTGAGACTCTAGATGGGATCATTGTGACGTCTGAGGCGCAGGGCGACGATTGAAGCCAACTTGGGATGTCGAGGCGCCGCAGACCCAATAGTGGAGAGTCCGGGCCGGCCAATGGTGCTAACCACCACACTGACTCGTACGTTGTCGAGTGGGTCGTATCCGATCGCAATCCTTCTAATGGCGAGGTCTTCTATGCGACTCCCGAGGTTTGTTCGTTCGTTTCTTCTCTTTGCGGGGTGTCTCTTGGCCTCGTGTGGTTCGCAGGTTGGAACCGGGACCGAAGCGACGGTCTTCGAGGGGGCCCGACTCATCCCGGGCGACGGCAGCCCGGCGATCGAGAACTCCGTGTTCGTGGTGGAGAACGGCCAGTTCACGCAGGCCGGGCAGCCGGGTGACGTACAGGTCCCGGAAGGAGTGACGGTGGTGGATCTGAGCGGTAAGACAGTGATGCCCGCGAAGATCGATCTCCACGGGCACCTCTGCTATGAAAATGTGGTCGAAGGTACGACCGCCAAGGAGAACTGGACGCGCGCGAACTGTATCGAGCAGCTGGAGCGATTCGCATACATGGGGTTCAGCACGGTTATGAGCATCGCCGATCTGATGGAGCGCGAGGTACTCCCCGGGGATCATCTCGAGGTATATCAGACCCCACGCTCCGAGGTGGACGTCCCCCCGGTGGGGGAGCGCTATCCCTGGGGCGATGTACCACTGCAGCTGCACGGAGAGATCATCCCGAATGCGGCGCAGTTCTTCACGACGGGCCCTGCGATCGCCTTCCCAGGCGGGGGAGCCGGCGGCCACCCCTCGCGAAATGACGTCATGTACCCGGTGTCCACCGAGGACGAAGCTCGACGGGCAGTCCGTGACCTTGTCGCCTCGTTCACATCGAGGAATCTCGACCTCCCGTGGGTCAAGATCTGGGTGGATGATCGGGGTGGAGGGGTGGAAACGCTGACGCCGCCCCTCTATCGAGCCGTGATCGACGAGGCGACCCAGCTCGGGGTGCCAGTTGCAGCCCACACCGTCACCTTGGCGGATGCCAAGCAGCTGTACCGCGCGGGGCTGGTGGGAGCGGTTCACATTCCGGTTCGGGGCGGAGACGTGCCGGATGAGGAACTGCTCGGGATCGTCAGGGATCTGGTTGCCAGGAGCGACCGCCCCATCTGGTTCTCCGATCCCGGTAACACGAGTGCCCTGGGCAACGAGGCGTGGGAGGATCCTCTT
This sequence comes from Longimicrobiales bacterium, assembly GCA_965218255.1. Taxonomy (GTDB): domain Bacteria; phylum Gemmatimonadota; class Gemmatimonadetes; order Longimicrobiales; family Gaopeijiaceae; genus JAAXGI01. Next base: position 1,026,922 of record CBDCKJ010000002.1, on the reverse strand, counting down.
CTGCGTGAGATGCTTTCTCCGGACCAGGTCCAGGCTCTACAAGAGAGACCGGGATTTGGGGGGGGACCGAGAACCCCGGAGGCCGTCAGGAACGCCCGTGAGAACTCTATGAGAACGGGAGACGTCGCGAGGCAGCTCATCGGCGCGGGCATGATCATGGTCTATGGTAGCGACAATGGATCGGCCGGCCGAGGATTCGGATGGTACGAGCAGCTTAGGTTTGAGAACTGGGTAAGTATGGGTTTCACCCCGCACGAAGCGATCGTCTTCGCGACACACAACGGCGCAGTAGCCTTGGGCAGGGATGACATCGGGATGATAGGAGTCGGTCGGAGCGCGGACTTCATCGTTCTGGACGCGAATCCTCTCGATGACATCGCAAACACGAGGCGGATCAACATGGTCTACCTGCGGGGACAGGAGGTCGACCGTGACGGCATGAGGGAGCGGTGGCAGGCGCGGTGGCCCAGTGAGTAGGGATCGCGCCGTAAGATAGCGTCGGTTAGCTTGCTCGGTGATCTCGGGCAAGACGTGTGCCGGATATTGTTTCCCCCTGACGGACTCTCGGGGGCGCCATCAACGAGGGGGGCTTTATGCGAAGCTTAGATCGTGTCGCGTCGTTCTGTGTTGTGGCCGCCCTGCTATGGATGGTTTCGGGATGTATGCCCCCGGAGAGGACCGACGTGCAGCAGGCTAACGGCGGAGCTACGGCTGTGGCGATTGGCCTTCTGGGGGGTCCGCATGGCGTGGTGAAAATGAATGTCCGGGACATCATGGATCAGCCGGTGGATGGTCTCATGGTGCAGCTCATCTCGCACGAGACGGCCATTCGGACCACCGTGTACACCAGCGAAGTCGGTGAATTCGAGTTTCCTGAGCTCCCGACTGGGGACTACGTCCTGCGCGTCCCAAGGCCGCTTCATTTTCACAACTATCAAAAGGACTCGGTCCATATCGACGGCGCGACGCGGCTCCCGGACATTTACGTGGAGCGTAGGTCGGACAATGAGTTCCTACCTCCCGACAAGGACCTGCTGGATCAACTCACCGGAGCAGAGTGGCTGTTCAACGTGGAGGGCAACCACCAGGTGAAGCGGACCCTCGTCAACAGCTGTTCGACCGGCTGCCATGGAAGCGAGCGCGCCTTTAGCCGCAGATTTGACGAGCGAAGCTGGCGTCTGATCCTCCACCGCATGACCAACTACAGCCAGCGGATTCACGTGAATTCGTCCGGGCGGGATCACACGCAGCTCACCGGGAATGCGGAGATGCTGGCGGAGTGGTTGGGACGCGTGCGAGGACTTGATTCGGAAGTGCCACCGCTCGTGCCGTTTGATCGCCCCAAAGGGCTGGCCACGCGGGCAATCATCACAGAGTATGAGTTGCCTTGGGCGCTGGTAAACATACACGACGTGTCCGGTGACACCGAGGGAAACATCTGGTTCAACGTCAATCGGAGTCCTTTCATTGGGAAGCTGGATCCAAGCACCGGGGAGGTGACTCAGTATCGTCTACCAGAGCCCCGCTATCCGGCCTATGACGATCCGCAGGACAGATTCTATCAAGCCTATCTGTCTCGGGATCCATCGGAGCCTCTCCAGCAGTCTAGAGATCCGAATAACTCCCTTGGGGTCCATCCGGGAACGCATTGGTTGGAGTTCGACGAGAACACTGGGCGCGTGTGGTTCACCCAAGCTTGGGCGCGGAACGTTGGCGTGTTAGATCCCGCTACCGGTGAGGTCCGGCACGTATTCACGGGTGGACAGGGCAACCACACGCTTTCGCCCGATGGACTCTCGATTTGGAGGACTCACCAGGGGAAGATCTTACGGTGGGATACGAGAACCATGATGGACAGCCCGGACGGTATCGCCAGGCCTGCGGATGAGTACGAGCTGCAGCATGTGAACAATACCTACGGAAATTTCGTCAGTCCAGACGGAAACTACTTCGGCGGATCGAGCGGCGGCTGGGTCGTGTGGCTCGACATCCGGACCGGTGAAGTGCGAGAGATCCCGGTCGAGGTCCCCGGAAGCAGAGGGCGTGGGTCCTTTGGGCCCGATGGGAGCGTCTGGGGTGGAATGCGGAAGTTGACCAGGTATAACCCGACGACCAACGCCATAACACAGTATGACCCGCCGACGCCGTATTTTCATGCCTATTCAACAAAGGTGGACAGCAACGGCGAGGTGTGGTCGGGCCAGCAGTCGAGCGGACGAGTCTACCGATTCAATCCGGACACGAATCGGTGGATCGAATACGTGCTGCCTTCGATCTGGAGTCATGACTTCAATTCCTGGATCGACAACTCGACCAATCCGCCGACCTTCTGGTATGGAGACCAGCACGGATATCTGGTGCGGATCCAGCCGCTGGAGTAGAGGCTCGGCCATTCGTCCTGAGATCCCAGCGAAAGTGAAAGGACCGACAGATGAGCTTGTCCGACTACATCAGAGCGATAGCCGGAGCGGTAGTGATTCTCTGCCTTGGGCTCCTCCTACGCCCGAGCGGCGGCCAGAGCAGCGCCGCGACGTTCACCCCATCCTTCGGCGCGCCGGCTCAGTCAGCCGATGCTGGGGAGGTAGCACAGGTCGGTGCCCCTGGAGTGGAATACGACCGCCAGGCCCGGCTGGTAAACAGCTTGAGGGCAGGTGCGAATAGTGGCTGGCGGCGAGGTGAGGAAATCTTCTATATGCGCTGTTGGTTCTGCCATAGCGAGTATGTCATCGTGGCGGACCACTTTCCTGCCCCGTCACTCCGGGATGTGTACGACCGCTATGACGAGGAGGATATAAGAACGATCATTCGTAATGGCACGCTCAGAATGCCGACCTATGGTCCGCAGGTTCTAAGCGACGCGGACTTGGATGACCTGGTGACCTTCCTAAGGGAGAATTGCGGAGTCCCGGAGACGGGCGGTGGGTGCTTCGACGAGCACAATCCCCCACCTAATCCCTTCTATCAATACGAGGTCACCGGCCTTTCCCGCCGCCCGGATTGAAACATCGGCGGGATGCCAAGCGGGGTTCCCGCTGGCCCGGATCGTGCGGTCGGGCCAGCGGACGGGTTTCTAGTTGTTGGGTGGGTCGTCGGGTCGAGTGCCGTGCTCGAGGAGGAACTCGGCCACCGTCTCATATCCCCTCGCCCGAGCCCCGTGCAGAGCTGTCTCACCGTTCGCGTTTGCCACGTCAACGTGCACGCCTAACTCAACCGCCACGCGGACAGCTTCGAGCGTCATGTCGGCAACCTCTGCGGGGTCGGGCTGTCGACTCGCTACCCGCGCATCCTCGGCGACTCTCGCGCGATGATCCACCGAGATGAGAGGGTCTCGACCTCCCATTCCCACGGCCGCCATCAGAGCTGTCGTCGAACCCTCCGCGATCCACCGCTGCCGTCCGAAGTTCTGTCGGTCAATGGTCCAATATGCGGGACTGTGAACGAAAAGCGGATCGGCACCGTGCATGGCTAATAGACGCATGATCTCCGCTGCCCTGAAGCGCGCCGCGAGCCAGAACGGGGTCGCCCCAACGAAGGAGGGGTGAAAGTAGAAGTCCACACTGTCCCGGCGGGTGGGGGTAGAGGCCAACAGCGGGGCGTTCGGATCCGCACCGGCAGCAAGAAGGGCCTGGACCAATTCGACATCCTTGTGCAGTATCGCCGCATGCAGAGCCGAATACCCGGCGTCCGTGGCGTTCGGATCCGCACCTCGGTCGAGCAGAAACGCTGCTAGCTTGCCGTGGCCACTATGGGCAGCGACCACCAGCGCACGGGTTCCCTGGGGTGCAAGATCGTTCACATCTGCACCCGCCGCCACGAGCAGCCGCGCCGAGTCAAGATCACCCACCCGCGCCGCGAATAGCAGGGGGGTGAACCCCCCTGCTTGTATATCCATCGCATAGCATTGCTCTCTGGGCCGGCACGCCGTTCCGACGTTCGCCGTTTCCCGAGTGGTCTTCACGGTCTCGATGAAGGTGTTCGACCGGGCGTGGACGTCCGCGCCCTTCGCGAGCAGTACGGCGACCACTGCTGAGTGTTGTTGCGAGACGGCCCACATGAGAGCCGTCTGCCCGCCGTACGGGCCTTCTTGGTAGTTGACGACATCCACGTCAGCTCCACTCGAGAGCAGCTGCTTCAAAACCTCCGCGTTCCCCGTACGAGCTGCCGCCATCAAAGGCGTCTCTCCCGAGAGCAGCTCAGCGTTCGGGTTCGCCCCCGCCCGTAGCAGGGCCTCGACCATGGCAAGACTTCCATTCTCAGAAGCAGCCCAGAGCGGCGTCACTCCGAGATCAGTCGCTGCATCGACGTCCGCTCCCGCACGGATCAGTAGATCTGCGATCTCCCGTTCGTCCCAGTAGCTTGCCCAATGAAGAGCGGTAGCGCCGTCTGCCTGCGGCGCACTGACATCGTGACCTCGGGCGACCAGCGCCCGAACCGAAGCCCAATCGGCACTCCTCGCTTCGTCGGCAATCTGCACATCAGAAACCCCCGCTCCAATGGTCATGAAAGCCGTCACCAACACCAAACCGTATCGGCCGGTGGGTTGGTTTCGCGTCAGCTCCATCCCGCCCATCCTTCTCGCTCCTTCTTTCTGTGACCCCGCTAAACCCCAGACAACGTGTCGATCGGGAGCCCCTCAGTGCTGGCCCCGATTCGTTCAACTGGAACGCCCAGCTTGTCCATCAATGTCACGAGTAGGTGGGCGTGTGAGGTCCCGCTCGGATACTTGAGGTGCCGACCACCCTTGAGTCGTCCCGCCCCACCGCCGACCACGAGGATCGGGATATTGTCACCCGAATGCCTCGTACTGTTGGAGATTCCACAACCATACATGATGGTCATGTGGTCCAAGAGGGAACCATCGCCGTCGTCCGCCGCATCGAGTTTCGCCAGATATTCAGACGTCAGTGTTGTGTGATGAGTGTTGATTTTCGACATCAGCTCGATCCGGTCCGGATCGTTCTGGTGGTGCGACAGGGGATGGTGCGAATCTGGCACGCCCACCTGCGGGTAAGTGCGGGTACTCTGCTCGCGACCCAGCATGAAGGTGATGACACGTGTGAGGTCGCTCCGAAGCGCTAGGAGCTGGAGGTCAAACATGAGCTCCAGGTGATCCTCAAACTCGGTTGGGACACCCCGAGGTTCCTTCCAGGTGAGCTCCGGTTCGACATCGCCCTGCGTTTCCGCCACCTCTATGCGCCGTTCCACGTCGCGAATCGCCGCCGCATACTCACTTACCTTCACCCGGTCTTGCGGCCCCAGCTGCCGGTTCAGCCCCGCCAGCTTGTCCATCACAGAGTCCAAAATACTCCTCTTCTCCTGCATGCGCGCGAGGCGAACCGCAGGATCGGTGGAGCCACTGTCCCCAAACAACCTTTCAACCCGGATCCTGCGTGCGCCGTGGAAAGGCGCACCTTCCTTGCGGGTGCGAACCCCGCCCGGCAACTGTCGCTCCAGCCGGTAGCAGCCAGAGCGGTTTATGGAGGTGACGACATGGACTGAAGCTCTCTGGGAAAGGGCCTCGCCCGATACGCGACTTCCTAAACGCGCACGAAGGTGGAAACGCCGGACAGGGACAAGGGAGGAGCTAAATCGGCAGGAGGCTTAGCGACCATGCGGGCCGAAACACGAGTGAACGCTGAGCAGGCCCCGAAACGGGTGTTGCGGAAGCCGACCCTCCGCAGGTAAGGGGAAGGCCGCCGACTGGCCGGGAAGAGAGCGACACGAGCACTGGCCGGTTTCCGCCGGGGTATTGGCGTCGGCACGCATGGAAGATGGAAGGTGTGGCAACACGGGAAGCCATGTCGGTGCCGTGCGCGCGGCAACCGGGACCCCGCGAGGGGCAGGCTGGGCCGGCATGGTGGCGGATGGGCCCGTATTACTGAGGACGCGGGGTAATGCCCGTCGAGGGAAGGGGCCCTGAGTTGGGAGCGGTGCGGAAAGGAGGCAGGGACTTGACCACTGACGGGAGTCTAAGAGGGTCGGCAGGAAGTGTTCGGAAACTCCAGAACGTGCTAAACGCGAAAGCGAAGGAAGAACCTGACAGGCGTTTTCACGCCCTCGTCGACAAGGTATGGAGGCAGGATTTCCTCCTGGAGGCGTGGGTAATGGTCCGGCGCAACGGCGGAGCGGCAGGAGTGGATGGTGTGACGGTCGCGGATGTCGAGGCGTACGGAGTGGAGCGTTGGGTAGGGGAACTGTCGCGGGACCTGAGGGATGGCGCCTACGAGCCGAGTCCGGTGCGCCAGGTGCTCATCCCGAAGAAACAGCCGGGGAAGTTCCGTCCCCTGGGCATACCGTGCCTGAGGGATCGGGTTGCGCAGACGTCGGCGATGCTGGTGCTGGGGCCGATATTCGAGGCGGACCTGCAGCCGGAGCAGTATGCGTACCGGCCGGGACGAAGCGCGAAGGACGCGGTGCAGCGGATCCACAGGTTGCTGCACCAGGGACGCAACGAAGTGGTCGATGCGGACCTCTCCAACTACTTCGGTGAGATACCGCATGGCGAGTTGATGAAGAGCATAGCGCGGCGCGTGAGCGACGGGCGGATGCTTGGACTCATCAAGGCGTGGCTGGAAATGCCGGTGATAGAGGAGGACGGCAAGGGCGGCACTCGCCGCACGAACCGGGCGCGGAAGGAGAGAAAGGGGACTCCGCAAGGGGCTCCGATCTCACCGCTGCTGAGCAGCATCTACATGCGGCGGTTCATCCTTGGCTGGAAGGTGCTGGGCTATGCCCGGTGCTTCGGTGCGGAGATCGTGAATTATGCCGACGACTTCTGTGTGCTCGGGAAGGCCAAGGCGGCGGAGATGCTGGCGGCGGTCAACCGGCTCATGGACAGGCTGAAGCTACCGGTCAACGCACAGAAGACCCGATGCCTCCGGTGTCCCGAGGAGCCGCTTGAGTTCCTTGGGTACCGCATCGGCTGGAACTATCGTCTCACGGACGGGAACCGGTACATCGGCACACGACCGAGCAAGGCGAGCGTTCAGAGCATCTGCCGCCGGATCAGCGAGCAGACGGACCGCAGACGCGGATGGCTGGAAGCCGAGGAAGTGACAGGGCGCCTGAACCGGATGATCTCGGGGTGGGCAAACTACTTCGATCTCGGGCAGGTCGATTCGGCCTACAAAGCTGTGGACCAGCAGGCAACCCGGCGGCTACGACAGTGGTTCTGGCGGAAGCACAAGGTGCGGGTGGGGAGATACGTGCGCCTCTCCAACAAGTGGCTGTGGGAGCAATGCGGCCTCACGCGCCTCGCGACGAGGACCAGATACCTTCCGAGGGCGAAGGCGTGATCCCAACTGAGAGCCCGGTGCGGGAAAGCCGCACGCCGGGTTCGACGAGCGGGGGGTGGAAACGGACCTATGGGAGCCGGAATTGACGCCGACGCGAAAGCGCGCGGACCAGTGCACCGGACCCTAAGGGCACCGCGCCACCTCCCGACTCTACGATGCCGGGGTGGATATACACTTCTTAACGCCTTATATTTGAGGGGTTTATACTAATATATGCCTCGATACGGAGGGCACCCTCCAGGTGCGCCATCATCATACGGGAAGCCGACCTCATGTGCAGGGCTCGCGACGGCCGCTACGCGTCCGGCACAGCGCGCAGAACCTCACCGACGGCGGCGGCCTGGTGCTGGTTCGAAAGCTGTTCGACCGGTTCGGCCTGGCCGGCTGGATCGACGGTCAGGCGAACAGGGAGAAGGGGTCCTACCGCCCGGGCCTGATGTCTCCTGTTTCATGATGCACCTTGTTCTCCGTTTGGAGCGATGGCTGTTCCTGGGGAGCTCGGGTTGAGTTCTCCGGGCTGATCCGGGTGCGTGTGGCCGCGGTGGCTGGCCCTGTACATGCAATATCGTCGTGGGCCATCGGCCGGGATGACGGCCCGGTCGATCCGGCCGTCGTCGGGGTTTCTTGCGATGGTGCGCACGGTTCCCTCGGTGACACCGAGCCGAGCTGCCAGTTCCGGGGCTGTCTCGAACGCCTCGCCACGAAGCCGTTTTCTCTCGCGCTCGAGGAAGCTCGGCAACCCGTACCTGCGGCGCGTTGTACGCACGCGCTGGACCGTATAGGATTCGCCCTTCCAGTTTCTGTGTCCGGCCCGGTTGAGTTCCCGTGCGGCGCCCCCGTCGGTGTGGCTCTCGAGGAGCCGGTCGAGAGCGGTGATCGTTTTCGGGGGAGTCTTTCTGATCTGTGCGATGGGCTTCGGCAGGTGCACGGTGTCGAGGGTGAGTGCTTTGCCGCCGCGCATGCGCAGTTCCACCTTCACCTCGTAGCCGTCGCGCGAGAGGGTCGCGTCTTCGATGAGAAGCCCGAGAAGCCTCTTGCGATCGGTGTTGGTGGTTTCGGCCGCGGTCCACACCCGCTCGAAGTCGCGGGTCAAGGCGCGGATGCGTTCGGCTTCGAGGCCGGAGAGTTCCGCCTCCCGGGCGGCGGCACGCGCTTCGCGTGCCCTGCAGGCTTCCTCCAGTTCCCGCAGCCGCTCGTTCCAGTCGGCTTCGAGCGTGGCCGCCACCAGCCGGTTCGCCGGATCGACTTCGTAGAACCTGCGCCGTGCGAGATCGGCCTCGTAGCGGATCGCCTCGATGCGGCGGGCACGTTGCCGATCGGCCTCGGCGAACTCGGCGCGAACCTGCTCCTGGACCGCGAGGGCCAGGTCGATGTTCTCCCGGTTCATCGCGTCGATCACGAAGCGGGATACCGCGGCATTGACCAGATCGGCTCGGATCGTCTGGCAGGACTTGCGTCCGTAGTAGACCCGCTCCGCCGCGCACGTGTAGTAGGAGTATGCCCGCACACCGCTCGACGGCCGGGCGTTCTTGTAGTGTGGGCGCATGCGCTGTCCGCAGCGGCCGCAGATCGCCCGGGACTGAAGGAGCGCCGCTCCCTCACGGGGTGCCGCGATGCGTGAGGGTGCCGGCAGGAACGCCGCGGCATTGACCGCGAGGGTGGCCTGGTTGCGGAGGTATTCGTCCCAGTCGATGAACCCCACATGGGCGTCTGGAATCAAGACCTGCCACTCCTCCATCGGTACGCTGCGATATTTCACCGTGCCGTCTGCCTGCGGTTCAGAGCGTGTCCGGCCGTATACGAACGCGCCCGCGTACCTTGGGTTGCGCAGGATGCGGCCGACTTGCGAGAAGGTCGGAAGTGCCCAGCAGAGCTGACCACGGTTCGGTCCGATGCTCGGACGTGACGGGAGCGCGATGTTCTGCTGGTGCATCCATTTGACCACCGCCATCGCCGATCCCATGCGGCGGAAGCCGGCGAAGACCCCGCGGACCGCATCGGCAACGGAGTGGTCGGGATCGAAGACGACTTCGTCGCTGTCGTTGTAGGCGAGGCCGATCGGCAAGCCCACCTTCAGGGCTCCGCGTGCCGCCGCGCTTCGCCGCACGCCGAGCATGCGTGCCTTGATCCCCTGCAGCTCGAACTCGGATATCGTGCCCCTGACGCCGAGCAGGAGCCGGTCATTGCTGTCGTTGGGATCGTAGACCCCGTTCTCGTCGAGGATCAGCGTACGGGCGAACCCCGCGATCCGCAGCAGCTGATGCCAGTCGGCGTTGTCACGCGCCAGACGCGAGACCTCCAGCCCGAGCACGATCCCCACCTCGCCCGCGGCGATCCGGGCCATGAGATCGCGGAAACCGCTCCGGTTCGTGCTCGAGGCACCCGATTTGCCCTGGTCCTCGTCGATCACGCGAATGCTCTCCGCCGGCCAGCCCAGCGCCATGGCCCTGCGGCTCAGTCCGTACTGACGCCTCGCGCTCTCGGTGTTCTCCGCCACCTGGCGAAGCGAGGACTGCCGGACGTACAGGCATGCCTCGCGCTCCAGATGATGCGCCTCGATCTTGCGCGTGGCCACCTCAGACATGCGCATGCATCCTGCCTTCTCCCGTCGCCGACGCCCGCCCGAGCAGGTGGCGGACCTGGCGGGCGGCCTCGGCGATCGCGGCGTCCCCGATGAAATGCTCCGCGGCCGCAAGCGATGCGGGCGTCGGCCGCCGGAGTTCTGCGGGGACATCCCCATACCCGGCCAGCTCGAGAGCGCCGCGCAGGCCGTGGAAGCAGAGCATTCCGATCTCGTGGCTCTCCTTGCCCACGAGCCATAGCTGCCGCCAGTCCTCGTAGGTCCGCCAGGCACCGGCGGGCATCACGGCCCGCTCTCCGAAGTTTTTTTTTCGGCCCGGGCAAGCGCCTTCTCGAGACCGCGCGGGTGCACCCGAATGCCGAACTCGGCCTCGATGAGCGGCACGAGCCGCCTCGCTCCGATCCGTCCTTGCCGTGCCCGGCAGCTCTGTACGAACGCGAGGATCTCCGGGGTGATCTTGTGCGGTCCGCGCGGTCCGCGCGGCGCCGGGATCAGCCCTGCCAGCCCACCCTTCCTGAAGGCCCTGGTCATCCGGAAGCAGGTTGACAGCGACACCCCGAACCGCTGGGCCGCCTCCGCCAGGGTGGCTTTCCGGAGCCGGACCAGCCGGACCATCTCGTAGCGGACCTGCAAGAGGTCCTCGGGATCGAAGAAGTCGCCGGTGGCGAACGTCGGATCGCGGACCTTTTGCGGAGACCGGTTGAGGGTGCCCGCCTTCTTGAGGCGGGTCCGCTTCTCGTTGCAATCCTGCTCGGTGCTCATGGGCTGGCTCCGGGCGGGGGACATAGGCATATAATAATACTCTCTAGTCCCACCTAAGTCAAGTTCCTGCCGTACTCGTCCAGCTCGGGTGAGATCCGATATATAGTTTAACAACAAACGATTATATCCCATATCTGGCACCTGGGCAGACCTTTCATAGCGCCTGAATTGCTGACCATATAGCGTCCTTATTCATGACCATGATCCACGACCGACTCCAGATGGGCATCGACGATCCCCCGAAGCGCCACCAGATCGTCCAGCCGGAACAGGCAACGACCGGAGGAGACACGCTCGAAGTCGTCCACGCTTCGCAGCGATGTCCAGCAAACCGGTATGCTGACAAGCTTTGCGCGATCCGCAATGTAGCGGACAAGCGGCACCCCCCCTGTGGTCACCCGGTTGTGGATCTCAACCTCGTGGCCGCGAAGCGGATGAAATGGATGTGTGATGCGGACCCGTCGGACATCGCCCGACGGTTCACAACAGCCTGCATTCCCGAACAATGGACATGACGGAGGTGTGGATTGCGCTTCTGCTGTACGGCGGCGGGGTGATCGATGACCTGCCGCTCCTCGAGCGCCGGGGTGTGCGCCGGATCTTCGGCTGGATCCGTGTGCCGGACCCCACGACGTTCGGCAGATGGCTCCGGCGGGCCAGTGAGCGCATGGTCCCGCTCCTGGACGAGCTGCTGTGGAGGATGGTCCGGCAGCGCTGGGCGCTTCGGGCCCGCGGCGTCCCGAAGAAGCTGACCCTGACGCTGGACTCGACGGTCGTGGTGCGCTACGGACACAAGCAGGCCGGGGCGGAGCTGGGCTACAACCCGAAGAAGCGGGGCCGTCGCTCCCACCACCCGCTCGTGGCGTTCGTCAATGAGACGGGCGACTGCCTGGGGGTGCGCTGGCGGGCGGGCAACGCCCACACGGCCGAGGGGGCCACCGAGTGGCTGCAGGCACTCGTGGGACGCCTGACAAGCGCGGGTGTCGGCGACATCACGGTGCGCCTCGACAAGGGCTTCTTCAGCCAGAAGATAGTGCGGGCGCTCGAGGAGCTGGGCGTATCTTTCCTGCTTAAGGTTCCTCGCCACAGATGGTTAGACGGCCACCGGGGCCCGTGGCGCTACTCGAAAAAGGGCGATGCCATCTTTGCGGGCGAGAAGCTGTGGAGCGCGACGGGTTCGCTCTGGGATGCGCGTCTCCTCACGATCCAGACCAGAAAGCCGGTCGAGACCGAGGAGGGAATGCTGGAGCTCGACACCTACGAGGTGGGCCACCAGGCGGACGTGCTGACCAACATCCCCGGCATCCACGCCCTGACCGCCTGGCGCCGATACAACGGCGGTGCCGTCGTCGAGCAGCGGATCGAGGAACTCGCCCAACTCTCGGCCGGCAAGACCGCCGTCGACGACCTCGGGGGCAACGCCCTCCTGTGGAGCCTCGCCGTCGTGGGCTACCAGACCTTGCATACGCTGCGCCAACACTTCCTCTCGGGCTCCTGGCGGACGGCGCAGCCGAAGCGACTCCGCCTCTGGCTGCTCCGGCTTCCCGCGAAGCTGACCACCCATGGACGCAAGAGCTACCTCCAGTTGCTTCGCGACGAACCCGTCCGCCTCCGCCTCCTCACGGCCCTGCGAGGACTGAACCACGACATCCCGCCCCCGGCGCCCGCCTGAGTCTGGCGGCCGCGACGCGCGCCATGCAGGTCCCACCCACGATCCCGGGGCCCATGTCTCCCGCGGCCACTCGTCGCGCCGATACTCGGCGTCTGTTCGCCTCAGGTCTCCTCATTGCAGCACTGCCGTGACCCCCAAAGCTTGATACCTCCCGCTCCCGCGCCCCTTCTCCATCCACTCCGCACTCGCCCCGCAGAACACCGCCCCAAATGGCCCCCATCGCAGGATCCGGGATCAAACACTGCGCGCGGGTTGTTCTCCATGGGTAAGGGCATGGTAGGAGTCCGCCACGAGATCGTCTGTGTGTAGGCGCAGTTTAGTCCGCCGGTGCATTGACCCGCATTGGCCTCTTTGTCAATCGAGAGCTCGAGGGAGGCGAGCTGCGTCGACTTTCCGAACTCGTCCCCGAGAATCTGGTCGATTGACTTCTCCGCCAGAACGTCCGATTCACTTTCCCCCCCACGAGCCGTCCCCGTCAGAAATGAGCCTGACGCGCCCGCATGGACGTGGTTCCACGAGGCGTCGAGCCCTGAGAACACAAGCAGTCGATCCCTTAACGGCGCCAGTGGCTGGAGAATGGGCGTGAGTTCGAATGAGCTTCCTGCGGTGGTCGGCGTCCAGTACTCCATCGCCATGCCATTCGGTGCATAGATCGCTTGGAAACGGTGGATGGGCTGGGCCGCGGTCTTCGCCAAGACCGACAGCGGGGGGGACATCGCGTCCAAGAACGGAAGCGCCACCGTCGCCCCGAGCCCTCGCAGAACGGTCCTCCGAGATAATGATCTTCCAGTGACTATGGGCATATCCACCATCTCCTTTGCCGCTCGAGCCCTTCCCCGACCGCTTTCGCTTCAATGCGCGGGGACCCGAGAACCCCTTTTCTCATTCTGCCGCCCTCCGCATCCGGAAGGTCGAACTTTCGACAATTCCGAGAATCAGCGAAGACCAGCGGTAGTCGTCATCCACTGAGGACCGGACAACTTCCCGCACTGTCGGCTGATCGTAGTACTCCAGCTGACGCCCGAGGGCGTAGGCCAGGAGCCTTCTGGTCACGGTCGCGGCAAACTGCTCCGGATGTTCGAGCAGCAGCGCCCTCAGCCCTACCAGTCCGCGAATCGTCTGGCCGCTCGGCATGGTTCCACTCGAGTCGACGGGCCGTCCCTCCCCGTCAACAGTTCGCCAAGCCCCAGTAGCGTCAAAGTTCTCCAGTGCGAAGCCAGGCGGATCAATAGCTGCGTGGCAGCTGGCACACGTGGGATTGCTGCGGTGCTGCTCCAACCGTTCACGCACCGACGCCTTCCTACCCCCCTCTCCGCGATCCGGAAGGTCGGGAACGTCAGACGGAGGGCCAGGTGGTGGCGCGTCGAGAATCGTCTCCAATAGCCACTTCCCCCGCAGGACGGGCGAAGTCCGATTGGGATAGGATGTCAACGCAAGCACCGACCCATGCGCGAGCAGTCCGCCCCTCTCATCCGTGTTCGGAACCACGACTCGACGTAACCGGCTGCCGTAGATCCCGGGAATCCCGTAGTGCCGAGCCAGCCGTTCGTTCACGAATGTGTAGTCTGCTCGAAGGAGGTCCAGAACGCTCCGGTCCTCCTCGATCGTGCTCGCGAGGAACAGCTCCGTCTCCTTTCGGAACCCCTCCACAAGATCATCGTCGAAATCTGGGAACACCGAGGGCTCGGCCCTCACATCCGGCAGGCTCCGAAGGTGAAGCCACTGAGTGGCGAAATTGTCCACCAGAGCAAGGGCCCGCGGGTCGGCCAGCATGCGCCGCACCTGCCGACGCATCGTTGCGGAATCCGTGAGTTGTCCGCGCTCCGCAAGGGCGAGAAGCGGCTCATCTGGGATGCTGCTCCACAGGAAGAACGATAGGCGCGAAGCCAGGTCAAGGTCGCTGAGTTGGTAGACCTGCCCCGCGGCCAATCCAGGCGGATCTGCTTGCACGCGCAAGAGGAAATCCGGATCCACGAGGAGGCGCTCGAGCGCGAGCTGTACACCACCGTCGAAGGTTCCACTCCTATTTCGCCCCTCTTCGAAGAACCCAAGCAGCGTCTGGATGTCCTCGTCGATCACTGGTCGTCGGTAGGCGAGGCGGGTCAGCCTGGACAGGATCGTTGTCGCGCACTCCATCTCGCTCGAGTCTGTCCTAGGGTCGCAGACGAAAATTCTGCGACGGCTTGGCGTGTCTTCGGCAACGGCACCCTCGTACGGGCCTTCGATCGTTACTGCATGGACCCGGGCGTTCCCGTGATACATTTCGTCGTTAGACAGCAGTTCCCCCGCCATCTGCGGTTGCAGGATTCCCTCAGGCTCCCACATCGTCCTGACGAACGAGACGCCCACAAGGCGAGGCCCTGCTTCGACCGACAGCCGGACTTCCAACTGCTCGTCAGCCTCGCGGACGTACTGCTCCCACTCAGGATCACCTAATTCCGCAGGGGAGAACGTCTTGGGAGCGGGCCTGCCTGGGGCTTCTCCGCCAACGGCAAACCGCTGGACCAACTCACCGTCGATGCGGATGTCAAGATGGTGCCGCCTGCCCATGCCGCGGATATAGTCTTGCCAATTCGTCCCTAGAAACACCTTGATGAGGTATTCGCCGTCGGCGGGAAAGTTATAGCTAGCAGCGATACCGCCACGGGATCCAAGCGGCAAGTCCTCGCTCTGGCGGTCGGATTGCGTCAGGAGTACCGAGTTTTCGAATCTTGCGAAGCCGGAGGTTGAAGCAAGACCGGTCGCAAGGCGCGTGATCCGGCGTGCTGCCGAAAGGTACCTGTCCAGTTGGACCGGGGTGATCGTGAGTACGTCCGCGTTGTTGTCGAACCCGGTATCCGAGGTCTCGTCTCCGGGGAGTAGCGACGTCACATCGATCTCGAGCCCAAACAGATCGCGGATCGCGTTGCCGTATTCTGTACGGCTTAGGCGGTGTACTGAGCTATTTCTGCCGGGATCCGGACTCACTGACGCGACCCTGTCGATCTCGGTCTCCAGCCAACTCACAACCGTTCTATACGTCGCCTCGTCGGGCCGCGGACTCCCGCCCGGCGGCATCGAGCCGGCTCTCAACTTCACAACCACACGTTCCCAAGCCTCAGCGTTGGCACTCGGTCGGGTCACGTCCAGACGGTCAAGCGCGAGGCCCGCTTCTCGCAGCCGGGACACGAGCACAGCTTGCGGCTGGTTCTCGCCGAGGATGACCTATTCGTTGTGGCAACCCACGCAGTACTGGTCTAGCACCGCGCGCGCCGCCAAGGCAGGTGTTGGAGGAGTACCCTGGGCCGTAGCAACTGTTAGAACCTCGGAGCCTCGGGTGGGCGCGCAACCTAATGTGAAAATGGAGAGAATGGATACGACGGCGGCGGGTCCCATGACCACTGCCGGCCCCTGAGGCGGCCCGAGACTACTGCAACGGGCGCCGTACTTTGCAATCTGCATTGAGCGCTCCTCAAGCTGGGGCCACACGTTTCCGCCCCATAGCTCTTTCGGAGGAGTAATCCGCCCGCGGTCTGCTGGTTGGTATGGTAGAAACGGTAGCAACTGGCAGGGAAGAACGCAACAAACCCCTGCCTCCACCGTCCGTCGCTGAGCCGCCGAAGGGATCTATTTCTGGCCGCAGCGAAATGGCCGGCTCGCAACCACGAGTCGCGAGATCTCCGTTGAGCGCTAGCCCGAAGTTTCAGAGCCCCAGAGCCGCGGTTCGGCGGATAACGCATTGCGCATCGTGAAGTTACGGGCGTCGGAGGGTGTTGCTACGGCGTCTGGTGTAGCCACTAATATGAGTTGACATTCAATACATTATACCATATATTTCCTATCATGCCAAAACGTTCAGGAGCCGTTCACGTAGCCACCACCACTCGAAAGTACAAGGGAAAAGTCTACCGCACTCACCTCCTCAGACGCAGCTACCGCGAAGACGGCAAGGTCAAGCACGATACGCTCGGCAACATCTCCCACCTCCCCGACACCACCATCGACCTCATCCGCCGCTCCCTCAAGGGCGAATCCTTCATCAACCCCTCCGAGCGGTTCCACTGCGTGCGCAGCCTCCCCCACGGTCATGTGGCCGCCGTGCTCGGCACCCTCAAGCGGCTTGAGCTGCACACCCTGATCGACCGGACGGGCAGCCGCCTACGCGACCTGGTCGTGGCCATGATCGCAGACCGGGTCATCGATGCGCGCTCGAAGCTGGCCACGGCCCGTGCTCTGAGCGCCCCAAGCGCGCTCACCACGCTCGGCGAGGTACTCGGGCTCGGCAAGGTCGACCAGCACGAACTCTACGCCGCGATGGACTGGCTTGTCGGGCGCCAGAACGGGATCGAGCGCCGCCTCGCAAGGCGGCACCTCAGCGAACACACCCTCCTCCTGTATGACCTGACCTCGAGTTATCTCGAGGGGACGAAGTGTTCGCTCGCCCAGCGCGGCTACAGCCGTGACGGCAAGAAGGGCAAGCTGCAGATCGTCTTCGGGCTCCTCTGCTCAGCCGACGGGTGCCCGGTCGCCGTCGAGGTGTTCGAAGGCTCGACGAGCGATCCGGCCACGCTCGCCACTCAGGTCGACAAGATCCGAAACCGCTTCGGTCTCACGCATGTGGTGCTGGTCGCGGATCGAGGGATGCTGACCGCCGCTCGCATCCGCGAGGAGCTCCAGGGCTTCGACGGGCTCTCGTGGATCACCACGCTCCGTGCGCCGACGATCCGCAAGCTCATCCGGGCCGGCGCGCTGCAGCCCTCGCTGTTCGACGAACGTAATCTCGCCGAGATCACCAGCGACGACTTCCCCGGCGAGCGGCTGATCGTATGCAGAAATCCCCTCCTCGCCGACGAGCGGAGTCGCAAGCATCAGGAGCTGCTCGCAGCGACCGAGCGGGAGCTCGAGGTCATCGCCGCCGCCACACGCCGCAAGCGCCAGCCACTGCGCGGAAAGGACGCCATCGGACTTCGTGTCGGCAAGGTGATCCACCGGTTCAAGGTCGCCAAGCACTTCATCACCGGAATCACCGACGACACCTTCACCTTCGAGCGGGATCTCAAGAGGATCGCTGCCGAGGAGAAGCTCGACGGGATCTACGTCGTGCGCTCCAGCGCCGATCCCGGCCACCTGGATGCCGACCAAACCGTCCGCGCCTACAAGGGTCTGTCCAGGATCGAGTACGCCTTCCGCAGCCTCAAGACCATCGGTCTCAAGATCCGCCCGATTCATCACTGGCGCGAGGATCGCGTCCGGGCTCATGTCCTGCTCTGCATGCTCGCCTACTACATCGAGTGGCACATGCGAAACGATCTCGCCCCGCTCCTCTTCGACGACCACGACCCCGAGGCCGCCGAAGCACAACGGCCCTCGCCCGTCGAGCCCGCCCGCCGGAAAGCCGGGCGCAAGCGGACCGACGAGGGCTTGCCCGTCCACAGCTTCCGCGGCCTGATCGACCATCTGGGGACGCTCGTCACCAACACCATGGAGGTGGCCAAGCACGGGGCCCGCTTCCATCTGCGCACCCAGCCGACAACCCTGCAGAAACGCTGTTTCGAACTCCTCGAGGTGACGCCCAGGATGTAGACAGAAACCAACAACCCCCGTCAAACCCAAACCCCTGTCACAACATCACTTGTACACACGTACCCCTGAAACTTCGGGCTAGCGACAGCCGAATTCCTGGACGTCTGATTCGGGGGGAAAGGTGAGTTTGGTGACCTGACTCCATCCGGCTGAGCCATCGAAGACGTAGGCAGAGCCGGAGTCGGAGCCACTATCGTCGTCAAGTTGAGCACCGATGACTACGAGATCACCGCTTATCGCCACCGAGTAGCCGAACTGGTCGCCTGCCGCGCCGTCCAAAGCGGTAAGTTTGGCGACCTGACTCCATCCGGCTGAGCCATCGAAGACGTAGGCAGAGCCAGAGGCCGAGCCGCTGTCGTCGTCACCCCAGGCGCCAACGACCGCTAGATCACCGCTAATCGCCGCCGAGTAGCCGAACTGGTTCAGCGCTGCGCCGTCTAACGGGGTGATCTTGGCGACCTGACTCCATCCGGCTGAGCCATCGAAGACGTAGGCAGAGCCGGAGTCGGGGCCGTCATCGTCGTCAAGCGGAGCACCGACGATCGCCAGATCACCGCTGATCGCTAGCGCGTGCCCGAATCGGTCGACCGCCGCGCCATCCGAAGCCGTGAGCTTGACGACCTGGCTCCAACCGATTGAGCCGTCGAACAGGTAGGCGGAGCCGGAGTCTGGTCCATAGTCGCGATCACCCGGAGCACCGACGATCGCCAGATCACCGCTGATCGCCACCGAGGAGCCGAATTGGTCGTTGGGCGCCTCGTCAGCGGCTGTGAGCTTGGTTACCTGACCCCAACCGGTGGAGCCGTCGAACAGGTAGGCGGAGCCGGAAGCCGGGCCCATCTCGTCGTCGAGGCGTGCACCCACGATTGCAAGATCGCCACCGATCGAAACGGAGTAGCCGAACTCGTCGCCCCTCGTCCCGTCAGAAGCCGTTAGCTTGGCGACCTCCCTCCAGTCGGCTGAGCGATCGAGGACGTAGGCAGCGCCTGAGGCTGAGCCGCCGTCGTCACCACCCCAGGCACCAACGAGCGCGAGATCTCCGCTGAGCGCTACGGAGAAACCGAACTGGTCGCCCTCCGTCAGGTCGGAAACGGCAGGCCTTACCTCCTGACTCCATCCAGTTGAGCCGTCGAAGACGTAGACGGAGCCGGCATTGAGCCCGCTCACGTCTTCCATCGGAGCGCCAACGACTACGTCGCCGCCGCTGATCGCTGTCGAGTAGCCGAACTGATCACCTTGCACCCTGGCTGAGGCCACGGAGTACTGCTTGGCCTCTATCGGAAACGGCGGGAGATACGGAGCAGGCAGAATAATAGAACCAGAGAACACGGCCGATTGACTCAGGCCGGACCCTCCGACGAAGAGTGCGAAGGCCACCGCCATGGACCTAGTCCACTGGGAGGCACCGACAAATGGTGGAGCGTGCCTAATTGGTGCACCTCCTTCTTGCGACGGCTCTGGCTGGGCGAGAAGGCCGTTGCTCAGGAGGCGTGAGCGTAGGGGACGAGCCCGTGCGCGTCAAGATCGATTACCTCAGGTCTGGGGCGTCACTTCGGTTCGCTCCCAGCGTCAGGGCCTAGGATGCGTGTAATAAGATAGTGCGGTCTGCTGGAGAACGGCAACGTCAGTTCCAGCTGGTCCCCTCGGGACACGAAGATCGCTTGCCCGACAAACCTTCTTCCGGCTAGGAAGTCGACCTCGAAGTGAACCGCATCCCCTACAGGCTCCACGGCGAAGCTCCGCGTCATATAACCCGTTACCATTCCAACCCGTACCCTCGATCCTCCTTCCCAGATCGCCCAGACCGTAATGTCCTCGAAGCGTTGGTTACGGATCGTCACTTGGACCGTCGTCTCGCTGACGGGCGTAACGTCGAACGGGTTTTCCCGCGTGCTTGGGGCGCATCCGGCAAGAAGCAGGCAGGCCGAGAGACCCCAAGCCTTCACACATCTGATCGCCGCTATCCCCATGGTTCGCATTCTCCGACCTCTTGGGGTGCGTCGTGAAACACCGCATTGCCGGTTGTGGCAGGATGAGGTTACCCCGGCTTCCCCTGTCGGAGTGGTGAATCACCCCGTCGGGCTGCCAGCGCCATCTCGAAGGCATCCAACACCGGCGAGGTCCTGAGGTGGGTCGCCATCGACCAACCCACCACCCGTCGGCTCCAGGCATCCGGCACCACCGCAAGATACAGGAAGCCCGCAGCCGTGGGAACGTACGTGATGTCGGCTACCCAGAGCTCGTCGGGGCCCGAGGCCGTGAAGTTCCGGCCGACGAGATCCGCTGCGGGCTGGGTTTCCGGCGCCCGCCGCTTCGCCTTGCCCTTTCGGCGCCGGCTCACTCCCTTGATCTGTGCCGCTCGCATCAGCCGCGCTACCCGGTTCAGGCTCACGCCCCGTCCAAGCGCCCGCAACTCCGCGTGGATCCGCGGCGCCCCGTACGTTGCCTGGTTGCGTGGGTGGATCTCGACGATCTCCTCGATCAGCACCGCATTCTCTCTCGTGCGATGCGACGGCCCGCGCTGGCGCCACGCGTAGTACCCGCTGGGGGAGAGACTCAGCAGCCGGCACATCGTGCGCACCGGATAGTCGGCCTGGTGATCGCTCACGAACCGGAATCCCTCTCCGGGATCGATCCGCTCTCCCGGGCGAACCAGGCCGTGGCTTTTGCCAGAATGTCCCGCTCGAGCTTCACCCGGCGAAGCTCACGCTTCAGCTCGCGTACCTCATTGCGCTCGGCCGTCGTCAGGCCCTCCTTGCGAAGCCCTACATCCCGGTCGGCCTGCTCCACCCAGCGCCGGATCGCCGTCGCCGACAGCTCGAACTCCCGTGCCAGGCGGTCCGGGCTACGGCCCGCCCCGACCAGCTCCACCATCCGCGCCTTGAACTCAGGCGCGTACCTCCGTCTGCTCCCTGCCATGGTGACACCTCCCCGTTGAAATCCAACGCTTGAAAGTGTCCACCAGATCGGGGTGACTCCAGGAGGATGACAAAAACACGCGTGCGCTGAAGCTCAGCTACCAGCACGCGGATCCGGAAACAGTGCTAAGAGTGGTGCAAAACTCAACCTCAGGTAGCGCGTCCTCATATTCAACGAGAGTGTTGTGTTTGCTGTGTAACTAATTGGGGTCTGCGGACATAGCGGTTCCTACCGATCAGCCCGGGTGGTTTGACCGGTGAAGGATGCCTGTCTGTTCCGCGACGCTATTGCTGTACGTCAGGCTCGATGTGGGCTGCCCCGCGTCAGCTCCCGATGCCGGGTGATGCTGGCTCTAGGAGCCTGCGCCGCAGGAATCTGCGGTCGTTATTTTGAGGGGTAGCGAATGCGAGGGGAAGGATTGGCGGTTGTCGGAGGGGGTTCAATGGGCACGAGGTTTCGACCGTACCAGCCGGACCAGATGCTGCTTCTGCCGCAGGATCTGCGGGAGTGGGTTCCGGAGGGTCACCTGGCGCACCATGTGAGTGACCTGGTGGACGCAGTGGACTTGAGCTCGTTCTACGCGCCGTACCGTGGGGACGGTCGTCGCAACTCGCCGTACGATCCGCGGATGATGGTGAAGGTGCTGATCTATGCGTATGCGACAGGCACGTTCTCGTCGCGCAAGACGGCGAAGAGGCTGGAGGAGGACATTGCGTTGCGGATGCTGGCGGCGGGGAACTTTCCGAAGCACCGGACGCTGTGCGAGTTCCGGCGCCGGCATCTCGACGACTTCCGGGCGGTGTTCGCGGAGGTGGTGCGCCTGGCCCGGACGCTGGGTCTGGCGGGGTTGGGGCGGGTGTCGGTGGACGGGACGAAGGTTCGGGCGAACGCGAGCAAGCGCAAGGCGATGAGCTACGGCCGGATGGTCAGGAGGAGCGTCGGTTGCAAGCGGAGATCGGGGCGTTGCTGGCGGAGGCGGAAGCGGTCGACGAGGCGGAGGACGCCCGCCACGGCGAGGAGGCGCGGGGGGACGAGTTGCCAGAGGAGCTGAAGCGGCGGGAGGACCGGCTGGCGGCGATCCGGGCGGCCAAGGCGCTCCTGGAAGAGGAGCAGAGCGCGAAGGACGACGCGCGGGGCCGCGAGCCGGGACAGACGCGCAACCCCGAGGGCGGCCCGCCCTACAAGCGGGAGTACGGCGAGCCCGGGGAGAAGGCGCAGAGCAACTTCACGGATCCGGAGAGCCGGATCATGAAGACAAGCACGGAGGGGTTCCAGCAGTGCTACAACGCGCAGATGACAGTGGACGGGGAGAGCCAGCTGGTGGTCGGGGCCGAGGTGACGGACAACGCGAGCGACCAGGGCCAGCTGATCCCGATGCTCGACGCGGCAGCGGAAGTCTGCGGCGGGACGCCGGCGCAGGTGCTGGCGGATGCGGGCTACTGCAACGAACGGGACCTGGGCACACTGGAAGCGCGTGGCGTTGACGCGTATGTGGCAACGGGCCGGGAGGGCAAGGCCGCCGCGCCCGACGCCGAAACGGCAACGGCGCGCATGGCCGAGAAGCTCGCAGGCCCCGACGGCCGGAGGCGCTACGCCCGCCGGAAGTGGATGGCGGAGGCGCCCGTCGGCTGGGTCAAGGAGGCGATGGGGTTCCGACGGTTCAGCTTCCGGGGCCTCGAGAAGGTCCGGGCCGAATGGACCCTCGTGTGCCTGGCCCTGAACGTCAAGCGGCTGCACACCCTTCAGGCGGCATGAGCGCACGCCCGGGCACCCCGCAATCCGGGCGACAGGCCCCCGGCGCACCCTCGACCGTCCCGAAAACGCCTGCCGCGTCGGGAATGTTTGCCGAAGCCGACACCCGGACGCCTCGTACCACCCGAAAACAACCAGTCCCCGCCGGATCCGGGCACAACCCCCGCCCTTACGTCACGATCCGCGAACCCGAACACCCCCACAAGATCCCTTTCTGGGGCGCAAGCTCCTAGCGTGCGGTGTCGCGAACGCTCGGAGTGGCCTGGGGCGGTCAGGCGGTCGCCGGGTGCTGCGCAGACGGGAGCGTGAAGCCGTGCTTCTCGAGCATCTTGATCCAGCGCTGGGCATTGCGCTTGACCATGAGTGCCTCGTAGTCCGTTTCGAGATCGTGGACGGCCTCCCTGTGCGCAGGATCTGATATGCGATGCGCAGCATCTTGTGCGCCGTCGCGACGGTGGCCCGCTTGTAGACCCGGCGTATGGTCAGGGCCTTGTGGTATCCCTTGAACTGGCAATGGTGGGTTCGCGCGGCACCGAGAGCGCATTCGGTCAGGATGGCGCGCAAGGCGGCGTTGCCCTTGCGACTCTTCGCTGCGCGCCGCTTTCCGGCACTCTCGTTGTTACCGGGACACAAGCCCGCCCAGGCTGCGCAGTGACGGGCAGACGGGAAGACCGAGATGTCGGGACCGAGCTCGATCAGCATGGCCGAAGCGGAGTACACATCGACACCGGGCATGGTGGTGTCAGAAGATCGACTGCGGTGCGGTCGTCGGCCAGCCCTGCGGCGATGACGGCATCGTACTCGGCGATCTGGCCCTCAGCCGTGTCCATGGCCTCGAGGTGATCTTGAAGCAGGAAGTGCTGCCGTCGGGTGAGACCACGGCTCAAGGCGTCGTAAAGCGTCTTGAGGTGCCGCCGGACGTGACATGACAACGATGCCAGGATCTCCTCACGCGTGAAGCCGGCGACGAGACCGTTGAGGATTTGGCGACCGTTGAAGCCGAAGAGGTCGGAAAGAATACCGCTGGCACGGATGCCGGCCCTGTCGAGGATCTTGTGGATCCGGTTGCGTGCCCTGGAGCGCTCGCCCACAATCTGGCGCCGCAAATGCGACACCTGGCGCAACTCCCGCAACGCGGGTGGCAGCACCAGGCTGGGCGTGCACAGCCCAAACTGGCAGATACGCGCGAGCCACATGCTGTCGGCGACGTCGGTCTTTCGCCCCTTGATCTGCTTGACATGCCGGGCATGCAGCAGCAAGGGCTTCACGCCAGCCGCGGCCAGCGCATCGTAAACGGTTTCCCAGTAGATTCCGGTGGCTTCCATCGCGGACGCCACCACATCATGGGAGAGGAGCCAGTCAACGAGGTCTCTGATGCCACTGGGCAACGCACTGAACACCCACCCGGGTGAAGGTCTCGGCCTGGTCGCCTGGCTGAGCCAGGCGTACCGTGGCGGTCAACTGCATCTTGTGGACATCCACACCGCCCGCCCGCGCATGGATGACATTCAATTGGTCCGTCGCTTTCATCGTATCGCCTCCGTGTCAGGGGGATGATGCGGAAGCGGGTGGGCCAACGGATAGCAGACTCGCATCCCATCAGGGATGCGGTGCGTTTTGCTGTGCATATGTTGCGGAAGGTCCGGAATGTCTTGTCACACATGAGAGACGCCCGCATATCCGCAACATAATTTCCGTCAATCACAGTGCGCCAAGGAAGGCCATCGCCCCTTGTTCGCCTTCCACGAGCGATCCGGTCCGGGCTCGTCGCCATCGCCGAGCGCCATCGCCTTTGCCTTCATCTCCAGATCGATCTGGGCGTAATTGTTGGTGGTATTGAGGTATAGGGCTTTCGGTGCCGGCTAAGGTAGACGGCATCGCGCTATGGTGCCTTGATCGATGAACAGGTCCTCGAACATGATCGTGCCTCCTTGTGGATGGAGACATGATCATGGCTGACGAGCGACAGTCAGAAAATTATGTTGCGGAGAATCGGAGGGATCTCATGTCCAGCAGGACGATCCGGACTCTCCGCAACATAATCCGGTCCGCAAATTGGGTAGGAGGGGGGCTCGCGCCCCCCGTCCTCCCACACCACCGGACATACGGGTCTCGTATCCGGGGGTTCCCCTCAGTGTTGTAGCGCTGGATACTTCAGCGCCAGGGCTCGATTCCACTCCAACGCCGACAGCGCTTGCCGCTCCCCTGTGGGCGCAGATCGGCTTCCGGCCTCTCCGCCTCCCAAGTGGCGCACCACGCCAGCGAAAGCTGGTTCGTCATGCCTTCCTGCGGCTCCACGCCCGTCGAGTCATCCGGGTCTGCTCCCTACACCAAGAAGTTCAGCCCTTCCCGGCACGTACCGGCCCGGTACTTTGGCGTCTGCTGACTCCTCCGTGCCCATCCAACGCCATTGCTGACACTGTAGTCCGGAAACACCGGACGGACCCGGAGGCCTCCCAGGGTAAGCCCTGTCTCTTTCCCGCAGTCCCCGCCGGATTTACCCCTGCCGCGTCCGGGTAGCTTTCGGGCGTCGCCGTCCGATGCCGGCTCACCCCACGGTCGTAGGCCTTGTATCCGATTCCTGTTCGTCGGGGCCGCGTTTCGCCTCCGGCTTCCTTCAGATCCCGCCTCGCGACGGACACCCTTGCCCTCGGCTATACGGTTCGGTGCTACCTCCGCCCGTTAGAGACTCTCACTCCAGACACAGGGCATGCCTGGCACACATCGGGTAGGAGGGGGACTCGCGCCCCCCGTCCCCCCACACCACCGGACATACGGATCCGTATCCGGCGGTTCTCCTCAGTGTTGTAGCTCCAGATACCATCCGGAGAGACTCACAAGCCCCTGCTTTCTGAACCACTGGTTGCTCATGGCTTCGTTCGCCGATGGGCTCCCGGCCAATCGCCACCAGCCTCGACTACTCCCGCCCAGCTTGCGGGCCCGCCAACGCGGAACCCCCAGGCTGACGAGAAACGCGGTCACAGACCGGCCCCGTTTCCGTTGCTTCAGCCGCACACAGCGCAGCTTCCGCCGGATCGACTTGTCCATGCGCTCGAGGTGCGCCTTCGCGCTGGCATAGCGGAAGTACGTCACCCACCCGCGCAGGAACCGGTTCAACTCCGAGATCATCCGCTCCCACCTAATACCCCGGTTGCGGCGTGTAATCTCCCGGATCCTGTCCCTGGCACGTGTCAGGCTCTGCGGTGCAATCGTGAGCCTCCCGCCCGCAAGCAGTCGGTAGCCAAGAAACTTGCGTTCCCGCACATGGGCTACCGCGCTCTTCGTCCGGTTCACGCGCAACCGGAGCCGCTTCTCGACGAAGCGCGTGAGCGAAGCCATCACCCGGTGCCCGGCTGCCTCTGAGCGCACGTACACGTTCAGGTCGTCGGCGTACCGGCAGAACCGATGGCCCCGCCGCTCCAGCTCCTTGTCCACCTCGTCCAGCAAGAGGTTCGCAAGCAAGGGAGACAGCGGCCCGCCCTGTGGAGTCCCCTCGGATCGCTTCACCGCCACGCCCTGCCTCATGATCCCCACCTCCAGAAACCGGCGAACGATCCTCAGCAGTCGCTTGTCGTCGATCCTTCGGGCCAGACGTCCCATCAGCACGTCGTGGTTGACCCGGTCGAAAAACTTCTCCAGATCCATGTCCACGACAATGGTGTGCCCTTCGGCCACATACTCCGACGCCTTCAGCAACGCCTGGTGGGCGCTGCGTCCGGGCCGGAAGCCGTAGCTCGACTCCGAAAAGGTCGGATCCAACAATGGGTCCAGTACTTGGAGAATCGCCTGCTGCACCAGCCGGTCCACTACCGTCGGGATGCCCAGCTGCCGCACCCCACCACCTGGCTTCGGGATCTCAACCCAGATCCAGCGGAAGGGGCTGTTTCAGGCGGTTGTTGCCGGTGATTGACGCCGGTCGGGTGGAGGAGGGCGGTGGGAGCAGGGGGTAGTGGGCGATGAGGGTTGTGGCCCTACGGCAGTGGGGCGAAGAGAAGCCGAACATTGGCGCGCCGGGAGACCGTTGGAGACACGGGTCCCACGATTTGGCATGCGACCCGGATAGCCTTGGGTGCGGCGAACGGCCTCAGGCGGGCACTGGGGGCGGGATGTTGTGGTTGAGTCCCCGCAGGGCCGCGAGAGTACGCAGACGGACGGGCTCGTCGCGCAGCAACTGCAGATAGGTCTTGCGTGCGTGGGTGGTCAGCTTGGCGGGGAGCCGGATCACCCAGAGCCGGACCCGCTTGGGCTGTGCCGTACGCCAGGAGCCGGTGAGGAAGTGCCGGCGCAGTGTATGAAGGGTCTGGTAGGTGACGGCCGAGAGGCCCCAGAGGAGGGCGTTGCCCCCGAGGTGGTCGACCGCGGTCTTGCCGGCCGAGAGCTGGCCGAGCTCTTCGATCCGGTGCTCGACCACGGCACCGGCATTGTACAGGCGCCAGGCGGTCAGAGCGTGGATGCCCGGGATATTCGTCAGTACGTCCGCCTGGAGCCCGACCTCATAGGTGTCGAGATCGAGTGTGCCCTCCTCGGTCCTGAGAGGCTTCCTGGTCTGGGTCGTGAGGAGACGCGCACCCCAGAGCGAGCCTGTCGCGCTCCATAGCTCCTCCCCCTCCGGGAAGATCTCTTCGCCCTTCTTCGAGTGGTGCCACCGGTTGCGCAACCCTTCCAGCCAAGGGTAGCGGGGCACCTTGAGGAGGAAGAAGACGTCCAGCTCCTGGAGTGTCTCGACCATCTCCTTGCTGATGAAACCCTTGTCGAGGCGCACCGTGATCTCACGGACGCCGGCGCCCTTCAACCGCCCCACCAGCTCTTCCAGCCACTGCGTGGCTCCCTCGGCCGTGTGGGCATTGCCCGCCCGCCAGCGCACCCCCAGGCAGTCCCCGGTCTCCTTGACGAAGGCGACGATCGGATGATGGGAGCGACGGCCCCGCTTCTTCGGGTTGTAGCCCTTCTCAGCCCCGGCCTGCTTCTGCCCGTACCGCACCACGACGGTCGAGTCCAGCATCAGGGTCAGCTTCTTCGGGACCCCACCGGCCCGTAGCGCCCAGCGCTGCCGGACCATCCTCCAGAGGAGTTCGTCGAGGAGCGGGACCATGCGCCCGCTGGCCCGCCTCAGCCAGCGCCCGAAGGTCGTGGGGTCCGGGACGCGGACCCAGCCGAAGATCCGGCGCACGCCGCGGCGGTCGAGCAGGGGGAGGTCGTCGATCACCCCACCACCGTAGAGCAGCAGCGTGATCCACACCTCCGTCATCAGCCCCGGGCGGAAGAACCCCTTCTCCTTCGCTGCCCGCCCGTCGATCCAGCCAGCCAGGCCGAACCGGTCGAAGAGCTTGCGCACGAGCACGAGACCGGCGCCGTCGGTGAGGTTCCGCGCGCTGTGACGGACGCGCAGCGGCCGGCTGGCGCCTTGTATATGAGGCCTGCTCCCGGTATGATGGTGTCGCACCGTCTGGGTGCCCTCCGTTTCGAGGCGTTCTTAGCGGGAACTCCTTGAAACTTAAGGCCTTGGGCGGTGCTTTCCTATATTCGGATGCAGGATCCGGGCTCAACCCCCCGTACCTCCCGTGGTCGGTAGCTCCCGTCCAGCAAGCTCGCGATGAACTCCTCCCTGTGGGCCGCGAGCCAGGCTCTCAGTTCGCCGACCGTCATCCCATCGACGCCCGGACTGCCCCGGTTCGCCTTCACTCGCCTGTAGGCCCGGTTCAGGTTCTTCGGCTCACATATCCTCTCCATCAGGGTGTCCGTCACCGGGGCTCGATTCCCCTCCGACGCCGACGACGCTTGCCGCTCCCCTGTGGGCGCAGATCGGCTTCCGGCCTCTCCGCCTCCCAAGGGGCGCACCACGCCAGCCAGAGCTGGTCCGTCATGCCTTCCCGCGGCTCCGCGACCACCGAGTCATCCGGTCTGTCTCCCTGCACCAAGAAGTTCAGCCCTTCCCGGCACGTCCCGGCCCGGTGTCGGGTCGGAGGAGGCGCCCCGCAGGGCTGGCCTCCGTCCGCCGCCCAAACGGCTCGTACGGTTTTCCCGTAAGCCGCTTTCACAGAGGTGTCGCTATGAGAGTCCACGGAAGGAACCGGCAAGCGGAGGCGACCCGCTCGTGCGCCAGTGAATGGACCTTCCGTTTCCCCTGCCGGGTTGATCCTGTCAACGAGTATCCTCCGTCTACGATGTCCGGGTCTTTCACATAGGGAACTATCCGCATCGCAGTCTTTACTCACTCATCCCCGTTCTCTCCCCAACTCACCTCTGCCAACCGACTTCCCCGGCCCACTCGGCCGCCGCTCGCGCGGTCATCCGGCTTTCACCGGGCTTGAAGTACTATTCGGTTGTCCGATTGCTCGCCGCGCATCCGTTCCCACTTCGCCTCTCGACTTATAGGGTCCGTTATCCCGGCGCCACCCGGGAACACGACGAGCCCTCCTGGGGTCACGTCCAGATCTTCCGTACCGTGCCGCTCGCACACACCTTGGTACGACGGGTGGGTAAGAACGCCTTCGCCGCCATAGTGCCGGCTCGACCTTGCCCCGTCTTTGGCCGACCGATTCATCATGGGGTAGCCCCCTCGATTACGGCCCGGTACTTCTCCTCAAGCCCTTCAGATTCCACCTCGCGGTGGACACCCTGCCCTCCGGTTGTCTCTCGACGGTGATCCCGACTTAGCTCCTCCCTTGGCTGTATCCGCCGTTTCCGGCTGCGTGCCCGTTTAGGGTCTCGCTTATCGGCTCACCCCGGCCGGTGAGGCGTTACCCCCACCTTCGGATATGGCGCCCCTTACCCGAGCGCCAGCGGGACTCCAACCCGCCTGACCTGAACGCTGCCCAGCACACACTATGGCGTCTGCTGACTCCTCCGTGCCCGTCCACCACCATCGCTGACGCTGTAGACCGGATCAACCGGACAGGCCCAGAGGCCTCCCAGGGTAAGCCCCGTCTCTTTCCCGCAGTCCCCGCCGGATTTACCCCAACCGCGTCCGGGTAGCTTTCGGGCGTTACCGTATATGGCCGGCTCACCCCACGGTCGTTGGCCTTGTATCCGATTCCTGTTCGTCGGGGCCGCGTTTCGCCTCCGGCTTCCTTCAGATCCCGCCTCGCGGCGGGCACCCTTGCCCTCGGCTATACGGTTCGGTGCTACCTCCGTCCGTTAGAGACTCTCACTCCAGACACAGGGCATGCTTGGCACACCATATGCACAGTTATGTTGAATTCAACATAACTGTGCGTCCTCGGATGAACCGGATACAGGGCGGGGTTCGAAGCCGTTGGCCTGGGACAGTTTCATAACGGGCTCAAGGGCACCAGTAACACGTGCGTCCTCTTCCCGCTCCCGCACCTGAATGTGCGCCGATCGGCGGGTGACCGGCTAGTGCGTTCAAGTTACATGGGGCGGGGCGAGCATCCACGACGATCGTAAACGTTTCATGCGTCTCTCCCGCGCGGCCCAGTCGTACCACCCTACGTCGAGATGATGGGCGGGCCAAGGAACCCCGCCGCCAAGGGTCGAAAATGATCCGCGATCCCGGCCCCGGGTCCCCCGGGGCCTCAGTCGGGACGCGCAGTCCGGCAGATCTGGCCCGCGTCCGCCAGCTCCGGAAGACGCCACGCCACGTCCAGCAGGCGCGCGCAGCGGTCATCGCCCAGCACAGGCGCCACCTGCCCCGTGAATTTGGCGCTCAGATCGTCGTCAGTGAGGGGCCGTTCCCGGCTGCCCACGGCGCGCTCGATCTCCCGGTGCACCTCCCGGCCGTGGGCCCCCTTCACCACCACCACCGCCGCCGCCTCGTGGACCGCCGGGTCAGTCTCCACCCGAACCCGCTCCCGGAGCGCCGCGACCTGGGGATCCGCCACAGCCTCGTCGGTGAACGCCGTGGGCGAGCCGTCGCCCCGCAGGAGGGCGATGGCGGCGGCGTGATAGACGCTGAACTTGCCCTCCAGCCCGGTCCGGGGAGTCTCCTTGCCGGTGAGCTCCAGGACCAGCGGGTTCGCCCGCACCCGGACTTCCCGGATCTCCTCCACGGATCGTCCCAGCTCCTCCCGGATCCGGAGGCAGGCGTCGATCGTTGGATGGATCACGATCCCGCAGGCGAAGGGCTTGTAACTGTTCCGGGCCGCTTCCCAGCGCTCTCCCAGCTCCCGGGTGATCTCGTCGTAGTGCTGCTTCGCGGAGAGCACACGGGCGAAGCCCCGGGGCGCCTCGATCGCCCGCTGGGACGCGTCGTAGCCTGCCTCGGCCAGCAGGGCCGCGGTGGCGCCGTTCTGGGCCGCCCGGCCGGGATGGAAGCTCTTGGTCATGGTGCCGAACATCTCCCGCAGACCCACGGGCTGCGTGGCGGCGAGGCCGATCGCCCAGCGCATGCGTCCCTCATCTAGACCCAGGAGCCGGCCGACGGCTACGGCCCCGCCAAACACCCCGGCAGTACCCGTGATATGCCAGCCCCGGTCGTAGTGGTCCGGATAGACGGCTTTGCCGATCCGGCACTCCGCCTCCATCCCCACGACCAGAGCGGCTAAGAGGTCCCTTCCCGTCACGCCCCTCGGCTCGCCCACCGCCAGGGCCGCCGAAGCCACCGGCCCCGCGGGATGGATAATCGTGTCCAAGTGGGTATCGTCGTAGTCCAGGACGTGGGACGAGATCCCGTTCACTAGGGCGGCGTGGAGAGGGTCGAGGCGCTCGTCGCGGCCCAGAACGGTCGCAGTCTCCGGCCCCGAGAAGGGCCGAAGAGCGGCCAGGGCCCGCTTCACCGCCTCCTCCTCCGCGCCGCCCACAGCGCACCCGAGCCAGTTGACGAAGGTGCGCACCCCTTCCCAGCGTACCGAATCGGGAATCTCGTCGGGCTCCAAGTCGGCGCTCCAGCGGGCCAAGGAACCGGTGACATCGCGGTGCTCCATTCCCAAGTCTCTCCGATCTGAACATTCGTCGTTCTGCGATGTGTGGCCGTGGGGTGCCCAACCCCACGTGGTCGAGCCCGATTCTAGGGTAAGGCCGTGACCGGCTCGAAGCCGGAATTGATCCATGCGGCCAAGTAATCGTAGAAGTTCGCCCTGACGTTGTGGTAGGGCGCCCCGTCGCAGGCGTCACAGTTGGACAGGCCGTGGGTCGCCCCCTCGATCACTACGTAGTCCTTCTGCACCGCCCCGGAGAGCTCGAACATCTGTTCGTTGTCCACCATGTACGGGTTGCCCTGGGCGGTCGCGAAGAGGGACGGCACGGAGATGTGTTGTACCATGCAGAGGGTGGAAGCATTGCTCGAGCAGTAGTCGATCTCGTCCATTGCGTGGGTCGCACGGACCGACCAGAGGTCCAGGAGCGTCCGGACGGTCATGTCCCGGGTCCGGGCGAGCGTCGCGTCGACTTCTCGGGTGCTGTAACCGAGGGGCTCACCACACGGACGCACCGTCCGCACGACCTCGGTGACGATCTCCCGATCGTCTCTCAGGAGCTTGCGCGGCTCCTTGGTCTCGCCATGGATCGTGTTGTCCATATCGTAGAGCCGCGCATTGATGCGGTACCCTGCGAAGAGGTCGTTGTCCGTCGGCACGTGGTTGCCCGCCCGCATCCGCTCATGAATGGCCAGGGCCCTCTCCGTGAGGCGCTGACTCCGGGCCGCCTGGGCCCGAAAATAGCGGTCCTGAAACTCCTGAGAGTAGGAGGAGCATCCGTCGGGATCGTACCCGTTGACCTCCAGGAACGGGTTGAGGGCGGGATCGAGGCGGGTCGGATCAGCCTCATCGATCACCGCGGGATTCAAACGGCGCAACAGGTTATTCGCGAACCCGACATTGGAATCCATGAAGATAAACGCGTCCGCCCGCGGGCCAACGAGCCGATCATCCTCCGGACACTCGTAGATCTTCCCCGGGCCCCGACAAACCTCTAGGCCCATCTCGGCGATCGCCTGGTATAGCGAGAGCGTGTTCCCTCCGCTGCTGTGGCCCAAGAGCACCAGCGTCTCCACGCCCACGATATCGTAGAGGTACTCGACGCCCGCCCGGATGTCCCGAGGCATGCGGGCGGAGAACTGCATGGCGCATTCGTTGTTCACGGCGTGGGTCACCATACCGAGGGTGATGAACCCCCGATCCCGAAGCTCGGAAAGTCCGTCGTGGTTCATGGTGTTGCTCCGCCCGTGAGCGATAAGAACGGCGGTGCTCGCGTCCGGGTAGCGGGCCGGGTCCGGGAGCCAGAGAGAGGCCTGAGTGTTCCCCCCGAAGCTCACGTACTGGGGCGGGGGCGGGCCCGCGGCCTCATCCGGCGAGGCGGAATCGCACGACTGGCCGACGGTGACGACGACCACGAATACGAGGGCGCGCAGGGCACCTGGGACGAAGTGAGACATCAGACATCTCCCGTTGATAGGTGGGTACTTAGGGTTCGGGAAGGAAACGCTCCTCCCCCGAACCACCGGCCCTGCCGCCTTGCGCTGCCGGGGACCTAGTGAACCGACCGCACGAGCCCGCCGTCGACGCAGATCGACTGGCCCGTGATGTAGCTGGCCCGGGACGAGCAGAGGAACACGATGAGCCCTGCCACCTCCTCGGGCGTGCCCAGGCGTCTGAGGGGCACCGTGTCGGTGGTCCGGGAAAGGATCTCATTGACCTCCACCTTCTCCTTCGCGGCATCCCCCTCGGCCCGCGCGTATCGACGGTGCGAGAGGATGCGCCCCGGACAGACCACATTAACGAGAATGCCCCAGGGCGCCAGCTCTTTGGCCAGCGTGGCGCCGAGAGCATCCACCCCCGCCTTGTGCACGTTGGAAACCAGCTGGCCCTCGGTGGGCTGACGTCCGGACGCGGCACCGAGGAAGATGATCCGCCCCGCGCCACTCCCGACCATGGGGACTACGGCCTCCTTCACCAGGAGCACGGAGGACAGCACGTTGACGCGCCAGTTCTCCTCCCATTTGCGCATCGGCCTCGTCCAGAAGCGCCCGGTGTCCGCGACCCACGGCATTCACCAGGATGTCGAGCCCCTGCCACGCCGACGCCACCGCGCTCACCGCGCCTCGGGCACCCTCCTCGGTGGTGACGTCGCCCGCCCATCCCCGGACGGCACCGGGCCGGGTCTTTTCCGCGAGCTCTGACACCGCGTCGGCCAGCCGGGTACTGTTCCGTGCGACCACCACGACTTGGGCCCCCTCTCCGACCAGGAGCGACGCCGTCGCCAGGCCGATCCCGCTCGACCCTCCCGCGACGAGCACGCGGACACCCTCAAGCCCGAGATCCACGTCCCCTCCTCATCCCAAGTTGCTCGCGAGCCAGCTCCAGTAGGGCACGGCCAGAAGCTGGACCACGACGGCCGCGCACAGAAGAACCAGGACGGCGCTGAAGAGTGCCCGGCGCATGCCATAGCGCCCCGACGCGTAGCTGATCATCGCGGGTATGGACTGCACCGGGAGCAGCGCGATCGCCCCGGCCAAGGAGCCCGACGAGGGCCAGGGGCAAGGGCTCCAGCCCCTTCAGGGGCTCCATGCTGAGCAGGATAGAGAACACGACGGCCGAGTACGACACGCCGCTGCTCATAAAGAGGCGAAGGAGCACGAACACGCCGAACGCGCCGAGGGGCAGGAGGCCGGACCCGCCCATCCGGTCGAGGAGGGGGAAGAGGGAGGAGCCCAGCCACCCGGCCGTTCCCGCATTCAGCAGGACGTAACCGAACGAGAGCGTGCCCGCACTGAAGACGACCAGATCCCAGTCCACCGCGCGGAAGACCGCGGCGCCGCGAATCGTTCCGGCCACCAAGGCCCCCAGTACGGCCGCGGCAGCTGGAGAGACGCCGACCACCGGTCCCAGAACCCACGCGCACACCATACCGGCCACCACGGCCAATTTCGCCCCGTCCTTCGGATCCAGCGGCGGGCCCTCCCCCGCGCCTCCACCTCGATGGTGTCGGGCCTGAGCCAGAGCCAGTGCAACAGGGCGGAGAGGGTGATCACCGCGATGACCGGAACCCCCATCCAGACGGTCCATTCGAGCCATCCAAGTCGGTAGCCCTGACGTGCCATGAGGTCAGCGGCCACGATCACACCCGGGCCGCCCGACAGGAACGCCCTGGATGCGACGGGCGAGGCATGGCCCATGAACGCCGTAAGGTAGGTTTCCAGACCGTCCCGTCCGCGTCGACCGTCGAGTAGGGAGCGGAACACCGGCGCCAGCAGGCCCACTCGCGCCGTGGCCGAGGAGATGACCGCGGCGGAGGCGAATAGAAGCAGAGGCACGCGCCACAGGAGGTCGAGCGAGGTGACGGGCGCCCAACGACGCAGAAAGCGCTCGCTTACGCGCGTCGCGGTTCCGGTCTCCCGAAGCGCCGAAGCGACGGTGAGCACACCAGTGATGAAGAAGAAGGAGTCCTGTCCGAAACCGGCGAACGCGGATTCGTCCCCAGTGAGTCCCAGGACGTCGGCGGCGACTAGGAGCGCGATCGCCGTGGGCCCTCGGAGTATGTCGTCCGATAGCCAGAGTGTGAAGGCGGCACCCAGCAGAAGCAGGAGCGCAACGTGATGCCCCGCGCCCTCGGTAGCCACGGCGAGGAGCGCAGCGAGGCCAAGCAAAGCCCCGGACACCCCCAATCGGGAGCCGAGGCCTGCGCCGAGCCCCCCCCGGCGGTTCCGCGCGGGAAGCCGACGCCGTCACGCTCGTCGCACACGGGACGCCACCGCCTTCCATATCGGATATCCCACGGATGCGAACGAGATCAGCAGGATCGCCGCGCTGATCGGTCGAGTGAAGAAGATGCTCCAGTCCCCGTCGGACAGGATCATCGACCGGCGCAGAGATGTCTCGATCATGAAGCCCAGAACCATGGCCAGGATCAGCGGAGCCTCGGGGAATCCGTAGCGGCGCATGAGGTAGCCCATCGCCCCGAAGAAGATGAGCAGGTACACGTCGAACATGAGCCCAGTGATCGTGAGGGCGGCCATGAATGCGATTCCGGTGACCCCGGTCACGAGGAAGGCTTTTGGGATCTTCATCACGTACACCAGCCACCGGGTCAGGGAAAGCCCTAGGACAAGGAGTGCGAGGGCGGCCACGGCCATGCCGATGAAGAGGCTGAAGATCAGGACGGGCTCCTCCTCGAAGATCTGCGGGCCGGGTGTGATGCCGAATACGATCATCGCGGCGAGGATGACGGCGGCCGCCCCCGATCCGGGCACCCCTAGGGTCAGGAGAGGAATCATGGCACCCCCTTCCGTAGCGTTGTTGGCCGCCTCGGGCGCCGCGAGGCCTTCGTGCGATCCGTTGCCGAACTCCTCCTTTTTCGTGGAGAAGCGCTTCGCCTCGCTGTAGGCGATGAACGCCGCGATCGAGCCCCCCGCACCGGGGGCCGTCCCGATCAGCGTTCCCAACACGCTTGAGCGTGCGATCGTAGGAATCAGTCGACGAATCTCGGCCCAGGCCGGCAACTCGGCAGAGAAGCGTCGCTGTCCCCCCTTGTCCCGGGCCGCCGTCTGCACCTGGACCAGGGCCTCGGCCAAGGCGAAGACGCCGATCATGACGATGAGGAAACTGATCCCGTCGAGCAGCTCGTAGCGGGCGAACGTGAACCGGGGAAGCCCGGAGAACGGATCGGTCCCGATCACCACGATCAAGAGGCCCAGAATCGTGGAGATCACCCCTTTGAGCACGTTCTTCGCCGAGATGCTTGCGACCATGCTCAGCCCGAAGACGCCGACGGCGAAGTACTCCGGAGGTCCGAAACGCAGCGCGATGCTGGCTAGGGGAACGGCAATCACGGACAGGAGGATCGCGCTGACCAGCCACCCGGCCGACGACGCGATGCAGACAATGCCCAGGGCCTTTCCCGTCTCGCCCCTCTGGCTCAGGGGATAACCGTCGAAGATCGTGGCGGCCCCCGACGCGGCTCCCGGCGTGTGCACCAGGATCGACGTCACGCCCCCTCCGAAGTTCTGTCCTCCCCAGAGACCCAGCATCATGAGGAGGGCCGTAGCGGGTGGCAGGCCGAAGGTGAACGGTAGGATCAGGCTGATCCCGATCGCCCCGTTGATCCCGGGAAGGATGCCAGCGACGATCCCGATCAGGACACCCAGGAAGATGAAGAAGAGGTAATAGACCGAGAACACGGTGCTCAGCGCCTCGGCGAAGGCGGCCGGGTCAAACACGGGTCTTCTCGGCCGTTCGGATCGCGGTGAAGGTACCCACGGTTCAGCCCTAGATCATGCCGGTGGGGACCAGGATGTCGAAGATCACTGCGAAGAGCAGGTAGAGGGACGCGGTGATCACGAGGGAGCCCAGGGCGATCCGCCCCGGGCTCCGCTCCCCGCCGATCCAGATCATGGCGGCGAAGGAGAGGAGGGACGCCGGGAGGTAGCCGGCTACCACCATGAGCACAGCATACACGACCATGGTGGCGAGAAAGAGGACGACACGCCGCGCGTTCTCGGGCGTCAGGGGCGGCGGGGGCGCCGAGCCCATCGAGCCCCTTCCGTCGTCTGCCGAGACCTTGGCTTCGGCGCCTCGCGCGTATGCGCCCAAGAGATCTGCGACTAAGAGGACGACGCTAAGGGCGATCAGGGCGATGCCCAGGATTCGGGGCAGGAAATCGGCTCCCAGGGGGTCGGTCGTACGGACGGCCGAGACCCCGGCAGCCAGCCGAACCGTCGTCACGCCCACGAGGAGGAGGACCGCCGCGGGGATCAGATCGCGGGTACGGTCGCTCCGGCTGCGCCGTTCCCCACCCCCCGCCCCGCCCTCAGCGGTTGGCAATGTATCTCCTGAGGCGCTCGTCCTGGGCATCCAGAAAGGCGCCAAACTCGTCCCCCACAAGGATCGCGGGCCGCATTCCGCCTCGAACGTAGTAGGTGCGAAACGGCTCGGTCTCGAGCGCCCGGGCCAGGACGTCTGTAATCTCCCGAACACGGGTGGACGAGAGGCCTGGTGGCCCCCAAACTCCCCTGAACTTCTGGTTCTCCACGGAATAGCCGAGCTCGTTGAAGGCCGGCACGTCGGGGAAGTCCGGGTGCCGGTCTCCACCGAGGATCGTCAGGAGCCGCAGGTTCCCGCTCCGGAGCTGGCTCCCGAGCTGCCCCGGCTCCCCGAGTCCCGCGTCCACGTGCCCCCCGAGGACGGTGATCATGGCGTCCCCACCACCCTCGTGGGGCACGGACCGAACCTCGACCCCGGCCTCGGCCTCGATCTCCTCCACGATGAGCTGATCGATCGACCCCGCGCTGCCGAAGCCCCACGTGAGTGCCCTCGGAGAGCTTCGGGCCGCGGCAAGCAGCTCTTCCATCGTCCCATAGGGGCTCTCTCCCCGAACGTACACCGTCGTGGGATCGATCAGGAGGCGGATGACCGGCGTCACTTCCCGATAGGTGGGGATTCCGGGCGCGTACATGGGCGTGATGAGCTGGGTCGGTGTCACCACCTGCAGCACCGAGCCGTCCTGGGGCGCCCGCGTCACTAGGTAGGCGGTCGCCACGGCCCCCGAGCCCCCGACACGGTTCTCCACGGTGACGGTGGTCTCGTACATCCCCTCCAGGGTCCGCCCCAACTCCCTGGCCACCAGATCCCCTCCGGCCCCGGCACTCGAATGTACGATCAGCGTGAGATTCGGGGGGGGCCACGGAGCGTCCGGGTCCCCACGACGATCCACGGTTCCTTCGCACGCCGCCGCCAGTGCCACTGCTGCGGCCAAGGCTCGCCGCCAACGCCGGCACCCGGGGAAAGGAGATCTCACCGGTTGGCGTCTCCAGTCGCGAGGAGAGCCAAGATCGGCCCGACCGTCTCTTCCTCCTCGAGGGCAAGAACCCTCGCCAGCACTTCCCGAGCGAGGCGCCGGGGGATCCGCCCCTCCACGTTCCCGAGGAACTTCTCCTGGAGGTCCCGGCTCTCCACCGGCCGGTCGACGCTGCCCGGACTATTGGGGACGATCGTCTCCAAGGTTCGCCCGTCCCGGGTGCGGATCATCACCCCTCCAGGGTATTTCTCCGGAAAGGGGAGAGAGGGGTCCGTCCGGTAGGTTACCCTGGAGAGGAGATCGCGGAGGGCGGGCTCCCGGATCGTCTCCTCACCAAAGCTTGCCTCCGTCACCTCACCCCCAAGGAGGGCGGCCGCCACCGAGTACTGGGCACTGAATTTGGCCTGGTACCCGGTTCCGGGACGGAGTTTCTGCTCCAGGGGCTCGCATACGGTGGACACCGTTCCGGGTGGGACGATGACGGCGACCTCTTCGATCTCGTCCGGACGGATTCCGTGCTCCCGCCTCAGCGACAGAGCCGCGTCGATGCTGGCATGGACGAGGGAACCACAGGGATAGAGCTTGAAGACCACTTCGGGCGTATGCCACGTGGTGCCCAGGCCCGCATCCAGAGCCCCGAGGTTCCACTCGTCGGGGGACACGTAGGCGCGGTAGAAGCCGAACCTCCCCTCCAAGGCCGTGCGGGGGCCGTCGACCCCCGCGGCCGCAAGCTGCGCGGACACGACCCCGGCGTGAGCGGCCCAGCCCGCGTGCAGCGCTTTGGTGTCGGTCGCCTCCTCGCCCAGGTAGGCCTCTCGCAGCCCCGAAGCGGTGGAGGCCGAGATCGCTAGAGCCTTGGCGACCGTGGCAGGATCGCTGCCCAGAAGCCGGCTCGCCGCGGCCGCAGCCCCCACCACACCGCAGACCGATGTGGCATGGAATCCCCGCTCGTGAAACCTCCCTGGCGCCGCCAAGCCGACTCGGACCATGACCTCCACACCGCCTAGGACGGCGGCTAGGACGTCGCGTCCGGAGCTCGCAAGGGCCTCGCCCGCCGCCATGGCGGTTGGCACAACGACGGCGCTGGGATG
This sequence comes from Longimicrobiales bacterium, assembly GCA_965218255.1. Lineage (GTDB taxonomy): Bacteria > Gemmatimonadota > Gemmatimonadetes > Longimicrobiales > Gaopeijiaceae > JAAXGI01. Next base: position 987,601 of record CBDCKJ010000002.1, on the reverse strand, counting down.
AACCCGGGCCGCGTGGTGCGTGTCATCGAAGTCCAGGCTATGGGCACGAGTCCCGTTGACCAGCGCGGCTGCGGCCCAAGGAAGCCGCAGGTCTCCACCGATGACCCGAGCCTCTCCGGGTCCGCCCCACGACGCCGCGACATCCTCCACCGCGCGTGTGCCATGAACGTTCGTAGCGGCGACGCAGATTCCCAAGATGTCGAGGACCCGCAGCTTGACCGACTCACGGACCCCGTCAGGCACCTCGTCCACGTCCAAACGCACCACGAACCGGGCGAGGCGCTCGGTGCCGGTTCCGGCTTCGATCTTGAGCATCCCTATGGCTGCCCCCCCCCGTCGGCTGCCCCCGGCTGGACCAACGCCCACTCCGTTGAACCGTTCTGCACCTCTAGGAACGTGCCGAACCGTTCGGAGAGGACTTACAGTCCTTCCAGGACCTCTGTCGCCACCTCGCCCCGGGCGAGGATCAGTCACGCTTCCTCGAATCCGTCGCGGGCTTGGGTCTCGAGGTGCCGGGTCAGAATAGGAGGAAAGTGACCGAACGGCACCGGGACGAAGCTCGTCACGACAACCGGGAGAAGGGCGGTACCAAGCCCAAGCAGCCAGCCTCCTTCGAGGAACATGAGAGTGATGCTTCCCCGTTTAGCTCCCGTCGCTACCCATGCGGCCCTGTACCATCCAGGCATCATCAGGATTCGACAAGAGTCCGACAGCTCGTTCTCGCGACACACGTTCAAAACCGCTCTCTGCATGAGAACGAGAGTAGGTGGCTGCCGTCACAGATACTGCGTAGAGAGCCAGCAACCAGTGGGGAATCCCGTCGATCCACATTCTTGCCTCGAAGGTTTGACTCCCAGAAAGAACTTCACGTCCTCATCAGGGTCAGCCTCGTACCGGGGTTGGCTAGGTCGTCTCACTTGGCTGTGGCTGACGTCTTGATGCCTATAGTCCGTGGACCAATAGGCATGACGCAAGAGCAATGACTGCTGAGAACCGCATTCTCCTCCGCACGGACGAGAACGAGACGCGTCAGCTGCCTCAGAGCTGCCACCGTCGCGCACGAGGACAGCCGATTGTCACAGGCTTGGAGTCGACGCGCAGGTCCTCGTGGCTTGTGTCCGACCAGCGCAGGCAGCAGAATGAGCATCACGTTGGGTCGTTATGGGTGCTAGACGCGACCTGAATCGGATGTTCAAGGTCCAGCCCGGAAAGCGAGCTTCTGGGTCTGTGGCGCCTACTGCCAGGGCTCGTCAGTTCGTGCCGAAGCCCGATGCGGACTTGCCACGTTGACTGGGAAGCAGCAGCTAGGTACGGACTGACCCAGAGGGTGGAGGTTCCCGTTCCCCGTGCGATAGAGGCCGTATCATGTCATATGCAATTCGAGCGGGATTCTTGCTGACAGCGATCGCCGCCATCACGGCATTCGTTCCTCCGGCCGCCGCCCAATCCAACCCTTATCGCCAGGTCGAGGGACAGTCGCCCCCGGCCGACATGAATGGTGGAAGATGGGGAGAGTTGATTGGGGTCGACGTCGATACACAAGGCAATGTCTGGGTGCTGCATCGATGCTTTAAGGCGGTGCTTGGACATCCTCGTGTGATCCCCGGCCACTCCGACGGCCAGAGCGCCAACTGCCTAGGACCGTGGGCCGTTCACCCGCCGATCATGAAGTTTTCTCCTTCGGGCGAATTCCTGACGAGCTTTGGCGAGGGGTTGCTCGGCAGGCCTCACGGCCTCGCAGTGGACCACGAGGGAAACGTGTGGGCGGTGGACGACTCGTCGGAGCCCGGAGTGGGCCATGCGGTCTACAAGTTTAGTTCGAGCGGTGAGCTGTTGTTGACGCTTGGCAGGGTGGGTATTGCCGGAGATGGTGTCGACACATTCAATCGTCCCACCGATGTCGCTGTCGCTCCGAACGGAGAGATATTCGTGACCGACGGCCACGGCCAGAACAATCGTGTCGTCAAGTTTTCGAGCAAAGGTGATTTTGTCGGGTCGTGGGGAAGCACGGGATCGGAGCCTGGCAACTTCAACCAGCCCCACACCATTGCCATTGATTCTCAGGGGCGAGTGTTCGTCGGCGACCGCGGAAATAGTCGAGTCCAGATCTTTGACGAGGACGGGAATTTCCTCGACGAGTGGACGCAGTTTGGCCGCCCGAGCGGGATCTCCATCAACAGGACGACCGACATGCTCTACGTAACCGACTCAACTTCGAACTCCAGAAGTGACCCGGGTGTGAAGAGGGGCATCTATATCGGGAGCGCCGTGACCGGAGAAGTTGCGTATTTCATTCCAGATCCCGACCTGGAGGACATGGAGTGGACCCGGATTACCGGAGCATCGGGTATCGCGGCGGACGCCACTGATAGGGTCGTGTATGCGGCGGACGTGGCACCGATACAGTTGCGAAAATATGTTAGGCCGTAAGTAGCTCCTTGCAGGCGCGATTTCCTATGGCCCGATGCGTAAGATGGTTTCCATGTCTGGGAGGTACCACCAGTAAGCAGGGGAGCGCACCATGTGGACTGTAATCAAAGCCAGCTTCACGATCACGGTCATCATGACCGTCCCGGCGGTCGTAGCCCCGGCCGCCGCCCAATCCAACCCCTATAGGCGGGTTGAGGCACCGAGGCCCCCAGCCGACATGAACAACGGAGAGTGGGGGGAACTGATTCGGGTAAAGGTCGATACTGAGGGCAATGTCTGGGTGCTCCACCGATGCTTTAAGGCCGTGCTTGGAGATCCGAGAGTCTCTCCAGGCCACTCCGACGGCATACAGGCCGATTGCCTGGGACCGTGGGCCGCGCATCCGCCAGTCTTGAAGTTCAGTTCCTCGGGCGAGCTCATCGCGAGCATGGGTACCGGCATGTTCGGAAGGCCTCACGGGTTCGACGTGGACGAAGAGGGAAACGTATGGGTGGGCGATGTGGCCGTTGTCCCCGATGAAATGGGCGCCACCGTCATCAAGCTCAGTCCGACCGGCGAGGTCTTGATGACCCTCGGCACCCCTGGCGTCGTTGGGGAAAGTCCTGACACGTTCAATCGACCGAGCGGAGTCGCCGTCGGTCCCAACGGCGACATTTTCGTCAGCGACGGGGAGGGTCCAAACAATCGAGTGGTAAAGTATTCCAGAGAAGGCAGGTTTATCACGGCCTGGGGAACGACGGGAGCCGAGCCCGGGAATTTCGACACCCCTCACGATATCGCCGTCGACTCTCGAGGACGAGTGTTCGTTGCCGACCGATCGAACAATCGAGTCCAGATCTTTGACGGGGACGGGAATTTCCTCGACTCATGGACACAGTTCGGCCGCCCGAGCGGAATCTCCATCAATAGGGAAACGGACATGCTGTATACGACGGACTCACACTCGAACGCCAGGGTAAACCCAGGCTTTCAGCGGGGCATATACATCGGAAGTGCAATAACCGGCGAGGTCATGTATTTCATTCCCGACCCAGACCTAGACAAGGCGGACGACACGCGAATCTCCGGTGCGTCGGGTGTCGCCTCGGACGCGACAGACAGCGCTGTATACGCAGCGGACGTGTCCGCCATTCAATTACGAAAATATGTCAGACCATAGCGCTGCAGATCCTCAATTGGCGCTCGTGAGTGCGCTCAGCGCCGCCTCAAATTCCATCCAGTCCACTGGCTCGCCATGAACGGGCGCCACGGTCGTCACGTTTAGCTGCATCCGCTGGACTTGGTCGTAGAAGCTGCGCATGGCTGGCAGCTGCGCCGCCCTTGGGGGCTCGTGCGTGTCGAACAGGTCCGCCTCGAATACAATGCCTTCATTCGGAAGGTGGGCCATCAGCAAACCCGAGACGTGCCGTAAGGGCTGGACGTAGTAGACGCGCATAATCCGGGAGTTGTCCGTAATCACATAGTTTTCCTGAATCGCCTCGTAGTTATAGCCCTCGGACAATTCCGTCGGTGGCCAGAACGACACGATGTCCGGGTTGACGGTCCTCGGCTCGTACACCAGCACGTCGGTGTTCAGGAAATCAAGGTTGTTCATGTGCGTCACAATCGTAGAGCCAATGTGAAGGTAGGTTCGCAGTCCACCGATGTGGTCGAAGTGTGGGTGCGAACTGATCAGCCAGCGAATCGGCTTGCCTGGGGCCAGGCTGGCAACCTCCTCGATGACCGCAAGGCTCCGTTGCTCATTGCCCGGCGCCTCGAACACTGCAACGAAGTCGCTGAACTCCACCATGTAGCTGTTGGCGGGACCACCACCCAGGAAATATACGCCGTCGGCCATCTCCGTGACGGTGACCTGCGTCGGGAACGTCGCCTGGGCAACCGCCGGAGGCACCGGGACGGGATCGTCGCACATGTTCGGCTGTACTTCTGGGAACCTTCCACCGTAGCCATTGTGGCCTGTGCTCTGGCGGTAGAACTGCCAGTTGTCATCCCAGCCATGGTGAGAGTGCCAGGCGATCGGCCACTTCACGGCACCAAATGTCATCTGCTCTGTGGACTCGTGCTCGATATTGAAGTCGCCTAGTGCGGGCTCATTCACAGTAGTTTTGATCCGTTGGATCTGATTCTGTGAGTTAATCGTGGCATCCACCCGATACTTCTCGAGCATGGTAATCGCCACCACGTGCATCTTTTCTGGCATGACCACGTTGCCGTCCCGACCCTTCTCAATCTGCTCCCACCGCCAGAAAGCGACCGGATTGGCGCCAGGCATGCGGGCGGCCTTGATGAACCCGTGGGGATTCAGCCAAAGGTCGAGCTGGTAGAGCTCCGCAAGCTCAGGTGGAACCGCCACAGGCTGCCCGTCGCCGTCGATGTGCCAAGCCAGATCGCCGTTCACGATATGTGTCTGGCGCGTCTCTGTTTGAGTAGGCGTGCCACCCTGCCATCCCAGCCCGTACTTCCACGCTGCGGGGCTCAGGCCCGGTTCGCGATCGAAGGTCTCCTTGCTTGTTCCAGTTTCCCAGTTGATGGTACGCGTGTAGTTGCCCAGCCCGCCGATACGAGGCCAGTCTACGTTGACGGCATTCTCGAATGTCTGGCCCACAGCGCCGCTGTAGCCGGTACCCGAAAACGTGATGCAGCGCAGACTGGCTTCGCCGATCTCCGCAGCTGCGGCGGCTAGAAGAGGCTCAGGATCCACGTAGCCCGGCGGAAACTGCTGGGCGGACGTCGAGTCTACCCAGACCGACAGTAGGGCAAGCACCCCAAGTACCTTCTTAGCCACGTTTCCTCCTGAGTCTAGAGTCAACAGGACGACAGTCAGTGGTTTAGTCACGGGGCGGTCCAGCTAAGTTGAGCCAACCATAGGATGATCATGGTATCGCGCGAAGCCGGAGAGGCGCCAGTACGCCCTGCCCCGCCCTTCGTACGCGGGTCGTGCACCGTGCGATGCGTTCGCGCAGGCGATGGGGGTGGCGTTCACCTCCGGAACCACCTTCCCAGTTCGTCGAAGAAGGTGGTAACGACGACGAGACCGCGTCGAAGCTGGTTTCCTGGGCCCCCCTTAACCACGGCGGCTCAGGTCAGGACGTTAGCATATGTCAGAGAAGGCGGGGCCACCTCAGGCCTCATCTACGCCGAACTCATACCCTTCCACCTGGCGCGGAGGGCATTCAAGTTTCGTACTTGAAGTTGTACACCGGGTGCCACACTCTCTCTGACCATGGTTGACGTCACGGCATCAGCGTAAGTCTATGTGCCGCGCCTTCCTCAACGGCGTCGCGCGTGAATAGGAGCGGGAAGTACTCCCCGTTGCCCAGGTTCTCAGTGAGGTTGCCGTAAAACGGGCTCGCCGGCTGGGCAGACTGGCCGGGAGCGTTGCTCGCGACGGAGCCGCTCAGGTCCGCGAGGTCGATAATGCGCCGGAAGTTGGCGCCCGTGGCGTTGACGCTTCCAAAGCCGCCCGGTCGCTCGACCGGGGGTAGGTCGAACGCCGAGACCATCATGTGCGGTAGGGCGCTGGCATGCACTCGGCCGTGGCGCCACTGGCTCCGGTCGGATCCGAGCTCCCGGGTCAGTCGGTCAAGGGTGGCCTTGAGGCCCCGTTCGATGAGTGCTTTTCGCTCGGCAAGCGGTGTCGCAGAGTCTGTCGCGCCAGCTTCGGCCTCTTCTGCCCACCGCACGTAGATCGCCCCGGCGGTGCTCTCCCTAGAGAGGGTCCCGTCCCACCCTGCGATCAGGTCCCGGGCCCACTCGACGTCGGTGTCCTCTGCGGTCCAGCCCTGGAACGAGGGGATGTCTCGCTCGGCGGCGAGAATGTATGTGTCGTGCTGGATTAGTTTGTGATCTTCGACCGAGAACTTTTCACCGGACCCGAGAATCTGGTGCAGCCTGGTGATCCGTGCGGTCTCCACGCCTCTCGACGAGTGATAGAAGACCGGTCGCCCTTCGTAGCCCGGCGGATGGACGTTGTTGTTGGCGGTGGCAATGTAGCCACGATCCGGATTGAACTCACGCGGAAGATCGTCCCGGAAGCCTTTCCACTCGTACTCGCCGGTTCCAGGCACCGGAAGGCGGCCGTTCCAGCCGTCTCGGTCGGGCGTGAGCCCCGTCACCTGCAGTGCGATGTTCCCATCAACATCCCCGCAGATGAGGCTGTGGGTAGGCACAAGCCAATGATTGGCGCGGTCGAAGAAGTCCTCGCAGCCATTCGCCTGAGCAAGTTGGAAGCTGCCTTTGTAGGCAGCCGTCCCAGGGTACTGCACGACGGACTGAACAGCGTATGCGCGGCGATTCTCGAGGTCCTCGTAGAAGACAGGACCGTGACGGCTGAACTTCAGTACGATCTGTTCCGGTGCCTGGCCTTGGACCTGGATCTCCTCCTCGATGATACGTAGCGGCTCCCAGTCGTCCTGCCACCGGACGAGATTCGGGTCATCAGGGTGCACCTCTTCCACAAACACGTCGACCATATCGGTGCCTGCGAACGTGAAGCCCCACGCCATCTGTTCGTTGCTACCCGCGTCCACACCAGCGAACGGCGGTTCTCCCCCGCCGATCACATTCCAACCGGGGGCATTCAGATGCACGAAGTACCGGAGTGCCGGCATCTCGATGCGCCGGTGGGGGTCGTTGGCGAGGATCGGCACCCCTGTCGGCGAAAGCTCGCCGCTCATCACCCAGTTGTTGCTCCCCTCCGTTGCGATCACCTGCGGGGAGACCTGAGCTGTGCGCACTCCCGGTGTGAGGGCTCGATACGACTCGATGACCTCGAGGGCCGGAAGCCTGCCCGCAACGAACGGATCCCCGTCCCCAGCGCGCATCGCATCGAGGATGTCCTGTGTGATGATATCCACGTCTAGGCCGTTGGGCACTTCCAGGTCATCCCAGGGATCTGGCGCCGCGCGGAGATTGGCCTCCTCAGCTCCGAACCTGGCCACGTTCATTGCGAGTTCGATCTCACTGATCGCATGGCCCCTCACGCTCGGGACTGCGAGCGCGGCCCAGCGCAGCACGACGGTCTCCGCGGTCCAAGGATCTGGCCTCACTCCAGTGAGTTGGAACTCCACCGGGAGGCTGTCCTGGTTCTGTTCGACAAATGCGTTCACTCCGTTAGCGTGCGCGCTGAAGAGGCGATGAGCGTCGGGGTGGTAGCTCGTCCACTCGGTCTCGTCCCACGGTCCCCGAAACATCATCAGTCGAGTGCGTCGGTCGTAGTCGAGCGCCTCGGGCCCGAAGATCTCGGCGAGCCGCCCCTCGTGCCATCGTCGCCACATCTCCATCTGCCAGAGCCGGTCCTGAGCCATCACGTATCCCTGCGCGAAGAAGAGATCCTCGTCATTCGCGGCGTAGATGTGAGGGATGCCCCATTCGTCCCGGATCACCTCGACCGGCTCCTTCAGGCCCGGCGCCGACAGCTCCCCATCGATCTGGGCCAGCGTCCGGTCGGCGAGCTCCTCTAATGATGACGGGGGTGGCGCGGCGGCAGGGGCGGTGCAGCCGACGATGGCCGCTGTGAAGGCGACAAGAGCTACCTGGGCGGGACTGCTTCCGAGCACAGACATCGCACCTCCACGATGAGAGCGGGCAGGGCCGACTGGCTTCGTGAAGTTGGCTCGGGCACAAGGGAACGTCAAACGACCTAACCGTTCAGTCGTGCCGTGGCGGAGGGGGGGTCATGGGTCTCAGGCTGAGGTCGTGTAGGGGACTGGCCACGAGTTCGGTGATGTGCTATCGTCTGGTTCATGGCGACAGGAGACGGGGATGTTGGCACGGTCGTGGTGCTGGCCGAGGGGCCCGGTGGGCTGTGGTTGACCCCTGAGGCCGCGTGTGCGGACCCGGTGGACTGGCGGTGGCTGTACGAGGAGGAGCACGTCCGTGCGGAGCGGGAGCGGGTCCGTGCGGAGGCGGCGGAAGCGCGCGCGCAAGAGTTGCGCTGGGCGGAGGTGTCTGCGCGTCGCGAAGCGGGATATTGGAAGTCGCGCTTCGAGGCATCGCGGCGCAGGCTGAGGACCGTCGTCGAGAAGACGAGGGAAGCCCGTCGAGCAGGGAAGAACGCACTGCGGTGGCGCTCGAAGGTGGGGCGTCTGCGCGATCTCCTTCGGCGAGCCGGCAGGGAGGTTGCCCGGCTGCACAAGACCGTGAAGGCATTGCAGCGGCGCAACGAGGAGCTGGAAGCCGAGCTGGCGGAGTCTCGCGCGACCCGGACGGTGCTGTCGAAGACGCAGTTCGGTCGCAAGAGCGAGAAGCAGGAGAAGCCGGGCTCCGGGCGTCCGCGGGGCCGGCAGCCCGGCGCACCCGGCCGGGGCCGCACACAGCGGCCCGGTCTCGAAGAACACACCGAAGAGCATAACCCGCCGTCCGATGCGTGTGTGTGTCCCGGCTGCGGGAACCCCTATGCGGCCAACGGCGCCGGAGAGTCCACCCTTATCGAGATCGAGGTCAAGGCCCACAGGCGAGTGATCCGCCGCCCGCGCTGGCGCCGGACATGCGACTGCGCGTCGTCGCCCGTGGAGGTGTCGGCGCCCCCCGTGCCACGGTTGTTCCCCAACACGCCCTACGGGATCAGCGTCTGGTCGCGCTTCCTGTTCGAACGCTATGCGTCCCTGCGTCCTCTGCAGCGCGTCAGCACATGGCTGGCCGACCAGGCCAGGGACTGCCGATCTCGCCGGGCACCCTGGCCGGCAGCGTGCCCCGCTTCGTGCCGCTGTTCGAGCCGGTGGCCGACGCGATCCTCGCGCACCAGAACAACGCGGTGCTGCGCCATGCCGACGAGACCACCTGGCGCGTGCAGGCGCTGCGCGAGGCAGGCAGGTCGAGCCGGGCCTGGCTGTGGATCTCGGTCGGCCACGACGCGGTCTACTTCCATATCGATCCTTCGCGCAGCGCCGAGGCGGCCCATGAGCTGTTCGCCGAAGCACGGCCCTCGACGGTCATCGTCTGCGACCGCTACAGCGCCTGCAAGAGGTTGGCGCGGCTTCTCGGGGGCCGGGTGATCCTCTCGTTCTGTTGGGCTCACATACGCCGGGACTTCATCAAGGCCGCGGCGGGGCAGGACGAACTGACCGGCTGGTGCCGGGAATGGACCCGGCGGATCGCCTCGATCTACCGCCTGAACAAGGCGCGGCTGGCCGAGTACGATCCCGGTCTCGAGCGCCAGACGCCAGCGTTCGACGCGGCCCACGACGCGCTGACCGACGCACTCGGCAGCCTGTTTGCAAACGCCGGGCGCGAACTCGCCCGCCTGCCGTCCGGCGCGCGCGAGGGCAAGGCGCTACGCTCGCTCGTGAACCATCGCGAGGGGCTGAGTGTCTTCGTCGACCGGCCCCGGGTCCCGCTCGACAACAATCTCGCCGAGCGGCTGCTCAGATGTCCGGTCATCGGAAGACGCCTGTCGTTCGGCTCCGACAGCGAGACCGGCGCCCGGTTCACGGCGCTCATGTACTCGGTGGTCGGCACCCTGAGGTTGAACGGCATCGATGTCCAGCGATGGCTTGCGGCATGGCTGGCGGAATGCGCGCAGGGCGGCGGCCGCCCGCCCCATGACCTGTCACCCTGGCTGCCATGGTCGATGAGCGAGGAGCGCGGACGCGACCCGATGTCGCCGGTATGAACGGCCGGGTCGAGTGCCACTACCAGGGGCACGACTTCACCGCCGGGGAAATGGCGCTGCTGCGCGCACTGATCGCCGGCCCGCCGCCTCTCAGCCGCCATGCCCTGTCCAGGGAGTTCTGCCGGCGCATCGGCTGGTTCAAGCCCGACGGCGGCCTCAAGGACATGACGGCCCGGGTGGCCATGCTGGCCATGCACAACGACGGCCTCATCACCCTGCCACCCCAGAAGTGGAAGAAGGCCCCGCCCCGCCCCATCATCTTCGGCCAGGACACCGAAGTGCCGCTGTTGCCGGCACCGACGACCCTCGACGAGGTCCGCCCACTCGAACTCCGGACCGTCGTGCGCGCTACCCGCGAAGGCAGGCTGTGGAACGAGTTCGTCGCCCGCTACCACTATCTGGGATACAAGCCCCTCGTCGGCGCGCAGATGCGCTACGCCGTCCACGACAACAACGGCTGGCCGCTCGCCATGCTCGGCTTCAGCGCCGCCGCCTGGACGCTCGCCCCGCGCGACCGCTTCATCGGATGGACCCACACGCTGCGCAACAAGAACCTCCCCCTCGTCATCAACAACCCGAGGTTCCTCATCCTGCCCTGGATCAGGATCCCCAACCTGGGATCCCACATCCTCTCACTCGTCTGCCGACGCCTGCCCCGCGAATGGACCCGACGCTACAACACCACCCCCGTCCTCATCGAAACCTTCGTCGAAATCCCGCGCTACACCGGCGGCGTCTACAGGGCCTCAGGCTGGATCCATGTCGGAACCACCCAGGGACGCGGTCGCTACGACACCCACACACAGTACGGCAAACCCAAAAAGGACATCTGGCTCCGGCCCCTCTCCAAACACTGGCAACGCATCCTCAACCGCTAAATCCAACCGCCACGCCACGGCGCGACTGAACGATTACCAAACGACAGGGCGAATTCCGCCACCCCCATCGAGGTAAGCCCTGACTCCATCCGGCTTTGTGTCTGGGCATCAGGGGCTATTCTCCGTGTGCTGGGCCCTAACTCTGGCTCCGTCTGATGGCAGGAACGTTGTCAAGAGGCTTGCATATGATGCCGATCTTCGAATACCGCTGCACTGCATGTGGCCATCGGTTCGAGCAACTGGTGCTACGGTCGACTTCACTCCCCAACTGCCCACAGTGCGAGTGCGAAGATCTCGAAAAAATGATCTCGATTGCCTCCGTAAGTTCGGAACAAACGAGGAAGCGCGCCACCATGGACATCAGAGCCAGGAATCGGGCGCTGAGACGGGACCATTCGCATGACGAAGTCAAGAGAATGGAATCGCATGCCGATGATCACGACGACTAGAGCGTCAGCTGTGAGGGGCGAGCTCTGCCTCGCCCGCAAAAGATGTGTCCGGACGGGCCGAGGATAGTGGTCCAGTCTATTAGCTAGCCCTGCCCTTTAGCCGGAGTCAGTACTGAACAAGGGCAAATTGATTCTGTATTATCCATGGTATGTGGATGCAGAATCGGATCAGCCAGACCCTGAATTCGCCGGATGTGCTGCCCCGGCTCGAGCAGATTCTTTCGCAGGCGGAGAGGGAGACGCGCAGCGAGGTGGGCCGCCGCGTCTGTGCGGCTTTTGACTTTGTCGATGGCCGCGGCCGCTTTCAACTGGCGGGTTGTCTGAAGGCGCTGCGCGCGCTTGCCGAGGCGGAGACGATTGTGCTGCCGGCGCCCCGGAGTGCGGCGCCGGCGAACACACCGGTTCGCCACGACGGTTCGCTGCCCGCACCGGTGGATGTTCCGGGTGGTGTGGCGGCGATCGGAGATCTGGCCGTGGTGGCGGTCGAGAGCCGTGCGGACCGCGAGGTCTGGAACACGCTGATGGCCGACGAGCATCCGCGCGGGCTGACGACCTTCGCGGGCTGTCAGAGGCGCTATCTGGTTCATTCATCACACGGCTGGCTGGGGGCGGTCGGGTTTTCGGCCTCGGCGCTTCGCCGTGCGGCCCGCGAGCGCTGGATGGCGTGGAGCGACGAACAGCGCAAGCTCTTTCTCAACCGAGTGGTGTGCATGAGCCGTTTTCTGATCCGGCCCGGGGTTTCCTGCGCCAATCTGGCCAGTCATGTTCTGGGGCGGGTTCTGCGTCGCTTGCCGCGGGATTTCGACGCTCGCTACGGCTACCGCCCATGGCTTGTAGAGACCTTTGTCGACCCGTCCCATGCCGGGACCAGTCTGCGGGCGGCGAACTTCGTTCATGTCGGGCGGACCGCGGGCCGTGGCCGTCAGGACCGCGACAACCGGCATGCAAAAACGGCCAAGTCGGTCTGGATGTATGAGCTGGCGCCGGACTGGCGCCGCCGTCTGGGTGTGCCGTTTGTCGACCACGCGCCGTCACTGGCGCCGGGTGAAGGTCTCGACAGCGCGGTGTGGGCGGCGAACGAATTCGGAGGTGCGCCCTTGGGAGACAAGCGTTTATCGGCCCGTCTGGTCAAGAGCGCAGCCCTGCTGTCGGAATATCCGGGCCAGGCGATCTGCGGCAACGCGAAGACCGACAGGGCGGCGGTGGACGGCTACTACCGGTTCATCGAGCAGCCGGAAGGCACGGCGGTGACGGTCGACAACATCCTGGCGCCGCACCGTGAGCGCACCGTCCGGAGGATGAGAAGCCAGAAGACCATCCTGTGTATCCAGGATGGCTCCGACCTGAATTTTGCACGTCGCCCCAACTGCGACGGGCTCGGCATCATCGGGCGCAACCAGACAGCGTCGAAGACGCTCGGCCTGCACATGCATCTGAGTCTTGCGCTCAACGGGGAGGGTCTGCCGCTCGGTGTACTGCGTTGCGCCATGGATGCCCCCTTGCCGGGCAAGGCAGGACGGAAATCGCACCGGAAGTCGCAGCGCTGGATCGATGGCCTGCAGGACATTGCAGGGGCGGCGCGCCAGCTGACCGGCAGGACGCGCGTGATCAGTGTGATGGACCGCGAGGCGGATTTCTTCGAGCTTTTCGACACCCAGCGGCGCCTTCGCCGGGTCGAGATCCTGGTGCGCGCCAAATACGACCGCTGTCTCAAGGAGAGAGAGGCAAAGCTGTTTGCAAGGATGCGCAAGGGGGCACCCCGGGGGCAGGTCGAGGTCGCGATCGAGCGCTTGACCGAGCGCCGCAAGACAGGCGGCAAGAGGGCACGGCCGGCGCGCCGCAAGCGTATCGCAAACTGTGAGCTCCGCTACCGCTAAGGTCACGCTTCCCTCAACCCTTGAGGAGGTGGAACCGATCGATCTGTGGGGCGTGCATATCGTCGAAATCGAACCGCCCGACAACGAAGAGGCGATCCAGTGGTTCCTGCTGACCAGTCTCCCGATCAACACGCCCGGCGACGCCGCAGAGATCATCGCCTTCTACCTTCAGCGATGGCGCGTGGAAGACTTCTTCCGGGTCCTGAAATCCGGCTGTCGGGTCGAGTATCTCGCCTTCCATACCGCCGACCGGCTGCAACGCGCGATCACGATCAACAGCGTGATCGCCTGGCACATCATGTTGATGACCCTCCTCGGACGCCAGGTCCCCGACTGCGATGCCCACCTCATGTTCACCGATCACGAACTGTCGTTCTTGCACGATTATGCCCGAGAGTACAAGCAGCAGCCTCCCGACCAGCTCGGCCCCGCCGTCCGTCTGGTCTCCATTCTCGGTGGCTACATGAACCGCAAGCATGATCCGGACCCGGGAAATCAGATCATGTGGCGCGGCTATGAGCGACTGTCAGCTGCCACTCTGGGGCATCGGATCGCTGAAAGAAAATCCTCCCGGGCAATCCTGGTCCAGTGACGTTTATGGCTAAAGGGTAGGGCTAGCCTCCACATCTTGCGCGCTACGCGGGAACGGAAGCGTCTCGACGTCACCATTGAAGCTCGATGGAGAGCTGCATTCCGCGGCCGTCGCTCGGCCATACGCCGGGACCCGGATAGAACTCGGGCCGCTTCGTGAAATACTGCTCGTCGAACAAGTTGTTAACACCCACGCGCAGTCGGAGCCACGCGGTCGCCTGAACGCCGGCATTCAAGTCCACCACGGTGTAGGCTGGTACGACTCCCACCGCACCGTTCGGGGGCGGGTCAACGGTGTTGAGTGGGTCCGCAAACGAGTCACTCACGTAGCTGACAAGCATGTTAGCCGAGAAACCTTCCAGATCGATTGCGAGTCCCGACCGGCTGATCCACTCGGGTACGCTTTCGATCCGGTTTCCAGTGATGTCTAGGTTTTCGCTTCCCGAGGCCACCGTACCTCTCCGGTACCGTCCATCGAAATATGAAGTAGCCGTGTGCGCCCTGAGAGAAATACTGCCGGTCTGGAGGAGGAGTCCCTCGAGGCCGGCTTCGACGCCCCGCGTTCTGCTTGAGCCCACCGTCGTCCGATAGAGATAGGAGGATCCGTCGGCGTCGGTTCTGAGCACGGTTCCGAAACGGTCGTTCACACGAAGCTCGAACACGTTCACGTCGTAGACTAGGTGCGACCCGACCGACCCCCGAAGCCCTGCCTCAAGCGTCCAGCCCCTGGAATCGTCTAGATCGGGGTCGGTCCGCTCGAGTTCGTTCGCGGGGAGCACATCCTTCATGATCTGGGGGCGGTAGGCCTGACTCCACCCGCCGTAGATCTCGGTCGAAACCGAAGGACGGTACGAGGTCCGGATTCCAATCAAGGGGTACCTATGGTCGATCTGCCTCGGCGTGTCAGTGGGATCATAGTAAGCCAATCGCCCTACTAGTCTTGTGCGACCGCGCTCAACCCGTGCCCCGGGGATGATCGACCACCTTGAGCCCAATCTGAACAGGTTTTCGAGATAGACGGCGCCGCTCACCGTCTTGTACCGGACATCCCGGGCGAATGCCCCGTCTATGACGGTCAGATCGTAGTCGCTACCCGTGGTGCCGACTCCCTGCTGTCTGCGATGCATATCGTTGTTCGAGGCCGTCGCCCCCAAAGCCAGCACGTGATCCAAGCCGCCCCCGCGCCAAGGCCGAACAAATCTGAGCTCCCCGGTGAAGCTGTTGTACCGATCGGTGTCGACCTGGCGGAGGCCGAACCGGCCCGTCTCGGAATCGGCCACATCGGGCCTATCGGCCAATCCGACGAACTGGACGCTGCGGCGTGGCCCGAGGACCGCGGAGAAACGTGCCGTGAGCTGCGTGCCGTCTTGATCCTCCCAATCCAGCGTAAGCGCAGGCACCGTAATGTCTGGGTTATAGTAGTTTCGCGAGCGAGTGGCCTGCGTAGGGTCGGCGGCGAACATAACGTCGTTCAAGGGACCTGGGAGCTGATAGACATAGGTTGAGCGACCCATGTGTCCCCCGAGCCGGATTGTCGGAGACAATTCGACTGTGGCCGCAACGTATTGGGCGGAATATTCAGAGCGAGCAGATTCCCGGTATCCGTCGGACACCCGCTCATTCATGTACGCGTAGAAGGTCACGGGACCTACCGTTCCGCCGGCTGCATTGTAGGTGCTGCGGAGGCCGAATGAGCCTAGGGTGTTGATGCTCTCGACCCCCAAGGCCTCGCCTGGCTCTGGACCCTTGGTCACGTAGTTCACGAGGCCCCCGAACTGTGAACCGTACTGCAGAGCGGCGGTGCCCCTAACCATCTCGATGGACTCGATTGCCTCCATTGGTGGACTGTAGTGACTGGCGGGATATCCGTACATGTCGGAGTTGAGAAGGACCCCGTCCTGACGAACGTTTAGTTCCCAGGAACGGTGGGCATCCAGGCCCCGGGTGGAGACATTCATCTGATTGCCGGATCCGTCCATGTCGTAGACGAAGGCTCCGGGGACCCTCGAGAAAACTTGCCGACCGGTCTTCTCTGCCAGATTCGCAGGCAGGTCTGCGAGCTGGATAACGGTGCTCTTGGTGCCGGCCAAGACCAACGTCCCCAACAGGTCTGGTGCTGGGTGGGCCGCGCCGGACAAGCGGACGGCGCGCACGAGAATTTCGTCGAGAGCGAGCGCATCAGACTGAAGTTGAACCAGCAAGCTGTCGTTGGCTACCTCCCGCACCTCATGCGGCTCAAGGTGAGGGAGGTAGCCGATCGAGGTCACGAGTACTTCGTGTGTGCCCGGGGGAAGGTCTGGGAGTCTGAACTCTCCCTGGCTATCCGTCGCGGTGACGAAGCCATCCTGTTCGACGCTGACGGTTGCTCCGGGAATGGGGTCGCCGTCGATGTCGGTGACGCGTCCGATCGTCCCACCAACCTGTGCCTGTGCCCCGACGGCGAAGACCAGCAGGGGGAGAAGTAGGCGTGCAGGTCCAATACTCGCTAAACTCGATGACAGAACGACGCTCATCTGCTAGTACTTTGTCGAGCAGGATGACGAGGTGTTCTCGCGAGAGCGACGCGAGAGCGACGCGAGAGCGACTGAGGATGAAGAATAATTAGAAGGCACGGAACCTGTCAACGACAATGAGACACACAGTGGGATCGATTAGATAGCGATCTCCTGTGTCGTGAGGGATGCGTGCGGGGGGTTGATCCAGACGGCCTGCGGGAGGAGTTTGGGCTTCGGCTCACCGGAGACGAAGCGTTCGGGGCGAGCGGCCTAGGCCTAGGTGCGTAATCTCACGAAAGTAGAAAGTATGGAAGGGCCGGCCCCTGCTGGGTTACCGTGGGTTAGCGCCTGCGGTGAGCGGAGGTGCCAGAGCCACATGCGACGTTCGAGTCGCAACCGGAACAGGAGACCGGCCCTATGAAGAAGAAGACGAAGGTGTACGTCGGGATGGATGTCCACAAGGACAGCGTGATGATTGCTGTGCTGCCGGAGGGGGCGCGGGAGCCGACGCTCGTGAAGCGGTTGTCGCACGATCCGCGGGGACTCAGGCGGTTGCTGGATCGCTTGGGGCGGGAGCAAGAGGTTCATGCCTGCTACGAGGCGAGCGGTGCGGGCTACGTGCTGGAGCGGACGATTCGCAGTTGGGGTTACGAGTGCGAGATCGTGGCTCCGTCGCTGATTCCCCGGCGTTCGGGGGAGCGGCGCAAGCACGACCGGAAGGATGCCGAGGAGCTGGCAAGGCTGTACCGGACGGGGGAGCTGGTGACGATCCGGGTTCCGACGGAGCGGGAGGAGCGGGTTCGGGATCTGGTACGCTGCCGGGAGGCATTCCAGCGAGAGGCCCTGAAGTCGCGCCACTACATCCTGAAGTTCCTGGCGCGGCGGGGTCTGGTGTACCGTGAGGGCCACAACTGGACGGGCAAGCACTTCGCGTGGCTGCGAGCGATCCAGCGTGACGCGGTTCTGGAGACCGAGGACCAGGTGGTCTTCGGCGAGTATCTGGCGTTGCTGGACTACAAGCTGGACCGCCGCGACGAACTGGACCGCCAGATCGAGGAACTGGCACTGGAACCGGCCTATCAGGAGGCGGTGGGGCGCCTCTGTTGCCTGAAGGGCATCTCCATCCAGGCGGCGATGGTGCTGGTGACCGAGATCGGGGACTTCCGGCGCTTCGAGCATCCGGGGCAACTGATGGCCTATGTAGGGCTGGTGCCGGCGGAACATTCGAGCGGAGCAAGCCGACGCCAGGGCTCCATCACGAAGGCGGGCAACAGCCGGGTTCGTCACGTGTTGGTGCAGGCGGCGTGGAGCTACCGCTTCTCGCCACGACGCGGGGAAGCGCTGAAGCGCCGGCAGCAGGGCCAGCCAGCGGACGTTGTGGCGCATAGATGGAAAGCGCAGCACCGGCTTCACAAGGTGTTCAAGCGGCTGGCGTTACGGAAGAAGAGTCAGATCGCGGCGGTGGCGGTGGCCAGGGAACTGGCCGGGTTCGTGTGGGCGCTCATGCAGGACAGCGGTGTGGAGATCGAAGCAGGGCGGCGCGCCGCCTGAGCAGTCATGGACGAGGACCGAATCGCAGATGCTGAACAGGGAGGTTGTCCGAGGCACGGCAGGAGAACGCTCGAGGTGGCTATGTGGCCGGGACCGGCAACGGCCCCGAGACCCACGTGTCGTAGATCGAGCCAGCTCCCGACGAATCCGAATTCTTGCCGCTCTGGCCGCGGGGCTAACCGGCGTATATCAGCAGGATTCACCGTCGAAGCGAACCTCGGGCAACCTCTCCCCTCGGCCCATGCGAGACAACGTGACCCTGACTTGACAGGTGGCCCTTCCATATCAGCCACCCGGAGCGGAGCGACGTTTGGCGTGTTTGGCGGACCTCCTTGTGGGGTGCGGGAAAGCGATAGCGTGGTGTGAGCGCAGGCGCAAGCGGTGATCGTGGGCATGCCCTGCCCGGTGAGGCCGAGGTGGTCTGTCGGAGCGAAGCGACGCCTGGTCCCTTGGGGCCGTCCGGAGCCATGCCATGGCCCGAATCCGGGGGTCCTGGACCCCATTGGGACGGGAGATCTCGCCTCTCACGGGCTCTGAGTGGCCGCCGGCCCTGGTCAGGTTCTCGATTTTCGCCTCTGGCCGGGCGACCGGGCCGCTCCCGGAAGGTTGTCCGCGATAGCCTCCAGGGCTCCGGGGCGAGTTCCGGCTTCTCACAGCGTACCATGACCACGGCGATGGCGCCCTGCCCGGCGGCGGGGCCGGGGTGGTCTCTCGGGGCGAAGCGACGCTGGGTCTCCGGGGCGGGGGTGAAGCTTGTCACGCGCTGTTGGGCTGGTTGGCGCGTGGGGAGCGATCGGCGCGCATGGAAGGGCCGGTCAGCTCGATGCGGTAGGCCGTGTGGACGAGGCGATCGAGGATGGCCTCGGCGATGGTCGGGTCGTTGAACTGGCGATGCCAGTCGGAGACTGGGATCTGACTGGTGACGATGACCGAGCGTCTGTTGTAGCGGTCGTCGAGGATCTCGAGCAGGTCTCTTCGTCTGTGGGCGTCGATCGGTGCGATCCCCCAGTCGTCGAGGACGATCAGATCGAGGCGTGCGAGGTCGTGATAGAGCTTGGGGATGGTGCCCTCGCCGTGGGCGATGCGCAGCTGCGTGAGCAGGCGTGGCAAGCGAAGATAGAGTGCCTGATAGCCTTCGAGGCAGGCTTTGTGGGCGAGGGCGCAGGCGATCCAGCTCTTCCCGGTGCCGCAGGGTCCGGTGATGAGGACGTTGGCACCGTTTCTGATCCAGTCACAGTCGGCGAGGCCGAGGATGAGGCCGAGATCGATCCCCTCGAAGCAGGCGTCCTGGTGATGGAGCCGGGCCTTCTTGAGGCGCCGCTGAAGGGCGCGGGATCGACGTTCGGTGATTTCCCTGTCGATGAGCAGGGCGAGGCGGTCCTCGAAGGCCATGTCGGCGAGATCCCGGCGTGCGATCTGCTCGAGGAAGGCGGCGCGCATCCCGGGCAGACGCAGCTTGGTGAAGCGATCGGCCAGGGGGTGTGAGACGAGCGTGTCGGTGGTCATCATCGGAAGCACTCCGGTCCTCGGATGTTGGGGTGATCGAAGCTCGGCGGTTCCGGCTCCTCTTCGATGTCGATGAGATCGGCGCCGGTCTTGAGGATCGTGTCGAGTCCCCGGTAGGTGTCGGTCCCGAGCTCGAGGGCGTATCGGCAGGCCTGCTCGAAGCGATCGGGGTCGTATTGGCTGGCGAGGCGGATGACCCCGAGACAGGCGCGGAACGAGAGCTCCGGCTTCACGTAGCGGGCCATGACCGCGGCGATGAAGCCGTGCACGTGGGTTCCGAGCCCGAGGGCTTCGCGCTCGAGCCATACGCGGGTTCCCTCGACGCCGGCACGCTGGTGCGCCAGGGGCTGGTGCTGCTTGAGGGTGGTGGTGTGGTTCTTGAGATGGCTGCGCGTATGAACGGCGATCTGGCGGCCCTTGTGGAACACCTCGATCAGGCCACCCCGCAGGCAGACGTCGACTTCCTTGCCGATGTACTCGAAGGGAACCGAGTAGTTATGGCGGTCGATCGAGATGTGGTAGTCGCGGTGTACCTTGTTCTTGCGCCACACGATCCGCTGCCAGCGCCGGTCCGGAAGCGGATGCATGTGCGGCCGGTCGATCGCCTCGAACCGGGTGCGGCGGCACTCTCCCGAGCCGTCGCTGTAGGGGCGGTCGTTGAGCCGTTCGACCGCGTCGGCGATCGCCTCGTTGAGCGTCTCGAGATCGTGGAAGATGCGCCCCCGCATCGGGGCGAGAACCCGGCGCTGGACCCAAAGGACGCCCGTTTCCGCGAGGGCCTTGTCGCGGGGGCGTCTCACGCGGGCCGGGAGCCCATGGGTCCCGTAGTGGTTGAGCAGATGGGCGTAGGTCTCGTTGAGCGTCGGCTCGTAGCGTGACGCCCGCACGACCGCCGCCTTCAGGTTGTCGGGGACGACCGCCTGTGGAACGCAGCCCATCGCCTCGAAGCAGTAAACGTGGGCGTTACAGACGTCGTCGACCTTCTGGGTCCGGGTCGCCCGGGCGAAGATCAGCCCCGACACCCCCATCGCGGCCACGAACACCTGCGCCTCGGACGGCGTCGCGTCAATGACCATGCTGACCGTCATCCCCGAATAATCGACGAACAGCCGTTCGCCCGGGCGCCGGATCTGGCGCATCGTGGGCTCGTGTGATGGACACGTGGCCCGGAAGCGGCGGCACCAGGTCGGATAGCTCATCCCGTCGGGATGGCTCTCCAGCCACTCCTCCCATAGCAACGTTCATGATCGGGGCGTTCACCCGCGCGGGACTGAAACGTGGTATGGCGATAGATTCGTGCTGGGGGACGAGGTTGACCGTTATTTTGGTGCCATGAGCCCGTATAGCAACATAACCCGGGTGCTCCGGGGAACCCCGCAGTGTTGACGCGGCCCTTTGGGCTGCGATCACGTATAGGAAATTCAGAGTCGCACAGAGCACCCTCCCCCGATTTCCATGGACCCCTATGCCAGGGAGGGTGAGAGATGGACGTATTGATCGAACGGTGCGCGGGCCTCGACGTGCACAAGAAGACGGTGGTGGCTTGCATCCGCAGGCCGGGCGCTGGCCCGGGAGAGCGCCGGATTCATACTCGCACCTTTCGGACCACGATGAAGGGGCTGGAGGCGTTGCGGGATTGGCTCGGCGAGAACGGTGTTACCCACGCGGTGATGGAATCGACGGGGGTATACTGGTGCCCGGTCCATGCCGTGCTCGAAGAGCAGTTCGATCTGATGCTGGTCAACGCCCGGCACGTCAAGAAGGTGCCCGGCCGCAAGACGGACGTGAAGGACTCCGAGTGGCTTGCCCAGCTGCTTGAGTGCGGACTGCTCAGGGGGAGCTTCATCCCGCCCCCCGAGATTCGGGACCTGCGCGACCTGACCCGGATGCGCAAGCAGCTCGTCCGGGAACGGAGCCGAGAGGTCACGCGGGTTGCCAAGCTCCTGGAGCTTGCGAACATCAAGCTCGGCTCGGTCGTAACGGACATCATGGGCAAGACGGGCCGGGCGATTCTGGATGCCATGGCCGGGGGTGAAGACGACCCGCAGGTCCTCGCCCAGCTGACGTACGGTTCCCTGAGCGACAAGCGCGAGGAAATCGCCGAGGCGGTGACCGGCCTGATGCGCGACCATCATCGCTTCCTGCTCAAGGGCCATCTTGCAAGGATCGACCATCTGGCGGGACACATCGAGGAGATGGACTCGCGGATCGTGGAGGTCACGCGCCCTTTTGACGCTGCGATCTATCTCCTTGAGACCATCCCGGGGGTGGGGGCCAGATCGGCCGAAGCGATTCTCGCCGAAATCGGCGAGGACATGTCGCAGTTCCCGACACCCGAACAGTTCGCGTCATGGGCCGGGCTCTGTCCCGGGAATCATGAGAGCGCCGGGAAGCGCAGACATGCAGGGACCGGCAAGGGGAACGCCTGGCTGAGAGCCGCACTCTCGCAGGTCGCATGGGGCGCAGCACGGTCCAGAAAGAGCTACTACCGTGCTCTGTACTACCGGCACAAGGCCCGCGGGGGGCCGAAGAAGGCGATCGTTGTGGTCCAGCATGCAATCCTGGTGGCGATCTGGCATATGTTCACCAGGGGGGTGTGCCACGAGGACCTCGGGCCGAACCACTTCCAGACCCACGACAAAAAGCGCCAGGCAAAACACCTTCTCCGGCGCCTGGAAAAGCTCGGCCTCGAGGTCCAGGTCAAGCAGGCCGCATAGAAGTCCGAAAGGCGTTTCATAGCAACGTTCATGATCGGGGCGTTCACCCGCGCGGGACTGAAACGTGGTATGGCGATAGATTCGTGCTGGGGGACGAGGTTGACCGTTATTTTGGTGCCATGAGCCCGTATAGCAACATAACCCGGGTGCTCCGGGGAACCCCGCAGTGTTGACGCGGCCCTTTGGGCTGCGATCACGTATAGGAAATTCAGAGTCGCACAGAGCACCCTCCCCCGATTTCCATGGACCCCTATGCCAGGGAGGGTGAGAGATGGACGTATTGATCGAACGGTGCGCGGGCCTCGACGTGCACAAGAAGACGGTGGTGGCTTGCATCCGCAGGCCGGGCGCTGGCCCGGGAGAGCGCCGGATTCATACTCGCACCTTTCGGACCACGATGAAGGGGCTGGAGGCGTTGCGGGATTGGCTCGGCGAGAACGGTGTTACCCACGCGGTGATGGAATCGACGGGGGTATACTGGTGCCCGGTCCATGCCGTGCTCGAAGAGCAGTTCGATCTGATGCTGGTCAACGCCCGGCACGTCAAGAAGGTGCCCGGCCGCAAGACGGACGTGAAGGACTCCGAGTGGCTTGCCCAGCTGCTTGAGTGCGGACTGCTCAGGGGGAGCTTCATCCCGCCCCCCGAGATTCGGGACCTGCGCGACCTGACCCGGATGCGCAAGCAGCTCGTCCGGGAACGGAGCCGAGAGGTCACGCGGGTTGCCAAGCTCCTGGAGCTTGCGAACATCAAGCTCGGCTCGGTCGTAACGGACATCATGGGCAAGACGGGCCGGGCGATTCTGGATGCCATGGCCGGGGGTGAAGACGACCCGCAGGTCCTCGCCCAGCTGACGTACGGTTCCCTGAGCGACAAGCGCGAGGAAATCGCCGAGGCGGTGACCGGCCTGATGCGCGACCATCATCGCTTCCTGCTCAAGGGCCATCTTGCAAGGATCGACCATCTGGCGGGACACATCGAGGAGATGGACTCGCGGATCGTGGAGGTCACGCGCCCTTTTGACGCTGCGATCTATCTCCTTGAGACCATCCCGGGGGTGGGGGCCAGATCGGCCGAAGCGATTCTCGCCGAAATCGGCGAGGACATGTCGCAGTTCCCGACACCCGAACAGTTCGCGTCATGGGCCGGGCTCTGTCCCGGGAATCATGAGAGCGCCGGGAAGCGCAGACATGCAGGGACCGGCAAGGGGAACGCCTGGCTGAGAGCCGCACTCTCGCAGGTCGCATGGGGCGCAGCACGGTCCAGAAAGAGCTACTACCGTGCTCTGTACTACCGGCACAAGGCCCGCGGGGGGCCGAAGAAGGCGATCGTTGTGGTCCAGCATGCAATCCTGGTGGCGATCTGGCATATGTTCACCAGGGGGGTGTGCCACGAGGACCTCGGGCCGAACCACTTCCAGACCCACGACAAAAAGCGCCAGGCAAAACACACCTTCTCCGGCGCCTGGAAAAGCTCGGCCTCGAGGTCCAGGTCAAGCAGGCCGCATAGAAGTCCGAAAGGCGTTTCATAGGAACTTCAGCGTCACACCCCGGGCCGAGAGAGCCTTCTTGATCTCGGCCCAGTTCACACCGTCCCCGGGGGACTCGGGGGCCGGCGGAGGGTAGAGCGCCTCCTCCAGCCTGACCTCCTCCAGCTCCCGAGCCTCCGGCCAGCTCAGCCCGGAGGCTGCAAACCGCTCCAGCACCAGCGCGACCGAGCGCCGCGCGATCCCGCAATGCCTCGCGATGTCCCGCTGACTGCGACCCTGCTCAAAATGAAACGCTAGAACCTGCTTCACCTTCCTCATCGGTAGCCTTCCCCGTGCCATCGGACCTCCTCGGGCTGTGAGTGAGACAGCCCCAAGGGGTACCTGGCACGCTCGAATCAGTCAGACTCAGCCCCCCCCGCCTGCGGGGTGGCTGATATGGAAGGGCCGTCTGTCAAGTCAGGGTCACGTTGTCTCGCATGGGCCGAGGGGAGAGGTTGCCCGAGGTTCGCTTCGACGGTGAATCCTGCTGATATACGCCGGTTAGCCCCGCGGCCAGAGCGGCAAGAATTCGGATTCGTCGGGAGCTGGCTCGATCTACATTGCGTGGGTCTCGGGGCCGTTGCCGGTCCCGGCCACATAGCCACCTCGAGCGTTCTCCTGCCGTGCCTCGGACGACCTCCCTGTTCAGCATCTGCGATTCGGTCCTCGTCCATGACTGCTGATATGGAAGGGCCACCTGTCAAGTCAGGGTCACGTTGTCTCGCATGAGCCGAGGGGAGAGGTTGCCCGAGGTTCGCTTCGACGGTGAATCCTCCTGATATACGCCGGTTAGCCCTGCGGCCAGAGCGGCAAGAATTCGGATTCGTCGGGAGCTGGCTCGATCTACATTGCGTGGGTCTCGGGGCCGTTGCCGGTCCCGGCCACATAGCCACCTCGAGCGTTCTCCTGCCGTGCCTCGGACGACCTCCCTGTTCAGCATCTGCGATTCGGTCCTCGTCCATGACTGCTCAGGCGGCGCGCCGCCCTGCTTCGATCTCCACACCGCTGTCCTGCATGAGCGCCCACACGAACCCGGCCAGTTCCCTGGCCACCGCCACCGCCGCGATCTGACTCTTCTTCCGTAACGCCAGCCTTTTGAACACTTTGTGAAGCCTGTGCTGCGCTTTCCAGCTATGCGCCACAACGCCCGCTGGCTGGCCCTCCTGCCGGCGCTTCAGCGCTCCCCCGCGTCGTGGCGGGAAGCGGTAGCTCCACGCCGCCTGCACCAGCACGTGACGAACCCGGCTGTTGCCCGCCTTCGTGATGGAACCCTGGCGTCGGCTTGCTCCGCTCGAATGTTCCGCCGGCACCAGCCCTACATAGGCCATCAGTTGCCCCGGATGCTCGAAGCGCCGGAAGTCCCCGATCTCCGTCACCAGCACCATCGCCGCCTGGATGGAGATGCCCTTCAGGCAACAGAGGCGCCCCACCGCCTCCTGATAGGCCGGTTCCAGTGCCAGTTCCTCGATCTGGCGGTCCAGTTCGTCGCGGCGGTCCAGCTTGTAGTCCAGCAACGCCAGATACTCGCCGAAGACCACCTGGTCCTCGGTCTCCAGAACCGCGTCACGCTGGATCGCTCGCAGCCACGCGAAGTGCTTGCCCGTCCAGTTGTGGCCCTCACGGTACACCAGACCCCGCCGCGCCAGGAACTTCAGGATGTAGTGGCGCGACTTCAGGGCCTCTCGCTGGAATGCCTCCCGGCAGCGTACCAGATCCCGAACCCGCTCCTCCCGCTCCGTCGGAACCCGGATCGTCACCAGCTCCCCCGTCCGGTACAGCCGCGCCAGCTCCTCGGCATCCTTCCGGTCGTGCTTGCGCCGCTCCCCCGAACGCCGGGGAATCAGCGACGGAGCCACGATCTCGCACGCGTAACCCCAACTGCGAATCGTCCGCTCCAGCACGTAGCCCGCACCGCTCGCCTCGTAGCAGGCATGAACCTCGTGCTCCCGCCCCAAGCGATCCAGCAACCGCCTGAGTCCCCGCGGATCGTGCGACAACCGCTTCACCAGCGTCGGCTCCCGCGCGCCCTCCGGCAGCACAGCAATCATCACGCTGTCCTTGTGGACATCCATCCCGACGTACACCTTCGTCTTCTTCTTCATAGGGCCGGTCTCCTGTTCCGGTTGCGACTCGAACGTCGCATGTGGCTCTGGCACCTCCGCTCACCGCAGGCGCTAACCCACGGTAACCCAGCAGGGGCCGGCCCTTCCATACTTTCTACTTTCGTGAGATTACGCACCTAGGAGTCCGTGGAAGAAATGGGTGTTCAGCGGATGGTGGCTGGGAGAGAAAACAGACGCGGGTTTGCGGTGTTGTTGTGCAAGAATCGGGTTTTCGGGCGTGAGGAGACGATATTCGGCTCACGAAGGGCGAAATGGCGCCGGATACGGCGGAAATAGCGCGAAACGTGGATTGTAACCTGAGTTGCGAGCGCAGCTTGTACGGCAGCGAGGCCCTGTAGCGCACGGGGGGTTCCAACCCCGAACCGCTTACGCATGAGAAGGCCGAGGTTGAAGGCCGCCGCGTGGACCAGCATCCGTTTTCGAATCTCCTCCTGGCCCCGTATGTGGACGCGACGCAGCCCTCCGGTCTCAAGCATGTGCGCGAACGCCCGCTCCACCTTCTCCCCGCGCCGGCGCAGCAACCGCTTGCCCCGGTTGCCCCGGATCCGCCGCCGGTTGGCGTAGGTCGCCTTCTGCGCGTCCCGCTTCCCCTTCCACTTCCGCCGGCCGCGCCTGGGCTCGCTCACGTAGCTCCGCAACCCTCGCTCCTTCACGCCCGTCATGGTCTGGTTCGAGTGGTAGCCTTTGTCGGCCACCACTTCTTCGGGCTCTACCTGCACTACTTCCAGCTGCCGCTCCGCCTCGTCCAGCGTCACCAGCAGCGACGCCACATCTCCCCCGTCCATCGTCTGCACCGTCAGCCCGACCACGGCCCCGGTCTCCATGTCGACCGCGTGCTCGAGCTTGTGCGCCAGGTGCGTCCTGCCGTCCTTCATCTTCGTGATGCGCGCCTCAGAGTCGTGCGGATGCTCCCAGTCCTTGTTCGAGCCCTTCTCAGGACGCTTCCGGTCCAGCTTCGCCAAGGTCTTCGCGCGTCGGTGTCTCGATCCCCGACGCCCGCGCCAGCTGCTCCAGCCACGCCTCGTAGTCCGTCCCGTCTTCGCGCCGCACGATCGTCCGCATCGCCGCGTTCGCCTCCAGCGTCGTCGCGTCCACGCCCAGCGTCTTACCGCGCAGCAGGCCCGACGCCCGTAGCCGCTCCAGCACGAAACCGAAGACCGCCGCGTGCGCCTCCACGCTCAATCGCTTGCGAGTCTTCGACAGGGTGGAATGCTCCGGCGGGTTCTCCGACAGCCCGTATCCCAGAAACTCGCGCAGCGAAAACGAGTCCGCACACCGCCAGGCAATGCCCCGCTCCGAACCGATCCCCTCCAGATACCCCACCATCAGCATGCGGAAGTAGACCCCGGGAGCAACGCCCGGCCGCCCCCGGTTGCCCGCATAGAACTCCCGGCACGCCTCTTCCGCAAAACCATCGAATCCGTTCTCGCGCAAAAGCCTGTCCAAGGCCCGGTAGAACGGGTTGCCCCCCGCGCGAATCTCGCTCGCCACCACGAACATCTCGTGCTGCCGTGCCTCGGGCCGTCTGCCTATCGCCATCGCCGTCCCCGCTCCCTGAGGTCCATCTGCCCCTGTAATTTAACCCATCCACAAGGGACTCGCAGAAACGACTTTATCCACGGGCTGCTAGGAGCCTGCGCCGCAGGAATCTGCGGTCGTTATTTTGAGGGGTAGCGAATGCGAGGGGAAGGATTGGCGGTTGTCGGAGGGGGTTCAATGGGCACGAGATTTCGACCGTACCAGCCGGACCAGATGCTGCTTCTGCCGCAGGATCTGCGGGAGTGGGTTCCGGAGGGTCACCTGGCGCACCATGTGAGTGACCTGGTGGACGCAGTGGACTTGAGCTCGTTCTACGCGCCGTACCGTGGGGACGGTCGTCGCAACTCGCCGTACGATCCGCGGATGATGGTGAAGGTGCTGATCTATGCGTATGCGACAGGCACGTTCTCATCGCGCAAGACGGCGAAGAGGCTGGAGGAGGACATTGCGTTGCGGATGCTGGCGGCGGGGAACTTTCCGAAGCACCGGACGCTGTGCGAGTTCCGGGCGGTGTTCGCGGAGGTGGTGCGCCTGCCCGGACGCTGGGTCTGGCGGGGTTGGGGCGGGTGTCGGTGGACGGGACGAAGGTTCGGGCGAACGCGAGCAAGCGCAAGGCGATGAGCTACGGCCGGATGGTCAGGGAGGAGCGTCGGTTGCAAGCGGAGATCGGGGCGTTGCTGGCGGAGGCGGAAGCGGTCGACGAGGCGGAGGACGCCCGCCACGGCGAGGAGGCGCGGGGGGACGAGTTGCCGGAGGAGCTGAAGCGGCGGGAGGACCGGCTGGCGGCGATCCGGGCGGCCAAGGCGCTCCTGGAAGAGGAGCAGAGCGCGAAGGACGACGCGCGGGGCCGCGAGCCGGGACAGACGCGCAACCCTGAGGGCGGCCGGCCCTACAAGCGGGAGTACGGCGAGCCCGGGGAGAAGGCGCAGAGCAACTTCACGGATCCGGAGAGCCGGATCATGAAGACAAGCACGGAGGGGTTCCAGCAGTGCTACAACGCGCAGATGACGGTGGACGGGGAGAGCCAGCTGGTGGTCGGGGCCGAGGTGACGGACAACGCGAGCGACCAGGGCCAGCTGATCCCGATGCTCGACGCGGCAGCGGAAGTCTGCGGCGGGACGCCGGCGCAGCTGCTGGCGGATGCGGGCTACTGCAACGAACGGGACCTGGGCACACTGGAAGCGCGTGGCGTTGACGCGTATGTGGCAACGGGCCGGGAGGGCAAGACCGCCGCGCCCGCCGATCCCGACGCCGAAGCCGAAACGGCAACGGCGCGCATGGCCGAGAAGCTCGCAGGCCCCGACGGCCGGAGGCGCTACGCCCGCCGGAAGTGGATGGCGGAGGCGCCCGTCGGCTGGGTCAAGGAGGCGATGGGGTTCCGACGGTTCAGCTTCCGGGGCCTCGAGAAGGTCCGGGCCGAATGGACCCTCGTGTGCCTGGCCCTGAACGTCAAGCGGCTGCACACCCTTCAGGCGGCATGAGCGCACGCCCGGGCACCCCGCAATCCGGGCGACAGGCCCCCGGCGCACCCTCGACCATCCCGAAAACGCCTGCCGCGTCGGGAATGTTTGCCGAAGCCGACACCCGGACGCCTCGTACCACCCGAAAACAACCAGTCCCCGCCGGATCCGGGCAGAACCCCCGCCCTTACGTCACGATCCGCGAACCCGAACACCCCCACAAGATCCCTTTCTGGGGCGCAAGCTCCTAGCGCAGGACGGCCTTCCTGCGGGTGATGATCTGATCGGCCTGACCGAAGTGGACCTGTTCAGGGGTCAGCATCGATCTGAGCCCCGAGCTCGACGAGATGAGCGTGAAGTGGTACGTGAGCGGTGTGCCCGGCCCACCAAGCGAGAGGCGTGTCAGCGTGGATCGCTTCGCCGGTCGTGGCGGGTGCGGAAGGCTCGATCTGCCAAGGTGCTCACGATCGGTACACCTGCGACCACGAGTGCGCCACCGAGGATTCTCTGGCCCGTCAAGTCGACCCGATATCCCTGTACAGCAAGGACATAGCCCATGAGCATCGGCACCGCAGCCGCAAACGCAGTCAGAGACACCCTACCGCGGCTCCACTCCGTCCTCCCAAAGAGGTTCGCGCCGAGGGCTCCTCCGGCCGCCGGGAGAGCGAGTCCTGCGAGGGTTGCCATCAAAGTGCCGTTTCCGCGGCAGTCCTGACCCCGTGCCTCGTTCAGGGGCGAGCAATTCTCTGACGTCCCCCAAGCGACGGCCATGCCCCCGAGCGTGCCCAACGTGGCTCCCGCCATGGCGCGAGCCCAAGGATGCCCCGCTGGCTCCCTGCCCCAGTCGTAGCTTCTTGCCAGCGGCTCTAGTGCCGACCGTTGCGAGGTGACCCCGACCGCGGCGCTCCGGGTTTCTACCCGGATTACACCCCAGGCGGAACCAATGCCGTACCTTACCCCAGCCGCGGACGGGGGAATGACCGTCACGGATTCGACGTACTCGAGCGGAACAGTGTTGAGGAAGTCGTTCGAACCGTTGAGCCGGATTCCGTCGAGGATCACCAAGGGGGGGTGACACCCCGGAATAAGTGTTGCCGGGCGTCGCAACTCCAGGCACGAGGGAATGGGGTCCATTCGGTATCGCCGGTCCAAAGAGATACCGGGAACCCGGGCGCTCAGGACCTCGCTGAGACTTCCGGAATGTGCCTTAATCTGTGCACGTGTCACGCGCTGGATGCGACTTCCCTCAGCTCGTCTCTGCCGCTCGCTCTGGGTGAGAACCTCCACCACGATCGGCTCCAGCTCAATAGCGCTGGCCGAAAGCCAGACGGTGAATCGCACTTCGTTGGACTCAGGTATCTCGAGGGTCTGAGTCCCGGCACCAAAGGTTAGGTGGTCGGTTGAGAGAATGTAGGTACTGGGGGCGACGGCCGTGAACTCGAAGAGGCCGTCCTCCCCAGAGAGGCTCTGGTGACTCGTACCCTCAAGCCGCACCGACACGCCTGGCGCCGGAGCTCTCCGGTCTTGATCCCACACCCGACCCTTGACATGCACACCTTCCTGACCGTGCACACAGGCTGGGCCTACCATCAATGCACCGAGGAAGTATATCAGGATTCGGGACGACCGCAAGCTCAGCACCGATCCCGTCCTGTCAATAGCTCTACCCGCGGGTTCCCCGCGCTAATCGTCGTGATCGTCATCATGGGATTCTATGGTCTTGACCTCTCCATGCGAGTAGTCCCACCTCAATGCTCAGTTCCTAGCTCGGATGTCCATAGAAGCGCGCTTCAGCAAGCCCGTTTTCGACTCTTGTCCAAGCTAGCGAACGCGGTCGAGATTGTCCTGTCACGATCCTCGCTATGACACGAGGGGCAACGGGGGGTCGGGACGACTTCAGCACCGGCTACTCGAACTGATGCCCGTAGACGGAGCAGCAGTACTCGAAGATGGGCATTACAGGCCTCCCTGCTGCCAGACTTCCCCTTCGGCTTCGACGCCTCTACGGTGGAGAGGATAGCTTGTGACACGGTACAACATAAAGAAGCAGTAGGGGGCCTGAGGGCGACACGAGAGAAGGCATCCGGATGCGCCAAACCCCGCGTGACGTGCTCCTCGAAGTCGCTAGACGGTCAAGATAAGAGTATCTTTGTGTTATGTTCCGCCACCAAGAAAGGAGGCGGGACGACGAATCAGCCGAGGATTGCTGGGGGGACTGGTGGCGTTCGGTTCTGGGGCAGGAAACAGCTCTGCATACCGCCGGGGTTGTCCCGCTAAGACGGACACCTTTCCATTTGGGCGAACGGAGGAGGTGAGCCAAGGCGGGAAGCAGGGGGCGGTATCCCCCCGAATACGAGGAGCAAATCGTCGAGTTCGTGACGGCCGGCCGTAGTCCGGGGTCGCTCGCGCGGGAGTTCGAGCCCTCGGAGCAGACGATCCGCAACTGGGTCAAGCAGGCGGACTTGGCAGAAGGGCGCCGCAGCGACGGGCTGACGACGGAGGCGCGGATCGAACTACTGCGCCTGCAGCGGCAGAACAAGCGGCTGCGGATGGAGCGCGACATCCTAAAGCGAGCCGCGGCTTGGTTAGCGCGGGAGAGCGATGCGATCCCCAAGGTAATGTCTGGGTCGTGCATCGGTGTTTCAAAACGGTGCCTGGGGACCCTGGGTGGCTCCCGGACACTCCGACGTTACCAACGCCGATTGTCTTGGGCCGTGGGCCTCTCACCCACCGATCATGAAATTTGCCGCGTCGGGGGAGCTGCTGGCGAGCTGCGGCACCGGGTTATTTGGCCGGCTCCGTGGCGTTGAATTGGATCACGAAGGGAAGGTCTGGGTCACCAATGTCGCTGTTGTTCCTGAATAAATGGGGGTGGCCGTCGTGAAGTTCAGTCCCGACGGTTTAGTCCTGATGACTCGGGTACTTCCCACGTCACGGAGCAAGGTCCGAACACATTCAACAGGCCGAGCGATGTGGCCGTGGCCCCAAGCGGCGAGATCTTCGTCACTGATGGGGAAGAGCCCAACAACCGTATCGAAAAGGTTCTAGAGACGGTCGCTTCATCACGGAGTGGGGAACGACGGGATCGGAACCCGGCAACTTCGACACACCCCATACCATTGCCATCGATTCCAGGGGAAGGGTCTTCGTTGGCGACCGCAGCAATAACCGAATTCAGATCTTCGACGCAGACGGGAATTTCCTGGACGAGTGGACGCAGTTTGGCCGCCCGAGCGGGATCTCTATCACTCGGTCGACAGCCATGCTCTACGTGACCGATTCGCATTCGAACTCCCGCGTGAACCCAAGCCTGCGGGTAACTACTCACCCCCCTGGGGCGGGGACGTAGTCGGTTGCGTGTTCGGCGAGGGCGATGTGGATTGCCTGGAACGGGTTGTAGCCGGAGTAGGCCATGGACTGGAGATAGCTGGAGATTCTGCAGTATACCTTGGCGAAGGCGGCGTTTCGGAAGCAGCCCGACACCTTCTGCTTGACCTTGGCCATGCGGAGGTCCCGCTCGGCCCGGTTGTTGGTGAAGGCGACCGCGGGGTCGTGGGCGAAGCGGAGGATGTCGGTTTCGTGGGTCTTGAGCCGTTGCCAGAGGGTGACGGAAGCGGGCTTGGCGACCGGGCCCCTCTGACCCTTTGTGCGGGGTGGGACGGGCGGGAGTTCATTTTGGGTTTTGGCCTGGGTGAGGATGGTGCGGTACTGCTGGCGCAACACCCGCAACTCCCTGTCGGTCAGTATGCACTCGTCGCTCTTGGCGACCCGCCTGGCATTGTCGCGCAGCAGCTTCTTCATGCGCCGGGCCCATCTGGGGTTGACGGCATCGATAATGAATGTGATGTCGCGCAGGAGATGCGCACCGCAGAGCCCGTGGGAGCAGTGGTCGTAGCTCAGGTACGACGGGTAGCAATCATGGATGATCACGTTTCCGTACCTGGGGATGAGGCCGATATCGTCTATCGCCTCACGCCCGCGTTTTCGGTGTAGAGTCGGGAGGTGGCGCGGTGCCCTTAGGGTCCGGTGCACTGGTCCGCGCGCTTTCGCGTCGGCGTCAATTCCGGCTCCCATAGGTCCGTTTCCACCCCCCGCTCGTCGAACCCGGCGTGCGGCTTTCCCGCACCGGGCTCTCAGTTGGGATCACGCCTTCGCCCTCGGAAGGTATCTGGTCCTCGTCGCGAGGCGCGTGAGGCCGCATTGCTCCCACAGCCACTTGTTGGAGAGGCGCACGTATCTCCCCACCCGCACCTTGTGCTTCCGCCAGAACCACTGTCGTAGCCGCCGGGTTGCCTGCTGGTCCACAGCTTTGTAGGCCGAATCGACCTGCCCGAGATCGAAGTAGTTTGCCCACCCCGAGATCATCCGGTTCAGGCGCCCTGTCACTTCCTCGGCTTCCAGCCATCCGCGTCTGCGGTCCGTCTGCTCGCTGATCCGGCGGCAGATGCTCTGAACGCTCGCCTTGCTCGGTCGTGTGCCGATGTACCGGTTCCCGTCCGTGAGACGATAGTTCCAGCCGATGCGGTACCCAAGGAACTCAAGCGGCTCCTCGGGACACCGGAGGCATCGGGTCTTCTGTGCGTTGACCGGTAGCTTCAGCCTGTCCATGAGCCGGTTGACCGCCGCCAGCATCTCCGCCGCCTTGGCCTTCCCGAGCACACAGAAGTCGTCGGCATAATTCACGATCTCCGCACCGAAGCACCGGGCATAGCCCAGCACCTTCCAGCCAAGGATGAACCGCCGCATGTAGATGCTGCTCAGCAGCGGTGAGATCGGAGCCCCTTGCGGAGTCCCCTTTCTCTCCTTCCGCGCCCGGTTCGTGCGGCGAGTGCCGCCCTTGCCGTCCTCCTCTATCACCGGCATTTCCAGCCACGCCTTGATGAGTCCAAGCATCCGCCCGTCGCTCACGCGCCGCGCTATGCTCTTCATCAACTCGCCATGCGGTATCTCACCGAAGTAGTTGGAGAGGTCCGCATCGACCACTTCGTTGCGTCCCTGGTGCAGCAACCTGTGGATCCGCTGCACCGCGTCCTTCGCGCTTCGTCCCGGCCGGTACGCATACTGCTCCGGCTGCAGGTCCGCCTCGAATATCGGCCCCAGCACCAGCATCGCCGACGCCTGCGCAACCCGATCCCTCAGGCACGGTATGCCCAGGGGACGGAACTTCCCCGGCTGTTTCTTCGGGATGAGCACCTGGCGCACCGGACTCGGCTCGTAGGCGCCATCCCTCAGGTCCCGCGACAGTTCCCCTACCCAACGCTCCACTCCGTACGCCTCGACATCCGCGACCGTCACACCATCCACTCCTGCCGCTCCGCCGTTGCGCCGGACCATTACCCACGCCTCCAGGAGGAAATCCTGCCTCCATACCTTGTCGACGAGGGCGTGAAAACGCCTGTCAGGTTCTTCCTTCGCTTTCGCGTTTAGCACGTTCTGGAGTTTCCGAACACTTCCCGCCGACCCTCTTAGACTCCCGTCAGTGGTCAAGTCCCTGCCTCCTTTCCGCACCGCTCCCAACTCAGGGCCCCTTCCCTCGACGGGCATTACCCCGCGTCCTCAGTAATACGGGCCCATCCGCCACCATGCCGGCCCAGCCTGCCCCTCGCGGGGTCCCGGTTGCCGCGCGCACGGCACCGACATGGCTTCCCGTGTTGCCACACCTTCCATCTTCCATGCGTGCCGACGCCAATACCCCGGCGGAAACCGGCCAGTGCTCGTGTCGCTCTCTTCCCGGCCAGTCGGCGGCCTTCCCCTTACCTGCGGAGGGTCGGCTTCCGCAACACCCGTTTCGGGGCCTGCTCAGCGTTCACTCGCGTTTCGGCCCGCATGGTCGTTAAGCCTCCTGCCGATTTAGCTCCTCCCTTGTCCCTGTCCGGCGTTTCCACCTTCGTGCGCGTTTAGGAAGTCGCGTATCGGGCGAGGCCCTTTCCCAGAGAGCTTCAGTCCATGTCGTCACCTCCATAAACCGCTCTGGCTGCTACCGGCTGGAGCGACAGTTGCCGGGCGGGGTTCGCACCCGCAAGGAAGGTGCGCCTTTCCACGGCGCACGCAGGAACTTGAGGGTGATCTCACCGGCCGAGTAGACGTGGATCCAGGGCTTTTTCTTCTCCACCCGCAGCGAGGTCTCATCGACGTGCATGGCGGGCATGGCGAGCAGGTATTGCCGGGCACGGGTCTCCCACCCCGCGAGAGCGTCATGGACTCGTGTAAGGAAGCCGAGGAGGGTGGCTTCGGAGAGCTTCTCGCCGATCATGGCGGACAGGCTCCGGGCGGTGCGCCGGAGCGGGACCATCTGCATGAGCTGGTGGACCGCGAAGATCCGGATGCCGACGCCGTACTGACGCGGACCGTGGAGGTCGTCGGGGAAGGGGGCGCGGGTCTCGCCGTGGCAGTGCGGGCAGTGCTTGATCTCGGCGTCGTGGTGCTCGACGACCTTCTCGAAGACGACGTCGATGCGGGTGCGCCGCTCGCGGTCGGTGGCCTCGGTGCCGGTCAGCTTCTCGCCGCAGTGCCCGCAGGCATGGGCCTCGTGCACATGGTGCTCTTCGCGGGTGCGGGTGCTCCCGGGGCTTTCTGAGACCTCCTCCCGTTTCTCGCGGTTGCGGCTACGGCTGGTCGGATCCCCGTCGCCGTCGGTCTGCGAGGGCGGGATGGAGGAGTTGCGGCTGGACTTGGGCGTCAGCTTTTCGAGCAGGACCGTCGCGATCAGCTCGAGCAACGCGTTCTGATCGGCGACCAGGGCCCTGTATTCGGCCAGCTCCGGCTCGGGTGCCTGATGCAGCGCTGCACTACGCGCCTTCAGCTCTTCGAGCGCGTCGCGCAGCGATGTCCGGTTCACCGTGGCCATGAGTGGAGCTACCCCTCGGCCTCGACCGCCATGATCGCCGCCAGCACGGCGAGGCGCTCGGAGCGTGGCATCCCGGCGTAGCGGCGAGCCCAGTTGGCCGCCTTGCGTTTGACCTGTTGGCGATGCGTGCGATTGCGTCCGGCGAGGCTCGCCCAATGCACCCGGTCGGGCTCGAAGTTGAACCAGATCTGCTCGGTGACCACGCACGCCTGGTTGTTGACCTGCACCGAGATCGACCGCCAGTCGGCCAGGCGCTCGTCATAGAGCGCTGAGGGGTAGCCGGAGAGCATGACCCGGCAGGGCAGCCCCTTGAGCAGATCGAGCAGGGCAACGTGGTCGGACCGCTCGTATTCGTAGCGGTAGCGTCTGGGCCCGCGACGGACTTCGTGCAGGTACGGCGGGTCTGCGTAGACCAGCTCCCGGCCCCGGAAGGGGAACCCGGCCAGGAAACGATGCGCACACCCGTGGACCAGCTCGACCGGGTAGTCGCAGCGGAAGCTCTCGATCACCCGGGCATCCGGATCGATGCCGATGTTCCTGAGGGCAGGCGGCTTGCGCTGCATGATCGCACCCCCGCCCAAGTGCGACTCGATATAGACGTCATGCGGAGGCATCATCGATATCAACGGCTGCCACAGCCCCGCCGTCGCCTTCGACCCGAAGTACCCAACCCGCCGCCGTCCGCTCCTGACCATGGGACGAGCGTAGCGCCGATAGCCTGCGATGTCAACAGCGGGGGGCAGACCGGCACCCCGATATTCCTACATCAACCAGCGTGTGCGTAGGAGAGGGAGTGAGTAGTTACGCCTGCGGAGGGGTATCTATACCGGGAGTGCGAGAACCGGTGAGGTCATGTACTTCATTCCGGATCCCGACCTAGAGATCGCCGAATCGACCCGAATCTCGGGGGCGTCGGGTGTTGCGGCCGACGCCGGTGACACCGTCTCGTGTACGCAGCAGACGTAGCTCCTCGACAGCTACGAAAGTACGTCACGCCGTAGCCCCGTCCAGATCCGAGCACCCCGGACCAACCCTCGCTCTTGGCAGGGCGGGCCCGGGGTCAGTGCGATCATCCGCCGTCGTCTGCCGTGATGGAAGCACTCGGAGTGAGGTCGTCCCGCACGACCAGTCCACCCTTCATCACGAACTGGACGCGCTCCATCTCGGAGATATCGGAAAGAGGGTCGCCAGAAACAGCGATTACGTCAGCGAGCTTCCCGGGCTCCAACGTTCCCAGGTGTTCGTCCCAGTCGTAATTGAGCAATTCGGCAGCTACCGGCATCGCCGTCTGCAGTGCCTCTGCCGGTGACATCCCCCATTCTACGAGAATCGCGAACTGATCTGCCTGTCTCCCGTGCGGAATCCCTGCTCCAACGGCCCCGCTTCCGAACGGCATCTGCACACCAGCGGCATACAGTCTCCTGAAGGCATCCTCCATCATGCCGAGCCGACTGTTCCTCCCTCCGCTCATCTCAAGGTCCTCAGGTTCGAGCCTAACGAGGTCATCAAGGGTCGGCACCAGGGGAAGACCCATCTCCAGGAACAGCCGGTACGACTCGTCGTCTAGATTTTCGGCATGCGTTGGAGCGTCCACGCCCGCCCTGAGACAGCTCTGCAGGCCTTCTCCGCCGTAGGTGTGGCACACCACCTTCAAGCCTAACCGATGCGCTTCGTCGACGATAGCTTCGACCTCCTCATACGTCATCGATGGCGTGTACATGATGGTCCCATCGGCATTCCAGTTCTTGAGTTCTCTCCCCACAAAATCCTGCGTGGTGTAGATTTTCACCCAATCGACGCCATTGAGCTTCGCCTCCCGAACTGCTGCCCGAGCCGCCCACGGACCGTGGTAGTCCTTGTATTCCGTGAAGGTTTCTCGAAAGGTTGGCGATGCGGCGGTATAGGGGCCGCTAGCCCTCTGGTTCAATGATTGTCCGGTTACCTGCATCCGCGGCCCCAGGATTATGCCAGCGTTGATCGCGTCCCGGAGATCGACGGTGCCATAACCCCCGCGAGAGTCCACGTTCACGATAGTTGTGAAACCCGCGTTCAGGTTCTTAAGAGCGCTGGCCACCCCATGGAACGCACGCTGAGCCTCCGTGCCCCCACCCGGAAAGACGTGGGTGTGCGTGTCGATCATGCCTGGTAGCACCGTGGCATCACTCAAGTCGATCACCGTCGCGCCCCCGGGAATGTCCACGTCGGGGCCAACGGCCGCAATCCGTTCCCCGTTTATCAGAACCACCTGATCGGTCAGCATGGTACCGGAATTGGCTTGGAAGAGGCGGCCTGCGCGGATGGCTACGACCTGATCCGGCGGCGTTAGGTGTTCATAGAAATAGTCTGTGTTGGACCTAGGAAACGCCCCTACCGACCCGACCTCTTGGGCGCGCAGGTTGGTGCCTGGCAAGCCGATCGTCGCAAATGATGGCTGACCCACCAGGGCCAAGACAGCGGCTGCGATCACTGCCAGGACCGTAGCAAATCGTCCAGCGACTCTCCCATCGTCATTGGTGGACATCGTTGAGTCCTCAGGTTGTGGGGTCCAATCTCCTGCGCTCTCTCTCGGGGCAGCCGCTTCAAACGAATGAAGCCGGGATGCCACATTCTTAAAGACCGCACGCAAGCCAGCGTCCCCATCCGGAAACGCTGACCTGCGGTCTACGCCCGTGACCTCAAAGGGCTTCCACCTCGAACAGGTGAAGGGGGATGCACGTCAGAGAACCGTACGTCCGCCCGTGGGGGTCATTACCCGTCTCCCACGGCTCGTCATAGCGGAGCTTGTCACCGATCCGATGACCCTGCAAAAAGAGCTCGCGGCGACGCTCCTCACGCACCGTCGCCTGTATCTCGGCTTCAGTGCCGCCAGCGAACGCCGGCAGGCCGGGGTGGTCGTCGGGAACGTGGTCAAGCTGCCCTACCGTGGCACGAAGGTTATTGATGATAGTCACGGCCTCGGGTCCCCCCATCGCTTCCGCGACCATCAACTGAGCTTCGCGTCCGGTCGCGATCGGGATGGGCGACGCGTTGGTCGGGTACTTCAACTGCCTATACATTGGAAATGATCCGAGGAAGACGATGCCGTCCTCAACATAGGGAGCCCGCGGGTCGGGCATTCCGTCCACCTCCAGGTCATGGAAGCTGCCGTGCACCGAGAGACTGGTACCGTTGTTCGGTATGCTCCGCTCTTGCAACGTGTTGTTGCGGCGTTGGGGGCTCGCATCGAAGGTCGCATCGTAGACAAATTCCACGGGAACCGCTACGGCATCCTGGAGCACACCCGCCATGTCACCCAGGTTCAGATTCGCCCTCGCGCGCCCCACGCGTGCCAGGTTCCTAATCGCCTCGGCATCCGGTCCGCTCACGGACGAATTCAACACCTGGCCAAACTTGTCCACCGCGATGTCCCACGTCTGCTCGCGGGTAAGGGTCGGCAGCATCCCGTCAACAGTCATTTCGCAGTACGCCTCTCCAAGCAGGAGATAGCTGTACGCCTCGAACACCCCCGCTTTCGCAATCAGGAAGTCTTTGTTCTCGACCCCCTCAAACCCTTCGATGAGGTCGTTTGCGACGACAGCCTGTCTGCGCGCGGTGTGAAGCGGGAGGAACGTTGCGATCGTGGTGCATGCGGTCGCCCGCGTCTGTTGCCCGAGATCGACCTGACGTTGCAGCCGAAGTGCGTAAACGATCTCGTTGTTGGTCGCGCCGCCGTACCAGAACTCGTCAGCGATCACTGCGGTAGCCCACACGTAGCTACCGAAGGCGCACTCGAAATCGGTCTGTACCCCCAAAACGAGAGTCTCGGCGAGCGCCAAGTCGTTCAGGTCCTGTTCGAGCAGCTTGCCGGGCACCTCCACTTCCAAGAGGCTGTCGAGGGTTTCCTTGCATCCGATCGTCACCGTGATCGGGAGCAAACACAATCCTACGAGCACTATCCGATGGGGTTGACGGGTCCGAGCCCGCCTCGCTTTTCTATCAGCTGAAATGGTTTCGCTATTCATTTTCTACACGCTCTCCTTGAATCGCATCTTCCGGCGAACCGAGCCGTTGGGCCCCGCGAGGCAGACGCTTCGCGGGGTCCCAACCGGATGGGAATCCATGAGTCCAGCTCGGTTCAGAAGGTCACATTCAGTCTGACGGTTATGTCGCTAATGACCGGCATCCCGCCCCGGGTCTCACCCACCCAATCGTCCTGGGCCGTGATGAACTCCGGGTCGACGGCTCGTTCGCCCGTGTGTCCATCAGTCGTACGACCGAAGGCCGTGTAAGGCTCTTCCCACCAGAGCAGTGCGACGTTGTGCATTCCCACGAGGATGCTTGCCCGATCCGCCCCAAGGAACAGCCGATCGACGGCGGCGGCGGGGAACTCGTAGCGGACCGAAAGGTCACGCCATCTGGCAAATCCGTTGTCATGATGCGTGAGGGGAGAGCGCGATAGCAGCGCATAGGCCATGAAAATCGGGTCATCCTGCACCTGGTTGGCCCTCGAGCTGCGATTATGCAACGCTCCGAGCAAGTCGAAGGCTCGCATCATACCGCCTCGCATATCGATCGTGGTGAAGACCTGCCAGCTTTCGAACAGCGTCCACGATGACGAGACGTTTACCGTAAAGCTGGGCTCGGGCTGACCGAAGTAGACTCGGGGAGCATCGCTGCAGTTGACCGCCGGGCCGCCTGGCAGTCGGTTGCCCGGACCCGTCCCACCGTCACACAGCCAAGTGTCCGTGTTCACCGGACCATACCCTTGCGCCGGATTCGCAAACTCGGCCGAGAGAACTCTGATATCGTGGAAGCCGGCTACGGGGAAACCCTCCACGTGACGCTGGCTTCTGGAGGAGCCGACGGGAAGAACCTCCTCTCCTCCCATGTCCTCGATTTCGTTGCCCATCGTGGCGAACGCGATGTTGAAATTCCAGAACACCGGGTCTTCATCCAGAAGCTGCAGATTCAGGGACGTCTCGGTGCCCCAGCTGTCAACCTGACCGATATTGAGGAACTGAGTCCCGGGATAGCCCCTTGATTCGAGGACGGGGCGGGCGATGATCGCGTCCTTGGTCTTCCGATTGTAGTACGTGAATTGGACCTGTGCTCGCTCATCCCAGAAGCCCGCGTCGAACCCAACTTCGTATTCTTCACCTCGTTCCGGCCCGAGGTCCGCATTTCCGAGGCCTTCCGGTGTGAATGCCGGCTGTCCACCTTCGGCGGTTATCGTAGTATAAAGCGTCTGGCCCGCGAAAAGGTCGGGCTGTGCTCCGGACGCCCCCCATGCGGCTCTGAGCCGCATGGTCGAAATGAAATCAGCGGACCAGAACGGTTCCTCGCTCATGACCCAGGTCGCGCTGAGCTTCGGATAGGTCGCGATGTCGAAATCCTGTCCGAATGAGCTGTTATCGTCTGCACGAATGGCGCCGGTCAAGAAGAGCCGGCCCTCCCAGTCGAACTGCTCCTGAATGTAGACTCCGAGCGAGGTGTTTTCGAGGAAGGTCTCGCTTCCCTCGCAGATCGCGGCAGCGTCACACGTGGTGAGAGCCGCTGTTGCGAAGTTCTCACCCCGGAGGGAATAGTCTCGGTTCGTCTGGTTGTAGTACTGCAGTCCAGCTGACGTGGTCGCGGTTAGCTGGTCGGTCAGAGGGATGGTCGCGCTGCTAGCGACGTCCAGCGTCCTGATCGGGGATTCCCTCTGGAAGACTTGCTTCCGGCCTTGCCGACCTGCCTGCCCGAATTGCGGTCCAACATAGCCAATGCCGTCTGGATTCTTGAACGTGATCTGGTCTTCGCGGTGATCGCCTCGGTCGATTCCGAATACCAGCCGGTTCTGGAGCCACGTGGTCGGCGTGTGGTTCACTTCGAAACTCCACGTGCTGCGGTTCAAGCTGATGATGTTTCTCCTGCCGACGACCGCTGCTTCCCAGGCGAAATCACGAAGCCCTCCGGTGGGTCCGTTGTAGTTGACGGACCGAGCGGACGTCATGTTCCGCCAAACGTTGGTGGGATTGCGTGTCGTGGAGTCGAGGATCGACCCGTTCACGACGAAGTTCAGCGTCTCGTGCGCTTGGAAGAAGAGGTTCACTCTTCCCGATGTGCGGGAGACCCAGTCCCTATAAGTAATCCCATCGATGTCACCTCGGTTGAACGACGCCAGGTATCGAAAGATCGGAGTGCCACCCTGGACGGAGAGATTGTACCTCATGATCTGTCCATACCGGAACAGCTCCTTGCCCCAGTACTGCTCACGCTTGACGGATTTGTTGAAGGTGTAGCAGAACAGGGTGCCCTGGCCCGGAACCTCCTCCAAGTACCCCATCTGCTCCGCCTCCGGCGGGACTGGCTCCCCCCGTTTATGCGGGAAGTAGCACACCGGAGTCATTTTCTCCTGGAGATTCGGGATAAACGACGTCCCGTATTCCGCCGAGAGCTCGAACGTAGCCGGGCCTTCGGTCCCGCGCTTCGTGGTGATCTGGATGACCCCGTTCGACGCTTCCGTGCCGTACAACGTAGATGCTGCCGGGCCTTTGAGGATCTCGATGCTCTCGATATCCGCGGGATTGATATCGTTCAGCCGCCCGATATTCTCGTCACGCTGGGCGATGGTGGGCTCGGTGTCGATCCGAATGCCGTCTACGTAGATCAGGGGGTCGCCGGGAATCGTGAGACTCGATGATCCGCGGATGCGGATCTTCCCGCCCCCACCTGCGGTGCCGCTGCCGTCGTGCAGGATCACGCCCGGCACCCTGGTGCCGATGGTCTCTTCAAAGGTCAGCGAGGCCACTTGGCTCAGCTGGCCCACGTCCACCCGCTCGACGACGGTCCCGATGGCGCGCCGCTGCGTTCCACCCGCCGTACCCGTGGCGACGATCTCGTCGAGTGCTAGAGCTTGGCGGCTGAGCGCAAAGTCCAGCGGCACCGTCTGACCGGCGGCAACCGTCAGGGACTGCGTCTCTGTCCGAAAACCGAGCCGCTCAGCTACGACGGTATGCGCCCCGGCCGGAACCGTCAGCTGATAACTCCCGTTGACAGCCGAGAGCACTCCGATATCCAATGTCGGGATGTGAATCTGCGTGGCACTGATGGGCTGACCGGTCTCCAACTCCGTCACGGTCCCCGAAATGGTAGTCTGCTGTGCAAGTATGCTGTCCGGCATCAGCGCCATTGCCAGCGCAATAAAGAACACGAATCGCCAACCTGTCATCGGAGCCCCTCCCTCGCCTGGTGAATAGAGTTAACTAGCCCTTCGCCTACCTCCGTTTTTGGGTCCACATATCGTAACAGCACGCGCCGCACACTCCGGCGGTGGCAGAACACACGGGTCGCAGGACTCACGGCTTCCCGCCCAATACCAACAGATTGATGCTGTTGCTACTAGAGTGTCAAGTATTGCTCGATCATCGTGTAGGAAGCAAATGAAGTTGTCCGGTTTGGTAGCACGTAACCTGTCCGGTTCCGGTTCGGTGCCCGCGGACGCGAGCGTAGCGAGCCGGAGCGGGCACCGAACGCCGCCTCACGCGCTCCGTTCGAGACTGGCAGCGGACATCCCTGCCGGTCGTAGCGGCCCAGGCGGAGCTTGGCGTGGAATACCGCCACGCTCCCATCCTCATTAGTACTCGTGCGCCTGCACCTTCGCCCGAACGTAGTGGATCCGGTGCGGCTGGGGCGCGATCTGAAACCGCTTGCCGAGGTACGACACGCAGTTGTCGTTGCCCACCGTCCGCGTATTGCCCAGGCATAGGATGTCCTCGAGTCTCACGTCCAGGAGCGGCACGAACGCCGTCCCCTCTCCGGCCGCCTTCACCCCGAACGACGCGTTGAACCGCGGCCAGTACGCCCCGAAATGCTCGTTCACCTCCTCCATGTCCGTGATCCCCTCGCGCGCCATCTCGTTGGGCAGGCGTCCCTGAAGCATCCGGAACAGACGCTCGCACCGCCCCCGCGCCTACGGCGAGTACGACGGGATCATCTCGATCCCCAGCTCCCCCATCGCCCGCCCGAACTGGGTCGGCCTACTCCGATCCACCTTCTCCCCGGCCTTCGGCGTGTGCCAGTAGTGGGAGCCGCGATCCGTGTACAGACTGGCGAACAGCCCCTCCTCCTCCACGCAGAACCCGGAGTACACCGGCCCCGTCGCGTCGTCTGACGTCACGATCAAGTCCCACACCCGCCCCGGCACCCACTCGTGCGTCGAACCGTCCTGGTGCACCATCAGCCCCTTCAGGGGCTTGCGGGGCCGCCGCAGCCGGTGTCGTCCACGCCGCCGGCCACGCTTCACCAGACCGGCCGCCTGGAGGCGATTCTTCACCCATGTGTACGACCGGCCACCGCCATGGTCCTCCAGATACCGCTCGTGGAAATGCCGAACGCTCCAGCCCTCGTACTCCTCCCGGTAGAG
Organism: Longimicrobiales bacterium; assembly: GCA_965218255.1. GTDB lineage: Bacteria > Gemmatimonadota > Gemmatimonadetes > Longimicrobiales > Gaopeijiaceae > JAAXGI01. Next base: position 943,618 of record CBDCKJ010000002.1, on the reverse strand, counting down.
CGCCTCCAGCGCCGCCTCCTCCTCTTCCGCCCGCCGGTGCGAGTCCCCCGCCACGCGCCGGTCCCGAAGAGCCTCCGGACCACCCCCCTCGAACCTCGACGCATAGCGCCGCAACGTCCGCTCGCTTACCCCAAGTACGCTCGCCGCCCACGCCTGGGTCATCTCCCCACGCAGCCACGCCCCGTACAACGCCTCGAACCTTAAACGCCCGCACCACCCGCGACAGCTCCGTCCGGTCACTCCCCCCTCCTCGGAGACCATGTGGAAACCGGACAGATTATGTACTCCTAACAGTATTGCTCGATCATCGGTAGTGGGTCACTTTGACTGTGACAGTTGGTCCGGGTCCATCCGGGCCAGGATGTGCGCCACCCGCTAGGGCCGATCCGTCACACCAGCCGCCATCGCTCGTGTAGTCTTGAATCCGCCCCGTGCTTTGGTGAGCGTCCCGTGGGGGGTGCAGAAAGTATACGCCATGAACGCGAGGCTCACAGCGTGGGCGTGGTTCTCGACCTTCTCGGCGAAAGCGTTGGTCAGGCGGGAGCCGCCAGTGGCGGGTCGCGACTCCACCCAGCGCTCACCCGCCCCGCCCTTGCATCCGGTTGAGAAGCCCCGCGGACTCAGGCCGCAAACGTGTCCGAGATGCGAGGACCCGCGGCGGGGGGTACACGTGCTCTCGAGGCCCGCAACTGCCCCTCTATGAATGGGCGCCCGCCCCTCACCCGGGCCCCGGCTCGCGAGGGCTCGTACTCGGACGGCGGAGCACGGGGGACCGGAAACACTGAGGATCTCCAGATGACAGACTGTGCACCGAACCGCAGGACCCTGAGCGGCCTTGAGGACGCGGTGACCCGGTGCCGCGCCTGTCCCCGGCTCGTGGCATGGAGAGAGCACGTAGCCAGGGAGAAGAGGGCCGCTTTCCGGGACGATGAGTATTGGGGGAGGCCGGTTCCCGGGTTTGGAGATCCCCGCGCGCGCCTTCTTATTATCGGGCTCGCCCCTGCGGCCCACGGAGCGAACCGCACGGGGCGCATGTTTACCGGGGACCGGTCAGGCGACTGGCTCTACGACGCTCTCCATCGCTTCGGCTTCGCCTCCACACCCCACTCGATGAGCCGTGACGACGGGCTACGGCTTGACGATGCGTACATCACCGCGGCCGTCCGGTGCGCACCGCCGAAGAACCGCCCTCGCCCCGACGAGCGTGACCGATGTCGACGCTTCCTCGAGCGCGAACTCGACCACTTCCTCCCCAGGCTAAGGTGTCTCGTGGCCTTGGGGCAGTACGCCTTCGAGCACACACTGAGGCTCCTTCGCGACCGCCGGATTCACATCCCGTCGCCAACCCCGGGCTTCGCCCACGGCCGGGAGCTCGGACTCGAGGGCAACCGACTTATCCTCGCGTCCTACCACCCGAGCCAGCAAAACACATTCACGGGCAAGCTGACCCGGGACGCCTTCGCCCGGATCTGGCGGCGCGCCCGGGCGCACGTGGACGGGTCCGACGCCTTCAACGAGCCGGCTTAGGCCGGAGGCCATGGCGCGTCAAATCGGACTCCCGTAGCTTCCATCCGAGCTGCCGCGTGCCGGTCCACACCCTGATTCGCGGCACGGAGCAGCAAGGCAGCCCTAGGCATGCTCCAAGCGGGTCAGCCCGGGCGCCCGTTCCCCATACCGGCGCCCCGGGGCGCGGCTTCTCTTCTGCCGGCGATGCCGCGTAGACTCCCTTCAACCGAGCGCAGCACAATGACGCAGGACTACGGCAGCGCCTTTCCCAACTCCCGCAAGGTCTACATCGAATGCACACGGGGCGTCCGGGTCCCGATGCGGGAGATCTCCCTCAGCGGGGACGAGCCTCCGCTTCGCGTCCCCGACACGAGCGGCCCGAGGGGCTCGGACCCACGCATCGGGCTCCCCCCGATCCGAAGCCCATGGATCGAGGCGCGAAGTGTCCGGCGATCGGATCTTCAGGAGGGGCACGCTCTACTCGCCTCACCCTCCGCCCTGAACGGGGCCCCTGCCAACGGGAGTTCGGCCGCGACCCCCGGGCTCGGCCGCACCGTCTACGCCGGAAATGGACCGGTCACGCAGATGCACTACGCCCGGCAGGGTGAGATCACCCCCGAGATGGAGTTCGTCGCGCTCCGCGAGGGAATGGAGGCGGAGTTCGTCCGCGACGAGGTGGCGCGGGGACGCGCGATCATCCCGGCCAATATCAACCACCCCGAGCTCGAGCCCACGATCATAGGCCGAGCGTTCCGGGTGAAGATCAACGCGAACATTGGCAACTCCGCGGTGCGAAGCTCGATCGAGGACGAGGTCGAGAAGCTCAGGTGGGCGACGCTCTGGGGAGCGGACACCGTCATGGATCTCTCCACGGGCCGAGACATTCACCTGACGCGAGAGTGGATCATCCGGAACTCCCCGGTGCCGATCGGAACCGTGCCCATTTACCAGGCGCTCGAGAAAGTGGGCGGAGCCCCGGAGGATCTGACGTGGGAGGTCTACCGGGACACCCTCGTCGAGCAGGCTGAGCAGGGCGTGGACTACTTCACCGTCCACGCGGGCGTCCTTCTCCGCTACATCCCGATGACAGCCAGACGGCTCACCGGGATCGTGTCGAGAGGCGGGAGCATCATGGCGAAGTGGTGCCTCGCGCACCACGAGGAGAGCTTCCTCTATACCCGCTTCGGCGAGATCTGCGAGATCATGCAGGCCTACGACGTTTCCTTCTCGCTAGGCGACGGACTTCGGCCCGGTTCCATCGCGGATGCGAACGACGAGGCACAATTCGCGGAACTCAAGACGCAGGGAGAGTTGACTCGGTTCGCGTGGGACATGGAGGTCCAGACGATGTGCGAGGGCCCGGGCCACGTCCCGATGCACCTCATCCGCGAGAACATGGACCGGCAGCTCGACTGGTGCAGCGAGGCGCCCTTTTACACCCTCGGCCCCCTGACAACGGACATAGCGCCCGCCTACGACCACATCACGAGCGCGATCGGGGCCGCCCAGATCGGGTGGTACGGGACGGCGATGCTTTGCTACGTGACGCCGAAGGAGCACCTAGGGCTCCCGAACCGGGACGATGTGAAGCGCGGCGTCATCGCCTACCGTATCGCAGCGCACGCAGCCGACCTGGCAAAGGGACACCCGGGCGCCAGGGCGTGGGACGATGCGCTCTCGAAGGCGCGCTTCGAGTTCCGCTGGCGCGACCAGTTCAACCTCTCCCTGGATCCAGAGACGGCGCTCGCCTATCACGACGAGACGCTCCCGGCGGAAGGCGCGAAGGTGGCCCACTTCTGCTCGATGTGCGGGCCCAAGTTCTGCAGCATGAAGATCACCCAGGATGTCCGCGAGTATGCCGCTCGCCGCGGGCTGAGCGAGGAGGCCGCCCTCGGTGCCGCGATGCGCGAGAAGTCCGAAGAGTTTCGGGACCGGGGAGGCACCATCTATCTGAAGGCCGCGAGTCCCTCCGGGCACGAGTGAGTCCCGGCGCACCCGAACCACCGCGGATCAGGGGACGGTCTGCCGGGACACCTCTACATCCACCGTGAAGTCGATCGCGGGACCCGACGGGATCAGGTCTTCGCTGAAGCTGATCTGCCAGCCCCATCCGCCGGCCATCAGCCCGCCCATCCCCAGCCCGAGGTTCAGCGGGAACCCCCTGAGCTCTCCCCCCGTGAACCCCCGCACATAACTCGTGCTCCCCCGGACCTGAGCCAACAGGGAGAGCGCCGACCAGCGTCCGTATTCGAAGGTCCCCGAGAAGAAGGCGGCTCGAGGAGCCGTGAGCGGCTTGAGCTCCCTCGGAGGGTTCGGGAAGGTGAGGCCACTCGATCCGTGGAGGACGACGGACCCACGGGAGAGGCGCCCATGAAGGGACAGGGCGCCGTCGATCCGCCCCGGGGCGACTGGGCCGGCCGTCCTCCGGAGTGCCGCCCGAAGGCTCAGCGACGAGGCGTCCCGAGCCCCGCCGCGGATCCTCCACTTCGCAAAGACGCGGACATCCTCCAGGGATAGTTCCCGCTCGCCGGTGGCCAACGGGAAGCTTCTTCCCTCCAGCTCCTCGTGCTCCAGGAAGACGAGGTAGTCCCCATTGGGCCGATGATCGCGCCCGCCGTTCGGGAGCCCGAAGAAATCGTGGAATCCGGAGATGAAGGGATCCAGGAACCCGCCCCACCCCATGTACCAGCCCACCCGGGCACCCACTTCGAGCGAGGTCGTCCAGCCGTAGCGCATCGCCAGGGAGTTCGTCATCTGCTCGAGATCGAAGAGATGGGAATGGCTCGGCCGATGGCTCGCTTCGAGGATATTCGAATAGGACGTGGACAGCTCGAAGCGGAGCGCGCCCTCGCCGACCGGATCGGACGGTTCCGTTTCTGGGGCGTAGAGGAGGCGATACAGGGGATTCTGCTCCGAGGTCCGGAGGGGACCGGCGAACGCCTGCCCCCGAGCAGCGACCGGAAGGAAGACGAGGAGGGCGAGAAGGAGGCACGCCGAAACCGGACGCGCCACTACGCTCCCGGGCTCCGGCCGGAGGGGGGAGGATCGCAGGTCTCGTCTCGTCCGCATGTGCACCCTCTAGGTCCGCATCCCGGGGAGGGTGAGAACGACGGGGCTCGGGCAAAAAGGGGTCTCTCAGGAGAACGGCGTACCCGGGAGTTGGTTCATTGTGGCCTCCCGCGGCACATGTTATCTGTAGAGGCATGGAGATGAAGCCCAAGCCGATAGGAGGTGTACCTTGCTCCGCATGACATTCGCCGCAGCGTTGGCACTGTTGGCCGTATCCGTCCTGGCAGTCGGGGTCGATGCCCAGAACAGCGCGCAGTATGTGCGCTACGAGCAGGCCGGTGAAGCTTCCTGGGGGCTCCTCGACGGGGAGACGATCCTTCGGCTCTCCGACGCGCCGTACCTGGGCGGCACACCTGCGGGAAGCTCCGTCCAACGCGCTTCCGTCAAACTTCTCGCGCCGGTCGAGCCCCGACAGATCTTCATGACGGCCCTCAACTTCCGGAGCCACATCAGCGGAGAGCCGGCCGAGTACCCGGGGCTGTTCCTCGTGCCTCCGTCTTCGATCGCGGGTCCCGAGGATGCGATCGTGCGCCCCCCGGACTCGGAGAACCTGCACTATGAGGCTGAGCTCGTGGCGGTGATCGGGCGAGAGGCCATGAACATCTCCCTAGAAGATGCTCACCACTACGTCTTCGGCGTGGCTGCCGGTAACGACGTGAGCGAGCGGGCGTGGCAAGGGGCCGACATCCAGTGGTCCAGGGCAAAGGGAAGCCGCACCTTCAACGTCGTCGGACCCGCCCTAGTGACCGGACTCGACTATGAGGACCTGGACATCGAGGGGAGGCTGAACGGCGAAGTTCGGCAGGGCGAGAACACCTCGGACATGATCTTCGACATCAATTACATGGTCCATTACATCTCCCAGTACTTCACCCTGTATCCCGGAGACCTGGTCTGGTCAGGAACCATGGGGAGCACTCGCGCGATGCAGCCGGGGGATGTGTACGAAGTGGAGGTCGAGGGCGTCGGGGTCCTGAGCAACGAGGTCGTGCAGGGCCACTAGCTGAACTCGGTCAATCCGACAGCCCCGGATCCCCACACACCCGGAGGGGACGAACCCGCCCACTCGGCTGCATCCCCTCCGGTTTTCTGCTCCCAGGAGAGGGACCGATGCACTACGTGCTCTTCTACGAGCTGGCGGACGACTACATGGAGCGTCGGCCACCCCTTAGAAACCAGCACCTGGCGCAGGCCTGGCAGGCGGAGGAGGCCGGGGATCTCCTCCTCGCCGGAGTACTCGACGATCCGGCCGACCGGGTGATATTCATCTTCAACGGGCGTTCGGCGGCGGAGCGCTTCGCAGAGACGGATCCCTACGTCGCCGGCGGCCTTGTGCGATCGTGGCAGGTACGACCGTGGGACACGGTCGTCGGGAGGGAGGCTTCAACCCCGGTTCGCCCGGACGCCGCGTAGGGACCACGAAGCCACCTCTGCTCCGCGAGCATCCGAAGCCGGTTCACGACGGCTCGCCCGAGACCGCACGACCCACCACGGCGGCCAAGTGCTCCCGGTCCGTCAGGAACGTGGGTGCGTGGTGGAACCTTTTCGTTCTCCGCTCACTTCTCCAACTCCGGGCATCCGGATCCGGTGCTCGCCCTGGAAGCCGACAGCATCCGTGCCCCGGTCCGAGGCGGCGCCGGAACCGCTACGCGTAGCTCCCATGAAACAGGCCGCTGTCAGCCGCACGCGAAAAAAACCATCGGGTCGGGAAACGCCTCGACACACTCCTCACGGGCGAGAGTCAAGGGCATCGCCTGGACGTTTACATCCTGCGAACCGTGGCAGCGAGAGCGAGCCATGCCGGAGCACCGGAAATCGCCCGGTGCAGATCGGCACGCACTGCGCCGCAAGTCCCAGCTGAGCTCCGCAGCGAACCCTATTCCCCTCCGCCCGTCACCATGAAGCTCACGGTATCGACCACGGCTGGATCAAGCGGTACATGCATTCCGTCCGCCACGACCGCGATGATCCGGTGGGAACCCGGAGCGAGCCCCTCGAGCAGGTGCACGCTCGTACCATCCCCCTTGTGAATGATCCCCTCAACACCGGCCGGGATCACTTCCCCCATGGGTGTGACGTCCACGTCCACGAAGATGTGATGGTGTCCCGTGCCGGGGTCCATGACGCCGGCCTCGACAATCGCCAGATCCTGTGTCTCGAAGACGACCTCGACGTTCGGACCCATAACCTCGGCGCCGGCCATAGGCTGCATGATCGAGACCGACCCCGAACTCATCGGAGCCTCCGGCATCTCCTCCATCTCGCTCGCACCGCCGGGTGCCCCACCGTCAGGAGCCGTGTCGCCGCACCCCGAGAGGACGAGCAGTCCAGCCATCGCAAACCAAACGATTCGCCGCTTTTCCATCGTGATACCCCCGTAATAAAATGACGCGTGGCGGTCCCGCTCCGGCGTCGACCGTCGAGTCGAAACCTCTGCTATCTTGGCATAGCTCATCGGTGAGGGGAAGCCCCTGACCGGCCGCTGGGGTTCGACAGAATCCCCCAGGCACACCGACACCGACACCCTCACCGGCCATCTTGGGAGGCATCCCCGGATCTCCCGGAGAGGATCCGGACCCGGCGGATGCCGGCCTGGCTGAGCGCTGCCTGGAGACCCCACCAGTCCTCCGAATCCGTGGGGTCCGGGATCCGGATCGTCAGGGAGAAGGCTTCGTCCATCGCCCGGGCCGCCGCCAGGATCTCCACGCCCTCATCCTCCGTCAGACCGAACCAGTCGAGCCGCAGTTGATCCGTCGAAGTGACCCCGATCCCTACGGGGGCCACCTCCTCGGGGTCTTCTGCCTCCCGCAGCGCACGGGTCCCGAAGACGCTCGCTACATGCGCCCGAACGGCGTCGTTCGCGCTCGCGGAGCCGGCGGCGTGAAAGCGCACCACCTGCGCTTCGGCGATCCGGCGCCAGAGGGCTCCGGGGACGGCACCAACGTCCGGAGCGAACACCGAGACGTTCACCGCCGCGTCCGGGAATCGCACGAGCTCTCCCGTGAGTCCCGGGCCCGGAGCTGAGTTCGGTTGGCCGGATAGGGGCACGGCCACGAGAAAGGGGAGGACGCGGACCCACCGGGGGAGATCCCGAACGGAGCAACCGTTCCGCCCCCACGCCCCGGGGGCCAGACGGCGGAAAGCCGGGGACGGCGCCCCGGGAGGTCGGTCAACGCTGCCCGGCATCCGAGCTTCGCTGATAGACACGGAGCCCGAACTGCGGGACCATCGCCAAAATGTGATCGAAGATGTCGGCCTGAATGTCTTCGTGCTGAACCCACCGGGTGTCGGCGGTGAAGACGTAGATTTCGACCGGGATCCCTTCGGCTGCGGGAGCGAGGTGCCGGACGAGGAGGGTCATCCCGCGATGGAGCTCGGGGTGACTCTTCAGGTACCTCACGATGTAGGCCCTCAACGTCCCGAAGTTCGTGAGCTGCCTCTCGCCCACCTCGCCCCGCGCCGCCTCCGCGCCGCCGCCCGCCTCGATCTCAGCCCGCTTCTCCTCCATGTAGGCCCGGAGGAGCTCCCAGCGGGAAAAACGCTCGATCTCCTCCCCGGTCAGAAACCGGATCGTGGACTGGTCGACGTGGAAGGAACGCTTGATCCGCCGCCCCCCGGACTCCTCCATCCCCCGCCAGTTCCGAAAGGAGTGCTCGAGGAACTTGTGGGTGGGAATGACCGTGAACGTGTTGTCCCAGTTGCGGACCTTCACAGAGTTCAGGGCGATGTCGACAACCTCCCCGTCGGCCTCGAACTGCGACATCTCGATCCAGTCGCCCACGCGCAGGAGATTGTTCGCAGTGATCTGGATCCCGGCGACGAGCGAGAGGAGGGAGTCCCGGAAGACGAGGAGGAGGACGGCGGTCAGCGCGCCCAGCCCGCTCAGGAAGATCACCGGGGAGCGGCCCATCAGAATCGAGACGGCGAGGATCAACCCGGCGAGGTGGGACACGACGTTCGCCACCTGGAGGAAGCCCTTAATAGGCCGCTCTTTCGCCTGGGGCAGCGCGCCGTAGATACCGTTGATGGCAACGAGCGCCGCGTCCACGGACCGCACGAGGACGACGACCATGAGCGCCAAGACCCCTCTCTGGAGGGCGAGGAATGCCCACTCCGGTACCCCCGGCACGATCACGACACCGTAGTACCATACGAGGAGCGGAACACCCCAGACGATGCGCTGGGGCAACTTCGCCTCCAGGACCGCGTCGTCCCAATGCGTCTGTGTCCGGGCGGACAGGTGGCTCAGGAGGCGAAGGAGGTAGAGCCGTACCGCACGGTGGGAGCCCTCCGCCGCGAGGAAGACAGCGAGGAGCACGGCCGCTGTCCCGAGAAGGGGGTTGGCCTCGAGCCAGGGAGCGGCCGGGCCGAGCAAGGGATGGATTTGAGTGACCTCGGATCGTGAGGCGCCGGCCTCGATGAGGACAGCGCGAGGAAACCTGGTGACGGTCGCGTGGCGGTTACGCTACCGCCCTCGCGGATGTTCCGCCACAACGACTCGCCGCCGAGGCTTCCGCACCTCGACGTGAGTGAGTGTGTGTAGACCGTCGCGTGACGGGGTGCTAGCTTTTTCGTGATCGTCCCCGACACGCCCCAACTACCGCAAGGAACGCATCGATGTCACAGAGCAAGGCTGGGAAATGGTGGGCTGGCGCGCTCGCTCTCGCCGCACTGACGGCGGGCTGCGCAGGTGCCGGGATGCCCGAGGGCACGCCGGCTCCCGAAGTCGAGACGGCGATGGCCCCGACCCCGGAAATGATCTCCGAGGGGCAGCAGATCTTCGCGGGCGCGGGCGGATGCACGATCTGCCACGGGAATGGGGCCGTCGGCGGCGCGTTCGGCCCGGACCTGACGGACGACGACTGGGCGTGGATCGACCCGGCGAGTCCGAGTGCGATGGCGGAGCTCGCGGATCTCATCCGGACCGGTGTGACGGAGCCGCGTATCTCCGATACCGGGATGCCCCCCATGGGGGGCAGGAACCTCACCGATGAGCAGCTTGCCGCACTCGCGTCCTACATCCTCTCCCTCTGACTTCTCGCCTCCGCTCGGCTCACGTTTGACAGGCGATCACCCGGCCTTTACCCTTAGCGGTGGCGTCAACTATGGCACGCCTACGCATACTGCGGAAGCGGAAAATTCCCGCAGACGGCAGGTGAACGATGGTCAGGGAGCGACCGGACCCCGCTTTCACCAACAGACACGGAGCACGGAATGCGCATTACCGGAACGGTCAAGTGGTTCAACGATGCCAAGGGATTCGGCTTCATCACGCCGGAAGACGGGTCGAAGGACTGCTTCGTCCACCACAGCGCCATCCAGCAGGAGGGGTTTAAGTCCCTGACCGAGGGCGAGCGCGTAGAGTTCGATCGAGTCGAGGGGGAAAAGGGCCCGGCCGCAGAGCACGTCGTGAAGATGGGCTAGCCGCACGGGCTTTTTCCTGGCCACGGCCAAGGCGGGGTCCCTCCTGAGGGGCCCCGTTCTTTTTTTGTGCGCCCTACTCGGGTCCGCCGGGGCCTCCCGGCGAACCGAGCCACTCCTCCTCCCAGATCCCTTCCGCCACCAGGAATTCGCGGAAAGAATCGACCCGCTCGTTGTGATCCCGGGCGAGCGAGTCGCACCTGAGCGCAAGCTCGGCGAGTCCCTCCGCCCCCCGCTCCCACTCGGGGACCCCCACGTTGTACTCCTCGATTCGGGAAAGATACGCCCCGTAGACCTCTTCGGGAACCCCGCGCGAATCCATCGCCTCGATCGAGTCCAGCTCCTGCCTGAGGCGGCGCACCTCCCGGGTCAGCGCCTCGAAGCGGAGCTCCGCACCGTCACGGGTCGCGAGGCAGGCGTCGAGCTCGGATCGCACGCCGCCGAGCGTTCCCCTGAACCGCTCCGCCGCCGCAATGGCGGAGTTGGCGCGGACGGCCCGCTGCAGCCTCGAAGCACCCCCGGCCAGGACGGCGAGGACGGCGAGGACGAGCACCCACTGCCGGAACCCCGTGATCAACCCCTACACTCCCCTTGTACCCCTCACAGTCCGAACCCGCCGCGGCGCATCTCGGCGAGATCGATCTGCCGGCTGAACTTGATCGACACTGTGCGCTCGAGGAGCGCATTGGAGAACGCTCTCAGGTGCGGGCTCTGCCGCTCGTTATAGACCACGAACAGGCCCGTCCCCGCCGTATCGACCCACCCGAATCGCAGGTTCCCCGACCACACCTCGGTCTGCGTGTTGTACTGAACGAGCGACTGCACGAAGACGCTCGGGCTGAAGGAGTAGCCCACGCGCGAGCTCAGGAGCGTCGTGTCGAACTCGCCGCCGGGGTGTGGGAGCGAAATCTGGTCGTACTGCACCCCGAGCTCCCCGGCGAGCGCACCCCCGAGCTGGAACGAGAGCGATGCGCTCCCGCCCTTTTGGGTCCCGGAGAAGAACTGTCCGAGAGACAGGGTCGTTCTGAGGACGACGGGCACCTGCGAGCTCGTGCTGATCTCCGGTAGGAAGAACCACCCGGAGTAGTCTCCGGAGGGGACCTCGACGTACGTCCTGTTCCCCTCGTCGTCGACCCCCGTGGTGAGCCGGAGTGGCTCGTGGAAGCCGTCGAAGAGCCAGTCGGCCGCCATTGCGGCGCGGCCCCCGTTCTCGAACGTGGAAATCACGTGGGAGTGCCAGATCGCGGTCTCCCTGAGCCCGCTCTCGAGCCCGTACGAGGTAGTATAGCTCATGTGCGGGCTGAGCTGGCGGAACAGGTTCGAGGAAGGGACGCGAATGTCCCGCCAGACGGTTCCGGATACCTGCTGGAAATCGGCCCTCCGGAGGTAGCCGACTTCCGGGTCGAAGTTCTCGCCGATGCGGTCGTAGGAGGCCCGAATCTGCCAGGCGGGGTCGCGGTAGTTCGCCGAGAGGATGATCGCTCCCCGGGCGTCGGTGAGCGCAGCCTCGCCGGGGCGGTGGGCAGAGGTCGAGCCCACGACCCCGGTGAAGTTGAAGAACTCCCCGATCCCGATGTTCGTATCGACGGCGTAGGTCCGGCCACGGTCCCCCGCGACACCGAGCGCGGCGCGTTCGGTGTACATCACGCCCACGCCGGAGCGGTTCGGCAGCTCCCGCGCGAAACGTGCCACGGTGTAGCCGTTGCCCGGTGTCCCGCTCTCGACGCGGTCCGTACGCATGTGAATGAGCCCGACATCGAGCCCGCCGACCCGGCCGGACAGCCGACTCCCCCACGCGATGGGGACGGGGGTCCCGTCGTCTGCAATCCCGATCCGGCGGCTGAAGAACATCTGGGCCGCCTGGTTGTTTCCCACCGCGAACCGGCCCGCGTTCTCGAGGAAGAAGGGTCGCTTCTCCGGGAAGAAGAGGTTGAAGCGGGTGAGATCGACCTGCTCGTTATCGACCTCCACCTGCGCGAAGTCCGTATTCACCGTCAGGTCGAGGGAGAGCGCCGGCGTGACCCCGATCTTCGCGTCGCCGCCGACCTCGAAGGGGTATTCGACGCCGACCCCGGTCGAGGGAACCTTCTGGGCCGCGCTCAGGGCGTAGGGGGTGACGGTGAATGTCCGCTGGGCCGGGACATCGAGCTCATCCAGGACCCCCGCGTAGGAGACGCGGTAGACATTCTCCTGCTGCGGAATCGGGGCCCAGTACACCTGCTCGGTCTTGCGCCCTATGTAGCGGCCGAAGTTGACGCCCCACTCCTGAACGCCGCCCCCGCCGTAGCGAAGCGTCGAGAAGGGGATCTGGAAGAAGGCGTACCATCCCTCCTCGTCCTGTTCGGTCGTCACCGTCCAGCTACCGTCCCAGTTCAGGTTGAAGCCCCCCTGGGCGCCTCCCTGCTGGCGGGCGGCCCTGCCCTGCCCCCTCCCCGTCTGCCGACCCTCGTCGATCACCTGCCCGTCGTGCTCGATGCCTCCCGGGTTCGTCGCGAAGAGGAATCCGTTCTCGCGATCGAAGTAGGTGTCGAAAACGACCAGGAAGGCGTCGAAACGCCCCAGGTTGGCGTCGCGGCGCTGCTCGCCGATGATGATCCCGTTCGGATCCGAATCGTAGAGCCAGGCGCCCACGTAGACGGTCTCGTCATCGAAGGCCACCCGGACCACGGTGCGCTCCGTCGCAGGTGTCCCCGCGACGGGCTCCGTCTGAATGAAGCCCGTGATGACGTCCGCCTCCCCCCAGAGCGCCGGATCGCGCCAGTTCGACGCATTCAGAAATCCGCGAACCGGGGCCGCCGCCGCTCGACGCGGCCCGGCGGCAACGGCCCCGACCGGCCCCGAGCCCTCGACGGGCGGCTGCTGCGCCTCTATGCCGGACACGCCGACGGCGCCTGTCAGAAGGAGGAGCGCCGCGACATGCGTGCCGCGATGGGTCGCCTGGAGGCGGCGCGAACGTGCCCAGCCCCCTGGGGCGGGGAGAGAGATCGGAGTCATCCCGTCCGTATCCTGTCGTTCAGTCAATTGAAAAGCCTCGGGGGCTCCGCCGCTTCCAGCGCGTGCCGAAGCGACCGGTGCCCCCGAGGCGACACCCACGGCCGATGTTCCACCTCCCTGCGGGACCCCGGGGGCGGGCACTCCATCCTCCCTGACCCGGCACCGGTGCGGACCGCTGGCAACTCGTGTGCCGCCGCCCCGGATGAAAACCGGGCGAAGCGGACCTCGGGGCGGCCTACGGGTCCATCAGCCGGAAGACGTAGAGAGCATTCGCCTCGGCCCGACTCACGAATTCCGTCGCTAGGAACGTAGCGATCCGCCACGGGCTTCCCCCCTGACGCGCTGCCGTCATCGCCACGTACTGTACCCCATCGACCTCGAACGTCATCGGAAAGCCCTGTACCGTCGTCCCGAGGCGCGTCTGCCAGAGGACCTCTCCCGTTTCGATGTCGTAGGCCCTGAACCAACGGTCGTAGTCTCCGGCGAAGGCGAGGCCGCCTGCCGTCGTGAGCGTCGCCGTGAGGAAGGGGGCGGGCTGTTCGACGCTCCACACCTCCTCCATCGTGGCCGCGTCCACGGCGGCGAGCTTCCCGAAGTTTCCGTTCGTACCGGGCATCTCCATCCAGGCGCGCTCCCCTCCGCTTCCCCCGCTCCCCTGCTCGAGCACGATCTCGCGTGCCGTCATCTCCATGCAGCTCTGGCTGAGGGGGAGGACCATGAGCCCCGCCGCCGGGGAGTAGCTCGTCGCCTGCCAGTTGTGGCCTCCCGCCGTCGAGGGGCAGACCGAGACCCACTCGCCGAACCCGGCATTCGCGATGTCGTCGCGGTACGTCACCGACCCTGTCTCCGTATCGATGGAGAGGATGTTCTGGTTGACCATCTCCCGGAGCCCCAGGAAGGTCCCGTCCCGGCGGTCCAGCTTCCAGAGCACGCCGTGCTTGCCGATCGTCAGAAGCGAGGGCCGCCCCTCGATATCGGCGAGCACCTGCTCGAACCCCTCGTCCATGTCGAGCGACTCGGCCGGGACGTGCTGCCGGTGCCAGACGATCTCTCCCGAATCCACGTCGAGTGCGAGGGTGGAGTTCGCGTAGAGCGTCGAGTCGGCCGTCGTCATCCCGCGGCTGATCGCTGTCCACGGCTTCGCCTGCGCTGTGCCGAAGTAGACGAGCCCGAGTTCCGGGTCCCAGCTTCCCCCATTCCAGAGCTCGCCACCCGCCCGGAGCTCGAAGGGCATGTCGCCCCACGTGTCCCCGCCCGGCTCGCCCGGACGCGGGACCACTTCCGTCCTCCACAGCTCATCACCCGTCCGCGCATCGTAGGCGGCGACGAAGCACTTCTCGTCAACGAACCTCCCGCACCCGTTCACCCCGTTGATGACCTTTCCCTCCGCGACGATCGGACCCGCCGTGTTCCCGAAGCCGGTCTCGTGCTCCCAGCGAACGCGGCCCGTGCTGGCCTCGAGCGCCACCATCGCGCCACCCGGGGTGGCCACCATGACCATGTCCTCCCAGAGCGCCACGCTCTGAACCCGCTGCCCGATGTTCGCGTCCTTGCGGCGCCACTCCCAGAGGATCGTCCCCGTATCCCCCTCGAGCGCCTGCACCGCGCCCCCGGCCGTCGTGATGAACAGCACGCCGTCACGCTCCACGGCCGCCGTCCGGTAACGGCTCCCGTCCGGGAGCGCCCAGACCCAGGCGAGCTGGAGTCGGCTGACGTTATCCGCATTGATCTGATCCAGGGGGCTGTAGCCCTGCGAGTAGGGCGAGCCCCTCCAGTGGAGCCAGTCGCCCGGCGGCGGGGAGGCGAGATCCGCATCCGAGACCGCATCGTAGCCGTCGGCGGCCCGGAAGGTCTCGGTCACGCTGGTCTCCGTCTCGGTAATCTCGCCCAGGAACTCGGGCGGCGCCTGGCGCGTGTCGGGCGAGCGGATCGTTCCGGCCCTCCCGGGAACGGGCGGCGTCCCGGATGCATCGGACACGACGACGGGCTCGGCGCCCGGTATCACCGTCCCGGTCGACGCCGTGGTGAGCGCCACGGTGCCGGCCGCCACATCGTTGGCCTCGAGGATATATGCGACGATCGAGACGATGTCGTCGTCCGACAGCGAGCCGATCTGGTCCGGCGGCATCGTCGTCGAGATGAGCTCGAGCAGATCACCGATCGGTCGCCCGCCCCAGATGTTGCGGAAATTCGGGCCCGCGAGCTCGGGGGCCTCGAAGGAGCCCTGGAAGTCCTCCAGGTGACAGACGGCGCACGCCTCCTCGTAGAGACCCTGACCCGCCTCGGCCTGGACGGAGGTGTACGTCCCCTGCGCCGAGGCGACCCCCGGACGGGCCGCGAGCACCAGGAGCGCAACGAGCAGGAGCCTGACGGCGATCGCCTCGGGCAACAGTCGATTCGTATTCATGTGCGGGGCACTCGATCTTAGGGTTTTTTCGGACCTGAATCGTCCGACACTATAGCGACGCGAGTCGCGGCCTGTCCATCTGACCAAGCACGCCGGGAACGCTTTCACGACAGCAATCAGGCTACCCCCGCAGCTCCTCGCGAGCCGGAAGTGGCGGTACGGCGCCCCCTTCGCCCGGAGGAGCCTGGACGTCCGCCGGGGGGTCGTCCGGATCCGGTGGATCCGGCGCAACGGGGTTGTCCTTCGTCCCGACGCAAGCAGTGAGGGAGAGCATGCCCGCGATCGCCAGAACCCGAGCCGCCTCTCGCGGATGGATCCTCATGGAAACCTCCTGTTGGCTAATGAAGTCAGCGCTTCCGGCGGGTGCACCGGCCCCGCATCACGCAGGGGACGAACCGTGGCCCGGTCCGGCGCCCGCAGCCGACTGAACCGGCCCGCAGAAGACGGAACTTAAGGGGAGAGGGGACGGCGAAGGTAGGGATCCGGAGCCGGACCGGAACGCGGCCGCTCTTCCCTCCTCCCACCCTGCACGGGAACAGCCATCGCGTCACGCTGACGGCGGGGCGGGTCCCCTATTACCTTCACTCTCATGCCACGCTCACCCCGACGAGCCACCCGGATCCTCGCGGGGGTGGTTCTGGCCTGGGTCACCGCGCTCCGCGGCCCCACGACAGGGATCGCCCAGGATCTCCCCGCGGTCGACGAGGTTCTCAATCACCTCGACGAGCTCTATCGCTCCACCTCCTCACACGCCGTCATGGAGATGACGGTCACTCGCGAGCGGGGGACGCGCACCCTCACGCTGGAGAGCTGGAGCCGCGGGGAAGACAGCGCGCTCATCGTGATCCGGGAACCTCCAAGGGAAGCGGGGATCGCCACCCTGCGGAGTGCGGACGGGCTGTGGAACTACGCCCCGCGAGCGGACCGGCTCATCCGGATTCCCCCGGGACTTCTCTCCGACGCGTGGATGGGATCCCACCTTACGAACGACGACCTCATGCGCGAGACCGGCTACGAGGAGGATTTCGAGGCCGCCCTCGAGTGGAGCGAGCGGGAGGGCACGCGTTTCCTTCAGGTGACGCTGACGCCGCGGCCGGGTGTCCCCGTCGTCTACACGGAGCTGCGTTTCCTCCTTACCGCGGAGGCGTGGGTTCCCGACCGCTGGGAGTACTTCGACGGTGGGGAGCTCGTGAGGACGATGACCTTCCACGACGTCGAGCCCGTGGCCGGCCGGCCGCTCCCCCTCCGCCTCGTCATCCAGCCGGCGGACGAGCCCGGGGAGCGTACCGAGATGCGCTACCTCGAACTCGAACTGGATCTCCCGGTGGAGGCGGACCTCTTCACACGCCGCGGACTCCGGCGGGTCGCGGTCCCGTGAGGCTTTCCCCGGCGTCCGGCTGACGACGTGATCTCGGTCAAGCTCGCGCTGCGGAACCTCCTTCGGAACCGGTGGCGTAGCGGCCTCACCCTCGGCGCCGTCGCGGTCGCCGTCACGCTCATGATCTGGATGCTCGCACTCTACGAGGGCTGGCTGCAGTCGATGATCAGGGGCGCCACCGCCGTGGAAACGGCCCAGGTGCAAATCCACCACGCCTCGTATGCGGACAGTCCGCGGGTGTACAGGAGCTTCGCCCTCGACGAGGCGCTCCTCTCGCGCATCCTCCGGACGGCGGACGTGCGCGCCGTCGCCCCGAGAGTCGAGCTCGCCGGTCTCATCGGAACGGCCGACCGCTCCCAGGTCGCCCGGTTCCTCGGCGTGGACCCCGTCCGTGAGGCAGAGACGACCCCGGTTTTGGAGGCGATCGTCCGCGGCCGGTGGCTCGCCCCGGCGCCGCCCGCCTACCCTGCCCCGCGCGAGGTCGTCCTCGGCTCGGGGATGGCTCGCCGCCTTCAGGCGGAGCCGGGCACCGAGCTCGTCGCCCTCCTCGAGGCAGCCGACGGCTCTCTCGGAAACGAGCTCCTCGAGGTCGTCGGCATCGCGGAGACGCGAAACACCCTAGTCGACCGCGGCACGGCGTACGTCCACCTCGCCGATGCCCAGCTGCTCGCCGCACTCGAGGGACAGGTGCACGAGATCGCGATCCGGACCGACGACCTCGCCTCCGCCCGGGAGACGGCTGCGGCCCTGGCACGGGCCGAACCGGACCTCCTGTCGCTACCCGGGGAAACCCCGACCGAGGCCGCAGCCGCGGCCACGCTCCTCGTTCGACCCTGGCAGGAGATTCTCCCCGGCATCGATCAGATGATCGTGATCTTCCGGCGCTCCTACTGGGTCCTCTACATCCTCGTCTACATCCTTGCGGCCGTCGGCATCCTGAACACCCAGCGGATGAGCGCTCTCGAACGAAGCCGCGAATTCGGCGTCATGATGGCCGTCGGAATGCACCCGCGGCGGATGGGCCGGACGCTCCTCGTCGAGACCGGTGTCCTCGGGACCCTCGGCGCGGCCGCCGGGTGTCTCCTCGGGACGGCGCTCGCCGGGTACCACACGATCCGGGGCTTCGACATGAGGCTCATGACCGACGAGGCGAACTTCTCGTACATGGGGGTCGCCTTCTCGGAACGGCTCTACTTCGTCATGCGCCCCGCGAACGTCGCGGAGCCCGTCCTGATCATGGTCCTCGTGGCCCTCGCGAGCGGACTCTGGCCCGCCTTCCGCGCCGCGCGGATCGAGCCGGCGCCGACGATCGCGGGGCGAAGGTAGCCCCGGTGACCGCGAGAGCCAGCCGCCCGGAGATCCAAGGGAGGCACCGGTGATATTCAGGCTCGCCTGGCGGAATCTCTGGCGGCACCGAGGCCGCACCCTGATCACGGGCTCGGCCGTCGCCTTCCTCTACGCCCTCACCCTCCTCGGGCTCGGGATCAACGACGACGCGCACCGCCGGATGCTCGAGGAGGCGACCGCGGCGGCGGGCGGCGACGTCCTCATCCACGGATTCGGGTTCTGGGAGACGCGCGCGAGCGACCGCGTGATCCGGGATGCTGATGCACGACTCGAGACCGTCGCGGCCGTGGCCGGTGTGGGCCGCACGATCCCCCGCATCCACATCGACGGCCTCCTCAGCACCTCGGCAGGCTCCGCCGCGGCCCTCCTCACGGGGCTCCGCCCGGAACTCGAGGCCGTCGTCACGAACCCGGCCGCGGACCTCACCCGGGGCACCTTCCTCGGGGATGGGGAGCGAGGCCCCCTGGTTCTCGGATCGAGGCTCGCCGAGCTCCTCGAGCTCGAACTCGGCGAGCGTGTCGTCCTGACGGCATCGGACCCCGAAGGGGAGCTCGTCCGGGCACTCTTCCACCTCTCCGGGATCGTCGAGACGGGCATCCGCGGGCTCGACGAGACGGCGGCCTACACGACGATCGAGGCGGCCCGCGAGGCCGTCGGAATGGAGGGAATGCTGAGCCAGATCGGGGTCCTCGCAGACCCGGGGGCCGAGCCGGACCGCCTCGCCTCCGCGATCGAAGCCTCGCTCGAGGGCCGGGGAGCGGGCGGGCTCGAGATCCTCACCTGGCAGGAAGCGGTACCCGAGATGGTGGGCTTCGTCGAGCTCGACGACTCGTTCGGCTTCCTCTTCATGCTCGTGCTTCTCGTCGTCGTCCTCTTCTCCATCACGAACACCTTCCTCATGGCCGTGATGGAACGGGTCAGGGAACTCGGACTCCTCGGCGCCCTGGGTCTCGGATCCTACAGGATCGGGCGCCTGCTCCTCGTGGAGACGCTGCTCCTCACCGGGCTCGCGATGGGGGCTGGATTCCTGCTCGGGTACGGGGGGCACCTCGCGGTATCGCGGTGGGGGATCTCGGTCGCGAGCTACGGGATCGAGGAGATCGAGATCTCGGGGATCGACCTCGCCGATCTCGTCTTCTACAGCTCGATCGTTCCGGCCCGGTGGATCGGGGCCTCCCTCCTCGTCGCCGGCTCCACGGTGGCGAGCGCCCTCTATCCGGCGTGGCGGGCCTCGAGGCTCGCCCCCGCCGAGGCAATGAGGTTCTACGAATGAGCGGGCACGCAGGGCCCCGGGGGGGCACCTGGGAGGGAGAGGCGCTCGTACGCGTGCGCGGCCTCGCCAAGCTCTACCGCCAGGGAAGCCTCGAGGTCCCGGCGCTCCGAGGCGTGGACCTTGATCTCGCTGCCGGGGAATTCACCGCGCTGGCGGGACCGTCGGGGTCGGGAAAGACGACGCTCCTCAACATGATCGGGGCGCTCGACCGGCCCACCGGGGGGTGGGTCTCGGTGGCAGGCGAGCGAACGAGCGAGCTCGAGGCCGGCGCGGCCGCCGAGTTCCGCCTGCAGCACGTCGGGTTCATCTTTCAGGCCTACAACCTCGTCCCGGTGCTCACCGCGTACGAGAACGCGGAATTCACCCTACTCCTTCGAGGCGTCCCGAGCGCCGAGCGGCGCCGGGTCGTAGCGCCGCTCCTCGAGCGCGTGGGGCTCGGATCCGTGATGAGGCGAAAGCCTCCCGAGCTGAGCGGGGGTCAGCAGCAGCGTGTGGCAGTGGTACGCGCGCTGGCGACGCACCCCCGGGTGGTCCTCGCCGACGAACCGACGGCCAACCTGGACTCCGCCACCTCGATCGAGCTCCTCGACCTCATGCGGGAGCTGAACGGGGAGATGGGCATCACCTTCCTCTTCTCCACGCACGACGGCACGGTGATCGAGCGGGTACGGAGGGTCGTTCGGCTCCTCGACGGCCGGATCGACCGGGTTGAGGTGCGATCCGCGCCGTGAGAGGGGGGAGAGCGGGGGGCGGCCGGGGAGCCTTCCGCGCGTGTGCGGTGCGGGCGCTCACAGCGGTCCCCCTCGCTCTCCCTCTCCTCGCCGCCGAGGGATCCGCGCAGATCGCAGTCTTCACCACCGATGCCGTCTCCCTCGGCCTGAGCGGCTACGTCCGGACGCTCACCGGGGCCCACGACGCGGGCGTCGAGCTTCCATCCGGCGACCGCCGCTCGACGTTCCACAGCGATGTCGTCCGCCTGAAGTGGCAGCTCCGCGCCGGCGACCGGTGGCTCCTCGACGTGCACAGCCGGATCCAGATGACGGTGTCGAGCGCGGACGGGGGAGGCGGGGGGGCGGTCTCCGGGTTCGGCGTGAGCGCTGTCCCCGGCCGATCCGTCGATCTCGAGACGATCTGGGTGAAGGGGGAACGGCTTCGCGCCTGGCACGATATCGACCGGCTCGCGCTGACCGTCTACTCGGATGCGGCCGACGTCACGGTCGGGCGCCAGGCCGTCACGTGGGGTCTCTCCCTCCTCTTCCCAACGGCCGACCTCTGGACCCGGTTCAGCCCCTTCGAGCTCGACGCCGTCGAGAAGCCCGGTACCGATGCCCTCCGGATTCTCACGTATCCGGCCTCCGGGGTCGAGCTGGACGCCGTCATCGCGGACGGCGGGGCCAGCAGCGGCGTCTCGATGGGGATCAGGGCCAGCTGGAGCGTCGCAGTCGCCGACGTCTACGGAGCCGTCGGGCGCCTGTGGAACGAGGCCGTTGTGCTCGGGGGCGTCGCCTGGCCCTTCGACAGCTGGACCCTCCGCGCGGAGGCGCTCTCGGCTCGCGACCTGGGGGAGGAGCGGTGGTTCGATCCGCGGGTGACCGTGGGGATCGACCGGCTGGGTTCCCGTACGGCCCTCTCCGCAGAGTACCACTACAACGGGATCGGGGCGCCGGAGCCGAGCGGGTATCTGGACCGGCTCAGGGGGGAGAGCTTCTCGCGGGGGGAAAGCTACTTCCTGGGCCGGCACTTCCTCGGCGGGTTGGCCTCGAGGACGCTCGACGAGGAGTCGAGGATCCGTCTCGCGGCGAGCGTCCTCGTGAATCTCGGGGACCCCAGCGCCGTCCTCCTTCCGAGCCTCAGCTGGGACGTGGGGACGTCCGTGCGCCTCGCCGTCGGCGGGCTCCTCGGGCTCGGGGCCGAACCGGAGTGGGCGGTGCGGGTCCCGGCTCTGGAGAGCGAATTCGGAACCTACGGGACGTTGGGCTACGCTGAGGCATCGGTGCACTTCTGACGGCCGCCGCTCCGCTCTCGGACTTCTTCAAGGGGTGTGGACCGGAAGGGGCCATATGAAGAGCCGGGGTGGACCTTTTCGGCGCTCCCGATCACGCGGCCCGAAGTGGAACCGATCGGGATTACGTACTCATCCGGGATCCGGGCAGGGGCGTAGAAGTAGTTGTGGTGGACCGTCGACTGCTTTGCGAAGTCTAGGAGTAGCTCCAACCCAGGGAACTGATCCCCTGTCCGCCAGCTCATCGGCTCCCGGCGCGCTCCCGGCGCGTACGGACCGCCTCGACCCTGTGCTGTACGCCATGCTGGCTCATCTGTCCGCTTGCACCAAGCCTATAGTGAGCCGCGTGCCGGTCGCCTCGGCGTAGCGTCGCAAGGTAGCAAACGATGGGGACACTCCACCCCCCTCGAGCCGCGCGACGGCAGACTGGGTCGTTCCGAGGCGCTGGGCAAGTTCCGTCTGCGTCAGCTGCGCTGCCCTGCGGGCACGAACCAGCGCATCGATCAGAGAAAACTCGTCATCGGCCCGTGCGTACTCGTCCCGGAACTCGGGGTCCTCCATGAGCCGCTTCTTTAGGTCTTTGAGTTTTGTCATGGCGTCACCTGCTTCATACGTTGCCTGGCGGTCGCAAGCGCCCGCTGGGGCGTCTTGCGCGACTTCTTCGCGAACACATGCAGGACCACAACCCGTCGTTCCCCCGCGGTTACGTAGATCCCCGGGGCGATCCCTCCTTCGGCCCTGACCCGCCAGTTCCCAGAGCTTGCCGTCGAGGTGCTTAACGTGCGGTCGGCCGAGCGCCTCCAGACCCACGTTCTCTACCGTCTCAAGCAACCGGATCAGCCGCGCGCGCAACTTCACCGGCAGAGCTTCAATTTCGGCATCAACGCCGGAGACGGTTTCGACCGTCCATGTCATGGCAGCAATATAGCGCGCCCGCTATATTTCCTCAAGCGATTGGGAAGGTACCTCCAAACATCCAGCAGCATCCATAAGTGACTGTTATATCAAGGCGTCATGATCATCGCCAGCAGGTTTGCTCCCGTCCCGACATCCCTTTGTATCCGCTTCCATCCCCTATAATTTAGAGCTGCCGGTCGATAACCCCAGGGGCCGTATGCCGGCTCCGCGCACTCTGGCTTCTCTCGGCCTGACAACGCCGTGATCTCCTCCTCCATAATCTGTTGGTTGAACTCCTGCGCCTGCTCGCGATCCATCCGCTCGAGCAACTCGCGTATCGGCCCGCTGGACACACCCTGTGGTCCCGCGATATCCTCGGCAAAGTACGTCGCCTCTCTTTCCAACCACCCTTCGACCCTACCTCACTTCGGTACGCAGGCCCCGTCGTCGGTCGCTTCCGACAAGGAGCGCCGTACTCCATTCGGCGACCGAGCACAGGTTTTCTTCGGAAAGCATCGATGATATGGAGTCAGGTGCCGGCAGCGCCTGGTCGGAGACGGCACGCGTGATCCGGTCGAGCCAAGCCCTCACAACGCCACCCTGCTATGGCCCTGGAACTGAAATACGCGTCTGACGCGACCCTGCTACTCGACGACTTGGTCGACTCGCTGGGCCGACCGGGGAGTGGTGCCGGGGTGGTGGTGCCCGTGCTGATGCCGTCGCTGCCCTTGGTGGAGCGCGCCAAGGCCGCACTGGCCCGCCGTCACGGGGTGGCTATGGGTGTTGTCTTCCTGCTGCCTGGCACCTTCATCGAACACATGGCCCAGCTCGTCGGTCTGGACCCGGTCCATCCATCCTGGCACCCACAGGGCTTGGCGTGGCGAATCCTGCCGCTGCTGGCGACCATGGTCGACGAGGGCGATTCCCCGCGCTTCCAGGCGGCGTGTACGGATGCCCGGGCGAGGCAGGCTTTGGCTGGCGAAGTGGCGGACCGCTTCGACCAGTATCTGTATTTCAGACCGGAGATGATCGCTGCCTGGGACCGGGGCCAGGCGTGGGACCCCCTGCCCGACTCCGCCCGCGAGGACGAGGCCTGGCAGCGGGAACTGTGGCGGCGTCTCTCCGGGGGGCTGGCCGACCACCCGCATCCGGCCGCGCGCCTGCGCGACCTCGTGACACGGCTTCACGCCGGCGACGGCGAGCTGCCGGCCTCGCTCGAAATACTCGCCACCGGACCCCTTCCCCCGACCCTCCTGCCGCTGTTGCGTGCGCTGGCAACGAGAACCAGGGTCTGCCTGCGCGCCGTGCTGCCATCGACCGAATACCTGGGTGACATCCGCGCCGGCCGCACGCAGATGCGGGCGGGAGAGGAAGTGGACCCCGTCTGGGAAGGGCATCCCCTGCTGTCCCATCTCGGCAAGCAGGCCGTCGACAGCTTTCGCAGCTTCGAGGAGGCACTCGTCACCGAGGGCCAGGAGTACGACGTCATCGAACTCCCCGAGCCGCGGTCGGACACACTGCTGGCCCGCCTGCAGGCGGACATTCGGGCGGCGCGCCAGCCGGGTCGTGGAGGCACGGCCACATGGCCCGGGCCGGACCGCTCGGTACGCGTGCATCGCTGCCACAGTGCCCGGCGCGAGGTGGAAGTCCTGCGCGATGAACTGCTGGACGCCTTCGGAACCCTCCCCGACCTGACGGCGAGCGGGGTCCTGATCTTGGCCCCCGACCTGGACACCTACGGCCCTCTCGCCGAGGCGATCCTGCGGGACGGTAACCCCTCGTTGCCGCTCCGCTTGGCGGAGCGGCGTCTCGACCAGAGCGACCCCCTGGTGCGAGGCATGAAGGCGATGCTTCACCTGGCGGCCGGCCGCGCGGCCCTGAGCGAGGGGCTGGCCCTCCTGGAGTTGCCCGCCGTCGCCACCTGCCTCGAGCTGCTGGACTCCGACCCGCAACGACTCGCCGATCACCTGCGCGCCTCGGGAATCACCTGGGGCCTGAGCGCGGCCCATCGCCGGGCGATGGACGCCGGCGACCAGGGCACGGGCACCTGGCGCGAGGGGCTGGACCGATTGCTGGCGGGCTTGTGGCTGGGTGACGCGGACAGCTCGGCGGATGGGCACCACCGCGCGGCCCTGCCCGTGTCGGGCGACCTGGGCGGCGACCCGGCGGCGATGAGCGCGTCCCTGGACTGGCTGGACGGCCTCGTGCGTCTGCTGGAAGACTGGCAGCTTGCGGCCAGCCCCGGCCAGTGGGCCGACCGCCTGGACCGGGCGCTGGACGAGGTGCTCGCTGCCGGCGACGGCCGGTTCGACTCGATGGAGGCCGTGGATCTCGTCGGGCAGCTCCGTGCCGCCGAGACGGACCATGCGTGCGACGTGGAGATGGAGGCCGGCGCCGTGGCTGCCTGGCTGGACCGGGTGGCGGAGGACGAGGTT
The DNA here is from genome assembly GCA_965218255.1 of Longimicrobiales bacterium. Classification (GTDB taxonomy): domain Bacteria; phylum Gemmatimonadota; class Gemmatimonadetes; order Longimicrobiales; family Gaopeijiaceae; genus JAAXGI01. The sequence goes on along the minus strand of CBDCKJ010000002.1, from coordinate 918,889 downwards.
CGCACGGTGTCCAGGGTCGGCGGTGCCATCGCCATGGGCGGGTTCAAGCCGATGCGTGCGATTCCCTGCCGCGTGCTGGCCGTGATGGGCCTGCACGATTCCGCCTTTCCGCGCCGCACCAGCGCACCCGCCTGGGACCTGCTGGCCGCAGCGCCGCGGCGCGGGGACCGTGACCCGGTGCACGAAGACCGGCAGCTGTTTCTCGACGCCCTCCTGGCCACCGAAGCGAGCGCCAGCCCGGCGTGGACGCCGATCGAGGCACCGTGCTCGTTGACGATCACGGACCGGAACGGAGCCAGATACCCGAGCCGATCCCCGCCGAGGAGAACGGCCGCGGCCGCGGCCGTGAGCCCCGCGCTGATCCTCCACGGACTGCTAGCGCCTGTGCTCCATCATGGCGGTACCCGCTCGGCTAGAGCTCTCCGACCTCCGCGAGAAACCACCTGCCTCTCTGCCAACTCGGTCCCGCACTCGCGCAGAGTATGCGGGAGATTCACGCGCCTGAACGCGGCACACGGGCCGAAGAATCCAGAGGGAATCAGTCACAGAATCTTGAGAACTCTCAGTTCTCGATGCCGCCCGATGGCGGCCTCACCACAGCGCCTCACACCGTCGGTTGCCCCTGGTATCGCTCGACGTTGATACGTCCTTCGTTCTTGCGCGCCTGCGCGAGATCGTACGCGGTCTGTCGGCCCAGCCAGAAGTCGGCGCTGGACCAGCCTGCCTTCTCGAGCCTGATCGCCATTTCCGGAGAAATGGCCGCGCGGCCGTTGAGAACCCGTGAGAGGGTGTGACGGGCAACTCCGAGCACACGCGCAGCTTCGGTCACATTCAGACCCAGCGGATCCAGGCAGTTTTCCCGGATGCTCCGACCGGGGTGGGGCGGATTCCTCATCGCCAAGTGCGGCCTCCCGTTAGGGGTTGTCGACAAGGTCGACGTCGTAGATGTCGCCATCCTCGAAGTGGAAAATCACCCGCCGGTTGCCCGAAACTGAAATACTCCAGTACCCCTTCCGTCGCCCTTCTTGGCATGAAGCCGGTAGCCGGTAAGATCGAGGTCAGAGGGCCTGCGTGCATCATCGAGGTCCGCCGGGGCAAGCGCGACCCGGCCGGCAATGTCCGCACCAACTCGGCTCGGATCGCCACGTTCGTAGATGCGCTTGAGGCCGCGATGCCGGAACCGCCGGATCATGAACATGTGTACCGTATACCGGTATACATGTCAATACGTCCACTCAGCCGACCGGAGGCTGAATCTTCCCTTCGACCAATGCTCGGGACCGCTGTATGCTCCTCCATGAGTGATCTGTGAAGGGCGCGCCTAGGATACCAGGTGATTGGAAGTACATTGTCACACGAGGCAGGCCGGGCTCGCGGACCAGGTCCTAAGCCGGGTCGCAGATCTGGGTGTATCCCGACTGCGAAAATCGTTTCATTGCAGCTGTGGAATCCTAAGTTATGGGACTATACGAGCAAGCGGGTGTTGACTACTCCTCTCTTGATTCCGCCAAACTTGTGATGCTTCAGGCGGCAAGTGCGACTTCGGCGGACATCGCATCACTCAGGGGCAGGGCCTTGGAAGAGACCCGTGGAGAGCCCGCCTTTGTTTTCGATGTGTGTGGGCAAAAGCTCGCGTTTGTGCTGGAGTGCCTTGGCACAAAGTCCGTCCTCGCGCAGAACTATCTTGCACAGACAGGGAACAATCGGTTCGAGTCGATCGGCTACGACGCGGTCGCCGCCATCGTAAACGATCTGATTTGCGTCGGGGCACTCCCAGTGACACTCAGTGCATACTTTGCAACCGGTTCTTCTGCGTGGTACAACGATCAGAGCCGCTTTTCGGCGTTGGTTCGAGGTTGGTCCCGCGCGTGCATTGACTGCGCGGCGGTCTGGGGCGGAGGCGAGTCTCCCGCCCTCAGTGGTCTCGTTGCAGCATCTGAGATCGAGCTGGCAGGTGCTGCGGTCGGCATGTTGCCGGCAGGCAGACGACCCCTGCTCGGCTCCGATGTCCAGATCGGCGACGAGATCGTGATCTACCACAGTAGTGGGCTTCATGCCAATGGGGCATCACTGGCTCGAAAACTTGGCAGCGAGTTGCAGGATGGCCTGGAGACGGCAATGCCCAACGGGCGTCAGTATGGCGATGCCGTACTCGACGAATCATTCATCTACGCCAGTGTGCTCGAGGAGTTGTACAACCAGGACGTCGATGTCCACTACATGTCGCACGTCACAGGCCACGGATTCCAGAAGCTCATGCGAGCCAACCGGGACCTTACCTACTGGGTGGAAGAATTGCCTCCCGTTCCCCCCGTGTTGGCGTTCATGGTCGAGCGACTGGGTATGACCCCGCTGGAGGCCTACTCGACATTCAACATGGGTGCGGGAATGGTTGTGTTCGTTGCAGAAGGGAATGCAAACTCGGCATTGGCGGCAGCAGAGAAATGCTCTGTCGAGGGCCTGCGTGCGGGTGTCGTCAAGGAGGGTCCACGCCAAGTCGTGCTCGAGCCAGTCGGGGAAGTCCTGTTGGCAAGCGAGTATCCAGCACCAGCTTCATTCCGCAGTACCCAATTGTCGTGATCTACAAGGCCAATCCGCGGTGCCAGGCAGAACAACTCTTCTTCCGCCGATCGACGATACGAGGGAGAACTCGACCCCCCATCCCCGCAGGTCGGGTACCTGGCGCTTGCGGGATCCGCATTGTAGCGCCAACAAGCATCGGTGCATGAGCATAACCGGTCACCCGGTAAGGGCCGTTGTGTTCGATTTTGACTTTACCCTGGCAGACCCGTCGAGGGGTGCCATCGATTGTTTCCGTCATGCGTTGCAGCACTTGGGTCTTCCGACGGTATCCGACATCGATATCCGTGAAACCATCGGCTTGTCGCTGAAGGCTGCTTTTCGTCGGCTGGTGGATCCCGACCATTGGGAACACGTCGAACAGTTCGCTCTCCATTTCAAGCATCGCGCCGATCAGGTCATGGCCGCCAATACGATCGTGTATGAGTCGGTTCCCCATGTGGTCCAGGCACTTCTTGCTAGAGGTCTCAGCCTCGCGATTGTATCCAACAAGTTCCGATATCGTGTCTGCTCCATTCTCCGGCGGGAAGGACTTGCGGACCGATTCGAGGCCATCGTCGGCGCCGAGGACGTGGCGGAACAGAAGCCTGACCCGAGAGGACTGTTCGCGGCACTCGGGAAGATGGGACGTTCGCCCGCGGAGGTCCTGTATGTGGGAGACAGCATGGTTGACGCTGAGACAGCCAAGCGGGCTTCCGTCGCTTTCGTGGCCGTCCTTTCAGGAGTGACGCCGGACGCGGCCTTTCGGGAATATGAACCCCGTGCGATTCTGCATGATCTGCGCGAGTTGCCGGCCCTGCTCGATGGCTGATGCACACCGTCAGCGGCGAATGGCGCCCTCTCTGCCAATATCGCTGAGACATCCGCTACCTTTGGATTTACTGAAGGGGGCGGAGGTGGACAGCGATGATAGGAGGGAGAGAGGGGATGATGGACATGGGTGTGGGTGTTGCGGCCGTGGGGGGCGAGGAGCGTAGCGACGAGCCCGCCACGGCCAAGGCCGTCGAGAGCCCCCCGGCACCGGATCCGGAGGTGGTGGCCAAGCCGACGCGTCGACAGTTCACGGGGGCATACAAGCTCGGGATCCTGGAGGAGACGGATCGATGCTCCCAGCCCGGTGAGGTCGGGCGGATCCTGCGTCGCGAGGGGCTCTACAGCTCTCATCTCACGGCCTGGCGCAAGGCACGGCGGGAGGGCTCTCTGAAGGGCCTGACGCCGAGGAAACGGGGCCGCAAGCCGGCCCGGCGCAACCCCCTCCAGAAGCGGGTGGATGAGCTCGAGGCCGAAGTGGCCCGGCTCGAGAAGCAGCTGGCCACGGCGGAAACGATCCTGGAAGTCCAGGGAAAAGTTGCCGGGCTGCTGGGGTTGAGCTTCGAGGGCGGGAAGAACTCGTGACAGCCGCTGCCTCCCTCGCACCGGAGGTCGGCGTTGCGTCGGCGTGCCGGGCGCTGGGTGTGGCGCGCGCGACGTTCTACCGGCGTCAGAAGCCTGGTCCCGGGCACCAGCAGCCCAGCAAGCGGCCCGCCCGGGCTCTTTGTGAATCCGAACGCGAGCAGGTGCGACAGACCCTCGCCTGCCCGCGCTTCGTCGATCGGTCTCCCGCCGAGATCGTGGCCACCCTCCTCGACGAGGGCCAATACCTCTGCTCCGAGCGCACGATGTACCGGATCCTGGCCGAGGACCACCCCGTGCGTGAACGGCGGAGTCAGCTCACCCATCCCGAGTACACGAAGCCCGAGCTCGTGGCCACCGCCCCGAACCAGACGTGGTCATGGGACATCACCCGGCTGCTCGGACCCCAGAAGTGGACGTACTACTACCTCTACGTCCTCATCGACATCTTCAGCCGATACGTGGTCGGATGGATGGTCGCCGACCGCGAGAACTCCGCGCTCGCCAGCCGGCTCATCCAGGAGAGCTGCCTCAAGCAGAGTGTCCAGCCCCAGACGCTGACCCTGCACTCCGACCGCGGGAGCCCGATGACGAGCAAGTGTACGGCCCAGCTCCTCGCTGATCTCGGCATCACCCGCTCGCTCGGCCGACCCCGGGTCAGTGACGACAACCCCTTCTCGGAGGCGCACTTCAAGACCGTCAAGTACCACCCCGGCTTCCCTGGCCGCTTCCCGGACATCCACGCGGCCACTGACTTCTGCCGATCCTTCTTCCCGTGGTACAACAACGAACACCGCCATGGGGGCATCGCCATGCTTGCCCCTGCCGACGTCCATCACGGCCGGGCCGATGAGATGCTCGCCCAGCGTGAGCGCACTCTCCACAAGGCATGGTCCAAGCACCCGGACCGCTTCGTACGGGGGATGCCGAAGCCCCAGCCTCTCCCACAAGAGGTCTGGATCAATCCACCAGCTGCGGAATCGACACCGCAGCCGACTCACTAATTTATAATCCCGGGTGTCTCAGTGGTGTTGACAGGTTCCGCTGGACGCAATCCGGACCGGAGGATCCCCTCGGCGTAGGGTTGAACCGCAATGCACGTACACGCCCTCCGGGATGCGGATCGACGGCAATGCGGGCAGCCCCTGCCGGGCGCCCGACCCCGGGCCCCAGGGTCCAAGCGGTAGGGTCCGGCATCTAGTCTTGCCGCGCCAAACGGCCACATGCTTCGCCCGTGCCGTTGCCATGATCCGCACGTACGCTTCGCTCCTGCTCGCCGTGCTCCTCGGTCCTGGGTCGGCCTCGGCACAGGACAGGGCCGACCTCTCCGCCATGCTGGCCTTCGAAGGCCCGGTCGACAACGGCGTGCCGCGCGGGTGGCGGAGCTCGCCGCCGGGCACATTCTCCGTCGAGGAGACCGTCGTTCGTGCCGGGGGCGCGGCGGGCCGCCTCCGCCACGACGCCGGGAGCACCGGCGCCTACAGCGCCTTCACACTCTCGATTCCGGTCGACTTCCGGGGCGCACCCGGGGCGCCGGGTTGCGACCTACCCGAGTAGCGTCTCTACGTGCGCCGCCGCGGCAAGCGCCGTCCCGTCGATGTTGTATCCGCCCTCGAGCAAGGACACCAGGCGCCCCTCGCAACAGCTCTCGGCATAGTCCATCGCGATCCGGGTCATGCGGCGGAACGCGTTGTCGGTCAGGTCGAAGCAACCCAGCAGGTCGTCGCGGCGGCTGTCGAAGCCCGCGGACACCACCACGAAATCCGGATCGAAGTCGGCCACCGCCGGCGAGAGCGCGTTGTCCCAGTAGCGGAGCATGTCCGCGTCGCTCGCGCCGCAGTCCAGGTGCACGTTGATGTTGAGGCCCGTGCCGGCCCCTTCCCCGGTGAGCGACGGATCGCCGGTTCCCGGATAGGCGTTCCAGTCGTGCGCCGAGAAGAAGAGCACGGACGGATCCCCGTAGAAGGCGTTCTGGGTGGCATTCCCGTGGTGGTAGTCCCAGTCGACGATGACGAGCTTCTCGTACCCGTGGACTTCCTGCGCATACCGGGCCGCGATCGCGGCGTTGGAGTAGTAGCAGAATCCCTCCTCGGCCCCCGTGTTGTTCGCGTGGTGACCCGGCGGGCGGATGGCGCAGAACGCGTTCCGCACGGTGCCGGCGGCCACCGCGTCCACGGCGGTGAGGGCTCCGGATACCGCGAGCTCGGCCACGTCGGCCGTGACGCCCAGCTGGCGGACCGAGTCCACGTGCTCGCCGGTGTGGTGCGCGCGGATACGGAGGAGCGGGTCCACGGAGGGTGAGAGCTGGACCGTGGCTTCGATCAGGCCACGGGCCTCGAGTTCGGCCAGCATCCGGACCAGGCGTTCGGGAACCTCGGGCGGGCGGCTGCCGTTCGGCCGGACGAGAACGTGGTCGAGGAAGCGCGGATCGGAGACGAGGGCGGTGCCGGTGGCTTGGGTACGCGTGCGCGATGTCTGTCCGGCGGCGTCACGGAAAGCCAGCGTCAGGCCGGGCGCTGCACCGGCAGCGGCGGCCACTGTCTTCACGAAATGACGTCTGTCCATCACGACTTCCCTCCGCTCCCCGGCTCTCACGATCGATGCCTCCTTCCCCGGAACCACCGGACGTGCCCGGCAGCAGCAAGTCGGCGGTGGACTGGCCCGCTTTCTCAGGCCTGATCGCCATTTCCGGAGAAGTGGCCGCGGGTCGGCCGCACTCTGCCGCTACATCTTCCAGCCGATCCAGGCGGTTGTCGGCGACGCTACTCCTCCGTGACCTCGAAGACGAACATCATCCCCGCGTGCAGATGCTCCGCGATATGGCATTGAAACATCCACGATCCCGGATTCGACATCTCCACGAGCAGGTCCATGGTCGAGCCAACCGGCAGGATTGCTGTGTCCTTCCACACCAGATTGGTGTTGGGGATGCCGTCGCGCTCGGTCACCAGGAACCGCTGGCCGTGAATGTGGATGGGATGGTTCATCGGGTGAAACGACTCCGGGTCGTTGAACACCCGGATCTTGACGACGTCGCCCACGCGGAAGCGCCAGTGGATCTCCTCGTTCTCGAGGCCGCTGGCCGGCTCCCGCAGGGTCCAGGTAACCTGGGTGCCCGTCGAGAGCCAGTTCATCATCGGCATGCCGTCGTTCCACTCCACCGGCGGCACGTAGAAGGTGTCGGCCTCCATCGTCGCGACGATGGGCACGGGAAGATCGCGCACCCGAACCGTAGTCACCAGCTCGTAGTCCGCGGCCTTTCCCCGGAGGGCGCGGAAGGGTTCGATGTCATCGGCCACATCCGCGTTCTCGCGCAGTTCGGCGAAGGACGCTGTGGTCGCATCGTCCACCTGAGGGCCGTTCACGCTCACCACCGCGAGCGTGTCCTCGTGGGGGTAGAAGGTGCCCCGGAAGTGGTTCACCGCCTGGATCGTGTTGGTGATGCCCACTTCTCCGGCCTCCGGGAAGCGCACGTCCACCACGTAGCGCTCGGCGGGCGCAATGACCACGCTCTCCACCCAGGTCTCCCGTTCGAACTTGCCGATGTCGGAGGCGACCAGCTTCACGCGCGCGTTCCCGAAACGGACGTTGAAGGTGCGGGTGCTGGCGACGTTGGTCAGGTAGAAGCGGACCACCTCGCCGGTACGCGCATCAGTGCGGTGGTCGTCGACCCCGTTGGTCAGCATCACCGTGCCGAAGCGTCCCATGAGGGCGTGCGTCGGCGCTTCCTCCCCCCAGGGGACGAGGCCCTGCCCGTCGATGAGGATGTCGTCGAGGACGAGCAACTCCTCCCGGTGGGCGGGGCCGTAGTAGTCCGGGGCCGTCGGCATGACCAGCAGGTTCCCGTAGAGGCCCAGGTCCTGCTGGACATCCTCGCGCATGTGCGGATGATACCAGAACAACCCGGCGTCGGGAACGTCGATCTCATAGATGAAGGTTTCGCCTTCGGCGATGGGGTCCTGCGTGACCCCGGCGACGCCGTCGAAGCGGTTCTCCAGCCGTACGCCGTGCCAGTGCACCGTCGTGGGCAGCTGAATGCGGTTGGTAACCCGGACCATGATGCGCGAGCCCCGGTCCGCCTGGATCAGGGGACCCGGATACTGGCCGTCGTATCCGAGCATGGCGTAGTCGCGGCCCCTGATCGTGCGCCGGACCAGCGACACGTCCATGTCGAGCGTGTCCCCGTCCGCCATGACGACCCGCCGGCTGGGTTCGGCCACCGGAAACGACGCGGGGTCCATGCCGTCGCCGATCAGGAAGGGACGCACGGGCGGGATCGCGTTCTCGAGCCCCGGCACCATGGGCATGGTCACGGACACCGGCGGCATGCGCCAGCCACCCGCCTCGCCGCCCTGGCCCGTCATCTGACGTTCCTGGGCCGTGAGCGCGCCCGGCAGGGCAGCGATCAGAAGGATCCGGAGGCGCACCGCCGTCGGCTGCCTCAATCGTAGCCGTAGGCCGCGCAGTTCTCCTGCTCGAAGGCGCCGTGCCCCGCCATGGTGTGCATCTGCCCGCTACGGGACATGCCGCGCATCACAACCGGACCCGTCCACATGGCCGCACCGGGATCGTCGACGGGCTCGAGCGTGACCACGAGCAGGAACTTGTTCCATCGGGCACGGCCGCGAAGCTGGCCGGCGGCGAGCGGACCGATGCGCTCGACCTCGTCCAGTTCCGGCGTGGTCAGCCATCCCACATAGACGCCTTCGCGGGGCGCCACGAGACGCTCCACCGAAAACCACACGTCGAGCAGATAGCTGCCGTCCCTCGCCAGGGTGACGCCGTACGGGGAGTCGGCGAAGGTGACCTCGCCCAATCCTGCGGCGAGCCCGGTGCCCGGGAGCCTGCGCGTGCTCACCACCGGGAAGGCGTAGTAGGCCGGCGCGTCGACCGGGGCGGCGGACTCGGGGAGCGGCATCCCGCTCACCTCTCCGCTGCGGGGGTCTTCGGGCAGCGAACATGTGCCCGGAGGGACTGCGGGCGCAGGATCTCCCCTTCCCGGGGCCAGCCCGCCGAGCAGCGCGAGCGCCAGCAGAGTCTTGCCCGTCATCGGACCGGCGCTCCTAGCTCACCGGGCGCGGAGGGGCCTCGTCCCACTTCTGCACGCTGGAGATGTCCGGCATGCCCCAGTCCTCGCCGTTCCACCCGCTGAATCCCTCCATGCGGAAGGTCCAGAATCCGGTGCTCATGTCGCTCACCACGATGAGTCCGTCCTCGTTTCGCACATCCACGCCGAACGCCCCGTTGAACACCGGGGTCCGGAAGTCGCGATCGTTGGGAGAGCCCACGTAGGTGTCGTAGTAACCCACGGTAACCGGGTTGGCCGGATCCATCAGGCTGAAGATCTGGAGGCCGTCGAGGTATCCGGAGACGAAGACGTAGGGCCAGCGCACTTCATGGTTGTGCACAAGGTTCTGCCAGTCCGCGGTCCAGGCCGCGATGGGCCGGCTGATGTTGGTCTGCGTGCCCTCGAGCGCAGGCTGGAGGTCGAAGATGCGCAGCGGCGCGTACTGGTATTCGGTCTCCGCGATCACGTAGCGGCCGTCCGGGCTGGGCGTGAAGGTGTGGCCCGAGCGGACGCCGTTGATGCCGGTCATGGTGATCGCCAGCTCTGGGTTGTCGAGATCGGTGATGTTGTAGACGTAGTAGCCCCCGGTGCCTCCGCCGTAGAACCGGTCCTGCCCGGTGTCCGGATGATACGCGGCGTAGAAGTCGTGGTAGCCGCGCCCGCTTCCCTGTCCGAGCGGGGACTCGGGCACCGGAATCCGCCCCGCCAGGGCATCCGACGGATCACCGTCGATGGCCTTCGCCATGTCGTAGGCGTGGGCGAACGGTCCTCGCACCGTGGTCAGGAGCAGCACGCGACCGTCGGAATGCTTGTAGATGAAGATGTTGTGGAAGCCCCCGGGGAGCTCGGGCTCCCGGATGCGCGCGACCTCGCGCACGGTGTCGGGATCGGGAAGCCCGGTGACGTCCAGGATGACCGCGCCCAGGTCGGGGTTGGGGCCGCCCTGGCCGAACTGGAGGGACTGCACCACGTAGTAGCGGCCGTCGAGCTTAAAGTACTTGACGTCCATTCCTCCGGTGCGCTGGTGCAGATCCTGGTTTTCGATGCGCCAGCGGTAGATGACCTCCGGATTCTCGGGATCCTCCAGGTTGATGATGTCCGTACCCTTGGGGCCCACCTCGCCGTAGACCATGCGCGCGACGTACGCGTAGGGTCGGTGCATTTCCTGCTCGAGCTCGACGTCCGCCACGCTCAGCTGCGGACCCAGGGGCGCGTGCCCGAGCACATCCATGTTGTCGCTGCCCGGCTTCATGGGCGTCCACTGGCCGGCTGCGGGCGCGACCGCGAGCGTGAGTGCCAGAACGGCGGCCCCGGCTATTGCGATCGGCGAATGGACAGCTCTCGTTCGCATGGCGAACTCCTTCGGCAAGGTGCCAACAGGGCTCCGGGACCCGCCCGGCCCCGACTGGCCATAGTAATGTGATTCGGACCCGGCGCGCACGGGTTCCGCAGGGGAGGCCGTCGTGTGAAGCAGGGATGCGGTGCCGTGTGGCCCGGCTTCCCAACGGGTTCATGCCGGCAGAAGCTCCGTCCGGCCTCGACCGCGAACGAGGCGCGGGTCTCGACCGGGGCTCCGGGGCGCGTCACGTACGGCACGACGCGGTAGTCGGCGGCCAGCCGCTCCGGGGTCGCCGAACAACGGACGTAGCCTCGCTGGGCGTTGCAGAAGTGGATGTGCGGGTTGCGGGCAAGCGTCTCCACGGTATTGGAGCGCGTGTCCTCCCCGTCTCCCCCGGAACTGATGGACGTACCCACCAGCTCCGCCCCCACGACATTCGACGACGGGTCGCGGAAGTCGGCCTTGAGGTCCGCCGCCCAGTTCCCCAAACGCCTTTCGGACTTCTATGCGGCCTGCTTGACCTGGACCTCGAGGCCGAGCTTCTGCAGGCGCCGGAGAAGGTGCTTTGCCTAGCGCTCCTTGTCGTGGGTCTGGAAGTGGTTCGGCCCGAGGTCCTCGTGGGACACCCCCCTCGTGAACATATGCCAGATGGCCACGAGAATCGCATGCTGGACCACGACGATCGCCTTCTTCGACCCGCCGCGGGCCTTGTGCCGATAGTACAGAGAACGGTAGTAGCTCTTTTTCAGCGCGCTGCGCCCCACGCGACCTGCGAGAGTGCGTCTCTCAGCCAGGCGTTCCCCTTGCCGGTTCCAGCATGTCTGCGCTTCCCGGCGCTCTCGTGATTCCCGGGACAGAGCCCGGCCCATGAGGCGAACTGTTGGGGCGTCGGGAACCGTGACATGTCCGTGCCGATCTCGGCGAAAATCGCTTCGGCCGATCTGGCCTTCACCCCCGGTACGGTCTCAAGGAGATGGATATCGGCGTCGAAAGGGTGCGTGACCTCCACGATCTGCGAGTCCATCTCCTCGATGTGTCCCGCCAGATGGTCGATCCTTGCAAGATGGCCCTTGAGCAGGAAGCGGTGGTGGTCGCGCATCAGGCCGGTCACCGCCTCGGCGATCTCCTCGCGCTTGTCGGTCAGGGAACCGTACGTCAGCTGGGCGAGGACCTGTGGGTCGTCTTCACCCCCGGCCATGGCATCCAGGATCGCCCGGCCCGTCATGCCCATGATGTCCGATACGACCGAGCTGAGCTTGATGTTCGCAAGCTCCAGGAGCCTGTCGACCCGCGTGACCTCTCGGCTCCGTTCCCGGACGAGCTGCTTGCGCATCCGGGTCAGGTCGCGCAGATTCCGAATCTCGGGGGGCGGGATGAAGCTCCCCCTGAGAAGTCCGCACTCGAGCAGCTGTGCGAGCCACTCGGAGTCCTTCACGTCCGTCTTGCGACCGGGCACGTTCTTGACGTGCCGGGCGTTGACCAGCATCAGCTCGAACTGCTCTTCGAGCACGGCATAGACCGGGTGCCAGTATACCCCCGTCGATTCCATCACCGCGTGGGTAACACCGTTCTCGCCGAGCCAGTCCCGCAAAGACTCCAGCCCCTTCATCGTGGTCCGAAAAGTGCGAATCTCCTTCTCGCGCTCTCCCGGACCCGCACCCGGCGTGCGGACGCACGCCGCCACACTCTTCTTGTGCACGTCGAGGCCCGCGCACCGATCGACCAATACGTCCATCTCTCACCCTCCCTGGCATCAGGGTCCATGGAAATCGGGGGAGGGTGCTTTGTGCGACTACGAATTTCCTATACGTGATCGCAGCCCAAAGGGCTACGTCAACACTGCGGGGTTCCCCGAAGCACCCGGGTCATGTTGCTGTACGGGCTCATGGCACCAAAAAGACGGTCGACCTCTATCCCCCAACTCCAAAATAGAGCCAACACCACGTTTCAGCACCGCGCGGGTGAGCGCCCCGATCATGGACGTTGCTGTGGATGTCCCCGGTGACCACCACCGGGTTCGCCGGCCGGGTTTCGTCGAGGAAGGAGAGCAGCCGGCCCTGCGCCTCCGGGTAGACGTCCCAGCGGTCCATGGAGACGCTGGGCTCTCCGCCCCGGGAGCCCTCGAGCGGGGCGGTCGCGATCTGGTTGGTCAACAAGTACCAGCGGCTCGCCGACCCGGCCAGACTGCCGAACAGCCACTCCTCCTGCTCCGCCCGCAGCATCGTGCGGCCGGGCTCGGGGGAAGGCGGTGACCAACGCCGTGTTGCTGAACGTCCTCCGGCGTTACGGTGTCTACGGCACAGTCCACGGATTCCGAACGTCGTTCAGGAGCTGGGCTGCGGAAGAGGGTGTGGATCGGCAGGTCGCCGAAATGGCGATCGCGCACGCCGTAAAGGGTGTCGAAGGCGCCTACCAGCCCAGCGAGCTGTTCGAAACCCTCTCTGCCGCCCAGCGGTCTCCCTTCTTGGCGACATGCCACCCCACGACGTCGCTGGCGCAGTGATCGACGGCCACGAACAACCAGCACCAGCCATCCGCCTTCGTGTAGAACCGTGTCGCATCGGTGCCCCACAGCTCGTTGGGCGCATCGGTCGTGATCCGGCCGCTGTGGCTCCGATCTCCTCGTGGATGTCCGCGGCGCACCAGTGCCAACAGCCCGTTCTCGCGCATCAGCCTCAGCACACGGTTCTTGCCCACACGGATCCCTTTCGGCCTCAGGCGGGCTCTCACCTTCCTGTGTCCCTCACCCAGGAAGTGACTCTCCCGAAGGACCTCACGGATCTCAGCCACCAACGCCTCGTCGGTGATCTCCGTCTTCGGCCCTCGCTTCTTCGGCTCCGCAACCTCAGAGCCCACTCCTCGAGCCCGCATCGCATAAACCGTCGAACGTGCCATCCGCCACACCTCGCAGACCATCGTCAGAGGGTAGCGTCGTCCCGTCCCCGGACTCACTCGCCTCCGCGCCTCAAGAGCTTCCTCAGATCGTCCCCGAACCCCCGTTTTCCGAGAAGCTCTGTAGCCAGCTCCATGCGCATCGTCAGCTCACCCAGCTTCGCCCGCGTCCGCATGAGCTCCCGCTCCGCCCGATCACTCCTCCGGCGCTTCAGGCCCTGCTGGCCTCTCTCCAGGAACACGCGGCGCCATTCCTCCAGCTCCACGGGCGAGACCTGTAGCTCGCGGCTCACTTCGCCCAGATCCTCTCCGCGAAGCAGCCGCAGCACCACCTCTGCCTTCCGCTGCGCACTCCATCGCTCCGGCAGCTGCTCTCTTCCTGTGCGACCTCCCGTCGCTTCGGACTACCCAGCCTTTGAAAGCATTCACAACCCCCTCTCTCTCCGGATCCCGGCTCCTCGCCAATCTACTGTCCAGTGAAATCGGGGGCGCTAAAAGGGTTCATCTCCATCTCACGCGAGGAGAATCTCAAATTTAGGCAGACTAGCCGATTGTACAGGTCGGGAGTTGAAGGCGCCTGCTCATGTGACAGGACTCCGCGCCTGCTGTCCCGAGAGGAGTTCATGCCCGTCTGGCGTGAGTGGAATTCCCTGCAAGAATGGGGGTTGCGACCGACCGTACCAGCACGGGTTGGCGTACGCGACCCGAGGCCCGACCCCTAGCTGTCGGCACTCGAGCTTTGGGGCCGGGAGCGAGGCGGGCCGGGGAGGCGACTCTGTGCATTGCACCGAGAGGGCTCGAGGCCTACGATTCCTGAAGTTCGCCGAGTCTCGCGCTGATTTCACTAGTTGAGGAACGAAGCATGGCAAGGAATACAGCGGTTCCGCCGGGGAGCTTCTGGCTGCGGTCTCTCGTGGTTTGTCTTGGCCTCGCCTCGATGGTGCTGGCGACGGTGGTGATGCCCGCCTCCGCCCAGCGCCTCCCGGGGACGGAGAATGGAGAGTGGCGCTATCTGGGGGGTGACGCAGGCCACACCCGGTTCTCAGCCCTGGACCAGATCAACGCGGACAATTTCGCCGACCTGGAGGTGGCGTGGATCTGGAGGAGCGACAACTTCGGCCCGAGCCCGTACTATTTCTTCCGCTCCAGGCCCATCTACGTCGACGGCATCCTCTACACCGTAGCCACGCAACGCCGGCAGGTGGCTGCGATCGACTCCGCCACGGGCGAGACGCTCTGGACCTTCCGTGAGCCGGAGACGGTCCGGCACCTGCGCTCTCCCAGGCAAGCGTACGGGAAGGGTGTCGCGTATGGAGAGGTGGACGGCCGGGGCGTAATCTACTTCATCTCTCCGGCGTTCTTCCTCTGGGCGCTCGACGCCAAGACCGGCCGGCCCCTGGAGAACTGGGGTGCGCCCGTACCCCTGGAATCCTTCTCCCAATCGGGAGTCGTGGATCTGATCCCGACACTTGTGGAAGATTGGGGGCCCTGGCAGGACTATCTGGCGCAGGGTGCAACCTACGACCCGGACCACGGGATCCCGCGGGAGCTGGGGATGGTCACGAGCTCATCGCCCCCGATCGTAGTCAACGACGTCGTGGTCGTGGGGGCGGGCCATGAGGCCAGCTACCAGCAGACCCGGATCGAGAATGTCCCGGGCGACGTTCAGGGGTTCGACGCCCGGACGGGAGAGCCTCTCTGGAAGTTCCACATCATTCCGCGCCCGGGAGAGGTCGGCCACGAGACGTGGGAGAACGACGCCTGGCAGTGGTCGGGCGACATGTCCCAGTGGGCACCCATGGCCGCCGATCCCGAACTGGGACTCGTCTACTTCGTGACGAATGCGTCCACGGTACAGACCTACGCTGGCCATCGCCCCGGGCACAACCTGTTCGGTGGCAGCGTTGTCGCACTGGACGTCCAGACCGGAGAGCGAAGGTGGCATTTCCAGATCCACCACAGTGATCAGTGGAACTACGACATTCCGACGGTGCCCATCCTGATGGATCTGACGGTGGACGGAGAGGAGATTCCCGCCCTGATCCAGAACACGAAACAGGGCCTCGTCTTCGCCTTCAACCGCGAAACGGGTGAGCCGATCTGGCCCATCGAGGAGCGCCCGGTCATCCAGACAGAGGTCCCGGGCAACTACACGGCGCCTACGCAGCCCTACCCAACGCTGCCAGAACCGCTCGACCCGATCATTCTGAGCGGGATTACCGAGGAGTTCGTGATCGACTACACGCCGGAGCTGAAGCAGCAGGCAATGGAGCTTCTGAGCCTCTACAGGCTCGGAGGACTCTATGTGCCGCCCCTTCCCTACAACCACCAGAACGAATTCGCCAACAACGTGGGCTGCTCGGGTGGGGTGAACACCCCCCACGCTCCGATCGCGGATCCTACAACGGGGTTCATGTACGCCTCTCATTCCAGGGGCTGCAGTGCTCCGGGCTTCATGGAGCCCACGGGTGGGGTAGCCATGGACAATCCGAACTATGCCGTGCCGGGTCCTGGCGGCGCGGTCCCGACGCAGACACCGACCACGGGCACGACGGTGGCTGCCTGGCTGCCCGGAGGGGGGCCGGAGGGCCGCATCGAGTCGCTCGCGACGGTCGACGGCCTGAGGCTCTACAAGCCCATGGACAACCAGCTCTCCGGCTTCGACATGAATACCGGCCGGCGGGTCTGGTCCGTACCGGTTGGAGAGACGCCCGAACGGATCCGGAACCATCCTCTGCTGGCGGGCGTTGAAGTTCCCAACATCGGAGGCAATGGCTGGTCCGTTCAGATTGCCACGGAGACCCTCCTCGTCACCACTCGGGCGCTCAGCTCCGGCGCCGCCAATATCGTCCCCGACGCTCCGTCGGAGCTGCATGCCCGAGACAAGCAGACCGGCGAGATCCTGGCGAGCGTCCCCCTTCCGGCTCCGGGCCAGTACGGGATCATGACCTATATGCACGAAGGCAAACAGTACATCGTGGTGCAGGTCGGCAGTATCCACACCAACTACCCGGGCTCGCTGGTCGCGCTGACGCTGCCGTGAGACGGGCCCTAGGAGTCTGTACGGCGAAGCTGCTTGCCGGGATGGAGACGAGGGGGAGTTGGTAGCTGGCGAGCGGGGTTCAGGGGCGTGGGCGGGTCGGGTTGGTGGATCCTGGCCGGTTTCGGCGCCGGTTCGGGGTGTGCGGGCTCCGGACGAGGATGGGGGCGGGTCGCGAAAGGGAGAAAAGGAGCACGCCGAGCCGTACTGTGGACGCTTCGTCCCGTTCTTCGCGCGCTGGGGACGGGGCAGGGCTCCGGGCCGGGCCGGCTGGTGCCTTTTCGGGCTGGTTTCGGAACATCTTGAGCAGATTGTGGCACAGGCAGACCAAAGCCCATTGCGCCTCGACAGCCTCCAGTCCCCGGAAGGAGAATTGCCGAAAGCCCCGGGCGTGCTTGATCTGGCCGTTGACCGGCTCGACGACCGCCTTGCGCCGGGCATACAGGGCCCGCCCCTCCTCGCTCGCCAGCCGTGATCGCATGCGCTTCAGGGGATCCGCCTCCCCGTCCGGCGGTTCCACCTCCGAATCGCTCCGTTTCGCCCCTCCGCGCCGCCGCCGCTCCGTCGAGACCCAGGCCTCGGTGCCCAGCGCCCGCGCCCGGTCTTCCGCTTCCGGGTTCCAGTATCCCGCGTCGGCCGTCGCGTTCGCCGGCGTTTCGTCCAGATGTCCTTGCACGCGCTCGATCATCGGCGCCAGGTTCCCGTTGTCCGGCGGCTGGTCCGTCACGCCCCGGGCCACGATGACCTGCGCCTCCTCGTCCACCGCCAGCTGCGCGTTGTAGCCCTGCACGAAGCCGTCCGCCCCCTTCATGATGCTGCTCTCGGGGTCGGTGAAGTTCGCCTGCGCCCCGTCCGCCCCACGGTCGTCGCCTGCGTCTCCTTGCGGGGCAACGCGCCCGGCCGGGCTGCCGCCCCGCCCTCCGGCGGGTCCAGCTCGTCGGCCCGCGCACGGCGCTTCGCCGCCTTCGTCCCCAGCCCCTTCCGGACCCGCGCATCGTCATGGCTCGCCGCCGTTGCCTCCATCCCGTCCGCCTGCTCCCGCAACGCCCGCGCCCGCGCCTTGCGCGCCTCCGCCTCCAGGCGCGCCTTCGCTTCCCGCAGCCGCTTCAGCCGGCTCTCCCGCCGCCGCAGCTCCTCCGGCAACTCGTCTCCCCGCACCCCCTCTCCGTGGCGTGCATCCTCCGCCCCGTCCGCCGCCTCCGCCTCCTCCAGCATCCGCCTCACTTCCTCGCGAAGCCGCTTCTCCTCCGCCACCAGACGCTCGTAGCTCATCGCCTTGTGCCTGCTCGCGTTCGCCTTCACCTTCGTGCCGTCCACCGCCACATGCCGCAGCTTCACCAGCCCCGCCTCCCGGCAGAGCTTCAGCACCTCCACGAACAACGCCTCGAAGTGCTCCCGGTGCACCCGCCGAAACTCGTTGATCGTCGTGAAGTACGGCTGCCGGTTCCCCGTGATGACCCGAAACGCCACGTTCTCCTCGCACGCCCGCTCCATCCGCCGCGACGAGTACACCCCCGTGCAATACGCATAGACCAGCAGCGCCACCATCATCCGCGGGTCGTACGGCCGCTGGCCCCGCGCATCCTTCCTCTGTATGGCCTTCTCGATCGGCAAGATGTCCAGTTCCGACACCACGTCCAGGATGAACCACGCCAGATGGTCCTCCTTCAGCCACTCCCTCATCGACGGCGGCAGCAGGTAGTTCTGGTCCTGCGTCCACGGCTGATAGCTCTTCTTTCCCATCGCACCTTCCCCCAAAATCGGCGTCCCTGCCCGTTCCCTCCATTATAGCCCTCTTCACGCCCCCGGGACATGTCTATGCGGTACAGACTCCTAGTGCCGCCCGCTCCTCGCCAGCCGGGCCCCGATAAGCGCTCCCACGGTCCCGAGCACCGGGTTCAACCACGCGATCCACTGGGGCTGCTGGCCGGACATCATGGCCTCGGTCATGGAAACACCTTCGGGCCGGGTGCCCTCGACGACCTGAGCCCCGGTCAGTGCGTCGGCAACCCCCAGAATGACCACGAGGGCAACCAACATCCAGACGCCGCGGCTATCCGCAGCCACCTTCGAGCAGACGAAGCCACCCGGAAGCGCCGCCAGCAATCCGACGACGATCGATCCGAGCGCCCACATCCCCGAGATCTCCCAGCTCTCCGGCCGGAAGGATCCCTCCGCTCTGAGCACCATCCACAGCACCGAGAAAAGGATGACGACGCCAGCGAACATGACCACCCAACCCAGCACCGCCCCCGCGATGTTCCGCATGTGAGCCTTCATCGTTTCAGTTCCCTTGCCGCAGGTTGAGGTTTCCAGTCCAGATGACCCTAAGCCGGACGCCACCTGCCGGAAACCGGTTTCGGGTCCGTGGCCGACGGGCTGGTCCCGTCTCTTCCCGGAAACAATATTTTAGCATATACTATAATGATGATGAACATCCCCCCCGCGATCCGCACCGCTACCGAGCCCAGGCGGCTCCAGATCCTCCAGATGATCTGGGACCGGGAGCGCAACGTGGGCGAAATCGCGGCACGGCTGCCGGTCAGCGTCGGCGCCGTCTCGCAGCACCTTGCCAAGCTCCGTGCTGCGGGGCTGGTCACGGTACGTGCAGACGGGCGCCAGCGGTTCTATCGTGCCGCAAGGGCCGACATGGGGATGCTCGGCGATCTCCTGGAGTCGTTCTGGGCGGATCGTCTCCTGGCCTTGAAGCGCATGGCGGAGAGCACGGACACGGACGCCGCCGAATCCGAG
Source organism: Longimicrobiales bacterium (assembly GCA_965218255.1). Classification (GTDB taxonomy): domain Bacteria; phylum Gemmatimonadota; class Gemmatimonadetes; order Longimicrobiales; family Gaopeijiaceae; genus JAAXGI01. The sequence goes on along the minus strand of CBDCKJ010000002.1, from coordinate 899,827 downwards.
CACCTCGAACAGCACTGAGCCCAACGACTGGAGAAATCGGGAGAGACACGTGGAGAATCCGAGCAACGGAAGAAACGGGCGGACGTCGGCGGTGGAGCTCTCGGTCGAGATTGAAGCCAGCCCCGAGACCGTGTGGGGAATCCTGACGGACCCCGCGCGCTTCTCGGCGTGGATGGCAGGCGAGGTCACCTTCGAAGCGCGGGTCGGGAGCCCGTTCCGGGCCGCCTTCCCAAACTTCCACATCGTGCTCGGCGGCGAGATCGTGGCCCTGGACCACGGTGCGCGGCGCCTCGTCGTCACTTGGGGAATCGAGTCGGGGATGCAGGCGGAAGAATTCCCGGCCGGGTCGTCGCTCGTCGAGTTCCACGTGCGGCCCGACGAAGCGGGATGTCGCATGGACCTTCGCCATACCGGCTTGCCATCCGCGCAAGCCGTGCAGCAGCAGGAGGGCGGATGGCGCTTCCACCTGAGCCGCCTCAACCTGATGGCGAACCGTTCCGACGTGGGTGCGGGCCTGGAGCGCACGCTCCCCGAATGGGTAGCTGCGTGGAACGAGCGCGACGAGGAGGCGCGGCTTGCGGCCCTGCACCGGTGCTGCGCGGAAGACATCACCTTCCGGGACGACTGGACGGCGACGAGCGGCGTCGCCCTCCTCGGCGTGCACATCAGCAACTGCCACCGCTACATGCCGGGTTACGCCCTGGAGCACACCGGTGACATCCGGATCTGCCGCGGTGAGGCGCTGGTGGGGTGGCACGCCACGGGGCCGGGCGGCCGCCAATTGGAGGGGTTCAACCATATCCAGGCCGACCGGGAAGGGACGATCCGGCGCGTGACCGGCTTCCAGGCAAACTGACAACCTGCGGGGCCGACGGAGCCGTTCCCCTACGCGCCGAATGTCCCCTACCCCAGCGTCTCCGCGAAGGTGGGCGCCGCCCGGTGGTTCGTCGTCGGTTCATGCGCGTATGCGACGCGCAACACGACCGGCACGCTCCAGCGCCGAGCGAAGATGGAGACGCCGACGGGCAACGAAGCCAATGGGGCAGGTGATATCCGGACCGGCGACGAAGTGGTCGTGCTCGGTGGTGCCCCTGTCGAGGACGTGTGGGTCGATCCTCGGGCTATAGGGACCAGCATTAGAGTTTTCTGTTCTCGGGTTCGCACATTCGCGATTGCGTGGCGACCTATGACCCGGACGGGGCGCTTTCGCGCCAGTTGAATGCGGTCCGCGCTGGTCATCCTCCTATTCGCCGACACTGACCCTCTGCCTCTATGTATAAGTATTAGTATGGCAAGCGTGATACGACAGCGGGGCTAGGGGTCGAGTCGCTGACCGAGCTCACGGCTGATCACACCCGGTAGGCCCACAATCGGCTCACTGCCTTCTGCACGCTGGTCATCGCCCTCGGACCCGGGCTGTGGACCCTCGCCCGGTTCCCCAAGGGAACTGGAGGTGAAGTGGCCTCAGATCTGCGCGATTCTCTCGCTACAGAACCCTCCTATCATGTTGGCCCGATCGGTCAAGAGAGCCGCGCCAGATCCAGGAAAGAGATGGGGAGTGAGCTTGAGGATTGCTCTGTCGCACCGGAGCAACGAGTTCGATCCTCATCACCGATGATCGAGATATCGGTGCCTTCGCTGACTAGTGCTTCAGCTTTCCGATGCTTCAATCGCTTGGAGTACGCTCAAGCGTCTCCAGCCAGCGATAGCCATAGGCCGGAACATAGGGAGGTGACCCGGTCATACCGTCAGGAAACATGCCGAACCTCTCGACGTGCAGGCGGTAGCCGTAGTCGTGCCGGGGCTGGAAGCCCACGATCTCGCCGCGGAAGGGGGCGCCGTTGACGACCTTGCAGTACCCGGGATAGCCGTCGTCGCATTCGACCCTGTGAGGATCGATGGCTATCTCCTCTTCCATGCCCAATGCATTGGTTCTCGAGACGACTTTGCTCAACACATACCGGCCATCGCCATACCTGTTGGCTTCGAGGATGTAGTGGTAGCCGGCCTCATATTCGAAGCTCGTGATCATGTCGTCGTACGGCGTGCCGTCCACCACCAGGCAGAAGTCGTCACTCCGGGCACATGCCACCCGCGTCGGACCTACTGACAAGGTTGTGGGGGTCGACGGTGCCGGGGTCTTCTCCAGCTGCTCCAGCAGACGGTAGGCATACCGGCCGGCATCCTGCGGCGGTTCCGTCCCACCCCAGGGATCGTACTTGCCGATCCGAAGGAGATAGTTGTAGCCGGCCTCGTATTCGAATCCTTCGATTCCATCGTAGAAGAACGCGCCGTCGACCACCATGCATGACTGCAGGCCCACGCCGTAGCACTTGGCCAGGGTGGGGCCGACGGTGACCTCCCGTATCTCGAGGTACCTGGACCCGTCCGGTTCCGTGAGACTGGCACAGCTGGCAAAGACCAAGGTCAGCAGGAAAAAGGTAGCGGAGTTTCTGGCGCGTATTGGAGTCCTCCTTCGGTACGGGCTGCCGCCGCCACACTGCGTCCCGCGTTGGATCGCGACAGCTTCTGACGGCTCCGCTCCAGTATATACCCATCAGCCACGCGATGATTCTCCCTCATCTATGTCATCTCATGACAGGAATCCGATCTTGCTGCGGTGGTCCGGCTTGGTTCGCATTCGACGCCCGGCGATCCGGCGAGAGCATCTATCCAGCAGGTCGCCGAGGATCGCGGCCTCGCGTCCACCACCTAGCCAGTCGCGGCTGAAACCGCTGCCTCATCGTCTCCATGCGAGTGACGGTGGAGACGTGTTCGCAGAGATCGACGCGGCTGCCGTCGCCGGGGTTGATGTCGCCTGTTTGCTGTGTAACTAACTTTGGGATAAGGACATACCGGTTCTACCGATCAGCCCGGGTGGCTTTGACCGGTGAAGGGTGCCTGTCTGTTGTGCGACGCCATGGCTGTACGTCCGGCTCGATGTGGGCTGCCCCGCGTCAGCTCTCGATGCCGGGCGATGCTGGCTCTGGCGTGCGGTATCGCGAACGCTCGGAGTGGCCGCGGTCAGGCGGTCGCCGGGTGCTGCGCAGGCGGGAGCGTGAAGCCGTGCTGCTCGAGCATCCTGATCCAGCGCGAGGCATTGCGCTTGACCATGAGTGCCTCGTAGTCCGTTTCGGGATCGTGGTACGGCCTCCCTGTGCGCAAGATCTGATAGGCGATGCGCAGCATCTTGTGCGCCGTGGCGACGGTGGCCCGCTTGTAGCCCCGGCGTATGGTCAGGGCCTTGTGGTATCCCTTGAACTGGCAATGGCTGGTTCGCGCGGCACCGAGAGCGCATTCGGTCAGGATTGCGCGCAAGGCGGCGTTGCCCTTGCGACTCCTCGCTGCGCGCCGCTTTCCGGCACTCTCGTTGTTACCGGGACACAAGCCCGCCCAGGCCGCGCAGTGACGGGCAGACGGGAAGACCGAGATGTCGGGACCGAGCTCGATCAGCATGGCCGAAGCGGAATACACATCGACACCGGGCATGGTGGTCAGAAGATTGACTTGAGTGCGGTAGTCGGCCAGCCCTGCGGCGATGACGGCATCGTACTCGGCGATCCGGCGATCAGCCGTGTCGAAGGCCACGAGGTGATCCTGAAGCAGAAAGTGCTGCCGTGGGGTGAGACTGTGGCTCAAGACGTCGTAAAGCATCTCGTGGTGCCGCTGGACGTGATGTGACAGCGATGCCAGAATCGCCTCACGCGAGGCGCCGGCGACGAGACCGTCGAGGATATGGCGCCCGTTGACGCCGAAAAGGTTGGAAAGCACACCGCTGGCACGGATGCCGGCCCTGTCGAGGATCTTGTGGGTCCGGTTGCGTGCCCTGGAGCGCTCGCCCACGATCTGGCGCCGCAGACGCGAGACCTGGCGCAACTCCCGGAAGTCGGCTGACAGCACCAGGCTGGGCGTGCACAGCCCGAACTGGCAGATGCGGGCGAGCCAGATGCTGTCGGCGATGTCGGTCTTTCGCCCCCTGATCTGCTTGACATGCTGGGCATGCAGCAGCAAGGGCTTCACGCCAACCCCGGCCAGCGCATCGTAGACGGTTTCCCAGTAGATCCCGGTGGCTTCCATTGCGGCAGCCACCACCTCATGGGAGAGGAGCCAGTCGACGAGGGCTGTGATGCCACTGGGCAACGCACTGAACCCGGATCCTGCGATGGGGGCCATTTTGGGCGGTGTTCTGCGGGGCGAGTGCCGAGTGGATGGAGAAGGGGCGCGGGAGCGGGAGGTATCAAGCTTTGGGGGTCACGGCAGTGCTGCAATGAGGAGACCTGAGGCGAACAGACGCCGAGTATCGGCGCGACGAGTGGCCGCGGGAGACATGGGCCCCGGGATCGTGGGTGGGACCTGCATGGCGCGCGTCGCGGCCGCCAGACTCAGGCGGGCGCCGGGGGCGGGATGTCGTGGTTCAGTCCTCGCAGGGCCGTGAGGAGGCGGAGGCGGACGGGTTCGTCGCGAAGCAACTGGAGGTAGCTCTTGCGTCCATGGGTGGTCAGCTTCGCGGGAAGCCGGAGCAGCCAGAGGCGGAGTCGCTTCGGCTGCGCCGTCCGCCAGGAGCCCGAGAGGAAGTGTTGGCGCAGCGTATGCAAGGTCTGGTAGCCCACGACGGCGAGGCTCCACAGGAGGGCGTTGCCCCCGAGGTCGTCGACGGCGGTCTTGCCGGCCGAGAGCTGGGCGAGTTCCTCGATCCGCTGCTCGACGACGGCACCGCCGTTGTATCGGCGCCAGGCGGTCAGGGCGTGGATGCCGGGGATGTTGGTCAGCACGTCCGCCTGGTGGCCCACCTCGTAGGTGTCGAGCTCCAGCATTCCCTCCTCGGTCTCGACCGGCTTTCTGGTCTGGATCGTGAGGAGACGCGCATCCCAGAGCGAACCCGTCGCGCTCCACAGCTTCTCGCCTGCAAAGATGGCATCGCCCTTTTTCGAGTAGCGCCACGGGCCCCGGTGGCCGTCTAACCATCTGTGGCGAGGAACCTTAAGCAGGAAAGATACGCCCAGCTCCTCGAGCGCCCGCACTATCTTCTGGCTGAAGAAGCCCTTGTCGAGGCGCACCGTGATGTCGCCGACACCCGCGCTTGTCAGGCGTCCCACGAGTGCCTGCAGCCACTCGGTGGCCCCCTCGGCCGTGTGGGCGTTGCCCGCCCGCCAGCGCACCCCCAGGCAGTCGCCCGTCTCATTGACGAACGCCACGAGCGGGTGGTGGGAGCGACGGCCCCGCTTCTTCGGGTTGTAGCCCAGCTCCGCCCCGGCCTGCTTGTGTCCGTAGCGCACCACGACCGTCGAGTCCAGCGTCAGGGTCAGCTTCTTCGGGACGCCGCGGGCCCGAAGCGCCCAGCGCTGCCGGACCATCCTCCACAGCAGCTCGTCCAGGAGCGGGACCATGCGCTCACTGGCCCGCCGGAGCCATCTGCCGAACGTCGTGGGGTCCGGCACACGGATCCAGCCGAAGATCCGGCGCACACCCCGGCGCTCGAGGAGCGGCAGGTCATCGATCACCCCGCCGCCGTAGAGCAGAAGCGCAATCCACACCTCGGTCATCAGGCCCGGCCGGTAGGACCCCTTCTCCCTGTTCGCCTGACCGTCGATCCAGCCGGCCAGGCCGAACCGGTCGAACAGCTTTCGAACCAGCACCAGGCCGCCGCCGTCGGTGAGGTTCTGCGCGCTGTGCCGGACGCGTAGCGGCCGTCGCGAGCCCTGCACATGAGGCCGGCTTCCCGTATGATGATGGCGCACCTGGAGGGTGCCCTCCGTATCGAGGCATATGTTAGTATAAACCCCTCAAATATAAGGCGTTAAGAGGTGTACATCCACCCCGGCATCGTAGAGTCGGGAGGTGGCGCGGTGCCCTTAGGGTCCGGTGCACTGGTCCGCGCGCTTTCGCGTCGGCGTCAATTCCGGCTCCCATAGGTCCGTTTCCACCCCCCGCTCGTCGAACCCGGCGTGCGGCTTTCCCGCACCGGGCTCTCAGTTGGGATCACGCCTTCGCCCTCGGAAGGTATCTGGTCCTCGTCGCGAGGCACGTGAGGCCGCATTGCTCCCACAGCCACTTGTTGGAGAAGCGCACGTATCTCCCCACCCGCACCTTGTGCTTCCGCCAGAACCACTGTCGTAGCCGCCGGGTTGCCTGCTGGTCCACAGCTTTGTAGGCCGAATCGACCTGCCCGAGATCGAAGTAGTTTGCCCACCCCGAGATCATCCGGTTCAGGCGCCCTGTCACTTCCTCGGCTTCCAGCCATCCGCGTCTGCGGTCCGTCTGCTCGCTGATCCGGCGGCAGATGCTCTGAACGCTCGCCTTGCTCGGTCGTGTGCCGATGTACCGGCTCCCGTCCGTGAGACGATAGTTCCAGCCGATGCGGTACCCAAGGAACTCAAGCGGCTCCTCGGGACACCGGAGGCATCGGGTCTTCTGTGCGTTGACCGGTAGCTTCAGCCTGTCCATGAGCCGGTTGACCGCCGCCAGCATCTCCGCCGCCTTGGCCTTCCCGAGCACACAGAAGTCGTCGGCATAATTCACGATCTCCGCACCGAAGCACCGGGCATAGCCCAGCACCTTCCAGCCAAGGATGAACCGCCGCATGTAGATGCTGCTCAGCAGCGGTGAGATCGGAGCCCCTTGCGGAGTCCCCTTTCTCTCCTTCCGCGCCCGGTTCGTGCGGCGAGTGCCGCCCTTGCCGTCCTCCTCTATCACCGGCATTTCCAGCCACGCCTTGATGAGTCCAAGCATCCGCCCGTCGCTCACGCGCCGCGCTATGCTCTTCATCAACTCGCCATGCGGTATCTCACCGAAGTAGTTGGAGAGGTCCGCATCGACCACTTCGTTGCGTCCCTGGTGCAGCAACCTGTGGATCCGCTGCACCGCGTCCTTCGCGCTTCGTCCCGGCCGGTACGCATACTGCTCCGGCTGCAGGTCCGCCTCGAATATCGGCCCCAGCACCAGCATCGCCGACGTCTGCGCAACCCGATCCCTCAGGCACGGTATGCCCAGGGGACGGAACTTCCCCGGCTGTTTCTTCGGGATGAGCACCTGGCGCACCGGACTCGGCTCGTAGGCGCCATCCCTCAGGTCCCGCGACAGTTCCCCTACCCAACGCTCCACTCCGTACGCCTCGACATCCGCGACCGTCACACCATCCACTCCTGCCGCTCCGCCGTTGCGCCGGACCATCACCCACGCCTCCAGGAGAAAATCCTGCCTCCATACCTTGTCGACGAGGGCGTGAAAACGCCTGTCAGGTTCTTCCTTCGCTTTCGCGTTTAGCACGTTCTGGAGTTTCCGAACACTTCCTGCCGACCCTCTTAGACTCCCGTCAGTGGTCAAGTCCCTGCCTCCTTTCCGCACCGCTCCCAACTCAGGGCCCCTTCCCTCGACGGGCATTACCCCGCGTCCTCAGTAATACGGGCCCATCCGCCACCATGCCGGCCCAGCCTGCCCCTCGCGGGGTCCCGGTTGCCGCGCGCACGGCACCGACATGGCTTCCCGTGTTGCCACACCTTCCATCTTCCATGCGTGCCGACGCCAATACCCCGGCGGAAACCGGCCAGTGCTCGTGTCGCTCTCTTCCCGGCCAGTCGGCGGCCTTCCCCTTACCTGCGGAGGGTCGGCTTCCGCAACACCCGTTTCGGGGCCTGCTCAGCGTTCACTCGCGTTTCGGCCCGCATGGTCGTTAAGCCTCCTGCCGATTTAGCTCCTCCCTTGTCCCTGTCCGGCGTTTCCACCTTCGTGCGCGTTTAGGAAGTCGCGTATCGGGCGAGGCCCTTTCCCAGAGAGCTTCAGTCCATGTCGTCACCGCCATAAACCGCTCTGGCTGCTACCGGCTGGAGCGACAGTTGCCGGGCGGGGTTCGCACCCGCAAGGAAGGTGCGCCTTTCCACGGCGCACGCAGGATCCGGGGTGAACACCCGGGTGATGGTATCGGCATCGGCACCTGGCTGAGCCAGGCGTACCGTGGCGGTGAGCTGCATCTTGTGGACATCCACACCCGCCGCCCGCGCGTGGATGACATTCAAGCGGTCCGTAGTTTCCATCGCATGGCCTCCGTGTCAAGGGGGGATGACGCGCAAGCGGGTGGGCCAACGGATGAAAGCAGACTCGCATCCCCTCGGGGATGTGGCGCGTTTCGCTGTACGTCCTCGGACGAACCGGGTACAGGGCGGGGTTCGAAGCCGTTGGCCTGGGACAGTTTAGGGACGGGCTCAGAGGCACCAGAAACGCAGGCGTCCACTTCCCGCTTGCGCACCTGAATATGCGCCAATCGGCGCATGACCGGCTACGGACAGTTACATGGAGCGGGGTGTGCGTCCGCGACGATCATGCCTGTTTAGGGGGTTGAACCTGACGCTACTTCGGCACAGTACGATGCCGTTGGGACGGTGCGCCCGCTCCATCGCTTACGCCCATGCGGCGGACGTGCGGTATTCCTTTCCCTCAGAGCCGTCCGAGGTAGATGAAGGACGCAAGGAGACTTATCGAAAGTGGAATCATGGTCCCGCCCATCATCCACAACAACGTCCTAGTCAGCGGCCATTCCGAAACGGTCCACCACAAAGCTAGGTTGATCGCTACAGTGTCGAGACTCGGGATCGTCATGGGCACTCTCCTCCGTTGACGGTGTTTATTATGTTTCTTACTATTTTATAGTCGGCCAAGAGCCGCTTGCAGGCTTCGGTCGTGACCGAACTGACATGCGACGAGGTCTGCGGATGACGGTCTGTTGGGACGGGACCACACTGGCCCGGTTCCTTGAGGACAACGAGGTTCAAGTCCGGCACGCCCTGGCCGATGCGGCCAGGGACGCCAATTGGCCCCGCGTATTCGGGCTTCTGTCCAAACGCCGGCACCGGAAGTGGGTAAACTCTCCTCGGCCTGGCGGACCGTCATGGTACACGCCCCTGCACCAAGCCGCGTGGCACGGTGCTTCGGTCGCGACCGTTCGGCGCCTGATAGGTCTGGGCGCTTGGCGTACTCACGAGAACGCTCGGGGAGAACGCGCGGCGGATATTGCCCGACGGCGCGGCCATCGACATCTGCTCGAGGCCCTGGCTCCTGAATACAGGCACCACGTCCCGCAGGGGGTACTTCTCAGGATTCAAGCTCACTGTCACGCTGCCATTCGCGGGCGATGCGAGCGGCTTGTTGAAGAACACAGCCTGCGACTGGCGGAACTGGCGCCGTTGCTGGAACTCGCTCAGCCCAAGATGTGGTTCCGGGTGCTAGGCATGACTGGCGGGTTTGCCTACCACCTGGAATCAGCAGGAGTTCAGGCCAAGCTGGCCTCCGAAAGCTGGTCCCGCGTAGTCGGCGGATCGGGTCAACGACATGAGATCACGTCCGGCGGAAGTGAGCTCGTCGACGAGGGATTCGTATAGCCCGCCGTTGGCAAGGTGCCTGATCTCTGTCGATGGGCACGGAAACGGACCTGTCAGACGCTTCATCTTTGTCGGCCCTCCCGGACGCTGATGCTCCCCGACAGGGTTCGCCTCAACTGGCCCCAGGTCAGGGCGGCGGTGGTCTCCGTGCCACCGCTCAACGACTGGCATACCCTCCGGTGGAATCGGACTCCCCAGCCTACGCGAGCATTCACAACCCCCTCTCACTCCGGACCCCGGCTCCTTGCCAATCTACTGTCCAGTGAAATCGGGGGTGCTAAACAGCCTTCATGAAGGGGGTGCGTCAAGTTGTGCAGATTCGGTGTCATGGCTGACGCCGATGGCCTTCAGGCTTCGGCCTTCAGCCGGTCCTTCTCCCGCTCCTTCTGGACGGGTACGCTGAAGCATATCACGTTTGGAAGGCTCGGATCCGTGCCTTCCGTCTCACATCGAGGGGTTCAGTGGCCGATCGGAGAAGTAGATGAGCCACGAGGTGATTGTACTCGCAGGGGATTTCAACCCGGATCCTGCGATGGGGGCCATTTGGGGCGGTGTTCTGGGGGGCGAGTGCGGAGTGGATGGAGAAGGGGCGCGGGAGCGGGAGGTATCAAGCTTTGGGGGTCACGGCAGTGCTGCAATGAGGAGACCTGAGGCGAACAGACGCCGAGTATCGGCGCGACGAGTGGCCGCGGGAGACATGGGCCCCGGGATCGTGGGTGGGACCTGCATGGCGCGCGGCGCGGCCGCCAGACTCAGGCGGGCGCCGGGGGCGGGATGTCGTGGTTCAGTCCCCGCAGGGCCGTGAGGAGGCGGAGGCGGACGGGTTCGTCGCGAAGCAACTGGAGGTAGCTCTTGCGTCCATGGGTGGTCAGCTTCGCGGGAAGCCGGAGCAGCCAGAGGCGGAGCCGCTTCGGCTGCGCCGTCCGCCAGGAGCCCGAGAGGAAGTGTTGGCGCAGCGTATGCAAGGTCTGGTAGCCCACGACGGCGAGGCTCCACAGGAGGGCGTTGCCCCCGAGGTCGTCGACGGCGGTCTTGCCGGCCGAGAGCTGGGCGAGTTCCTCGATCCGCTGCTCGACGACGGCACCGCCGTTGTATCGGCGCCAGGCGGTCAGGGCGTGGATGCCCTGGATGTTGGTCAGCACGTCCGCCTGGTGGCCCACCTCGTAGGTGTCGAGCTCCAGCATTCCCTCCTCGGTCTCGACTGGCTTTCTGGTCTGGATCGTGAGGAGACGCGCATCCCAGAGCGAACCCGTCGCGCTCCACAGCTTCTCGCCCGCAAAGATGGCATCGCCCTTTTTCGAGTAGCGCCACGGGCCCCGGTGGCCGTCTGACCATCTGTGGCGAGGAACCTTAAGCAGGAAAGATACGCCCAGCTCCTCGAGCGCCCGCACTATCTTCTGGCTGAAGAAGCCCTTGTCGAGGCGCACCGTGATGTCGCCGACACCCGCGCTTGTCAGGCGTCCCACCAGTGCCTGCAGCCACTCGGTGGCCCCCTCGGCCGTGTGGGCGTTGCCCGCCCGCCAGCGCACCCCCAGGCAGTCGCCCGTCTCATTGACGAACGCCACGAGCGGGTGGTGGGAGCGACGGCCCCGCTTCTTCGGGTTGTAGCCCAGCTCCGCCCCGGCCTGCTTGTGTCCGTAGCGCACCACGACCGTCGAGTCCAGCGTCAGGGTCAGCTTCTTCGGGACGCCGCGGGCCCGAAGCGCCCAGCGCTGCCGGACCATCCTCCACAGCAGCTCGTCCAGGAGCGGGACCATGCGCTCACTGGCCCGCCGGAGCCATCTGCCGAACGTCGTGGGGTCCGGCACACGGATCCAGCCGAAGATCCGGCGCACACCCCGGCGCTCGAGGAGCGGCAGGTCATCGATCACCCCGCCGCCGTACAGCAGAAGCGCAATCCACACCTCGGTCATCAGGCCCGGCCGATAGGACCCCTTCTCCCTGTTCGCCTGACCGTCGATCCAGCCGGCCAGGCCGAACCGGTCGAACAGCTTTCGAACCAGCACCAGGCCGCCGCCGTCGGTGAGGTTCTGCGCGCTGTGCCGGACGCGTAGCGGCCGTCGCGAGCCCTGCACATGAGGCCGGCTTCCCGTATGATGATGGTGCACCTGGAGGGTGCCCTCCGTATCGAGGCATATGTTAGTATAAACCCCTCAAATATAAGGCGTTAGGAAGTGTATATCCACCCCGGCATCGCAGGATCCGGGTTCAAGACCAAACGAGAGCCTACGCGGGCGCGGTTTTTTAGGGGCCAATTCTGTTTCATCGACCCCGAGAGCCTCAAGTCGTGGTGGTCTTGGGGGAAGTATGTCTGCTACGGCATGAGCGATGTTGACGAACTGCGTCAGGTCTACATCGATGACAAGGGCAACGTGCTGGTCCTCTTGGCTATGGAGCTCTTGGCGCTCTGGCTTTTGGAACTGTCGGATTTCTGATTGGCAGTGTTGTGGGTAGCATAAAGGAGAGGGTTCTGTTCGAGATCATGTTCAATGACGGGAAAGGTGCTCTAGCTGAGATTGACCCGGTCGGTTGGGACGACATCCTCAGGGCCGATACTCTCCTTGAGCTAGAGGACCGCTGGGGCTTGCCTGGTGGACACAACCCAGGATCACTCCTCTAGAGCCGACGAACGTAGTCCACTTCTAGCCCGGATTCGTCACCGGGGGTGCTGACCAAAATCTGCAAACCTCACAGCCAATTCGATGCCCCGGAGATCAATGGGGCCATGCCGGGTGCAGCTGACTCACCGAATCGTTAGGCGGCGGTAGACCCGTCGGCCATTCCATCGTTCTATGGAAGGAGTTGGATCATGGCACTCTCGCTATTCCACCTTCGTATGACCGGAGTGATAGCGGTCCTTCTCGTTGTCCCTCCGCTCAAGGCGCAGGAGCGTCCGATCGCGTTCACCGGCGCGGAAATTCTGCCGATCTCCAGCGCTGCGATTGACGACGGCGTCCTGATCGTGGAGGGCGGCGTGATTACCGCGGTCGGCCCCCGAGCCGCTGTGACCATCCCGGCAGATGCAATCGTTTACGAGGCCACTGGCCAGGTGATCATGCCGGGCCTCGTGGACACCCACTCGCACATAGGGGGAGGAGACGGTGGCGGCGGAGCGAGCCCGATTCACGGTGACGTTCGAATCCTCGATGCTCTTGACGTCCGGCACGATCGTATCCGTACGGCACGGGCGGGCGGCTTGACTACTGTCAACATCATGCCGGGCTCTGGCCTCCTGATGAGTGGCCAGACCGCCTATGTCAAGCTGAAGAACGGCCGCACGATCGGCGACCTGCTCTTCTGTGAGGACGTTCTGGCGGACGTCTGCGGAGGGCTCAAGATGGCGAACGGCACTAACCCGCTTGCGGAAGGTTCCGAATCGCCCAGCACGCGTGCGAAATCGGCAGCCCTCGTTCGTCAGAGGTTCTTGGATGCTCAGAACTATCAACAACGTCTGCGCGCCGCGGGCGACGACCCATCCCAGCGACCCGACCGCGACTTAGAACTTGAGCTGTTAGTAGAGGTCCTGGAGCAGAAGCGTATCGTTCACCACCACACGCACCGACACGACGACATCCTCACGGTGCTTCGCCTACAACGGGAGTTTGACTTTCCGCTCGTGCTACATCACGTCACTGAAGGAGGCATGGTTGCAGAAGAGATCGCGACGGCGGGCGTGCCAGCCTCGATCATCTTGATCGACGCGCCAGGTGGAAAGCTGGAAGCCATGAATCTGTCTTTCGGGACCGGAGCGGCGCTCGAGAGCGCCGGCGTGTCTGTGGCGTATCATACTGACGATCCCATCACGGATTCCCGCCACCTGCTGCGGTCAGCGGCTATAGGCGTGAGGGCTGGCATGTCCCGAGAGGGTGCGCTCCAGGCGCTCACCCTCGCTGGTGCCACCATGCTCGGGCTTGAAGACCGCGTCGGTTCACTCGAGGTAGCGAAGGACGCTGACTTCATCATCCTCTCAGGTGATCCGTTCAGCATCTACAGTCACGTGGAGCAGACCTGGATCGACGGGACGAAGGTCTTTGACCGTGAACATCCGGATGACCTCAAGTATGCCGTGGGTGGATACAAGGTGACGGAGGCTCCGACTTACAGCGAAGAGGAGGTGCAGCCATGAGGCTCTCCAGAATCTCCCGGCTCCGCCGGGCATCGTTGAGGCTTGGGGACGCTCGGATTCTTGCCGCTCTGGTGGTCGTCACTTCTTGCCTAGGCACCCTCAGCTTGGAGGCGCAAGTTGCGGTGCGAGGTGGCACCGTCCACACGATGGCCGGTTCCTCCATTGAGAACGGTGTTGTACTCGTCAGCGGCGATGGGCTAATCGAGCGTGTGGGCCCTGAGTCACAGGTCCCTATCCCTGACGGCTACCGCCTGCTTGAAGCCGAGGTCGTCACGCCCGGACTGGTCGACGCGCACACGGTTATCGGGATGTCTGGGTACCTCAATCAGTCGACCGACCAGGATCAGCTCGAGCGGTCCGAGGCGATTCAGCCGGAGCTCAGGGCCATCGACGGCTTCAACGCGCGGGAGGTGCTATTGGAATGGATCCGCGCTTTTGGGGTCACCACGCTACATACGGGTCACGCGCCGGGAGCCCTGATGAGCGGTCAGACCATGGTCGTAAAGCCGCGGGGAGCCACGGTTGAGGAGGCTCTGGTTCAACCGGGAGCGATGGTCGCAATCACCCTCGGTCCGGAGGTCGCGGGAAACTTCGACGGGGCACCCGGCACACGCTCCAAGGGGCTTGCGCTTGTCCGGCAGGAGCTGATTAGGGCACAGGAGTACCAGGCTCGACGACAGGAGGGCAGCGATCGGGCTCCGTCGCGCGACCTTCGGATGGATATTCTAGTCGACCTGCTGGAAGGACGGGTCAAGGCGCTGATCACCGCGAACCGAGTCAGCGAGATACTTGCTGCTCTCCGCCTTCAACAAGAGTTCGGATTTGATCTGGTACTCGATGGTGCCGCAGAGGCGTACCTTGTCATCGACGAAATCCACGCCGCGAACGTACCGGTGATCGTACACCCAACCATGGCGAGACATCAGGGTACACTCGAAAACGCCACGTTTGAGACCGTGCGCCGGCTCCAGGATGCTGGGGTCCTGGTTGCGCTGCAGAGTGGGTACGAGCCCTACGTACCCAAGACACGTGTGGTCCTGTTTGAGGCGGCCATGGCCGTGCATTACGGAATGTCCTTTGAGAATGCGCTCCGGTCGATTTCGATCGACGCGGCTCGCATCCTCGGCCAGGATCAACGCGTCGGCTCGATCGAGCAGGGAAAGGATGGCGACCTAGCTCTCTTCGACGGAGACCCGTTCGAGTACACGACACGGGTGTGTGGAGTCATCCTCGATGGTGAGCTCGTTAGCGAGGAGTGTCGATAGGGGTTGGAAGGCTCTTAGCGGTTTCTAGTCGTTCGACGCGGGCAACAGAGGTACGCCCCCGACCCCGGGGTTCCTCCGCCGTGCGAGATTCAGGACCGCCAAAGGGAGACTCGCTGGCCTCCCGTGCGGTCACATCTGAACCGAGCGTACGGAAATAGCGGGGAAATGGCATCAGATAGCGGGAATCCACTCACGGGCCGTCCGGCCTTGCCATTCGTCCGGGTCCGGCACGAGCGGGACCAGGTTCAGCAGGTGGAACAGACTGGGCGGCGGCCGCGTGCCACCACCGTCATCCGCCGGGCACCGCGACCTGGGGGCCGCCCGCCCGGTCATCGTCCGCTGTCAACAGTCGTCCGGCGCCGGGACGGGTGCCATCCACACCGAAGAAATTGCCCGCGGCCCTGACCTCGTTCAGCGTGTACTCCGCGCAGGCGCCGCGAATCGAAACCCGCGTATCATGCCGAAGCTTGACCGCCAGCCTGAACCCCGAGGGCTCTGTACCCTTCGACACGATCCCTGGAACGGCCCGCCTGGCTGACCTCCGGGTTGCCGAGGCGTGCCGTCTGCGCACGTGTCGGTTCCAGCAAACCGAAATTGTGAAACCGGCAACCCCCCTAGTATTATCGTCCCTGGTGCCAACCCCGCGGGCAATCGAGCAGGAGCGGGTCTATCGAGCCGGCATCGCCCGGGACCACCTGTTCTCCCGGCCGGGTGTCCTGGACAGGCGGAACAGATCGGCCAACGGAAGGAGCAGATGATGGATCGCAGACAGTTTTTTCGAGGCGCGGCGGGCGCCGCGGCGGGAATGCTCGTTACGGACGTCGGTTTCCGGAAGAGAGCAGCAGCCGCGCAGAACGGTCCCGTCATCGACTTTCACGCGCACTGCGCGATTCCGGGTGTCGCCGAGATGATGGGGCGAACGACACAGCTCGACAGCCCGACCATCATCGGTCCGGATCGTCTGCGGGCGATGGATGAACTGGGAATCGACATCGAGGTTCTCAGCATCAATCCGAACCTGTACCAGCTCGACGAGGGCCCGGCCGAACAGGTGGGCAGGGTGCAGAACGAGGGAATCGCCGAAATCTGCGCGGGCTGGGACGGCCGATTCGTGGGGCTTGCCACCCTCGCTCTGCAGTTCCCCGAGCTCGCTGTTCAGCAGCTGGAGGAAGGCGTCAACGAACTGGGGCTCCGTGGCGGGTCGATCGGGTCGAGTGTCGGGAGCGAGCAGCTGGGCGACCCGAAGTTCGACCCGTTCTGGGCGAAGGCCGAGGAACTGGACGTGCCGATCTGGCTCCATCCGGTACTCATTCCGGAATTGCAGCCCCGGCTCGAGGGAAACGGGATGCTGGGCAACGCGATCGGCAATGAGGTCGCGACCGCGATCGGGCTCGGACACCTGATCTTCGAGGGAGTCATGGACCGGTTTCCGGGGCTGAAGATTGTAACGGCGCATGGTGGAGGCTATCTGCCTGCGTATGCGCCCCGGACCGACTACGGGTGCGGCACCCGTCCGTGCGGCCCGACGCCCGAAAGGCTTCCCTCGGACTACATAAGGGACCGGTTCTACTACGATTCCGCGGTGTTCACAACCGAGGCGCTGCGCCACCTCGTCGCCGTGTCGAGCGCGAGCCAGATCGTGATCGGCACCGACTTCCCGTTCTCGTGGACGTTTCCTACGCGCGATCCCGGGCTGCCCCGCTTTACCCCCGTGGAGCACATCCTCGCAACACCGGGCCTGAGCGATGCCGATCGCGCGGCGATGCTCGGCGGCAACGCGGCCAGGCTCCTCAAGCTCAACGTGTAGCGTCCCGGCGGTCGTCTCGCTCAAGGAACCGCCGGCGCCGCGGCACGGGCCGATCCGGCCGCGGGTCCGTCCCGTTCGACATGGGCGAAGCGGAAGGTCGTCCGGGTTGGCTGCCGGCGCCCGGGCGGGGCGGATCCCGGGTCCGGCCGCTGCGGAAAAGGCCCCCGGATTCGCCTTCGACGTGCGCACCGGGTGCCGGTCGGGAGGAGCCGGTACGCGCCGGTCTCTTGCTGCCGCGATGCCACTTGTCCGGACCCTTCGAGTCTCCGACACTGACCTGGAAGTTGCACGTGTCTGCCCACCGGAGGGGGATGGTCGATGAGCGTCAGGTTGATTGTGTCGGCGGTGTGGGCGGCGGTCGCGGCGCTGGTCTGCGGCGAGGCGACCGCAGCGATCGAGACCCAGGACCAGCGGGCCCCCCGGAACCTCGCTGAGTTCGACGCGATGTTTCGCGAGCACTCGAACTGGGGGCGCTGGGGTCCGGACGACGAGCGCGGGACGTTCAACCTCATCACGCCCGAAAAGAGCCGGGAGGCGGCCGCGCTGGTCCGAAGCGGGGTCACCGTCTCCCTCTCCCGCAATCCGATGCCGGAAGAGGCGCCGGACAACCCGGACGCCGCGTTCGATCACATCATGGGCGAGAGTCTCCGCAGCGATACCTACCGGTTCACGTATCACGGCTACGGCGTCAGCCATATCGACGCGCTCTGCCACTTCGCCCACGACGGGCGGCTCTACAACGACGTTCCGGTGTCGGCAAGCACGCCCGAGGGATGCAGCAAGCTCGGGATCCAGAACCTGAAGAGCGGCATCGTCACCCGCGGGATCCTGTTCGATTTCCCCCGGCTCAGGGGGGTGCCCTACCTGGAGCCGATGACACCGATCTACATCGAGGACATCGAGGCCTGGGAGCGGGAGGCGGGAGTGACCGTATCGGCCGGCGACGTCATCTTCAATCCGCACGGGCCGGTGGGCGCGCCGCGAGGCTCTCGGCCCCTGGCCGGTGTCCGGAAACAGCGCCGGGCTTCACGCATCCGTCCTTCCGTGGCTCAGGGAGCGCGACGTCGCGCTGGTGGGAAGCGATGCGGCGACCGACGTGATGCCGTCGCTGGTCGAGGGGATCGGCCAGCCGGTCCACACGTTCCTGATTGCCGGGCTCGGCGCGAACATCTTCGACAACATGGACCTCGAGGCGCTCGCCGAGACGGCGGCACGCGAGAACCGCTGGGAGTTCCTGCTGACGGCCGCGCCGATTCCCGTGGACGGCGGCACCGGGTCCCCGCTGAACCCGATTGCGGTGTTCTGAAGGAGCCGCGCCCCGTGCGGCGGAAGAGGCTCGCCGCTCGACGTCAGTCGGTGGCGGGGCTCGACCGATCGGCTCGGTTGCTGGGGAGGATCTGATGCGGTCCGGGAAACGCGTCCGTGTGTGCCTGCTGTTGGCCGCATGTGCGCCACGGGCCGCATCGCGCAGGGCGAAGGCGCGACTGGAGTGACCGTGTTCGAGGGGCAGTGGCTGATCGGCGGCGAGAGAGACGCTCCCATGGAGAGTTCGGTGTCGACCGTCGGGAACGGCGTGTCCGTTCTCGTCGGCGCGCAGGGCGTAGCGCAGCTTCCCGAGGAAGCGGCGCGCGTCGTCGGGCGGGCGCGACGGCGATGCCGGCCAGGGTGGAGGCAGGCTCTCGAGGACCGGCGGAGAGCCCGTTCCTGAGCCCAACTAGCGGGAACAAATTGCGGGAATCCCACCCGGCGAATCCCCTAACCATAATGGAGCCAACGGGATTCGAGGCCCGGGTTCCGGACCGAGACGGTCTCTGTCGACGTCGACAGAGACAGTTGCGGGATAATGACGGAAATCGGGGCATTACTGGGGGCAGCGGCCGCGGAGCTCGAGGGCAGACACCACGGGCCGTTCCGGCCACGATGAAGAGTCAAGACCCCGACTCACCAGGTTCCCTGTGCAGCTCGTTCTGCAGAAGAGAAGGCGAACGGATCCGCGATCGGCCGAGGTCCTAGCCGGCGTCCTTACCCCTAGGAGGCATCACATAGTAGTATCGACACAGTACTATAGATCAGTATCATGCATGTACCATGGGGAAGAAAGACAGACGGACACTGGATGCGATCTTCGCGAAGCCGCTCAGCGGCAACATCGAGTGGAGAGCCGTCGAGGCCTTATTTCGTGCGTTGGGGGGCGAGCTCACTGAGCACAAGGGCTCGGGTATCGACGTGACGCTAAACGACGTAGACGCTGTCTTTCATCGGCCACACCCGCGTCACGAATGCGGTAAGGGTCTGGTGAAGAGGGTTCGCGAGTTTCTGAACAGCGCGGGAGTCGAACATGATTGATTACCGGGGCTACACCGGTGTCATCGAATTCGATGACGAGTTGGAGATCTTTTCCGGTCATGTCATCGGGCTGAATGACACGATTTACTTCGAGGGTCGTGACGCCACCGAGTTGAAGCAGTCGATGTACGAGGCCGTGGATCGCTACCTCGCGTTGTGCAAGCGTCGAGGCAAGAACCCGGACAAGCCCTACTCGGGCAAGTTTGTTCTTCGCGTTGATCCAGAGCTACACCGCGCGTTGGCGACACGTGCAGCATCGAAGCGCGTCTCGATGAACGCCTATGTTGGCGAGCACCTCAGGGAGATCGTCGGACAACCTGCTTCGAGGGATCCAAACAGCTAGGAGCTTGCGCCCCAGAAAGGGATCTTGTGGGGGTGTTCGGGTTCGCGGATCGTGACGTAAGGGCGGGGGTTGTGCCCGGATCCGGCGGGGACTGGTTGTTTTCGGGTGGTACGAGGCGTCCGGGTGTCGGCTTCGGCAAACATTCCGGACGCGGCAGGCGTTTTCGGGACGGCTGAGGGTGCGCCGGGGGCCTGTCGCCCGGATTGCGGGGTGCCCGGGCGTGCGCTCATGCCGCCTGAAGGGTGTGCAGCCGCTTGACGTTCAGGGCCAGGCACACGAGGGTCCATTCGGCCCGGACCTTCTCGAGGCCCCGGAAGCTGAACCGTCGCAACCCCATCGCCTCCTTGACCCAGCCGACGGGCGCCTCCGCCATCCACTTCCGGCGGGCGTAGCGCCTCCGGCCGTCGGGGCCTGCGAGCTTCTCGGCCATGCGCGCCGTTGCCGTTTCGGCTTCGGGCGCGGCGGCCTTGCCCTCCCGGCCCGTTGCCACATACGCGTCAACGCCACGCGCTTCCAGTGTGCCCAGGTCCCGTTCGTTGCAGTAGCCCGCATCCGCCAGCACCTGCGCCGGCGTCCCGCCGCAGACTTCCGCTGCCGCGTCGAGCATCGGGATCAGCTGGCCCTGGTCGCTCGCGTTGTCCGTCACCTCGGCCCCGACCACCAGCTGGCTCTCCCCGTCCACTGTCATCTGCGCGTTGTAGCACTGCTGGAACCCCTCCGTGCTCGTCTTCATGATCCGGCTCTCCGGATCCGTGAAGTTGCTCTGCGCCTTCTCCCCGGGCTCGCCGTACTCCCGCTTGTAGGGCGGGCCGCCCTCAGGGTTGCGCGTCTGTCCCGGCTCGCGGCCCCGCGCGTCGTCCTTCGCGCTCTGCTCCTCTTCCAGGAGCGCCTTGGCCACCCGGATCGCCGCCAGCCGGTCCTCCCGCCGCTTCAGCTCCTCCGGCAACTCGTCCCCCCGCGCCTCCTCGCCGTGGCGGGCGTCCTCCGCCTCGTCGACCGCTTCCGCCTCCGCCAGCAACGCCCCGATCTCCGCTTGCAACCGACGCTCCTCCCTGACCATCCGGCCGTAGCTCATCGCCTTGCGCTTGCTCGCGTTCGCCCGAACCTTCGTCCCGTCCACCGACACCCGCCCCAACCCCGCCAGACCCAGCGTCCGGGCCAAGCGCACCACCTCCGCGAACACCGCCCGGAAGTCGTCGAGATGCCGGCGCCGGAACTCGCACAGCGTCCGGTGCTTCGGAAAGTTCCCCGCCGCCAGCATCCGCAACGCAATGTCCTCCTCCAGCCTCTTCGCCGTCTTGCGCGACGAGAACGTGCCTGTCGCATACGCATAGATCAGCACCTTCACCATCATCCGCGGATCGTACGGCGAGTTGCGACGACCGTCCCCACGGTACGGCGCGTAGAACGAGCTCAAGTCCACTGCGTCCACCAGGTCACTCACATGGTGCGCCAGGTGACCCTCCGGAACCCACTCCCGCAGATCCTGCGGCAGAAGCAGCATCTGGTCCGGCTGGTACGGTCGAAACCTCGTGCCCATTGAACCCCCTCCGACAACCGCCAATCCTTCCCCTCGCATTCGCTACCCCTCAAAATAACGACCGCAGATTCCTGCGGCGCAGGCTCCTAGCCCACTGCACAGACCAGACCTCGAACTCGAGCAGCTGGAGCTGCCGCTCTGCAGCATTGGACGCGATCCCCGGACCGGGACTTCTCGCCAGCCGGTTGGTACGATCAGGACGTACCGACGGGGCAGCCAGACCGCTTGGTAGAGGAGGGCGAAAATGACCAGGAAAGATCCGGGCGACTTCTCCTACCTGGACAATCTCCGGGAAGAGGACTTCCGGACCCCCGAGGGGGTGCTCGACGTCGAGGGGCTGATTGTTGAGGAGTCGGTCGAGAATCGCGTCGCCGAAGGTCGGGTCTCCGACGAGGTCGTGCCAGTGCTCGACGGGGACCTGGCTGGCGAGGATGGTGCCACGCCGGATCCAGATGACCGTCGGAGGCGGACCCTGGTTCAGGTCCGCGAAGAGCTCACTCGGCAGACGGCATGATTACGCCGCCCTATTGTCCAGGGAATCGGGACCGGTTCAGCAGCTTCGCTCGAAGATGAGGATGTAGAGGGCTCAGTTCATGCGAGGTCTTGAGCTATCGGTCAGGCGCTTTGCGAGGCGGCCCGGCCGCGGGGCGGCCGCCGCCTTGACCCTGGCCATCGGTATCGGAGCCACCTCAGCCGCGTTTGCCGCAGTCGACGCAGTGCTTCTCCGCGACTTGCCCGTGGATCGTCAGGAGGAACTCATCGTCGGGTGGCGTCTGAACGAGGAGCGGCCTTCGATACGGGTCCCGTTCCGAACCGAGGAGTACGATTTTCTATCGAGCGGGCAACGCAGTCTGTCTGGCCTGGCTGGTTTCACCGCATGGGGTGCGCTGCCGGTCCTGGTTGAGAACGCCTCGCCCGGGTACACGCTGAACGAGGTCAGGGTCGCGGGGGACTTCTTCGGCGTGGCCGGCACCCATCCCACCATCGGACGACTGTTGACGGCGGACGATGACCAGCCCGGCGCCGGCCAGGTCGCGGTGCTGAGTCACCGCATTTGGCGCACCCGTTTTGGCAGTGATCCGGACGTAGTCGGATTGTCGCTCTCGATGCGGGGCAGGACTGTGACGATCGTCGGGGTCGGGCCGAGAGGGTTCGACTTTCCCCTGGGCACGGACATCTGGGTTCCCCTTCAGGGTGCTCCCTTCGAGTTGCACGTCACCGGTCGCGTGGCTCCCGGTGGAGGCCCGGCCGGAGTTGCTTCCGACTTCTCGGCTGTGTTTTCGGCCGGGGCAAGCCAGGGCATCGACGTCAACTCCGACCTTCGACCGGTCGTCGTGCCACTGAGGGAGCTCATTGTCGGCTCCGTCGCCCCTGTCCTTGTCGCGGCATCCGCGGCGGCTCTTCTCCTGCTCCTTGCGGGAGCGGCGAACGCCACCCTGTTCCTGCTCGTGGCCGGCCGGACGGCGGCTCACGACCGAGCCGTGAGGAAAGCCCTGGGAGCCAAGCGTGGACATGTCGTGAGCCAGCTTCTGGCAGATGCATCACTGCTGGCTGCGTTCGGCACCGCAGCTGGACTCCTGCTCGCTTGGGTCGCCCTGAGAACGCTCGTCCCACTCGCGCCGCCCGAATTGCCGCGCTTGGAGGCCATCTCACTCGGCAGCGCCGCGTCGCTGTTCGGACTGACAGCGGGTGCTGTGTGCGGGGTGTTGGCCGGCCTCTCCGCCGGCCTCGTGTTGTCGCGACTCGGTGAGTCCCGGGGCATCGTGGCACGGGAAGGCAGACGTCACTCCGCTTTGGGCGGGCGGTTTCGGCGACTCGTGGCAGGCATTCAGGTCGGGCTCGCGGTGGTGAGTGTCGTAGGAGCCGGCCTCCTGGCCCGCACGGTCTTGACGATCGACCGACTCGACCTGGGGCTGTCTGCGGACGACATGACCGTCTTCGATCTGCGAATCCCCTATGGGTTCGGGAGAGTCCCGGACGCGTATATGGAGGCTCTCGAATCCGTGGTGCTGGACTTGGAGGCACGACCGGGCGTACTCGCTGCCAGGGCGACCCTGGGGCCTCCCTGCAGCAGCGCCTCGAGGTCCCGCTGCGAGCGGAGGGACAGGACGAGGACGCGGCGCGGGACAACCCCTTCGTCGCGATCGACGCAGTTCTGCCCGGGCACTTCGAGGCCCTCGGCATCCGCCTCCTGTCGGGCCGCGGAATCACGGACCTCGACAACCGGGCCGACGCGGCCCCCGTTGTCGTCGTGGACGACGTCCTCGCCCAGGCCCTCTGGCCCGGCCAGGACCCGATCGGAAAGAGAGTCAGCGGCTTCCTCTCGGGCGGTACGTGGTTCACGGTGGTTGGCGTCGCGTCCGGCACGCGCTACCGCGAGCTCCTCGAACAGCATCCTCGCGCCTACTACCCGCTGCGCAGGCTGGGGACCGCCCCTCCGGCCTCACTTCTCGTGCGGACGACTGACGCTGCACGAGCGTCCATTGACGAACTGGTACGTGACGCGTTCGCCAACGCCGATCCGGCGGTCAGGGTGATGACTGTTCGCAGTATGGTCGAGGTGATGCGTGCGCCGATCGTCGGGAGGCGTTTCGCCGCCGCCGTACTGCTTGTCTTCGCCGTGGCGACGCTGCTCCTTTCGGCCCTGGGTGTCTACGGGGTGTTCACGGTGACGGTCCAGGAGAGGTGGCACGACCTCGGCATCATGCGTGCCCTGGGCGCACAGCGGGGCAGAATCGTCACGCTCATTCTGAACGATACGCTCCGGGTCGCCTCGGTCGGCGCGCTCGCCGGGGCGGCCGTAGCCGTCGTCGCCAGCAGGGTGCTCGAGTCACTGCTCTTTGGTGTTGCACCGGGCGACCCCATGATTCTCATCGGAGCAGTTGCGGGAGGCCTGGCGGTAGCAGCCGGTGCTGCACTTGCTCCAGCTCTGAGAGCCTCACTTATCGACCCTGCCGTCGCCCTCAAGACCGAGTAGGCAATGCCACCGGATGCCGCGGGGTCCCTCCCGTCGGGGTCGGGCGGCGGCGTGTCTCTCATGCATTGCTTACTCCTCTTCCTGGTCACAACGTCTCCCGCCTGCGCCGCAGGATCGCACCACTCTGCAGCTCGGAAATAGCCCAGCGCCGTACGAACCTCTTTGCGGAACCGCTACCGTGCGAATTGGCTGTCAACGCCCGGCAACGCTCCCTCGGAGCAAGCGAGCAGCGGCCCTGCTACCGCCTCGGAGGAGAACCTGAATGAACCGAATCATCGCGGCCCTCGTGCTGGTCCCCGCCCTTGCAACGCCCGCGGCGGCGCAGAGCACCATCGCCTACGGGGTGTTCACCAATCACGGCGAGACCACGAGCTGGACCACTCCCTGGGACAGAACCCACAACACGGACGAAGGCCACAAGACCGGTATCTCGGTCGGCTTCGATGTCGCCGTCCTGGATTGGGCCGATCTCGCCACGTTCGTCGCCACCGACGGAGCCATCGGCGTCGGTCCCCGGCTGAGACCGGTCACCTTCGGGCGCTTCTCGCCCTTCGTGGACGCCATGATCGTCAACCTCCACTACAACCCGTTCGCGACGCGGACGTGGAATCCCGAGACCGGCTTCGGCACCGACTTCGCGCTCTTCCAGCGGGTCGGAGTCCGCTACCAGTGGGCCCGGAGCTATCGGAACGGCGACCAGAACCGGAGCTTCACCACGATCTCCGTTTCCTACGGCTTCTAGGGAAGGCGGCACGGACTTCCGGGAGGCATGCGGGGACGCGCACCGGACCGCTGTCGGAGCGCCAGCCGGTGGTCACTCCGAGTGTCAATCTGGCGTCGCGGCCGAAACGCACGGCGACCTGCCTGATCCGTCGGGACCGCACGTCGGCGCGTGCCGGGGTCGGCAGGCTCCGGCCCGTCGCGATTGGCTGAAGCCGTGAGTCGGCTCCCGATCGCGCCCGGGGGCGGGCGGACGTACTATTCGGAAGACCCGGATTAAACCCCGCGACCGCGAGCTCCGATGCCTGCTTCATCCATGAACCGCCGCGATTTCGCCCGCCTCTTCGCCGCCGGAGGATCGGCGGCTCTCCTCACGCATCCCGCTCTTGAGGGGTTCGCGCGCCGGCCGCGTTCCGCACCGCTCGCCCGCCAGACCGGAGCGGGCCGCGCGGTGGACTGGGACGAGGTCCGCGCGCGCTTCCTCATGCCGCCCGAGCTGTCCGTCATGAATGCGGCCAACCTGTGCCCGTCGCCCGCGAGCACGCTCGAAGCGCTCTACGACGACACGGAGCGGATGGACCGTGAGCCGGTGCCGAGCTTCCGGGACGCGATGCGCGGGGTCAAGGAGCCGACCCGCGACCGCCTGGCCGCCTTCCTCGGCGCCGCCCCCGAGGAGATCCTCATCACCCGCAACACGAGCGAGGCCAACAACTGGGTGTCGACCGGCCTCGACTTCGGACCGGACGACGAAGTCGTGATCGTCAGCGACAACCACCCGAGCAACAACCTCGCCTGGAAGGCCAAGGGCCGGCGCTTCGGCTACACGGTGCGCGAGATCGATCCGCGGAGCCCGCACCCCGGGGCCGACCACTACCTGCAGGCATTCCGCGAGGCCATCACGCCGAATACCCGGGTGATCGCCTTCACCCACCTGACCAACACCGCCGGCGATCTCTTCCCGGCGCGCGAACTCTGCGCGCTGGCGCGCGAGCGCGGCGTCCTCTCGGTCGTCGACGGCGCCCAGTCCTTCGGCCTCTTCGACATCGACCTCGCCGAGATCGAGCCCGACTTCTATACCGGAAGCGCGCACAAGTGGCCCTGCGGCCCCAAGGAAACCGGGGTGCTCTACGTCGGCGCCCGCGTCCACGCGGGCTTCTGGCCGACCATGTACAGCGCGAGCGCCGGGTCGCGGGGACTCGCGCGCACCCACGAGGGGCTGGGCCAGCGCGACGAGCCCGCCATCGGCGCCCTCGGCGCGCAGATCGAGTTCCTCGAGGAGATCACGATGGCCGAGGTGGAGGCCCGGAGCCGCGAGCTGGCGACGGCGCTCGTCGAGGAGCTCTCGGCGCTCGACGGCGTGCACATGTGGACGTCGGAGGAGCCCTCGCGGCGCGCGGCCGTGGTCACCTTCCGCCCGGGCGACCTCCCGCCGGGCGCCGTGGTCGCGGCGCTCGAGGAGGACGGGATCGTGGCCGCGGCGCGCGGGGGGAGCGACCGCCCCGGCGTGCGCCTCTCCCCCCACTTCTACAACTCGCACACCGACGTGGAGCGGGCGGTGTCGGCGATCCGGGGGTATCTGCGCACGGGGCTTTGAGGCGATCCATGCCTCGGCCGGGAGAGGGTCCGGGGCACCTCCCCTGTTCCACGGTCGCGGCGCCGGGTGCCTGAGCCGTCGTCCGCTAGGAGCGCAATCCCAGCTCCGCCCGGATCGCCTCGGCATCCCGGTAATCGGGGTAGCGTGCCGGGTGCGCCACGCCGTCTCCGATCGCAACGAAACCGTAGCCCAGCTCCCGGCTCGCCCGGAGGTCCCAGGGCCGGTCGCCAAAGTAGGTCCTCCTCGCCGCCCGCCTCCCGACGAGCGCCCGCTCCTCGGCGATCCGCATGATCCCGACGCGGCTCACGGCATCCGAGCATGACGCCAGGCAGAGCTCCCCCGGGTCCAGTCCGATCGCCCGGAGCTTTATCGCCGCCGTTTCCCGCCAGCCTCCCGTCGCCACGGCGACCGAAGCCCCGGGATGCGATCTCAGCCGCTCGACGAATGCCCTGGCACCCGCGATCTCGGGCATCCGGCCCCCGCAGCCGCCGATGTGGTCGGCAACCACGCGGACAAACGCCTCCTTGATCCTCGCGCATGCGACAGGGCGGTCCCTATTCCCGTCCGCCTCGTCCATGATCTCGTTCAGGATGCCGCTGTCGGTCACATGCCTGTAGCGGGACCAGTCGTCGTCGACTTCGATCCCCAGGTCCGTTTCGACGACCTCTTTGAAGAGCCGGCCGTTGATCTCCGATGAATCGACGAGCGTTCCGTCGACGTCGAATACGACGAGGTGCATGGCCTGCCGAGCCGCCGGGGCGTCGATCGGGAGAGGGGCACGGCCGGAGCGACCGGCCCGGAGCCGCAGAGCTTACGGGCATCCGGCATCCGGAGCAACGGCCGGTGGCCGCTCCGTTTCCACTTCGCCGGCGGAGACCCCCGCGGCGCCGGGACCCGGGACCGTCACCGGGGCCACTCGAGGAGGCCCCCGTGACCGTGACCTGGCCGGATCCGACTTACCCCGGAGAGGTGCCGAAGCGGGACTTCACGGACCCCGTCGGCCTCGTTGCCGGACGGGACCGGGGGGAGAGACCCAGCGGCGCCGTCGCGTTACAATGCCCCGCTTCCAGGAGCCGGCCTTCCGGCGGAGCCGCCGCGCACCGGGAGCCCCTGGTCCCGGCCACCCGAAGCCTCCGCTCCCCTGCCCAATGACCCACTGGAAGACCGCCCTGAGGTCGGCCGTCGCGGCCCTCGCCTCACTACGTCGCATGCAGCCCCGCCCGCGCGCAGGAGGGAGAGGCACTCTTCGCCGAGAGGTGCGCTGGCTGCCACACGCCCGCAGGCACCGAACGGGCCGCCGGGGCCGGACTCCTCGCGCAGCTCTCCCCGCGCGCGATCGTCGCCGCGCTCGAGGACGGGGTGATGCGGATCGAGGGGGCCAGACTCACCCCGCAGGAGCGGATCCAAGTGGCGGAATTCCTCACCCGGCGGCGCTACGCGGCCGAGCCGGTTCCGGAGGCCGTCCGCTGCGCCGACCCCGCGTGGACCGGCCTCGACCCGGCCGCCCTCTCCTGGACCGGCTTCGCCGCAAACCTCACCGGAACCGGCTACCAGCCCCCGGAGCGGGCCGGGCTCGCCGCCTCCGACGTCCCGGACCTCGAGCTGAAATGGGCCTTCGCCTTCCCCGGGGGGGCGAGCATGCGCACCTCGCCCGCCGTGGCCGGTGACGCCGGCCCGGATCAGCGAGATCGTTCGTGGCCGGCGGGGAATCACGGCGGATACGGCGCTGCGCCTGGCGCGGTACTTCGGGACTGATGCGCGGAGCTGGATGAACCTGCAGCACCGTTACGAGCTCCTAGTCACGGCGCGGGAAAACGCCGATGCCTTGCGTGCCATACGCCCGCGCGAAGTGGCTTGAGTGCGGTTGTTCCCGCACGACCCTTTCGTGTGCCCGCGCGTCTCCGGTCCCGCGGCCACCGCCACCCGGCCCAGTCCGTAGCACCCAGCGTCGGCCGGCCAGCCGCACGTACCGCTTCTGACACGTTCTGTGGCTGCGGCTCCGATCAGCAGTCGATAAACCGGTCAACCCGTGCGGAGGACCGTCATCCCGGTGCTCCCGTCGCAGCTCGCGGCAGGACAGCTGTCCGTGGTCCAGCGAACTGTTTCCTGACCGACGGAATCGTGGATGTGCGGGACGGCCTCGCCGGCCACTCCCCTGTCCGGGGAGTAGAGTCGGGAGGTGGCGCGGTGCCCTTAGGGTCCGGTGCACTGATCCGCGCGCTTTCGCGTCGGCGTCAATTCCGGCTCCCATACTTCCAATAGGTCCGTTTCCACCCCCCGCTCACCGAACCGGACGTGCGGATTGCTCGCATCCGGCTCTCCAGTGGGATCATGCGCCTCGCACACGGAGCGCCTGTTCGGAGCCGCTTCCAGCCATGCCGGTCGCAGCGGGACCGGAGGTTTTGCGTGCCTCCAGCTTCCAGAAGCTGCACGACTTCACCCGCGGTGCCCCTCGCCAACGCACCGCCAGGCCTGTTCACGCCCTGACGGTACCGAGCCAGCCACCATCGGTCAGCCCCGCTCCTTCGCTTCTGCATGTGATGCCTCTGGGCCCCTTCTTCCCGCCCTTTGTACGCGGGGTTATAGCCGAAGCACTCCCGCAGGCTTGCACCCTTTTGGCACCCCTCCACACCTGAGGCCCCTTTCCTCGACGGGCATTACCCCGCGTCTTCAGTCTTACGGGCCTCTCCGCCACCCGGCCGGCCCGGCCGGCCCCTCGCGGGGTTCCGGTTGCCGCGTACACGGCACCGACTGGGGTTCCCGTGTTGCCACACCTTCCATCTTCCATGCGTGCTGACGCCATTACCCCGGCGGAAACCGGCCAGTGCTCGTGTCGCTCACTTCCCGGCCAGTCGGCGGCCTTCCCCTCGACTTCGCAGGGTCGGCTCCCGCGACAGCGGTTTCGGGGCCTGCTCAGATCGCGGTAGGGACACCGGTTGCCCGGTGCCCCCCGCACAGATCCGGACGTGCCCGTTAAGGCATCCGGCTCCTCCCTTGGGTCGCGTTGACGGCCAGTCGTTGGCTTGGCCACGGGTGTCGGATTGTCAGCTTCGGCCAGAACCGCACGGTCATCCGCTCCAGATCGTGCCAACCGAACCGGTCCCTTTGCGACCGACGGCGTATGGCCTTGAGCCACAGCCGTTTCAGACGGGCGACGAAGCGCGCCAGATACCGGAAGCTGGTCGGAACGGCATAGTAGTTCAGCCATCCATTGAGCACACGGCCCAGCCATCGCCCGGTTACTTCAAGGCGATCATGCCACCGCAGCCGCAGCGCTTCCGTGATCCGTTTCAGCGTGCGCGTCACGCGCTTTGCCGCTGGTTTGCGCCCCAGCTGGAAACGCCCCTTCCGATCCTTCGTGCAGTAGTGCGTGAAGCCCAGAAAATCGAACGTCTCCGGTCGGCCCATGCCGCGGCGGCGGCGCCTCGCTTGCGCGAATGCGCCAAACTCCACGAGCCGGGTCTTCTCCGGGTGCAATGACAACTCGAAGCGTCCGAGCCGCTCCCTCAGATCGTTCAGGAATCGCTCGGCATCCGTCTTGTGCTGCAACCCTACCACGAAGTCGTCCGCATAGCGCACGATGACCGTGTCGCCACGCGCCTCGTGGATACGCCACTTCTTCTGGAACCAGAGATCGAGAACATAGTGCAGGTAGATGTTCGCCAGCACTGGCGAAATCACCGCCCCCTGCGGCGTTCCCCGCAGCTCGTCCCGCCACTCTCCATCGTCCATGACGCCGGCGTTCAACCACTTGATGATCAACCGGATGACCCGTCTGTCCCCGATCCGGTGCTCAAGAAACCGGACCAGCCACTCCCGCGACACGTTGTCGAAGAAGCCGCGGATGTCCGCATCGACTATCCATTCGGTTCGACGCCTTTCCATCCCGACCGCCAGCGCGTCCAGCGCTCCGTGCGCCCCGCGCCCCGGCCGGAACCCGTAGCTGAACCCCAGGAACTCCGCCTCGTATATCGGCGTCAGAATCGTCTCCACCACCGCCTTCTGGACAATCTTGTCCTCCAGCGCGGCAATGCCGAGCGGTCGCGTGCCGCCATCCGGTTTGGGCAGGTACACCCGCCTCGATGGCGTCGCCCGGTACGTTCCCGCGTGCACGCGCCCGTGCAGGTCGGCCAATCGGCCGTCCACACCCTGCGCATACGCATGCCACGTCACGCCATCCACACCGGCCGCAGCATCCCTCTTCAGCACGAAGAACGCCCAGCGCAGCGCTTCGACAGTCACATGGTGCAGGAGCGACGTGAGACGCTCTCGTGGTTCCCGTCTTACAAACTGCCGTATCCGTCCGCTCGCCTGTGACACGCTTGCCCAGTCCTGTGCCTGGCGCGTGCTTTGAGCGTCCGGATTCCCCTCGGGCACGGTCCTTCGCTCCATCGACTCCGCCGGAGCCGAGGCTCCTTTGTTCGCCGACTTCATAGCTGATATTCCCGTGTCTGACTTCTGCGCACCGTACATCGCCGGTTACGGATTCCTCCTCTCCTTCGCGGTCCCACTACGACTGTAGGACAGTACGCAGACCTCCCAGGTCCCGGCACAGCGCGTACGAACATGCCCGGGTTCTTCGGCACCGCAGGATTCCGCCCCTCCATCGCCCTGACGGTTGAACGGATGCTGTCTTCGACGTGAACGAGCGTCTCGACATCCCGGATATTCGTGTTTTCGGTGCTCAATAGCCCTGCCTGCTCGCGCCCCTGTCAACGCTTAACCCCTGGCCTCGCGGCCAACGGCCCATGACTCACGGTGGAAGGTGGTGGCTGGCCTTTCCTTCCCGCCGGACTTGCACCGGCTACGCTGCACCAGTTCGCCTGGCGCTCCGTTCACTCGCGTTTCGGCCCGCATGGTCGTTGAACCTCCTACGAGGTCCTTTACCAGAGTGCTTCGGTCCATGTCGTTGCCTCCATAAACCGCTCTGGCTACTACCGGCTGGAGCGACAGTTGCCGGGCAGGGTTCGCACCTGCTAGGAAAACGCGCCTTTCCACGGCGCACGAAGTCCGATTGCTTGTCCTGGACAGCAAGTCCAAATGCCGGTCCGGCGAGGATGCAACGCCGGGTGTAGCGAGCAAACTGGTACTGTCGGCAGCAGACAACCTGTCCGGTTCCGGTTCGGTGCCTGCAGCGGCGAGCGTAGCAAGCCTCGGGCAGCGCCGGCAAACTACCGGCCCCCTTTCCCGTCGGCCGCATCCGGGTCACCCCGATGAGCGCTATATTCTATACCTTCCCTTCTCGTCCTTCCGGCACTCCGGGCCGGTGCCTCGAACCGGTCCAGGGAGGTCCTGTACGGTCATGACGCGGCAGCCGAGCCTCCCACCCGAACTCCCCGACCGCGGCCCGGCGTCGTCGAAGCCGGCCTACGTCGCGCTCGATGTGGAGACCGCCAACTCCGACTGTGCCTCGATCTGCCAGGTCGGGATCGCGGAATTCGATTCTCGGGGTGTTCCGGGACGGACCTGGGTGTCGGTCGTTGACCCCGAGGACCACTTCAATGCGATGAACGTCGCGATCCACGGGATCCGCCCGGAAACCGTTCGGGACGCCCCGCGTTTTCCGGAAGTGATGCCCGAGATCCGCAGGTTGTGCAGCGACCGCATCGTCGTGCACCACATGCCGTTCGATCGACTGGCCGTCACCGGGGCGGCGAAGCGCTACGGGCTGCCCGAGCTGCGCGCTACGTGGCTGGATTCCGCCAGGGTCGCCCGGAGGGCGTGGGAGCGGTTCTCCCGGCGCGGGTACGGTCTCAAGAACCTCGCATCTGAACTCAGGATTCCTCTCCGGCATCACGATGCCCTGTCCGACGCGATCGCCGCCGGCTCGGTCGTGGCGCTCGCGATCGAGAGGTCCGACATGGACATCGCCGCGTGGCTGCATCGGGCCGACCAGCCGCTCACGGGGTCCCGTCCGGCAAGTCGCAGGGGCAACCTGGCGGGGCATCTCTCCGGAGAGACGATCGTGTTCACCGGCGCACTCACGATCGCCCGGCGGAAGGCAGTGGACCTCGCCGCAGCTGCCGGCGCGGACGTGGCTGGAGCAGTGTCCCGCAGGACGACGCTCCTCGTGGTCGGTACGGAGGACCTGCGCGGGACCGGCAGCCGGGCCAAGAGCTCAAAGCACCGGAAGGCGGAAGCTCTCGCCGGGAGCGGCGCCGAAATCTCGATCATTGGCGAGGAGGACTTTCTGAGACTGATCGCTCCGGCACAGTCCGGGCAGAGCTGACCTCCGGTACCCGCCTCCCCTGGACGCAACCCGACGTCGATCACCGAAACGACCCGTCTCCCGCCGATTGCGTGCCCGGTTGCACCGAGGTGCTCTGCGGCCATCGCGTCCCGCATCCCCATCCCTTGATTCCTGCGCGCTACCGCACGCCTGATGCCGCCCGCGGACGGGGCCCGTGTCCGTCGCGGAAGCCGACATCACCGCCTTGACGGCGGCACCAGTTAACAACAACATTGTTGGCAACAATATTGTTGTTAACTGACAATGCGGAAATCGGCACTCATGAAGCTGAAGAAAGCCGGAGCGAACTGGGTCGAGGGAGACCGGTTCTACGACCGTGAAGCCGAGCTCGAGGCGCTCAGGGAGCGCATCGGGCACGGAACGCATACGCTGCTCACGGCGCAGCGGCGGATGGGCAAGACGAGCTTGGTCCGCGAGCTGCTTCGCCGCCCGGAGAAAGACGGCCGGTTCACGACGGTCTTCGTCGACCTGGAGGCCGCCCAGGCCCCTCAGGACGCGGTTGCCGAGATTGCGGCCCGTTCGATGCGCGTCCGGGGCGCGTGGCAGCGGATCCGGCCCGGATTCCGCAACGCCCTGAGCGGAGTCGCGGATCGGGTCGACACGCTTTCGGTAGCGAAACTTCAGGTGAAGCTCCGCCCGGGATCGACGCGGGAAACTGGCAGCAGAAGGGCGACGAGGTCTTCCAGGCGCTCGCCGAGAACGGTCTGCCGGTGGTACTCAAACTCTTGACCGAAGCCGCAGTCCAGGGCGTCACCCTGCCCGGCACTGCGGTCGAGCGGTACCGCGAGCGGTTTCCCACCGGGGCCGGGACCGATCCGGCCCTTTGTTTCGGATACTGGAGTGGGAACACTGAAGTAGCGTTGGATATCCCCTTAGGGTCGGACAACTTCATCGAGCCGAGTGAGTTTGACGGAGGTCAGCCGACCCACTTCATGCCGGTGCCGCGAACGGGTTATCGCAAGCATTACTGTGTCCACACCGTGAATGTGCCGGAGGATTTTGGAGCTCGCCGGGTCATGTGGACGCTCCGGGTTGGTGGCGAGGCCTATTCTGTGCCGGGCCACCTGACATCGACGGCCTACATGCTGGACGAACCGGATTCGGAGTCGAGGGCGGCGGCGTGGGGGTTCCTCGCCGAAGAGACAGGGATAGACGACTACGACGATATCGAGGAAGAAGACTTGGCAATGTGGCTGGACCACAACCCTGGGCAGGCACAGGGGTCCATGGCGCCATTCGTTCGCTTCGTCGAGCCGGCCGGACCGGAAGGTAGAGGCCGGAACGGGATCAGAGCCGGACCGGTGACGGTGGCGGTGGGGAGTCCCCTGACGCTGAGCGTCTTTGTCGACGCTCCCGACGACCGGCCGGCCCGCTGGTGGGTGGGGTGGGCCAAGTTCACGGGCCCGGGCGAGGTGGCTTTCAACCAATACGAGATGCTGGCCGACTATCGCTACGACAACCGCGCGACGACGACAGTCACCTTCAGTGAGCCGGGGGACTACGTGATTCTCATGCAGTCGCTCGAAAACACTCAGTCTTTCGAGCGACAGTGTTGCTGGACGAACGGCTATGTGGAAGTGACGGTCGCGCCGTAGCTTGAACAGTTGTTAGCTGCGGTGGTCATGTCCGTTGTCCGCGCAGTGAGATGAAGCTTATGAAAAAGTTGACAGGATCAGCAAGGTTTCCCCAACAAGAGGTTCACATCATGTGCGCAAGCTTACGTTTGAATGTCCTTGGAATTTCTCTCATGACGATCCTCTGGCTCTCCGTTGGGGCCGAGTCGGTTGAAGGCCAGCAAGGGGTCATCACCGGCACGACGGAGGATGCACGTTCGGGCCAGCCCCTGAGTGCCGTGCAGGTCAGCATCGCCGACTTGGATATCGGCGTGCTCTCGCAGCAGAACGGCACCTACCAACTCACGAACGTGCCGGCCGGCACGCAAACCTTGACGGCGCAGCGGCTCGGGTACCAGACAGCCAGCTTCGAAGTGACCGTAGCCGCCGGCCAGACCGTGGTCGCGGACTTTGACCTCACCCAGGCGGCGCTCCAGCTGAACGCAGTGATCGTCACGGGAACGGCGGGTGGTACGCAGAGACGAGCCATCGGGAATGTCGTGGAACGAATGGACGCTGCGGCGATTGCGGACATGGCTCCGGTCGTGAGTGTGGAGCAGCTGCTCAGCACGCGGATTCCGGGCCTGGCCATGATGTCTGCCGGTGGCTTCGTGGGGGCCGGGGAGGCCAGCATCCGAATCCGGGGCTCCTCGAGTGTCGGACTTCCCAACGATCCGCTGATCTATATCGACGGAGTGAGGGTGAACACCGATCGGGCTGAAGGCCGCAGACAGACGACAGGTCGGCTGAACGACATAAACCCCGAAGACATCGCGAGTATCGAGGTGATCAAAGGTCCCGCTGCCTCGACGCTCTACGGGACCGAAGCGTCGAACGGGGTCATCCAGATTATCACGAAGCGTGGAGAGGCGGGCGACGTGACCTTCGATGCTGCCGTCGGACTCGGCTTGAATTACATGACGGATCCGCACGGTAAGATCTGGACCAATTACGATAGAACGCCCGACGGCACTCTGCTTCAGATGCACATGCTCGATGCCTACCAGGCGCGCAACGGTGAAGACCTTTTCCGGTACGGGGCCTTACAAGAATACAGTCTGTCGGCCCGAGGCGGCACGGACGTGTTCCGGTATTTCGCTTCGTTCAACCGAAACGATCAGGACGGGATCGTGAGCTGGAACCGGGACCTGCGCCAGACGGGACGGGTGAATCTGGATATGACGGTCAACGACCGCCTGTCAATTTTGCTGAACGGCTCAATGATGAGTGGAGAGACGCGGCTCGTCGGCGATCTGTGGAGACAGACCATGTCCGGAACCCCCCTTAGCGCCGTGGACTACGGCGGTAACGAGAGCATTCTCATGGGTTGGGGGGGCAGGACGCCTGCAGGTTTGAGAGACGGCCAGGCGTGGCTGTTCGATACCGAACGGAAGAACTGGAGCGTACAGGTAAATTTCGCCCCGGTGGACTGGTTCCAGAACCGACTCACTGCGGGAATCGACCTGACGGATCAAATCGAAACCAACACCATTTTCCGGGAAGCAGAAGCACCCAATGGAATTTGGGGGGGCACCGGCCGTGGCCGAAGGAGGATCACCAGCGTCGAAACTCAGCTACAGACGCTCGACTATTCCGGAACCGCGTCGTTCAGCCTGACGGACCGGATCGGTAGCGCTACTTCTGTTGGCTTCCAGTACTATCAGAAGCAGACCTGGGAGAACTTCAGCGAAGGTGAGGAGTTCGCCACTGAGTTCCTGAGCACCGTCGGTGCGGCAGCGAGAACCGAAGCCGACGAAGACAGGCTCGAGAATGTCACCGTCGGTGCGTACGTCCAGCAAGTATTGGATTGGGAGGAGCGGTTCTTCCTAACCGGCGCCGTACGTTGGGACGAGAACAGTGCATTCGGAACGGACTTTGGCACCCAGACCTATCCGAAGGTGAGTGCGACCTGGGTGCTGAGTGAAGAGTCTTTATGGAACGTTGACTTCTTGAATCCACTCCGATTGAGGGGCGCGTGGGGCGCCGCCGGACGCCAGCCTGACGTTTTCGCGGCTCAGCGACTCTACAGCCCAGAGACGGGTCCAGGAGCCAGCCCAATTCTGACCCCGACCAGCTTCGGTAACGCGAACCTGGGGCCGGAACGGGCGGAGGAGATCGAGGTCGGATTCGACGCCGGGCTCTTAGATGAGCGTATCCAGCTCGGTTTTACCGCGTACTGGAAGAGCACGAAGGACGCGATCGTGGACGCGCCGGTCCTTCCCTCGCTGGGGTTTCCGGGCAGGCAGTTCGTGAATGCTGGTCAAGTCGACAACTGGGGCACTGAGCTCACCCTCGACCTTCAGGTCTTACAAGAGGATCCGGTGCGTTGGGACCTGGCGCTGGCCTTCGCGACGATGGACAACGAGATCGTCAGCCTCGGCGACATCGAGCGCATCACGATCCGACGCAGTAGGGAGCATATCGTGGGATACCCCCTGGCGGGGCTCCACAGTTTCAAGGTTGTTTCGGCGGAGTTCGTTCCGGGCAGCGACAGCCAGGTAACCAACGTCATGTGTGACGCTGGAACGGGGGCTGACGGACGCCAGATAGGTGGCCCGGCAGTCCCGTGTAGCGAAGCCAATCGTGTCTTCTTTGGCCCTTCGCATCACACGTGGCAGATCAACGCTACCTCCACCTGGACGCTGTTCGAAAACGTGAGGCTCTTTGCCACCGTAGAAGGTCGTGGCGGGGGGATCCAGCATTCGGATCAGATCGGCGCGAGGCATACGAGCTGGCACAACTCGTACGCCGTAAATGTGGCGCCCCCCGACGCGGTTTTTCGGGGCCAGATCGCGACGCAGCGAGACGCTACCGGGTATATCCCCAACGGGTACCTCAATTTCGACGAGTTGGGTGTCCAGTATCAGCTCTCCTCTGATATGGTTGCCAGGCTCGGAGTAAGCCGCGCTTCCATAGGCCTCTCGATCAGGAACCTCGGTTTCATCTGGCGCGAAGAGTGGAACACGACTATTGGAGGCGAGCGGATCCACGATGTCAGGCAGAGCCTCGGGAACCAGGAATTCCCAGGACAGCAGGATACGCAGGCCCCCGTGTCGTCGACGGCTCTCCTCAGGATGAGGGTGTCCTTCTAAGTGGGGTACGGCGCGCCGGTGGGATTAAGATGCAAAGAGTTGCCGAGAGGGTTACCGAGGCACCTGAATGATAACGGAAACGACTGGAGAAGATGTTCATGCTAAGTCTAAGGAATATCCTGAAGAAGGAAGCGAGTCGGCGCCTCGCGAGATGCCGATTGGGTCGTGTCGGGACCTTGGGGGCGTTGTCGATGGTTGTCCTCTTCGCGGCGGCCTGCGATAGCCTCTTGGAGGTGGAGCTTCCGGGGCAGCTGAGAGACGAGGACCTGAACGATGCCCGCCTTTCCGAAGTGCTGGTGAGGAGTGTCCAGGGCGATTTCGACTGTGCGCTGGGGAGGTATGTCCATGCGGGTGGGATGTGGGGGAACGACCTGTACGTGGCCACCACCGACAGTCGTCTCCGCTTGACCCAGCTGCGATCTCGAGAAATTGAGATCTTCGATCAGCTGGCATGCGACGAGGGGCCGTTTCCACCCATTCTGCTCCCCTTCCAGACAGTGCGGTTCACGGCCGAGGACTACATCGAACGAATCAACGGCTTTGACGCGGCCTCCGTCGAGAACAAGGACTACCTGATCGGTGCGTTGAATGCCTATGCTGGTTATGCGTATCAGATTCTCGGCGAAACCATGTGCGAGCTCACCTTCGATGGGGGTCCCATCGTTTCGCGCGAAGCGACGATGGCGCTCGCGGAGCAGCGGTTTACTTCGGCGATTGAGTCTGCGGGCCGCTCGAGCTTCGCCGCGGCTCGGTCAATCGTGAATATGGCGTTGGTGGGTCGGGCACGATCGAAGTTGAACCGGGGCGATGGTGCTGGCGCCGTGGCGGATGCTTCCCAAGTGGGTCCGGGGTTCGTGCGCTACGCAGAGATGGACGAAGGGAATGCCCGTCGTTACAACCGCATTTTTGAGACGATCACTTCGTCGGGCAGCGACACGATACATCCGAGCTACCATAACCTGGAGGTGGGCGGGGTGCCGGACCCGAGGGTGCCCCTCGAACACGTTGGGCTCGGCGTGGGACGGGACGGGATCTCGGACATGTGGATTCAGTTCAAGTACCCGGCCCGGGGCTCCGATATTCCGTTCTCCACCTGGCGCGAGGCTCAGCTCATGATCGCGGAGGTCGAATTGGGGCAGACGGCCGTGGGCATCATCAACAACCTGCGGGCCACCGTCACCGATCTACCCTTCGTAGATGCGGATCCCGGTCTGCCCGTGTTCATCAGCAACGATGCGGTTGAGATTCGCGCGCAGGTGTGGGAAGAGCGGCGGCGCGAGTTGTTCCTGCAGGGAACGAAGGTTGGAGACATTCTGCGGCTCGACATTCCCGGCGTCACTACGGATGATTTCGATACGGGACTGAACCAGCGCGGGCAGCCTTACGGCCCACACACATGCTATCCATTACCCGATGTGGAGAAGCTCCAGAACCAGAATATCTGAGCTCGCTGGCGTATCCTAGAGATCTCTCGGAAGGGCCGGGGCGGTGGGGCGTGTGGCCCCACCGCCCCGTCTTGATTTCAGATCTTGACCTACCTGCGATTTCGGTCGAGTATGCCGACATGGCGATTGAGGTCGACGGCAGCCGAAGGAGTTTCGACCGAGGAGAACAGAGGCTTTGAGCAGGAACAAGCAGGGTGACGCGAGAGTCAACCGAAGAGACTTCCTGAAGAAAGGCACGACGCTGGGGTTGGGCGGGGCAGTCTTCGGTGGATTGGACGCGGGAGAGCTGGGAGCTCAGGACCTGTGGGATCGGGAGGCCGATTTCGTCACAATCGGGCCGGGTACCGCAGGGCTCTCCGCCGCCGTCGCGGCTCTCGATCACGGGCCGTCGGTGATCATGGTTGAAGAGAACACCGACATAGGTGGCCACGGTCTGGTGAGCGGGGGGAACGTTCACCTAGGCCGAAGTTTCAGAGCCCCAGAGCCGCAGTTCGGCGGATAACGCATTGCGCATCGTGAAGTTACGGGTTTCGGAGGGTGTTTTCACGGCGTCTGGTGTAGCCACTAATATGAGTTGACATTCAATACATTATACCATATATTTCCTATCATGCCAAAACGTTCAGGAGCCGTTCACGTAGCCACCACCACTCGAAAGTACAAGGGAAAAGTCTACCGCACTCACCTCCTCAGACGCAGCTACCGCGAAGACGGCAAGGTCAAGCACGATACGCTCGGCAACATCTCCCACCTCCCCGACACCACCATCGACCTCATCCGCCGCTCCCTCAAGGGCGAATCCTTCATCAACCCCTCCGAGCGTTTCCACTGCGTCCAGAGCCTCCCCCACGGTCATGTGGCCGCCGTGCTCGGCACCCTCAAGCGGCTTGAGCTGCACACCCTGATCGACCGGACGGGCAGCCGCTTACGCGACCTGGTCGTGGCCATGATCGCGGCCCGGGTCATCGATGCGCGCTCGAAGCTGACCACGGCCCGTGCTCTGAGCGCCCCAAGCGCGCTCACCACGCTCGGCGAGGTACTCGGGCTCGGCAAGCTCGACCAGCACGAACTCTACGCCGCGATGGACTGGCTTGTCGGGCGCCAGAACGGGATCGAGCGCCGCCTCGCAAGGCGGCACCTCAGCGAACACACCCTCCTCCTGTATGACCTGACCTCGAGTTATCTCGAGGGGACGAAGTGTTCGCTCGCCCAGCGCGGCTACAGCCGTGACGGCAAGAAGGGCAAGCTGCAGATCGTCTTCGGGCTCTTCTGCTCAGCCGACGGGTGCCCGGTCGCCGTCGAGGTGTTCGAAGGCTCGACGAGCGATCCGGCCACGCTCGCCACTCAGGTCGACAAGATCCGAAACCGCTTCGGTCTCACGCATGTGGTGCTGGTCGCGGATCGAGGGATGCTGACCGCCGCTCGTATCCGCGAGGAGCTCCAGGGCCTCGACGGGCTCTCGTGGATCACCACACTCCGTGCGCCGACGATCCGCAAGCTCACCCGGGCCGGCTCGGTGCAGCCCTCGCTGTTCGACGAACGCAATCTCGCCGAGATCACCAGCGACGACTTCCCCGGCGAGCGGCTGATCGTATGCAGAAATCCCCTCCTCGCCGACGAGCGGAGTCGCAAGCGTCAGGAGCTGCTCGCAGCGACCGAGCGGGAGCTCCAGGTCATCGCCGCCGCCACACGCCGCAAGCGCCAGCCACTGCGCGGAAAGGACGCCATCGGACTTCGTGTCGGCAAGGTGATCCACCGGTTCAAGGTCGCCAAGCACTTCATCACCGGAATCACCGGCGACACCTTCACCTTCGAGCGGGATCTCGAGAGGATCGCTGCCGAGGAGAAGCTCGACGGGATCTGCATCGTGCGCTCCAGCGTCGACCCCAGCCAGCTGGATGCCGACCAAACCGTCCGCTCCTACAAGGATCTGTCCAGGATCGAGTACGCCTTCCGCAGCCTCAAGACCATCGGTCTCAAGGTCCGCCCGATTCATCACTGGCGCGAGGATCGCGTCCGGGCTCATGTCCTGCTCTGCATGCTCGCCTACTACATCGAGTGGCACATGCGCAAGGATCTCGCCCCGCTCCTCTTCGACGACCACGACCCCGAGGCCGCCGAAGCACAACGGCCCTCGCCCGTCGAGCCCGCCCGGCGCTCTGCGGCCGCCCGCCAGAAAGCCGGGCGCAAGCGGACCGACGAGGGCTTGCCCGTCCACAGCTTCCGCGGCCTGATCGACCATCTGGGGACGCTCGTCACCAACACCATGGAGGTGGCCAAGCACGGGGCCCGCTTCCATCTGCGCACCCAGCCGACAACCCTGCAGAAACGCTGTTTCGAACTCCTCGAGGTGACGCCCAGGATGTAGACAGAAACCAACAACCCCCGTCAAACCCAAACCCCTGTCACAACATCACTTGTACACACATACCCCTGAAACTTCGGGCTAGAACCGGCTGCCTCGGGAGGGAGATCCTCTTCCCGGAACCGGGACGACAACCTCGTGCGGGAGACCGAGGCCGGGCACGACCTGTACCCCGGCATCTCTCGCTCGACTGCCGCACCGCGCCGATCCGACCCGGCCCCGCTGGCGGTTTGCCCGCTCGGCCGGGCCCTCGCACGTTGGGATTCCGCACCGGCCCCCGGGATCGGAGAACCCCATGCATCGCACCGTCTTCAGCCTTCTCGCGCTGTTCGCGCTCCTCTTGCCCCACCCTCCCGCTCTCGCCCAGCAGGTCGGACCACCGAACGGTTCCCTGGTGATCGTCGGCGGCGCGATGCGCGACCGGGGCATCATGGAGCGGTTCGTGGAGCTCGCCGGGGGTCCGGACGCTCCGATCGTCGTCATCCCGACGGCAGGCGGCGCGCAGGAGTACGACCAGTTCTACCGGGGTCTCGGCGCGTGGCGGGAGGCGGGAGCAAGCAACCTCAAGGTCCTTCACACGACGGACCGCGACGAGGCAGACTCCGACGTGTTCGTA
Organism: Longimicrobiales bacterium; assembly: GCA_965218255.1. Classification (GTDB taxonomy): domain Bacteria; phylum Gemmatimonadota; class Gemmatimonadetes; order Longimicrobiales; family Gaopeijiaceae; genus JAAXGI01. Next base: position 858,357 of record CBDCKJ010000002.1, on the reverse strand, counting down.
CAGCCGATCCGCGAGGCGAACGGCGTGTGGTTTCCCGGGGGCCGGCAGTGGCGGCTCGCCGACTCCTACCTCGGTACGAGGACCGAAGAGGAGCTCTGGAACCTCCTTGAGCGGGGAGGCGTCGTCGGAGGCTCCTCTGCGGGCGCCACGATCCTGGGATCCTACCTTGCCCGCGGGGACACGCGCGCCAATACGATCATGATGGGGGACCACGAGGAAGGGTTCGGCTTTCTCCGCAACACCGCCATCGACCAGCACGTCCTCCGGCGAAACCGCCAGTTCGATCTCATCGAGATCATCCGTGCCCGCCCCGAGCTCCTGGGCATCGGGATCGACGAGGACACGGCGATCGTGGTCGACGGCGACGAATTCGAGGTCGTCGGACAGAGCTACGTGCTCATCTACGACAACGAGAGGATGGTCGGCGACTCGGGACTCTTCTACTTCCTCGCCCCGGGAGACCGCTTCGATCTCGCCACGAGAGAGGCCCGCCGTCCCTCGCAGACGCTCCAGCCGATCGGCGGGGTGCAGTCGAGGCGATGGCCCGGGGGATGACCCGAAGCGCGGGGACAAGGGGGGACGTGGCCGGCGGTGGCACGCGTGCCGCCGGCCGGCTCGCGCGTCCCGTCAGACCTCTCGGAGTCCCCGCGCGGGAACGCCCGCCGGAAGCGACTCTCTTCGTGGCGTCCAGCCCCGGCCAGCCCTCCCCGCGGTGACGGGTCCACTTCAACCGACTGCGAGCCCGGGGCCACCATGAGACCAGCCGTCCGCAGACTTCTGCTCCTGCTGTCGATCCTTCTCGTCGTGTCCTTTGCGGTATTCGTCACGAATCAGACCGCCCAGCTGGTCGCCCTCGCCGATCGCCTGCATCCCCTGGCCGGGGACCTTGCGTTCTGGAGCCTCCTCGCACGCTGCCTGATGTGCCTTGCAGTACCGGCGGTGCTCCTCTTCAGCCTCCCCCGACCGCTCAGGGTTCCAGCCGACGATGCCGGTACCGAATTCGAGCACCATCTCCGCGAGCTGCGCAAGCGGCTTCGCCGCAACGACAACGTGTCCGCTCCGAGTTCCCGATGAGGGTGCTCTGGAAGCTCGAGCACCCGATGCCGGGCGAGCTCTACCAGGCGGGAAAGGTGGTGGCGGGCTGAAGCTCCGGCGGGTCGGCACCCGTCCCCCTGCGGCCCCGGCGCGGGCGACCTCACCCGAAGAGACGAGGGGCCCTCCCCGCCGGGAGGGCCCCTCGGGACCGATGCCTGCTTAAGCGCCCCGCGCTACGGGAGCCGGAGCGCCACGAGCGAGCCGGGAAGCTGGGGCGGGCGCGCCACCTGCACGACGATGTACTGCTGGCCCTCGTGCATGAAGCCCATCATCCCGTACTGGCCCGGTGCCGGGAGATCGATCGTCCCGAGCCGGTCCCCCGTTATCTTGTCGAGCGCGTGAAGCACGGGGGCCCCCGACGAGCCCTCCGCGGAGATCAGGAGCGTCTCGGTGACCATGGTGATCCCGGCGCCGGTGTTCCCGGTGTTCGGGAGTTCCACCCCCTGGAGCGCGGGATGGTTGACGAACCGCTCGGGCGTGTTCCCGTTCGGCGTCTCCCAGAGGTGCTCGCCGGTGTTCATGTCGATCGCGATGATCCGGCTGTACGGGGGCTTGAAGATCGGGAGGCCCTGCGGGCCCCGGAAGTCACCCCGGTCGATCACGGCGAAGTCCGAGAAGGTCGTCCCCGTCGTCATGATGTCGTCCGGATCGTCGATCTCCCGGCCCGGGACGAGGCGCTCCGACCGGCAGCCCCGCGACGTGGAGACGTACATGATCCCCGTCTCGGGGTCGGCGGACGTGGGGTGCTGGATGTTCACCGCCCCGCTGGGGCAGCTCACGAAGGAGCGGAGCCCCGAGGGATGCCCCATCTGGATCGGGGCGTTGAAGAGCGGCCCGATCTTGTAGTTCCGGATGATCTCGAGCGCCTCGGCCCGGAGCCCGGGCGTGTAGTCGATGAGGTCATCCTCGGTGAGGCCCTGCATCTCGTACGGGGCGGGGCGCGTCGGGAACGGCTGGGTGGGCGAGAGCTGCTCTCCCGGGACGTCCGACTGTGGGACGGGGCGCTCCTCAATCGGCCAGATCGGCTCGCCCGTCTCCCGGTTGACCGTGTAGGCGAACCCCTGCTTCGTCGTCTGCACGACGATCGGTGTGGGCACCCCGTCCACGTTCACGTTGAGCGCGATCGGCGCCGTCGGGTTGTCGAAGTTCCAGATGTCGTGATGCACCGTCTGTAAGTGCCAGACCCGCTCCCCGGTCTGAACGTCGAGGGCGATCACACTCGTCCCGAAGAGGCCGTCGCCCGGCCGGAACCCCCCGTAGAAGTCGATCGTGGGCGGATTCGTCGGGATGTAGACCAAACCTCGTTCAGGGTCGGCCGACATTGGCGCCCAGGAGGACACGTCACCCGTCCACTCCCACGCGTCGTTCTCCCAGGTCTCGTGGCCGAACTCGCCCGGGCGCGGGATCACGTTGAACTTCCAGAGGTGCTCCCCGGTGCGGGCGTCGTAGCCGAGGATGTCACCGGGGACGTTCTCGACGCGGGTCTGGTTATACCCCTGCTCGGCCGAGTTGCCCACCACGACGACGCCGTTCACGACGATCGGGGGTGAGGAGTTCGTGATGTAGCCGAGCTCGCGAGGGATCCCGAAGTCCGGGTCGTACGGACCTCCCTCCCACTCCAGCCAGGGGGCCCAGTCGGCGATGAGATCCGGGAGGAGGTCCACGACGCCCGTCCCCGGGAATCCGGGGAGGGGAACGGGGGTCCCCCAGTTCTCGACCGGCCGTCCCGTCTTCGCGTCGAGCGCGTGGAGGAAGAAGGCGGGCGTGATGATGTAGACGACGCCCCGGCCGTCCACTTCCCCGTAGGCGATCCCCTTCCCGTACCCGTTCCGCATTCCGCGGTCGAAGCGCGTCGTGTGCGGCTCGCGGTACGTCCAGATCGTCTCTCCCGAGACGGGATCCAGGGCGACGACGTTACGGCGCTCGCCCGCCACGGTGTAGAGGATCCCGTCCACGTAGACGGGGGTCGAGCGGGAGACCCCGAGGGGGAATGGACCGAAGTTGTCGCCACGCCAGACCCAGGCGATCTCGAGGTCCTCGAAGTTCTCCGCCGTGATCTGATCGAGGGCGGAGTAGCGCGTGTGCCACGCGTCCCCTCCGATGTATCGCCATTCGCCCGGAGGCGTCCCCCGGTCCTGCGCCCCGAGCGGCGCGCTGAGGAGTGTCGCGGCCCCGACCACGAGCGCGATCGCGAACCGCCGGGCGCCCTCGCCCGCGGGAATAGCGCCTGGGACTGATCCGATCATCTGCCGATCCTCCTTCGCAGTTCTGCTGAGCGATACTTAGACATAATACCGGGTATATTTATAGTATCGGGCCCGCTCGCCGGGTGCCGCACCCAAGATGCGGCGACGCGCCCGCCCGGAACAGGGGCGCTGGAAGCGGCCCGCCGTGTTGACCCCTCCCTCCCCTCTCCGTATTCTGATTATGCTGCAGTTCGTGGGAGGGGTAAGGAACGAACCACACTCAGGGGACGGGGGAGGACAACAATGACCGCAAGGGGACGGCGGGTCGATCTCGGCAGCTGGGCGCTCGCGTGTGCCGTCGGGGCGCTGGTACTGGCTTCTCCGGCCGCGGCGCAAGACGCGTCCGCAGACGGTGTGACGTTCGCGAGAGACGTCGCGCCGATCCTTCAGGAGAACTGCCAGAGCTGTCACCGGCCGGGTGGAATGGGCCCGATGTCGCTGCTCACCTACGAGGAGGCGCGGCCCTTCGCCCCCGTCATCCGGGACAAGGTGGAAAACCGCCGGATGCCCCCCTGGTACATCGAGCCCGGGATCGGCGTCCAGGACTTCAAGAACGACATATCGCTCTCCGAGGAGGAGATCCGGACGATCGTCGCGTGGGCCGAGAGCGGCGCACCGCTCGGCGACATGGCCGACCTTCCGCCCCCCCTCGAGTTCGACGACTCCCTCGCGTGGAAGCTCGAGGACCACTTCGGGCGGCCGCCCGATCTCGTGGTCGAGTCGCCTCCGTACACGGTGCCGGCGGCCGGGCTGGATCACTGGTTCGAGCCGACCTCCTACGTCGAGGGCCTCACTGAGCCCCGCTGGGCTATGGCGACCGAGATCCGCCCCGGGGACCTCGAGAGCCGTTACGTGTTCCACCACGCGAACAGCGCGCTCGCTTCGTCGGCTGCGGGTAAGGACTACGACCTCTTTCCGGACGATGCCGGCAAGCTGCTGCAACCGGGCCAGCGGATCCGGTGGGCGATGCACTTCTTCCCCGCCGGCCAGATCGTCGAGAACGCCCACATCCAGCTCGGCATCTGGCTCTACCCGCCGGGCGAGCGCCCGGAGTTCGAGGTCTCGCACGTCTCGTGGCTCACCGACCCCAAGCCGAACCGCGTCGTCCTGCAGCAGGACTCCCCGTGCTGGGAGCAGCCGGCGCCGGTGCCCCTCGACAGCCCGGAGTGCACCGTCGAGACAAGGCTCACGGACCTGGTGCTCCCGCCCCACGGCGTTTCGACCCAGCAGGGAGTGCACGTGCTCTCGAGAAATGTTCGCCTCAACAGTATTCGGGGTCACATGCACATGCGGGGCAAGTACCAGACGATGGAGGCCGTCTACCCCGACGGTCGCAGAGAAATCATCAACCGGATCAATTGGGACCACAAGTGGCATACGGCGCACCAGTACGCGGACCACGCGGCGCCTCTCCTGCCGAAGGGAACGGTGTTAATCGTCACGGCGCAGTACGACAATACGGTGAATAATCCGAACAACCCGGACCCGGACCAGTGGGTCTTCTTCGGCCGCCGGAGCGCCGACGAGATGGGCCACTTCCATATGGAGGTTACCTGGCTGGAGGACGAGGACTTCGGCAGGTTGGTCGCAGAGCAAGAGCAGCTGCTGAGACAGATGCCTCCGAACGTGGAAGATGGGGGTCAGTAGGCCACCGGGAGCGAAGATCATCCGCGACGCTGGTGGCCGGATGAGGGCCGGTTGGCTGCACACGGTAGCGGCCGGGATTGTCGGTACGGCAGTCCTGGCCGCCGGTGCGTTGTCGGGTCGCGCTCAGAATCCTGCGGAGGGCTACGACTGGTCGGCCCGTACGCTCCGGCCGTCGGGGCAGCCGATCATTCCTTCTTTCGAGGGTTGGTATCAGGAGCCCGACGGGTCGTATCGGCTCTGCTTCGGATACTGGAGCGGGAACACCGAGGAAGAGGTCGACATCCCCCTCGGGCCGGACAACTTCATCGAGCCGAGGGAGTTCGACGGCGTGCAGCCCACGCACTTCATGCCCGTCCCGCTCACCGGCTACCGGAAACACTACTGCGTATTCACGGTCCGGATCCCGGAGGACTACCGGAACCGGGACGTGGTGTGGACGCTCCGCCTCCACGGGAACGAGTTCTCCGTGCCCGGCCGCGTGACCGCGCCCGCTTACATGCTTGACGAGCCGGACTCGCACTCGAGGGCGGCGGCGTGGGGATTCCTAGCGGAGGAGGAGGGGATCCAGAGCTACGATCAGATCACCGAGGCGGACCTCGCGACGTGGCTCGACTTCAACCCGGGCCAGGCGCAGGGTTCGATCGCGCCCCTCCTCCGATGGATCGAGCCGTCCGGCGCCGAGGGCCGGGGACGCGCCGGAATCACCGCCGGTCCGGTGACCGTCGCCGCGGGGGAGCCCCTGACGCTCAGCATCTTCGTGGACGAGCCCGACGGCCGACCCGCCCGCTGGTGGGTAGGGTGGGCCAAGTTTTCGGGCCCCGGCGACGCCAACTTCAGTCAACTGGAGATGCTCGCCGACCATCGGTACGAGAACCGGGCCACCACGACGGTGACCTTCAGCGATCCGGGGGATTACGTCGTCCTCGTTCAGGCGATCGAGAATATCCAGTCCTTTGAGCGCCAGTGCTGTTGGACGAACGGGTACGTGCAGGTGACCGTCACGCCCTAGGAATCGGGCACGACATCGAATGGCTGGAGCCCCCTCTGGTGCGTAGGCGTGGCGCGGGACGGTATGGGCCGGAGAGGCAGTGCCTCACACGCTCTGTGCCCGTGGTGACCGCCCTCGTCATCGGATCCGCTCCAGCGGCACCGGGCTGCGCGCTTGCAACGGGGATCCCGTGGATGTGTCGCACTGGTCGCCGATGATGCTCCGCGACTCGGGCCGGCCGGTCGTGCCGGTCTTCGAGGGCTGGTTCCAGAACGATGACGGCATGTACACGCTCTCCTTTATATCAACATAAATCTGGAGACGGCGTACGACATCCCGTTGGGCCCCGACAACTTCATCGAGCCCAGGGAATACGACGGTGCCCAACCAACGCACTTCCGCGAAGTGCACCCGTACATCCGCCGCCCCTGGAGCGCCTTCACGAAATACGTTGCGTGAGGACTTTGGGGATCGGAGGGTCGTGTGGATCCTACGGCATCAGGGAAACACCTACGCTACAACCGCTCACACAGGCAGCATGGCATATCTCTTGGAACACGAACTCGCACCCGCCCCCGCTACGAGGCGGCTTCCGCAGGCGCCACGCAGGGGAATGTGGTGGGTACGTCCGCCCGAAGGTTCGCTTCGATCCCAACGACCACAGTGCCAGGGGCATCGACGGCACCCGCTTCGAGCCCATGAGCGCCCGGGTCGGCAAAGTGCGGGAGAGATGGCCCACATTCGATTCGGGATTACCTGGCTCACCGATGAGGACTTCGCGGAGATCGTAGCGGAGCGCGAAAGGCTCTGGCGGGAGCGCGAGAACCGGCCGGCCGGCCAGCGGGACGGCGCGGTAGGCCATGCGGTGAGCAGGATCGCGGTCGATGGGCGCTCTGAAAGGAACGGGAAGACAGAAATGTCATGGCGAAAACCGGTCCGATGTCGTATCGTGACCCGAATGTGATGGCAGTACTGCCGCACTCGGTGTGGGGCACCGGTTCTGCGGCGTGGGTCGATTTCTCATGCAGGGTCTCGAAAAGAGGTACAGCTATGCGATCAAGTCCGCGTTTGAGTTCGTGCGGGGCTTTGGCGTTCGCGATGGCCCTCGTCCTCGGAATCGGCGTGCAGCCGATCGAGGCGCAGCAGGGCGTCATCACCGGGAGCGCGCAGGACGCCCGTTCGGGTCAGCCGTCGGCGTCGGTGCAGATCGGTATCGCATCCTTGGACATCGGGGTTCTCTCGGCAGCCGGAGGTGGCTATCAGCTCACGAATGTTCCGGCTGGTACCCACGCGGTCACCGCTCAACGGCTTGGCTATGAGGCCGTGGACCAACAGGTGAACGTCGGAGCCGGTCAGACCGTGGTCCTGAACTTTTCCCTGACTCAGGCGGCGCTCCAGCTGGATGCCGTCGTGGTCACGGGTACTGCGGGTGGAACCCAGCGCCGCGCGATCGGAAACGTCGTGGAACGAATGGACGCGGTGCAAATCAGGGAAGTCGCTCCAGTGACGAACGTCTAGCAGATGCTGGGCACGCGGGTTCCGGGCCTACAGATGCAAGCGGCAGGGGGGCGGAGATCCGGGCTCAGGTGTGGGAGGAGCGTCGGCGCGAGCTATACTTGCAGGGGACCAAGATCGGAGATCTTCTCCGCGTCGACATCCCGGGAGTGTCGACCGACGACTTCGAGACGGGCACCAATCAGCGAGGGAATCAGTACGGGACCAATACCTGCTATCCGCTGCCGGATCAAGAGGCGCGGTAGTCGAGAGGGCCGTGTGATGCACAAGCGTAGCGGGCCTGGTCGACGCCCCAAGGCGAGTGGACTCGGCTGCGCGGTCGCAGCAGTTGGGTGGAGCCTCCTAGCAGCGCATCCGACCATCGTCTGGGCACAGGCCTCTTTCACCGAGTCCCAGGCCGAGGCGGGCGAGACTGTCTACCTGGAGGATTGCGCAAGCTGCCACCTCACGAATTTCCGCGGATCCGGGGAAGCACCGGCTCTGGTGGGCCCGGATTTCCGTGGCGCCTGGGGTTCGCGTCCGGTATCCGATCTCTTGGGTCTCGTAGCTGCATCCATGCCTCCGACGTCTCCAGGATCCCTTTCGAATGAGGAGTACGCGGACGTTGTCGCCTACTTGTTGAGGGAGAACGGAGAGGAGGCCTCACGCGTTCCGCTCACGGCTTCCTCTTCGGACGCAATGTTTCCCGGGGCAGGAGTCGCCGGGGCTATCGCAGAGGACGCACGCGCGCCCGCCCCGGGTCTGCCCGGCAACGTTCCGTCGGCAGGTGCGTTCGACCGGCCCCCACCCGTCCGAGGCGACCTGACCGAAACGGCGACAGGAGTGACGGAGACATTCCGAGCCATCGAGAGCTTTAGGCCGGCGAGCGCCGCGGATCTGGCCTCCCCGCCGGACGGGGACTGGCTTCATTGGCGCCGGACCGCCAACGCCCACGGTTACAGTCCCCTTTCCCAGATCGACGCCTCCAATGTCGAGCGGCTCCAGCTGGCGTGGGTCTGGGGAATGGAGGACGGTGTCAGCCAGTCGACGCCGATCGTGCGCGACGGAGTACTTTACCTGCCCAACCAGGGAAACGTCATACAGGCGCTGGATGCGGCTGAAGGCACTCTCCTCTGGGAGTACCGCCGGCAGTTCCCGGAGCGTATGGGAAGTGGCGCCGACTCTAGGAGCCTGCGGAGCCTGGCCATATTCGAGGACCTGATCATCGTCGCGACGCGGGACGCGGCCCTCGTCGCCCTCGATGCGAGGACCGGCGTGCCCCGCTGGGAAACGCAGGTCGGCGACCGGTCGGAGGGCTTCAACTACACCTCCGGACCCACGGTGGCGGGGGACAGGATCATCTCGGGATCGCGGGGGTGCCGCGCCTTCGGTACGAGGTGCTATATCACCGCTCACGATGCGCGCACAGGCGCGGAGCTGTGGCGCACGCACACGATCGCGTACCCCGGTGAGCCTGGAGGGGACACCTGGGGAGAGCTTCCGCCCGAGCTCCGCGCCGGTGTGGATGTGTGGATCCCTGGGAGCTGGGACCCCGAGCTCGGCCTCGTCTACTTCGGCACGGCGCAGTCGAAGCCGTGGATGGCGGTGAGCAAGGGGCTCACGACCGCGGACTCCACGCTCTACGCCAACTCCACGCTGGCTCTCGACACTGATACCGGGGAGATCGTCTGGTACTTCACGCACGTTCCGGGAGAATCACTGGATCTGGATGAGGCGTACGAGCGGGTGCTCGTCGATGTCGAAGGCTTGCCCACCGTGCTCAGCATCGGGAAAAACGGGATCCTCTGGAAGCTCGACCGGAGGGACGGCTCCTTCCTCGGGCTCCGGGAGACGGTCTATCAGGACATCTTCGACGAGGTGGACCCGGAGACGGGTCGGATCCGATACCGCGAGGACATCCAGAACATGCAGTTCGGGGAGTGGCTCTCGGTCTGCCCGAGCACGGCAGGGGGACACAACTGGCACGCCACCTCCTATCATCCGCCGACCGGCCGACTCGTCATACCGCTCAGTCAGAGCTGCATGGACATGCTCCCGCTCGAGGTGGATCTCGAGGCAGGCGGCGGGGGCTCCGGGGGGCGGCGCATGTGGAGGGAGAGCCCGCAGACGGGCGCGTTCGGGAAGCTGGCCGCCTACGATGTCGATACCATGGAGGAGGTGTGGAGCGTCGAGCAGCGGGCCCCCCTCCTGACCAGCGTCCTGACGACGGGTGGGGGACTGGCCTTCGTCGGCGACTACGATCGCCGGTTCCGCGCCTACGACGTAGAAACGGGTGAGGCTCTTTGGGAGACCCGGCTCGGACGCTCCGTGGAAGGCTTCCCCATCAGCTATGCGGTGGACGGGGTGCAGTACATCGCCGTACCGGCCGGCCAGGGTGGCGGAAGCCCCTGGCGCATCCCCACATTCCTCGGAACCGAAATGATCAACCCGGCCGGGCAGGGTCATAACGCCCTATATGTGTTTCGTCTTCCCGAATCATCGAGACCGGTTCGCTGAGCCGCGCTGCTAGCGCCTCGAGGTGGGAGACACCTCGCCAATCCAGGAGGTACGCACCGTGAGCACCATGAAGCAGCGTGAAGCCGAGGTCAGCCGAAGGGATTTCCTCCGGAAGGGAGCCGTACTGGGGGTCGGCGCCGCGACGGTCGGCGTGGGGGCGGAGAAGGCCTCGGCCCAGGACATCTCCTGGGACCACGAGGCGGACTTCGTGACGATCGGGGCGGGAACGGCGGGGCTCGCCGGCGCCGTGTCGGCCCTCGAGCACGGGGCGTCCGTCATCATGGTGGACGAGAACTACGACGTCGGCGGCCACGGGCTCGTGAGCGGAGGGAACGTGCACCTCGGGGGCGGGACGAGCCGCCAGCGGAAGTTCGGGATCGAGGATACCGCCGACATGGTCTACAACGACTGGGTTCGCTTCGACCAACGGGACAGCCGCTACAGCGACCGCGATCTCGTCCGCGTCTTCGCGGACTGGAACGCCTCCACCTTCGAGTGGCTGATCAAGCACGGCGTCGTCTTCCAGGACAACTACTCGGGGCCGGGGGCCGCGTCGACGGTGGCGAGACAGGGGCGGACCGTGCAGTGGCCGGTCGCCGAGGAGCGTGTGACCCACCACCCGACACGGGTCGGCTCCGGACTCGTCCGTGCACTCGAGACGAGCGCCCGGCGGATGGGGGTCCAGGTCCTCCTCGAACACCGGATGACGGAGATCATCCGGGAGCAGCCCTTCTCGGGGCGCGTCCTCGGGATCGTCGCCGACCACAGGGGTGAGCGGGTGTACATCCGCGTGACGAAGGGCCTCCTCGTCGCGACGGGGGGGAGCTCGAGCAACGTCAACTTCAGGAGAACCTTCGACCCCCGCCTGACCGAAGAATACCAGGTCGCCGGCGAGCCCTGGACGCGACAGAGCGGGGACGGGGAGCTGGCCGCGATGAAGATCGGCGCGGCGCTCTGGGCCACGGCGAACCAGACGAAGGAATCCGGCGCCTACATGTCCAAGACCCGCTACATCGGGTGCAAGTGGGGCTACTCGAGTCTGATCTGGCAGCCGGACAGCCCGATCTTCGATCGCGCGCGGGCATCGGGAATCACGATCTTCAGCTGGCAGAACGCGATCCTCGTGAACCAGACGGGCCGGCGGTTCTGGGACGAGATGGACAACGGCTACGAGTACTTCGCCGCCTGCCTCCAGGACACGGGAGACACGAAGCGCAGGAACGGCGGGGGGCCGATCTGGGCGATCTTCGACGCCGAGGCCGTCGAGCGCGAAGCGTGGGACCCGAATCCTCCCGTCGTCGATCCCGACGGCTACTTCTTCAGCCGGGACACGCTCGCGGAACTCGCAGGGAACATCCACAACGAATACCAGACGAGGGGAATGCCCCCGGCCGCTCTCGAAGAGACGGTCGCACGGTACAACTCGTTCGTCGACTCGGGCGTCGACGAGGACTTCGGGAAGGAAACCCCGATGTACAAGATCCAGACGCCGCCCTTCTACGCCGCCTGGTCCACGCCGATCCTCCACGACTGCCTGACCGGACTTCGGACGAACGGGAAGTCGCAGGTGATGGACTACGACGGGGAGGTCATCCCGGGCCTCTACTGCGCCGGGGAGTCGCAGGGCGGGTTCGCGCAGCACGGGCTCGGGCGGTGCCTGGTCTTCGGCAGGATCGCAGGGCGCGTGGCCGCAATGGACCGGAGCATCGCCTAGCGGCCGTCGTTGCGCCCGCGGACGGGCTACCTGCCAGGAGGCCTCGCTTCGGGAGCACATAGCGGCCGGAACGAGGCCCCCCGAAGCCTCGGAAGGGAACCTCTGCCCCGGTCGCTGGCTCCCTCCGGCAGGTGGCCTTCTACGGTGCGTGACCGGCAACTGTCAATGCCGCCGGCGCGGCCGCAGAGGTGTGCAGAGGTGTTCGAAGAACGAGGCCTGATGCCTGCTTCCCGGGAGTGAGTCATGTCGCGAGAGATGTGGGGTCGGGTGTCGAACGATGGCAAGGGGGCGCCGGGGCTCCCCTCCGCAGCTACAGGGCCGACGCTCGAGCGCTGGCCCGTTCTGCTCCTCACACTGGTGGGCCCTGGCGCTGCCACTCTTATCTCCCGCGGCCGGCACCCTGGCGGCTCAGACCTCGGGCTGGGAGCAGATCACGGAAGAGCGGCTTCTCTACCCCGAGGACGGCGATTGGCTGAACTACCGCCGTACGTACGACGTTCAGGGATTCAGTCCCCTCGATGCGATCAATCGGGACAACGTGCAGGAACTGCGTCCCATCTGGACCTACTCCTAACGGCGAAGGCGAATTCGTCGAGTCGTGGAAGCAGTGGGATCACCTTTTCGTGAGACCCCACTAAGGTAGCGGTGAGCCCATACGACCCGGATCGCCACGTATGGATCGTGGATGATTGGGCCAGCCAAGTCTTCAAGTTCACCAACGATGGATCGGAACTCGTGATGACGCTGGGAGAGATGGAGGTGACGGTCGACGACGAGAACCACTTCACCCGACCGACCGACCTGGTGTTCCTCCCAGACGGGACGTTTTTTGTCAGCGATGGATACGTGAAGTCCCGTGTGGTGAAGTTCAACGAGGCTGGCGAGTACCTCATGGAATGAGGGAGCGCCGGAACCGGACCGGGCCAGTTTCAGCTCGTTCACTCGGTGAAGGTCGACGCCGATCGGCGAGTGTACGTCGCGGACCGCCGCAATAGCCGCAACCAGATCTTCGATCAGAACGGCAGGTTTCTGGCGGTGTGGGACGGGATGGTCCAGCCCTCGCGAATTGTGGTGGCACAGGACCAGACGGTCTAGATGAGTGACCCGACACTTAACCGCTTGGTACAGTTCAACCTGAGTGGACTGCGGCTCACGCACTGGGGAGCGGCGGGAAGCTATCCCGGAGCCTTCAACAATCCGCACCACTTCGACGTGGACAACGAGGGCAACCTCTACGTGGCAGACTACGCAAACTTCCGGGTCCAGAAGTTCGTTCCGCGTTCAGGCGCTGACGCGCGCCGCCTGATCCAACCTGCGTTTGTTTCGATCAACAGGCCTCACCCATAGTGCCCAGATTTCAGGCCCTGGATTCCGGATCGACCGAAGGTGAACCCTTGGATCGATGTCTTTGGTACCCTCGATCGGAGGTGGACAATGAAAGGCGCAGTGCGAAACCGTAGGGTCTGGACCTACTTCCTCTCTTTGGGCCTGCTTCTCGCGGTCAACCTCTCTCTGGGGTCGCATGCGACGGGCCACACGTAGCCGGCGGGCGGGCTCGGAGTCCAGGAAGCGTGCCCCGGCGAGCGAATGAGCACCCAAGTCACCGGCGGAGAGTATCAGGGAGGAACCGTGCCCGAGGCGATCGTAAACGGCGAACCCTGGGGAGACGCATACTTCGAGGCGTGCGTGCGTTCATACTGGCACTGCCATCCTGGGGGGCAGCTGCTCGTGGTTTGGGAGGGCGAGGGACGCGTCCAGAAACGCGGAGAAAGGGCCAGAACGCTATATCGGGGAGACAGCGAATTCGCAGGGCCCGGGGTAGAGCACTGGCATGGTGGATCACCCAACTCGACGGCCTAGTACCTTCAGGTCGCGTTGCAGCCGACGGGCACGCTATGGATGGAGGAGGTCAGACAGGACGACTACCTCGGTAACGATGTCGGCATCAATTCGCGGAGCGAGTTCCTGCGGACCGGCGTCAGGGAGCAGCCTTAGCTTCCTCGACCTGCACAAATATCCACCCGACCGGGGGAGAACCCAGCCGACCCGGCACTGAAGCGAAGGCGATCTCGCAGGCAGCGATACACCGGTACGGGACAAGATCGCCCATGCGAATAGTCAGGCACTCACCGGCCAGCCAGTTCTTCGCACTTGTCTTCTTGCTCGCGATCGTCACGTGCAACGGGCGCGGTGCGGCCGGCGGTCCATCAAATGTGACTACGAGGGAGCAGATTTCGGCCCTCCCCGACCGTACCGCGTACGAGATCGTCGAGCGGCTTCGGCCCGGCTGGTTCCGCTCTCAAACCGCCAACTCCAGCGACCCGATCCCCCCGGTGGTCTATGGGGACGACTTACGCGGGTCTCTGACGGGCATCCGATGGGGCTACATCGAGCGAATCGAGCATCTGGACTCCAAGGGCTGTGCTATAACCAGAACTACGACTTCGACGACGTCCTACAGGAGGAGCTGCTCCGACACGGGCTGGACTTGACGTTTCCCCGCAACCTCAACTTCCATATGAACGGGGAGCGTCTGATGGAGCGATTCGCCAACATTGACTTTGAAAAGCCGCGGATCACGTTTCGAACCAACATCGACACCAGCCAAGCCATCTCTCTTGGAGCGAGGCTCGGAATCGGTGACAAGATCCGTTTTGTTGAAGAGCCGTTCCTGGGCGACGAGACTCAGTGGGGGGTCAACGCTACCCTGCGACCGAACTCCCGCCTGACTTCGACCCTCAGTATAGATGCCAGCCGTCTTACGGACCCGAGGAACAGCGGCAAGGAAGTCTTCAGCGTAGGAATCTATCGTGCCCCGAGCACCTTCCAGTTCACCGACCGGTTCCAGATTCGCAACATCACCGAATACAACACCTACGACGAGGAGCTCGACCTGAACTTCCTTCTTACCTAACCGTGTGAATGCGGGAACGGTCCTGTACGCGGGTTACGACAACCACTACAGGCGGGCCGATCTGATCCGAGGAGATGTTGACGGGGACAGCATCGACGAAAAGCTGTTCTTCTAGGACGATCTCAGGCGAACCAGCAAGGCGCTGTTCGTGAAACTCCAGTACTTGCTGAGGCTCTGAGGCCGCGCAGCCGCGACCGGAAAACAACGTGCCTCCTACGAGTCGCCCACCCTGACCCGCACGTACCGGTTCGTCCAGCAGCAGTGGAACCCGAAGGCGTTCCCGAGGTCCCAATCGACCGCCTGCAGCCGAATCAGGTACTCGCCGGGCTCGCCGAAGGTTGCGGTCGTGCGATGGGAGAAGGAGACGTCCTCCGTCTCTATCTCGGTGTCCCCGACCCCGAAGTCGATGGAACCGGGGCCCTGATGTTTCCCCCAGATCACACGTGTGACACCGAGGGGGATGTCATTGGGATCGGTCACGGTATACTCGAGACTCACCGAAACGCCGACGGTGGCGGAAACCGTCCATTCGTCCAACACCATCATGCGGCCCCGGCGCTCGCCCTCCTCCAGCGCATCGAAGCGAACGAGCGGTGCGCTGTTGCCGCGGGACGACTGCTCAAGCTCGTCCATGCGATAGTGCTCCGAACTCGATCCGGGGACCGAGTAGGTCTGGCCCCCGATCCCAAGGGTCCATACGATCGCAGGAGCCTCTTCGAGGTCCTCTAGGTGTATCGAAAAAACGCAGAACCGACGCCGGTACTCGGAGGGAACCTCGTCGAAATGAGTCGGCTGGAGACCGTCGAAACGGGCCGGATCGATGAAGTTGTCCGGCCCCAAGGGAATCTCGACCTCTTGGGCCGTATTCAGGTTATGGAACCCGAAACAGAGCTCGAACGTGCCGTCGGGGTTGTGGTACCAGCCGTCGAAGAGGGGGATGACCGGTTGGCCCGAGGGACGAAGATTCCGGAGCATCCAGTCCCCGGACGCCGTCGGGAGCCGGTTCTGGCCCTCCAGTGGCGAGACGGCCAGCACCCAGAGCACCGCTATGGCCGGCCATGAGCCGGCCCGACAGGCGAACCGCACCGACTGCATGCCCCCTCGGCGCTACCCTCCCGCCTGGAGCGGGTCTTCCATCTTACGCAGCAGCTCCTCCCGCTCGCGAACCAGCCTCTCGAAGTCCGCTTCGCTGTCGAAGTAGGTGATCCCGATCCGCGTATGCGACATCTCGTCGACGGTCCGGTCTCCGCGCACGACCCACTGGTTCGGATCCGGGTTATGCGGGTTGTCGGCCGTATTGTCGAAGTGGTTCGTGACCATGAGGACCGTGCCCTTCGGCAGCAGCGGCATCACATGGTCCTCGTACAGGAAGGCGGTCTGCCAGCCATGGTGCCAGTTAAGCTTGCTGATGACTTCCCAGCGGCCGTCCGGGTATACGGCCTCGATCACCTGATATCTCCCCCTCAGGTGCATGTGACCCCGAACGCTGTGAATCCGTGCGGGTCGATCCAGCACGTACACGCCCCTGTAGGTGGCGGTGCTGTGAGGCGGGATCAGTAAGTCAACCTGACGCGGGAATTGCGGCTCGCTACTCGTTCCGCCCCTCCCCCCACCCGCTCCGCGAGCCGGTCCGTAGCCCCTTTCCGCGAGGGTTTCGTGGCCGAACCCGGTGCTCTGGCTGGCCTCATGAATGACCTCACCGGGCGTCTCGAACTCGGGCTCCTCCCCCTCGGGGTAGAGCCAGAATCCAAGCTGAAGAACCGCGTCCACGTCACGGTCGATCGGGAAGAGATGCATCCCGAACCGTACCCTGGCCCCAGGCTTCAACGCCTGCCCCGTATCGTCCGGGAAGATGTATCCCACCGTTCCGGCCGCTGAGTGTCCTACGCCAACGGAGCTGCCGTCGTGTATGATCGAGGGATTGGCGTGGTGGAACACGTATCGCGTATCCGGGTCCGCAGGCCGAAGCTCGACCCCGCGGATCCACTGGGGGCTCGTCAGGCCGGGGACCTCGGTCTCGAGATTCGGCCAGTGGTCCAACTCGTTGCCTGGGACCGTATAGGACGGCGAGACGATCACGATGTCGGGGGGGCGACCGAAGTGTTCCGCATACTGCCAGTCGTCTTCGAAGGCCGCCCATTCTACGGGCGCCGACATGTCAGCCGGATCCCCCATCGGCGCTCCGGTATCAATCCACCGCAGAATCGTCGCGATCTCTTCATCGCTCAGCGACACGTCGTTCTTGAACTCCTGGATCCCGATCGTGTGGTCCAAGGGCCACGGTGGCATCGCTCTCGTCTCTACCCGATCCCGGATGAGTGCGGTAAACGGACGAACCTCGTCGTACGAAGTAAGGGGCATCGGAGCAAACGACCCTTCCCGGTGGCACGTCTGGCAGTTCTGCTGCAGGATCGGCGCCACGTCCCGCGTGAAGGTCGGCTGCGCGGCTGAGTCCTGCGCGGACGTCGGAAAGGCAGCCCCGAACAGGAGCATCGCCACGGTCGCGATGATCCCAAGGGCCTGATGGGTGCGCCGCTCTGTTTGCCGGAACCTGCCGAGTCCCTTCAGCATCTTCGTGCCCTCCGTTGCGGAGTCGGATTGGCCGTCTTCACGGGCGTCCTGATACGCATCACTACAACACGATTATACGGTGCCTCTCCCCCCTCGTCCAGACTCGGTCCGGCTTCAGGGCGTCCTGCGGGGCGGGAGCCGAAAGACATAGAGCACATTGTTCTCGGGGACCCGCAGCTCCGGAGTGAGGAAGATGCCGATTCGGTGGGCGGTGCCTCCCCCGGTCGCCGTTGCGACCGCGAGGTATTGAACCCCGTCCACCTCGTAGCTCAGAGGATACCCCCCCACCGGCCCCCCCAGCCGGGTTTCCCAGAGAACTGCCCCCGAGGTCACCGAGTAGGCCCGAATCCACCGGTCGAAGCCTCCGGCGAAGACGAGCCCGCCCGCCGTCGTGAGCGCAGAGGTGAGGAAGGGCGCCCTCTGTTCGACCCGCCACACCTCTTCCATCGTCTCCACATGGAAGGCCGATAGCCTCCCGAACCGCCCCCCGGTCCCGGGCATCTCCATGTAGACGCGATCGGCAGCCGCGCCGCCGGCCCCCTCGACCAGAGACGGCTCACGCCCCCGAATCTCCATGCAGTTCTGCCCCATCGGGATTATGAGGAGGGCGGTGCCAGGGTGGTACGAGCTGGAATGCCAGTTGTGCCCCCCCGAGGTCGACGGACAGGCAGAGATCCAGTCACCCGCGCGAGCGCGCTGGATGTCGTCTCGATAACGCACCGCACCGGTCTCTGGATCCACCTCCGCGAAGACATTCTGGATACCAGAGTCCCTCAGGCCGAGAAAGCGACCGTCGCGACGATCGAGCTTCCAAAGGATCCCGTGCTTCCCCATTGTCAGGAGGCTCGGAATGCCCTCTACGTCCACGAGGACCTGATCCATGCCCTCGTCCAGATCCAGGCTCTCCCCGGGAACGTGCTGCCGGTACCAGACGATCCGGCCGTCGTTCACGTCGAGCGCGAGGGTCGAGTTCGTGTATAACGCAGAGTCGGCGACAGCGGTGCCCCGGCTCGCGGCTACCCACGGCTTCGCCTGAGCCACCCCGAAATAGACGAGCCCGAGCTCGGGATCCCAGCTCCCGCCGTTCCAGACGTCGCCCCCACCTCGAAGCGCCAGGGGTAGCTCGCCCCAGGTGCCTCCTCCGGACTCACCGGGACGTGCGATCGTATAGGTCCGCCAAAGCTCCTCCCCGGTCTGGGCATCATGCGCCGTGATGAAGCACGTTTCCTCAAAGTACCGCTGACATCCGTTGATCCCGTTGATCACCTTTCCGTCCGCCACGATGGGACCGGTACTGTTGGTGTAACCCTGCGCCGAGTCAGCGAGGCGGGCCTCCCAGCGAACTCTCCCGGTCCGTGCCTCCAGCGCCACCAAGTAGGCGTCCCGGGTCGCGACGAAGACGAGGTCCGTCCAGATCGCGAGGGTTCGAAGGTTGATCCCGCTGTCGTCCTCGGGGAATTGCCGCCGATACTCCCAGAGGAGTCTTCCGCTCGTTGCGTCCAGCGCCTGAATCACGTTCCTGGGATTGCTGAGGAACAGCACGCCATCCCGTACCAGCGGACCCTGCCAACCCCGCAGCTCGTCCACCTCCATCTGCCAGACCCATGCAAGCTGGAGATCCTGAACCGTCGTCGTGTCGAACTGTGAGAGGGGGCTATACCCCCACGAAGAAGGGTTCCCACGCCAGTGAAGCCACTCGCTGGCCGGCGGGCTTCGGAGCTCCGCTTCGGACACTGGCCGGAATCCCTCGATTTCCGAGAAGATCTCGGTTCTGGAGGTCGGAGTCTCGTACAGGTTGCCAACAACCTCCGGAGGTCGCCCGACCCCCTCGGGTGAGGGGGCTGTACCGAGCCGGCCCGGCGCTGGAAGCAGCTCGCCCCCCGCCGGCGCCCGAGCGATGGCCGCCGCGCTCCCCGCCACAGCCACTCCCACCGAAGAGAGGGTCAGAGTCTCCGACGACGGGACCGCGCCATTCTGCCCGATCAGGTACGCCACGACAGCCGCGTACTCATTATTACTCATCGAGCCCTGTTGGGCTGGCGGCATCGCGAGCCGGGTGTAGTTGAGGAGTTCGGTCACAGGGCGCCCGCCCCACTGGATCCGAAAGCTCGGCCCCGCGAGCTCGGGGGCCTCCGAGGACCCTTCCAAGCCCGGCAGGTGGCACTCCGCGCAGGAGGACTCGTAGAGCTCGGCGCCGAGCGCCGCCTGCGCTTCCGTGAACGAGGCCTGGGATTCCACAGGCAGCACCTGTGCGTGGCCAACGTGGGGCGTACCGAGCCAGACGAGGGCTACCTTCATGGCAGCCCGCAGGCTCCAGAGGCAAGGATTCAGCGCCAGCTCCCGCATCAAGGGATGCCTCAGCCGCCCACCGGAATCCCTCGGTCCTCGAAGACCTCGGCGGCGAGCCGGGCCGCGTTCGAACCGGTCGGCCACCCGGCATAAAGCGTCACGTGCGTTATGACCTCCCGGATCTCCGCCGGAGTGAGCCCGTTGTTGAGAGCGCGGCCGAGGTGGCCCCTCAGCTGGTCGGAGGCGTAGAGTGCCTGGCCAACGGCGATCGTGATCATGCTCCGGTCCCGGGGAGACAAGACCGGGCGCGACCACACCCCGTCGCTCTCGTCAAAGAGGACGCTTCGAGTCAGGGCCGAAAGGTACGGAATCGCGGGGTAGCCCGCCGGTTGCCCGCGTAGATCGACCTCCAGCTCGAGGGGCTCCGGCGGCGGCGGAAACTCGATTCCGAGCCGCCCGTACACATCGATCGCCACGCGCGATGCATTGGAGCCCGTCGGCCACCCCGCGTACATCGTCACGTGGGTGAAGAGTTCGGCGATCTCTTCCCGGGTCACGCCGTGATCGAGCGCCCGTTCGAGGTACTCCCTGAGCTCCTCTGTCCGGTAGAGCGCCTGCACGACCGCAAGGGTCACGAGGCTCCGGTCGCGGATCGAGAGGCCGCCACGCTCCCAGATCTCGCCGAAGAGGAGGCGCTCCTCGAGTTCGGACAGGTACGGCGCGGCCGGATACGGCACGGCTTCCGCGCCGCCGCCCCCTCCCGACGCCCCGGCAGCTGGCGGAGCCGACTGCTCCTCCACCACACACCCGGACAACAGGAGTACTCCCCCGGCTAGGACGATCCACCATTTCGTGGCGAAGTGCTTCACGGTCCACCCCCGCACTGAAGATTAAGGTATCGCACCACCGATGCCCGCTCGTCGTCCGCTCACGCTAGCAGAGCGGGCGAGGGGCCGCAAACTCGATTGGCCGGACCTCCGCCCGGATCTATTGTCCCGATTCATCGGCCGGCCTTACGTTGCGATGCATGCTCGCGCACCTTTCGAAGGGCTCGGCGGCACTCCTTGCCCTCGTGCTGGTACTCGGATGGCCTCCGCCCTCCGAAGCCCAGGATGCGGCGGGCGGCCGGATCGGCGGCACCGTGGCGGACCGGCGCTCCGGCCGCCCCATACGAGCCGCTTCGATCCGAGTCCGGGCGGAGGGCTCCGCGACCGAAGACCCCGACTGGGCGGGGACGAGCGATGAGAACGGCCGGTTCCGCTCGGTCCTCCTCCCATTCGGGGAGTACGAGGTCACGATCGAAGCCCCGCCCTTCACGGCGCTCGAGGGATCGTTCACGCTCCGGGAGGCGGGCCCCGTCGATCTCCGGGCCGAGATGGTCGGGCCCGAATACGAGCTCGATCCCATCATCGCCGTCGCGGGACGCGAGTCCCGGCTCGAGGCCGTGGGCTTCTACGAGCGCCGCGAGGTGGGGCTCGGCGACTTTCTCTCGAGGGACGAGCTCCTCGTGCTGAACCCGGCGCGGGTCTCGGACGTGTTTCGGGAGATGCCGGGCGCGCGGGTCGTCCCTGGGTCCGCCGGACTGAACGACCAGGTGAGACTCCGCGGAAACTGCATCCCGATCGTAGTGCTCGACGGGCTGAGGCTCGCAAATCCGATCCTTCTCGACAACGTCTTCTCGGTCAATGACATCGAGGCGGTCGAGGTGTACCAAGGTGCCACGACCCCGATCCAGTACACCAGCATCACCACGTGCGGGGTCATCATGCTCTGGACCCGCGACCCGTCCGTGCAGGGCCGGGGGTTCTCTTGGGGCCGCGTGGGGTTCATCGTGGGGTTCGCGGTCCTTATGTTATTTGGCCCGGGGTGAGGCGGACCTCGGGTGGGAGACGGGAGATCGGCGACTCGGCGCGCTGGGCGGAGGGCACCGCCGATCCGCCCTTCTCGGCGCCGTCGCATGCACCCGGCCGTGGTCTGTCACGTACTTGACAAACCGGGCTCCATTCGACTACATGGATTGGTTTGTGGGGCGATGGATCTTCCCGTGGAGGTGGAGTGGATGAAGCTGCAGCTCGGTCCCGTCAGGCTCGTGTGCCTGCTCGGGGTCCTCCCCTGGCCTTCCCCGGTCGCGGGGCAGATCGAGGTGTGGGGCAACGAGGGCCAGGTAGACTTCTCCGAGTTTCGGATCGCCAATGTGGTGCCCAGTGGTCAACCGCTGATCCCCTACTTCGAGGGCTGGTTTCCGAACCCGGACGGCACGAAGACGGCCAGCTTCGGCTACTTCAACCTGAACACCGAGGAGACCTTCAACATCGCCATCGGGCCCGACAACTACATTGAGCCGGAAGAGTACAACGGGGCCCAGCCGACGCACTTCATGCCTGCGCCCTCGGAGCGCGGCCGAAACCGCAGGCACGAGAGCGTCTTCACCATCACGGTCCCTGGAGACTACGCCGGGCAGATCACCTGGACGCTGAAGGCCCAGGGGCTCACGATCCCCGGGGAGTCAAGCTTCGCCTCCGGGGCCTACGAGATGCTCGACATCGAGAGCGCGACGAGTTCGCCCGTCTCTCCGAACATGCGCGTGGGCGACAGCCCGCTGGCCCGGGGACGGGTCGGCCCGGAGGCCGGACCCATCACCGTCAGGGTCGGGGAGTCGCTCCCGCTCGAAGTGGGGCTCGACCTCCTCGGGCGCGAGGGCAGCATTGTCGTCTGGTACCACCATCAGGGTCCGGGCGAGGTGACCTTCGCACAGCAACGCTTCGAGGTAGAGAGCGCACCGGAGGGGGAGGTGCAGCTTCAGACGCTCGCCACGTTCAGCGAGCCGGGTGACTACGTGCTCCGAGTCACCGCGATCGAGAATCTGGCGTCCCTGGTCCAGCATTGCTGCTGGACCAACGGCTACCTTCATGTGACCGTAACGCAGTGAGTGAGGACCATTCGTTCGTCCTTCTTTGCAAGGAGAGTCGGGAGATGAGAAAAGGTGCAGCAAGTCTAGGCTTGGCCGGACTGGCAGCCCTCATGGCGCTGGGCGTTGTCCACGAAGCCCGGGCCCAGGACGTGACGTTCACGAGCGACGTGCTTCCGATCCTGCAGGCGAGCTGCCAGGAATGCCACAATCCGGAAGGGATCGGCCCGATGACCCTGATCAGCTACGAGGATGTCCGGCCGTGGGCACCGGTCATTCGCGAGAAGGTGTCGACGCGCGAGATGCCGCCCTGGCACGTGGACCGGAACGTCGGGATCCAGGAGTTCAAGAACGATGTCTCGCTGACCGAGGAGGAGATCGGGACGATCGCCGCGTGGGTGGACGCGGGCGCCCCCATGGGGGATCCGGCCGACGCTCCGCCTCCGATCGAGTGGCCCTCGGGGCGGGACTGGAGGCTCGAGTCGATCCTCGGACGCCCGCCGGACGTCATCGTTCGCTCCGACCCCTTCGACGTCCCCGCGCAGGGACTCGACCAGTGGTGGACCCCGATCACCCCGATCGAGGGACTCGACGGCCCCCGCTGGGTGCTGGCGAACGAGACGAAGCCCTCCGAACTCGGCCGCCGGGTCACCCACCACGGGAATACCTCAGTCCGTCGGACGGTGGACGGTGAGGAGACACGGGCCGGATTCTCCAACTTCGGAATCGGCAAGCCCTATGACATCTATCCCGAGAACACGGGGATGCTCGTGCAACCCGGGGACCAGCTCTCCTGGAACCTCCACTACTACCCCGTCGGCACCGCCGTCGCGGACGACCAGGTAGAGGTCGGGCTCTGGCTCTACGCGGAGGGTGAGGAGCCGCTCTTTGCGACGGCCGGCGATCAGAGCTTCAGCTCGTACCGGTCGCGCGACCAGGAGATGGTGATCCCGCCGAACTCGCGTCAGATCACGCAAGGGATACACGTTCTTCAGACGAACGCGCGGATCCACAGCTTCCGCGTGCACGAGCACCTCATTGGCACCGGTCAGTCGCTCGAGGCCGTCTTCCCGGACGGGCGCGTCGAGATCCTCGGGAAGGCCGGGTGGCATCCGTCGTGGCACATTACGTACCTTTACGAGGACCATGTGGCCCCCCTCCTCCCGAAGGGCACGGTGTTGATCGTGACGGCGTGGTACGACAATACGGAGAACAACCCGTGGAATCCGGATCCGGATACCTGGGTGATGCACGGCCGCCGCACGGGCGACGAGATGTCGCACATGTGGATCGGAATCAGCTACTTCGACGATGGCCAGTTCGAGTACCTGGTCGCGGAGCGCGAGCGCGTGCTCGGAGAGCTGGGAATCGCGACCGCGGGCGGCGGCTGAATCGCGGTGGCGGGACCGCGGATATCGAACACCGAGCAGGTCGGCACCCGGTCCCCTAGGACAGCCGGCCCGACGCAGGTTGCGCCGGGCCGCGTTGCACAGTACTCGTTTCGGGCCCTGCGAGTGGGTCAGTAGCATCCGTTCCGCTTTACCTGGAGGTCCAGATGCGTTATCGGAAGTCAGGAATCCTTGCCGTTGCGATCGTACTCACATCCGCTTTGACGGCACATGCCCAGGTGATTACGGGCCGGGTTAGCGATGCCCAGAGTGGAGTGGCAGTCGCCGCGGCGCAGGTATTTATCTCGGAGCTCGACCTAGGCTCCCTCTCCGAAGGGAATGGGAGCTACACGATCGACAATGTGCCGGTGGGGACGCACACCGTCTCGGTCCAGAGGCTCGGCTACCGGCTGGTCGATCAGACGGTAACCATCGCCGGGGGCCAGACCGTGCAGCTCGATTTCGAGCTCCAGACGGAGGCGTTGTCACTGGACGCCGTCGTGGTCACCGGGACGGCCGGCGGCTCACAGGTACGAGCCATCGGAAACCTGGTCGAGCGGGTCGGCGTCCCGGAGCTGGCGGTCGAGGCCCCTGTCCAGACGGTCGAGGATGTCCTGACGGGGCGGATCCCGGGCGTGATGCTGCTCGGCCAGCCCAACAGCGCGGGCGACGGAGCCCAGATCCGGATCCGGGGCAACGCGAGCATCGGGATCCCCGGCGATCCCATCGTCTATCTGGATGGGGTACGCATGGTCGGCGACCGCGGCTTCGTGCAACGCTATTCTGCCGCCTCCAGGTTGAATGACATCAATCCAGCCGATATCGAGAGCATCGAGGTGATCAAGGGCCCCGCCGCAGCGACTCTGTATGGAACGGAGGCTGCGAACGGGGTGATTCAGATCATCACCAAGCGGGGACAGGTAGGTGCGCCGGTCTTCGACTTCACCGCGGAGACCGGAGCGCTGTATATGCCCGACCACATGATCACGAGGGGGTGGATCCCCGATCCCGCGCTGTGCACAAGCGAGCCCTGTGACAGCGTGGACCAGCTGGTCAACACGAATCTGGCGAAGATCAACGAGGAACGCTGCGGTAGGGCACCCTACGAGCACTGCGAGCCGAAGCTCTTCATCCACGGGCTCACCCAGAGGTATAACGTCGCGGTCCGGGGCGGGACGGATCTGCTCCGCTACTCGGCCTCTATCAGCCGGACCGACCAGGACGGTGTGGTGAGGTGGAACTCCGATACGCGGAACACGGTTCGCACCTCCCTCCAGGTCACGGCCAGCGAGAGCCTCACCTTCACGCTGAACGGCGGCTACGTCCTGAGTCTGCGGGAGCCGCCGCAGGGCTTCTGGGGCAGCAATTTCGCCTGGGGCGGCAGGCTCGGCGGCATCTTCAACGATCACCCGTTCCGGGGGTTCCGGACCCCGCCCGAGGCCTACTACAGCGACAAGCGGATCGAGCGCTTCACGAACCGCCGGAGCACCTGGAGCCTCGAGGTCCGGCACGATGCCACCGACTGGCTGGCTCATCGCATGGTCTTCGGGGTCGACCAGATCCACGAGCGGTTCGACGAGCTGGACAAGCGGCAGGGTCCGGACTACCCGCACATGGGTCGAGACGGGAAATTCGGCCAGAAGGACGTCAGGGCGAGGGAGGTTCCCGTCTCCACCTTCGACTTCTCGGGAACCGCCACCTTCCGCTTCATGGACGGCCTCCTCGGATCCGCCACCTCCTACGGGGTCCAGTACTACCATGAGGAGGACCTCCAGTACCGGGCCACCGGTGAGATATTCGCCGTGAGCGCGCTGTCGACGGTGGGCGCGGCGGCCGAGGAGACCGCCCACGAGACCTTCGTGGAAAACACGACCCTCGGCTTCTACGTGCAGAACCAGTTCGACTGGGACAACCGGCTCTTCCTCACCCTTGCCGTCCGCAGGGACGACAACAGCGCGTTCGGAGCGGACTTCGGTGGGGCCACCTATCCGAAGGTCAGCGGTACCTGGGTCATGCACGAGGAGGGGTTCTGGAACATAGACTGGGTGAGCCAGTTCCGGGCGCGGGCGGCATGGGGTGCAGCCGGACAGCAGCCCGACGCCTTCGCGGCGACGCGGCTCTTCACGCCCGACACGGGCCCGGGTGGACAACCCGTCCTGAGGCCCCGCGGACGATCCTTCGGGAATCCCGATCTGGGGCCCGAGCGAGGCGAGGAACTCGAACTGGGCTTCGACGCCGAGTTCTTCGATGGGCGGATCTCCGCCAACTTCACCTGGTTCAACCGGGTCACGAAGGACGCGATCGTGTCAAAGACCGTGTCGCCGTCGATCTGGCCGAGCCAGGCCGGGGACTTCGCGGGCGGACTTCAGCTCGTGAACGTAGGTGAGGTGAAGGCGTGGGGGACGGAGACATACCTGAACGTGCTGGCCTTCCAGTCCGACCCGCTTTCGTGGGATATCGGTGTCTCGTTCACCTCGCTCGCCAACGAGATCATCGACATGGGCGGGATCGAGAGGATCCAGGTCGGCCGGACGATGGGGCACTACGAGGGATTCGGGATCTCCGCGCTTTCCGACAAGCGCGTGGTCCACGCCGAGTTCGTGAACGGCGTGAACGGCCAGGTCACCAACATCATGTGCGATGCCGGCACGGGGAACCCGGGTCCGTACACGCAGGCAGAGCTGGCCGAGAAGGGCTGGGGCGGACTCGAGCCCGGCGGAGCCCAAATGGACTGCGATAACGCGCCCCGCGTGGTCTGGGGGCGGACCGAGCCCACCTGGCTTCTGAACGTCACGAACACCCTGACGATCTTCGACGACTTGCGGTTGACGGCCATGGTCGACGCCCTGGGCGGTCACTGGCAGGGTTCCGACTACCTGGGCGCCCGGTCCACGAGCTTCCCGACCTCCCAGCTCCGTTACCTGCAGGATAACGCGATCGGGCAGGCGTACCGCCAGATCACCCGGAACGGACTCTCGTTCCACAAGGCGGGAATCGCGAAGCTGCGCGAGCTCTCGCTGAGCTACACCCTGCCGGAGTCGGTCGTGGACCGCGTCGGCGCTTCGCGGGCAAGCGTGACGGTCGGCGGGCGGAATCTGTGGAGAATCTGGTTCCAGCAGCAGCGCGCCGGAGACTGGTGCAACGGCATCGACGGAAGGGACTACGGGCCGGACCGGTGCGAGATCGTGACCGACCCCGAGATGAGCCGGCCGGGCTACGACTTCGGGAACGAGTCCGGGGGCGACTGGCCGCCGCTGAGCTCCTACTCGCTGCGACTGAACGTGACGTTCTGAGCGAATCCGACTCTGCGCCTGCAGCCGGGAGCACAGGCTCCCGGCTGCAGGCCGCTAACTGACGAACCTCTTGGGAGGTCGAAAAATGAGATTCAGCAGGAAAAACACTAGAGGGCGCGGCCGCAGCCGGGCGATGTGGCCGGCTCTCGCGGTCGCACCCATCCTCACGCTCGCTCTCGGCGCGTGCGACTTCGACGAGATCCTGCAAGTGGATCTTCCCGGCGACGTCACCGAGCCGGACCTGACGGACCCCGCCCTTGCGTCGACGCTCACCCTCAGCGTCCAGGCGGACTTCGAATGCGGGCTCGTCGACTATATCTGGTATGGCGGGCTCTGGTACAGCGAGTTCCTGAACGCGAGCTCGTCCAGGCCCAACGCCCTCATGGAGCTGAGGGCCCAGCTGATCGACGTGTATGCGGACCCGTGCTCCTCCGGCACCGGACCGATCTATGGTCCCATGATGACGCCGCGGCTCCAGGCGGTGCGTACCAAGGACTTTTTTGCGGGCTATGAGTCCGGGGCCGTCCCGAACGCCACCGAGCTGCTGGCGGGCGTCTCCCTCTACCAGGGGTACGCCGAGCAGATCATGGGTGAGTACCACTGCGGCGTCGTCGTCCTGGATCCCGTCCAGTATCCCGAGGGCGGGCCCCTCGGAACCCGCGAAGAGGCCTGGCAGCGGGCCATCGAACTCTTCAACGAAGCCATCAGCGGCGGAACCGCCGATGTGCGCAACGCCGCCTACGTCGGGCGGGCCCGGGCCAACCTGAATCTCGGCAACATGTCCCAGGTCGTCGCCGACGCGGATCTCGTGCCGGAGGGCTTCCAGTTTCACGCCACCTATAGCAACACCCCGGATAGGCGCAGAAACAAAGTCTCCAGGCGCAATATCCAGGACCAGAGCCTCATGCCGCACCGGTACTACGGGGTCCCCGGCGAGTCGCAGATGACGATCTCCGACGACGGGAGAGCCACCTGGCTGGACAAGGGCGGCGGTACCGACGACCCCCGGATCATGGTCAATTTTGTGTTTGGATCGGACGGCAAACCATTGTTGGACAATCGGGAAGGAAGGCTCCTCCTGCGCGAGCAAAACAAGTACAGGGACAACGACGACGCGATCCCCTTCGCAACCTGGCGTGAGGCGCAGCTGATGAAGGCCGAGGCCCTCGGCGGACAGGAGGCCGTGGATATCATCAACGTGCTCAGGACAAACCCGGCGGGACTCCATCCGAATATCGATGCGAGCGCTTGGCCGCTGCCTACGGCGGATTACCTCGCCGGAGCCTCCGGCGCGGAGATCATGGAAGCCGTGCGCGAGGAGCGGCGGAGGGAGCTCTTCGGACAGGGAACGCGCGGTGGGGACAAGATCCGCTGGAACGAGGAGTGGGAGCTGCAGAGCGAGTTCGGGTCTATCCTCGGGCAGGGCGGGCTCCTCCCCATCTCCTTCCTCGAGGTCGCGTCGAATCCCAACGTCACCAGCACATGCTGAGAGAACCTCACAGGTAGGACGCCACTTGGGGCCCCGCGCAGTCCGCGCGGGGCCCCAAGTGCATTTGGCCAAGACGTCCCATAGTCCGTAGAATGATACCCTGAGCGATGAACCCGCGAGGGTAGAGTCCGGTCACGACAGGGCCTCCTTCATTCAACCCAGAGGACACAGTGAAAAGTCGGAACATGTCGCCCGTGAGCCCCGCTCTCTTCGCCGCGATTGCCTGCACCCTGGCCTCCGGCGGCTCGGCCGCCGCGCAGGCACCCGGCAATCCGTACGGAGAATGGCGATTCTGGGGAGCGGACGCGGGGAGCACGCGCTACTCTCCCCTGACCCAGATCGACGCATCCAACTTCAACGACCTGGAGGTCGCCTGGATCTGGCGCGGAGACAACTTCGGGCCCAGCGTCGACTTCATCCTCCGCACGACGCCGATCTATGCGAACGGGAGGCTCTACGGCGTCGCCGGCCGGAGCCGGACCGCCGCCGCGATCGATCCCGCGACGGGCGAGACGCTCTGGACCTTCCGCGAGCCCCACACGACGCGCTGGGAGCGCTCCTCGAGGCAGAGTCACGGGAAGGGGGTCGCCTACGCGGAGATCGACGGACGCGGCGTCATATACCTCGTGACCCCGGCCTTCTTCCTTCACGCTCTCGACGCCGAGACGGGGCTTCCCCTCGAGGGGTTCGGCGCGCCGGTCCCGGTGGAGGGATTCGGGGAGTACGGCACGGTCGACATGCTTGCCGATCTCGGCCACCCCTACGACGCGGAGACGGGGATCCCGGCCGAGATCGGGTACATCACGAACACCTCGCCGCCGATCCTAGTCAACGGCGTCGTCGTCGTCGGAAACTCGAACCTGACAGGTCGGCTGGACCCGCGGCGGGAGAACATCCCGGGAGACGTGCTTGCCTACGATGCGCGAACGGGAGAGCATCTCTGGAAATTCAATGTGATCCCGCAGCCGGGCGAGTTCGGCCACGACACGTGGGAGAACGATGCGTGGGAGTGGAGCGGCAACGCCAATACATGGCCCCCCCTCTCGGCCGACCTCGAGAACGGGATCGCATATATAACGACGGACGCGCCAACGAACGACTACTTCGGTGGACACCGCCCAGGCGACAACCTCTTCGGAAACAGCGTCGTCGCGATCGACGTCGAGACCGGTGAGCGGATCTGGCACTTCCAGGCGATCCACCACGACATATGGGACCGAGATTTCCCACAGCCACCTCAACTCGTCGACGTGACCGTAGACGGCGAGGAGATCCCGGCACTCGTCCAGAGCTCGAAGCAGGCCTTCATCTACGCCTTCAACCGGGTGACCGGTGAGGCCATCTGGCCGATCGAGGAGCGGCCGGTGCCCCAGTCGCGCGTGCCCACGGAGCAGACGTCACCTACCCAGCCGCACCCGACCCGGCCGCCCAACTACGAGATGCATGGCCTGACGGAGGACGACCTGGCAGACTTCACGCCGGAGATCCGCCGTAGGGCGCTGGAGATCGTGTCAGAGTGGCAATACGGACCGTCCCTGTACACGCCTCCCCTCCACGCCATGAATGCGGAAGGAAAGAAGGGAGCGCTCTTCTGCCCCTCCGCCGGGGGCGGAACCAACATCCCGGGCGGCACGGTGGCAGACCCCGAGACGGGAATCATCTACACCGCTTCCGTGAAGTCGTGTAGCGGATTCACCCTGATTCCGGGTGTGGAGCGGGACAGCCAGCTGACGGGGCAGTCGGGGATCACGCCCGTGGAGTGGACGCACGCGCCCGTTGCTGGCGGCGTCGGAAGCATCGACGGAATTCCCTTCTACAAGCCCCCTTACGGCCGCATTACCGCGATCGACATGAACACGGGCGAAATCCTCTGGTGGATCCCGAACGGCGACACGCCCGAGCGCATCGCGAACCACCCACTCCTGCAGGGGGTGGATCTTCCCAACACGGGCCAGCCCAGCCATGCCACTGCGATGGTTACGGGAAGCCTACTGATGTACGGCGAAGGACGCGGCGGCCTTCCTCGTTTTCACGCAGTGGATAAGAGAACCGGAGAAAGGGTCGGGACCGTGGAGTTGCCAGCGACCACGGACACGGCTCCCATGACATATATGCACGAAGGGGTTCAATACATCGTGACCGCCGTCTCGGGAGTGGGGCTACCGGGATCCCTCGTCGCCCTACGACTCCCATAGGATCGCAGGAGGAGCATTCGATGAAAAGGGAGAGACTTCTGACCGTAGCGCCTGTAGGCGCTTTCCTCGCAATCACAGCCGCGTCGTGCGCGACGGGCGAGTCCGGTGGGAGCTCAGAGATCGGCATTACGCCGTTCGTCGGAGCCAGTGTACAGCTCGAGTACGAGGGCACGGTGATCCATGTGGATCCGTTTGGTCGGGGCGACTACTCGAACGCGCTGCCTGCAGACCTGATCCTCGTTACAGATAGTCCCGCGGACCACCTAGACCCTGAGCTCATCGCACAGCTGCGGAAGCCTGGTGCCCCGGTGGTGCTCTCGGACCGGCCCGAGGAGGCGAGGGACGAGGGGTCGCGCGAGCGCCTCCTTCAGGTGCCAGATGCTACCGTCATGGACAACGGGGACCGGCTGACGCTCGCGGGCATCAAGATCGAGGCCGTGGCGATGTACGACCTCCTCCCGGGAGAGCCCTTCCACGCTCAGGGCGAGGGCAACGGCTACATCCTGACGCTCGGCGATACGCGCGTCTACCTATCCGGGGTCACCGAGTGCGTGCCGGAGATCCAGACGATCGAGGACATCGACATTGCCTTCATGCCGCTCAACCTTCCGCACGGGAGGATGGTGCCGCTCGCAGCGGCCGAGTGCGTGAAGCTCATCCGGCCTGCGGTCGTCTATCCGTACCACTACCGCGAGCAACCGATCGACGTCTTCGTCGAGGCGCTCGCTAATGAACCGGATATCGAGGTTCGGGTACACGACTGGTACCCGCCGGGCCCGTAGGGGGAGGCGTCCCTCCTCGGTGGGGAACTCCGGTCTGACAGGGAGGCAACATGTTGACGGTGAGAGCCGGTCACAGGCTTCGGGAGAGGAGCTTCGTCCTCGCGGCGCTCGTCCTCGTGACGCTGGGGGCCGGGTGCACGGTCGCCACGGGGGAGGGTGCGAACAGACCCTTGAGATCCAGTGGGGACGAGCTGACCGGGGAGGAGGTCAGGGAGTCGACGGCCGAGAACCTCTACGACGCGGTCCGGCAGCTGAGGCCCCGGTGGCTTCGGCCGAGGGGTCAGGCCTCCTTCACGGCCCCAGAGTCCACGATCGCGGTCGTGTACGTCAATGAGGTGCAGTTCGGGCCCCCCGACGCGCTCTACGGCGTGCAT
The DNA here is from genome assembly GCA_965218255.1 of Longimicrobiales bacterium. GTDB lineage: Bacteria > Gemmatimonadota > Gemmatimonadetes > Longimicrobiales > Gaopeijiaceae > JAAXGI01. The sequence continues at coordinate 826,453 of CBDCKJ010000002.1, read as the reverse complement.
GTGAACGACGTCATGCATATGCGCTACGTGAGCCCGGCCGACGCCACGACGCGCTTCGGGACCGGGCACATCGGGGGCGCGATCATGGTGGACCTGCGCTGACGGACGGGCCGGCCCGTGCCGATCTTCGAGTACCGCTGCACCGAGTGCGATCACGGGTTCGAGCACTTCGTGCGGAAAGCTTCCGCGGCGCTGAGTTGCCCGTCGTGCGGAAGTCGGGAGCTCGCGAAGCAGTTGTCGCTGTCGTCCGTCAGCTCCGAGCATACGCGCAATCGGGCTAAGGCGGACATCCGGAGCCGGAACCGCGCACTTCGGAAGGATCACGCGAGGGAGGAGGTGAAGCGGATCGAGTCGCACGCGCGCGACCACGACTGATCTGAGAGCCGACCCCGCCCTTGCGACCCGGCTCGGGGAAGACGTATGGAATCGACAAGGACACGACAGGGGATCTCTTCCGGGCATCGGGGCCGGCGATCCGGCCACGCCGTCGCCATGCTCGCGCTGGCCGGCGGGGTCGGGGTCGCTCTCTTCGGGGCCCACGGCGCCCAGCCGGCGAACGGCGACCCGGCAGCGCTCCCGCATGCCCCTCGCCCCGTCGAGACTCCGCATCGCCCCACTCCACCCTCGAACCCGGAACGGGTCCGGGAGGTCCTCGACACCTACTGCGTCGTATGCCACAGCGAGACGGTGATGACCGCCGGCCTCGCCTTGGACCTCCTCGACGTCGAGAATCCCGCCTCCGCCCCGGAACGTTGGGAGGATGTGGTCCGAAAGCTCAGGACGGGTACGATGCCCCCCGGCGGTGTACCGAGACCCGACCAGGCCAGCTACGACTTCGTAGCCGAATGGCTCGAGACGGAGATCGACCGGGCCACCCTCGCGGGAGAGGCGGATCCGGGTACGACGAGCCCGGTCCACCGCCTGAATCGTTTCGAATACAACAACGCCGTAAACGAGCTCCTCGGCCTCGACGTGGACGTCCGCCCGCTCCTCCCCGGAGACGAGACGGCGGACGGGAGCTTCGACAACTTTGCCGACGCCCTCTCCATCACGACCACTCACATGGAGCGCTACATGTCCGTGGCGCGCCAGCTGACCCGCCTCGCCGTCGGACTGCCCCCGGGCTCCCCGGGCGTCGAGACATTCGAGGTCCCGCTCCACATCGTTCAGGATCAGCGGCAGAGCGAGGATCTCCCGTTCGGGTCCCGGGGGGGCGCCGCCGTCCGCCACCACTTCCCCTCCGATGGCGAGTACCTCATCAAGATCCTCCTCAGACGGCAGTACCAGGACTACCTGATGGGGATGGGGTGGCCGCAGCAACTCGACCTGCGCCTCGACGGCACCCTCGTCGAACGCTTCACGGTTGGCGGGGAGGGGCTCGACTACCGACCTGCAGCGGCAAGCTATGCCGGCTCCGGCGAGCCCGGCTCCTTCGGCGCCCCCGAGTGGGAAGAGTACATGCAGCTCACCGGGGATGCGCACCTGGAGGCGCGTATCCGGGTCGAAGCGGGACCACACCTCGTTGGCACCTACTTCGTCCGGGAACAGTGGGAGCCGGAGGGGCTTCCCCAGCCAAAGCAGCGTGGCCGGGTGCTCACGAACGACCAGATATACATGGACATCGCGAGCGTCGCGTCCGTCCAGATTGGGGGGCCCTACGAGATCACGGGAGCGGCCGCCGAGACGCCGAGCCGCCGGGCGATCTTCACCTGCCGACCGGTGCCGGGAGAGAGCGAAGAGGCGTGCGCCGCCGAGATCCTCTCCCGGATGGCCCGAAGGGCGTACCGTCGCCCGATCCGTGACTCGGACGTGGAAGTCCTCCTCCAGTTCTTCGACGAGGGCCGCCTCCTCGGCGGTATCTTCGATGCCGGGATCCAGCTCGCACTCGAGAGAATCCTCGTCGATCCGGAGTTTCTCTTCCGGATCTACAGCGAGCCGGAGGAAACAGGACCCGGGGGGGTGTACGAGCTCGACGATCTGGAGGTCGCGTCGCGCCTCTCCTTCTTCCTCTGGAGCTCGATTCCGGACGAGGAACTCCTCCGGCTCGCCGAAGAGGGGCGACTCAGCGAGCCCGCCATCTACGAGGAGCAGGTGCTTCGGATGCTCGCCGACCCGCGAGCCGCCGACGCCCTCGTCGGCGGCTTCGCCTCCCAGTGGCTGAACCTCCGCCTCCTTCCGGAGAAGCTCGCCGATCCTGTCAAGTACCCGGACTTCGACGACAGCCTCGTCGAGGCCTTCCGCCAGGAGACGGAACTATTCTTCGGGAACTCGATCCGGGAAGACCTGAGCGTGCTCGAGCTCCTCGTCGCCGACTACACCTTCGCGAACGAGCGGCTCGCCCGGTTCTACGGGATCCCTGGGGTATACGGAAGCCGGCCCCGGCGGGTCACGCTCCCGAACCCCGAAGAGCGCGGCGGGCTCCTGGGCCACGGCGGCCTCATGGCGATCACCGCCTATCCGGACCGCACGTCGCCCGTCCTCCGGGGGAAATGGCTCCTCGACAACATCCTCGGAGCGAACCCGCCACCGCCGCCCGCCAACGTGGACACGAGCCTCGATCAGGGAGCCGACGTCTCTCAGCTCGGCATTCGGGAACGGCTCGAGAGGCACCGGGAAGACCCGCTCTGCGCGAGCTGCCATACGATCATCGATCCGCTGGGCTTCGCGCTCGAGAACTTCGACGCGGTCGGCGCGTGGCGGGACACGGACGAGTGGGGCGGTCCCGTCGACACCCGCGGAACGTGGCCGAGCGGTACGGAGCTCGGCGGGGTCGCAGCGCTGAGAGACTTCCTACTCGAGTACGACGCGCAGTTCGTCAGGACCGTCACCGAAAAGCTCATGTCGTATGCGCTCGGGCGTCCACTCGAGTACTTTGACCAACCGACGGTACGCCGGATCGTTCGCCGTGCCGAGGAGAACGACTACCGCTGGTCCTCGATCGTCCTGGGGATCGCGACGAGCCCGGCCTTCCTCCGGCGCAGGGCGGAGGCCATCTGAGGCTGAGAGCACCTCTTGGGAGAACGAACATGACGATGATCTTCACCGGGAAAGCACTCTCGCGGCGGACCGTCCTGAAGGGACTCGGGGCGAGCGTCGCCCTTCCCCTGCTCGACGCGATGTTCCCGGCCTTTGGCCGGGCCCGGGCGCTCGCCGAACCGGTCCAGCGCTTCCAGACGTTCTACGTCCCGAACGGGATGGCGATGGAGTACTGGTCGCCGAAGGGCCTCGGTACCGACTTCGCGCTCTCCCCGGTGCTCGAGCCCCTCACCCCGTTCAAGGACCGTATGCTCGTCCTCTCCGGGATCAATGCGAACTGGGTGCAGATTCATGCGGGCGCATCCGGCTCCTTCCTGACGGGGATCCCGCAGGGAGGGCGGACGGAAACGGAGATCATCGCCGACGTCTCCATGGACCAGCTCCTCGCCCGAGAGTTCGCCCGCGATACGCAGCTCGCCAGCCTGGAGCTCTCGATGGACGCCCCGGCGAATGCAGGGGCGTGCAGCAGCAACCTGAGCTGCGTCTATACCCATACGCTCTCCTGGCGGGGCCCGACCCAGCCGCTTCCGACCGAGTACAATCCCCGCGCGGTCTTCGAGCGCCTCTTCGGAGACGCGGGCTCCACACAGCGCTCCGCCCGCGAGGCGCGGCTGCGGCAGCAACGGAGCATCCTGGACTCGGTCACCGACAAGCTTGCGGAGCTGAACCGCCGCATCGGCGCGCAGGACCGCCTCAAGGTAGAGCAGTACACGGAGGCGATTCGCGACGTGGAGCGCCGGATCCGGATGGCGGAGGAGCAGATCGATATCGAGCTCCCGACGCTCGAGCAGCCCGAGGGCGTCCCGCAGGACTTCGAGGACCATCTGGAGCTGATGCTGGATCTTCAGCTCCTCGCACTCCAGACCGACCTCACCCGCGTCGTCACCTTCATGCTCGGAAAGGAACAGAGCGCCCGCCCCTATCCACAGATCGACGTGCCGGACGCGCACCACCCACTCTCGCACCACAACGACCAGCCCGAGCTGGTGGCGCGGATGTCCCGGATCAACCGGTATCACACGGAGCTTTTCTCCCGCTACCTGGCGAAGCTGGATGCGACGCCGGACGTGGACGGGTCGCTCCTCGACAACATGACGATCCTCTACGGATCCGGAATCTCGAACAGCACGCGGCACTCGGGGCGGAGCCTCCCGCTCCTCGTCATGGGCGGGGGCGGGGGTCGGCTGCAGACCGGGCGGCACCTGAGCTACTCGGACGAGCCCGGGATGGCCAACCTCCTCGTCACCCTGATGGACAAGATGGGCGTGCCGGTGGAGAAGATCGGCGCGAGCACGGGGCCGCTCCCGCTCGACACCCTCTCGGGGATTTGAAGGGTGCGCGGCCTCCACTCCACACCGCCGCGGGGACGCGTGGCGCTTCGCTACGCCCTCCTCCTCGCCCTCTCCCCCCTGCTCGGCGCCGGCGCGCTTGCGGCGCAGGAGCCGGATGCGCTCCTCGAGGCGGCGAGGGCGTCTGACTGGGCGACCGTTCGGTCGCTCCTAGACGCGGGGGCGGGCCCGAACGTAACGGCGGCCGACGGTGCGACGGCGCTCCACTGGGCCGCCTACCACGATGACAAAGAAGCGGCCGGGATCCTCCTCGAGGCAGGCGCGATTCCGAATGCCGCGAACGACCTCGACGCGACTCCGCTCTGGAACGCGAGCCTGAATGGGAGCGCGGCCATGGTCGAGAGGCTCCTCAGGGCGGGAGCGAACGTGAACACGGCGCTCCTTGGGGGGGAGAGCGTACTCATGACGGCTACGCGGACCGGGAACCCCGAGGTCGTCGGGATGCTCCTCGACGCGGGCGCGGATCCGAACGCCGCGGGCGCAAGGGGCCAGACCGCCCTTATGTGGGCGGCGGCCCAGGGGCACCCGGAGGCTGTCCATCTCCTCATTGAGCACGGCGCGGACGTTCACGCCCGCTCGGAGAGCTGGAGCCAGCTGATGGCCATCCCGCCGCACTCGGCGCCGGGGAACCAGCAGATGGTCCCCCACGGGGCGAACACGGCCCTCCTCTTCGCGGCCCGTGTCGGAGACCTCAAGTCCGCGAGGCTCCTCGTGGAGGCAGGCTCCGACCTGGACGCGACGGACGCCTGGGGCGTGACGCCGACGGTATACGCGGCCCATTCGGGCTACATGGAGCTTGCGGCATACCTCCTCGACAGCGGGGCGGATCCGAACATCGCGAAGGCGGGGTTCTCCGCCCTTCACCTCGCGACTCTGAGGCGGGACGAGGATCTCGTGAGAATCCTGCTTGAGCACGGGGCAGATCCGAATGCCCGGATCGAGAACTGGACACCCACGCGAAGAGCCTCGCGCGACTGGCACATCCACCCCGCCCTCGTCGGAGCCACGCCCTTCTGGCTCGCGGCACGCTTCAGCGAGCCCCGGATCATGCGTCGCCTGGCGGATGCGGGGGCCGATCCGCACTTCGTGCACCGTGCGGAATACGTCGCGTCCGCCGGGACCTTCGGAGCCACGGGCACCGTCGAGCAGACCACCACGCTCATGGCTACCGTCGGGATGGGGGGATCTCGCCGGATGCGGGCCTTCCTGCCGATGGAGGATCCCCTCGAGCTCGAGGCGAAAGCTCTCGAAGCGGTCAGGATCGCAGTCGAGCTCGGTGTCGATGTCGGGGTGGTCGACCTCGAGGGCGGCACCGCCACCGACCGCGCAGGATTCCCGTCGATCCGGAGCTTTCTCGAGTCCGCCGCGGCCGGCCAACGCTAGCGCCGGGTCCACCCCCGAGCCCGGGGGGGCGCTCCGGCGGATGCCCGGGCCAGCGCCGATCCGGCTTCGCCACCAACCGTTTTCCGGAGTTCGTCATGCGAAATACCCTGGAACCCCACTTTATCCTCACCGCCCTCCTCCTCCCCGCCGCCCCGCTCACCGCGGTCGCGCAGGAGGCTCCCGAATTTCCTCCCTCGTGCAACATGTGCTCGGCCACCTACGTGCCGGGCGGGGAGATCGAGGAGTTCCTCGAGATCCCCCAGGTGGATCAGCAGGTTCGGTCCCTCGATATCGGGAAGTCGAACGTCCAGATCGCGATCGCCCATCGCGGGAGGCTCGAGGAGCCGGGCGGCGTCGCCGAGCACAGCCTCGTAACGGAGGTCTACTACGTGATCAGCGGGAGCGGAACGAATGTGACGGGTCCCGAACTCGTGAGTTCCGTGCCGAGGCCGGCGACGAACCGGGCCGTCCAGTACCTGAACGGCCCCGGGCACAACGCCCAGGCCATTCGAGGGGGCCAGACGGTCGAATTGGAGGCCGGGGACGTCCTGGTGATCCCGGCGGGCACGGGCCACCAATTCACGCGGATCGATGACCACATCACCTACGTCATGATACGGCTCGATCCGGACAAGGTCGTCCCGCTCCTCGACGAAATGGGCGCACGGGAGTACCTGGACAACCGGTAACGCTAGTCGTCCTCCCACTCGGAGGTATCCGGGAGGCGCTCAGCCTCGACGCGGAGCGTGAGATCGTCGGAGACGGCGAGGAGCGTTGAGGGCGCGTTGAAGCCAGCCTTCCAGACGATGAGTTCGTACGTGCCCGCTCCGACCGCGAGCGTGGCCCGGCCCGTCTCGTCGGTCTGGCCGCGGTAGATGCCGAGGCTGACCGCCGCCTCGGGGACCGGACGCCCCGCGCTCCCCTCGAAGACGTCGACCGTGAGCTGATGGCCCGGGGGGCTGGCCACCATGGTGCCGAAGGCGGCTCCGGAGGGTGCATGGGGGAGTAGGCCCGTCCCGAGTCTCATGGGAGGGACACGGGCCTCCCACGAGGCTCGCCCCTCCTCATCCGGTGCCGTCACCTCGACCTGGGTCCAGTAGAGGGCCTTCGATCCCCCCCAGATCCCTTCTCGGAGCTCCCGCCCGGTGAGCGTCTCGCCCGAGGCGGCGGTGACCTCTACGCGGGCGCCATGAAGGTCGCACCCCTCCGCGCACTTGACCCCGATCTTGACCGGTACCACCTCCCCCGTCACGACCGGCGAGGGGACGTCCCACACCGCTACGCTCGTCGTGTGCGCCTCGGTCACGAAGGGCGATAGATCTTCACTCGCGACGTGTGCTTCGCCACCCCCCTCGGGGCCCTGTAGCGTGACATTGAAGCGCTGGGACCCGAGTTCGCTCGGGGCGCGAACCGAGAAGCGGCCGGTCTCGAAGGCACCCGCGCCGCTAGGGGCGAGCACCGGCTCCGCGACCGCGCCGCCCGCCCCGAGGACCGTCACGGCTCCACCCGTCAGGTCGCACCCCCGGTTGCACTCGGCCCGGATCTCAACTTGTAGCGCGCGACCCGCCGGCACTCGCTCCGGAAACCACGCGGTCGCCTCCAGCCTGAGTCGGTGCGTGCTCTCGTCCTGCTCCTCGTCCTCAGCCGTGCCCGCCATCGTGCGCCGCGTGGATCCCGGCGAGCCGCCCGAAGACGAACGACCTCCCGAGCCCGTGCTGGCCGAACCCGCCCGCCGACTCACCCGCCGCATAGAGCCCCGGGATCACCTCTCCCCCGGTATCGAGGACCTGCGCGTCCGTATTGATGCGGACGCCCGCGTACGTGTCGTGTACGCACGGAGTCGCCCACGCGGCGTAGAAGGGCGGGCGCTGGATCTTGTAGAGCGGCCTCGGCTTCCGGAAGTCGACGTCGCCCGCGCCGGAGTCGACGAAGGAGTTGTACCTCTCGACCGTGCCCCGGAGGCCGTCGGGAGGCATGGGGCGCCACTGGTACTTGTTGTCGATGCTCGTGGCGAGCTCCTCGATCGTATCCGCGCGATAGAAGTACCCGTCCGGATCGACGTACGGCGGCTCCACCGTCCACCCTTCCCGCTCGGCGCCATCGGCATCGAAGATCGCCCAGATCGGACCTCCGCCATTCAGCTTGTTCGGATCCCCGGTCCACTGCATCGCCGAGAAGAAGTACTCGTAGTCCCGGATTCCCGCGGTCTCGTCGTGGAAGCGGAGCCCGTTCTCCTTCACCAGGACCACGTTCTGCCAGTCCCGTACCAGGAGGCCCGTGGCCTTCTCCCGGAAGAAGTTCGGGGCGTCCGGCGTGAAGGCAAGGCCGTGGTAGTTGGAGCGGACGGCGAGGCGGCCCTTCGAGAGCTGTGCATCCGCTTCGTTCGTCTGGTTGGCCGCGCCCCAGAGCGAGGCCCCGATCGCCATCGCCGCGAGCTCGCCGTCCGCGTTCTGGGGGCTCCACCCGTCGCCGTGAACCTGGTATTCCTCCGTCAATCTCGGATCGAAGATCCGGCGAAAGTGGATGTTGTTCGAGTGACCGCCGGTGGCGAAAATCACCCCGTTTCGCGCGCGGATCGAGAGCGTCTCCCCCGTCGGCTCGTACCACTCATCCACCCCCGCCGCCGTGAGGCCGAGGACCCGGCCCGACGTCGGCTCTTCCCGGACGAAGGAGGTCATCCGGTGCTGAAGGATGATCTCGACCCCCTTCGTCCGCGCGCTCTTCTCAAGCGGCCGCATGAGGCCCGAGCCCCGCTGGGTGGGCACGATGACTTCGCTCTCGACGGGCCACTGGCGAGGCGCCGGCCTCCGGAAGACCGAGTCGTTTCGGCTCGGGAGCCCGGGCGGATTCCACTCCACTCCGTTCTCCGTCAGGAAATCGAAGGTCGCGATCGCATTCTCGACGTACTTCCATACGATCTCGCGATCGTTATAACGATTCCTCGGCTGATCCATCAGCGTCCAGTCGAAGAAGACCTTCTCCGGGGAGTCGTCGATCCCGTACTCCTTCTGATACGACGTCCCTCCCCCGAGGTAGCAGGCACCGCCACTCAGGATCGCCCGTCCGCCGATATCGAAGTTCTGCTCGATCAGGATCACCTCCGCCCCCGCGTCCCGGGCCGCGATCGCGGCGGCCATCCCACCAGCACCGGCTCCCACTACGACGACGTCGGTCTCCCGGTCCCACTCGTCCTGCGCCTGCCCCTCGAGCCGACGCGCGCCCAGTCGGCCGGGAGCGACACCGACGGCCGCACCCGTCCCCAGTGCTGCGCTCTTCTTGAGGAACTCTCTCCTGGTCTGGGCCGTAGCCGCCTTGTCGCTCATCGTCGTGTCCTTTGAAAAAGAGAATAGGCTCCGCGAAAGACTCGGGACCGAAGGAAGATGACCACGCTACTCCCGGGACCGCAACTTACCGCAGGAGGCGAAGTCGGGCACTCCAACCTACAACCGCGGGGCGGCCCTGCCACGTCAGGGCGATACGGTCACGGCCACGTAACCGTTCGTCCAGCAGCACTGGTCCCCGGGCGAGCTGTCCACGGGGTTGAAGTTGTCCGCCCTCACCCGAAGGAGGTAGTCGCCGGGCTCCGGAAAGCTCACCGTTGTCGTCGCACGCCCCTCGTCCGCCGCGTCCGGCTCCGGGCCATCCGGAGAGAATTCGGCGAGTGCCGGTCCCCGGTGTGTGTACCAGGTCACCCCTCCCCCCACCGCCTCCCTCTCGGCCCCCGGCTGAAGCCGGTCCGACACCCACACGTCGAGATCCAGAGGCTCCCCCGCGGTGGCCGACATCCTGAGCGCGTTCGCCGCGCTCCCGGGAGGCGCCTCGTCGAGCCCGGAGAAGGACTCGCGGGGATCGCCCTCATTCGTCATCACGCCCCAGAGCTCCGGCCCGTCCTCGCTGAACTTGAGGAGCGGGGGGAGCGAGCCCATCGCCATCGACCGGTAGTGGAGCTGGTAGGCACCCACGCCGATCCGCCCCGGCACGGAGTGCACCACGCCACGGTTTCGAAGCGTCCACACCACCCTGCCCCCCCCCTCGGCGAAGTCGCCGGGCACCGTCACGGTGAAAAGCCCGACGTGCCTCCGGGCGAGGAAGATGTCCGGCTGCGGGCCGTCGAACTCGGCGGGCTCGATGAAGTTGTCCGGCCCTACGGGGAGGAAGAGAATCTCCTCTTCGGAGCGGTTGAAGTAGCCGAACGAGAGAGTGTAGGTGCCGTCCGGATTCTCGTACCACCCCTCGAAAGCGGGGGTCACCGGACGTCCCGTCGGAGCCTCCGGCGCACCGGGGAACCGGCGCTGGCCCTCGAGCCCCGACACGCCCATGAGACATGAGGCGGCCAGCACCCCGCCGAGTGCCAGCCGCCTCCCCTTCTCAAACACCGCTCGCCTCGATGATCCCCACGTTGTTCATCCTCTTTACCGCCACAGCCGTCCCCAAGGGCAGCGCTCAGCCGTCACCACCCACCTGAGCGACCGGGGTCATCGCCTCTCGCTCCGCCTTGAGCGTCTCGTAGCCCTCCTGATCGAGGTGAGTGACCGCGATCCAGGCGTGAGACATCTCGTCCCCCGTACGGCTCCCCCGGTACACCCACACGTCGGGGTCGGGATTGTGCGGATTGTCGGCGGTGTTGTCGTACCACTGCGTCACGACCATCACGGCGCCTGCCGGGACGAGGGGCGCCACATCGTTCTCGTAAATGTGGCTGAGCTGCCACTCCGCGTTCCAGTTGCTGATCATGCTCACGACTTCGCGCTCCCCCGTCTCGGGATAGAAGATCTCGAGCGACGACGCGACGCCGCGAAGATGCATGTGCGGCTGGAAGCTGTCGATCCGGACCGGGTGGTCCCACGAGTGGTACCCCGTCACCATCGCCGTCCCGTGGGGCGGAATGTCGAGATCGCCCTGCATCCGGTAGTTCGCCAGGTCCTGTACGTACTTGGGCTCGTAATCCTCGGGGTGGAGCCAGAATGCGAGCTCCGTCACCTCGCCCTCGATCGCCTCTCCCATCGGGAAGATGTGGATGCTCCACCGGACGAAGGAGTTCGCCGGGAGGAGCCGCCCCGCACCCTCCGGGATGATCTCGCCGAGCTTCCCGGATGCATACTCGGTGTAGCGTCCCCTCTGACCCTCGAGCTCACCGTCGTCACCCGGAAGGTAGAGCGTGGTGTTCGCATGGTGCACAACCTTCCGGCCCTCGACGGAAGGCTTCACCTCGATCGCCTTGATCCACCGGTCCTCATCGATCGGGATCTCCACGAGAGGCTCCCACCAGAGGTCCTGGCCATCGGCCGGGATGTCGATCGGCTTCGCAGGGACGACGAGGTCCGGCTGACCGAACATCTCGGCGAACTTCCACTCGGCCGGATCCGGCCAGGTGACGGGAGGCGGCATGTCGGCCGGATCCCCCATCGGGGCCCCCTGATCGACCCACGTGACGATCGTCGTGATCTCTTCGGGCGAGAGGCGCTTGTCCTCCTTCAGCGCCTGAATCCCGATGTTCGTGTCGTAGTGATACGGCGGCATCTCCTGCGCGAGCACCTTCTCGCGAATCATCGGTGCCCAGGGCCGGACCTGGTCGTAGGTGATGAGCGACATGGGGCCGATCTGACCCGGCTGGTGGCAGACCTGGCAGTTCTGCTGGAAGAGCGGGGCGACGTCCCACGTGAAGGTCACCTCGCCGCTCACGCCCTCCTGCGATGCCCCGCTCCCGGGAAGGACGGCGAGAACGAGAGCCGTCAGCCCTGCACCCCGAACCCACCTTGCCGCGGTGTTCTCCTTACGCATGCTCATCTCCAGATCGCTGTGAGTACTGTCCGCTGCCGATTCATCACACTAAAGGTATAATAGTGCCGTCTTCGCTGGACCGCACCCCCGGGGGAGCCCCTCCGAGCCGCGCCCCGTCTCGCGCCGGGGATGGACGGGGAGGCACGGCCGGCCGTTCGGATCGGGAAGGTGGGAGCAGCCGGGAGCGGCCGCCTGCACCCCCGGCCGGCGGGCCCGTCGCGGCGAATGCCCGTCACCGATATGATGATCCACTCGGCACGAGGATTCGACAGGGGGTTCTGAATGATCCGTGTTCCCGGCAGGAGCGTCACTCTCCCCGTCCTGGGGGTGTCACTCGCCACCCTGGTCCCGACGGCGCCCGGGCTCGCGCAGGTGGAGGCCGGGGAGTGGGAGCCGGTCACATGGGAGCGGCTCCTCGACCCGAGGGACGGTGATTGGTTGAGCTACCGGCGGACGTACGACGTGACCGGTTTCAGTCCGCTCGATCAGATCAACGCGGGCAATGTGGGCGATCTCCGTCTCGCATGGGCATACTCGATGCGGGACAACAGCCGCTGGGTCCCCGGGCCCGTCGTGGCGAACGGCCTCATGTATGTCTCCGAGGGGAGCGGCCGGGTGGTCGCGCTGGACGTGGCCGCAGGTGACGTGGCCTGGATCCACGAGAGAAGCTTCCCCGAGGACATCGAGCGCTCCCAGGCGTATCCGCGCCACCGGGGCGTCGCCATCTACGAGGACGTGGTCTACTGGGGCACGGCCGACTCCTACCTGGTGGCGCTCGATGCACGGACGGGCACCCAGCTCTGGGAGAGGATGACGGGCAACTACCGTACGGGACAGGGGCATAGCCATCCTCCCCTCGTCGCCGACGGGAAGATCATCCTGGGGTTCACCGGGGGGGACCGGACCGCCAGGGGCGCCGTCTCGGCACATGAGGTCGAGACGGGCGAGCTTGTCTGGCGCGTCTTCACCGTCCCCGCCCGGGGAGAGCCCGGATCCGAGAGCTGGGCCGATAGCGCACTCCCGCCCCTGGGAGGCGCAACCTGGCACACGATCAGCTACGATCCCGAGCTGGGTCTCATCTACGTTGGCACGGGCCAGCCCGTACCCTGGGCCTCCACCCTCCGGGGCAGGGGCGACGCCCTCTTCACGAACTCGATCCTCGCCCTCGAGATCGAGACGGGCGAGATGCGCTGGCACTTCCAGGTGATGCCGGAAGACAACTGGGACATGGACACCCCCTACGAGAGCATGCTCCTTGACCTGTCAGACGACGGCGTGCCCCGGAAGGTGCTGGTTCACACGAACAAGACCGGTTGGGGCGTGGTCCTCGATCGGGTGACGGGCGAGTTCATACGGGCCTTCCGGACCGGGTATGACAACCTCATCACGGGATGGACGGAGGAGGGGCGGGCCATCTTCAACCCGGAGCTGATCCCGGGACCGGAGGACGCCGACTCAGGCAAGGTCTTCGAGGTGTGCCCTCACTACCACGGGGCCCGAAACATGAACTCCCCGAGTTACAGCCCGATGACCGGCCTGTACTACCTCGGGATCAACAACAGCTGCATGGACGTCACCTTCGGGTTCGAGGAGTTCGCTCCCGGCGAGCGGTACGCGGGGATGCGCGCGTCCCCGAAGCGCGTTCCAGGGCTCGATTACCTCGGCGAGTTCGTGGCCTTCGATCCCTCGACGGGAGAGCGGGCCTGGGAGTTTCGTCCGGACGAGGACACGGCGATGACGGCCTCTGCACTCGCGACCGGGGGAGGCATCGTCTTCGGCGGCACGGCGAACCGCGAGTTCTTCGCCCTGGATGCGGAGACCGGGGAACCCCTCTGGCAGGCCCGCCTGAACGGTGACATCTCGGGCGCACCGGTCACCTTCGAGGTGGACGGCAGGCAATACGTGGCCGTCGGAGCGGGCGGGCGGATCGCCCAGACGACCTCCTATTCGCCGCTGACCGGCACCGATATCCCCCAGGGAACGGGCGTCATGTGGGTGTTCGCCCTCCCGTAGGACGGCACTGGCTGGCCACGGGGCGGCATCCTACCTTGGATCCTCGCATATTCTGCGATCGATCCGGGAGGCGCGAATGAACCGGTCGTACCGGGCGTCTGCGGGGCGGAGCTCGGCCATGCTCCTTCCCCGAGTAATCTGCGCCCTTGCCGCCTCCGCGGCGCTCCTGCCAGCCCCGAGGGCGGTCGTCTCCCAGGAACCCCCGATCCTCTTCGAGGGAGCTCGCCTCGTCGTCGGCGACGGAAGCCCGCCCATCGAGTCCTCCGCCTTCCTCGTCTCCGGCACCCGCTTCCTGGACGTTGGGGGCGCCGGTGAGATCGAGGTGCCGGACAACGCCGTCCGGGTGGACCTTCGGGGACGGACCGTGATCCCGGCCTTCGTGGATCTCCACAGCCACCCGGGCTACGAGAAGGTCTCCGACAAGACGCAGCTCAAGGCGAACTACACGCCCGGCAACCTGACCGACCACCTCGAGCGGTACGCCTACACGGGGCACGCGGTTACGCTGAGCCTCGGGTCCGATCCGCCCGACGCCTGGGTGTGGGAGATGCGTGCGGAATCGGAGCGGCGCTCCTTTGCGGGTGCCCGGTTCGAGACGGTCGGCCGGGGATTGGCCTGGCCGGGCACCGGACCGGTGGTGCCCGCGAGGAACGATACCCCGTACGCGATCGTGACCCCCTGGACGGCGGAAGTGGCCGTTCGGGAACTCGCCGTGCACGGCGTCCCGTTCGTGAAGCTCTGGGTCGAGGACCGGGGCGGGTTCAGGGTTCCCGGGGCCGAGGGGCCGTTCGTGCTGAACGCCGAGATCTCGGGGGCGGCGATCGCCGAGGCGCATCGGCTGGGGCTTCGGACGATCGCCCACGTGAAGACCGTCCCCGAGCTCAAGGAGCTCATCCGGGACGGGTGTGGACGCGTGGACGCACCCGGTTGCGGACGGGCCCGCCGACGAGGAGCTCCTCGCGCTCCTCGAGGAGCGGCCCGGGCTCTGGTACGTCCCGGTCTTCACCCCGGCGAGTAGCGGAGGCGCCGCTGAGCGCCGAGAGGGCGAGGCGCCCGACTGGCTCGACGATCCGCTCCTCCAGGCGGTAGAGTGCCCGGCCTTCCTCAAGAGCTGGGGTGCTGAGCTGGCCCGCCGCCCTCCCGCGCCTCCCGGGGGCGGGATCGGGGGCGAGAATGCGAGGGCGTTCCGGCGCGTCGGCGTCCGCTACGCACTCGGAAGCCACGACGCGGGTGGGAACCGGATCCATGGGTGGGGCACGCACATGGAGATCGAGGCCTTCGTGCACTGGCTGGGGATGAGCCCGAACGAGGCGATCGCCGCGGCAGCGAGCGCAGGAGCCGAACTCCTGGGCCGAACCGACCTCGGCACGATCGCAGAGGGAAAGTCCGCCGACTTCGTCGTCCTTGACGCGAACCCGCTCGAGGACATCCGAAACACCCGCCGGATCTCCCGCGTCGTTCTCCGGGGCTCCGAGGTGGACCGCCCCGCGATGCGGGCGCGGTGGGCATCCGAGTGTGCCGACGCAGGGGCCGGCCGCTAGATTCGGGAAGGCACGGATACCCGTTCACGCCCCGGTGGCCGGCGATCCTCACACCTCACGAGCGGAGGCAAGATGTCGAAAACGAGGACCGACCTTCTCACCGCCTGGACCCTGTCTGCACTTGCTCCCGCGCGGCCGCTCGCCGCCGAGGCCGACCCGGCGGCGCAGACTGGGCGACCCCCTCGCTGGACGGTCGCTACCCCCTCGTGGCGGTGACCGGCAAGGGCGAGACCGGGGTTCGTCGACCTGCAGCGCCCGGAGGTCGTGAGGCGCATCCGGGTAGGACACGCCCCGAAGTGCATCCATACGGCGCTGATCCCGGCGGACCGAGCCGCAGGCGGGAACGCAGGCAAATGACGGACGGCTGGCACGACCGCTCACTTGGAGCCGCCGCTCTCGCCGCACTCGCGGCGGGGGCAGACGGCGCTCCCGGGATTGCGGGACTCGAGTTCGAGGTCTATCTCGCCGCCCCGGAGCCGATCTTCACGAGACCGCGGGGGAGCTCCCGGTCGATACGCCGGGTGGACCTGCTTGCGTCAGCTGCCATACTTGGCAGACGAACGGCCCTCCCAAGCTCGAGGAACTCGGGGAGGAGCCGGACGCCGAGCCGTACTGGAGTTCCGAGGCGTCGCGGCCGAACTTCCTCGAGGTCGCCCAGCTCGTATCGCCCGGTAGTCCCGACCCGAGCAGGCTTCTCCCCGCACGCCTCGCCCAGTCCGCCGGGGGGCGGGGGGAAGATACGGGCGGCGTCTCCCGGGAATCGCAGGACGACCCGGAGCGGCAGGCTGTCACCGGCCGGGTCGCCGCATGGGTCCGCGGAGAACGGACGGGGAGCTGCTGCGAGGCCTGAGCCCCGGGGCCCGCCGTCAGGCCACCTGTCCCGGCAACGCTCCCCATCTTCGGACCGTGCACGGAAGAGGCCAGAATACGAAGACCCTGGGAACGGCCCATGACAATCTGGAGGAACACGCTATGACCCACCGGACATTCACCCCCGTCGCCCCGCTCGCGATCGGACTCGCCGCTCTCCTCGCTCCGGGCTCCGCCACGGGACTCGATGCTCAGGAGACGCTCGATGTCTACCTCATCGACGTCGAGGGCGGAGGCGCGACGCTCTTCGTATCGCCCGAGGGGGAGTCCCTCCTCATCGATACCGGAAACGGGGGCACGAACGCGGAGCGCGACGCCGGGCGAATCGTTTCTGCCATGGAGGACGCGGGCATCACCGAGATCGACCACCTCATCACCACGCACTGGCACGGCGACCACTACGGCGCGATGGAGGCGCTCGCGAGCCGAGTACAGGTCCGGGACTTCATCGACCACGGACCGACGGTGGAGTCGAGCGAGGCAGCGCTCCGTTTCCTCGAGGAGATCTACCCGGCGCTCTACGGCCGCTCGGAGCGTACGCTCGTCGAGCCGGGCGACGAGATCGGTCTTGCGGGCGTCGAAGTCACCGTGCTCGCATCGGCCAAGCGGGTGATCGCGCGCGCCGTAGCGGGCGGCGGGGCAACAAACCCCTACTGCTCGAGCTTCGTACCACAGGACGAGGACATGGGCGAGAATGCGCAGTCGGTCGGCATCTTCGTGAGGTACAACGGCTTTCGCCTCCTCCACCTCGGCGACCTGACGTGGAACACGGAGTTCGAGCTCATGTGCCCGAACAATCCGGTCGGCGAGGTGGACTTGTTCGTCGTGTCTCACCACGGGCAGCCGAGCTCGAACGCCGCGGTGCTCGTGCACGCGATCGAGCCCCGCGTGGCGATCATGAACAACGGTACCCGAAAGGGGGGCCAGCCCGAGGCCATGCGCATCCTGCACTCTGCACCCGGACTCGAGGACCTCTGGCAGCTCCATTTCTCGGAGCTGAGCGGACAGGAGTACACAGTGCCGGGGCTCTTCATCGCAAACGGGATCGACGAGCCCCCGGCCTCGATGCCGCTCAGCCCCTGGGACGGACCGGCCCGGGGCCCGGGCATCGCGCTCCCGCCTGCCCACAATGGCCCGGCCCGATGGCTCAAGGTCTCGGCCCAGGGCGACGGCACCTTCACGGTAACGAACAGCCGAAACGGGTTCAGCAAGACGTACCGCTAGGAGCGCAGGGGCTGCGGAAGAGGGGGACGGGGGCTGTGTCCAGCCGGAGCGTACGCAGGCGGCGGGCTCTCGGCGCGGCGGTCCTGGCGGGAAGTGCATGCGGTCTCCTCACGCTCGCCCCGGCCGGAGCCCAACAGATCGCATCCGGGAGGCCGGGCGAGGCACCCTACCGCGTGATTCGGATCGAGGAGCCGATCCAGCTCGACGGACGTGCGGAGGAAGACGCCTGGCACACGATCGAACCGCTCCCCGTGTTCACCCACTACCCGACATTCGGCGCGCCTCCTACAGAACGAACCGAGTTTCGGATCGCATACGACGACGAGTACCTGTACTTCTCGTGCCTGGCCTTCGATTCGGATCCGGGCGGAATCCGGATGTATTCGCTCGAGCGCGACGAGACGGGATTCCGGAGCGACTGGTGCTCCATCTACCTTGACACGCTTAACGACGAGGAAAACTCCCTCCAGTTCAAGACGGGCCCCGGGGGAAATCGGAGCGACTCTCAGCGCACGAACGACGGCGAGAGCTCCGACAACAGCTGGAACGCCTTCTGGGACGTCGAGGTGTCGAGGGACGCGGGGGGCTGGTACGCCGAGATCCGGATCCCCTTCTCGAGCGTCCTCCTTCAGCCCGTCGACGGCCGGGTCGTGATGGGCGTATCGACGGTCCGGAACATCGCGCGCAAGAACGAGCGGCACACTCACCCGGCGATCCGGCCCGAGCTGGGCAACGCCGCGCACGCGAAGCCGTCCCGGATGCGCAAGATCATCCTCGAGGGCGTCCGCCCGCAGGGTACGCCGGCGTACCTCACGCCGTACGTGCTGGCAGGAGGCGGCTACACGCGGGATCCGACCGCAACGGGTGCCCGGCGGCGGACGGACGACCGAGTACGGGAGGCGGGATCGGACCTGCGCCTCGGGATCACCCCGAATCTGACGCTCGACCTCACCGTCAATACCGACTTTGCGCAGGTGGAGGCGGACGATCAGCAGGTGAACCTCACCCGTTTCTCCCTCTTCTTTCCCGAGAAGAGACGCTTCTTCCAGGAACGGGCCTCGAATTTCCAGTTCGCACTCGGCGGGGAGGACCGGCTCTTCCACTCCCGGACGGTCGGGCTGGCGGACGGAGAGCCGGTCCGGATCCTGGGGGGCGGGCGGCTCGTCGGGCGGGTCGGGGAATGGGACATCGGAATCCTAAACCTCCAGACCGAGGCATCGACGCTCCTCCCCTCCGAGAATCTAGGCACCGCACGACTCAGGCGCCGGGTATGGAACGCCAACTCCTACGTGGGCGGGATGCTGACGAGCCGACTCGGCACGGATGGACAGCGGAACATCGCGTACGGGGCGGACGCGATCTTCCGGGTCGCCGAAAACGACTACCTCCTCGTCAACTGGGCCCAGAGCTTCGACGACGGGGCTCCGCTTTCGACGGGAGGCGCTCTCGGGCCGATCGACCGGGGCGTCGCGCGCCTCTTCTGGGAGAGGCGCGGGCTCGATCGCCTGACGTATCGCCTCGACCTCATCCGCGTGGGCCGAGGCTTCAACCCGGGGATGGGCTTCCTCCGGCGAAAGGGGTTCACGCGCGCAGAGGGGGCACTGGCGTACGGGTGGCGACTCGAACCGGGGTCACCGCTGTACACGATCCGGCTTCAGCTCGACGCCGGGGTCCTCCGCCGCGCTCGAGACGGGACCGTCGAGACGGTGGAAGTCGAGCCGAATGCTGCTCTCCTGACGTGGCGCCAGCACCGGCTGCAGCTCTCCGCCCCGCTTCGCTACGAGCACCTCGAGGCGCCCTTCGGCCTCCCCCAGGCCACCTCCGTACCGGTGGGAATCCACCGATTCGGAGGGGCACGCCTCAGCTACCAGGCGCCACAGGCGGACGCGTTCCGGACCGGCGCGACGGTCGAAGCGGGGCGCTTCTTCGACGGATGGAAGACCTCACTCACCGCGGGGCCGGTCTGGGGTCCGTCCGCGCACCTGAACCTTTCCGCGAATTACCGGCTCGATCGCGTGGAGTTTCCGGAGCGGGGGGAGGGCTTCACATCACATCTGCTTCGCTTCAGGGCACGCGTGATGCTCTCTACCCGGAGCTCGGCCATCGCCTTTGTTCAGTACAGCAAGACGGACGATGCCGTGGTCGCGAACCTTCGCTTCCGCTATAACCCGAGGGAAGGTACGGATCTCTACATCGTCTGGAACGAGGGGCTCGTCACGGAGCGGGGATACCCGGGCCCGCCTCGGCCGCTCAGCGAGGAACGGACCATCCTGATCAAGTACGCACACACGCTTCACCTCGGGCTCTGACGGGGCCACCCGGCGCCGGAAGCGCAGCCGGCAAGAGGCCCCCTTTCACATCCAGATCTGATCCTCGTCTCCGGCCGGATCCGGCGCGGGGACGGCTTCCACCCCGATATCGAGATCCGCCGATACCTCGAGCTCCCGGGAAGAGAACTCCCACCCCGCCCTGCACGCGACCATCTGGTAAACCCCGCCCGGGAGATCGATCGCGGCCACGCCGTCCTCGTTCGTGGTACCCATGTGGGCCCCGACCCGAACGTCCACCTTCCCGAGCGGCCTCTCCGTGACGACCTCCACGACCCGCACCCTGACGCGGTGCTCCGGGCGCACCGTGACCCTGAAGCCAAAGCGGGCGGAGGTATCGCCATGAGGCAGCTCAAGACTCTCGGATGGCAGGAAGCCGGCGGACCAGGAGGCGAGGCCCTCAACATCCGGTGCCGTCAGCTCAACGTCAGCCGGGTAAAGGGCGCTCGTGCCGGCCGCTGGCGCATCGCCGAGAAGGCCCTCGCCCACGGGGCGTCCCGACTCGTCCCGAATGACGACTGTCTCGCCCCCCAGCCCGCACGCGGCGGAACACTTGACGCCGGCCCGCACGCTGAAGGAAGCACCCAGGACGATGGGCGAGGGAACGCCCCAGACCGCCATGCTCGTGGCGTGGGGTCGGGTGAGAAACCGGACGGAGAGCGAGGCCTCCTCGTGTACGAGACCCTCCACTTCCTCCCGGGGGCGGACGACGCGAAGCGTGTATTCGCCGGGGTCACGGGGAGCGCGAGCCTCGACCTCGATTCCGGCCACCTCGCCCTCATCGTCCCGGATTGGCCTGGCACTCGAATCGTGAGGCCGGCCGTCGAACTCGAGAAGGACGGGAGATGCGCCCACCTCGCAACCGGACAGACAGTTCACGTGGAGCTGAAGACGGAACGGGGTGCCGGCGTCGATCTCGGGGGAAGAGGGCACGATCAGCCGGAGCTCGACGGCATGACTCTCCGGAGGGTTGGCCACGGCGTCCCCCGCCCTACATCGCCCCGGCGAGAAAGCCCTCGCGAAGCTCCTCCCGATCGACCCGCTCCCCCCGGAGATACACCTCGGAGATCGCATGCGAGTTTCGGATGTCGTCGAGCGGGCTCGCATCCAGAATGACGAATGAGGCGCTCTTCCCCGGCTGGAGGGTGCCCAGGTCGTCGAGTCCGAGAACCTCAGCGTTCACCCGCGTCGCTGCCACGATCGCCTCGTGCGCCGTCAGCCCGCAGCGGGTATACCCCGCCATCTCCTGGTGGACCCCGAACCCGTCCCCCGTTGCGTCCGTTCCGAGGGCGATGATCATCCCCGCCTCGTGATACCGGCGAAGGTTCCGGCAATGGAGCTGAAAGAGCTCGCTCGCCGCGGTGTCGCCCACAGCCTCCCGGCGCTCGATCTCCGCCCTCATCGTCTCGACCCGGCCCGGCGAAAGCGTCTCACCGAGCGAGGCGAGCTCCTCCCGCGTGAGCGGGGTGGCCGGCATGTTCGGGCCCGTCCAGACCTCCGGATGTTCCCGGACGAGCCCCAGATATTCCTCATCCACGTCGCGGTCGCGAACCGTGTGAACGAATCCGTCGACTCCCGCGCGGTAGAGGTCCTTGGCATCCTCGAGCGCCGATGTCCGGCCCACGTGCGCAAGCACCTGCATTCCGCGCGCGTGCGCCTCCTCGATGATGGCCCGGTAGACGTTCGGCTGGAGCTTCGGCACCATACCGCCCCGGTCGTCGACCCAGATCTTCACGAAGCGAACCCCGTCGGCGCCAAGCTCCCGAACGCGCGCCCGGCCCTCCTCCTCCGACACCGCACCGTAGGGAATCCCGAGCCGCGCCTCGCTCGTCGGGCCACCCATCGCGGTCGCCGCGATCCCCCGGCCCACCGTCAGGAAGCGGGCCGCATCGGGCACGATCTCGCCCCGGAGCTCATATGCGAGCTCCCGGTCGGCCTCGAGCCCCATGCTGAGTGCGGCGGCGATCCCGTAGTAGGCGTAACGCCTGAGCTGGTCGAGGAGGTTTTCCCGAGTGTAGTTCTCCTTCCTGTCCGTCCCGTCCTTCACATTCGTGAGCCCGATGTGGTTGTGCCCGTCGATGAGCGCCGGGATCACGGTCTTCCCCGAGAGATCGATCCGAAGGGCCCCGTCGGGGGGGGGGCGCTCCCCTGCCCGCCCCACCCAACTGATCCTCTCCCCCTCGACGAGGAAGGCGGACGCCTCGACCGGCACCCCTCCCGTCCCGTCGATGAGCGTCGCGCCCTCGAACCACACGGTCCCTCCCGCTCCGGCTCCGGAGGGGGCGGGCTCGGAGGTGCAGGCGCTGATCGCTGGAATGAGGACGCACAGAGCTATCTGATAGTGGCGCATGTATCTCTCCCAGGGGCTCTCTCTCTCGGCGGCGGCTCCAATCTACGATCCGCCGGGGCCGCGTGCCACGGGCTGCGAAGCGCAGTCCCCCGATTGCAAACCGGGTCGCCTCACATAGATTGAGGGGGAGCGGCAATCAAGTGACTCGAACCACATGGTATCTTCCGAGCGATGAATCGAGGTTTCCCTGCCCTCCTGATCCTCGCGGCCCTGGCCGTGGCCCAGCCCGTCCACACACTTTCGGCGCAGGAAATCGCCCTCACGGACCGGCCCTGGACAGGTTCGGTTCTCGTCGAGTCCGGCGGGGCCGTTATCCCGATCTACGACGGATGGTACCCGAACCCGGACGGGGGCTACACCCTGTGCTTCGGATATTATACGGTGAACTGGGGGGAGGACGTGACGATCCCCCGCGGGCCGAACAACTTCGTTGAGCCGAGCGAGTACGGCGGTACACAGCCGGACTTCTTCGAGCGGATCCCGGAGCGGCCCTTCTCGTACCGGCGAAGATACTGCGTCTTCCCCGTCGTCGTCCCGGAGAGCTTCACCGAGGATGACCGCGTTACATGGACGCTGCAGCGGGGCCGCGAGGAGGCGCTCTCGGTGCCCGGCAAGATCGTGATCGCGTACCGGCTCGACGAGCCGACCTCTCCCGGGCGGGGCGACATCGCGCCGGGCGTCCGGATGGAGGTGGATGGCCAGGAAGCGGTGGGACGGAACGGGATGTTCGTCGGACCCATGAGTGCGCGGGTGGGTGAGCCGTTCGAACTCACCGCCTGGGTGAACCACCCCGAGGAGGAGGTCTGGGTCGGATGGGCGAAGCAGAATGGCCCGGGGTCGGTCGAATTCTCGGAGCAGAATACGATCATCGATCCCTCGACCCGGACCGCCACGACGACGGCACGCTTCGATCAGCCGGGCACGTACCTCCTTCGGGTGCAGTCCATCGACGATCCGGTGGAGGCCTTCGAGTTCCACTGCTGCTGGACAAACGTGTACATCAACGTCATCGTAGAGTAGTCGGGGCACGTTCGCCCCCGGTGGATGGTAGGAGAGGTAGATGCGCGATGGTTCGCTGGTACGAATCGAGACCGGTCCCCGGACCACAGCCACAGGATGACATCGTAATGGCTAACAAAGCGTTGTTCGCCGGGTGGACACCCGCCACCGCGGCTCTCCTCGCGGTCGGCTTGGCCCTTTCCCCGATGCGCGGCGAATCGCAGGAGAGCGCTCCCACCTTCTCGGCGGACATTGCCCCGGTCTTCCAGGAGTCGTGCCAGGCGTGTCACAACCCGGACGGGATCGGGCCGATGTCGCTCATGACGTACCAGGATGCACGACCCTGGGCCCCGATGATCAAGGAGCAGACCCAGACGCGGCACATGCCGCCCTGGCACGTGGACAAGGAGATTGGGATCCAGGCGTTCAAGAACGACATCTCCCTCTCGGACGAGGAGATCGAGCTGATCGCGCGCTGGGTGGATGCGGGCGCCCCTGAAGGGGACCCCGCAGACCTGCCCGCGCCCCTCGAGTTCCCGTCGGGAGATGCCTGGCGCGCCGAGGCTGAACTCGGGCGGCCGCCGGACGTCGTGGTCCGATCGACACCCTTCACCGTGCCGGCCTTCGGGCAGGATCAGTGGTGGACCGTCACCGTCCCCTTCGACGGACTCGATGAAGAGCGCTGGCTCATGGCAGCCGAGTTCAAGCCAGCCTACCCCGACGGGAAGAAGGTCGTCCACCACGGACACGCCGTCCTATCCGTAGGGGACGGGAGAGGCATCGGGGTCGCGCGCTACGGCGTCGGCAAGACGTGGGAGGCATATCCCGAGGACATGGGGATCCCGATCCCGCCGGGCGAGGGGCAGGTGGACTGGAACATCCACTACGCGGCGACGGACCACGACGTCGTGGATGATGTCATCGAGGTGGGCCTCTGGTTCTACCCGAAGGGAGAGGAGCCGCGCCTCGCGAGCCAGGGCGAGATGCTCTTCCGGGCCGACAATCCTGACTTCATGCGCGGCCAGGACCTCCTGATGGCCCCGCACAGCTACCAGGTGATCCAGGGTGTTCACAAGCTCGAGTCGGCGGCCGTGATCCATAGCGTGCGCCCCCATCTCCACACGCGGGGCAAGACGATGACGGTCGAGGCCATCTATCCCGACGGAACGAAGGCGGTCCTCAGCCAGATCAACAACTACGATCACAACTGGCAGAATACCTACACGTACGAAGACGACGCGCGGCCCGTGCTTCCGGCCGGCACGATGCTCCTCGTGACCTCGGTCTTCGACAACACGGCCAACAACCCGATCAACCCGGATCCGGAGCAGTGGGTCGTGTTCGGTCGCCGGGGTCCGGATGAGATGAGCCACATGTGGATCGGGATCACCTACGTCCCGGACGAGGAGATGGAACGGCTGATCAGCGAGAGAGAGCAGTCGGAGGAGATCGCCGTGCGGTAAGGGCGAGAGAGAACGTTCGCAGTCGGTCGTCTCTACGAGAAGGCCCCGCCGGGAGACTCGCGGCGGGGCCTTTATCACGGTGCCCTTCGGCCGGAGCGAGAGTCTCTGCCGGAGGGGAGCAGCGCCGAGCCGGACGGGCCGAGGGCAGGGGCAAGGAGGGTCGCCCGTCGTGAGGCGGGACCGGATGGACGGCCTGCCACGGGGGGGCGGGGGCGGGGAGGCTTCCTGTCACGGCGGACCCGGCGTCAGCCGCAACCTGCCCGCGATCCGCTTCGACACTCCCGCGGTATCTGCGGGCGGGGTCCCCTTTCCCGGCCAGCTCGTCGGCGGGGACACTGACCCCTGAGGATCGTGAGGTACCCGGAAGATCGGTCCCGCGGGGTCGGTCAGGACCGGGAGCAACGTTGACGCCCACCTTCGTCGGAAGGACGCCAGCGAGGTCAGCCTCGATTCCAAGATGGATGGGCGCAGTGCCCGGCGCAGCACATCTTCGAAGACACAGGCTGGCAGACTCGGCCGCATTCGAGCCCATCTGACAGTCTTCATATACGACGTGCGGCAGGAGGTCTGCGTGGCCAGCATCGACATCCAGTATGCCTCAGACCGGCAGCGGCTTGAATCGCTGCTTCAGTCCGTTGACCGGCCTGGGAGTTATTGCACCCACGGGCGGGTCTTCGTCCCCATGCCCAGTGTGAGAGTGGAGGGCGTGGGGATGCTCTCGTTTCCGGTTCCCGACAACCAGATTCGCGCCCTGGTGGAGGCCTCAGAGCCTGCGCCTTACGGGAAGGGGACGGCAACGCTGGTGGACACCTCGGTACGCCACTGCCGACAGATTGGCGCAGAGCGGATACGCCTCGGTGGCGGCACCTGGGCGGATACGCTGTCCGGCATCCTGGACAAGGTGGCGGCGGGTCTCGGCTGCCCCAGCGAACGGCTCGATGCGCACCTGTACAAAATGCTCGTCTACGAGTCCGGCGGGTTCTTCTCGGAGCATCGCGATACCGAGAAGGCCGATGGGATGATCGCGACGCTCTCGATCACACTTCCGGCCGCCGGGGGAGGCGGGGATCTCGTCGTGCGCCATGGCGGCCGGGAAGTCCGGATCGACATGAACGCCACGGAGCCCTCGGAACTCGCATTCGCGGCCTTCTATGCGGATTGCGCGCACGAGGTCCGACCCGTTCGGGACGGCTACCGTCTGTCGCTGGTCTTCAACCTGTGCGTGCGTCCCGGCGACAAGCAGACACCGCGGACAGCGCCTGACTACCGGGATCGGGTTGGAGAGGTTGCGGAGGAGCTGGGCGCATGGGCCGACGGCGATGACGGCCCGGACAAGCTGGTCTGGCTGCTGGAACACGATTATACAGAGGCCGGACTCTCGTTCGATGCGATGAAGAACATTGACGGCACCCGGGCGAGCGTCCTGTCGGCTGCGGCAGATCAAACCGGCTGCGAGCTGTACGCGGCAATCCTGCACATCGAGGAGGCAGGCACCGTCCGCTACGACTTCGACTTCTACGACTATCGGGAGTCATATCCCAGCGACGATCAGGCGGAGATGGAAGAGGTGCTCGACGGTCTCTACTGGCTGGATCATTGGGTGGCGCCGACCGGCACTCGGCCGCCGTTGGGCAAGATATCGCTGAGTGACGGCGAAACGCTGCCGCGTGGTGCGCTCGAGCAGGTCGAGCCGGACGAGCAGTGGGTGCAGGAGGCGACCGGCAACGCCGCGGCAACCGTAGAGCGGGCGTACCGCCGTGCGGCCCTTGTTCTCTGGCCGCGTTCGAGATCGCTGAACGTCCTTGCCGGAGAAGGCATCGCCGGCGCGGTGGCCTGGGTGGCGCAGCAGGTCGATCGCAACGCCAGTCCGGCCAGCGATCTGCTGCCCCGCGTGATCGAGATCTGGCCAGGAATCCAGCGGCACCGTCGGGATGACGGTGGTCGGGCCGAGATGCTCGGCCTGCTCGGGCGGGTCGGCGATGCGGCGCTGGCTCTGCGCTTCCTGCGCGAGGTCGTGCTGACCCGTTACGATGGCACCGAGAACGAGAACCTCCCCGCGGTGCTGGGCGTCGTGGGACCCGGCGGCGCGGCCGGGTTCCTGGCCGATCTGGTCAGCTCTCGCTTCTCGATCCGCCCCGGCGCCACCGTTGCCCTCCTCCTCAGCGTTGGCGAGCTGGAGGGGTTCGGCTGGCGCGAGCCACTCCGGGGGACCGTCCGCGCTGCGCTGGCCGCCTTGCCCGATTCATTGGCCGCGCAGCGCAAGACGCGCGTACCGGCCTGGCCACCCCCGGAGTCCCGGAAGAAAGTGGACACCGGAGCGGTCAGCGATCTTTTCATTCTGGCATCGAGCTGCGGTCTCGCGGCGGAAGCCGAGGCGGCAGCGGCGATCGTGATCGATCACCCCGATTCGGTCAGCCCGGAACGAGACCTCCCTGCGGCCCTGGGCCGATTGTCCCGGGAGGCGGGCCTAGTGGAAAGCGCCGCCTACCGGATGCTATGGCACCACGCAGCGGAATCTCTGCTGACCCGAAGCCACGAGCCGCCCGAAGGGCCGCGAGACTGGACGATCGCCTCGGATGTCCGCTGCGACTGTGAACACTGCGAGGCGCTCAAGGCCTTTTGCCGGGACCCCGTCACCCAGGCGAGGCGCTTCCCGCTGCGCAAGGACTTGCGCGCGCACCTGCACCGGCAGATTGATCATCACCGGCTGGACATGTCGCATGTCACCGAACGGCGCGGGAGGCCCTACACGCTGGTTTGCACCAAGAACCGGGCAAGC
Organism: Longimicrobiales bacterium; assembly: GCA_965218255.1. GTDB lineage: Bacteria > Gemmatimonadota > Gemmatimonadetes > Longimicrobiales > Gaopeijiaceae > JAAXGI01. The sequence goes on along the minus strand of CBDCKJ010000002.1, from coordinate 799,338 downwards.
CACAGGCGGCGGCTTGAGGAATACGCCACGGATGTGGAGTGCATGGCGACCCTCCTCGCGCTGGCGCCTGCCGACGAGGGGGAAAACGGTGTCGCGGCCCTGTCCCGACGCCTGCGGGCTGCGCTGTCCGCCGCAGGGTAACGCGCTTCGAGTCGGACGCCGATCACGCCCGCTACGTCCGCCTGCGTCGGGAGTAACAACCTCCCGCCGACGGCCCCCCGGTCACGCGCTGCTGAGCAACGGTATCGCCGGGCAGGCCGAAAGGGGAAAGGGTTAGAAGACGCGACGTCCCCGTGGGCAGTCCGTCCACGGAGCTACGGGCGCGGCGCTTACGGCAACGCCTCATCGGGACGACGACCATCCCCGGGGCTTCGAGCTTCGGCGCCGACCGGATTATTCGTCGTCACCATGATCGCCCCATCCGCTGTGAAGGCCTGGAGGGATGCTGCACTCGGGCCCCGCAGGACCTGGACATCCTCCACGTGCGAAGCCGGGATCTGGTTCAGCACATCGATGGCCCGCTCCAGGTTGCCGACGCGTATCCCGTCGATGAAGACGACAGGGCCCCCGCGGGGGCGCAGGCTGTTCTCCCCCCTAAGCCGTACTCTAGGTACCGTCTCGCGGGCCCCGACGAATATCTCAGTCCCTGGCGGCAAGCGGGACTCAACCAGATCCGCCGCCGTAGCACTGGAACTCGCTCTCGACGGAGCCTGGTCCGCGCCGGAGGCCTCGATGCTACCGACGATCTCGGAGAGGAGGGCCGACAGGCCCGGAAGGAGGAAGCGGACGAAAACGATGTCCTCGGTCTGTACCTCGACCTCCTCGACCATGATGGCATGGCCCGGAGCCCGGACACGCACCGCAACGGTGCCGGGCGACACCTCGTAGTAGCCGAACCGCCCGTCCTCGCGGCTCTCGGTCTCCACCTCGATCGACTCGATGAAGACGCTTGCCCCGGCAATGGGAAGCTCGGTCGCCTCGTCGAGGATGACGCCGCCAACGAGAGGATTCTGGCGAGCCCGGAGCTCCCCGACCGACGCGAGGAGGATCGCCCCGCCCGCAGCTGCCGAGAGGAGAAGACGGGACAGCCGATTCGGAGTGTGATGCATGGGGATCGGTACGCCCGAGGAAGCGAATCGTTCCCGGATGCACGGGCGGGGCGAGCAGCCGCAGCTCCCCGCCCCGCCGAACGTTGACCTCCGGTCAGGGACGGATCAGTACATCCCGCCCATCTCGCCGCCCATGCCACCCATCCCGCCGCCACCGGGGGCAGCCGCGGGCTCGTCTTCGGGGTGCTCGACCACCGTGCATTCCGTCGTCAGGAGGAGCCCGGCGATCGAGGCTGCGTTCTGGAGCGCGGTGCGCACCACCTTCGTGGGATCGATCACACCCGCCGCGACCAGGTCCTCGTACCGCTCGGTCATCGCGTTGAAGCCGTAGTTCTGCGCATCAGACCCCCTCACCCTATCCACGACGATCGATCCCTCGACACCCGCATTCGTGGCGATCTGCCGGATGGGAGACTCGAGAGAGCGCCGCAGGATGTCGACCCCGATCTGCTCGGCGTGCGCATCCAGCTGGAAGTCGTCGAGGAGGGACTGCGCCCGAAGGAGAGCGACTCCACCGCCCGCGACGATCCCTTCCTCGACCGCCGCGCGCGTGGCGTGGAGCGCATCCTCCACCCTCGCCTTCTTCTCCTTCATGGCCGTCTCGGTCGCGGCCCCGACGTTGATCACGGCGACCCCGCCCGACAGCTTCGCGAGCCTCTCCTGCAGTTTCTCGCTGTCGTAGTCAGAGGTGGACTGGTCGATGGCCACCCGGATCTCGTCAATGCGGCCCTGGATCTCCTTGTCCTCGCCGCCACCGTCCACGATCGTCGTGTTGTCCTTGTCGATCACGAGGCGTTTCGCGCTTCCGAGATCGGAGACGACGGCGTTTTCGAGCTTGAATCCGACCTCTTCCGAGATCACCTGGCCGCTGGTCAGGACCGCGATGTCCTGAAGCATCGCCTTGCGCCGATCGCCGAAGCCCGGCGCCTTGACCGCGCAGACCTTGAGGGTCCCCCGGAGCTTGTTCACGACCAGCGTCGCAAGCGCCTCACCCTCGACGTCCTCGGCCACGAGCACTAGGGGTTTGCCCATCTGGGCGACCTTCTCGAGGATGGGAAGAAGATCCTTCATGTTCGAGATCTTCTTGTCGTGTATGAGGATCATCGCGTCTTCGAGCACGGCCTCCATCCTCTCCGGATCCGTGACGAAGTAGGGCGAGAGGTAGCCGCGGTCGAACTGCATCCCCTCGACCGTCTCTAGGGTCGTCTCGAGACCTCTCGCCTCCTCGACGGTGATGACTCCGTCCTTTCCGACCTTCTCCATCGCGTCGGCGATCAGCTGGCCGATCTCGGCATCGGAGTTCGCGGAGATCGTCCCGACCTGTGCGATCTCCGTCTTTCCCTTCGTCTCGACCGAGAGCTGCTGGAGATCGCGGATCACCTCGTCCACGGCCTTGTCGATCCCCCTCTTGATCGCCATCGGGTCGCTGCCCGCCGTCACGTTCTTCAGCCCCTCTGCGAAGATGGCCTGCGCCAGGACGGTAGCCGTCGTGGTACCGTCCCCGGCGATATCGGACGTCTTCGTCGCGACTTCCTTGACCATCTGGGCACCCATGTTCTCTACCGGGTCCTCGAGCTCTATCTCCTTCGCAACCGTAACGCCGTCCTTCGTCACTGTCGGGGCACCGAACTTCCGGTCCAGCACGACGTTACGACCCTTCGGGCCCAGTGTCACCTTGACGGCATGACTCAGCTTGTCCACCCCGACCTTGAGCTTGTGCCGGGCTTCCGTATCAAAGACCAGATCCTTTGAGGCCATCGGTACTACCTCCTTGTCTCCTGTGATCGTGCAGGCTTGTCGAGTGTGTCGGGGGTCGGTCTTCCCGCAGAGGACCCGGTCACCCGATGATCGCGAGAATGTCTGACTCCCGGAGGATCAGGTAGTCGTCATCGTTCACGGTGACCTCGGTGCCCGAGTACTTCCCGTAGAGGACCGTGTCCCCCTCCTTCACATCCGGGGCAAGACGCTCGCCCTGGTCCGAGAGCTTCCCGGGCCCGACCGAAATGACCCTCCCCTGCTGTGGCTTCTCCTTCGCCGTGTCGGGGATGTAGAGACCACCCCGCGTCTGCTGGGCCTCGTCGAGAGCCTGCACAACGACCCGGTCCGAAAGGGGCTGAATGCTGTTTGCCATGCGATTCTCCTCCTCGTGCTCCGGCTGAACGGTTCAAGAAACGGCATGAAATCGCGCCAGATCGTTAGCACTCACCTTGTTTGAGTGCTAACAGACGACACGAATCTAACCGCCAGACCCCTGCTGTCAACCTCCGCCCGGCACCCCTCGCCCGGCGACGGGCAGGCGGAGTTCCCCCACGGCCCCGAGGGCCGTCCCGGCTGGTTGTTCCGGCCCCGGCCCCGGCTTAGGTTCCCGCCCCTGTACGCGGTTGTTCGCTCGCAGTGCTTCCGGCTCTCCATTCGCGCCTTCCGGACCGTCTCCCGCCATGCGGCAACACTACGAGCTCCTCCGGGCCACGAGCCGCACCTTCGCGGTCGGCATCGAGGCGCTTCCCGGACGGCTTCGGGACGCCGTAACGCTCGCATACCTCGTGCTCCGGGTGGCGGACTACTTCGAGGACTCACCCACCCTGCCGGCTGTTCGAAAGAGAGGCGCGCTCGAGCGCTGGGCCCGGATGGTCGAGAACGCGGGGACGGGGGCAGACCCGGGCGAGGCTACCCGGCTTCACGAAGCGCTCGCCCCGGAGGATGAGGCGCTTCCGGACTACCGGGCGGCGCTCGAGGCACGCTCGATCCTGGACATCCTCGGACGGCTCGCGCCGGAGTTCGGTAAACCGATCCGGAGGCACACGGCCGCGACGACGCGGGGGATGGCGAGGTGGACCGAACGCGGGGACGACTTCCCAGACGAGAGCGCTCTCGACGATTACATGTTCGAGGTGGCGGGTCGGGTCGGACTCCTGCTGACCGACCTGTTTTCGGCGTACTCCCGGCGCGTGCGGCAACGCCGGGGCGGCCTCCTCGAGACCGCGGTTTCCTTCGGGCTCGGGCTCCAGACCGTGAATGTCATTCGCGGCCTCCACGAGGACCCCCGACGGGGGTGGACCTACGTGCCGCGGCATCTCCTGAAGCGCGGGGCCGGTGGTGGTGCCGCGCTCCCGGAGCTCGAGGCGCTGGACCGGGGGCGACAGCTCGAGATCCTGGATTTCCTGGTGGTCAAGGCCGGCCACCACATCTCGGACGCGCTCACCTACTGCAGGGAGGTCCCCCGGCGGGAGCGCGGGATCCGGATCTTCTGCATCATCCCGGCGCTCCTCGCGCTCCGAACGGCCGAAGTCAGCCGGGGGAATCTCGCGACCTTCACGGGCCCGGTGAAGGTGAGCCGGCAGGAGGTGCGAAGCATCGTCTATCGGAGCCGGATCCTCTACTTCTCGAACGGCTGGCTGGAGAGTCAGAGAGATCGGGCCGTACGGCTGGGGGCGGCGGCGGACGGTCCCGCCTGACGGCACCCACCCGGGTACGTCGACACTATCCGCCACCTCCGTCCGCCGTGAGATGAATCCCGGCGATCTGAAGTCCCACGAGCGTCAGATGAGGATTCACGCTCCCCACGTAGCGAGAGTGCACGGCCACGGCGGGGGCGTGCCCTCCGGTGGCGACGACGTGGGCGTCGGGCCGTCCCCACTCCCTCAGTATCCGCCCCACGAGCCCGTCCATCGCGTCGATCGCCGAGAAGAAGACGCCGCTTCGCAGGCACGCCTCGGTTCGCCGGCCGATGACCCGCGCAGGCGGTGCAAAGGAGACACGCGGAAGCCTCGCCGTCTTTCCCGCAAGCCACTCCTCGCCGGCCCTGAGCCCGGGAGCGATCACCCCCCCGCAGAACACCCCCTCGGCCGTGATGCAATCATACGTCGTCGCCGTGCCGAGATCCACGACCAGGGTATCGCGTCGGTACAGCCGGGCCGCCGCGAGCGTATTCGCGATCCGGTCCACGCCGACGCCCCCGGGGAGCTCCTCCACGTCAAGCTGGATCGGAAGCCCCTCGGCGCCCTCTAGGACGATGACCCGGCTCCCGCCGAGCGACCCGAGCGTCTCGGTCAGGGCCTCCGTCTGACTCGGGACCACCGAGCCGAGCACGCTCCGCCCGATCTCGATCTCCCCGTACCCGGCCTCCTTCAGGAGGCCCCGGATGAGAAGGGTGAGCTCGTGCCGGGTCCTCGGCACTGAGGTGACGTAGCGGCACTCCGCCAGGACTTCGAGAGAGCCGGGCGAGAAGACGCCGATCACCGTCTCCGTATTTCCGACATCGACCACGAGCTCCATCAGCTGCCTTCCTCCTCCACGGTGCGGTCCGCAGGCTTCGCCGGACCGCACCGCGAATGGACGTGAACTTGGGGGCCGAGCACCTCCACGCCTCCGGCGCGAGCCGTCGCCACCGTACCGTTCGCGGCCAGGACTCTCAGCCAACCCTCTCCCGAGACGCCTTCGGCCACGCCGCACGTCCCCGTGTCAAGCCGGACGGGGCGCCCCCGGAGGATGTCGCGAGCCTCCCACTCCTCCCTGAGAGCGCCGACGAGGAACGCGGGCGCGGGGTGGGCCCACGCACGGAGCTCCTGGATGATCGCCCGTGCGAGGCGAGAGACCTCGATCCCTTCCCCGGCGGCCTCTTCGAGAAAGCCGGCGCGGACCGCGAGTTCGGCCGGATACCCCTCTCCCGGGCGGCGCACATTCACACCGATCCCGACGATCGCCAGGCGACCACCCTCACCGTGCACCTCGCAGAGGATGCCCGCGAGCTTTCGCCGTCCGAGGAGTATGTCGTTCGGCCATTTGAGCCCTACCCGGCTGCCGCCGACCTCCTCGAGTGCACGCGCGGCCGAGACGCCGACGGCGAGGGGGAGGACACCGATCTCCGGGGCTCCATCCACTTCAAGGAGTACCGACATCCACAGCCCCGCGCCAGGAGGCGAGTGCCAGCGCCTGCCCGCCCTCCCCCGGCCAGCGCTCTGCTCTCCCGCGACCACCGTGGTGAACGGAGCCGCCCCCGGCTCCGCGAGAGCCCGGAGACGGCTGCTCGTCGACGGGAGGCAACCGTGGAGCTCGAGCTCGGGGACGCCGAGGTAGCTGGCCCACTCGCGGGCCGTGCGCGCCTGCCACGCCCCCAGCGGGGCCCGGCCCACCACGCTCACCCCTCCGGCTCCGCCGGAGGGGTGAGGACTCGAAGCGAGAGGTCGGCCGAGGGCGCGGAGTGGGTGAGCGCGCCCACGGAGATCCACTGCACTCCCGTCCCGGCTATGGTCCCAACCCGTTCAAGGGAGATGTTGCCCGAGGCCTCGAGCTCGGGACGGGGCTCCGGCCACTCCGTTACGCGGGCCGCGGCATCCCGCAGCTCGTCGTCCGCCATATTGTCGAGAAGAACCCTCTTGACGGGGAGCCCGCTCAGCGCCTCAAGCTCGATTGCATTCGATACCTCGACTTCGACCTCGAGGCCGCCCACGTTTCTCGCCTGGACGCTCAGGACGGCCTCGCGCACGCCCCCCGCTGCGGCAATGTGGTTGTCCTTGATCAGGATCATGTCGTCGAGTCCGGCGCGGTGGTTGACGCCACCCCCGGTACGCACCGCCCACTTCTCGAGGTGGCGCCACCCCGGAGTCGTCTTCCTCGTGTCCGTAATCCGGGCGCGGGGCCCCGCCGCCGCCACGAAGCGGCGCGTCAGGGTAGCGATTCCCGAGAGCCTCCCGAGGAAGTTGAGTGCCGTTCGTTCGGCCGTGAGGATCCCTCGCGCCCCGCCCCGAATGCGTTGGAGTTCGGTCCCGGGGCAAACCTCGACGCCGTCACGGACGAGTGACTCGACCCGCGCTCCGGGTGCGGTGCGCGTGAAGACCCGGCGCGCGACCCAGCCCCCGGCCATCACGAGGGTCCCCTTCGCCACGATGACGGCCTCCGCCCGGTCCTCGGGTCCGACCGTCCAGAGCGTCGTGAAGTCCCCCTCCCCGACGTCCTCACGGAGCGCAGCCTCGATCAGGAGATCGGCCTCGGCACGGAGCGCGACCTCACCCGGCCGGGGGGCCGGTCCACTCCCCTCCTCCTCCCGCGGCGCCGTCCCCGCACTCCCTCCCGTGGACGCCTTCACCTGCCGAGCACCTCACGGTAGAAGCCCTCATACATCCCGACGACGGTCGAGGCGGAAAAGCGCGTCTCCGCGATCCTCCGACTCCGGTCGCTCATCCGGCGCCAGCGCTCCGGGGAGGAGAGGATCTCCATAGCCCCGGTTGCCATCCCGTCGACGTCCCCTGGTTCGTAGAGAAGCCCGCTCTCGCCCTCTTCGACGAGCTCGGGGAGCCCCCCGACCCTGGAGGCGAGCACCGGGGTGCCGCACGCCATTGCCTCGAGGGCCGCGAGCCCGAACGATTCCGTCTCGCTGGGGAGGAGGAAGAGGTCTCCGAGGGAGAGGAGCTCCTCGACGGAGGTATGCTGACCGAGGAAGCTGACACGATCCGTCACGCCCAGCTCCTCCGCGCGCCTCCGGGCGAGGGGGCGGTCCGGGCCGTCCCCCACCATGATCATCCGGCTCGGGATCCTCTCGCTCACGCACGCGAAGACATCGATCACGTCCTCGACCCTCTTCACGGCCCGGTAGTTCGAGACATGCATCAGGATCTTCTCGCCCCGCTCCGCGAGCCTCGCGCGGTAACGGGAGCCGGGGTCCCGCCGGTAGCGAGCGATGTCGACAAAGTTCGGGATCACGCGGATCGATTCGCCGCTCACCTCGAAATGCTCTTCCGTCTGCAGCTTAAGATAGCGGGAGACGGCCGTGAGCCCGTCCGAGCGAAGGATTGAGAAGCGGGTCATCGAGCGGAAGGAGGGGTGGCGCCCGACGAGCGTAATGTCGGTTCCGTGAAGTGTCGTGACCACCCGCGGGCGATCGGAACCGTCGAACATCTGGCCAGCGAGCCACGCGGAGGTGGCGTGCGGGATCGCATAGTGGACGTGAACGAGATCGAGCCCCCGGTCGCGCGCCACCTGATGGATCGCCACCGCGAGGGCGAGGGTGTAGGGAGGGTGCTCGAAGAGGGGGTAATCCGCCATCTCGACCTCGTGGAAGAATACCCGCTCATGGAAGCCGGAGAGCCGGAAGGGGGGGGCGTATGAGAGGAAGTGGATCTCGTGGCCGCGGTCGGCGAGACTGAGACCGAGCTCCGTGGCGACCGCCCCCGACCCGCCGTACGTCGGATAGCACGCAATCCCGATCTTCACGCGCTCCCTACCCCACCGGGCTCTTCTCCGGTCCTGCGCCACCACGCGGTGAACCGCTCCGCCTGTTCCGCGAGGGGGAGTGAGGCGTCGATTCGAGTCGAGGGCGCCGGGAGCTGGTTACGAAACCAGGTGAGCTGCCGCCTAGCATACCCGCGCGTTGCCGCCTGCACGCGCCGCACCGCCTCCGGGAGCGCCAGCTCGCCGCGGATGACGGCCGCCGCCTCCCGGTAGCCGGTCCCGGTCATCCCGGGGTCGTCTGCACGCGACCCCGCCTCGAGGAGGCGGCGCACCTCTTCGAGAAAGCCCGCCTCGAACATCGCTTCGGTCCTCCGGTCGTTGCGTCGGTAGAGCTTCGCCCGGTCGAGTTCGAGAAGTACGACCCGAACGTCGAGAGCCTCCGCATCGAGCGGCCCCTCCCGGTGCCACCAGGAGAGAGGACGGCCGGTGAGAAGCGGCACCTCGATCCCGCGCGAGAGGCGGTGGCGCCCTCCGGCCTCGACCCGGGCGAGGCGCGGGGGGTCCAGTGCGCCGAGCCAGTGCTCGAGCTCCTCCCGGGGCAGGCCGGCGAGCCACACCCTCAGTCGCTCCCTCCGGTCGGCGTCGGTGGGCGGCTCCCGGAAGACGGGGTCGGTCAGCGCCCGGAGGAAGAAGCCCGTCCCGCCGACGAGGAGGGGGAGTCGGCCCCGACCCTCGATCTCCCGGATCCACCCTCGCGCATCCCGAGCGAACCGCGCCGCCGAATAGGCCTCCCCGGGACCGATGAGATCGAGGCCGTGGTGCGGGATCCGGGCGCGGTCTGCCCGCTCGGCCTTCGCCGTTCCGATGTCCATCCCGCGATAGACCTGACGGGAGTCCATCGAGATGACCTCCGCGTCGAGCCGCCGGGCCACCTCGAGGGAAAGAGCCGTCTTCCCGACGGCCGTCGGCCCGACCAGGGCTGGGAGCGTCAACGGCCAAACTTCCTCTCGAGTTCGGCCCGGGAGAGTCGAACCGTGGTGGGACGGCCGTGCACGTCGTGATAGGGCAGCTCGGTGGCGAAGAGCTGATCGAAGAGTTCCTGCACCTCCGCCGGGTCCAGCTCCTGACCCGCCTTGATCGCCGCCTTGCAGGCGAAGCTCATCGCGACCCGCTCGAACTGGTTTCGGGCCGAACGCATGAGCTCCGAGCCGTTCGCCAGCTCCTCGATCATCTCGCGCAGGCAACGCTCGGCAGCGAACCCGGGGTGGGGCACCGGGACACCGTGCACGATCACGGTATTGCCGCCGAACCCCTCGACCTGGAAGCCCGTGGCCTCGATGAGACGCGACAGATCCTCGACGACCGTGTACTCCGCACTCGTGAGCCGGACGGTGAGAGGAAAGATGAGCCGCTGGCTCGCGGGCGACCGGTCGTCGAAGCGGCGCATGATCTGTTCGAAGAGAACCCTCTCGTGGGCCGCGTGCTGATCGACGAGGAGGAGGCCGTCGCGCACCTCCGCGAGGATCCAGGAACGATGCACCTGCCAGAGCCTCGAAGGTTCGGACTCCGGCCCCTCCTCCCCCCCGGCTTCCCGTGTGGGAGCACCCGGTGATCCCGGCTCCGTCGAGGCGTCCCATTCGACCGGTACGGGGACGAAAAGCGCCATCTGCGACTCGGAGTCGGCGCCGGAACCGCTGCTCTCGCCCCCGCCCGGCACCGCCGGAGCCGGCGCAGCGCTTCCCTCCACGCTCGGCGTCGGCTCCCCGGGGAGAACGGCTCTTCCCGGACTCTCGTCCAGGGTGGCCGCGCTCTCCACCGTTTCGAGCGCACCCCGCACCCCGCGCTCGATGAGCACCTCGACGGCCGCCGGATCCCGAAACCGCACCTCGGCCTTCGTCGGGTGTACGTTCACGTCCACGCTCCCAGCCGGGACGTTCAGGAAGAGGAAGAGCCACGGGCGATTCTTCTCGGGGATCGTCGTCCGGTACCCCCGGTCCACGGCACGCACGAGCGCCGGTTCCCGGAAGGGCCGGCCCCCGACGAAGAGGCATGCCCGTCGAAATCCGGGCCGCGTCGCGTCCGGCCGCTGGACCAGCCCCCTCAGCCGCATCCCCCCGCTCTCCGCCTCGACGAGCAGGAGCTGCCGCGAGATCGCATCGCCCCAGAGCGCTGCAATCCGCTCGACGACGCCCGAGGCCCTCGGGAGGTCGAGGAGGAGACGATCGTCCGACGTGAGCGTGAACGCGACCTCCGGGTGCACGAGGGTCAGCGGAGAGATCATCTCGCTCACGGTCCGCGTCTCCACGGGAGGCGACCGAAGGAAGGCGGCACGGACCGGGGCGTTGTAGAAGAGGCTCTCGACGGCCACGGTCGTGCCCCTCGTGCGGGCCGCATCCTCCACGCTCGTGATCGTGCCCGCCCGCACCCGGACTCGAGTGCCCTGGCTCTCTTCGGCCGTCTGGGTCTCCAGGGTGAGGCGGGAGACCGATGCAATCGAGGGGAGCGCCTCTCCCCGGAAGCCGAGTGTCGCGATCGCCCGGAGGTCCCCCGCGCCCCGCACCTTCGATGTGGCGTGCCGGTCGAGGGAGAGGATCGCATCTTCCCGCCCCATCCCGCACCCATCGTCCGCGACGTGGATCCCCCGCTTTCCGCCCCGGGAGAGGCGGACATCGATCCTCCGGGCGCCGGCATCGAGCGCATTCTCGACCAGCTCCTTGACGACGGAGGCAGGCCTTTCGACGACTTCGCCGGCCGCAATTTGGTTGGCGACGCCATCGGGGAGGATCCGGATCGTTCGCGGCACCGTAGCGGGCCTCAGGATCCGTGGAGTCGAAAGAAGCGGTGGGCATTGTCCGTCGTGTCCCGCTCGACGTCGGCCGGCGTCTCGCCCCTGATCCGGGCCACTTCGTCCCGGATGTGCGCGAGGAAGGCCGGCTCGTTCCGGCGTCCCCGGCGAGGGACGGGGGCCATGTAGGGACCGTCCGTCTCCAGCATGTAGCGGTCGCGCGGGAGGCGCCGAACGGCGCCGGCACCGCCGAAGGAAGCGAAGGTGACGAGCCCGGTGAGGGAGACGAGCCACTCCGCGTCGAGCGCCCCGTCGAGAAGGTCGTCGTCTCCCGCGAAGCAGTGAAGCACGCCCCGGACGCCCGACTCGGCCGCGTCGCGGACGACGTCCATCATGTCGCGCTCCGCGTCGCGGCAGTGGACCACCAGGGGGAGGCCCGACTCGGCCGCCGCCTCCAGATGCACGCCGAGAACGTGGCGCTGCATCCGGCGCGGTGAGAAGTCGTAGTGATAGTCGAGACCGCATTCGCCGAGGGCGACGACGGCGTTTCCGGCCGAGGCGCGGGCGAGGAGCGCGTCGCGCAGCCCCGGCCGGGCACGCCCGGCCCCGTGGGGATGGACGCCGACCGTGCCCCAGAGGTCGGGCCACGACGCACCCGCGTCCCCGGCCTCCGCGCTCCGCTCCGGGAGGCGCGACACGGCCACCGAATCCTCGAGGTCGGACGCGATCGCGACCACGCCCCCTACGCCCGCCTCCTTCGCCCTGGCGAGGACCCCGGGGAAGTCGTCCCGGAAGCGCTCATCCGTCAGGTGGCAGTGCGTGTCGATCAGCATCGGGCTTCCGGAGGCGGCAAGTCCTTCCCCGCAAATGAGAAAGAGGACCGCGGATCCCTTCCACGGCCCTCGATACCTCCACCCGGGCGACCGTCCGGGTTACACGGGAATCGCAGGCTTCCTCCTTCGGCCCTTCTTTTGGGCCCTGCGTCTCTCCGCTTCCTCTCTCGTCCCCCACCGGCGCTGGATCTCGAGGAGCGCCGGCGTCGCAACGAAGATCGAGGAGTAGGTCCCGATCACCACGCCCAGGATCAGAACGAGGGTGAAGTCGCGGATCACCGCGCCACCGAGGATCAGCAGCGCCATCAGCACGGCCAGTGTCGTGCCGGAGGTCATGACGGTCCTCGGGAGGACCTCGTTGATCGAACGGCTCATGAGTGCCTTCGGATCCTCGCGCCGCCCCCCCTTCCTGTTCAGGTTCTCACGGATCCGGTCGAAGACGACGATCGTGTCATTGAGCGAGTACCCGATGACCGTGAGGATCGCCGCGACGGTAGGAAGGGAGATCTCGACCCGGACGACCGCGAGGAACCCGAGGGTCAGGAGGATGTCGTGAATGGTGGCAATGACCGCGGCGAGCCCGAACCGGAACTCGAAGCGTGCCGCGATATAGAGGAGCGTCGCGATGAAGGAGACGACGATCGCGAGGAGCGCGCGCATCTGGAGCTCCCCACCGATCGTCGGACCGACGAACTCCCGGTCGCGGACCTCGAACTCCCCGATGAGCGGGCTGGCCGCAAGGACCGCCGCGACCTCGTTGGCGACCTCCTCCGGCTCCCCCGTCCCGCCGAGGGGCACACGTACCGTGTACTCGTTGTCGGAACCGAACTCGCTGATCGGCGGCGCCTGGGCCCCTCCGAGCGCCTCCCTCAGCTCCGCGACGGTCGTCGACGGATCGACCTGAACGACCACGCGGGTCCCTCCGGTAAAGTCCACCCCGTAGTTCTGCCAGTTCCCGAGGGCGAAGACGTTGACCGCCATCGCGAGCACGCCGGCGAGGATCGCCGCGAGCGAGACGACGTACGCCTTCCGGCGCCAGTCCAGGAAGGAGAAGTGAGCGTTTCGAAAGATCCAGAGCTGCATCGAGTCCCCTGCCCCGCTAGATGCTGACCGTGTGGCTGGCCGTCTTCGCCCGCAGGTAGAAGAGGAAGAGCGTCCGGGTCACATAGAGCGCCGTGAAGAAGGAAGCGATGATCCCGATCGACAGCGTGACGGCGAAGCCGCGCACGGGACCCGTCCCGAACTGAAAGAGGATCAGGGCTGTGATCAGCGTCGTGATGTTCGCATCTACGATCGCCGAGAGCGCGTGCGCGAATCCCTCATCCACGGCGCTGCGAAGCGCCCGGCCCTCGGCCAGCTCCTCGCGGATCCGCTCGAAGATGAGGACGTTCGCATCGACGGCCATCCCGATCGAGAGGATCAGCCCCGCGATACCCGGTAGGGTGAGGGTGGCGTTGATCCCCGCGAGCCCGCCGAGGACGAGGACCACGTAGACCGAGAGCGCCATCACCGCGAGGATGCCGGAGATGCGGTAATAGAAGATCATGATCAGGACGACGAAGGCGAGCCCGACGAGCCCGGCGATCATCCCCTGCTGGATCGAGTCCTGCCCCAGCGACGCGCCTACCGTCCGCTCTTCCATGATCTGGAGCGCGGCCGGGAGCGCCCCCGCCCGAAGGACGAGCGCCAGGTCCGTCGCCTCCTCCATCGAGGACCCGCCGAGCTCGATCTGACCCCGCGCACCGATGCGGGCCTGAACCACGGGCGCGCTCACCACCTCCCGGTCGAGGACGATCGCGATACGCTCGCCGATGCTCCGCCCGGTCAGGTCCGCGAAGCGACGGCCGCCCACGCGAGACAGCTCGAACTGCACGACGGCCTGATTGAACTGCTGATCGCGCATCGCCGTCGCATCCTCGAGCATGTCCCCCGTCAGGAAGGCGTCGTCCTCAAGTACGTAGAGGATCGCGTACGTCCGCGCCCCCGTCGCCACCGGGATCCACCCCCACTGGAGGGAGAGGTCTCTCGGGATCGCCGCCTGCACCTCCGGCATGTCGAGGAAACTCTGTACGAGCTCCACGTCCTCCGTGGCGACGAGGTACTCGCCAGGCGAGCCCCCCGCGAGGAGGCGGGAGGTGAAGGGACGGTAATCGCGGTCCGGGGGCGAGTCCGCTTCCGCCCCGGCGGTCGCGGAGTCGCCCGGCGCGTCTTCAGCCGGGCCGTCCCCGGTGGAGTCTTCGCTCGCCTCGGCCTCGACGCCGTCTCCGAAGAGGAGCGCCTCGACGGATTCGCCGCTCGGCAGATCCGACTCGACCTCGCTGCCGAGGGCCCGGATCGAATCCTCCCCGAGGGTCGCGAGCAGGACTTGGTCGATGCGGGCAAGCGACGCGACCATCTCCGCCGTGGAGCGGACGAGCTTCCACTCAAGGAGCGCGGTCTGGCCGACGATCTCCTTTGCCCGCTCCTCATCGTCCACGCCCGCAAGCTCCACGATCAGCCGCTCCGCTCCAACTTTCTGGATGAGCGGCTCCTCTACGCCGAGTTCGTCGACGCGATTGCGAATGATCGTCTCCGCCCGGTCGATCGCGTCCGCCCGCGCCTCGGCGGCCATCGTTCCGTCCGGGTCATCCACCTCGAGCGCCAGGTACATCCCGCCCTGCAGATCGAGCCCCAGCTTCACGGGGCTCCCCGACTGGACCTGGTTCTGGTAGAGGTAGAAGCCGCAGCTCGCCACGATGAGGAGAATCAGGATGAGACGTGCACGCAGTGACTTGAACATGGCGTCTTGGCCGTGGGGGAGGTTGAGCTGTTAAATGTTGCGGGGCCGGGTAGGAGTGTCAATCTCGGAGGACGCGCTAGGGCGGCCCGGGAAGAAGCCCCCCCGCCCCGTCATGCCGGCTCCGACCCCGGGCTCGGGCCGGCGTCCCTCGGCCGGGCCGGAGGCCGCGAACAGTGGACGCCGCACCCGAAGCGGCGCCGGTTCCGGGCCATCCACCGGTAGACAGCCCCCGCCAGAGGCCGGGCCCCGGGGAGCGCGAACAGGAGGCGTGGGGCCCGGCCGGCCGGGAGCCGGCGGAGGACTTCCTCCACGGCCCGGGCTCCCTCGACGCGGGCGCCATCGGGGAGGAGCAGCTGAAGCGCACCTTCGAAGGCCTCGTCCGGGAGAGTGCCGAAGCGCGCCCTCGATGCCGGGTCCTGGTAGGCGAGGAGCTCGATCCGACCATCGGGGTCGCGCCTCCGGATCCACTCCATCGATCTCCGGCAAAGCTCACACTCCCCGTCGTAGACGAGGAGGCAGGAGGCGGGGGGTCGGATCCAGCCCGGCGAGTCAGCCATCAGGAAGGGCGGTGCGAACGCCAACCCCGCGGCCAGCCCTGCTCCACGGCGATACGGACCAGCTCTCTCGCGAACCGGATCCGCACCCGACGGAGGCGGATTGCCAGGACTGCGGGTCCGGCGGCGTGGGCCCACCAGAGCCCGCCGGGACCCCAGTCCAGCCGGAAGGCGCGGAGGAGCGAGAGTGGGAAGCCGAACGCCCAGAAGCCGAGAGCATTCACCAACATAGGCGTCCGGGTGTCCCCGGCGCCACGAAGCGCCCCCGCAGCCACGGCCTAGAGACCGTCGAAGAGCCGGGATACCCGCGCAATCGGAAGGAGGAGCGCCGCGATCCGAAAAACTCCCGCGTCCGTGAAGGCTCGCCCGAGGAGACCGGGGGCCGCGAGGAAGAGGGCGGCCGTCACGGCCATGAAGAGAGTCCCGGTGGTGAGCGCCGCCCCGGCGGCCCTCCCCGCGGCCGCGGCATCTGCCCGCCCGATCTCCCGGCCCGCCCTTACGGACGCCGCCGCTCCGATCCCGATCGGGATCATGAAGCCGAAGGACGCGAGATTGACCGCGATCCGCTGGCCCCCGCCAGCGCCTCACGAGGACGCCCGTGAGGAGCCCGGTCGACACCCGATTCGAAATGAAGCTGCACCCGGATCGGGACGCCGAGAGCGAGCATCCTGGCGAGGGGGCAGAGGCGGGCAGCCCCGCTTCGCCAAGGACGGAGGCGGGGGCGGAGGTCCGGCCTGCCACCATCGTGTCCACAAGTCCCATCGCGACGAGTCCCACCTGGGCTCCGACGATGGGGAGGGCGGGACGGATCACCTTCGCGAAGACCTCGCCCGCGGGTCGGGACCTCCTCGGCCGCTCCCCCGGACTTCATAACCGTACGCGAGGGAGCGGCGAGAGAACCCCAGCGCGGGGGACGGCGGTCGTGGGGCGGGAGCGACGCAGTGAGGCTGAAACCGCGTGCGGTCATCTCCAGAGCGACGGGAGACGGGCCAGGTCCCGCGTTCAGCTGCTCCCCGCCTCCGGGAGCTGAACCCCGGCGATGAGGCCTTCCGACGCAGCGAGTTCGGCACAGAGTATCGCGCCGCCGGCCGCACCCCGCACGGTGTTGTGGGAGAGCACAACCATCTTGATCCCGAGGAGCGGACACTCCCGGATCCTCCCCACGGAGACGGCCATCCCACCCTCGAGGTCGCGGTGGAGCCGGGGCTGCGGGTGGTCGCGTCCGTCGAGGACATGGATCACCCGATCGGGCGCGGAGGGCAGCTCGGACTCCCACCCCCCGCCTCCGAAGCGCATGAGTGCATCCGCTACCTCGGTGGCCGAAGGCCCTCCGTCGAGCTCGACTGACACCATCTCCAGATGCCCGTCGAGCACGGGTACGCGCGTGCACTGGGCACTCACGGCAACGGGTGCCTCCTCGATCGCGGGCCCGTTGAGCTTCCCGAGGATTTTCCGCGTCTCAATCTCGAGCTTCTCCTCTTCCCCCGAGATGAAGGGGACCACGTTGTCCAGGATCGCCATCGAGGAGACGCCAGGGATCCCCGCGCCGGAGATCGCCTGGAGGGTCACGACGTGCACCTGCCGAACGCCGAAGGCCTGGTGGAGCGCCTGAAGCGGGACCACGAGGCCGATCGTCGAGCAGTTCGGGTTGGCGATGATCCCGCCCCCGCGCGGGAAGCCCTGCCCCTCTAGGAGCGCGAGGTGATCGGGGTTCACCTCCGGGACGAGGAGAGGCACGTCCGGGTCCATCCGGTGGTTGCGGGCGTTCGTCACGACCATGACGCCGGAGGCGGCGAAGGCCGTCTCGACTGGCCCCGCAACACTCGCATCGAGCGCCGAGAAGACGATGGGCACGTCGGGACCGACGGCGGTGGGCAGGACGGGCAACTCTGCAACCTCGGGCGGGATCGCCTCATCCTGCGCCCAATTGACGGCCTCACCGTACGGCCGCCCCTCGGAGCGCTCCGAGGCGGTAACGGCCGCCACGCGAAACCATGGGTGACGATCGAGCAGCCGGATGAAGCGCTGCCCGACACTCCCGGTGGCCCCCAAGATCCCGACCGGAATCCGATTGTCCTGCACCATTGTCAAGCCCTCCTCAACATCTTGATCGCTCCCCCGCAGAAAATTGAAACTGCTGCTGCCGGGGAAGATCGCCAAGGGCTCGGCACATGCTCCGCCCCGCCCGCTAGGTCCCGTGCCGCCTCAGGGCACCCCGCCACCGGGCCGGCCGCACCTGTCCCGTCGGGCCACGAACCCCCACCTTTGTTGAGGCATCCCTGAGCCATGGTGACGAAATGAACTCCCCGACCGTCCCGCTCCTCCTCTCCGCCCTCGCCTTCGGGCCCGCGGGAATCCTCGGCCAGCAGATTCCCGCCAGCGTCGCGCCGCCCGTGGAGGGAGGCCTCGACGCCCTCCCGCCCGCCGGAAGCGCCGGGCCCCCTCCACCGGTCGCGCCGGCCGTCATCAATCAGGCGGGGGAGGCCGGCGTCACGGTGCGGGCCACCCGGATCACCGAGCCCATGGAGGTGGACGGCGCGCTCGAGGAGCCCTTCTACCAGCGCACCCGGGCCATCACGGAGTTCATACAGAGCATTCCCGATGCGGGAGAGGCACCGAGCGAGCTCACCGAGGTCTGGCTCGGATTCGACGACGAGAACATCTACGTGGGCGCCCGCGTCTGGGACTCGCAGGGCCCGGACGCGGTCATCGCCGACGAGATGCGCCGCGACTCCCCCCAGATCCGCCAGAACGACAACTTCGGGATCTTCCTCGACACCTTCCACGACCGCCGCAACGCCGTCGCGTTCTACACGAACGCCCTCGGCGCCCTAACGGACTACCAGATCGACAATGAGGGAAGACCGAACCGGGATTGGAACCCGATCTGGGAGGTCGAGACCGAGTGGTTCGAGGGGGGTTGGACGGTCGAGATGGCGATCCCGTTCCGCTCGATCCGCTACCGGCCGGGACAGGAGCAGGTATGGGGCATTCAGATGCGCCGGACCGTATGGCGGCGAAACGAGTGGAACCACCTCACCTGGCTCCCCCTCTCCGTCGGGCGCCTGGGCGGGCCCTCCTCAAGTCGCGTCTCGCAGTACGGGACCCTGATCGGGATCGAGGCGCCGGCTCCCAGCCGGGAGATCGAAGCGAAGCCGTACGGAATCTCGGGGCTTCGAACGGACCTAGCGACCGAGCCCGAGATCCGGGACGAGGGCTACGCCGATGCCGGCCTCGACGTCAAGTGGGGGGTCACGGAGAACCTGGTGGCGGACTTCACCTACAACACCGATTTCGCCCAGGTGGAGGTGGATGAACAGCAGGTGAACCTGACCCGCTTCAGCCTCTTCTTTCCCGAGAAGCGGGAGTTCTTTCTCGAGAGCCGGGGCATCTTCGCCTTTGGCGCCCAGGGCGGGGGACCCGGGGGTGGGGGCAGGGGCAGGGGTGGGGGCGGCGGCGGGGGTGGAGGCGGCGGGGGTGAGGTGCCCTCGCTCTTCTACAGCCGCCGGATCGGGCTGCACGGGGGAGAGGCCGTGCCCATCATCGGCGGGGGCCGGCTCACGGGGAAGGTCGGATCCTTCGGCGTCGGGATGGTCAACATCCAGACGGACGAGGTGTCGAGCGTCGATGCCGAAGCGACGAACTTCACCGTCCTCCGCCTGTCACGTGACATCTTCGAGCGGAGCAGCGTGGGGATGATCTACGGGAATCGCTCGAAGTCCACCGTCTCCGACGGATCGAACCAGGCGTGGGGGCTAGACGCCACCCTCGCATTCAACGACGAGACCACTCTCCAGGGCTACTACTCGAAGACGGCCACGGAGGGTCTCACGGGTCTCGATGCGAGCTACCGCGGGGCGTTTCGCTACGACGCGGACGAGTGGGGACTCCAGCTCGCGTACCTAGTGGTCGGGGAAGACTTCAACCCGGAGATCGGGTTCGTGCGGAGGAAGGGCTTTCGCCAATCGTCCGTGAGCCCGCGCTTCAGCCCCCGGACCGAATCCATCTCCCGGATCCGCCAGATCACATTCCAGCCGAATCTCGGCTACTTCGAGAACGAGAGGACGGGGACCGTGGAGAGCCGGGAGATCGGCGGCGACTTCCGCGTCGAGTTCGAGACCAGCGACCAGTTGAGCCTCGGCTACATGGATACCTACGAGAACCTGGTCGCGCACGATCTGATCTCCGGCGCGGTCATCGATGCCGGACGCTACGCATTCCAGGACTTCCGCGCCAGCTACTTCATGGGGCCGCTTCGCCCGATCTCCGGTCGCGTGTCGCTCCGCCGAGGAAGCTATTACGATGGGAAAATCACCTCGGTCGGGCTCAGCCAGGGGCGGATCTCCCTCGGTACGCAGCTCTCGTTCGAGCCGAGCGTCTCGCTCAACTGGATCGATCTCCCCCAGGGCTACTTCGGCCGGCACGTCCTCCTGACCCGGGCGACCTACACGCTCTCGCCCCGCGCCTTCTTCAGCGGCCTCGTCCAGTACAACGCCGGGAGCGACACCTTCAGCACGAACCTCCGCCTGCGGTGGGAGTGGGCGCCGGGAAGCGAGCTCTTCCTCGTCTACACCGAGGACCGGGATACGGACGTCCTCGGTCGGCGAAGCGAGCTGTCGGGTCGAGGGCTCGTCGTGAAGCTGACACGGCTCCTTCAATTCTGACGGAGCGTCCGGCGTGGCGGGCCCCGTCCGGGCCACGCGCGGATCGCCGTCAGACCCTCACCTCCCCGTCCCCTCCACACCGATCAGCCCCGCTGCGCGGCAGAACCTCCGGGGACGGGGAGCTCGACGAGCGCACGGTAGCGATGCGGGGCCATCGTCCCCCGAAGCTCCTCGCCCGTCAGCGCATCGAGCCGCACCCGCGGCCGGGGTTCCTCTCCGCAGACCCAGCGGCGGCGAGAAGGAGCCTGCGAGTAGCCCGGCCGCGACACCTCACGCGGCCCGGTGCGGGGAGTCCCTGAACCACGCCATCTCGGGGGCTGCCCCTGTCGAAATCGGGGGCGCCGTCGCGCCAGACACAGTGTTGGTCAGGTCCACAACTCGAGCCAAGAGAGGCGTGGCAGCGATTGACACGCACACATCACGCAGTGCCGGTGGCTGGGAATCGTCGGAAAGACGGTGCTGGCACTGGCTCCGTTCCCGGGTTACGGCTACACGCTCCAATCGACGGACGCCGGCTACCTCGTTCCGAGCATAGTGAGGACGGCGAATCCGGCCCAGACCAGCTGAAGCCACGAGAACTCGTGCCTGATCGGAACCCCGAGATCGCGGTTCCACAGCATGACAACGCCGCAGTTGGTCAGCGACCGGTACTCGAGCGGCACCGAGGCCTGGTGGTGCACCTCCCTCCCCTCCACGTCGACGACTGATACGATCTCATCCAGGCTGCCCACCCCCGTCAGGACGACCTGGTCGAGGATGTAGAGAGGCCTGCAACCACCGCGGAGACGCACGTCGGCGCCCCTGGCCCACCCCGCCCGGCGGCCCGGAGCTGCACGCCGGGGAACTCGCGAAGCAGATCCGAGGCCAGGTGGGGGGCCGCGCCCCTCAATCTCCTGGCGGTCGATTGCGTGCCCGCCCGAGGTTGAGCAACCGGTCGTAGAAGCCGGCCCTCTCGAGGAGATTCTGGCGCCTGACCACGGCCACGACGGGCTCCAGCTCGTAGCGGGCGCGGACCATCTCGATGCGCAGGTCGACGACCCCGGGCTCCGAAAAGAGGAGGAGATGGGAGACCGGGGAGAAGGAGCGCCCGTCCACCCTCAGTTCGTAGGACCCGGGCAGGATGGGGTCGGTCAAGAAGCGGCCCCTCCCGTCGGCGAGGCCCGACCAGACGAGCTCGCGCCGGGAGTCGTGGGCGGCGATCTCAACTGAAACGAGGGGAATCGGCTCCCCGCTCATGCGGTCCGCGACCGTCCCGACGAGCCGCACGCTCCCGTCCGCCACGGGCTCCGGCCTCTCCTTTGCGGGCGCCGCCCGGGGCACAGCGAGCTCGGGAAGCAGGAGGATCGGCGCGATCCGCGCCGCGAGGAGGCGCCGGAGGCTCATCGATCGCCGATCCACCGCGACGCGGGTGCGCGAAGGAGCGACCGCCCCGGGGCGGTCGCTCCCCGAGAGCGCTCGGGCCCGCCCGGCGAGCCTCGCGCGGCAACGCTTACCGGTTCAGGCTGTAGAGACCGACGTCCGTCCTCCCCGTTCCGCTGCACGCCGCGGATCCGTAGCGAAGAAACTTCTGCACTCGCTCGCCCGTGCTCACCTCCCCGGTGTACACGTTCCCCTGCGAATCGACGGCCACGGCGTGGACCCAGTGGAACTCGCCGACCTGCTTGCCGGAGCGACCGATCCGGTCCAGCTCCTCCAGATTCTCGCGGTTCAGGATGTAGACGGTCCCATTGGCGAGGTCACCGACGTAGAGGCACGTCTGTCCCGGGTCCGTCGAGAAGGCAAGGGTCCCGGAGGTTCCGCTCGCGGTCTGTGGTGCTACGTGGACCTCCCCGACGAAGCCGCAGACCCCCGCGGCTCCTTCCGGATTGCTGCAGATGCCCCCGACCTGCTCCGAATCGAAGACCTGAATGCGGTTGTTCCCGCGGTCGCAGGCATAGAGCAGGCCGTCGACGGCCACCTTCGCGCAGTGGAGCGGACCGCGGAAGAAGAGTGGCGTCAGGTTGCCTGCCTGATAGTCGGCCATCCACGGACCCGCGTCATACAGGTCTATGTCCGTGCCCGCCGGATCGTCCACCGGGTTCTGTCCGTACGCCCCGAAATGGCCGATGTACTGGCCCGTCTCGGCATCCACGATCAGGATCCGCCGGTTCCCGTACCCGTCGGCGATATAGAGGCGGTTCGTCTGCGGATCGACCGACATCTCGGCCACCAGGTACGGCTGCGGCGTCCCGCCCGGCCCGCCGTCGATCCTCTCGCTGTCCGGCCCCTCGACGCCGGTGTTCCCGATCTGGTAGACGAACTCCCCCTCGGCGGTGAACTTGAGGACGTGGGAGTCGTCCCCGTGGGTCGCGGCCCAGGGGAAGGTGTCGAGACCCGGCTGCTGCTGCGCGACGCCGTTGTTCTGCCCGTTCCCCGAGACGTAGACGAAGCCGTTGTGATCCACGAAGATCCCGTGTTCGCGTGCGGGCCAGTAGCACCCGCCCGCCTCCCGGCAATTCTCCTCGAGGAACCCCGGATCCGCGGGACCGCCCCACGCGTCGAGCAGGTTCCCCTCCGGATCGAACCTGAGCACGGAAGGGGCAGGCACGCAGCACCCGGAGTTGCGCTCCGTGTACGGCCTCGGATGCCCGAGCCCACTGACGGGAACCCCGTTCGCGTTCGTGCCTACGGCTTCGAGCGCACCCGCCGCGCTCGCGTCCAGCGCCCGCGGGCGATGATAGACCCAGATGTTGTCGTTCTGATCGACGGCGATCCCGCCCACCTGGCTGATCCGCCAGTCGTTCGGCAGCGGCTTGGGCCAGCTCGGATCCACGACGAAGCTCGGCGCCGTCCCCGACGCGGGAACCCGTAAGGCGTTCCGCTCGGCGACGCGGTCGACCGCGCCGATCCGGGTCAGAGCCGCTCCTCCGCCCGCCTCGCTCTGTGCGGCGCCGGTTTGCGCGGGACCCGAACATGCAGGAACACCGGCCAGCGCGACGAGGCTTCCCACGACTACGGTGCACTTGAAGTTGGTCATGACGTCACACCCCGGTTGAGTCAACTCGCTGTCTGGTCGCCGGCGGCCCGGATTGAGGGAGCGCGGCGGTCAGCGGGGGATGATTACCCCGATGTCACCCTCGATCGTCAGATCCGTCTCGAGCCGTGCGCTGAGCTCCTGGATGTCCCGGAGAAGCCGCTGCGCCCGCTCTCCCCTCGAGCACGTACGGCTGCGTCACATCCAGCCCGGCGCCGGCGATGGGCACGACCTCCACACGGCGGGCACCGTCCTTCGTGAGCGTCACGCGCGCGGTGAAGTTGTCGATGAAGTAGTCGTGGGTGTGGCCGAACGAGAAGTTGGCCAGCGAGTAGAAGATCACCCCGCCGTTATGGACCTCGACTCCCTTCGGGACGTGTGCGTGGTGGCCCAGAATGATGTCGGCGCCCTCGTCGATCATGTCCCGAGCGAATTGGCGCGCCGCTTCAGGGATGTCCTTGGACTCCCTCGCACCCACCCCCCAGTGGAAGGAGAGGATGACCACATCTGCGTCGTCTCGCACCTGCCGGATGTCCTCTCGCATCAGGAGCGGATCCATCGCCATCACGCCGGCCCCGCCCGGGCGCGCGAATCCGTCCACCCCCACCCAGCTCACGCCGTACGTGTACGCCAGGAAGGCCAGCCGGACGCCATTGCGCTCGACGATGTACGGTGTGCGTGCCTGGTCCAGGTCCCGGCCAGCCCCGACCCACCCTACGCCGGCCCGGGACAGCGCCTCCATCGTGTCGAAGAGCCCCGTCGTCTCGGCGTCCAGCATGCGATTGTTCGCGAGCGAGATGACGTCGAAGCCGGCCCAGCCCAAGGCGTCGGCGAAACCGACCGACCCCACCGAGGAGGTCTGCTGAACCTGCGCCCGCTCCGAGATGGGCATCTCGAGGTTGGCGAACGCGACGTCGGCGCTCTCGATCAGATCTCTCGTCCGCTGGAAGGAGTGGCGCCACTCATCCTCTTCGCTGGCAAACTCGACATCGGGCTGCGGCACCCTGTAATGCAGATCCCGGTACGTCTCGTCGAGTTCCTGCCGACCGATTCGGACCCGAATCGAGTCGAGATTCTCCTCGAGGTTCAGGTAGGGGACCGACATCCAGTCACCGGGCTCGGACAGATAGGCGACGGTCGGCCGGTACGGAAGCCGCGACCACTCGACGTCGCCCCCAGCCAGAAGCTGGACCTCCTGTGCGCGGAGGCTTCCGGCGCAGAGGAGGGCTGCAGCGACGACGCCTGTGGTGCCGATCCTAAGGCTCCGCTCCACCATCCCGCACCTCCTTCGGTTAAAGCGTCAACGAACGAAAGCTGTTTCCCCGCCCGGCATGCGGATAGCAACCGCCAACACGCGAAGCCCCGCCCCGAGCGCGCAGGAGAAGATCCGGAGCCTGGCAGGGACCCGCGCTCTTCGCCTCTGCGATCTACAACCCATCACTCTCGAACTCCTCGTGCCTTGCCGGCTCGGAAGTTCGGGTTCGTCAGCGTCTCAAAGTCCGGGAAGGGCACGCACACGACCACTGTCCGGTCTGCGGACCTCGCGGACCCAAGCCCTGCGGGAACGGCTCGCCCCAGCGCACCCGGTCGACCATCCCGCGTTCCCTCGAGGAAGAGCTCTTTCTTCCTGTCTATCCTGACTTGCGCCTGGATCTCGGCCTCATCGCTACTCGCGCAGTCGAAAAGGGCTGAGCTTCAGACAGATGCTCAGCCCCCTGGCTGGACCGCACCGACTGTGCGTTCATGGCTGTCTCGCTCGTCAATTCTCAGGGACGTAGCTGCTCACCGCCGGCCGCCGCGCGTGAGCGCCTACCCTGAGAGCTTCCTCCTCCTTACTCTTCATGAGACCGTTGCAGCCCGCGCTTCATATAGACGCATCTACTGAACCGCGACGCGCCTGCAACCCTAGGTCACTCGTACGGCCGCGCGTCGCACCTGTCAAGCTGAATTGCGGGAGCGGGCCCCCGTACCGATCAGGGTGGACGAGTCCTAGTCCGTTGAAGGCCTGGCGGGCAGACGGCGAGGTCGCGAAGCGACGTCGGTCACCGTTGTCGGACTGCCACTACAGTGCTAAGGATGTGGGGATGGCGGTCGGGTTATGTCTACAAAGCTCAGCGGCGAGGAGAGCGTCATGCGGAACCTGCTCAAGGTAGTGTTGGGTCTCGTGGCATCCGGTTGGCTCCTGTACGGGCAGCTTCAGGCCCAGGCAGCCTACATCCCATACCACGAGCTCGAAGGATGGGATCAGCTCCCCGGCGGCACTGAGTTCGGCCCGCTCACCGGTGGATTTCCCGATCCGGACGGGGAGCACCTCTGGCTGCTCGGCCGATGCGGCACGAACAACTGCGCGGGCAGCGACCGGGATCCGATCCTCAAGTTCGACCTCGAGGGAATCTGGTCGACAGCTTCGGCGCCGGCCTGTTCGCCTTCACGCACGGGTTCTACCTGGATCACGAAGGGTACTTCTGGGTCTCGGAGGGCGCGCCGGACGGAGACGGCCGCGCCGAGCCCGGCTACGAGTACGGGCTCGGACATCAGGTCCACAAGGTCGACCAGGAGGGCCGTATCGTGATGAGCCTCGGCGAGGCCGGGGTCCACGGGTGCGACGCGACGCACTTCAACGGTCCGTCGGACGTCGTCGTGGCCCCGAACGGCGAGATCTGGATCGCGGACGGGCACCGCGGAGGCAACAACCGGCTCGTCAAGTTCTCGCCGGATGGAGACTTCCTCCTCCAGCGGGGCGGCCTGCGTTGGGGACGAGAGCAAGGAGCCCGGCATGTTCGACGACCCGCACGGAATCGCGATGGACTCGCAGGGGCGGATCTTCGTCGCGGACCGGGGGAACAGCCGCATCCAGATCTTCGACGAGGATGGCGAGCTCCAGGCCATCTGGACGCAGTTCGGGAAGCCGAGCGGGCTCGTCATCGACGCCGATGACGTCCTGTACTCGGTGGACGGCCTCTCCGGCCTGGAGCGCCCCGCGTGGCGCGACAACCCCGGGTGGGAGCAGGGAATCCGGATCGGCGACGCCAGGACGGGCTGGGTCACCGCCTTCATCCCGAACCGGGAGCCGGCTGCGGGGGCAGGCATCGAGTTCCTGGCAGTGGACTTAGACGGCAACATGTACATGAATGATCTCGCCAGGATCAACGTCTCGACATACGTCCGCTTCAAGCCGCTCGGGGTCCGGTGAGGGACAGGCCGTAGAAGGGCTGCGGAAGCAGGCTCCGCCACGCCCGCCTCGCTGGCGACCGCTCCGCGTCGCCACGGCGCGAACCCGTGTGCGGGACCTCGAGCACGCATGTGACAGGGACGCCGGGAGGTCGGGGATGGGACACCGGAAACCCGTGCGTCTTGGAGTCCGGGCACCTCGCCGATTCGGGGCTACACACGAGCCGCGGAACGCACTACCTTGGGTGTCGCTCTGCGGCCTTCCCCCCGCGGCAGCGAGTTCCTTGGGGCGTAGCTCAATCGGCAGAGCGCCTGGCTGTTAACCAGGAGGTTGCAGGTTCGACCCCTGCCGCCCCAGCTCTAGGACGTCCTCTCCCGACCGGCGGTCGGGGGGGGATGTCGTTCATTGGGAAGCCGCGGATTCCCTCGCGCCGGGCGGGGCGCGCGGGCGGCGGGAGATCGAACCGCCTGCGCCGCATGCTGGCCCGGGCATTCCTCCCCCTCCTGGCCCTCGCAGCGTGTTCCGACGAACCCGTGAGTCCGCCCCCCGGCCCCGACCGCAGCGCAGCGTCTCCCGGGTGCACGATCAACACCGACTACCTGATCCCCGGTGCGGCCTTCGACGGGATCCCGTCGATCGACGAACCCGTCTGGGTCCGGGCGAACATCCTGACACCGGAATACCTGGAGCCCGAAACCCGAGTGATCGGTCTCATCCTGAACACACGGCCCCATGCCGTCCCCCACAACGTCCTCTGGTTCCACGAGATCGTGAACACCGGCGCGGGAGCCCTCGCGACGGCCGTGACGTACTGTCCGCTCACCGGCTCCTCGCTCGCCTTCTCCCGCGTGGCCACAGGCGGGGGAGCCTTCGGCGTCTCGGGTCTCCTCTTCAAGAACAACCTCGTGATGTTCGACCGCGAGGATCCCGAGTCACGCTGGTCGCAGATGCAGGGCGGCGCGATCTGCGGTCCCGGCGCGGGACGCACTCTCGAACAGGTCCCGGTCATCGAGATGCGTTGGGACGAGTGGCTCCGGCTGCACCCCGATACCCGTGTCCTCGCCGGGGATCAGGGTTTCGAGCGTTTGCGCGGGGCATTCGACACCCCCTCCCCCTACTACCGGGAGAACTATCCCTACGGAGCCTACGAGGAGGTTCCCGGTTACTGGGTGGCGGGGGCGATGCCGCCGATCGATCCGCGCCGCCATCCGAAGGAGCGGGTCATCGGCGTCCCCCCCTCAGGAGGCGACCCGGGGATGGCCTTCCCGTTCGAAGCCCTCGCGGAGGAGCCCGGAGGGTTCGAGGCGATCGACTTCGACTACGACGGGCTCCCCGCGGTCCTCCTGTGGAGCGACGACGCCGAGGGAGGAATGGCCTACCGGCCCGTCACGGAGCTCGGGGAGACGGTCGAGCTCGCGGTGAGCGAGTCCGGGTTCGTGGACGCTGGCACCGGATCCGGCTGGACGGTGGACGGCTGGGCCGTGTCGGGGCCGATGGAGGGCGACCGGCTCGTTCCCATCGAGCGAGCCTACGTCGCCTTCTGGGGCGCCTGGGCCGCATTCCATCCGGACACGGAGCTCTGGGAGGGATAACACGCGCCGACCCGCGTTGGCCCGCCCACGGCTCCCGTCTTGTACCCGCGCAAGCGGGCCCGTAGCTTCCCGGCTCCCCCCTTCCCCTCGGTGCGGCCATGACGGACGGGTCTCGAAATACGTCGCTCCGACGCCCCTACGCCCTCCTCCTCGTCCTCTGCGCCTCGGTCGCCGCGGCGGGTGCGGGGATCCTCTGGAGCGCGGGCGGGGACGAGGCGCTCGCTGACGCCCTCCCGGAGCCGAGGGACGGGGACGGGTTCGCGACGTCGGTGACCTGTCAGGCGTGCCATCCGGCCGAGTACGACGCGTGGCACCGCTCGTATCACCGGACGATGACGCAGGCGGCGACGCCCGCGAGCGTTCTCGGAAACTTCGACGGCGTCGTGCTCGAAGACCGGGGCCACGAGTGGCACCTCGAGCGCCGGGGGGACGAGTTCTGGGTCGATACCCCGGATCCCCTCTGGTTCAACGAGCCCGCCGAGTTCATGAGGCGCCTCCGGCCGGACTGGCCCGAGAGCCCGCCCCGCTTCGAGGCGCGCGTGGTGATGATGACGGGCTCGCACCACATGCAGAACTACTGGATACGGAGACCGGCCGATCTCGTGGGGCCTCTCGGACCCGACAGCGGGGCCCTCGTCCAGATCCCCTGGGTGTGGCTGATTCCCGAGGGGAAGTGGATCCCGAACCAGGACTCCTTCCTCCGCCCGCCCGACAACTCCGTGCAGGGGGCCACACCGTGGAACGGAACGTGCTCCCAGTGCCACTCGGTCGGAACCGAGCCCGGGATCCTCGCCGAGCTCGGCCGCTTCGAGACCCGGAGCGCGGAACTCGGGATCGCGTGCGAGGCGTGCCACGGCCCGGCCGAGGAGCATGTCCGCATCTACCGGTCGCCCGTGCGCCGCTACCTCAGGTATCTCGCGGAGATCCGGAACCCGGAACTCCCCGACCCGACGATCGTGAACCCCGAGAAGCTCGAACCCCGGCGCTCCGTCGAGACGTGCGCGCAGTGCCACAGCTTCGGGGAGTGGAGAGACCAGGAGGCGTACGGTACGAGCGGAGTGCCGTTCCGCCCGGGAGCTCGCCTCCAAGACGAGAGGTCGGTCTTCCGCTACACGGAGGACCCGAACGATCCGCTCCTCTGGGAGATGATGGGGAGCGATCCCCTCGCGCTGGCGGGGAACTTCTGGAGAGACGGGACGATTCGGGTCGCGGGCCGGGAGTACAACGGCCTCTTGGAGGATGCGCACCTCGAAGGGAGCGAGCTGACGTGCCTCTCCTGCCACTCGATGCATTCCTACGAGTCCGCGGATGCGCAGCTCGACCCCGAGCTCGCCGGGAACCACTCGTGCACGGCCTGCCACTCGGAATACGCCGAGGAACTCTCCCGCCACACCCGGCACCTCCCCGCGTCCTCCGGAAGCGAGTGCATGAACTGCCACATGCCGCACACCACGTACGGGCTCTTCTCCGCGATGCGGAGCCACCGGATCGACAGCCCGAGCGTCCGCGTGTCGGTGGAGACGGGACGCCCGAACGCGTGCAACCTCTGTCACCTCGACAGGACGCTCGAATGGTCGAGCCGCTACCTGCGCGAGTGGTACGGGGAGCCCTTCGTGCAGCTCGACGAGGACGAGCGCTCGATCGCCGCGTCCGTCCTCTGGACGCTCACGGGCGATGCGGCGACGCGGACGATCCTGGCGTGGCACCTCGGCTGGGAAGAGGCCGTCCGGGCGTCGGGCGGGAGCTGGACGGCCGTCTACCTCGCCCAGCTCCTCACCGATCCGTATTCGGCCACCCGGCAGGTGGCCTACCGCTCGCTCGCCCGGCTCCCCGGGTTCGGGGAGTTCGAATACGACTACCTGGCGCCCCGCTCCGAACTCGAGGCGAAGGCCACGGAGGCGACCGAGGGGTGGCTGCAAGGGAACGGCGGCCCGGAGGCGGCGAGGCCGCACCTTCTCATCGGGGTGAACAGGAGTCTCGACATCTTCGAGTGGGTCCGGCTCCTCGCCGTAAGAGACGAGAGGCCGCTCGCCATCGTCGAGTGAGGGACCGGGGCCGCTCACCGCTCCTCGTCGGGTTGCCCACTCGCAATAGAGGTCGAGTGCAGGGGAAGGGAGCGATGGGGGAAGGACGCGGAAGCCGGCAGGAGGCAGGAACGTCCCGCGATCAGCCGGCGAGCCGGCGACAGCCGGGACGGCTCCTAGCCGGAACGACTCGGGGGATCCACATCCGACAGACGGACAAAGAAAGAGGGGCCCGTGCGGGGCCCCTCAATTCCAGACATCCCTCACCCGCCGTGGGCGAGAGCACGCCGCATCAGCGAAACTGGTACACCCAGGGGCGGTCGGCCTCGTCGTCGACCCGCTTCGCCTCGGCCGCCGGCAGGTGCGGCAAGATCTCCTCCAGGTCGGGCACCCCGTCCAGCAGCTTGCGGCGGTACCTGGCGTTCGCCTGGAAGGCGATGGGCGCCATCCCGGGCATCTCGATCACTTCCCGCTCGAGATCCACCGTCATCTCGACGCCCGGGTTCGCCCGCGCCCACTCGGCCACCCTCTCGAGCGTCGGCCTCGGGAGCTCGACCGTCAGGACGCCGTACTGCACCGCATTCGTGAGGAAGATCGGCCCGAAGCTCTCCCCGATGTACACTCGCACGCCCCACGCGGCGAGCGGCCTCGTGATGGCTCCGCTCCGCGAGCTGCCGGTCCCGTAGTTCAGCCCCACAATCATGATCGAGGCCGTGCGGTACGGCTCCTGATTGAAGACGAATTCGGGCCGTTCCGTTCCGTCCGCGAAGTAGCGGACATTGGCGAAGGCGAGCTCAGCTTGCGTGTCCATGCCGAGGGCCGTGAGCCCGGACGCGTCCGCCGCGGGGCTGGACACATCCGTGCTCACGTTGTTGAACATGAAGGGGGCGGCGAGACCCGTGTGACGGACGAACTGGGTTCCCACTCCCCTTGGCGGCACCGGAAATGCGTTCTGCCTGGGCATTTTCCGTACCCCCTACAGGTAGTTCCGCACGTCGGCGATGTAACCCGCGATCGCCGAGGCGGCTACCGTGGCGCTGCTCGCCAGCGTGGTCTTCGTGTCCCGGCCCTGCCGGCCGATGTAGTTGCGGTTCGAGTTCGACACGCACCGGTTCCCCACAGCGACGTAGTCGCCGTTCGAGCCGTAGCACTTCGAGCACCCCGACTCGCGCCACTCGAATCCCGCCGCCAGGAACATGCGGTCGAGGCCCTCCGCCTCCGCCTGGCGCTTGACCGCCGTCGAGCCGGGAACGACCCACGCGGACTGGACGTTCGATGCGACCCTGCGGCCCTCGACCACCCTCGCGGCCGCACGAATGTCGCTGATCCGGCTCTCGGCGCACGACCCGATGAAGGCCTCCTGGATCGGGGTCCCGAGGATCGGCTCGCCCGGGGTGAGTCCGCTGTACTCGATTGCCTGGCGGTAGGTCTCCCGCTTCTGGGGGGGCGCCCGGTCGGGATCCGGCACCCGGTCGTTGATCCCGATCGCGTGCTCGGGGTTGATGCCCCACGTGACCTGCGGATCGACCCCGGTCATGTCGATCGTCTCGTCCCGGTCGAAGACCGCGTCCGCATCCGTGGGAAGCGTCCGCCAGAGCTCGACGGCCTGATCCCAGTAACGCTCGGCGGGCGCGAACTCACGGCCGCGCAGCCACTCGTAGGTCGTGTCGTCCGGGCCGACCATACCGGTGAGGGACGCCATCTCGACGGCGAGGTTGCAGAGCGTGAAACGAGCCTCCTGGGGCAGCGCCCGAACGACGGGGCCCGCGTACTCGACCGCGTAGCCGGAGCCGGAGTCCGTGCCGAGCTCGGCGATGATGCGCAGGATGATGTCCTTCCCGAACAGACCGGGACCCATCGTCCCGACGACGTTCACCCGCATCGACCTCGGGCGGTGGCGGATCACCGTGCCCGTGCGGAGCACGTTCGTGGTGTCCTCCCCGCCCCAGGAGATGAGCCCCATCGCCCCATGCGTACAGGTGTGGCTGTCCCCGGCGCAGAGGAGCATCCCGGGCTGGCTGAGCCCGGTCTCGGGCCCGATCACGTGCTGGATCCCGTACCTGGGATCGAACTGCCCGAAGGCGTTGAAGCCCATCTCCCTCAACATCTCGGCGTGCTCCTCGTAATCCTGCCAGCCGGTTCCGAGGGAGAGGTCCGTGTAGCGGTCCGGCGAGGTGGACGTCCCGTGGTCCGGAACGTTGAAGAAGAGTTCGGGATGGGGGATCTCGACGCCCTCGTCGAGTAGACGCAGCACCTGGCTCGGGCTCCCCGCGATGCACCGGTCGGCCTGGAGGAGGTACGCGTTCCCCCCGAGGTCCGAGACGATGTGGGCATCCCAGATCCGGTCGAACATCGTCTGGGCCTGCTGCGCCCGTCCGATCTCCGCCCCGTTGTTGCGGCCCGCGAAGGGCGTTGCGGATACCGCGAAGCCGGCACCCAAGGACGTCTTGAAGAAGTCTCGTCTTCTCATCGAACTCTCCCGTGGCTGAATCGATTCCGGACTGGCCCAGAGCCGTTGTTCACTCCTCCCCAGCTTCAGATTATCTGGGGTGGGTGTGCGGCGTCAAGTCACAAGTCGCGGGAGCGCGCGGGTGCAGATGCGAATCCGGGGAGAGCCACGGACTGTCCGAAAACCCCGGGGCGGGGGGCTCACTCGCGCTCCGGCGCCCCGCTGCCGAGCACTCGATCCACCGCGCTTCGAATCACCGCATCGGAGAGGAGGTCCGGATGCAGGCTCCGGGTCAGGCGGCCTCGGATCTGGATGCGGAGTCCCAGAGTGTTCTCGCTCGCCTGACCCTCTTCCCTGAGCTCCTCGAAGAGTTCTCCGATCGTCTCCTGGAGGAGTCGATCGCCGCGGCCCGCCGGCAGCTCATCACCCCGGTCGAGTCGTCTCTTCCTTCGAATGACCCGCAGATGCCGGTCGAACTCGTAGCCCCCGGCGTCGAGCGCCGCCTCCACCGCCTTCGCCGAGTCATGAAGCTCCGAGAGAGCCGCCAGCGCCGCGCCGAGCCCCTCTGCCACGTCGTCGCCCGCGGCCTCCCCCTGCCTCGAGGCCCACCAGCTCACCGTCGCGCGGACCTCCGCGATCCTGCGACCGATCTCCTCGGCGGCACCCCACCTGATGAGGAAGGCGTGGTGCTCCCTCAGCGCCCCGCCCGCCGCACCCGCATCGGCCATCCCGCCCTCCGCCGCACCGGCATCCGACGTCTCCACTCGGGACATTCCCGCTTCCGCCGCGGTGAACATGCCCGCGGGCGCGGGGCGGGGCAAGGAAGTGCGGATGCCGCATCGCGGCCCGTGCACCAAGCGCGCATCGGGGACGACGATGCCGAGGCTTCGGCCCGGACCCGTTCCCGGTGAGAACAGGCTGCCTTCTCTCCGTGTCCACGGGTCCGAGCCGCCGCGCCGGACCCGGCAACGGTTGATGCCCAGGCTCCCCTGCTGCACTCTTCGGTGCACACATCCATTTCTCGAGCGGGTGCGCCGTCTGCACCGAGGAGGGACGTACTTCCCCCGGCGCGAGAGAGCTGTCACGCAGCCATGGATCCGAGAGTCCCGAACGATCGTCATCGCCAGCCGGAGCCCGGCGACGGGCCCGGCCACCGGGGGACCGCGCAATGAACCCTTCCATGAAGGAGCGAGCCGAGCGCTGGGACCGCTCCCGAATGGACCGGGTGATCGCGGCCACCGCCGGTCAGATCGAGTTCGCCCTGGACGACCCCCGCTTCCCGACGCGTGAGCTGCTGGAGCGGGACGGCTCCCGGGGGCGGCCGGAGGAAGCCGGTCCGGTCGGCGAGGTGCTCGTGGTCGGTATGGGAGGATCGGCCCTCCCGGTGGACATCCTGAACGATGTGCTCTCGGACCGGCTCCCCGGCCCCATCGGCGCGTGTCGGCACTACGAGCTGCCCCGGCCCCGTGGCGGGCGGAGATTCCTCGTGTTCAGCTCGTTCTCGGGCAACACGGAGGAAGTCCTGGAGCCGCTTCGAGCCCTCCCGGCCGAGGCGCCGGACACGGCGATCGTAACGGCCGGAGGCGAGTTGGCGGAGATCGGGCGTCGTCGAGGGATACCCACGATCCGGATCCCGGCTGCGCGCGAACCGGCGGGCTTTCAGCCCCGGTCGGCGAGCGGGTACATCGTGACATACCTGGCTCGGCTTGTCGATGCGGTGGGCTACGCGGCCGTCCCGCCCGAGCGCTTCAGGGCGCTCGGGCGCTTCCTGAACGGGGCCGACTTGAGGGAGGAGGGCGAAGTGCTTGCCCACCAGCTCGCGGGGCGGATTCCCATCTTCTACACGGACGAGGAGCACGCGCTCAGCCTTGGGAGAGTCGCGAAGATCAAGTACAACGAGAACGCGAAGAAGCCCGCCTTCTTTAGCGCGCTCCCGGAGGCGAACCACAACGAGATGATCGGCTTCGGCGGCGCGCGGGAAGACTACGCCCTCGTCTACTTCCGGGATCCGGGGAGCCACCCCAGGGTGCACCGCCGCTTCGAGACGCTGAAGGAGCTTCTCGCGGGCGGGCGGCTCCGGTTCTGCGAATGGGAGATGAGGGGTGCGAGCCGTCTCGAACGGGTCTTCAGCGCGCTGATGGTCGCGGACTGGACCTCGTACTTCGCCGCGCTCCTCGCCGGCGTCGATCCCACGCCGGTCGCTCTCGTGGAGGAGTTCAAGCGCCTCCTGTCGGAACCGCAGCCGTCCGGGAGGAGGTGACCGGGGCTCCCTACGGGGTCCCCGGAACGCTGCGCGCCCGGCTCACCGGCGGAAGAGCTTCGTAGCTTCGCCGGGTCGTCCGGGCGCGCGAGACGGGCCCGCCTCGATGCTCAACGTGGCGACGCGCACGGTATGCGTCGCTCACGCTCGCCGCGATCGCCACCCTGCCAGATCGCGACTTCCCGACCGCGCCGCGTCTCCAGAGAGAGGTGGCAACTCCCCACGCACCCCCCACGCCGGCTCTGTGCGGGGCCAACCAGAGGGATCTTCCACGGACGCGGGTCAACGTCAGCGGGCCTCCTCGCGCTTCGGGAAATCGAAGTCGATCAGCTCGAAGCCGCCGCAGTCCGCACGCGCCCAGTGCTGCGAGGCGAGCCGGAACGTCACGACACCGCACGTCGGGAGATGGCCGATCCGCCTCGCGGAGAGACAGTTTCCGAGTTCCGTGAAGGTCGGGTTATGGCCCACGAGGATCACCCTCCCGTCCCGGTCATCGAGACCCCGGACGACCTTGAGAACGACTTCGGATCCAGCCCCGTACAGCTCCTCCCTTACCTCGAGCGCGACGGGACCGAACCCGAGCTCGCCCGCGAACGTCCTCGCCGTCGTAAGGGCGCGAAGCGCCGAGCTCGTCACGATCCGGCCCGGAGCCGGACCCCGGGCGGCGAGCCGGGCCGCCATGCGCGGCGCATCGCGCAGCCCTTGAGCGTTGAGGGGCCGGTCGTGGTCCCTCCGTCCCGGGTGACTCCAACTCGACTTGGCGTGACGAACGAGGATCAGCGTCTTCGAGGCGTCCATCACTTCCTTACCTCACCTCACGAAGAAACGAAAGGATCTGTGAGAGTACGATGGATGTCCGCCCCGGTGCCAGGATGTCCCCTGCAAGCACATGCTCTGCGGAGCCCGGGATCTCGCTCACCCGGATGAGCTCGCGCTCCCGCGATCCCAGCTCCCCGAACCGGCGCACCGCGACCTCGGGGTCGATCACCCGGTCCCTAGGGGAGAGGAACATCTGCACGGGCGCCGAGATCCGCCTCATGAGATCGGCGTCGACGAGCCGGATCAGCGCGCCGAGCTCGAGGAGCACCCGGGTCGGATACCGCTCGGTCCAGTAACGGCGGTGCAGCTCGTTTTGCGGCTCGAAGCCGTACTCGGGCCCCTGCACCAGCTGCGCGAGCACTCCTCCCCAGGGGAGATTCAGGATCCATGCGCGCGAGTCGGCAAGCGCGTCGTTGGGAGAGAGGAGGATGAGGGCCTCGATCTCGTCCCGCCACTCCGGGTGAGCGGCAGCCCACGTTGCAAGCGTTCCCCCCGTGGAGACGCCCAGGAGGATCGTTCGGCGTCCGATCCGCCGCCCGATTTCCATCGCCTCGGCCGCATCGAGCAGCCATTCCCCGGCCACCGCCTCCCCGAGGGCTTCACCCGTTCGTCCGTGACCGGCGAGGCGCGCGAGAAAGGCGTTCGCCCCCAGCTCACGCGCGAGCGTCTCCGCGAGCGGCGCCGACTCCCGGTGCGTAGCCGCGAAGCCGTGGAGGTAGACGACCGCGAACTCGGTCCGGCCCGGCGCCGCCGGATCGAACCATAGGACACGCTTCGCCGTCCCGAGCACGATATCCGGGTACCTGGACTCGTGGCGCTCCAGAAGCGCCTCCAGCTCCGCGGGTACGAACGGGAGGGAGGGGAGGGCGACCTCCGGATCGACGCTCGCCCTCGGTCCGGCGAGAAAGAGGAGGCCGAGAAGGAACGCGCCCCACGTGACGACTCTCGTCTGGCTTCGGCCCCTCACCCCTGCATCCTCCGGAGCACCTCGTCGAAGTCGGCGGTGAGCGCCTTCCTCTCATCCGAGAGCCTCTCGCGGAAGCGGCCGCGCGCGATGACCCGGAGGAAGAGTCCCACGTCCTCCCGGACGCGGCCCCACCGCTCCCTCCACGCGAGTGCGATCCACCCGAGGAGGGGGACCACAACGAGCAGGGCAAGCGCCGCCCAAGGGCCGGCGGCGAGGAAGCCGGCGAGGCCGGCGGCGAGCACGGTCGCCGGGACGGTGAAGAAGCTCGCCGCCAGCTTGTAGGTGGCGACGGATTCGTACGCCGGGCTCTTCTTCGCGAGGAGGAGTCGCGGAATGAGCCGGGCGGGATACCAGATGGCGCGCCCGAGGAGGGCGAGCGGGAGGCCGAAGAGGAGGGCGACGGACTCACGTATCACGTACCGGGCCACGAGCCACCCGACGTACCTGCGCGGAACGGCGCCCGACCGCGCCCCGACGGCCCGGCTCGCACGGTCGACCCGGCGAACCCGGCGCTCGAGTTCCACGTACTTCTCCGGATCCTGGCTTCGGAGCCAGGCGATACCCCGTGCGGCGCGCCGGAGTCTCGGAACCTGGTCTGCGAGGAGGTCTCTGTCACGCACCCCGGCGAGCGCCTTCTCTCGGCTGTAGATCCGGTCCGCCGCAGCCAGGAGCTCGAGATCGGCGACGCTCCGGACGCTCACGGTGAGCCTCTCGAGCCGGTTTGCGATCTCTCCCGTCAGGGCGCGAACCGCATCCGCGTCCCCCGCGCCCCCCGGAGTCAGCCACGGCTTCACCGGAAAGGGATCGCCGATCTCGGCGAGCACGCGGCCCCGGACCCGGTGCTTGCGCTCCCACGTGAGACCGATGGGCACGATCACGAGCCCGAGCTCGCCCCGCCTCTCGGCCTCGGCCGCGAGGGCGATCCGGGCCGCGCCGGTCCGGAGACGCTCGATGGAGGGGGCCGAGTGGCTCTTGCCTTCCGGGTAGATCTGGAGCGCGTCGCCCGCGGCAAGCGCTTCGACGGCGGCACGAAAGGTGTCCTCGTTCCTGTGCATCACGGCAGGATCGTCCTCCCTCCGGTAGACGGGGAGTCCGCCAAGCCCCCTGAGGAGTGTCCCGAGGAGCGGCTGATCGAAGAGGGGCGCCCTGGCCAGCGGACGTGTCGGCCGGCCCGCGACCCGGAAGATGACGAGCGGATCGAGGAGGGCGTTCTGATGATTGGCGACGACGAGGACGGGTCCACCCGGGATTGGCAAGCCCCGGACCTCGATCCGACCGAAGACGGAAGCCGCCCACCCGGCGACGC
This sequence comes from Longimicrobiales bacterium, assembly GCA_965218255.1. Lineage (GTDB taxonomy): Bacteria > Gemmatimonadota > Gemmatimonadetes > Longimicrobiales > Gaopeijiaceae > JAAXGI01. The sequence goes on along the minus strand of CBDCKJ010000002.1, from coordinate 761,845 downwards.
CCACCACCAGACGCGTGTAGCTCGGTTGCCGACGCATACGCCTCTCGATCCGTACCCGCGCGTGAACAACGACATAGAGGGTGGAACCCCGGAATTATGCGGCGCGCCGGGCCGGGGGTCGAGCGGGTCCGCACCCCGGACCGGAGGTTCGCCTACACCTCTCGCCCCTTCTCCCCACTCCGCCGGCCCCCGGAAGACTGGGCCGGGAGACTCAGGACGGGTAGTACGGGGCCATCATGAGGTAGACGATCACCCCGGTGACGGCGACGTACAGCCATACCGGGAGGGTCCAGCGGGCGACTCGCCGGTGCCTGGGAAACTCCTCTCTCAACGCGCGCGCCACCGTGTACAGCGCGAGCGGGAGAACGATGGAAGCCAGAACGATGTGGGTGACGAGGACGCCGAAGTAGAGAGCGCGGACGGCGCCGCCGCCGCCGAAGCGCGCCTCGGGCGCCTGCGAGTGGTAGACGAGGTAGGAGAGGAGGAAGATGCAGGAGAGCCCGAAGGCAGCGACCATCGCGATCCGGTGCCACCCGATCTCCCCCCGACGTATGAAGCGATATCCGAGGAGGAGGAGGATCGCGGTGGCCCCGTTGATGACCGCGTGCGCGCGGGGGAGCGGCGAGACGTCGAGCCCCTCGATCACGATCAGCTGCGGGGAGAGGATGAGGATGAGCACAAGGAGGCATACGCCGGCCGAGAGGAGGTAAACGCCGACCGCCAGCTGCCTTCCGGTCACGTGACGCGCGCGCCCGATGCACCCGCGCGCCCGTCAGGAAACCCATGGGCGGTGAACCCGCCGCCGGCGCCCGCTGAGCGCCGTGCCTCGACGGCTCTCGCGAGCTCCTCAAGGATGGAGACCGAGTCCTCCCAGCCGAGGCAGGAGTCCGTGATGCTGCGTCCCCGCACGAGTCCGCACGGATCCCCCAGCGACTGCTTCCCCTGGACGAGGTTACTCTCGATCATCACCCCCATGATCCCCTCTCCCCCCATCCGAAGCTGATGGCAGAGGCTCGCGGAGACCTCGAGCTGCCGCCTGAAGTCCTTCCCGCTGTTGGCATGGCTCATGTCGACCATGACCCCGGCGGGGAGCCCCGCCCTCTCGAGCCGTTCGGCGGCCGCCCGGACGGACAGGCTGTCATAGTTCGGACCCCGGTCCCCGCCCCGGAGGATGACGTGGCAGTCCTCGTTCCCGCTCGTCGAGAAGATCGCCGAGTGGCCCGCCTTGGTCACGGACAGGAAGATGTGCGGGCTTCTCGCAGATCCCACCGCATCGACGGCGACCTGTACGGACCCGAGGGTGCTGTTCTTGAAACCCGTCGGGCAGGAGAGTCCGGAGGCGAGCTGACGATGGACCTGGCTCTCGGTCGTCCGCGCACCGATCGCGGCCCAACAGACGAGGTCCCCGACGTACTGCGGGGTGATCGGGTCGAGGTATTCCGTCCCGGTCGGCACACCGATCTCGATCAGGTCGCGGATCAGGGCGCGCGCGATCCGGAGCCCTTCGTTGATCGCGAAGGAGTTGTTCAGGTGCGGATCGTTGATGAGCCCCTTCCAGCCCACCGTCGTCCGGGGCTTCTCGAAATACACCCGCATCACTACGAGGAGCTCCCCCTTCAGCCGCTCCGCCTCTGCCCGGAGGCGCTCGCCGTACTCGACCGCGGCCTCCGGGTCGTGAATCGAACACGGCCCCACGACGACGAGGAGCCGGTCGTCGCGGCCGTGCACCACGTCCCCGACGGCAGCCCTGGCGTTGAAGACGAACTCGGAGTGCGCGTCGGAGACGGGCAGATCCCGGATCAGGATCTCGGGCGCATCCACTTCCTCCGTCGCGGTGATACGGGTATCGTCGGTATCGTATTTCATCGTCCGTCTCTGCCTGCACTCAGCGTGGCCGCCGCAAAACAACGCACGATCCTACCCTGACCGCGCTTGACCGGCAAACCCCGCCCGTCGAGGATCTAGGGGTCCGCTCCCGGTCCCGAGCTCCCGCCCGCGCCACGATGCCTCCGATTGCCGCCCTCGCGACCCTGCTGCTCGCGCTCGGTCAGACGCCACGGGTCCCCGCGGCCGAGACCCGCCCGGCGCTCCCGGACGACCGCTACCAGGTGTTCCTGCTGACGATCGACCAGGGAGAGGAAATCTGGGAGCGGTTCGGGCACAACGCGATACGGATCAGGGACCGCGTCACCGGGCAGGATCTGGCGTGGAACTGGGGGCTGTTCGACTTCCGGGACGCGGATTTCATTGCCCGCTTTCTCCGGGGCCGGATGCTCTACAGCATGGGTCCCGCCGAGACCGGCGCCTTCCTCGACGCGTACCGCGCGAGGGCGAGGAGCGTCTACTCGAACGAGATTTACCTGAGCGTTGAGGAGGCGGCCGAACTCGACCGCCTCGTTCGAGAGAACTTCCAGCCCGACAACCGGGACTACGTCTACGACTATTTCGTCGACAACTGTTCCACCCGCGTACGCGATGTGCTGAACACGGTCCTCGGCGGGATCCTTTTCGACACCTTCGGCTCGGCCAGGACGGGGGCCAGCTACCGGTGGCACGCGCGGCGGCTCGTCGGGCCGTCTCTCTGGCTCGATCAGGGGCTCTCGCTCCTGCTCGGATCGCGGGGCGACGCTCCGAGGAGCGAGTGGGAGGCGATGTTCATCCCGATGGAGCTGATGCGGAGCCTCGAGACGTTCGACAGGCCGGGAGCCGCGGCGGGGACGGGGCAGCTCCTGGGCCCGAGAGAGGTACTCGTGGAGAGCGGCCGCGCGGCCGCGGCCGCCGCGCCCCGGGGCTTCTCCCCGTGGTGGCTCCTCATCGGGCTGGGAGGGGGCGCGATCCTCCTCGGCGCGGGACGCCGGGCGGCCCGGGGCGGCGCGCCGGCACGCCGGATCCTCGTCGTGGCCGTCGTCGCGTGGGGCACCTTCGCGGGCCTCCTCGGCACTCTCCTCCTGAGCGCCTGGTTCACGGATCACGACTTCATCACATGGAACGCGAACCTCCTTCACCTGAATCCGCTCGCCCTCATCCTGGCGGGCCTCCTCGGCGCGGGATCGTGGCGGGAGGGGTGGGAGAGAAGGGCGGTCGGTCGGCGTGTCGCAAGCCTGGCGGTCGCTATCGGGGTGCTGTCGGCCGGTGCCGGCGCGCTCGAACTCCTCTCTCTCTACTCCCAGGGAAACGCCGAGGTGGTCGCCGTCGCGGTCCCGTTGAATGCGGCCGTGGCGGCCGCCCTCCTCGCGGCCACGGGCGCCGGGCGGGTGCAGCCGGCTACGCCGCGGAGCTGAGCCGCCCCGGGCGACGGGCCGAACCGTGCGGGTGGGGAAGGCGGCCGAGGGAGGGGGCGGGCCATGCCTCGAATCGGCGCCGTCCGGGAGAGCAGGGGCGGGCCGCCCGCAGGACGAGGCGTCCTCCGGCTACCCGCCGTTCGGGTCGAGCGACCTCGACAGCACGGCGGCGTTCACGCCGCCGACGCCCATCGACAGCTTACCGGAAGCGCCCCTCGGAAGGCTGCAGGCGGAGTCGTATACGAACGAGCCGTGGACCTCGGCGATCTCCCCATTCAGTTCCTCCCGGCCGAGGGGGGTCGGGAAGACGATCCCCTTCTCGGCACCGAGGTACTGGGCGGTGAGCTCCCACCCCCCGCTTGCGCTCATCCCGTGACCGAAGGTGCCCTTTCTGGCCGTGACGAGAACCTCGGCGGAGAAGAGCTCACGCATGTTCTCGACCTCGAGGAAGTCTCCCGGCGTCGCCGTGGCGTGGAGATCCCAGCTGATCACCTCGCCCGGATCCATCTCCGCCTCGGCGAGCGCCTGCCGGATGGCGAAGAGGGGCCCCGGCTTGGAGGGCGTGATGATGTGGCCGGCGTCGGCGGAGACTCCGACGGCGACGGGTTCGAGCCCCACGGGCCGGAAGCCCTTCTTCTCCATGTAGGAACGCTCGCCCACGATCCAGATGACGGCACCGCCCGACACATGGGTGCCGCGGAGGCCCGTCAGGGGCTTCGACACCCCGCCGCCAGCCGCGATCACGCGAGCCGCGAAGAAGGATCCGACCGTGAGGGGGTGCGGGGGGGGGTCGGCGGCGCCGATCACCACGGCCCTGGCCTCGCCCCTCCGGATCGCGTCGATCGCGAGCTTCAGGCAGACGCCGAAGGTCGCGCACGCTCCGACGGGGGCGAAGGTGAATCCGGTGATCCCGCCAACCATCGAGACCTGCGAGGCCGGGATGCTCGGGATGTTCCAGAGCACGTTGGGGCTCACCCTGGACCACGGCGGATCGGGCGCCCCCCAGCGCTCCTTCAGCCGGGCCCGGCGGCGCTCCTTCTCGCGGAGCGCGCTCAGCTTGCCGGCCTCGACCTCGCCGCCCACCGAAATCTCGTCGATGGCCGCGAACTCCTCCAGGTACTCGCGGAGCGCCGGCGAGCGCGCCGCCCAGTACGCGTTCCAGAGGCGCCGGGCATCCTCTCGCGCGTCCGCGTCGGCGATCCCGCCCGGATCCGGGGGGACGGGCTCGGCATCCGGGGCCGCGCCGTCCTCAAGGAAGAGGGGAAGCGGCTCACAGCGCTCCGGATCGGCCCAGAAGCGGTCCCAGATCCGCTGAGCCCGATCGAGGGCGAGGGATGCCTCGGAAACCACCCCGAAGGCCCCGAGCCCCGTCCCGACGTAGACGTGCGCCTCGGGCCCGAGCTCCTGCAGGACCTCTTCGATCCCCGGGTTCTGTCCGAGCGACTGGATGAAGGCACCGATCGCGTAGAGCGCGAACGGATCCATCTTGGAGGTGAGCTGCGGGAACCGGCTCGGCGGGAAGCGCGCGTCGATCCACGCGCGGTAGTCCGCAAAATCGAAGTCGGGCGTCCCGACGAGGAAGGTATTCTGCCCGAACCCGTCGAAGGAGTCCAGCCAGCTGTCCGAACAGGCGAGATTCTCAGCGAACGCCTCTATGTTCGGGGACTTCGGCGCGACGATTCCCCACCCATAGACTCCGATTCGCTTCAAGAGAGTTCCTCGCGCCCCTGCGGAGCTCGCTCAGCCCCGCTCTGCGATCGGCCGGTAGCTTCTCTCGGGGCTCCCCTCGTAGACCTGACGAGGCCGAGCGATCTTCTGCTCCCCGTCGTCCAGCATCTCCTGCCACTGCGCGAGCCACCCGACGGTCCGCGGGATGGCGAAGAGGACGGGGAACATCTCCACCGGGAATCCGATCGCCTCGTAGATGAGGCCCGAGTAGAAATCCACATTCGGATAGAGGTTCCTGGAGACGAAATACTCCTCTCCAAGAGCGATCTTCTCGAGCTCGAGCGCGACGTCGAGCATCGGGTTCTCCCCCGTTTCCGAGAAGACGTCGTAGGCCGCCTCCTTGATGATGCTGGCCCGTGGGTCGTAGGCCTTGTAGACCCGGTGCCCGAACCCCATGAGACGCCTTTCGCCCCTGCGCACGCTCGCCATGAATGCGGGAATATGGCGCACGTCGCCGATCTCGTTCAGCATCCGGAGGACGGCCTCGTTCGCACCGCCGTGGAGCGGACCGTAGAGGGCTGCCATCGCCCCCGCGACCGCGGAGTAGGGATCCGAACGCGAACTCCCGATCACCCGCATCGCGGTCGTCGAGCAGTTCTGCTCGTGGTCCGCATGGAGGATGAAGAGGATGTCGAGCGCCCGCTCGAGGGCAGGGCTCGGCCGGTACTCCCGCTCCCCGATCCGGAAGAGCATGTTCAGGAAGTTCGCGGGATAGGAGAGCCTGTTCTCGGGAAACACGGGGGGGAGCCCCCTGTGATGCCGGTAGGCGAAGGCCGCGAGCGTCGGCATCTTCGCCACCAGCCGGATGATGTGGTTCCAGCGGCCCGCCACATCGTCGACGGCCTTCGCGTCGGGATAGAAGGTGGAGAGCCCGCCGACTGCCGAGATCATCATCCCCATCGTGTGCGCATCGTAGCGGAAGCCGCTCATCAGCGTCACGAGGTTCTTGTGGATGTAGGTGTGATAGGTCACGTCGCGGACGAAGCCGTCCAGCTCGGCCTGCGACGGCAGCTCGCCCCTGAGGATGAGGTAGGCCACCTCGAGAAACGTGCTCTCCTTCGCGAGCTGTTCGATCGGGTACCCGCGGTAGCGAAGGATCCCCTTGGCCCCGTCGACCTCCGTCACCCAACTCCGGGTGGAGACGGTGTTCGTGAAGGCCGGATCGTAGGACATCATCCCGAACTCGTCCGGATCGACCCTGATCTGGCGCAAGTCCATGGCCCGGATGACGTTTCCTTTGAGGACGTCGATCTCGTACTCCTGGCCCGTTCGGTTGTCCCGGATCGACAGACTCTCCCTGGACCCGCTCCCTGCCATGTCCTCCTCCCCCTGGCTTCCCGAACGGCCCGGGGAAGCCGTCCCGGACCGGTGAAGATCGATTCGTATGTGCCCCGCCCGCGACACCACTGCCGGGGTGCGGGGCCGTAAGGTATCACACTGAAGTAGGCAGAGGCTACCGCCGACATCACCCCCGGGACACGCGAGTTGAGCGCCCGGAATGGCCGGGCGGAGGGGGCGCCGGAAGGGACCGCCGGCGCACCACCGCCCCCCGTCTCCCGGTGCCGGGGGACGGCAGACGGACCTCGCGCCGCGCCGTGCGTGACCATTTCCGACGCCGCCAGGAGCCCCTCGCGGAGGGATAGGATCACCGCGGCGCCGGGGACCTCCGCTGCCCAAACGTGTTACACGAGGCGATCGAAACGCCTGCCGCTCGTGGCTTGGCGCGAGGCTGAAGCCGGTGTTGACACCAGGCTCGCGCCGCGCCCGCAAGGGTTCCTCTGGCGTGACCCTCGCCAAGTACCACCGCACGTCAGCCGACCAGCAGATGGAAGCCGTCTGCCGCAGTGGGCGGCTCGAAGAGTTCTGCGAAGCCTTCCCGCAGACCCGAGGCCGTCGCGAGGCATGCGGCTGCCCGCGCAACTTCGGATCTCCCCTCCGGCCCGTGACGCCAGCGGCGAGGGCAGCACGCCCGGCTCTCCCTCACCCCTGGCGACCGTCGTACCGAGCGCCGGCGTCCCGGATCGCGAGCCCGGAGCGGGCATCACTGCGCCCGCGACGGTCTCGGATACCTCAGCTCCTCGACGAGCTCGCGGATACCCTCCGGGGGCGGGCGAGTCACGCGGGAGACCCCCCATGTGACTCCGAACCCGATCAGCATCCCGACCGTCCCGATCCCCTGCGGCGAGATGCCGAAGAGCCACGGGTCGAGTCCGATCCCGAACCCGGGCGCCACCGTCACGATGTAGGTGGCCGTAAACGCCAGCCCTGCCGTCATCCCGGTGATCGCGCCCTCCTTCGTTGTCCGGGGATCGAAGATTCCGAGCACGATGGCTGGGAAGAAGGAGGCGGCAGCGAGGCCGAATGCGAAGGCCACGACTTCCGCCACGAAGGCGGGGGGATAGATGCCGAGCAAACCTGCCACCAGGACGGCGAGGAGCATCGAACCGCGGGCCACGAAGAGCTCTTCGCGCTCCGTGGCGTGCCTCCGGAAGAACTGCTTGTAGATGTCGTGGGAGAAGGAGGAGGCGATCACGAGAAGGAGGCCGGAAGCGGTCGAGAGAGCAGCCGCAAGCCCGCCCGCAACGACGATCGCCATCACCCAGTTCGGAAGCCCGGCGATCTCGGGGTTCGCGAGGACCATGATGTCGGGGTCGATCCCGAGCTCGTTCGCGCTCGCCGGATCCGCGAGCTCCCCCGGTCCGTAGTCGATGATCCCGTCCCCGTCCTTGTCGGTGAAGCGGATGAGGTCCGTCTCCTCCCAGGAGCGGAACCACTCGGGGCGCTCCGCGTAGGGCTGGCCAACGACGGTGTCCACGAGGTTGAACCGCGAGAAGGCCGCGACCGCGGGAGCCGTCGTGTAGAGGAGACCGATGAAGAGGAGGGCATAGACGCCCGTCCAGCGCGCACCGCTCACCGTCTTCGTCGTGTAGAAGCGGATGATCACGTGGGGAAGCCCCGCGGTACCGCACATGAGCGCCATCGCGATCAGGAATACGTTCAGCCTCGAGATGTTCGTGAAGGGGGAGGTGTAGGCGTCGAAACCGAGATCCATGACGACGGCATCGAGTCTCGAGGCCACCTCCGGAAAGGCGATCTGCGGAACGGGGATCCCGGTGAGCGAGATCCCGATCCCGACGGCCGGGATCAGGAACGCCGTGATCAGCACGACATACTGTGCCACCTGGGTGTAGGTGATCCCCTTCATCCCCCCGAGGATCGCGTAGAAGGCGACGACGGCCATCCCCACGATCACCCCCGTCCCGATGGGGATCTCGAGGAATCGGGAGAAGACGATCCCCGCGCCCCTCATCTGTCCCGCCACGTACGTCAGCGAGACAATCGTCGCGCAGAAGGCCGCGACCACGCGCGCCGTCCCCGAGTAGTAACGGGCGCCGATGAATGCCGGGACCGTGAAGCTCCCGAACTTCCGGAGAAAGGGTGCCAGGAGGAGAGCGAGGAGGACGTAGCCGCCCGTCCACCCCAAGAGGTAGATCGCGCCGTCGAAGCCGAGAAAGGCGATGAGCCCGGCCATCGATATGAAGGAGGCCGCGCTCATCCAGTCAGCGGCGGTGGCCATCCCGTTCAGGACCGGGTGGACCCCCTGGCCCGCCACGTAGAATCCCTTCGTGCTCGACACCCGGGACCAGATTGCGATCCCGATGTAGAGGGCGAAGGTGAATCCGATCGCCGCGGCGATATCGATCTGCACGTTCATCTCAGCGCTCGTCGTCGTGCACGTCGAACTCGCGGTCGAGCCGATTCATCGCGCGGGCATAGAAGAGGATCAGGAGCCAGAAGACGTATATCGCTCCATTCTGGGCGACCCAGTAGCCGAGAGGACCACCGAGGAATGAAATCTCGTTCAACGTGGGAGCGAGGAGGATGGCGAGGACGTAGCCCACCGTGAACCAGACCGCGAGAAGCCCGGCCGTCAGCCGAAGCGTGCGTCTCCAGTACACCTGGAGGGCACTCTTCTCCGTCCCTGAATCCGGCAGCATTTCCATATGCCCCCCCGTCCTCCGAGTTCATCGCTTCCGCCGACTCGACGCTACTCGAGCTCGAGGAGGCTCATCCCGTCGACCGTGATCACCCCGTAGCGGACGATCCAGTGGAGGTGCGGTCCGGTGACCCGGCCCGTCGCGCCCACGCGGCCGATCAGTTGGCCGGGCTCGACGATATCCCCCTCGCGGACCTCGTGCTCGCTCAGGTGCAGGTACGCCGTGACGAGACCCTCGCCGTGGTCGAGGTAGATCACGTTCCCGCCGAGGTAGAACTGATCCACGAGCGCTACGACGCCCCGGGCGGGCGCGAGCACCGGCTCTCCCACCGCGCCCCCGAAGTCCGTGCCCATGTGGCGGCTCTGGACCTGATCGTTAAACATGCGGCCGTGCCCGTACCCGCTCGTGATCCGGGTCCCCCGAGGCGGGGTGAAGGACCCGGCCCACATCCGCTCCGTGTCGTGCGAACGGCGAGAGACCTGCATCGCCCGCGCCGATTCCTCGCTGATCCGGCGCTGGAGCTCCGGCGGCTGCGGCCGCCCGAACTGGGGCGCGACGGTGAGGCGCTCCAGCCGGTAGTCGCCAGCCACGACGGGAACCTCGAACGTGCGCCTCCCGGCCCCCGTCCCGTACTCGATCTCGAGGCTGAGCTCTTCGGTCCCCTCGCGGTCGATCGGTGCGCCCGCGAAGGCGAGGAGCCCGCCCTCCTCGACCGGGCGGAAGTGGAGCGGCTCCCCGGCGAACGTCCCCTCCACGCCCCGGATCTCGCCTGCCACGGGCGTGACCCAGATGCGGAAGATCGTGCCCTGCACCACGGACGCCGGCACCCACGAAACCGCGGCCGAATCCACCGGCGGAGGGGGAGCGGGCTCGGGAGCCGACTCGGCGACCTCGCCCGCCGCAAGGCTGTCCCGCACGACGCCGTCAACCCCGGCGTCCTCCCCGCCGGCCGGCCGGATGCCTCCCGCCGCCGCAACCGCAAGGAGCCCGACGAGGGTCACCCCTCCCGACCACCGCAGAACCCTCCTCCTACGCATCCCACCCCTCCCCCCAGCCGACCCCGCCCGGGCTGTTCAGCCGTTGCTCGACGGCGCGGAAGTGCGCCGGACCGGGTTTCTGGTGCGGTTCCGGAATCAGATACTCCTCGCTCAGGTAGTCGACGAACGACTCCCGAAGGGGCGCCGGCGGCAGCCGGTCGTCCCAGACGGCGGTGAGCCACTCCGTCACCGCGGCCACGGAGCGGGCCGAGGCCGCCACGCCGGCAACCTCGTAGGCTGCGTCCCCGAGGGCGACGACGGGTCTCCCGAGGAGGAGGCTCTCCGTACCAACAGACGAATTGACCGTAACCACCCCGCACGCGTTGCGGATGAGCTCGTCCGTCGAATTGCCGTTCGCGAACAGCAGCCCACGAGTCGCCGCGGCCCTGGCTTCCAGCTCCGGATAGCGCGCAGGGCAGCTCGGGTGCTCCTTGAAGACGAGGACCGGGGCCCCGCCCGCCACCCGGTTCGCGGCCTCGGTCACGACGTCGAAGAAGTGGGCCATCCCGCGGATCCACGGAGAGTGCAGGAGGAGCTGGCTGTCAAGATGCACCTGGAACGGCACGAAAACATAGCGCGGGGGAAGGCGGACGGGAGTCGTGGCCCCCTTCCCCCGCCGCGGGGGCCTGGGTGTGATCCGCACGCGCCGCTTCCCGGGATCCCGAATCCGGCGATTCTCGTAGAACCCCGGATTCCTGGGGAGCGAGGAGTTCGCGTTCACGCCCCGCGCATCCATCTGCGTCGTGTCCGGAAGGAAGCCGTTCTCGAAGCGAAAGCACGGAACCCCGGCGTGGCTGGCCGCCGCCACGACGGCCCGTGCGTCCACGGCATTGCCCCCCCAGACGCCGAGCGCATCGGGCCGCGACTTCCGGATCCACGCCCTCGCGTGCTCGTAGTGCAGCCGGGCGACCGCCCCGTAGGCGCGCCGGGTGGCCGCGAGGCGAAGACGCCCGTAGTGCGGCCGCGCCCGCTTCCTCCGCATCCCGTAGTCGATGATCTCCTCGATGGTCCCCTCCGGCGGTCGCGACCGCGGGATCCCCGCGAGGACGCGGCACCCGAGCATCTCGGGCTCCGCGATCGCCGACCTGAGCGCGGAGAAGTACCGCCCGACCCTCGGGGAATTGTGTATGAGGAGGACCCGGCGCACCCTCACGCGGACGCTTCGCGCCGCCTGCGCCGGGAGTCCATTGCTTGAGGCACGGATTCCCCGTACCGTGATGCGACTCTCGGCCGGTGACGATTCCCAAGCGACGGAGGCTCAAACATGTCTCGGACAACCCTGATGCTGGCGGTGACGTTCCTTGCCACCTGCCTCGCCGCACCGAGCGCGGGCGCGCAGGAGCGGGCCGGGATGGGCGCTATGGACGCCGGACAGGTCTTCGAACTGAGGACGTATACCACGCATCCGGGGAGGCTCGACGCGCTCATCCGCCGCTTCAGGGACCACACGACACGTATCTTCGAGAAGCACGGGATGGTGAACGTCGGCTACTGGGTGGCCCAAGACGAACCCCTCTCCGAGAACACGCTGATCTACGTCCTCTCCTACCCGAGCCGCGAGGCGGCGACGGCCGCCTGGGACGCCTTCCGGGCCGACCCCGAGTGGAGGCTGGTGAGCGAGGAATCGCAGAGGGACGGCCCGATCGTCATGGGCGTCGAGAGCGTATTTATGGATCCCACCGACTTCTCGGCTATCAGGTAGCGGGAGAGCCGGGAGCCAGGGGGATCGTGAACCGGGAGCCGGCACCGTAGTGCGCGCCTGCGTCCGGGGCGCGATCCTCGCGCTCACGCTCGCCTTCGCGGCACCGAGCCCCGGGGAAACGCAGTTCGAGTTCGCCCCCGAGCTCCTCTCCGAGGTGGTCCCGGATGCAACCCGCTTCGGCCCGAGAGAGGGGGCGCCGGCCGTATTCGAGGCATACCGGGCCGATCCCGAGACGGGGGCCGAGACGCTGATCGGCTACGCCTTCGTCACCGCGGACATCCCGCCGGAGGTCCAGGGGTACACCGCGCCGATCAACGTCCTTGTCGGGATGGATCTCGCCGGCAGCCTGACGGGGATCGAGATCCTCGCGTACCGCGAGTCGCTCCGGGGGAGCCGGGGCGACTTCCTGAATCAGGGCAGCTACCTCCGCCAGTACGCGGGCAAGCACGTCATCGATCCCTTCCGGGTGAGGACGGACATCGACGGGATCTCGGGTGCAACGCTCACCGTCGACGCGATGGCCCGCGGGATCCGCAACGCCGCCCGGCGCGTCGCGGCGACCTATCTCCGCTCCGCACCGGCGGAGGCGGCGCCGAGGCACATCGGAACGACGGACACCGGAGAGCTCGAGGAGCTCCTCTGGGCCGAGATCGTCAACCTCGGGTTCGCCGCCCAGGTGAACGTCCTCGACGGACCGATCCAGGTGGTCCTCTTCCTCCTGTACCTCTCCGAGCCCGCCGTCGGGGAGATGATGGTGGGGCCCGCCAACTTCCAGACCGCGATGGATACGCTCGGGACGCGGGAGGATGCGCACCTCATGCTCCTCGGGCTGGGCGGGCGCGATCCCTTCTTCTTCCGGCCGTCCGGTCTCGCCTTCACCCAGGGCCAAGAAAGCTATCCGGTCGAGAACGCCGACATCGCGATGTTCCCCCTGCTCAGGGACGGGAAGCTCCAGGGTGAGGTGCGGCGTTCCGGGCTCCTCTGGGTGAACGGGTCAATCGACCTCGCCGAACCCTTCGATCTCGTCCTGGATCTGGGACCACGCGGCGAGACCGGGACGGGCTCCTACCTCGTGATGCCGCCGCCGGCACCGGCGGCCGTTGCAGCCGAGAGCACGGAGGGGGTGGCGGACGCGTTCCCAGGAGCGAGTCCCGAATCGGCGGGGGACGGCGGGGGCGGGGGCGTAGAGCCAGGGACGGCGCTGGGGGGCGGCGGAGCCGAGGCTGCCGCCGCCACCGCTCAGGCAACGCCGCCCGTGATCGACTTCGAGGCCCTCCTCACCGAGGAGGTGGAGGAGGAGACGACCCAGCTGGAGCGCATGCTGGAGCGCACCTCGTGGGCACGCGTGACCGGGTTCGCGCTCCTCCTCATCCTCGCGACGCTGACCCTCGCCACGAAGTCCGCCTCGCTCCGCTGGACGACGCTGGCTGCCACCTTCCTCCTCCTCGGCTTCTACGACGGGGGGTTTCTCTCCGTCTCCCACATCCTGGCGGCGATCTCGGTCGGACCCTCGGTCTTTCTCGGGGACCTCCCGCTCCTCATGCTCGCGAGCTTCACGGCGCTCACGACCCTCCTCTGGGGACGGGTCTTCTGCGGATTCCTCTGCCCCTTCGGCGCGCTTCAGGACCTCCTCGAGAAGGTCATCCCGAAGCGGCTGCGAAGGGAGCTCCCGCCGGCGCTCCACCGGCGTCTGCTCAAGCTCAAGTACTGGATCCTGGCGCTGATCCTCCTCCCCACGCTCCTCGGCACGGGCCTGACGGTCTTTCAGTACTTCGAGCCCTTCGGGACGGTCTTCTACCTGAGCTCGTCGCTCCTCCTCTGGACCATCGCAGGCGGGATCCTCCTCGTCTCGGCGATCGTCCCGCGCTTCTACTGCCGCTACGCATGCCCCCTCGGCGCGGCGCTCGCCGTCGGATCGCTCGCTGCACCCTTCCGGATCCACCGCGTCGAACAGTGCGACTTCTGCAAGGTCTGCGAGCAGAAGTGCCCGACCGGAGCCATCACCGGACCGAAGATCGACTTCAAGGAGTGCGTGCGCTGCAACACCTGCGAGATCCAGCTGAGGGAGAAGACCGGCGTCTGCAGACACGACATGAAAAGGGTCCGGCTCCGGATCGCGACGCCGCCCCTGGCCGGGTCCGGCACCTTCGATGTCTGAGCCGCCTGCGCCCGGTCTTCGCACCCGGCGCCAAGCGCTCAGGATCACCGTGGCCGCCAGCGCCTCGCTCGCCCTCGGCGGGGCGATCGCCCGGGGAATCTGGCGGCTCGCTGACCTCCACCGCCTGCGCTCCACGCGGAGGCAGATGGGAACGGAGGTCGCCGTCACCGTCCATCATGCGGACATCGGCGAGGCGCGGAGGCTCGCCGAGGCCGCCTTCGAGGAGATGGAGCGCCTCGAGGCGATCCTGAGCCGCCACCGGCGAGGCACGGCCGTCGACCGGCTGAACCGCGAGGGCCAGCTCGTCGATCCCCCGGCCGAACTCACCGAGCTCCTCGCCGAGGCCCGCCGGTACTCCGAGCTCACGGGCGGGGCCTTCGACGTCACGATCGCTCCCCTCCTTCGCCTCTACGAATCGTACGCCGCGGAGGGCCGGCTCCCGGCGGAGGCCGAGATCGAGGCCATACGCCCGCTCGTCGACTACCGGAAGCTCCGCATCGAGGGACGGGGCGTCCGGCTCATCGAGCCCGGGATGGCCGTCACCCTCGACGCGATCGCGAAGGGGTTCATCGCGGACCGGGCGTCCCGGATCCTCGTTGGCGGGGGCGCGGAGCACGCGATGGTCGAGGCGGGCGGGGACGTCGCGTCCGTCGGCGGGTCCGCGGGCGTTGGACCGTGGCGGATCGGGATCGAGGACCCACGGGCGGCCGGATCGGTCCTGGGCGTGTTGCAGCTGAGGGACGAGGGGGTCGCGACCTCCGGGGACTACAGGGCGGCCTTCACGGGAGACCTTGCCCGGCATCACATCCTGGATCCGCGAACGGGGCGATCCCCCTCGCACACGAGCGCGGTCACCGTCGTGGCCCCGACGGCGAGCGAGGCGGACGCGCTCTCGACGGCCGTCTTCCTCCTCGGGGCGGGGGCGGGCCTCGCCCTCCTCGACCGGCGGGAGGGGTGCGAGGGTCTCGTCGTGGGCAAGGACGGGACGAGCTCGGAGAGCGAGGGGTTCGGAAGCTACCTCGCCTGAGGAGCCGCCGCAGGGGAGCCGGGCCTCCCCCGGGTGCCCCCCTGCCCAGCCTTCGCTCCGGCCCGCCCGACCTACTCCGGCATCAGGGTGACGCGGACGAAGTTCTCCGGATCCAGGTAGCTTCGCGCGGCCTCCCTCAGCACATCGACGGTGAGCGCCTCGACCGAGGCGTCGAAGGTGTCGAGCGCCGCGGCCGGCTCCACCCCCCGCTGGTAGTCGCTCACGAGCTGGCTCAGCCAAGCGCGATTTTCCTGGAAATCCGTCTCGAACTGCCGGCGGAGAGCCTCCCTTGCATTCGCTGCCTGCTCGTCCGTCGGCCCCCGCTCCCGGACGTCCGCGAGCACGCCGAAGATCGTCTCCACGACCTCCTCCGTCCGCTCGGGGTCCGACCCGAAGCTGATGTTCATCTGGAATGTCTCCTCGGGCCGCCATGTGATCCCGGGACCCACCCCGATGCTGTAGGAGCCCCCGAGCTCTTCCCTCACGACCGCCTGGAGCTCCTCGTCGAGGGCGAGGGCCAGGGCGCGGATCGCGCTCCGCTGTACCTGGTCGTCGTGATCGAAGGGCCCGTTGAAGGTGATCACGGTTGAACTCTGCGGCTCGAGGCCCCGGAACACGACCTCCTCATGCACCCCCTCCGGCGCCCTCTTCCCCGTGTCCCGCCAGCTCTCGTCCCGCCCCGTGGCGGGGAGCCCCCCGAGGTAGCGCTCGACGAGGGGACGGATCGCCTCAAGATCGATGTCACCCACGAAGACGAAAGTGAAGTCTCCGGCGTCCGAAAAGCGTTCCTCGTAGAACTCGAGGGACTCGAGGAGGTCCGTCTCGTCGAGACTCTCGAGCGTCATGGGCCGGCTTCGGGGATGGCCCTGCGTCATCAGTCGGACGTACGCATCACTCCACGCGATCCGGGGATTCGCATCCCGGTTCTCGAGCGCCTGGCGCGCCCGGGTCGTCCAGACCTCGAAGAAGTCCTCGTCCGCGCGGGGCGCGGTGAAGGCCAGGTAGATCAGCTGGAACATCGTCTCGAGGTCCGAGACGGAGGCGGACCCCGCCACTCCCTCCTCGAACTCCGAGATCCCCGGACTCGCGCTCGCTACCGTACCGGTGAGCACCCGCTCAAGAGCGATCGCGTCGAACTCGCCGAGCCCACCCCCGACGATCACCTCCCCCGCAGTGCGGGCGGCGATGAAGGAGTCATCGGCAGCGAGCGAGGTGCCGCCCGGGCTGAACGCCCGGAAGAGGACCTCGTCCTCCTCGAAGTCGGTCGGCCGGAGGATCACCCGGACCCCGTTGCCGAGGCTCCACTCCGTGATCCCCCGCTCCCGGGACCGCTCCTCCGTCACGGCGCTCGCCTCCGGAAGCGCGGCGAGGAGGGCCGCGCCGCTCACCGCATCCTCGTAGGGTGCGATCTCCTCCTCCGCGACAGAGGCCAGGATGGCGAGGAGCGCGGGCTCGTCCGGGAGCTCCGCCGCCGCCGTCTCCGGCGCGGTCACGAGCACGACGCGGTTGCCGTCCGTGACCCAGCCCTGGCCGACGGCGTTGACCTCGCCGAGGGTGATCTCCGGGATGAACCGCTGATAGAGCTCGTACTCGTACTCGATCCCGGGGATCGATTCCCCGTCGAGGAAGGCGCGAATGTACTCGGAGGCGAACGCGGCGGAGTTGCGGTCCATCCTCGTGTCGTACGCTTGCTGGATCCCCCTCAGCTGCTCCGTCTTCTGGCGCTCGAGCTCGGAGGCCGTAAACCCGTGGCGCCGGACCCGCTCCGCCTCCCGGAAGAGTGCCCTCACTCCGTCCCCGACCCGCTCTTCGAGGACGGAGGCCCGAAGCGAATACACCGACTTGGAGCCGACGAGGCGCCCCTTTCCGGAGGACGCTGAGAGGAAGGGCGCGTCCGGCTCGAGGGCGATCTCCCGGAACCGGTCGTTCAGCATGCTGCTGTACATCCCCTCGACGAGGCGCCGGCGGTAGCCGCCGACCGTCCACTCGACCTCGTCGTCCAGCTTGTGGTAGACGGTCACGTTTGTGGACCCGACCTCGGGATCGGTGAGGATCGAGACGAGCGTCTCCTCGTGGTCCGGGACCGGGTAGTCGGGCCGCTCGCGCGGCGCCGCAGGGGCCGGGATCCCGGCGAAGTGCTCGACGACGAGGGACTCGACGTCGGCCGCATCGAAGTCGCCCACCGCGATCACAGCCATGAGGTCCGGCCGGTACCAGTCGTCGTAGAATCGCCGCAGCGCCTCATGGGTGAAGGTCTCGATGCTCGCGACCGTCCCGATCGGAATCCGCTCCGCGTAGCGGGAGCCCCGGAAGATGAAGGGGAACTGCTCATCCTGGAGGCGGGACATCGCACCCCGCCGCATCCGCCATTCCTCGATGACGACCCCCCGCTCCTGGTCCACCTCGGCCGGATCGAGGGCGAGTCCGTGCGCCCAGTCCTCGAGGATCTGGAAGGCCGTCGCGAGATGCACCGGATCATCCATCGGAACCTCGAGCATGTAGATCGTCTCGTCGAAGCTCGTCGAGGCGTTGAGACCCATCCCGAGCCGCATCCCGATCGACTCCATGAAGTCGACGAGTTCCTGCTTGTCGAAGTTCTCGCTCCCATTGAAGGCCATGTGCTCGAGCACGTGCGCGAGGCCGAGCTGATCCTCGTCCTCGACGATCGAACCGACGGCGACGGGGAGCCTGAAGAGCGCTCGGTTTTCGGGCTCCTCGTTCTCGCGGATGAAGTACCTGAGACCGTTGCCGAGCGTCCCCACGGTGACATCGGGGCCCGGGGGAATGAGGAGGTCGAGAGGGGCGCTTCGTGCCTCCTCGGGGACGGCAACTTCCGGAAGCTGCACCCCCGACAGGGGGCCTGCCGCGACGCCCAGGCAGACCGCTGCGGGGAGGACCCCAGTGAACAGACCGAAGGTGCCCCGCCGGATCGTCTGTCTCATCGCTCGCTCACTCCCCTCGCTCTGCCGCAGGTCCCCGTGCCCCCAGGCGGAGCGGCGCTCCGCGGGGGACCCCGGGAGGGCAGTACCCCGCTCGGCCCGTTTCGTCACTCCCCGCAAGCTGCGGCAAGGCGGCACGTACCCCTACACGCGACCCCTCACGCTGGTATCTTTCCTCGCATGTCCGCTCCCACCCGGCTCATCTCGGCCCTCTTCGAGGAGTTCTACGGATCGCCCCCGACGCGGATCTGCCCGCTCCCCGCGGATGCGTCCTCCCGCTCGTACTTCCGCCTCACGGGGCCGGACGGCGAGACCGCGATCGGCGCGAGGGGCCCGGAACCCCTGGAGAACCGGGCCTTCCTCTCCTTCTCCCGCTCCCTGGGCGCCGCCGGGCTCCCCGTCCCCGAGATCTACGCGGCGGATGAAGGCGCCGGGGTATGGCTCGCCGAGGACCTGGGCGACACGACGCTCCATCAGGCGCTCGAAGAGGCCCGGCGGCGTACGGGAGAGGCGTTTCCGGACGGGATCGAGGCCCACTTCGCCCGCGCTCTCGGCCGCCTGCCCCGCTTTCAGATCGAGGGGGGACGCGCCGTGGACTACAGCGTCGCCCACCCCAGCCCGGACCTCGACGAGCGTTCGATCCTCTGGGACCTGAACTACTTCAAGTACCACTTCCTCCGGCTCGCGAAGATCCCCTTCCGCGAGGGCCCGCTCGAGGAGGACTTCCGGAGCCTCGCCGCATTCACCCTCGAGGAGGAGGCCGCCCACTTCGTGCACCGGGACTTCCAGTCCCGGAACATCATGCTCCGGGGGGGCGATCCGTGGTTCATCGACTTTCAGGGGGGACGCCGGGGGGCGCTCCAGTACGACGTGGCCTCCTTCCTGTTCAGCGGGACGACGGGGATCCCGCGGCACGCAAGGGAGCGGCTACTGCACACCTATCTGGATGCACTCGAGGCCGAGCGGCCCGTCGACCGGGGCGCCTGGGTCGAACGTTTCCGGGGGTTCGGACTGATCCGGATGATGCAGGCGATGGGCGCCTACGGCTACCGGGGGATATTCGAGAGGCGGCCCCGCTTCGTGGAGAGCATCCCGACGGCGGCCGGGATCCTCGCTCAAGTTCTCGAGGAGCCCCCTCCCGTCCGGGTCCCCGAGCTCGAGCGCGTCTTCCGGCGGATCATCGACCGCTGGGCGCGGCCCGCTCCCCGGGCGCAGGCGGGCCTCGAGATCGAGCTCTCGAGCTTCAGCTACCGGCGGGGCTACCCGCACCACGGCGGGGAGCACGGGGGAGGATTCGTGTTCGACTGCCGGGCCCTCCCGAATCCCGGGCGGGAGGAGCGCTACCGCAGCCTCTCGGGTCTCGACACACCCGTGATCCGCGCGCTGGAGCGCGCACCGGAGACCGAGTCGTTCTGGGAGAGCACGAGTCGGCTCGTGGATGCGCAGGTGGACAACTACCTGAGCCGGAGCTTCCCGCAGCTCAGCGTCGCCTACGGGTGCACGGGCGGCCAGCATCGATCCGTCTACTTCGCGGAGCGGATGGCCCGGCACCTGGAGGCGCGCTCCCCCGCCGTCCGGGTCCGGCTCCGCCACCGCGAGGCGGCGCTCTGGCCGGGAGCGGGGGGGGTGGAGCCAGGGAGAGAGCCCGAGGGAGACGAATGGACGGGATGATCCTCGCCGCGGGGGTCGGAAGCCGCCTCAGGCCCCTGACGGACGAGGTTCCGAAGGCGCTCGTCGAGGTCGGGGGCACCCCGATGCTCGAACGGGTCGCCCGCCGGCTGACCTCGGCCGGGGTCGACCGCCTCGTCATCAATCTCCACCACCACGTGGACAAGATCCGCTCCTTCGTCGAGGCGAGAGGCGGGTTCGGGGTGGACGTGCGGATCTCGCTCGAGGAGGATCGCCCGCTGGGCACGGGCGGCGGGGTCGCCGCAGCCGCCCGGCACTTCCGGGGCGCCGCCCCCTTCTTCATCCACAACTGCGACATCATCACCGGGATCGACCTCCAGGCGCTCTACGCCGCGCACGAGGAGGACAGCGGCACGGTGGCAACGCTCGCGACGGGCGGCCGCACATCCCACCGGTACCTGAGCTTCGACGACGCCGGGCTGTGCGGGTGCGGGAACGAGCTGACGGGCTTCCGCATCCTGGCGCGGGAGCCCGAGGGGAGGGAGCGCCGGCTTCCCTTCGCGGGCGTCCACGTCGCCCGTCCGGAACTCCCCCTGCGGATCGCGGGAGGGGAGGACGCCTTCTCGATCATCGATGCGTACCTGAATCTTGCCCGCGAGGGTTGCCGGATCTCGCCCTTCGACGTGGGTGACGCGCTCTGGATCGAGATGGGCAGTCCCGAGCGGCTGGAGCGGGCCCGCCGCTGGGCCGGGCTCAAGCGGGCCACACCACCGCGGGACGTGAGCGGGAGCGGGGCGTGACGGCAGGAAGGCGGCGCCGATCATCCGGCGGGATGGATCGGCAGGGCTCCCCGCCGCCGGCCGTCACTCGACGATGACGGTACCGAGCATCGCGGGGTGTCCGCCCCCGCAGTAGACGTAGCAGAGGAGGTTGTACTCCCCGGCCTCCTCGAAGGCGTGAGTGACCGAGACAGGCTCGAGGGGGTCGACCTCGAACTCGATGCCCGCGCCCTCGATGAGGAATCCGTGTATGAGATCGGCAGAGCGAACGCGGAAGCGGACCTCGGCACCCACCGGGAAGCGCATCTCCGAGGGATCGAACCCGCCCTCGAAGGCGACGACCACCGCCTCGTACACGTTCGGCGCGATCTCGAAGACGCCCGGCGCGTTCGGATCGCGCGGCGCTTCCCCGGGGATGTCGGAGCCCTCCGGCGAGGAGCCGCACCCGAAGAGGAGCGCGGCCAGGAGGATCCCCGCGGCCCTCGAGCGTCCCGGACATCCTGTCAAGAACGGATAGCGCATCGCCCTCCTCTCGCTCCGTCGGCTCACCTGTCGGCCCCCGGAGCCGCTCCCCGGCGCGGCCGAACTCTTGCGGTGGAAGCCACTGCAGGTCAACGGTTCAGCGCAACGTCACGGAGGCCCCGAACCCGACCGTCCAGAAGTTCGTCTCGCTCTGCCTGGGCCTGAGCTCCACGCTCCCGTCCGGCAGATCCACGATGTCGCCCTTCCTAAGGTAGCGCGCTTCGCCGTTCCCGTGGTACCTCGCAAACAGGTCGAGCGCGACACTCGCCTCGTCACCGTCCCAGACCCGAAGCTGCATCCCGGGCCCGGCCCGCCAGGCGAAGGTCACGTCGTCGTAGTTCGTGGTCGAGGCGAAGGGTTCCCCGCGGAAATCTGTCCCGTCAACCGACGAGGTCGTCGAAAAGTAGGCGAGCCCAATCGATGCACCGGTGTAGAGGCGGATCCGCCCCTGGCCCGTCCCGAGCTCGGGTCCGATTCCGAAGAGGAGGATGTCGTTCGAGGTCGTGATCTCCCCGGTGACCCGGCAGGGGATGGTGATGCAGATGCGGACCTCCTCGTTGCCGTAGTTGACGAAGCCCAGGTCGACGCGGACGCTCAGGATACCGTCAGGATCGACCGCAAGTCGTCCGTGTCCGGCGACCCCGAATCCGAAGTCGACGTTGTCGGCAAACTGCCCGACGGGATTTGCGAAGAGCAGATTGCCGCCGACGGAGAGCGGGCCGGCGGCCGGTTCCGGTTCCTGCGCGCGGACGACGGGGGGTACGGCCGCGGCCAGGAGTCCCAGAAGGAGGAGGGAGAGGCGCATCGTTTCCGTCCGGTGGATGCTGGAGTGGCACGCGACCGGGAAACTCTACTCAGACAAGCCGCACTCCGTTCCCCGCCCTCCCGCGAGCCCGGGAGATCCCTCCTTCCCGAGCCGTCGGGGCGGGTCGGTCGTGGGCCCCGTGAGTGGAGGCCCCACGCGGGGCGGAGGAGGCTCGATATGGAGCCGCCGGCTCCTCGAAGCAGCTCGGGACGTCGTGGCGCGATCGAGCGCGCCGGCGTCGTGGCGAACATCGCGCGAGGCGGGCCCGCATGGAGAACCGTCGGGGCGGGCGCGACAAGAAGACCCGGACGCGTCGCCTGCCACGGGCGCGGGGCGAGAAGGACACCGGTGCCGGACACTCTCGCCCGTTCATGGCCCACGGAGCCGGGTCACCCTCGTCGACGGCACGGCATCGCCCGCAGGGACCGGTTGCGTCACCGGAGCCGGAATCACTCCGACCCCCTGTTCGTAGACGAGCCGTGCGCCCCGCTCGGCCGCCTGCTGAACCAGGAAGACGACGGCGAGACCGAGCGCGGCGAAGACGAGCCTGGCTCCCCGTCCCCTCGGGCCGCCTCTGAGATGGACCCCGAATCGCGCCGCAGCCACGAGAACGAAGGCGACCGTGGCTGCGAGTGCCCACTGCTCGTGGTCGTCAACGAGCCCGTGCGCCATCCCCGGGACGAACACGGACGCCGACGCGAACCGGCCTGAAACGTAGGCGGCCGCGGCCGACACCGCTCCGAGGGAATACAGGAAGGGGGCCAGGGCAGCGACCCCGCGCGCCCGGAGGCGCACACCGGAGATGATGTCCGCTCCACAGGCGAGAAACACCAGCACGATCGGAAAATGAATGGCCAGCGGATGCAGGTTCGGGGCCCACGGGGGGATCAGCTGCAGCGGCATGACCCGATCGGGCGATGGGCCCGGCGATCCTCGCTCCGGCCCCTCAAGGATCCAGCGGCGCCAGGGGGAGAACCAGCACGAGCGAGAGGGACCACGGGCTCGCGTCGTCGAGGTACCGTTCGCCGTCAACGACGTCGCCGGCCTTCGGGAGCCCGGTCGCGAGGTAGTCGACGGAGAGTTCCAGCTCGGTGTTGCGGAGCCAGCGGCCCTCGGGAAGCCAGCTGAAGAGGTGAAGCGCCGTGTCCCACTCGAAGTCGAGCTTGTGGGTGTAGACGCTGGTAGCCATCGGGACTTCGCCCGGGCTGAACTTGTCCACGATGTCGAAGTGGGAAGACAGCCACCCTCCCGTGTCTCCCTCATCAAACAGCTCCAGGTTCAGCTCGCTCTCGATTTCAACCAGGTTGTCCCGGATCTCTCCGCTTCCGAGATCACTCGCGGCGGCTCCCGTGAACGGGTGCTCGGATGTGCCTCCGAAGGGGGCCACGATCACCTCGAAGGTGAACCCGACCCTGGGGATCTCCGTGGGCACGCCCACCGCGAAGATCAGCTCGAAGACGGTCTCGCGAGGGGTGCGTTCGATGCGTTCATCGACCTCGGTTCGAGCCCGCCGACCGAGGTTCTCGATGGTGATCGTTGGCTCGATCTTCAGGTCCGGCATACACAGGAGGGTGCACGCGCCGGCCTCTTGAGCCTCCGCCGGGAACGTGCAGAGGACGCTCAACCCCACGGCCGCACCCCTCAGAAGACCCGCCGGGCGCACGCCTCCTATCCTCCCAGTCGCCAAGGAGATACGGAAGGCCAATGCCTCAGCTCCTCCAGGGCCCACTCGTTAGACTCGTCCGTGTGACACGATGTGCACGGGTTCGGGATCCCATACTGCTCGGTGAGCGCCGGGGAGATGAACCGGAAGGTATGGCTGCGGACGTTCACGTCCCCCACGGTTCGGGCCACCTCCGGCATGTGACATGCAACGCACTGGCTCCCCTCGCTGTCCTCCTCGTGCTGCGTGTGGAAGGTGAGCGTGCCGCGCGGGCCGGGCTGGAGCTGCGGGGTGTGGCACTCGGTGCACACGGCGTTGCCGGGCTCCCTGAGGTCGGCCTCGTACGGGGTTCCGTGCGCATCGTGGCACGCCGCGCAGGTCACACCCTTCACGTACATCTGGCTCTGGACGAAATCGTTTCCCTGCATCCGGTTCTTGTGCGCGCTCGCTTCCGGCCAGTGGGTGAAGGTCTCCTCTCCCAGGTGGTGCTCGTCCAGAACCCAGAAGTCGCTCAGCCGATCACCGGACTCGTAGCCCACGGGCCAGTCGTAGTACTGGCCCCCGATCGGGTTCGAGCGTGGCTGCCCCTGCGAGTGGCACTGGATGCAGACATCGTTGGACCGAATGGGGTCCCCGGGCCAATCGGCACTCACGATCGTCTCGGGAACCGGGTACTCGAGGTGCAGGCTTCCCGCACCGTGGCATCGCTCACACCCGACATTCCACTCCGCGACCGTCTTCGCCGCCACGTCGTAGTTGACCGAGTGACACCCGTCGCAGAGGGGGCCCGTGGGACGCTGCATCGGATCGGCCGGATAGAACTCGGCCCACCAGTCGCCGCCCGGTTGGGGAAAGTAGCGGCGCCACTGTTCATTTTGGATATCCCACTGCGCCGGAAAGACGTAGTAGTCGTCCCCGCGCCGGGTGAGGTAACGCTGCTTCCACCTGCTTCCATAGAGGAAAGCGACATCGTCGAGGTCGAAGTTCACGAGCGAATCGGGAGTGGCAAAGTCCCCGAGGACGGCCTCAGGCCTCTCGGCGGGGTCCTGAAGTACGTTGGCCATCAGCGTCTCCTGCCAGCGATCGAAGATCTCCTGATGGCACTCGGCGCACGCGGCCGATCCCACGAACTCGCGTTGAGCGCCCGCTGGAGGCCGCGGGCCGGGGAAACAGCCGACGGTCACCGCACCGACCGCGATGAGGACCGAGAACCCGACTCGCCCACCTCGCCTTCCCGTCATCTCCGGTCCCTTGCTCGCGCGGCATCTCATCCGGCTCCAAGCTACCGGCCCGGGCCGGATCCGGAAACGTCCGACACCGGCTGGATATCGGGATGCCCGGTTCGGGGAGGCGAGCCCGGCGGACAAACCCCTTCCCGGCCCGGTTGCGCCGAACGCCCTGAACCCTGTCGAACTCGTCCCGGACCAGCCGCACATGTCCGGGAGCAGGCGAACGATCGGTCTCGGGGTTCGACCATCCTCGATCGGTCGGACAAAAAAGATGACGTGGAGCTATCGCGTGACCACTCGAGGGAGACGGCGCCCCATGGAACAGTCCACATGGCCACACTGCCCGGGGTGACCGCACCCGCATTACGGCAACGTACTCGTCAGGCGCAGGCGGAACAGTAGTCGTTCCAACCGACCGCGCTTGGACCCCGGAGAAACTGCTCGCCTTCCCTGGAACCCTCTGATCGTCCGGAGGGTCGGCAGGCACCTGTTACGGTGAGCCGATGAGTGGGACCGAAGCTGCCCCTGCGGCACGTTCCGGAGCCTTGCCTCCCGCGAGCGCCCTCCCGTATTCTGGCAGCGTGTATCCCCTCCCCGGAGAAAGGCCCCATGAAAGTTCAGCTCTCCCCCAGTGAGTTCGATGAGACGATGACGCGCCGCGACGTGCTCAAGCACCTAGGCATCGTGACGGTCGGTCTCTCGGCCACCCCCGTCCCGGGCTTCCCGGCGTGGTGGTTCACCGAGCAGGACGTCGTGATTCCCTTCACCGACATGCCCGAGGGCTTCAGCGGGATCCGGGCGGGAGGTCCGGAGGCGTTTCCGGGGCAGAACCTGAGGGCGCAGGACCTCCGCCAGCTCGACTCGTGGGTGACACCCGTCGAGGACTTCTTCGCGGTGGGCCACTACGGGTACCCCGAGCTCGACGCCTCGAGCTACAGGCTCCGGGTCCACGGGCTCGTCGAGCGCCGGATCACCCTCACCCTCGAGCAGATCCGGGCGCGTCCCCAGGTCGACAGGACGACCGTCTTCGAATGTTCGGGGAATTCCCGCGGCACCTTCCACGGGATGGTCGGAAACGCCACCTGGACCGGGACGCCGCTCCTCCCCCTCCTCGAGGAGGCAGGACCGATGGGCGACACCCGGGAGGTCCACTTCTGGGCCGCCGATGCGGGGACGGAGGAGATCCGGGGCGGCGAGTACGAACAGAACTTCGCGCGCTCGATGTCGCTTCAGCACGTGAGGGAACGAGAGCCAATCCTCGCCTACGAGATGAATGGCGAGCCGCTCACCGTCGTCCACGGCTTCCCCCTCCGGCTCATCGTCCCGGGGTGGTACGGTGTGTGCCAGGTGAAGTGGCTCAAGGACATCGAGCTCAGCCACGACCGCCTCATGACCCGCTTCATGGCGAAGGACTACGTGACGCTCATGGGGCGCGAGGTGGACGGGCGAACCGAGTGGGTGGAGACCTCGGTCACTCGCCAGCGGCCGAAATCCGTGATTGCACGGGTGACCCGCCAGGCGGACCGGATGACGGTCTTCGGGGTCGCGTGGAGCGACGGGACGCCGCTCGACCGGGTGGAAGTGCGTGTCGATGGGGGAGCCCCGGTGGCCGCTGATCTCGACCGTCAGGGCGACGCCTACACGTGGACTTTCTTCAGCGCCGATCTCCCCCTCCCCGCCACCGGGGAGCACGCCCTCGTCTCCCGGGCCACGGACACGGAGGGGCGCACGCAACCCGAGAACCTCGAGATGAAGCGGACCCGCTGGGAGAACAACGAACTCTTCGAGCGCACGATCCGGATCTAGGACCCCGGGCCGGGGAGGCGGGCGTCCAAAGCCCGCCTCCCCACTCCGGGTCCCGCTACGAGCTGTCGAGCAGGCTCTCCGTCGCGATCCACCAGAGATCCTTCGCTCCGAACCCCCCCTCCCGCTCCGAGTCCCAATAGAAGCGGGTGTAGTCGGGAGAGAAGGCAGGGCAGCGGTCATTGGTCCCGGTGTTCACGAGGGGACCCAGGTTCACCATCGGACCCCACTCGCCCGCCTCGCTCCGCGTCGTGACGTAGATGTCCTCGAGCCCGTAGCCGCCCTCCCGGTTCGAAGTGATGTAGAGGGAGTTCCCATCGACCGAGGGGAGGGAGTGATGGTCGCTCGCCTCGGAATTGACGAGGGGACCCAGGTTCACGGGCGCCCGCCACTCTCCGTCCAACCGCTCCGACATCCAGATGTCGTTGCCGCCGAATCCCCCGGGCCGGGTCGAGGTCCAGTACGCGATCTCCCAGTCCGGGCCCGCGAAGTAGAGGCAGTGGTCGGCAAACTCCGAGTTGATCGGAGCCCCCAGATTCTCGAGCTCCCCCCACTCGCCGTCCTCCCACTCGCTCACCCAGATGTCGACGCTACCCATCCCCCCCGGCCGGTCGCTCATGACGTAGAGGTGCATCCCGTCCGGGGAGAGGAGGGGCTCCTGCTCCCGCCACTCCGGCGAGCTGATGGGCGGCCCGACGAGCTCGGGCATCGACCACTCCCCGTCGCGCAGGTACGAGACGCAGATATCCGCACCCGGCGGGTCTATCCGGTCGTGGCAGGAGAAGTACATCGTGCTGCCGTCGGCAGAGAACGTCGGCTCGGTGTCGACGGCCCCCGAGTTGATGACCGGGCCCATGTTCACGGGCTCCTGCGCGCGCGCCTCCCCGCCACCGGCGATCCCCGATACGAAGGCCACCGCCAACACCGCACAGACTCGCCGTTCCATTCGACCCCCTCCCTGACAGTCCGACACCGTGGCAGTCTTCCGGATGCCGCACGCCGGGGCGCCGAACCCCGGCTTCGCGAGCGGCCCGACTCCGCAGCACACGGCGGCCCGGGTTCAGGACGAATCCCGCCCCGGCGCGGAACGGAGAGCCGGCCGCCGCGACGATGCCGCAACGTTCACGACCGCGCGGCCAAGCGCAACTCTCCAGGCAGGCGTTGCCCGTCGCGCCATGATCCCGGGCAATTCACCCGGCACGGCTCGCGAGGTCCAGACCCCCTGCCAACTGCACGGCAGGGCTTGCCTCATGCGCTCAGCGGCTGCTCGAGGAGCTTGACCAGCTCGTCCGCGCTCAGGCTTGCGCCGCCGTCGGCGCCCTCGAGCAGCCGGTCGGCGAGGTGTCGCTTGTGGCGGTGCAGTTCCACGATCTGCTCCTCGATCGTGCCCTCCGTGATCAGGCGGTAGATCGTGACCGGACGAGTCTGGCCGATGCGGTGGGCCCGGTCGGAGGCCTGATCCTCCACCGCCGGATTCCACCACGGATCGAGGTGGATCACGTAGTCGGCGGCGGTGAGGTTGAGGCCGAGGCCGCCCGCCTTGAGCGAGATCAGGAAGACATCGCCCCGGCCAGACTGAAATGCGTTGATGCGCTCGGCGCGGGCGCGGGCCGGCGTCGAGCCGTCCAGGTACTGGTAGGATACTCCGGCACCCTTCAGGTATTCCTCGACAAGCTTCAGGTGCATGACGAACTGCGAGAACACGAGCACCTTGTGCCGGTTCTCGAGGAACTCGCCCAGCGTCTCGGCGAAGGTGTCGAGCTTCGAACTGCGGAGCGCTGGCGCCGGCGCGCCGGCGCCGGCCCTGTCCAGCACTAGACGGGGATGGCAGCAGGCCAGCCGGAGCCGCGTGAGGTGCGCGAGCACCTGGATCCGCCGCGCGCCCTCGCCCTCTGCGGCGGCCGTCTCGAGCGCCGCCAGGGTGCGCCGGCGCAGAGCCTCGTAGAGCGCCGCCTCCTCCCCGGACAGCTTCACATGCAGGGTGATCTCGGTGCGCGGGGGGAGGTCCTGGAGGACCTCCGTCTTCAGCCGCCGGAGGATGAACGGGGCGATCAGCCGCTTCAGCCTCGCGCGGGCGCCGTCCTCGCCTCCGCGCTCGATCGCCACGGTGAAATTCCGGCGGAACTGTGTCGCCGGTCCGAGGAGCCCCGGATTGATGAAGCTGAACAGGGAGTGCAGCTCCATCAGGTTGTTCTGGATCGGCGTGCCGGTGGTCGCCAGGCGGAAGTCCGCCTCCAGCCGACGCGCGGCGCGGGCGCGCTTGGTGGCCGGGTTCTTGATCGCCTGCGCCTCGTCGAGCACGACGGTCTGCCACGAGACCCCGCTCAGCGTGTCGGCGTCCTGCTGCAGGAGGCCGTAGCTGGTGACGAAGAGGTCGAAGGGCGCGGGCGACTCGAGGAGCGGCGCCCGTGCGCCGGCGGGGCCGGCGTACAGCGTCACGTTCAGCGTGGGGGCGAAACGGCCCGCCTCCGTGATCCAGTTCGCGAGCACCGAGGTCGGCGCGACGACGAGCGCCGGGCCATCGGGTGCCCGTGCGAGGAGGAGGGCCAGAGCCTGCACGGTCTTGCCGAGCCCCATGTCGTCGGCTAGGCAGGCGAGCGAGCCAGCTGTAGCCGTCCGCCTGATACGGGCGGAACTCCCCCCGTAGCGTGCCCGGCACCTCCGGATCGTGCGACTGGGCCTCCGCGACGCGCGCGCGAAGTTCGCGCCAGCCCCGATCCGCCGTCAGATCCGCGCCCTCGATCAGGCCGCTCACCGCGAGCGCCGCAGCCGGATGCAGCCGCACGGCACCCTCCGCGGCCGGGGTGGACAGGCTCCTCAGGTCGTCGAGCTGACGGCGGAACGTATCGGTCAGCGCGAGGAACTGACCGTGCTCCAGCGGAACGAAGCGCGCCCCGGGATTCTCCTCGATGAGTTCCAGGAGCTGTTTCAGGTCGAGCACGCGGTGCTCGTCGACGACCAGTTTCCCCGACGCCCGGACCCATTCGCCGACCGACTTCACGTTGAGCTTGAGGGAGGAGGCCGCCGCACGGGCGACGACGCGAAACGACCGGCCCGCCAGCCACTCGCAGGGCGTACCGCTCTCTTCCAGCGCCTCGAGCAACTCCAGGCAATCGGCGGGATTGGAAAGGCGGAGCGGCCGCCGTTCGGTGGGCCGCGGCGAGAGGAGCGGACAACGCTCGATCAGGGCCCCCAGCGCGGCCCGCTCGGCCTCCAGGTTGCGCCGCGCCTGGACGGTCTGGCCGTCGATGGTGGCGAAGACCGTGGCGCCGCCAGCGCCCGCATCGAACCGGATCCCCGAACCCGCGACCGGCTCCACTGCGAGCGAGACCGCCAGGCCGTCCCCGAACGGCACGAGGCGCACCCGGGGCGCGGGATCGGCATCCACGCGGGACACCGTACCCGCCGCTCCGCCGGCGGCGCTCTGCACGCGTACCACGCGGGCCAGCGCCGAGACCGCCTTGACGAGGCGCGGTGCGGCCTCGGGGGGGATCTCGGCGCCGTCGGAGGGAATCGCCTCCAGCAGTTCCCTCTGGCTGTCGGTGAATCTCGTCACCTCGCAGCGGCCGGGCGTGGCCATCCGGGTCAGGTATTCCGCCTTGTGCACCCGTCCCGGACGGCCGGGGTGCGGCCGCAGGGCGACGACGACGGCACGCCCTTCTCCCTCCTCGATGAACAGCTCCGGCTCGCGGCGCACGATCTCCACCGGGAGGCCATCCCTGTCGAAGACGTTGGGATGGCCGGCGAGCGCGTAGACGCCCTCGGGGTCCATGTCGGACGCCCGCCCGTACCCGTCCCGATGCTGCCTGGGGTTCACGGACGCGGCGGCCTCGCGGTCCTGCGGCAGGAGGAAATCGATCAGCGCGGCCTCCTCGGCCAGCCTGAGGAGCGCCACCTTCCGGCCCTTGGTCCACCCGCCGCCCTTGCCTCGCCGCTGCTCCTTGGGAGAGGCGGTCATCCAACGCCCGTTGTTGTGGAGGATCCATACCAGTCGGCGCGGCGCGGACGAAGCGGCGCTCCCCTTGCGCGCTGCACTGCGGCCCACCCTCTCGATGGCCTCCAGCCGGCGCTGCCACTCGGGCAGGGGTTCGGCGACCGTGGCCAGCGTGACCGTGCCGAGCGCGGCGTGCGGGGACGCCACTCCATGCGCGCGGGCCGGGCCACCGCCGCCGGTGCGCCGAAGCACCGCGTCGCACTCGGCCACCACCCACGCGAACCCGTTGGCAGCCGCGCGCTCGCAATAGCCGCGGAGCATCGCCTGGCCTCCCGGCGGCCACGCCAGCGCACCCTCGTGATGCCAGCTCACCGCCAGCCCCGTCCACAGGGCGCCGATGCCCGATCCCCGCTGCCCGACCTCCGGTTCGCGGGGATAGCCCGCCCTCGCAGCCCGCGCGACGCGGACGGTTTGCATCTCCGGAGACCAGCGCACCTCGGCCTTCTTGGCAACGGGCAGGATCTCCCCGAGCAGCTCGTGAGCCTCCAGGGTCCCGGATCGCACCAGCCCGAGGAGGGAGAGCACGAAGGCGCGCGAGTGGGGGAAGACGCGGCGTCTCCGCGTTCCGGCTCGTTCCAGGGCGAGCGCTTCCTCGATGCGGCGTCCGGCTTCACCGTCGTCGCCCCGGAGCACCGCGGCGAGCGCACGGATCGCGGCGAGCCCGGTCCTGGCCAGCTTCTCCCCCCGCAACTCCGCCGGGAGTGCGGCGAAGACGGCCTCCGCCTCATCGGGGCGTCCCTGCAGGATACGGATGAAGGCGGCGTCGGCAGCGAGCGGGAGGCGGCGCTCGCCGACCACCCCCTCGCAGGCCTCAATGACCGGCTCTGGCGGGGCGGCGGTCTCGATCACGTGGTCGAGGCACCCTGCGACGGCGGCCGCCCGGACCGGCTCGGGGAGCGGCTCCAGGAGGTCAGCGGCGAAGGGATCGGCCACGAACCACCAGACCTCGGCCACGGGGGGAACGTCGGCGACCAGCCGCTCGACCTCGGGGACGTCGCCGGCCACCAGGTGCGCGCGCAGGTCCATCGGCTCGGCGAACCCCGTGGGGCGTGGCACCTGGAGATGTTTCTTCGTAGCGGCGAGGAGTGGCCGGAGACGGCCGTCGCCGTGCGCGATGCGCGTCAGCGGGAGCGCCCACTCCGGCGAGGCACACACGCCCGGGGGCCCGAAACCGCCCGGTCGCCGAATTGGGTAGGAGGGGGGCTCGCGCCCCCCGTCCCCCCACACCACCGGACATAACGGATCTCGTATCCGGCGGTTCCCCTCAGTGTTGTAGCGCTGGATACTTCAGCGCCAGGGCTCGATTCCACTCCAACGCCGACAGCGCTTGCCGCTCCCCTGTGGGCGCAGATCGGCTTCCGGCCTCTCCGCCTCCCAAGTGGCGCACCACGCCAGCCAGAGCTGGTCCATCATGCCTTCCTGCGGCTCCACACCCGTCGAGTCATCCGGGTCTGCTCCCTGCACCAAGAAGTTCAGCCCTTCCCGGCACGTCCCGGCCCGGTGTCGGGTCGGAGGAGGCGCCCCACAGGGCTGGCCTCCGTCCGCCGCCCAAACGGCTCGTACGGTTTTCCCGTAAGCCGCTTTCACAGAGGTGTCGCTATGAGAGTCCACGGAAGGAACCGGCAAGCGGAGGCGACCCGCTCGTGCGCCAGTGAATGGACCTTCCGTTTCCCCTGCCGGGTTGATCCTGTCAACGAGTATCCTCCGTCTACGATGTCCGGGTCTTTCACATAGGGAACTATCCGCATCGCAGTCTTTACTCACTCATCCCCGTTCTCTCCCCAACTCACCTCTGCCAACCGACTTCCCCGGCCCACTCGGCCGCCGCTCGCGCGGTCATCCGGCTTTCACCGGGCTTGAAGTACTATTCGGTTGTCCGATTGCTCGCCGCGCATCCGTTCCCACTTCGCCTCTCGACTTATAGGGTCCGTTATCCCGGCGCCACCCGGGAACACGACGAGCCCTCCTGGGGTCACGTCCAGATCTTCCGTACCGTGCCGCTCGCACACACCTTGGTACGACGGGTGGGTAAGAACGCCTTCGCCGCCATAGTGCCGGCTCGACCTTGCCCCGTCTTTGGCCGACCGATTCATCATGGGGTAGCCCCCTCGATTACGGCCCGGTACTTCTCCTCAAGCCCTTCAGATTCCACCTCGCGGTGGACACCCTGCCCTCCGGTTGTCTCTCGACGGTGATCCCGACTTAGCTCCTCCCTTGGCTGTATCCGCCGTTTCCGGCTGCGTGCCCGTTTAGGGTCTCGCTTATCGGCTCACCCCGGCCGGTGAGGCGTTACCCCCACCTTCGGATATGGCGCCCCTTACCCGAGCGCCAGCGGGACTCCAACCCGCCTGACCTGAACGCTGCCCAGCACACACTATGGCGTCTGCTGACTCCTCCGTGCCCATCCAACGCCATCGCTGACGCTGTAGTCCGGATCAACCGGACAGGCCCAGAGGCCTCCCAGGGTAAGCCCCGTCTCTTTCCCGCAGTCCCCGCCGGATTTACCCCAACCGCGTCCGGGTAGCTTTCGGGCGTTACCGTCCGATGCCGGCTCACCCCACGGTCGTAGGCCTTGTATCCGATTCCTGTTCGTCGGGGCCGCGTTTCGCCTCCGGCTTCCTTCAGATCCCGCCTCGCGACGGACACCCTTGCCCTCGGCTATACGGTTCGGTGCTACCTCCGCCCGTTAGAGACTCTCACTCCAGACACAGGGCATGCCTGGCACACATCGCGAGGCCGGCCGCGATGACCTCGCGACCGCAATTGCGAATGTCCGCCTGATTGATCCTCCTCTGCAGACCCGGCGCCCCGATGCCGGCATCCGCCAGCATGTAGTAGGTGGCGGTGACCCCCATCGGGTACGGCGCGGCGACACCGTATGCCTGGGCGAGCCGCCGGGCGGTCGGGGAGAGCTCAGCGTACAGATCGGCGAACGTGGCTGGCATCGCCAGAGGGTGCACGATGGCGCCCCACAGGTCAATCCCCCCTCCGGACCCGCCGGGCGGGCGCGCCTCTGGCCGCGAACGGGCGACGAAGGGCCGGCGGGGCCCCGGAGCGGCGAAGCGCACCGGGTCGCCCGGCTCCGCGCGCGTTGCATGCCCCGGGCGGGCACCGCAATATGGTCCGGCCCTCTGCCGAGGGGCCTGATCCCTCCCGAACCCACGCCCGAATACGCCCATGGACTCCGAGTCGACGAACCGCCCCACGCCCGACGCCCGGAACGAGACCGCATTCTCCGACCTCGAGATGCCCGACATGACGCTCCGGGGCCTCCTCGGGCACTTCGGCCCGGGTGTCATCCTGATGATGACGGGGATCGGAACGAGCCACCTCGTCACGGCGCCGACGGCGGGGGGGCGCTTCGGGTACGCGCTCCTCTGGTGCCTCCCCCTCGCCTACGTCTTCAAGTACTACGGCTTCGAGATGGCCTTCCGCTTCACGAACGCGACGGGCAAGAGCATGATCGAGGCCTACGGCACGGCGTGGCGGAAGTGGCCGCTCTGGTACGTGCTCGTCACCACCCTCATCCAGTGCGCACTCGGGCAGGCCGGGCGCCTCATCGCCGCCGCCGCCGTCCTCTACTACGTGGGGACGGAGTCGATGGGCCTTCCGATCTCGCTCACCGCGTACGGCTTCATCCTGGGCGTCATCTCGGTGATCGTCATCCTCCGGGGCCGCTACAAGGCCGTCGAGGTCTCCGCGAAGATCCTGGCCGCGATCCTCGTCCTCTCGACGCTCGCCGTCTACCTGGCGGAGCCGGCCCCGCTCGCCGAGATGGGCCACTTCTTCATCGTCGAGATCCCCGAGGGATCCTGGCTCATCATCGCCGCCTTCCTCGGTCTCCTTCCCACCGGCATCGACGTCTCCCTCCAGGCCTCGGAGTGGGGGAAGGCGAAGAAGAAGGGGATGAGCAAGATCCGGGAGCAGATGGAGGAGATGGGCCTCGCGGAGCGCTTCGATCCCTTCTCCCCCGACCGGGCTCACCTCGCGGTCGATACCCGGAGGCTCCCCGACAACGCCTACAACTACTGCCAGCGCTGGTTCAGGATCGGGATCTGGGACTTCCGCCAGGGACACGTCATCTCATTCATACTGGCCGCGATCTTCCTCCTCCTCGCGGCCGTATGGCTCTACCCGAGCCCCGTCGAAGGGCGCGCCGTCATGGGCGAGATCGCGGGGATCTTCACCGAGAGCCTCGGCCCGGCGATGATGACCGTGTTCATGCTCGGAGCGTTCGCGGCCACCTTCTCGACCGCGTTCAACTACTTCGACGGCTGGCCGAGGATCGTCGGCGCGTGTTGCCGGAACCTCTTTCCCCGGACGGCGAGGCTGAGCGGGCTCGACGCGGGCGGACTTACCCCGGAGCACCGGCGGCGGTGGTTCTCGGAGTACAACATCTACCGCGCGACGATGCTCTACTCCCTCGTCGCCTCCGTGCTCATCATCGCGGGGCTCGAGCGCCCCGTCTTCCTCGTGCTCGCCGCATCGGCGCTCGCCGCCTTCGTGGCCCCCGTCATCTTCTACCTGAACTTCCGCTACTGCCTGCTCGTCATCCCGCGCGACGACCCGCACTTCTACCCCTCCCCCTTCGCGCGCGTGTTCGGGTGGACGAGCATCATCGTCTTCACGGCGATGACGCTGATCTCGATCTACTGGACGGTCTGGGTCCCGGTCTTCGGGTAGGCGTAGAGGCCCGCCCGGCGGGCGCGCTGCCGGATGAGGGCCAGAACGACATCGATGGTGGGCGTCTCGACGCCGACGAGGCGGCCCATCTCCTGGACCGCCGTCACGAGGGCGTCGATCTCGAGGGAGCGCCCCCGCGACAGGTCCTGGAGCATCGAGGTGCGGTGCGGACCGACGGCGGCCGCGCCCGCGATCCGCCTGTCGGCATCGACCGGGAAGCGCACCCCGAGCGCCTCCCCGATCCGGCGCGCCTCCTCCATCATCGCGCGCGCGATGGCCGAGGTCCCCGGGTCCGTCGCCACGACGTCGAGCGTCTCACCGGTGAGCGCGCTGATCGGGTTGAAGCAGAGGTTCCCCCAGAGCTTGACCCAGATCTCGTCGCGGATCCTGCGGACCGGGGCCCTGAATCCCGCCCCGATGAGAGCCTTGGCCAGCGCCCGGACGCGAGCCGTCTTCTCGCCCGAGGGCTCGCCCAGCGTGAACCGGTTCCCGCTCATGTGGCGGATCACGCCCGGCTCGGCGATCTCCGCCGCCGGGTAGACGACGCACCCGATCGCGCGATCGGGACCGATCCCGTCCCACTGCGCGTCCGCCGGATCGACGCTCCGGAGCCGCCGGTCCCGCCACGGCCCCTCGATCCCGTGGAAGTACCACCACGGCACCCCGTTCATCGCGGTGACGACGGCCGTCTCCGCTCCGAGGAGCGGCTGCATCAGGGCCACGATCCCGGGCGCCGCGTGGGCCTTGACGGCGACGATCACGTAGTCCTGCGGGCCGAGCTCGGAGGGGTCGTCCGTCGCAGGCGGGTGCGCGACGAGCTCCTCGTCCGCAATGAGGAGCCTGAGGCCGCCGCGCCGTATCGCCTCGAGGTGCGCCCCCCGGGCGACGAGGCTCACCTCCTCACCGGCGAGGGCGAGCCTCACCCCAAGGTACCCGCCGACCGCGCCGGCCCCGTAGATGCAGATGCGCATCCGGGAGGGCGCTCAGGCGATCCCGAGCTGCTCGGCGAGACCGATCCGCCGGAGCTTCCCGGTCGGGCCCTTCGGGATCTCGTCCAGCACGAGGATCCTCCGCGGGACCTTGAAGTCGGCGAGGCGCTCGGCCGCGAACGCGCGGATCGCGGCGGGCGAGCCGTCGGCGCCCTCGCGGAGGACGACCGCGGCGGCAACCTCCTCGCCCAGCTTCGCATGCGGGACCGCGAAGGTCACGACCTGCTGGACCGCGGGGTGGTCCATCAGGGCCTCGTCCACCTCCTTCGGGGAGATCTTCTCCCCGCCGCGGTTGATGATCTCCTTCAGCCGCCCGGTCAGCGTCACGTACCGGTCCCCGTCCATCACCCCCTGGTCGCCGGTCCGGAACCACCCGTGGGTGAAGGCCTCGGCGTTCGCCTCCGGGTTGTTCTCGTATCCCGGCGTGACGTTCGGTCCCCGGATGACGACCTCCCCGACCTGGCCGGGCTCGAGGAGCGTCCCCTCGTCGTCCATAATCGCGACCTCGGGGCCGGCGGCGGGGCCGACGCAGCCGGGCTTCCGCACCCCCGGGGGGAGGGGGTTGCACGTCATCTGATGGGAGGCCTCGGTCATCGCGTACGCCTCGACCACGGGCGCGCCGAAGGTCGCCTCCAGCTCGCGGAGGACCTGCGGGGGGAGCGACGCGGAGGAGGAGCGGATGAAGCGGAGGTGGGCGCGGGCAACGGCGTCGCGGTTCCTGGCGGCCCTCGCGAGGACCGTCTGGTGCATCGTCGGCACGGCGGAGTACCAGGTGGGAGAGATGTCGTCGAGCCACCCGAAGAAGCGGAGCGCGTTGAAGCCGGGTGTACACGACACGGCCGCTCCCGCCGAGAGGGAGGCGAGGACGGGCGCCATGAGCCCGTGAATGTGAAAGAGCGGCATCACATTCAGGCAGAGGTCCCCGGGGGCGAGCCGGAGCGTCGCGCGGATGTTCGCCGCCGAGGCCAAGATGTTACGCTGGAGGAGGGGCACGAGCTTCGGACGGGAGGTCGTGCCGGAGGTATGGAGCATGAGCGCGATGTCGTCGGCGCCGGCCGGCCCCGGCGCACTCGCCTCGCCGAGCGGAAGCCCGGGGTCCGCCTCCAGCTCGAATTCGCCCGCCCGCGCCCCCTCCGGGACGTGGAGTTCGAGGACCGCGATCCCGAGGCTCCGCGCGCTCTCGATGGAATCGGACGGACTCCCCGCCTCGACGACGAGCGCCTTCGCAGCCAGGTCCCCGAGGTAGAAATCGTACTCCTTGCGGCGGTAGTTCGGGTTCAGGGGCGCGGTCGTCGCCCCCGCGGCGATCGACACGAAGGCGGAGGCCATCTCCGGGCCGTTCGGGAGCACGATCGCCACCCGGTCCCCGCGTCCGATCCCGAGCTCGTTCAGCCTGTCGACCGTCCGGGCCACATGCGCCCGCAGCCCCGCGTAGTCGAGGGGTGCACGCGCCGGCGCGGCTACGGCCGGTGATTCATCGGCGCCCCCGGCCAGGAGCGCGGCTACAGTCTCTGCCTCGGACACGAGGTCCTCCCAATAATTTATGGTTCGACGGTCCCCCTGCGGCGCCCGGTGAAGCCCGGGCGACGGCGCCGGGTGCGCATCTTACTACGAGTCGGAAAGTAGCCGCTACCCGCTTGCCTGCGCTCCGGTTGCGCCGGAGCGTTTTCGCGGCTTACCCTCAGGGCGCACTGGCCCCGTTTCAGCGAGCAGCCATGAACCAAAGTGAGTATGTCCAGGTCGGCGGTCTCAGGATCGCCGCCCCGCTCGACGACCTGGTCCGCCGGGAGATCACACCGGGGACGGCGCTGGATGCGGATGCGGTCTGGGAGGCGTTCGGCCGAATCGTAGAGGAGCTCGGACCCGAGAACCGCCGGCTCCTGGGTGTGCGGGACGAGCACGGGGCGGGACTCGACCGGTGGCACTCGGAGCGCGCCGGGGAGGGGTGGGATCCCGACGCGTACCGCGGGCATCTCCGCGCCACGGGGTATCTCCTCCCGGAGGCGGAGCCCTTCAGCGTCACGACCCGGAACGTGGACCCGGAGATCGCATCCGTCGCCGGTCCGCAGTTGGTCGTGCCCGTGGACAACGCCCGCTACGCGCTCAATGCGGTGAATGCGCGCTGGGGGAGCCTCTACGACGCCCTCTACGGGACGGACGTCATCCCCGAGGAGGACAGGGCCGGGAAGGGCACCTCGTACAACCCCGTCCGGGGGGTCAGGGTCATCGCGTGGGCCGAGGCGTTCCTGGACGAGGTCGCGCCGCTCTCGGGAGGGCTGCACGGAGAGGCGATCCGCTACGCGCTTTCGGAGCCGGAGGACGGGGAACGGACGACGCTTCGCGTCCGGCTCGCGAACGGGGGGGAGACCGGTCTCCGGGATCCCGGACAGTTCGTGGGCTTCCGGAGGGGGGAGGGCGGGCTCGCCACTGTGCTCCTTCGAAACCACGGCCTCCACATCGAGCTCCGGATCGACTGGAAGCACCCGGTCGGGGCCGCGCACCCGGCGGGGATCAGCGACGTGCAGCTCGAGGCGGCCGTCACGACGATACAGGACTGCGAGGACTCCGTCGCCGCGGTGGACGCGGAGGACAAGGTCCGGCTCTACCGGAACTGGCTCGGGATCATGAAGGGCTCCCTCGAGGCGACGTTCTCGAAGAATCTGGAGACGGTGACGCGGAGGCTGAACCCGGACCGCACCTACGAGGACGTGAACGGGGGTGAGCTCACGCTCCCCGGACGCAGCCTCCTCTTCGTCCGCAACGTCGGGATCCACATGTACACGGATGCGGTCACGACGGCCGGGGGGGAGGATACCCCGGAGGGATTCCTGGACGCGCTCATCACCGCCTTCGCCGCGGTCCACGACCTGAAGGGGGAGGGCTCCGTCCGAAACACCCGGACCGGGAGCATCTACATCGTGAAGCCGAAGCTCCACGGCCCCGAGGAAGTCGCCTTCACGGTCCGGCTCTTCGAGAGGATCGAGGAGGCGCTCGAGATCCCGGCACGGACAATCAAGATCGGGATCATGGACGAGGAGCGGCGCACCACGGTGAACCTCGGGGAGTGCATACGCCGTGCGAGCGACCGCGTCGTCTTCATCAACACCGGCTTCCTCGACCGGACCGGCGACGAGATCCATACGAGCATGGCGGCGGGAGCGATGATCCCGAAGCCGGAGATCAAGGGCGCCCCCTGGATGCTCGCCTACGAGGATTGGAATGTGGATGTCGGGCTCGAGTGTGGCCTCTCGGGAACGGCGCAGATCGGCAAGGGGATGTGGGCGATGCCCGATCTGATGCGCTCGATGGTCGAGACGAAGGGGGCGCACCCGGAGGCGGGGGCGAACACGGCGTGGGTCCCCTCCCCGACCGCGGCTACTCTCCACGCGACCCATTACCACCGCGTCGATGTCCGGGCCGTGCAGGAGGCGCTCGCGAGGCGGGAGCGGGCCCCGCTCGAGGATATCCTCTCACCCCCGCTCCTCGGGGAGCGTGCGCTCACGGACGCGGAGATCCAGGACGATCTCGACAACAACGCCCAGGGGATCCTCGGCTACGTCTCGCGCTGGGTCGGCCAGGGGGTCGGGTGTTCGAAGGTCCCCGACATCCGCGATGTCGGGCTCATGGAGGACCGCGCGACGCTTCGGATCTCGAGCCAGCACATCGCGAACTGGCTCCATCACGGGATCGTCACCGGGGAGCGGGTGCGGGAGACCTTCAGGCGGATGGCGAGGGTCGTCGACAGGCAAAACGAGGGCGACCCGTACTACGCGCCGATGAGTCCCGAATTCGAGAGGAGTCTCGAGTTCCAAGCCGCCCTCGACCTCGTCTTCGAGGGGCGGGCCGAGCCGAACGGGTACACGGAGCGAGTCCTCCACACGCGGCGCCGCGAGAAGAAGGAGAGGGACCGGATGCACCAGGCGGCCGAGAGGCTCATGACATGACCCGCTGGATCCGTGTCCGGCACGAGGGCGACATGCGGATCGGGACCCTCTCGGGAAGCGAGATCGCGCTCTGCCGGGGGAATCTGTTCGAGGCCCCCGAACCCACCGGCGAGCGGATCGCGCTCGACGGCGCGGAGGTGCTCACCCCGTGCGATCCGACGAAGATCCTCGGACTCTGGAACAACTTCCGGGCGGCGGCGGCCAAGAACGGGTGGAACGAGCCGTCCGAGCCGCTCTACTTCCTCAAGGCCCCCTCCACCTCGCATCCGGCCGGACGCCCGGTCCGGCGGCCGCGCTCCCACGCGGGGCGGATCTTCTTCGAGGGGGAGCTAGGGATCGTGATCGGGCGGGAGTGCAGGGACGTCACGCCAGGGGAGGCGGAGGCGTGCGTCTTCGGCTACACCTGCGTCAACGACGTATCCGCCGTCGAGCTCCTCCGCGAGGACCCCTCCTTCCCGCAGTGGAGCCGGGCAAAGAGCTTCGATACCTTCTGTCCCTTCGGACCCGTGATCGCTTCGGGCATCGATCCGGGCGGGCTCAGGATCGTAGCCCGTATGGGGGGGAGGGTGCGCCAGGACTTCCCGGTGAGTGACATGTTCTTCAGCCCCCTCGAGCTGGTGGAGCGGATCTCCCGGGACACGACGCTGCTGCCGGGCGACCTGATCAGCTGCGGGACATCCCTCGGCGCGCTCCCGATGCGCGACGGCGCCCGTGTGGAGATCCAGATCGAGGGCATCGGGACGCTCGAGAACACCTTCGTCGGCTGACCCGCCGGAGCCCGTCCTCGGGTGCCGCGAGGGGCCCCCGGGCCGGGGCCGAGCGCCGCGAGCGAGGGGTGGCAGTCGGGAAGGCGGGACCAGGGACGAGGATCGAAGGCCCGACCGGGAGCCGGGCGGCACAGGCGGGAGGAGGGGAGACGGAGATGACGGATCAACCGATGGGGGCTCCGCGGGTAACCCCGGGCTGGCGCCGGGGAGGGTGCGTCGCACTCCTCGCCGGCGTGCTCGCCGCCTGCGGGGGGGGAGCGGGCGAGTCCTACGACATCCTCCTTCGGCGGGCGGACGTCCTCGACGGCTCCGGGGCGGCGCCTGCGGCCGCCGACATCGGGATCCAGGGCGACCGGATCGAGGCATACGGGGATCTCGCCGGCGCGACGGGCACCGTCGAGCTGGATCTCGAGGGGCTCTACCTCGCGCCCGGCTTCATCGACCCGCATTCGCACAGCGGGGAGGGACTCGCGGATCCGGAGGCAAGCGAGGCCGTCGCGCTCCTCGCGCAGGGGATCACCACCGTCTTCATCAACCCGGACGGCGGCGGCCCCGTCGACCTCGCCGCACAGCGCGAGATCCTCCTCAGCCACGGGATCGGGGTGAACGCCGCGCAGCTCGTACCGCACGGCTCCGTCCGGGGAGAGGTGCTCGGGATGGCGGACCGAGCACCGGACGCCGCGGAGCTCAACCGGATGCGCGCCCTCGTCCGGGCCGGGATGCAGGAGGGAGCCTTCGGGCTCTCGTCCGGCCCGTTCTATGCGCCCGGGAGCTACTCGGAGACCTCGGAGCTCGTCGAGCTCGCGAGGATCGCCGGAGAGTTCGGCGGTGTCTACACGAGCCACATCAGAGACGAGTCGGACTACACGATCGGCCTCGAGGCCTCCGTCGCCGAGGTGGTCACGGTGGCCGAGGAGGCGGATCTCACGGGGATCGTGACGCACATCAAGGCGCTCGGACCCCGCGTCTGGGGCTTCTCGGAGAGCGTCGTCGAGATGATCACGGCCGCGCGCAGCCGGGGTGTCAGCGTCTACGCGGACCAGTACCCGTACGACGCCAGCAGCACGGGGCTGAGCTCCGCGCTCCTGCCCCGGTGGGCTCAGGCCGGGGGCGCCGATTCCCTTCAGGCCCGGTTCGCGGACCCGGCGACGCGGGAGCGTATCCGCCTCGAGATGGTCGAGAACCTGGACCGTCGGGGGGGCGCAGACCGGATCCAGATCCGTGACTACGCTCCGGATCCCGCACTCGCGGGGTGGTTCCTCTCCGACTTCGCCGAGGCGTGGCAGCTGGATGCTGTAGAGGCCGCGATCCGGATCCTGGAGCAGACGAGCCCATCGATCACCTCGTTCAACATGAATGAGGAGGATATCCGGAGGTACATGGTCCAGGCGTGGACGATGACCTCGACGGATGGCCGCCTGCCCCGCTTCGGCGAGGGGCTTCAGCACCCACGGACCTACGGGACTTTCGCGCGGAAGATCCGCAGATACGTGCTCGAAGAGGGAGTCCTCGGGCTG
This sequence comes from Longimicrobiales bacterium, assembly GCA_965218255.1. Lineage (GTDB taxonomy): Bacteria > Gemmatimonadota > Gemmatimonadetes > Longimicrobiales > Gaopeijiaceae > JAAXGI01. The sequence goes on along the minus strand of CBDCKJ010000002.1, from coordinate 719,651 downwards.
CCGGCCGCCATCCGGAGCATGACCACGCTGACCGCCGATGTCCTCGGCGTCGATGGCCGCGGCACGATCGAGCCCGGCGCCTTCGCGGACGTGGTGGTCTTCGATCTCGAGGCTGTCCGCGACCTGGCCACCTACGAGGACGCGCATCAGCTCTCGGAGGGTATCGTCCATGTGATCGTCAATGGCGAATTTGCCATCCAGGAAGGTACTCCGACGGGAGTGAGGGCGGGCCGCGTGCTCCGCAGGTAGCGCGCCGGCACGAAGGAAGAGAGTGGGCAACACCGGTGTGACGCCCGAGCCGGGTGGCCGGCGCCGAATGAAGCGAAGGGCGGGAGGGAGAGGCGGTCCCTCTCCGGGCTGCGTCGCTGGCGTCACCCGTTCACGTGATCAGGAGCCCGCACCATGATTCGCACCTTTCTGGCACTGTGCGTCCTCGGACTCGCGATCCCCGGCCCCCTTCTCGCACAGTCGAGCGAAGGGGCGGGAGAGACCGGCCAGCTCACGTTCGCCAGGGACATCGCTCCGATCCTGCAGGAGAACTGCGAGCGGTGTCACCGTGAGGGCGGGGTCGCCCCGATGGCTCTCAGCACGTACGAGCAGGTCCGTCCGTGGGCGCCGATGATCAGGGTGAAGACCGGAATCCGGAGCCGCATGGGCGCGATGCCCCCGTACTACGTGGAGCGGGGGATCGGGATCCAGGCGTACAAGGACGACGAGCGGCTGAGCGAGGCCGAGATCCTGGCGATCGCAAGATGGGTGGACGACGGCGCACCGATGGGCGATCCCGGGGACATGCCGCCCCCCCGGGAGTGGCCGGCTGACGGGGAGTGGAGGCTGGGCGAGCCGGACCTCGTGCTCCGAACCCGGGAATTCCGGATGCGCGCCGGAGACCCGGACTGGTGGGGCGACATGGAGCCGGTCCCGACCGGCCTCACCGAGGACCGCTACGTGCGAGCTGTCGAGATCCGCGAGATCAACGACATCTCGGCCGAGGGCGGAGGCGTCGGCGGGCGGTTCATCGTGCACCACGTGATCTGGCGGACCCGGGGGCCGGACGGAGAGGCGCGGCGCGGATGGCCTGTGCACGAGCTCGGGCGGAACCCCGACATCTTCAATCCGCGGGCAGGCCGGTTGCTCGAGGCCGGATCATCGGTCGAGTCCGAATCCATCCACCTGAACGCCGCGGCGGCGGATGCGACCGGCTACCTTGAGTACGGATTCTACCTGCACCCGCGCGACTACGAGCCGGAATACGTCCGGTCGAGCTCGACGGGCCTCGGCCTTGGCGACGGGCTCAATATCGACATCCAGCCGAGCGCGGACGGGCAGGAGCTCCACGCCTTCAGCGTGCTCTCCGCTCACATGAAGATCACCTCCTTCGAACCGCACCTCCACGCCCCCGGATACCGCATGTGCCTCGAGGCAATCTGGGGGAACCACATCGAGACGCTGAGCTGCGCCGGCTACGACCACAACTGGGTGAAGCAGTACACCTTCGACGACGACTACGCGCCGATCCTCCCCAGGGGAACGATCCTTCACATCGCCGCGGAGCTGGACAACACGACGGCGAACCCGAACATCCCCGATCCCAGAAACTGGCAGGGCTCAGGGAACCGGTCCGTATCGAACATGTTTATCGACCTGGGCAACCGCGTCCTCCTCACCGACGAGCAGTTCGTCCGGGAGATGGCCGAGCGCCGGGAGGCACGCGGCGTGGGCAGGAACGATCACATCGTGGGATGCCCTCTCTGCATGGCGAACCTCCCGCTCATCGAGGTCGAGGAGATGGAGGCGAGGACGGAGGCGGGAGTGGATCGATGAAGCATGCGATCCGCCGGGGCGGACTCGTCCGGGTTCCGCTCGTGTTCCTCCTCCTCGCGGTCGGCGCTGCGGGGGCGAGGGCGCAGCTTCGGCCCTCGTACGACCACGGGCAGTGGGTCTCGCCGGCCTTCGAGGGGTGGGTCGAGAACGAGGACGGCACGATCGACATCCTCTTCGGCTACATGAACAGGAACTGGCTCGAGGAGCTGCACGTCCCGATCGGCCCGGAGAACCGCTTCCTGGGGGAGAAGACGGACCTCGGCCAGCCGACCCGTTTCCTCCCGAGGAGAAACCGGTTCGTCTTCAGGGTCAGGGCGCCGGAGGGGCTCACCGAGGATGACGAGCTCGTCTGGGAACTCGCGACCCGCGGGAACACGCAGCGGGCCTACGCCTCGATCAAGCCCGACTTCAAGCTGGACAACGTCGCGATCATGTCGGAGACCGGCTCGCTTGGAGCCGGAACGAGCGACGCGGAGATCCGGGCGAACATCCCTCCGTCGATCCGGGTGGAGGGCGAGGCGGAACGCACGGTGCGTGTCGGCGAGCCCCTCGGGCTCGTGGCCGTGGTGACGGACGACGGGGTGCCCGAACGGTCGGAGCGGGCAGATGGCCCGCCCGAGGATGTAACGCCGGAGGAACTGCTGGCCCGCGCGATGCGGGCGCCCGTCCGGGTCACGGTGGCGAAGACGAATGCGCTCCACATGACGTGGTTCCCCTACCGCGGCGGAGGCTCCGTCGAGTTCGCGCCCCCCCAGGTGAAGCCGTGGGAGGACACGAGGCCCTTCCAGAACTCCCCGTGGTCGCCGATGTGGGTCGCGCCGGAGGAACCGGACGACGGCCGGTGGGTCGCGACCGCGACCTTCCTGGAGCCGGGCGATTACGTCCTGCGGGGGCGAGCCGACGACGGGGGCCTCTACGCGGATGTGGAGGTCCGGGTCCGGGTCCAGCCTCCGGATGTTGAATGAGGCCACGGCGGGGGCGGCCACGGCCCGGGGCAAGGCCGTGACGCGAGGACGGCGGAGGCTCGCCTCCCGGGCTGCCCTCGTGTGCGGCGCGGCCGGGCTCCTCCTCCCCGGCGGGGCCGACGGGCTCCAGGGCTTCAACATACGCCAGTACCAGCTCGCCCAGGCTCCGGGAGGCGCGCTTCAGCTCGCCTTGCGACGAGTGCCGCGACCGACACCGGGGGAGAACGAGATCCTCGTTCGGGTGCGGGCGGTCTCCCTCAACCGGAGAGACCTGTCGATCCTCCGTTCCTCCTACGGGGGGGCGACAGAGCGGGAGGGACTCGTCCCGCTCTCGGACGGGGCTGGCCAGGTCGTTGCGGTCGGCCCCGGCGTCACCCGCTTCCAGGTGGGCGACCGGGTAGCCGGCACTTTTTTCGCCGACTGGACCGGGGGACGGAGGACGGCGGCCGTGAACGCCTCCGCGAGAGGCGGCGCGATCGACGGGATGCTCTCCGAGATGGTCGCCGGTCACGAGGACAGCTGGGTCGAGATTCCCGAGCACCTCTCGTTCGAAGAGGCGGCGACCCTGCCCTGCGCGGCGCTGACGGCGTGGAACGGGCTATTCACCTACGGCGGTCTCCTCTCCGGCGACTTCGTGCTCCTGGAGGGCACGGGGGGCGTCTCGATCTTCGGGCTCCAGTTCGCGGCGGCTCACGGGGCGCTTCCGATCATCACCAGCTCGAGCGACGAGAAGCTCGTCCGTGCGGAAGGGCTCGGCGCCGTCGGCATCGTGAACTACCGTACGATTCCGGAGTGGCAGGAGGAGGTCCGTGCGCTCACCGGCGGCGCGGGCGTCACCCACGTCCTCGAGGTCGGTGGCGAGGACACCCTCCCGAGAGCCGTCGAGGCACTCGGAATGAACGGCCACATCGCGCTCATCGGCGGACTCTCGGGCTCCGCCGACTCGCTTCCCATCGGCTCCTTCATCGGGAGCGGCGCCTCCGTCACGGGAATCTACGTCGGGTCGCGCGCCGACTTCGAGGCTATGAACGAGTTTATCGCCGAGCACGAGCTCCGGCCGGTCATCGACCGCGTCTTCTCCTTCAGTGAGGCCGGAGCGGCGTTCGAGTACATGGAGAGCGGTAGCCATCTCGGGAAGATCGTGATCCGCATGTAGCGAGCGCGTCCCCCGGATGCCCAAAACGGAGTGGAATGCCCATGATTCGGTCTGCACCTGCATCGTCCCGCGTGCTCCTTCCGATCCTCGGTCTCCTCGCGCTCGCGGGGCTCGTCCTCCGCCCCACCCGGGCGGCGGCCCATGTGACGGACGTCGTGATCACGAGCTGCGTGGACGTCCTCGAGGGACGTCCGTTCGGGGAGGTCGGGGCGTACGAGAAGTGCGTCGGGAAGATCTACTTCGCGCTCGATCCGCAGGTCCCGAGGAACCGGATCATCGTGGACCTGGACAAGGCGCCGAGGAACGGAGCGGGCGAGGTCGAGTTCTCCGCCGACCTCTTCGTGCTTCGTCCGAAGGACCCGTCGCGCGGAAACGGCGTCCTCTTCTTCGATGTGATAAACCGCGGGAACAAGCTCCTTCTCGGGCGGTTCAACTTCGCCGCCGGGGCCGTCGATCCGACGAGCGAGGCCGAATTCGGGGACGGCTTCCTCATGCGCGAGGGATACACGCTCGTCGCGGTAGGGTGGGAGCCGACACCGAACACCCGCGCCCTCTCGCTCTACCCCCCGGTCGCGACGGACGGAGGGCGGCCGATCACGGGCGAGGTGACCAACTGGTTCATCCCCCTCACGCCGTCGCGGAGCTTCGATATCACCTCGTCGTATTGGACCGGATTCGAGGAGTACCCGCCGCTACGTCCGGACGACCCGGCCCACCTGCTCACGGAGCGGCTCGGCTATCACGGCACGGAGCGGGAGATCCCGAGGGGGAGCTGGGAATTCGGGCGGATGGTGGACGGGACGGTATCGTACGACCCGAGCCACCTCTTCCTCTGGACTGGGTTCCGGCCGGGCTACACGTATCAGCTCACGTACGAGGCCGCGAACCCGCAGGTGATCGGCGTCGGGTTCGCGGCGATCCGCGACGCCGCTGCCTACTTCAAGTTCGACCCGGAGGCCGAGGTCCGGGGAGAATACGCTTACGCCTACGGCGTTTCCCAGACGGGACGGTATCTCCGGCAGCTCATCCACGAGGGTTTCACCGTCGACGAAGCGGGGGAGCGGCGCGCCCTCGACGGGATCTTCGTGCACGCGGGCGGGGCATCGGTCGGTCCGTACAACGAGCGCTTCGGCCACCCAAATGACGGGGGGTTCCACTCACAGACGAAGTTCCCCATCCGCTACACGGAGACGGAGGACCCGGCGACAGGCCGGGTCGAGGGGCTCGGGTCAAGGATCCCGGAAGGGCTTGAGCCGAAGATCGTCCTCTACGAAACCTCCTCGGAGTACTGGGACCGCGGGCGGGTGGCCGCACTCAACCACACGTCGACCGACGGGCGCGAGGATGTGAGCCTCGCCGAGAACGTGCGCTTCTACGTCATGGCGTCGATTCCGCACAGTAACGGCTCCCTCCCGCCGCTCGCGGTGTGGGACCAGCAGGAGCGAAGAAATCCGATCGACGTCCGGCCCTCGATGCGCGCGCTGCTCGTGGGCCTCGACCGCTGGGTTCGGGAGGATGCCCCGGCGCCGCCCAGCCGGCACCCGACGCTCGCGGCGGGCACCCTGATCGAGCGGAGCGGAATCAAGTTCCCCGAGATCCCGGGCGTCCAGTGGCCGTATCACGTGCCGGGCGGCTACCGCTCCGATCTCCCCGGGAATCTCACCGATCATCCGTTGCCGTTTCTTGTATCCGATGTGGACGCGGACGGCAATGAGGTCGACGGCGTGGTTCTGCCGGAGGTCCGGGTCCCGCTCGGTACCTACACCGGGTGGGCGTTCCGAAGCCAAAAGGCCGGAGCCCCGAGCGAGATCCTCATGATGGTCGGCTCGTACGTGCCCTTCGCCCGAACGGACGCCGAGCGATCGGCGTGGGATGACCCGCGAGCTACCATCGAAGATCGGTACGGAGGTCGCGGCGACTACCTGTCCCAGTTCGAGTCGGCCGCCCGCGACCTCATCTCGGACGGCTATCTTCTCGCCGAAGACCTGCCCCGTATCGTCGAGAACGCTGGGGCGCACTGGGACTGGCTCATGGACCAGCCTGCCGACGCGCTACGGCGCTGAAGACGCGGTCGGCTCGGGGCCGCATTGACGCGAACTCTCAATCCGGAACGGAACCAGCGCCCCTCGGCACCGGAGGGACCGCAGAATGCCTGCACAGTCGACGGGGTCGAGATGGAAATGTACTCCTGCCGCCCCGCGCGGCACACCGGTCCAAGCGTTCGATGAAAGGGGCGAGAACCCGCCTAATCTGTTCCCGGCACTTGAAGTCGCATCAACCGATACGCGCCTCGTATTGCGCATGGATAAAGTGTTCGACGACGCATTTCGGTTGTAGCGGCGCCAGGCGGTGAAGGCGTGGATGCCTCACCGATATTGGCAGAGAGGGACCAAGTCGATCTTCTGAGTTCCCTCGGGAGACGACCAAGTCCATGTCCAGAGCCTGATTCTGGAGTCAGGCCTCGTCAATCATTCGCCATCGCCTCTCCGACGGTAACGTGATAGACCGTTTGCTGCCGCTCGTAGATCACGAGGGCCAGCCCCTCAGACTGTGCCTCCAGGAGCACCTGGCTGAAGATGGCTCCCAGTTCGCGGGACTTCCGGGCCGAGACCGACTCCAGCGCCAGGTCCACGATCCGCCCGACGTGCGGCGCGAGCTCCGCGGGCACACGGGCGAGAATCTCCGGTGGTCGCTCGGCCGGTGGCGCGAACGCAGCGTAGGAGAGGTCCACGGTGGTGCCAAACTCGTGAGAGCTCACGCCGGCGGCTGCATTGGGGTTCGAGCCCCGCAGCCGTGCCTGCCGCTGCGACGTGCGCAGGGCACTCGTGACCTCGATTCGGTACGGCGGAAGCCCCATTTCCGCGAGGCGTTCCTGGAACCGCCGGCCCAGCTGCTCGAGCAGGGCCGGCATGTGGGGAACAACGTACGCGGGGGAGGTGCCGGGGCGAACGATCCAGTGAGCGGTGCTGTCCTCGAGCTGAACCAGCCCCCCCGTCGCGAAGAGGGAGTCCCTGGCGGCACGGTCGGCTACCCGCACGCCGAGGGCGCGAGCACGGGCCACGTGCGCCGCGTTGAGCAAGCGGCGGAGCGCGTTCTCCTGGGCTGGCGTCGTTACCGGTAGGGGAGAAAGAATGTCGTCGGCCCTGTCCGCCTCTCGATCCGCGAGGCCGAGCGCCTGTGACAAGGCTCGCTCGATCTCCCTTGCCGTGGCGACCCTGGCTGCCTCTACGGCCGCCTCCCTCTCTCGTTCCGCTCTACCACACGAGGCGAGGAACAGGGCCAGAACCGCCACCCATCCGGCCCTGAATCGAAACGCGACCGCGCTGCCGGTCCTCATCGAAGTCCTCCAATCGAACGGGTCACTAGCGGACCACGCCTTCGACGGTAGGCGCGTGCTTGGCGGCAGACAAGCCGGCTCGGCGTCGGTGGAGGCCGGAGCTGAGGAAGCAGGCAACCGGAACCTATCGCACAAGTATCCGCGCGCTGTACGCGGGGCAGTTCAGGTTCAGCGAATCAGTATGGGGGGCTCGGCGGGGCGATTCGCAATGGGCGCTCGGTTGGGACCTCAGGTTCATTGCGGTGCTCCCGGTGAGGGTTCACACCAACAAGTGTAAGCGTACACTCGTCATCTTCCGTGGCGAGTCGCGCTGGTCTTCACCCGACGGTGACAATGTCCTTCTGGTGGTACTGCTGGTGATGAACCGACGACGCGAGGTACCGCAACAATCGAAGTGAGACTTCCCGCTCGACCCGTGCCTCTTCGACCCTTTCAGCGATCTGGGTCTGGAGGTTCTCCTCGCCAGCCGTGGTCACGAAGTCGAGCACTGCTCCGCCCTCTTCCTTTTGCGCGGTCAGGCGGAGGTGCCGTGGCTCAGCGCCCTCATCCTCATCCTCGAGGAGCGCCAGCAGCGTCTCCTCGCTGGCCGCATCGAGGCGCCTCGTCCGAACCGCGGTGGGACGTGAATCCCTTCAGGAACTCTCTGATCCTGGGCAGGGCCGAGATCTCGAGCTTCATTTCGATCCGTTCGCGCCGGGCTTTCGTCAGCTCCACCAACAACGTCATCAGGATGGCAGCAGCGCTTCCGGCCGTGATCCCGTTACGCAACATGCCACCCGCAAAGGCCGACACTTTGGGGGCATCATCAGGCAGTTTATCCATTATATCCATCTATTTACGGTCTCTTTAGTGAGTCCGACGAAACCTCTAGGAAACATGCGCGCTGCCGAATTCCGGTGGCTCTGCACCTCACAGACGTAGCTGTTCGGCCAAGCCGTGGAAAAGCGGTCGGTCGGCATCCTCACCGCAGCGATCAAAACCCGTTGAGTCGGGGTCGTGCTTTGAGCCACCCAACGCGGCGGCAGGCCCACCCCACGACAGGACAACTGAGAGTGATGGCCAGCCGCGAAGTCCTGTCACGCGGCGGGCGAAGCGAGCGTGTCGTTGCGACATCATGGGTCGCATCTCGGCTCTCTGGACCGTCCCCATGGAGGTGGAAGGGGGACACTTCGTCGGTTGCTCGGTCGCCATCGAGGGCAGGCCCGCTGGAGGCCCAGCCCACAGCTTAGCCGAACAGTTACTCACAGACGGCGTCATAGCTGCACCGGCAACCTCGGGGGACAGCCTCTGATGACAATCACGACCCGCATTTGGCAGAACACATCGGTGCGCAGGTTGTTCGCGCAACGCATTGCGGGCACGATCCGCGTGCACGAGGACACCAGCGAGCATGACACGTTGCGGAACGCCCCCTGCTTCCGCTGCTGTCAGGCAAGCTCGAGCGAAGAGCAAGGCCTGCGAGACGCTGGCCGTAAATTGCACCTTGAACCGCCTCGAACACCCACAGGCAGACGGAAAGTCGGGAGTCTGTGACCAGATCGCCCGTAACCACAAGGCACCTCAGGCACTTCTCGCCGAGCTGTTCATCGAGTCCCTGCCGAGGCGGCTGCCGCCATCTGGAGCGTTGCCGGGCGAACGCCGACGGCTCGCAGACCCTGACCCCGCTGAGCCCGGGCGGCAGGTAATGACCGTACTGCTGCAGCCGTGGCGGTGCTTGTCCGCTTCGACCAACATACCTGCCGGTGTGTGGAAATCCGCCTCGCGCTCGGCAAGCGCCGCGATCTTCACTCCTCACCTCGCACCTCTCCCGTGTCAGGCACCCGGCGCCATCAACCCGTGGGCCTTCGGCAGGAACCGCGACATCAGCTCCGAGAAGTGCCGATAGTAATCATTCCACGACAGCGCCTCGAAGTCGCTTGGGTTCGCGTCGATGTTCCCTTGCAGTCTGCGGGCGCACAGCGCTTCGGCCACCACCTCCGCCAGGAGTACCCGAAAGTGGAGCTCATCCTGGCCGGGGAAGCGCTCGGACTTCGGGCCCAGGTAGCGCTCTAGCGAAGGATGCCGTGCCCCGATCTCGAGTACATTCTTGTTCCAGCGATAGCGAAGCGCGCCGTGGTCTACGTCCTCCAGCTTGATTACGATCCCCGCTCCCGCCGGGGGAAGGGCTCGCAGCTCGGTCTCGGCCTCCTCGTCCCCGAGGCGTGCAGCGAGCGTCGCCGGAGATGCGTCATCGTCCAGCACACTGACTGTGAGCTTGGCCATGGCGATCCCCATGCTGGCCTTGAGCAGCAGCCGTCTCTGTCCCGCGACGTGGTATTCGTCCGACGACAACGTCAGTTCGAAGTCTCTTCCAGACGAACGGATGAGCTCCGTCGGTGCTACCAGTCGGATCTGCCGGCGCGAGCCCCCACGGATCCGATATCGCGCGCGTTCAAATCGGAGCTCCTTGATGTGAGCGTACCTCTCGGCCTCCGACGCCAGCACGGCGACGGTCGACTCAGCTTCGATGGGACCTACCCGGACAGCGAGACCTGTCGCCGGGGTCGTGTCCACCGCCTCCACGGACCAGGTCGCCCGGAGCACCCCGTCCTGCACGTCCAGCGGTTCAAGTGGGATTTCGGCATGGTCGCACCGGAGCTCGTCCGTCAAGCACTCGACCTCCACGAGCGCACCTTCGCCGATCTCGGGAAACGCCTCGGTCAGCACCGTCAGCCAGCAAGTGAACGAATGCCCTTGCACGACCTGGGCATATTGTGGCGTAAGTGAATAGCCCCTGAGCTGAAACCGGCTCCCTTTCTGAATTCCCTTGGGATCGCGCGATGTGCTTTCATCGGAGAAGTCTTCCATGAACTGGTTGGCGGCCCTCTCCAGCGCGTCCAGCCGCTTCCGTGTCTTCTGGCTCTCAACGCTATGGGCCCGTTCCCGCTCGGTACGCGTACGCTCCTCTTCGACGAGGGGACGCAGCAAACCGAGTGCCCTGCCATACAACGCGGTCACGAACGGGTGCCCCGACGTCAGCCCCGATTTTCGGGACGGGTCCAGAATTGGGACCGGGTTCTCCGGCGGGTGTGGTTCCCCGCGCGCCTGCCGCTCATCGTACTCGTTCCACAGATCGTCGATGGTCTCGCAGGTGAGGCGTCCGTAGAACCACTGCGCATGGGAATCCCATTCGAGGCTCTGGTCGAAGAGGGTGGCTTCGTGAATCGCATGCCTCGACTTGACCAGAATGCCGCCGAGCCTGAACCGGTTTCGCACGGCCTTGAACGTCTTTCTTGCACGGAAGACAAGAAGCTTGGCCGTCGCCCCCGGATATCCCGGCACGGTGAACGTCTTGGATACCCGCTTCCGGCCGGTTGGGCGGTGCAGGCTTACCGCGCGCTGAGCGCCGGTCCGCAGGCCCTTGACCACGAGCGTGGTCTTTTCCTGCCAGACGATGTCCCGGAGGCGCACAAGTGTCGCGACCTTCGGGACGAGGGTGTCGATCTTGGGGATCCGATGGATCGGGTCGATCTCGATGGTCACCACCGTTCCCGTTCCCTTGGCAATTCCAAGCTTCTCCCGGACCGGCGGCGTGACCCGCCGTGAATCGTCTGCCGCGTACTCGAGATTCGGAAAGATATGGCAGGTGTGCATCCGACTGTCGCTCGCGATCGACTCGAAGGTCACCTTGCCCAGTGCCGCTATGTCCTTCGCACCGCGCGAGTTGGTTCCCCGAACCGCGTACCCCTCCTCCAGGCCGCTGACCCGACCACCAATCCGCCCGAGCTTCCGGTTCATCTGGTTCGTGGTCATGCCGTCGGCGAAATCCCGCACGCGCAGAATCGACGGGCGGCCCTTGCCCTGCCGGCCCAGCTCGATCTCGACCCGGCCTCCAGTCTGGAGGATCTGGTACCGGTCGTCGCAGTTTGTGACCAGTTCAACGATGGCGTCGTAAACGTCCCGAATCGCCAGCTTGGCGTCCTGTAGGACCCGTCGGGATGCGACTTCGAGCGGTCTCCTCTTTACGGCGGCCATCGAGTCGAAACGGCTCCACGTGGAAGATTAGACACATCCCCTGGCCCCGTCGGGCCGGATCCTGGACCTGCTGCGACCCATTCCTACATGGGACAGGGGGAGAATGTTACCGGCGGACAACCGTTGCGGCTCCACCCGGCGAGGGGAAATGCTGGCGATTCTGGTACCGACGGTGCGTAGGGATGCCGGCCGCTCTGGGAGACTGCGGACCCTGGCGCCATGATCGGTTGCATCACCCCCTGAAAACTTCGGCGAGTCGTGGAGTCTCCTCGTTGGCGCGTCCTCGAGGCCCAGTGCTCTCGGGGGGAGCCGTCCCCCGAGTGCGGCGGGACATGTTCCCGCGAGAACATGCCAATGATGATCCCGTACATCCAGCTTGCGTCGGGAATATCGGGACGGTCTCTCCAGCCCCTTCAGCGCCTGTCGGGGCGACCTACCGGTGAGTTCAATGCGGCGGGCAGCGAGGCAGAGCTCGATGTCCTGATTCCGGGCGGCAGCCCCGTGTGCGTGTCGTCAGCGCGGCGCAGGACTCCGGGGTCGTCGCACGCCCGAATCACGCGCCTCCCACCAGCTCGGAGAGATCGACCTCTCCGACAACCGCGCCCGAACTGCGAGGCCAGATGCGAAGAGACCTCAGTGAATGCGTCCCGGGGCAGCGCCCGGCCGGGGCCGGCGCGTCCACAGTCCATCAGCCTGTGACGCGGGCGGGAGATGGCACGTTCTACCTGCCGGTCGAGAACACGGTGTTCGAGTCGCCACGGTGCCGGCAGCGGTCAGGCGGCCACCGAACCTCGGTTGAGCATGTGCGCGGCGACGCCACCGCCGTTCCCGTCGACTCCGACCATGATCCCGGTATCGACGTCAAAGGTTGCGATCGTGTGCGCGTCGTCCCTGGTGCCCTACATCATCACGGCGAAGGCCAGACCCGCAGACCCTCCCGCCAGGGCCCCCGGCGCGAAAGCCCGCTCCGACCCTCGATACCCCCTTCCACCCCAGGACGACGGTGAGGAACGGAGCGGACGGGAGCGGACCCGGGGTCGCCGCCCACCGGATGGGCTGGTCACTCACGGCGTCGTTGGCGAACAAGTCCGGCCGGAACAGCCGATATCGATGGCACCGGCGAGCGTGAATGGCGTCGTGCCGCCCGCAACGGTTGCCATGAGCACGTTCACGTTCACGACGACTCCCGCGACTGGAGCTGCCGGCGCTGGTCTGAGAGCCATGCCATCCCACGGCCCGGAGGCGAGCCACGCAGTCGGCGGTCGGCCTCCGGACTCGGGTGGCCGCGTACAGGCTCTACAGCTCAACCCCGGCGAACGGGAGCATCTCGTCCACCGGACCCCCGCACGCGCATGCCTCAACACTCGAGATCGGGAAGGCGACGATCACCGAATCGTCATGGCTCCCGGGGCCATTCCGCAGGCCGGTCGAGAGAATCCCCGGCCGATGATCCTTCGCCGCCAGTCGCTGAGAGCGCATTCGGTGAGGCGACGCCTTGGCAGTGGGCCGCTCCGTTGTAGAGACAGCGTGGGAGGGGTCGCCGAGCCATCTGATCGGCGGTTCGCGTCAGGCGCGAGTGCTCGCCGAGATGAAGAGCGGTTGCCCCAGGAGGTTCGTATAGCGGGGGCAGAGCCCTTCGGTATCATAGTGCTCATCGACATCGACAACCTTCTGCCTGCCCGTCACGACGTCCACCGGGACGTTGTCGTAGATGCCGTCCTGGACCGCGACCATCCGCCCGAGGTCCCCGCGGAGGATCAGGTCGACGGCGAGATTCCCGAACGCCATCGGAACAACCGAGTCCAGCGCGTCGGGGTCCCCCGAGCGGACCAGATACGCGAGCCGCTGCGAGACCACGTTCACGTTCCGCCCCGCGTCGAATCGGGGGGACAGCCGCTTGAGCCCGCTCGCGACCCGATCCCCGATCCCGCCCAGCTTGAGGTGTCCGAACTGGTCCGCTTCCCCTGCCTCGTAGGTCATGTCGTCGTCGCCGGCAATCGTGGCACCCTCGGAGACCAGGGTCACGGAGTACCGCGAGGGGTTCCTCCGCCTGTCGCGCGAGACGAGCTCCGCGAGGTGCTCGAGCGCGAAGGGATGCTCCGGGATCACGCAGCGGTCCGCCGCGCCCGCCATCGTCGGCAGAAGGGCCGTGAACCCGGCGTAGCGGCCGAATACCTCGACGACGAGAAAGCGCTCGTGCGAGCCCGCCGATGTCCTCAGGCGATGGATCAGCTCGATCGTCCGGGTCACGCAGGTGCTGAACCCGATGCAGTACTCCGTCCCGGGAACGTCGTTGTCCATCGTCTTCGGGATCGCGACAACCGGGACCCCCTCCTCGTGCAGGCGGCCGCCGTAGGAGAGGGTGTCGTCGCCCCCGATCGGGACCAGAACGTCGATCCCGAGGAAGTCCAGGTTCCGGAGGACCTCCGGGGTGACGTCGTTGATCGCGGCCGCGTACCGGTCCGAGAGGTGCTCCGGCACGGCGTCTTTCGGCAGGTGGCTCGGGCGCGTCCGGGAGGTATGAAGGAAGGTGCCCCCCGTCCGGCCCACGCGCCTCACTGTCTCTTCCGTGAGCTCCCGGAAGTTCTCCCGATTGTCGAAGTCAGGATCGGGAACGAGCTCCACGAGACCCGCCCAGCCGCGGCGGATCCCGATCACCCGGTAGCCTTCCTGCCGAGCACGGACCGTGACGGCGCGAATCGCCGGGTTCAGGCCCGGGACGTCGCCACCTCCCGTGAGGATCCCTATCGTGCCCTTCATTCCCGCCACCTGCCCCTGATTCGTCGCGTGCCAACCCGCGGAGCGGGGAACCCCGCTAGCGCATGTTCGCGGCGCGCTCCACCATCTCGATGTTCGCGCCGTGGGGACCCGCGATGAAGAAGAACTCGATCATTCCGTTCTCGAAGGTGAGATCCATCGGCCCGCGCGTGATCTCGACCCCCTGGCCGCTGAACTCTTCGAGCTTCGAGTTCATCTCGGGAGCACGCCACCCGATGTGATCGATCGCGCCCTCCGTGCTCGGGAAGGTGTCCCCCTCGGTCACCAGGACCCAGACGTTTCCCGGATAGAGGATCCCGTCCAGGCGGCCCCGCAGCGGGGTGCGCACCCCGCCGAACTGCGCGAGGTACCACTGGCGGGTCGCCTCGGGATCCGGGCTACGGAGGTGGATGTGGTGGAACCCGAGGTGCTGCGCGTCCTCGAGGACCTCGAGCCGCACCCCCCACGGATCTTCGAGGAAGCTGATCGGAAACAGGCCCTCGACGTCCCGCCGGGGAGAGGCGATCGTCGCTCCTGCGCTCTCGAGGTCCCGGAGCGTGGCATCGAGATCCTGGACGGAGAACCCCAGGTGGTCGATTACACTTCCCTGGCTGGGCCGGCGGTCATCGGCCTGCTGGAAGATGAACCTCGTCGTCCCGAGCAGCATGCGATCGTCCCGGCCATCCACCGGCTCTCCCCCGATGTGGTCCATGTACCACTGCGCAGCCTCCTGCGGATTCGGTACGGCCAGGTGAACGTGATCGTAGAGGAGCGTCTCGGTCTGGGCAGCCAGGTGGGCGGGGCCGAGGGCAGCCAGCGCGATCGCCAAGAGAACCCAGGAAGAAGAGCTTCGCATCGATCGGACTCCGTGTCAGTTCCACCGTTCGCTCGTCGGGCCGGTGCGACCCGTCGCGTGGCAATTCCACCGTGCGGCGGCTAAGGCTACCGAAATCGGGAATCCTCCGCCAGACTGCCTGAGTCTCGTCTGATGACAGGCCTGAAGCGGGGTCCGAATTCCAGCGGGGGATGAGGCTGAAGAGCGGGGCGGGCGGCGCCACGCCTGACCCGGGGCGCGATCGATACCCGCGAGGAGGTGCTGAAGCTTCCGGCCCAGTTTCCCGGGATCTTCTCCTCCACCCGTCCCCTGTCCATCCAGCCGCGCCGCGCCTCTCTCGAGTCCCCGCCCGATGACGACAATCGACCCGGTCACCTGCCGACGTTGCGCGGGCGTGGCGCGGGCGCCTGATCCACCGGACGGGCGTCCCGGCGGTGACGACGTGTACGTACGCTAGCTTCTGGAAGGCCGCAACCGGGCAGAGTGCCTCGCTTCGGCCAGAGGGGCCGCACCGGCTGCACCTTGCAGCGAAGAGGCGCGGGATCGAACGTGCGATGCATGCTCCCACGGTCGCATTGTCGACACCAGAGGGATTCGGGGCGGGGACGACGGACGAGTTCGCACACTTCCCCCATCACCCCGATCCCGGCTGGGCGGGGCAAAGGACGGGACCGACACGTGGAAGCTTGCGGCCCCCGGCCCCGGTGCCTCCGCCCGACACGCACCGGCCGTACGCTTCCGTGAGACGGAACCTCCGTATTCGAGCCCCTGGGGCACACGTCAAGTCTGCCTGCTACGCGAGCGCCCGGCCGGGAGGAGAACCGGGGCAGGACGGCACGAAGGCCCCCCAGGCCGGCCGCCGGTTCGAGCCCCGGTCCGGGAGCCCGGGCGCAGCATGAAAACCGGATAGGATGAAACGAGCACTTCGCGGTCTTCGGATCTTCGCCACCCTCGCCCCATTCCTGGCGGCGTTCCTGCGGGATCGTCGACGGTTCGTGATCATCGGACGACCCGCGACCCGGACGGCCGGGCAACACCGGCGCCGTTCGGAGAAATTGGCCCAGGCCGTTGCCGAACTCGGACCCACTTTCATCAAGCTGGCCCAGGTGTTCAGCGCCCGCGCCGACCTGATTCCCGAACCCTACTTCTCCGCCATCGGAACGCTGCAGGATCAGGTCCCGCCCATCCCCGGTGACGGCGCGTGCCGGGTGATCGAGACCGAGTTCGGGAGGGCCGTCGAAGACGTCTTCGAGTCCTTCGATCCCGATCCCATTGCCGCCGCCTCTCTCGGCCAGGTCCACCGGGCCGTCCTCGGGGGCCGGCAGGTGGCCGTCAAGGTCCTCCGTCCAGGGGTCGAGCCGACCGTCGCGATCGATCTCGATCTCTCGTTTCAGCTCCTCTTCTGGCTGAACATCCTCTTTCCGAACCACCATGTGAGAGGGATCACCAACGTTGTCCGCGAGTTCTCGGTCCGGGTCCGCGAGGAGATGGACTTCCGATCGGAGGCTGCGAACATGGAGCGATTCCACCGCCTGCTGGCGGATGTGGAAGGGGTCCGGGCCCCCGAGGTCGTCGGGAATCTGACGACGAAGCACGTGCTCGTGATGGAGCACCTCGAAGGCACGAAGGTGGACCAGCTCGCGGAGCGATTCGCGTCCGGGGAGCTCGAGTTCGAGTCCATGATCCGTCGGCTCACGGGACTCTACCTCCGCATGATGATGGTCGACGGCTTCCTTCACGCGGACCCCCATCCGGGCAACCTCATGGTGGCTGCGGACGGGAAGATCATCGTGCTCGACTGGGGGATGGTCCTCGAGGTTCCCAAGCAGACGCGGGACACGATCCTGTCGGTCGCCCTCAGCGTGGAACGGGAGGACCTCGACGGCATCATCAGCGGGATGTACGGCCTCGGGATGATCTCTCCGGAGGTCTCGCGCGGCGAGGTTCGAGAGGCTGCGATCGAGATCATGAAGATCATGAAGAAGGCCCGCACCTCATCGCTCGAGCGGGTTCGGGAGATCGTCCAGGAGATCTGGGACACCTTCTACACGTGGCCCCTCCTCCTCCCGCAGGAGCTCGTCTACTTCTTCCGGGCCGCCGTGCTGCTCGAGGCCATCGGGTTCCGCTACGATCCCGACTTCAACGGCCTCCTCCTGATCCGTCGAGTCATTCGCGAACATCGGGGCGAGCTGTTGAAGAAGTCGGGGCGCGAGCCCATGGCGCTCGCCCTCGACCTCATGGGGGAGGTGGCGCATGTCCTGCGCTCGGTGAAGGGGCTCCTCCAGCGCGCAGAGCAGGAGGAACTCCGGGTTCGCGTCCACCCGCGCGACCATCAGATGCAGGAGAGATTCCTGCACCTCCAGGCCCGAAGGTTCCTGCTGTCCGTCTTCGCGGCCGCGATCGCCGTCATCTCGTCGGTGATCTACGTGGCGATCGGAAACCCGTGGCTGCTCGCCCTCGGCCTGGCCGTGGCACTTGTCATGTTCGTGCTGGTCCTCTTCATTCCGACCCACCTCCTGGAAAACCCGCTCCGGCATGCACGCGGGATTCGCCCCCCCTGACCCGCCGGGACGAGAGCATCCGGAACCTCCGGAAGCGAGGTGACTCGCCTCTGCCCCCGGGCCCGCCTCCCTCTAGCCGGCGCGCGAGGACAGCGCGCATCTCCCGAGTCGCCCTTTGTGCGTCTCGAGATCGAGGCTCCACGGGAGTGTCTCCCCGGCTCGGAGCCCCCTCCCGGGGGCGAGCCCCGCCGCTCGCTTCGGGCACGAACGGGCGGTCGCCGCACTGCGGCCACCGACCCGGCGGGAAGGAGCGCCCGCGCACGGCCCCTTGGAAGGAGCGACCCGGAAGTCGATATTCCGGGCCCGCAGGTGCGCGTTGATCCCTACGGGACCTCCCCGCCAGGCGTCCAGAGTTCAACCGGGCCACTCACTCACGCGGGTCGCGACCCGCGGCGTCCAGCTTCGCCCAGCGCCTCCCACGAGCCCGGGTTCGATGGTCAGGGTAGATGGCACCTACGCTCCACAGCGCACCGAGACGAGACGGTCGTGAACTCGCGGCCCGGCACGTCCTCGGGCCATCCTCGCTTACGGCAGGGACGGTTCGCCGGCGCATCCGGCAGCTGGACAGGCGGTTCGCGCGGATCTTCCGGACCTCGAAGGAGACCCGGACCCCGCGGCCCGGAGGGGGCTCGGGCTTCGCGGGGAGCGAATGGCTGTACGAGAACGACTTTGTCGTCGCCGAGGCGCTCGAGGCACTCGACGGGGCGCTGCCCGCCGAGTTCCTGAGGAACCTGCCCGGGATCGCCGGTTCCCCGGGCGGGAGGGGCCTTCCGCGGGCCGAGGCGCTCGCGTACGAGCTGGTGCGCCGGGGGCGCGGAACGATAGAGGTCGGGGAGCTCATCCTCTTCCTCCGGGGCTACCAGGAAGTCCACCCCCTTCGGCTCGCCGAACTCTGGGCCCTTCCCTCCTTCATTCGCATCGCTCTCCTCGAGGGGCTGGCCGCTCGCGCGGAAGCGGACACGCGGCATGCAGAGTTCGGACCGCACATCCTCTCGCTTCGCACACTGGCGGGCGAGGACTGGCGGGGGGTCGTCGAGGCGCTGAGCATCGTGGACACGATACTCCGCGCGGACCCGGCGGAGATATTCGCGAAGATGGATTTCCGGACCCGCGACCGCTACCGGGGCGCGGTCGAACGGATCGCGAACCGGACCGGGCAGACGGAAGGCCGGATCGCCGAGAAGGTGCTCGAACTCGCTCGAGGACGTTCGGAAGAGGCCCGGGAGGGCCACGTCGGATACTACCTGATCGACGACGGCCTCTCCACGCTGATCGCATCGCTCGGGCGGCCGCGGCCGTTCGCGGGGAACACGCTCCCGCTCACGCTCCTCCCCTCGCAGAGGCGGTTGCTCTGGGGGAGCGCGTACTTCGGGAGCATCGCATTCCTCACGCTCCTGCTTCTACTCCTCCTCTACGTCGTGGTCCCGGGCGCGGGCGCGAGGCTTCCCCTCCTCGTTCTGGCACTCGCTCCGGCGGTGGGGACAGCGGTCGGTCTCGTCAACCGGCTCATGGGGCAGTTCATCAGCGCACCGCGAACCCTCCCGAGGCTGGACGTGCGCCGTGGCATCCCCGAGGCGTTTCGCACCCTCGTCGCGGTCCCGGTACTCCTGGGCTCGAGGGAGGAGATCGAGTCCATCGTCCACAACCTCGAGCGCAACTACCATGCAAACCCCGATCCGGCCCTCTCCTTCGCCCTCCTGACGGACTTCCCGGACGCCCCGGCGGAGCGAACGGAGCGGGACGGGCCCGTCCTCGAGGCCGTCGCCGCAGGAATCCGGCGGTTAAACCGCCGCTACGGGAAGGACGGCGTGGCGCCCTTCCTTCTCCTCCATCGTCCGCGGCGATGGAACCCGAGCGAGGGGTGCTGGATGGGGTGGGAGCGAAAGCGTGGGAAGCTGTCGGAGCTGAACCAGCTGCTTCTCGGCCGCCCGACGAGCATGTGGGTGGCCGAAGGGGACGCTCGCCGCCTCGCGGACACGCCATTCGTCCTGACGCTCGATTCCGACACCCGCCTCCCAAGGGACTCGGCCGCCCGCCTCGTCGGCACCCTGGCCCACCCCCTGAACCGGCCCGAAATCGGGCGTGGGGGCCGGATCCGGCGCGGCTACTCGGTCCTCCAGCCGAGGATCGAGATCCTCCCTGACGCAGGCGGCGGCACGGCCTTCAGCCGGGTCTACGGGCGGGTCGAGGGGCTAGACCTCTACGCGCACGCGGCGTTCGACATCTACCAGGACCTCTTCGATGTCGGGATCTTCGCGGGAAAGGGCATCTACGACGTTGCTGCCTTCGAGGCGAGCCTGACGGGCCGGACCCCCGACAACACGCTTCTCAGCCACGATCTCTTCGAGGGGATCCACGGCCGGGCCGGCCTCGTGGCGGATGTGATCCTCCTCGAGGACTTCCCGACCCACCCCGTCGCCTACGGCCTCCGGGCCCACCGGTGGATCCGGGGGGACTGGCAGCTCCTCCCCTGGCTCTCCTCCCGCGTGCCGGCCGAGGGGGACGAACAGAGGCGAAACCGCCTCTCGCTCCTCTCCCGCTGGATGATCGTAGACAACCTCCGGCGCTCTCTGCAGCCACCCTCCATCCTCGGGATCCTCATCCTCGGCTGGCTCTGGCTCCCCGGCATCGCGTGGGGCTGGACGATCGGCCTCGCGGCCGTCGTCGGGCTCCCCTTCCTCACCGGATCCGTCGATGCGGGCCTTCGGGCACTGAGGGAGTTCCCCCGCCGCGCGGATCTGGAGGCGGAGCTCAGAGCGCTTCGCCGCTCGCTCGCCCGGTGGGCGATGGAGCTGGCCTTCCTCCCCTTCGAGTCGTGGAACCATCTGGACGCGGTCGTGCGAACACTCGGCCGCCTCTACGGATCCCGGAGGAGACTCCTCGAGTGGACGACGGCCGCCGTCACGGCGAGATCGATCCGAAGGACGGACTCGCTCGGCTTCATGGCGCGCCGGATGTGGATGGGGCCCGGGCTCGCGGTCGCGGTCGCCACGGGCGTCGCCCTCCTTCACGGGGAGGCCCTCCTCCTCGCCAGCGCACCCTTCCTCCTCCTCTGGACGCTCTCCCCCGCGATCGGCTACAGGGTGAGCAGGGCCCGGCGGCGCCTCCGCGAGCCGGAGGGCGAGTTCCCGGTCGCCCGGGCCAGGAGCCTCGCCCGCAGGGTCTGGGGCTACTACCAGCACTTCCAGGTCCCGGAGCAGAACTGGCTGGTGCCTGACCACTACCAAGAGGACCCCGTTGGGGAGGTCGCGACACGCACCTCACCCACGAACCTGGGGATGGCCCTCGTGGGAACGGTCACGGCGTGGGACCTCGGGTTCGTCGGGACGCCAGGGTTCATCTCCCGGCTCCGAAAGAGCGTCGGCGGGATGGACCGGCTCGAACGCGTCCGGGGACACTTCCTGAACTGGTACGACACGACGACTCTCGAGCCCCTCCACCCGCGCTACATATCGACGGTCGACTCGGGGAATCTGGCCGCGTCCTTCGTGGTGACGTGCGAGGCGCTTCGGGAAGCGGTGACGCGGGAGCTCTGGACCGGGGAGTGCCCGCGCGGAGTGGTCGACACACTCCGCGTGGCGAGGGAGACGCTCGAGTCCCGGAACCGGTCGGGCTCCGCGAAGGCGCTCGGCGTCGAGCTCCGGGCGCTCGAGATGTGGACGGAGCGAAACCTGAGCGACGCCTGGGGGGCGGGCATCGAAACCTTCGTTCGAGCGCTCGAGGCGCTTCGGGACCGGAAGCTCCCCGAGCTCCACGGCCGGTTTCTCCGAATTCGGGAAGGCGATCCGGGCGAGGCGGAGCTCACGAAGCCGCCCTTGGTCGACGCCTGGCTCACCGGCCTGCGGGCGGACGTCGAGGAGACGCTGGGCGAGATCCTCCTCCTTCTCCCCTGGCTGAAACCCCGCTACCGGGAGGACCCTGCGGCGAGCGCACTCCATCGGGGCCTGCTCGCAAGCGGGAGCGAGCCGCTCTCCCCTCGCCAGCTGCGGGGTTACCTCTCGGGACGGATCCACGCCGGCGCGCAGGGCGAAGGGGGCCACCGGTGGCCCGAGGGGCTCGCCGACGATCTCGAGAGCGCGGCCCGGGCCGCAGAGCGTATCGAGGAGGACGCCACGGCCCTCGTCTCGCGCCTCGAGAGCTGGTTCGACGAGATGGACTTCCGCTTTCTCTACGACCGGCACCGGAGGCTCCTCCGGATCGGCTTCTCGGTGTCGACGGGAGAGCTGGACCCGAACCACTACGACCTCCTCGCCTCGGAGGCACGGATCGCGAGTACGGTGGCGATGGCGAAGGACGAGGCGCCGCCCGCACACTGGCTCCACCTGGGACGGCCCTTCGCGTGGACGGCCCGGGGGCCCGTCCTCCTCTCATGGGCCGGGACGATGTTCGAGTACCTCATGCCGGCCCTCTTCCTTCGCCTCCCCCCCGAGTCCGTTCTCGAGGAGGCGTGCCGGCGCGCCGTCCGCGTCCAGCGCGACCACGGCAGGCGGGCGGGGGTACCCTGGGGCGTCTCCGAATCGGGGTACCACATCCTGAGCCGGGAGGGCCACTACCAGTACCGGGCCTTCGGCGTCCCCTTGCTCGGCCTCAGCCGCACCCCGGCGAATCGCCTCGTCGTCGCACCGTACGCATCGTTGATGGCCGTCTCCTTCGCGCCGAGCGAGGTGTTCGAGAACCTCGCGGAACTCGAAGAGCTGGGGGCCGTCGGCGCCTGGGGACCCTACGAAGCTCTCGACTACGGTCCCGCATCCAACCCGGCGAAGATCCCGCGCGTGGTTCGGTCGTACATGGCTCACCACCAGGGGATGATCCTCGCCGCGCTCGGCAACCACCTCACCGGCCACCGCATCGTGGACCGGTATCATCGAAACCCGCGGATCGGGACGATCGACCCGTATCTCCACGAGCGGATCCCCTGGCGCCGATCGATCGAGCGCGGGTGGGTCGACCGGAGCGTCCCGGTCCGTTCCGCGAGGGGGGGGACGAGCACGCAGACCTGGTCACCCCCGGTGCGGCGGCTTCCCCCGCCGGTCCACCACCTCGGCGGGCCTGAATTCGTGGTGCAGCTCGGCCCCGACGGGAGGGGCGGGAGCCGCTGGGGCGACTGGTCGATCATCCGGGGCGGCGTCGGGAGCGGGATGTCCGCGGGTGGCCCGGACGTGATCCTCCTCGACCGCGACTCGGGCCTGGCGTGGAGCCCGCTCCCCGATCCGGAAGCGTCCGGAGACGAGGACCAGGAGATCCTCTTCGATGCGCACCGCGCCGAGTTCATGCGAAAGAGCCGGGACGTCCGGGCGCGGATGAGCGTCCTGGTCGCGCCGGGCGGGGCCGTGGAGCTTCGCCAGCTCACGATCGCGAACGAGTCGGGCGAGCGCCGACGCCTTCGCCTCGCTCTCGCGATGGAGCTGGCGCTCGCGCCCGTCGAGGACGACCTGAGGCACCCCGCCTTCCAGAAGCTGTTCGTGAGGGCCGAAGCGCTCCCGGGGGGCGAGGGGGTCCTCTTCGAGCGGCGGAGGGGCGGGCGCGAGGCGTCACCGCCCGTCGTGCTCGTCTCCGTGTGGGGGGCGGAGGGGGAGCCCGCCACGCCCCTCGGTTGGTGCACGAGCCGGGAGAGCTTCCTCGGCCGCGGCCGTCCGAGAAGCCGGCCGGCCGCGCTCGACGAACCGGAGCGCCTCCGGCCCGTCCAGGGCGCGCATCACCCGCTCGACCCCGTGGCGGCGGCGCTCTTCGAGCTCGATCTGGATCCGTGGAGTGACGTGTCGCTCACCCTCACGATCGCCGTCGGTACGGAGCGGGACCGGGTGATCGAGCTGGCCTCGGAGTACCGATTCCCCCGGAGGAGAGAGTGGGCCGAGGTTCAGGCGCGCTCCCGCGCCGAGGGCGAGCTCGCCCACATCGGCGCCGCCGGCCGTGAGCTCCCGGTATGGGCCGAGCTTCTCGCACACATCCTCCACCCCAAGGGGATGGAGCGGGTCGGAGTCGCGACCTCAGCCATCCTGGAGCTGACGCAGTCCACCCTCTGGCGCTGGGGGATCTCGGGGGACCACCCGTACATCCTCCTCGAGGGCTCGACGGGGAGCGGCGCGCCCCTCCTCTCCGAACTCCTTCGGGCGCAGCGCTGGTGGAGGAACCGGGGCCGGCCCGTGGATCTCGTGATCGTAGGTGAGGAGGCGGGCGAATATGCGAGCGCTCTTCGCGACAGGGTCACGGGCCTCCTCTCGAGCGATGATTCGCGGCCCGGCCTCGGACAGCCGGGCGGAATCCACATCATTCGAGGCGCCGATGTGGGCGACGAGGAGCGGGTACGTCTTCGCACGCTCGCCGCATTCCGGGTGGACACGGCCGGCGGGCCCCTTACGGATCAGATCGCCACGGCCCGCCCCGAGCCCGGACCAGTGCCGGCCGGCGGGGTGCCCCGCGGTCACACGGGCGGCGGGAGGGAGGGTGGTCCCGAAAGAGAGGCGCTAGCGGCGGGCGGCGGCGGAGAGGAGGTCGCCCGGTGGACCGCGCCGTCGGCCCTCGGGGGCTTCGATCCGGAGACGGGCGACTACGTGATCACCCTTGGCGCCGGGGTGACCACTCCCGCCCCCTGGTCGAATGTGGTGGCCCGCGACGGGTTCGGATTTCTCGTGACGGAGTCCGGCGGGAGCTTCACCTGGACGGAGGATGCCGGCGAGTTCCGTCTGACCCCCTGGCAAAACGACCCCGTCCTGGGGCTTCGCGGGGAGGCGGTATATCTCAGGGATGAGGACAGCGGGGACGTCTGGACGCCCGGTCCGGGCCCGCTTGGACGCGCCCGGACCCACCAGATCCGCCACGGCTGGGGGCGTACGGTCCTCAGCGCCCTCGAAGCGACGCTCGAGGAGGAGGTGACGTGGTCGCTCCACCCGGAGCTGCCCGTCAAGACGGTTCGGGTCAGGGTCGAGAACCGGGGCCAGACGGCGAGGTACCTCTCGGTCACCTTCCTTGCCGACTGGGTTCTCGGCACCTCTCCCGCCCACACGGCGGGACGACTGCAGATTCGCTTCGACCCGGAACGTTCCGTCGTGACCGCGCGGAATCCCTACCATCTCAACCACTCGGGGAAAATTGCATTTCTCGCCCTCGACCGCGTGCCCGACGGGATGGCGACGGATCGCCGCGAATTCCTCGGAGCGTCCGGTCCGCTCGACCGGATCCCGGACGGACTCCTGAGAGACGTGCCCGGGGAACGGAGCTCTCCCCGGGGCGAGGGGTGCGGCGTCCTCAAGCGGAACGTCACGCTCGCTCCGGGCGAGTCGGGGGAGGTCACCTGCTACCTCGGCGCGGCGGACAGCCCGGAAGGGCTCGACGCGCTTCTCCGGAAGCTCCGGACCGGCCCTAGGCCGGCCAGCGCGGCCGAGGCGGAGCACCGGAGGTGGAGCGAGTACCTGAGCCGCGTGCGGGTCGAGACCCCGGAGCCCGCCCTCGACGCCCTGATGAACGGATGGCTTCCCTATCAGGTCATCTCCTCGCGGCTACGGGGCCGGACCGGCTTCTACCAGGCGAGCGGCGCCTTCGGGTTCCGGGACCAGCTCCAGGACTCCTACACCCTCCTCCCGCTGGATCCCTCGCTCGCGGCCCGGCAGCTGGAAGAGGCTGCACGCCGCCAGTTCCGGGAGGGAGACGTCCTCCACTGGTGGCACCCGGGAACGACGAGAGGCGTTCGCACACGCTGCTCGGACGACCTCCTCTGGCTCCCCTGGGTGCTGACCCGGACGGTGCGGTGGACCGGCGACGGAGCATTGCTCGAGAAGGTCATCCCATTCCTGGAGGGAGAGTCCCTCTCCGGGACGGCCGACGAGCGATACGACGAGTTCTCGCCGGGCGAGGAGGAAGCGTCGCTCTGGGAACACGGACTTCGGGCCGTGGAAAGGGCCGCTGAGCGCCTCTCGCCCCGGGGCCTCCCCCTGATCGGGAGCGGGGACTGGAATGACGGGATGGACCGCGTTGGGGCCGAGGGGCGGGGTGAAAGCGTGTGGCTCGGCTGGTTCTTCCTCGACGTATGCCGCCAGCTGATCCCGCTCGCCCGCGAGCGGGGGGAGGACCGGACCGTGCTCAGGCTGGAGGACTGGAGCGCGACGGTGCGGGAAGCGATCGAGACGCACGGGTGGGACGGCGAATGGTACCGACGCGCCTTCTTCGACAGCGGTGAACCACTGGGGGCCCGCGACTCCCCCGAGGCCCGAATCGACTCGATCGCGCAGTCGTGGAGCGTGATCTCGGGGGCGGCAGACCCGGTGCGCGCCCGTGTCGCGATGGACTCTGCTTGGCGCGAGCTGGTCCGGACACGCGAGGGGATGGCGCTCCTCCTGACCCCGCCGTTTACCGGCCGGGGGCCGGATCCCGGCTACATCGCCGCGTATCCTCCGGGGGTACGGGAGAACGGCGGGCAGTACACGCACGCCTCGGCGTGGCTGATCCGCGCGCTCGCCCGCATCGGAGATGGAGAGCGCGCAGGCGCACTCCTCCGTGCGATCCTCCCCGTCCGCCACGCCGAGGGTGAGGAGGGGACCGCCCGCTACCGGAGCGAGCCGTACGTGATGGCCGCCGACATCTACGGCGCTGAACCGCACGTGGGGCGCGGAGGGTGGAGCTGGTATACGGGGTCGGCGGGGTGGGTCTGGCGGGTGGCGCTCCAGGACGTGCTGGGAGTTCGGCGGGAGGGGCCCGTCCTCTCGATCGAGCCGTGCATCCCCTCGGGTTGGGAGGGGTATCGGGTAGAAATCGAGGTGGACGACGTGCGAGCGCACATCGAGGTGCGCAATCCGGACGGCGTGGCCCGGGGGGTTCGAAGCTGCCTCGCCGACGGACTCGCGGTGGATTCGAGGCGGATCCCCATTCCGCGCGCCGACGCTGGGGCGGGCGCATCGGCCGGGGGTAAGACAGGCCGCGTCGTCAGGATCGAAGTGACGATGGGAGGAGGAAATTGACCAGGCCCGTCCGCGTTCTCGTAACGAAGGTCGGCCTCGACGGCCACGACCGCGGAGCCCACGTCATCGCGGCCGCCTTTCGCGAGGCCGGGTTCCACGTCGTCTATACTGGCCTTCACCAGACGCCGGAGATGGTCGTTTGCGCCGCGCTCGAGGAGGATGTGGACGTGGTCGCGCTCTCGATCCTCTCCGGTGCGCACATGACCCTTATCCCGAGGATACAGGCGTTGCTAGAGGAGGCGGGCGCGGGGGAGGTTCTCATTACCGGCGGGGGGGTCATCCCGGAGGAGGACGGCGAGAGACTCGGGGAGCTCGGGATCGGGCGGCTCTTCGGGCCGGGTACGTCGACCTCCGAACCGATCGATTACATTCGGAGCTGGTATCGCGAGCGAAGCCCCGAGGCGAGCCAGTCGACGGAGTGATATCAAGCCCGATCCGTATACGGAGACCCGCATGCAAATCACCCCTGAGATCGCATTCCGGAACGTTTCAAAGACACCCGCGATGGAGCGGGCGATCCAGGACGGGATCGCAGAACTCGAAAAGGTCGAGGACCGCATCACGAGTTGCCGTGTGATGGTCGAATTGGAGCATCGGCGCCACCGTTCAGGCAACCCGTATCACGTCCGAGTCGACGTCACGGTTCCCGGCGCCGAAATCGTCGTCAGCCGTCCTCCGTCGACCGGAGGGGAGGACCACGCGGTCATTGCCATAGCGGACGCGTTCCGCACGGCACGGAGCCAGTTGCTCGAACACGCCCGGCGAAGGAGAGCCGGATTCCAACGGGGGTCGGACGGATAGACGGCCGAAGGTACGAGGCGGCGGGCGACCGCCCTGTTCGGCGCTGAACGCGACGTTCGCTCCCGAGGCTCTCGAGGCGCAGACGCTCCGGGACACCACCGAACGCGCGAAACCCGGAAGTTATTGCCGCTGTTGCCCGGAACTGTTGCGGCCATGAACTCTGGACCCTACACGAGAGCGAACTCGGGCACGGCACTGACACCAGGGCCCCGCTCGCAACCCCTCGGCACCTTCCACCGACCCGGGGAAACCCACCCCCACCCGGTCGGCGGAGGCCTTGACCGCTCTACGCGTGGACAGCGCCGGTGACGTAGAGGCGACAGAAGGCGAGGCCCTGGACGTGTCGCCTGGCTGCTTCCCCGCGCCGTGGTCGTGGGTGCCTGGAGCCACCGGGTGACGTGCTGGTCCATGGAGACCCATCTGGGGACGGACGTCGTGCTCGCGGCGCTGAACGGGGCGGTGATTCACGACAGCGGCCAGGGCATGCAGCCCAGTACACGTCGGTCGCCTTGGGGCTGCGCTGCGAGGAGGCGGACGTGAAGCCCTCGATGGGCTCGGTGGGCGATGCGCGCGACAACGAGATGTGCGAGAGCTTCTTCACAACGCGCGAGTGTGAGCTGATCAGGTGGACGCGCGATCAGGCCGAGGCGAAGACAGCCGTGTTCGACCTCTTCGAAGGGTTCCACAACCCCCACCGAAGACACCCGGCGCTCGATTATCAGTCGCCGATCAACTTCGAGCGAAGCCGCGAGGCGGCAACGCGAGGCCGTCTGCTACTCTACCGCTTCGCGGCGGAGCTTCTCACTCCCCTCAACCTAGGGGAGGAGGAAAAGCCTAATTCCTGACGATCCACTGAACGGTCATGGCCACGCCGCGGAACCGGACCTCATGAGTCAGGGGTGGGAGGGGCAGAAGGTCATCCCGCTAAATGGAGCGTGGAGCCTTGACCCGAACATGACCGGGGGGGGGGGCGCTTCGGGGAACCCCGCGGCGCTGAGACGGCTCGCGAGGGCCATCATCGCCGGTAGTGATCGAGTGGTATCTGGTCGCTCAGATTCGGAGGCTGGGAGTCGAGGCCCAAGCGCAGGACGAGGCCACCTGAGGCTTGCCTCGTGCCATCGGCGCCCCGCCCCTCTCACGCCCGGGCGGCAAGAGGCTCTGCCGACTCAGAGCTCAGCGCGTCAGGCTAGGCATCCGAACCCCACCCCCGCGTTTCACGGAAGAAGGGGTCCGCCCCACCCGAGGCTGACGGACTGCTTGGATCGATTCCCGATATTGCGCTGACTCGCGCCCTCTACGGCGCGGTCAGTTGTCCTCGATGACGGGAGGCAGCTGCGCACCCGAAAGGTTGCCTGGAGGCCTTTCCCCGGCCACGACCTGGTGCTCGAGCGTTCCAATGCCCTCGATGGTGGCCTCGATCCGCTCGCCCGGCTCGAGATACCCGCTTCGGGTTCCCGTCTCGAAAGCTCCAGAGGATGTACCACCCGTCGTGCCACTGTTCAGTACGTCCCCGGGATAGACGGTGATCAGGGAGGAGGCGTACTCCAAAAGCTCCCAAATGTTAAAGATCATATCGCCGGCCCGGGCCTCCTGGACGGTCACCCCGTCGATGGAGAGCTGCTGGTGCAACCGCTCCATGGGATTTCCGTAGAACTCCTTCGGCGTGATCCATGGGCCCTGGGGCGCGAAGGTGTCGTGTCCCTTTCCGACGAACCAATCCGAGCTGCGCGGGTCGCCCGGAGGACGCCCGCCCCGGTCAGACACGTCGATGCTCACCATGTAGCCGAAGATGTAGTCCTGGGCGTCTTGGGCTGCGATGTACTTACCCGTGCGGCCGATGACCGTGGCGAACTCGATCTCCCAGTCGGTTCGAGTCCGGCCGTGGGGGATGACGATGTCTTCACCCGTACCGATGACCGCACCTCTCGTCGGTTTGAGGAAGAGATAGGGCGTCCCGCGGTTCGCCTGCCGCTCCCGGGTGGAGGCCGCAAGCTCCTCCGGCGTACAGCCCTCGCAGATGTGGGTGTAGAAGTTGCCGGCTGCGTTCATGATCTTGCCGGGATACTGAATCGGCGCCTGAATATCGACGTCATCCAGGTCGTGGATGAAGCTGGGTCGGCTGCTCGGGGTGAGCATTCCGGCCCCCACGACGTGGTTGACGATCTCGTAAAGACGAGACTTGAGGCCGTACTCGTACAGCCCGATGAGCCCGAGCATGTCCTCGGGCATGGCCATCTCGGGAAAAGCCGGGTCTTGTTCCAAGTTACTGTTCGCCGCATCGATCTCGACGACCAGTTGGTCCCGCAGGACCAGGCCCACCGTCTGCACCCCGTCGATAGCGAATGTGCCGACATGGAACGGCTCGGCACTCTCCGTCGCTTGGGCGGAAACCTGCATCGGTGCCAGCGCCAACAACAAGGCGCCAACCAGAGGGGTGCGAGTGAAGCGCATGAGACTCCTCCGTACAGCGGGTATGTCAGTTGCCATGCGGTAAGCCTTAGGGTCGGCTTGAGATTTGTCAAGCAAGGAAAGAGCCCGTCAGGACGGGGGGGCCGGGACGGCAATCATGGCTGTCCAGCATGCGCTGCTGGTCGCGACCTGGCACAATTTCTCGACGGGCGCCCTGCACGAAGACCTCGGGCCTGAACATAATTCGCGCGTCGCGACAAGGAGCCGCGGCCGGCGTATCTGGTCGCTCACATTGGGAGGCTGGGAGTCGAGGTCCAGGTGCAAGACGAGGCTGCCCGAGCCTTGCCTCGTGCCAGCGGCGCCTCGCCATCGTATGCCGGGGGCGGGAATCGAACCCGCAAGGGCCGAAGCCCAGAGGTTTTTGAGACCTCCGCGTCTACCAATTCCGCCACCCCGGCCGCCGTCCTCGCTCCCAAGCGAGCGAGCCGTCCCGATCCGGAAGAAACAAGGTCGGGGCGGGTGCGCCATGCAGGGAAGCCCGGACAAGGTACGCCATTGGCCACCCCGTGTGGAGGGGGAGTCATTTCTAACGACGAGTGAGCATGAAGGGGAAGTCGGTTTCCGGCGAGAGCCTGAAGAGCGGGGCAAAGCGATTGTGGGACGATGATCGTGACACTTCGCACGAAACGTACCCGGACCCTCGAGCCGGCGCCCGCCTTCGTGGACGGCAACGAACCGGTGGCCTCCGAGGTTGTCAACCGCAACGCGGCCTACGATCTTGTCTCCCGACGCTCGCTGGCTTCCTCGATACAACCCGCATTGGAATGGACTGCGGGACGTGCTGTCAGAGGTATGTAGGGACCGATTGAGCGCTGGCTCTGCCACAAAGACCGCTTGCCCCGCTTTCCGATGGCGGCTACCCTGCCACTGGCTAGCGACTCGTTCCTCGCTGAAGGGAGAACATAGATGAGTTTCGCGAGAAAGATGATGCTCGGCGTATGCCTTCTCGTGCTGGTCGGGGGCCTCTGGGTTGGACAGTCCCGCCTGCAGGGAACGGTGGACGCCCAGATGCAGGCTCCCCTGTTCGAGGTAGACCCGTTCTGGCCGCAGCCGCTCCCCGAGAACTGGCTCCTCGGGAATGCGATTGGCGTCTGGGTCGACGACCAGGACGTCATCTGGATGGTCCACCGGAGCTCGGCCACGTTGACCGGAGGGGAGTCCGGTGCCGAGCAGGATCCGCCGACGGGGGATTGCTGCGTCGGGGCCCCGCCGATCCTCGCGTTCGATCGCGACGGGCACGTCGTGAAGGCGTGGGGGGGAGATCCCGGTGAGAATTACCAGGGGTACGAATGGCCTGAGTCGAATCACGGAATCTTCCTGGATCACGAGGGCTACGTCTGGATCGGCGGAAATGGCGGGGGCGACTCGCACGTCCTCAAGCTTACGCAGGACGGGGACGTGGTCGCGCAGTTCGGATCCGCCAATGCCCGCCAGGCACCTGACGGACAGGGGTTCGTAAGAAACAGTCACGATCCGGAGAGCTTCGGGCGTGTCGCAGAGATCTTCGTCGATGAGCAGGAGAACGAAGCGTACCTGTCGGACGGCTACTTCAATCGGCGCGTGGCTGTGATCGACGCGGAGACCGGCGAGATGAAGCGTTTCTGGGGGGCCTACGGGAATGCGCCGGACGACGACTACGAATTCGGTCCGCGGGGTGAGAACGAGCCGCCCGCCCAGCAGTTCCGGGGCCCGGTCCACTGCGCCAAGCTTTCGATGGACCGGCTCCTGTACGTCTGCGACCGCCAGAGCAACCGGATCCAGGTCTTCACGCCTGAAGGCGAATACCAGAGCGAAGGGTTCTTCGCGCCATTCACCCTCGGGTCCGGCGCCACGTGGGACCTCGCCTTCTCGGCGGACCCCGATCAGACCTACATGTACATCGCCGACGGCGTGAACCAGAGAATCCACGTCGCGGTTCGGGAGACTCTCGAAGAGCTCTACACCTTCGGGCAGGGCGGCCGCTACCCCGGGCAGTTCTTCGGCGCCCACAGCATTGCCGAAGACTCGGACGGCAACCTCTACCTGACCGAGACGTACGAGGGGAAGAGGATCCAGAAGTTCGTCTACATGGGAATGGGTCCTGCCCCATCCGGGAATCAGGGCGCTCCCTGGCCGGGACGCTAGCCTGCCGTAGTTGAGAGGGCGGTCCGCAGGACGGTCTCCTGCGGACCGCTTCTCACCTCAGGGACCCGGGGCGCCGGGCTGAGCCGCCTCGGCGCCCCGCTCAAAGAGCTCCGCGATCTCCCGCGCCGTCGAGGCGCCCCGGTCCCGAGCGTACCAGCGCCGCAGCGCCCGGTAGCGCTCCGCGCTCGGGAGGTCGCGAAGCTCGCCCTCGAACCACGCCTGCAGCTCGGCTGGCCTCGGGCCCCAGCTCCCCCGGGGAACCCCTTCGTCGTCGAGGAGGACCACGATCGGGATCGACCGGGATCCACTCGTGAGGTGCCGGTCTCGAAGCTCCGGGTAGGCGTCCCTCGGTACGATGCGGAGTTCGGCCGCCGGGTGCGCATCGACCAGGCGCGCGATCACGGGAAGCGAGTTCACCGCATCTCCGCACCAGTCGTCGGCGAGGACGAGGAGCCGCCACGACCCCCGGGCGCGGCGAACCCGCCCTCGCGCTTCCTCGTCTACGATCGTCCGTTGAGCGACTCCCCTCCACAGCTCGGGGGTGGCCCGAACCTCCTCCAGAAACCGCGGGAAGCTTACCCCCGACCCATATGCCGCTTCGTACGTCACGAGCGCCCCTCTCTATCTGTCCGCCCACCCGGCCGCCCACCCACACCGGACAGGTCGCGCACTGGCGGCAACGGGAACTTCATATGAACTTTCGTCCTCTTCAGGGCTATTCCCACCTCGTCGGTTCGAACTCGAAAAGCTAATCTCCCAGCTGCAACAAAAGGAGTGATCGTGGGTGCGCAACCCAAGGACCCATTCGGTGCATTGACGTCGCTGGAGCTCTCCGAGGGTACCACCTCCTACTACCGGGTGGGCCGGCTCGAAGAACTCGGGCTGACTTCCGTGGATCGCCTCCCCTTCTCGATCCGAATCCTCCTCGAGAACGTCCTCAGGAAGGCCGGCAAGGGATACGTGTCGGAGGACGATGTGCGCGCCGTGGCCGCGTGGAGCCCCACGAACGCGGGCACAAGCATCCCCTTCATGCCATCCCGCGTGGTGCTCCAGGACTTCACCGGCGTTCCCGCCGTCGTGGATCTGGCAGCCATGCGAGACGGTCTCGCGCGGATGGGAGGGCCGGCCGAGCGCATCAACCCGCAGGTGCCCGCGGACCTCGTCATCGACCACTCCGTCCAGGTTGACTACTTCGGTACGCAGGATTCGTATCGGCGAAACGTGGAGCGCGAGTACGAGAGGAATGGCGAGCGATACCAGCTCCTCCGCTGGGCCCAGAACGCCTTCGAGAACTTCCGGGTCGTGCCCCCGGGAACGGGGATCGTGCATCAGATCAACCTCGAGTACCTCGCGTGCGTCGTTCACAGGCGCGAGGAGGAGGGGGTGGCGCTCGCCTTCCCGGACACACTCGTCGGGACGGACTCTCACACGACGATGATCAACGGCTTGGGTGTGGTCGGCTGGGGTGTCGGGGGGATCGAGGCAGAGGCCGTTCTCCTGGGACAGCCGTATCACATGCTCCTCCCCGAAGTGGTGGGGGTCCGGATGAGCGGTACCCTCCCGGAGGGTGCAACGGCCACGGACCTCGTGCTCCGGGTAACCGAGCTGCTCCGGGGGGAGGGCGTGGTAGGGCGGTTCGTCGAATTCCACGGGCCGGGACTCTCTTCGCTCTCCCTCCCGGATCGAGCCACGCTCGCGAACATGTCCCCTGAGTACGGCGCGACGATCGGCTTCTTCCCGGTGGACGAGGAAGCCCTCCGCTACCTCGAAGGTTCCGGGCGGAGTCCGGAGGTCGTGGAGCGCGTCCAGCGTGTGGCGAAGGAGATGCGCCTCTTCCGGACTGATGAGACGCCCGATCCGGAGTATACCGTCACCCTCAAGCTGGATCTGGGGAGCATCGTGCCGTCGGTAGCCGGACCAAAGCGACCCCAGGACCGGATTCCGCTCGCGGAGCTCGGGAGCGCCTTCGGGCGCGATCTCCCCGCTCTCCTTCCCGAGGGGTTCAGCGTGCCCGAGAAGCGCGCGCGGGTCGGCGCGCCCGCGTGGAGCGCGGAGGGAGCGGAGGAGTTCGCGGGGGGCGGCGTCGCCGTGGCGGTCGAGGAGCCGGAGCACCCCCGGGTCGCGCACATCGAGCTAGGCGGCCAACCGATGGAACTCACGGACGGGAGCATCGTGATCGCGGCGATCACCTCGTGCACCAACACATCGAACCCCTCGGTGATGGTCGGCGCAGGCCTCCTCGCCAAGAAGGCGGCCGAGCGGGGCCTTCGCGCGCGGCCCTGGGTCAAGACCTCCATGGCGCCCGGATCCAAGGTCGTGACGGACTACCTGGAGGCCGCCGGCCTCCTTCCTCACCTGGAAGAGCTCGGCTTCGACGTGGTGGGATACGGGTGCACGACGTGCATCGGGAACTCGGGGCCCCTCCCGGAGCCGATCGCGGAGGCGGTCGAGACGAAGGGTCTCGTCGTCTCCTCCGTCATATCGGGGAACCGGAACTTCGAGGCGCGTATCCACTCGCTCGTCCGCGCCAACTACCTGGCCTCGCCGATGCTGGTCGTCGCCTTCGCGCTCACCGGTAGGATCGACATGAACCTGCATGAGGAGCCGCTCGGCGAGGACGGGAGCGGCGATCCCGTATACCTGAGGGACATCTGGCCCTCCCAGGCGGAGATCCGGAGCACGATCCTCGGCGCGCTCCGCCCCGAGATGTACCGGGATCGTTACGGCGAGGTCTTCGAGGGAGACGAGCTCTGGAAGGCGCTCCCCCTTCCCGAGGGCGACATGTCGCTCTACGAGTGGGACGGAGAATCGACCTACATCCAGAATCCGCCCTTCTTCGAGGGGATGACCCTGGAGGAGTCCGAACCCGAAGACATCGTTGGCGCGAGGGTCCTCGCTCTCCTCGGTGACAGCGTGACGACCGACCACATCTCGCCCGCGGGAGCGATCCCAAGGGACGAGCCGGCCGGGCGATACCTGAGGGAGCGCGGGGTCAGGGCGTGGGAATTCAACACCTTCGGTGCCCGGCGCGGCAACCACGAGGTGATGATGCGAGGAACCTTCGGGAACGTCCGCATCAGGAACCTCCTCCTGGACGGGAAGGAAGGAGGTTACACGAAGCTCCTCCCCGAGGGCGAGGTGCTTCCGATCTACGAAGCGTCGATGCGCTACCAAGCGGCGGGGACCCCCCTGGTGGTACTCGCCGGGAAGGAGTACGGGGCCGGCTCGTCGCGCGATTGGGCTGCGAAGGGGACGAGCCTCCTCGGCGTCCGGGCAGTGATCGCTGCGAGCTACGAGCGGATCCACCGCTCTAATCTCGTCGGGATGGGGGTGCTCCCGCTTCAATTCCCCGCGGGAGAAACGGCGAAGTCGCTCGGGCTAGACGGCACGGAGACGTTCGACATCGTCGGGATCCAGGAAGGCGCAGCGCCGAACTCGACGCTCCGCGTCAGCGCGACCAAGTCCGACGGGTCGGAGATGGCGTTCGAGGCGGTCGTGCGTCTCGAGTCCGATGTCGAAGTCGAGTACTACCGAAACGGCGGGATCCTCCACACGGTGCTCAGGAAGCTGGCGAGAGGCGAAATGTAGGCGCAGGACGGGGCGCAGTGCGGGCGTGGGAAGGAGCGACGCCCGCGCCGGTCTCCTGTACGCCTCGGCGGCGTGGTGCACGGGCCCGGACCCACCTGGAGCGCGGACGCGGACGGCTTTCTCCGTCCCCGCACCTCCGGTCTCCGTGGTCGGCCGAAGAGCTGGCCGGGACGCCACCACCCCAACCGGGGAGCGCCTCTGGCGTCGAGAGCCCCGGTGTCTGGTCCACCGACCCCGCTGCTGCCCGGCCCCTTCTGAGCGACGCCCCCGCTACGAGACGCCGTCCCCTTCCCACCGGGGGGGCCTGAGCGCTGCGGGCGTTCCGAAGACCTCCGCGAACACGATCGCCTGACGGAGGGAGCCGCGTCCCCCGCTGCGCAGGAGCTCCACGTACACGGACCGAGGCGTTGCCGCGTCCTCGCGCATCGCCGGTAACGCCTGGCGGCCTCCCGCCATCCCGGCCGGGCGGTGGGCAGGGGCCGGGGAGGGCGCCCGGCGGAGCAGCCTCGCCGGGGAGGCGGAGGTGGTGCCCGCCGCGGCAGGCACGGGAGTCCCAACAGGAGGGCGCCCGGCGGAGCTGGGCGTCGTGGCCACGGGCGGCGGAATGGGCTCTAGCCCTCCCGGGGCCTCGGGAAAGCGCTCACCCCACTCCACGGATCCAGGGGACGGCTCGACAGATACGACCTCGTCGGGAACGGTCACAGTCTCAGGCGGACCACGACCTGCGTCCCGTCTCTCTTCACCGGTAAGGATGGCCCAGAGGTCGTCGGGCACCATCGAGTCGGCCGTCTCGCGCTCGCTTGACGGAGCCTCCGTCCGGTCAGGAGCGCTCCCCGGCAGGGAGCGCGCAGGCCCGGGAGAAGACGGACCAGACCCGAGGCCGTCGTCTCCCCCGGCCTCCTCCTCCCGTTCCATCTCCTCCGCTCGCCTACGCCGCTTTCGACGGCGCGACACGCCGTCAAAGACGGTTGCGAGGATCAGGAGCGCGAAGAAGAGGAGCTGAAAGACCCCGTCGTCCATCATTCAATGCCGCCCGGCTCAGGACTCCGCCGATGGAATCTCGGGAGGCTCCCCGTCGTCGTCGCCCGCGATCGCGCTGCGCATCGAGGTGTCGGACTCGATATTCCGGTAGCGCATGTAGTCCATAATTCCCAGGTTCCCCTCCCGGAAGGCAGATGCCATCGCCCTCGGCACCTCCGCCTCGGCCTCGACGACCTGGGCTCGCATCTCCTGGACACGGGCCCGCATCTCCTGCTCCTCGGCAACCGCCATGGCGCGCCGTTCCTCGGCTCTCGCCTGCGCGACGCGCTTGTCCGCCTCGGCCTGATCCGTCTGGAGTTCGGCCCCGATGTTCTTGCCCACATCGACGTCCGCGATATCGATCGAGAGGATCTCGAAGGCGGTCCCCGAGTCGAGCCCTCGAGCGAGCACCGTCTTCGAGATGGAGTCCGGGTTCTCCAGAACGGCCTTGTGCGTGTTGGAAGATCCGATCGACGAGACGATCCCCTCCCCCACGCGGGCGAGAATCGTCTCCTCACCCGCACCCCCTACCAGGCGATTTATGTTGGCGCGCACCGTCACCCGAGCCATCGCGATGAGCTGGATCCCGTCGCGCGCCATCGCGGCGACCCGCGGCGTCGAAATGACCTTCGGGTTGACGGACACCTGAACGGCCTCGAAGACGTCCCGGCCGGCAAGGTCGATAGCGGCCGCCTGCTGGAACCCGAGTTCGATGTTCGCCTTGTCCGCCGAGATCAGCGCTCTCACCACACGGTCCACCATCCCCCCGGCGAGATAGTGCGCTTCGAGATCGCCAATCCCGAGTTCCAACCCGGCCTTCGTGGCCCAGATCAGGGGGCGCACCACCGCTGGCGGGCTCACCTTCCTCAGTCGCATTCCGACCAGATACCCGATCCCGACGCGGGCTCCGGCAGAGATCGCCTCGACCCACAGCCGCACCGGTATCGCCCAGAGCACCGCGGAAATCAGGAGCACGACGACGATCAGTGCCACCGTCGGGCCTAAGAAGATCAGATCCTCATTCATTCGCCGTATATCTCCCGTTGGTGAGCCGGGCCTACTCGCCCGGCCCGGACTCGCTCCCTGCTTCCGATTCCCGCGCCTTCACGAACGCGGCGGGCGTCTCCACGAGACGCACCACGTGCCGGTACCCTTCCGAGGCGACGACCTTGATTCGGCTCCCCTCCTCGATCCACTCGGACTCGGTGACCACATCCACCCGTTCCTCCCCGAAGCGCGCGGTGCCGGCCGGCCTGAGATCCGTCAGCGCCACGCCTGCCCGTCCGAGGAGATCCGTCCTGCGGACTGCGGAGATGTAGCCGGTCCCGGCGCTCGTCTCCTCTCCGAGAAAGATCCCGAGATTCGTGAGACGCCGGTTCGCGGGGAGCCGCTTCACCATGAACCAGGAGCTGACCAGGACGAGGGCAAGCGCCGAACTCAGCACCGTGCCTGCGCGAGCGAAGTCTCCCGAGACGGGCAGCCCGCCGAGCATGGACATGTACACGCCCGCGAGGGCGCCGATGCCGCCGAGGATGCCGAACACGCCAAACCCGGGGATGAAGAAAGCCTCGACCAGGATCAGAGTGATCCCGAGGCCAAAGATGATGAGCCCCTCCAGCCCGGCCAGCCCGACGATCATGTGCGAGCCGAAGAAGAGGGCAAGCGAAGCCACGCCGACGGCTCCCGCCAACCCGAGGGTCGGCGTTCGGATCTCGACGAGGAGCCCGAGGAAGCCGAGCGAGAGGAGAAACGGCGCGACGACCGGGTTCGAGAGGAAGCGCACGACGAGCTCTGCCCAGTTGATCTCCTGCTCGACCACTTGCCCGGCCGTCGTTCCGAGCGCCGCCATCAGGCCATCCCAGTCCTCGATCTCCTCGGCGTACGCGAGTGCCACCGCCTCCTCGGTCGTCAGCGTGAGCAGCTGACCCGCCTCGCTCACGCCCGGAACCTCGATCTGCTCGTCCACCATCGCCTCGGCCACCGAGGGATCCAGGGACCGCGCCTCGGCGAGCGCTCGCATCGAACTGCGCATCGCGGAGACGATCTTTTCGGGCGCCCGCTGGCCCTCGCCCGTAACAGGCGTCGCCGCCCCGATCACTGAACCCGGCCTCATGTAGATCCGTTCCGTCGCGAGCGAGATCAGAGCACCGGCCGAGAGCGCGCGTCGATTGATGTATGCGTAGACGGGCACTGCAGAGTCGCTGATCGCATCCGCCATCCGCTCCGCGGCATCGACCCGGCCTCCGGGGGTATCGATGTCCAGGACCACGGCCTCCGCCCCGGACGCGCCAGCCTCCTCGAGGCTCCGCTCGACGAAGGGTGCAAGCCCGAGTTCGATCACGCCGACGATCGGTACGCGGTACACCGAGCCGGAACCCGGCCCCTGCACGGTCGCCGCGGAGGGGGGTAGGACTCCGGCGACCAGGGGTGCGGCGAAGGCGCCCGCAACCGCAGCGATCAACCACCGGGCCCAGTACGAACCGCCACCTGCGTCATCTCGGCACGCTGCCCTCATGTTTCGGTTCACCTCGCGGTCCTCAGAGTGGGTGCGCGCCCCGAAGGCCCGCACCTTCAGCCGGTCGCCCGCCCACCGGTCGGAAGGGGGGGAGCCTTCCCCCTCCCTTCGACCGAACGCTGCCGGCCCTCCAGAAGCTACCCCACCCCGCAAGAGGGAGATCCTAGCGGGATCCGACGCGGGCGTGCGCCGCGTCCGGCAAACGGCTTGACCGCCAACCGGACGAGCCGGTAGCTTGGCGCGCCATGCTTCGAGACCCCCACGACCCGAAGGCTGCCCTCCTTCGCCTCTTCGGCGACACGTCCGAGGCGGACGAGCGGCCGCGGCCGGTTCTCGGGGAGGCGCCCGTCGGAACGGGACCCCGGACCCGGCTCCGGGCCTCGATCACGCGGCTCCGCATCCTGCGCTCCCAGGCGGGCTCCGACGGGCTCACGCCCGCCGCGACCCGCTCCCTGATCGATGAGGTCCTCGCGGCTCTGGAAGCGATCGGCGAGGCGCTCCCTCCGGCGACGGACCGAAGAGGCGACGGTGAAGACTGACCCGTCGTCAGCGGCGGAGAGGAGCCGGTCCGATCGCGCTTGCCAGGAGGCGCTCGAGGAGATCCGGGCGAGGATCGGAGAGGTG
This sequence comes from Longimicrobiales bacterium, assembly GCA_965218255.1. Lineage (GTDB taxonomy): Bacteria > Gemmatimonadota > Gemmatimonadetes > Longimicrobiales > Gaopeijiaceae > JAAXGI01. The sequence goes on along the minus strand of CBDCKJ010000002.1, from coordinate 680,110 downwards.
GACGACCGGCTCATACAGACGATCGGAGAGCGCCGGGAGCTGGTGCTGGAAGTCGGGCGCTTGAAGGAAGTCCTCGGACTACCCGTCCTGGATCCGGCCCAGGAGGCCAGGGTCGTCCGGAGCGCCGCGGTGCGGGCCCGCGAACTGGGCGTCGACGAGGAGGTGACCCGCGACGTCATCTGGCGAATCATTGCTTCCGCCCGTGCGACCCAGGAGCAACGTCCCTCCGGCTGGCCGGGTCCCGGTCCGGATTCGCCCTAGCGCCCCCCGCTGCGTGCCCTGCAGGAGGGGGCGACCGCAACCCCACCCCGCCGCTCTCGCCTCAGTCACCTGTCTGGACGCTCCAGTCCACGATCCCGTTCAACCGCGCAACCAGCCTGTGGGAGTCCCCCTTGGGCACACGTACCATATAACTCCTGTCTGGAGGCGTCGTGCCCCGAATCAGGTGCGGGTTCAGCTCGCGGAGGAGTGCGGCTGGCAGGTCGAGCGCCGTGGCCAAGTCGGCCAGGGACGTCCGGTCCGGCACCAGAACCTGATCGAAGAGGTAGGGGAGGGACTCCTCGACCTCGAACCCGAACCGCTCCGCTTCCCGCACGAGGAGGGTTGCCGCGAGCATCTTCGGCACATATGCCCGGTTCTTCTCGGGAAGGTCCGCCCTGATCTCCCAGTAGAGCTCGTCGTCTCCCAGGCTCGTCGGGGCATGGCGCGCGATCGCCCGGGCTACCAGCCCCGGTCCGGCGTTGTACGCAGCCGCCGCCAGGTACCAGGAGCCGAATTCGGCGTAGAGCTCCTCGAGGTAATCCAGCGCCGCATCGGTGGCGCGTACCGGGTCGAGCCGCTCATCCACCCAGTCGTCGATGTTCAGTCCGTACGCACGAGCCGTCGGCAGCATGAACTGCCAGACGCCCGAGGCGGTGACCGACGAGATCGCCGTCGCGACGAACCCCGACTCGATCATCGCGATATACAGGAGCTCCTCCGGCATGGCCCGGGACCTGAGCCGATCGCGGATCATCGCTCCGTAGAGACCCTCCCGCACGAGGTAGCTCCCGAAGATCTCGCGATCCGGACCCACAAAGCGTCGGATCCAGCGCTCCACCTGCTCATTGACCTCTACCGGGAGGCGTGTGCTCATCAATTCCGCCGTGGCGTCCGATACTTCGAAGACCGGCCCGCTGGGGGGCGTCTCGGGGTGGGGCCGCGACGGGGCGATGACCCCCGTAGACACGCCGAGCACGACGAGAACGGCTAGGCGCACGGGACGTGCAAACCGCCTGGAGCGCCCCGGCGGGGCGTCAGCCCTGGGGAAATTCATGGGCGGCGGAGTGGGCGGGTACGTGGCACGGCTCGCAACGGATCCCTCCTTGCGGCCCGGTCAGTCGGCCGGATAGACGGACACGGCCTGGCGCCGACGTAGCGTCTCGAACTTGACGACCCCGTCGAGGAGAGCGAAGAGTGTATCGTCGCCCCCCAGCCCGACATTGCGGCCCGGGTGGAACCTGGTCCCGCGCTGGCGCACGATGATCCCGCCTGCGCGGACCCTCTCGCCCCCGTATCGCTTGATCCCGAGCCGTTTCGCATTGCTGTCCCGGCCGTTGCGGCTCGAGCCGACGCCCTTCTTGTGTGCCATGATGGTTCCTCCTGCAGGCCGCTTGGGCCGCCGCTAGCTCTCGATCCGCTCCACCCGGATCTCGGTGTAGCCCTGGCGGTGACCCTGCTTCCTCCGGTAGCCCTTCCTCCGTTTCCGCTTGAAGACGATGACCTTTTTCCCGCGGCCGGATCCGAGTACCTCGGCCGTGATCGTCGCACCCTCCACCGTCGGGCTCCCGACCTGCACATCCTCGCCGTCGGACAGGAGCAAGACGTCTCCGAAGGTGACCGTCGTTCCCGGTGCGGCACCGAGGGAGGGAACCTTCAGACGCTCCCCGGCTTCGGCCCGGAACTGCTTCCCGCCGGTGCGAAAGACCGCGTGCATAATACTCCTCGATCGGACGGCGTAGTGGCGTATCCTCGGAATTGAGCCGTTAAGTCTTACAAAATGGGACGCCCGGGTCAACCCGGGCGCCGGACGCATGTCACGACAGCGCGTAGCTCCGGGTGTCGTAGCGCGCGGTCACGTCCTCCTGGGCCGGGCCGGAGAGGAGGCGGAACTGATCTTCCCGAAGGAGCGGGTCATCCCTGAGATCGAGTTTGAGACGCGTCCGGCCGCGGAGCCGCTTCAGGAAATCCGGCTCCTCCTCGAGGACGTGAAGGGCGACCTCGGGGTGGACGTGGACCAGAATGGCTCGCTCCTTCCCCGATACCCCGGCCCGCGTGAGGCTCAGCTCCACCCGCCGCATCACCGTTGGCGGGTTGAAGACCCTGCCCTGGCCGTTGCATTGTTCGCAGCTCCTCGTGGACGTCTGGAACAGCGAGGGGCGTACCCTCTGTCGCGTCATCTCGACGAGCCCGAGATCGGATACCGCGAAGGCTTTGGTCCGTGCCCGGTCGCGGTCGAGCTGGGTTCTCATCTCGTGGATTACCTTGTCGCGGTTTTCCTGCGACTCCATGTCGATGAAGTCAACGACGATGATCCCTCCGATGTCACGGAGCCGGAGCTGCCGGGCCACCTCGCTCGCGGCGTCCAGGTTCGTCCGGAGGATCGTCTCCTCGGGGTCCCGCCTGCGCGTGCCCGTGAAGCGGCCCGTGTTCACGTCGATCGAGACGAGCGCCTCGGTCGGCTCGACGATGATATAGCCACCCGACGGGAGGGCGACCCTCCGCTGGAAGGCCTCCCCGATCTGCTCCTCAATGTCATAGCGGTCAAAGAGCGGTACGGAGTCGTTGTAGGTGTGGATCCGGTTCTTGAGGTCCGGATCCACGCTCTTCACGTACTGAACGATCTCGCGGTGGACCTGCTTGTCGTCGACGATGAGCGCATCCAGCTTGTCGGAGAAGAGGTCGCGGATGACACCCGAGATGAGCTTGGCCTCCCGGTGGACGAGCGCGGGCGCCTTCGAGGAGTTCGCGCGCCGCTCGATCTTTTTCCACAGCTGCTCCAGCCTGCGAAACTCGCCGGCGAAGCGCTCGCGGTTCAGCTCCTCGCCGACTGTGCGCACGATGAGACCCCCCGAACCCTCGGGGCGGATCTCCCGGGCGAGTTCGCGCAGGCGCGCCCGCTCGCTCCGCTGGTCGATCTTCCGGCTGACCCCTATGTGATCCGAGAAGGGCATGTAGACGAGGAAGCGGCCGGGGAGCGAGATCTGGCCACTCAGGCGTGGGCCCTTCGTCCCGATCGGCTCCTTCGTCACCTGGACGAGGATCGACTGGCCGCTCTGGACCTGCGTCTGAATCGGCGGGAGCTTGGCACCGCGGCCGCGGCCACCGTTCCGTGAAGAGTACTTCCCGCCCCCGTCGACGGACTCGCCATCCTCCACGTCGGACCCATCGGCCGAGACGAGATCCGAGACGTGGAGGAAACCCGCCTTCTCGGTGCCGATGTCGACGAAGGCCGCCTTGATCCCGGGCAGGACCGCCTCGACCCGCCCCAGATGGATGTCACCGACGAGTCGGCCGTGGTCCGGACGGTCAAGCATGAGCTCGACCAGCCGGCCGTCCTCCAGCAGGGCGACCCGGGACTCCCGCGGGGTCGCGCTGATCAGTATTTCTCTCTTCAAGTACTTGTGAACTCCCTGGGGATCCCGGGACCGGAATGCCACCGGATTCTCGATACACTCCTCCCGGACATCACACGCGTGACCCGACCCGAGTGTCGGAGATCACGCGCGTGACCGTCCCGGAGGCGTGGGAGAAGCTGGCTCCGGATCCTGAAGACACCCCGCGCTCTCTCGGCGGAGAAAGGCCTCAATTGTGCAAAATGTGCTCCGCCGCCGAAGGTTACGGCGGACGCGCGCATTCGTTTTCCACGCGAAGATACCTAAACGTCCGGTGAAGCGTTCCACCGCAGGGGGCCGAGACGCCATGGTCCCCGGGCACGGGTTCGTCGCGGCACCCCGGCTCGCGGCCCGCCAGATCCGCGCTGAGCCCCCGCACCGGGCACGTCCAGCCGAGCCCGCCGCCGGGTTCGAGCCAGAAGCCGGTCTCGGTCTCGCCCCGGCCGACCTCGGCTCGCGGGAGGAGGGGAGCGCCGCCCACCCGTCACACCGTCCAAGACCATGCCGGACCGAGCCGCAGCCCGGAGCCATCGGCCTGGGATGCCGCAAGGTCGGCCGCTGTCTCCGACGACGCGCGCACCCACAGCGCGTCCGAACCAGCCGCCAGCCGGCCCGTCGCTTTCGGGGAGTCGATAGCATCGCCCGGCATGCCCACCGCCATCCGCGAGTCGAGCCCGGGCTCGATCCGTCCCGATCCTTCCGGGTCAGCGCGAATGCGCTGTCTGCGAGAATGTCGCGGGTCGCCGGCACACGCGATGACCACCCGATGTCGTCTCCACGGTACCGGTCGTGCCACAAAGGCGGTGTTATTGAGCTGCGAGCGGATCGCCGGGCTCCGAAGTGGGTCGGGCTGCCTCACCGACGGCCACGGTGACGCGCTTCTCCAGCTGGCGCCGGGCACGATCGATCGTCGCAGCCTTGGAATTGTTTCCCGGATTCAGCATGCGCCACACCTCGCTCTCGCCCATCTCGAGGCCGCGGGCAAGACGAAGTTGCGAAACCCGGGCTTGGCGCCAAGCCGCATAACGGGCCGCCTCCAGCGCAATCTGCGCCCAAGGAACGACCATGGACCGTCCCTAAATGCCCGCGCGCGGCGGCAGGGGCAGGTCCCTGCCCTCCCGGATCATGGCTGCGATCAGCTCGCGCAGCAGATTCCCAGCTTCGGCACGCGCCTCGCCCCGGGTCAAGCCGTCCGGTGCAGCTCACCCGTCATCAGGGAACACACCGACATACGGGCCGTCTTCGTCACGTGCGACGCCAGCAGGATCGTTGTCAGGTGCCGGGCATGCGTTCGGTCCAGCGGCACGGCGACATTGGCGTCGTTCCGTCCCCTGGAATCCGTCCCTGTCGATCCCGAGGTCGGCAAGCACCCTGTTGAGCAGTCCCTGGCCGATTCCCTTCCTGCGGTCCTTGATGGTCGTTCTGCGTTCCCGTGCATACAGCGTTCCGTGCGACCCGGCGCCTGCGGAGGCCACGAAGCGCACCCGCAAGTTCAGGTTCCTCGCTCATTCGCGGACCCGCGTGATGAACTGCCGCCCTCTCAACTCTCGACAGCGTGAGCCCAGCCAGCGGCGCCGAGGGCAAGTGCGCACATGATCACGCGCACGTGCCCTGCCCCACGACCACCTGAACCAGGGCGGACCCTTGCAGCCGCTCCGCCAGCACCGACTGCGATAGGTCTCCCCGCATGTCGCCCCCGTCCAGGCAAGGCCCTTAAGAATCCGGCGGCGCCGGGAGGCCTGTCCTTCCATGGACAGGCATGCGCACCACCGCGTGCCACAGCCCGTTGAGGGTCCGGCGAGAGGTGCCTCCCGTCAGGCCACTCCCGCCTTCGTCAGGCGACCCCGGACCCTTTCCACCGCGTCCACGCGCGGGCCCGCTACCGGCACCTGCCGCACGAAGGGAAGCGTGGCCTCCGAAGCCGGCTCCCAGTCGGCAGCGATCTGCTGATGGATGGCCCAGTCCGCGTCCGAGGAGCCGGGCAAGCGCTCGGCGAGACGCCGGCGCGCCTCCTCGGGGGGCGCCACACAGTCGAGGATGAGTAGCCGAACGCCGAGGGTCGACGCGACGTCGACCATGGACTTCCGGTGTTCGTCGCGTCGAAAGGAGCCCTCGACGACGACCCGTCTTCCCTCGAGGAGGAGTTCCTCGGCCCGCCTTCGGCACTCCGTATACGTCCGCTCGGTCCACTCCGGGGCGTAGATCCCCCCGAGGTACTCCGCTCCCGAGTCCCTTCCAACCGATCCGGTGCCGGGAGAGGCACCCGCCAGCTCCTTCCGCACGCGATCGGTATCGATCCACCGAAATCCCAGCGCCTCCTCCAGTGCCCGGGAGATGGTGCTCTTCCCGACGCCCGGCAAGCCCTGCGCGACGACGAGAGCGGGGCGTTTGGAGGGAGGGGCGAGACGGTTCAGTGCACGGAGGAAGTGCCGCCTGGCCTGGTTCGCGGCAGAAGTCCTCGCCTGCACGGACACCAGCTCGTCACCGGACTGGAGGCTCCCCACCTTCCCCCGGACCATGTCCCGGTACGTGGCGTAGAGGGGAAGGAGGTGAGCACCCTCGGGATCGGCCGCCGCATCGAAGTATGCGTCGGCAAGGGTCGCGGCGAGATCGAACCGGTCCGAGAACTCGAGCTCCATGACCAGGAAGGCGATGTCAGAGACCGGGTCGGCCCACCGGAACCGCTCGTTGAATTCGATGCAGTCGATGACCACGATCTCCGGCTCGACGCCTGATGGATCCCGCGACCGGGCGACCACGCGAGCATCACCTGCATCCGCTTGCAGCAGATAGATGTGCTCGAGCCGAAGATCGCCATGGATCTCGCACGGCCGTTCCTCCTCGATTCGACGCTCCATCAGGGCACGCTGGAGGTCCAGCTCCCGAACCGTCAGCGCCCGCAGCCTCTCGAAGACGGGCGCACGGATCGTGTCCCCCACGAACGGTTCGATCTGATCGAAGTTCTCGAGACAGTTGCGCCGGGCCGTGTCCCAGCTCGCGACCGCCGAGATCTCGGGGCGCCGATCCGCTGCGGCGTGGAACTCCGCGATCAGGCGCCCCAGGCGCTCCATCTCGTGGCTGAGAATTCGACCCTGCCCTAGGAGTCGCCCGAGCATCCTCTCATCTGGGAGTCGATCCATGCGGACCGCATACTCGATCACTTCCCCCGCGGGCTCCTCGGCCGGTGAATCCAGCACCTCGCGCCCCACATGCACGCGCCCGTCCTTCCAGCGAACCGGGACCACGCCCTGGTACACGTCCGGGGCCAGCCGCCGGTTCAGCCTGACCTCCTCATGGCAGAAGTGCCGGCGTTGGTCGAGTGACCTGAAATCCAGGAAGAGGAGGCGCTTCGGCTTCTTGATCTTGTAGACCGTATCGCTCAGCCGGAAGACAGCGGAGATGTGCGTCTGGAGGCACTCGACCTCTCCCGGGGCCTCGGAATAGGCTGCCGGGAGGGCGAGAGCGCCGATCAGCGCCTCAGTCGAGAGCCTGGCCACGGTCGTCTTCTAGTCGCGGGCCCTGTCGCGCCCGGTACCCCGCATCCTAGCGGCTCTCGTCAGGCGCGCGCTCGGCTCGCCTGACGCTCTCCCCCTTCCCCCCGCGAAGAAACCGCATGAGAAAGGCAGCGACGAGGATGAGGATGGAGATCGACGTCAACCACTCGAGCTCGAGTGCAATCCCCACGACCGCGACCGCCGCGCCGAGGAGGAAGAGACGCACCTTCCACTGGAACCACGGATAGCTGTCCGCCCGGCGGTGGCGGTCCATGAAGAGGAAAGGACTCATCGAGGATCAGCCCAATAGCCTTGGTGGTGTCGCGCGAGCCGCCCTGAGGATACCGGCTTCCCCACCACGCGACCAGACCTCACCCACCGTCGCGGGCCCGCAGCGCGTGCACGCCCGGGCCGGTTCTCGGCTACACGTCCACGCGCTCGGCGAACCACCAGTTGTGCCCCTCGAGGTCCCTCGCCTGGTAGATCCGCTCCGCCCAGTATCCGTCGCCGTAGTTCTGGGTTTCCGGTTCGGCGACGATCACGGCGCCGGCCGCGCGCGCGCTTTCGCAGTGGCCATCGGGGTCGTCTACGTAGACGAGGAGCGCCTGGGTGTTCGCGCCGGCGACGGCCTCGGGCGACCTCAGGTACGTCCGCTCCGGCGAGAGTCCCGCCTGGCCGACCATCACGACGCCGCCGTCCATGACGAGCTGCGAGTGGACAATCTGTCCCTGATCGTTCTCGACCCTGACCCGCACCGTGAATCCGAAGGCGCGGGCGAGCCAATCGATGGCCGCGGCGGCGTCTCCACAGAAGACGGCGGGTGCGATCCTCGGCCAGCCACTCGGCGGGTTCTTCATGTGGCCTCTCCCTCTCGTTGTCGGCAACTCCTCAGCCGCCTCTCCCTCGGAAACGAGGAGGCCTCCACCTTGCGACTCCCGCCGGAGCACCGGACCGGGAGGGGATCAGCTCCGTCGTTCGCCATCCCGCCGGCTCACGCCCACGCTTCCCGGGGCCGCTCGACGAGCGACCGGACGAACGCCTCCTGCTTCCGGAAGAGATCGCTCCTCTCCCGCTCCTCCTCGGGGTGGCCATACCCCAGGACGTGAAGCGTGCCATGAATGACCAGGCGAAGGAGCTCCTCCTCGGTCGGCACCCCGTGCTCCTTCGCCTGGCGGCCCGCCTGCGACACACCGATGTAGATGTCTCCCACGACCTCCCGGCCCGGTTCGTGAAGACCGAATGACAGGACATCGGGAACCCAGTCGTGACCCCGCCAGCGGAGGTTGAGGGCACGCATCGGCTCATCCGGGAGGAAGGTCAGGGAGAGTTCCCCGCCCTCCACCCCTTCCGCGTCGAGAACCGCGACGGCGGCCCGCTCCAGAAGCTCCTCTGGCAATCCGGACTCGACGGGAACACTCAGGTATACGCTCGCGGTCATCGAGCCGCCACGGTCAGGGCCCGTCGCCGGCGGCCGGAGCGTCGCTCGGGCCGGAGGCAGGATTTCCTGGCTCCACCGGTGCGGGCGGAGCGCCGGCACCCTCATCGGAGGCCGCCTCGGACGGGCCGGAAGCCTCGGGCTCACGCGCGTCGGTGAGATGCCTCGTTGCGGGGTATTCGATCCGGCGGTGGTACATCCCCACGAGGACCTTCTCGAACTGATCCCTCGTCACTGCGAGCTCACGGAGCGTGACGGGGGCCTCATCGAGCTGGCCGCGCTCGAGCTTCGTGTCGACGATCGCGTCGATCAGATCCCGAATCCGCTCGGGCGTAGGAGCCTTGAGCGTGCGCGTCGCGGATTCGACCGAGTCCGCAAGCATCGCGATGGCTGTCTCCTTGCTTCGAGGCTTCGGACCCGGGTAGCGGAAGTCCGCGGGAGCCACCTCCCCATCCCCGTCCTCCAACCCCTGCCTCGCCGCCTCGTAGAAGAAGGAGATCTCCTGCGTCCCGTGATGCTCCGTGATGAAGTCGATCAGGAGATCGGGCAACCCGCCCGCCCTCGCCAGCCGGGCCCCTCCCGTGACGTGCGCCCGTATGATGGCCGCCGACACCGCCGGCTCCAGCGTGTCGTGCGGATTGTTCCCCCCGAGCTGGTTCTCGATGAAGTGCTGCGGCTTGAGGATCTTGCCGACATCGTGATAGTAGACCCCGACACGGCAGAGAAGACCGTTTGCACCGATCGCGGTGGCCGCCGCCTCGGCCAGGTTCGCGACGTTGATCGAGTGCGCATACGTGCCGGGCGCCTCCATCGAGAGGCGCTTGAGGAGCCGCCGGTTCGGGTCGGCCCACTCGAGGAGCGTCTGGTCCGTCGTGATCCCCGTGAACCACTCGAAGACCGGGAGGAACCCCATCGCCAAGATCGCGCTCACCACCGAGTTGATCCCGGCATATCCGAGCGAGTACATGATCCCCTCGACGCTGCGGCTCGCCATGACGCCGAGGGCGATGATCGTCCCCGCGTATGCGGAGAAGATGATGGCGATGAAGATCCAGGTCTGGGCCCGGCGCCGGACGGCGCGGACGAAGAGCGCGGCGGCGGCACCCGCGACCCATACGGGGAGCCATGCCTGGGCGCTCTCGAAGGGCTCCTGCATCCCGATGATCGCCGCCATCGTGGCGGCGAGCCCGAGGGCGAACCGGCCATCCCATAGGACGGCGACAGCGAGGGAGACGAAGGCGATCGGAAGGAGCTCGGCCGGAAGCTCGTAGCGGGCAACCAGTCCGCTGATCCCGGTGAAGAAGAGGATGACGAGTCCGAGAAGCACGAGCCAGCGAAAGTTCCCGTACACGTCCGGCCGGTAGAAGTAGAGGAGGACTCCGAAGATCGCGAGGATGAGGAGGTTCATCGCCATCGACGCGACGAACCCCCGGAGCTGGAATCCCGAGTCCTCCAGCTGGCCCTCGGTCCGGAGAGCCTCCTCGTAGGCCCGCAGGCGCTCGATCTCCGTCTCGCCCAGCTGCTGGTTGGCGCGGACGACAGCCTCTCCCTCGAGCACGCTGGCCCTGAGGACAGGCACGGCGCGGCGCGCCGCGTTCCGGTCCTCCTGCGTGGCGGCTGCGTCGTAGCGGAGCGTCGGATCCATGAAGCGGATGAGCGAGAGGCGGAGGAGTTCGTTGACCGCCGAACTCGTCTCTTCCGGGAGGAGCTGGGCTGCACTCTCGTAGAAAGTGCTCGAATTGAGGACGGAGTCCTGCGTGATGTAGCGCTCGCCACCCTCCGGGCTCACCACCAAGATCCGGCCGGGCGAGGAGGGAGCGAGCCGGGCCGCGTCGTCGAGGACGCCCTCGGGCATGAGGTCCGCGACGGCGCGCGCTCCCGTCTCCGCGAGGAGCGTCTGCACCTCGGGGTCCCGGAGGATCTCCTTCTGGTCCTCCGAGAGGGCGAGCCCGACCACGAGGAGGAGCTCATCGAGCCCGAGAGCGGGGTCGTCCTCCGCCTCCACCTCCGCGACGGCCTCGAAGAACCGAACGAGAGAGGTGGACATCGAGTCGACCGCCTCCGGACGGAGCTCGAAGGTCGGGGGTACCGTCAGCGCCGCGGACGAGCGCTCGAACTGCAGCTCCTCGAGCGACTTCGGCACACCGAAGGAGAGCGAGGCGATCACATCCTCCTCAGAGACCATCCCGGCTTCGTAAGGAGAGACCCGGAATCCGGTCGAGGGAGGGAAGAAGAGGGTGACCGCGAGTGCCACCAGGAGGAAGAGGAGGAGCTGGACCCAGTGACGGGCCAGCGTCTGCGGCCAGGCACCTGCGGAAGGCGACGCTGCGGCGGACACAGGGGCGCCAGCGCGACCGGGCGAGGATGGGGAGCGGCTCACGTCGTCTCCTCCCCTTCCCCCGACACCTCCTGGAGCCGGTGATCGGCCTCGGCATACGCGCGAATGATGTCCTTGACGAGGGGGTGGCGAATCACGTCGCGGCCGTCCAGGTAGATGAACGAGATCCCGTCGACCCCCTTCAGGAGGCGCTCGACCTGGAGGAGCCCCGAGTCGTCGCGCCGGGGAAGGTCGATCTGGGTCGTGTCTCCCGTGATGACGACCTTCGAGTTGAGCCCGACCCGGGTGAGAAACATCTTCATCTGGGCCGTCGTGGCGTTCTGCGCCTCGTCGAGAATGATGAATGCGTCGGCCAGCGTGCGGCCTCTCATGTACGCGAGGGGAGCGATCTCGATCGTCCGCTCCTCGATCGCCCGCTGAACCCGGTAGGAGGGCACCATGTCCTCAAGGGCGTCGTACAGAGGGCGCAGATAGGGGTCCACCTTCTCCTGCAGGTCCCCGGGGAGGAAGCCGAGGTTCTCGCCCGCCTCGACGGCCGGCCGCGCGAGTATGATCCTCTTGACCCTCTTGCGGTACAGCGCATCGACCGCCGTCGCCACCGCGAGGTAGGTTTTCCCCGTCCCGGCCGGCCCGATCGAGATCACGATATCCTGATCCCGAATCAGCTCCAGGTAAGCCGCCTGACCGCCCGACTTGGGAACGATGACCCGCCGGCTCCCCGGGAGCGCGATCCGGACCTGCGCTTCGGTCGGGAGCCTGGGGGGCTCGTCGCGGCTCTCGAACTCGTCGGCGAACCGTACGACGTCGCGCGCGTCGAAGGGCGCCCGGAGACGGGCCAGCTCGATCATGTGCTGAAGGAGCGGCACGGCGCGCTCGACGCCGTCGAGCTCCCCAGAGAGGATCATGTGGTCGCCCCTGAGAACGAGACGGATGCCGAAGCGCAGCGCCACCTCCCGGAGGTTCGCATCGCTCACCCCGGCGAGGAGGAGGAAGTCGGCCCCTGCCGCGTCGAGGCGGTGCTCGACGATCGTGCTGCCCACACTCTCCATGAGTGTCCGGCGCTCAGCCCGAGCCGCGGCCCGGGCCAGCCGCAGCCGCTCGCATCGCCAGTCCGAGCTCCTTCAGCTCCCCGTCGGAGACGGCGGTCGGGGCGCCCTCGAAGAGCGCCCGGGCCGCCGTCGTCTTCGGGAAGGCGATCACGTCCCTGAGGCTCCCGGCCCCGATCATGTCCTTGACGATCCGGTCGAGCCCGAGCCCGATGCCACCGTGCGGCGGAGCACCCGATCCGAGCGCCTCCAGGAGAAAGGCGAACTTGCGATCAATCTCTCCCTCCGTCATCCCGAGAATCCGGAGCACCCGTCGCTGCAGCTCCGGCTGATGGATCCGGATGCTCCCGGATCCGAGCTCCGAGCCATTATACACCAGATCGTAAGCCAAGCCCCGCACCGAGAGAGGAGCGTCCGCGAGCCTCTCGAGATCGTCCGGGTGCGGGAGGACGAATGGATGGTGCCCGGGAGAGAGTGCCCCGTCGGTCTCCTCGAAGAGGGGGAAGTCGAGAACCCAGAGCCAGGCGTGCTCGCGCTGGGGCGGAAGCGCCATCGCGCGGATCACCTCGGATCGAAGCGCCGAGAGCGCAGGCAGGATCACCGCGTCCGGGCCAGCCGCGACCAGGAGGAGATCGCCGGGGCTCGCACCGAGCGCGCCCCACTCTCCCTCCCCGAGCCACCGGGACAGCGGCCCGCTCCCGCCCTCCTCGCCCCGCTTCGCCCAGAGGAGTCCGGGAGCCCCGGCACCCTTCGCCACTGCCTCGAGCGCCACGATCTCCCTCCTCGTGAGGCGCCCGCCCCCCGGGACCCGGAAACCGCGGATCCGCTCCCCGGCCGAGGCTGCGCCGCCGAGGACCGGGGAGTCGAGCCTGCCGAGAACGTCCGTCCACTCCGAGATTTCGAGGTTCCACCGGAGATCCGGGCGATCCGACCCGAAACGCTCCATCGCTTCGGAGTGGGAGAGCCTCTCGAAGGGCGTCCGGGCCCGAATCCCGGCCACCTCGCTCAACGCCACCATCAGGCCCTCGACCCACCCGATGATGTCTTCGGGCTCCACGAAGGAGGCCTCCACGTCGATCTGCGTGAACTCCGGCTGCCGATCCGCCCGCAGGTCCTCGTCCCGGAAGCAGCGGGCGATCTGGAAATACCGGTCGTATCCCGCCGTCATCAGGAGCTGCTTGTAGATCTGCGGACTCTGCGGGAGGGCGTAGAATTCGCCGGGGTGGACCCGGCTCGGAACCAGGTAGTCGCGGGCCCCCTCCGGGGTCGTCTTTGTCAGGATCGGGGTCTCGATCTCGAGGAACTCGAGCGAGTCGAAGAAGTTGCGCGCCGCAAGGATGAGGCGGTGGCGAAGCGCCAGGTTCCACTGCAGCTCTTCGCGCCTGAGGTCCAGGTGCCGATGCCTGAGGCGGAGTTCCTCGTGGGGAAGCTCGTCGGAAGGCGCACGGTAGACGGGGATTGCCGGCGTCGCAGCCCGGTTCAGCACCTTGAGCTCGACTGCACGCACCTCGATGTCCCCCGTCGGAATCTCGGGATTCCTCGAGGCCTCGGGCCGGAGGTCCACCTCGCCCGTCACGGAGATGACGTCCTCGCTCCCAAGCTTGTGAGCCCTGGCGAGGCTCTCCCCCTCGGTCCACTCCGGACCGAGCGATACCTGGAGAAGCCCGCTCCTGTCACGCAGGTCGAGGAAGACGAGGCCCCCGAGATCTCGCCGGCGGTGCACCCACCCGACGAGCGTTGCCCCGGTGCCGGCGTCGCCCCGGCCGAGGCGACCGACCATCCGGGTCCGCAGACCCGTAGCCCCGCCCGCGCCTGCGACGGCGCTGGCCGCCCTCCCCGCATCCCCGCCCGCGCTATCGTTCATCCCTGATCCACATCGTTCAGTTCGAGAGAGCTTTGCCTTCCAGCGAACGCGAACGCAACGTAGCCGACCGCGAGACCCGCCACATCCGCCCACCAGTCCGCCAGCTCCGGAGTTCTACCCGGCACGAGGCTCTGGTGCCATTCGTCGAAGGCCGCATACACGGCGGCGGCGGCGAGGAGAACCCCGTGCGGGACCTCGGCTCCCCCGTGCGACCGGGTCCACCCGATTAGCCCGCCGAAGACGAGGTACAGGGCGAAGTGGGCGAACTTGTCCGGGATCACAAGGAGCGCTACGAGGCCGGGCGGCATCGCCCGGACCTCACCCAGGAAGAAGAGGCAAGCCGCCCAGAGCGCGGCCGGCGCCCAGACGACGGCCGTACGCTTCACCGACCCGTCAGCTCCTTCACTCTCGCGCACCCGACTCGCCCGGCACGAAAAAGGTCTCCTCGGGGGACGGGGGGGCGGCCCGATGCCCCCGAGGGGAAGACGGGGCCAAGTTAAGCGTCGGGCAAGTCGGGCTCAAGGAAGACTGGAAGTCGGGGCAAGGAGGTCGGACTCACCCCGGGAGCGAAGCGGACCGCCGCGGCTGGGCGGGCGCGGTTCGGGGCGGTGCTGGCCCCGCGGGTCCCGCACCCGTCCACGGGCCGCCGAGGGGCCTCAGCATGTCGACGCCCAAACGGCAAGCTTCATCAAGACCGCGAAATGCGAAGAGGTGCGCCTGAACCCCCACGGGACACCCCAGGACGTCGCAGCCCGCCTGTCTCGCTTCCTGGACGAGGGCCACAACCGGAAACGGCTCCATGCGGCACTGCGTTCGGCACTTCGCTACCTCAATTCGTGTCCGAGGGGTCCCGGGGCCCACCCTGCCAGCAAGCGGCCAGTTCTCGTCCGCTCTCAAGCCGATGGGGCCACTCCAACGGGTGCCATGTTCCGAACCGGTGCCGACAGTTGCCCCAAGACGGCCACTCCACTTCAGGATCTGACGTCGGGCTTGACCGGACTTTATGATAAATTTTTCATAACCGTGATCTGGAAGTAGACCGTGGCCGGCTTCGAACTCAGGATCCACGATGTGGACCACATGCCTCCCCGTTGTCACACCGGCCCTGGCAGGAAGGACGCGTAGGTGAACCTGCGCGCTCTGGGCATCATGAACCCTCCTCCGCACTGGCTCCTGCCCAATGCGAGGCTCCGGCTGCTCGAACTGCAGCCGGAGCTGCTTGAGGCGTGGGAGCGAGTGAGCGTCGCTCTCCCCACTTGGAGGCCAATGGCGCTTGTGACTGCATCCTCGGCGGTTTCCGTCGACTACTCCGGCATCGGTAGCATGAAGGCTCGCGATCGAGTGCGGGCGCAGGTGGGAACCTGGGACTGGCAAGACCGGAACTCACCGTCGGCTTTTGGGAAACGTTCACGGAGCCTGGTCCGGAGCCGACGGTGCCCGACCGGACCCTGGTGATGGGTGACCTCGCGAGAATCGTGCTTCACTTCAGGGCGTGTGACCCACCCACCTGGGTGGCATCAGTTCGGAAGGCCCGTCCCTACTTCCTGGCGTTGATCCGGACCAGCAGCGACAGGCGCTCGGCTCCGCTGATCGATGATCTCATGCGGAGCTGCGACCAGCGGCTCCTCGTCTGTGGTGACCCCGGATGCGGCCACGGCGATGGAGGCGTGCATCCACGAGGCCCTTGCTGCCCTGGATCCGGCATCGCTCACCGACGTCAGACACTCCTCCGCGACCGATTCGTTCTGGATCCAGTTTGGAGACGGTCTGAGTGGCAGCATCAGCCTGGCTGAGCTTAGGATCAATGACCTGCGGGACGAACTGGTGGTAGAGTCTGCGATCCCGGGTGACCGGGGAGCGGTGATGACACTGACCCGCAAGGATGGATCCCCCTTTGAGATCGACTCCGCTTCACTCCGGTCGGCTCTTGACTCGGAGTCGTGCCGGCGGTTGCAGGGCGCCACGCGCGAGTCGAGTTCCACGGTGGGTGCGGGGGTCAGGGCCGCACGCAAGGCTGCGGGCATCACTCAGCACGAGCTGGGCCGAAGAGCCGGGCTCGACCAGGCCGTGTTTTCGAACCTCGAGACAGGCAAACACGATCCCAGGGCCGGGACTCTTTGCCGCCTGGCACAGGCGCTAGACCTGAGCCTCGCAGGCCTCTTGGCCGGCGTTAGCTGACGCGTATACCGCAACGGCTCTCGCCCCACCATGGATCGCTGCCGCTTCAAGCTGCATGGCAACTGTCTCGACACCCGGAGGAAGGAGTGGACGAAACCAGCGATGGACCCTCCGGTCGCCCCTGCGGAATCGGCTACGCGAAGGATCGTTGCGCGGAGTACTGCCAGGCCCTCCGACATGATCGTGTCCGTGAACTCAGACCCTGACTTCCATGGATGAACGCCACTGATGGCTCCTAACCAGCCACCCGTGCCGGGTCGCGGATCGAGGCTCGGTCAACCCGTGACCCCTCGACATGGCCAAATTCCAGGCGGCATCGTTCAGACGGTGGCCGTGGCGAGGGCCGCGACCCGACCGGTTCCCTCGTGCTCTGACCCTTCGCGACACGCGCTCATGCTTCCCCCTCCGGCCCGTCCGCTAGGGTCGAGAGGTCCCTTCCAGGTGTGGCGGGCGTTCGCCGTGCGTGTTCCCCTTCCTCCGGGCCGATCCGGCGCCGCAGAACGTTGAACCAACCCGTCGACGACCGGCTGGATCTCCTTGGCCTCCCCCCGCGCGAGGTCGAGTCGGCGCTAACGCGACACCTCGTGCACCAAGGCGAGCCGCGTTATCGAACAGACCAGGTTCGACGTTGGATCTACGGAACAGAGAGCTCATCGTTCGAGCGGATGAGCAACCTTCCGGCCACCGTACGCGGGGAGCTGGCACGGGCTTTCCGGATCACGGCGCTCAGGGCCGAGTCCGTGTCCCGCTCGACGGACGGCACCGCAAAGCACCTGTGGCGACTGGCCGACGGCGAACTCGTGGAGTCGGTCCTGATCCCCGAGGGGCGGCGCCTGACCCTGTGCCTGTCGTCACAGGCCGGATGCGCGCTGGCTTGCACCTTCTGCGCGACGGGTTGGGCGGGGTTTCGCCGGCAGCTGACCGCTGGCGAGATTGCCGCGCAGTTCCGGGGCGCGCGCGGCTGGGCGCTGGACAACGGCTACGGCCCAATCACTCACGTCGTCTACATGGGGATGGGAGAACCCCTCGCGAATCGGCCGGCGCTAGACACCTCTCTCACGGTGCTGAACGAGGGGTTCGGCCTGGGGGCGAGACGGATCACGATATCCACCGTCGGACTCGTTCCCGGCATCAGGGAGCTCTCGCGGAGGCCCGAACAGTTCGGTCTCGCACTCTCGCTCCACGCACCGGTCTCCGAGCTTCGGGAAAGGCTGATACCGCTCGAGAAGCGTTATCCGCTGCCAGAGGTCCTGGCAGCGCTCGTCGAGTTTCGGGAGCGGAAGAGACGGCGCGTCACCTTCGAGTACACGATGATCCGGGGGATCAATGATGACGTGTCGCTCCTCCCCGAACTCGCCAGGCTGGCCCGCGCGGTGGACGCCTTCGTGAACCTGATCCCCTTCAACCCGATCCCTTACCGGGACTGGGTTTCCTCGCGGCCGTCGACGATCGAGCGGTTCCGCTCCTCGCTGGAGGCCGCGGGAGTCCCGGCGGCGATTCGGAGGCCGCGCGGCCGAGACATTGACGCCGCGTGCGGCCAGCTCCGGGCGAACGTACTCGCCGGACCCGCAGTTCGAGGAGTGACGCCGTTCGTGCCGGGGAGGGGCGGCTAGACCGGTTTCGTCACCAGGAGTGCCGAGAGTGCGGGATCTCGCCTTCCGGAAGAGCGGGGGGCAAGGTCAGGGTGCAGTGTCACACGCAGGGTTCAGAAGCTCGGGCCCGTTGATCCACAACAACCCGCAAGCTGCCTTGTTCGACGTGGGTCAGCGCTCGGGGCCCACCTCAGCGGATCCGCTTCCCCACCCGGTCCAGGCGAACCTCGCGGACGAAGGCGAACGGAGCCCGCGATTCCCGATTGTAGGAGAAGTAGAAGAACATCGCCTTTCCCTCGATCCTCCAGCGCTCGATCAGCCCCCAGTAGCGCGAGTCCAGGGAGAAGTCCCGGTTGTCGCCTAGCATGAAGTAGCGCTCTGCGGGGACGACGAGGGGGCCCCAGTTGTCACGAGTCGGGATGTAGGTCTTGGGGTCAACTTTGTCGGTGAGGTGCTCGAGCTGCCACTCCATCCACGGGTGCTCGTCGTCTCCATTCGGGTCCCCCCACCGCACGTATGGCTCCGCCTGGCGCACCCCGTTCAGGTAGAGGACCTTGTCTCTCATGCTGAGGGTGTCACCCGGCATCCCGATGAGCCGCTTTACGAGCTTGATACCCTCCTCATGGGCCGGGTCGAAGACGAGAACGTCTCCGCGCTCGGGCTCGGAGTATCCCGGCGTCAGGAATTGCGTGCCCGGAATCCGTGTCCCGAGTCCGAGCCGGTTGACCATCAGGAAGTCCCCGACGAGCAGCGTCTCCTCCATCGAGCCGGACGTGATCACGAACGTCTGAACCAGGAAAGTTCGGATGATCACGAGGAACACGACGGTGAGCACCAGGGTCTTGCCCCACTCCCAGAACTCGCCCCGTACCCCGCGCCGCCTGACTTGGGCACTTCGGGCCTGCCGACGCGCCTGCCGGCGATCAGCCGCGGATCCCTCTCTCTCGCTCGATGCCACCTCTATAGAACTCCCTCTATGAGTCTCAAGAGATTCCTCCACGACCACGGGCGCCCGATCGCACTTCCGTCCTCGCCCACATCGGACGGCTCGGTAGTATCGATACTCGTACCCCGGGGCACTTCCAACGGCGGCTGCCAGTCAGTACCGAGTAAGACCGTGACATCCACGAGTCGCGTGGTATCCGACTCGGCGCGGGAGATCCCGATCCCGAGTTCCTCGCTGATTGCCCCTACAGCACCCTCCACCCCGGTCCGGTCCAAGATGACGGAGCTGTCCCGGCCGAAGGGTGACTCGTTGCCGAAGTAGACCACGTCAAACCCCTTGCGGCGGAGGATGTCCGTTGCCGCGCCCGCCACCCCGGGAACGCCTCCGCCATTCAACACCTCGATGCGAATCCGGTCCTCCGGGGTCGGGAGCCGGGGCCCGGGTTCCGCCGGGGCCGGAGCCCCTTCGGCCGGTGGTTCCTCCGCAGACACGTCGTCGACCGGCGCATCTCCGCCCGCTACCTCAGCGACCGGCACCTCCTCGGCCGGAGTGCCCTCCGCCGACATTTCCTCCAGCGGCCCGTCGTCGGCAGACCCACCTTCGATCGCCGCGTCACCGGCCGGCGCCTCCTCGACCGCACGGAAGGGGCGTGTGATCACGACCACCGCCCCGACACCCCCGAAGAGGACGCAGCACAGCAGGGCGAACGGCCAGAGCGGCTCGTCTCTCCTCCGCCTAACCATTTCGGGTCAACGTGTTCCAGAAATCACACGTCTCCGGACGGATCGGTGCCGCCAAATCCAGGAGCCGACCGATGCGCATCCTCGCGACCTCTCGAACGACGGCATCGGGCTCAACCAACATTCTCGTTCTGAGCGTTTCCCGCCACTCCATGCGTTCCCTCCGGCCCGGCTCCAGAAAGTCGGCCGCATAGACAGCTCGCCCCAATGTATCGAGTTCCGGATGTCCGATGGTATGGAATGCGATGGCGAGAAGGAAGGGTTCGTCATCGACGCCCGCCGCCCGGAGGCGGACGGCGGCCGCCGGACCGTGGAGCACCTGCGCCGGGAGGTTCGCCAGCTCCACGGGAACGAGTTCCCGAAGCTCATGCGAATCTGCCTCCCTGAGGACATCGTGCAACCAGCCCGCAGCCATCCAGCGCTCGATCTCCCGCCCGCCGAGACCGCTCGCCGCCGCCCACTCCCCGAGGAGTCGGGCCACGCGCTCCATATGTGCGCGCCGCGCCGGGCCCGCCTGAGCCCAGGCGGGAATCTGCCGCCCAGCTGCGCGGGAGAGGATCGGGTGGAGCTTCAATCGCCGAGCCGTAACGGATCACGGGCCACGCGCGGGTCCGAATCGGAACCGCCGAGGACCACGTTGTCGATCAGGCGGGTCCCGCCGCAGAACGTAGCGGCCACGAGAACCGTTCCCGCATCGCAGCGGACCGCGGGCGCCAGGGTGGCCGGGTCCACGCACCCGGCGTATTGAAGTCGCAGCTGCCCGTGCTCCATGACGACGGAATCCACGATCCGGCAGAGCACCCCGGCGTCGGACTCTCCCGTCTCGAAGGCCTCCTGCGCGGTGAAGAGGGCCCGGGAGAGGCCTGCCGTGTCCCTTCGCTCCTCAGGGCCGAGGTGCCCGTTCCTCGAACTCAACGCCAGGCCGTCCGGTTCCCGGACGGTCGGCGCGACCGCGAGGCTGACCCCGAGCTCCAGATCGTGGACCATCTGCCGCACCAGGAGGCACTGCTGAAAGTCCTTCCGGCCGAAGATCGCCACGTCGGGCCGTATGAGACCGAAGAGCTGTGCCACAACGGTCAGGACCCCTCGGAAGTGATCCGGGCGAAAGCGCCCGCAGAGCCCTTCCCCCATCCGGCCCGGTTCGACATGAATGCGGGGCTCTCCGGCAGGGTACATCTCCTCTTCCCGCGGTGCGAAGACGAGCCCTGCGGCGTGGGCGGCAGCAAGCTCCAGGTCGCGTTCGAGCTCGCGCGGATAGTCATCAAAGTCCTCCCCGCGGCCAAACTGGAGCGGGTTCACGAAGACCGAGACGACGGTCGAATCGGCGACCTCACCCGCCAGTTCGACGAGAGAGAGGTGACCGCGGTGGAGGAAACCCATCGTCGGTACGTGGGCAAGCGTCGCACCCGAGCGCCTGAGGACGTCGAGCTGCTTCCCGAGCGCCGTGCGCGTACGCACGGCGGGCACCGAAGGGATCGCCGCCTTCACGCCTTCTCGCCGAAGGTGTGTTCGGACCCCGGGTAGGTCCGGTCGCGAACCTCGCGAATGTAGCCCGGGACGCCCTGGCGGCCGGCGTCCGAGAGCTCCGCGAATCGCTTGAGGAATCGCGGCCGGAAGTCGGGGTTCAGCCCGAGCGCATCCGGGAGCACCAGGACCTGGCCATCGCAGCGAGCGCCGGCATCGATCCCGATCGTCGGGACAGTCAGCTCCTCGGAGATCCTTCGCGCAACCGTCCCCACCACGAGCTCGAGAACGATGGAGAAGCATCCCGCTTCCTCGAGAGCTCTCGCCTCGCCGAGGAGCCGCTCCGCGTGACCTGGACCTCGCCCCTGTACGCGCGAGCCCCCGAGCGTGTGCGCGGACCGGGGAACGAACCCCACGTGGCCCATGACCGGGATCCCCACCCGCACCAACTTCCGGATCGTCTCGCACGTCTCCCCCCATTGCCTCCCTCAAGCTTCACCGCGTGCGCACCGGACTCCTTCACGACCCGTCCGGCGCTACGGAGAGCACCTGCAATCGACACCTGATAAGTCATGAAGGGGAGGTCGACGACGGTGAACGTCGTCGGGGCGCCCCGCCGAACGGCCCGCGTATGCGAGATCAGGTCGTCCAAGGTAACGGGAAGCGTCGACTCGTAGCCCAGCACGACCTGACCCGGCGAATCGCCAACCAGGATGATGTCGATCCCCTCCTCTTCCAGGATGGAAGTCGTAGCACGTTAAGGACCGTGATCGGCTCGCCACGCAACTTCATGTCCACGAAGTCCTGAACCGTCATGGTCGTCCTTGAGGACAGTGATTGCGGGGGCGCGGCGGGGAGCGCCGGTGTGCGGCCAGGTGGAGGCTGGGTTTCCAAGAGACCCGGGTGCGGGCCGTTGAGAGCGGAGTGCAGAGACCCTCACTGGCAAGAGCCGTTCCACAGCCCCCCGGCGGGAGGCCGGTGAAGCGGTCGCCCGTTACCTTCCCGGGCATGTCCATGCAGTGGGATCCGCTCCTCGCCGCCGCCGTGGCCCGCGAACTCGCTGCGAGCCTCCGGGGGGCTCGCGTCCGCTCGCTGCTTCTCGACCGCGGCTCACGCCGCCTCTTCCTCTACCTGCGGGGCCATACCCTCGTCGCCGAGCTGGCTCCCGGGCAAGGCTGGATCTCCCTCCTCCCGACGTGGGAGCCGCCCCCCGGGGCGAAGCCGTTCCCGTATATCGTCTCATCGGTACGGGCCCCGGCCGACGAGAGCATCCTCACCCTCGGCCTCTCCGGTGGACGGCGCGGAAGGAAGCCCCTGGAGATCGTCCTCGAGCTGATCCGAAACCGGCAGAATGCGCTCGTCGTGGAGACATCCACGCGGACGATTCGCCACGTCCTGCTGCCCCGGCAGAGCCCCGCCCGGCCCCTGACCGTGGGGGCCGCCTACCGACTACCACCCCGACCCGAGCGAGCCGGCGCGAACCGAGCGCTGAGCGCGGCAGAGTGGAGGGAGCTGGCCGGGACGGGGACCGGAGGGTCGCCGAGGCCACGTGAAGCGATCCTCCGGAGGGTCGCTTGGAGCTCCCCCGTCAACGTCGCAGCGCTCGATGGACCACGCGGGTGGGAGCGGTGGAAGAAGATGATCGAGCCCGCCTCGTGGGGCGGTTTCGTCATGGGGAGCGCGGAGGAGCGCTTCGCTTATCCGGTGGCGCTCACCCCCGGCGCGACCGAGCCGCGGGGATGGCCCGGTGGCGAGTCCCCGGCGCCTCAATCGGCGCCCGGGGGGAGCCGGACCGCAGTGGAGCCGAAGTCCACACTCCTCGAGGCGATTCGAGCGGCCCGCGAATCGGACAGGGAGGCCGATCCGATCCAAGCGCTCGCCCTGCCCCCCGGGCTCATCGAGACGGCCCGGGGGAGGCTCAGGCGGGCCCGGCGCAGGGTGGAGAGCCTGAAGCGGCAGGTCGACGAGGCGCCGGATCCGGCCACCGTTCGCGCCCTCGGAAGCCTCCTTCTCGCCCGCCTCTCGGAGATTCCGGGGAGATCCGGGCGAGTCACGACGACCGATTTCGCGGGCAACCGGGTCGAGATCGGGTTGGATCCGGCGCTCTCCCCGAGCGAGAACGCGAACCGGTTCTTCGAGGAGGCCGCGAGGGCCGAGCGCGCAAGGGAGGCTCTCCCTGGCCGCCTACGCGAGGGCGAGCGTGAAGTGGAGCGGTGGAGCCGGGCGTTGGACGGTCTCCGGAGGGGGGAGATCGACCGCGCACTCCTGCCCGCCGTGCCTGCGGGCGACGGGAAGGAGAAGGACGCTCGGGCTCGCCGGGAGGGCGCGCTTCCCTACCGGAGATTCGTGAGTTCGGGCGGCCTCGAGATCCGGGTGGGCCGTGGCGCCCGGGAAAACGACGATCTGACTTTTCGCCACTCGCGCCCGAACGATATCTGGATGCACGCGCAGCAGAGTCCGGGCGCCCACGTGATCCTCCGCTGGCGTGGGGAGGGGAGGCCTCCCCGCCGTGACCTGGCTGAGGGTGCCGCGCTCGCCGCCCTCCACTCCTCCGCGCGGCACTCCGGCCGGGTCGCGGTCGCCTGGACGCGGCGGAAGTACGTCAGGAAGCCTCGCGGCGCGGCGGCTGGGAGGGTGGTGCCGGGGCGGGTAGAGACCGTCTTCGTGGCCCCGGACCCGACGATCATGGAGCGGCTCTCGATTCCGCCTTGAGGACGCACCCGCCAGGCCACCGGCGCGTACCCCTCCCCCGAGGACGCCCTCGTCAGCCGCCCGCGTCGTCCATCGCGCCCCGAAGGGATCCGAGAAAGCGCCCCGCCGCCTCCACCCCGGCCCACCGGGTCACCTCGACGAGGGCGCTTCCGACGACGACCCCGTCCGCGATCCCGGCCACCGTCGCCGCCTGCTCGGGGGTCGAAATCCCGAAACCCACCGCCATCGGGAGGTCCGTCACCGTCCGGAGCTCGGAGACCTCCCGCTCGATGCCGCTCCTCAATTCCGCGCGCGCGCCCGTGACCCCGGTTCGGGAGATGTAGTAGAGGAAGCCGGAGCTCCCGTCCGCCACCTCGGCCGCCCTGGCCAGCGTCGTGGTCGGGGCGACGAGCCGGATGAGATCCATCCCGCCCCCCTCGGGCCGGAGACGCGACTCGAGCCCCGGATCCGCTCCCGCCGGGAGGTCCGTGAGGAGGATCCCTTCCGCACCCGCCTCCCGCGCCGCCTCGGCGAACGCCTCCACGCCGAAGCGGTAGACGGGGTTCAGGTAGGTGAAGAGCACGACGGGCACCCGGCTCCCTCCCCTGAATTCGCCGAGGATCTCGAGGGCGCCACTGACGGTCATCCCCACCTCGAGCGCCTCGAAGCTCGCCCGCTGGATCGTCGGACCGTCGGCGAGGGGATCGGAGAAAGGGATCCCGAGCTCGATTACGTCGGCACCGGCGCGGGCGGCCTCGAAGAGGAGGTCGAGGCTCCCGTCCCGGCTGGGGAATCCCGCGCACACGTACGGAACAAGCGCCGCTTCCCCCCGGTGGAGCCGAGTACGGAAGGCCTCTGTGATCCGGCCCGCCGCAGGCGGTCCGGAGGGTACGGGGTTCCCGCCGCCAGGGCGCCCGGTCCCGCTAGATCGCCCCCCCCGGCCACCGCCTCGTTCGACGCCCGCACCCGGCCGCACCCTCGTCAAGCGACCGATCCCCAGCCCTCGACGCGGGCGACGTGGGCCACGTCCTTGTCCCCGCGCCCGCTCAGGCAGAGGATCGCGGGCCCTCGCCCCACGGACGCCCGCCCCTCACCCAGGATGTAGGCGACGGCGTGCGCCGTCTCAAGCGCCGGGATGACCCCCTCGAGCTCGGACAGCCGGTGGAAGGCGCCGAGTGCGGCCCCGTCTTCGACGGACACGTATTCCGCGCGTCCCGTATCCCTGAGAAAGGAGTGCTCCGGGCCCACGCCGGGATAATCGAGTCCCGCAGAAACCGAGTGCGCCGGAGCGACCTGTCCATCCTCGTCCTGCAGGAGGTAGGAGAGGGACCCGTGAAGGATGCCGGGCCTCCCTGCGGCGAGTGATGCGGAGTGATGCCCGGACACCAGCCCCTCCCCGGCCGCCTCCACCCCGATCAGCCGGACTTCCGGGTCGCCCACGAAGGCGTGGAAGATGCCCATCGCGTTCGACCCGCCCCCCACGCAGGCGATCACCGCGCTCGGAAGGACACCCTCGAGGGCCTCGAGCTGCGCCCGGGCCTCCCGACCGATCACGGCCTGGAAGTCGCGCACGATCCTTGGAAAGGGTGCCGGACCGACGACTGAACCGATGATGTAGTGGGTCGTCTCCACGCTCGTGACCCAGTCGCGTATCGCCTCGTTCGTGGCGTCCTTGAGCGTCTTGGTCCCCGAATCCACGGTCCGGACCTCGGCACCGAGAAGCTCCATCCGGAATACATTCAGCGCCTGCCGCTCCACGTCCTCGGCACCCATGTAGACGACGCACTCCATGTCGAAGAGGGCGCAGGCGGTTGCCGTCGCGACCCCGTGCTGCCCGGCTCCGGTCTCTGCGATGATCCGCTCCTTTCCCATTCGCCGCGCAAGGAGCACCTGTCCGATCGTGTTGTTGATCTTGTGAGCCCCCGTGTGGTTCAGATCCTCCCGCTTGAGGTAGATCGGGCCCCAACCGGCCGCCTGCTCGAGACGCTCCGCCCGGTAAAGCGGCGTCGGACGCCCGACGAAGTGCCGGAGAAGCGCCGAGAGCTCCGCCTCGAAGGCGGAGTCCCCGAGGGCGCGGGCGTACTCGACTTCGAGCTCGTCGAGGGCGCGGATCAGCGTCTCCGGAACGTAGCGGCCCCCGAATTCTCCGAAACGCCGCGCGAGCCCGCCGGCTCTGGTCGGACCCGCCTCGGGCTTCGTCTCTGCGGTCGGTGTCATGGTCCCCTCGTCCCGACGCTCCCGCCTGGTCCGTTCGCCGCCAGCCTCGAGCTCCGGGGCGAACGCGCGACGGATGAAGGCCTCGACCCTGCCTGGATCCTTCACGCCGGGACGGAGCTCGACGCCGGAGACCACGTCCACCAGATCGGGCGCGAGCTGCTGTACGGCTTCCTCGACGTTCTCCGGCGAGAGGCCTCCGGCCACCCCGATCCGAAGCCCGCCAGCCACCCCCTCCCTCGAGGGGTCCCAGAGCTCCCACGGGAAGGAGACCCCGGTCCCGCCGAGACCACGCTCCGACCACGCATCCAGAAGGAGGAGGTCGACGAGCCCTCCGTAGTGGTCCGCCGCACGCAGGATATCCTCCCGCTCCCTGACCCGTACCGCCTTCCAGAGTTCCCAGCTCCCCCGCCCGCGAAGCGCCTCGACGACCGCCGCGGGCTCACTCCCATGGAGCTGGATGACGGCGGCGCCTGCCTCGTCGGCCACGCGAGCCGCCTCGCGGACCGCGAGATCGGCGACCACGACCACGAGGGGAAGGCGAACAGTGCTCGCCAGCGCACGGGCCCGCTCGGGAGAGACGCAGCGGGGAGAAGCTGGCACGAGAACCGCACCGAGATAGGAGGCCCCGGCACGTGCGGCAAAACGGGCGTCCTCCACACGCGTCAACCCACAGATCTTGACTTGGGGTCCACTCGACCGAAAAACGTTGCCCATCCTCATCCCCCGCGGGGGGCTCGCCGGACCGCCCCTGCCAGCTCCCGTGCCTTCTCCCCCGGACCGGGAGCCCTGAGGAGCGTCGTCCCCACCAGGATCGCATCCACGCCCTGCCTCCCGAGGGACTCGACGTCCGAGCGGGTCCGGATCCCGCTCTCGGAGACCACGACGACACCATCGCCGGCCGCACCTATCACCTCGTACGTCGTGCCGAGACGCGTGGTGAAGTCCCGAAGGTCGCGATTGTTGATCCCGACCAGCGTGGCGCCAGAGGCAAGCGCACGGGCCATCTCTGCCGCGTCGTGCACCTCGACGAGAGCAGCCATACCGAGCTCCTCCGCCTGGACCCTCAGCCTGCGGAGCTCCCCGTCCTCGAGGATGCTCGTGATGAGGAGAACCGCGTCCGCACCCGCGGATCGGGCCTCGTAGAGCTGCACTCCAGAGAGGAGGAAGTCCTTGCGAAGAACCGGGAGGTCGACGGCCGCACGCGCCTGCCGCAAGTCCTCGAGCGAGCCGTGAAAGTACTCACGGTCGGTGAGGACCGAGAGCGCGGAGGCTCCGCCGGCTTGATACGCCGCCGCGACGACGGCCGGATCGAGATCCGGCCGGATAGGACCCGCCCCCGGTGACCGGCGCTTGATCTCGGCAACGAGATCCACCTCCCCAGGCCGCGCGAGCGCGCGCCGGAAGTCGCGAGGACGCGGCGCGGCGCGTGCCGCGGCTTCCAGCTCTCCGGCCCTCGGGGCCAGGAGTGCGATCTCCCTATGCTTCGTCTCCACAATCCGCTCGAGGATGTCCGGCTTCCTCTCCGCAGCTGGCATGCTCGGGGTCGCGGGTTGCGTCTCGGGCACCTTTCGGTTATCCTTCGGTTCGGTTCTTGTTCGGGTAGTGGGCGCGAGCGGGAGGGACGACGATGGCCCTGACGAAGCGGCAGAAGGAAATCCTCGATCGCGTGAGCGAGTACATCGCCGATCACGGGTATGCCCCGAGCTTCGAGGAGATCGCGGATTTCTTCGGCTACAACTCTCTGGCTACCGTACACGAGCATGTTAGCAATCTGGAGCGGAAGGGCTATATTAGGAAGGCGTTCAACCAGAGTCGCTCGATCGAAGTCGTCGGGGCAGGCGCCGACCCGGCCGGGCTCGAGCTTCCTCTCCTGGGGGAAGTGGCCGCCGGACAGCCCATCGAGGCGATCGTCGAGAACGAGTCAATCCTCGTCCCTATCGACCTGATGAGGAGGGGCGGAGAGCACTATGTGCTGCGGGTACGCGGGAACTCGATGATCGAGGAGCAGATCCGGGACGGTGACTACATCGTCGTGAACAGCCGGAACACGGCCGCTGACGGAGAGCTCGTCGTGGCGCTGGTCGGCGGAGAGTCAGCCACGGTGAAGAAGCTCTACCGCGAAGGGGGTGAACAAGTCCGGTTGCAGCCGGCGAACGCCTCACTCGAACCGATGTACTTCGCGGCGGATCAGGTACGGATACAGGGGATCGTGGTCGGCATGATACGTCGGTACTAGGTCAGGGGCGCACGTCGCCGCACCGGCCCCTCCAACTCACTCCGAGGAACCAACGAATGCGCATTCTCTTCGCCGTGGGCTACCTGCAGGGAAAGAAGTCTTCCGTTGTCGTTGCCCGGCCGCCGGGCGGCCCGTCGCCCATCCCCGGACCGTGGAGCGTCGCGACGAACGTCTCCGGCGAGCACCGCTACTTCGAGGATCGCGCTCTGCCGGACGCCTCCCGGAGCCGGTCGAGGATCCCATGGGCCGCGCCGGACTCGATGAGTTCCTCGGCCAACCGTATTCCCTGGGGAAGATCCTCCGAGGCCCCTCCCAGGTAGAGGGCGCCGCCCGCATTCATGGCAACGGCGGTGCGGGCGCCGCCCCTCTTCCTTGCCCCGAGGACATCCAGGATGGTCCGGGCATTGTCCTCGGGGCTTCCCCCACGGATCTCGTCCGCGTCCGCGACTTCGACCCCAAGGCCCTCGGGGTCTACCTCGTACTCGCGAATCTCCCCCTGAACGAGTTCGGCTACGCGCGTCGGGCCCAGCGGGCTGATCTCATCCATCCCGGGCGAGCCGTGCACGACGAGTGCCCGCTCGTGCTCGAGTTCCTTGAGCGCCCCCACGATCAGGGGGAGGAGCCCCGCCTCCGAGACCCCGACGATCTGGCGGCGGGCGCCAGCCGGGTTCGTGAGCGGCCCGAGGAGGTTCATGACCGTGGGGAGGGCGAGTTCGCGGCGGACCGGACCCACGTGGCGCATCGCCGGGTGGAGCAGCGGAGCGAACATGAAGACGATGCCGATCCGCGCGAGGAGATCTCCCATCGCCTCGGGAGACAGCTCGATTTCGACGCCGAGCGCCTCGAGGACGTCCGCACTCCCACTCTGCGATGAGAAAGACCGGTTCCCGTGCTTCGCGACAGGTACGCCCCCCGCCGCTGCCACGATCGCCGCCGCCGTGGAGATATTGAAGGTGGTGACGGTTCCTCCACCGGTCCCGCAGGTATCCACGAGGACAGCTCCCTCGGGTGCCGGCACCGGGATCATCACCCGCCGAAGGGCGCGAACGCCGCCCGCGACCTCCGAAGGGGCGTGACCCTTGGTGCGGAGGCCTACGAGGAGCGCGGTGATCTCGACAGGTGAGGCCTCACCCGACATGACGATGTCGAAGGCGGCCTCGGCCTCCGTAGCGGAGAGATCGCGGCGCGCGATCAGCCGGCGTATCAGTGGAGCGAGTCCCGGATGCATTCGAGTGGTCCGTTAAGGGTTCGAGGGGCGGTCCCGCGGCAACCCGGCAAGGGCACGAGAGGCCGCGACCAAAGAGAAGCGGTGCCGTGCCCACCGGCAACGGAGGGGATCCGGCTCCGCAGGCCGCGCCGTCGTTTCAGGCCCTGGCGGCCCGACTCCGAGAACGCTCCTTTCCACTCTGCCAACTCTGTCGGCCAAAACGGGCACCCGCGGGTCACCTCCAAACCGTCGCCCAGACAATCTGCAAGGGCAGCCGGCCTGCCTATGGTCATTTCCGCCGATGACGATCACCCGTGTCGCGCAGGCGCTTGAGCCACCGCTCGATCACAGGGACCCGCTCGACGAACTGCTGCTCGTCCAGGCTCGGGAGGAGGGTCTCGAACTGCTCGCCGCCGACCGGCGTCTTGCCTGCCATCCGCTCGTCGGCGCCCCACGTGCGCCCGGTTAGAGCTGCCCTCCCGAGCTCCTTCCCGTCCTAATGTCGAGAGGGAATGGAAGATCGCGACGGGAGAAGCGGCGTGGAAGGCGCACAGCGGCCGGAAGAAGGATGCTGCGAGCCAGCTGGCCACCAACCATGGGGAAGGGCCGGGCAGCGGAGCTCAACACGCCGCGACCCCTTCGGCCTCCACCGTCAGCACCCTGAACCCCTTGCTGACGTAAGAGGCGAAGACGCCGCTCCCCCTCTCGCCCCGGAGACTCGGCACGCGGACGGTGCCGGAGGAATTGAAGCTCCCACCCCGCACCCAGTTCACGTAATTCCGGTCCACGGCCGCGATCGATACCTCGGCGGACGTGCTCTCCGGAAGCCCCTCCTGGAGGAGGACGGCTACCTCGCGCTCTAGACCGAACCGGTCGAAGAGTCCGAACTCGCCGGGGAAGGCCATGGTCGTGTCCGCGGCGGAGATCGACAGTCCCAGAAGCCGCAGAGGGTCCTCGTCGAGCGTCGCCTCGCTCCCGCGCGAGGCGAGTACCCCGGGAAGTCCCGAGATGAGGCTCTCGCCGACGTAGGCCCAAGCCCCCTCGGCGCGGGTCCACCGGATCTCGAGCGTCTCGTCCGCGCCGAGGATGCACGACTCGGTCCCGGCCTCCGGAGCCAGGAGAACGAACTCACCGGGCAGACTCGTCGCACCGGTGAGGGTTCCGAAGCCGCCGGCCTCGACGCGGGCCTCGACGACCGTGCCGGACGTCGCGAACTCGGGGGGCAGCCGGGGCTCATGAAAGCATCGTCCCGAAACCTCGCCGAGGGCGAGCGAGTCGAGGCACGAACTGGCCCCCGCTGTCTCGGCGAGACGCACGGACCGGCCCCCTGCCGTGAGCGTGACGCTCGTCTCCGGGAGAACACCGGACCGGCTGGCACCCAAAGTACGGTGAATGAACGCGCTGGCCCGCGCGGGGGCGCCAGCCTCCGGTACCTCGAGATAGATCTCGGCGAGGAGGTAGTCCTCGGACTCCGCGAGGGTCACGAGGCCGAGGTCGCATGCGGAGAGGAGCCAGAGGAACGGAGCGAGGCTCGCCGATGCCGGCCACCGCCGCGCGAACTCCGCACGCCCGCGCACGACCCTTCCCGCCCCGCCGCCCGTCACCGGAAGCTCACCTCCGCACCGAAGGTCGGAAGCAGTGGAAACATCGAGTACCCGCTTCGCGCGGACGGGTCGCGGTCGTACTCGAAGACGTAGAAGAGGACATTCTTCCGGTTGTAGGTGTTCAGCACACTCAGGTATGCGGTGATCGTGCCCCAGCTCAGGTCGTAGCGCCTCCGGACGCTGACATCCAAGCGGTGGTAGAGGGGATAGCGGGCCCCGTTCATGGGTCCGAGGAGGACGCCCAGGGGACCCCCGTCCGGGGCGTCCCCCTCCTCATCGGGAGGTTCGATCTCCCACTCCAGGAGACCGGACGTCACCCGCGGAGAGAGGTGCGGGTACACGCCGACGGGACGCGTGAAGGGCAGCCCGGTTCCGAGGTTCCAGCGAAAGCCCACTTCCGTACGATCGCCGAAGCTCCGAGAGAGCACGAGGTCGACGTCCCAGCGCCGGTCGAAGATTGGCGGATACCCCACTTCCGGGGCCGGATCGAGACCGGTGGCGAAGTCGGGGAAGCTCCGGTACGTCCGCAGCCAACCGATCGCCAGCCAGCCGGTCGTCTCGCCAACGGAGCGCTCGACCAGGGCGTCGATGCCGTACGAGTAGCCTCGGCCGGACACATAGTTGTCCAGTTCATCGTTGGGGTCGTCCGCGAAGTTCGTCGTGATCACCCCGCCGAAGTCGCGCACGTAACCCTCGACCGAGTAGAGCCAGCCATTGCCGGGGCTCAACTCGAGCCCTCCCTGGAGCTGATCGGACACGAGGTGAGGCGCTTGCGGGCCGGTGAGCACCCAGAGGTCGAGACCGAGGGGGAGTTCCTCGTCGCGGATCGAGTGAAGGAACTGGGTGAACCGACCCACAGAGGCCTTCACCGCCGCGACGCCTCCCGCCACGAACCGCTTGACGGAGAGGCGCGGGGAGAGCTCGACGGCTGGCTGCCACGCCCCCGGGTACCACCCGTCCACCCGGACGCCGGGCTCGACGAGCCACGCCTCCGCCGGCGTCCAGAGGAGTTGCGCGTATCCGGCCACACCCCACCCGCTCCCATCACCCCCGATGAACTCCGTACCGCCGCTCAGGAAGCGATTCTCGTAGCTCGAGCGCCTCCCCTCGACCCCGACCTTCGTGACCAGATGCGCCGCAGGATGGTGCTCCCAGTCGATCCCGAGGGTCGTCTGCGAGATCTCCGACGCGAGGTCGGTGTCGCCGAAGTCCGAGAGAACGAGGCCGGTCGAGAAGCGAGAGAAGCCCACCCTTGCATCGAGGACCGCCCCTCCCGGCCGCAGATGTATCCAGCGCCCGCCGACGACGTCGTTGCCCCACTTCCAGTCGACCCGGAGGGGAAAGCTCTCGGAGCCCGCGAGGTCCAGGACGTCTCCGCCGGTGTAGCCTGAAAGCGAGACGCGGTCCCCCCCTCGGGTCCAGCCCTCGAATGCCACCTGGACGTCGCCCAGCCGGTAGGGAACGTCCACGAAGGGCGCCAGCAGCGTGTGGAAGTAGGACTGCCGGCCCGAGACCCGCCACCTCGCGTCCCGAAGTCCGACCGCACCCTTCGCTCCCTCGGAGAGACCTCCCCCTACCGCGAGGCGGCCGGTGAGCAGCGAGAGCGCCCCGTCGATACCGAACGTTCCGTCACCCGGGTCGCTGTCCACCTCGAGAACCGACGACACCCTCCCACCGTACTCGGCCGGAAAGCCCCCGGAACGGAGCGTCGCACCCCGTATCATGTCCGCGTTGAAGACCGAAACGAGGCCGCCCAGGTGGGCGGGATTGAACACGGGCAGACCATCGAGGAGGATCAGATTCTGATCGGCGGATCCTCCCCGGACATTGAAGGCGGCGGAGAAATCCGAGGTGGTCACGACACCCGGGAGCGTCTCGGCTGCACGAAGGGGATCGGGCTCGATGAGACCCGGAAGCGTCCGAAGCCGCGCGGCCTCGATCGCACGTACCGTGAGGCCCGCCTCCTCGACAAATGCCGTCTCGGCACGCGAGCGCGCGGCATCCGCCGTGACCCCCGCCACCTCCAGCGCCTGAACGGCAAGCTCGATCGCCACGGTCGCGACCTCGTCCTCCCGCACGACGACCTCGGCCGTGCGGTCGGCGAAGCCCAATCGGCGCACTTCCGCGAATACGGGCCCGACTCGGAGCCCGTCGAAGCGAAAGTAACCGAGGGCGTCGGTGGCCGTCGATGCGAGGATGTCCCCTCCCGCAGAGGTCCGGGCCACAACGGTCGCGCCCTCGACCGTTCCGCCCTGCTCGTCGCGAACCCGCCCCTGCAGCGATCCCGCCTGCGCGAGAACGGGACCCGGGACTGCCAGCGATAGGGAGAGGACGAGGGCCGCACCGGCCATCCGCGTCCCCGTAACGTGCGGACAGTTCATGAGGCGACGGAGGATCACGGTCGGCCTCGGCCATCCCAGGACTCGGGGCATCATCGACGATTGCGAGATGAAGGCGGCCAGAGCCCGGGGCGAGCACCGACTCTATCCGTTGCTATCCACGGTTCGCCGCCAGAGTCACGCGCGAAGCTCCGCCCCCACCCGACGTTCGGTTTCACGTGACGATCCATGTCTTCCTGGAGCTGCCCGTCATGCAGCCTGGCATCGTACAGGCTCTAGATGACCAAGTCATTCTGTTTTTGAGAGTCGCTCTAGTTTACAGAGTATAGTGAGGGCGCAACAGGAGCGTCACCCCCTGACCGGTCGCTCCGGCGATTCGGCTCGCGAGGGCAAGAGACCGCGCACTGCGCTGCAACGGCGTTCAATCTCATACTCTTCGAGCCTGCCGGGAACGGGTCGGAATGGGAGCCGGCGGCTCTTGGCGACGGTCGAGCATCGCGCATTTCGCTCATCCAACGGGCGGCGCCACGAGGAGCTTCCTCCGTCGGGCACCGCCCGATCTCGGGCGAGGAGCCGCGCCTGAGTGCAACTTCCGGGCCCCGGCCCCGGAGGTTCTGCGTGCCGCGACGGAGCGCGAGTCCGGATCGAAGGGAAACCCGTTATCTTCCTCACCGACGGGGACGGCACAACCGCGGCGCGGGCGGTGGGGGCGTGGGGGAGAAGTCGTGCAGGGAGGGTCCCGGCGCGATCGAGTCGACACCCCCGGGCGCTCCTCTCGCCTGGGCTCAGCGACCTTGAACAACTTCCGACGCTACCTGCTCCTTCTCCACTACGACGGCGCCCCGTACCAGGGCTGGCAGCTCCAACGCGCCCGGCCGACGGTGCAGGAGGAACTCGAACGGGTGCTCTGGACGATCACCGGCGAGCACCGCGCCGTCACCGGATCCGGACGCACGGACGCCGGCGTCCACGCCCTCGGTCAGGCCGCGGCCGTGGACGTCCCGGCGGCGTGGTCCGCCGGGGAGCTCCGCCGATCAATGAACGCTCTCCTCCCCGCCGAAGTCTGGCTTCGCGAGGTCCGGCGGGTCCCGGACGACTTCCACCCCAGGTTCCACCCGACTGCGCGCGCCTACGAGTACCGACTGGGGGTAGCGCCGGAAGCCGCCTCCCCATTCCGATCCCGCTGGTGCTGGGATGTCTCGAGAGCAACCATAGATCCAGAGCGCCTGCGTGAGGCCGCCCGGATAATACCGGGCCGCCGTTCCTTCCGGAGATTCGCCAAGGCGGGGCAGCCGCAGCGCGGCGAGATCTGCGAGGTGACGGAGGCGAGGTGGACACCCTGGGACCCGATCGGGTACCGCTTTCAGATCGAGGCGGACCGCTACCTGCACCGGATGGTACGCTACCTCGTCGGCACGATGGTCGACATCTCCCGCGGACGGCGACGGATCGACGAGATGGCCGAAATGCTCGACGACCCGGATACTCCGTTTCGGACATCCCCGCCGGCACCGCCCGAAGGGCTCTTCCTGGCACGTGTGGAGTACCCTCCCGAGCGGCTCGGAGACGATCCCGACCGAGACCCTACCACCACGGATCCCGACGCGGAATGCAGATCTTCCTGGACACAGCCGACACCATAGAGATCGCACGTGCCGCCGAGGCGGACCTGATCGACGGGATCACGACGAATCCCTCCCTCCTCGCGAAGACCGCGGGCGAGAGGAGCCCGGAGGAGATCTTCCTCGAGATCTGCAGCCTTGTGGACGGGCCCGTCTCCGCCGAGGTCGTCGCGGTCGATGCGGCGGGGATGGTCGGCGAGGGACGCCGCCTAGCGCGCCTCCACGAGAATATCGTCGTGAAGGTCCCCCTCACCGAGGCGGGCCTCACAGCGTGCCGGCGGCTGCGGAACGAGGGCATCCCGGTCAACGTCACCCTCTGCTTCTCCGCCACGCAGGCGCTCCTCGCCGCGAAGGCGGGCGCAAGCTACATCTCCCCATTCGTCGGCCGCCTCGATGACATCGGCCATGACGGGATGGAGGTCGTGAGCGATATTCGGCAGATATACGACGAGTACGAAGTCGAGACGGAGATCCTCGCCGCTTCCGTTCGCCACCCCGGCCACGTACTCGAAGCGATGCGGATCGGGGCCGACTGTGCGACCGTCCCCCCCTCGGTCCTCTATCGGTGCATGCGCCACCCGCTGACCGACAGCGGGCTGGAGGCCTTCCTCGCGGACTGGGCCTCCGTCGACAAGGAGATCTGAGAAACCGCGACGGCTATGGAACGAGGCTCACTCCTGAGACGTGGCCGCCCGTTGGCGCTCCGGGCCGCCGGCTGGCTGTCCCTCGCCCTTCTCCTTCTCGCCGGGTGCGAGAACCCGGGTGAGCTCGCCGCGAGCGCCCTCGGCACGACCGACGAGGGCGAGTCGGCTCCGCTCGGGGCGGCCGCGGACACCGGGCCGAGCAAGCCGGCGTCCCTCCTCCAGACCCGGGAAGGTGCCGGTCCGGGCCAGGACCTTGCCCGCAGCCGGGAGACGGCCGTCGTCCGGGCCTCCGAGCGCGTCTCGCGGGCCGTCGTCGCCGTGAATGTCCTGAGGACGGAGAGGGTACGAACGCGCGACCCCTACTGGGACGACTTCTTCCCCTTCGGATCCTTCGGCTTCGGGGGCCGAACCACCTCGAGACTCGTGCCCTCGCTCGGTTCGGGCTTCGTGATCCGGGAAGACGGCGTGATCCTGACGAATGCCCACGTCGTCGCGGGCGCCGCAGAGATCCTCGTCACCTTCCCCGACGGCCGAAGCGCGGAGGCCGTGCTCACGGGGGCGGACGAGACGACGGATGTGGCCGTCCTCGAGGTGGACGAGAGCGGACTTGCGGGCGTCGCGATCGGCCAGACGGGGGACCTTCGGATCGGGGAGTGGGTCATCGCCCTTGGAAACCCCTTCGGGAACATGCTATCGAACCCCGAGCCCACCGTGACGGTCGGCGTCGTGTCGGCCGTCGGGCGGCACATTGTCCCCGCCGGCGACGAGGCCGGCTTCTACCTGGGGATGATCCAGACGGACGCAGCGATCAACCCGGGCAACTCCGGCGGCCCGCTCGTCAACGCACTCGGCGAGGTCATCGGGATGAATGCCTCGATCTTCTCCCGGGGCGGGGGAAGCGAGGGGATGGGGTTTGCCATCCCCATCGAGCGGGTGCTCCGAATCGCCGACGACCTGATCCGCTACGGGGAGGTTCGGCGTGCGTGGCTCGGGCTCGAGGTCGAGCCTGAGCAGGCCGATTCCTTCGGCCGGACGCGGGGCGTCCTCGTCTCCACGACCTCGGGGGGCTCTCCCGCGGCGTTGGCGGGAATCCGTGCGGGCGACCGTCCCGTCCACATCGACGGGAAGGAGGATGGTGAGCCCCCTCGACTTCGAAGCCGCTCTCCTGGATCTGCGGGCAGGTGACACCGTCTCGCTCGCCGTCGAGGGCCAGAGCCGGGAGATCCGCCTCACCCTCA
Organism: Longimicrobiales bacterium; assembly: GCA_965218255.1. Lineage (GTDB taxonomy): Bacteria > Gemmatimonadota > Gemmatimonadetes > Longimicrobiales > Gaopeijiaceae > JAAXGI01. The sequence goes on along the minus strand of CBDCKJ010000002.1, from coordinate 643,562 downwards.
AGGAGCTCCCCTCGCTGCGTGCGGAGCGCGTCACCGTCTTCGAGGAGCTCGAACTCGTCACCCTCACCGAGCCGATTCGGGCCGAGCGGGGGGTGGAGTCTGCACGGGGGGAACTCGTGACGGGGATCTCCCCGGAGCTCAAGCGGGTTCTAGGCCTCCTCGAGGGGGACGTGATCGTGCAGCTGAACAACCGCGGGATCCAGGGAGCGGAAGACCTCTCCGGGCTCCTCGACCAGATGCCCGCCGGTTCGCGCGTCCGGCTCTACTTCGAGCGAAACCGCGGGTATGCGGCCCGCGACTTCGTCCTCGGCCGATGAGGCCAGGACCCCTTCCCCTCCCCGGGCGCCCGCCGCCGGATGCCTGAGACGCTCGACCGCTATGACCATCCGCTGAGCGGGCGGTACGCCTCGGCGGAGATGCAGCGGATCTTCTCTCCGGGCCGCCGCTTCGGCACGTGGCGCCGCCTGTGGCTCGCGCTCGCCGAATCCGAGGAGGAGCTCGGCCTCCCGATCCCGGACGGGGCGATCAGCGAGATGCGCGGCGGGCTCGACATCCTCGATCTGGATCAGGCGGCAGAGTACGAACGCCGCTTTCGCCACGACGTCATGGCCCACGTGCACCTGTACGGCGACGTCGCGCCCGCGGCCCGTGGGATCATTCACCTGGGTGCCACCTCCGCCTTCATATCCGACAACGCGGACCTGATTCTCACGCGCGATGCGCTCACCCTGATCCGGGCGCGGGTCGTCCGCACGCTTCGTGCCCTCAGGGACTTCGCCCGCCGGCACCGCGACCTCCCCACCCTCGGCTACACGCACTTTCAGCCGGCACAGCCGACGACGGTCGGGAAGCGGGCGACGCTCTGGGCGCAGGACCTCGCGCTCGACGTCGAGGAGCTCGACTTCCGGCTCGGCCGCCTCCGTTTCCGGGGCGTGCGGGGCACGACGGGAACCCAGGCCTCCTTCCTCGAGCTCTTCCGGGGGGATCACGGCAAGGTCGAGGAGCTCGACCGCAGGGTCTCGGCGCGGATGGGCTTCGAAGAAAGCTACGGGGCCATCGGCCAGACGTACCCGCGCAAGGTCGACGCGAGCGTAGCCGGCGCCCTCGCCGGCGTGGCAGCCTCCCTCTCCCGCTTCGGACACGACCTGAGGCTCCTCTCCCACCTGAGGGAGGTGGAGGAACCCTTCGAGCGGGAGCAGATCGGATCTTCGGCGATGCCGTACAAGCGAAATCCCATGCGGGCCGAGAGGATTTGCGCCCTCGCGAGGCACGTGATCACCCTCTCGCTCGATCCGGCGATGACAGCCGCTACGCAGTGGATGGAGCGCACCCTCGACGATTCGGCGAACCGCCGTCTCTCGCTCCCGGACGCCTTTCTGACGCTGGACGGCGCGCTCGTCCTCGCGGAGGACATCGCCTCGAGGCTCACCGTCCAGCCCGCCATCATCGAGAGGAATCTCGAGGAGCACCTCCCCTTCATCGGTACCGAGGCCGTCCTCATGCGCGCCGTCGAGGAGGGGGGCGACCGGCAGGAGCTTCACGAGAAGATCCGCCGCCACGCCCTCGCCGCCTCCCGGCGGATCCGGAGGGGCGAGCCGAATGATCTCCTGAGCCGCATCGCGGGGGATCGGGCCTTCAGGACCGACGAGCAGACGCTCCGCACCTTCCTCGAGCCCGCACGCTTCGTCGGGCGTGCACCAGAGCAGGTCGACCGCTTCCTTGCCGAGTGGGTCGAGCCCATCTTGGAGCGCCTCGAAGCCGAGGCCGACCGTATCGCAGGAGCACCGGATGTCCGTGTCTGAGTCCACCTCACGCCACCCGCCGATCTTCCGCACCGAGCTCCCCCTCCCCCTCCTTCACCGCGGGAAGGTGCGGGAGATGTACGAGGCGGGCCCCGGTCTCCTCCTCATGGTGGCCTCCGACCGGGTCTCGGCCTTCGATGTCGTCATGTCCGAGCCCGTCCCCCGGAAGGGCGAAGTCCTCACCCTCCTGACGGCCTGGTGGCTCGAGCAACTCGGCGACTCGATCGATCACCACCTCGTCGCGGCGAGGCCCGAGGAGATCCTGCGCCGCGTCCCGGCCCTCGCTGGTGCCGGCGGCGACTGGGCCCGGCGCTCGCTTCTCGTCCGGCGCACGCGGCCGCTCCCGATCGAGTGCGTCGTCCGCGGCTACCTCTCGGGTTCGGCGTGGCGGGAATACGAGGCGGCGGGAACGCTCGCGGACGAGCCTCTCCCCGCCGGACTGAAGCAGAGCCAGGAGCTCGCGCCTCCGATCTTCTCGCCGGCGACAAAGGTGGACAACGGCCACGACGAGAATATCGCCTTCTCCGGCGTGGTGGACGGGGTGGGAAGGGCACGCGCCGAACGGCTTCGCGAGCTCTCGCTCGAGATCTACGGGTTCGGCCGCAGCGAGGCCGCCTCGAAGGGCATCCTCCTCGCCGACACGAAGTTCGAGTTCGGGGAGTCGGAGGAGGGCGAGCTCCTCCTCATCGACGAGGTGCTGACGCCCGACTCCTCGCGCTACTGGCCGGCCGAAAGCTGGCGGCTCGGCGCGACGCCCCCCTCGCTCGACAAGCAGCCGATCCGAGACTGGCTCCACGCCCTCCCGAAGTGGGACCGGACCCCACCGCCACCACCCCTCGACCCGGCCGTGGTCGAGGCCGCGACCGAGCGGTACCTAGAGATCTTCCGGCGCCTCACCGGCATCGAGCTCGACGCCTACGAGCCGCCTCCCTCGGAGCCGACGCGGGCGGGCGGGCGGTGATCCGGCGCGTGCGCCCGAAGCGGGCGAGACTCCAGCGCGGGATCATCATCCTCCCATCCGCCTTTACCCTCGGCAACCTCTTTCTCGGGATCTACGCGATGGTGTCGGCGTACCGGGGGGAGTTCGAGACGGCCTCGTGGTCCATCGTCTTCGCCGCGATACTCGACATGCTCGACGGCCGGATCGCCCGCTTCACGGCAACGGGTTCCAGGTTCGGCGCGGAGCTCGACTCGCTCGTGGACGCGATCTCCTTCGGCGTCGCCCCGGGTGTTCTCGCCTACACCCTCTTCTTCGCCGACCAGACGTGGAGCTGGATCCTCTCCTTCCTCTACGTGACGGCCGTCGTGGTGCGTCTCGCGCGCTACAACGTGGAGCAGGGCGGGCACGCGAAGCGCTACTTCCACGGCCTCCCCTCGCCTACGGCGGGGATGATTCTCGCAACCGTCTTCCCCTTCTTCACCGCCGACGCCCTCTCGCCCATCCTTGGCGGCGCTCCCTCGGCCCAGACGATCGGGATCCTCATGGTCGTCCTGGCCGCGCTGATGCTGAGCCACATCCCCTACCCGGTCGTTCCCCGCCTCTCGCTCAGAACCCCGGCGGCAACCGTCGTATCGCTACTGCTCGCCGTCTGGGCCGGGACGGCGCTCTCGGCCCCGGAGTACGCGATCTTCCCGGTGCTTTGCGCCTACACCCTCTGGGGCGTCGCCCGAAGTACATTCCTCGGCCTCCTCGACCGGCTCCCCGACCAGGATCCGCTCCTCGACGAGGAGGAGGCGGACGAGGGGGACGCGGAGATCCGGGCCGTCGACTACAGGGACATCGCGCCGATTCGTTATCCTTCCTCCGAGGCGGTCCCGGGGGAAGGCCCGATGGACGATTCGCACTCGACCACAGGCGGGAAGAGAGGGGATACCGATTGATGCGCTACCAGGTGAACGTGAGCGTCCGGTCCCGGCCCGGTCTGCTCGACCCAGAGGGGAGCGCCGTACGAAACGCGCTCCAGTCGCTCGGGTTCGCCGGGACGTCGGAGGTGAGGATCGGCAGGATCATCGATCTCGTGCTCGAGGCCGACAGTGGGGACGAGGCCACCGAACGGGCCGGGGAAATGTGCAGGAAGCTCCTCGCGAACCCGGTCACGGAGGACTATCGTGTGGAGCTCCGGGGGGAAGCCGCGAGCCGCGCCGGAGGCGACGGGGTGTGAGGGTCGCGGTCGTCACCTTCCCGGGCTCCAACTGCGACTACGACTGCTGCCGGGCACTGGAGCTCGTCCCCGACCTCGAACCGGAGGTCGTCTGGCACCGGGAGGCGTCGCTCGGAGCCGTCGACGCCGTCGTCCTCCCCGGAGGCTTCGCCCACGGCGACTACCTCCGAGCGGGCGCGATCGCCCGCTTCTCGCCCGTCATGGCCGCCGTCATCGCCTTCGCGAAGGCGGGGGGACTCGTCGCCGGGATCTGTAACGGGTTTCAGGTCCTCTGCGAGAGCGGGCTCCTCCCGGGGACACTCCGCCGAAACGACACGCTCCGCTTCCGGAGCCACGACGTCCACCTTCGGGTGGAATCGACTGACACCCCCTTTAGCGCCTCGTATCGCCCCGGACAGGTGCTCCGGATGCCAATCGCGCACGGCCAGGGGAACTACTACGCGGACCCGGGTGTGCTCGACGAACTCGAGGCTGAGGACCGCGTCGTCTTCCGGTACGTAAACGCCGGCGGCGAGCGCGCGCCGGAAGCGAACCCGAACGGGTCGGTGCGCGCCGTCGCGGGGATCCTCGGGGCGGGCCGCAACGTCCTCGGGCTCATGCCCCACCCGGAGAGGGCCATCGAGCTCCTCCTCGGCTCCGTCGACGGACGCGGCCTGTTCGAATCGATGGCCTCGTCTTTCGGAGGAACTCTCACTTGAACGCGCGAACCGTGGCGTCCGGCGGGCGCCCCGGCGATCCCGTCGTCACGCCGGTGCTCGTGGCCGAGCACGGGATCTCCGAGGATGAGTACGGGAAGATCCTCGAGATCCTCGGCCGGGCGCCCAGCTTCACCGAGCTCGGCATCTTCTCCGCGATGTGGTCCGAGCACTGCGGATACAAGAACTCGAAGCGCCTGCTCAAGCTCCTTCCCACTTGGGCTCCGTGGGTCCTCCAGGGCCCCGGGGAGAATGCGGGCGTCATCGAGGTCGGAGACGGACTCGCCCTCGCCTTCAAGATCGAGTCGCACAACCACCCCTCGGCCGTAGAGCCGTACCAGGGGGCGGCCACCGGCGTCGGGGGTATCCTGAGGGACATCTTCACGATGGGGGCCCGCCCGGTCGCGGTTCTGGATTCCCTCCGCTTCGGCGACCTGGACTCGCCCCGGGTCCGCTACCTCTTCTCGGGCGTCGTCCGGGGAATCGGGGACTACGGGAACTGCGTGGGGGTCCCGAACATCGGGGGAGAGGTCTTCTTCGACCGCGCCTACGAGGACAATCCCCTCGTCAACGCGATGTGCCTCGGGATCATGCGCTCGGACGAGATGATCCGGGGCGAGGCCTCGGGGGTGGGCAACGTCCTCATGGCCGTCGGGGCGCGGACCGGACGCGACGGGATTCACGGTGCTACCTTCGCCTCCGAGGAACTTTCCGAAGACGGCGACGAGGCCAGCCGACCCCGGGTGCAGGTCGGAGATCCCTTCACCGAGAAGCTCCTCCTCGAGGCGTCCCTCGAGCTCATCGGGAGCGGTCACATCGTAGGGATCCAAGACATGGGGGCTGCGGGCCTCACCTCCTCCGCCACGGAGATGGCGGGCCGGAGCGGAAGTGGCGTCGAGCTGGATGTCTCGAGGGTGCCGGTCAGGGAGGAGGGGATGACGCCGTACGAGATCCTCCTCTCCGAGTCGCAGGAGCGGATGCTCGTCGTTGCGAAGAGGGGCCGGGAGAGCCGAGTGAGCGAAATCCTCGAGAAGTGGGAGCTCAGGGCGGAGAGCATCGGCCGGGTGACCGATGACGGCCGCTTCCGGGTTCTCGAGGAGGGTGAGGTGGTCGCGGACATCCCGGCGCTCCCCCTGACGGAGGGGTGTCCCACCTACGAGCGTGACGGGCGGGAGGATCCGGCCGTGGCCGAGCTCCGGGCCCTCGACCTCAGCCACCTCCTCGAGAGGGAGGGCGACCTGACACCGGAGCTCCTCGAGCTCGCGGCGTCGCCGAACATCGCCTCCAAGGCGTGGATCTACGAACAGTACGACACGACGGTCCGGACGGACACTGTCGTCGGCCCGGGGGGGGATGCAGGTGTGCTAAGGATCGGCGGGAGCGGCCGCGGGGTTGCCGCCACGACGGATTCGAACGGCCGCTACACGTACCTGAGCCCCCGCGAGGGGGCAAAGGCTGCGGTGGCGGAGGCGGCCAGAAACATCGTTTGCACGGGCGCGGTGCCGCGTGCCGTGACGAACTGCCTGAACTTCGGGAGCCCGCTCAGGCCGGAGACCTACTTCCACCTCCGGGAGTCGGTCCTGGGGATGGCGGAGGCGTGCGCCTACTTCGAGACCCCGGTAACGGGCGGGAACGTATCGCTCTACAACGAGACGGGCGGTAGACCCGTCCTGCCGACCCCGGTCATCGGGATGGTCGGGGTCATCGACGATGTGGCGAGCGCGCTCCGCCACGCCTTTCGGCGGCCGGGCGACGCGATCCTCCTTCTCGGCGAGACGAGAGAGGAGATCGGCGGATCGGAGTACGTGTACCACCGGGAGGGGAAGACCGGGGGAACGCCCCCCGCCGTGGACCTCGAGGCGGAGCGCCAGCTGCAGCGGACAGTTCTCGCGCTCCACACCGACAGGCTCATCCGTTCCGCGCACGACTGCTCGGAGGGGGGACTCGCGTGCGCGCTTGCCGAATCGGCGTTCGGCAACGTCGACGGCCCCTTCGGGATCGAGATCGAGATCAATGACGACAGGGCCCCGGTGGCTCTCTTCTTCGGAGAGAGCCAGGGGCGGGTCGTCGTGTCGTGCGCCCCCGGGGACGCAGAGCGCTGCCTCCGTGTGGCGCGAGCCCACCGCGTTCCCGCCACCCTCCTCGGCACGGTCCGGGAGCGCTCGGGTATCTTCTCGGTGGTCTCACCCCTAGGATTCATTCGGGTCGAATCCGAGGAGCTCGCCCGCCGGTATCGAGAAGCGATCCCTTCGACCATGGACGCCAGTCGGCCATGAGAGAGCTACCCACCTTCCCCGGGCGAGCGGCCCGCGACGTCCTGACATCGACCTTCGAGGAACTCCCGCGGGAGGAGTGCGGGGTCTTCGGCGTGACGGGGGTGGAGGGCGTGGCCGAGCTCTCCTTCCTCGGACTCTACGCCCTCCAGCACCGCGGCCAGGAGTCGGCAGGCATCTGCGTCATCGATGCCGAGGGCACGGCCCGGGTGCGCAAGGGAACGGGACTCGTGGCGGACGCCTTCTCCGCCGGTGACCTGAACGCGCTGTCCGGAACCAGCGCCGTCGGCCACGTCCGCTACTCGACCGCCGGGGGCAGCCGGCGCCAGAACGCGCAGCCGATCGTCGTCCGGTATGCCCGTGGCGACCTCTCGATCGCCCACAACGGGAACCTCACGAATGCGCAGGAACTCCGTGAGGCGCTCGTCGAGGAGGGCTCCCTCTTCCAGACGACCTCGGACTCGGAGGTGATCGTTCACCTGATCGCGCGCTCGCGCCAGGAGACGGTCGAGACGCAGATCAGGGAGGCGCTCACCCGGCTCGAGGGGGCCTACTCCGTCGTCATCTCCGTCCGTGACACGTTGTATGCGAGCGTCGATCCCCGCGGATTTCGCCCCCTCGTTCTCGGACGACTCGGGGGCGGCCATGTCGTGGCCTCCGAGACGTGCGCGCTCGACATCATCTCGGCCGAGTACCTCCGCGACATACGGCCGGGCGAGCTCCTTCGTCTGCGGGGCGGAGAGATCGAACCGCTCGGGGAGCCGTCGCCCGCCGAGGAGATCTCACCCTGCGTCTTCGAGCTCGTCTACTTCGCCCGGCCCGACTCCCACATCTGGGGTGTACCCGTGGATCGAGCCCGAAAGGCCTTCGGGCGGCAGCTGGCGAGGGAACAGCCGGCGGAGGCCGACTGCGTCATCTCCGTCCCCGATTCGGCGAATTCGGCCGCGCTCGGGTTCGCCGAGGAGAGCCGGACGCCATTCGAACACGGGCTCCTCAGGAATCACTACGTGGGACGCACCTTCATCCGTCCCTCCCAAGCGGACCGAGACTTCGGCGCCAGGATCAAGTACAATCCGGTGCGGGACATCGTGCGGGACCGCCGCGTCGTCGTGGTGGACGATTCGCTCGTCCGGGGCACGACCTCGACCTCGCTCGTCAAGTTCCTCAGGGAGGCCGACGCGAGGGAGGTGCACCTGCGCATCGCGAGTCCGCCCGTGAAGTTCCCCTGCTTCTACGGGATCGATATGCCCTCGCACGAGGAGCTGCTCGGCGCATCGAGAACGGTCGAGGAGATCGCCGAGGTCCTCGAGGTCACCTCCCTCGGCTACCTCTCGCTCGAGGGAATGCTCGGAGCGGTCGAGGAGTCCGGCCCCTTCTGCGACGCCTGCTTTTCCGGCCGCTACACAGCCCCCCTCGTGGACCAAGACAAGGGACTCGTCGCCGCCGAGGTGCCGCCCGGCTGTTAACCCTCACTTCGACGCGTGATATCGGGGCAAGCTGTTGTGGCGCTGCGACATAGCTGCGATCCGGGGGTGTACGCTACTGGGTACGGGCCATGGGCGGACTTCGAGGAGACGGAAGGCTTCGGCCTGGAGCGGGGTGGGGCTGGCGAGCACATCGGCGGCCATCGCCCCCTTGGCGGCAGGCTGAACGCGGTTGCGGGTCAGGGTGGCGAGGTCGGCCATGAGCGTCTGGAAGCTGTGGACGGCAAGACCCTCCGGGGTGCGTTTGCTGCCGGCCTTGGCGCGTGCGGCGGGAGAGGTGCGGGCGGGTGCGACAGGTGAGGATCGCGTGGCCGCGGCGGGATCGTCGTCGTCGAACAGAAGCGGTGCCAGCGCACGGCGCATGTGCCACTCGACGTAGTAGGCGAGCATGCAGAGGAAGACGTGAGCCCGGACCCGGCCTTCGAGGCGGTGGTGGACCGGACGCACCTTGAGATCCACGGTCTTGTAGCTGCGAAACGCCCGTTCGATGCGGCTCAGCCCCTTGTAGGACCGGACCGCCTCTTGGGCCGCAAGTTCCTCGGCCGGCACGCTGGTGCGGATGATGTAGATGCCGTCGAGGGCGGCCTCTTCGGCGATGCACCCGTCGTTGCGCGTGTAGGAGAAGCCGTCGTCGGTACTCTCGGTGTCGAAGTGCTTGCCGACCCTGTAGCGGCGAAGTGCCCGGTCGGCGCGCACGGCGATCCTGTCCTTGCCCTGCAGGGGCTTGTTCTCGCGCCGGGTGGCCGCCACGACCTTGTCGAGCTCGCCTTCGGTGGCGGCGAGCAGCTCCAGGCGCTTGCGTGCCCGCTCGGCTGCCAGCAGCGGATTGCGGCACACCACCAGGCGCTCGCCGGGATACAGCTCGGGTGCGGTGATCTCGGCCAGATCCCGTTCGTCGAAGAGCGACGGCTGCAGGTTGCCCTCGCTGGCCAGCTTGCGGATCGCCGGAGCGCGTAGCGCCTTGATCCACCCCAGCCCCGCGGGCTCGACCTCTTCGCGGATGCGGGCATCGGTGAGCAGCCCCCGGTCGCCGACCAGCACGATGCGCGACAGGCAGAAGCGCTTGCGCAGTGTATCGAGCTGGGCACCCAGCGTGCCGGGATCGGCGGTGTTGCCCTCGAAGACCTCCACGGCGACCGGGCAGCCCTCGCGGTTGCACAGGAGGGCGAAGACGATCTGGAGCGTGCCGCGCTTGCCGTCGCGGGAGTAGCCGCGCCGGGTCAGCGGGCACTTCGAGCCCTCGAAGTAGACCGAGGTGATGTCGCAGAGCACCAGGGCGCCGTCTTCGAGGTGCCGGGCAGCCAGATGGCGCTCGATGCGGTCCTGGCGCCTGAGGAGCCAGTCCATGGCCCGGTAAAGCTCGTTGTCGCCGGCGTCCTCGATACCGAGTTCCTCGCCCAGCGTATGGGTCAGGGTCTCGCTGCGCAGGGAGCGGGCGGTGGCCAGCTTGGAGCGGGGATCCAGGATGCGGGCCAGGATCATCGCGGCGGCGAGGGCCCGCTCGCGGGAGGGGCGGCGGTCGAGGAGCCTCTCGAGGCCCAGGCGTCGGGCGGTTCCGAGGGCGGCGGCGACGTGGCCGTGGGGCCGGGAGCGCAGGATGGTGAAGGCGTCGCCCATGGAGGGGAGCGCAACACCGCCTTTCAGAAGGATGCGCAGCCCCTCGACGATGTCGTCGGGCCACTTGGACAGGTTGGCGAGGGTGCGCTTGTTGACTTTGCCGTCTTCGCGGAAGGACTCGCGCAGCAGGATGGCGGGCGGGGAGTTACGGTTGGGTACCCGTTCGATGTACATGGGTTGAGTATGTTTTCATGTAAAGGTCATAAGCAACACATCACATGGGTACACAAGACGGTGCAGAAATCCCGCCAACTATCATACTGCCAATGAGTTGCCGCGTCAGAAGGCCCAGATTCCGATCGAAGTTCGAGCTAGGTGAGGCCGGACCAAAGCGAGCCCACCCAGCCCGATCCGGTTCCAGGCTCCCGGCGTCAGGGCGAACGCCCGCCTTCCACAGTGACCGCCGTAAGGTCGAGCGAACGGAGTGCGGCACCGTCCCCGTCTACCCCTATGGCGAAGAGGACCGACGGGCCGGGATGCGTGGACCGGGCCGGCACCCACTCGGCGCTCCAGCTCCACACCCGGCCGAGGGGCCCGGCCACATCGGTCCGGGTCGCGCTGGACGAGGTCGCGATCCATTCGGGCCCGCCGCCCTGGACGAGGTAGAAGTGGACCCGCTGGAAGGGCTCCTCGAGCGTCCCGCCGGGCCCCCTCGCTGTGGCTGTCAGCCGGACGGAGCCGGGCACGCCGGCGCCGCAACTCCCGGCACCGCCGCTGCGGCACACCCGATCCGAGGCGGCCGCGAGGGCGAAATCCGCCACCCCGCCTCCCGGACCCCGCTCGGAGACGGAAAAGCTCCGTGCGGAGAGTCCGGCGGCAACGGGCAGCGGCTCCGTACGAGTCGTCCGGTTCCCCCCCGCATCCGTGACGACCGCGCGGGCGGCCTCGAGACGGTGCATCCTCCCGACCGGTTCGGCGAGGCTGTCGGCACGCACCACCCGCTCGAGCCCCACCACTAAAGAGACCGTCTGGGCGAGGCTCCCGTCCGTGGTCAGAACGTCGTCGAAGGGGACCCCCAGGGGGCGCGGTGGAGCCATCGGGATCACCTCCCGACCTTCTCCTCCGCCGCCCCCGTACTCGAGCGAGATCCACCCCCGGTCGAGGTCCAGGTTGTCCGTTGCCTGGACACGAAAGAGCGACCGCCCATTCGCAACCAGCGTCCCCGGCACGCTGACGGGACCGAGGACCGGCGGCGTCTCGTCGACGACCACGGAGCGGCGGATCTCGGCGGATACATTCCCCGCCCGATCCAGGACCCGGCTCTCGAGGGTCAAATAGCCCTCGAGCCCCGCGGGCACCCGTCGAACGAGCCCGTCGGGCGCCGCCCGACACACCCCGGGCCCCGGGAAGAGGCACTGCTCGGGCCTCCCTCTGAGTGCAGGACTCCTCACGCGTACCGAGGTGCGGGCCGGGAGGGGGCCGGCTGCCGAGAGCACGTCCTGCACGGTGAGGACCCACGCGGAGCCTGGAGGCGGGTTTCGGGCCTGATTCTCCACGCTGGTGAGATCGAACTCGAGGACGGGAGGCGTCAGGTCGACGCCGAAGAGGGCGCCCGAGGGGCCCGACGCCGGGTTCCCCTCGGATGTCGAGAGCGGTACGACGTTCACGTTGCCGAGGGCGTCGCGGGCGACGGCAACGGCGCGGAGCGAGACGTTGTCCGACGTGGGGGAGAGCTCGGCCCCATACCCGACGGCCGGCTCCCCAGCGAGTTCGTCGTCAGTGAGGGCGGCGGCGCCGACATGGACGCTCACGGACGCTCCCCCCGCGCCCGCATCCGGAGCCCCACCCACTGCGGCAGAGAAGTCGAAGCTCCGCCCCACCCAGCTGCCCGCGCAGCACGCAGCCTCCGCACTCTGAACGGGGAGGGCGAAGACGGGATCCGGCGGGGCCACGTTGTCGATTCGAAGCTGGCTGGCCAGCACCACGGGAACGCCCGGCACGGCGGCACCGTCCACGTAGCGCGCCGAACTCACGCTGAGCTCGTCCGTCGCGGCGGCGGGCGTCTGGTAGCCGGCTAGGTTTCCGGCGCCAGGCTGCCCCCGGGCCCGGAAGACGAGGGGGGCAGACCCGGCCGCCCCCTGGAGTTCGCGGAGGTGTTCTCCTCCCGTCCTTCGAAGGGCCAGAGTGACCGACTCGACCTCCCGGGACGGATCGTAGAGGACCGGGATGACGCGGACCATCAGGTCTCCACCGATCCAGGTCTCGGCGTCTTCCCCGGTCACCGGGCCGCTCGCCGGCGTGACCCGGCCCGTGAAGGTATCGGTGTTTCGAAGCTGGACCTGGACGGAGGAGAGCCAGGCGATCGAGCCTCCCTCGACGGTCGCGAGCCGGGCACTCAGGAGATACTGGCCGTTCGGGAAGCGGACATCCCCCGTCGCGGGATCGAATGCTGCCGTGTTCATGCGGAGGCGGACGCTGAGCGGCGGCGCGGCCTGAAGACCCGCCCCCGCCCCGGGCGGACCGAAGCTCTGGCGTCCGACGATCTCGTCCCCAAGGAGAAGTTCCACGGCCTCCAGGGTATCCATGCCCCGGTCGACCGAGAGCACCACCTCGAGCTCACCGCTGAGGTCCTGAGGGTCTGCGAGGACGAGCGAGCCGTCGGGGCGTCGACGCTCGATCGAATGTATCACGGCCGATGCGGTAAGCTCCGCCTCACCCACGAAGGTGACGAGGAAGGTCTGCCCGGTGGAGAGCTCGACGTCGGTCCGCTCCGAGGGAAAGTTGACCGAGGCCGGGAGCTCCGAGATCTCCACTTGGTAGCGGCCCGCGCGGAGCCCGGCGAAGCGGAATCCCCCCCCTTGCCCCGTGAGCGTGGTTCCGGACTGAACGCCCTCGAGCGTAACGGCAACGCCCACCAACCCCCGGGAGCCGGCCGTCACCCAACCCTCGATCAAGGCTGTCCGGATGTAGTTGCCGAGGAAGTCCACCGTCGCCGTCTGGGCCCCCGAGACGACGGCGGTCCTCGAGGTCGCGGGAAACGAGATGTCCGCCGAAGTGCTCCGGACGCTCACCACGTACGCCCCCGAAGGAACCCCTTCGAAGACGTATCGACCCGACGCGTCCGTGGATACGCTCCGCACCTGGGGACCGGTGAGGTCAACGACGACGCCAGAGAGGCTGGAGCCTTCCACGAGGACGACGCCTCGGACCTGACCCTCCGGCTCCGTCATCGACACACCGGCGCATCCGGCGATGAGCAATCCCGCCAGAGCAGCATGCGTCAGCCACCCGATTTGCCGCTTCATCAACCCCCGAATCGTGATTGGAAACCCGCCCCACCGGGCGACGCCCGCTGGACGTGAACTGAACCACCGCCCCCTGTCATCCGCTCCCTTCATCCGTCCCACGGGTGCGCGCGCGCGGTCGAGGGGAGGGTCACCCAGGCCGGCCAGTGGCGGCTGCACGAGGGGCACGGCTGAGGGCCCGGGATTCAGTGCCAATCAGAAGTCCTCGTCCTCCTCCCCCCGGGGGAGGAAGAGATCCCTCTGCCTTCGGTCCACCCGCTCCGCCTGCATTCGCTCGCGGAGGTCCTCCTCTTCGAGCCGGTCCCTGAGGAGCCGCCGAACCCTCAGGTCCGTGTGGATGCCCGCAACCAGCATCACGAGCATCCCGACGAAGAAGCTCCCGAGCACCACGTACGCGAACGGGACCCCGTCGAAGGAGACGATGCCGAGTTCGAGGCTCACCCGCTCGGCCCCATTGCCCCGCGTGAAGAGCATCACGACGAGGAGGACCGCAACCGCGAGCGCGGTCGTCCCCAGGCGGCTCACTCCACCTCCGCCAGGCTCCCTGTGGGCAGGAGCCGTCCGGAGAAGGTCGGGCCGGAGGTGGCCGTGAGGCGGACGTTCACATACTCGCCCGCCTCGGCGTCCCCCCCCGGGAAGGCCACGACCTTGTTTCTCCTGGTCCGGCCGCGAAGCTGGCCAGACCGTCGCGCCGGGCCGTCGATCAGGACCTCCTCGACCCGCCCCACCTCGGCCTGATTCACCTCGCGCTGGACCCCGCGCGCCAACTCGATGAGCGCCTCGAGGCGCGCCTGCGCCACGTCGGAGGGCAGGAAGTCCACCGCCGGCAGGCGGGAGGCAGGCGTGCCGTCGCGCAGCGAGTACTTGTAGGTGAAGGCGTCATCGAAGCGAACCTCGGCGAGGAGATCCAGCGTCTCCTGGAACTCCCCCTCGCTCTCGCCGGGAAACGCCACGATGACGTCCGTCGAGAGGGCAATGTCGGGGATCGCCTCCCGGAGGCGCGCCACCGTACCCAGGAAGCTCTCGGCCGTGTAGCGCCGGAGCATCCTCCGGAGCGTCCGGTTGCTCCCGGACTGAACCGGGAGGTGAAGCTGCTCGCAGAGACCCGGCTCGGTCGCCATGACCTCGATGAGTTCGGGGGTCACGTCGTTCGGGTGCGGAGAGGTGAAGCGCACGCGCCGGATCCCCTCGACGCGACTGACCTCGCGAAGGAGCCCGGGGAAGCTCCAGCTCCCCGAGCGGTAGGAATTGACGGTCTGGCCGAGAAGCGTGACCTCGGTCACGCCGGCCTCGGCCAGCTCGGCCACCTCCGACAGGACGTCACACGGCGCCCTGTTCTTCTCGGGCCCGCGAACGTACGGCACGATGCAGAAGGTGCAACGGTGGTCGCACCCCCGCTGGATCGAGACCCACGCAGTGACGCCGGAGCGCCGCCGGAGCGAAAGCCCCTCGTAATGCTCAGCGCCGTCCAGGTCGAGCACCGTGAGCTGCACGCGCCGCTCTGCGGCGCGGCGCCTCCGCAGTCGGCCGGGGAGCGGAGCGACGAGACCGCGTCGGATCTCCGTGATCCGTTCGGGAAGCGAACGGTACCCGTCCGGCCCCATGACGAGGTCCACGTACGGCGCCCTCTCGAGGAGCGAGTTCCCCATCCGCTGCGCCATGCAGCCGGTGACACCGAGGATCACATCCGGCCGGGCCTGCTTCAGACGATTCAGCTGCGCGACCCTCCCGAGCACCCGCCGCTCGGCGTGCTCGCGAATCGCGCACGTGTTCACGAGAACGATGTCGGCGTCGTCGGGATCGCGGACGATCTCGTACCCGCTCGCACCGAGGACCCCCTCCATCAGCTCGCCGTCAGCGATATTCATCTGGCACCCGTAGGTCTCGACATACGCGCGACCCGCGACCCGATTCGTCGTCTCCATGGCCCTAATTGAAGTGCGCCGGTCCGCTGAGATCAATAGCGAGGTCCCCGTCGACGTACCGAAGCCGTCCCTCCTGCAGGGCGAACGCGGAGGGCACCTGCACCCCCGCCGCGTCTGCGCCGCCCCGAGGCGGCGCCGGCGGGCGGAGGAGGCGGACGCGGAGGTAGTCCCCCGTTAGGGCCGTGCCCCGGCCTCCCTCGAGGACGACACGGGCGAGCGAGCCCGCACGCACGAGGCGGTAGGCCCGCCCCTTCGCCTCGGCGAGCAGACGAAGCTCACGCCCCCGCTCCCCGGCCACCCGCTCCGGCACGCGCGACCCCGACGCCGGATCGGCCGCGGCGGTGCCGCGCCGCGGGGAGAAGGGGAAGACGTGTAGATACGTGTATGGAAGCTCCTCGACGAGCGCGCGCGTCGCCTCGTGGTCGGCCTCGCTCTCCCCGGGGAACCCGGTGATGATGTCGGCGCCCAGCCCGAGCACCGGGATCCGCTTGGCAATCTCCAGCGCTCGAACCCGGTACGCCTCCCTCGTGTGCCATCGGCGCATCCTGCGCAGCACTGGATCGGCACCGCTCTGAAGCGGCAGGTGGAGGTGCGGGGCCAGGCGTCCCCCCGAGGACTCCAGCAGCGCGAGGAGGAGATCGTCCACCTCCGTCGCCTCGATGCTCCCGAGGCGGAGCCGCACCCCCGGGACCTCGTCGAGGAGCCGTGCCACGAGCGTCGAGAGGGAGCCAGCGGGTTCGAGGTCGCGCCCGTAGTGACCGATGTGGACCCCCGTGATCACGAGCTCCGGGTGTGCACGCGAGAGGGCACGCGCCTCGGTGACGACTTCCTCCGGGGGTCGCGACCGGCTACTGCCCCGGGCCAGGCGAGTCGCACAGAACGAACACCGCCGGTCGCAACCGTCCTGGACCTTGAGCCAGCCCCGTGTCCCGCCGTCGCGCCTCAGGAGGACCTCGGCGCCGACCGGTTCCTGGTCAATCCGATCGAGCGCGCCCCGACGGCCGAGCTGGACGAGGGCGGGGCGGATCCGCCCCGCCGCGCTCGCCACTTTGACCGGGTCGTGTCCAGGGACCACACCCGCCACCTCCGACATCGACGCGTACTCGGATCCGCGAAGAGCGGCCGAGCAGCCGACGACGAGGATCGAGACGCCGGGGTCCCTCCGCCGGACCCGGCGGATGTAGCGCCTAGCCTCCGCATCCGCCCGGTTCGTGACGGTACAGGTGTTGACGACGAGGAGATCTGCCGGTCCTGACGGGGATGCCGTCCGGCCTCCGCGCGCCTCGATCTCCTGCCTCATCCGCTCCGTATCGTACTGATTCGCCTTGCATCCGAAGGTGCGGAATGCGACCCGAAGCGCCCGATCCGTCCGCGCCGAAGGGGCGTGGACGGCGCTCTCACCCGCTCGAGACACGGACCGTGACCGCGAGGATGGACACGGCTTCGTCGACCGGGCCCGCCGTTCGGCTCCCCCTCTCGTATCCGAGCTCGACCCGGGCCAGAGGCTGATCCTCCGCATCTACGAGGTTCATCCCGAACCCGCCGGTAAGGACGGACTCCGAGGCGGGGGCGCCGCCCGAGTTGAAGGGGAGCGCCCGCTGCCGCGCGCCGAACCGGATGGGAAGCGTTCTTCCGAGGAGCGACGCGCCAGCCCACTCCACCCCGCCCCCGAAGCTCCAGGCAGCCTCCCGGCTCCCACCCGACCGGATGTCCATCCCCGCATCGGACCAGTCCGCATAGCTCACCCCCCCATGAATGGAAAATCCGCTCGCGAGATTCGCCATCCCGCCGAGGCGGAGCTCGAGGGGGATCCGGTACACCCCACGCTCGGTCAGCTCGTCGGCCGCAGGCTTGAGGACGAGTTCGTCGGACCAGGAGACGGCGCCGCTCACCCGGACGAGCGGATCCGGGTTCCAGCTCGCCCCGGCCTCGACCACAAGTCCGGAGGCGCTCAGCCGGCTGCCGATCTCGAACGGCTCGACCCCGAGCCCCACGTCCTCCGTGTCCAGGAGGAGGGAGAAGCGCCGCTCTGTCGTTCCGACGTAGCTGCCTACGGTCAACCCGAGCGCCAGGACGTCCCGCACGACCCGCGACCAGCCGAGCGATGCGCGGCCGACGCTCCCCGTCGAGGTGAAGCGGTTCCGGGCATCGACGGGCTGGCCGCCGATCTGCAGCGTCTCCTCGGACCGTATCTCGAACTCCTGATCCAGGAAGCTCCCGAGGTAGACCGAGAAGACATTCCCGGCGTATGGATACGAGGCGGAGATCGCCGGGAAGCGGGTGTGGCGCGCCGTACCCCCATCGGTCAGCGTCGTACCCGAAGTCTGGAAGGTGACGGTCGCCGTCGAGAGGGCGGCCTGGGCGCTGGCCGTCGGGTCGCGGCCGAGGAGGTGTGAACCCGTGAGCCCGACCCCGATCGAACCGAGCGAGCGGGCACGCGCGTCGAGCGGCTCCACGAGGAGACCGAGCCCCTCCGCCGCGAGGAGGGACTGCCCGAGGGCGGGCGCCGGGAAGCCCAGCACCAGGAAGAGGAGGGCGAGCAGCATCGATGCGCCCACGAGCCCGCCCTTCCGGGCCGCTCCCGCGAAGATCCCCGTCACGGGAGGACCACTCCACCGGCGACGTTCAGGATCAACCGCAGGAAGGGTTCGAACTCCGTCCCCGGGGCGTGGAAGGACAGGACCTCGAGACTCCGCGGCTCGGGAGCCACGAGGAGAGCGACGGTGGGCGCTTGCCCGTCTTCCGCGGAAGTCCCCGACGCGGCGACGGCCCTCAGGTAGCCGGTCATCGGGATCTCGTAAACGGACCGGCCTCCGGCGCTGAAGTACTCGGGGGGGATCGCTTCGAGCGCATCGTGCACGGGCGGCGCGACGGGAGAGCGGGGCAGCCGGCCGGGGCTGAGGACGGGCCTCAGCTCGACGTTGACGCTGTCCCGGGGCGCGAAGACGGGCGAGGGCGGCGGATGCGTGTGAAGCCCCAGCGCGGCGTAGAGGATCCCCGAGGGCTCGATCGCGGCCGGGCACTCGATGCGCGCGCACGCCTCGGGACCCGGATCCACCGTCTCCGGGAGTTCCAGGCGGAAGGTGGCCCGCTTCGCCGGGACGCCCCCGATCCGTAGGACGCCGGGCGCGGCGGCCGGCTCCGGCGCGTACACGAAGGTCGACACCCCTTCGGTGATGTCGACCACCACGACGGTGTCGGGATTCACCTCGGAGCGGACACGGACCCTGAGGGCGGCGGCGACCAGGTGTAGCCGCGACCCCTCCGGCGACACGCGGACCCGAAGGCCCCGCTCCCCCCGGTCCGGGTCCGTCCATTCGGCGACGGTCGCCGAGTCGACAGGCACGGTGAGGCTGTCCGTCACGGCGGGCGCCCACCTGAAGGAGCCGAGCGAGCGCGTCGGCCCGCCCCCGGCTTCGGGCCAGGGGGTCGAGCCCCCCACCGTGTCGGCGGCGAACTCCCACGTCGCCGTTCTGGGATCCCAGTCGGTCAGGATCGCCTCCGCCTCGAAATCGAAGAAAGAGGTCACGGCCACGGTCGACGTGTCCCATCTCAGGACCACCTCGCCCCGAACCGCGTGGAACGTCGAGTCGGTCTGGGCGCCGGAGGTCACGCCCGGCGGAAACACGGAGATCGTGGCGGGAAGCCCTCCGAATCGAATCAGGAGGTTGGCGTCGAGCTCGCCGCCCCACCGGTTCGCGAGCATTGGTGAAGGGATTTCCGCCGCTGAGCCGAAGCCGGCGTGAGTCTGCAGGTCGGTCGCGAAGGCGGAAAAGGGGAGGTGCACCTCGACCGTCTCCGTCCGGATCGGGATCCGGTCGCCGCTCACGACCGTCGGAACGACGTCCGTGCACCCCGGAGCGACTGCGAGCAGCAGGACTGCGAGAGCCTGCTCCCGGGGTGGCGTCGGGACGAGCTTCCGGTTGCCCGTGCGCTTCGTGGCCTGAATCACGCGCCCTGGGCCCTCACCGCGTCGGGCCGCTCAGGGAAGCCAGACCCGCGGGAGGCGGGTGGATAGCCGAGTGAGAATCTCATGGCTGATGCTTCCCGAGACGCGAGCGACCTCCTCGAGCGTGATCCGCTCCCCCCCATCCTCCCCCACGACCGTGACTTCCTCCCCCACCCGTGCGGACGACTCGGGAACGCCGGTGATGTCTACCACGATCATGCCCATAGAGATCCTTCCGATCATGGGGACTCTCTGGCCACCGACGATCACCGTTCCGCCGCTGCCGAGCGCGCGCGGTATCCCGTCCCCGTATCCGATCCCGAGCGTCGCCCACCGCTCGCGCTTCGAGGAGGTATACGTCGCGCCGTAACCGAGCGTCGTTCCCGCCGGAACGTCGCGCACCAGCACGATCCGGGCACGGACCGCCAGCACTGGATCCGGATCCGGGACCCCGGGCCAGCTCCGCCCCCCGTAGAGGTAGATCCCGGGCCGGACGAGGTCGCCGGCGAGCTCCGGACTCCGGACAATTCCCGACGAGTTCAGCACGTGTTCGGTCCACCGGCCCGGTCCGGGGGGGCGAAGCACGTCGAGGGCGGCCCGGAAGCGGTCGACCTGCTCAAACATCGCGCGCGAGCCGAAGTCCGCCGCAGAGTAGAAGTGCGTGTAGACGCCCTCCCACTCGACGTCCGCGCCCGCGATCGAGTGGAGCTCGGCACCCCACTCGGCCGCGCACCGCCAGTCGAAGCCGGCGCGGCCCATCCCGGTGTCGATCTCGACGTGGATGCGCGAGGGAGAGCCCGTCTCCCGGGCCACCCGGGCCACGCATTCGAGCGCCTCGATCGAGGAGATGCTGAGCGTGAGCCCCGCAGCCACGGCCTGATCGACCTGGAGCGGAGGGACCGGCGCCATGACGAGCGCAGGCCGGTCGATCCCGAGCGACCTGAGCTGCCGGCCCTCTTCGACGGTCTCGATCCCGTAGCCCCACGGCTCGAGCGGCTCGAGCGTCTCGACGACACGCCTCATCCCAAGGCCGTAGCCATTCGACTTTACCACCGGAAGAATCCCGGGCCCGGGTCCCACGATCTTGCGAATGCGCTCGTAGTTCCTCCTCAGGGCGGACGAACGAATCTCCACCCACGCTCGTTGCCGGGGCTCGGTTGACATGGTCGGAGAAAGATGCGAGAAACCATCCTGCAAGCAAGAACGCGGGGGGACCGGGGCCACGCGGCTCACCCCCTCATCCCGGAGACCCTGATGAGCGCAACTGCCGAAGGCGGCGGGGGCAGCGGGGAGGCCCCCGTCCTCGGGCCGGGTGGGATCTTCCAGTCGGCGGGCAGCGCCGTACTCGACCGCGCCCTCGTCCTCGTCAGATTCCTCCGGAAAGAGTGCGCGTGGGACCGGAACCAGACGGCTCGCTCCCTCGTCCCCTACCTCCTGGAGGAGGTCCGGGAGACGGTGGATGCCATCCACGGTGGTGGTCCCGAGGCGCTCCGGGGAGAGCTCGGCGACCTCCTCCTTAACGTGGCCTTCCAGATCGTCGTGGCCGAGGAGGCGGGGACATTCACTCCGGAGGATGTCGTAGCCGCCCTTGAAGAGAAAGTCGTGAGACGCCACCCCGCACTCTTCGGTGCGGAGCCGTCCGTTCCGTGGGAAGCGATCAAGGCCGGGGAGCGGGAGGGCGGCGTACTCGAGGATCTCTCCCCCGGGCTCGACCCCCTCCATCGGGCCCACCGGATCCAGGAGCGGGTCTCCGCCGTCGGGTTCGACTGGGAGGAGCCGGGGGGCGCCCTGGAGAAGCTCCGAGAAGAGCTGGGGGAGGTGGAGGCGGCGCTCGGGGAGGAGTCGCCGGAGAGGCTCGAGGAGGAGATGGGCGACCTCCTCTTCTCCGTCGTGAACCTGGCACGGCTCACGGGGCGCCACGCCGTCTCCGCCCTCGCCCGGGCGAATGCGAAGTTCGAGGCGCGCTTTCGAAGGCTGGAGGCGCTCGCGGTTGCGCGGGGCGTGCTGCTCCCGGGCGCCCCGCTGGCCGAGCTCGACGGGCTCTGGGAGGAGATCAAGGAGGCCGAACGGGAGGAGACGGAGCCCCGCTCGACCTAGGCTGACGTTCCGGCTGATGCGATAACCGAGACGCTCGACCGGCACTGCATGCCACGTGGCGGCGAATGTCGGCAATCGTCGTCGCCGCAGTCCCGGAGTGGTCGACGAGGAGCTTCTGCCTAGGGTGATGGAAGGGCCGGGCCGGCCCCTGGCGACCATCGTGGGTTAGCGCCCCCGGTTCGCGGGGGTACCAGAGCCACATACGACGCAGGAGATCGCACGGCGACAGGAGACCGGCCCAACCATGATTCTAGTAGCCCTCCTCCCGGTCCACCTCGTTCACGAGGGGCCTTCCCTCACGGAGGCAATCGAGGTTGCCTAGGATCAGGTCCATCTGCCGGCGCCAGAAGCCGTGGGTCACGGCCGATACGTGCGGGGTGATCAGGACGTTTGGGAGCGTCCAGAACGGGCTTGCGGGAGGGAGCGGCTCGGTTCGAAAGACATCAAGCGCCGCCCCCCGGAGGTGCCCGTCCTGTAGCGCTTCGAGAAGCGCCGCTTCGTCCACAAGCTTGCCGCGCGCCACATTGACCAGGAGCGCTCCCCTCGGGAGGGAGCGGATCCGCTCCCGGTCCATCAGGTTCCGTGTCTTCGGCGTATCCGGGGCCGTGATCACGAGCACCTCGCTCTCGGCGAGGAGATGCTGAAGGCCGTCGGTGCCGGAGAGCAGGTGGACCCCGCTCGGATCCACCGGAGCCTCGGGGACGGAGCGGCGAAGCCCTAGGACCCGCCGTGCAAGGGGAGCTATCCGGGAGCCTACGTCACGGCCGATCCCGCCGTATCCGAGGATCCCCACCGTCAGCTCCGAGAGCTCCCGGAGCGGGGCATCTGCCTCGAGGAAGGGGGCATCATCCCACTCGCCCCGCCTCTGCGCGTCGAGCGCAAGGCCGAGGCCCCGCACGAAGTGGAGCACCATGCCGAGCACCGTCTCGGCGATCGGGGGGCCGTGTATCCCCGCCGAGTTCGTAAAGCGGACATGGCTCCGCAGCATGGCATCGTGAAGGGAGCTCCCCACCCCGGCCGCCCCGGAGTGCACCCACTCCAGCGTCTCCCCGCCCGCATCGAGGACCGCCGCGGGGACTCCGAACCCGATGTAGATCCTTGCCCCCGTGACGGCACCGAGGACCTCGGCGCTTGGAGCCCTGCCCCCGTCTCCCGATCCGTCGGCCGGGCTCGTCGCGACGTAGAGCTCCCACCCCTCCGGGAGCGCGGCGGCAAGCTCCTCGACGGCCCACCCCGGCATCCCCCAGACGGGCCTCCGGTCCTCGAGGTCGAGTACGACGCGATTCACGGCGCCAACCGGTTCGTGAGCCTCGGGAAGGGGATGAGCTCACGCACGTGAGGGCGCCCCGTGATCCAGGCGACCGTCCGCTCGATCCCGAGGCCGAAGCCCGAGTGCACGAAGCTCCCGTATCTGCGCAGATCGAGGTACCACCCGTATGCAGCCTCGGGGAGGGCTTCCCCGGCGATCCGGGCGCGAAGCCGCCCCAGATCGTCTTCCCGCTGGCTGCCCCCGATGATCTCGCCGTAGCCTTCGGGGGCAATCAGGTCGTTGCAGAGAACGGTCCTCGGATCGTCCGGGTTCTCCTTCATGTAGAAGGCCTTCGCCTCTCTCGGGTAGTCGTGGACCATGACCGGGAGGGTGAATTCCTCCGCGACGAGGGTTTCGTCCGAGCCGCGAAGATCCTGGCCCCACTCGATTTCGCTCCCCTTCCCCCTGAGGAGCTCCACCGCATCGGTATAGGAGAGGCGCGGGAAGGGGGGAGCGATGCCCTCGAGAACGCAGGTGTCCCGCCCGAGGAGCTGGAACTCGTCGACGCAGCGATCAAGCACCCACTCGACGATGTACGTCACCAGCCTCTCCTGGAGGCGCATGTTCGCCTCCGAATCGGCGAAGGCCACCTCTGGCTCAACCATCCA
Source organism: Longimicrobiales bacterium (assembly GCA_965218255.1). Classification (GTDB taxonomy): domain Bacteria; phylum Gemmatimonadota; class Gemmatimonadetes; order Longimicrobiales; family Gaopeijiaceae; genus JAAXGI01. The sequence continues at coordinate 620,396 of CBDCKJ010000002.1, read as the reverse complement.
GAACTCCGTAAGGTGCCGGCGCGTCTTGGACTTCTCGGCCCGGAACGTCGGGCCAAGGCAGTAGACCTTCCGGAAGGCGGGGCACGCCGCCTCCAAGTAGAGCTGGCCCGTCTGGGCGAGGTACGCCGTCTCCCCGAAGTAGTCCGTCGAGAAGAGAGTCCCCGCCGATTCCCCGATCGCGCCCGTGAGGATCGGCGTGTCGATGCGAGTGAAGTCCTCCCGGTAGAAGAAGTCCTGGATCGCCTGCATCACCTCGGCCCGGACGCCGAGGACCGCCCTCTGAATGGATGAGCGGAGCCAGAGGTGGCGGTGGTCCATGAGGAACTCGATGCCGTGCTGCTTCGGCTGGATCGGGTACGCCTCCGCCGCACTCAAGACCTCCAGACGGGTGACGGCGAGCTCGTATCCCCCCGGCGAGCGCGCATCCGCCCTCACCTCGCCCGTCATCTCCACGGTGGACTCGTAGGCGAGCGCAGTCGCGGCCTCCCACGCGGCCGGGGCCACCGAGTCCCTGAGCAGGACGCACTGCACGGTCCCCGTGCCGTCCCGGACGAGCACGAATGCGACCTTGGCGTGAGCCCGGACCGTCTCCACCCAACCGGCAACGGTCACCCGCCGGCCCGCCTCCGGTCCGAGCGCCCGGACCTCCGTGTAAGGGTCCCGCCCCATTCTTTCGTTCCTATCCAGCCGAGAGTCGCAGGCGGGTCCGCCGGCAAGCTCCCGGCGCCCCCGAAGGCCCCACTCTAATGCACGAACCCCCAGGTGGCGAGGCGGCGCCGTGACCCTGAGCCTCGGGATCCAAGCCCGAGAAGGCCTCTCGCTCTCCGTCTCGCCTCGCTCAGGCGGAGGGGCCGGAGGATCCGGCGTGCTGTGGCAAGACCAGGTGTACGGACGCCGGACCCCGGACGGGGAGCACGCGGACAATCGACGCCCGGGGCAGCTGCGGGATGCGTCTCGGGACGACTCCCCGCCGTCGATGGTCTGGGGGCTTCAGCCGCTCCGGACGGGAGGGCTCCCGCCTGACGATCGGCGGCGAGGTCAGCGGCCTCGTGGCGGCGTTTGCGGCCCCGTGACGGGGTGGGGGACGCGCGACATCGGAGCCCGACCGCTCTCCTCGACGGCTCCGGCACGGACGCGACCGGCCCCGAGTGTCCTCACGGGGCCGACGGCACCGTGAGCGCAGAGGTGGCCACAGAGGATTCGCCTGCAGAGCGCCTTGTCTGTGGCCGGCGACCCTGACCACGAACCCGAGTTTGACACCCGATGGACACATGAATTGGGTAAAGATATGTGTGACAGTGACTTGCGTGTGTGCCGGCAAAGTGCCCGAGTGTCTCTGACGATCGGGCAATGATCCGGCATCGCTGCACCGTACCTCCATGCCTCCCGATGGTTGCGCATCTGTCCACCTCGGGCGTAACCCTTGGCGGGTAGGCGACGCGGACAAGCAGGTCCAAGGTCGAGAACGAACGCAGTCTGGATGCCTCCGCGGCCGGCCGGGGAGATGCGATGCCCCGCCTGCGGAGATTGTCAGCGGGGCCGGGGAGCCCAGCCGGCTAGGATTCCAAGACCTGGAGCGAGATGATGGATGCCCCGTGGTTGCTGCCGATCCAGAAGGTTACGGGATCGGTGGAGTCATCCACGTAGACGCGCCGAATGTTGACTCCCTTCTCGGGCAACAGGTATTCGATGAACTCCCCCGTGTCCGGGCTGAGGCGGACCACCCGATCTGTATACATGGATCCCGTCCAAACGTCGCCGTTTCGATCCACATGGATATCGTACGGTTTTGTGTAGGGTGTCGGCGGGAACCACTCCTGGAACGCCTGGGTGCGAGGATCGAACATGCCGACCACGCTGGCTCCGAACCCGGCATACCAGAGGCGGTCCTCTGAATCGACCTCGCCGCGACGCGGCCGGGAATCAAACGTGGGGGTCTCGTAGAGGGTGATCTCACCGGTCTTGGCGTCGATCCGGCCTACGTGCTCGTTGGCGAAGTCCAGGAACCAGAGATTGTTCTGCGAGTCCGGTTGAATGCCGTAAAGGTTGTGTGAGCTGCGCTCCGAATCGCGGAACGGTTCGAAGGTCTCGAACTCTCCCGTATCCAAATCCAGGCGGTGCACACCCGCGATCGACCGGTTCTGAAGCCAGACCTTCCCATCCACGTGAGAGCTCTCCGGAGCCGCGTGATTGATCTGGAAGATCCTCGTGCCGTGCGGCCCGGTCGGCTCCTCCAGCTCGTCGGGGACCTTCCAGACCTGAAACTCCTCGGTCCTCCGGTCGAACTTGAAGATCGACCCCTGGAACATGTTTCCTCCCCAGGGATTGCCGTCCCGGTCCAGCTTCACCGCCAGGATGCCGGTCGGGTTGCCCGGTCTCGCCTCGGGTACCTCGTACTCGGTAACTTCGCCCGTTCCCGGATCCAGCTTCCCCACGAACTGCTGGCCGAAGTCGACGTACCAGACCATGCCGTCGGGATCGACCTCGGCATCGTGAGGAGCCGTTGAGGTCTTCGGAAGGTCGTATTCCGTGATGATCACCTGGGTGGCCCGTCCGGCGGGACGGGGCAGCGTCTCGAGCTCGTAGCTACGTTCTCCGGAACTCAGATTGATGCTCGCCAAATACTCGGCTTGCTGGCGCCTCGCCTCCTGTTGCCGTTCGCTGCGGTCCGCGAAGGGCGTCACCTGCTCTGCCGGACGCCGCTGCGGGTTTCCCGGAAAGGCGGAGGTCACGTAGCCGTCCATCCGTTCCAACACGCGGAGCCACTCTTCGGCACTGTACTCAGACCGGAAGGCCCGGTCGATCGTATGGCATCGCACACAGCCTTCGAACATGCGCTTTTGGGCGTCCGTGCCGGGTGCGCTCATCAGCCACTCGGCATTCGTAAGCTGCGCCTCGAGGTCCTGGGTGTGGCGAAGCCGGAGGTCTGCCGCCGCGGTGCCGTCCTCGGCAACGTCGACGAGATGAGCACCGTCCAGATCGTAACCGACGGCGCGAATGCTGAGGGCGTGCCGTCCAGCCCCCAGCCTTCCCGCGGGAAATCGATATCGGCCCTGGGCGTCAGTAATCACGCTGACCGCGATCGTCGAGCCCTCCCGCTTCGCGGTGACGACCACGCCCTCCATGACCCCCTCGGCCTCCGACGTCACCTGACCAGTAAGCGTCAGCGGTGGCCCGGTTTCTGGCGGAGAATCCGATCGGGAGAGGGTAACAGCCCCGACCGCAACGAGGATCGCGAGGCCCGCCGGCACTCCCACAACGACGCGTTGCATCTGCATGAGTGAACCTCCTTCTGTCTGCCAGCCGGGAAGTCTGGGCACGTCCGAAGAGGCTCGCTCCGGGGGGATTACGTCCCCATGCTCACTTCTGCCCTATCCGAGCCCCAAGGCCTCCCGCAGCTGGGCTGCAGTCATGTTGGTCACGTAGACCGACGTTCCCTGGTCGAACTCCCTGGCCCTGGCCAGGGACCCGACGACCACCGGATCGAATCCGGCGTCCACTACGAGCGCGGATGCCGTCCGAACGGCTTCCTCATCGTCGCCAGCGATTGGGATCCCGACCTTCTCGCCACCTCGGTGAGCCTCGCTCTCGACGGACCGGTAGTTGATGGCGTTGAACACCCGGACAAGGCGGACCCCCGGCAGGTATTCGGCAGAGGCGACACCGGCCCCCTTGGCAAGCGCCTCGGCCGCCATCGGCCCGTCGCGCTCCGGGTAGGGGTTGCTGCAGTCGAGGACGACCTTTCCGCGCATGGCGGGCGCGTAGTCCTGTCCGATCTGAGGAAGCGCAGCATACGGCACGGCGACAAACACGACCTCTCCAAATTCCGCGGCTTCCGCGGGGAATCCAGCGCGTGTGTTCGGTCCGGCCCGCTCGACGAGCGGCGCCAGGTCGTCGGGATTACGCGACGAGAACAGGATCTCGTGTCCGGCCCTCGCCCACTGGAAGCCGACCGCACCGCCAATCCGCCCAGACCCGATGATCCCGATCCTCATGTTCTGGGAAGATGCCGCCACCAGGCCAAGGCGGTCGACGTGGAGCAGGGGTGCGAGAGCCAAGCCCGTCGCCGTCGTACCCACACTCCGCAAGAACCCTCGACGGGACCGCCTCCCCGCCTCCCCTCTGCTCTGTCCCATCAGCTACTCCTCCTTGGCGCCCGGCACGACGGCCCGACTATCGGCCGGGGCTCGGGCAATGCTCAACGGACCGACCCCGACCCCGACCGCGACCCATGCCGGGCATAAAGGACCCCGGCCGATCGACCCGCCGGGATCGCGGGCGACTCCCCGGCTCCTACCTGAGATCCGAGTAGTCGGCGGCGCTCATCATGAAGACCTGGCTACTGACGTTCACGGGGTACTTCGCGCGGAGAGCGATCCACTCCGGGTCGGCACGGAAGGCGGCCCAGACCTCCTCCCGATGGGCGCGGTCGCGATACGCCAGCATCCATATCAGCGTATTCGAGTCGTCGAGACTCTGCCATACCGCGACGACATCGGCACCGTGCTTCTCGAAGATCGCGGCCTCCTGCTCGCGAAAGCGCTGGTGCAGCTCGTCGATCGAGCGCTCGTAGTCACCGGCACCGTCGCGTGCCCCATCGGCTGTGTACATGCGGACTTCGAAGCAGCGCGAGTCCGCTGCGACATTCGTGGACAACTCAGCGGGCAATTGAGCGGCTGGGCCGCAAGGAGGCGGACCCTCCTGGGCGTGTCCCGGGCGCACGAGAGCGAAGCAAAGGATGGTTGCCAAGATAGCGATTCTCATTACTGCCCTCCCCCTTGAGTCGTGATCGGGTTTCTCGGCCGTCCGGCAATGGCAGAGTTAGACCGAGGCGAGACGGTTCGCTGCCACGGGATGATTGCAACATAATATCGACGCTCTCTCGATCCGGATACGGGCGGCGCGCTATACCTTGCCTCGATTTCAGGAGCCGGGTAACGTGAGCCTTGACTGCAATCTTAGCCCATTGCCGAAGAAGGAAGACATGATCAACGATCCCGACGCCCTGGGTATGAAGCGGAGAGACTTCCTCGCGGTCGGCGCGCTCCCCCTCGCCGCAGCCGCCCTGACCCCGACGACAAAGACCACGGTGCACGGCGGGAACGTATCGCCGTCGCGGCAGAATCCGGTTCGGGTGGGGCTGATCGGTGCCGGCGCGAATGTACGCAACGTCCAGATCCCTGGCTTTCACAGCCACCCGGCGTGCGAGATCCTGGCGGTGGCAAACCGGAGCCTGGAATCGAGTCAGCGCGTGGCTGACGAGTTCGACATCCCTCGAGCCTATTCCCACTGGGGGGAGCTGCTGGAGGATGAAGACGTCGACGCGGTCCTGATCGGCACCTGGCCCTACATGCACCGAACACTGACCCTGGCCACGCTCGCGAGCGGAAAGCACGTGCTCTGCCAGGGCCGCATGACAAACACCGCCGCGGAGGCCAGAGAAATGCTGGAGGCCTCCCAGCGCTACCCGCACCTCGTGAGCCAGCTGGTTCCGACATCCACCAGCTACCGGCTCGACAACGTACTCAAGAGACTGATCAACGAGGGATATGTGGGGGAAGTACTCTCAGTCGAGTTGCAGCGTCTTCAGACAGGAGACCGAACGGGGCCCGGGGGATTCGCTGATATCGGCGGCGAACTCGGATGGCGCCACAGTCTCGAGTTCAGCGGATACAACGCCCTGAACATCGGGTCCACCTATGAGTCCATGATGCGGTGGATGGGCCCGGGCGACAGGGTGATGGCGATGACCAAGATCCACGTGCCCTACCGGCGGGGTCCGGGTGGGCAGATGACCTCGGTGGCCATACCCGACCACGTGGACGTGATGTACGAGTTGGCGAACGGAGCCCAGGTTCACTTGCGGTTTAGCGCAACGACCGGACTGTCGAACGGCAATCAGACCTGGATCTACGGAACCGAGGGAACGATTCACGTGGATCGCAGCCAGAACATATACGCAGGGCGCCGCGGCGACTCGGAGCTTTCCGAGGTACCGAATCCTCCGGAACAACAGGCGTACTATCGAGTCGAGGAGGAGTTCATCAACGCCATCCTGGGTATCGAAGAGGTTACCATGGCGACCTTCGAGACGGGGGTCCGCTACATGGATTTCGTCGAAGCGGTCTACCGGAGCGCTCAATCCGGCGAGGCAGTCTACCTGCCCACCTGACACACGTTCGGAAAGACAGACCGGGTTCCGGGAAGACGCGGGGCGTCAAGTCCTCATGGCGGTTCCGCGCAACAAGGCTGGCTCGCTCCTTCGCTTGTCCGTAGCGTCGACGGACACCGCTGTGCCGGTGATCGCGCGAGACGCCGGCCCACAAGGGAGCGGGATGGACGGCTGAAGCTAAGCTCCCGACGGCCTTTCACAGCCGTTGCCTGCACCACCGGCCGGCGCAACGTCCGGACTCGTGAGACAAGAAAGCCGGCATCGTCAGCTGCCGATCCCTGCGTAAAGATCCGGGGCGTCGCCCCCCCGGTCCCAGCGCTGGCCCGTCGGGCTCCGGGTGTCTCTTTGCAAGAATCCCGGAAGCGGCGTGGAGAGTGTCTCATCTACCGCCCCCGGTTTCATCTTGGGCAGCAGATCGGCAAGCGACCGGTTCACGCGCAGCGGTCAAGCAGCCGGTCGGTTCCCGCCTCAGCTGGTAGCCGCCCTGACGATTCTCTTCAGCTACCGGCCGGAGAAGGTGCGGCCGCTTGCCGTCGCGCCGCCTCTGTTCTCTGCAGTCAGATACGGGTCAGGGGCTCTATCGTGGACATCTCCGTCGCCGTGCCGGGCGCATGGCCGATCATCCTCTTCCGAAGGGCAGGGCCAGACCCGATGCCCTGGACCGCCACGCCAGAGCTCCTCGCCGAGGGCCCGTGCAAGTTCACGCGGAACCCGACATACCTGATGATGGTCCTCGTCTGCGTGGTTGCTGCCCTCAATCCCCGCGAGCGCGCGGGTCGTTCTTCTCACCCCGCTTCGCGTCGTGACCATACAGCTCACTGCGATCCGCCACGAAGAGCCCTGCCTGGAACGCGAGTTCTGCGCGAGCTGCTGCAGCTACAGGAACCAGGTGCATCGCTGGAGTTGAGGTGCGGCAGCGTCCAGGGACGATCGGTACCCTCGGACGCGGGTCGGGGACCTTGCCGGGCCCAGCGACGCCGGACGATAGCCCGGATGAGTCGACGGGGGAAAGTATCCGGCTGCAACGCCCTGAGTCGCTTCTGCACCGTACCCTATGTCTCCCACATCCCTCCTGATGTATGCGCATCGGTCAGGTTTTGGCCGAACGCCGCGCTGCACATGTGCCCGCATGGGCGGTCGAGCCGACGGGCGCGTGTGGAGCGGAAGAGGGAGCATCCGGGACCCGTTCGGATCGCAACTGCGATCCGCCGGTCCGTCCATCCCTTCCGGGAGCAGGTTCAGTGGCGGGGCCGGATCAGCGAGGTGACCGGGTCCTCGGAGGATATCGTGAGGCTCGGGCTCGATGAGGCGGACGGCCCGATCCGGGCGGACATCGCCACCGCGACGCGATGCCGTTCGGGCCGCGAATCGCCTCGCGGCATTTCCCCTCGCATCGCGGTGTTCGACCGCGGGCGGCGGGGCCGCCCTCAGCGACGTTGAAGTAGGAGGGCCACTGTCCCGCTCTGCCGGCAGGGGCTCGGGACCGCCACCCCCCTCCGCAACTGCGTCCGGGACCATTGATCGAAGGACTCTCTCCGACGGTGTGCGACGGGTCGTACCACCGGAGTCGCAGCTGGATCGACTCCGAGGCCACGCCGCTCCACCTCACCCGACCCGCCAGAGCCGGAGCCGCTCGGCATGCCGTTCCTCCAGCGTTGACCGGATCCGGGCGTTCGCGGGGGAGGTGAGCTCCGGGTCGCTGGCGATGACGGCCCGGGCGAACTTCCGGGCCTCCCTCAGGAGGGTCTCATCGGTCCTCAGGTCGGCGAAGCGCAGGAGGGGGTCTCTTCCATGCTGCTGGGCGCCGAACAGATCCCCCTGCCCCCGGATCTGCAGATCTGCACGGGCGATCGCGAAGCCGTCACGAGTTCGGCAGAAGACGCCGAGCCGAGCCGCGGCCTGGTCGCCGGGCGCGGCGACCAGGATGCAGATCGACTCGTGACTCCCCCGCCCGACACGTCCCCGAAGCTGGTGGAGCTGACTCAGCCCGAACCGATCCGCGTGCTCGATCACCATGAACGTCGCGTTCGGCACATCGATCCCCACCTCGACGACGGAGGTGGCGACCATCACGTCGATCTCGCCCTCACGAAAGGCGCGCATCGCCGCATCCTTCTCCCCGCCGGAGAGCTGGCCGTGGAGAAGACCCACATGCCGATTGGGGAAGACCTCGGTTCGAAGGCGATCATACTCCCGGGTCGCCGACCTGAGCGCCAGCTTCTCGGACTCCTCGACCAGGGGAAAGACGACGTAGCCTTGCCTGCCCTTCTCGAGCTCCTCCTCGGCCCGGGCGTAGACCTGGCGCCTCGCGCCCGGGTAGCGAAGCGTCGTCTTTACCCTCGTCCTCCCTGGGGGGACCTCGTCGAGGAGGCTCATGTCCAGATCTCCGTGGAGGACGAGTGCCAACGAGCGCGGGATCGGCGTCGCCGACATCACGAGCACGTCGGGCTGCCCGCCGGGATCGCTCCTCTCCGCCAGCGCCATCCGCTGCCGCACGCCGAAGCGGTGCTGCTCGTCCACGACGACGAGGCCGAGCTGACGGAGCTCGACGCCCTTCTGGATCAGGGCCTGCGTCCCGATCCCGATCATCGCTTCCCCCGCCGGGCCGAGCCCCTCGAGCGCGGCCCGCCTCTCCCGCGCCCCGAGCGAACCGGTGAGGAGCACGTGCGGAACGTCGACGCCGGCACGGTCGAGCAGATGCCCTACGGTCCGGGCGTGCTGCTCGGCGAGCAGTTCAGTCGGAGCCATCAGGACAGACTGACGACCGCTCTCCGCCGCGAGGAGCATCGAGAAGAGAGCGACGATGGTCTTTCCCGCCCCCACGTCGCCCTGCAGGAAGCGGTTCATCCTCCGGCGCGAGGTCATATCGCCGAAGATCTCCCCGAGTACGCGCGCCTGCGCCCGGGTGAGTTCGAAGGGGAGACTCGCGTGGAGCGGCCGGATCCACTGATTCGTCCGGCGGAATTGGAATCCCGGCTGCAGCTCGGTCTCCTGATGCCTAGCGAGCGCCTGCACGAGCTGGAGGAAGAAGAGCTCGTCGAAGGCGATCCGGCGCCGACCCTCCTCCGGCTCGGCCAGGGTCCGCGGCCGGTGGAGTCTCCGGAAGGCTTCCTCGAGACCGGGGAGCCCGAACTCGCTCAGCTGGCTCGCGGCGAGATACTCCTCCCCGGGCACTTCGCTCAGGAGCCACTCGAGGTTCTGCTCGAAGATCCTGCGTAGCGCCCACTGCGGAACCTCTTCCGTCGCGGGGTAGGTGACGAAGACGGTCCCGGCCTCGGCGCCTACCTCCGGCGCGCCGGCCCTCGAGAGGAGCGCGAATTCACGGGGATGGATCTGGCGCCCGTGGAAGTGCTTGACGGGACCCGTGACGAGGAGCTGATCCCCCTCCCGAATCCGCCGCTCGAGCCACGGCTGCCCGGGCCACGAGCAGGTAATGTACCCGGAGTCGTCCTGCAAAACGAGCTGGAACACCCGGAGTCCCGACCGGGTCGGGATGATCCCCTTCGACCGGACGCGGCCGAGGGCAGTCGCATCCTCGCCCACGCCGAGAGATGCGATGGACCGGATCGTGGAGGCATCGTCGTATCTTCGGGGAAGGTGGTAGAGGAGGTCGCGCGCGAACCCGATACTCAGCTTCTTCAGCGCCTCCGCACGCTTCGGACCCACGCCCTTGAGGAATTGCACGGGCTGGCTGAGCTGGCCGTAGCGCACCGGCTCACCCCTCCGCGAAGATCCCATCGAGGAACGCCTCCGCGTCGAACCACTCGAGGTCAGTCACACCTTCGCCCGTGCCGACCAGCTTGACCGGGATTCCGAGCTCCTCTGCGAGGGCGACCACGATCCCGCCCCGGGCCGAGGAGTCCAGCTTCGCAAGGAGGATCCCGCTGAGTCCGAGTGCCTTCCGAAAGGCGGCGACCTGAGAGACGGCGTTCTGTCCCACCGTCGCGTCCAGGACGATGAGCGTCTCGTGGGGTGCCCCGGGCACCTGACGGGAGATGACACGCCGAATCTTCCGGAGCTCCTCCATCAGATCCGGGTTCGTGTGGAGCCGCCCGGCCGTATCGACGAGCACGGCATCGATCCCCCGAACCTTCGCCGCTGCGAGCGCATCGAACGCCACCGCCGCCGGGTCACCCCCATCCTGACCCCGGACAAAGTCCGCCCCCACCCCCTCTGCCCAGATCTCCAGCTGGCGGGCGGCTCCCGCCCGATACGTGTCGCCGGCGGCAATCAGGACGGATCGCCCTCCCTCCTTCAGGAGGTGGGCGAGCTTCGCCACCGATGTCGTCTTGCCGACGCCATTGACCCCTACGATGAGGTACACCGTCGGCGGCCCCTCGCTGCTCTCCCCCAGCTCGACGCCCTCGCCCAGGATCCCGAGGAGCCTGTCGCGGAGCGCCCGCGCCAGACCGTCGGGACCCCGGATCTTCCCCCTTCTGGCCAGATCCTCGACCCCTTCCACGAGATCGAACGTCGCCCGGACGCCGAAGTCCGAGGCGAGTAGCCTCTCCTCGAGCTCTTCGAGCGCCTCGGAATTCACCACGTCCTTCGCGACCCGGAGATCGGTGAAGGCGAAATCGACGGCGCGCTTCCAGACGCTCCGTCGCCCTCTCTTGCTCCCTACCAGGCGCACCTGATCTCTCTCCCCTCCCGTCGGAAACGGAGGTCCCTGTGGCCGCTTCCCGCTCCGCGGGCCCTCGTGCAGGTCACCTGAGTCCGACCCTCCGGCGGCCGATCCACTCGGCGCTGAGCAGGAGGAGGAGGAGGAGGTACGGGAGGGGGTGCGTCCTGAGGGGCCTGCCCTCTGGCGGCGCATCGGCCCTGTCGGGGGGCGCGCCGACGCCCCCGTCGCCGAGGTCGAGCGGGAGCAGGCGAAGAGATGGGGCCCAGCGCTCCACCTCCACGAGGCCACTCGCGAGGGTGGAATCGGGGGAGACAGCCCCCGGGTTTCGGACATCGAAGCGGTAGACACCTGGCTCGACGGGCGGCGTGGTGGCAACCGCGCCGTCGTCGCGAAGCGGCCCCCGGTAGCGAGGCGGGCGGCCCTCGGCCACCGCGGCGCCCTCCGCCGGAGTCAGCGTGAGCTCCAGGTTCTCCACCCCCCCGGAAACTTCCCACCGGAGGCGCTCTCCCCGGCTCTGAATCAACGTCTCCGGGCGCACCACCTCCTCCGCAGGGCCCGGCGGCCTTGCGAGGAGCCAGCTTGTAACCCCTCCCCACAACCCCCGGTAGGCCCGCCGCGCCTCCCCGTCTCGCACGCCCCACCGCCAGAAACCTTCCGCAAGTGCGACCGCCCGGCGGCGCCCCTCGTCCTCCACGAGGACGAGGGCCGGCACGGACTCTTCCCCCCCCGGCCCCTGGGCGTAGAGCGCGACCAGAGTGGACTCCGGATCCGAGAGCGGGAGGACGGTCGATAGCGGGGGAAGGCCGCCGAGGCTGATCCCGACCAGGAATGGCGAGAGGGGGGACGGCGGGAGCTCGGCGCGCGGTGCCCACTCACCCGGGAGGGCGGCGCCGGTCGAGACACCCGAAAGCGTCGCGCCAACCCCTGTAGCCGGGAGGTGAACGACCCGGTCGTGGCCGGTGACCGCGTCCACGAGCCACGCGGGCGGATCTTCGAGCCCCCCCTGCACGACGAGGATCTCGGAGGCGGCCAGGCGGTCCCTGAATACCTCGTCGGCCACCGGACTCGCGGGCTCGCTTCCCGCGACGAGCGGGAGGAAGCGTCCGTCACCGAGCCGCAGGAATCCCTCGCCCGCGAGTCCCGTCACCGCCTCGAGGATCGGAAGGAGAACCCTGGGCTCCCAGTCCGGCGAGAGGGAAACGAGGACGATCCCGAGACTCTGCTCCCCGCTCGCGAGCCAGTGCGAGCGACGGTCATCCGGCAAGAAGAGGTCTCCCTCAAGTCCGATCTCGACCAAATAACGCACGAGTCCCCGCGCGGGCGGGGGCGGGAGATCGAAGAGGAAGCTGCCCTCTTCACCCTCTGCCGGCATCGGGACGCGTGCGCTTCGGATGAGCTCGCCGTCCGCACGGAAATCGATCGCGACAGAGTCACCCGGCAACCCTCCCTCGCCGAAGAGCCCCACCCGGGCCGTCACGCTGTCGCCCTCGGGGACGGCGGCCGGAAGTACGAACTCCCCGATCCCAGCATTCCTCGTGCGCTCCCCGACTCGCTCGAGCCGGACCGGCACGGAGGCCTCGTCGATGAGAAGCCGGATCTCCTCCGGCGGGCGCCGCAGGCTCGAGAGGATCACGATCGAGTCAGCGCCGGCCTCCGACAGGCGCGATACGCCCACCCTGAGCTCGGACCTCGGAGCGCGGGGCGCCCGCGTCGCGAGGAGCTCCCCGTCCACCCCCTCGAGACCGCCCTCTCCCGGAAGCGCGAGGGCGAGATGTGTCCCCGACGCTTCGGCGACGGCGGCGCGCCTCACCACATCGTCCCAGAGCGCCGTGCCCCCGAGGGCCGGGACCGTGAGAGAGAGGTCCGGATCTACCACGAGCCACCGGCCTCCATCGGGAGGTGCCCCGTCCGGATCCTGCCCCGGGACGAGGGGATTGAAGAGGAGGAGGGCCACAACCGCGAGGCTGCCCACGCGGAGAGAGAGGAGTGCGTGGCGACCCGGGGCGCCGGTGGGCTCGCCTCTCAGGTAGAGGAATATGGCGAGGAGGACAGCGGCTAGACTCAGTACTCCCGTGACCCACAGAAGAGGGGTCACGCCACTCGCCCGACCCATTCCTTCCCGATCAGCCTCACGGCTGGATCAGGAAGGCTCACCGCCGAAGCGCCGCGGCGGCCTCGGATGCGGGTGTGTCTCCCTCGGCGACCTGGAAGATGGCCCTGCCGGGAACCGTGCGGAGGATCGCCAGGCGACCGGCGAGCTCCGCCCTCCAGCGGGCCCGTTCGATTAGAGGGATCGGATCCACGACCGGGATATCCACCGTGAGCGGATCGATCGGCGCACCATTTCGGTGCATTTCGTAGTGGAGATGCGGACCGGTGGCGAGCCCCGTCATCCCGACGAACCCGATCGTCTCGCCCTGCGAGACGCGGCTGCCTGCACGTGCGCCGACCGCGACGGCACTCAGGTGAGCATACCGTGTCACGAAGCCGTTGTCGTGCCGGATTTCGACAGAGTTCCCGTACCCTCTGTTGCGCCCGCTGAGCGACACGACCCCGTCGGCCGTGGCCATGACAGGTGTACCTGTCACAGCGGCGTAGTCGACCCCGATGTGCGGCCGCGATACCCTCAGGATCGGGTGAAAGCGGTTGCGGTTGAAGCGCGAGGAGATGCGCATGAACTCGAGCGGCGCCCGGATGAAGGCCGCCCGATTCGACTCGCCCGCCAGATCGTAGTGGCCACCCACCTCGTCTCCGTGCAAGTCGAACCAAATAGCATAGAGTGGTCGGCCCACATTCACCAGCTCGGCCGCGAGAAGCCGCCCCGAACGCATACTCCCGTCCGGCCGAACCTCGCGCTCGAGAACGATCCGGTATGAGTCGCCCCGCTGGATCTGGCGGGAGAAGTCGACTGACCACCGAAAGACCCGGTCCAGGAGGTGGATGACGTACGCCCGGTCGGCCGCCGGAAGATCGCTCAGCCCGGGGTTCGTCACCATCGAGCTCCACAGGTCCGAATCGATCCTTCCGCCGATTGCGAGCGTATCCGCCCACACGGGCGTTGGAACGAGTGCGGATCCCCATCCGTCCCCCCGCCGGTCGACCCGAACCACCTCGTCGTCCGAGACCGCCACATCGATGCCCCGTAACCGGTCGGTCGCTCGAACATACCTGAATCTGATCTCGGAACCCGCCCTGAGGCGGGCGGGGTCCGCGTGATCCCGGACGGCCTTCAGGACCTCCTGCTGCTCCGGCAACGAGAGGCTGCTCTCACTGAGGATACCACCCAGGGTACGGCCCGGCTCGAGCATCGCGACACGCGTGTCTTCGGCGGTAGCAGCCACGACCGGATCCAAGACCCCGGCGTCGGGCACGGAGATGACCCCCGGCAGGAGGCCAAACGCCCCGATGGCGAGTACCCCGCCCACACCGCATACGAGGTCCATGCGGTTTCTGGCCAATTTCAGGCATCGATGCATCACCGCAGCGCCTTCGGTTTAGGTTCCGGCCGTCACTGGCACCCGGAACCTTCCCAAGCACCACGGGGCCCGGCCCGTGCAATCCCGGCCCGTCAATCCATCTGCCGACGGATGAAGGTTGGAATGTCTAGCTCGTCAATTTGCCCTCGATTTACGGTTCGCCTCTGGCGCCGGTGGAGCGAAATGACGTCCCGCTCCGCCCGCGCGAGCAGCGTCGCATGGCTCTGGGCCGCCTGGGCCTCGCCCTCCGGCCAGCGCGGCACGCTCGTGCGGAACTCCGGGCTCATCATCTGCGGCACCACCGACGCTTCCTGGCCCTCGAAGCCGGTCGCGATGACGGTGACCCTTATCTGCCCGTCGAGTTCCTCATCGTGGACGGCACCGAATATGATCTCTACCTCCTCGCCCGCCTCCTTGCGAACAATCGTAGAGATTTCGAGGACTTCGTCAATAGCCAAGTCCATTCCCCCTGCAATATTGAGCAGCACACCCTGTGCACCCCGGATCGATACGTCGTCGAGCAGGGGTGAGCACAGGGCTTCCTGGACCGCTTCGACGGCCCGGTTCTGACCCTCTCCGAAGCCGCAACACATGAGCGCCGCACCCCGGCAGGCCAGGATCGTGCGGACATCGGCGAAGTCCACGTTTATCTCGCCACCCACCCGAACAAGATCGGCAACCCCCTGCGTCGCGTGGAGGAGGACCTCATCGGCCTTCTTGAGTGCATCCTTGAACGTTGTCCCCTTCCCCACCACGGAGAGGAGGCGGTCATTCTGGACCACGATCAGCGTGTCGACGCAACGCTTCAGTTCGGCAAGCCCCTGCTCCGCCTGTTGCATCCTCTTTCGCCCCTCGAATTCGAACGGCCGCGTCACGATTCCGATCGCCAAGGCCCCGAGCTCCCGCGCGACCGCCCCGATGACGGGGGCCGCTCCCGTTCCCGTACCGCCTCCCATCCCGGCCGCGATGAAGACTAGGTCCGCTCCCTCGAGGAGGGCCCGGACCTCTTCCTCCGACTCGGCGATCGCCTCCCTCCCGATTTCCGGCCGGGCACCGGCCCCGAGCCCGCGCGTCAGCTTCTTGCCGAGCTGGATCGTAAAGTTGGCGCGGGACTTTTCGAGGGCTTGGGCATCGGTGTTCGCAGAGATGAACACGACCCCCTTCAGGTCTTCGTCCACCATGCGGTTGACGGCATTCCCGCCGGCTCCACCCACTCCCACGACGCACATGGCGGCATTCCGTGTCGGCGCATCGTCGAATTCGAATATCATCGTCTCCCCCTCGCTCTGTTTGAGGATCCAGTCCTCTCTCCGTGTCGGGGAGCTCGATCCCCGAGTCGATTCCAGGAACCCGCTGGGGCTCCGCTGAAGTACTCTTCCTCCTCAGTAGAAATCGCGGATCCACGCGCCGATCCGTGAGATGGACGATGGCGCCGAGACACCCTGGCTGTACCGATGCAAGCACTCCGCCCCGTGGATGCAGAGGCCCGTGACGGTCGCGAACCGGGGGCGTTGAACCGATCCGGCAAGCCCCGGGAGACCCTCGGACGGCGTGCCCACCCGCACGGGGCACGGGAAGACCCGCGAGGCGAGCTCAACGATCCCGCTAAGCGCCGCCGTCTCCGCGGTAAGGACCACGCCAGCTCCGAGCTCGCCGAGGAGTCCCTCCTTCTCGAGCTCCTGATGCACCAATCCGAAAATCTCGTCGAGCCGCTCTTCGACGATGTGAGCCATCAACTCCATCGAGACGTGGCGCGTCTGACCACGACTCGGACCGGGGAGTTCGACCGACTCCTTTGGATCCACGAGCTGCACACACGCTACCGCATGCTGCGCCTTGGCCCTCTCCGCCTCTGCGAAGGGGAGGGCGAGCCCCCGCACGAGGTCGCGCGTCACCGCATCGCCCCCGACGACGAGGGTCCGGATGAGGCGAATCTTTCCCTCGCTGTAGACCGCGATCTCCGTCGTCGCTCCCCGGATCCCCACCATCGCGACCCCCAGCGCCTGCTCGTCGTCCGAGAGGACTGCCCGCGCCGCCGCGAGTGGCGAGGGCACGAGGGACTCGACCCGCCAGCCGGCCTTCGATACGGCCTTGCGGATATTCGTGGCGACCGGGGTGAAGCAGCTCGTCAGGTAGACGTCGGCCTCGAGCCGGACGCCCGACATTCCGACCGGATCCTCGATGCCCACCTGGCGATCCAGGACGTACTCCTGAGGTATCTCGTGGATGAACTCGCGGTCGCCTGGGAGCGCTACGGCCCGTGCCACCTCGTGGACCCGATCGAGATCCTCCCGCGTGACCTCGCGTCCCCCGATCGCCACGACCCCGAGAGAGGACTGTGCGCCGATGTGGTCTCCGCCGATACCGACCCAGAGGGGCTCCACGCCGACCCCGGCCATCAGCTCCGCCTCCTTCACCGCGTTACGGATCGTCCTGGCCGCCTCGTCGATGTGGACCACGCCTTCGCGTCGGACGCCGCTTGACTTCGCCTGGCCGACCCCGAGAATCTTGAGCTCCGGCGTACGCTGGGGTTTCTCGTCGAGCGCAGCGATGACCGCACACGTCTTCGTCGTTCCGATGTCGAGACCGGCAACAATTGTCTCCTTCACGGCCGTCCTCCCGGGCTCGCTAGAGCGTCGGCGTACTGCAACACGACCTGGCCCTGGAACCTGAGGTCCACCAAGCCCGGGGCCAGCTCGGGCCTCCGCTGTAGCCCATCCTGGAGAGCGGTGATCCCCTCTTTGAGGCGAGCGGGCACCAGCGGTGTCCGGTAGCGGATCGTGACGCGCGGCTCACCGAGATGCAGGAGGAAATTCCCAGCCAAATCGACGCTGATCTCGGACAGCGCGGCATATGTTGACGGTTCCGCCTCCTGAAGGCGGAGGAGATCCGAAGTGAGCAGACGGAGCTGTCGCGGGGTCAGGGCGGTGCTCTCACCGGGAGCATCGAGGGTGACCTGGACGAGCGGGAGGTCCAGCGGACGCCCGATCGCACCGATCGGGAGCGGCCGCGCCTCGGCGTCGACGGGAGTCAGCACGGGTACAGGGAGGAAGGCGACCGGCGTTCTCTCCTCCAGCTCGAAGATGAGACCGTCCGGTAGCCGGCGGCGCACCTCGACCGTGCGGATGAGGGGGTGAGCGACGAGACGCGCCTCCACGGCGGTAAGATCATCCCAGACGCTCGCCCCGGAACGAAGCGCGGCTCGCGCGAGGACCACATCGCGGGTGAGACGCTCCATGCCCAAGACCTCCACCTCCCGGACACGGAAGCAGTCGAGGTCGGCCAGTACGCTCCGAGCTTCCGGAACGGCGAGGAGGAGGAGGAGGAGCCCGAGGCTAACCATCGGGAAGAAACGGGGGTGGCTACCTATCATAGCCTCCCCCTCCGCACGCACGAAGCCGGTCCACGAGAGCCGGTCCCACTCGCGCGATCGAGCCCGCCCCGAGCGTCAGGCACAGGTCGCCCGGCCGAAGCGCATCGGCGAGCGCTGCGGGCAGCGACTCCAGTTCCCCGTGAAACCGGACCTCCCCGGCCCCCTCGGGCGCGTCCGCCCAGGCCCGCTCGACCGCACGCGCCAAGAGCGAGCCATCAACCCCCGGAATCGGCGGCTCCCGAGCCGGGTAGATTTCGGTGATCCACACCACATCGGAGCCAGCAAGCGCCGAGGCGAATCCCGCGAGGAAGTCTCGCGTGCGAGTGTAGAGGTGAGGCTGAAATACGGCGACGAGCCGCCGCCCCGGGGCGCTCGCCCGAGCCGTGGCAAGGGCGGCGCGGACTTCCTGAGGATGATGGGCGTAGTCGTCAACTACGGTAACGCCGCCCTCCGTCCCCAGACGTTGGAATCGCCGAACGACGCCGGTAAAATCCCGAAGCGCGGCACGGACGGCTGGCCACTCGACCCCGAGGGCGCGCGAAGCGGCGGCAGCGGCAAGCGCGTTTTCCGCGTTGTGCCGACCGGGGACCCCGATCTCGAGGTGACCGCGGCTTCGGCCGTCTTCCACCAGGCGGAGACGGCTCCCGCGGGGATATTGCGAGAAGTCCAGACCCCTGAGCTGGCTCCCGGGGGAGAATCCGAAGCTCCGGGCCCGCGCCCCGAGCCAGGGGATGAGGGAGGCCGCCCCCGGATCGTCCGAACAGAGGAGCACCCTTCCGCCGTCGGAGACCCCGCCGAGGAAGCGGAGGAAACCGGCACGAACACCCGAAATGTCCCCGTACGTGTCCAGGTGATCGGCGTCCATGTTCGTCACGACCGCAAGGGACGGGCGGAGGTGGTGGAAGGAACGATCGTACTCGTCCGCTTCCACGACGAAGAGTTCATCCGAGCCTGGACGAAGGTGTCCGTTCCATTCGGGGACCCACCCGCCGGCAATCCCCGTCGGGTCTCGTCCGGCGACCGCAAGGATTTCCGTGATCATCGCGGTCGTGGTCGTCTTCCCATGCGTTCCCGAGACGGCGACGACGCGACCCGGGTTTACCCAGGCGCCGAGCGCCTCGGCCCGCTTCCATACCGGGATCCCCGCTCTCGCCGCCGCCGCAAGCTCGGGGTGATCGGGCGGGATCGCCGAGGAGACGATGAACGCCCCGGCGTCCTCCACGTGGCCCTCCCCGTGCTCGGGGAAGACGCGAACCCCCAGGCGCTCGAGAGGCCCGACCGAGTCTCCGGGCGCGAGATCGCATCCGGTCACCCGCCCTCCCCGCCGGACGATTGCTTCCGCGAGGGCGCACATCCCGGCCCCGCCGATCCCCACAAAGTGGAGAACCCCCGCCGGGAGCTGGTCCCTGAGGGCGATCGAGTCGGCACGCCGAAGCTCGGGCAGACGCGGCGGGGGGCCATCGTTCGAACCGTCCCGGTGGGCGCGCCGGACCTTGCTGCCGCTCCCGGGTCTTCCGCCCCTACGAGGGGGATTCGCGAGAAGCCTCGCGAGCGAGGCGGCGATCTCGCGAGCGGCGAAGGGGCGGCCACGCCTCCGCGCGGCGTCCGCCATCGCGTCGCGGAGCTGCCGATCCCGGATGAGCGGGTGAAGGAGCGACCAGAGATCCGCCCCGCTCGCACCGTCTTCCGGCAGGTGAAACGCGGCCCCCGCTTGCCGGAGCGCCCGTGCGTTACGGGTCTGGTGATCCCCGGCCGCCGTCGGGAGCGGGACGAGGATCGAGGGGACACCCGAGGCGAGGAACTCGGAGGTCGTCATCGCCCCGGCACGACTCACCGCCACCTCGGCGAGCGCGAGCGCGAACGGCATCTCGTCGGTGTAGCCCACCGTCCGAACCCACGAGGGGCGACCGAGCACCTCCAGCTTGGCCTCCACACTCGAGAGGTGCGAGGGCCCGGTCACCCAGAAGAGTTCGAGGGCCGCAGGCCGCTCCAGCTCGCCCGCCTGAATCCCGCGGACCGCCTCGAGGACGATCCGGTTCAGCGCCCTAGAGCCCTGACTCCCCCCCGTCACGAGGACGATCTGCTTTTCGGGATCGAGGCCGAGCACCGCCGCAGCTTCCAGGCGACTCCCGGGGACGGGAGGGCGAATGGGATTGCCCGAGAAGGTGGCCTTCCGGCGCGCCCAGCGCGGGAGCGCCCCGACCGCTTCGGGAAAGGCCAGGTGGATCTCCCTTGCAAAGGGGGCGAGAGCCCGAGTGGTGACGCCCGGGAGCGAGTTCTGCTCCTGAAGGACGAGACGCGTCCGTGTGAGTACGGCGGCGAGGCCAGCCGGGCCACCCGCATACCCCCCGGTGACGACGACGAGGCGAGGCCTCAGGCGCCGGAAGGCTTCCGCCACCTCCAGGGTCGCCCGGATCAGGAGCCCCACGATCTCGATGTTCGAAAAGAGGCCCCCCCGGCGGAGGCCTTCGATCCGGACGAGCAGGTGTCGGCACCCGCGCTCCGGAAGGACCCGGGCCTCGAGCCCCCTCTCGGCACCCACGTAGAAGGATGAGACGTCCGGCCTCCGCTCCTCGAGCGCGCCCGCCAGTGTGAGAGCCGGGTAGAGGTGCCCCCCCGTTCCACCCCCCGAGAAGACGACCACGAGAGGCCGGCTCATGTGCCCGTACCCTCGGGCACCGGTCGAACCCGGGCCACGGCAAGGAGAATCCCGATCCCCGCCATCGTGACGATGAGATTCGAGCGCCCGTACGAGATGAGGGGAAGCGCGAGGCCGGTTGGGGGGATCAGACCCAGCCCCACACCCATGTGGAGGAATGCGTGGAGCGGGACCAGGCTCGCGATGCCCGTCGCTAGGAGCTGGCCGAACCGATCGGGCGCCCGGGCCGCGATCCGGAACCCGATGAACGCGATCGTCATGTAGAGACCGATCAGAATTCCGACGCCCACGAAGCCCCACTCCTCGCCGATCATCGCGAAGATGAAGTCGTTGTGGGGCTCCGGAACGAATCCGAACTTCTGGCGCCCTTCCCCGAATCCTGCACCCGCGATCCCGCCCGACCCGAGTGCGATCAGCGACTGATTCACCTGGTAGCCAGCCCCATCCGCGTAGGCGGCCAGATCCCGGAATGCAAGGATTCGCGCTCGGCGCGGCGCCGTGCCGAGCAGGTATGCGCCGACAGGAGCAAGGAGAATCGCGAGGAATACGAAGTGGCCGATCCGGGCCCCGGCGACGAAGAGGGTGATGGCCGCTCCCGTCCCGACCACGAAGGCCGTAGAGAGATCGGGCTCGAGCACGATCGGCACGAGCAGGACCGCCCAGACGAGGAGGAACGGGAGCATCCCCCGCGAGAAGCTCCGGAACCTGTCCTGTGCCTCTACGGCCATGTGCGCCGTCCAGACTACGATCGCGACCTTGGCGAATTCAGAGGGCTGGAAGCGGAACCCGGCGAAGTCGAGCCACCGCCGCGCGCCGTTGATCTCCGGTGCCAACGCCCAGCCCACCGGGAGGACGAGGATCACGAGGACCGTGCCCGTGAGAAGGAGGAAGGGCCACGCGAATCGCCTCCACGACCGATGCGGGATGCGGGCGCACGCGATGAGGGCGAGGAGACCCACCGCCGCGCCACCCACCTGGCGAAGGAGGTAGAACGTGTCGGGGTGCCCCTGGCGCTGAGCCAAGGGAGCCGAGGCGGAGTACAGGTTCACGAGGCCAAAGGCGAGGAGGAGGAGCGTGACAACCGCCAGAACGGGCCGCTCCCACCGCCACCCGCGGGGGGGGGCGTGCTGCTGGGCCATGCCCATCGGCGCCGCTCTCATTGCATCCCCTTCCGAACGAGCGCCCTGAATCTCACTCCCCGCTCCTCGTAGCCTGCGAAGAGATCGAACGAGGGGCACGCCGGCGAGAGGAGTACGGCGTCGCCCGGGAGCGCCTGTCGGCTCGCAGCCAGAACCGCGGAATCGAACCCCTTCGCTACCGCCACCGATACTTGCTCGGCGCCCGACCGGGCGTGCTTCGACAGCCCACCCGACAGCTCACGCGCCCACCGCTCGGCCGTCTCTCCGTACAGTGCGACGGCCCGCACGGCCCCGTCGCGAAGGGGAGGTACGAGACGAAGCGGATCCTCCCCCTTGTCCTTCCCCCCCAGGATGAGAACGACGGGACGCTCGAAGCTCGCCAGGGCGCTCAAGGTAGCCGACACGTTCGTGGCCTTGGAGTCGTTCACCCAGAGGACCCCGCGACGCTCGGCGACGGGTTCGAGACGATGCGGGAGGGGAGCGAAGCTCGCCAGTCCCCGACGAAGACCACCGATCGCCGCACCCGCCAGCCGCGCCGCCAGCGCCGCGGCGAGCGCATTCGCCACGTTGTGCCGACCGAGGAGCCGGAGTTCGTCGCGCGCGACGAGAGTCTCCTCCGGAGCGGTCGGGCTCGGCACCCTCTCCGTCCGGAGGGTGAGGACGCCGTCGCGAACGAAGGCGGAGAGGCGACTTTGTCCCCGTGCCTCCTCCGCGTCCATGCACTTCTCGGCGAAGAGGTGGAGTTGTCCCTCCGCCTCGCCCGCCAGCTCGAGAGCTTCGGGGTCCTCACCATTCACGACCCACCGGCTCGCATCCGTCGCATTCTGAAAGAGCTTCTTCTTGTCCGCGAAGTAGCTAGCGACGTCACCGTAGCGATCAAGGTGGTCCTCCGAGAGGTTTGTAAGGACACCGATTTCGGGCGAGAAGCACCGGGTGCCGGCGAGCTGGAACGAACTCATCTCGAGGACCCACCACTCGGCGGCGGGCGAGTCGAGCGCGAGAACGGAGGCCGGCGGCGCGAGCCCGCCGCCGACGTTCCCCCCGACGGCCGCATCGATGCCCGCCGCGTCGAGCAGGTGGCCGATGAGGACGGATGTCGTGGTCTTCCCGTTCGTTCCGGTCACGGCGATGACCGCACCCGTGTGGCAGCGCACCGCGTACTCGGGCTCGGAGACCCAGCACACCCCTCGAGCACGAAGGTGCCTGAGCACCGGAGCGTCCTCGGCGATCCCCGGGGAAGCCACGACGTGCCCGGACGCCGCGACTCGCTCGAGATCGTGGTGGCCCAGATGGACTTCGGCGCCGAGCGCCTCAAGCGCCCGGCCACGACGCTGGGTCTCGCGATCCGTCGAGAGATCCGAGACGTAGACCCGCGCGCCCTTCCCGAGCGCGAGGCGGGCCGCCGCATCGCCGCTCGTCCCGAGCCCGATGACGGAGACCGCGCGCGGACCTCTCGTGCCAGGAGACCGAGCCTCGCCAGGCGGCACGACCCTCATCGGACCTTCAGCGTACTGAGGGCGAGGAGAGCCGAGAGAACGCCCAGGATCCAGAAGCGTACGACCACCTGCGGCTCCGCCCAGCCGGCCTTCTCGAAGTGGTGGTGCAGGGGCGCCATCAGGAGGAGCCGCCGTCCCTCGCCGCTTCGGCGTCGGGAGTATTTGAACCACCCCACCTGCAGGATGACGGAGAGGGCTTCAGCGACGAAGACGGCCCCAACGATCAGGAGAAGGAACTCGGCCTTGAGAAGGATGGCGAGGACCGCGAGCGCCCCGCCGAGGGCGAGCGCCCCGGTGTCGCCCATGAAGACTTCCGCCGGGTGCGAGTTGAACCAGAGAAACCCGACGGCTCCGCCCGCGAGGGCGGAGGCAAAGATAGCGAGTTCCCCCGAACCGGGGAGGTATAGCAGCCCGAGGTAGGCCGAGGTGTCGACGCGGCCGATCAGGTAGGCAAAGACCGCGAAGGTCGCGAGCGCGATCGCTCCGAGGCCGGCCGCGAGGCCGTCCAGGCCGTCCGCAAGGTTCACGGCGTTCGAGGTGCCGGAGACCACGAGTGAGACGAACACTACGTAGACCGGCGGCCAGAACGACGCCACCCACCCCTCGAAGAAGGGTACCATCGTCCACGTCGACGGGATCGGCGAGACGGGGTGGAGCACGAGGAAGAGCCCGAGAGCGACACCGAAGGAGAGCTGGCCCAGCAACTTGTACCTGGCGACGAGACCACGCGGCCGACCGCGAACGATCTTCAGGTAGTCGTCCATGAAGCCGATCGCGCCCATCCAGAGGAGGCCGAGGAGCGCGAGGATGACGAACGCATTCGTCAGCTCAGCCCAGAGCATCGTCGAGAGCGTGGCCGAGAGGACGATCAGGCTCCCCCCCATCGTCGGCGTACCGGACTTGCTCAGATGCGCCTGGACCCCGTCCGTCCGGACCACCTGACCCACCCGCCGACGGCGGAGCCGCCGAATCGTCGCGGGACCCGCCACGAAGACCAGGAGATACGAAGTCACGACGGCGCCGACAGAGCGGAAGGTCAGGTAGTTGAAGACGTTGAAGAGGATATGGACATCGCTGAACCGGGGGAGGATGTGATAGAGCATTCAGGTGCCCGTCCCCGGCTCGACGCCGTCAGAGGGTACGGGGGTTCCATCGGACGCACCGGCACCGAAGTCCATTTCGATTCGCGGGACCAGCCTCTCGAGTCGGACGCTCCGAGACCCCTTCAGGAGCACGGTCTCGGTGCCGTCGAGGCGGGACCGAAGTACCTCGTAACCCCCTTCGACGGTGGAGGATACGAGGACTTCCGGCCCGCTCGACCACTCGGAAAAAGGACCGCCCGCGGAGCCATCCATCGCAGCGGCGAACTCTCCCGTCGCCACGACAAGATCGAGGGGAAGACCCCTGGCCCTCTCGAGAAGGCTTCGGTGAAGGTGGTCGGATCGTTCGCCGAGCTCCAGCATGCTCCCGAGCACGGCCACCTTGCGGGACGGGCCGGCCAGTCCTCCGAGGAGCTCGAGCGCGGCAGCCACGGACTGCGGATTGGCGTTGTAGCAGTCGAGGATCACCGTGAGCCCACCGATGGCCCTTACTTCTCCCCGGAAGGGTGCCGGCGCAACCCCGGAAGCGCCCTCGATCGCGGCACCCTCCTCTGCACCGAGGAGGCGTGCCGTCGCGAGGGCGAGCACGACGTTTCGGGCTCCGTGGAGACCGGGCAGCCCCGACTGCAGATCCCGGCCCCAGAGCTCGATCCGGTACCTTCCGTCCCGTCCCGGATCGTGCACACGGCCCCGAAACTCCGGGTCTGCGCACTTGGAGAGGCCCGCCACGTAAAGGTCGGGGCGAATGGCCCGGGCCGCGCCGGAGAGCTCCGCGGGCTCGTCGCCGACGACCACCACCCCGTCTTCGGCCGCGCCGCGAACCAAGTCCAGCTTCTCGTCCAGCACACCGGCAAGAGTCCGGAGCCCGGTCAGGTGAGCTTCGCTCACGGTGGTCACGACCGCGTGATCGGGCTCCGCGACCGACGTGAGGAGATCGATCTCACCCCCCTCGCTCGTGCCCATCTCCACGATGAGCAGCTCGGCATCAGCGGGAGCGTCAAGGATCGTGAGCGGGACGCCGACCCGATTGTTTCGGTTCCCGCGGGTCCCGCACACCCGGAAGGAGGAACGGAGGGCCGCAAGGAGGAGCTCCTTGATCGTGGTCTTCCCGGAGGATCCCGTGACCGCAACCACCTGGGCGGGCAGCGCCCGCCGCCGGTAGCGGGCCAGATCCCCCAGCCCCACGAGGGTGTCATCGACACGGTAGAGGTCAACCACATCGTCCGCCCCCGGCACCTCAAGGTCCTCGGAAACGACGATGCCCGTCGCCCCCTTGCTCGCCGCCTCGTGCGCGAATTCGTGCCCATCGAAGCTTTTCCCTCGGAGCGCCACGAAGAGGTCACCCTCGGCCACCGTGCGAGAATCGGTCGAAATCTGGCGAAAGGGACGGGCTTCAGTGCGCGAACACGGTACCAGCCCGAGCGCTTCCGAAACCGTCCGGTCCGTCCACTCGAATCCGGCGTTCATGCCGCCCTTCCGGATCCGAGGAGCTCCCGGACCACGGCCCGTTCATCGAAGGCTCTCCGTTCCGTCCCGACGATCTGGTGTCTCTCGTGTCCCTTCCCGGCGAGGAGGACCACGTCCCCGGACTCGGCGTGCTCGAGAGCCCTGGCGATCGCCTCCTTTCGATCCGTAATCCTCTCGAAGACGGATCCCTCCATCCCCTCGAGGATCTCGTCCGCGATGAGTTCGGGGTCCTCCGTTCGGGGGTTGTCCGAGGTGACGATCGGGAGGTCGGCACCCCTAGCCGCGACGCTCCCCATCGCGGCTCGCTTCGTCCGATCCCGGTCCCCTCCCGCACCGAATACGACGATCAGCCGCCCGCGGCAGAGGGGGCGCAGCGTCTCGAGGACCCGCTCGAGCGCGTGAGGGGTGTGCGCGTAGTCGAGGATCACGGGCACCGGATCAGTCACCGTCACCTCGAGGCGCCCCTCGATGGGCGGGACATCGGCGAGCGCCTCGGCAGCCATCTTCAGCTTCTGATCCGCAAGAAGCGCGGCTCCGATCGCCGAGAGCGCGTTTTCCACATTGAAGCGGCCGAGGAGGGGAAGGGAGACGCGCGCCTCATCACCACCCCACCCCACCCTGAAGCGGCTCCCTTCCCCCGATACGACGAGGCTCCCGGCGACCAAGTCCGGGAGAGAATCAGATCCCCATGCGGGCCGACCGGCCACGACCTCGCCCTCGAGGCGGGTCACGATCAGTCGGGCATCGATCGCTCGGAGATCAGACCAGGCGGGATCCCCTCCGTTCACCACCACCCCTCCTCCCCTCCGCACCAGGAAGAGGATCCGCGCCTTGGCCTGCCTGTAATTCTCGATGCTCTTGTGATAGTCGAGATGATCGTGCGAGAGATTTGTCAGCACGGCCACGTCCACACCGACGCCGTCGAGCCTGTGCTGATCGAGCGCGTGGGACGATGCCTCGATCGTTACCGACGTGACGCCGTCCTCGACCCACCTCCGCATGCGCCCCGAGAGCTCGACCGCTCCCGGGGTCGTGAGCCGCCCCCCGGACTCCGGCTCGACCGCTCCGTCCACGTCGACCACGCCCAGCGTCCCAACCGCGACGGAGGGTCCGGCGCCGGCAAGGATATGCCGAATCAGGAGCGAACAGGTGGTCTTCCCGTTCGTACCGGTGACGGCCGTCACGTGGAGGTGCCGTGCGGGCTCCCCCTCGAGTGTTTCGGTGAGGATCGCTGCGGCGCGCCTCGGCTCGTTCACACGGAGCTGCGGGATCGCCGCGTCCATGTAGCGCTCAACCATCGCCGCGGCGGCACCTCGAGCCGCAGCATCTGCCACGTACTCGTGCGCATCACGGGCATTGCCCTGCCAGGCAACGAAGAGCTCGCCCCCAGTAATCGTGCGCGAGTCATCCGACGCGCGGGCCACCGCGACCGCGGGAGAGCCTCGGAGATCGCATGCGATGCCCCTCGCCCTCAGCACGGCGAGGAGACTCGAGAGCTTCAGCGCGCCCGGTGGGCGGGAGCGACTACTCATCCACCCCGCTCCCCGGCCCCATCTCCTGCGCGCCAAGTCGACGCGGAGAGGTGATCAGGCGGACGGTGTCACCCGCCGCGACGGGGGTCCCGGCCGCGGGATCTGTCCCGGCGATGGGGCCCGCCGACTGCCAGAGCACGTCGATCCCGAGGGCGTGGAGGCGACGGGCGGCGGCGCGGCCCGACAGCCCCTCTAGCGCGGGAAGGGCGAATTGCCCGCGCGTCCCGTGATCGATAGCTGGTGACAGGGATTCCTGCGTGCGGACAGTCACTACCCGTGAAGCAACACTCGACGCAGGACCGACGCGGCCCGGCGCCTCGGGGGATACCTCGCGATCCTCCGGCTGCGGGCGGACACGAGCGGCCAGGACCCCCCTGTCAAGCGGCGGTTCGCGGGCCGCGAGGATCGCCGCCATTGTGGCGCGTGTGACGGGAGCCGCGGTCGTGCCACCGTAATAGGCGCCGCTGGGTCGCTCAAGCTTCACGACGACCAGGATCTGAGCGTCGTCTGCCGGGAAAAAGGCCACAAAGGAGGAGTTGTAGGCGCTTGCCTCGTACCCGACCTCCGGGGCGTACGCCCGGCTCGTCCCGCTCTTGCCTGCGACCGCGAAGGAGCCGAGACGTGCACGGGTGCCCGTCCCCTCTTCCACCACGCCGATCAACACATCCGTGATCTCGCGGGCCACGCGCCGGGAGACGACTCTCCGGATCGGGCGCGGCGGAAACTCCTGCATCAAGCGACCTTCGGCGTCCTTGAGCTGCCTGACCAGGACCGGCTGCATCAGCACCCCTCCGTTCGCAATGGCTCCGTAGGCCATCGCCATCTGAAGGGGCGTCACCGCGATCTCGTATCCGATGGCCAGCGAGGCGGCTGATTGCGCACTCCAATCCGCTGGCCGCCGAAGCGTGCCCGGGGTCTCTCCCGGTAACCGGACCCCGCTCTTGACCCCGAAGCCGAAGTCACGAAGCGCTGCATACTGCTCCTCGGGGGTGAGTCGCTGCGCGAATTTGGCAACCCCGACGTTCGACGAGGCAACGACAACGTCCCTGAGGGAAGCCGTCCCCACCGCCGCGACGTCGTCGATCGTTCTTCCGGCAAAACTCCAGCTTCCGTTGCCTGTGTCCACGGAGTCGTTCAGCGTAGCCTTACCCTCACGGAGGAGGGCAGCGACCATGAACGGCTTCAGCGTAGATCCGGGCTCGTATGAGGTATTGATGCTTCCCAGGCGCCCGAATTCTCCGGCGCGCAGCGAGGCCATCGCGAGCACCTCACCCGTGTTGGGATCCGTGACGACGACATCCCCACCGACCGACTCTGTGGACGCCAGCGCCTCGCGGAGCGCCTCGACTGCGATCTCCTGAACCGCAACGTCGAGTGCCAGAACGACAGAACCCCCGGCTTTCGGAGCCCGGATCTCCCAAGCCTCGCCGGGAATCGGCCGCCCCCGCGAGTCGCGGGCGAGGAGCCCCGAACCGAAACTGCCTCGCAGATGCGCCTCGAACTCCTGCTCGATGCCACCCGCACCGGTTTTATCGATTACGGAGCCGAGAACGCCACGTCCCACGGCTCCATACGCGTAGACGCGTGTCAGCTGCCGCTCGACGTAGACCCCTCGATGGTCCGAGAGCGCCACGCCGGCGGAGGGCGGGAATTGGCCGGGCACTGCGACCCAGCGCCTCTGATCGAAGGCCGCCCTCGCTGCCTGATCGCTCGGGACCTGTAGTGCCCTCGCGAGGAGTGCCGCCGTCTCCTGGCGATCGACGAGTTCCTGGGGCGCAATCCCGACTCGGACCGCCTCGTGGGAGAGGGCGAGAGGGATCCCGTCACGGTCCACGATCGATCCGCGCTCGGCAGGCACCCGCGTCTCGATGCGGTGCTGCTCGCTCGCGATTTCCCGCCACGCGTCAGCTTCGCCGATCTGGAGCTCGGCGGAACGCAACAGCAGACCGGTGGCCGCGAGAGCCCAGAATCCGAACACGATCCGGCACCGGCGCGTCACCGTATCGTCGGAGATCAGTCGTTTCGCCCGTCGTAGGTACCGACTCATCGGGCTCCTCCGAGGAAGGCCGCTGCGGAACCGGAGAGCCACACGATCTCGCTCGCATCCGGAGCCCGCATCCCGAGGCGCTCTCGTGCCGTCCGCATCACGCGCCCGCGGTTCTCGAGAGCCCGGATCCGATTCCTAAGATCGTGTTGGTCGGCAATCACGAGTGAGACCTCACGACGGATGCGGTCCAGCTCGGCCAATTCCTCGAGAGCCCGGACGTGCCGCCAGGTAACGAGGGTCAGGGCTGCGATGAGGAGTCCGACGACGAGAGTTCCCGCGAGGAAGGACTTCATGCGACCTTCCTCCACGAGCGCAGACGAGCGCTTCTTGACCGGGGATTGGCCTGCACCTCGGCCTGAGAGGGCCGAAGTGCTCCCCGGACTGCGGGAGAGCCCAGGGGCTTGCCTCTGCAGACGCACTTGGGGAATCGGGGGGGACAGACGCAGGCCCGGCTCCACGCCGCGAAGGCCTCCTTCACGATCCGATCACTGAGCGACTCGTACGAAATGACGACGATGGTGCCGGCCGGCAGCAGCGCATCCAGGATGGTGGGAAGCGCCGCGCGCAGTAGATCGAGCTCCCGGTTGACGGCGTAACGGAGGGCCTGGAAGACGCGGGCCTTCTCCTTGACCGTCGGGGGTCGGCGGTAGGCCTTCCCGACGGCTTCAATCAGGTCGCGAGCGATTCGGAACGGCCGGTCCCCGCGAAGCAGCACGATCGCACGTGCGAGCCGCCGCCATCTCCGCTCCTCACCGTACTCGCGAAAGAGCGTCCCCAGTTCGGCTTCCTCCATCCCGTTCAGAAGCTCCGCGGCGGTTGCCTCACCGCTGCCCTCCCCCGCCATCCTCATGTCGAGCAAGGCCTCGGGCCGGAAGGTGAATCCCCTTCGGTCCGAATCCAGCTGGTGTGTGCTGACCCCCAGATCGAGGAGGACACCCGCAAATCTGGGCCCGGCCGCTCCTGCCTCCCGTGCGACCTCGTCGAACGTTCCCTCCACGAGTGAGATCCGGTCTCGATACTCGGCGAGGGCGCTACGGGCCTCCCGGAGGGCGATCGGATCCCGATCCACAAGAAGTACGCGGTACGCGGGATAGCGCGCCAAGAGAGCCCGGCTGTGCCCTCCCCCGCCTGCAGTCCCGTCCATGATCTCCCCATCCTTCGCGGACTCGAATTGAGCCAACACCTGCTCCACCATCACGGGCTCGTGAAACGCGCCCGGATCTTGCGACGTCAACCGAAGATCCTGTGCATCTCCTCGACCTCACCACCCTCCGCATCGAGGTCGTCAGGGTGCTGGCCCCGGAAGGCTCCCGGATCCCAGATCTCGATCCGGTCCATCGCCCCGATCAGGAGAACGGAGGTGTCGAGCCCAGCCTGCTCCCGCAGCCACGCCGGTATCAGGAATCGGCCCTGTTTGTCCGGCGCAACGTCGGTCGCACGCGACATCACGTCCCGAAGCCGGTTGGCGAGGTCTCTGCGCCCGCGACGAAGCTCCAGTAAGCGCGCACTCACACCCTCCCACACGTCCTCCGGAAAGAGCGTCAGATGTGTGGGCTCCCACTGCAGGAGGACGAAGCGGGCGCCCGATACCTTTCGGCGGTAGTCCGCCGGGAGGCTCACCCGCCCCTTGTCGTCCAGCTGGTACTCGTAGCGCCCGAGGAATCCGGTCATTCGACTTCCTGGTGGTACGAAGTGGGATAAAGTGGGGTTGAATGGTACGACCTTGCATAAAAATGGGCAAGATATGACGGATGCCGCAAATGGCAAGGGGCGTCGCTTCGAGCGATCTGCGAGTCCCGGCTTGCGGGCTCAGGGCGCCGAAGAGGGGACCGATCCGGTGGACAGCTGCGAGACGGACGCATGCGTCGGAGGCTGCCACCGGCGCGCTCGCCGGTGGACAGCGACCCCCCTCCTTTCCGGCCCGCTTCCGACCCTTCCCCAGGGGGCCGGGCGTCTCGGGTGACAGGCGATGCACGTCATCATGTTGTGGTCAAGCTACTTCTTGTTCAGGACGCTTCCCTGTGCCGGGCATCCCTCAGGCATCACGGGCACGCACTCGGCGGAGTGACGCTGCAGGGGCATCCGTCCGCTCCCGGACGGGCGTTCGTGCGGACGCCGCGTCCGGTAGCCTCAGCCTGCGGGGGCAGGTGTGGGAGCCGGCATGAGCCCGGCCGAGGATTTTCCGGGGAGCTACTCCCGCCAAGGGCGGGCAGTAACGAGAAGGGGGCTGCAGTTCACGCTGCCGCCCCGTTCGAGGCGACGAGGAGGAGCGCTACGGCTCTGCCGGGTCAGCGGCCCCGGGCGATGATCCCTTCCTGGATCTCGATATACGTCGTCGTGCCCGCGATGAACTGGCTCAGATTCGAACCGGAGTTCGCCTGCCCGTACTCGGTGGCCTGGTTGAACTGTGCGAGGGCTTCCTGAAAGAGGGGAAGGCTCGCCTGGGCCGACTCGACGGTGTTGGGCTGGTTGGCAGCCTCGGCCTGACGGTAGCGCGCGTAGCCGTGAAAGAAGTTGATTTGAGACCGAAGGCCCGGAGTGACGTCCAGCTCTCGCGCAACATTGTAGGCCTCGATCGCGCCGTTGAAGTCGCCCTCCTCCTGATCCCTCGTGTTGTAGCCGTAGCCGAAGACCTGGTTCGCCAGGACGTCGGCCGGCTGCTCACCTTTCTGGACCGCCTGCTGGAAGGCTTCACCCGCCTCCGGAACCCGGTCCTCCCCCAGCAGCCACTGCCCGATCCGAGCGTACGCATTCGGCACGTCCGGGTCGATCGCGAGAGCCGCCTCCAGGGTGGAGATCGCCGCCTCCACCTCTCCCGCCTGGTTGTAGGCGTTCGCAAGCTGGCTTCGCACGTTCGCATCATCCGGAAAGTAATCGAGGCCACGCTGCCCCATCGCAAGCGCCTCATCGAACTGACCCAGCGCGATGTGCGAGGCTACGACGTTGCCGAGATAGACGGGTGGCGCCTCCGCCCCCATGGCATCCAGGACGACCGTCAGAGAGCTGATTGCCTTCCGGAAGAGATCCTCGTTCTCGGCCGAGAGGGGCGCCGGCTCACCACCGCCCTGCGGCTGTGGACTCATCGCCTGCAGGGAAACTGCGGCGCGTGCCGCCATCGAGCCGTATTGCTCGTGCAAGTCCACGTTCTCTGGATCCTGCTCGAGCCCTACCTCAAGGAGACCCATCGCTCCCACATCGTCGCCGGTCTGGGCCAAGTCGTAGGCCACGCGCATCCGGATCGCGACGTTCTCCGGGTTGAGCTCGAGGTAGCGAGCGTAGTACTCGCGCGCGGCGTCGGTCTCACCGATCTGGCTCGCCACGAAACCCGCGCTCTCAAGCGAGTTGATGTCATAGGGGTCGGCTTCCAGGAGGGCCTCGAACTGCTCAAGCGACTCCTCGTATTGCTCGAGCTCCAGGTAGGTGCGGGCGAGCGCGGCTCTCGCCTCCATCGACTCGGGCGCCAGCTCCACGGCACGCGAGCAGTAGTCGAGGGACCCCTGCCAGTTCGACGAGTTGTACTCCATCCCGCAGAAGGCGATCGCGCTCACCATGTCGATCGTGGCTTCGAAGAAGGTCATCACGTGGGTAGCCGCGACTTCGATATCGTCTTCCGTCACCGACTGCGGCTCGACTGCGAAGACGTCACCCCCCGGAACGGTCACGAACTGGGCGGAATAGTCGACGGACTCCCCGTTCTGCTCGTAGCGGCCACAGAAGACCATCGGAACCTCGATCTCGACCGCAAGCTGCTGGGAGAGGAGGCAGTTCAGGTCCCGCCAATCCATGTCGTACTCGTCGGCAGCATCGTCGAGTTCGTCATCCGACATGGCCACGTGAGTGTCGAGATCGATGAGCTCCCGAAGCTCCTCGGAGAGGTCACGGCCAAAGTCGTCCTCCGCCTCCCCCGTGGGGGTAAGGTCAGCCACCAGGACCCGCATCCGCCCCGCCGCCTGCGCCTCCGCTTCCTTGTGCACGAACGGGACCATGAGAAGAACCGCAGCCAACAGCGCCACGTTCATCCTCAGACTCTGGCTCTCGAACATGTGCAGGACTCCTGCCTTAGTGCATGGGAAATATAGGGGGCCGTCTAGGCCCGGCCTGGATCTGAGCGACTCCGATGTTGCTGGGCTCCCGGACCTGCCGACGAGCCGTCACGCAAGTGGCTTCCAAGAGAATGGCTTCCCTTGGTCAAGTCAACCGCTTCCCGCGCGGCGAATCAGGTCGTGTGCCCGAGCACCCACACTCGAGGTACCGGCCGAGACAGGGAAAGGATCCGGAGGCAGCTCGGCCCGCCCAGGGCCACGCGGCCGCCGGGGCGGAGCACCCACTCATGCCTCGGACGACTCCAGGTCGCGTCCACCCCAGGCAAACGCGTGCCGGCAAACGCACGCCCGGCACGCTCCTGGGAGCTGAGAGGAGAGCGGCACGGACGCGATCGGCACGGCGGGGAGGAGGGGACGCCACCAACGCCGGGTTGCCAACGGGAACCTCCAAGCCGACCCGGGATCGTTGACACCGGTGCCCGGGCTCCATAGCGTATCGTTGTGATTGAAAATGATTCTCAACCAACGCATTCGGTCGCCTTGACGACCCCGGTCATCCAGCTCGACCGCGTCAGCAAGAGCTACAGGCCAGGTCCGGTCCAGGCTCTCGTCGATGTCTCCCTCGATGTCCGCAAGGGGGAGATCCTGACGGTTCTCGGACCCTCCGGCTGCGGGAAGACGACCACACTTCGCCTGATCGCAGGATTCGAGGTTCCGGACCGGGGCCGGATCTTCATCGGGGGAAGGGAGATGGCCGGAGCCGGGTGCTGGGTCCCACCCGAGCGGCGGGGGGTGGGCATGGTATTTCAGGATTACGCCCTCTTCCCGCACCTCACCGTTGGGGAGAACGTAACGTTCGGCCTCGACGCCATGGCCAAGGTGCATCGTGCGAGCCGGGCCCGGGAACTCCTTCGGAGCCTCGACCTCGCGGCCTGCTACGACCGGTACCCCCACGAATTGTCCGGAGGTCAGCAGCAACGCGTTTCGCTGGCAAGGGCCCTCGCACCCGAGCCCGTCGTCGTGCTGATGGACGAGCCGTTTTCCAACCTGGATGCCCATCTCCGAAATCAGGTCCGTGATGAAGTTGTCAGTATCCTGAGGCGGGCGGGTGTCACCTGCGTCCTGGTAAGCCATGACCAGCGGGATGCTCTCGCGATCTCGGACCGGGTGGCCGTGGTGAACCGGGGGAGAGTGGAACAGATCGGCACCCCCCGAGAGATCTACAAGCACCCGGAGTCCGTCTTCGTGGCGACGTTCGTCGGGCGAACAAACCTGCTCAGGGGCGTGGTCCAGGGTGAACACGGGTGCGTCCTCACGGACTTCGGCTCCTTCTGCCGGGTGGACCGCCTGGGGTTCGCGAGCGGGAGCGAGGTCATGGTGGCGGTGCGCCCTGACGGGTTCGAGACGTGCGGGGAGTCCGAGGGGGTGCTGCACGGGCGGATCCTCTCGACAACTTATACGGGTGCCCGCATCGAGGCCGAGGTCGCCATGCCCTCGGACCACGGTGGAGACAGGCACCTGGTCGTCCACCTCTCGCCTTCGCGTCACTACGAGGTCGGCGAACGGCTGAGCTTCCGACTCGTGCCCGAGTTCGCCTCCGTCGTGAGGAATGCGTGCGCGACCCTCGGCTTCTCCACGCCGGCGGCGGCTTCCTAGCCCAAGTTTGACGGTGCGTGTTGCAAGGTGTTGTTTTTCAGGGGGTTACAGCTTCAGAATTCTGTGTCTGGCACGACTTTCGGGTTTCTTGCGGTCGATTCTGGGGTGGAATCGGGAGGTGGCGCGGTGCCCGTAGGGTACGGTGCGTAACCCGCTCGCTGCCGCGGCGGTTCTCAGTCCGGCTCCCATAGGCCCGTTTCCGCCGCCTGCTCACCATATGTTGCGGTCCGGACTATGTGGCTGAAGGCCCGGAATGTCATGCCGCACATGAGATCCCACCACGTATCGGCAACATAATATCCTGCAGTCACAGCGCGCCGAAGAAGGCCATCAGGCGCTTGTTCGCCTTCCACGGGCGATCCGGTTCGGACTCTGCGCCATCGCAGAGCGCCATCGCCTTTGCCTTCATCTCCAGATCGGTCTCGGCGTAGATGTTGGTGGTATCGAGGGATGAGGCGGACTGTGGTGCCCCGGTCGATGAACAGGTCCTCGAACATGATCGTGCCTCCTTAGTGGTTGGAGACCTGATCATGGCAGACGAACGAGAGTCAGAAAATTATGTTGCTGAGATGATGGATACATCTTATGCCCGGCGGGACGGTCCAAGCCCTTCACCACATAATCCGGACCGCAACATAGGTCGAGTTAAGTGGCATTCAACAAAATCCACCGAACCCGGCGTGCGGATCTCCCGCACCGGTCTCTCTCCAGTGGGATCATGCGCCTCGCACACGGAACGCCAGTTCGACGACGTACGCACGACCGGTGATCTGCGTGCACCCGGTTTTCTGACGCTGCACGGCCTTGCCCGCGATGCCCTTCTCCGACGCACCATCAGGCCTGTTTGCGCCCCGAAGGCGTCAGGCCTTCCATCAGCCTGCCTCCGTCGCCCCGCGTCGGCCAGCACCGCCTTCGGCTGCGCGTTGAACGTCTCCTTGACCACCTCGAGCAGCATCGGCACCCCGCCCTGGTCGCTCGCATTCGCCGTCACCTCCGTCGCCACGACCAGCTGGTGTTCGCCGTCCACCGCTACCTGCACGTTGTAGCACTGCTGGAATCCTTCACTGCGCGTCTTCATGATCCCGCTTTCCGGATCCGTGAAGTTGCTCCGCGCCTTCTCGTCCGGCTCACCACACGCCCGCGCCTTTACGGGCGCCCCTCCCTTCGGATTGCGATCCTGGACCGGCTGGCGCTCGCGGGCATCGTCCCCTGCCCGCTGTTTCGCCTCCGACCACACCTTCGCTGCCCGGATGGCCGCCAGCCGATCCTCCCGCCGGCGCAACTCCTCCGGCCATTCGTCGCCGCGCACCTCCCGGCCCAACCGCATGTCCTCGGCCGTATCCGCCGCGCCCGCCGCGCGCACCGATGCCGAAATCTCGTCCTTCAGACGCATACACGGTGCGCCACATGACCCGCCGACAGCCATTTCCGAACGTCGGGCAGCAACAGCTGCAGCTGATCCGGCTCGTACGACCGAAACGTCGTCGGAATCAGCTCCTCCCGCTCAGATCTCCCATCCAGTCTGATTCCGCCCGAATCCAAACACGGGCTGATACCGCCGTATCCGGTTTCTGCGGCGCAGACTCCTAGGTGATACCGGTCGCCCCACCACCTGCAAGCGCGCGGTAACCCTCCCGATACGTCGGGAAGCTGAACGCGTAGCCCGAGGCCCTGAGACGCTCGTTTGAACAGCGCTTGCTGGCGCGGGACCTCTGTACGGAAGGATTGGTTCCCGGCTCCCCGCCCCCCACCAGCGCGGCCACGTAGCGGTACACCTCGCAGAGCGGCGCCGGCTCGTCGTCCACGGCGAGGTAGACGGGTTCGGGATCATCGAGAAACAGGAGGTGCTGGAGCACGCCGGCCGCATCGTCCCTGTGGATCCGGTTCGACCAGACGGGTCCGCCCGGTGGGTACCGGAGCTCCCTCCTGCACGCCCGCTCAAGGAGCCGGGTTCGGCCCGGCCCATAGATCCCCCCGAGCCGGACGCACACACCGGGCGTCCTGCCCCGACGAACGAGATCCTCGCCCCGGAGGACCTCGGCACCCCGAAAATTCTCCGGTGCGGGCTCCGTCGCTTCGTCGACCCATCCCCCTCCTGCATCTCCGTAAACCGCAGTGCTCGAGACGTATAGGAAGCGCGCCGGCGGATCGCCGAGCCTCTCGAGCGCTCCGAGGAGGTTTTTCACACCGACCACGTACGCATCCCGGTAGCACTCCTCGGTCGCAGCGTCGGCGGAAGCGGCATAGACGACCCGATCCACGCGCGGCAATTCGATATCGCGGGGCGGAGAGAGGAGATCTGCCGAGATCGGTCTTATGGCCAGGGCGAGCCGGCTAACGTCCCGCCTGAGGCCCCAGACCTCGTGTCCGGCCCTGGCGAGTTGGAGGCCGAGCTCCGTACCCACATAGCCGCATCCGGCGATCAGGATCCGCAACATTCTGCCTTCGGGAGTAGGGGGAGCCGGGTGGAATGACCGTCGGCGGGGTGGTTGGCCAGGTACGGCGCTCCTCGATTCCCGGGGCGTCGGGAACCGAATTCGGGTCCAGGCCCGCTCAGTCGACGATCGCCTCGTGGATGAGAGTCTTAATCTGTTGCCGGAGCGACTCGGGGTTCGCGGGCGAACTCTGCCACATCAAGACGATCACAAGCTCCTCCGCCGGATTGACCCAGAAGATCGTCCCGGCGCTCCCGTCCCACCCGAACTCTCCCGCCGAGCTCGGATACCCCACGTTGGCGGGATCGAGCACGACGCTGACATTCGCGAGCCCCCATCCCATTCCTCCCCTTCGGGTCTCCAGAACGGCATCGGCGAGTCCGTTCGCCGTCATCCCGGCAACCGTCTCCGTCTCGAGGATCCGGACGCCCCCGAGTTCACCCCCATTCGCCAGCATCTGGGCAAACCTCATGAAATCCGGCACCGTCGAGAGGAGTCCGACCCCTCCCTCGAGCAAGACCGGCTCCTCGGTGAAGGGGAGCGTCTCGATCTGGTACGGGTCGAGCCCACCACCGTCCGTCCGGCGATAGACGGTCGTCAGCCGATCTCTCCGTCCCGGATCCGCCCAGAAGACGGTCTCCGTCATCCCGAGTGGGTCGAGCACCCGCTCGCGCAGGAATCGATCGAAGCGTTCCCCGGAGGCGGCCTCGACAACGGCCCCCGCCACGGTCGTGGCCACGCCGTAGCGGTACCGGCTCCCCGGGTCCTCCATGAGGGGGACGTCCACGACATTCTGTACGAGCCGGGAGAGGGGGATCGAACGGGAGCGGACCCCGGCCTCCCGATACGGAGCCGAACTTCGCGAATTAACGCCCGAGGTGAAGAGTAGGAGATCTCGGATCGTGACGGCGCGCCCGGGCTCCCGCAGCTCACCGGTTGCCTCATCCAGGACCCGAACGTCGGCGAACGCCGGAAGGTAGAGAGAAACCGGGTCGTCCACGTCGAGACGCCCCTCTTCTTCCAGGATCATGACGGCGACGGCCGTAACTGCGCGCGTCATGGAGTAGATCCGAAAGAGCGAGTTCTCGGACATGGGAGAGCGGGTTTCCAGGTCCTGGTATCCCACGGCTTCGAGGTATGCGACCTGGCCGCTCCGCGCGATCCCCCCCACCGCCCCGGCGATCTTCCCCTCCTCCACGAACTCCGTCATCAGCCGGGTCACGCGATCCAACCCCTCTGGCGCGAGTCCGACCGCCGAGGGTTGAACCCGGGCAAGGAGCTGCTCCGCCTCGATCGCGCTCGGGACGAGGATGGGGAGGAGGAGAGCCCCCGAAATCGATACGGCCGAGACGGGGAGGCGTGGCGAGGAGACTCGAATCATGGGCAAAGATCCATCGTGAAAGGTAGAACGCTCGCACCGGGTAGGAGCCCGGGGCGTCAGTGGCGGGTTGCACCGCC
Source organism: Longimicrobiales bacterium (assembly GCA_965218255.1). Lineage (GTDB taxonomy): Bacteria > Gemmatimonadota > Gemmatimonadetes > Longimicrobiales > Gaopeijiaceae > JAAXGI01. The sequence goes on along the minus strand of CBDCKJ010000002.1, from coordinate 581,719 downwards.
GAGCTGCGTCTGATCGACGACTCGGCGCTGTGCCGGGCAGCTGGGAACCCGGCAGCGGAGCGGGGCACGGCTGGACTCCCCCTCCTCGACCCTGATGATGAACGAACGCCTTCCCCGCGACAAGCATCCTAAAGAATCGCGGGCGGGTGCGAGCAGTGCCTGTCGACCCTCGTCCCGAAACCGGGATGGGACGAATGCGCCCCTCCCCGTCCCGGCGGCGAACTCGGGCCAGGAGGTGACACCTCGACGCTCCGCCCCCCTCTGGGTAAGATTCCGGTGTGTTCCGGAGCCCGGTCATCGGCGCTTCAGGCCGACCTGCGACCTAATCAGGAGGAGGATTCATGAATCGTGTTGTCCCGTCCCTGGGTCTCGCTCTCGCACTCGTCGTCCTCGCCACCGGCACCGTCAGTGCCCAGGACGCCAGGACGAATTTCTTTTTGACCGGCGTGGGGCCAGGAAACGGAGCCGATCTGGGCGGCCTGGACGGAGCAGACGCCTGGTGCCAACACCTCGCCTTCGCTGTGGGCATGGGGGACAAGACATGGAGAGCGTACCTGAGCCAGCAGGCTAGTGGCGGTCTGCCTGCGGTCGACGCGCGCGACCGTATAGGCTCGGGTCCCTGGTACAACTATGCGGGGGTCATGATCGCCGGGGATCTCGATGAGCTGCACGGCGAGAACAACCTTACGAAGGAGACCCAGCTCAGCGAGCAGGGGAACATCATATCCGGGCGTGGAGACACCCCGAATCGCCACGACGTGCTCACCGGCACCCAGCTCGACGGGATGCTCGCCCCGGGAAGCGAGGACACGACGTGCGGCAACTGGACGAGTAGCGGGGAGGGCAGCGCTCTCGTAGGCCACTTCGACCGTACGGGCGGGGGGGCGAACCCGACGTCGTGGAACTCCGCGCACGGCACGCAGGGTTGTAGCCAGGAAGACCTGCGCGGCACCGGCGGAGACGGCCTCTTCTACTGCTTCGCCGTCTCGGAAGAGTAGCGCTGAAACCAGGACACCCCGCTGGGCCCAGCGCCCCGTGGGTCCAGCGGGTCCGGCGCGAGCGCCGGACCCGCTGGCTGGCCGGTGCACCACAGGGGTCGAAAGGTCCCTGGGATCGTCACCGTGCAGTCACCCCGGAGCGTCCCCCACTGGCGGCACCGGCACTCGCCGGCCCACCCCTGATCCCCCTGCGGGAGCGCTGGGCTCCGTGAGACCCGAGTTTGACACTTTATGGATACATGATTCCGGTAACGCTATCCGTGACTATGATTTACGGGCATACCTGCAAAGTACCCACGTTACTCTGAGTCTTGCCGGTTTCAGTCCGGCTTCAGGATAGTCGGCGAGGGTGCTATCTGCAGTGATTCCAAGCGCTTGGCCGCGTTTGGGGGAGGTTCGGTCACCAGTCGCAGTGTCCCGTTGGGGACCAACCATTGAACAAGCTTCATACCGCCGAGATCGTGGTGGATGTTGCGACAGAAGTCCGCTGCGACATGCTCGGCCGTCCGCTTGAGGAGGAGCGCGAGGACCGTCAGCGCGACGTGATCCCGGATGCGTCGCTCGGCACGGCGATGGACCGGGCGGAGCCCGAGGCCGCTCTTCATCTGCCGCCACGCCTGCTCGACCCGCTGCAGTTGCCGGTAGCCGAGCGCCATGTCTTCGGCGCTCAGCGGGCCGTCGTTCGTGTGCGCGGCGAACTTCCCGTCCAGCCGCTCGGCCACCTTCACCCTGGCGGGATCGATCCCGGGTCCCCGGGTCCGGGTCAGGCGCAGGTAGCGCCCGTAGCGCCGGCGGGCCCGCAGTCTGCACACCGGCTTCCCGTGTTCGTCCTCTCCTTGCGGGGCTGACGCCTCCAGCTCCGCCAGTACCGTCGCGCGATACCGGCGTTTCCGTTCGGCCTCTCGAGGGTTGTGGCACACGGCGTAACGCTCTCGCCGTTCACCGTCGCCGAGGACGACTTCCCTGACTCGCAGGTTCGGTCCTGCGTCGCGGTAGCGCCCGCGACGACCGAGTACCTCGGTGTCGATCTTTCCGCCGGGATGCACCGATGGAGTGGACGTCCCCGGCCCGCGCCAGTGCTCGCAGGTTCTCATTCGAGACCATCCCGGCGTCGCCCACGAACACGCACCGGCCCAGATGCCAGCCCCTCAACTCCCTCTTCACCTTGGCCACCGTGCTCACGTCCACGTGCTGCCCGAAAACACCCAGTGGCGCACCGGGAAACCGTCACACGTAACCGCAAGACCCACCACCACCTGCTTAGCATCTCCGCGGCCGTTCTTCGAGTGACCCCGTCTGCGGGCCACCCCCTCCGCCACCGTGTCCTCGTCGGCAATCTCGAAGTGGACGGAGGTCGTATCGTAGAAGATCAGTTCCACGTCCACGTCGAACAGATCCGCCAGCCGGTAGTAGCGACCCTTCTCCAACGCCTCCCCGTGTTGCACCAAGAAGTCCATCGCTCGGTAGAGATGCTGCAGCTCGAGCGCCTCGCGCCCCTCGATGAGCACCTCCTCGGCCAACTGTTGCTTGTAACAGTGCAACTCCGACGCCGGCGCCAACGCCCGGTGGACCACCATCGCAAACAGCGCCCGCTCGACGGAAAACCCGAACCTGTGAGCCTCGGCGAACTCGTCGATCAGTTCGGCAAGCCCGGACCTGCGCCATAGCTGCCCCGGCACGTAGACATCGCCGTAGGGCCAGGTGTCGTCCACGCGCATCGCCGGGTCGGCCTGCACGAATTCCTCGGGGCAGCAACGCTTGAGGTTACTCGTCGCCAGCCGTCGCAACCGTTCGACCGCCTTAGCGTCGCCCGCACGACCGCAGTTGTAGAGGATGCGCTCGCGGGAGCGCATGTGGACCGGATCCCAGACGTTCTCGGCGATCTGGAGGTGGGAGAGCTTCGAGCCGTCGGCTCGCTTCTGGGTGGTGTTGCGCAGGCACGTGTATCCAATGATGTGGACACATGTAGGGAATTCAACCCGGATCCTGCGATGCCGGGGTGGATATACACTTCCTAACGCCTTATATTTGAGGGGTTTATACTAACATATGCCTCGATACGGAGGGCACCCTCCAGGTGCGCCATCATCATACGGGAAGCCGGCCTCATGTGCAGGGCTCGCGACGGCCGCTACGCGTCCGGCACAGCGCGCAGAACCTCACCGACGGCGGCGGCCTGGTGCTGGTTCGAAAGCTGTTCGACCGGTTCGGCCTGGCCGGCTGGATCGACGGTCAGGCGAACAGGGAGAAGGGGTCCTATCGGCCGGGCCTGATGACCGAGGTGTGGATTGCGCTTCTGCTGTACGGCGGCGGGGTGATCGATGACCTGCCGCTCCTCGAGCGCCGGGGTGTGCGCCGGATCTTCGGCTGGATCCGTGTGCCGGACCCCACGACGTTCGGCAGATGGCTCCGGCGGGCCAGTGAGCGCATGGTCCCGCTCCTGGACGAGCTGCTGTGGAGGATGGTCCGGCAGCGCTGGGCGCTTCGGGCCCGCGGCGTCCCGAAGAAGCTGACCCTGACGCTGGACTCGACGGTCGTGGTGCGCTACGGACACAAGCAGGCCGGGGCGGAGCTGGGCTACAACCCGAAGAAGCGGGGCCGTCGCTCCCACCACCCGCTCGTGGCGTTCGTCAATGAGACGGGCGACTGCCTGGGGGTGCGCTGGCGGGCGGGCAACGCCCACACGGCCGAGGGGGCCACCGAGTGGCTGCAGGCACTCGTGGGACGCCTGACAAGCGCGGGTGTCGGCGACATCACGGTGCGCCTCGACAAGGGCTTCTTCAGCCAGAAGATAGTGCGGGCGCTCGAGGAGCTGGGCGTATCTTTCCTGCTTAAGGTTCCTCGCCACAGATGGTTAGACGGCCACCGGGGCCCGTGGCGCTACTCGAAAAAGGGCGATGCCATCTTTGCGGGCGAGAAGCTGTGGAGCGCGACGGGTTCGCTCTGGGATGCGCGTCTCCTCACGATCCAGACCAGAAAGCCGGTCGAGACCGAGGAGGGAATGCTGGAGCTCGACACCTACGAGGTGGGCCACCAGGCGGACGTGCTGACCAACATCCAGGGCATCCACGCCCTGACCGCCTGGCGCCGATACAACGGCGGTGCCGTCGTCGAGCAGCGGATCGAGGAACTCGCCCAACTCTCGGCCGGTAAGACCGCCGTCGACGACCTCGGGGGCAACGCCCTCCTGTGGAGCCTCGCCGTCGTGGGCTACCAGACCTTGCATACGCTGCGCCAACACTTCCTCTCGGGCTCCTGGCGGACGGCGCAGCCGAAGCGACTCCGCCTCTGGCTGCTCCGGCTTCCCGCGAAGCTGACCACCCATGGACGCAAGAGCTACCTCCAGTTGCTTCGCGACGAACCCGTCCGCCTCCGCCTCCTCACGGCCCTGCGGGGACTGAACCACGACATCCCGCCCCCGGCGCCCGCCTGAGTCTGGCGGCCGCGACGCGCGCCATGCAGATCCCACCCACGATCCCGGGGCCCATGTCTCCCGCGGCCACTCGTCGCGCCGATACTCGGCGTCTGTTCGCCTCAGGTCTCCTCATTGCAGCACTGCCGTGACCCCCAAAGCTTGATACCTCCCGCTCCCGCGCCCCTTCTCCATCCACTCCGCACTCGCCCCCCAGAACACCGCCCCAAATGGCCCCCATCGCAGGATCCGGGTTCAATACCTGCGGGCACAACCCTTGTATCTATGAGTTGTAAACGTTCAGTCGTGCCGTGGCGGAGGGGGGGGTCATTGGTCTCAGGTGGAGGTCGTGTAGGGGACTGGCCACGAGTTCGGTGATGTGCTATCGTCTGGTTCATGGCGACAGGAGACGGGGATATTGGCACGGTCGTGGTGCTGGCCGAGGGGCCCGATGGGCTGTGGTTGACCCCTGAGGCCGCGTGTGCTGCGGACCCGGTGGACTGGCGGTGGCTGTACGAGGAGGAGCACGTCCGTGCGGAGCGGGAGCGGGTCCGTGCGGAGGTGGCGGAAGCGCGAGCGCAAGAGTTGCGCCGGGCGGAAGTGTCTGCGCGTCGCGAAGCGGGATATTGGAAGTCGCGCTTCGAGGCATCGCGGCGCAGGCTGAGGGCCGTCGTCGAGAAGACGAGGGAAGCCCGTCGAGCAGGGAAGAGCGCACTGCGGTGGCGCTCGAAGGTGGGGCGTCTGCGCGATCTTCTTCGGCGAGCCGGCAGGGAGGTTGCCCGGCTGCACAGGACCGTGAAGGCATTGCAGCGGCGCAACGAGGAGCTGGAAGCCGAGCTGGCGGAGTCTCGCGCGACCCGGACGGTGCTGTCGAAGACGCAGTTCGGTCGCAAGAGCGAGAAGCAGGAGAAGCCGGGCTCCGGGCGTCCGCGGGGTCGGCAGCCCGGCGCACCCGGCCGGGGCCGCACACAGCGGCCCGGTCTCGAAGAACACACCGAAGAGCATGACCTGCCGTCCGATGCGTGTGTGTGTCCCGGCTGCGGGAACCCCTATGCGGCCAACGGCGCCGGAGAGTCCACCCTTATCGAGATCGAGGTCAAGGCCCACAGGCGAGTGATCCGCCGCCCGCGCTGGCGCCGGACATGCGACTGCGCGTCGTCGCCCGTGGAGGTGTCGGCGCCCCCCGTGCCACGGTTGTTCCCCAACACGCCCTACGGGATCAGCGTCTGGTCGCGCTTCCTGTTCGAACGCTATGCGTCCCTGCGTCCTTTGCAGCGCGTCAGCACATGGCTGGCCGACCAGGGACTGCCGATCTCGCCGGGCACCCTGGCCGGCAGCGTGCCCCGCTTCGTGCCGCTGTTCGAGCCGGTGGCCGACGCGATCCTCGCGCACCAGAACAGCGCGGTGCTGCGCCATGCCGACGAGACCACCTGGCGCGTGCAGGCGCTGCGCGAGGCAGGCAGGTCGAGCCGGGCCTGGCTGTGGATCTCGGTCGGCCACGACGCGGTCTACTTCCATATCGATCCTTCGCGCAGCGCCGAGGCGGCCCATGAGCTGTTCGCCGAAGCACGGCCCTCGACGGTCATCGTCTGCGACCGCTACAGCGCCTACAAGAGGTTGGCGCGGCTTCTCGGGGGCCGGGTGATCCTCTCGTTCTGTTGGGCTCACATACGCCGGGACTTCATCAAGGCCGCGGCGGGGCAGGACGAACTGACCGGCTGGTGCCGGGAATGGACCCGGCGGATCGCCTCGATCTACCGCCTGAACAAGGCGCGGCTGGCCGAGTACGATCCCGGTCTCGAGCGCCAGACGCCAGCGTTCGACGCGGCCCACGACGCGCTGACCGACGCACTCGGCAGCCTGTTTGCAAACGCCGGGCGCGAACTCGACCGCCTGCCGTCCGGCGCGCGCGAGGGCAAGGCGCTGCGCTCGCTCGTGAACCATCGCGAGGGGCTGAGTGTCTTCGTCGACCGGCCCCGGGTCCCGCTCGACAACAATCTCGCCGAGCGGCTGCTCAGATGTCCGGTCATCGCAAGACGCCTGTCGTTCGGCTCCGACAGCGAGACCGGCGCACGCTTCACGGCGCTCATGTACTCGGTGGTCGGCACCCTGAGGTTGAACGGCATCGATGTCCAGCGATGGCTTGCGGCATGGCTGGCGGAATGCGCGCAGGGCGGCGGCCGGCCGCCCCATGACCTGTCGCCCTGGCTGCCATGGTCGATGAACGAGGAGCGCAGACGCGACCCGATGGTGCCGGCATGAACGGCCGGATCGAGTGCCACTACCAGGGGCACGACTTCACCGCCGGGGAAATGGCGCTGCTGCGCGCACTGATCGCCGGCCCGCCGCCTCTCAGCCGCCATGCCCTGTCCAGGGAGTTCTGCCGGCGCATCGGCTGGTTCAAGCCCGACGGCGGCCTCAAGGACATGACGGCCCGGGTGGCCATGCTGGCCATGCACAACGACGGCCTCATCACCCTGCCACCCCAGAAGTGGAGGAAGGCCCCGCCCCGCCCCATCATCTTCGGTCAGGACACCGAAGTGCCGCTGTTGCCGGCACCGACGACCCTCGACGAGGTCCGCCCACTCGAACTCCGGACCGTCGTGCGCGCTACCCGCGAAGGCAGGCTGTGGAACGAGTTCGTCGCCCGCTACCACTATCTGGGATACAAGCCCCTCGTCGGCGCGCAGATGCGCTACGCCGTCCACGACAACAACGGCTGGCCGCTCGCCATGCTCGGCTTCAGCGCCGCCGCCTGGACGCTCGCCCCGCGCGACCGCTTCATCGGATGGACCCACACGCTGCGCAACAAGAACCTCCCCCTCGTCATCAACAACCCGAGGTTCCTCATCCTGCCCTGGATCAGGATCCCCAACCTGGGATCCCACATCCTCTCACTCGTCTGCCGACGCCTGCCCCGCGAATGGACCCGACGCTACAACACCACCCCCGTCCTCATCGAAACCTTCGTCGAAATCCCGCGCTACACCGGCGGCGTCTACAGGGCCTCAGGCTGGATCCATGTCGGAACCACCCAGGGACGCGGTCGCTACGACACCCACACACAGTACGGCAAACCCAAAAAGGACATCTGGCTCCGGCCCCTCTCCAAACACTGGCAACGCATCCTCAACCGCTAAATCCAACCGCCACGCCACGGCGCGACTGAACGATTACTATGAGTTTCGGGCGGATACCCAGGCCGAAACGCCGTAAGTCATTGCTGAACCGTACCCTGTGTGTCCAACATGCCTCCCGATGTATGCGCACCCGTCAATCTCGGGTACGACCGATCCAGGCCCTGGAGCACCGCGCCCGTCGACCGGCGCGGGCGAACATCGCGGCCACGGCGCCCCGCTCGACTCAAGCTCACGCCCGCGCCGGCCCGATCTCCACCTTGATGTCATGCCACTTCGCCTGCCGGAAGCGAAGCATGCTCAGGACCGCCCGCGTGATGTGGCCGAGAACGATCGCGAGCCAGATGTCGCCAGCCTCGAGACCGCGGGTGAACTGAAGCACGGTGCACAGTCCAATGGGGACGAAGAGTTGGGAGACGAGGGAGATATAGAGCGGGCTCTTCGTGTCTCCCGTCCCCTGCAGCCCCCCGGTGTAGGCGAGCGCGACGGTGACGAAGAGTCCCGAGACGGCAAGGTACGCCAGGAGCTCGACCGTCAGCTCGTAGACGTCCGGGTCGTCCATCCCGAAAATCGCGAGGAGGACGTTCGGAACGAGGAGGAAGAGCGCGCCCGCCACCACGGCGACCCCGAGCCCGATACAGGTGGCCACATGGACGCCCCGGATCGTACGATCCGGCCGGCCCGCACCCAGGTTCTGGCCGGCCACCGCGGCGGCGGCCCCCATGAGCCCGACCGATGTCCACGTGATCAGCGAGAAGACCTGCGTATAGCCCACGGTGTACGCGGCCTGGGCCTGTCCGCTCAGCGCGAGGGAACCCACGAAGCCCAGCATGATCACCCCGCCGATGTTCATCGCCACGCCCTGGATCCCCGTCGGTATTCCGAATCGGAAGAGCGACCGGATGATCTCGAAGTCCGGCCTGAGCCCGATTCCCCTGTGAAACCCGATGACCCACCCGTGCGTGAAGAGGCGGTACAGGGCGTAGGCAGCGACAATCGCACCGGCGAGGGTCGTGCCCATCGCGGCACCCGTCGTGCCGAAGCCGGGGATCGGCCCGAGCCCACGAATGAAGATCACGTTCAGCACCAGGTTCAGGATCGTGAGCGTGATGCCCAGCCGAAGGGGTGTCCTCGCGTCGCCGGCGGAACGGAGCGCCCCGCCCAGCATGAAGAAGATCAGCATCCCGAAGCTGAAGACGAACATGATCCGTAGGTAGGGCAATGCCTCTGCCTGGACCTCAGCCGTGGCATTCACGAGTCCCAGGAGGTGCGGGGCGAGGAAGTAGCCGACCGGAGCGAAGATGACGAAGGAGATCACGGCAGCCGTGAGGAAGGCCTGGTAGACCGTTCGGTCCACCTTCTCCGGCTCATTCGCGCCAGCGAAGCGCGCAACCATTACGCCCATTCCAGTAAAGAGCGCGCTGGTGAAGACGACGACGACGAGGAAGATCTGCCACGAGACGCCGATCGCGGCGTTGCCCTGAAATCCCACGAAGTTGCCCACCATCACGTGATCCACGATCCCCTGCAGGCCCCCGATCACGTTTTGGAGCATCGTGGGCCAGGCCAGCTTCCACACCGCGTGGTGTATCGGGCCCTCGACGATGGAGCGGTCGAACGTGCGGGTGGCCCTTGTGGGACGCATGGCCGCTTCAGCCAGCCCCCCGCACGGGCTGCCCGCCCGCTCCTCGCATCCACTGCGGTCCGCCGGGTACGGCGTGGCGACGACGCGAAGCACCGGCGCCGAACCCCATCGTTGTCAAGGGTTCAGCCAGTAGTTCAGCTTCACCATGAAGATATTGTCCGGAGCCACCTCGAGCATATCGCCGGCATCCCGATTCAGATCGAAGCGACCCACCCGCGGCCGCGCGCTGTGGGGACCCGGCCCCACGACCGAGCTGATGCGCCGCTGCTGCCAGACGAAGAAGAGGGTGGACCCTGGCCTCCATTCCCAGCGAAGGACGGCGTTGCCGAGCAGGCTGCGGTAGCTGAAGTCCCGGTCTGATACCGTGAAGGGCGGAGCGGGACCGGCACCGTCAGGGTCCACATCGTGCGCCCCCGACTCGGTGCGGGCGACCGTGCCGCGATCGACGCCGTACTCGAGGAACTCGAAGGTTCCCGGCGCCACGAACTCCTTCAGCCCACCGTAGTCGCCTGTCGCGATGAACGGCTCGATGTAGAGCTGAAGCGAGAGTGTGGGGGAGAAGGTCAGGTTGACCCGCGTCTCGAGCGAGAGCGTGGACCGATCGATCCCCGCGAAGACGTAGCGAGTCGGGAAGAACTCCGTCGGCGCGATCGCGGTCAAGTACTGGGCGGTGGAGTTAGACCACGAATACCTGGGCCCGATGTTGACCTGAAGGATCTCGTCGAAACGGCCGCTCAGCGTCAGCTGCACCTGTCGATCCCAGCCGCCGGTCGCGTCCGACCCCCAGCTGTAGTTGGTCCGGGCGATGACGGACCGGCGGCTGTCCGAAGCCAGGTTGACGCGGCCGGAGAGCCGGCTCGGCGTCCGCGCGATCGGTCCGCCCCGAGTAAGCCGGTCATCCTGGGTCCACGGCTCGTACTGGAACCGCACGGTGGTCGTCCAGTAGTTCAGGAGCTCGATCGATGTCTGAACGTTCAGATTCATGAACGTCATGTCGCCCGACGTATTCCAGACCGAGTCCGGCCCGCCGAAGAATCTCCACGACCGCAGCCATCGTCCCGGCTCGACGTGATTGTACTGATAGTGCGTATCGAAGAGGATACGATCCGCATTCGTGTGGAACCCGATGTCGTTTGCCTCGTAGCCGGGGCTGATGTAGGCGAAGCCATTTCGCATCGTGAAGGTCCCGGCCTGCTTGCCCACGTAACCCATCGCGTAGAGTCCGGACATCGATGTCGCGGCCGGATCGAGGGTGAGATGGGCGGCGTCGGGACGCTGGTAGTAGCGGGTTGACGAGAGTTGGCTGCGAAGGATCGCCTCCGGGGGGCCCTGAACGTAGCTCCCCGAGAGCGCGCCCGTGAAGAGCCAGACGCGATCCACCGACTCGTGGGCGAAATCGATCCCGCCGCCGTAGGCGGAGGAGTGAAGCCTCCCCTCGAGCGCGCTCCCCGAGGCATCCCGGTTCACGGCCGTGCCAATGAACCCGAACCTCGTCTGGCCACCCCGGATCTGCCGCCTCAGCCGGCCCACGAAGTAGTTGGCCGCCGGCTCGACCGTCAGCTCGTGCCCCGACTGGCTCCCGTCGATGTATGCGGCGCTCTCGCGGGCGGTCACGGCCTCCAGGATCCCGAGGGACCACCCGTTCCCGAATCGCCCGGTGATCTTCGCGGCCCCCGCAATCGTCGTCGCGCTCGGCACATCGGCGAAGGCCGCCTCGGAGGGGACGTGCCCCCTGGGTGCCCGCCCGATCCGGCGCGAGTAGAAGACTTCGGGGCCGCGCCCCACGCTTCCCATCGGTCCGGCTTCCCCGAAGCTGAAGATATCGGCCCCCTCGACGAAGAACGGGCGACGTTCGTCGTACCGGGTCTCGAACGCGGTAAGGTTGATGACGGATGGGTCGAGTTCGACCTGACCGAAGTCCGGATTCACCGTCCCGTCGAGCGTCAGGTTGGAGGTCAGCCGGTGCTTGAGGTCGAGCCCGAGGCTCCCCACGTAGTCCGATCCGCTCCGGTAGGGGTTAGTGAAGTCTACCCCCGCCGGCGTCTCGAGCTGCAGGTACTCGCCCCTTGCCACCATATAGGGGAGGAGTTCCAGGCGACGGCCCGGCTCGATCCCCGCGATCCCGTCGAGGTGCGCGAAGCGTGACACACCGGCCCGCTCGAGGATCGGCGTGAAGGGGAAGGTGGCGTTCTCCTGGAGACGGTTGATGTTCCGCTCGACCTGAACCCCCCACACCTGGCTCTGATCGGGGCTGAAGCGAAGCTGGCTGAAGGGGATTCGCATCTCCACGGTCCAGCCATCCTCCGTCACCTGCGTGGCCAGATCCCAGACGGGATCCCACGACGTATCCCCCCGGCCCGTACCGTTGCCCGTCACGATCGCGTCCCCCTTCACACCTGACGGGTTCGTCCAGAAGCGGTACGCCGTCTCGTGATCGTGGTAACTGTCGACGAGAACGACGAATGCGTCGGAGTCCTGGAGGCCCGCGTCTCGCCGCGCCAGGCGCGTGGTCACCGGGCTCCGGTCGTTCAGGCGGGCCCCTACATACACCGCATCGTCGTCGTAGGCGATCCGGACCTCGGTTCGCTCCGAGGCGGGCTCACCTTCCAGGGGCAGGGTCTGAATGAAGTCTTCGATCGGAGGCGCAAGGGACCACTCTCCCTCATCGAGCATTCCGTCGACGGCAATCGAACGGGTGACGCGAACGGCGAGTGCGCGGGGCGCACTCTCGTGCCGGAACTCGGACCCGATCGTGCCGAGAGCAACCGCGCCCTCACGCTCCGCTTCGAGCGGAGTCTGAGCTGCCAGCCCCGCGGCCCAGATGCCCACGAGAGCCAGAGCGGCGAGGCACCGGACGGACATGCGATAGGATGATGAGGTTCTCTGCATGTCCGCCCGGCGGTATGTGGGGATCGCACCAAGCGCTAAAGCTCTCCCGATCGGCCCCTTCGAGCAAGACTGACTGCTGTCACCCCGAGCCCCGATCCAACCGTCCTCCCCTTCTTCAGGCGCATCCCCGGACTCGATCAAACCGGGGGCACGCGGCACTGTAGCCCGGACGCACTTCCCGGGTGGAAGCATAGGGCCAGAGGGGCCACGATACCGCTCGTATCCGGGTCAGCCCATCCGGCCCGCAGGCTCTCCCCGACTTGCTCGCCACCCACCCGCGCTCTACCGTCTCGATGAGGATCAGTCGGCCCTCCCACCCACATTAGACCTGGAGATCGGGTCATGTCTCGCATCCACCTGCTCTCGCTCGCGGCGCTCCTGGTCTCCCCGGCTGGTACCCTTGCTCAGGTACCCTACGACCAGACATTCGCCCCCGACGTTCCCGCGCCCGACGGATTCAAATCGAATCGGACGTCCTACTCCGCCGTGATGGACGTTCTTGCTCCGAGCCGGCCGGAGGTGACCGACGAGGCGCTCGATCAGTTGAGGTCGGTCCCCCTCGAGGTCATCTTCTCGGCCGTAGGGGAGTACCGGACGAACTATGCCCGAGGATTCCGGAGCACCCGTCCCGCGGAACGCCTCGTGGGACGGGCGCTCACGATGCGCTTTCTCCCCCCGCGTCCCGACCTCTCACGAGCCGCGAACATCCTTGCCGAGGAGGGCAACTGGGACCGGAGGTACTATGCGCGCGCCTCCGAAGAGGCGAGGCCCGGCGATGTCGTGGTCGCCGAGCTCGGAGGCGTCGACGGTCACAACCTCTTCGGTGACATGGGGGCGATGGGAATCCAGATGCGTGGAGCGCGCGGCGTCGTGATCGACGGCGGAATGCGTGACTTGACGGGCCTCCAGGATGATCGATTCGAGGGCTTCCCGGTTCTTCATCGCTTCTCCGACCCGCACACCACATCGTGGCTCGGCGTCGAATACAACGCGCCCGTTCGGATCGGCGGGGTCACAGTGCTCCCGGGCGATATCGTGGTCGGGGATGATGGCGGCGTCTTCTTTTTCCCGCCGGAGCTCCTCGACGATGTCCTGGATGCCGCGGAGGAATCAGAGGCGATGGAGGCGTTCCAGCGTGAGCTCCTCGAGGAGAAGAGCTACCGGTTCCGGGACGTCTACCCTCTTGCGCCTCCGCTGAGGGTAGAGTACGAGAGGACGCGGGGGAGGTAGGCAGCCCGGCGGGCTAGGAGAGGGGGGCGGCGAGCCCGGCGGAGGCGATGAGGAGAAGAAGGGCCCGCTGCACGGCGAGATGCCCGTCTGTATTCACCCAATACTCGCCGGGGCCGTGGCTGTTGGCACCGGTCCCGCCCCGCCCGATCGTGACGGCAGGAACCCCCAGCGAGATCGGGAGGTTCGAGTCGGTGGACGAGCGCGTCAGCTCGCCCTCCCCGCCGAAAACGGCGGCTGTGGCCAAGGCCCGCTGGACCAGCGGCGTCGCCGGGTTCGTCTCTCCGGACGGCCGAAAGCCGATTCGCTCCGTCTCGACGGCGAGGGCGGGACCCCGTCGGCGAACATCGTTCTCTCCCCGCAAGGCCCCCTCGACGCCCGCCAGGAAGAGCCGTTCGATCTCTTCGAGACTCGCCGGGCTCTCCGAGCGCATGTCGACTTCCATCCACGCCTCGGAGGGAACCGCGTTCACCGAGGCGCCACCGCCCACCCGCCCGACGTTGTAGCTCGTGGCGGGGCCCTCCTGCGTGAACCGGTCGGCCTCTGCCTGAAAGTCGCGGATGGCCCGCCCGAGCGCATGCGCCGGGTTCGCGATGCCGAAGGCTCCCCAGGAATGACCGCCGACGCCCCGGAATGTGATCCGGTACCTGACCGAGCCGAGCCCCATCGCGACGATGCGGTCGACGTCGCCACCGTCCACGGAGATCCACTCGTCCGGGCGCACCTCCGCGCCGTCGCGGTAGATGTGCTTGACTCCGCGGAGGTCCCCGAGTCCCTCCTCCCCGACGGTCCCGATGAAGAGCACATCGTCGTCGGTCTCGATCCCGGTCGCCTCCATCGCCCGGAGGACCGCCAGCACGAGGACGAGGCCGCGCGTGTCGTCGCCCACACCCGGGGCAAACAGGGTGTCTCCCACCTGCGTCACGCTCACGTCCGTGCCTTCCGGAAAGACAGTATCCAGGTGCCCGCCGAGCGCGATCGTCCGCTCCCCGCCCCGCCCCCGGCGCAGCGCGATCACATTTCCCTCCTCGTCTGTCCAGACGGAATCCGCACCCGCCTCGGCGAGCAGCTCCCCGTAGCGCTGGCCGCGGACTTCTTCCATGAAGGGAGGCGCCGGGATTTCGGTCAGCTCGATCGTCCGGTCGAGGGCCCAACCGTCGAGCTCCTCGATGAGCTGAAACGCCTCGACGATCCGGGCCTCCCCCGCGAGGGCACCCGCTTCTTCAAGGTATTGAGGGTCGATCGCCTGTCCCGCTACAGACGTCACGATCGATAGGGAGATGCCGATCGAATAGACGAGGGTCCTCATGACAATCCGGTACGCCTGTGCACAGGGAGGGACCCCGCTAGTCGGAGCTCTGCCCCCGGTACTCTGTGTCGAAGCTCCGCTCCACCATCCCGAAATTCCCCTTCGCCGGATCCATGGCCAGGACTTGGAGGGACAGCCCCTCCTCGGTAGGGACGGAGATCCGGCCCTCGTAGATGCTCGTCACCCCCGAGAAGGCCAGGGTGACGGCCTCGAGGACCATCCCGTCGTGCAGGATCCGGGCCTCGATCGTGTAGTCGTTCGAGTCCCAGATCCCACCCGGCTCGGTCGGGCACCCGCAGAGCATCGTCACCCGAGCCTGCACCGAAAGTTCGGTTCCGGCCGCCCGGGTCAGGTCTCCGAGCGGCTCGAGGAGCTCGACCGTGAACCCCTGAAGCTCGAGGATCACCCCGTCCCCGAGCACGTCCTGCCCGGGTACGAGGAGCATCGTCTTCGTGACCCGCTGCGAGGCGTGAGGCGTCCCGAGCGGCCCCTCTGCCTCGATCCGAACCTGGGTCGGCTCGTCGAGTTCGAGCTCGGCGAGGAAGCCGGCGGCCCCGTCCGTATCGTAGATCGACTCGCCGCGAACGCGGGGCTGCTGCACGAGACCGGGTGTGCTCCCGGTCCCCCCTTCCTGGATCCCGCGGGCGAGAAGGGAGCCGGTGAGGGCGTTGAAGACGGAGATCCGGGCCCCACCCACCCCCGTCCCGATGATCTTTGCATCGTGGGACGTCGCCCGGATCATGACCTGCGTGCGCTGGGCCTCCTGGCCCGCCAGCACGGACGGAAGAACCAGGGAACCGGTGAAGATTGAGACGGCGAGCGTCCTGACTCCGCGAAGCTTCTGCGACATGGGGTCTCTCTCCTGTACGGACTAGCGATCCGTCACCGCGCAGCTCGTTGGCTCGCCCCGGACCCAGGCAGCGAGCATCTGCCACTCCGGGTCGTCCTGCGAGTGCCACCGGCGACCGCCGCTGTGATAGTTGTCTCCTCCCGCATGCGGATCGAGCGGGTGGGTCAGGAAGCGACTCCGAAGGGGGAATCCGGGCTCGACGAACTCCATGACGATCCCGAAATTCGCCCGGGACTCCTCCTCGGTCCAGTAGTCCCGTCCCTCCGGAAGCTCCTGCGCGAAGCCGCGCACACCGCCCCCGTGGCACGCCGCGCACTCCATCCGGTCCGCCTCGTCCTCGCGGTCGAGGAAGATCTGCCGAATGCAGCTCTGGAAGAACTCGACATCAGGCACCGGCGCGGCCTCCGCCACGATCCCGGTGGCTTCGGCGGCGCTGACCGAGGCGGCCATGGTGCGCCACTCCGGATGGTCGAGGGAATCCCAGAACTTCCCGCCGACGTGCATCCGACTCCCCCCCGCATCCATCGCGAGCGGCTCGCGGCGAAGTCGGCTCGTCAGCGGATCGCCCGGCGTCACGAGGCGGGAGACCGTCTGGAAGTTCATTCGAGACTGCGCCTCGGTCCAGTACGCGCCCCCGCTTCCGTCGTTCTGGAGGGGCTGGAGCTTCATCGGGGTTCCAGACTGCACGTGGCACATTGCACACGCCGCTGCGCCCGGGCCGTATCCTCCCCGGTCCACGAGGAAGATCGGCTCGATCTCCGCCCGGTACATCTCGAAGTCGAGGACGTCCTGCCGGGCCGCCTCGTCCGCTCCATGCGAGGCGAGCAACGCTCGCCTCCCGCGGTCGAGGGCGTCGGCCGTGACACGTCGGGTCGTCGCGGCCCCGCCCGCCGTGTGAAGGAGGATAAACGCCAGGACTGCGGCTGACCCCGCCGCCGGCATCCGGGTCCACCGCCTCCGATCTCTCATCTCATCCGAGTCCTGTCATAGCCACGCGTCCCGAGGGGTCCCGCACTCTCGACACGGGGTGTTTCGAGGAGGCCCTCGCTCAGTGCGGGAGAACCACCGTATGCGCCCGCTTGGGCGTCTGACCCACCGGGATGCGCGTGATCTCGCTCATCGTCTCGCGGTCCACCACCGAGACATCGTTGGAACCGGCGTTCGCGGCGTAGATGTAGCGGCTGTCCGGGGTCGTCACCAGCCAGTCCGCATGATGGCCGACCTTGACCCTGGCCCGCAGCTCCAGTTCCGGGAGCGAGTAGGCGTAGATGCTGTTCGTCGGCTTGCTCGCGACCCAGAGCGTCTGTCCATCGACCGTCCACGCGAATCCATGACTCGGCGAGCCCTGCAGGGCGTCGTTGTCGACCTCGGTCACCGGGAGTTTCGGGATCCCGACCCACTGGACGACGCGCCGATCATCCCAGTCCACTACCACGAACCCGTGCCAGCCCGAGAGATCGACGAAGAGGCGTTTCGTGGAACCGTCGGGATACACATCGGACTCCATCGGCCGAACACCGCCGATGTCCTCGATCGACCATGCGATCTCGTCCCCCGAGGTATCGATGACGCTCAGCGTGCGGGCGCCGATCATCCCGGCAACGACATGCCGGCCGTCCGGGGACACGAAGACGTTGTGCACGCCACCGGCCGTCGGAATGAAGCGCACGTTTTCCATCGCGGCCGTGTCAATTACGTCCACGCCGGCCCCGCCGCCGGTGATCGCCACATAGAGCTTCGAGCCGTCCGGCGTGACCCCAATGCTGTTCGGCCGCTCCGAGAGGGGGATCTGCTTGATCACCTGGAGCGTTTCGGCGGAGATGACATCGACGGTGTGATCGTATTCGTTGCTCGCGTAGTAGACGCTCCCGTCCGGATGGTAGCTGACCCCGTGAGGGAGAGGGATCCCGTCAATCTCGCCAACGATCTCGTTCGCGGCCGGATCGATGATGTGGATGTTGTCGCCACCGGAATGGGACTGGAGGATCCTCACTGTCCCCGGCGTCGTGCGCGTGAAGCCCCGCTGGGCGCCGACCGGGAGCGCGAGCATGACGGCCACGGCGACGACGCGGACCGAGGCCAGTAGTCTGCTCGTCATCGTCGTCAACTCCTCCCGAGATCGCCAGTTCCTTCTACGGTCTCACCATTGAATGCATCGACTCGATGGCACGGACTGCTTCGATCCGCGCTCAGCCGCCCTCGGTGGACTCGTGTTGGAATTCCACCGGCATGAGCCCCTCGCGGATCGCGGCGGCCCAGATGTCCGTCCCCTGCTCGTTCAGGTGCAGGTTGTCCTCCACGAAGATGTCCGTCATCACCTCGCCGTTCGGCTGGAGAAGGTGGCTTCCGGCATCGAGGTAGTAGATCAGGTCGTTGTCATCCGCGAGGGCCTCGAGCATCCGGTTCGTCCGCTGTGCCTCCGGCCACACGTCCACGCGCGCGACGCTCGGCTTGACGGACATGATGTGAATCCGCGTCTCGGGCAGCGCTGCATGGATCCGGGCCGCGATCTCCTCGAATTCCCCGATGACCGTCTCCGCCTTGAACCCCGCCCAAGTGTCGTTGTCCCCCTCGTAGATCACGACGGCCCTCGGCTCGTACGCGATGATGACGCGGTCCACGTAGTGGAGAACGTCCGCCATCCTGCTTCCTCCGAAGCCTCGGGGAATCACGGTAAGGGGAGCCAGATCGGCCTCCATCTCGTGGTTCCACCGCGTGATGCTTGAACTCCCGGTGATGAGGATCGCGTTCGTCGGCGGCGCGCTCACCCGGTCCTGAGCCTCCCACTCGAGGATCGTCTCCTCGAAGCGCATCGGGTCGGCCGGCTCCTGGGCCGACAGGAGAGCGGGCAGAAATCCGACCGACGCCAGGGTCCACGCCGCCCACGCCCGGGAACTCTTCACTTGGCACCTCCAATTCGAATGTAACGGCTCGACGGGCGCCGCAACCCCGAAGGTATCGACGCCTCCACTAAAGTGTGCCGATCAAGCTATGAGGAGGCAGCGCTGCGCGCGAGACTGACTGACCGACTGTCGGGAACCGGTGCAGCGGACAGCTCCGGTTGTCCCGGCCGACGCACCCCGATTAGGATGTCCGGGCTGCGGCAGACGAGGCACCGGGCGAGCCGCCCTGCCTCCGGGAGGCGACGAGCAACCCGCTGCGATACCCGGCTCGATGGAACCGCGCCCGGGGGCGAGCGCATGGACGATCCGACGACAACACGGGAACCGCGCCCGGGGGCGAGCGCATGGACGATCCGACGACAACACGGGAACCGCGCCCGGGGGCGAGCGCACGGACGATCCGACGACAACACGCCCGGAGCCGGCGCAAGGAAGCCGGAGCCTGAAACGCGGCATCGGGCCGGGCCTGGCGGGCAACCCCTTCCGCGAGAGCCTGCGGCGGGTGGAGGAGACGAGCCCGCCGGCAGGTGCCACAACGTGGCCGGCGGCGCGGTCGATCGGGATCCTCAAGCGCGGGCCCGCCACGCCACCGGTCCTGGCGCTGACACGATCGGGACGCCGGAGTCACGAAGGGGTCCGCGCGGCCCATGCGCACATCCCCTCACAACCCCCTACGGCCGCTTCGGCGAGCGGTCAGGTCAGAAGGAGCAACCCATGCGGAAGAAGGGAACGATGGTGGCCGCGCTCATCCTTGCCGGCCTGACGCTGTTCGGGACAGCCCGCGGAGCCGCGGGCCAGGACGGGATCTCGGGCGCGGACACGAGCTGGCTCCTCATGTCGATGAGCCTGGTGCTCCTCATGACCCCTGGCCTCGCCCTCTTCTACGGCGGCCTCGTCAACGCCAGGAACGCCCTCAACACGATGATGATGAGCTTCGTGGCGCTCGGAGCCGTGGGGGTGGTCTGGGCCGTGGCCGGCTACTCGCTCGCCTTCGGCGCCGGGTCCGGATTCGTGGGCGACCTCTCGATGGCCTTCCTGAGTGGGGTCGGCCTGGAGGCCAACGGCTCGATCCCGCACCTCCTCTTCATGGGGTTCCAAGGCACATTCGCAATCATCACCGCAGCGCTGATCTCGGGCGCCCTGATCGGTCGCATGCGCTTCGGCCCCTACGTGGCCTTCATCGTCCTCTGGGAGCTCGCGGTCTACGCGCCCGTGGCCCACTGGGTATGGGGGGAGGGATGGCTGTTCGACATGGGAGCGCTCGACTTCGCGGGGGGTGCCGTGGTGCATGTGAATGCCGGAGCCGCCGCGCTCGCAGCCGCCCTCGTCCTGGGCAAACGGAGCACGTACGGGCGCCAGGCCGTCCTGCCCCACAACGTCCCCTTCGTCCTCGCCGGGGCCGGCCTTCTCTGGTTCGGGTGGTTCGGCTTCAACGGCGGGAGCGCGCTCGCGGCGGACGGCATCGCGACGCTCGCCTCCGTGAACACGCTTCTCGCTCCTGCGGCGACGCTCGTCGTCTGGGCCCTCCTCGACCACTTCCGCTCGGGTACCGTGACCGGGGTCGGAGTCGCCACCGGGATCGTGGTCGGGTTGGTCGCCATCACGCCGGCCGCCGGGTTCGTCTCCCCCATGTCATCGCTCGTCATTGGCGCCCTCGCCGCGCTCCCGAGCTACTGCATGCTTCAGTGGCGCCCCCGGACACGTCTCGACGACTCTCTGGACGTCGTGGCCGCCCACGGCGTGGGCGGGATCACAGGCGCCCTCCTGACCGGCGTCTTCGCCGACGCGGCGGTAAACGGGTCGGTGGACGGTCTCCTGACGGGCAATCCGGGGCAGGTCGGCACCCAGATCGTATCGGTCATCGCGGTCGCCGCGTACTCGGGGATCGTCACCCTTGCGATCCTCAAGGTGATCGGGAGGGTGCGACCGCTCCGCCCCTCACTCCAGGACGAGGGCCGCGGGATGGACATCGTGAATCACGGTGAGGAGGCATACGCACGCGGCGACGGGGCCCTCCTCCTTCTCGACAGCGAGATCAACGACGACGACCGCGGCGCAAGGTGAGGGCTCGGAGCCGGAAGCCTGACGTACTTCCCAAATGGCCTGACACGGACAGCGGGGACATTCCCATGAAACTGATCAAGGCAATCATTCGACCCGAACGCCTGAACGACGTCCTGAAGGCACTCTATCAGGCGGACGTAAGGGGGGTAACCGTCTCCCGGGTACAGGGGCATGGCGGCGAGACGAGTCCGGTGGCAACTTATCGGGGAACGACGGTCATGATGGAACTCGGCGAGAAGGTGATGCTCGACATCGGCGTCTCGGAGAGCTTCGTTGACGTCACGATCGACGCCATCGTGGCGGGTGCCAAAACCGGCGAGGTTGGTGACGGAAAGATCTTCGTGATGCCCGTGGAGCGGGTGCACCGGATCCGTACGGGAGATCGGGACCAGGCGGCTGTCACACCGGTGAGCACGTCGGTCTGACGGTCCGCGCCTGCTTCCGGAAGAGTCGACCGAAAGCATGCCAGTCGGCCGCGTCGCGCGCCTCGCCCAACCGGACCGCGCTCCCTTCCCCGCCCCGGGCTCACCCGCTCCGGGACTCCCCGGCGCAAGCCGTTGCGGGCTCCGCATGTGACTTGGCGGGTCCCCGAGGCCCCTTCGTGTCACGGGAGCGACAGGGAGGGCGCCCGGGACGGCGCTTCGGGTCCGCAGGAGGGAGGTTCACGCAAGGGCCATGGGCTGCTGCGAAGCAACGAACCCTGATTATTCCCGTACGCGGAGGAGCGCTGACCCTCCATCGAGCCCGGGATGGGCCTTCGGGGAAGCCGGGGCCGGGCTGGACCGGCGCACGGCCATCAAGGGTCTCCTCGCTGCCGCAGGCGTCCTCTGGGTCAGCTCCTGTACGCGGTCGCCGAACGACGGGTCCCTCCTGCGGCTGGCCTTTTGCGGCCAGCTCCTCTGCGTGATTCCCTACGAGGTCGCTCGGGCGCGAGGCCACTTCGCGGATCAGGGATTCGACATCGAGCTGATCTACACCCGGGGCGGGAATGCGGCGATGCAGGCGCTCGTAGGGGGCGCCGTCGACTACGCGGGGACCTCCTTCGATGTGGCGCTGCAGGCGGCGGCCAACGGGGCCGGGATCCGGAGGGTTGCCTCGACCGGGAGGCTCCCGCTCTTCGCCCTCGCCGTCGCCCCCGGCCGCACGGGCGAGATCCGAAGCGTGCGGGAGCTGGAGGAACGGACGATCGGGATCTCGGCGCTCGGCAACGCCGACCACGCCCTGGCCCTCTACCTGCTAGACCAGGCAGGGGTCGACCCCGGGCGCGTCCGTTTCGCCGCGATCGGCACGAATCTCTTCGACGCGCTTCGGATCGGGCAGGTGGATGCGGGGATGCTTCAGGAGCCGGGGCTCTCGCTGACCGTCGAGGCAGGCGGCCGCGAGCTCGTCAACTTCATGGAGATCGAGCAGACGCGTAGAGAGCTCGGTGGACCGTACGAGTTCATGGGCGTCTCGGTCCGGGCGGCCGAGAGGGATGAGCGGCTCGCCGAGATTCGCCGGCTCGCGCTTGCGCTCTCCGCGGGACTCGTGGACACGAGAACGCTTCCCGCTGACGAGATCATCTCGGCGCTCCCCGAGCCGCTGATCGCGGGCGGCGACGTTTCCGAACTGAGACGCATCGTCGAGCGTTACCGCCTCTCCCTCTACCCGGAGGAGGTCTCCATCGACGTCGAGGCGGCCCGGCGGGTCGTCCGGGCCCAGGAGATCGCGGGCCTCCTCGAGCCGGGGAGCGTCGAGCTGGGCACCCTTCTGGACACCGAAGCGGCCCGGGCCTAGCCGGCCGACGCTCGCCCATGCTCAGGGTACGCGGCCTGTCGATAGGCTATGGGGACGAACCGGTCCTCGAGAACGTGGACCTGGAGGTTCGGGCCGGCCAGTTCGTCACCCTCCTCGGCCCCTCCGGCTCGGGCAAGACGAGCGTGCTCCGCGCCGTGACCGGCCTGCTCGAGCCAGAACACGGACACGTCGAGGTGGGGGTCGACCTGACGGAGGTCGGCTTTCTCTTCCAGGATGACGCGCTCCTCCCCTGGCGGACGGTGCAGGAGAACATCTCGCTCGGGCTTCGGATCCGAGGCGCCTCGGCGGAGGACGCAGCGGAGGATGCCCATCTCTGGCTCGCCAAGATGGGGCTGGATGCGACGCTCGGCGGCCGCTACCCCAGGCAGCTCTCCGGAGGGCAGCGCAAGCGCGTCGCGATCGCACAGGTGCTCGCCCTCGAGCCGAAGCTCCTCCTCATGGACGAGCCCTTCGCATCCCTCGACGCGATCGTCCGGACGCGGATCACCGAGGAGCTCCTCGGGTGGGTCGAGAGGGAGCACCTCACCGTCCTCCTCGTCACGCACGATCTAGAGGAGGCCATCAGCCTCTCCGACGTCGTGTACGTCCTCTCCCGGGGGCCGCGAGCCGGGATCTGCGCCAAGCGCCGCGTGGGGATCGAGCGACCGCGAAATGCGCTCGAGTCCAGGCAGGACCCGCGCTTCGGTCCCCTCCTCGCCCGGCTCTGGCGCGACCTCGAGGAGACTCATCCTGCCGGGGGGACACGAGGGTGAGGGTGATGTCGAGCGCGTCGAACCGGCGACGGGCCGCCGCTCTCGTCGCGGGTCTCGGCGGCTGGGAGATCCTGTCGCGCGCCGGCTGGCTCGATCCCTTCTACGCACCCGCCTTCTCCGAGGTCGTATCCGTCATCGCCACCCTCCTGGGCGATGCGGAGTTCTGGAGCCACATGGCGGCCACCCTCTTGGCGGCCTCGACCGGGCTCGCCGGCGGGCTGATCCTGGGGATCGCGCTCGGCTTCGGAGCGGCGCTCTCCCCCGTGGCGGCCGACCTCCTCGAGCCCGTGATGTTGCTGCTCAATGCGATCCCGAGGGTGATCCTCGCACCGCTCTTCGTCATCTGGCTCGGGATTGGCCTGGCGTCCAAGGTCGCGCTCGCGCTGATCCTCGTGACCGTGCTCGTCTTCTTTGCGGTGTACGGAGGGATCAGGGAGGTCGATGAGAGACTCGTCGAGCGGGTGCGTACCCTAGGCGGGGGACGGGGCGTCCTGGTCCGGGAGGTCTACGTTCCTTCCGTTGCCGCGCAGGTCATGGCCAACCTCAAGATCGCCGTGGGGTTCGCCTTCACCGGAGCGGTGGTAGGCGAGTTCGTCGCATCGAGCCGCGGCCTCGGCTACCTCCTCCAGTTCGCCCAGAGCACCTACAACGCCGCGCTCACGATCGCGCTCGTCCTCCTGATCATGGGGCTCGTCCTTCTTCTCTTCTTCCTCGCCGAGCGGCTCGAGCGCCGTCTCCTCCGCTGGAGGGAGGGATGATCGCCCCGTCGCCTGACCCGGGTGCGCGGCAAGCCTCGCCCATTAGGGCGGGGAGGATAGCGCGGACGGCCGCGCCGTCCTTGTCGGCGGGACTCAGTGTGGCGTCTGTTGCTGTTCGAATCTGGCGCGCCGACCACGACCACCTGTGACCCGCGCCCGCCGCCCGGGCGCGAGCACGCTGCCGGTCGCGGGGGTCAGGGCAGAATGATCGACCTGGGTGATGTTCGAGCCGCCGCGCACCGCATAGCTCCCCACGTCCTTCGGACCCCCGCCCTCGAATGGACCGGGGAGGGAGGGAGCGTCCTGCTCCTCAAGCCGGAGAACCTCCAGCCCGTCGGCTCCTTCAAGATCCGGGGTGCCTTCAACCGCATGCTCACCCTCCCGGACGATTGTCCGGGGGTTGTCGCGCACTCCTCGGGCAACCACGCCCGCGCCGTCGCCCATGCCGGTCGGATCCTCGGGATCCCGGCCACGATCGTGATGCCGTCGAGCGCGCCCACCGTCAAGCGGAGCGCCGTCGAGGCCGACGGAGCGCGGGTGATCACCGTCGGCCCGGACAGCGAGGAGCGGAGGGAGGCTGCCATCGAGATCTCGGCCCGCTGCGGCCTCGCCCTCGTGGCCCCCTACGATGACCCGTTCGTGGCGGCCGGCCAGGGGACGGCGGCACTCGAGCTCTGGGAGGACGGTGGGCCCTTCGACCGCCTCTACTGCCCCGTCTCGGGCGGCGGGCTCATCGCGGGATGCGCTGCCGCGCTCTCCGAGCTCGCGCAGGTCGAGCTCATCGGCGTCGAGCCGGCCTCCGGCGACGACACCCGCCGAAGCCTGGCCGCTGGACGCCGGGTCGCGGTTCCGCGCCCCGACACGATTGCGGACGGGCTCGCGGTGCGGATTCCGGGAGAGCGGGTGTGGCCCGTCATCCGCGCCCGGGTACGGCGAATCGAGACGGTGACCGACGACGAGCTGCTTCACGCGATGGCCCTCGCACTCCGGCACCTGCGCATCGTCCTCGAGCCCTCTGGCGCGGCGGCGCTCGCGGTGGCGCTCCGCAGCGACGGGAAGCGAGCGGGCGTCATCCTGAGCGGTGGGAACGTGGAGCCCGACCTCCTCGCCGAGGCGGCAGGGCTCGCCTCGGCGAGTGAGGGCTGAGCCCCACCTCCCGGCCTCCCCCACCCCGTTCCCCGGCGGTTGCGCCCCGGCTCAGGCCAGGGGCCGTGACCCCGTGTACTTGAGCCCACTCCCCGTGTTGAAGAGGACGACCTCGTCATCGGCGACAATCCTGCCCGCCTCCGCGAGGACGCCGACGGCCGCGGCCGTCGCGCCGCCCTCCGGGGCCCCGAATATCCCCGTGTCCGCTCCGACGGCGTCCACCCACTCCGCCATCGCGGCGTCCGGGACCGCGACGGCCGCCCCTCCGGACTCCACGAGGGCTTCAAGGATCAGGAAGTCTCCGATCGCGGCCGGGACGCGGAGACCCGCTGCGTAGGTCTCGGCCGGGCTCCACCTCTCTGCAAAGCGCCGGCCCGCCTCCCACGCCTCGACGATCGGCGCGCACCCCGAGGCCTGAACGGAGAACATCTTCGGCCTCGCCGGGCCCACCCACCCGAGCGCCTCCATCTCCTGAAAGGCCTTCCACATCCCGATCAGGCCCGTGCCCCCGCCCGTCGGATAGACGATCGCGTCCGGGAGGCGGCCCCCGAGCTGCTCGAAGATCTCGTAGCCCATCGTCTTCTTTCCCTCGATCCGGTACGGTTCCCTGAGCGTCGAGAGGTCGAACCATCCGTCCGTCGCCGCGCGTTCCCGGACGACGGCCCCGCAGTCCGTAATGAGACCGTCCACCCTCTGGAGATCCGCGCCGAGCGCGTCGATCTCCTCGAGGATCGGCCCGGGCGTATCGGCAGGAACCACCACGTGGACGGCAAGCCCCGCCGCGGCGCCGTATGCGGCGGCCGCGCTCCCCGCATTCCCCGCCGAGGGGATCGCGAGCTCGGAGGCCCCGAGTTCGAGGGCCCGCGAGACGGCGACGGCGAGGCCCCTCGCCTTGAAGCTCCCGGTCGGGTTCTGTCCCTCGTCCTTGATCCAGAGACGCGAGACCCCGAGGCGCGCGGCGACCCGGGGCGCATCGATGAGGGGCGTCCACCCCTCTCCCAGGCAGACGCGGGCCGTCGGGTCGCGGACCGGCAGGACCTCCGCGTAACGCCAGAGATCCGCCCGGCGTCCGGTGAGATCGTCGGGTCGGAACCGGCTCCTGACGGAGGCGAGGTCGTATCTTGCGAGCAATGGCTTTCCGGCAGGCGAGAGCCCGGAGAGCACTTCGCTCTCGTAGCTCCTCCCGGTGACGGAGCACTCGAGGTGACTCGCCCCCGGGAGGGGACCGTGTACGTTCATCATTTCTCCGCCCGAGCGGTCGGGGTGTCGGGAAGGCCGCGGCCGTCTTTGCGCCGCCCGGGGACCGCCGGGTATAATACAACGTTTCCGAGTGCTGGGGGTTTGGGACCCTCTCCCCGGCCCGGAACAGGCCCGTTCCATCAGATTCGGGGGAATCGGATACGTGACCGAAAGAATCAAGCATGCCGAGGCTGGCCACTCCGAGGAGGGGTACCGGAGCCGGATATCGCGGAGGGAGTTCCTCGGGAACACGGGGACCACGCTCGTCGCGGCCGCTGCCGTCCCGACCCTCGAGCCGCCACCGATCCCGGCCCATCCCGAGCCGGCCCAGGCCCCCCTCGAAGTCCCGCGTACGACGATCCGGCTCACCGTGAATGGCCGGGAACGCGAGGTGGAGGTCGAGGACAGGTGGACCTTGAATGAGCTCCTCCGCGACCACCTCGGGCTCACCGGCTCCAAGCTCGGGTGCAACCGCGGTGAGTGCGGTGCGTGCACGGTGCTCCTCGACGGCGAGCCCGTGTACTCCTGCAGCACGCTCGCCGCCTGGACGGACGGCCGCACGGTCGTGACAGTCGAAGGGCTCGAATCGAGCGACCAGGTCTCCCCGCTCCAGCAGGCCTTCATGGAGTACAACGCACCGCAGTGCGGGTTTTGCACCCCCGGCCAGCTCATGTCGGCGACGGCGCTCCTCGAGCGGAACCCCGGCCCCACAGCGCGCGAGGTGCGCGAAGCGCTCGTGGGCAATCTCTGCCGTTGTTCCAACTACAACGCGATCGTCGAGGCCGTTCTGGCCGCGGCGGGAACCCGCGAGGGAGGAGGGTCGGCGTGATCAGACGACAGAGCCTGGAACCGATGAGCCCCACGGCCACGGTGGGCCACGACGTGCCCCGCATCGACGCGTACGAGCGGGTCACGGGCAGGGCGGATTACACCCGCGACGTGCGCCTGCCCGGGATGCTCTACGCCAGGGTCCTCCGGAGCCCGCATCCGCACGCGCGTATCCGAAGCATTGATGTCTCGAAGGCTCAGGCGCTCGAGGGTGTTCGGGCCGTCATCTCGTACGAGACACATCAGCTCGTCTACGGCTCCGGTTCCATCGCCGGGGGGCGCCAGTACAACGACGGGGCGAAGGACATCACGACGCACCGCCGTCACATGTTTGGCAACCCGGTCAGGTTCGTGGGCGAGCCCGTCGCGGCCGTGGCGGCCGTCGACCGCCACGCGGCGGAGGAGGCGCTCGGCCTGATCGAGATCGACTACGAGGAACTCCCCTTCGTCCTCGACCCCGAGGAGGCGCTGACGGACGGGGCGCCGAGGATCTGGCCCGAGGGGAACCTCGCGCTCGACTTCGAGAACGAGCCCCGGCCGATGACGCTCCGCGAGGGCGACCTCGAGGCCGGCTTCGCCGCGGCGGACGAGGTCTTCGAGGATCGCTACACAACGGCCTTCGTGCACGACGCCCAGATGGAGCCCAGGAGTGCCCTCGCCCACTGGGAGGGGGAAAAGCTCATCCTCCACACCCCGACGCAGGGGATTTCGAACTGCCGCCACGACAACGCCCGCGACCTCGGGATTCCCGACCACCGGGTGCAGGTCATCTGCAAGTACATGGGGGGCGGCTTCGGCGACAAAAACGGGAGCTACTACTTCGACCTCATCGCGGCGATGCTCGCAAGAGAGGCCAATGCCCCGGTCCTCCTCGAGCTCTCGCGCAAGGACGACTGGCTCGGCACGCACGGCCGCTGGCACACCGTGCAGGACTTCAGGGTGGGGGTGAGGCGCGACGGACTCGTCACCGCGATCCAGCTTCACGCCCTGAGCGGGATGGGTCCGTTCCTGAGACGCTCCGGGGGTATCGGCGGCCTCGAGGCGTACGGATGCCCCAATGTGGAGCGGGTGGTCCGGCCGGTCCACACGAACCGGATGGTCTCGGGCAACTTCCGGGCCCCGTCCGACCCGCAGGGCTACTTCGCGCTTCAATCCATGATGGACGACATCGCGTACCGGCTCGGGATCGATCCGGTTGAATTCGCCCTGACGAACATGCAGCGGCCCACCGAAGAGGTGCAGTTCACCAACTACGCCCTCGAGGAGTGCATCGAGGTGGGGGCCGAGCAGTTCGACTGGAACTCCCGGCGGCGAACCACCCCGGGCTCGGACACCGGGCCCGTAAAGGCCGGGGCCGGCTTCTCCTTCATGATGTTCCGCTCGGGTGTGGGGCCGAGCAGTGCGATTCTCAGGGTCGACTCCGATGAGCACTATACTCTATTCGTCGGGGTCACGGACATCGGGCCCGGGGCCAAGACGACGATGGCGCTGATCGCAGCGGAGGAACTCGGCGTCCCCCTCTCCCGGGTCGAGGTCGTCTGGGGCGACACCGACCGGTGTCCCTACTCGGTGGGGGAGTCCGGGAGCCGCACGACCACGATGACCGGCTACGCGGTCGTCGAGGCGGCTCGCGATCTGAAGCGGCAGATCGCCGAGCAGGGCCTCCCCCGGGGCACGGAGGTGCGAATCGCCTCGGCAACGCCGACACCGAGTACGGAGGGGAGACGCCGCATGTGCTTCGGCGCCCACTTCGTGGAAGTCGAGGTCGACGTGCCGCTCGGGCACGTCCAGATCACCAAGTACGTGGCCGTCCACGAGTCCGGTCGCATCCTGAACCCGCTTCCCGCCCGGGATCAGATCCGGGGCGCCGTCCTGCAGGGTGTGGGACAGGCGCTCCACGAGGACCTCCTCTACGACGGCAGGAATGGACAGCCCCTGACGGCCGGCTATTACGGTGCACGGCACCTCACGCACCTGGACGCCCCGGAGATCGAAGTGACCTTCATCGAAACCGATGACGGCTACGGCCCTTACGGGGCCAAGACCGTCGGCGAGGCGGGGATCATCCTGGCGCCGGCGGCCGTCGCGAATGCGGTATTCAACGCCACAGGCCATCGTCTGAAGGATCTGCCGATGACGCGGGACAAGATTGTGGGAGCGCTCGCATGAAAACGTTCGCGAACCGGGATGCGCGTACCCTGGAGGAGGCCGTCCGGCTCGCGGGCGAGGCCCTTGAGCGGGGCGACTCCGTCTCGTTTGCGGGTGGAGGGACGGATCTCCTTCAGCTCGTGAAGGACAGGGTCGTGAACCGACCGGGCCAGGTCGTGCCGGACCTCCTCGTCAGCCTGAGGGGCGTGGAGGGTCTCTCGGGGATCAGGCGCGCGGGCGGTGATGTCCGGATCGGCGGGCTCACCACGCTTCGGACCCTGGGGGAGGATCCCCTGATCGAAGCGGAGTTCACCGCGCTTGCCGAGGCCGCCCGGACCGTCGCGACGCCTCAGATCCGGAATGTGGGGACCGTGGCCGGGAATATCATGCAGCGGCCCTGGTGCTGGTATTACCGAAACGGCTTCCACTGCTACAAGGCAGGGGGCAGCCAGTGTTTCTCGATTACCGGCGAAAACCAGCTGCACGCGATCCTCGGAGGCGGCCCCAGCTTCATCGTCCACCCGTCGGACCTGGCGACGGCACTCACGGCCTTCGACGCCGTCTTCGAGACCGCCGGGCCCGCCGGGGAGCGGACACTCGCGGGACCGGAGTTCTTCGTGCTTCCGAGCGAGGACCCTGAACACGAGAACGTGCTCGGCGACGACGAGGTGCTCGCTGCCGTTCGCCTTCCCCAGCCTTCGAGCGCAACCCGGAGCGCATACCACAAGATCATGGACCGGAACGCCTGGACACACGCCGTCGTGAGCGCGGCCGTGGTGCTGGAGATGGACGGCGAGCTCTGCGAGTCCGCGCGGATCGTGCTCGGCGGGGTCGCTCCGGTACCCTGGCGGGCCGAGGCGGCGCAGGCGCTCCTCGAGGGGGAGCGGATCACGGCGGAGCTGGCTCGGGAGGTGGGGGCTCTCGCGATCCGGGACGCTGTTCCGCTCTCGAGGAACGGCTACAAGATCCCCCTTGCCCGCGCCGTTGTCGAACGGACGATTCTCGGGCTCACGGGCCCAGCGTAAGGCAGGCCCCCGGCTGATGCTCGAGCGCCCCGACCCGGCAGGCCGCCGCACCCTGAACCGCCGGGACTTCCTCTTGCTTCGCACGGAGGGGCGGGAGCGGGTCCTCGAGCTCTCATGCGAGAAGCTGTACATCCGCTTTGCGGACGCGATGTGGGAAGAGGTGGAGGATGCGGGAGGGCTGCCGGACGCGGACCCCTGGATCGGCGGCGAGCCGCCGGCGAGGCTGGACCGGCCGCGCCCCGAGGAGCTCTTCGCCGAGCTCAGGTCGGAGATTGAGGGAGTGGACGTGGTACGCGTGCGCGACGGCGAGTGGCTGCTTCCGGGAAGGCTCCGTGACACGGTCCACGTTCTGCTCGACGAGTTCCGCGCCCGTGGCGGACGCATCCGGGTTCAGGGCTCAGGCACAGGGGAGGCGCAGTGAACCCACGCACTCTCGCAGCTCTCGGGCTCGCCCTCCTCCTCACCTTGGGAGGGACCGGCCTCGGTTGCGCGCCCGATGGGCCCACCGACGCGGAGCTGGAGAGCCGGGTCGAGGCGGCCCTGCAGACTGCATCCGACCTGCCGGCCGGGTTTCGGGTCGAGGCGAACGACGGGGTCGTGATCATCACCGGTTCCCTTGCGTGCGACGACTGCGGGGGGCTTCGCACGCCGGGGGGGATCGGAACCGTCCAGCAGAGCCTCGGCGCCGTGGTTCGGGCAATCCCGGGGGTGGAGGCGGTCGAGTTCGCGCTCGAATCTGACCTGTAGCGGACCTTCGGCATCTGGATTGTCCAAGTCGCCGGTTGTCGACACTCTCGGCCATATCGAGGAATCCCGGGCACCCCGGGCGGTACCGGGGCGTCCCGGGTCGAAGGGGCTCCGGACACTGCCGGTCGCCCGATTCCCGGGCGACCGGCGCGCGTAAGGCGGCGATGAGTCGCCCTGATTCCATCCCTGGACCGAAGGCCCGGCCGTCTTGCCCGGCGAGACAGAGCTGAGGTGTTGATCTCAATACGAGACCGCTGCCACGCCCCGCAGCCCTCCTCCTGCGACTGCGCAAGACCTTGCTGTTGCGACTTGGACGTGAGATCTGATTCGCATTCGGTGTTGTCTCGACCATGCGAACAACGACCGGTCCGTCGTGCGGCACGGCAAGACCGGCACCTATGAAGTGACGAGCGCCGGCCGTGAGCGAATGCGTATGCCTTCGTGCCGCCGCCGCACACCGCGGTTCGGGACTGCATGGCGGCGTTGGAGCTCTTTCTCCACCCGGAGGACGACGGGCTCACCGTGCTGCTGCGGGCGGGGCTCGCGCACGTGCAGTTCGAGACGATTCACCCCTTCCTCGACGGCAACCGGCGCGTGGTTCGGCGGCTGATCACGCTGCTGCTGTGTGACGCCGGACTGCTGCGCCAGCCGCTCCTCTATCTGAGCCGATACCTCAAGCGACATCGCAGTGACGACTACGCTCTGCTGAAGGACGTGCACCGCACCGGCGACCGAGAGGCATGGCTCGCCGTCTTCCTTGAGGGGATGAAGCGGACGGCCGAGGGAGCGGTCTCGACCGCCCCACGTCTCACCCGGATGTCTCAGGTGGACCGGAACCGACTCCAGACGGCCGGGGGGCGGAGAGTCGGGTCGGCGCTGCGGGTGCACGGCGCACTCCAGGCGCGGCCGATTCCGTCGCTACCGGTGGCGAGCCGCGATACCAGGCTGTCCTTTCAGTCAGCCGCCTCGGCCCTGGAATTGCCCGTCGCTCGCGGGATCGGGCCGGAGATCACAGGCAAACGCCGTAACCGGCAGTTCGTCTACGACCACTATCTTTCGCTCCTCAACGAAGCGACCGAGGTGTCCTGATGCCGGGGGCGATTGTGTTCTGTACTTGCCCCAGAAGCGCCGCAGCCGGTTCCGACCGCAGCCCGGAGTGGCGACGCAGAAGGGGAGACCCGACCATAATGTGGTGCAGGAGCAGTCTACGGTTCGGTTAGCCGATCCGGCCCGCCGGCCCATCGGCAAGCATCACCTCTTCGAGGGCGGGACGTGGTTCATCATGCATTCGCGAGGAGGAGGGCCAGCTCCGGCTACCCGCCCTCGAGGCGCCGGAGCCTTCTGACGAGTGGGTCTGGCCCACATTGCGGGCCCAGGATGAGACCGGCGGGGACACGGCGTTCGACCTCTCAGGCCGCGCCCGGGTACGATGTTCCGGGAGCTCGGAGAGACCGCCGGCGCCGAACACCTCGGCTCGATCAGGGACGGTCTGGACACGGTCTCCCGTACGTAGTAGAGTATGGGCCGCCGTCCTCGGGAACCGCGTGTGGCGTGCCGAAAAACGTCAGGTATTCGCTCGATGAGTCCGTGTCGATCCCGGCACGGTCGGTCTGGCCAATCCCGCGTCGAGCGAACCAGCTCGGCTCGGGACTTGTCGTTTGCAGGAGGATCGGATGATCTCTGTGGATACGGTACGAAAACGGTTCGGCGACGTCGTCGCGGTCGACGGCCTGAGCTTCGAGGTCCGGCAGGGCGAGGTGGTCGGGTTCCTCGGTCCCAACGGCGCGGGAAAGACCACGACCATGAAGATGATCACGGGCACGCTGCAGCCCGATGACGGGACGGTTCACTTCGATGGTTCGCCGATCTCGGAAGACCTCACGGCCGCGAAGCGGCGCGTGGGCTTCCTCCCGGAATCCAACCCGCTCTACGACGACATGATCGTGAGCGAGCACCTCTCCTACGTCTGCGACCTGCACGGCCTCTCGGGCCCCGGGATGCGCTCCGGCATCGCCGACGCCGTCGAGGAGACGGGGATCGAGGAGGTCTTCTACCGTCCCATCGGCGAGCTCTCGAGGGGATTCCGGCAGCGCGTCGGGATGGCAGCCGCCATCCTGCACGGCCCCGAGATCCTGGTGCTCGACGAGCCCACCGAGGGGCTCGACCCGAATCAGAGAGTCGACATCCGGCGCCTGGTGGTGGATCTCGGCCGCGAGCGCACGATCCTCCTGAGCACGCACGTGATGCAGGAGGTCGAGGCCACCTGTTCCCGTCTCCTCATCCTCAATCGAGGACGGCTCGCAGCGGAAGGGAGCGTGCAGGACCTCCTCGCCCGGCGGACCGGCGCGGCGCAGTACGTGGTCGAGCTGGAGGGGGAGGATGCGGAGGCATCCCTGCAGGAGCTTGCCGGTGTGCTCAGTCACCGGGCGGAAGTCGTGAGTGGCCGGATCCGGATTTCGCTCGAGGTATCCGGCGAGCACGAGCTCCGTCCCACGATCTTCGCCCTTGCGAAGGAGAGGGGGTGGACGCTCTGGGAGCTCCATCGTGAGCGCGTCAGTCTGGAACAGGTCTTCCGGGATCTGACCCGGGAAGCCGGCGAGGTGGAGGCAGAGGAGGAGGTGACCGAATGATTCGACCGATCGTGACGATGGCCAAGCGGGAACTCCGAGGCCTCGTCGATCACCCAACGGCCTACGTGCTCGCGGTCGCCTTCCTCGGCGTCTCGCTCTACCTCGCATTCCGGAACATGTATGCGATGGGACTCGCGAGCCTCAGGCCCCTCTTCGACCTCCTCCCCATCCTGTTCGCAGTCCTGATCCCGGCCATCACGATGCGATGCCTCGCGGAGGAGCGGCGTCAGGGGACGCTCGACTGGCTCCTCGCCCAGCCAGTGAGCGAGGTCGAGCTTGTCACGGGCAAGTTCCTCGGAAGCTGGGTGTTCGTACTCCTCGTCCTCGCGGGCACGCTCCCGACGGCGCTCGGGGTGCTCTTCGTTTCCGAGGCGGATCCCGGGATCATCGTCGCGCAGTACCTCGGCGCGGCTCTCCTGGCGGGGCAGTTCACCGCGATCGGCATCTGGGCCTCGAGCATCACCCGCAATCAGATCACGGCCTTCATCGTCGCGGCGGTGATCGGCTTCGCGCTCTTCCTCGCCGGGCTCCCGGGCATCCAGCTCGGGATGCCTCCCGTCATCGGCGCGATCGTCTCCCGGCTCTCCGTGCTCAGCCACTTCGCGAACGTAGCCCGCGGAGTCGCGGACCTGAGGGACGTGATCTACTTCATCACCACAGCCGCGCTCTTCGTAGTCCTGGCGATCGGGGCCGTCTCCCAGGCTCGGCTCTCCCCGCTCCGGCGTGACGCCGTCCGCCTTCGCGTCGGAAACGCCTCCATCGCCCTGATCGTACTCGCCGTAAACCTCCTCGGCGGCCAGATCCATGGGCGCCTGGACCTGACACGGGAACGACTCTTCACCCTCTCCGACGGCACGCGGGAGATCCTGTCGGGCCTCGACGATCTCGTCGGGGTCACTCTCTTCGCCTCGAGCGAGCTCCCTCCCGAAGTTCAGCTGCCACTCCGGGACGTGCGCGATCTCCTCTCAGACATGGAGCGGCAGGGAGGCGGCAACCTCGTCGTCACCGAGCTGAACCCGGACGATGACGAGGAGGCAGAGGAGCGCGCACAGTCCTTCGGCATCGGCCCCCTCGAGTTCAACGTGCTCAGGGATGACGAGTTCGAGGTCCGCCGGGGCTACTACGGACTCGCGGTGACGTACGCCGAGGAGCAGGAGGTCTTCCCCACGATCCAGCGGACCGATGATCTCGAGTTCCGGCTCGCGTCCACGATCGCATCGATGACCACGGAGGCAAGACGTACCGTCTCCTTCGTCACCTCGGGGGGAGCGAGGTCGTCTGGCCAGCTACCGGGGCTCCTGGAGACACTCGGAGACCGCTACGACCTCCGCCCTGTGGACCTCTCCGTCGACTCCATCCCCGCCCCTGATCCGGACTCGGTCTCCGTGCTCGTCGTGGCCGGGCCTACCCAGCCCCTCGACAGCGTGACCGTGGCTCGCGTTGAGTCGTTCGTAGAGGCCGGGGGTGCCGCGCTCCTCCTCCTCGATCCGATCGAGCTGAACCCGGAGATGCTCACGCCGATCCCGGTAACCTCGGGCCTCGAGCCACTCCTCGAGCGGCGGGGCGTGGGTCTCTTGGACGGACTCGTCATCGATCTCGCTTCGGCCGAACGCGTCTCCGTCGGCCAGCAGGGATTCCTGAATGTAATCGCCCCGTACCCGCCCTGGCCCATCGCGCTCCCGGCTGGCGATCACATCACGACGCGTGGACTCTCGGCTCTCAGCCTGGGGTGGGCGGGTGCCCTCGAGGTCGTGGACAGCACGGGCGTTGTGCCCCTGTTCGTGACGACCGAGGCCGCGGCGCTGCACGAGACCAGCCTGCCCCTCTTCCCCCAGCAGGATTGGGAGCGGCCCGAGGAGGAGCTCGGCATCCGGGTCGTGGCGCTGGCGCTCGAGGGAGACCCGGAATCCGAATCCGACCAGGCAGCCCCCGCCCCGGGCCGGGTCGTCGTGGTGGGCGACGCCACCTTCTCGGAGATCGAGTTCGTCCAGTCGAACCCGCAGAATATCACTTTCCTGGCCAACGCAATCGACTGGCTCGCGCAGGACGAGGCGCTCATCCGGATCCGCTCGAAGAACCGCACGCCGCCCTCGCTCGTCTTTACCTCGGATGCGACGAGGGATCTTCTCCGGTGGGGAAATCTGGCCGGACTCCCGCTTCTGTTCGTCGCCTTCGGCGTCTTCAGGGTGACCGGACGGAGAAGAAGGGCCGAGGCGCAGTGGAAGGAGGTCGTAAAGCCATGAGCACCAAGACACTCACGAGGCTCCTCGCGGCAGCTGCGTTCCTCCTCGGCCTCTGGTTCGTGATCTCGTTGGTCCCGTCCGGCGGCGCGGGCGATGGGCCCTCCGCCGACTGGGCGGATTTCTTCGACCGCCTGAATCGCGTCACCGTGAGCGAGGTCCGACTCGACGGGGCGGATGGAGAGCGTGTGATCGTGAGGGATGGAGAGAGCTGGACGATCGATGGACTCCCAGCCGACTCCGGAACGGTCGCGAGGTTCTGGGAATCGGTCGAGAGCGCGACCGTCACGAGTCTCGTCTCGAGAAATCCGGACAACCACGGTCGGATGGGGCTCGCCGGCGGGTCGGCCTACCAGATGACCTTCCAGCTCGAGGCAGAGAGCCGATCCGTCCTCGTGGGCGACGCCGGCACATCCGCCGGCACATCGTTCGTTCGGCGGCCTGAGAGCGCCGAGGCGTACATTCTCAGCAGCAACTTCAACGCCCACATGACCCGGCCGCTCCCGGACTGGCGCGACCGCCGGGTCGTGATCGTCGATACGGCGGCGGTGGCACGTATCGACCTGGCGGCCGGGGACGGGAACCATACGCTCTCTCGCGCGGACTCGATCTGGACGCTGGCCGGCGGCGAGGAGGCCGATCCGAGCGCGGTCCGTGGCATCCTCGAGGAGCTCTCGACCCTGCGGGCGAACGGGTTCGCGGAAGCGGGAAACGAGATCTTCGACGCGCCGGCCGAACTCTCGCTAACCGCGCTCGGAGGCGCGGGGGACACCCTCGCCGTCCTTACCCTGGGAGAAGGCGACGGTGACCGGTGGGTGACCACGAGGGGTGACACGACCGTCTTTCGGCTCCCGTCCTTTCGCACCGCGCGGCTCGTCCCCTCGGGCGAGCGCCTCGAGGGCGGCTGACCGGGGAGCCGCTCACAGAAGGACCAGCGGGCCGGTCAGAGCACCTCAGAACCGCCTCAAGCCGTCCCGGCGGGGTCAGGGGGGGGCGCCCCGGCCCCTCAAGGCACCCCTCACGACCGAAGGGCAACGTCGTCGGTCTTCGCGGCCATAATGAAATCGTTCTGGTGGAGCCCCTTGATCTTGTGCGTCCACCAGGAGACCGTCACTCGGCCCCACTCTGTGAGGAGCGCTGGGTGGTGCCCCTGCTCTTCGGCCAATGCTCCGACCGCGTTGGTGAACGCCAGGGCATCGACGAAGGTTCGGAATTCGAATCGCCTCTCGAGCGTGGGGATGCCGTCCCGATCCACGGTTTTCCAGTCGGGGATCTTCGACCCGAGTTCCCTGGCCTCCTCCTCCGTGACGGTCGGGGCCCCCCGTCGGCAGGCTTCGCACTTCATCTGAGAGAGTTCGCTCATTTCTTCATCTCGGGGGTTGAGGGTCCTGCCTGAACATGCGTGCCCGAGGACCATGCCCGGGCACTCATCGATGGGTGGGATGCTAAGCTCCTCCGCACGCCGCGCAAACCCAGCCGGGAGCGGAAGACCCGTGCGCCCCCCGAGCAGGGGACGTAGCGGGCAGGAACGTCTCCGGCCTACGAGAGTAGGCAACCTTCGTCCTCTCCCCCAACCGACGCTCGCGCCCGAGAGACGTACCGGCCGGCGTGGCATGCGAGAACGGGAGCGAAGATGACCCTCCGCTTGACACCAAATTGACCGCACTCTCCTCGGCACGGCGTCGACGACGGCTCCCACTCACAGCTCTCCTTCCGCTCCTCTCCCTCGCCTGGCCGACTCTGACCGAGGGTCAGCTGCCCGGTCCACTCGGGAAAGAGGCTACGGCACTCCGGGCGTCGTCAAACGAGATCAGCGTGGACGGAACGCTCGACGAGGCGGTCTGGAGCCGCGCTCGGCCGATCCGCGACTTCGTACAAAAGGAGCCGGTGGAGGGTGCGGATCCAACGGAGGAGACGGAGGTTCGGTTCGTATACGACGAGAGCGGCCTCTACGTCGGGGCCCGGATGAGGAGCAGCCGGGGCCGGGCCGGCATCCAGGCTCCCCTCGCACGGCGCGATTCCCCGTACAGCCCGACGAGGGCGTCCCGATCGAGCGGGGGCTTCTTCAGCCGGCCGGATGTGAGTGGCCGACCCGAGTTGGCCGAGTACATCCTCATATCGCTCGACACCTTCCTGGACCGCCGGACGGCGTACAGCTTCGGCGTCACCGCATCGGGCGTCCGAATCGACCACCAGCACCTGTCGGACAGCGAGTTCGACATCGATCCCCGCTTCGACCCGGTCTGGGAAGCGCAGGCGGAGATCGATGACTCGGGGTGGACGGCGGAGATGTGGATTCCCTTCGAGCAGCTCCGGTTCAATGAGAGCTCGGAGCTGATTTGGGGGCTGAACGTACACCGCTGGATCCCCCTCAAGAATGAGGACGACTACTGGGTCGCAGTCCCGAGGACAGAGGACGCCTGGTCCTCAAGGTTCGGCTCGCTTCGAGGGATCGAATCGGTCGACCAGGCACGAAGGCTCGAGATCCTCCCCTTCGTGACGGGCGGCTCGACCCTCATTGCGGACCGTGACCCACGGGACCCCTTCGTCGACGACCTGAACCTCGAGGGAAGCTCCGGCGCGGACGTGAAGCTCGGCCTCGGGCCGAACCTCACCCTCGACGCGACCTTCTTCCCGGACTTCGGTCAGGTTGAAGTGGATCCGGCCGTCATCAACCTGACGGACACCGAGACCTTCTTCCCCGAGAGGCGTCCCTTCTTCACGGAGGGGAGCTCGCTAATCGAGGGATTCGAGAACAACTACTTCTACACGCGGCGGATCGGCGGACCGCCCCTCCGGTCGGTCTCGGCCGACTTTGTCGAGGCGCCGGGCGAGACGACGATCCTCGGAGCCGGGAAGCTGACCGGGCGCCTCCCCTCGGGCACATCCCTCGCGATCCTCGCCGCGGTTACCGGAGAGGAACACGCCCGCACCCTCAACCTGGATCCGGGCGGGGGAAGTGGCGGCGTGATCTCAGAGGTACCTGTCACCCCGAGGACAGGCTGGGGGATGGCACGGATCCAGCAGGAGTTCGGCGCGGCCGGATCGACGGCATCGCTGATGTTCAGCGGCGTCCACCGCGATCTCGCGGACGGAGATCCACTCGCGGCGCAGCTCCGGAGGAACGCGTGGATGGCCGGGGGCGACATGCTCTGGCGCCTCGCAGGCGGAGCCTACGAAGTCGTCGTGAGCGGAGGTCTCACCGGGATCCACGGGTCCTCGGAAGCGATCGTCCGGGCGCAGCACGGGACCGAGCGGTACCTGCAGCGGCCGGATGCGGACCACGTACGGGTGGACTCGCTTCGGACATCGCTATCCGGGGGGAAGGCCACGTTGCAGGCCAGCAAGATCAGCGGTGCGCACTGGCTCTGGGACGTCTTTGTCGACTTCGAGTCCCCGGAGGTCACCTTCAACGATATCGGGCGGCTGGGGTCCGGCGACGGGATGATGACCAGGCAGTCACTGACCTACCGGGAGACGGAACCGGGGCGGCTCTTTCGCGCCTACCGGTTCAGCGCGGGCCACAACTCGGAATGGAACTTCGGGGGCGACAAGCAGCACACCCGCCTGAACGGCAATGCGGAGGTGACGCTCGACAACTTCTGGACGGCGCGCGGGTCCGGAAACTTCTCTTTCCGCGCCCAGAACCAGCGGCTCACCCGCGGCGGCCCCTCGATGGAGGCTCCGCAGGACTGGGGCTTCTCCCTCTCTCTCGGGAGCAACCCCTCCAACCAGACGCGCTGGCGCGCCGGAGCGAGCTACGGAGAGGACGAGCTGGGTGGGTGGAACGGCAATGTCAACGCAGAGATCGCCCTCGTCCCCGCCCCCAGGTGGCAGGTCTCGTTCGTCCCCTCCTTCGAACGCCGCGTGGACTCCCGCCAGTATGTGGGCGCCCGCGAGGGAGGGTCGCCGGCAACCTACGGGCGCCGGTACATCTTCGCCTTCACGGACCGAAACGAGCTGGCGATCGAGACGCGCCTCAACTTCACCCTCCAGCCGGACCTGAACCTGGAACTCTACGCACAACCCTTCGCGGCGAGCGGGCGTTACTTCGATCATGGCGGGCTGGCGCGGGCAGGGGGGCTTCCCCTTCGAAGCTACGGGACGGAGGGCACGTCGATCGGTCGAGTCGAAGACGGCACGCTCGAGGTCCGCGATGGACCGGACACCTTCGCGATCCC
Organism: Longimicrobiales bacterium; assembly: GCA_965218255.1. GTDB lineage: Bacteria > Gemmatimonadota > Gemmatimonadetes > Longimicrobiales > Gaopeijiaceae > JAAXGI01. The sequence goes on along the minus strand of CBDCKJ010000002.1, from coordinate 541,794 downwards.
GAACCGGGATTTCAACATTCGCTCCTTTCGGAGCACGGCCGTACTGAGCTGGGAGTGGAGACCGGGGAGTACACTGTTCCTCGTCTGGCAGCAGGCCCGTTCCCGAGAGCTGGATGAGGGCATCGGGGCAGGGATCGGTGACCTTCTCGGCTCCGTCGGCGAGGGGGGCGACAACGTCTTCGCCGTGAAGGTGAGCTACTGGATCGGGATCTGAACCGCAGCTGGCCGACCGAGACACGGCCGGTCGCGCTCCCGCGAACCTCGAGTGCCGGGACGATGGATCGACCCACGGGTTCGAGATCATTCTCTCCTGAACGAGCGATGGCCGTGCCCTCGCGGCCGAAGCACCGGGGCTGGTGACGTGCACGGCGCAGGAGGCCGGCGCCAGGCGCGCGCGTGAGCGAAGCGGCCTCCCGCCGGACCGATGCGGCGCCCGAATTCGGCGACTCCGCAGTGGAGCCCCGGTGGGGGCGCCCGAGCCTGGCGCGCCGGCGAGACAGCAGACGAAGGCGAGGCCGGCCGGGTCGGGAATTCGACGTCCAACCAGAGGGAGCGGACGCCGCCCGCACGTCTTCCGGGGCCGGGAGGTCTCGGCCGACGCCGCCACACCCGTCTTCCTCACCCGATCTCTCCCTTCTCTCGTCGGTCTTCACCTCCGCCCCCTCCGAACCAGTCGGCCTCAGGACGAGGCAGGCAGAGGACAACGGCACGCGGAGCACGTCCACGCACCGGGATCGCAACAGGGGCGTAGAGGCACGACTCCGACCGAGGCCAGGCCTATCTCCACTCCACCGGCTGCGCCAGATTCGGTGGTCTGGGTCCACCAGGCGCCACCCACCCCGGGACTGCATAACTTCGTCTTCCTATGCGCATATTTCGAAGCCTCGCCATTTTCCTCGCGCTGATCGCGACCGGGACCGGCTGCCAGCTCGCTCGGAGTCCAGCCGTAAGCGGAACCGCTCCGAATGCCCCGTCTCTCGTCGTCCTGGTGGCAGTGGACCAGCTGCGGGCGGACATGCTCGACCATTACGAGAGCACCTTCACGAGGGGGTTCCGCCGACTCCTGGATGAAGGGTACCGCTTCGCCCGCGCCACTCACGATCACGCCCGAACCTCGACCGGGCCCGGCCACGTCACTCTCGCAACCGGCGTCCACCCCGCACGCCACGGAGTTGTCGAGAACCAGTGGTCGGAACTCGTGGACGGCGAGTGGCGGTCGATCTATTCGATGCAGGATGCGGGAAGCCCGATCCTCGGATCACCGGACATGCCGGGAAGATCTCCCGCCAACATCTTCCGCGGAGGTCTCGCGGACTGGATCGTGGCCGCGGTCCCCGCGGCTCGCGTCGTCTCCATATCGGCGAAGGACCGGGCTGCCATCGGGCTTGCCGCTCGCGCCCGGGGAGAGGTGTACTGGCTTCCGCCCGGGCGGGCGAATTTCGTGACCTCTGCGTATTACCGCTCCGACTACCCTGACTGGATCCGGCGCTTCAACGACGAGACGATGCCGGTGATCTACGCCCAGGCAGTCTGGGAGAGCCGGACTCCGCCGGAGTACCTCCCCCTGAGCCGACCCGATACGTCGGCCTTCGAGTTGGACGGGATCCACTCCTTCTTCCCCCACTTCGCAGCCGACCGAGTCGACGTAGAGGACGCAGGGGAACTCAACACCTGGCGTCACGACGAGACTCCCTTCCCCGACGAGGCGGTCCTCGCGCTGGCTCAGGCCGCCATCGCCGAGCTGCGCCTTGGCGGGGAGGAAACCGTCGACTTCCTCGGCATCGCCTTCTCACAGACCGACTTGGTGGGGCACCGCTTCGGTCCCTTCAGCCGCGAGCAGCTCGACAGCTTGCTCCGACTCGACGGCCTCCTCGGAGAGCTGATCACGACGCTCGACGCCGAGGTGGGAGCCGGGCGCTGGGTCATGGCGCTCTCGTCGGACCACGGGGTACTCGAAGTCCCGGAACACATGGTGGAGAGCGGGCGCATCGCGGACCGTCTCGACCGGGGGGAGCGGGGGCTCATCCGCACCGCGATCCAGGAAGCCGCCGCAGCCGGGGCCGAGGGCGAGGCGCTGGCACGCGCCGTTCAGACCTCGGTGTCGGAGCTCCCGTTCATCGCGGCGGCCTACACCTTCAGCGACATAGAGACGGCGGAGGCGCATCCCGACTCGTTCGCCGCGCTCTTTAGCCGCTCCCACTCGAGGAGCCGTGTGGTCGGACTCGCGGGCCGAAGCGGTGTCCACCTCCGGTATGGACCGAACATCCTCACTGGCCTCGACCGGTCCTCCCACGGGTCGCCGTACTACTACGACCGCGCCGTGCCCCTCATCTTCCTGGGTACCCGCGTCCGTCCCGGACGCTCGGAGATGCCGGTCTCGACCGTGGACGTGGCCCCGACACTCGCCGATCTCGCGAACATACCGCACCGGGACGATCTTGATGGCCGTAGCGTGTCACAGCTCTTCTCGCGCTGACGACCCAACAGTCGGCGCGACCCCCGCTCCTTCTGACGGCGGCTGAAGGCCGCCGTGTACGCAGGCCTACGTGTCGGCGCCGTCATACCCGCGCGCAACGAGGCAGGCAACATCACTACCATGGTGACCGAACTCTCGAATCTTCGAACGGAGGCGCAGCAACGAATCGTGGATGAGATCGTGGTGTGCGACAACGGCTCGACGGACGGCACGGGGGAGCGGGCGCGGGGCGCGGGGGCGCGGGTCGCCGTGGAGCCGACGCCGGGCTACGGTATCGCCTGCCTGACCGCGCTGTCCGCCCTCGGCCCCGTGGACGTGGTGCTCTTCGTCGACGGCGACCGGTCATGCCGGCCGGAGCAGGCGACGGATCTCCTCGACGCCATCGCGAGAGGCGCGGACATGGTGGTCGGTTCGCGTGCACTCGGCACGATGGAGCGGGGTGCCCTCTCGCCCGCACAGATCGCCGGCAACCGCGTCGCATCCCTCCTGATTCGGCTCTTCTGGGGTAGAACGGTGACCGACCTGGGACCGTTCCGGGCCATCCGGATGGACGCCCTCCGGCGCCTCGATATGCGCGATACCGCGTACGGGTGGACCGTGGAGATGCAGGTCAGGGCCATACAGGAGAATCTCCACCTCGTGGAGACGCCGGTGGACAGCCTCAGGCGGCGATCCGGACGTTCGAAGGTCGGCGGCACGGCGCGAGGCATCATCGGTGCGAGCACCGGGATTCTGGGTACGATATTCCGCCTGCGCTGTCGGCCGCCGCGCCACGCCTCCAACCAAGAGAATTGACGATCATGAGGACCACCGACGACGGAACCGCACGATCGCGGCAGCGGCACAGGGTAGCCGCGGCTGTCCTCGGCGCTGCGCTCCTCACGGCGACGTGCAGTCCGCCGGAGGCCCAAGAGATCCCGGAATGGACCGCGAGCGACGATTCAAACAGCGCGAGCATCGACCACGGTCCCTGGCAAGAGATCCTACAAGATTACATCGGCCCCGATGCCTCGGGCGTCAATCTCTTCGACTACGCTGCGCTGGCAGCGAGTCCGTCGGATGCGGAGAAGCTGGCCGGATACCTAGAGTCGCTCGAGTCGATCGACCCCCGCGACTACGCCCGAAGAGAGCAGTTCGCGTATTGGGTCAACTTCTACAACGCACTCACCGTGAAGGTCGTCCTGGACGCCTACCCGGTGGAATCGATCCTCGACATCCACCAGGGGATCATCCCGTTGACTGGGCCCTGGGGCGACGTGCACGCCAACGTCGCCGGCCAGGACTTGACCCTGGATGAGATCGAGCACGGAATCCTCCGTCCCATCTGGCAGGACGACCGGATTCACTACGCAGTCAACTGCGCCGCCTACAGCTGCCCGAATCTTATCCCGACGGCCTTCACAGCCGCCAACACCGAGGTGCTCCTCCAAGCGGGAGCGCGAGACTACGTCAACAGTCCGCGGGGTGTCGATGCCGTAGCCGATGACTTCATCGTCCTGTCGAGCATCTACGACTGGTACGCGGAGGACTTCGGGGGCACGGAAGCGGCGGTGATCGAGCGCCTCATCACGTACGCGGACAGTGAACTGGCGGCATTCCTCGGAGGGTTCGAGGGCGCGATCGAGTACAACTACGACTGGAGTCTGAACGAGCAGGAGCGCTGAGGAAAGCGGCGCCGTCCGCACCGAGCGCACGCAGTACATGCGATGCGCAGCCGCGGGGACCGTTCCGGAGAAGGCTTGCGCCAATCGTGCCGCGCCGGGCCTCCGGTGCTCGGGCGGCGAGGAGCCACCAGAGCACTCGGCCGTCTTGGGCATCCTCGCCGCGGTCGAACTACCGACGGCCACTCCCTCACCTTGCTCCCGGGAGCCAGCTGCAACCGCCTCCCGCCCTTCCCCCCGGACCTCGGGCTGGCCTCCCCTCTAGACGCGCCGGCCCCACCGCAAGAATCGCTTCGTGCCGTCATAGAGCGGGCCTCACGCGATCCAGTCGCGCAGGACGCGGGCGGTCTCCTCGGAGTGAGCCGTTTCGTCACGCACCATGTCCTCGAGCTGGACGGCGAGACCCTTGTCCCCGAACCCGTCAGCCTCCTCTGCGCGCTCCGTGTATTCCCGCACTGCCTGACGCTCCGCGGCAAGCACGGCCTCGAGCATCTCGTTGTTCCCGGACGCCGGAGGCACCGGACGGGGAAGAGTCGTGGGCTCTCCGCCGAGTGCCACGATCTTGTTCGCCAGGAACTCCGCATGGCGCTGCTCGTCCACGATCTCCGCTCCGAAGAACTGCACGAGCTGAGGCCGGTACGGGCTCGAGGCCTTGGCCGCATAGGTCAGGTATTGGATGATGGCCCCAAGCTCCCCGGCCAGGTCTCCGTTCAGGTGGGCGATGAGTCTCTCTCTCGTCATGGTCATGGGTTCTCCCCTGCTTGTTGGGAACGGGCACTGCGAGCCACAAGCACGCCTCGCACGCGCTGGGGCACCGATGAAGTCGCACTACCCTCGGTGCCCACATGAGGATTCCGGAGCACGACTTGTCGTGCCCCACCCTGCCCCGTATCCTGAGCCGAGGCGCACGCGCGCTGATCTCGATTCTTCCCTCCCGCACGAAGGGCGCGCCTATGCCTACAAGGCTCCGGGTTCCCACGGCCGTAGCAGTCCTCGTTCTCGCGCTCGCTCCGCTCCGGACCGACGCGCAGGGCCGGCCGTTCGAGCCCGTCACGGATGAGGTCCTCCGGAGTCCCTCCGACGCGGACTGGCTCCAGTGGCGCCGCACCTACGACGGTTGGGGCTACAGCCCGCTCGACCAGATCGATCGCGAGAATGTCGGCACGCTCCGGCTCGCATGGTCGCGCGCGCTGAATGCGGGGGGCGTCGAGCTGATCCCCCTCGTCCACGATGGCGTAATGTACATCCCGCACCCGGGCGGCGTGGTCGAAGCGGTCGATGCCACGACCGGGGATCTGATCTGGCAGTACCGGCGGCCACCGCCGAGCGAGGCTCGCGCGCCCTCGAGTGTCACGCGGAACATCGCCATCTATTCGGACAAGATCTACTACGCAGCGCCGGCCGACGGCGCCGTCATCGCGCTCGATGCCGAGACCGGGGCGGTCGTCTGGGAGGCGCAGGTCCACGACAACGAGAGGGACCGGACGCGTCACTCATCCGGTCCGATCGTCGTCCGGGGAAAGGTGCTCACGGGACGGTCCTGCCAGCCCGGCGGGATTCCCGGGGGCTGCTTCATCGCGGCGCACGACGCCGAGACCGGGGAGGAGCTCTGGCGGCGATTCACGATCGCGCGGCCCGGTGAGCCGGGCGGAGACAGCTGGGGCGGGCTTCCTCTCGAGGATCGCTGGCACGTGTCACCGTGGATGCCCGGCACCTATGATCCCGAGCTGGACCTAGTCTATTGGGGAACCGGCGTCCCCGGGCCCTACGCGGCGATCTCCCGCGGGTCGGACGGGACCGGGGACCTCCTCTACTCCAACTCCACGCTCGCACTCGACCCCGACACCGGAGCTATCGTCTGGTACTACCAGCACCTGCCGGGCGACGAGGTCGACGCGGACTACTCCCACGAGCGGATTCTGGTGGACATCTCCTACGATCCGTCCCCGGAGCTCGAGTGGTTCAACCCGAATGCGAGGGGTGAGAGCCGCAGGGCGCTCTGGGCTGCCGGCAAGGCCGGGACGCAGTTCGTGCTGGATCGCGAAACGGGGGAGTTCCTCTGGGCCCGGCCGCTCCTTCACCAGAACCTCATCTCCTCGATCGATCCGAACGGGCGGGTCCAGCGGAATACCGAACTGACGCATCGTGAGTTCGGAGACGTGCTCGTCGGCGGGCCGCGCGCCGGGAAGGACTGGTGGTACGGTGCCTACAGCCCGCTCACGGGCGCGGTCTACCAGCCACTCTTGAACGCGTGGATCGAACAGACGAGCCTCGAGTTCGCGGGAACGGGAAACGCCGCGATCAGGAGAACGATCCCCTCAGCGGATCAGCCGGAGTTCCCAGGGATGGTGAAGGGGTTCGATGTGGCGACAGGCGAGCTTCTGTGGGAGTACAGGCAGACCGCGCCCTGGCTAGGTGGCCTGGTGACAACGGGAGGGGGACTCCTCTTCGGGGGCGACATCAACCGACGGTTCCGGGCCCTGGACCAGGAGACCGGGGACGTGCTCTGGGAGACAATCCTGAACAGCCGGATCACGGGCGGAGCTATCAGCTACGCGGTGGACGGGAAGCAGTACATCGCTGTGGCGGCAGGCGGGGGAACGTCCGGCTCCTACGAGACGTTGGCACTCCCGCGCGACACTCGACTCGAGGCCCCCACCGGGAGCAACACGATCTTCGTCTTCACCCTGCCCGGGAGCGACTAGCGCTCGGAGGCTCGATTCGGACCACGAGACCCTTGCGCTTCGACCCCTGGTAGCCGCCTATTGTTATGGTGGATCGGGGGAGTGCCGGGTGGGTTTCCTCACCCGCACCGGGGCACGCAATGCGCAGCCCAAAGGGACAGTCGGCTCGTCGGTGAGACTCTATGGAGGGTACAGCATGAGAGGGATGACTTCGCCGCAGCTTCGCATCGGAACCCTTCTCGCAGCCCGGCGATTACGTTCTCCTGGCACAGATCCTGAGTGGCAGCTTTAGCAGCCAGTGTTGCTGGACGAATGCGTACGTGAATGTGACGGTGGGCCCATAGCTCGCGACGGCGCGAGCGGGCGCGGAATCCATGGCTTGAACACCTGCACAAGGATGGAGGCGATCATGAGGAAGGAGATGAGGTCCCTCGGGGCTGCACGGCTCCCAATTCAACTGGCGGCCCTAGTCATGGGTGCGCTCCTTTTGCTTCCGAGCGATTCCGCCGCGCAGGTCGCGGCGGACGAGGCCACTTTCGCCCGCGACGTCGCACCGATCCTTCAGGAGAAGTGCGAGACTTGTCATCGGGAAGGGTCGATCGGCCCCATGCCGCTCAGGACCTATGAAGAAGTCCGGCCGTGGGCAGCGCTGATGAAGGAGAAAGTCGTCGACTACGTGATGCCCCCCTGGCCGATCGACCGGACGATTGGAATCCAGCGATTCAAGAACAACCGGTCGCTCAGTGACGAGCAGATCCGCATCATCGCGGATTGGGCCGATGCCGGCGCGCCGCTCGGCGACGTAGCGGACCTGCCCACTCCGCTGGAGTGGCCGGAATGGTCGGACGCATGGCGCTTCGAGGAGGAGCTCGGCCGACCCCCGGATCTGGTCGTGTCGTCTCCCGCCTACAAGGTGGCGGCTAACAGTGCGGACGACTGGCCGTGGTTGGAGTCCCCGATTGATGGACTCGCCGGACGCCGCTGGATCAGGGCCGCTGAGTTCCGGCCAGCGACAGCGGACAGCTGGAACGTATTCCACCACGCGAACCCGGGCATCGTCAAGCTCGACGGCTCGGCGGACGGTTCTCTCCGGCAGACGCGAGGAAACGAGGGAACCATCTACGCCGAAGATTCCGGTCAGCCTATCGATCCTGGCGACATCGTCCGTTGGAACATGCATATGTATGCGATCGACAGGGACGTAGACGCCGTCCTCCAGCTGGGATTCTGGCTGTATCCGCCGGATGATCCTCCCACCTACCGCGCGGATGGCGCGGACGGATTCAGCTGTAGTCAGTACACGGGACAGGGATTCGCGTCTGACCCGATGGCGTGGCGTTTCGGCCCGGAGATGCGCGGTGGGGCGCGCGGGCTGAGCAGCAACCCCCAGATCGTGCGACAGGGAGACCTGCTCCTCCCACCAAACAGTTGGGCGACCTATCGGGGAGTCTACGTGATGGACCGGTCGGCTCGGCTCGAGATCGCGAGAGCTCACATGCACGTCCGGGGGCGCTACCAGATACTCGAGGCGGTCTATCCGGATGGACGCTGGGAGGTGATCAACAAGTTCCACTTCGATCACAACTGGCAGACCGGATTCCTGTACGAAGACGATGCGATGCCGCTCTTGCCGAAGGGAACCGTATTGATCGTGACCGGCGTCTTCGACAACACCGCGGATAATCCCCACAACCCCGATCCGGATCAGTGGGTCGTGCGCGGGGACCGGACCGTGGATTCGATGTGCCACTTCCGGATGGGACTGACCTATTTCGAGAGCGAGGCGGAGTTCCAGAAGGCAATCGAGGAGCGGGAGACGCTGCTCCGTCGCGAGAGGCTTACATCCGACGGAGACGGCGGCGAATGAGGCGAGTCCTCTGCTCGCTGTGGGCGAGCGGATTGCTCGGCCTCCTGGTCGGGCCCGGTTGGCTCGCTGGTCAGGCCAACTTCCGTGGAGCCGCGGGCACGGAGATGGTCCGGAATCTCCGGCCCTCCGGGCAGCCGGTCGTACCCCTCTTCGACGGCTGGTACGAGAATCCGGACGGGTCTCACGGGCTGTGCTTCGGCTACTTCAACCTGAATCTCCAGGAAGTGCTGGAGATTCAGGTTGGTCCCGACAACTCCATCGAGCCGGCGCGTTACGATGGGATGCAGCCCACCCATTTCATGCCAGTCCCAAGTCGAGAGGAGGGCTACGACCGCCGCTATTACTGTGTCTTTTCGGTGATCCTCCCACCGGGCTCAGAGAGCGATCGCGTCGTTTGGACCCTCCGCCAGGAGGGTGAGAGCTACTCCGTCCCGGGTCACATCCAGGCCACCGACTACAAGATCGAGGAGCCTGACCAACCCGGAAGAAACAGCGTATCGCCGGTGATCCGTTTCCTGGACCCGATGGGTCCCGAGGTCAGGGGCCGAGGAGCGAACGTGGTGGCCGGCCCGGTGACCATGCGGGCAGGAGAGGCGTTGCCGATCCGAATCGCGGTCGTCGAGCCCATGGGCGACAGTCCGCACTCGGGCTTCCAGAGCGTGCTGGCACTGTGGGCGAAGCACCAGGGGCCCGGCGACGTGAGCTTCGGAACCGCCAGTCAGGCGCCCGCGTCGGGCGGCGTCGAGGCCGAGACAACGGCCCGATTCACGGAAGCGGGAGACTACCTTCTCCGGGTCCAGGCCTACGAGGGAACTCGCCCTTGGGGAGCGCAGTGCTGCTGGACCAACGGGTTCCTTAGAGTCAACGTGGAACCCTGACGACGACAGACGGGCCGCCGGACGATCCGTCCCGTCCCGGCCTCAGGCCTCCCAGACGAAGTTTCGGGTAAGATCGATGCTCCTCCGGTACCTGCTGGCGTCCACGCTCCGCCCATAGCAGAGAATCGGCACGGTGGTTTCGTAACGCGACCCGTGCGACCGGATGGCTACCTCCTCTGCCGTGCGGTCCAGGTCCCCAAACACGATGTGCCTCTCGCCAAGTAGGAAGATGTCCCCGATCCGGCTCTCATACAGTCGGAACTCTTCCGCCGCCGCCCGTCTTCGGTAGATCTCCTCCACCCCGCGAATCCCGCCCAACAACTCGAAGGCCCGTTCCACGTCGGCCTCGTCGTCCAGGTACACGTAGCAGGCTCCACCCAAGTTGCTGTGGTGCACGACGTAGCGATCCCGAATGATCGGTACCGCCTCGCCCTGGATCCCGTGCTCGGCGATGACTCTACCGATGTCGATGGCCTCGGTTTTCGACGACATCCCGTGATCCGCAGTGAGATACACCTCTAGGTTGGCGTGGTCGTTCAGAATGCGTCCGAGGTGCTCGTCCAATGTCCGGAGGTGCGCCTGCGACCGTTCGTCCGTCGGCGGATACGTATGCATCATGTAATCCGTCGTGGCCAGGTAGACGAGCTGGCAGTCCGCCTGTCCGAGATAGTGCCGGGCGGCCCGGAGCGACCAGTAATTGATGTCGGGCGAGTAGACGTCCTGGGCGGGCCCGATCAACGCAGCCATCGTGGAATCCGGATTCTCGGCGGCCACCGCGAAGTCCGCCCCGCGTGACAGGAACATGAGCTTTTCCTTCGAGGTGACGAAGGCCGTCCGAACGCCCAGGCTCCGCGCCGTCTCGAAAAGAGTCGGGCGGAGCAGGAACTCCCCCGACTCCATGAACGTCCCCTCCCTGGTCGCGCGGTCGTAGTAGTAGTTGCCCGTGATGCCGTGCTCACTCGGGAACGCGCCGGTCAGGATCGACGCATTGTTGACGTTGGTGAGCGAAGGGATGATCCCGGTCCCCTCCACGTACGACCCGGACCGGATCATCTCTCTCAGATTCGGCATCTCGCTTTCCGCCAGATAGTCCGGTCCGAATCCGTCGAGACAGGCGAAGAACACCTTGCGCTCCTGGGCCCATCGATCGGGTCTGCTCAGGGCGGACAGGGGAGCAAGGTGCCCGGACCCCACCGCCACGAGGGAGCTGGCCGATGCGGCCAGAAACTCGCGTCGTCCGATGGAACGTTCATCAGCACGTCTCATCTGGCTCTCCTCCATGCCTCGTGGGTTCCATCGACCGAACTCAGGACAACTCGGACGCCGTCAGCGTCACGGAATACAGCTCACGACCCCCGGCGTTCTGGAACTGGGCACGGAGCGTGGGCTCGGCAGCCGTCGTATCCACGGTCAGGAGAAGAAACGCATGCGGTTCCCCCGAATCGTGGAGCAGCGCCGGGTGGGGCGCGTTGGCCTCTTCGATCACACCCGCGTGAATCGGCGAGGTGATCAGCTCGGTCAGCCGGTATCCGGCGAGCTCCGAGGTCTCGTGTCGAAGCGCTCGCGTGCGGTGTACATCCCCCCCGATCAGGACGACGCCCCGGATCTCCTCGGCGCCGATGAAACGGAAGAGGGCCTCCCGCTCTTCCGGGTAGCTGTCCCAGTGATCCGGCTTCCCGGGTCGAACCGCACCGTTCCAAATGAGCCCGGAGGCAAGGAGCTTGAACGGCGCCGTGGAGGCTCGCAGGCCATCGCGGAGCCACTCCCACTGCCGGGGACCCAGAAGCGTAGGGCCATCGGCAATCGGTGAGGGTCCGGTCCCCGCGAAGTACCGTGTATCCAGCAGGAAGACCTCGACCCCGCCCATCCGGAAGCGGGTGTAGACGCCCTCCGCACCGTCGCCATAGGACGGGTTCGCATGGAACTCGACGAACGCCTGGCGGGCATTCTCCTTTCCGACGAGCCCTCCGTCGGTGTCGTTGGCCCCAAAATCGTGATCGTCCCACGTCGCGTACAGCGGACGATTGAGGAGCAGAGCCGCGAAGTCGGGGACCGCGGCGAACTCTCCGTAGCGGGTTCGCTGGACTTCCAGCTCCGTCGAATCGATGTAGGGGGTGTCACCGAGGAGCACCACCGCATGCGGGTCAAGCGCGGACATGCGGCGCCATACCGAGGCAGACCCATCGTCCTCTCTCGCGCAGGATCCGATCGCGATCCGGACTTCCACGCTGAGCTCCTCGGGAGACGAGGTTACAAAGTACGCGCCCTCCGTTGCGAAGACGGTGAGCGGCCCCTGAGAGACCTCGTACCGGTATCTCGTCCGAGGCTCGAGCCCGGTCAGCTCCCACACGACGGCTCCGTCGGTCCCGGGACCCGCCTGCACACTCGTAGCGTGCTCTCCCGCAGGCCCGCGAGCGATCAGGCGATACTCGCCCGGCTCCCGGAACCGGGCCCAGATCCTGGCGCTGGACGGGGTCAGGTGGCCGATGAACGGCCCATGCGTGAGCGGGGTCTGGAGTCGCCGGCCTGCGATCTGCTGACCCGCGGCCTCAAGAGGCGCCGGCCTTCCGAGGAGTCGATCCGCGAGCCGGTGGACCGAGACCGCAGTGGCGCCGGCCACCGCCCGAGCCAGAAAGCCCCGCCGTGTAGCGTTTGTACCCATGGGGTCAACATGTGGGCGGCGAGGGCTCTTGACAAGCTGGCCGGCCGGGCCGGTCCCGAATCGTTACCCGGACCGGCCGGTCTCATGCGCCGTCCCCTCGAGCCGGAGCCCGGCCTGCAGACTACCACCGTACCAGAGCACTTCCCCATGTGAAACCACTGCCGAACGCGACCAGCCCCAGTAGGTCGCCGCGTCGCAGCCGTCCGAACCGAACGCACTCGTCCAGGGCGATGGGAATCGTGGCAGCCGTCGTATTCCCGTACCGCTGCACATTGTTGTACACCTGCCCTTCGCCGAGTCCCAGGCGGCGCGCCACCGCCTCGTTGATCCGGAGGTTCGCCTGGTGCGCAACGAGCAGGTCGATGTCCCTCGGCTCGAGCTCCTCTGCCTCCAGGAGGGCGGCCAGGGCTTCGGGCATCCGCCTCACGGCGTGCCTGAAGACCTCGCGGCCTGCCATCCGTGGATAGTGCTTCCCCTCGTCGAGGTCCGTGCGGGTCAGCCAGGGAAGACCCTGCATCCCCACGCCCTCCACCCAGAGGAGTTCCGCGAAGCGCCCATCGGAGAAGAGATTGACGCCCATGACTCCCCGCGCGGGGTCCTCCGTCGGTCCCAGGATCGCGGCACCGGCCCCGTCTCCGAAGAGGACTCCCACATTCCGGCCCTCAGGTCGATCGAACTCGAGGGCGAGCGAGTGGACCTCCGCACCAACCAGGAGAACCCGCCGGTACTGACCCGTTCGGATCCAGGCGTCGGCGATGGAGAGACCGTACAGAAAGCCCGAGCACTGATTTCGCACATCGAGCGCAGGAACAGCCGACAGGCCGAGCTTTCTCTGGAGAAGGACCCCCCCTCCGGGAAAGTAGTGCTCCGGACTGAGAGTCGCGTAAATGATGCAATCCAGCGCCGAGGGGGACATGTCGGCGCTCTCAAGCGCTCTCTTCGCGGCCTCCAATGCCAGATCGGACCCCGTTTCCCCGCCGGGCTCCACCCAGTGACGGGTCTCGACCCCACTTCGTTCCCGGATCCACTCGTCCGATGTGTCCCAGTACTCGGTCAGCTCCTCGTTGCGGACGACCCTGGCTGGCACGTAGTGACCCGTGGAGATGAACTCGGTTGTCGGCATGCGCCCCTCACTTCTCCTCGGTCAGGGAGCTCCACCGGGCAACCGAGTCGCCTCTCGACCGCTTGAGCACTCCTTCCCGCCTCGCACTCCCTCCTTCACGGGCCCAGATTGGTGCGCGGCCGGTTCCGATGCGTCCGAAGGATCTCCCACGCCGTACCGTTCACACAAGCTACCCGGCGGACATGACCAACCTCCACGTCATTCTCACCCTGCTCAACTTCCTCCTCCTGATCCCGGGCGTGACGCTCCCCATCTACGGTGTCTCGATCGCCACCCGCGTCGAGGCAGCGATCCTGGCCGACCCCATCGAGGTGACGGTCTTCGAGCAGACCCGCTCGATTCTCGGCACGGTCGAGGAGCTATGGAGCTCCTCCGACCACCTCGTCTCCTTCCTGATCCTCTTTTTCAGCATCATTGTTCCGGTCACCAAGGCTGCCGTACTCCTGGCCTCGCTATACGTGAAGAGCGCGAGCCTCGGAGAGAGGCTGACCCGAGTCGTTGATGTGATCGGCAAGTGGTCGATGGCCGACGTCTTCGTCGTCGCCGTCTTCCTGGCGTTCCTGGCCACGAGGGCCCAGGCGCAGACGAACGCCTTCAGCGTCCCCTTCCTCTTGGGGGAGATCGATGTCGGGATGGAGACCCGGCTCACCTCGACGCTCGGGCCGGGCTTCTACTTCTTCCTGGGGTACTGCCTCTTCTCGATTCTCTGGACGCAGCTACTTCGCCGTTCGGGACGGACGGGCGCGGGCCGGGAGAGCGGGGTGCGCGGCGCGGCGTAGGCTCCGAGGCGACCGTCAGGGCGCCGTGCCGGGCAGGAGAAGCCCTCCGCGTCCGCCCTCCGCCGGAGACGGGGCGTCGCGGCGCGGTGGACCCGCGAAGCGGGCGACCCTTCCATCTGCCGGACGGCGAGTACCGCGGCACGGAGTCGCACCCCCCACTCCCAGGCCCCGGAGGGGAGGGCGGTCCCGAGCGTTACGGAAGCGCCAGGGCGACGAGCGAGCCGGGGAAGTCCATGTGGACGCTGCCGCTCTGAACCACGATGTACTGCTTCCCCTCGTGCATGTACGTCATCATCCCGTATTGCCCGGGAGCAGGAAGGGGCACGCTCGCCAGAATCTCGCCCGTGGCCTTGTCGCGGGCGTGGAGTTCCAGCGGAGCGTCGGGGACGACCTGTGCGGTACCCTGGCTCAGCGCCCGGGTCTGTACCAGGAGGCTCCCGGTCACGATCTGGATCGACCAGCCGTTTCCTCCGGAATTCGGCACCTCGACACCGGCGAAGAGCGGGTGGTTCCGGATCCGCTCCGGGGTTTCGCCGATGGGGTTCGTCCAGATCCTTCGGCCCGTATTCATCTGGTGCGCCGAGAGCGCGTTGTCGAGCGGCTTCCAGAGGCGCAGACCATCGATCGTCTCAAGGCCACCGCCGCCGCCCGGCAGCCAGGCGGCCACCGTCGTTCCCGTCGTCGGTGTGTAGTTGGGGGTCGCGTAGCCGGCACCCGGCGCAGCGTACTCCTCCCTCGGGTCATCGACCCCGCCCGTGGGCTCCATGAACGCAGGGGCCGTGCAGTTGCGGGTATGGGAAGAATAGAGGATCCCCGTCGTCGGATCCGCCGTCGGGGGATGCGGGATCACGTTCCCGCCCCCCTGGCACCTCACATTGTTCAGAAAGTCGTTCGTATGATCGTGGGGAAGGGGCGGCACGTAAAGCCCGCCGACCCGGTAGTTGCTCAGGATCTCAAGCGCCTCCTCCCTGAGTTCCGGGGTGTAGTCGATCGCGAACTCCTCCGTGAGTCCGCTCAGAATGATCGGGTCCACCGGCTCCGGCAACGTTGGATACGGCTGGGTGGGAGAAGTGTAGTTCCCGGGAACTTCTGTCTGGATCACCGGCCGCTCCTCGATGGGCCAGAGCGGCTCCCCCGTCTCCCGGTTGAACGCAAAGACCAGGCCCTGCTTGGTACTCTGAACGAGGGCGGGAACACTCTCCCCGTCCACCGTCAGATCCATCAGGATCGGCGCGGCCCCGATGTCATAGTTCCACTGGTCGCTATGGTGGATCTGGAAGTGCCACCGGCGCTCTCCCGTCTCCACGTCGAGTGCGAGCACGCTCCCTCCGAAGAGGTTGTCGCCCGGCCGGTGGCCCGTGTAGGCCTGAACGGTCGAGGCGTTCGTCACGATGTAGACGAGCCCCAACTCGGGATCGGCCGAGGCGGGAGCCCAAGACGACATGTCACCGGAGAACTGCCACGCGTCGTTCTCCCACGTGTCGTGGCCGAACTCGCCCGGCCTCGGGATCACGTGGAATTTCCAGAGGAACTCGCCGGTTCGGGCATCGAATCCCATGATGTCGCCCGGGACGTTCTCGATCCGGGTCTGCTCGTAGCTGGGCTCGTGACCGACGAGGACAACAACGACCCCGTTAACCACGATCGGCGGCGAGGAACTCGTGACCATTCCGAGCTCCCTCGGGATCCCGTAGTCCGGATCGTAGCCTCCTCCGGCGGCCAGGTGATCCTGCCAGCGGCCCCAGTCCCCTACGAGATCGGGGATCAGGTCGACGACGCCCGTCTCGGAGAATCCCTCGATCGGTACGGGCTCACCCCAATCCTCGAGGGGCCGGCCCGTCTTGGCATCCAGCGCCCAGAGGAAGAAGCCGGGCGTCGTGATGTAGATCACTCCCCGGCCATCCAACTCGCCGTAGGCCACCCCCTTCCCGTACGCCTGCCGGGGCGAGCGAAGGTGCCGGATCGTGTCGGGCTCCCGGAAGGTCCAGAGCGTCTCGCCTGTGGCGGGATCGATCGCCACCACCTGCCTGCGCGGCGTGGCCACCGTGTAAAGCATCCCATCGGCGTAAACCGGGGTGGAGCGAAAGAAGTAGTCGAGGTTGGGGCCGAAGTTGTCGCTTCGCCAGATCCACGCCACCTCGAGCTCCTCGAAGTTGGCGGCATTGATCTGATCGAGCGGGGAAGACCGTGTGTGTCCCGCGTCACCGCCCAGGTAACGCCACTCCCCATTGTCCGTCCCCGGTAATCGCTGGGCCGACAGAGGCGCGCCCAGCCCGGAGAAGAGCGCGAGGCCGAGGGTGAGACAGAGCGACGGCGTCCTGAAGCCGCATCCGAGCTGAGAGGTCGTGGTCTTCGTCATTCCTCGTTCCTCATCCAGGGGGCACCGCACAGCACGGTTCGCACGGCTTGTGACCGGACGAACACGCGAATCGTAGAACCGCGCAGACCCCTGCGCAACGCGGTCTCCCGAGGGGCACGGGGAGGGAAGCCGCGTCGGCAACACCGCGTATTGGAGCACCGGTTCAGTCTCGGGACGCCCCGACGCCGGGCATCCCGCACGGCTCGAGTTTGCCCCGCGTCACGGTAGCCACCCGCCTTCCGAACCCGCGCCATGGACCTTTGAGAATGGGGGCGCCTCGTGGTATATTTCTCAGTTGCCGTGCCACGGGGTGATGCCAGCCTAAATACCTGCACGGCAACAACCTAAGGAGCGTGACGGTGCTCCCCATACGCACGGTCCGGGCCAGGTGGCATGACGGTAGCCGGTGGGAGCCGCTCGCTGTTGCCACCTCGGCCCCGTCGGGCGGGGTCACACCCAGCCCGATATGAGTTCAATGAGATCGTCCGCCCCCAGACGTGAATCGAGCGGGTTCCGCGCGGTAGCGATGGCTCTCGCGGCCTCTCTCCTGTGGACGGGGTGCCAGGGCCCGGAAGACCCGGAAGATCCCGGCGCGGCGCTTCAGACGGGCAGGGGCAGCGGCGACGCTCTGGCGGTGGATCCGGATGCTCCCGGCCTCAGATCCACCGGCCCCAACCAGTACGAAGCCGTGGTCATCGCCTTCGAGGGCGGCTTCGATCCCACGGAGATCAGGGTTCCGCTAGGCGCCGAGGTACGCTTCCGGATCCGGTCGGCGGATGTGGGCCACGGACTCCAGATCGACGGCACGGATATCGCGCTGGAGGCCGCCGAAGGCTTCGGCTTCGCGGAAGCGACCTACACCTTCACCGAAGCTGGCGAGTACCCCTTCCTGTGCCATATCTATTGCATAGGGGGACACGAGCTGATGACGGGAGTCGTCATCGTTCAGTGACGAGAGCGGCCGGGGTGAGGTTCGAGAGCGAGCATGCTCCCCAGTTGCCGGGATCACGGGAGAGGGGAGATGAAAAGAGGCCGCACCGGGTGGCCCGATCGGTGGGTGCTTATCGTGGCCATCGCGTTCGCCCCCGTCCTTCCCGCCCCCTCCATCGCCCTCGCCCAGACCGGCCCGCCGGCCGATGTCGACCTCCCTCAGATGATCCCAATCTTTCCCCTCCCGGACGTCACCCTCTTTCCCAATGCGCGGCGGCCATTCCATATCTTCGAGGCGCGGTATCGTGCGATGGTCGCCGACGCCCTCGAGGGAAACAGGATCATCGGGATGGTCCTCCTCGAGCCGGGATACGAGGCGGACTACGAAGGGCGCCCCCCTGTCTACGCCGTGGGCTGCGCGGGCGTCATCGTAGCCTCCGAGGAGCTGCCCGACGGACGCTACAACGTCGTTCTCGAAGGGCTCTCCAAGTTCCGTATCGTGAGAGAGGACGAGAGCCGCTCCTACCGCCTGGCCGATGTCGAGTCTCTCGAGGAGACAGTCGAGCCCGGCGACCGGCCCGTTCTCGCGGAGCGGCGGCGGCAGCTCGAGTCGGCTCTCGAGACCCTCTTCCCCGGTGCTGAGCTGCCGCCCTCGGATCTCTCCGACGAGGAGGTCATCGACGAGCTCGCTCTCGCCCTTCCGCTCGCACCTGCGAGCCGGCAGGAGCTTCTCGAAGCCGAGGGACCGGTGGCGCGTGCCTCGCAGCTGCTTGCACTCCTCCGCGGGAGTCTTCAGGCTACGCGCCACGCGCGATCCAACGGAGGCCCGATCCAGTGAACCGGACGGCCTTCGCGCCGGCGCGCACGCGCAGGGCGCGAGGCTTCGCCGTCCACTCCATCTTCGCCGTCCTCTTCATCGTTGCTCCGCCGGGCGCGTCCGGTCAGACGCCGACCGAGGCGCAGGGCGACGTCCCGGCCCAGGCTGCCGAGGCACTCGGCGGTTCGCTCGACTACAGCCATGAGCTCGCCCCGAGAGCGCGAGCGATCTCCGCATCCGGCGAAATCAGCCTGGACGGCCGCCTGAGCGAAGCCGCATGGAGCACTGCTCCGGCCATCACGGAATTCATCCAGCAGGACCCGGCCGAAGGCGAGCCGTCCACGCAGCGGACCGAATTCAGGGTCGCCTACGACGATGTCGCGATCTACATCGGTGCGATGCTCTACGACACGGAAGTGGTTACGACCCGGCGGGCGCGCCGCGATCCTCAGCGAATCGACTTCGACTTCATACAGGTGGGGCTCGACAGCTACCATGACCACGAGACGATCTACCGCTTCTCGGTGAACCCGTCGGGCACGAAGCACGATGCGGTCGCCAGGCGCGGGCGCGGCGGCGGACCGGGAGGCGGGGGTGGAGGGGATGACTCCTGGGATCCGGTCTGGGACGTCGCCACCGAGATCCACAAGTCCGGCTGGTCGGCCGAGATGAGGATCCCCTTCAGCCAGCTGCGCTTCCGGCCGGACGAGGACCAGGTCTGGGGGATCGAGTTCCGGAGGAACATTCACCGAAACCAGGAGCTCGTGACCTTCCCATTCGTACCCACTCTCGAGCAGGGCGGGGCCTCCCGCTTCGCCCACCTCGACGGAATCACCGGCGTCGAGCCGGGCCGCAGGCTCGAGGTCATGCCATACTTGGCGGGGCGCGCCGAGTACCTCAGGCCGGCCGATCCCCCCGGGATCACTTTCGCCGATCCATTCCGGAGCGACTCGGATCATCTCGCGGCGGTGGGCGCCGACTTCAAGTATCGCCTGACATCGAACGTCACTGTCGACGCCACCGTGAATCCGGACTTCGGACAGGTCGAACTCGATCCGTCGGTGATCAACCTGACGGCGTACGAGACCCGGTATCAGGAGCGCCGTCCGTTTTTCGTGGAAGGAGCCGACATCTTTCGTTTCGGTGAAGGCGGTCCCGGGGGCGGGGGAACGGTCCCGGCGCCCCAGCTCCTCTATTCTCGCCGGATCGGACGCCCGCCCACCGGCGCCGTACCGGCGGACGCCGTGTATTCGGATGGGGCACCCTGGACCACCATCCTCGGGGCCGCCAAGGTAACCGGGCAAATCGGAGACGGATGGTCCCTCGGGATCCTCGAGGCCGTGACTGCCCGGGAGATCACCCCTTACGTCGACTCGGACCGACGGGTGGACGAGGCGGTCGTCGAGCCTCGGACCAACTACCTCGCGGGCCGGCTCCGCCGGCAGCTGCGGGGCGGCGACACGAGATTCGGGGTCATGGCCACGGCCGTGCACCGCGACCTCTCGGAGACGACGCTCGCCGAACGCCTCCGCTCGGGTGCCTACGCGGCCGGGGTGGACTTCGGACACGAATGGGCGAACCGAACCTACCAGGTGACGGGCACCTTCCAGGTGAGTCGCCTCGAGGGCGGCGCGGGAGCGATCCGTCGTACCCAGCGGTCCTCCGCACGGTACTACCAGCGTCCGGACGCGGATCACCTCGAGTTGGACCCGGCTCGGAGCTCCCTCTCCGGATACTACGCGGGTATCACGGCGGCCAAGCAGGCCGGAGCGTTCGGCGCCCGGATCGCTGCCGCCGCCATCAGCCCGGGCTACGAGGTCAACGATCTAGGCTTCCAGCCGGCCGCGGATCGGCTGGTCATCGATACGAACGTGAGCTACAACCAGCCGAATCCCGGTCGATTCCTGAGGCAGTGGAACGTCAGAGGCAGCCCGGACGCGATGTGGAACTTCGGGGGCGACCGGATCTTCGCGCAGGTCAACGGCAACTTCGGGTGGGAGCTGCTGAACTATTGGGGTGGGCAGGTGCGACTCGTCTATACCCCGTCCCACGACGATGATCGCCTGACCCGGGGGGGACCCCTCGCTCGGACGGCTGCGGCTTACGGCGGCTGGGTGAACCTGAACTCCGATACGCGACGATCTGTCATCGGGCGGGTGAGTTGGGAGTGGGCGACGGATGAGGCAGACTCGTGGAGTCACCGGATCAACGCGAACGTCTCGGTGAGCGCGAGTGAGGCACTCGAGTTTCGCCTCGGACCGGCTCTCGACTGGCGGTACGAGGCTGCCCAGTACGTCACTTCGGTCGAAGATCCGCTCGCGACCCGCACCTTCGGTCGTCGCTACATCTTCGGCGCGCTCGACCAGACGACGATTTCGATGGAGGCAAGGGTCAACGTGACCTTTACCCCGGAGCTCTCGCTTCAGCTCTACCTCGAGCCGTTCATCTCGTCGGGGGACTACGATCGCCTGAAGGAATTCGAGCGGCCCAACGCATATCGCTTCCTCGAGTACGGGACGGACACCGGAACCATCAATGCAGCCGGGGACGGCGGGTTCATCATCGATCCGGACGGGTCCGCCGCGCCCGGGACGGATGACGCGGCGCCGTTTCACTTCCCGGACGAAGACTTCAGCTACCGGAGCCTCCTCGGAAACCTCGTGCTCCGGTGGGAATGGCGTCAGGGCTCAACCCTTTTTCTCGTCTGGCAGCAACGCCGACTCGACGCTCGCACGGGGCACGGGACGGGTGGCGCTGACCCGTGGGTCGGCGGATTTGATCTCGGCCGCGACGTCGACGACATGTTCTCGACCCGTCCCGACAACATCTTCGTCCTCAAGGCGAGCTACTGGCTGAACCCGTAAAGACCTCCGGCCGCCCCGGCCAGATCGTCGCTGTCGGGGCGGGCTTGCGTTCCTCCTGCCTCCCCGATTCGCCGCCTCACGGGACGCTCGCGCCTTCGCCTCCACGGTCGACCGGGCGAGGGGGCGGAACGGTACGGCAGTGCACTCCATAACACCCACCTCCCGGGCTAGCGGTCCTGTTCATTGCGATCGGGCACCGGGAGGGAGAGCGGCAGGCGATCCACACGCCCGGCCCGATATTTCGTTCCCTGCCGCGCGGCATTACGTTGCAGGGAGCGTCGGATGTCGACACGGCCGGGCGGGCGGTCCGACGGCGGGCGGCGGCGCAGTGATTCTCACCAACGAACCGGGGGTTCGGATGCGCACGATGAAGGGTCTTCAGGATTTCTGGCTGGCACTCGCTGGACTCGGGCTCCTCGGCACACTGGGGCTCCCACGCGGCACGGAGGCACAGGAAGTGACCTACGCGGGAGATGTCGCGCACATCCTGCAGGAGAGCTGCGTGCAGTGTCACCACCCGGGCACGGCCGCGCCGATGTCGCTCGAGACGTACGAGCAGGTGAGGCCGTGGGCGCCGATGATCAGGGAAGCGGTCGTGAACCGGATGATGCCCCCGGGGTGGTACATCGACCGGACGGTCGGAATCCAGGAATTCAAGAACGACCCGTCGCTCTCGGAGGAGGAGATCCGGACGATTGCGACGTGGGTGGATTCCGGGATGCCGATGGGCGATCCGTCGCTCCTTCCCGAAACCGTGGAGTGGCGGGCCGAGCACGAGTACTGGGCGCTCGAGGAGGATCAGGGCTGGGGGGCCCCGGACCTGATCATCAGCTCGCCACCCTTCACCGTGCCCGCCGTGAGCGGTGATCAGTGGTGGGAGCCGGACGCAGCGATCAACACCGTCCTGGACGTGCCGCTGACGGACGCTCGGTGGGTCCGGGCCGTGGAAACGCGGCCGGCTGATTCCGAGAGCGGATACGTCTTCCACCACGCCAATACCTTCATCTCGCGCGACGGTGATACGTGGGAAGGGGGCGGCAGGCTCTCGGGTGCGGCCGTGGGTAAGAGGATGGACATGTATCCGGCTGATTCGGGGAAAATCCTCCTCCCCGACGACATCGTCAACTTCGCACTCCACCTCTATCCGATCGGCCGGGAGGTTCCGGACGCACGGATCCAGGTCGGTATCTGGCTCTATCCCGAGGGCGAAGAACCGCAGTACGTCACCCCCGACGAGATCTCCTTCAACTCCGGCGAGAGTCGCGACTTCGGGCTACCCCGGTATACGGACCTCCTGATTCCGCCGAACGGGTATCAGCTACTTCGCGGACACTTTGTGCTCGAGGAGAACGCCCGCGTGCACTCGATTCGCGGTCACATGCACCTCCGCGGCGGGTACCAGATGATGGAGGTCGTCTACCCGGACGGTCGCCGCGAGATGATCAACAAGATCGACTGGAATCACCTCTGGCATACGACGCACGTCTACGAGGATTGGGCGCAGCCCCTCCTTCCGAAGGGGACGCTCGTCATCGCCACCTCACTCCTGGACAATACGGCGGAGAATCCCTCCAACCCTGATCCGGACCAATGGGTCGTTTACGGGAGGAGGAGCGCGAGCGAGATGGCGCACATCCGCTTCGGGATGACATATATCCCGGACGAGGACTTCGAAACCATGGTCGCCGAGCGGGAGCGGATCCTGAGGGAGAGGGGTAGCCGCCCCGCCGCCGAGGACGAGTGAAGAACGGGGCGGAGGAATAGGTCAGACGGTCCGGGGCTGAGCCGACACACGTCCCGTCGGCTCAGCCCCGGCAGGAAGGAATTCCCCGCCCTTCCCCCGAACGGGGGACTATTTGGACCGACTGAGCGGAGCGTTCGGTGGCCGCGTCGCCCGCCGCACCCCCGGACCCCGGCCGCGGGTGCTCGGGCACGGGCCCCAGCCCCGCACGTTTGATATGTTGGGAAGCAATCGCCGTCTTCGTCTCCAGGGCGTCCGTGTCCCCCGGCTTCAACGAGGTGGAAAGATGAGACCAGGTTTCGCCGCGTCATTGGTCGCAGTTGTCTGCACGTTCATCCTCCAGGGTGCGATAGCGCCCGTAGCGGCGCAGGTTCCAGCTTCCGGCAACGCAGGCTGGGAGGTTCCGAGGACACCCGACGGCCACCCGGATCTGCAGGGAAACTGGACGAACTCGACGCTGACTCCCTTCGAGCGTGAAGAGGGCCGTGGAGCCGTCTTCACGTGGGAGGAGGTTGCGTTGATCGAGCAGGGGCTCGAGGGGTGCCCCCCCAATCCGGGGACCGTCGAGTGTGGGCGGGAAGACAATCGGGATAACACATCCCTTACCGACGAGGGTCGGCTGCGTGGCGCGGAATACAACGAGGTCTACTGGGAGCGGGGCACACGGATTGCCGTTGTGAACGGCGAAGCTCGCACCTCTCTCGTGACCCGTCCGCAAGATGGCCGCATTCCGGCCCGCACGCCGGAGGCCGAACGGCTCCTCACGGAGCGTCGGGACTTCCGGAGCCAGTTCGAGCCGTACGACCATGTCGAATTGCGGCCCTTCGCCGAGAGGTGCATCCTGTTCGGCTCCCCTTCCGGCCCCCCAATGATCCCGGTCGGAGCCTACAACTCGAACTATGTCATCGTACAGACGGCCGATCATGTGATGCTCATGTCGGAGATGGTCCACGATGTGCGGATCATCCGGCTGGGAGATCCGAACCCGCTCGCGAAGCACGTCCGTCCTTACTTCGGCAACTCCTCGGGACGGTGGGAGGGCGACACGCTCGTGGTAGAGACCACGAACATCAGCCCGAGCCAGTCGATTGCGGGCGGCCCCCTCTCGGAGGACGCCAGGGTCACCGAGCGTTTCACTCGAGTCGACGAAGAGACGATCCTCTATGAATTCACGGTTAACGACCCGAGGACGTTCGTCGAACCGTGGGGTGGAGAGATCCCCATCAACCGGCTGCACGCCCAGGTCTACGAGTACGCATGCCACGAGGGCAACTACAGTCTGGAAGGCGTGTTGAGCGGTGCCCGCTACCAGGAAGCGATGGAAGCGGAGGATGGTGGGCGGGAGTAAAGGCAGCGGAGGAACTCCCCGAGCGGACTCCGACGAACGGGCCGCCCAAGCGATCCCACTCGCTCGACTGCCCCCGGGCGGGGCTGGCGTAGGTCTCGGTTCGAAAGAGCGATAAGTCCCGCGCGCCCGAGGCGCCACAGCTCCCTTGCAGGGGTTCAGGAGGGGTAGGCGTGCACCCACGCAGCCCGGGTCGAGCCTCTGGCCTGCGCCCGTGACACACCCGCTCGAGGGGATATGCGGCCCTCCGCCCCTTCCTCCCGAACAGATCCCGCTCGCCCGCCTCGTGTGCCGAGCCTTCTACGGCCGCGACGCTCCGCTCACCACCTGACCGCGCGGCGGGTGACACTCCCCCTCCTCCTGCCGACGTTCGGGAAAGAGTTGAAGTAGACCTTCGGAGGACGCATCGCAGAGACCCCGATCCGTGATGAGTCCCGTGATCAGGCGTGCCGGGGTGACGTCGAAGGCATAGTTCGCGGCACGGATCCCTTCCGGGGTCAGTCGAACCATCACCGTAGAGCCGTCCGCCGCACGCCCCTCGATGTGCGTGACCTCACGCTCCGAGCGCTCCTCGATCGGGATCGCCGACCCGTCCGTCTGCTCCCAGTCGACGCTGGAGTGAGGGAGAGCCACGAAGAAGGGCACTCCGGTGTCCTTGGCAGCAAGCGCTTTCAGGTACGTCCCGATCTTGTTACAGACGTCGCCGGAGACCAGAGTGCGGTCGGTCCCGGTGATGCAGAGGTCCACCTCACCGCGTTGCATCAGGTGTCCGCCTGCGTTGTCGGGGATCACGGAATGGGGCACTCCGTGCTGAGCCAGTTCCCACGCTGTCAGGCTTGCGCCCTGATTCCGGGGCCGAGTCTCGTCGACCCAGACGTGCAGGCCGATCCCCTCATCATGTGCTCGGTAGACGGGAGCGAGAGCGGTGCCCCAGTCGACGGTCGCGAGCCACCCCGCGTTGCAGTGGGTGAGGATCTGGACAGGCTCTTGGGCGCGCTTCTCCTCCTTCACCGCCCGGATGAGCTCCACCCCGTGCCGGCCGATGGCCTCGCACGTGCGGACATCTGCATCACAGATCTCGGCCGCGGCAGCGTACAGGGCCTCAACTCTCTCCCCGAGATCGACCCCCAGAGCCACCTCCAGCAACGTGTCCACCGCCCACCGTAGGTTGATCGCCGTGGGACGCGCGGCCAGTAGTTCCTCCCTGCTGGCAGCCAGAGACCTGTCGGAGGGGTCTTCCCGGGCCTGAAGGCAGAGTCCGTAGGCGGCCGTCGCTCCAATCAGGGGAGCCCCGCGTACCACCATCGTCCGGATCGCCCCTACCACCTCCTCCAGTGACCTCAGCCGGCGGATCACGAACTCGTGAGGGAGGAGGGTCTGGTCGATGACCTCCACCGACCACCCGTCGGGCGCGGTCCAGATGGTCCGGTAACGCCTCCCCCCGACCTTCACGATGTCGGGCCCGGAGTGCATCGGGACAGGCGACCGGGCCTTCCGATCTCAGGCACTCGGGATCGCCCGGCGGCACGTGAACCCATCAATCCTTCAGCGAGGAAGCTCGATCGTAACCGTCACGGGGGTGTCCCGCTCGGGTAGATCCACCGCGGGCGAGAAGTGCGTGAGGCCCCGGACGTGATCCCGGATCGTATACCGCTCGTTCGAGATCACCCCTCCGGGGCAGCTGAACAGGTACACGATACAGCCCGACTCCCAGAGGGGGTCGTGTTCCTCGTTTCCCCCGAAGCGGAAGGCGACACCCTGCCCGCCCGGATCTTCAAGGAGAGCGGAGAAGTCGCGGGGCGACTCCCACCCTTCCCACTCGGCCAGGATGCGAAGTGGCGTCCCAGCGACCCGGCTGCCGGGGGCACGGACGAGAGGGAGGTGCCTAAGGTTCCACGCTGCCATCGGGACTCCACCCTCGTCCTGGGCCCCCAACTCCCGGAGCTTCTCGGCAACCTCCAGATCCGACACCGGGGTCGTCAGCAGAGCTTTCGCTGCCGCGGCACCGCCTTCGTAGACCAGCGCATGGTAGCCCGCATCCTCCCCGGAAGCGGAACCGAACGCTCGGGCCTGGAGCGTGCCTGGAAGTTGCAGGCGCCTGGCGGTACCAGCGACCTCCGGCTCCGAAGTGCGCGCACGCGCCTCCGGCACTGCACCCGGGGACCCGCCCCAGGCAGAGGGAGGGAGTAGACCTCCGCCGAGGGCGAACCCCCACATCGTTCGGTGGAGGAAGCCCCGTCGACCCATCCCGGGAAGTCGAGAATCGCGCTCGGCGCCGCGGGCGCTTTCGAGGGCCGCGGCCCGAGAGTGGACGGGTTCTCCGCTTCGCTTCGATTGCACGTCTCTCCCCGTCTCTCGGCTAGTACTGTTTCTTCCTCGGGCGGTCCCTTCGCGGGAGCTCACCCTTCGCTCCGATTTCGTCCCGCCTGTCACTCCTGCCGCTACAACCGCAGGTCTCTCTCCGGGCGCGACTCGATCCGGCCGGGCGGCGAGCAACGAGCGTCAGCCCCCGCCCGGGTCGATCCGGACGATCGTATAGACAAGCGAGTCCGGAATCTCCGAAAAGTAGTGCGGTGTCCCTGCCGGGATGATGACCATGTCGCCCTCCACGAGCTCACGACTCACCGCCCCTTCCATCCCCCTTCCCGTCAGGCTGGGGCCCGATGTCCCCGAGCGGCGAGGTGCGTCTCCGCTCCCACGCGGCCTCGGATCGATCAGCCGGCCACCGGTGACAATGGTGCCGGAGCCCTCCAGGATCGTGTAGACCTCCGTAACCTCGGTGTGGGTCGTCCCGGCCACAACACCCGAGGCCGGTCCTCGAGACACGACCGCGACGCTTACGTCGTACTCACCCGCGTCCAGGGTCCGTATCGGGGTATCGATGATGCCGGGCGCGATCTCGGGGGTGGTCTCCAGGGTGTTTCGGATCTCGGCAGCCGTGACGTCGACCGCAGCGATCGAACCCGGATTCACCTGTGCAATGAAGAGTAGCACTCCCAGAATATCGGGCATCGGCGGTTCTCCTGATCTGGCTACCTCTGGTCTCCGGACTGTACCCGTTCATTATAGGGACCCGTCGCCGACCCTGCCGCGCTTGCTCCGCCATCGGGCGACAAAGTCCCCATCGAACAGCCTCCCGACCCGTCGTACCGTGCGTGGGTGACGGAGCGAGGCCGACGAACCCCGCAGGCGCTCCGCAGACGGTGTCGGCACTCCGACCCGGTGCAGGCCCCCACCTCGGGCCCGCTCCAACACTTCCAGGCGCACTGCCGAGCACCGGGGGCAGAGGGACGCGGCGAGATGCTGGATGATCCCCGGGAGAACTCCACCCGGGTGCCGTCTTCGGATCGTGCGCGGGAACGGGAGCTGGAACATGGTTGGCGGATGCAAGGGCCCGGACTCCGACTTACCTTGATCCTGCCACCCTTCACCAACACGAGAGCCTCGACGACTATGCGCCTCACCACTCGCCTGCTCCTCCTGGGCCTCTTCATCTCCGCCGGACCGGCGCAGGGTCGGGGTCAGGACTTCGCCGACGTCGAAATCGGTACCCAGCGCCTCACCGACGGTGTCTACATGCTGACCGGCCAGGGCGGGAACATTGGCATTTCGATCGGGGACGACGGCGTCTTCATCATCGACGACCAGTTCGCGCCGCTCACCGAGCGGATCCTCTCGGCGATCCGCAACCTCACGTCCGAGCCGGTACGCTTCGTCTTCAATACACACTGGCACGGAGACCACACGGGGGGCAACGAGAACCTCGGCGAAACCGGGGCTCTCATCGTTGCCCACGACAACGTACGCGAGCGCATGAGCGTCGAGCAGGTGCTCGAACGCATCGGCCGGCCGACGACCTCTGAGCCGGCTGCGGCCGAGGCGGCTCTGCCGGTCGTCACCTTCACCGCGGACGTCACATTCTTTATCAATGACGACGTGCTACGCGCATTTCACGTCGAGGACGCGCATACGGACGGGGACGCGATCGTGCACTTCGAGCGGGCCAACGTCGTCCACATGGGAGACACCTTCTTTCGGAACCGCTTTCCGTTCATCGACACCGCAACCGGGGGTTCGATCGACGGGATGATTGCGGCGGCGGGCGTAGCTCTCGCCCTGATGGACGCCGACACGCAGGTCATTCCGGGCCACGGCCCGCTCTCTTCGAGAGAGGACCTGATGGATTACCGGGACGCGCTGAGGAGGATGCGCAACGCCGTCGCGGCATTGAAGGAGGAGGGACTCACGCTCGGTGAGATCCAGGCGCGCCGCCCGATCCGGGATCAGGCAGCAGCGTGGGATCAGGACCAGGCGGCTGAGGAGAGCTTTGTCGCGACGATCCACCACGGGCTCTAGCCCCTTAGGGGAGCACCGAGTTTCTGCGCCGGCTGTAGCAGGCTCAGCTTGCGGCGCGCCGTCTTTTCCTTCTGGGCGGTGGTCATCATCTCTACCGCGCTTACGTGAGTGACTTCGCCATATCGCAACTAGCTCTAGCGAGGGTTGTCGGCCACCGTCCTCTCTTGTGGTCACCGGTGAGGTGATTCCCGTTCCAGCACAGTCCGGTGCTCTTCCCGCAGGCGGTGGGCCGGAGCGACTGGGCGTCTCGGATCGCGCCCGCCCCGCGGCGGCGGCACGCCTCGCCCACCGTTCGAATCCCGCCGAGAATGCGGGCGGAATTCCAAGCCCGGCGATCGTTGCTGCACGGGTGGCACCGCAAAGCACGGTGGAGTGCCGCAGCGTCCTGTCGCCGTTCCCATCGGAGAGTCGCCGCATGGGGCTAGCCACCCTCAGAAGCGTCGGACCGACGATCCCGTGTCGCGCGGTCGAGAAGGCGCGGGCGCGGGGACGGCGGGTCCGGTCGCTCATGGTTGCCCGCCGGACGCGCTCAAGGCCCGTGGGCCCTCTGTTGGCTCTCCGAGAACTCGCGGCCTAAGTTCACTTCGGCCGCAGCGGGGTGCAGGATGGCCTCATCGAACCTGCTACTTCTCCCGGAATGAAGCGACGTCATTGGATTGCGCGAGACATGGACCGGACGTTGGCCATCGTGATTTCGTGAGGCCCCGTGAGCGCTCGGCCCGTGCGCCCTGCCCCCGTGCGACGGGCGGGGGCGTGACCGACAGGGAGGAGCGGAGGCCATGGAGACAGCGATCCGTCGATTCATAGCCGAACATGAAACGGTCGAGCTCACCAGGCGCGAGCTGTCACTCGGCCTGGCACTGACTGGCACCTCCGTCGGGCTGGCAGTGCGGAGGCTGTCACCCGGCCGAGGCAACGAAACCCTGTACCTGAACGATCCTGACGGGCTGAGCGTACAGACCTCGGGCGCTACGTGAAAATCGTATTGCCCCGGCTGCGACCAGCTAGGAGGCGAATGACCATGCGTGTACCGATTCTGCTTGCCGCCGTGGCCTCGTTGGCACACGGGAACGCCGGCGCGATGCCTCGACAGATCACGCAGAATCCGATCCCGGCTCCGGTCGAGAAGCTGGGGCTGGAAGTCGAGGTGCGAGACGTCGTCCGGTTGCCTCAAACTCGCGAGCTGCTGCCCCCGGATCTGGACGTCAATCCGGCCGGCTGGGCACGGGTGAGCTACATGCGCGATCTCCCCGACGGCAGGCGTTTCGTGAACGACTCGCGGGGGTTCCTGTACCGGCTCGAGGGTGATGAGCGGCCTCGCGTTTACCTCAACTTCGCGGAGCTCTTCCCCTACGCGGCCTACAACCGGCTGCTCAGCGGGTTCGTAGGCTTCGACTTCCACCCGGAATTCGAAGCGAACGGGCTGTTCTACACGGTGCACGGCGAGTACGCGCAGGACAATCCGGCCTCGCCCCACTTCATCCCGCCCGGTTTCTCGTCCCAAGATGTGACGTTCCACAACGTGATCACGGAATGGCGAGCCACGGACCCTTCAGCCGACGCGTTCGACGGGACGCGGCGTGTACTGCTCCGTGTGGCGCATGTGGTGGGAACGCTGACCCACCCCCTCGGACATGCCGCATTCAATCCGACCGCAACCCCCGGCGACGAAGACTACGGGCTCCTCTACATCGGGGGCACCGACCTCGGGTTCAGCAACGGAGCCGGCCCGAACGCGAACAACCCTGGCCAGCTCCAGCGACTGGACAGCCTCGTAGGAGCAATTCTGCGCGTCGATCCCCGCAGTCCGTCCGTCTCGGGAGGAGAGAAGGGGTTGGGAGACTATACGATCCCGGCCACTAACGCCATTGCCGCCGACGGGGATCCAAACACGCTGGGTGAAATCTACGCCCACGGCTTTCGCAACGCGCACAGGCTCTCGTGGGATCTCATGGACGGAACGATGTTCGCATCGGACATCGGGATGAACCACATCGAAGAGATCAACATCGTGCGGAACGGGGAAAACTATGGCTGGATGGCGCGCGAAGGGTATTTCGAAAACGGCATCATCCGGTCTGGTGGTGAGCTGAGTCAGCTCTATCCGCTACCGGAGGAAGTGCTGACGGGCCGGACGGAGGACCGATTCACGTATCCCGTGGCGATCTACGATCACGATGAGGGCCGCGCCGTGTCGGGCGGCTTCGCCTACCATGGCAGCATCGAGGCTCTACGGGGCAGGTTCGTGTTCGGAGACTTGAACAACGGCAGGCTCTTCGCGGCCGATCTGGCTGCCATGAAGGTCGCGGACGACGGCATCCCGCAGACCGTGGCCCCGGTCGAAGAGATCCAGCTCTACGTTCGCGACGCGAGGGGAGCGCGTCGAAACGTGACGTTCATGGAGCTCGTCGAAGCGACGAACGGAGTACCCACCTCACGCGCCGACCTTCACATCAGCCGCAGCCGCGACGGCGAACTCTTCCTCACCTCCAGGCAAGACGGGATGGTCCGCAGGCTCGTACCGGATTCGGGAGGCACGACCGCAATTGGGCGCTGAGACGCCGATTCCCTCCGCGCCGGGGCACGCGGCAACGGCCCTCGACCGACCCAAGTAGAAGACCGGAGGTACGTGAGGACCTCCGGTCTTCTACTTGCTACTTGGGTGCTTGCCGCCGGTCGTCGAGCGCTCTTGGCGCTCTGTCTCCGGCGCTCCGGCAGATTAGTCGCCGGAGCCCCACCGGTAGTTGACGCGCGCGTAGTAGTAGGCGCCGTTGAATCCGAACGGCCCGAACTGTCCGTAGTCGTTCCCGGTGCCCCCGGCGGCCAATGGATGCTGGTCCGGATACGTGTTCAGCAGGTTCTGTGCACCGACCGAGAGCGTGACACCCATGTCGAGCGGAACGCCGACCTCGAGATCGAGGAGCGTCTTGCCCGAGTACAGTTCATAACTGGGCGACAGGTCCGCATCACCGAGCGTCACTGAAGCCCAGTTTCGCGCGTCCTCCCGGTCCCAGTACCCACCGTAGTAGCTCAGACGCGAACTCACGGTCCAACGATCAGCCGCGTGGCTCACACCAACGTTCCATCGCGCCTCCGGCACCCCGCGTTCGAGCGCGCTCCGGCGATCTTCGTCGATCGTTTCCGACGTGAAGTCCGTGAGCTCGGTCTTCGTGTAGTTGAACACGGCGCTGAAGACCGTCTGCCCGCCGAGCAGCTCCGCGGCGTACGTCGAAACGAGGTCGATGCCCTGCGTCCGGGTTGCGAAATCGTTCACGAAGAAGCGGAAAATCTGCAGGTTCGCCGCCTCAGCAAAACCACCGGCGATGAGACGCGCCGTCTCGTCCGGGTCGAGCGAGAAGTTCTTCGTAATCGTGAGTCGGTCGGACACGTTAATCCGGAAGAAGTCGGCCGTCAGCGTGAAGGGGCCGCTGGCGATCACGGAACCGAATGAGAGGTTCACCGAGGTCTCGGGCTCGAGATCCGTTCCGCCCCTGAGCGCGGCGGCCGGAGAGGTCGAGGGGATCGTGCCGTTGTTGACCAGATCGCCGAGATCGAAATCGTACTCGGTCGTGACGTTGAACGCATTCTGCTGGCCGGGCGTCGGGGCGCGGAATCCGGTGCTGACCGCACCACGGAGGGCCACCGCCTGCGACAACGCCACCCGGGCCGAGACCTTTCCGTTCAGCGTCGTTCCGAACCCGTCGAAGTTCTCGAAACGGAGAGCGCCGCCCAGATTCCACGCATCATCCATCCCGCGGAGCTCGACGTCGCTATACAGTGCCACGTTCGCGCGAGCCCAGATGCCGGAGTTCTCGGGCCGCGTACCGTTGTACCCATTCGACCCCGAGCTGAAGCCCTGCTGGGCGTACGGACCGATGTCCCAGGAAGCCGGGTCCCCGGCACCGAGCTCGTACTCTTCCTCACGCCACTCGGCCCCGCCGGCGATGTTCAACATATCGCTCGCCGCGTAGGAGGCGTCCAGGTTGACGCCGACTGCGGTCTGCTGAAGGAGGTTCGGCCGGAAACTCGTCGGGCTGTCCGGACCCATGGATGCGTTGACCGTGTCGAAGATGAAGGTATCAACGGTGTTTCGGCCCCAGCTCACGCTCGCGTCCCAGTCCAGATTCGCAAACATGAGGCCGCGGATCCCGGTCACCACAGAGGCGTCGACGAGGTCACCGCCGAACTGCGGAGTGAAGCCGCCCGGCATGCCGTTCGCCGATCCCGCGAAGGGCTCGTGGAAGGTAAAGCAGTTGGGGTTGCTGAGGACTTGTGCGCCGGCGACCGGGTCTGGTCGGTTACCTGTGATCCTGACCGTCGGACAGTTCGCCGATCCTGACCCATTCGCCTGGAGCACGTCGCCCACCAGAAGCGTCTGGCCGCCGTCGGCGCTGAAGACGGACCCGCGCGTGTACGGGTTCCGGAAGTAGAAGCCACCCGTCACCTTCTTGGTGGCGTAGTTCGTGTGCCCATACCACTGCAGCTGGTTCCCGAACACGTGCCCGAAGTTGCCGAACAGCTTGAGATCGTCCTCGACAAGCGGCGAACCCCAGACCTGCGCCGTGTTCCGAACGAGTGTGTTCCCAGCCGCCCGGATCCCTGCGGCGTCGTTGCGCTGGATCGCGCGGTTCGTCGGATCGGTTCCACCATACTCGAGGCTCAGATTCGCGAACCCTGTCTCACCGAAGGGCAGCCCCACATTGGCGGCAATGGCGTAGGACTTCGCTCGACCGCCGATCCCGTTACAAGAGGTTCCGATCGGGCCACAGGTAGCCGGATCCCCGGTGTTCTCGTCCGCGAAGGTGCCGCCGCGCACCTCGATGCTCCCGCCGGAACGGGCGTTCTTGAGCTGAAAGTTGAGCACGCCCGCGATCGCGTCGGAACCGTACTGTGCCGACGCCCCGTCCCTCAGCACCTCGACCTGCTCGAGCGCGACTGCCGGAATGGCCGATATATCCGGTCCCTGCGAACCGTCCGCGATGCCGTTACCGAGCCATGCGATGACCGACGCCCGGTGGCGTCGCTTCCCGTTGACGAGGATCAGAGTGTGATCCGGCGCGAGGCTCCGCAGATTCACGGGGCGCACGATCGAAGCCGCGTCGCTGATGGGCTGTGTGTTTACGTTGAACGAAGGGACGAGTGCGCGCAGTTGGTTGGTCAGGTCGGACTCGCCCTGGCGCAGAAAATCCTGGACCGGAACGACATCGATCGGAACCGCAGATACCCCGACGGTGCGTGGCTGCGCACGGGTTCCGACCGCCACAATCGCATCGAGGGCAAAGAATGGATTCTGATCCTCCTCCTGCTCCTGCAGACCCTCGACCCCGGATACCGGCATCAGGACACCGAACACCATCGCTGTTACAGCGATCAGCACGGTCCAGCGCCATTGCAGGTCAGCCATGTTTTCCGCCTCCCTTCTAAGGTGGTCACGATCGGGCCCGCTCAAGCCGAATGCTGACCTCGCCGGCACAAACAAAGGCTACTATACAACCTGCGGTCAGGTTACTCAAATCTGACCACGCCCGGAAGATCCCGCTGCACCGGACAGGTCACGCATCTTGGGTCACACGGCGGCGCCCTAGA
The DNA here is from genome assembly GCA_965218255.1 of Longimicrobiales bacterium. Taxonomy (GTDB): domain Bacteria; phylum Gemmatimonadota; class Gemmatimonadetes; order Longimicrobiales; family Gaopeijiaceae; genus JAAXGI01. Next base: position 507,666 of record CBDCKJ010000002.1, on the reverse strand, counting down.
GCTCCAGCCCATCCCGGGCAGCAGGTGTGGTCATCTGCTCATCTGGTGACGGGCGGCCTCTCGCCCGAGCGGTGTGAGCCGAAGATGGCCGCCCACCTCCCGAACGATCAACCCCTCCCGCTCGGCCTTCCATATCGCCTTTGGCGCGAAGTCGGCGGACCATCGAAAGTGCTCCTGAAGGTGCGCTTCCCGGCTCTCCCGCTCCGCGGAGGGTCCCGCCTCGTGGTGGAGCAGATGCGTCGTGAGCATGAGGCTGGCGAACTCCAGCTTCTGCCGAGCCCTTCGCCGCATCCCGGCCACGATTCCGCGATCCGGGGCAAAGAGAAGAACGATCAAGAAGACGACGCCCGACATGCTCGCCATGGAACCCGCAATCGACAGATCCGCCGCTCGGGCCAGCCAGTAGCCGGTGAGGGCGGCAAGCGTCCCCAGCGCTCCGCTCAGGACGAGCAGCCTCGGCAGGCGATTCGTCAGGAGGTACGCGGCAGCCGGAGGAGCAATCATCAGGGCCACAACGAGGATCGAGCCCACGGCGTCGAATGCCCCCACCGCAGTCGCCGACACGAGGGTCATGAAGCCGTAGTGGAGGAGTACCGGCGAGAACCCCAGCGTGTGAGCGAGGCCGGCGTCGAAGGTCGCCAGCTTGAGCTCCTTGTAGAAGATCGCGACCACGCCGACATTCGCGGCCAGAAGCGCGCCCATCAGCCAGAGACTCCTCGGGCCCAGATCCAGCCCCCCGACCTCAAGGCGGCGGAAGGGGGCGAACGCGATTTCGCCCAGGAGGACGGCGTCCAGATCGAGGTGGACGTCTTCGGCGAATCGCGAGATCAGGATGACGGCGATCGAGAAGAGAGCTGGAAAGACGAGGGCGATGGCCGCATCCTCCTTGACCAGCCGAGTCCGGTGAAGGAGCTCGACGAGCGCCACCGTCAGCGTGCCCGTGGCGGTGGCCGCGCCGACGAGAAGCGGCGAGGTGATGTCTTCCACGATGAAGAATCCGAGCACGATTCCCAGCAGTATCGAGTGCGAGATCGCATCGCTCACGAGCGCCATGCGACGAAGGACGAGAAAGACGCCCGGCACGGCACAGCTCACCGCCACCACGACGGCCAGGAGCTGGATCTCGATGTCGGTACCGGTCACCGCGCCACCTCGGGCCCCGCTGCCACCCCCCGCCCGGACTCCGGCTGGAAACGCTTCCGGGCACGCTCCGCTCCCGCAGGCGTGAGAGACCACTCGCCCGGCCTCGCCTCGCGGGCCCACCCACCCGACTCGAGCGACCGCAGGCTCCGCTCCACGCCCCGTTCGTTCTCCTGCATGGTCTCGAGCACAGCGAGGGGATGCGGGTGTTCAAGCCGCTCGGGGTGCTGGGCAGCCAGCGCGTAGAGATCCGCGAGGACGCTCTCCGCAGCCACACTCCGGCGGGTGTGGAGGTCGCGGACGAGACGGGAGCCGAGTCCCCGCTCCGGAGCTGCAAGGAGGGAGATGGCCACGGCACCGGTCGCGATGAGGACAATCGTCGGCCCCGTCGGGATCCCGCTCCCGGCGGAGCTGATGAGGGCCCCGCCGGCACCGGAGATCGCTCCCAGAAGACCGGCAACGACGGTCATGGTGGCCAGCGAGTTGGTCCACTGGCGGGCTGCAGCCGCGGGAGCCACGATGAGCGCGCTCATGAGAACCACGCCCACGGCCTGAAGACCGATAACGATGGCCGCCACGAGCAGCGCCGTCAGAAGCATGTCGAGAACGGTCGCCGGAAGGCCGATCGAGACCCCGAACTCCCGATCGAAGGTCAAGAGCTTGAACTCCTTCCAGAACAGGGCAAGGACGAGAACCGCCGAAGCCCCTACCGCCACGATCAGGGCTACGTCCCGTTCGAGGAGCGTGGCGGCCTGGCCGAAAAGGAAGGTTTCGAGGCCGGCCTGCGCGGCCGTGGGGTCCCGCTGGGCGATCGTGAGAACGACGAGGCCAAACCCGAAGAAAACGGAGAGCACGATTCCGAGTGCGGCGTCCTCGGAGATCCTCGAATTGCGCACGATCCCGAAGACGAGGAGCGTCCCGAGCCAACTCGCGATGGCCGCGCCGAGAACGAGGACGGGCATCGCCCGGCTCCCCGTCAAGAGGAAGGCCAGGCCGATGCCGGGAAGCGCCGCGTGGGAAATCGCGTCGCCGAGAAGACTCTGGCGCCGGAGAAGCGCAAAGCACCCCAGCGCTCCGGCCGCGGCTCCTAGCGCCGCAGACCCGATCGAGACGGTCCGAACCGTGTAGTCCGCGGCGAGGAGGCCGAAGAGTTCACCGAGGCTCAATGCTCCCCCTGACCGCCCACCGCCTGGAGGAACGGGACCCGACCTCCGTAGGTCACCCTGAGATTCTCTTCGGTGAAGACCTTGCTCACCTCACCCGAAGCGATCTTCCGGACGTTCAGGAGCACGGCGTCATCGAAGTATTCGGGAACGCTCTGAAGCGCGTGGTGAACCGCCACGACCGTCCTCCCTCGCGTCCTGAGTTCCTTCAGGACGTCCACGATCGCCCGTTCCGTTCGGGCATCCACGCCCTGAAAGGGCTCGTCCATCAAGTAGAGACCGGCGTCCTGAATCAGGGCCCGCGCCAGGAAGGCCCGCTGCTGCTGACCCCCGGAAAGCTGGCTGATCTGCCGATCCTGAAAGGCCTCCATCCCGACCTTCTCCAGCGCTACAAGAGCCTGCGCCCGCTCCTTCGCACCCGGCCGCCGGATCCAGCCCAGAGCGCCGTAGCTCCCCATCAGCACCAGATCGATCACCGAGGTCGGGAAGTCCCAGTCGACCGATCCCCGCTGGGGTACGTAGGCCACCTCCTTCCGCGCCTCGGCGTATGAGCGGCCGAGCACACGGATCCGGCCTGCGGCCACCGGCACGAGGTCGATGATGGACTTGATGAGCGTTGTCTTCCCCGCCCCGTTCGGACCCACGACGGCGGTGAGAGCAGCCCCGCGTACGATCAGATCGACGTCCCAGAGAACCGGGCGCGCGTGGTAGGCGACAGTCAGATCGTCGATCTCGATGGCAGCCGGTGCGCTCAACTGCCCTCCGTCAGCACGGCCGGCCGAGTAAGCGCCCCGACGATCGTGTCCACATTGTGGCGCACCATGCCGGGATAGGTGCCCTCGTCCGTTCCCGGATCACCCATCGCATCGGAGAAGAGCGTCCCGCCGATCTCGACCTGCCTCCCGCGGTCCCGCACGGCCGCCTGCACTGCCTCGATCGTCCGCACGGGGATCGAGGACTCCACGAAGATTGCCGGGACGCCCGTCTCCAGGATGAGGCTGACGAGGCGATTCACGTCCCCGGTCCCCGCCTCGGCCGCGGTGGAGAGTCCGAGGAGCCCCTCCACACGGAATCCGTAGGCCTCACCGAAGTAGTTGAATGCGTCGTGGGCCGTGACGAGGATACGGAGCTCTTTAGGGACTTCCCGGACGCGCTCGGCGACCCACGAGTCCAGGGCTTCGAGCTCCCCGATCAGCGCGAAAGCGTTCTCTCGGTATAGGGATCCACCCTCCGGATCGACCTCCGCCAGCGTCCCGGCCACCGTCTCCACCGCATGCATCCAGAGCGCTACATCGAACCAGACATGCGGATCGAATTGCCCGGAAAACTCCGGCGGCGCGAGCAGCCGCTCGGGAGAAATCCCTTCCGTGACCGCCTGCGCGCGGACGCGGCCATCCATCTCACCGAGCACTTCCCCCATCGCGGCTTCGAGGTGAAGCCCGTTGTAGAAGATCAGCTCCGCCGAGGAGAGAGTCCGCACGTCGCCGGCGCTCGCCTTGTACAGGTGGGGGTCGATGCCGGGCCCCATGAGTCCCGATACCCGAACCCGCTCGCCGCCCACTCGCTCCACGATATCGGTGATCATGCCGATCGTGGTCACAATGTGGAGCCGCCCGTCGTCGCGCTCTGCGGCGGGAGTGCACGCGGGCACGACGGTCAGCAGGGCCAGGAGAAAAGCGAGGAGAACGAGAACGTGTCGGGTCATGGATCGAGGTGACGGACCGCAACGCCAGACGGGCCCGTCCACCGGCGCGGCCATGAATTAGGCGAGCCTAAACTGAGAATTAGGCTTGTCTAAATATCTCACTCGCCGGACGCGCGTCAAGGCACTGGCGGCGTTCGAGCGGCCCGGATCCTAGGGAAGAGGCGGACCGGCTTCCCGTCGAATCGCGACGGGGCGCGACCACCAAGCCACCCTGCAGTTTCGGCCGGCCAGCGAGTGTACCCGGAGGAGACCACGCGATACCTTGGGTCCGAATGAAGTCCCAACGAAGCTATCCGACGTCGGCCCTCCAACAGCGGCTCGAGGGTGCCACGCTCGAGTTCGACTTCCCCCTCGCACCGCTAACCACCTTCCTCATAGGCGGCCCTGCCGACCTCTTTGTGCGTGCGGCCACGGCGGAGCAGCTCGTGGCTGCGGTCTCAGCGGCGCGCGAACTTGAGATTCCCTACTTCCTCCTCGGGAGAGGTGCGAACATCCTCGTCTCGGACGAGGGGTTCCGGGGCCTCGTCGTACAGAGCGCGGTCGGGGGGATCCGGTTCCTCGACCCGGTGCGTGTCGAAGCCGGTGCCGGCGTGCACACCTTCCGCGATCTCATTGAAGCGACCGTGTCCCGCGGCCTGGGGGGGCTGCACCACTACGTCGGGATCCCGAGCACGGTCGGCGGCGCCCTCTGGCAGAATCTTCACTTCCTCTCCCCCGCGCCCGCCCGCGAGCGGACCGTGTTCATCGAGGAGGTCGTGGAGTCCGCGAAGCTGCTCACCGAGGAGGGAGAGCTCACGACGGTCGGCGTAGAGTACTTCGAGTTCGGCTACGACGACTCCGTGCTTCACCGGCGTGACGACACCGTGCTCTCGGCAACGTTCCGGCTCGAGCCGGCCCCGGAAGAAGAACTCCGCCGCGTCGTCCGAGAGAATCTGGCGTGGCGGGGTGAGCGTCACCCGGATCTGTCCCTCTACCCATGCGTGGGATCGGTCTTCCGGAAGGTCGACGGAATCGGTGCGGGGCGCCTGATCGACGAATGCGGCCTAAAGGGATACGTGGCGGGCCGTGCGGGCTTCTTTCACAAGCACGCCAACATTATCGTCAACTTCGGGGGCGCGAGCGCCTCCGAGGTACGCCATCTGATCGCGCTCGGCTCCGAGACAGTCTTGCGCGATACGGGGTACGAACTCGTCCCCGAGATCACCTTCGTGGGAGACTTCGGCTAGCGACTCTACCCTCCCCGGCGGGAAAGTCCCCTCACTCCCCCGCGTCCCTCTCCCCCGGAGGCGCGAGCTTCCCGGCCCGAGTGGCTGCGGCCACCACGGCACTTACGAGAGCTGTGGTGAAGCCGTGGCTCTCCATCTCGTTCAGTCCGGCGATCGTGCTGCCTTTCGGGGTCGTCACCCGGTCGATCTCCACCTCCGGGTGGCTCCGATTCGCGAGCAGGAGCTCGGCCGCACCCTTGGCGACTTGCGCCGACATCCGGATCGCCTCGTCGGCGTGGAAGCCGATCTCAACTCCCCCCTGCGCGGCGCCCCGGATCGCCCGGAGGAAGAAAGCGATGCCTGAAGCGCAGAGCGCGACCGCCGCGTTCATCTGCTCTTCGGCAATGCGAACCGTCTCGCCCATCCCCCTGAAGAGCGTCTCGACTTCCGCAAGCGCAGCCTCGGAGCGGGGCTCAACGGCGAGGCACGTCATGGAGTTGAGCGTCTGGATGCCCAGGTTCGGCATGGCCCGCACGATCGGGATCCCTGGCCCGACGTACCGGCGCAGTGTGTGCAGGGAGACGCCGGCAGCGGTAGAGACGACGGTGTGTTGCGCCGGGTCAAGGATCGGCGCCAGCTCCGCGAGGAGTGCCCCGATGTCCTGCGGCTGCACGCTCACGACCAGGATCCGCGCCGCCCCGGCGGCGGCCACGTTGTCGCGCCCGGTCGAATGGCCGTGCGCCGCAAACTCGACCAGGCCGGACCGCTCGAGGGACGTGAGGTGGACCTCCTCTGGACGGCGGAGCCCGGAGCGCACGATCCCCCGGGCGATGGCCGATCCCAGGTTGCCGGCCCCGAGTACAGCGACCGGATGAGCAGAGCTGGTCAACCCGTCCTTCATGTCGTGCCTCCCGCCGGAGTTCCCGCCACCTGCGGAGCGGGACCGCCTGAGCATGGATGAAATCGTATTTCGGACCACGTCGGCCTCGACGAGAGGCAGCTTCCGAGAGGTCCAGAGGTCCGAGGAACTCTCGGACACCACTACCCTCGACACGGCGGGGAGTACCGCAGGCGGCGCAGGGGGCGACGGTACCGGTCGGGGACTCAAGAGCGGGCGGAACCGGCACTTCGGGGCCGGCCCGCGGGACCGTCCCGGGCTCGGAGAGACCAGAGACCAGGCACACACGCATCGCGACAGCACTCCGGCGGAAGAGATCGCGGCGCCGGAAGACGAAAGGTAGTTGCGATGCCAGGTTGAGCAGAGGGGCGGGCGCAGGACGTGCATGTCCCGCCAGGCATCCGCTGAATTCTCCAGACAAGACTACGACGAAGGGTGTTGTATGCTGTGTCGGCACCTCCCTTCACTGCCCGGCAGGTTTCGGCTGGACCGGCCGTCTGGACGCATCAGCATCGGTTCGCCAGCCGCGGCTTCCCGCGAGCCCGTCCCCGACAAGGCAGTTGGTTGTCCAGGTCATCGGCGCATCACCCATCCGCGCCACGCCCTCCGGTCCTCGCCCGAGGAGCCGCGGGTCCTCCACCTCCCAGCCACAACAAGCACGCTGACAACGATAACGTTGACAACGACATCCCTGTTCTGCTCCCTGCCCCCGGGATCGATCTCTTCTACCTCGACCGGTCCCCGCAACACCACCGACCCCACATGGGCGAACGCTCCCGCAGCACTTCGCTCGAACCACGCAGTCGGCTGTGAGACACCCGGGTCACGGTGAGCTTCATGCTGGAGACGCTCTGGACGCTCGTCAGATCCACGTGCTGCCTCACCGGGGCGCGGTCCCGGGCTCCGATTCTCGAACCGGGCTCCGGATCTCTCCTGACCGGAGTGGAGAACGAACGCCTCTTCCCCCTCCGCCAGGCTCGCCCGGAGACCGGCACCGAGGCAATGACCGGACGGGGAAGGGGCGACGCGAGGCAGCTCCGATGATCCCGGACCCACACAGACGATCCCCCGCGGCAGGATGCACTCCCTCCGGCAGGGGAAGAGGCCCGCGCCGTGGCCGTCGTCACCCATCGTGATCCGTACTGGCGCGGCATCGGAGACGCCGCTTGACATGATCCGCCCGGCGTGCGCCGTCGAACCCGGGAGGCTTCCACTCATGTCTCAGGCACAGTCACCGAGAAGGCTCCTCTGCGCCCTGACGCTCCTTCTCACGGCGTGCCAAGGCTCGAGAGTCGGCGCAGAAGTCGCCTTCGAACCCGGCTCCGGGCCTCGACGGCACCAGCGGAAGTGGCCATAGCGCTGGACGGGGGCGTCCACTTCGAAGTCACCGTCTCCGGTGGCGCGGACGGCCCGAGCAGCACGTGGCGCTGCGATTCGTCGAATCCGGGGGGTGGCGGGGGCCGAGGTGATCCCGACGGGGTGCCGTGCCAGCGCGCTCGCCGGGGGCAACACCCCCATCAGTGCAACGGTCACCGGGGGCAGCGAGACGACGAGCGCGACCTCCCGGCCCACCGTGAACGCAGCATCGGCTCGGGGGTGCCCGGCTGGCTCGCCGATGTGGATGGCACTGCCGGTATGAGAGGAGCGCACGAGGAGCGGCTACGACCGCGACGCCTTCGGCCGGGGCTACGCGCTCTTCGAGGATGAGATCGTCGCGAGCCTCCCCGGGGCTGAGTCCACCGGGGTCTACACCCCGTACACCTGCGCCCTCTTCGACATCCGCCCCGGCCGCATGGCAGCCACGGACATCGAGCACATCGTGGCGCTCGCCGAGGCGTACGACTCCGGGCCCCCGGCGTCTCGGTTCGAGGAATCCGCGGGTGACATCTCCAATTTCACGATTGCCCGGCCGGACGTGACACGGAGTGAGAAGCGCGACCGGGACGCAGGCGAGTGGCGACCGCCCGCAATCAGGGCTGGTTCGCGGCGCGCGTCGTAGCCGTCAAGCAAAAGTACGGCCTCTCGATGAACCGCGCCGAGCGCGATGCGCTGCAGTCGATGCTCAGCGCGGATCCGGCCCGTGAAGCAACCTGCGCCACCGCCTACTGACGCGCTTCGGCGGCGAACCGGCCCGGCCCCTCCCGAGGCGGGCATCCCGCGCACGACATTCAGGACGCTCGCCCCGGGATCCGCCGACACGCCAGAAGGCCCAGAGTGCGGCGACCGACCACCCACGAGCCCGCGATGGAACCCGGCTCCGGTCTCAGCTCATAGGCCGGCCGACCGACCCTCGCCCGGCTCCAGCCGAACGATCGGAGTGAGGCCGCCGCCCCGGCGGTCATCGATTGCGACGTAGATCAGGCCGTCCGGCCCTTGGGTAATCGCCCGGATTCGACCGAAGCCCAGCATCAACGGGGGCCGCTCCAGCTCCCCGACGTGGACATCCTCGCCCTCGCCGATCAGGGGGAGCCGCGCAATCTGCGGGTGGGCCATCCCGCCCATGAAGATGCTGTTCCTCCACTCGGGAAAGCGGTCACCGGTATAGACGGCCAGCCCGGAGGGAGCGATCGACGGCGTAAAGTACTGGAGCGGCTCCGCCATCCCCAGTACCTCCCTCGTCGAGACGAGGCGGGTCCCGCCGTACTGCGCTCCGTACCCTGCGACGGGCCATCCGTAGTTTCGCCCGCGGAGAACCAGGTTCAACTCGTCCCCGCCCTGCGGGCCGTGCTCGCTCATGTAGATGTCCCCGGTCTCCGGGTGTATCGCGAGCCCTTGCGGACTGCGGTGCCCATAGCTCCAGATCTCGGGCAGCGCATCACCCTGACCGACGAAGGGATTGTCCCCGGGGACACGCCCGTCATCGTGCAGGCGAACAATTGTTCCCTGATGGTTCGTCAGATCCTGGGCCGGGTGCAGGTACGCCGTCTCCATCGCGGGAGGCGCGCCCCGATCCCCGATCGTGACAAAGAGAAACCCGTCGGCGTCGAAGGCCAGCCGAGATCCGAAGTGGGCGCCCCCACGACCCCAGGCATCGGCCTCGAAGATCTCCTCGAGTCCGATGAGGCGCCCGTCCTCCAAGCGGGCCCGCGCGACGGCAGTGGTAGCCTGGCTCCCGTCCCCGTTGGGCTTGGAGTAGCTCAGGTAGATCAGCCGATTGAACCCGAATTCCGGATGAGGGAGGACGTCGAGGAGGCCCCCCTGACCCTCATACCAGACTTCTGGGGACCCGGCGACCGGCTCCGGATCCAGGACCCCGTTTCGGACAACACGGAGCCGCCCGGGTCTTTCCGTAACCAGCATCTCGCCGCCGGGGAGGAAAGCGATGGACCACGGGTCCTTGAGACCATCCACGACCGTCACGACGCTGTACGGGCCGCCCTCCGACTGGTAGCTCGTGGTCTGGGCCGATGCCGGAAGGGAAAGCGACAGCGCGAGGACGACGGCGCTCGCGAAGGCGGGTCGACGTATGGAGTGCATCTGAACCTCCTCACAGTTGACAATCCGAGTGGGACGACCAGCCCTCCGGGGCCGGTCCGTCCATGAGTCTCGCACCTGCCTCACCGAGGGAATCCTCGCCGACGCTCGCCGGAGCGACAAGTCGCCTCCGGGAACCTCGATTGAAGACGCGGCGAGTCCACCGGCTGGAGCCAGGCGCGCGGTCCCGTCCGCGCCGCCGCCGCGCGCCCGCGGGATTCTCGCTCCGGACACGCCCCTCCGGCAACGATGTCCGGAACCGGAATCACCTGCATGCAACCCGACGGCCCGCGCATCTCTCCCGGCTCACGCCCGGGGCAGACCTTCCACGAGCTCGGCCATTCGCCGCAGGTGATCCTCCGTGGGGAGCCGGCCCCGGCCGCCGCCCAGATTGTCCACCATGTGCTCGGCGTCACCCGTTCCCGGCACGGCGACCGTGACCGCGGGGTGTGCGACGACGAACTTGAGCATGAACTGGGCCCACGTCGCTGCATCGAAATCGGAAGCCCACTCCGGGAGCGCCCGATCCCCGATCCTCGCCCACATCCGGCTCCGGCCGAACGGAAGGTAGACCATGACCGCGATCCCGCGGTCCAGGGCCACCGGGAAGATCGTCTCCTCGGCGGCCCTGTTGTCGATCGCGTAGTCGACACCGACGAAATCGACGGGGTAGTCGCGCATGGCCTGTGCCAGCTCCGCGTACTCCCGCTCGCTCGTGGTCGTGATCCCGATATGGCGAATCCGGCCCGACTCCCTGTACTCCTGAAGAACTCCGAGCTGCGTCGGTGGATCTCCCATGTTGTGGACCTGGTTGAGGTCGATGACCGGGACCCTGAGACGCTCGAAGGACCGTTCGATCTGAGCGCGAACGTCGGCAGCATCCACCGAGCCGCGGCCCCGGCCCGCAACATTCACCTTCGTCGCCCAGAAGATGTCTTCCCGGAATCCATCTTCCTCCGCCCACTGGCCCGCATACTCCTCGGACCCTCCGCCACCATAGCCGGCTGCGGTGTCGAACACCCTACCGGCGCCTTCCGCCCCGCACGCGAGGGCCTGAAGGACGGCGCGGTGCCCCGAGAGCTCCTCCGCACTCGCTCTGGTGGAGATCCACCGGCCACCCAGTCCGATCACGGGAATCGCCTCACCGCTTGAGGGGATGGCCTTCGTGATCATGCCCTGTGCGCCGACCCCGGTGCCCCCGTCCCGAAACGCCCCGGCTTCTCCGAACCGCCAACCCGAAACGGACAGCGCCACACCCGCACCGGCTGTCGTTCGAAGCCACTCTCGTCTCGATATCATTCTCACTCTCCCTGGTCCGTAACCTACGGTAGCTGCCGAAGGTTGGATGCCGAGTGGCGCGTCGTCGTTAACTCTCCACCTGCTGAGAGGGGGGACGCCCACTCGGGACCGAAGTATATCGCCCCGCTCGTGGCGGGGGCGATATCCCCGCTCCTCCGGCCGGTGCCTCCGGGGTACCGGCCGGCTGGTCGCGGGGCGAACTCCGGTGCAATCGTGCCGGCGCGCGAACGGACAGCGGCGCACACAGCGGAGCCCAAGCTGTTAGTCTTGAGAGGGAGGAGAGACCCGGGATGCGAGAACCCGCCCTCGGCATGTCGCGCCGGATACCGAGTAAGGACCAAGACGCGGCGCGGGTCGATGAGACGACGCATTTCGCGGCACCTGGTGGCGGAACGACGGAATCGACGCCCTCCGGTACGGAGTCGTTGCGGGATCCCCGGCCAAGCGCGTTACTGGGCCTGAGCAGCGGCACGCGCCGCCTGACCGGGAACGAACTGTCCCTGGAGTGAGAAGACCCTGACCCATGGCCGATCCCTCAACCACGGCGCCCAGGGCTGTCAACACCCCGGGGTAGGTTCTCTTTGCGAGTCTCGTCGGCACGACGATCGAGTTCTTCGACTTCTATATCTACGCCACAGCGGCGGTACTCGTCTTCCCGGAGCTCTTCTTCCCGTCGTCCGACCCCGCCTCCGCAACGCTGGCCTCGCTCGCGACCTTCGGGATCGCCTTCCTGGCGCGACCGTTCGGCTCGGCACTCTTCGGCCACTTCGGCGATCGGGCCGGCCGCAAGGTCACGCTCGTTGCAGCGCTGCTCACGATGGGGCTGTCGACCGTGGCGATCGGGCTGGTCCCGACCTACTCGACCATCGGCGTAGCGGCGCCGGCGCTGCTCGCGCTGTTTCGTTTCGGCCAGGGACTGGGACTGGGCGGGGAGTGGGGAGGCGCGGTGCTCCTCGCCGTGGAGAATGCACCGCCCGGGAAGCGGGCGTGGTACGGGATGTTTCCCCAGCTCGGCGCACCGCTCGGGTTCTTCTTCTCGGGCGGCGTCTTCCTGGCGCTCTCCACCTGGCTGACGGAGGAGCAATTCTACGGCTTCGGGTGGCGACTCCCGTTTCTCGCGAGCGCGGTGCTCGTGGTCGTCGGGCTCTACGTCCGGCTGACCATCACGGAAACGCCGGTCTTTGCACGTGCCCTGGAGCGTGAGCAACGAGTGCGAGTCCCGATGTGGGTCGTCTTCCGGGACCACGGCAAGACGCTACTCATCGGAACGGCCGCCACGCTCGCCACCTTCGTCCTGTTCTACCTGATGACGGTCTTCACACTCTCGTGGGGAACGACGGCGCTGGGATTCAGCCGGAATTCCTTCCTGCTCATTCAGCTGTTCGGCATTCTCTTCTTTGCTGCGACGATCCCATTCGCCGCGAGCCTCGCCGACCGCCGTGGTCGGCGCCGCACGCTGATCTGGGCGACGGTTGTCATCGCGCTCTTCGGCTTCATCTACGCACCGCTCCTGGAGGCCGGCACCTGGGGGGCCGTCAGCGTGACCGCGCTCGGGCTGGCGCTGATGGGATTCACGTACGGACCTCTCGGGACGGCCCTATCGGAGCTGTTCCCGACCCCGGTCCGCTATACCGGAAGCTCGCTCACCTTCAATCTGGCCGGGATCTTCGGCGCCTCGCTCGCACCGTACGCCGCAACCTGGCTGGCCCGGAACCACGGGCTGCAATACGTCGGCTACTACCTGACGCTCGCGGCCGCGCTGACGCTCGCAGCATGGGTTGCGACCAGCGAGACGAAGAACCAGGACTTCGCCTGACGGACCGTCCGCACGCCGGGAACGAACGTCGCTACGGGGCCGTGGCTGGAAGAGGATGGCTACGGCGGGCCGTCCTGAACGGGCCCAAATCCCTGCACTTCCCTCAGTTGGCCCGGGTGGATTCGAACCACCACCGCCGGTTCCAAAGACCGGTGTCCTGCCATTAGACGACGGGCCAGAGTCTTCGGCATATACCGCGCTGAACCAGACGGCACACGCAAAGACAAGATGGGCGCGGAGGCGGGCAGGCCCAACCCGTCACGAAAGACAGCCGTCCGGCCACGTGAGGCGCCGGACAGCTGTTATCGTACTCGCGGCTCAGATCGCGGACCGACTGGCTAGCCGCCACCCCCGGCTGAGAGGTCCCCGCCTCTCGCTGCCTGAATCAGGTGATCCGCAGCTCGGAAAGCAAGAGCCTGGATCGTCATGGTCGGATGGTTTCGCCCGCCGGTCACCAGATTGCTCCCGTCCACGATGAAGAGGTTTGGCACATCGTGGGCCCGATGGTACCGGTCCACCACAGAAGTTCTCGGGTCGTCCCCCATCCGGCAGGTTCCGCGGTTGTGCGCGCTGCCCCTGGCGTCCCGAACGGGCGGCGCCCAAATGTCCGTGGCGCCGGCCGCCTCCAGAATCTCGATGGATTTCTGCCGGAAGAACTCCATGTTCTTGATGTCGTCGGGATGGCTCGTCGAGGTTATGCGCATGGCGGGCAGGCCCCAGTCGTCCCGCACATCGGGATCGAGGTCCACCCGGTTGGTCTCGACAGGTAGCTGCGTCGTGAAGCAGTTGATGTTCATTCTGTGGCGCGATTGCGCGCGGATCGCCTGCTTGTAACCTGCACCCCACCGCGGTGAGTCGGGGTGCAGCCCGTTCAGACCGTAGCTGATCGGGGTTGCATACCCTCGCGACGTCAGCCGGCCGCCTCCGTAGAAGCCACGTTCCGGATCGGTCGGGACGAAGTCCACGATTCCGGTGCCGGAGACAACCCCCTTGTAGTCGTTCAAAGGTTGCTCGAGCAGCCCACCGGCACCCGCCCCGTTGCCCAGCATCAGGTACCTGCCGACGACGTCATTCGAGTTGGCCAGACCTTGCGGGAACTGCCCGGACTGGGACATCAGGAGCAGCCGGGCCGACTCACTGGCGTTGGCCGAGAGCACGACGGCCCTCGCTCTCTGGAACACTTCCTGCCTGTCTCGGTCGAAGTATACGGCTCCGGTCACACGACCGTCGTTGTCAACCGAGATCTCTCGCACATAACTCCGGGCTCGGATCTCGCAGTTGCCCGTCGCGAGTGCGAGTGGGAGCATCGTGACCGCCGAGCTGGACCGAGCCTTCACGTGGCATCCGAACCCCGAGCACATCCCGCAGTTGACACAGGCGGAGCGGCCCATGTAAGGCTGAGTGATGATAGCCAGCGGGCCCGACACGACGGTCAGGCCCAGCTTCTCGGCAGCCAACTCGAAGAGGGCGCCGGACGACTTGGCGGGCACCGGCGGAACCGGGTAGTCCTTGGACATGGGTGCGACGAACGGTGTATCGACCCGGAGCCCGGAGATCCCCATCTCCCATTCGGCCTGCACATAGTACGGCTCCAGCTCTTCGTACGTGATGGGCCAGTCGGCAAGCCCCGTCCCCGCGATCGTCCCCACGTGGCTGGCTTCGTTGAATTCCCACGGAAGGTGACGCCAGCTGCTCCCCCCGTAGGTGACGGTACCGCCGCCAACCACGCACCCGTACGAATGGCTTCCCGGAACCACATCCTCACCATCACTGCGCCTGAAGGTGTTCGGTTGCCGTCCGCGGGGGTCGCTCATCAGGCGATCCTCCCAGCTCGGATTCCGGTTCAGCAGCTCGTCCTTCGTGTACTCGTGCTCGCGCCCGTACCTTCCCCAGCCGCCCTGCTCGAGGACGACCACGGAGAATCCGGCCGTGGAGAGCTGCTTGGCCATGATCCCCCCGGCGGCTCCGGAACCGATGACCACGAAATCGACCGTGTCCTGTGGCCTGAACTGTCTCATGATGGCTCTCCGGTTGCGGGCCTATCGCTGGGCTCGAGGAAGGGCGTCGTAGTAGCCGAACGGCGGCTCGTGACTCAGAGAGTCGTCATAGCCGAGCAGCTCCCAGCCAATCTTGTCGTGGTTGCCGCCGTGCAGTGGGCTCGCGAAGAAGCCCGTGACAGTGTGGGTGCGGACCAGCTCGAAGAAGGGCGTACCCTCAAGGTCCGTCATCACCTGGAGCTGCTGGTCGAAGTTCAGGTCGGAGAAACGGCTCGATCCCGGGTAGCGCCGACGCGCCGCCGCTTCGAGCTCGGCCAGACCCAGGGTGTAGTCCTGCTGACGCTCCTGGTCGAAGGTCACGAGTGCCCGGTCGATGAAATGAACCACCCGGGCCTCGCGAGCGCCGGGAGTCTCATCGGTCGGAATGATCTGTGCGGCCATCGCCTCGACCTCGAGGGCCTGCTCCGGTGTGAAGAAAGCGAAGGGTGGGGGCTCGCCCGATTCCGACGCACTTCGAACGTATTCCTCCGCAGCCAGGATGGCGGGGTAGTGGGCCGCGACCCAGACGCCGCCCAGGCCTGAGACCGATTCAATGAGAAACCTGCGTCGTGACTTCCCTCGAGCTTCCATACTCTCTCTCCTCCGATATGCTCCCGGTGAATGTGCGGGCCCGAGCACCCCGCATTCGGGGCAGTGCCAACAGGTGCACTGCTGACGCTCCGTTACCGATCCGGCGTCAGCGTCCCTCCAAATGGTCGATCCGAAAAGCGCAGGAAACCGGCCTGGGCGGCACCTCGAACCGTGCCGCGATGAGGCCTTCGCGACTCATTGGACCAATACGGCTACGAGCTCCAGGTGTCAAGCGAGAGCGACGCTTTGGGACCCGTCTGACAGCTCTCCGATCAGGGCCCTCCAGCCTCTGCCAAACCCCGCGTTCGAGTGCGGATGACCCGCCTGACCGCCGGCGTTCTCGTCAGATCCAACTCGGCGGAGGCCGCCGCATCTTCCGAATCGAAGATCCCAAACAGGCCCGAACCGCTCCCGGCCAGCAGGGCGGGCCGAGCTCCAGCCCTGGTGAGGGCCACTCGGATCTGCTCGAGGTCGGGTCGAAGCGGAAAGAGCACCGCTTCGAAATCATTCGCCGCCTCCGCCTCGACCTCGCTCCACCGGCTCGGGGGCGCCGAAAGCGCACGAGCGGGAGAAGCGCCTCCGGAGGCCGCCCGCGCTTCCGCAAGCCGGCCGTAGGCCCACCCGGTGGAGACGGGCTCCTCGGGGAAGGCCAATACGACCTCCCGCACAGGCAGGGGCTCTAGGGGAAGGATGCGCTCGCCCCGACCCGATCCGAGCGCCCGGGAAGCGCCCGAGACGAAGAAGGGGACATCGGATCCGAGCGCAGCCCCGATACGCATCAGCTCCGCCGAGGGGAGGGGGTGTCCGGCGAGCTCGCTCATTGCCCGAAGAACCGCAGCTGCGTCCGAAGAGCCGCCTCCGAGTCCCGCGCCGTGCGGAACGTTCTTCTCAAGGGCGATCCGTACCCCGAGCGGCCGGTGACCCCGCGAGGACTGCGCCTCCCGGAAGGCACGCGCGGAGCGCACGGCGAGATTCTCCTCCGTGGGGCCCAGCGCCCCGCGGTGGAGGCCCGTAAGTTCGAGTTCGACCTCCTGGTCCGTCGCCACCTCCAGCTCGAGCCGGTCCGAGAGTTCGAGGAGCTGAAAGACCGTCGATATCCGGTGGTAGCCCGACGCCTCCTGCCCGATCACAACGAGCTGGAGATTCACCTTCGTGGGTGCAACCCCCGCCCACCTCCTGCGCCTCATGGCTCCCCGGCTGCCGGGACACGGGGCCCGCCTCCGGCCTCCTCCTCCGCCCGGCCCAGTTCCGAGAGAGAGAGGCCGAGCCGTCCCGCATACCAGAGGCCAAGGAAAGTCACCGGGAAGAACCCGCCCAGGTGGTATCCGAATGCGAAGGCGAGGGTGGCCTCCTCCGAGACGCCGTACACCTCGTGGAGCCCGACGAGCGCGGCGGCGTGAAATGTGCCGAAGTAGCCCGGCGCAGAGGGTACCGCCACGCCGAGGGCAATCGCGCCCTGCACGAAGAGCGCCGCGGCGTAGCCCCGGTCGATCCCGAAGGCCATGAACGCAAGCCAGAAGGAGACGCCGTTCCATGCCCAGATGGCGACGGACCAGGCGAAGGCGGCTCCGAAAAGTCGCAGATCCCTGAACGCGCCGAGCCCCTCGAGGAAGGACTCGGCGAGAGCGCGGAGGCGAGGACCCCGGGCGCCCGGAAGGAGGCGCGAAGCCCGATCCAGGGCCCGGAGAAAGGGCGCCGGAAAGGCGAGGAGGAGCACCAGGACGACGAGTCCCGCGGCCGCGGCCGCGAGAACTGTCAGGAGCACGCCCTCGACGGGTCGGCCGCCGATCGTCGCGCTCGACGGAAAGCGGGGATGGAGGACGGCGGCGGCGAGGAGGACGAGGATGGCCACACCGTCCAGGAAGCGTTCGACCACGAGCGAGCCGATCGCGCCGCTGACGGTCACGGGCTCGAACCTGGAGATCGACCAGGCGCGGGCGAACTCGCCGACGCGGGCGGGAAGGAGGTTGTTCAGAGAGAATCCGATGCAGACGGCCGCAAACCGGCTCCCGAGGCGTGTCCCGCGCCGGATCGGGTGAAGGATCACCCTCCACCGCAACGCGCGTGTCAGGAAGCCCGAGGTCGCGACCGCGACGGCTGCTGCCAGGAGCCAGCCGTTCGCCCCGCGCAGCTCGTCGAGGAGAGCGCCGGGATCCACATCCCTGAGGACCCACCAGATCAGCGAGGCGCTGACGGCGATCCCGAGGACCGCCCTCCGGTCCCGCCTCACGCGCTCAGTGGCCGATCGGGGGGATCCAGCTTCCGGGCTCCCTGACGCGGGAGGGTGCCCGGTGGACGAGGCGCCGCATCTCCCGGACCGCCTCCATCATCCCGGTGGTGAGGGCGCGGGCCACGATCGAGTGTCCGATATTGAGCTCCTCGATCGGCCCCAGAGCAGCCACCGGGGTCACGTTCGCGTAGGTGAGCCCGTGGCCCGCATGGACCGAGAGCCCCATCTCGCGAGCCCGCTCCGCCGCGCTCCGGATTCGCTCGAGCTCCCGCGCCCGGTCCCGGTCTCCCCTGGCGTTCGCATACTCGCCCGTGTGAAGCTCGACGGCCTCCACGCCGAGCGCCTTCGAGGCGGCGAGCGAGTCCTCGGCAGGGTCGATGAAGAGGGAGACACGGATACCTGCAGCCGCGAGGCGGGAGGCGGCTATCTGGGTCGCCCGCCACGTCCTCGAGGCGGCGAGATTCAACCCGCCCTCCGTCGTCAGCTCCTCCCTCCGCTCCGGAACCAGCGTGACCTGCATCGGAAGAATCTCTTCGGCGATCGATAGCACATCGTCTGCCGCTGCCAGCTCGAGATTCACGCCCGTCCTCACCGTATCGGCGAGGAGGCGCACGTCCCGGTCCGTGATGTGGCGGCGGTCCTCGCGAAGATGCACGGTGATCCCGTCCGCCCCGCCCAGTTCGGCGGAGAAGGCGGCGTGCACGGGGTCCGGTTCGTTCGTGCCGCGGGCCTCCCGGACCGTGGCGACGTGGTCGACATTCACATAGAGTCTCATGCGTCCTCTCTAGAGCACGGTCAGCCGTACGAGCGGCTCTCGCCCGAGCCGGCCGACGAGCGCCTCGGGGAGCCGGGCCGTAAGCCGGATACGCGAGCCATTGTGCTTCTGCTCGAGGACTTCTCCCTCCCGGTGGACCCGAGCGAGGAGGGCCCCATCCCCGACGGGAAGCTCCACTGTCACGCGGGGATGACAAGCCCGGATGCGCGCGCGGAGTGCATCCCTGAGGGCGTCAAGCCCCCCGGGCTGGATCGCGGAGCCGAAGACGCACGGCGTCGCGCTCAGCGTTTGCATACGGTTCCGAACCACTGCTTCCTCCTCGTGGGTGACCCGGTCGACCTGGTTGAAGAGGAGGATCTGGGGACGCTCCGCGAGATCGAGATCCTCCAGCACCTCCTCGACAACGTCCTGCTGCTCTTCCCACTCCGGGCGCGAGACGTTGACAACGTGCACCAGGAGGTCGGCCTCCCGCGCCTCTTCCAGCGTGGATCGGAAGGATGCCACCAGGTGATGCGGCAGCTTCCGGATGAAGCCGACCGTGTCGGTCACGAGTGTCTCGTAGCCGCAGCCGAGCTGGACCTGGCGGGTGGCCGAGTCGAGCGTCGCGAAGAGACGGTCCTCGACGAAGAGATCGTCCCCGGAGAGCGCCTTCAGCACGGAGGACTTCCCCGCATTCGTGTACCCGACGAGCGCCACCCGGTACTGCCCCCGCCGACGCCTCCGCTGCGTCTGCCGGGCCTCGGCCACCCGCACGAGCTTCTTCCTCAGTTCGGCGATCCGCTGACCGATGAGCCGGCGGTCCGTCTCGATCTGCGTCTCCCCCGGCCCCCGGAGTCCGATGCCGCCGCGGATCCGAGAGAGGTGGGTCCACATCCGGGCCAGACGGGGGAGGAGATACTCGAGCTGCGCGAGTTCGACCTGGATCCGGGCCTCCCGCGTCCGGGCTCTCGAGGCGAAGATGTCGAGAATCAGCTCCGAGCGATCCATGACGCGCACGCCGAGCGCGGTTTCCAGGTTCTTCGCCTGGCCCGGCTTGAGCTCCTCGTCGACGATGACCAGGTCCGTCTCCGTGCCCGCGACCAGACCCGCGAGTTCCTCGACCTTCCCCCCCCCGATGTAGGTATGGCGGTTCGGGGACTCCAGACGCTGCACGACCGTGGCGACCACCTCGCCCCCGGCCGTCAGCGTGAGCTGACGGAGCTCCTCCATGTGCTCGTCGACGACCCGCGTCTCGACGCCGCGGGGCGGAGCGCCCACGAGGATGGTCCGCTCGACCGGTGTTCGATTCTCTAGCAGTTGCGCCGGGATCGTCGTCGCCCTCGTGCCCGTGCGGTTCCCCGTCGTCGCCCTCGTGCCCGTGCGGTTCCCCGTCGTCGCCCTCGTGCCCGTCCCGTATCCCAAGGCCGCCCCCCGTCACGCCCCGACTCGGCCCTTCCCCCCTACCCCGTTCACTCCGGTTCGTGTCAGGGCTCGGGCGCCTCCGCCGCGTCAGCGGAGGTGGCCGGCGACTCGCCCTCCGCTCGCCGCCGCTCCCACCAGGCGATCCGATCGGCGATCCTCGCCTCGTGGCCCGTCGGACCCGGCTCGTAGAACCGGGTGCCGAGCAGCGAGTCCGGAAGATAGTGCTGGCTGGTGAGGCCGCCCGGCTCCTCGGGGTCGTAGCGATAGCCCCCACCGTAACCCCACTCCTTCATCTCGGGGGTCGGTGCGTTGCGGATGTGCAGGGGGACGGGCTCGGAGGCGGAGCCCGCTGCAGCCTCGAGCGCTCCCTGCCAGGCCCGGTACAGGCGATTCGACTTGGGTGCGGTCGCGAGGTAGACCGCGGCCTCCGCGAGTGCCAGCTCGCCCTCGGGCGAGCCGAGGTAGTCGTAGGCCCGCCATGCGGCCACCGCGATCCGGATCGCGGCCGGATCCGCGAGGCCGACGTCCTCGACGGCCACTCGGACCAGCCGCCGGGCCACATACCTCGGATCCTCCCCTCCGCGGATCATCCGGGCAAGCCAGTAGAGAGTCCCCTGGGGATCGCTCCCGCGAACCGCCTTGTGCAGGGCGGAGATCAGGTTGAAGTGCTCCTCGCCCGACTTGTCGTAGACGGCAAACCTGTGCTGCAGCGCCTCGGCCGCCACCGCTCGGTCGATCACGCCCCCGCGCCCGACGAGGTCCCGGGCCACCTCGAGGGCCCCGAGAGCCCGACGGGCATCCCCGTCCGCGCCGGACGCCAGGATCGTGAGCGCCTCGTCCTCACAGACAAGCTCCTCCCCTCCGAGTCCCCGCTCACGATCGGCCAGCGCTCCGAGGATGACCTCTCGCAGGTCCTCGACGGAAAGCGGCTCCAGGATGAAGACGGGCGCCCGGGAGAGGAGCGGCCGGTTCACCTCGAAGGAGGGGTTTTCCGTCGTCGCCCCGATGAGAATGATCGTGCCGTCCTCCACGTGGGGGAGGAAGGCATCCTGCTGGCTCTTGTTGAAGCGGTGGATCTCGTCGCAGAAGAGGATCGTCCGGCGCCCGCTCGCGGCCAGCCGCTCTCTCGCCTCCCCGATGACCCCCCGAACCCGGGCCACGCCCTCCGTCACCGCGGAGAATGACACGAAGGCCGCGTCGCCCCGCTCCGCGAGGAGCCGGGCCAGGGTCGTCTTCCCGCTTCCCGGCGGCCCCCAGAAGATGCAGCTCGAGAGTGCGCTGCCTTCGAACATCCGTCCGAGCGCCCGGTCCGGGCCGAGGAGATGAGACTGCCCGTGGAACTCGCCGAGGCTCCGCGGTCTCATGCGCGCCGCGAGGGGAAGGTGCGAGTCGTCCGCGCCGTGCGCGAAGAGGTCGAGGTTAGCGTGCACGCGTCGGCTCCGGACCGCCGAGTGGACGGAGCTTCCCGCGGGCGGCCCAGAGGCGAGCCGCGCTCTCAAGTGCGCCGGGCTCATTCAGCGCCGGGTCGTCGAGGGTCCGTTCGAGGAGGTGTCCGAGGAGCTCTCCGAAGCGCGGCCCCGGGGTGAGTCCCATCCGAATGAGATCCCGGCCCGAGAGCGCCAGCTCGCGGACGGTGAGAGGGACGCCCGAACGGGAGGTGGACCGGAGGCGCCGGATGAGCTCCGCGAGATCCCGGCCGGTCGGCCGCACGGGGCCGACCGACGCGGGAGCGCCCCCCGGGGCCTCATCGGCACGGCTCGAGGCGATCCAGAGCCGGGCCAGGTCGGAGAGGGCCTCGCGGCCCGCCGCCGCGAGCCAGCGCCTAAGTTCTTCGCCGGAGGCGCCGACCACGGGAGGCCGGAGGATCCATGCACTCCGGTGCGCCGTGTCGCGAATCATCGCGCTCGAGGCGCGCAGGCGCTCGAGAAGCGCCATGGCTCGCCGTCGCGTTCGCTCACCGGGATCGCCCTCCTCGTCCTCCTCGCCACCGAGCCCCTCGGCCTCCCCGAGCGCCTGGAGGAGGGCCGCCCACCGGCGCGCCGTGCTCCCGGGCCGGTCGCGGGCCAGAAGGTCCACCGTGCGAAGGGAGTGCGAGAACCAGTCCCCCTTCGCCCCTCGCGGGAGGCCCACGAGCGCGGCCAGCTCCGGGTAAAGGACCCGTAGCACGCCGGCGGCCGCGTAGAGCCCGAGCGCCTGGGAGGGTGGGGCCTGGCCCCCGAGAATCCGCTCCATCTCCTCGCGGACACGCTCGGGGGAGAGATCACGGGTCCGTTCGACGGCCCGGGCAAGGGCCTGCCACGTCCCGGCCTCGATCCTGAGGCCAAACCGGCCCGCAAAGCGAAGCGCCCTGAGGGTCCTCAGGTAGTCTTCCCGGAACCGCGCGGCGGGATCCCCCACGGTCCGGAGGACGCGGCGGCGCATATCGGCCCTTCCCTCGAAGGGGTCGCGGAGGCGCTTGTCCAGAGGGTGCCACGCCACGGCGTTGATCGTGAAGTCGCGGCGCGCCAGATCTTCATCGAGCGAATCCGAGAATGCCACGACGGCGTGGCGACCGCTCGTCTCGACGTCCCTTCGAAACGTCGTGACCTCGTATAATTTCCCGCTTCGGGCCAGGACGCCGACGGTCCCGTGGGCCACACCCACGGGAACCGTGCGTCGAAAGAGGGCCTGAACCTCCGCCGGCCGGGCCCGCGTGGCGAGATCCCAGTCCTGGGACGACTCGCCGTGGAGGGCGTCGCGCACCGCGCCCCCCACCGTCCACGTCTCGAATCCCGCCTTCTCGAGGGTTCGGACGATCCACAGAACCTCGCCGGGAACCTTCAGCTCTACTCCCACGGATCAGGGCTCGGTCGGGGAAGGAGAAGAGCGACGACAACCCCCGCTCCACTCGACCGGGGGCACCGGGAGCGGTTTCTCTCCCCGGCAGATCCTCCCGCAGTTCGTGTTCGTGAGGAGCTGCCGGGCCTCGCCCGCCCCACGCCGGGACAATTGCGCGGGCTGCTTCGGTAGGGAACGTAACTCATATTATACAAGTGACTTCGGTATTCAGCGAGGGTGCTCTATCCTCCATCAGGTCCACCGGGACATAACGGATGTCCTCGGCCTTTGGCGGACGTGTCGGCCCCCGATCGCCACGCGCCGCAGGTCGAGCGGCTGAACGTCGGGGAGCCGATACTCCGATCCGTCCTGCACGCCGGGTCGTCCAGGCGCTGGTCGAACGGCCCGGCGAACCGTTCCCGCGCTCGTTCCGGCTGCTGACCTCGCTTTCCGCCGACGAGGCGGGGGCCGAGGCTCTTCTCGCGGGGTATCGGCAGCGCGGCAAGGCCGAGGGCTGCATGGGAGAGCTCATGAGCGTCGTCAATCCGACGCTGTCGACGTCCCCGGGTCCCAAGCGCCACGACCGCGGCCGACCGGTCGAGACCCCCGGTCCGAGCGTGGACGCCTTCGCCTGCAACCAGGCGCGCCTGCTGCCCGGCGCCTTCGACTACCAGATCATGCGCGCGCTGCGGGCCCCGGCCCGGTTCACCGTCTCCGGCCGCCGCATCGGCATGTTCGCCAGCGCGGCCCCTCGGCATGGGCAGCTCCTGGTCAGCCAGCTCCGGCTACTGCCCGGACCCGCCGCGTAGGCCCCGCCACGCGCAACGCGCCCCTCCCTGCTTCTCCCCCCGATCAATGGAGACGTGTCTCCACGCCTCACGAAACCCGGGCTCGCTTCCGTCCGTCAGGCCCGTTGCCGCCGTCTCCAGCCGCATCCCTGGCCGATGACCCCCGCCTGCTCACCCTCAAGCCATGCAAAAGCCGGACAACTTGACCCAAACAGGCTCCGCACCGGTTCATGAATAAGCCGGGGGTCACTCAAGGATCAGCGATCGCATGCTCGAGGCCACGGACTCGCTTGTACCGGCTGCCAAGGTCCGCGCCCGCGGCTACCGCACCACCGAGAACTTCATCACCACGGCCCACCTCGTCTGCGGCAAGCTCAGTATTGACCTGCCCACCTGAAACAGCGAGGAACCGGAATTAACCGCTTGGCCCGGAGCCCTCGCAACCCCCCTCACCGCCGCAACAACTCGAGCAGCTCGTCCGTGCTCAGCCGCGCGGGCGCATCTGCCCCTTCGAGCAGCCGGTCCGCCAGCTCCCGCTTGCTCCGATGGAGCTCGACAATCTGCTCCTCGATGGTGCCCTTCGTCACCAGCCTGTAGATGGTCACGGGGCGGGTCTGGCCGAGCCGGTGGGCGCGGTCCGACGCCTGGTCCTCGGCCGCGGGGTTCCACCACGGATCCATGTGGATCACGTAGTCCGCCGCCGTCAGGTTGAGACCCACGCCCCCGGCCCTGAGCGAGATGAGGAACGCATCGCCCTCGCCAGCCTGAAACGCCGCGATCCGCTCCGCCCGCGCCTTGGCCGGGGTGGAACCGTCAAGGTACTGGTACGGGATTCCGGATTCGGCAAGAAGCTCTTCGATCAGCTTGAGGTGGCCCACGAACTGCGAGAAGACGAGGACCTTGTGCCGTCCCTGGCGCAGCTCCTCGAGGGTGGTCGCAAGGATCTGGATCTTGGAGCTGGGCGGTCCCTCCGGATGCACCAGGCGCGGGTTGCAGCACGCCAGCCGCAGCCTCGTCAGGTGGGCCAGCACCTGCAGGCGCCGCTGGCCGGACTCGATCCCCTCTTGCGCCGGTTCGCGCTCCCGCGCCAGAGCCTCCAGATCCTCCATCGCCCGTTGCCGCAACGCCTCGTAGAGCGCCGCCTCTTCGGCCGACATCTCGACGTGAAGCGTGACCTCGGTGCGCGAAGGCAGATCGTCGAGCACGTCGGCCTTCAGCCGGCGCAGAACGAAGGGGGCGATCAGGCGGCGAAGGCGCGACCGCGCCGCGGGATCCCCGTCACGCCCGATCGGCAGGGCGAAGTTCTCGCGGAAGCGCTTCTGCGATCCCAGCATCCCCGGATTGAGAAAGCTGAAGAGCGAAAAGAGATCGACCACGTTGTTCTGGATCGGCGTGCCCGTCGTGACGATCCGGAACCCGGCCTTGAGCTGGCGGGCGGCGCGGGCGCGCTTGGTGGCCGGATTCTTGATGGCCTGAGCCTCGTCCAGAACGGCCGTGTCCCAGTCGATCGCGGCCAGTGCTTCGGCGTCGATGTGCAGCAGGCCGTACGTGGTGACCACTACATCGAACGGCCCCAGGTCGTCCAGCCGGCCGGCGCGCGAGGCGGAGGGTCCGGTATACGCCCTGGCATTCAGCGTCGGCGCGAAGCGGCGAGCTTCGTCGAGCCAGTTGGCGACGACCGACGTCGGGGCCACGACCAGCGCCGGACCGTTCGGGGCGCGGTCGAGCAGCAGCGCAAGGGTCTGCACGGTCTTTCCCAGACCCATGTCGTCGGCCAGACAGGCTCCGACGCCCCAGCGGCTGAGCCGCGCAAGCCAGCGGAAGCCATTCTCCTGGTAGGGGCGCAGCTCGGCCTGCAGCGTTCCCGGCAGGCGGGGCTCGAAGGACCGGGCCTCGCGGAACCTGCGGCGCTGGTCGAGCCAATCGTCGTCGGCGGTGAGCTGTGTGCCGTCAAAGAAGTCCCGGAGCGTGAGCGCGGCCAGGCGGTGGAGGCGGACACGCCGCTTGCCGCTGGGTGCGGACACGCTGCGCAGATCGGCCAGCTGGCGGCGTAAGGATGCCGTCAGGGAGACGAACGCCCCCTCTCCCAGCGGGACGAACCGCGATGACGGGTTCCGGTCAATCAGCTCGAAGAGCGTGCGCAGGTCGAGGGCACGGTCCTGGTCGATGTCGAGCGAGCCCGAAGCGCTGAACCAGTCCGTCGCGGACTTCACCGACAGCCGCAACGACGACGTGTCCGCTCGCGCCACGACTCTGAAGGGCTGGCCCTTCGGCCAGAGGCAGCGGGCGTTCGCCGCGTCGAGCTGGTCCACCAGCTCCAGGCATTCGCCCGGATTGGGCAGGGTCAGCGACGAGTCCGGTCCGAGCGCCAACAGCGCGGGGCAGGCCAGGGCCAGCTCCCGTGCGGCTCCGGTTTCGGCTTCGAGATCGCGTCGCGCCTGCACAGCTCCGCCGTTCACCGTCGCGAACGCCGTCGTCCCGCCCACGCCGGGTTGAAAATAGGTGCCCGAGTCCGGCACGGGTTCGACCAGCAGGATCATACTCAAACCCGGGCCGCTCGGCTCCAGCCGCACCCAGGGCCCGGGATCGGCCTCGATCTGCGTCGCAGCCTGCACGGCATCCCCGACGACGCCTTGTACCCGGATCTCCTCCGCGAGCGCCGAGACGGCCCCGAACAGGCGTTCCCGGGCCTCGAGCGGCAGCTCGATGCCCTGCACCGGTATGGCCACGCAGAGTCTCTTGTGGCCAGTGGTGAAACGGGTCACCTCGAGGCGCACATCGCTCGCCACGAGGACGTGGTGGCTGTCCGTGACCGCCATGTCGGTATGAGGGGTGACGCGCACCCGGAGCTTTCCGTTCTGCTCCTTCAGCAGGAGTTCCGGGTCGCGGCGTACCACCTCGACCGAAGCGCCCGCGTCGTTGAAGACATACGGGTGCCCCGCCAGCTCGACGAGCCCCGAGAGGGGAAGGTGGTACGCAGGGCGGCCGTCCCAGCGGCTGGTGTTCTGGACGACTCGTCCCGCAGCCGCCCGGTCCTGGTCGATGAGGAAGTCCATCGTCCCCGCCTGCTCCTTCAGCCTCTTCAGCGCGACCACCCGGCCCTTGCTCCACTTGCCGTTCCTCTGTTCGCGCTGCTCCCTGGGCGTCGCCGCGAGGTCTCCGTAGTTGTCGAGGTCCAGCACCCATGCCAGACGTCGCTGGGCCACGACCGCTACCTTCTTGCGTCTTAGGCCCTTCTTGCTGGTCTCGTGGGCGACCTGCTCGATCCCCTGAAGGAAATACTCCCACTCCGGCACGGCTGTGATGAGGGAGGCCAGCGTCCTCGTGCCCAGCTCCTCATGAACCGCTGCAGCCAGTTCCGACGGCGTGGAGGTCTCGTCTCCCATGGGGGCCTCGAGCATCTTCCAGAGTTCGAGCTCCGGGTGCCCGTTCGCCCGCCACCACCGTGCGCTGACCTCCAGGCACTCGGTTCCCAGCCACCGATATCCGTTGGCGGCCGCCTTCGCACCGAAGTTGACCAGCGTGGCAAAGCGCGCGCCGCCCGTGTCCTCCGGGAAGTCCTCCGCCCAGCAGGCCGCCAGTCCTTCGCCGAGGCGGTTGATAGTTGCGTCCCCGACGTGGTGGCCCCATCCGAAGCCGCCGCCGCCACGAATATAGGCGGCCAGGTCGACCAACCCGACGAGTGAAGGATTCGACTCGGTCTTCTCGGCGACGTTGAGCAGATGTCTCAGCTTCGCCGCGTGGGCCGGCGTGTGGTCCCTGACGAGCGAAAGCAGCGACAGCGCGAACGCGTCGCACAAGGGAAAGACGTTTCGCTTTCGCGTACCGGCTTTCTCACATGCGATGGCTTCGTCAATGTACCTGGCGGCCTCCGCATCATCGCCGCGCAGCGTGGCGACGAGAGCACGAGTGGACGCCAGTCCGGTGCGTGCGGGCTTGCTCGCGCGCAGGTCGTCCGGAAGTTCGGCGAAGACCGCCAGCGCGTCGTCGAACGCGCCCCGCATGACGTGGATGAAGGCCGCACCGGCCGCGTGAACCGCCCGGTCGGCGCGGCTGCCGGCATAGGCTTCCAGAATCGGCACCGGCCGCTCCGCCGCCGCCACGACCTCGGCCAGGCAGCCGGCGAACGCCGCGTCGGTGTGCTTCTCCGGCAGCGTAGCCAAGAGGTTCGCGACCCCCGGACGCACGAGCCATCGCCACTCGTCCGCGTGGACATCGCCCAGTTCCTGGTCGCCACGGTCCAGCCGCGCAGCCGCCGTGAGGCAACGCAGGTCCATTGCCCTGTCAGCGTGGTCATCGCTCCAGTAGCGTGGAAACGAGGTGCGAAAGGCGCTCTCGATCTTGGCGAGCCTGTGTTCCCGGACGGCTTCCGCCGTCAACCAGGGCGCCCATTCCCCGGATGCGATCAACTTGCCGCGAGCCGGCGCATCGTGCACGATGCCCGCCGCGACAGGGGCCTGGCAGGAGTTCTTGTAGTTCAGAATGCCGATGGCGCGGCGTCCGTGCCTGAACTTGGCCCTCCCCAGCACCCTGGCCAGCTGTGTTCGCGTGAGGGTGTGTGGATACACGACCCCGAACGCCATGGCGACCAGGCGCTCGACCGGGGCGAGAGTGAGGTACGGATCGAAGAAGTCAGACATCGGGCTGAACGCTGATTCCGGCGGGGCAGTGCGTCAAGTCGTTCATGAAGACGCGCTCGGGCATGCCGGGAAGCGGAGCCGCCTGACGCCAGGTCGCGCCGGCGTCCTCGCTGGCCCGGACCAGCCCGTCATCGGTGCCGGCATAGGGTACGCCTTCGGCCATGGGCGACTCGGGTATCGTGGTGTCGGTGGAATACCACGACATGGCCGTATTTCTGTCTCTACCGAGTCCCGAAGAAGCTATCGACCGAGTGGCGGAACGGGTTCGGCAGGGTGGACACGATGTTCCGGAAGACGTCATCCGCCGTCGCTTCGCCTCTGGATGGAGTAACTTCATGAACCTATACCGCCACGAAGTTGACGAGTGGTTATTGTACGACAACGGTGGTTCAGGACCCGTCCTGATCGAACGAGGAAGCAAGGGATAGCAATGCCTCAGAATGTGTCGAAGCGAGACGACAGGCGACTGGACCACGCCGACGTAATGGCTGCCCTACTTCGCGCCGCCAAGCGCCCCCACGAAATCGCGCGTGAGACCGGGACCAAGGTCATTGTCGTCGTGAATGGCAAGGTGGTCAGGATGGATCCGAACCCGGAGATGTTCGAAGATTCGGTCCCGTAGCGGCCTCCCAGAGTCACTTTGACCGCTACTATTCCTAAGATGTGGGTGTCAATGGCCATTGCAAACATCACACTTCTGGCCAGCGACACCCCTGGGGGGTCGCCCTTCCAAGTATCCTCGCGGGTAGCGTGGATGTAGAGCCGAAGGTGGGGCCGGGCGTGGAAATCCGTGGCAAGGCAGTCGGCCCAACGCCATCCGAGGAGGTGCTCCGCGACCGAGCGCGCACGCGGACCGTAGCGGCCGAGGAGGGAGCCACAGTTCACCTGGAGGAAGGCGCCCGCCGCTCTCCACTCTCCGGGGAGCTCGAGGCCGGAGCGGGTACCCCGGTAGCGCTCCGGACGCGCGATGACAGGTGCACCCCCTGCGATCGCAAGGCGCGGAGGATCCAGGTCGTCGCGGGCGGGATCCGAAGAAACGGCCACTCGACGAGGACGGCGGCCGAGCCACACAGGCGAATCCTCGCATCCGAGAGATCGGGTTTCGGCACGTCCAGGCTGACCTCGTGTCCCCGGAGGAAGCCAAGCTCGGGGTAGCGCTCGCTCACGGCGAGCCGCGCTTCCTCGAAGGCCTCATCCACCTCGCCCAGGATGTCCTCGAGAAGACCGGGGTCATGTGTCACGCTCGCGTCCAGATGCGGGGTGGTGACGATCGTCCGCACCCCCCGCTCCGCCATCTGGCCGACGCCCTCCAGGACGGCCTCGACCGAGCGCGCACCGTCATCGACGCCCGGCACCAGGTGAGAGTGCAGATCGATCAGAGCCGTCTCGGCCGGGATGCCGGTCAACGCTCCACCGGGCCTCCCGCGGAGGCGAGCCGCTCGACCAGCTCCCGCAACCGGGCTCTGGGATCCTCGCCGGCGAGGAGGCGATCGACGGCCTCGGTCATGAGCGCATCCGCAGCGAGGAGGGCATAGGCGGTCTCCCGCGCCCGGCCCGGCCCCGTGGTTGCACGGTCCAGGGCGCGAAAGGCCCCCTCGGTCAGGGCGTCCTCCCCGGCCTCAAGTCCGACCTCGCCGTAACGCTCGATCCAGCCGAGGAGCTCGGGGGGGATGCCCGCGCCGCGGGAGAGCTCTCCCTTCACGCCAGCCGGGCCCCGAGAGCTTGCGTGAGCACGGCCTCCCCGCTCCGGAGCGCGGACTCGAGCCGGCCCGGATCCTCGACCCCGCCCTGCGCCATGTGCGCCCGGCCGCCGCCCCGGCCGCCGGCCGCCGCCGCAATCTCGCTCACTACGCTCCCCGCCCTCACGCCGCGGCCGATCAGGTCGTCGGTGACGAAGACGAAGAGGGTGTGGCGCCCCCCGTCCGGCGTCTCGGTGGCGAGGGCCAGGACAGAGGCCGATTCGCGCTCGCGAAATGCGTCCCCGAAGGCCCTGGCGTCGTCCGCGTCCTTCACCCTCAGCCGGAGCGCACGGTAAGTGGCGCGGCCGCCGCCCGGAAGCTCGAGTTCAGCCTGGTGGACGGGGGTTCCCGCACCGCCGCCACCGCGGCGAAGCTCACCCAGGAGCGCCTCGAGCTCCGCGCGTTCGGCGAGGAGTTCGTCGATCCGGCGATCGATCCGCTCCCGGGGCGCCTTCAGCCTCTCCGCGATCCGGTCCAGCTCCCGGTCCGTGCCTCTCAGATGCCCGTAGGCAGCGGGCCCCGTGAGCGCCTCGATCCTCCGGACCCCTGCCGCGACCCCGCTCTCCCGCACCGCAACGAAGAGCCCGGCCTCCCCCGTATGCCTGAGGTGGGTGCCCCCGCAGAGCTCGAGGCTCACTCCCGGGATCTCGACGACCCGGACTTCGGCCCCGTACTTCTCCCCGAAGAGCGCCATCGCGCCCCGATCAACCGCATCGTCCCTCGTCGTAATCTCCCAACGCACCGGACGGTCCGCCCAGATCCCCTCGTTCACCTCTCCCTCCACCGCCTCGAGCTCGTCGCCGGTGAGCGGGCACGGGTGCGAAAAGTCAAAGCGAAGGCGGCCCGGGAGGACGAGGGAGCCGCGTTGCGCGACGTGGTCGCCGAGGATCCGCCTGAGTGCGGCGTGAAGGAGGTGGGTTGCCGTGTGATTCCGTTCCGTGTCGTGGCGAACCGCGCGGGCGACCTCGGCCGTGACTCGAAGGCCCGCTTCGGCCTCGTGACCCGGGGCCAGGTCCGGCAGCTCTCCCTCGAGCCCCCCGGCGACGGCCGTCCTCCCCGCCACCCGGCCGACCTCGTCGACCCGGAGGCTCCACCCCTCCCCCGATACGCTGCCGATGTCCGAGACCTGCCCGCCACCCTCGGCGTAGAAGGGGTTCTTCGCGAGGATCAGCCCCAGCCGACCCTCCTCCCTCGTCAGCGCAGCGACCCGCGTCTCGGCGCGCGTCGTCTCCCACCCCACCCAATCCTGCCCCAGGGTGGGATCGAGAATCGTCCAGGTGTCGAGATCGGTCGAGAGCGTCGATGCTCCCTCCTCCCCGCGACGATCCGCGCGGCTTCGGGCCCGCTGCTCCTCGAGGGCGGCCCGGAATCCCTCCTCGTCGACCTCATACCCCCGCTCCCGGGCCATCACCTGCGTCAGGTCGAGGGGGAAGCCGTACGTATCGTACAGCCGGAAGGCTTCCCCGCCATGGATCGTGGCCGGTGGAGGCTCTGCGGCTCTCCCTCGCCCCGCACGATCCGGCGGCGCGATCCGGTCGAAGCGCTCCATCCCCGCCTCGATCGTGACCAGGAAGCGCTCCTCCTCGAAGCGCGTCCTCTCGAGGATGAACTCCGAACGCTCGGCGAGCTCCGGGTAGGCGCCGGACATACACCCGACGACGTCGCTCACCACCGCGACCAGCGCCGGCTCCCGAAGACCGAGGAGCCAGGAGTGACGCACCGCGCGGCGGAGAATCCGGCGGAGCACGTAGCCCCGGCCCTCACTGGACGGGAGCACGCCGTCCGCAAGGAGGAAGGCCACTGCGCGCGCGTGGTCCGCAAGCACCTGGTAGCTGACGCTCTCCGGCCTTTCGGCGTCGTACACGCGGCCCACGACGTGAGCGACCCGCTCGAGGAGCGGCAAGAAGAGATCGGTGTGATAGTTGGAGCTCACCCCCTGGAGGACCGCGGCGATCCGCTCGAGCCCCAGGCCCGTGTCGATCGAGGGGGAGGGGAGGGGCCTTTGAACCCCGTCCGCGTCCCGGTCGAACTGCATGAAGACGAGGTTCCAGAGCTCGACGATCTCGCCGGCGTCGCCGAGGGCGGAGAAGGCCTCCGTCGTGAGTACGCGGCGCTCTCCGTCCGCCCGCCGGTCGTAGTGCAACTCCGAGCACGGCCCGCAGGGTCCCGTGTCGGCCATCTGCCAGAAGTTCTCCTCGTCGCCGAGCCTGAAGATGCGACTCGCATCCAGACCGGCCACCTCCTGCCAGAGCTCGTGGGCCTCGTCGTCAGTGTGGTGCACCGTCGCGAACATGCGGTCGGGCTCGAGGCCGAAATCCCCGGTCAGGAGCTCCCACGCGTACCCGATCGCCTCGCGCTTGAAGTAGTCGCCGAAGGAGAAGTTACCGAGCATCTCGAAGAATGTGTGGTGCCTGTCCGTGACTCCCACTTCCTCCAGATCGTTGTGCTTCCCGCCCGCACGCACGCACTTCTGCGCCGTCACGGCCCTCGGGCAGGCAGTCTCCTCGGCCCCCTGAAAGACCTCCTTGAACTGAACCATCCCCGCGTTCGTGAAGAGCAGGGTCGGATCGTCGGCCGGGACGAGCGATGCGCTCGGCACCCGCTCGTGACCCCGGGCCTCGAAGTAGTCCACGAACCCCTGTCTGATCGAGGAAGCCTTCATATGGGATCGTAACGCCGTGGGGGATCGGGTCCCCCCGCCGGGTACTCTGCGCTCTTCACAGGGGGCGAATGTCGGGAAGTGTGCCTGGAATGCCAGGGAGAGGAGTATAACGCGGCCTCCGTGGGGACTTCAAGCTGTCGCGGACAGAGGTGGCCGTCGTCGGGACGGGGTGGCCCCGGCCGGACTCCCTCCCCGTCTCCGTCCCGTCCGCCGGCCCCGCTCCGGGAAGGCCCGGTCCGGTCATGAGGCGACCGGGCGGATGCGGACGGTCCCTCCGACGGTCCGCGAGAGGCGGCTCCCCTCAGTTCGCGCCGCCCGGCACCGACGCGAGATCCTCGCTCTCCGCAGGCGCTCCGGCCGCACCCGAGTCCGCCGGGAGTCCAAGCAGTGCCCGGAGCCGGCCCTCGACCTCCTCCATCACATCCGGATTCTCGATGAGGAACCGGCGGGCGCTCTCCTTCCCCTGCCCCATCCGGAGATCCCCGTACGAGTACCAGGCACCCGACTTCCTGAGGACGCCCATCTCGGCGCCGAGATCGACGAGGAGGGCCGTGTGCGAGATGCCTTCATCGTACAGGATGTCGAACTCGGCCTGCTTGAAGGGGGGCGAGCACTTGTTCTTCACCACCTTCACGCGCGTCCGGTTCCCGACGAGGTCCGAACCGTCCTTGACAGCGCCGATCCGCCGGATGTCCAGGCGGACCGAGGCGTAGAACTTGAGTGCCCTCCCCCCGGACGTCGTCTCGGGATTTCCGAACATGACGCCGACCTTCTCACGGATCTGGTTCGTGAAGATGACCGAGGTGTGCGACCGGTTGACCGCCCCGGTGAGCTTGCGAAGCGCCTGGCTCATCAACCTGGCCTGCAGGCCGACGTGCGTGTCTCCCATCTCGCCTTCGATCTCGGCGCGGGGGACGAGCGCCGCGACGGAGTCGATCACGACGACGTCGACCGCGTTCGAGCGGATGAGCATCTCGGCGATCTCGAGCGCCTGCTCGCCCGTGTCGGGCTGCGAGACGAGGAGGCCCTCGACATCCACACCCAGCTTCCGGGCATACTGGATATCGAGGGCATGCTCGGCATCGATGAAGGCGGCGACCCCGTCCGCCCTCTGGGCATTCGCGATCACATGGAGGCAGAGCGTCGTCTTGCCCGAGGACTCGGGCCCGTAGACCTCGACGATCCGGCCCCGCGGGATCCCGCCGATCCCGGTCGCGGCATCCAGGTTGAGGGCACCGGTCGAAATCGCCTCGAGCTGGACGCGGGCCCCCTCGACCCCCAGCCGCATGATCGCACCCTTCCCGTACGCGCGCTCAATCTGGGTCAACGCCGTCGCCAGGTCCTTCTTCCTCTGGTCACGCTTCCCGTCGCCATTCAACCCCGCCGCCGCACGTGGCATATTCTCTCCCATTGGGCGTATGGACGCCCCGTTCTCAGGGCTTCCTTCGGGCCCGGCGTCACGCGGATCCCCCGACTAGGCAGACCTCCGAAGCCGAGACGCGGGATACCAACTGCCGGGCCATTCACCGGTTTTCGGATCGAATGTACCGAACCCGAAGATAAAGCGAAAGGGGTCCCGTTCCCCCGTCCACGCTCTAGTCTATCGGGCAGGTCGCAAAAACGGCGCCGGGAGCCGATGCGGCCGCGGAGGACTCGAGGGGAAGGGACCGGGTGACCGCGGGAGAGGGGAACGCCACCGGACGCGTCCCCGGATATCGGGAGCGAGGAGGCTCATGCCGACTGAGGAGTTCGATCTGATTGCAATCGGGGGTGGAACGGCAGGGCTCGTCTCGGCCTCGGGCGGCGCCTACCTGGGCGCCGATGTCGCGCTGATCGAGAAGGCCGCGCTCGGCGGCGACTGCCTCTGGACGGGGTGCGTCCCCTCGAAGGCGATGCTGGCCTCGGCCCGCGCGGCGGAGAGGGCTCGACGGGCCCAGCGGCTCGGCCTTCCGGCCCTCGAGGTCGCCCCGGTCTTTCGCGAGGTGATCGACCGGGTCCGGGCCGCTCGCGCCGAGGTGGCGAAGCACGACGATCCGGAGCGGATCCGGGCGCGTGGGATCGATGTCCGTTTCGGCGAGGCGCGCTTCACCGGGCCCGGGACGGTCGAGGTCGAGGAGGTCGGCACCCTGCGCTCGAAGAGGATCGTCCTGGCGACCGGCGCCCACCCGGCGATTCCCCCCATCCCGGGGCTCGAGGAGGCGAGCTACCTGACCCACGAAAGCGCCTTCGACCAGGACACCCTCCCGGCCTCCGTCGTGATTCTGGGGGCCGGCCCCATTGGGCTCGAGTTCGCCCAGATCTACCGGCGCCTCGGCGCCGAGGTAACGGTGGTCGAGCGTCTCGGCGAAGCCCTGCCGCTGGATGACGCCGAGGCAGCGAGCGTCGTTCGCCGCGCGCTCGAGGCGGAAGGGGTGCGTTTCTCCCTTTCCACGACGGTCACGTCGATCGAGACGGAGGGGACGATGCGGCGGCTGCTCACGACGAGCGGCCGGAGCTTCGAGGCGGAGTCGATCTTCGTGGCCACGGGCCGGAGACCCAGGCTCGAGGGCCTCGACCTCGAGCGGGCGGGCGTCGAGGTGGTGCGCGGCGCCGTTCGGGTGGACGGGAGCCTTCGGACGACCGCCCCCGGCGTCTGGGCCGCCGGCGACGTGTCGGGAGGCCCGCAGTTCACGCACGCAGCCGATGCGATGGCGAAGACCGTCGTCCGGAATGCGCTCTTCCCCCTCTCGTCGCGGGCCAACCTCTCGAATGTGCCGCGGGTCACGTACACGGACCCCGAGATCGCCCACGTGGGACTCAGTCACACGGAGGCCGAAGCCCGGGGGGCGAGGGTCTACCGGTACGAGTTCGGGGAGCTGGACCGTGCGATCGCGGACGGCGCCACGGCCGGGTTCACGAAGATCTCGGCGGATCGGCGGGGCAGGATCCTGGGAGCGACGATCGTGGGGCAGGCCGCCGGAGAGCTCCTCATGCCCGTCATCCTCGCCCGGGACCACGGCCTCCGCCTCGCCGACATATCGTCCACGGTCTTCCCCTACCCCACGATGGCCGAGGGAGTCAAGCGGACGGCGGACGCGTATCAGCGCGCCCGCCTCGAGGGGGCGGCCGGAAGGGTGCTTCGGAGGATCGTCCGATGGCTGAAGTGAGCAGATCCAGGGCCGGGCTCCGTCTCGGAGTCTTCGCGCTCCTCCTCGTGGGGGTCTTCCTCCTCCTCCGGATCACGCCCGCCGGTGAACTCCTCTCTCGGGAGGGCGCCCTCGGCGTGATCGAATTCCTCCGCGCCTCGGCGTGGGCGCCCGTGCTCTTCGTGATCCTCTACGCCGCGGCCGTGGCGTTGGCCATGCCGGGCACGATCCTCACCCTCACCGGGGGGGCGGTCTTCGGATTCTGGGGCGGCTTCCTCCTGAACTCGATCGGGGCCAACCTCGGAGCGAATCTCGCCTTCCTCCTCTCGCGGAGCCTGGGCCGAGGCGGGATCCGCCACTTCCTTCGGGGCGAGAACCTCCAGCGTCACATGCGGCGCGTCGACGCGGTCGCCGAGCGTCACGGCTTCCGGGGGCTCCTGATCCTCCGCCTGATCCCCGCCGTCCCCTTCAATGTCCTGAACTTCGGCCCGGGGCTCACGGCGATGCCGTGGAGAGCCTATGCGGGTGCAACGGTGGTGGGGATCATACCGGGAACGGCCGTCTACACCCTCTTCGCGGACGCGCTCCTCGAGGGCTCCCAGGAGGCCTCACGGGAGGCCTTCGGGCGCGCGCTCCTCGCAGGCGTGCTCCTCGTCGTCCTCTCGCTCGTCCCCGTCATCCTGAAGAAGCTGAAGATCTCGCTTCCCGGCGCGGCGGGCGCGCTGGCCCTCTGCGGGAGTCTCGCGGCTCCGGCGGAGGCGGGATCCCTTCCCGCTCCCGGGCGGCGGGAGCCTGTGGCGGGCCGGGTAGAGGCGGCGGCACTCGCGGACGCCAGGCGGCGGGCGGTGCTCCCCGGGGAGCCCGGGCGGTCGGAGAGCGCTCCCGAGAGGAGGGGGGGGGCGTTTCTCACGCCCGCCCGGCCGGGGGGCGGCACGCTTAGGTGACCCGGCGACCGGCAGGCATCGGCCCAGAGCTCGGGGTCGTGATCCCGACGCTCGACGAGGAGGAGGCGCTCCCGCTCCTCCTCTCGGACCTCGACGCCCTCACGCTTCCTCTCGACGTCATCGTGGCCGACGGGGGCTCCCGGGACCGAACGCTCGAGGTGGCCCGGGCATGGGGTGCCCGGACGATCCGGACGACGGCGGGTCGGGGCCGGCAGATGAATGCCGGGGCGAGGGCGCTCGCCTCCCCCTGGATCCTCTTCCTCCACGCCGACTCCCGCCTCCCGTGGGAGACCCGCGACGCGCTCCTCGAGTGGCTCCGCGATCCCGCTCCCTCCGAAGCCGCGCACTTCAACTTCCAGCTGGACCGGGACGGACTGTGGTGGAGCCTGATCGAGCGCGGGCAGAGACTTCGGGAGCGCCTCACGGGGCTCACCTACGGAGACCAGGGCCTCATCATCTCCCGGCCGCTCTACGCGGCGATCGGCGGGTTTCCCGAGACCCCGGTGATGGAAGACATCGAGGTTGTCCGGCGCCTGCGGCGGGGTCGGGGTCTCGACCGGATCGACGCCCCGGTGATCACGAGTGCCAGGCGCTACGAGAGCGAGGGCCCGCTTCGCGCCTGCCTCCGGAATCTGGGGCTCATCTTCCTCCACTCCCTCTCGGTGTCGCCCGACCGGCTCTCCCGCTGGTACCGGCCCCGGAGAGGATAGCCTGCCCGCGATGGGACGCCGCTTCATCGTATTCGTCTTCGTGAAGGCGCCCGTCCCCGGCCGCGTCAAGACGCGGCTGGCGGCGTCGCTCGGGAGCGTCGAGGCGGCCCGGCTCTACCGGTCGCTCGCGCACCGGATCGTCGAGCGGGTGGCGGCGGGAGGCTACCGCACCGTCGTCTACTTCGACCCCCCCCGGCGCCGCGGCGGAGGTCCGCGCGTGGCTGGGGGCGGGGCGGGAGTATCGACCCCAGCCCCAGGGCGACCTGGGTGAGAGGCTTCGGCAGGCCTTCGCCGACGGGTTCGAGGAGGCGGACTGCGTCTCGGTCGTCGGGACGGACATCCCGGATCTGGACCGGGCGGCCGTGGAGCGCTCCTTCGAGCTCGTCTCGGCAAGCGAGGGCCCGGATGCCGTCTTCGGTCCCGCACTCGACGGCGGGTACTACCTCCTGGCGCTCAGCCGCCCGGCGCCGGGGCTCTTCGAGGGGATTGCCTGGAGTACCGGGGCCGTCCTCGAGGAGAGCCTGCGGAGGGCCGAGGCGCTCGGGCTCACCGTCGGGTTTCTCGACTCTCTCGCCGACATCGACCGGGGCGAAGACCTCCCGGACGAGTTGTCAGTCCAGCTTCTCCTCGAGTCGCCGAAACCGCCTCAGGATCGAGATGATCCAGGCGAATAGGATGATCCAGGCAAGGGCGTAGGCGATGAAGACGTGCCAGAAGTGGCGCATCTCGAGCCGGGTCGCCTCGGGCGCCTGAGCGGCGAGATCGACCGGCACCGACGAGAGGAACACGGCCACGGCCGAGGCGGCCAGGAGCCACCTGTACGCCATCGACGACCCGATCGATCGCCCGAACGCCCGCCCTCCGAGACTCAGCTTCAACACGTCGATACGCTCCTTGGGTCGAAGGGGCCGACGCACCCGGTCAGCCCCCCTCAAGTGCGAAGTTCTCCACCTTCGACTCGAAACGCGCCGCCCCGTAGCGGAGGAGGACCAGGGCAGCCAAGAGGATCGTCCAGGCGAGGAGGGCCATCATCAGTGTGAGGAGCATGTCGGGCGGGAGCGCGGGCCCGTCCTGGCGCGCCACCACCGGCTCCGGGTGCAGGGAGCGGAACCAGAGAACGCTCACATGGATGAGCGGGATATTCACGGCAGCCACGAGTCCGATCACCGCGGCGTACAGCTTCCCCTTTTCGGGGCTGTCCGTCGCGTCGCGGACGAGGAGGTAGCCGATGTAGATGAACAACGCGAGGAGGCTCAGCGTAAGCCGGGGCTCCCACGTCCACCACGTTCCCCACGCCAGCCGGGCCCAGAGGGGTCCGGTCGTGAGCCCGATCGCGAAGAAGACGATGCCCCCCTCGGCTGCGGCCCGGCCCACCTGGTCCAGCCGGTCGTCCCGGAGCCAGAGGTACATCGCGCTGCAGAGGGCCACGATGATGAAGGCGAGCAGCCCGCTCCACATCCCCGCCACGTGGATATAGAAAATCCTCTGGCTGATCCCGAGCGTCGCCTCGGTGGAGACCCAGAAGAAGACCATCCAGTGGAAGACCAGGGTGAGCCCCACACCGAGGATGCCGAGGAGAAGCGCACTCTGCCGGATCGAGCTGAGCGTCATCATTCCTCCACGACGTAGCGAAAGAGCCCCATCCCGCACGCCAGGGCGAGGAGCGCGAATGCGGTCAGGAGCCTCAAACTGCCATAAACCGTTGCGGCAGGGAAGCCCGCCAGGAGCGTCGACGTCGCCGATGCGCCG
Source organism: Longimicrobiales bacterium (assembly GCA_965218255.1). Classification (GTDB taxonomy): domain Bacteria; phylum Gemmatimonadota; class Gemmatimonadetes; order Longimicrobiales; family Gaopeijiaceae; genus JAAXGI01. The sequence goes on along the minus strand of CBDCKJ010000002.1, from coordinate 468,759 downwards.
AAGACCACAAGCGGGACGAGGAGGGGGAAGAGGAGGACGGGCAGGAGAGTCTCGCCCATCCGGGTCCCCGCCGTGATCCCGCTGAAGAGGGTTCCGAGCGCGACGAACCCTACCGTGCCGAGACAGAGCACCCCTGCGATGGGGAGGCCGTTGGGGATGAAGTTGACCCGGTAGAAAAGGGCCACCGCAAAGACGGCGATCGCCTCGACCGCACCGAGGAGGACGCAGTTGGCCACCACCTTCCCGAGAAAGAGGGCATCCCTCCGGATCGGGGCCACGAGGAGCCCTTCCATCGCCCCGTCCTCCTTCTCGAGCTCGAAGGTGCGCCCGAGGCCGAGGAGCCCGCCAAGGACGATGATCATCCAGATCAGCGCCGAAGCGAGGTCCTGCGGGCTCACGAGCGTCCAGTCGACGGCGTAGTTGAAGAGCAGCGCGCTCAGGACGACGAAGGCCGTCATCGACGCAAAGCGCTCGCGGGTGCGGAGCTCGATCCTGAGGTCCTTCGCCGCGAGGGCCCGAACCTCCGACAGGTACCTCCTCACGGAACGCGGGCCGCCCGCTCCCGACTCCGGAGGGCACGTGCGGGCCCCGGGCCCGGGAGCTCGCCACCCGGCCCCGGGGCCCGGGGACGCTCCACGGTCTGGCGGTAGAACCTCTCCTCGCCCCCTTGGGGGATCTCTGCCGGATCCCCGAGAAAGGCGAAGCGGCCTTCGTTCTGGATCGCGACCCGGTTCGCGAGCGCGAGACCTTCGGAGAGGTTGTGGGTCACGAGAATCACCGTTCGGCGGCCGTCCTTCAGCCGGGCCAGGACGTCCCTCAGGAGTGCGGACGCGTGAACGTCGAGACCGGTGAAGGGCTCGTCCAGCAAGACGAGAGACGGATCGTGGAGGAGCGTTCTCGCGAGCGCGAGGCGCTGGCGCATCCCGCGCGAGAACTCGCGCACCCAGCGGTCCGCCGAACCCTCGAGCCCGACTTCGGCGAGCCCGGCCTCGATCCGCTCCCCGAGCCCCGCGAGACCGTAGAGCCGTCCGTAGAAGGCGAGGTTCTCGCGAGCCGAGAGGGCGCCGTAGAGGGAGGTCCGGTGCGAGAGAACCCCGATCTCGCGCCTCCAGTCCGTCAGCGCAGGGTCGCGGAGCTCGCCTCGGAACCAGATCTCCCCCGCCTGGGGCCGGAGCGCTCCGCCGAGGAGGCCGAGGAGAGAGCTCTTGCCGGCACCGTTCGGGCCGAGCACGGTGAGGAGCTCGCCCTCGGCGAGAGTGAAGGAGATCCCGTCGACGGCCCGGATCGGACCGTAGGTACGGACGAGATCACGGGCCTCCAGGAGGGGATCCAACCCTCAGCGGCTCCGGGCCAACCCGCGAACGGTCCGGCTCGACGACCCTCCCGGGGCGGGGAGCCCCGAGCCGCAGTCCCCGCAGTAGCGGCTCCCCTTCGGGTTCGGGTGCCCGCACTGGGGGCAGATGACGCCCTCGCGGATCGAGTCCCGCAGAGCGGCGATCTCCGCCTCGAGCGCAGAGCGCGCCTCGGGGGCGGGCGTCCCCTCCCGCGGGGCCGGGGTCTCTCCGGCCGCTTCCCTCGCGAGCCACTCGGCCTCCTCGTCGTCGATCGCTTCGAGCGCCTCCGCCGAGATCTGCTGCTTGAGCCTGCGGTAGTCCGTCGAGTCGAGCTTCCCGGCGTGGAAGTCGTACTCGACATCCCTCAGCGCGAGGAGCGCGATATTTCGCCGGTGCTGCGCCTCCGTCAACTCCTCCTCATCCCACTCCATGCGGGCCTCACGCCCGGAGAGGACGGGATAGAGCACGAAGAAGACCACCGTGAGAGCAAGAAGTACGCCCGGTACGAGAGCGCTCATCCCACCGTCGCGGCAGCGTCCGATCGCGGTTCAGGGGTGGGGGTGGAAGCTTCTCGTTTCCGGCTCCCGAAGCCGATCCGTTGCGTCCGGGTGGGGACACCCACACCCGGCCAGAGCCCGATCAGCGCCCCGGCCGCAATGATGAGCCCACCGTACCAGATCCAGGGAACGAGCGGGTTGACGAGGACCTGGAAGGTGGCCCTCTGGAACGCCGGATCATTGCTCCCGAGGAGAACCTCGTCGTCGACCGTGGCCAAGATCAGGTAGAGGTCTTCCACGAAGGTCGACCGGATCCCGACCTCGCTGATCGGCTGCGGGGGCGAGACGGCGAGGTTGAGCTGCCGCTGCGTCGTGATCGACCCCACCGGGACCCCGTCCTTCTCCACGGAAAAGAGTGCGATCACCTGCCGCATGCTCGGAACGAGCGTCGTCGAGAGCCCCTGGTAGGTGAGGACGTACTCGTGGCCGAAGGGAGAGTCGACCGAGACGGTATCCCCGGGGATCATGCTCTGGCGGACCTCGCGGTTGTAGGCAGTCCCCGCGAAGCCCATGAACATGACGACAACACCCACATGCACGATGTAGCCGCCCCAACGGCGGCGATTGCGTCGCACGAGGTGGACGAAGGCGGTGAACGCATTCTCCTCCTCGATTCGCGCCCTCGCCCGGGTCCCCTTCCAGAATTCGGTCACGATGACCGTGAGCACGAAGGCGCCGATCGAGAACGTCAGAAGGGCGTAGGGGTGGCGTACCCCGGCGGAGAAGAGGACGGCCACCACGGAGACGAAGACCGCGACGGGGAAGAGGAAGTTCTTGCGCAGGTTCCTCGGGCTCGCCTTGCGCCACGCGATGACGGGCCCGATCCCCATGAGGGCGAGGAGTATGAGTCCGATCGGGATGTTGACCTGATTGAAGAAGGGCGGCCCGACGGCCACCTTCGAGCCGGTGAGCCCCTCGGTGAGGAGGGGGAACATCGTGCCCCAGATCACCGCAAAGGCGACGCCCAGCAGGACGAGGTTGTTCAACAGGAACGCCGACTCCCGCGAGAGGATCGACTCGAACTGGCGCTCGCTCGCGAGCACGGGATAGCGCCACACGACGAGGATGAGGGAGACGGCCGCCGTGACACCCATGCACCCGAGGAAGATCCAGGCGATCGTCAGGTTCTGGGCGAAGGAGTGGACGGACTCGATCAGCCCCGACCTGGTCAGGAAGGTCGCGAAGATCGTCATGAGGAAGGTGAGGAGCACGAGCCCCATGTTCCAGACCTTCAGCATCCCCCTGCTTTCCTGGATCATCACCGAGTGGAGGAAGGCGGTGGCCACGAGCCAGGGGAGGAGGGACGCGTTCTCGACCGGATCCCAGAACCAGAAGCCGCCCCACCCGAGCTCCTCGTAGGCCCACCGCATCCCGAAGATGACCGCGAGGGTGAGGAAGAACCAACTCGTGAGGATCCACTTCCGGGTCGCCTGGATCCAGCGGGCGTCCAGGCGTCCGACCATGAGCGCGCTGATAGCGAATGCGAAGGGCACGTTGAAGGAGGTGAAGCCCACGTACATCGTCGGCGGGTGGATCGTCATCCAGTAGTTCTGGAGCTGCGGGTTCAGGCCCCGCCCGTCGGCGGGCGTGAAGCCGAGCTGCTCGAAGGGCGGGGTGACGAAGAGGGAGATCGAGACGAAGAAGGCGATGAATGCGAGGAGCACGCCGTTCACATACGGCATCAGGTCCCGGTTCCGGGAGCGGTTCATCCACACCGCGAGCGACGAGAAGAGGCTCAGGTTCAGCCCCCAGAAGAGGAGCGAGCCCCGCTGGCCGGCCCAGAGTCCCGAGAACTTGAAGAAGGGGTGGAGGTTCGTGCTCGAGTAGTTGTATACGTACCAGTACTGGAACTGGTCGCCCAGGAAGGCGGTGATGATCCCGATCGATGCGATGATGAAGAGGGCCGAGATCGCGTACGTGCTCCTCTCGGCCGAGAGGACGAGGTCACCCCGGCTCCACCGCCCGCCCATGAAGGCGAGCACGCAACCCCAGATGGAAATGGGCAGGGCGATCCACAGCGCGAACTCGCCCAGCGCGGGGATCACCCGATCATCCCTCCACCTCCGAGATCGGCCTCGGCCTCCTGCGGCATCTCGGGCATCGCCTCATAGCGCGAACCGCACTTCGTCAGCACCTCGGTCGCCTCGAAGACCCCGTCCGGGCGGTAGCGGCCCTGCATCACGACCTCGATCTCGACCTCGCCCGAATCGTCGAAGGTATCGGGGAGCGGATGGCGAAATTCGACGGTCATGCGGACGGAGGTGTCGTCGGGGTCCTCGACGACGAAGGTGTGCAGGAGCTCATCGGTCGAATTCCCGTAGCTTCCCGGAACCAGCATCCCGCTGACCTTGACCCCCTGGTCCCTCGTCTCCGGACTCGCCTCGACACGGGCCAGGAGCTCGGCCGGGGTCAGGTAGTAGACCATCGTGTCCGAGATCCCCGTGTAGATGAGGTAGCTGACGACGGCGGCCACACCCACCAGACCGGCGAAGAATCTGCGATCTCTACGCATGGGACACTCCTCGGGAAGATCTTCTCTGCATGGCTTTCCAATACCCAAAATACGCCAACTCGCGCCCGCGCTCAAGCCGGCTTCGGCGAGCGCGATTCGGGGGGCGCGCCGGGGGCGGGCGGCGACGCCGTGAAGCTCCGGGACGCGCGAACCGCCCGCCGCCACCCGGAGACGAGCCTCGAACTCTTGTTATCCCCCATTCGGGGGGGAAAGGTCCGATGCTCCCCCTGGAGCGCCAGGAAGTCCTCCGGGCGCCGCCAGAGTCCGACGTGGAGCCCCGCGAGCCCGGCGGCGCCGAGCCCGGTGATCTCCGCCGTCGCGGGCCGACGCACCGGGATCCCGAGGATGTCGGCCTGGAAGGCCATCGCCCAGTCGTTGTCGGCCGCGCCCCCGTCCACGCGGAGCTCCGTCGCCCGACGGCCGGAGTCCGCCTCCATCGCCTCGAGGACCTCGGCCGTGCCGTAGGCCATCGCCTCGAGAGCGGCGCGGGCGATGTGCGCCCGGGTCGTCCCCCGCGTCAGGCCGAAGATCGCACCGCGAGCCTCCGGGTCCCAGTGCGGGGCCCCGAGCCCCACGAAGGCCGGAACGAAGTAGACCCCCTCGTTCCCCGACAGGGAGCGGGCCATCGCCTCGGACTCCCCCGCGGAGGGGAGGATGCCGAGCCCGTCGCGAAGCCACTGGAGCGCCGCGCCCGCGATGAAGATCGAGCCTTCGAGGGCGAAGGCCCGCTCCCCCGCCGGGGCGCAGGCCGCCGTCGCGAGGAGCCCGTGCCTCGATCGGGGTCTCTCGCTCCCCGTATGGAGGAGGAGAAAGGCCCCCGTCCCGTAGGTGTTCTTCGCGAGTCCGGCCTCCCAGCACCCCTGACCGAAGAGCGCGGCCTGCTGGTCCCCGGCCACCCCGGCGATCGGCGCCTCCACGCCGAGGAGGTCGCCGTCGAGGAAACCGAAGTCTCCGGCGCTCGGCCGGATCTCCGGGAGGAGGCCCGCCGGCACGCCGAAGAGCGAGAGGAGCCCTTCGTCCCAGACGCCGCGATCGAGATCGTACAGGAGGGTGCGAGAGGCGTTCGTGGGGTCGGTCGCGTGGACCCGGCCCCGGGTGAGGGAGTGGATGAGCCAGGTGTCGATCGTCCCCGCGGCGAGTTCCCCCGCGTCCGCCCGCTTCCGGAGATCCGGGTGGTTCTCGAAGAGCCAGGCGATCTTCGTCGCCGAGAAGTACGGGTCCAGGACAAGCCCGGTCCGTTCCCGGACCATCGGCTCGTGACCCGCCGCCTTCATGCGCGCACAGATCCGGCTGCTCCGACGGTCCTGCCAGACGATCGCCGGGTGCACGGCCTCCCCCGAGGCCCGGTCCCAGAGCACGACCGTCTCTCGCTGGTTCGTGATCCCGACCCCTTCGATCGCCACCTCCTCGGCGGCGGCCGAGAGCGCCTCCCTGGCGACCCGGATCGTCGCGTCCAGGATCTCGCGCGGATCGTGCTCCACCCAGCCGGGCCTCGGGAAGCGCTGCGTGAACTCGGCGTAGCCGCGTCCGAGGATGCGCCCGTCTTCCGAGAGGACGAGGGCCGTGCTCCCCGTCGTCCCCTGGTCCAGCGCCAGGACCGCGCGCGTCGCCATCACCGCCCTCGCGGGCGCGCCCCGAAGCGGTAGGGCCGGCCCGCCTCCTCGAGAAGATCGAGCAGGAGGGGGACGGGAAGGCCGACGACCCCGCCGTAGTCCCCCTCGATCCGCCGGACGAGGGCAGCGCCCATGCCCTGGATCCCGTAGGCCCCCGCCTTGTCACTCGGCTCCCCCGTCTCCACGTACGCGAGGGCCGTCTCCCGACCGAAAGCTCGAAACGTCACGGCCGTCTCCTCGGCACCCGTGAGCAGCCCCGCCTGGCCCGACTCCCGGGCGGCGGAGACGCCGGGCCGGGCCAGGGAGAGCGCCGAGATCACGTAATGGGTACGGCCCTGCAGGCGGAGGAGCATCTCGAGAGCGTGTTCGGCGTCCCGAGGCTTCCCGAGAATCTCTCCGTCGAGGCTCACGAGCGTGTCCCCCCCGAGCACCCAGCGCGTGGGGTGGCGGGCCGCCACTTCTCCGGCCTTCTCCCTCGAGAGCCTGAGCGCGTGCTCCATCGGCGCCTCCCCGGGCCTGGCGACCTCGGCGACGGAGGGGCGGTCCACCTCGAAGGGGATCCCGAGGACCTCGAGAATCGAGGCTCGGCGGGGCGAGGCGGAGGCGAGGATCATCCCGCGTCGAGGCCGCCGCCCGCCGTCGGAGCCTTGTCCGCTGAGGCTTCTCCGGGAGGGCGGACCGCCGCGGGTCCCCTGTCGATGACGAGCGTCACCGGCCCCGCATTGACGAGCGACACATCCATCATGGCGCCGAACTCGCCCTCCGCCACACGCCCCGCCGAGCCCTCCCGGAGCACCGCCACGAAGGCGTCGTACAGCCTTCTCGCCGTCTCGGAGTGCGCGGCGCGGACAAACGAGGGACGCCGGCCCTTTCGCGTGTCCCCGTACAGTGTGAACTGGCTGACGACCAGGATCTCGCCGCCGACTTCCTGGATCGAGCGGTTCATCTTCCCCTCGTCGTCGGAGAAGATACGAAGCCCGAGGATCTTCCTCGCCATCCAGCCGAGTTCGGGGCGCCCGTCCCCGGCCGTGAAGGCGGCGAGGAGGAGGAGGCCCTCTCCGATCGAGGCGACGCTCCGCTCGCCCACGGTCACCGAGGCCCCGGAGACCCGCTGGAGGACGACCCTCATTCGACCGTCACCGACTTGGCCAGGTTTCTCGGCTGGTCCACGTCGCAGCCCCTGAGGACGGAGATGTGGTAGGCGAGAAGCTGAAGCGGAACGACTGTCAGGATCGGGAGGAGCACGGGGTGAGTCGCCGGCACGGATATGAAGTGGTCGACCTTGTCCTGGAGCTCGGCCACACCGTTGTTCACGATGGCCACGATCCGGCCCGACCTCGCCTTCACCTCCTCGATGTTGGATACGATCTTGTGATACACGCCATCGCGGGGGGCGAGGAAGACGACGGGCATCTGCGTGTCGATCAGCGCGATGGGGCCGTGCTTCATCTCGGCTGCGGGATACCCCTCCGCGTGAATGTAGCTCACCTCCTTCAGCTTCAGCGCGCCCTCGAGCGCCACCGGGAACTGGACGCCCCGTCCGAGATAGAGGAAGTTCGGCGCATCCTGGTACGCCTCCGCGAGGGCGCGGATCGCGTCATTCTGCCGGAGGATCTCGGATACGTGCGCGGGGAGCGCCTTCAGGGCGCGGACGAGTTCCCGGCCCGCGACGAGCGGGAGGCTCCGGCGGCGGGCGAGGTGCAGCGTGAACATGGCGAGGGCGGCCACCTGGCTCGTGAACGCCTTCGTCGACGCCACCCCGATCTCGGGACCCGCGTGCAGGTACATCCCGAAGTCGGTCTCCCTCGCGATCGACGAGCCCACGACGTTCACGATGCCCATGATCGGCGCGCCCCGGCGCTTCGCCTCGCGAATCGCGGCGAGCGTGTCCGCGGTCTCACCCGACTGGCTGATGGCGACCACCAGCGTCTTCCTGTCGACGACGGGGTTCTTGTAGCGGAACTCGGAGGCGTACTCGACCTTCGTCGGGATCCGGGCGAGCTCCTCGAGCATGTATTCCCCGATCAGGGCCGCGTGCCACGACGTGCCGCACGCCGTGAGGATCACCTTCTCTACCTCCGGTAGCTGTGCCTCGGCGATCGTGATCCCGCCGAGCTTCGCATCCCCGGACTCCTCGAGGAGCCTTCCGCGCGTCACGTCCTCCAGCGTCTTCGGCTGCTCGAAGATCTCCTTGAGCATGAAGTGGTCGTAGCCGCCCTTCTCCGCCTCCCGCAGATCCCACGTCACCGTGTGGACGGGGCGCTGCACCGAGCCGAGGTGCAGGTGGCGCGCCCGGTAGCCGTCCGGCTGCACGACCACGTAGTCCCCGTCATCCAGGTAGACCACATTTCGCGTATGCCCGATCACGGCCGAGGCGTCCGAGGCCACCATCATCTCTCGCTCCCCGACCCCGACGATGAGGGGTGAGCCGTGGCGGGCAACGACGATCTTGTCGGGGTCACGCGAGCTCATGACCGCGATCCCGTACGCTCCGATGATCTGCTCGAGGGCGGCCGCAACCGCGCCCTCGAGCTCCCCGCCCTCGGGCCAGAGGCGATCGACGAGGTGCGCGATCACCTCCGTATCCGTCTCGCTCCGGAAGACGACGCCCTCGGCCTCGAGGCCCCGCCTGAGCAGGTTCGCATTCTCGATGATCCCGTTATGGACAACCGCGATCGTGGTATCCGTCGATGTCTGGGGATGCGCGTTCGCCGTGGTGGGAGCTCCGTGGGTGGCCCACCTCGTATGCCCGATCCCGCAGCTTCCCAGAAGGGGGCGCTCCTCGAGCTTCGCCTCGAGCGTCTTCAGCTTTCCCGGCGCCTTCAGGGTCGTGAGCCGGCCCCCCTCGTCGAGGATGCTCACCCCCGCCGAATCGTAGCCTCGGTACTCGAGCCGCCGGAGACCCTCGATGAGGATCGGCGACGCCTGATCAGATCCTACGTACCCGACGATACCGCACATGCTGGGTCTCCTCCCCGCCCCCGGAGGGGGGGGTGCACACGCTGCTCAAGCCGTCCCGACGGATGTCAGGAGTTCTCCTGCCCGTGCTACGAGCTCGCGCGCGCGCGCGCTGCTCCTGGCCTCCCCGATCACCCGAACGACGGGCTCCGTGCCCGAGGGGCGGACGTGGATCCACTCGCCCCGGGAGAACCAGTCCAGGCGCAGGCCGTCCTCGGTGTCTTCCTCCCCCCCGGGCAGGCCGGAGGAAAGCTCGCGGTAGCACACCCCGATCTCCCCCTTCGGGAGCGCCAGCTTCTCCTTGACGATCGCATAGCTCGGCCAACGCCCGGCCAACGCCTGAAGCCCCGTCTCCTCCTCGGCTAGGTGCTGGAGGACGAGCGCCGCGGCGAGCGCCGCGTCCCTCGTCATGTGGAGCTCCGGAAGGATGACCCCCCCGTTCCCCTCGCCGCCTACGACGGCCCGGACCTGCTCCATCCGCCGGGAGACATTCACCTCCCCGACGGGTGCCCGGATCACGCTCCCCCCAAGCGCCTCGGCCACGTCCTCCACGACCCTCGAGGTAGAGAGATTCACGACCACCGGGCCCTTTCTTCGACCGAGGACGAGAGCGGCGCAGAGGGCGAGCGTCAGATCCTCGCCGAGCGGCGCACCTTCCTCGTCCACGAGCGAGAGCCGGTCGACGTCAGGGTCGACGGCGAGGCCAAGCTCGCTTCCCGAGTCCCGAACGAGCCTCCCGAGTCCCGCCAGGTTCGCCGCCGTAGGCTCCGGGTCCCGGGGAAAGCGGCCGTCCGCCTCGGTGTCCATCCCATTCACGATGCAGCCGAGCGCCGTGAGGAGCTCGGGCATGATGAGCCCCCCCGCCCCACGAACACAATCGAGCGCCACCCGGGTTCGCTGCGCGCGGAGACGCTCCACATCCAGGTAGGGCAGCTCGAGGATCCGCTGGATGTGGCGCCCGATCGCCGCCCGGTCCTGCCGGACCGAGCCCAGCTCGTCCCACCCGGCCCTGGGCGTCGTCGTCCGAGCGAGGAAGTGCCGGAACCGCGTCATCTCCCCGGCATCGAGGAAGGACCCCCCTGGGCCCCCGAACTTGAGGGCGTTCCACTCGGCCGGGTTGTGGCTCGCCGTGACGGCAAGGGCCCCGGCCGCGCCCGCATCGCGGGCCGCGAGAAGAATCGTCGGGGTTGGAGCGAGCCCCACCTCCACCACGTCCGTCCCCACGCTCACGAGCCCGGCTCCCGCCGCAGCCGAGAGCATCCGCCCCGAGGTGCGCGAATCCCGGCCCAGATAGACCGGCCCATCGCTTCCCTCGCGGCGGAGGAAGGCCCCGAAGGCCGCCGAAATCGATGCGACCAGCTCGGGCGTGAGGCACGACCCCACCCGTCCTCGAAAGCCAGAAACACCCACCATCAGCTCTCCCGGAAGAGAGACGGACATGCGCGCGTGGCCTCTGGCGGGGGAGCGGGTCCGGCCGCTTCGAACCGGCCGGGGGAGGGCGAAACGCTAGAAGCTTGACCGGAGCGCGGAGCCCTGTCAACGCGCGGCGTCCTCTAGGGCGCCGCGGCGCCTCGAAGCGTCGTCCGCCCCTTCGCCATCCGACCACGGGACGGGATGCGGAGAGCGCGTCCCTCGACCCGTGAACGCCGAGGCCCGTGGACGACGCCCCGAGCGGCTCCGCCGAGCAGGGCGCCCCGCGAGTGGGCAAGGCCCGGGTCCGGGTTCGCGCGGACTTGCCGCGAGTCGGTCGAGGGCGCCCGGTTCAGCCCCCGGGGCGGTCGCTCCGGACGGCTCGCCGGCCCTGCGTCCCGTGAAGTCTCCTCTCGCGGACGCGTCACCACCCCCTGGCCATGAGCTGAGGATTCCCAGGACACCGCATCGACCGCGCGGGACCGCCGGACCGACTCCATGCCTGGCGTGCGGTGCTGTGGACCTGCCCGGGCCAGCCCACTACAGTGGAAACTTGCGACACGTGGACTCACGGCGAGGAGGAGCAGGATCGAGCGCACCGCGGGAGCCGAAGCGTGCTGAAACGGCACATGAGGATGAGGTCCGCCATGGCCCTCGTCATCGCGAACATGATCGGGGCCGGCATCTTCACGACCACCGGATTCCAGGCCGCGGATCTGGGCCACCCCCTATTCATCTTCGTTCTCTGGGTGGTGGGCGGGATCCTGGCCCTCGTCGGCGCCCTCTGCTACGCCGAGCTGGGGGCCATGATGCCGCACGCCGGCGCCGAGTACGTCTACCTGCGGGAGACGTACGGGCCGGCGATCGGGTTCATGAGCGCCTTCATCTCCCTCGTGGCCGGGTTCTCGGCCGCGATCGCGGCGGCCACGAAAAGCTTCGTCATCTACCTGGGCGAGTTCCTCCCGGTGCTCGCGGAAGACCGGGTCCTCGGGTCCGGGATCGCGGTCGTCGACCTCGTGGCCGTCGGCGTCGTCTGGCTCCTCGTGGCCATCCACCTCCGGGCCGTCCGCTCCGGGACCGGCTTCAACGACTTCATGACGGTCTTCAAGGTCGCGGGGATTGCCGCGATCCTGCTCGCGGCCGCATCGATCGGGAGCGGGAACCCCGCGAACCTGGTGACGGTCTCGGCCTCCTTCGAGGAGCTCTCCGGGGGCGAGCTTCTCTCCGCCTTCGCCACGTCGCTCATCTTCGTGATGTTCTGCTACTCCGGGTGGAACGCGGCCGCCTACGTCGCGGGCGAGATGGACGATCCGAAACGCGACCTCCCGAAGGCCCTCCTTCTCGGGACACTCGTGGTGCTCGTCCTCTACCTGGGACTGAACGCCATGTACTTCTACGGAGCGAGCGTGGACGCGCTGGCGGGCGAGGTCGAGGTCGGCCTCGTCGCCTCGAGAACGCTCTTCGGGGGCCTGGGGGTGAGCCTCGTGACGGTGGTGCTTTGCGCCTCGATCCTGGCTTCGGCGTCCGCGATGACGCTCGCGGGCCCTCGCGTCTACTACGCGCTCGGCAAGGACTTCACCCCATTCTCCTTCCTCGCGAAGACGCGCGAGACGGGCGCTCCCGGCGTCGCCCTGGTCGTTCAGGGGCTCGTCACGACGGTCATCGTCCTCTCCGGGCGAGTCGACCAGATCCAGCAGTACGCGGGCTTCACCCTCACCCTCTTCGCGAGCCTCGCGGTCTCCTGCGTGATCGTGCTCCGCATCCGCAGACCGAAGCTCAACCGCCCCTTCCGGGCGTGGGGCTACCCGGCAAGCCCGCTCCTCTTCCTTGCCGTCTCCCTGTGGATAATGTACTGGGCGTTCCAGGGGCGGCCCGTCGAGTCGATTCTGTCCTTGTTGACGGTCCTTCTGGGCGGCGTGATCTTCGCGCTCTTCGTCGCAAGAAAACCCGATGAGGGAAGGTAGGGTGATGCGTGGCTCCACAGCATGCCGCCTGCCGATGCTGCTCGCCGCGCTGACCGGCCTCGTTGCTGCGCAACCCGTCGCCACTCAGCTCGGCTCGCGCCCGGCCGACGAGTGGGCCATGACCCTCGAGAGCGGCGAGCGGATCGAGCGGGTCGTCGACACGATCGGGCTCGAGGCGGGAGAGATCGTGGCGGACATCGGGGCCGGCACGGGCGTCTTTTCGGCCCCGATCGGCGAGAGGGTGGGACCCGGGAGACTCGTGATCGCCGTCGAGATCGACCCGGGATTCCTTCCCATCATCCTCGACAACGCCCGTCGGGCCGGCGTCTCCTAACGTGCGCGCGTTACCGCGGTGAGCTCGAGGATCCGAAGCTCCCCCGTAATGACATCGACGTCGCCTTCTTCCATGACGTGCTGCGTCACGTGCAGGAGCGGGCGATCTACCTGCAGGCGCTCCCGCCGTACATGGGACCCGGGAGCCGCGTCGTCGTCGTCGACTACGATCGAAACGTGGACGGCGTTCCCCACGCCGGCCAGCCCGAGATGCCGATCTCCCCGGAGGAGGTGGCGGGCCAATGGCCGAGGCCGGGTTCAATGTCACCGAGGAGCGGGATCTCTTCGACGACAGGTTCGTCGTCGAGTACACGAAGCGCGACTGAGCCCCGGCTCCCATCCACGACAGGACGGCGGAAGCCCCTGAGGGTCTCGGCGGACTCCGGCCGGGCGGGCCGCTCTCGGGGCACGTGCGGGGCGCGTCGGCCTCCGTGGACGCCGACGTCGAAGCGGCAGCGGTAGGCGCTCCCCACCTCTTTCTGTACCTTGTCTCCTCGCAGATTATCCGACCGGACGCGGATCCGGGGCCGGACCGGTCCGGCCCCGCCATGAAGAGGTAGCAGGATGCGTCGTATCGAGATGTACGACACGACCCTTCGCGACGGGACGCAGGGCGAGGGCGTCAACTTCTCCCTTCGCGACAAGCTGCAGATCGCCGAGAAGCTCGACGAGCTGGGTTTCGACTACATCGAGGGGGGCTATCCGCTCTCGAATCCCAAGGATACGGAATTCTTCCGGCAGGCGGCCGACCGGGACTGGAATCACGCGTTGGTCACCGCCTTCGGGATGACGCGGCGGAAGGGGACGGCCGCTGAGGATGACGCCGGCATGCTCGCGCTCAGGGACTCCGGGGCACCGGTCGTCACGATCGTGGGCAAGAGCTGGAGCCTTCACGTGGGCGAGGTCCTCCGCGTGGACGAGGAGGAGAACCTCGCCATGATCGGAGACTCGGTCGGCTACCTGAGGGCGGAGGGCCGACGCGTCATCTACGACGCGGAGCACTACTTCGACGGCCTTCGGGAGGATCCGGAGTTCGCGCTCCGCACGATTCGGGCGGCCGGGGCGGCCGGGGCCGACTCGGTCGTCCTCTGTGACACAAATGGCGGGAGTCTCCCCGAGTGGATCGGCCGAGGGGTCCGGATGGCGAGGGAAGCCACGGACGTGCCCCTCGGCATCCACTGTCACAACGACTGCGACGTGGCGGTCGCGAACTCGCTGACCGCCGTCACGGCGGGGGCGAGCCAGGTTCAGGGGACGATCAACGGGATCGGGGAGCGCTGCGGGAACGCCGATCTCGTCAGCATCGGAGCGAATCTGGCGCTCAAGGCGGCGGGCTTCGAGGTCCTGGCCCCGGGAGGGATCGAGCGGCTCGCCGAGCTGTCGAGGTACGTGTATGAGCTCGGAAACATGAACTTCAGGCCGACGCAGCCCTTCGTCGGTTCCAGCGCATTCGCGCACAAGGGCGGGATGCACGTCCACGCCGTGAACCGGGTGACCGAGAGCTACGAGCACATCGCGCCGGAGAGCGTGGGCAACGAGCGGCGGATCCTCGTGAGCGAGCTCTCGGGGCGCTCCAACATCCTGGCGAAAACCACCCGGCACCGGCTCGACGACGACCCCGAGCTCCTGACGCGCATCCTCGAACGCGTCCAGGACCTGGAGAACGAGGGCTTTCAGTTCGAGGCTGCGGACGCTTCCTTCGATCTCCTCGTGCGAAAGGTGGCCGGGACGCACAAGCCGACCTTCCGGAGGCTGCACTCGCGCGTGAGCGTCGTCACGAGCCCGACGGGGGAGACCTCCACCGAGGCCACGCTGAAGCTGGAGGTCGGCGGCAGGACCGAGCACGTCGTCGCCGAGGGGGACGGACCCGTCAATGCGCTCGATACCGCGCTACGGCGAGCCCTTCATCCGACCTATCCCGTCCTCTCCGGGATGCATCTGGTCGACTATCGGGTCCGGGTGATCAACTCGACCGAGGGCACGGCGGCGCGGGTCCGGGTCGTGATCGACAGCGCGGACGAGGACGACGTCTGGAGCACCGTCGGCGTCAGCGAGAACATCATCGAGGCGAGCTGGCTGGCCCTCGTGGACAGCGTCGAGTACAAGCTCTACAGGGATGAACAGACGCTCGCCCCTTCCCGGAGCCCCTGAAGCCGCGCTCCCCCCCTCGGCCCGTGCCGGGAAAGGTCAGAGGAGCCCGTCGATCGCGCGGACGCGGTGACTCTCGCTGTCCGTCACGTAGACCACCCCGGCGTGCACGCAGACGCCGTGGGGCCTCGCCGTCCGGCACCGCAGGGGATCACCGTCCGGCCCGTCCCCCCGCTCCCCCGTCCCAAGCACGGTCTCGATCCGTCCCGTCCGAAGGCGCATCCGCCGGATCACGTGGTTCTCCGTATCCACGATGTAGAGGCTCTCGTCCCCGGCCGAGTAGGCGATCCCCTTCGGTCCGTTGAAGGTGGCCTCAAGCGCGTGGCCCCCGTCGCCCGTGTAACCCGTCTCCCCGGTGCCCGCGATCCGTTCGAGCCGGCCCCTCTCCAGGTCCATCCGGAAGACGGCGTTCCCCTCCCGGAGGACGAGGTAGGCCGTCCCGTCCTGGCCGGTGTCGAGGGAACGGGGGCCGCGGAGCGGCGTGCCCTCGAGCGGCGCCTCGTCCGGCGTCGCTTCCGGGTCGCCCGTCCCGGAGATCGTCGAGATGATCCCGCTCGCAAGATCGACGCGGCGCACCCGGTGGTTGCCGATATCGCAGACGAGGAGGCCCCCGGCCGAATCGAGGGCGATGCTGTGCGGGCGGTTCATCGCGGCCGCGGCCGCGGGCCCGCCGTCGCCGGCAAAGCCCGCCACTCCCGTCCCGGCCACGGTGGAGACGACCCCCGTCTCCGCGTCGATCCGGCGTACGACGTGGGCGTCCCGCTCCACCACGAACAGGTTCCCCGCCCCATCGAAGCGGATCTCGTGGGGCGCCGAGAAGGAGGCCTCACGAGCTGGGCCCCCGTCCCCAGCATACGCCTTGACGCCGCTCCCGGCGATCGTCGTGAGACGGCCGCTGTCGATCGCGAGCCGGCGGGTCCGGCCCGTGTCGACCTCGCAGAAGTAGAGGGCGCCGTCCGGCCCCGGCACCACGCCGTAGGGGTTGTTGACCGGGGTCCCGGTCGCCGGGAGCCCCGCCTGGCCCTCCGGCTCGTAACCGGCCACGCCGTTTCCCGCGACCGTACGCACCTGCCCCTGCGCGCGGCCCGGGAGGCCCGGCCACCCGAGGGAGGCGGCGTCCACCCATCCCGCGAGGGCGGATCCGAGGAGGGATGTCTGCAGGAAGCGGCGCCGGGTGAATCGTTCCATCGTTGCTCCTTTGTGTCGGGCCGTGGGCCCGGTCACGCGTTGACGAGCTCCTCCACGTGCGTATGGACGGCGGACGCGAGCCCCGCGAGGTTGTATCCCCCCTCGAGGACCGAGACGACCCTACCCTCCCCGGCGATCTCCGCGATTTCGAGCATCACCCGGGTCAGCGACCTGAAACCGTCGTCCGTCACGCGGAAGCCTCCGAGGAGGTCATCGACCCGGGAGTCGAAACCGGCCGAGATCAGGACGAGTTCCGGACGAAACGCCCTCGCCGCGGGCAGGAGATCGTTCCTGAACGCACCGACGATCTCGCGGTCCCCGGCACCGGCGGGAAAGGGACGGTTCATCGTGGCCCCGGCCCCGGGACCCGCGCCCGTCTCCGTGCCGCGCCCCGTCCCCGGGTAGAACGGGAACTGGTGCGTGCTCATGTAGAAGACGCTCCCGTCCGCGTAGAAGATGTCCTGGGTGCCGTTGCCGTGGTGGACGTCCCAGTCCGCGATCAGGACCCGTTCCACCCCGTGCACCCGCTGGGCGTACCGGGCCGCGACCGCGACGCCATTGAAGAGGCAGAAACCCATGCCGCGACCGCCCGAGGCGTGGTGGCCGGGGGGACGCACCGCGCAGAACGCACTTCGGGCCCGCCCCGACATCACCGTGTCGACCGCCTCGAGGACGCCACCCACCATCCCGAGCGCCACGGTGTAGCTCTCCGGCGAGATGACCGTGTCCCCCGTGGAGAGCTGCCGCCTCCCTGCCTCGACCTCCCTCCGGACGAGTGCGACGTACCCCGGATCGTGGACGAGGGACAGCGTCTCCACATCGGCCTCCCTCGGGCTCAGGCGAAGGAGGGAGGCGAACCACGGCTCCTCGCTCAGCCGGTCCTCCACGGCGAGGAGGCGGGCGGGCCGCTCCGGGTGCCCGGCCCCCGTGTCGTGGCGGAGGTAGAGAGGGTCGGACAGGTACGCGGTCGCCCCCCCCTGCGTGCCCTCCAGAGGCTCGGTCGAGCTGGTCACGCAGGCGAGGGCTCCGAGTGAGCCGAGGAGGAAGTCTCTCCGGGTCGCCACGGGTCCCGGGCGGATCTAGGCGAGCAGCTCGAGGAGCGCATCCGCTACGGCGTCGGGGCGCTGCGCGGGGAGATCGTGGCCCGCACCGGAGACGATACGCCGGTCCACGAGGGAGGGAAATCGCGCCTGGTCGGGAGACGGATCGGGAGAGGGCCTCCCCAGTCCGCTCTCCGCGCCGCGGAGCACGATCGCACGGACGGCAACCGGGGGCCGTGCCGCCAGGCGCCGCTCGACCGCCAGGAATCGTTCCTCCCCGGGGGCGTTCCCGTGACGGTGCCGGTAGGAGTGTATGACGACATCCACGAAGTCCGGATTCTCGAAGGATACGGCCGTCCGGTCGTACATCTCGTCGGTGAACTGCCAACCCGGCGACCAGGTGCTCCAGAGGTAGCGGCAGATGGCCCAGCGATTCTCCTCGAGTCCCCGGCGTCCCCGTTCGGTGTTGAAGTACCACTGGTACCAGAGGCGCGCCTCGGACTCGGCGGAAGAGGAGGGGGGGGACGGATCCACCGTGTTCTGGACCGAGTATCCGCCGATCGCGACCTGCGCCCGCACGCGGTCCGGGTGGAGGATCGAGGTGATGCACGCTGCCCGGTTCCCCCAGTCGAATCCCGCCAGAGCGAAGTCGTCGAGGCCGAGAGCGTCGGCGAAGTCGGAGACATCCTGGGCGATCGCCGCCTGTTCGGCCATGCGCGGCACGGAGGGATCGAGGAAGCGAGTGGAACCGTAGCCCCGGAGGTAGGGGATGAGGACGCGGTATCCCGCGGCGGCAACCGGGGGGGCGACCTCGTCCCAGGCCCTGACGTCGTAGGGGAAGCCGTGGAGGAGGATGACGGGCCGTCCCCCCGGCTCGCCCCACTCCTCGTAGCCGATCTCGAGCACACCGGTCTCGACCGTGCGGAGATCCTGTCGCCGGACGAGCGCCGCATCAAGCCCCCTGACCGCCGAGGCGCGCGCGGCCAGCGCGGAAACTCCAACCGCGCCGGCGCTCTTCAGAAAATCTCGTCGAGAGGGTTCCATCGGCCTCGCCCTGGTTCCGGAGCCACCACCGCACCCAGGCAATGTTTCGCTCATGCGTGCCGAGCGGCAAGGTCCCTTGGCGGGGGCGGCGGAGCGAGGCCATGGCGTCGCGAGGCGCAGCGCCCGGGTTCGTCCGAGGCCGGGCCGACCGCCGCCGCTCCGGTCGCCGCACACCTGCCCCGGAGCGTCCCGGGACGTGTCGCGGCATCGATGGCCCCGGACGGCTTCGCCGGCCGGAGCCCCGAGCTACCGCTTCCCAAGCGATCCTGACAGCTCGCCGGCGTCTCGGCCGGAAGCCGCCGCGGCGCCCGAAGACCCCGGAGGGGCGCCCCGGCGTCCCACTTTCGACACCCGCCGCACCCTCCTAGCTTGCTCAATCGACCCTTTCATTTCCCCTCAGGACCCACGGAGACCGCTGTGATATCTCGGCAACGGCGCGCAGTCACGTCCCTCCTGGCCACGCTCGCGATCTCCGTGCCGGGCATCGTCGGGGCCCAGTCCTACGAGGCGGTGACGGACGAGCGTCTCGAGGAGCCGGAGGCCGAGAACTGGCTCTCGTACCGGGGCAACTACTCCGGTTGGGGATACAGCCCGCTCGACCAGATCGACGCCTCGAACGTCACCGATCTGGTGCCCGTCTGGTCCTTCTCGACGGGCGTCGGAAGCGGCCACGAGGCCCCGCCGATCGTCAATGACGGGATGATGTTCGTCGCGACGCCGGAGAACCAGCTCCTCGCCCTCGATGCCGTGAGCGGCGACCTGGTCTGGCTCTACCAGCACGAGCTGCCCGAGAACCTGGTCGCCTTCCACAACACGAACCGGGGCGTCGCGCTCTTCGGTGACCGGGTCTTCATGGCCACCCTGGACGCCCGGGTCCTCGCCTTCGACGCCCTCTCCGGCGACCTCGTATGGGATGCGTCCGTCGCCGACAATTCGTCGGGCTATTACATGACGCTGGCACCCCTTGCCGCCCGGGGAAAGGTCATGGTGGGAGCATCGGGCGGGGAGCTGGGAATCCGGGGCTTCGTGGTCGCGCTGGACACGGAGACGGGGAGCGAGGTGTGGCGAACCCACACGGTCCCCGCGCCGGGCGAGCCGGGAGGCGATACCTGGCCGGCCGACGCGTGGCGGACGGGCGGCGCGGCCGTCTGGCTCACCGGCCACTACGACCCGGCGCTCGGCCTCACGTACTGGGGCACGGGGAATCCGGGCCCGTGGATCGGAGACCAGAGGCCGGGCGACAACCTGTACACGAACTCGGTGTTGGCGCTGGACGTCGATACGGGCGAGATCCGCGGCTATCACCAGTATCACTGGAACGGATCGTGGGACTGGGACGAGGTCTCGACCCCTCTCCTGGTCGATGTGCAGCGCGGGGGCCGCATGATCCCGGCACTCGTCCACCCGGGCCGAAACGGGTACCTCTGGATCCTCGAGCGGCAGCGGGACGGGATCCGCTTCGTCGATGCGGAGCCGTTCGTGTACCAGAACGTCTTTACGAGCATTGACCCCGAGACGGGCCGCCCTGCCTACGACGAGACCCGCAAGCCCGGAACGGAGAGGCGAGCGGAGTTCTGTCCCTCCCTCTGGGGCGGGAAGGACTGGCCCCCTGCTGCCTACAACCCGGGTACGCGCCTTCTCTACATTCCGGCCAACAACAACCACTGCGGTGCGATCACGGGGAGCGAGCCCGTGTACGTCCCGGGCCGCTCGTTCACGGGCGCCTCGTCGGAGATGATGGTGCGCGAGGGAGCGGACCACATCGGCGAGCTGCAGGCCTGGGACCTCGACCGCGGAGAGAGGGTCTGGACGCAGGAGTTCCAGTCACACAACTGGGGTCCGGTCCTCACGACGGCGGGGGATCTGGTCTTCGCGGGCGGCACGCACGACCGCTACTTCCGCGCATTTCATGCCCGCACCGGTGAATTGCTCTGGGAGCATCGAACGAACTCGGGGGTGATCGGCGTACCGGTCACCTTCGCGGTGAACGGCGTCCAGTACGTCGCCGTTCAATCGGGGTGGGGCGTGGACGCGGCCTCGATGACCCGCCGGATCGACGCGGATCGCGGCACGAGCACCTTCGTCCCCCAGGGGGGGGTGATCTGGGTCTTCGCCCTGAACGAGTAGCACTCACCCGCCCCCCGGCCGCCCCCCGGAGGCGCGGGAAGTCATCGAGCGGCTCGGCTCGGCGCGGAGGAAGGCACCGGAGCGGTTCCACGCGGTCTCGTCGCTCCGGATCCACTCTGGCACCCGGACGCACTTGGCGTCACGGCGACCGGCCTGCGAGCGCTCCAGCGCACGCGGGCTCGGCACCCTCCCTCCCCCGCCCCGGGACGAGCGCCCGGCCACCCCACACGTCACTGGCCGTCCCAACGCATCCGGCCGCCGAGATACACAGCCCTTCCCGGCGCCCGGAAGCCGAAGATCTCCTCGTACTCGGCGTCACCCACGTTTTCGACGCGGACGAGCAGATCGAGGCCCGGCCGCACGGCTCCCGGGGTGAGGAGCGTCGCGCCCAGGCCGAAGGTGAGCACCGCATAGGTGTTGAGGGTCACCGGCACCGCCGGGTATACCCTGAAGTTCCGGTCGGAGCGCTCGCCGACCAGGCGAAAGTCCGCGTTCCACCGCACCCGGCTCCCGACCCGGCCGCGCGCGCCGAGGGTGGCGTAGTTGTCGGGCCGCCGAAGGAGCGCCTCCCCCTCGACGAAGGCGGCCGAGGACCCCTCGTCGAATCCCGAATCCACGACCTCCGTCGCGAGCCACGTCCAGCCTGCCACGAGACTGAGCACGCCTAGCTCCGCCTCGGCCTCGAGCTCGAGTCCCCGCGAATCGGCCGCCGCCACATTGAAGTAGTTGGGCTCATCGGGCCCGGGGGGCGAGCCCGTGTACTGGATCAGGTCCTCGAAGGACTGGTCGAACCAGGTCGCCGTGGCCCGCAGCCTCACCCCGAGCGCCTGCTCGATCCCCGCCTCCCATGAGCGGGACCGCTCCGGACTCAGGTCCGGGTTCCCGGTCGCGAAACCACTCGCGAAGGTCTCGAAGAATGTAGGCTCCTTGATCCCCCGCCCCACGGAGGCCGTGAGGCGCGTCCCGGCTCGAACCGGGACCGCAAGACCCGCATGATAGCTGAAGAATCCCCCGAAGTATTCGTTTCGCTCGATTCGCGCCCCCCCACTCATCGAGAGGGAACCGATGGTCGTGAGCGCGTGGGCGTATCCTGCCGCGTTCGACCGAGAACTCTCGGAGCGCCCCGTGCTCGGTCCGTACTCGGAGAGACTTTCGCTGAACGAACGGACGCTCTGCTCCTCGACCTCCGTGCCGAGCGTAAGGACGGTACGATCCGACCGGTGCCAGTTCACCCGCACGTCACCCGTCACCCTGCGCATCGCGTCCAGGCTGTGGAATCCGTAGAACCCGACGGTATCGTGCGAGCCGTCGGGCGGGTCGTCCGTCCCCATGTCGGCATCTTGCAGCGAGACCAGACCCCGGAGCTCGAAGCGATCTCCGAGGCTCCGTTCGAGCTCGATCCCGAGCGTGGCCTCCTCGGAGAAGGTCGACTGGTTGATGTCGACGACGGCGCCGCTCCCATCGGTGGGAAAGTGGTATACCCGGTCCTGGAGCCTCGCGGTAAACCTCGCCGTCGAGGCGCTCCCGATCCGCGCCTCCGCCCTTCCGGAGAAGACGGTATTCTGGTGGCGGTTGTTGAAGTCGAGGATCCCCTCCGTGTCGTAGCGGGCCACGGACGCCCCGAACGATCCGGACTCGTTTCCCCCGCGGAACGCGAGCGTGCCGTCCGCGCTCCCGTAGCTACCGCCGCGCACCGTGGCCGAGGCCTGCAGCCCGGCGTCCCCACGCCGAGTGAAAATCTGGATCACCCCGGCCACGGCGTCCGAGCCGTACAGACCGCTGGCGGGACCTCTGACGATCTCGATCCGGTCCACGTTCTCCATCGTCAGGCCGGAGAGGTCGACGGCACCGCCGGGCTGGTTGAGCGGCACGCCGTCGAGAAGCACCCTCACGTAGTCGCTCTCGCCTCCCCTCAGGAATATCGACGAGACGGCTCCGACGGAGCCGCTCCTGACGATCGCGATTCCGCTTACGCTCCGGAGCGCCTCCACTACATCGACGACTCCCTCCGCCCAGAGCCGTTCTCCGTCGAGCACCGTAGCGTGCCTTCCGAGCGCACCCGCCGAAACGGGGACGGGCGTCGCGGTCGCCACCACAGGGTCGAGGACGATCGCCGAGTCGGGAGAGGGAGCCGCCCCCGGCTGAGCAAGGACAGGTTCGGCGAACGACAGGGAAAGCGCGGCGGAGACGACGGCGAGGAGAAGGGGAGTGAAGCGGCGGGTTCCTGCTCGTAGCATGACGGTCCTCCTGTCCCACCCACGCGGGACTTCGGGACCTCACGGGGGAACGACGCGGAATCGGGACGTGGAAGAGCGCTGACCCGCACCCGGGATCCCTGACTCGCCTCCCCTCGGAGGTCGTGAGTTCGAGGGCGGGTGGGCCACGTCTCCTGGCTCGAGGCCGCGCGGTCCTCCTTCCCAGAGCCGAGGCTCCAGTGGACGAACTCGAACCGGCGTTCCGGGATCGCTCCCGGTCCTCTCACAGTGGCGGGGCCGCGCCGGAGTTGCACCGGCTTCCGTAACGACCCACTCGCTTGCGATTTGCGCGTGGATAGGTAATCGGCCATGCGGTACGCGGCAAGTCCGGATGAAGCGGGCCTCCCACGCACGGGGTGCCCGACCCACGTCTGCGGGGGCGGGGGGGCATTGGGGAACCACACTCCAGAGTGGTAGCTTCGGAATCCCATTCCACCGTTCTCTTATCAGCCAGCGCGTCGTTCGATGACCAAGCCTCGACTGGCCAGATCGGAGGCAGAGATCCGTGCCTGCTACCGGGTCATGTCACAGCTCCGCACCCACCTCGGCCCCGACGAGTTTCTTGACCGCGTCCGCCGGCAGGAGTCAGAGGGCTACCGCCTCGCCTTTATCGAAATGGATGGTCGGCCAGTCACAGTGGCGGGATACCGGTTCCTCCATCAGCTGGTGGTTGGGAAGGTCCTCTACGTCGATGACCTGGTCACGGACGAGACCCTGCGCTCCACGGGACTCGGCAGCCGGATGCTCAGGTGGCTCCTGAAGGAGGCGAGAAGAGAGGGGTGCCAGAACCTCGAACTGGATTCCGCGACTCACCGAAAGGACACACACCGATTCTACGAGCGGGAGGGGATGGACCTCACTTCCTTTCACTTTAAGCAACCGGTCGAGTAGCACCGCGCGGCACCGACGCGTGATCCGCCACCTTACCGGAGGCACAGAACCCGGCGTAGACACGACTGGGGTTCTCGGTGCACGCCCACCATCGGGGTGAGCTCCGATAGCCCGGTTCCGCTCCACGGCCGCCTACGTGGGAGAGCAAGAATGGAACGGCGTCGTCGAACTCTTCATTCAGAGCTCGTCGGAGGAGTGTCTCCACCTCCACGACTTTGAGAACCTCGAAGAGGCGCGGCAGAAAATCGCTGTGTTCATCGACCACTACAACCGCGCATGGCTCCTCAAGCGACACGGATTCCGAACCTCGGCCTAGGTCCGTGAGGAGTTCACGTTGAAGGCGGCATGACTGAGCCACCCCCGTGTCCAGAAGCCTGGGGCCGGTTGTGGTGGACTACCTGAGCTTGCGGACGGATGCCTCTTGCATCGGCGATCGAAGCATGGCTCGATTGCTCGGAGACAATCTTCGAATTCTCCTCGGTAAGTCATTTCGAGGCCCCATGTGCGACCGTCACGACCGGGGATGTGACTGGCTACATCGTGGACAACCGTTTGCCATGGCACAGTTTCCGCGGCGTCACGGGATCTCATCGAGATGAACCACGCAGCAAACGGATACGCATGAAGCAAGGGAATCGCAGCGAACTCCCAGCCTTTGAATACCTCAACCACGTACAGCTCGCCATTCCCGAGGGCTCGGAGGGTAGGGTCCGGCACTGTTACGCAACTGTCCTAGGAATGATTGAGATCGAGAAGCCGCCTGTTCTTGCCAGGAGGGGCGGCGCCTGGTTCCGTTCGGGTGGAGTGGAGAGATCCACCTGGGCGTAGAGAACGACTTCCGGCCCGCCGGAAAGGCACACCCGGGGATTCAGGTGGACAACGTCACCGCGATGGCAGCGCAACTTGCTTCTTTCGGGGTCGAGGTCGAGTGGGATAAGGCTATCCCGAATGTGCGTCGTTTTTGTGTTCACGACCCCGCAGGAAACCGCATGGAATTCATGCAGCCGCTCCGATGAGTGGCTGACAGGAGCCGGTAGAGATGACCGCGCCGAGATTGGCCACTCGGTCATCGCTCGCAGCCGCTTCCAATGCCCAGCTGACCCACGGTCCGTACACGTCCAGCACAAGCCGCAGCATCGATGGGTCTAGAAGCGCCGGATGCGCCGCCAGCTGCGCGTCGGGAGCCTCTTCGGCCGCCATCCGTGGTAGGGATGCTTCGCCACAAGCGCAGAGTCTCGAAAGAACAGGACTAGGACGGCACCCGCCGCAAACCCCCCCACGTGGGCCCAAAAAGCCACCCCGCCCCCGCTCCCGCCGACGCTGCCGAGCCCGCTCATGAACTGCAACAGAAACCAGTACCCGAGCATCAGGACTGCGGGCACCGCGATCCTTGTGACGTAGAATCCCAGAACGACGAGGAGATGCACGTGAACCTTGGGGTAGAGGAGGACGTACGCGCCCATGACCCCCCCGATCGCCCCGGAGGCGCCGACCATCGGGACCGCCGACTCCGGGTTCGTCACGGTCTGGGTGCCGGCCGCCACCAGCCCGCAGAGGAGGTAGAAGGCTACGAAGCGAAAGTGCCCCATCGCGTCCTCCACATTGTCCCCGAAGATCCAGAGGAACCAGAGGTTCCCCAAGAGATGAAACCACCCCGCGTGCAGGAACATCGAGGACACGGCCGTCTGCCATGCCGGAATCTCGCCCACCACGCAGACCGCCCCAGGGCCCAGGGAGAGCGGCGTCCCGGCCGGGACGCTCTGGAGGAGCACGCCCGGAATCAGCCCCAAGCGGCAAACCGAAGAGGAGAGCGCCGGCTCCGCGCCGCCGCCCTGGATGTAGAACCAAGCGGCCAGGTTGCACGCCACGATCAGGTAGGTAGCAATCGGCCGCAGAATCTGCGGATTGTCGTCTCGTAGCGGGAACATTGGCCCCGAGAGTCAGGAGGTGGACGGGAAGAGGCGCGCGTTGGTGGTCCCGCATTCCTCGGGGCCGTCGGCTGCACTCGCCCGCGGGCGTCGTCGCCACCTCTTCCCGCAAAGCCACCCTCGGCCGCACACGGGAGAGAGGGAGCGGGACACTCCGCCCGGTCGGCGCGGGAAGCCGGAGCGGGAAACAACCCGGCTCATTCCGGGCTCCGGGCTACCGGATCGATGAGCTCCCGGCCCTGATTCCTCGAGTTGTTCACGGCTCTCGAGACCGGATAGGCCCGCATGGCATCACCGGGATAGGGCCTCAGGAGGCGTTTCAACTCCTCCACCCCCCGATCCGGATCGAGCCACACTGCCACTTCATCCCGCCCCAGTATCAACGGCATCCGATGGTGAATCGGGCGCAGCTGGGGACTCGCCTCCGTCGTGAGGATCACGTACGTCGGCTCGCCCTCCACCTCCCTCCAGATCCCGGCGAAGGTGCACGGCTCCTCCGTCTTGAGGACGATCCGGTACGGCTGCTTGTCCCCTCCGGTGGGCTTCCACTCATAGAAGCCATCCGCAACCACCAGGCAGCGACGGTGGCGGAATGCACCCCGGAAGGTCGGCAGCCGGTCCGCAGTCTCAGCCCGCGCATTGATCAGCATGCGGCGGGGTCGGCCATGGAACTCGACGGCGAACCCCCAGAATGCGGGCTGAATCGCCCCTGGCTCCGCATCGAGGATGACCGGGAGGCGTTGCCCCGGGCTCGCGTTGAAGATCGGCCGGTGCGCCTCCCGGAACTCGGCTCCGTAGAAGAGGCGAAGCGACTCCGGGTCTCCCGCGACAGTGTAGCGGCCACACACGATTCCAGGTACCTACGGCGAAGCGGGGAGAAGGATGCGGTCATTTCCGCCCGGGGCCGTTGGGCCGGGAGCCCCGAGAACGAAGAAGCCGGAGCGGCGTCGGGGGGCGGGAGGCGCTCATCCCGGGACGTCGCATCTCGGGAGGCGCCACCCGTCACCGACATCGCACACGAAACCGCCCGCCGCAACGCACCGGGTCTTATGGCGCTCAAGGTCGATACCGGGTCGGCTCGCGGCGCCTCGCTCCCCTCTCCGGCCTCGATGTTCTCGCGACCAGCCGTGCGGAAGGCGGAGGGGACGACAGGGTGCGACGAAAATACCGGAGGAGGGACTCGAACCCCCGACACGCGGATTATGATTCCGCTGCTCTAACCAGCTGAGCTACTCCGGCACAAGGGAGAAAACGCTATTTCCGTACGGATCGGGTGTCAAGCCGAAGAAAGCGCTCACCGGTCCCTCGCACGCACGCCGGATCGAGGCTAGCGCACACCCGCCGCCTCCGGATCCCGCTCACCCGGCTCCCCGCCCTCGCTCTCCTCGGCGAAGCGGTAGAGTATCTCGCCGTCCCGAATCATCCCGAAGCGCTCCCGGGCCAGCGTCTCGATCGTCTCCGGGTCGTTCTCCAGCGCCTCGGCGCGCGCCCTGAGCGAATCCGCCTCGGCGTGGAGCCGGGCGAGTTCGGCCCGCGTACTCTCCGTCTCGAGGCGGATCGCTCGAGCCTCGAAGAGCGAGTACTCCCCGCCAAAGGCCGCATAGTACGCGGCAAGCCCCAGGACCAGCGGAAATATCAGCCTCTTCATCCCCCCACCCCCCAACGGCCCGACGCCGGTCTGCCTACCAGAGGGAGCGGCCCGGGTAGACGGCTCGGTCGCCGAGCATCTCCTCGATCCTCAGGAGCTGGTTGTACTTGGCCACACGATCCGTCCGCGAGGCGCTCCCGGCCTTAATCTGGCCTACGCCGGTCGCGACGGCCAGATCGGCGATGAAGACGTCCTCCGTCTCCCCCGACCGGTGCGAGATCACGGATCGATATCCCGCCTCGCTTGCGACGCGAATCGCCTCGAGCGTCTCGGTGAGCGTCCCGATCTGATTCACCTTGATCAGGATCGCGTTCCCGACCCCCAGGTCGATCCCGCGTCGGAGGCGCTTGGGATCCGTCACGAAGATGTCGTCCCCCACGATCTGAAGCTGATCGCCGGTCGCCTTGGTCAGGTCGCGCCACCCGTCCCAGTCGTTCTCGTCGAGCGGGTCCTCGAGGGAGCGGATCGGGTAACGGGATACCCAGTCCTCCCAGAACTCGACCATCCCGGCCGTGTCCCGGCGTTCCCCCGACGACCACGCGAAGTGGTATTGCCCGTCCTCGTGGAACTCCGAGGCGGCCGCATCCAGGGCAAGTACCATGTCTTCGCCGGGGCGATACCCGGCACGTTCCACCGCCTGGAGGACGACTTCGACCGCCTCGTCGTTGTCCTCGAGGTCGGGGGCAAATCCCCCCTCGTCGCCGACGGCGGTGCTCCCGCCCCGCTCCGAGAGAACTTCCTTCAGCCGGTGGAACACCTCGACCCCCATCCTGAGCCCCTCACGGAAGCTCCCCGCCCCGACCGGCATCACCATGAACTCCTGGACGTCCACGCTGTTCGATGCGTGGGCACCCCCGTTCAGGATGTTCATCATCGGTACGGGAAGGACGCGGGCTCCTTCGCCCCCGATCGCCTGAAAGAGGGGGAGCCCGAGGGCGGCGGCTCTCGCCCGCGCACTCGCGAGCGAGACGGCGAGGATCGCGTTCGCGCCGAGCCGCCCCTTGTTCGACGTTCCGTCGAGCTCGATCAGCGCGCGGTCGAGGCCCTCCTGGTCCATCGCGTCCACCCCGACCACCCGGTCACGGATCTCACCCCGTACATGCCCAACCGCGCCTTCGACCCCGCGACCGAGATATCTGGCGTTGTCCCCGTCCCGAAGCTCCACGGCCTCATGGTCGCCCGTGGAAGCCCCACTCGGAACGGCAGCGCGGCCGATGGCGCCGCCCATGAGGCGCACCTCCGCCTCCACGGTGGGATTTCCCCGCGAATCCAGGATCTGGCGCGCCCGTACCTCCTCTATCCTCGTCTTGCTCACCCGCCTCCCTCCTTCGGTGTCCGGGGTTCCGTGCTCCCACCCCTCGCCCGTACCCGCCTACCCTCTTGCCGCACCGCTCCCCGGCCCGTCGCCGGGGCCGGAACGCCCGTCGGCCAGGGCGACATCCGCGAGGGCGGCGACGGCGCGGCGCGTCTCGTCCGCGAGCGAGTCCCGGTCCACATGTTCGCGCCCCGCTACCTCGATCGGCCTCCCGACCCGAACGCGGACCTCGCCGGCTCGGACCCGAAACGACCCCTTCGGCATCACCGAGCCGCTCCCGCTGATCCCCACGGGCACGATCGGTACCCCTGCCCGAATCGCCATGACGAAGGCCCCCTTCTTGAAAGGATAGAGCCTTCCGTCCGGGGAACGGGTGCCCTCCGGGAACATCGTGACGATGAGGGACTCCTCGTGGATCTTCTCGCCCGCCCGGTTGAGCGACTCGATCGCCTGGCGTCGATCGCCCCGGTCGAGCGATATGTGGCCACATCCGCGCCACGCCCGTCCAAAGATCGGGATCTTACCGAGCTCCTGCTTCGCCACGAACCGGATCTTTCCGGGCACGACCGTGAGGAGGACGAAAATATCTAACCAGGACTGATGGTTCACCACGATGACCGCCGGCCTCGACCAGTCCACCTCGTCGGCGCCGGAGGCGTGGAGCCGGACGCCCACGCACCGGAGAACGAGCCTCGCCCAGATACGGGGCAAGCGCTCACAGGCGCACGCGCCGCTCCCCGGGCGGGCGGACCATCCGCTTACCACGACGCGACTCGCGTAGTATGCGGTCATCGCGGCGCACGCGATGAGTACCCATATCGAGCGGATCACGAGGCGCTGCTCCGGAAATGGTCGAACCCGCCCCGGAGGAGCGGTCCCGCTCGCCCGGCCCGGCCCGGGTCGAGGACGACACCCGAACCTTCGGTCACCCGCCCCACGCGGGTCAGCGGCACGCCGAACCGCTCTTCGAACTCCCCGCGGCGCTCCTCGAGGCATCCGGCGGGCGAGGCTACGAGGAGCTCGTAGTCGTCCCCCCCTGCGAGGGCGAGATCGAGCGGCGTCGCCGCGCCCGGGAGCTCGACCTCGCCGAGCGCCGGGTCGAGCGGCACCGCACCGGCCTCGAGGAGCACACCCACGCCCGAGGCCGCTCCCAGGTGCGCCGCATCGCTCGCGAGCCCGTCTGAGAGGTCGATCCCCGCTGTCACCCCCGCACGGGCGAGCCAGAGCGCCTCCGCCACCCTGGGCCGGGGCGAGGCGAAGGCCCGGCGGAACCCGGCGGGCACGCTCTCCCCCGATTCCCAGAGCGCCACCGCGGCGGCCGCTCCCCCGAGCACGCCGGTCACCCAGAGTTCGTCCCCGACTCCCGCCCCGGAGCGAAGGAGCGGATCGTCCGTCCAGCCCACGGAGACGATATCGAGGATCAGGGGTCCCGGAGACCGCGCCAGATCTCCCCCGAGGAGCTGGGTATCCAACTCGCCGAGGAGTGTGTTGACCCCCGCCATGAGTTCCTCCGCCCCCCGGCCGTCCCCCGGGGCTGCTGCCGAGGCCAGGATTCCGGCCGGCACGGCCCCCATGGCGGCCAGGTCGCTGAGACCGGCCGCGGCGATCCGGTATCCCGCCTCTCTTGCGGAGATCCACTCGAGGCGGAAGTGGACGCCCTCGATTCCGATGTCCGTCGAGATCACTATCCCGCCCGGGAGAACCGCCGCGTCGTCCCCCGGACCGAGGAGCGCGGCGGGCCCGCGTCCGCTCGCGATCCTCCCGGCCGGTCCGTTCCGGAGGATCGCGAGGATCCGCTCGAACTCCGGCCCGGGACCGAATGCGGGGAGGGGCGCCTGAAGCGTCTTCAATGCGGAGGATCCAGATCGAGGAGGATGAAGGGGAGCCCGAGATCGGAGCCGGGGAGCGGGCCCTCGCCGAGGGCCGCGCTGAGCGATGCCGCGATGTCCGAGGGGAGGAGCGCCTCCCCCCGACCCGCGAGCGCGGCCGCACGGCCCGTATAGTGGAGCGCGAGCGCACCCGCCTCAGGGGCATCGGCTCCACGGGCGAGGAAGGCGCCGGCCACTCCGGCCAGCACATCCCCGGTCCCGGCTCGCGCCAGATTCGACGAGCCGCTCGAGCTCACCCAGAAGCTCTCGTCCGTCCCGCTCGCGACAAGAGACGGCTGGCCCTTGAGGAGGAGGGCGCAGCCGTAGCGTTCGGCGCCCCGCCGGGAGACCTCCACCGGGCGGGCCCGGATCTCGTCCGGTGCCCAGCCGAGCCGCGCCATCTCCCCCGGATGGGGGGTAAGGAGGCGACGGGCGGGAAGGCACGCATGAGAGTATGCGGGGAGAGCGCCCGCTCCGAGGAGCGTCAAGGCGTCGGCATCCAGGAGGAGGCCGCGGGGGCCCGGGCGCTTGAGGAGCTCGTTGAGCCGGCTCCCCGCCGCCTCGTCGACACCCATCCCCGGCCCCGCAGCTACGGTGTCGGAGGCCTCCGCCGCCTTCCTCAGGGCCTCGGCGTCGAGCACGTTCACGAACAGCGCCTCCGGGAGGCTCGCCTGCAGGAGCTCCCGGTTCTCCGGGTGCGACGCGACCCGCAAGTAGCCAACGCCGGCACGAAGCGCCCCGCGGCCCGAGAGGATCGCGGCCCCCGCGACCCCCGGCGAGCCCGCCACGATGAGAAGCTGCCCTTCCGCCTTCTTGTGCGTGACCCGGCGCCGCCTCGGCCGGTGGCGCTCGGCCCACCTCGGAGTGATGACGCGGCCCGGGATTTCCCCCTCTGCCACCGGGGGAAACCCGATCTCGACCGCCACGATCCGCCCTGCCCGCTCACGCCCGGGAAAGAGGAGCGTTCCGAGCTTCGGGGCCCCGAAGGCGATCGTGACCCCCGCCCGGACCGCCTCCCCGGGGACCTCCCCGAGGTCCGCATCGACCCCCGAGGGCACGTCGAGCGAGACCACGGGGCACCCCGATCGGTTCATCGCGCGAATGGCGCGAGCGTGGGGCTCCCTCGGCCGTCCCCGAACCCCCGTTCCGAGGAGTGCGTCCACAAGAACATGAGCCTCCCCGAGAGCGGCCCGAAGCGCCTCGTCGTCCTCCGGTGCGGGTGCGACGGGGACCGGCCACCCGTGAAGGAGGGGATCCGGGACGTCCCGGCGTCCCACCTGGAGGACACGCACCTCTCTCCCCTGTGCAGTGAGCGAGCGGGCGAGGACGAGACCGTCCCCCCCGTTGTTGCCCGTCCCGGCGAGGACGAGGAGCTGGCCATCCGGGTGAAGCCGCTCCACGACGAGCGCCCCTGACCGGCCAGCATTCTCCATGAGGACCGCGGCGGAGACCCCTGCCTCGTCGATCGCCCGCCGGTCGAAGGCGGCCGCCTCCCGACCGGTCGGCGCATGCAGCTCCGGACACCCGAAAGAGCGAGGGGTACGCATCCGTCTCGGCCGACGATACGCGGAGGGGATCATTTCCGGAGGGGAGGGTGGGAACTCTCCCGGGCAGATAGCCTCCGCAACAGAGAAGTCACCGTCTACTTGTAACTCTGACCGATCGCCCTTCCGAAGGTGATCTCGCCATTGTCGATCCGGATGTTGAAGCCGCACTCGGGGCTCGAACAGACCCACGCCTTGTAGCGAATCGGTGCGCCCTCGCGCCCGAAGTCCGAGAGCGGGAGGAGAACCCCAACATCGCACTTCTGGCAGCGGGGGAAGGGTGGCTGTTGATCCATGGTCAGTTCCTGTCGGCTTCGCTACCGGAGCCTCGGTTCCCGCTGCGGCGTGCTAGCCAGCCGTTCCCCACGGATAGTTCCGCTCGAATGCATCCTCGAAGTCGAAGATGCCGTGGAAATCCTCGGGGCGGTCCTCCTCCCGTGTAATGAGCACACCCGCCTCCACCAGGGCGAAGACGATCTCCCCGACGTCGTCGGTGCTGTGCACACCCCAATGCTCGAGCACCGTGCGGGCGAGGGGACCGAAACGATCGATGGCGAGGGAACGGACACCGTGCGCGAGCTCGACTCCAGTGACGTGCCGGGGCTCTTCGAGCCGCTCGAGTACGTGGTGAAGCGAGGAGAGGACGAACAGGTACGCCTTCCCCTGAAAGCGCGGGTTTCGCGCCTGCAGGCGATCCAGGATCTCGTCGGCGAACTGTACGTCGGTCATGGCCCAAAATTGGTCCCCTTCCAGCGGAAACGCTAGGGGACCGGGAGGGGCCGGGCCGCGGGAAGGCGCAGATGGGACCCCCGTCCGCCCGGAGCTCCTTCAGCGCGCCTCGCGGAGCTCCGGGTAGAGGGGGAAGCTGGCGCACAGCGTCCGTACGCCCGCCCGGACCCTCCGGCGAAGCGGCTCGTTTGCCACATCCTGGAGGATGTCGGCGATCCAGCTGCCGATCATGCGCATCTCCTCCTCCCTCATCCCCCTCGTCGTCAATGCCGGGGTCCCGATCCGAAGACCCGAGGTGACGAAGGGAGAGCGCGTCTCACCGGGGACGGTGTTCATGTTCACGGTGATCCCCGCCTCCTCGAGCGCGTGCTCCGCGGCCTTCCCCGTCAACTCGCCCCGGTCCCTGAGATCCACGAGGATGAGGTGGTTGTCGGTCCCGCCGGAGACGAGCCGGAATCCCCGGTCGACCAACTCGGCACCGAGGACGGCAGCGTTGCGGACGACGTGGCTCTGATACGCCCGAAACTCCGGCGCGAGCGCCTCCTTAAGCGCGACGGCCTTCGCCGCGATGATGTGCATGAGCGGCCCCCCCTGCATCCCGGGAAAGACCGCCTTGTCGATCGCCTTGGCGTGCTCCTCCCTGCAGAGGATCAACCCGGAGCGCGGGCCCCGGAGCGTCTTGTGGGTCGTCGTTGTGACGATATCGGAGTGGGGGACCGGGCTCGGATGAAGCCCGGCGGCCACGAGTCCCGCGATATGCGCCATGTCCACCATCAGGAGCGCCCCGACCTCGCGGGCGATCTCCCCGAATACCTCGAAGTCGAGGATGCGGGGATACGCGCTCGCCCCCGCGACGATCAGCTTGGGGTGCACCCTGCGGGCCTGGTCCCGAAGGAGATCGTAGTCCACGCGCCCGTCCTCTTCCCGCACCCCGTAGGAGCTGACCTCGTAGAGGATCCCCGACGCGTTCACGGGCGAACCGTGCGTGAGGTGGCCCCCGTGGCTCAGCTTCATCCCGAGAATCCGCTCCCCGGGCCGCAGGAAGGCCAGATACGCCGCCATGTTCGCCTGCGCCCCGGAGTGGGGCTGCACGTTGACGTGCTCCGCCCCGTAGAGCTCCCTGGCGCGCGAGCGGGCGAGCTCCTCCACCTGGTCCACGAACTCGCATCCCCCGTAGTAGCGCCGTCCCGGGAGACCCTCGGCGTACTTGTTCGTGAGGACGGTTCCCGCCGCATCGAGAACGGCGCGGGAGACGAAGTTCTCGGACGCGATCAGCTCGAGCTGGTCGCCCTGGCGGCGAAGCTCACCGGCTGCTGCCTGGTAGACTTCGGGGTCCGTACGCTTCAGGTGCGGGTAGGGCTCCGACATTGCGCCTGGGTGCCTCCGGTTCGTGGGTCGTGACCGCTCCAGAGTGAAGATGTAAATGGACGGCGCTGGAGGGAAGCATGCCCGGCGAGGGGCACGGCCCGAGGCGCCCCCCTACGCCGGGCTTCCCGTCGGCGAAGCAGCGCCCCGGGCCGCCGTGAGGCGGTCTTCGGCAATGCGGTCGGCCGCGGCCCCGGGCGTCGTTGCCTTGCTTCGGGCGAGGGCGAAGATGCGGCAGACGGTGTCGAAGATCCGGGTCACCTTCCCCCGTGCGCGCTGCCGGCTCCAGCCATGGCGCTCGCCGTAGATGTTGATGAGCCCGCCTGCGTTGCCCACGTAGTCGGGGACGTAGAGGATCCCTCGCTCCCTCAGCGCCACTTCGTGGCGTCGTTCCCGGAGCTGGTTGTTTGCAGCCCCTGCCACGATGTCCACCCGGAGCCGGGGGATCGTGTCGTCGTTGATCACGCCGCCGAGCGCGCACGGTGCGAAGACGTCAGCCTCCACGTCGTAGATTTCCTCGGGCGCCACCGCGTTCGCGCCAAGGCGCCGGACGATCCGCTCGACCCGCCCGGCGTCGATGTCCGTGACGGTGAGCCGCGCTCCCTCCCCGGCCAGGATCTCGCATAGGTGCGCCCCGACGCTCCCGAGCCCCTGCACCGAGACGCGGGCGCCGTCGAGCGACCCGTCCCCGTAGCGCTCGCAGGCCGCCGCCCGGATCGCCTGGGCAACGCCGAAGGCCGTAAGCGGCGACGGGTCCCCGGAACGCCCGTGGAGCCCGGCCACGAACTCCGTCTCCCGACGGACGAACGCCATGTCGGCGGCGGAGGTCCCGACGTCCTCCGCCGCGATGTAGCGGCCCCCGAGCGAGGCGACGGCCCGCCCGTGGGCAAGAAAAAGCGCCTCCCGGTCCTGTCGGCGGTTGTCGCCGAGGATCACCGACTTCCCGCCCCCCGAATCGAGACCCGCCATCGCCGCCTTGTACGTCATGGCCCGGGCGAGAAGGATCACGTCGCGGAGCGCCTCCGCGTCGGTCGCGTAGTCCCAGAAACGCGTCCCGCCCATCCCGGGACCGAGCGTTGTGTCGTGGACCGCCATGATCCCTTGGTAGCCCACGGCGGGCTCGGACCAGAAGGCCACCTGCTCGACCCCCAGCGCCTCGATCTCCCGAAAGAACTCCACGGCCTATCCCTCGCCCGCCGGCGGATGCACGCTCCGCCCATCCTCCCCCAGCCGTCCCCAGACGAACTCGGTGTCGTGTTCGAAGACGAGGAGCCACTCCTCGTCGATCGCCCTCCGCCAGAGCCGCCGCTTCGTCTCCAGGCTGACGAGGGGCTCCACGTCGTACCCCATGATCCAGGGGAGCGGTACGTGCGCACGCGTGGGACACGCGTCGGCGAGGAAGCACGCGGTCTCGCCCCCCGATTCGATCAATACGCTCTGGTGGTGCGGGGTGTGCCCGGGGGTCCGAAGGAGGCGGACACCCCGCGTCGCCACCTCGTCCCCCTCGGCCAGGCGCCAGAGCCCCGCCTCCGTCACGGCCTCGACGTTCCGGCGGAAGTAGCTCGCGCGGATCCGCTCGTTCGGGAGGCGCGAGAATTCGAGCTCGCCCCTCTGCACGAGGTACTCGGCGTTCGGGAAGGAGGGCTCGATCCGCCCGCCCGCCCGGAGCCGGGTGGAGCCGCCCGCGTGATCGAAGTGGAGGTGGGTCAGAACCACGAGATCGATCTCGTCGGGCCCGAAGCCCGCGGCTCGGATGCTGTCCTCGAGGCGCGTGGGACTCCCCTCGTTTCGGATCGCGTAGATGTCGTGGAACCTGGCGTCCTCCTTCCCTCCCACACCCGTATCCACGAGAACGAGCGCCCCGGGCGCCTCGACGAGGAGGCACCGGAGCGCCAGGGGGATCCGGTTGCGGTCGTCAGGGGGGATCTTCCGCTCCCAAAGCGGTTTCGGCACCACGCCGAACATCGCACCCCCGTCGAGGCCGACGACCCCCGCATCTAGCGCATGAATGCGGATCCCCCCAACCCTGCGGGACGGGGGGGGGGAGGGGGGCGCGCCGGGTGACCCGTCGCTCACCCGAGTCGGCCGCCCGGGTGGGGAACGATACGGCGTCCCGGAAGGCGGACCCGACCCCCGCCCTCCCGATCCCACTCTCCCTCCAAAGCCGCTCCCCTCCCTACCTGCGACCCGCGACCGAGCCCAGGGCAAAGCTCAGCATCTCGAGCTCGACGGTGAGACGGACGGCGTTCACGCGCACCTCCGGCGGCACCTTGAGCGCGACCGGCGCGAAGTTCATGATCCCCCTGACCCCGGCACGCACGACCACGTCCGCAATCTGCTGTGCGGCCCCTGCCGACACGGTAAGAACAACGATCTCGATCCCGTGCTCGCGCAACGACTCCTCGAGCCTGCACACGCTCTCGACGGTCAGGGCGCCCCAGCGTCTACCGACCTTCCCCGGATCCGAGTCGTAGACGGCGACGAACTCGAAGCCTCGCGCCCGGAAGTGGGGGTACTCGAGGAGCGCCGCACCCATACGTCCGATCCCGACGAGCGCCACCCGCCAGGTGCGAGAGACCCCGAGAATCCCGCGAAGTTCATCCTTGAGGGTCGAGACGAGGTAGCCGAGGCCTCGCTTCCCGAAGGAGCCGAAGAGGGAGAGGTCCTTTCGCACCTGGGCCGCGGTCGTGCCGGCGCGCTCCGCGAGGACCTGGCTTGACACGGTCTCCTCCCCCTCGCGCTCGAGTGCCCCCAGCACTCTCAGGTAAATCGAGAGACGCCGGATCGCGGACTCGGAAACCTTCTGAAGCGAAGCGGGCAAGAACGGCCTCAACGTGTGTCGCGAGGTGTTGAAGCGAAGCCTCCCACGGTGATGGCGAGCACCCCCCCTTCCCCCGGCCCCCTGCCACGCGGGGAGGGGCAGCCACGGTGCCGGGGCGTCGCGAGACTTTGCCTTGTGAAAAGCTTCACAAGGAAGGTACTGCGGGGCGTCGGCCCCCGTCAAACGGCAGCGAGTCGCCTCGCCATCTCGCGGAAGGCCTCGGGGGAAACGACCTCCGGCCGGTCCGCCTTCCGGGCACCCGCCACCGAGAGGAGAGCAGCGGCCTGGGTGACCGGGAGCCGGAGTTCGGGATGATCCCGCATGATCTTCCCGAGCTGCTTTCTCCGCCACTGGAAGAGGGCGCGGGTCAGCGTCCGGAGCCGACGCTCCTCCCGGGGCGAGAGGGGGGGAGGGTCGAGGGGCCGGATCCGGATCACGGAAGAGTCCACCTTCGGCCGCGGCCGGAAGGCCCCGGCCGCGATCCGAAGGACGGGCTCCACGACCGCCACGCTCCGAACGCCCACCGTCAGTGCCCCGTACGCCCGCGTGCCAGGAGCCGCCAGGATGCGGTCGGCGACCTCCCGCTGGAGCGTCAGGAGGATCTCAGCCGGACGGGGCGGCTCGAGGAGGCGGAAGAGGATCGGGGAGGTCAGGTTGTAGGGGATGTTCCCGACGACCCTGAGGCTGCGGGCCCCGGCGAGGGCATGGAGATCGACGCGGAGTATGTCCTCATGGATCACCTCGACCAGCGGATCTCCCCTGAAGCGGCGTTCAAGGTCGGCGGCCAGATCGTCATCGATCTCGACGAGGAGGAGACGCGCCCGCCCCCCTGCGGCGCGAACCTGGCGAGCGAGCCCCCTGGTGAGCGCCCCTCTCCCGGGACCGATCTCGAGGACGATATCCCCCGGCGCGACGCGGGTTTCTTCGACGATCCGTGCCGCCGCGCCCGGGTCCACGAGGAAGCACTGGCCGAGAGAGCGCTTCGGCGCCCTCACGTGCCCGGCTCAGATCCGGAGCACAAGTGCGGTCCGGTCATCCGCGGCGACACCGCCCTCCCCCTCTAGGCCGAACAGGGCGTCAACGATCTCGGAGACGGGCCGGTCCCGCAGCCGCGCGGCCTCTTCCACGACCCGGCATTCCCCCGCGATCCTCGACTCGCGCACGAGATCGTCCGAGAGCCCGTCGGTGAAGAGGAGGAGGAGATCGGTCCCCGCGCTCCACGAGACGGAGCGCTGGTGATAGTCCTGGACCCCCGCCATCCCCATGGGGGGATCGAGCGCCTCGAGCCGCTCGGTCTCCCCGTCCCCCCGGACGAGAAAGGCGTGCGGGTGGCCGGCGTTCGCATAGAGGAGCTCGCGGCGCTCCGGATCCACGAGGGCGTAGAACAGCGTCAGGTACATCTCCGTGCTCTCGAGGTCGTCGACGAGCGCGCGTCCCATCTCCTGAAAGACGCGGGCGGGCGTGCGCACCTCCGCTGCATAGATCGACGCCGCGCTCATCGTCCGCGCCATGATCAGCGCGGCCGGGAAGCCGTGGCTCGACACGTCTCCGATCATGACGCCGAGGCGCTCCTCCGGCATCCCGAAGAACTGATAGAGGTCGCCCGCGACGGACTCGGCCGACTCGACGCGAGCGGCCACGCGCCCCGGCTGGAAGGTTTCTGAACTCGGGAGGAGCTTCATCTGGAGGTCATGGGCCAGCTCGAGTTCCCGTGTCACCCGCTCCCGCTCGAGCCTCTCCCTTACGAGCCGGTTGTTCTCGAGCGCCGCTCCCACCTGACTCGCGATCGCCGCGAGGAGCTTGCGGTCGGAGGCCGCGAACCGGCCGCCGTGGCGCCGCCCGATCAGGTTCAGAACCCCGACCGGGCGCGGATCCCCGGCGGCGGGCGTGAAACGGATCGGAACGGAGAGGACGGGCTCGGTGCCCTTCGGGAGCTCGTCGCTTCGGGAAGGGTCCTCCTCCCCGCCCCCCTGCCCCTCCGCGAGGATCACGGGGGTCCCCTCCCGGAAGACGCGGGCCGTGACCGCTTGGGGATCGTCCGTCGTTATCGGGGTCTCGCGCCCCTCGGCCCCCACCGATGCCACCAGGTTGAGGCACGACTCCTGCTCGTCGAGGACCCAGAGGGATCCGCGGCGGGCCGCCATCACCTCGCAGATCTCGGTGAGGATCAGCCGGGCAGCATCCTCGAGCGAGAGGAAGGAGCCAAGCGTCTCGGAGACGGAGTAGAGGAGGTTGATCTCCTCGTAGCGCTCGGTGATCTCTTCCGAGAAGTACCGGACGGCCTCGGAGTAGTCGTAGAGGTGCCCGACGGCGTTTCGAACGACGGAGGCGGCAGCGCGCGCTGATGCGTCGGCGGCGCCCGGGATCTCGAGCGTCAGGTCCGGGCCGACGCGGGTCGGAACCGCAATCCGGTGGGAGGAGGCGGAGGCGGAGGCGTCCGCCAACCCGGGTGGGTAGAGGTGAACGACCTCCCCCCCCTTCCCCCGGGCCCGGAGGCGGGGTTCCAGCGAGAAGGCCCTTGCAAACTCGCTCAGGACGTGGACGACCGCCTCGGGGATGGCCGGTTCCGGAGCCCCATCGGGGCTCATGCAGAGGCCTCGCCTGCGGGTTCGTCCGTCGAGGGGAGGTGGAGGACGAGGGTGACGCTGTTTCCCGAGTCGTTGAAGCGCACCTCGTCCATGAGCTCCCGCATGAGGAAGAGCCCGCGACCGTGGCTGCGGTCCCGGTTGCCTGCGAGCGTCGGGTCGGGGACCTCGCCGGGGTCGAATCCGGGACCCTCGTCGCTCACGTGGACGGTAACCGATCCGGCGCCCATGTAGACCTCGACCCGCACACGCTTGTCGGGATCTCGCCCGTTCCCGTAGATCATCGCGTTCGAGAGGGCCTCGGTCAGGCTCACGCGGAAGTTCAGCCGGAACTTTCGGGCCACCTCGCTGCAGACGGTGCACCGGGAGACGACGTAGTCGACCGTATCGTCGATACAGGTGAGATCGTTCGGGAGCTCGAAGACCAGTTGTCGGTCCATGGCGCGTCGGGCCTCAGTCGGCCTCAAGTCCCTCCTGCCGCGAGTCGGCGATGCGAAACAGGGTATCGAGCTTCGTGAGCTCGAAGAGCGTTCTCAGGTCCTCGTTCAGGCTGGAGAGGCGAAGCTCGCCCCCCGCCTCGCGAATCTTCTTGGAGAGGCTGACGAGGATCCCGAGGCCGGAGGAGTCGATGTAGGCCGTATCGGTGAAATCGACGAGGATACGGCGCGCGCCGCCCTCGAGCTCGTCGAGCACCTTTTTCTTGAGCTGCTGCCGGTTGCCCACGATGAGTTGACCCGCCACGTCGACGACCGTGACCTCGCCTTCCCGGCTCACATTGAAGGTCATTGCTTCTCCGCCGTCTCCCGTGATGGAATCATCTGCCCGAGGGCAGGCCGAATTCTCGCTCCGACCCAACGGAATCTCGCAGGTTGCGAAGCGACCGCAAGACGGGCGCCCCTTCGGGCCGGGAGGCGAATGGGCACGCTGCGGCCGGACGGAGGCCCCCGGGTCACCCCCCGGTGCGGGGACGGAACCGGTCCGCCAACCGCCTCAGGACGGGCGCCGAGACGAAGGCGGAGACGTCTCCGCCGAGACGCGCGACCTCCCGGACGAGGGAGGCCGACAGGAAGGAGAGCCTCGCGTCCGGCGTGAGGAAGATGAACTCGAGCTCGGGATGGAGCTCCCGGTTCATCTGGGACATCTGGAACTCGTACTCGAAGTCGGAGACGGCCCGAAGGCCACGTACGACGACACCGACGCCGAGCTCCCTCGCAAAATCCACGAGGAGCCCACGGAAGGAGACGCACTCGAGCGCCGGCTCGCCGGCGAAGACCTCGCGAAGCATGTCGAGCCGCTCCTCCAGGGAGAAGGCGGGACTCTTCACCCCGGACGATCTCTCGGCGACCGCAACGATCACCCGGTCCGCCACCTTCAGCGTCCGGCGCGCAATGTCCTCGTGGCCAAGCGTCACCGGATCGAAGGAGCCCGGATAGAGGACGACCGACTCCCTTGCGCGGCTCACCCGTCCTGCTCCCAGATCGTCAGCGTGGTATCTCCGTAGCGGCGCTGCCGAAGGCCGGGAAGCTCCGGAAGGGGCTCACGGGACCGGTGCTCCACCCAGAGCTCCCTGGCGAACGGCCGCTCCGCGGCGCGGCGAAGGAGGGTGGCCGCATACCCCTTCCCGTACGGGGGATCGGCGAGAGCGAGGTCGAAGCGCTCCTCACCCGCCCGCTCCAGGTACCGGACGGCGTCTGCGCGCACGATCCGGGCCTGCGTGCCCGCCCCGAGCGCCTCGATGTTCTGCTCGAGAAGCCGGAGTGCGCTGCGGGCGCGCTCCACGAAGACGGCCTCCGTCGCCCCCCTCGAGAGTGCCTCGAGACCGAGGGCCCCCGTACCTGCGAATAGATCGAGCACCCTGGCCCCCTCGATCCGGCCCCCGATCGCACCCATCCACGCCTCCCGGATCCGGTCCGTCGTCGGTCGGACCGCCGCTCCCGGAGGCGCCTGAATGCGCCTCCCCCCCCACTCTCCCGCGATGATCCTCACGCGCGCGGGCGTTCGTCCGGACCCGACGGCCGGCGCACCGGGTCTCTCCGGCGGACCCGGGTCCCCGGGGCGGGCCGGGAGGAAGGATACCGGCGCGCGGGAGAGGTCACGGACGGGGCGGAGCCAGGTGTCATTCGTCCCCATTGGCCGACGACTCCGCCTCCCCCTCGTCGCTCGTGGCCTCCTCGAACTCCCCCGGAGCGGGAATCTCGACGGGACTCTGGACCTCCTCGTCGAGCACCGGCTCGGGCTCCGTCGTGAGGATCACCCCGCAGCCCTCGCAGCGGATGAGCCCCGCGCTTCGCCGGATGTCGTTCTGGAGCTGGAGGGGGATGATCCCGAAGCAGTTCCCGCAGGCGCCGTCGTCGAGGAGCGCCGCGACGATCACATGCTGGCCGGCGTGGAAGAAAGCCTCGTAGACCCTCCGCTCCTCGTCGCCCACATCCTCGAGAATCGCCTCGCGGCGCGCCAGGAAGGCGGCCCTCCGCTCCTCGAACCCCGCGCGCTGGCCGAGAAGCGATGCCTGCTGCGGCGCCACCTTCGCGCGGGCCGCGGCGGCGGCGGCCTCGAGCTCCTCGAGGGTGGACTCCGAGCGACGAATCTGGTCCAAGAGGTGGAGCGCCTCGTGCTCGTCCCCGTCGACCGCCCGTCGAATGAGATCGAGCTCCGTGTGGACGGCAGCCTCCTGCCTCAGGTTCGTGACCCGGTTCAGCCTGAGCTCGAGCCTCTCTGCACGCGCCCGCTTGTCATCGGCGGCGCGCTCGAGGCGTCGTTCGTCCTGGCGCATCTGGGTGACACGCGTCTTCAGCTTCGCCAGCTCCCTCTCGAGCGCCAGCGCCGGCTCCTCGGCCTCGGCCAACCGGTCATCGAAGGTGGCGAGCGCGCCGTCGGCCTCCCGGATCCGGTCGTCCAACGCCTGGATCTCCCTCAGGGAGCCCATCCTCGTGTGTGCCATTCACTCACCTGGTTGCAGACTTGCCGGCCGCGGGGCCTTCCCGCGGACCACGTTCCACCGTCCCCTTCGCGATCGCCGCAACTTGTCCAGCCGTTCCAGGATCTCGCGCTTCTCGTCGTCCGAGGTCGCGCCACGAAGCTCGGACTCGAGTCCGTCGTGCTCTTCCTGAAGCGCCCGGTCTTCGAGCTCCAGGAGGCAGTCCCTGAACACCTGCTCCGGGTGCTCGACCTCGTCGGGGTCGCCCTCCAGGCGCTCCAGCATCGCCTGGAGCTCGGGCGAAGCCCCCTCGAGGGGCTGCTTCAGCCCGGGGTCCTCCGTCAGCGCCTCGAAGATGGCGCGACATGCTGGATTTCGGAACTCCCCCGGCCCGACTCGCTCGAGGGCACGGTCGATCCACTCGCGGGACCGAAGGAGGATCACGAGGAGCTGGCGCTCGGCATCGTGCTCCGTGAGGACCGCGCGCCGACGGGGTCCCTCCCCTCCCCCCGGTACCGGGGGCGGCGGACCGACGGCCGGGCGCACCGGGACTTCGGAACCCTTCGCCAGCTCGGCCTCGAGCGTCTCCCTCCTGACACCGGTCCGCTGCGCGACTCTCGCGGTATAGATGTCCCTGAGCGCCGGGTCGCTCGTGGCCTGAAGTGTCGGAAGGAGCTTGTCGACGGCCGTCCGGATCCCGTCCGCCCTTCCCAGATACCCCTTCTCATCGAGGAGTTGAATCTTCCGGTCGAGGAGATCGACGGCCGCGACCAGGTAGCGCCCGATTCCTTCCTTCCCTTCAGCGCGGACGATCGTGTCGGGATCCTCCCCCGCGGGGAGCGTCGCGACCGAGGAGTGGACGCCATGGGCCAGGAGTACATCCCCGGCCCGGAAGGTGGCGCGAAGGCCGGCCCCGTCCGAGTCAAAGAGGAGGATCGCCTTCTTCGCGTACCGGGCAAGGAGCCGGGCGTGTTCGTCCGTCATCGAGGTGCCGAGGGTAGCCACGGCGCCGTCGACGCCCCCCGCCGCCAGGGCGACCACATCCATGTACCCCTCCACGACCAGGGCAGCGCCTGACCTCCGGATCGCGTTCCTGTTCCAGCCGAGCCCGTAGAGCACTGAGCCCTTCCTGTAGATCGGGGACTCGGGGGAGTTCATGTACTTCGGCACGCCCTTCCCGCCCCCGTCGAGGACCCGGCCCCCGAAGCCGACGACGCGGCCGTCGACGGACTCGATGGGGAAGACGATCCGGCCCCGAAAACGGTCGTACGGCTCCTTCGATCGTCTGGAGTCCACGAG
This sequence comes from Longimicrobiales bacterium, assembly GCA_965218255.1. Lineage (GTDB taxonomy): Bacteria > Gemmatimonadota > Gemmatimonadetes > Longimicrobiales > Gaopeijiaceae > JAAXGI01. The sequence goes on along the minus strand of CBDCKJ010000002.1, from coordinate 425,366 downwards.
CAGGCCCAACTCGAGGAGGTGCTCCGCCGGGAGCCCGTGCTTCTTCGCGGCTTCGCTGAGGCCCGCCCACTCGTCGGGCGCCCAGCCGAGAGCAAATCGCTCGGCCGTCGCAGCGTCGATCCCGCGCGCCTCGAGGTACGCCCGACCGGCCGCGCCGGTCTCCGGGGCTCCGAGGTTTTCTCGAAACCACGCCCTCGCGAAGGCGTTCGCCTCGTAGAGGGGCCGGCGGGGGTCGTCCTCACGGGACCCTGTCTCCTCCTTCAACTCCACGCCGTACCTGGCCGCGAGGGCCCGGACGGCGTCGAGGAAGTCCATCCCCCCCTGCTTCATCAGAAACGAGAAGAGATCACCCGACTCGCCGCAGCCGAAGCACTTGTAGAAGCCCTTGTCCGGGACCACGTAGAAGGAAGGGGTCCGGTCGTCGTGAAAGGGGCACTTCCCCTTCCAGTCCTTCCCGGCCCGGGTGAGCTTGACGCTCTCCCCCACGATCTCCACGAGATCGGCCCGCAGGCGGACTTCCTCGACCGTCTCGTCAGGAATCACGTGGGCAGCCCTCCGGCCCCGCGGCCGCTGCGGGGCACCCCATCCCCGCGGGCGTCCCGCCGTTCACGCTCGACCCGGGTCCCTTCGGAGCGGAGATCCCGGGCCCCGCCGGGCGCTCGCTCCGTACCCGCTCGGGGACCTGGCCCGTCGGCCTCCTCCCACCGGGATCCGGACCGGGATGTCCCCATGCCGAACGACCCCCGGCCCGCCGGCTAACCCGGCGGCCAGGAGAGCGCCCGCCCGCCAAGGAGATGCACGTGGAGGTGGCCCACGCTCTGACCGCCGTCGGCACCGATGTTCGTCACGAGTCGGTACCCGTTCTCCGAGAGACCGGCACGCCTCGCCACGTCGCGCGCTGCGATCAGGAGTTCACCGGCGAGGAGCGCGTCCTCATCGGCGAGCTGATCGACGGAAGCGATGTGCTCCCTGGGAACGAGGAGAATGTGCTCGGGCGCCTGCGGGGCCACGTCGCGAAAGGCGACGAGGCGTTCCCCCTCGTGGAGGATGTCCGCCGGAATCTCGCCCCGCGCGATCCTGCAGAATATGCAGCTGTCGGATTCTCGCTTCACCATCGCCTTGCCGTGCCGACTCCGGAGTTCGGGCGTCGAACTCGAACGCCGGGCCCGACGCCCGCCCACGCCGGGCCTGGGCGTCCAATGCGGACTCCCGATCGTCAGTCCAGACCGACGGCCACCCACGCCAAGCCTTCTCGCCCGGCCGAAGGGACGGCCGTCTGCACCTCGCGCTCCCCCGGACAGCGCCCCGCCCCGCCCGTACCGATGGCCGCTCCGACGCGCGCGGGCGTGCCCCCCGGTTGGCAGGCACGGCCTCCGGTCGCTGGCGCCGAGCCGTACTGCAGTGAGGATACGCGACTAGGTACGCCGTCGGCCACCCCCCTATCCCAGAAAGGCTCCGCTCCACCAGCCACCCTCGATGTCCGTCGCCTCCAACCTGAAACCTGCGCGAAGGGCGGCGTATTGCACGCATCCGGACTCGCCTTCGAGGATGCCGCCGAGGATCATCCACCCGCCCGGGCGGATCCCGCTTCGAAAGCCGCCGAGCCGCGCGACGAGCGGCTCCGCCTCGATGTTGGCGACGATCCCGTCGAACGACCCCTCCGCCGGGAGAAACTCCGCTCCCACCGAGGCCTCCACGACGCTCACCCGACCGACAACGCCGTTTCTCCGGGTGTTCTCCTCGGCCGCGGCGCACGCCCACGGGTCGACGTCGAGGGCCAGCACGTGGTCGGCCCCGAAGAGTGAGGCCGCGATGCCGAGGATCCCCGAACCCGTCCCCACGTCGGCGATCCTCTGGCTGGGCCTCACCCACTCGTCGAGGAGCCGGAGACACCCGCGCGTCGTCGGGTCCTCCGCCGAACCGAATGCGATCCCCGGGTCAAGCGAGATGAGAAGGTCCCCGGGCCGGAGCGCGGGCTCCTCCCAGGTCGGGCTCACCACGAGACGCTCGGTGACCCGCCGCGCCCCAAGGCCCCGCCGCCAGAGTTCCGCCCACTCCTCATGGGGCTGCCCCAGGCCGACTGTGTAGCCTCCCGCAACCTCCGCCAACCGACCCCGAACGCCCGCGACGAAGTCCTCGACATCGCCGTCGGCCCGGTCGAAGTACGCTAGGAGCAGCCCGCCCCACTCTTCCACCCCGCGCCCCGAGAGGGCCGTCAACAGATCGATGCAGAGACCCGCCGACCCCTCATCGGCCGGCACCTCTGCCTCGAGCACGAGCCAGCGGGCGGGTGCCCGCGAGGACGGTCGAACCGAACCGGCCATCAGGCGGAGCTGAAGGCCTCCCTCATCCTGGACCAGAACCCTCCCGCCTCTCCCTCCCGCTCACCCACGCGGTCGGGGGGAGCGTCCTCCACCTCGGCGAGCCGGCCGACGTGGAGCCGCTGCTCGGGGGAGAGACGGGTCGGTGTCCATACGCGGATCCGGACGATCAGGTCACCGCGCCGGCCGCCGTCGAGAGCCGGGACCCCCTGCCCCCTCACCCGAACTGCCTGTCCGGTTTGGATCCCGGGCGGGACGTCGAGGAGCACGGAACCATTCACCGTGGGCACTCTGATCTCGGCCCCGAGGGCGGCCTGGCTGAAGGTGACCACCGCCTCCGTGGTCAGGTGGCGCCCCTCGCGCCGGAAGCGCCCGTCCTCCTCGATTTCGAGCAGCACCATGATGTCCCCGCGCTGCCCGCCCCTCGGACCCACATTTCCCTTCCCGCGGAGCGTGATGTAGTTCTCCGACGTCACGCCAGCCGGTACCTCGACCTCGATCTCCCGCTCCCGGCGGGTCCGCCCTTCTCCGTGGCATGTCCGGCAGGGCGTCGGGATGACCGAGCCCTCCCCGGCGCAGGTACGGCACGTCGTGGTCGAAACGAACTGCCCGAAGACGGACCGTTGGACGACCCTCTCCTGGCCCCGCCCCTGGCAGGCCGAACACATCCGGGGACCGTTCCGGTCGCTCGACCCCGACCCGCCGCAATTCTCGCACGGCTCGAGGAGCGCGATCCGGATGCGCTTGTTCGCCCCCGCCACCACCTCCCTGAGGGTGAGCGGGAGGCGCACGCGGAGCGGCTCCCCGACGCCGGACCTGCTTCTCGCTCGACCCCCGCGCCGGCCGAAGATCTCCTCGAATCCCCCTTCGCCGCCGAAGTCCCGCATGAAGATGTTGATCGCGTCGTGCAGATCGAATCCCCCCTGGAAGGGATCGCTGGCCGTCCCTCCCCCGAGACCCTCCTCCCCGAACCGGTCGTATGCGGCCCGGCGGTTCGGATCCTTCAGGACCTCGTAGGCCTCGGAGAGCTCCTTGAACTTGGCCTCGGCCTCGGAGGAGCCCTGGTTGCGGTCCGGGTGGTGCTCCATCGCGAGCTTCCGGTATGCCTTCTTGATATCCCCGGGGTCCGCGTCCCTCGAGATCCCGAGGATATCGTAGTAATCGGCCATTGTCTTGACGTCTGCCTAGGTGTCGAGGCTGGAGGCTCGGTCTACGCGCCAGGCACCGGTTTCGTCACTCCAGGATCTTCGTGACGAGGGTAGAGGTGTACTCCACGATCGCGCAGACCTTCTCGTAGGGCATGCGGGTCGGCCCGATGACACCGATCACGCCCCTGAGGTCGCCGACGCGGTACGCCGCCGTGACCAAGGTGAGCTCGGAGAGCGCCTCATCCTCGTTCTCGCCCCCGATCGTGACCTGGATCCCCCGCCCCTCGGCCCGGCTTCCGAGGGCGCTCGCGAGAAGATCCGTCTGCTCGGTGAGGAGCATCAACTCCTTGAGCCTCTCTCCACTCGTGAACTCGGGCTGCGCCGCGAGTACGCTCGCCTGGCCCAGGTGGATCCTCGATCTTCGCGTCTCCGGCCAATCGAAGAGCTCCCCGCCGGAGTGCATGAAAATGTTCAGGATCTCCTCGGCTGCCGGATCGTCGTCGGGCACGGCGTCGCGGATCCGCGCCGCCACGGTGTCTCGGATCTCCCTCAGGGTGAGCCCCGCGAGCCTCTCGTTCAACAGGAGCGTGAGGGTGACGAGAGTATCCTCGGGAACCTCGCAAGCGAGGTCCACGAATACGGTCCGGACGAGCCCGCTTCGAACCCTCGCGACCAGGAGGACCTTGGTGGCGGAGACCTTCACGAGCTCGAGCCGCTCGAGCACCGCGCTCGCGAGGCTGGGGGCGGCCGCGACCCCGAGCTCCTGGGCGAGGAGACCCAGCGCTCGCGTGGCTCGCCGGATGAGCCGCTCGACGGCCGAGGCGCCGCCGAACTCGAGCTCGGACGCCAGCCGCGACTTCTCTTCCCGGGTCAGGGCCGCTGGCTGCATGAACTGTTCGACGAAGGCGCGGTACGCGCGATCCGTGGGCACCCGGCCGGCAGAGGTATGGGGATGGAAGAGGTATCCCTTCTCCTCGAGGTCGCTCATCGTGTTCCGAACGGTGGCCGGTGAGACGCCGAGATCGTAACGGCGCGCCACGGTTCGGCTCCCCGCAGGCTCCGCCGTCGCCACGTACGACCGGACGACGGCCTCGAGAACCTGTCGTTCCCGATCTGAGAGTTGAGGACCAGCCTGCTCGGTCATGCCGTGTTCCGTTCTAGTTCCCGACCTGAGGACGCCGGTGAAGCGAACTCCGGGAAGGAGGCTCGCCCTCGGCCCGGGCGAGCGCATCCGACAGCTCGTCCAACCGGAGCCATCCCTCCGGGCCGAGGCAAAGCCTCGATCGGTCGTCCAGGGCGAGCCCCCGATCGATCCAGGCATCGGCAAGGGCCCTGCCGCCCGGTCCGAGCTCGGCCCTCCGGATCCCCTCGGCCCGCCGGAGGCGGAACCAGATCGCCTCGGGTGAGCGGGGATTCACGGTGAGCGCCGCCGCCGGGGGGAGCTCCCTCCCCTCCACCGCACCTAGATATCCCTGCCAGTCCGGGAGGTTCCGGACGTGCGAGCCGCCGACACTACTGTGGGCGCCGGGTCCGAGACCCAGCCACGGCTCCTCCCGGAGTACCGACGACATATGGAGCGGCCGGTGCGTGGGGCGTGCGAAGGAGGTCATCTCGTATGCCTCGTATCCGGCCCCCTCGAGGACCTCGTGGCAGGCGAGGTACTGGTCTGCGGCGAGGTCATCGGCGGCGGGCACGAAGCGCCCCTTTCGCCGCTCCGCCGCAAGCGGCGTCCCGGGCTCGAGAGCGAGTTCGTAGAGGGAGACGTGGGGAGCGTCGGCCCCGATGACTCTCCTGAGGGTCACCGTCGGGTCCGGGTCGATCTCCGGGGGGAGCCCGAAGAGGACGTCGACGCCCCAGCTGCGGAGCCCGGACCGCCCTGCCGCCGTCATCGCGGCGAGGGCGCGGCGAGGAGAGTGCCCCCGACCCAGCCACTCGAGCGCCCGCGACCGGAGGCTTTGCACGCCGATGTGGATCCGGGTCACCCCCGCCCGCCGCCAGCAGTCGAGGAGCTCACCCTCCACATCCTCCGGATTCACCTCGACCGTCCACTCCGAGAGCCCGGCGATCCGCCTCGCACCCACGATGGCCTCGACCCCGTCGACGAGCTGCGCGCCCAGGTACGAGGGCGTCCCGCCGCCCACGAGGAGTGTCCGAAGGTCCGCGAGATCGAGCCCTGCCGCCTCCCGCAGGCGCAGCTCGGCGGCCAGGGCGGAGGCCCAGCGGGACGCACCGGGGGGAGCGGCCGCGACGACGGGGTAGTCGCAGTACGGACAGCGGTGCCGGCAAAAGGGCACATGTAGGTACAGGTGCCGGACGGCCGTCACGGGCAACGCCTCCCCGGCTCCGCGGCGCACTCCGCCTTCACGGAGGGAACGTGCACGCCCCTCGAAGCCCGGACCCGTATCGAGGCGGCCGTCCGCGCGCAGCAACGTCGCGCGCGACGCCCGCCGACCGGCACCCGCTGAAGCTCAGGATTCCTGGTCAACCGAGAGCCACCAGATCTCCTCCTCCCCGGGAGCGTCCTCACCACGGGCCAGCGGTCCACTCTCCCCGGAGCGGGCAGCTCCGACCGCCGGATCGGGCCGGCCGGGTTCACTCTCCGTCATCCGGACCCTTCGCCAGAGCGCCTCGAGGAGTGCATCGAGACCCTCGCGCGTCACGGACGAGACGACGAAGCGGCCCCAGGCCCCGGGCGCCTCGAGGACGGGGAGCGCCCCTTTCGGGCCCCGCACGTCCGCCTTCGTCATGACGACGCAGTGCGGCCGCCGAGCCAGCTCGGGGGAGTAGCTGGCGAGCTCGCCCCGAAGCCGCTCGTAACTCCCGGACGGATCGGGATCGTCCACGGGGACGAGGATCGCGAGCGTCCGAGTCCGTTCGATGTGCCTCAGGAACGTGAGCCCCAGCCCCCTCCCCTCGTGGGCCCCCTCGATGATCCCGGGGATGTCGGCGACGGCGAACGATCGGTAACCGGATAGCTCGACGACCCCGAGATTCGGGGTCAGGGTGGTGAACGGATAATCGGCGATCTTCGGGCGCGCCCGGGACACCACGGAGAGAAACGTCGACTTCCCGGCATTCGGTTCGCCCACGAGCCCCACATCGGCGATCAGCTTGAGGGTCAGTTCGATGTTCCTCGTTACCGCTTCCTCTCCCGGCTGCCAGTGCCTGGGCGCCTGTCGCGTCGCCGTCGCGAAGCGTGTGTTTCCGAGACCGCCGCGCCCGCCCTTCGCTACGACGAACCGCTCCGTCCCCTCGAGGAGTTCGCCGAGCACCTCCCCGGTCTCGACATCCGTCACGATCGTGCCGGGCGGAACCCGAAGCTCCCGGTCCTCGCCCCGCCGGCCCGTCCGGTCATTTCCCTCGCCGTGCCCGCCCCGTCCGGCGCGGTACCGGGCGTGATAGCGATAATCGAGGAGCGTCGTCAGCTGGGCATCGCAAACGAGTACCACGTCGCCCCCGTCGCCTCCGTCCCCGCCTGCGGGTCCACCCCGCGGGCGGCCCCATTCGCGGCGAAAGGCATTGGAGCCGGATCCGCCCGTCCCCCCTTCCACGTCGATCGTGACCCTGTCAACGAACATTCCGCCATCCCCAGCAACGACCGCCCTTCCGAATCGCTCGGAGAGGGAGAGCCGAAGAGTGAGACCCCCTCGCAACCGCGCTCATGCCCGCTCGGTCCCTGTCTCGCGCCTGACCCGGGAGCCTCCTCGGCACACGGGACAGCGCCAGCGCACGCTGCGCGTGCGGGGGTCGATGCGACCAGGAAGGTAACCGTTGAGGCCCGGGCGGTTTGGGGGCGCTACGTCGACACGCCCGGAGGCATTGAGGAGGAAACCATGATGAAGCAGCATGCCAGCACCTGCTTGCTTCGCCTACCCGCGTCCCCGAAGGCGGCCGTTACGGAATGCGGCAAGGAATACGGCACGGGTGCCCATCAGCTCGTGGCGGCGGCGATTGCCGAGAAGGTCTCCGCCATGCGGACCACCGAGTTCCTTGCCGAGCGGGGTGACGAAGGCGGCATCGACGCGGCGCGGCGCCTTCCGAGAAGGGGCTGCGGCCAACCGCCGGAAGATGGAGACCGCCTGACCTGAGCGAAACGTCCGCTTTCGCATCGAGTCAGGTCGCACGAGCGCCCTGGCTTCCGTGCAAGGCCCCTTCACACTGCCTCGCCCCCTGCCGGCAGGGCACGAATGCCGAGCGCCCCGGAGACGCCTGCGCCGAGCTCGACAGGCTTCAGGGAGGCTTGCCTAGAAGAGATCCTCGGGAGACTCTGCCTCCCGAAGTACGCCGAGGGCGGCCTGAAGGGGGGCGTCGTAGGGGACACCCCTCTGGAACTCGCCCAACTCGCCCCACCCCTGCAGGGCGATCTCGAGCTCGAGGTCGATCCGGACGAAACGCTCCGCATCCGCCAGCACCTCCCGGTCCAGACCGACTCCTTCGTCGTCTTCCAGGAGCCCGAGAAGCTCGTCCACCTCTGCCTGTCCGAGTTCAAAGTCCGGTGCCCCGCCGGCACCGGGCCTGTCCTGCAGATACCGAACCGCGTAGTCGAACCGCGCCGCACTGTAGCCTGCCGCCTCCTCGAACAGAAGACGGACGGCCGCCTGTTCACCCGAGGAGAGCGTGTCCACTTGGGCAAGTACGTCCGGGACGATCCCGCCCCCGCCGAGAAGATGCCGCCCCCCCTCGGAGGTCACGGCCGGCCGGCCGGCGGTATCGGCGGGGAGGGCGAAGCCTCCCGTCAGGTTGATCGCGACGTGCTCCTCGGAAGGATCTGCAGCGTCCGGCCGGCTCGCCAGTCTCTCGATGGATCTCCCGAGGGGGGTGTACCACCGTGCGGTGGTGAGCTTGAGCATGTTCCCCCCGGGAAGATAGAGCAGGCTCTGGACGGATCCCTTGCCGAAGGTGCTCGTCCCGACGAGGAGCGCCCTGTCGTGATCCTGAAGCGCCCCCGCCACGATCTCCGAGGCCGAGGCGCTTCCTCGATCGACGAGGACGACGAGGGGCACGCTCGGATAACGGTCCTCGCTCGACGCCCGGAGCATCCCGTTGATCCCGCGATCGTCTCCGCGTGTCTCGACGATGTCGATCCCCTCATCGAGAAACAGATCGGCGACGCCGACGCCCTGGTCGAGGACCCCGCCCGGGTTCCCGCGGAGATCCAGGATGAGCGAGGTCGCCCCCTCACCGAGAAGGGAGTCCGCCGCGGCACGGACCTCGCGAGTCGCCGTCTCGCTGAAGACGCGAAGGGGCACGTAGCCTACCGGGTCCTCGAGGAGGATACCGAAGGGCACAGAACGGAGCCGGATCCTCTCCCGCTCGATGGTGAAGGGGATCGGGGCCTCGACGCCCGGTCGTTCCACGAGCACCTCGACCGGGCTCCCGGGACGCCCGCGGAGCACCTCGACGGCCTGCTGCGCGGACCAGCCCCTCGTCGACTCTCCCTCGACCTCGATGACCCGGTCGCCAGCCCGGATCCCGGCCCGGGACGCGGGCGTGCCGGGGAGCGGCGCCACTACCGTGACGTATTCGTCGCGGTCCACGATCTCGAGCCCCACGCCCCCGTAGTCCCCCTCGGTCTGGATCCGGAAGTCCTCGTAAGCGCTCGTGGTGAGTAGCGAGGTGTTGGGATCGCCGAGCTCCTCCAGGATCCCGTCGATCGCATACTCGTAGAGCTGCTCCCGGTCCACCTCCTCGACATACATGTTCGCGATATAGTCCACGACCTGGTCGAGGAGCCGGGCCTGCTCGGGGGCCGTCTCATCCTGTGCCAGCCCCCGCTGGATGAGCCACCCCCCGATCACCAGGGCGAGCATCAGGACGATGCCGGGGGCAGCCGGGGTGCGTTTCGGTTCCGTCAAGACGCTATAAGGGAAGGAGTGCTCACGGGACGCGGTCGTTTCTTAACCCCGGCGGCCCCAGAATGATTCAGGGAGCGCGACCTCCAGGACCGCCCGCACCTCCCGCTCGACGCGAGCCACCGTCGCGGAGGCATCGATCAACCTGACCGTGTCGTCCCCGGCCGCAAGCGTTCGGTACGCCTCCCGTACGATCCCCAGCCACCGCGCACCCTCCCCCTCGATCCGGTCCCGCACCTTCCCCGACTCGGCCTGGCGCACGAGCCCCACCGAGACCGGAAGATCGAAGACGAGTGTGAGGTCGGGCCGGATCCCTCCCGTCGCGAAGGCGTTGAGCGTGCGCACGGCCTCGAGGCCGAATCCGCGGCCCAGCCCCTGGTAGGCCATCGTCGAGAGCTCGAAGCGGTCGGCCACCATGACGGCGCCCCGCTCGAGCGCAGGCCTGACGATGTCGCGGACGAAGGCGGCCCTCGCCGCCAGGAGGAGGAGGAGCTCCGTCTCGGGGGGAATCTCCACCTCCCGGGCGTCGAGCAGGAGGCTTCGGATCGCCTCCCCCACCCGGGTGCCGCCGGGTTCCCTGGCGAGGCGGTGTGCGATCCCCCGCTCCTCCATCCACCGGCACAGGAGCCGCGCCTGGGTCGTCTTCCCCGCCCCCTCGACCCCCTCGAGGGCGAGGAAGAAGCCACGACTCCTCACCCTTCGGCGGGAGCGGTGCCGAATGCGGCAGGCGGTCTACTCATCCCGGTAGTAGTCCATCCCGAGGTGCGTGAGCGGCTCCTCCCCGCCGAGCCACCGGAGCGTGTTCTTGAGCTTCCTGTGCTGGATGAAGAGATCGTGCTCCGGGTAGAGCCCCTCGGCCGTCTGGGGGCTCTTGAAGAAGAAGGAGAGCCACTCCTGGATCCCGGAGAGCCCGGCCCGGGCGGCGAGATCGAGGAAGAGGGCTAGATCGAGGACGATCGGCGCCGCGAGGATCGAGTCGCGGCAGAGGAAGTCGACCTTGATCTGCATCGGATACCCCATCCACCCGACGATATCGATGTTGTCCCACCCCTCCTTGTTGTCCCCACGGGGGGGATAGTAGTTGATCCGGACCTTGTGGTAGAGCCTCCCGTAGAGCTCCGGATACATCTCCGGCTGCAGGATGTGCTCGAGTACGCCGAGCTTCGACTCCTCCTTCGTCCTGAAGGAATCCGGGTCGTCGAGCACTGCGCCGTCCCGGTTGCCGAGGATGTTCGTGGAAAACCAGCCGTCGATCCCGAGCATCCGCGCCTTGAGCCCGGGGGCCAGGATCGTCTTCATGAGCGTCTGGCCCGTCTTGAAGTCCTTCCCGGCGAGGGGGACCTCGCGCGCCGCCGCCGCCGCCTCGAGCGCCGGCACATCGGCCGACAGGTTCGGGGCACCGTTCGCGTAGGGGACCCCTTCCATGATCGCCGCGTAGGCGTAGATCATGCTCGGCGCGATGGCCGGGTCATTCGACTTCATCGCGGCCTCGAAGGCCTGGAGCGACTCGTGCGCCGGACCGGGCCTGAGAAAGATCTCCGTCGAGCCGCACCAGATCATGACGAGCCGGTCGCACCCGCTCTCCCGCCTGAAGCGGCGGATGTCCCCGCGCAACTCGTCCGCAAGCTCCATCTTGTTCGCGGCTCGCTTCACGTTCGTGCCGTCCAGCCTGCGCACGTACTCCCGGTCGAAGACGGCGGACATCGGCCTGATCCGCTCGAGGAAGTCGCGAAGGGAGTTCAGGTGCCAGGCGTTCAGGACCCCGGCCTTCAATGCGCTCTGGTATCCGTCGTCGGGGATCGGGTCCCACGCCCCGAAGACGAGGTTCTCGAGCGGAACTAGCGGGAGGAAGTCGCGGACCTTCGGTGCCCGGTCCGCCGTCCGCTTCCCGAGCCTGATCGTGTTCAGCTGGGTAATGGAGCCGAGCGGCCGGGCGAGGCTGCGGCGCGCTGCCTCGACCCCCGCGACGAAGGTCGTCGCGACGGCGCCGAAGCCCGGGAGCAGGACGCCGAGCCGCCCGCTCGCCTCCTGGATCTGGGGTCTGTCACTCACAAGGTTCCTCTCTGTCATGGTTCACCCGGGCTCCGCCCCCTCCTGGCCCGCGGGTCACGAGTCGAGCGGAACCCCGGAGGCATCCCGGCCGACCCGGATGATCCTCTGGACCACGGTAAAGATCGTCGTTATCGCCAGCACGATGAGGATCACCATCAGGACCAGCCCCTGCCACATGAGGCCGAACAGCAGGCATCCACCTCCGAGGAGGAGGACACGCTCGGCTCGCTGCATGAATCCCACGGAGCAGTCGAGCCCGAGCCCCTCCGCGCGGGCCCGGGTATAGCTGACCATCAGGGAGCCGCCCATGGCAAGGAAGATCACGTAGACCATCCACACGTCGGCCAGGTCCCGTCCGTACTGGTTGTAGAGCGAGAGGACGCCGAGGAAGACGACGATCTCGCTGACCCGGTCGAGTGTGGAGTCGTAGAAGGAGCCGAACTTGGAGGCTAGCGCGCTAACGCGCGCTACCTGTCCGTCGAATATGTCGAGGATCCCCCCGATCAGTACGCAGAGTCCCGCCCAGCGAACGTGGTCTAAGTGGAAGAGCACGCCGGCGCCGACCGTCACGAGAAAGCCCAGCGTGGTGATGAAATTCGGGTGCACCCCCCGCTGGACCAGCGCGCCCACGACGGGGTCGATGAAGCGGTAGACCGGGCCCTTCAAGGCCTTGAGGGATGGCATCGTCGGGCTCCGGTCAGGTCGCGAGGATGATCCGCCCGGCCGCTCCCGTCTCGATCCCCCGGGCGATCGTGTCGTTCACGCGGGTGAGCACCTTGTCGAAATTCGCCTGGGCGGCGACGAGGCGCTGATACTCCGGGCGAACCTGGAGCGCCTCGACCGCCTTCTCGTAGCCGGACCGGGTCACGTCGTCCACCTCATTTCCGCTCCTCAACTGAGCCATGACCTTCGCCTCGAGCTCCTCGAGCGTCTTCCTGAGCTCAGCTACGTCGCGGTCATCGTCCACCGCCCGGGCAGCCCGCCTCAGGGCCTGATACTCGTCCGTGCGTCCGAGCGCCTCCCCGAGGTCCTTCGCCATCTCTTCGATCTTTCGCATCGCAACGCTCACTCGCCATCAGGTGCTACCACCTGGTCTCGACGCCTGTCACCCACCCGGCCCGGGGGAAGCTCGCACCCCGGACTCCCCGCTCCAGCGGGCCAGGATGATCCGGTCGATGCCGGAAAGGTCCCGAATCACCGTGGGCGCCGCAAACCCGCCCGCGCCCCGGATCCGCTCCGTGACCGCACGCGCCTGCCCGGCGCCGACCTCGAGCGCGAGGAGTCCCGCGGGTCTCAGGACGGCGCCCGCGTCCGCGACGATCCGCATCAGCACGCCAAGCCCTCCCGCACCGGCTATGAGCCCCTCCTGGGGCTCGTAGCGACGCACATCGGGGGCGAGCGCATCGAACTCGTCCCGGGAGACGTAGGGAGGGTTCGAGACCACGATATCGAAGCACTCCCCTCTCGCCACGGGAGCAAAGAGATCACCCGCGCGAAACTGCACCCGGGACCGAAGTGAGTTCATCCGGGCATTCTGCCGGGCGACCTCGAGGGCGGCGTCCGACACATCCGTCGCAACGACTCCCCCGAAGTCCCCCTCCTTCGCGAGCGAGAGCGCAATCGCTCCGCTCCCCGTGCCGATATCGAGGGCACGCGCACGCCCCGGCCCCCTCCCTTCCCATGACCCGAGCACCGCGCCTACGAGCTCCTCCGTCTCGGGCCTCGGAATGAGCACGTTCTCGTTCACGGCAAGCTCGAGGGCCCGGAAGGGAACGCGGCCAAGAATGTACTGAAGAGGGCGCCTTCGTGCCCGGTCGAGAAGCCAGGGCTTGAAGCGGGCGAGCTCCCCGGGTGTCACGGGCCGGTCGAAGTCGAGGTAGAGGTCGAGCCGCTCCGTCCCGAGCGTCCCGGCCAAGAGGTGCTCGGCGTCGAGCCTGGCTTCGGGGACCCCCTTGCCCGCGAGGTAACCGGCACTCCATTCGACCAGGTGGAGGACGGTCCACGCTTCGCCCGGCGGCGGAGCGTCCCGGCGCCGGGAGCGGGAAAGGCTGCGGGGAGAAGTCACGAGTCCCTACCCTATGCGGTCATCAACATCGGCGAGGCGAAGCCCCTCGAGGAGCTCCTCCAGATCGCCGTCGAGGACGCTCGCCAGGTGGTGCACGGTGAGTGCGATCCGATGGTCGGTGATCCGGTCCTGCGGGAAGTTGTAGGTCCGGATCTTCGCCGAGCGATCACCCGTTCCGACCTGTGCCCTCCGCTCCCGGGCCCGCGCCGCCTCGCTTTCGGCTATCCCGCGGTCGAGGAGGCGGCTTCGAAGCACCTTCATCGCCTTCCCCTTGTTCTTGTACTGCGACTTCTCATCCTGACAGCTGACGACGAGTCCGGTGGGAAGGTGCGTGATCCGGACCGCGGAATCCGTCGTATTCACCGATTGGCCCCCGGGTCCGGAGGAGCGAAAGACATCGATCCGAAGATCGGCCGGGTCGATCTCCACATCGACCTCCTCCGCCTCCGGGAGGACAGCCACGGTGGCGGCGGAAGTATGGATGCGCCCCTGGCTCTCGGTCTCCGGGACACGCTGCACGCGGTGGACCCCGGACTCGAAGCGGAGCAGCCCGTATGCCCCCTCCCCCCGGACGACCATGATCGCCTCCTTCACCGCGCCGAGCGCCCCCTCGGAAAGATCGAGGATCTCCACCCTGAAGCCCGCCCTCTCGGCAAACCTTCGGTACATGCGCACGAGATCGCCGGCAAAGAGTCCGGCCTCGCTCCCGCCCGTCCCGGCCCGGACCTCGACGACCGCGTCGCGGCCGGCGTAGGGGTCCACCGGCACGAGGCGGCGGCGGGCCTGTTCGGTGAGCGCCTCGATCCTCCGCCGGAGGCATTCGCTCTCCTCCTTCGCGAGCGCGCGGAGCTCTTCCTCCTCGGCACCTGCCTCCGCGAGTTCGCGGGCACCGTCGAGCTCCCGGACAGCAGCGGAGAGCGCACCGGCAAGTACGACGACGGGCTCGAGGCGGGCGTGCTCCTTGCCGAGCTCCTTCAGGAGCCTGGGGTCCTGACACACCTCCGGCTCTGTCAATCGGAGGTTCAGCGCCTCGAAGCGGGCCGTCGCGTCCTCAAGACGCCGTGCAAGTCGCTCGTCCACGGTCAGGATGTCGAGGGGCAGGAAGCGGCGGCGCCCCCGGTGAGAATGAGGGCGGATGAGGCGCCGAGAGCGTCGTCTCCCGGGCCTTCCGGGTCACGAATCCTGGAGCTTCCCGTACTTCCGGTTGAAGCGCTCGACACGGCCTGCCGTATCGACCAGCTTCTGCTTCCCGGTGTAGAAGGGATGACAGACTGCGCAGATCTCGACACTCAGCCTGGATCTCGTCGAGCGCGTCTCGATAACGTTTCCGCACGAACAGACGATCTGAACGGGCTGATAGTCGGGATGGATTCCCTGCTTCATGGCAACTTCTCCGACCCCTGAAGCTGAGACGCGGGCCGGTCGGCCGCACGCCGCTCATCGTGGCAAGGAGACAAATATAGGACAGGGGCCAACCCGCTTCAACCGGGAGAGCTGCATCGGATGGGGAAATCGCGGGAGGTGAGGGCGCCGCTCACCGGATGCGGGGGATGGCGCGTGCGGACACGGGACGCTTCGGAGGTGACGGGCGGAGACCCGTAGGCGATCCTTTGCTCCGTGCCTTCCGAACGAACTCCGGACCCGCCGGGACCGGATGATCCCCGGCGCCTCGGCTCGGCGCGAGCGGAAATCATGGCCCTCGCGTGGCCGATCGTCCTGGCGAATGCATCGGTCCCCCTCCTCGGGCTCGTGGACACGGCCGTCATCGGCAACGCCGGGACCGCCGAGGAACTCGGTGCGATCGCGCTCGGCGTCCTCATCTTCAACTTTCTTTACTGGGGCTTCGGGTTCCTCCGGATGGGGACGACCGGATTCACTGCCCAGGCCTCGGGTGCCGGGGACGATTCCGAGGTCCGGGCGACGCTCGGGCGGGCGCTCCTCCTCTCCGGCTGCCTCGGAGCCGGACTGATCCTCCTCAGGCATCCGACCGGAGAGGTCGCGCTGAGGCTCCTCGAGGCGGATCGGGCAACCGAGGCCTACACCGCATCCTACTTTTCCGTCCGGATCTGGGGCGCTCCGGCGAGCCTCGGGATCTTCGCGGTGCTCGGGAGCTTCGTCGGGCTCGGCCGCACGGATCATCTCCTCCGGACGCAGCTCTTCCTGAACGGCCTGAACGCCGCACTGGACTTTCTCTTCGCGGGCATCCTCGAGATGGGGGTCCGGGGCATCGCCCTCGGGACCGTCATTGCGGAGTGGGCCACACTCGGCCTCTGCCTCATCGTCGCAACGTCGGTCATGCGAGACCGGACCCGGGCGGGTGAGGACCTCTGGCCGTGGGCACTCATACGGGATACGGGCCGGCTGCTCCGGACCCTCGGTGCAAACGGGGACATCATGGTCCGGACCCTATTTCTCATCATGGGTTTCGCCTGGTTCACGAATCAGGGGGCCAGGCTCGGGACGGAGATCCTGGCGGCCAATTTCATCCTTCTTCAAATCGTCTCGCTGAGCGCCTACCTCCTCGACGGATACGCGAACGCGACGGAGATCCTCGTCGGTCGCGCATTCGGGACGAGGAGTCGGGCCGCATTCGATCGAGCGACCCGGGCCGCGACCGAGCTCGCCGGGATCACGGCGGCGCTTCTCGGCCTCGCCGTCCTCCTCCTCGGCCCTGCGGCTGTCTCTCTCCTGACGGACCTGCCGCCGGTCCGGGAGCTGGCCGAGCGCTACCTTCCCTGGACGGCCGCCTACGTCACGGCCTCCTTCGTGGCCTTTCAGCTCGACGGGATCTTCATCGGCGCGACGGGGACGAAGGAAATGCGCAGCGCAAGCATCCTGTCGTTCGTCGCCTTCTACGCCGCCTCCCGGCTCCTCACTCCCTCAGCCGGAAACACAGGGCTCTGGCTCGCCTTTCTCATCTACGTGGTCACGAGAGCCCTCGCCCTCGGTCTCTACTATCCGAAGCTCTGCCGGAGCGTCGCCAGGTAAGGGCGAGGACACGGTTTCCTTGGGATGCGTGAGGCCGGGTGGACGGGGAGATACACGCAGCCAGGGCGCGACCACGGCCTTCCTCGCCGTTGGCCTGTTCCAGGCCGCGGAGAGGCGAACGCGTTCCGGGTCGAAGGTCGGTCCGCTCCGCGGGACGGTCCCTGGCAGTTTGGGCGGCGCCGGAAGGCTTCGCCGTGCAACACGGCGAGCCCGGCCGGGAGAGGAGGAAGATGGCAACGGGCTTGGCCTTCTTCCTCACGGGCCACGGCCGCGTACTTCCCCACTAGCCGACAGATGCTAGCGCCCGAAAGCGGGCAACGAACGCCGGATCGTCTCGCGTGCTCGGAGCAGGGGTCGAGCGTACGTCTACCCCGCGCTTCGCTTTGAGGGTCTCCGGAGGAGTGGGGAGACGCCGGTCCCGAGGAGGAGGACGAGGGCGAAGAGCATGCCAAGATCCCCGTAGCGGACGTACAGAGTCGTCACGGGCGACGTTGGGGGTACGATGAGCTCGACGACTCCGTCCCCGGGCCGCCTACCCGCGAACAGCACCCCGTCGGGCCGGAGAGCGAGGAGCTCTCCCCCGACCGACGGCCTCAACGCCGCCATCCGGGTCTCGACGGCGCGAAGGACGAGGTGGGCCCGGTGCTGCGCGTGGGCCGCGGATCCCAGGAAGGGGAGCCCGGGGGCAAACCACCCTTCGTTCGAGGGGTTCACGAGGACGTCGCCGCCCGCTCGCCTCAGCTCTCGAGCGTCGCGGCCGAACGCCGACTCGAAGCAGAGGACAAAGCCCACCGAGAGTCCGCCTTCAAGCTGCAGGACACCCCCACGCGGGCCAGCCGCGAGGCCGAAGCTCTCGACGCCCGGCACCAGACGCACCTTCCCGTGAACCAGCTCCGCCGAGCCGTCCGTATCCACGAACATTACCCCATTTCGAAGCGGCGCCTCGCTCTCCCCCGAGGCGGGCCCCGCCCGCACGAGCGTACCCGCGAGGACCGGAACGCCGACCTCGTCGGCCAGTGCGAGGATCCTCGCCCCCGTCCCCGCCCGCCAAGTCGCCGCGAAGGGGGCCTCGGGCAGAAGTAGCGCGACGGCCTCGGACTCGCCCCGGACCACGGGCGGCCGCCCACCTGAGTCTCCCTGCAGCACGGAGGAGATCCGGGAAAGAGAGTCGCCGGCACGTGCCTCCCGCCGCGCGGGGTCAAGGAGTTCAGCCCGGCTCATTCGGAAGGTGGCGACCCAGACGGGCGATCCATCCTCCATGGGGAGACTCCGCATCCGGAGGACACCGGCAAGGGCAGGGGCGGACAAGAGCACCGCGCCAAGGAGGTAGCCGAGGCGCCGCCGCCGGGCGACCGGTTCGCGCAGACACCCCACGAGCGCGCCATTCACGAGCCCGAGCCAAAGGGTTAGGGCGCTCACACCCCCCCATTCCGCGGCGGTAGCGAGCGCGGGGACGCCTGCGAGGGAGAGCCCGAGGGGAGTCCACGGCATCGCGAGGGGCCCGGCGCGCGCAAGGAGGCCTTCGGCCGCGACCCATACCGCCGGTAGCGTGAGCACGGGCGAGTGGCCGGCCGCGAGGAGCCGGCCCAGGGCTAGGGTCTGGAGCCCCCCGGTCATCGTGAGGACCGCGACGGCCAGGAGGCCGAGGAGCGCGCCGAAGGGCGTCATCGCGTGGAGCGTGAAGGGCACCCAGTGCAGGACGATCCCGTAGAAGACGCCGGCGAACCAGACGCCGGAGTGGATGCGCTCCCCACCCGTCCGAAGAGGTGCGGAGAGGTAGGCCCCGAGGGGGACGAGGGCCACGAAGGCAAGCGGCCAGAGACCGGCGGGGGGCAGGGCAAGGGCGGCGAGAGCCCCCGAGAGGGCACCGGCACCTCGAGCGCTCATCCGCACCCTCCTCTACGATCCGAAGAGGAACCCCGCGCCTAGGCTCAGCTGGAGGTAGGTCAGATCCTCCAGGATCTCGTATCGGGCTTCTCCGACGATTTTCAGGCGCCGATGGAACGGAAACTCGATCCCGGTATGAAGGTTCACGCCAGCCCGAATGGAGTCGAGGAAGGTGTCATCAACGGCCGCCCCGCTCCCCCGGAGGAGGTGTGCGCTCACACCCGTCCCGGCGAAGCCGAGGACTGCGACCGGCCCCTGCCTGAGGTAGTGAAGTTCCCCGTGAAGTGCCACGTCCGACCATGTGATCTCGCCGAGCGCCACCTCCGGCCGCGTGCCCGGTCTCGGTGGCGATCAGCTCCTCGAGCCACCCCTCGAGTTCACCAACCTCGCTTTGTGCGGGCTCGGATGACCAGTGTGTCACCCCGAATGTGACGCGCACATTGGGTCCTGGGAGCCCGAGATTCACCCGACCCCCGATCGAGCGCGTGGACTCGACGTCGGAGGAGTAGATCTGGCCCACATCGATCATGAACCCCTCGAAGGAGAGGTTCTCGCAGTCGTAGTCGGCGATCTCCTGCGAAGTGGACGGGACGGGGGGAGCGAGAGGAGGCTGAGGGCGGCAACGAGGGAGCAGCTGCCCCATGCCCGCCACCCCCCGGTCCGACAGGGGCGGCGACTGCCTCGACAACTGCACATCAGATCGCTCCCGCCGCCTCGTGGGCAGCCGCGAGGGTCAGGTCGAGTTCGTCTTCCCCGTGGACGACCGAGAGGAATCCGGCCTCGAAGGCGGACGGGGCAAGGAAGACTCCGCGGGAGAGCATTTCCCGGTGAAAGCGGGCGAAGCGATCCGTGGCCGCTTCACTCGCGGTCTCGAAGGAGGATACGGGCCCAGGGTGGAAGAAGATCCCCCACATCGACCCCACAGCGACGCCCGATGCGGCGATCCCGGCCGATCCGAGCGCCCGCACGATCCCTTCGACCAAGCGCCTGCCGTAGTCCTCCAGACGCTGGAAGGGATCGTTCTCCTCGAGCCACGCGAGCTGGGCATTCCCCGCGGAGGTCGCCAGCGGGTTCCCCGAGAGCGTACCTGCTTGGTAGACGGGCCCGGCGGGGGCGACCTCGGACATGATCTCGGCCCTCCCTCCGAAGGCGCCGACCGGGAGCCCGCCCCCGATGACCTTGCCGAGTGCCGTCAGGTCCGGCGTCACCCCGTAGCGGCCCTGCGCACCACCGAGCCCCACGCGAAATCCCGTCATCACCTCGTCGAATACGAGGAGCGCGCCAAACCGGCTCGTGAGCTCCCTCAGCCCCTCGAGGAACCCGGGGTTCGGCAGGATGAGCCCGGCGTTTCCCATGACCGGCTCGAGGAAGACGGCCGCAATCGAGTCGCCCTGGCCCCGGAATACCTCGTCGACGGCCTCGAGGTCGTTGAAGGGGAGGAGGAGCGTCGGCACCGCCGCCTCCCTCGGCACCCCCGGAGAGTTGGGGAGTCCGAGCGTCGCGACCCCGCTCCCGGCGGCCACGAGGAAGGGATCCGCGTGGCCGTGATAGCACCCGGTGAACTTGATGAAGCGCGTCCGTCCGGTGACCGCCCGGGCCACCCGGAGCGCGCTCATCGTCGCCTCCGTCCCCGAGTTCACGAGCCGCACCATCTCGATCCCGGGGACGAGTCGGACGAGCCGCTCTGCAAGCTCCACCTCCGCCCTGGTAGGCGCGCCGTAACTCGTTCCCTTCCGGAGCTGCTCCTCGAGCGCACGGGTCACGACGGGGTGCGCGTGGCCGAGGATCAGGGGACCCCACGAGAGGACGTAGTCGAGGTAACGCCGACCCTCGGTATCGACGAGGTACGCTCCCTCCCCGCGCTCGACGAAGAAGGGCTCGCCATCGACGGAGCGAAAGGAGCGCACGGGTGAGTTGACGCCCCCGGGAATCACGGACCGGGCGCGCCTCCAGATCTCCGCCCTCGCCGGGCTGGCCTCGACAGGGCCCCTCCCCCCGGCCACGCTCATCCTGCTCCGGAGGCCGCAAGCCTCGCGATCAAGTCGTAGTCGAGAGCGTCGACAATCTCCACCTCGACGAAGTCGCCCGGCTCGGCCGGGCCCTCACCCGAGACCCGGGTGAACCCGTCCACCTCAGCCGCCTGGGCGCGCGTCCGGCCCTCGAGCGTCCACTCGCCCTCACCGGGCGGGGTACGCCGGTCGACGAGGAGGGTCTCCGTCCGCCCCACGCGTGCCTCGTTCGCTTCGAAGGAAATCTCCCGCTGGAGCTCCATCAACGTCTCGAGCCGTTCGCGTTTCTCGTGTTCCGGGAGATGTCCCGGCATCGCGGCGGCGGGGGTGCCCTCTTCGAGGGAGTAGGCGAAGGCGCCGAGCCGCTCGAAGCGGATCTCTTCGAGGAGCTCGAGCATCGCCTCGAATTCCTCCTCCGTCTCCCCGGGGAATCCGACGATCACCGTGGTGCGAAGGACCAGGTCGGGGATCGCCGAGCGAAGCTGGCTGACGCGTTCCCGAATCGTATCCTGCCGCTCCGGACGTCGCATCCGCCGCAGCATCGTATCCGCGCCGTGCTGGATCGGCATGTCGAGGTACGGGAGGATCCGCTCCTCCCCGGCGAGAAGCTCCACGATCTCCGGCGTAATCCCCGAGGGATACATGTAGAAGAGGCGAAGCCACGGGATCGTCGTCTCTTCTAGGAGCTCGGCCAGGAGATCGGGGAGAAGCGGCGTCCTGGCGGGTGCGCCACCGGGGCCGGCCTCCCGGACGGCACTTCGGCGAAGATCCCGGCCATACCAGGTCGAGTCCTGCGAGATGATGTTCAGCTCCCGAACCCCCTGCCGCTCGAGTTCGCGGGCCTCCCGCACGAGCTCGTCGACCGGCGCCGAGCGGTGGAGGCCCCGCATGTCGGGGATCGAGCAGAATGCGCAGGTGTGGTCGCACCCCTCGGAGATCTTAAGATGCGCGGTGTGCAGCGTGTCGGTGGACAGGATGCGTAGCGGCCGCTCCATGTTCAGGGCTGCGGGCGGCTTTGCCGGAAGGAGGCCCCGCTCGCGGAGTTTCGGGATCAGAGTGTGCATCTCCGAGAGCCCGAGGAAGATGTCCACCTCCGGAATCTCCCCCGCGAGCTCCCGCCCGTACCGCTCAACCATGCACCCGACCGCCGCGACGGCCCCGATCCGGCCCTCCTCCTTCATCGCGCACGCCGCGAGGATCGCCTCGATGGATTCCTCCCTGGCCGCCTCGATGAAACCGCAGGTATTGATGACGACGAGATCGGCGCCCTCGAGTTCCGGTGAGATGCGGGAGCCCTGGCCGGCGAGCGCCGCCATGACCCGTTCGGAGTCCACCGTATTCTTGTCGCACCCGAGCGTGACAAGACCGATCCTCGGCGGGTCCGTGAGTCCCGCCCACCCCGGCTCCCCCCCGGCCAGGGAGGGTGCAAGCCCCACGCCCGACGCGCCGGAAGCCGCCGAGACCGGAAAGACGGGGAGCTCACGCGTCCGTCGGCGGCCGCTCATCGCGTGATCGCCTGCACCCCGGAGGGCAGCTCGAACCGGAACCACTCCTCGCCGAGCACCGGGTTCAGCCGCAGGTTCGAGAGACGAAGCGTCCGAACGGACTCGGATTCCTCGAGAACCACGAGGCGCCGGACCAGCGCGTCGTCCGCCCCGATCCAGAGCCGGGCGTGCAGGTAGGGGGAAGGGACTCTGGGCCGGAGACTCAGGATATGCATCGCCTGCCCGTCGATCTCGTCCTCCCCATCGAGCGTCGCGGCGTAGCGCTCTCCGGGCTCCGAGAGAAACTCCCGGTGGAGGTCGAACCTTCCGTCCACTCCGGCGAGCGGCGTCCGGAAGACCTGCCCCGGGTCCGTGCTCGGGAAGTAGACCCAGAGATCGACCCCGTCGGCGACGACCCTGTCCCCGGCCGGCTCGAGGAAGCGCATCTCGAAAAGTTCGGGTCCCTGCTGGCAAAGCTCCCCGCGGCTCTCCTTGACCTGACGGAGGAGGGTCACGTCGATCGTCTGCTCGAAGTCGGCACAAAGACCCGTGAGGTCAACATATCGAGCCGCCGCCCTCTCGATGAGGCCGGCGGCCTCCTGGCCCGAGGCCCCCCGCGGACTCCCCGCGAGTGCGAAGAGGAGGGGGGCGATGAGCCACGTGTAGCGCGACGCTTCGTCCATGGTGCCTCGCTCTACCCGCTCGCCCCGGGAAACGTTCAGGGCGGGGGGGCGGGGCAGAATCCTCCCCGGTGCCCCGGTGTAGGCCGGCACATGCTTCGACGCCCCAGGCGCTGGCCCGCCCTGGTCGCTCTATCGATCTCCGCCTGCGCCGTCCCCACGCCCTGTCCTCCGATCGACGAGGCGGACGGACGCAGTCCGATGGTTCCGGCGGGTTCCGTGGACCCCAGGGACATCGAGTTCGCACCCGAACTCGACGTGGATCTAGACCGGAGCGCGGTCCTCTTCGAAGGCCTCCACTGCCTCGACGAGGCCGCAGGGCGCGGGGAGTGATCCCCCCAAACGCCACTCTCGTGTTCGAGATCGAACTCGTGGAGATGGACTGATCGCGAGCGTGGGAGCTCGTGCTCCCCGAGTCTGATAGTAGCCGCGGGGCGCCTCGTCCACGCCGGAGCCTCGCTCACCGGCCTCGATGGTGTGTTCCCGTCGATATCGAACCGGCCCGCCGGTCCCCATCGAGACCCGGCCCAGGGCCGCGCCACCCGCCCCGGGACCAAACCCGAGTATCGGTTCGGGAGATCCTCTTCGGACGGGAGATGAAGCTCCCCGTGCGGGCTCCCTGGGGCTCACCCCTCCGCCCGCGGGCCTGACATCATCCGCTGGAGCTGATCGGAGCCCATCGTCACCTCCCGCGGCTTCGAACCGTCCGGCGGACCGAGCACGCCGGCGTCATGCAGCTGGTCCACGATCCGCGCCGCCCGTCCGTAGCCGATCCTGAGCCTCCGCTGGAGGAGGGACGTCGAGCCCTGGCCGCTCTGGATGCAGACCTCGGCCGCATCCCGGAAGAGCTCGTCCCAGTCGCCTGCGAAGTCGTCCTCCTCCCTGGAAGCCTCCTCCTCGCGCGCCCGCACGATCTCGAGGATATCGGCTTCCGGGGAGGGCGGCGGCTCGCTGCCGAGGGCTCCCCGTTCCCTCATCTCCCGATACCAACCGGTGAGACGGCTCGTCTCGTCGGTCGATATGAAGGCCCCCTGCATCCGGATCGGGACGCTCTGGCCCGGTGGGAGGAAGAGCATGTCGCCATTTCCGAGGAGCGCGTCGGCGCCGTTCTGATCCAGAATCGTCCTCGAGTCCGTCTTCGACGCGACGCGAAAGGCGATCCGGCACGGGAAGTTCGCCTTGATGAGTCCGGTGATCACGTTCACCGAGGGACGCTGCGTGGCGACGAGGAGGTGAAGCCCGATCGCCCGGGCCTTCTGGGCAATCTGGGTGAGCGGTTTTTCGACCTCGCTCTGGACGCTCATCATGAGGTCCGCGAGCTCGTCCACCACGAGCACGACGAAGGGGAGGATCCCCTCGCCGTAGAGCCAGCGATCCGGATCATCCTGCGGGCCCTCCGGTTCGACGCGCCGCAGCGGCTGCCCCTCGCGCACGCGTCGATTGAATTCCCCGATCGAGCGGAGGCCGTTCGCGGAGAGGAGGGCGTAGCGCCACTCCATCTCCATCAACGCCCACTTGAGGACCCCGGCGGCCTCCTTCGGCTCCGTGACGACGGGATGGCGGAGGTGCGGGAGATCCCCGTATGTGCTGAGTTCCACCATCTTCGGGTCCACGAGGAGGAGCCGGAGGGTCTCCGGCGTGTGCCGGTAGACGAGCGAGGTGATGACCGTGTTCAGGCAGACGGACTTCCCCGAGCCGGTGGCCCCCGCGATCAGGCAGTGCGGCATTTTCGCGAGGTCCGCCACGTACGATGCCCCGTGAAGGTCCCTCCCGAGTGCGAGCGGGAGATCTGCACGCGTACCCAGGAAGTTGCCACTCTCGAGCAACTCCCTGACCTGGACCGTCGTCGGAACCGGGTTCGGGATCTCCACCCCGACGGCCCCCTTCCCGGGAATCGGCGCCACGATCCTCACCGTTCGCGCCCGCATCGCGAGCGCCAGGTCACGGTCCAGGTTCACGATGCGGTTCACCTTGACACCGGGCGCAGGGACCACCTCGAACTGCGTTACCACCGGACCCGTCGTGCGGCCGACGAGCTCGCCGTCCACGTTGAAAGTCCGAAGCTTCTCGACGAGGGCTTGGCCCAGGGCGTCGAGCTCGCGCTCCATCTTCAACAGGTGCCTCCCCTTCCCCGGCTTCAGGAGGTCTATCGGCGGAAGTACGGATGATTCCTCAGGCGACCCCGTGTCCCCGCCGCCGCGTTCGGAAGAGCGCCGCGCGCTGCGGGACTCGTCCGCTGGCGCCGCGGAGACACCTCCGTCGGGCACCGCCTCCGGAAGGGAGCGAGGAGACGGCGCGGGCGCGGGCGGATCCTCGTCCGCGGGCCGCTCCCCGGGAGGGGGTGCGTCACCGTCCCCGCCGCCGGGAGGCTCGCCCGTACGCCTGGCGAGAAGCCTCCAGCCAGCGGCGGTGTACCGCCCGAGCAAACTCGCGAGGCGCCTTACGGGCTCGATCCCGGCGGTGGTGAGCCAGAGGAGGACGAAGAGGACGAAGAGTATGAAGGCGGCCCCGAAGGTACCAGCCGCCCGGACGAGGGGTCGGCCGAGCACGCCCCCGATCCAGCCGGCCCCCGTCCCGTCCGGATCCGTGACGTGGGCGAGGACCGGGAGGAGGAAGACGAGGCCGGCCGTGAAGACGGCGATCCGGGCCCAGCGCTCCCGCTCGGACCAGCCCGCGAGGTAGATCCCCGTCAGCCCGATGATGAGAGGGATGAGCCACGCGGCGAGCCCCAGGACGAAGGTCGTCCCCACCCGTATCAGCGCCCCCATGGGACCCATGACGTTGCCGGAGGGGAACCACGCGGAGGCGGCGGGGCCGAGCCGCGGGGGCGGCACGAGGGTGAGGAGTACCAGAAGTCCGAGGGCAAGGACCCCGACTCCGATGATTTCTCGCCTCTTTTCGGGCCCAAGCATCTCGGATCGCCGGAGTGAAGGCAGCGGGTGACGGCTGCGGTCCCTACCCCGGGAGAGAAATCGTCCGGTGTTTCATCTCCGGGGCAAGGGCGTGCCGGTCGATCTTGCCACACAGTTCAAGATCGGCGCCAAAGCCGATCTTGACCAGCGCCGCCCCCGCGGCCGTCTCCCGAAGGAGTGCCGGCGTCACCGTCTCGCACCCCGCGAGCGTGAGAGCTGCCCGGGATGCATCGTCGAGAGCCGGCTTCTCCCCGCGGATTTCGGTCAGCTTTGCGACGATCATTCCCGCGCAGAGGGTGTCATCGGTGGAGAATCGGCCCTCCTTTCCCGCGCAGATGAAGACGACTCGGTCGGCGTCAGCCACCGCGCGGCTCACGGCGGAAAGATTCGTCAGGGCAGCAATCAGGACCCGGTCCGCCTTCTCGGCGGCCATCATGGCCCGCGTCCCGTTCGTCGTGGTCATCACGAGCCTCCTGCCCCCGACCCGCTCCGGGGTGAACTCGAGAGGCGAGTTCCCCAGGTCGAATCCCTCGATCTTCAGCCCATGGCGCTCGCCGCAGAGGAGGGAGTCCTCCCGACCTAACGACTTGGCGAGGCGGACGGCCTCCTCGCTCGAGGCCGCTGGATACACGCCGTCAGCCCCGGCCGCAAGCGCTTCCAGGATCGTGGAAGTCACGCGGATCACATCGATCACGACCGCGGTCGCGCCAACGACGTTGGCGGGATCGACTTCCCAGGGGGCGAAATAGCTCTCGATCTTCATGCTTCCAGGACACGTCCCACGAAGTGGGTGTCGATCTCGCCCCGTCGAAAGTCGGGATGGCGAACAAGTGTTCCGAGGAAACCGATCGTCGTGGGGATCCCCTCGACAACGAACGAGCCGAGCGCATACTTCGCCCGGACGAGCGCCTCCTCGCGGGTCTCCCCGCTTACGATCAGCTTTGCAAGGAGAGAATCGTAGTACGGGGGTACATGGTATCCGGCGTATACGTGGGTATCGAGCCGCACCCCGGGCCCGCCCGGAGGATGGAAGGTCGTCACCTGGCCAGGCGAGGGCTGGAATCCCCGTCCCGGATCCTCGGCGTTGACGCGAAACTCTAGCGCGTGACCGCGAAGTACCACCGGCTCGTCCGGGAACGACAGGGGCTCGCCCGCAGCGACCCGGATCTGCTCCTTCACCAGATCGAAGCCCGTCGTCACCTCGGTCACGGGGTGCTCCACCTGAATTCGCGTGTTCATCTCGATAAAGAAGTACGACCCCTCCGGGTCCAGGAGAAACTCGACGGTACCGGCCCCGACGTACCCGATCGCTTCGGCGGCCCGGACCGCAACCTCTCCCATCTCTGCCCTCAGCTCCGGCGTCACCGCGGGGGAAGGGGCCTCCTCGACGAGCTTCTGGTGCCGGCGCTGGACGGAGCAGTCCCTCTCCCCAAGGTGCACGATCCTGCCGTGCGTGTCCCCGAAGACCTGGATTTCCACATGCCTGGGCCGGTTGATGTAGCGCTCGAGATAGACCGCCGCGTTACCGAAGGCGGAGGCCGCCTCGTTGCTGGCGGCCTCGAAGCATCGGGGAAGGGACTCGGCCGCCCCGGCTACCCGCATCCCCTTCCCTCCGCCCCCCGCCGAGGCCTTGATGAGCACGGGGTATCCGATCGACTCTGCAAGTCGCACCGCGTCCTCCACCCCCGTCACTGCACCCTCCGAACCGAGGACGACAGGCACGTTCGCCTCGATCATCGTGCGCCGCGCCACGGCCTTGTCTCCCATCGCCCGGATCTGTCCGGCGGACGGCCCGATGAAGGTGAACCCCGTGAGGGTGCAGAACTCCGCAAATTCCGCATTCTCGGCGAGAAACCCGTAACCTGGATGGATCGCCTCGGCCCCCGTGATCTCCGCTGCCGCCAGGATCCGCGGGATGTTCAGATACGACTCCGCGGAGCGTGCCGGACCGATACAGACGTCCTCATCCGCAAAGCGCACGTGAAGCGACTCCGCATCCACCTCGGAGTAGACTGCGACCGTCGCCACCCCAAGCTCCTGGCACGCGCGAATCACGCGGAGGGCAATCTCTCCCCGGTTTGCGATCAGGACTTTCTTGAACACTCGAGGCTCCCCGGCGGGCGGGGCGTCAGGAGGGTTCTACGCGAAAGAGAATCTGGCCGAACTCCACCGGCTCGCCGTCCCGCACGCAGACGTCCCCGATCCGGCCACCGATTTCGGCCTCGAACTCGTTCATGAGCTTCATCGCCTCGATGATGCAGAGGACATCTCCCGGGGAAACCTCGCTTCCGATCTGGACGAACGGATCGGCCCCCGGGGACGGGGAGGCGTAGAAGGTCCCGACCATCGGCGAGGGAACCTCGACCCAACCGGGGCTCAATCCCGGCGCATCCGCTCCCGACCCGGCCCCGGAGATCGCCCCCGGGCGGGCGCTCTCGCCGGCAGCAATGGGGGACAGGGAGACGTCTGGAGGTTTGCCGGACCCCCGGCCCCACACCGCGGGAGGACTCCGGGAGATCCTCAGCCGCGCGTCTCCCTGCTCGATCTCGACGTGATCGAGGCCACTCTCGTCCAGCGTGCGGATCAGACGCTCGATGAACTCGAGTTCGATCATTACACCCTCTCGAGGTACTTGTGCTCACGCCGGTCCACTTTGATGACGTTGCCCGTCTCGATGAACAGCGGGACCTGGATCTCGGCCCCCGTCTCGAGGGTGGCCGGCTTGCTCCCGCCCTGGGCGGTATCGCCCCTCAACCCTGGGTCCGTATGCGTCACGGCGAGCTCAACGAAATCGGGGAGCTCGACCGCTATCACGGTGCCGTCGTGGACGAGTCCCTCGCACTGCATGTTCTCCTTGAGGTACTTGAGCTGGTCCTTGCCGATCATGCCACCCGAGATGGGAATCATCTCGAAGCTCTCCTGATCCATAAAGTAATAGAGCTGACCATCGGTGTAGCTGTAGTTGACGGGCCGGCGCAGGAGCCGAACGCTCGTGACCTTCTCGCCCGCACGGAACGTCTTGTCCACAACCTGCCCGGTCAGGACGTTCTTGAGCTTCGTTCGGACGAAGGCTCCGCCCTTCCCGGGCTTCACGTGCTGGAAGTAGCTGATTGCCCATAGCCCCGAGTCGATCTCGAGCACCATGCCATTCCTGAAGTCCGCGGTCGATGCCATGCCGTGGATCCGAGACTGAAGGGATCTTGTGAATTGCGAAGGGGACTGTGCCTCTAGTCCTCGGACAGTCGTCGCACGAGGCCCTCGAGCCCGAGAAGATAGCTGTCGAGCCCGAAACCCAACACCACCCCGCTCGCGACCGGAGAGAGGTATGAGTGCCGTCGGAAGCGTTCGCGGCTCTGGGTATTGGAGAGATGCACCTCCACGAAGGGGCGCTCGACGCCGACCAGGGCGTCGCGAAGAACGACTGAAGTGTGGGTGAAACCCCCGGGATTGATCACGAATCCCGCGACCCGCGCGGCTGCATCGGAGATGAAGTCGATGATCTCCCCCTCATGGTTCGACTGGATCGTCTCGAGCGCCACCCCGAGCTCCTGCGCTAGGCGGGCGAGCGCCCGGTCCACGTCCTCGAGAGAGTCGTATCCGTACACCTCCGGCTCTCGCTTTCCGAGGAGCTGGAGGTTGGGTCCGTGGATCACTCCGATTCTCATGACTGAAGGCCCTCGAGCCAGCGGGTGAACTCGTCCACTCCCGCCGGTCGCGACACGGCCGTTTCCGGGGGACCGGAAGGAGCTGTCGGCTCTGGTGAAGCTCCGGCCTCGCTGCCGGCCGTGGGTACGGGGTTGCGACCGGCGCCCGCGGGGGTCGCGGGTTCCTCGACATGCGGAGCACCCGGCTCCCACGCGAGGAGCTCTTCGAAGTAATCGGCCACCGGGGAATCCGCCTCCGGGGGGGCGCCGGGGGGCGCTTCCGCGGGCGGCGGGGCCCTGAGTGCATCGAGCCTCGCGACCAGCTCGGCGTTTTCGGGATCGGCCCGGACCAGGTACTCGTAGACCTCGGCGGCTCGCTCCATCAGTCCCTGGCTCGC
The DNA here is from genome assembly GCA_965218255.1 of Longimicrobiales bacterium. Taxonomy (GTDB): domain Bacteria; phylum Gemmatimonadota; class Gemmatimonadetes; order Longimicrobiales; family Gaopeijiaceae; genus JAAXGI01. The sequence continues at coordinate 395,926 of CBDCKJ010000002.1, read as the reverse complement.
GTACAGATCGCCCATCGTTCGGGTGACGAATGAGCCCCCCAGAAAGGCGACCTCCGCCTCCGACACCAGGCCGTCCCCGGGCGTGCCCTCGCCGCCCACCCTTCCCGCGTGCTCGGCCACGACGGTTCCGATCAACTCGCCGACCTCCGGGACCGCCTCCAGGTCCGCGAGGCGGGCAAATGCCTCGACGCCTCCCGGGGTGACGCTGGCTGCGCTCCTGAGATCGGCAAGCGCCGCCGAACGGTCCCCGTCCCGGGCGGAGACGGCCGCACGCTGGATACGGGCGAGCGCATTGCCCGCATCGAGCTCGATGACCCGATCGGCGTGCTCGCGCATCTTCGCCACGTCTCCCCGCGCCCGGGCGACCCGCGCCGCCACAAGGTGGCCGGTGGCGAAGTCCGGGTGCCGCCCGAGCCCTTCCCGAACCAGCTCCTCGGCCTCCCCCACCTCTCCAGACCGAAGGTAGGCATCCGCGAGCGGCGCGAACACGCGACCCTCGGGATCGCGCTCGGACCAGAAGCTCGCGCGAAGGTACCGGATTTCTTCGTTCAGGGGTTCGGACAAGCGGGGCCTTCCCAACCGTCGACGACAGGAGGCAAATAGGGACACTTGGGCAAGATGGATGGAAAAGTACGGCCACGGGGGAACGTCAATCAAGGGAAAGACGGCCCGGGGCAACCGCCGGGCACACGGGGCGTCGGAGAGAGACTGCCGGTGGTTGAAGCGCCCCGGCCGTCGGGTTAGCTTTCCGGCCCTGCTCCCCTTCGGAGTCGGGGGAGGCCCGGGAGCCTCTTCGCTACTGTGGGGAACCGGGGATCAAGGGACCTCATCCGGCAGGACATCGATCCCAAAGGAGCGCGCCGTATGTTGATGCGGCAGATGCGGCAGAACACGAAGATCATCATGCTGGTGACGGCGCTCGCTTTCGTCGCGCTCATGGTCTTCCAGTGGGGGATGGACGTGACGGGCCGCACGGTTTCCGGAACGCTCGGGCGCGTCGGCGGCCGGGCCGTCTCCGTCCTCGAGTGGCAGAACGCCTATCGCAACCTCTACGACCAGCGCTCCCAGTCGCAGGAACAGCCGATCACGACGCAGCAGAATCGGGAAATCGAGGACGAAGCGTGGGCACAGGTGGTCGACCAGATCCTGATCGAGCGCGAGATGTCACGGCGGCGAATCCGCGTGAGCGACAACGAGATCCGCCAAGCCGCCCGGCTCTCTCCCCCGCCCGAGTTCCAGCTCGATCCCGCCTTCCAGAACGAGCAGGGTCAGTTCGACCTCGTCCTGTACCAGAGGTTCCTGGACGAAGCCGGCCAGGACCCCATCTTCCTCCAGCAGCTCGAGCTCTATTACCGAAGTCTCCTCCCTCGCAACAAGCTGATCCGGCAGGTCACGTCGAACGTATTCGTGCCGGACAGCGAGCTGTGGGAGCGGTGGCGAGCGCAGACCGAGGAGGTGACCGTCTCCTTCCTCTCCATCACTCCTGATGAGCGGGTCGACGACGCGTCGGTCACCGTCTCGGACGAGGAGGTCGAGCGCTACTACCGGGAGAACCCGGAGGAATTCGAGGTGCCGGCCCGTGCCCAGGTGCTCTATTCCTACTTCGAGAAGGCGCCTTCGGCCTCCGACACGGCAGCCGCCTTCGAGCGCGCCCGGGAGATCCGGGCGGAGATCCTCGACGGGGCCGAGTTCGGAGACGTCGCGCTTCGCGAGAGCATGGATCCGGGCTCACGCGACGCGAGTGGCTCCCTCGGCACATTCGGGCGGGGGATGATGGTGCCCCCCCTCGACTCCGTGGCCTTCGCCCTCCCGATCGGCGAGTTGAGCGAACCGGTCCTGACGGGGTTCGGCATCCATCTGATCGAGGTCCTGTCCCGCGACGAGGAGGCGGACGAGGCCGATGCGCGCCACATCCTGCTCCCGATCGAGTTGACGGACGAGGCCGAGGTCGGGCTCCTGACCCGGGCCGACTCTCTCGAGACGCTCGCCGAGAATCAGCCGCTCAGGGAGGCGGCGGCCGCATTCGGCCTTACGGTGCGGGAAGGAGAGATCGAGGAGGAATTCGCCGTCCTCGCGGGGGTGGGGGACGCCTCGGAGGCCGTGGACTGGGTCTTCGTCGAAGACGATGACGCCGGAGTGGTGAGTCCCGTCTTCGAGACGGAGACGGTCTTCTACCTAATCGAGCTCCTCGACGAGTCGCCGGCGGGCACCCTCACCCTGGAGCGGGTCACCGAGGAGATCCGCGGAAACCTGCAGACGGAGCAGAAGATCCAATTGGCGCTCGAGGAGGCGCACACCTGGCGCGACGAGCTCGTGAGCGGTTCCTCGATGCTCGAGGGCCTCGCGGAGCAGCTCGGCCTCGAAGTCCAGACGGCCGGACCCTTCACGCGCGAGGCGTTCGTTCCGGGTCTCGGCCAGTCCGGCCCCGCCGTCGGAGCCGTCTTCGGAACGCCGCCGGGCGAAGTGGCAGGCCCCGTGACCGCGCTCGGCCGCGTACTCCTCCTCAGGGTGGAGGAGAGGACCGAGGCAGGCGAAGCCGAGTGGGAAGAGCAGCGGGAGGCGCAACGCGCGCAGGTCACGGCGGCCATACAGCAGGCGCGCCTCGACGAGTGGCTCGAAGGGCTTCGCGCTTCTACGCCGATCGTCGACAACCGGGACGCGTACTTCGAGGCGGCGGAGGAACAGGCCGAGCAGGGGGTCCAGCCCCCGATGTTCTTCTAGACCTCAGGGATCCGACCACGAGGGATCCGCGGGCCAGGGCCGACTCGCCCCGGGTCATGCGCGCGTGGCGAGTCGGCCCTCCTCACTGGCTCGTCGTAAGGCGCCGCGGTTCTCCGTCCGAACCCTCGCCCGCCTCCTCCTGCTTCGGACGCTCGGGAGCCGGAGCCCTCGCGACGCGGGGGGGATCGGCCGGGACCTTCAGCTCCCCCTCGATCTCGCGGATCGAGCTCTTGAACTCCCGGATACCCTTCCCGAGCGAGGATCCGATCTCGGGCAGCCTCTTCGCTCCGAACAGAAGAAGCACGACCAGGAAGATCAGCATGATCTCCCACATCCCTAGACCACCGAACATGCGATTATCCCTCCCTGGGCGAATGAAGCTTCACCCTTAGCATCAGCACCATCATCATATCACATCCAGGAGCGGGCCACGAGGGCGACCGCACCGATCCCCGCCAGCGTAAGTACGTTCAGGTTCAGCGTGAGCGGCCCGAGGGTAATGCCCACGGCGACCAGTTCCAGGTGCACGGGCCCGATGGAGGCCGTGACGGCGGTCACCAGGAAGTCCCGGGAAGCGCTCTCCGGCACGAACGCCTCGGCCAGCACGGTCATGAGGCCACCCAGGAAGAATCCCAGGACGAGCGTCCAGACGAGACGCGACACGGACTTGGGCCGGCCCTCGAGAAGGGTACTCACCCGTCACTCCTCTCGCACGCCCGGATCCGGGCGGAACCCGCAGTTTCCAACATCATCAGAGCTCCTGGCATGGACGATCCCCACGGGGTTGCCGGCAGCGTACGCGTCACCGAGTCCGCTCGACCGCGTAGCGGATCGCGCCCCGGAGGGACTCGATCGCCTCGCCGCCTTCGGGGATCCGATCGAGGGCGGCCTCCGCACGGGCCGCGAACGCCTCCGCACGCGCCCGGGCGTACTCGAGCCCGCCCAGACTTCGGACGAGACTCACGACGGCCCCGATCTCCTCGTCCGAGGGATCGAGTCTCGTGAAGTAGTCCCGAACCTCTTCGCGCTCTGTGGGACTGGCGCGCCGCATCGCCTCGATGAGCGGGAGGGTGACCTTCCGCTCACGCAGGTCGTGGCCCACCGGTTTGCCGGTGCGCTCCTCGCTCCCCTCATAGTCTAGCAGGTCATCGGCGATCTGAAAGGCCATGCCGATCGCGTGGCCGAAGGTCCGGAAGTCCTCCCGGTGCTCTTCGATGCCGACAAGGGCACCCATATCGCACACCGCCGACATGAGGGAAGCGGTCTTGCACGCGATGAGACGATGGTAGTCCTCTTCGCTGAAGCCGAGAGCGTCGTACGAGACGAGCTGCCGAAGCTCACCGACGCTCATCTCGTTCGATGCTCTCGCAATCGCACCGACGGCCTCGAGCCGGCCGATCCGTGAAAGCTCCATCACGGAACGGGAGAAGAGGAAGTCGCCGGTGATGATCGCGACCTGGTGGTTCCAGAGGTGATTGACTGTCGGGAGACCCCGCCGCAGTACCGAGTGATCGACCGCGTCGTCGTGGACCAGCGTCGCCAGGTGCACCAGCTCGACGACCGCTGCGAGAGGGAGCGCATCGGGGTGTGGGCGCTCTCCGACTTCGCTCACCAGGAGGAGGAGCGTCGGGCGGAAGAGCTTGCCGCGCACGGTAAGCAGGTGGTCGTTGACCTCCTCGTGCAGATCGAAGTCGGAGGAGATGATCCGCCGAATCTCGCCAGCCACCCGGTCGAGCCCTTCCCGCACGGGCTCCTGGAGCTCGGAGAGCACGGGAGCTGCGGGAAGGGGAGTGGATCGGGGCTGGGCCATTCGGGTCGCCGGCGTGGTTATCGCGCTAAGTCAGTTGGGCGGCCGTGGCCGCGCGGCAACGTCGATCGGAGCTCAGCTCTGGCGATGCAGTCGACGGGGGAGGCGGGGGACCGGCGGAGTCGCCCGCACCCGACCTCGCGGCGTCCGTCCCACGGGAACGGACGGGTAGCGTCGGTGCGTGACTCGACACGGCATCCCTGCCCGCCGGACCGAGCTTCACCGCCCGCCCCGCTCGATCCACCACCCGAGCTCGGCGAGGTCGGTCGCCAGACGCCCGGCCACGTCGCGGGTCTCTCCGGCCGGCCCGCCCAGCGCCGAGGCCAGCGCCTCGGCCTCCCCGGAGAGCTGGCCGAGCGCGTGGAGGAGGAGACGGGGAATGAGGAGGCGGGAAGGATCTCGACGCAGGAGGGAGAGCCGATCCGCACCGGCATCGAAGACCAGCCCTCCGGGTACCATTCCCACGACCTCGGTGCCAACGACGCTCCCTCCCGCGGAACGAATGCGACGCTCGACCTCTCGAAACACGGCGAACGGTCTCCGGTTCCACACATCCTCGAGATTCATCGAGAGCTGAAGCCGCCCCTTCGCGGGAAGGAGGAAGGCCAGGGCGCGGAGTCCCCGAAATCCGCCACCCGCCTCTCTCAGCTCGCCGACGATCCGGTGGAGCACCTCCATCGCAATCCCCTCGACCTCGACATTCCACGCGAGCAGGAGCGCACGTGCGCCGACACATGTGACGCCCGCCGTGGGATGGGCGCCCGGTTCGGCCCAACCCGCCGGGAGGATGTCCGGGCACCGGTCCGCGGGAAAGCCCCGCACGAGAGCCTCGAAGCCTCCCCGCCTGAGCTCCGCGAGACTCCGCCCGCGAGGCTCCGCGGCATCGGCGTAGAAGTAGACGGGTACACCTACCTCACGGCCGATCCGTTCCCCCACCCGGTGTGCAGAGGCGCGCGCATCCTCGATGGTCAGGCCGAGAAGGGGCACGAAGGGAAGGACGTCAAGGGCACCGACCCTGGGGTGGACGCCCTCGTGGGCCCCGAGATCGATCGCTTCGACCGCGATGTGCGCGGTTGCCACCGCCGCGTCCTCCACCGCGTCCGGCGTTCCGACGTACGTGACGACAGCTCGGTTGTGGTCCGCGTCCGCCGATGCGTCGAGGACTTCCGCGCCCGCGTCCGACACCGCGCGGACCACGCGATCCAGGAACTCCGGGTCCCGTCCCGCGCTGAGGTTCGGCACCGCCTCCAGAACGGGTACCATAGCCGCGAAGCTAACCCGGCCCGTACCCCGAAACAAGCGACGGTAACAGGATCTGCCGAGCGGAGGGCGGGCGCCGGGAGGGGCCCGCGAAGCGGGGGCGCGGGGCCAGGGCAGGGATCGATGGACCCTGTGGGTACACATGCAGCCGGCGCCGGCCGGGGGGCGCGCTGAGGAGGATCCGGCCCGGCCTCCTCGCGGCGGACGTCACCGATCCGGTCCTCCGGGCCTTCGGTCGAGACCGCGCCCGGGGCTTCCGCTCGATTCCTCTCCGGCTCACCCCCCGGCGGGCACGCCAGGGGCGCCCCGAACGGGCGGCGCTCAGAAGGCGGGGAAGCGGTTCCGGCCGCCAGCGCCTGTATTGGCGCTCCTCTGCAGGTAGTCGAACCTCAGATCCTGATTCGCCCGCAACGCGACCTCGAACTGAAAGGACCAGTTTCCGGTCGCCGTCTGCACGAATCCGAAGCGCGCCTCCCATTCGTGCAGGTCGCGGACAAGACTCACGACGTGGTCGTTGAAGCGGCGGGCCTCCACGTCATAGGCGGTGGACCAGTCGACTGTCCAGCTCGGAGAGGGAGTAAAGGAAAGGCGGCCCTGCACCATCTGTGCCCTAAGACGGCTCCCCCGCGCCGAGCCCCGGGGCCGGTTCAGCGAATAGCTCACATCCGCACGCCACCCCGTGCCCCGCGGCCCCGAATCGAAGGGATCCTCGCTCGGGATCACCCGGTCCGAATCGAACCCGGCGAACTGAGCGAGGGGCGGCTCGGCTGCCTCGAGTTCCGGATCCACCTCCTCGGGGGCGGGCTCCGGCTCGGCTGCCGGCTCGGGGCTGGGCTCGATCCCAAAGAACCCCCCGATCGACCGGAGGAACTCGGACTCGCCATCGAGGGAGAACCCGAGGGAGAGCTGAGAGAGGTGCGGGCTGAACTTTCGCTCCCCACCCTCCAGCCGCGCCGAGTCGTCGAAGAGTTCGTGGGTGAACGAGAGGTTGAGCTCCCTCAGGTAGTCGGAGATCACCCGGTTCGTCACGCTCATCGTCGTGAACCCGTCGACGAAGTTCCCCGTCGAATCCGCCTCGATCACGTCGTAGGAGAGCGCGTTCGTCTGCAGGCCGAGGAGAACGACGTTGCGGGAAGCCGGGAGGCGGCGGAGCCCGTCGTCGTCCGGCCCCGCCAAGTCCGGCGCCCCCGCTTCGGCGAGTACCTCCCCGTCGCCCGGTGGCACAAGCGCGGGATCCGCGGCAGCACCGGGAGGATCGCCGACGGTGCCCGCCGTCGTGTCCGCTGCTACGGGCGGGGTGCCGGCGTCCCCGGCCGCCGCATCGACTTCCACGGGGAGAGGTTCCGGCTCCGGCTCGTTCACCTTCGCCTCCCACGTCTGGTTGAACCCGAAGGTGACGATGTTCTGGGTCCGGGCCACCGTGGCCCCGAATACGCGGCCCTGGAGATCGGTCGAGACGACTTGCGGTGCGTACGACCAGCTGAGCGAGGGCGTGACCTTGTGGCGTATCGCCTCGAAGTTGCCGATCCCCGGATAGAACCCGTAGATGTCGGTCTGGAGGCTGACGCCGGCTCGAACCCGCCTCGGGCCCGCCACGAACTCCTTCGCCTCGAGAATCGAGTCCACCCTCATCATCGAGCTCTCGATGGCGACGTTCGGGGTCAGCGTCGTCGATCCGATCAGCCGCTGCTGGTAGGAGAGCCCCGCGGACCAGTTGACCGATCCGGTCCGGAAATCCCCCCGCCCGCCGGGGAGGGTGGGCAGGCCCCCGATCGGGGGATCCTCGACCGGTGAGAAAAACGGGGCCGGCACGTCCTCGAAGATCGTCTCCCGCGTTCGGAGGGCGCCGCGGACCGACAGGTCGCCGAGGCTCATGCTCCCGCTCGCCGTGCCCTCGGTCCGCACCTCGGAGGCCCGCCGCAGGGCGAACGCGGTGTCGGGCTGCGCCGGGCGCCCCGCAAGGCGACGGTCCAAGCTCATCGATCCGCTCACCGAGACGTTGTTGTACCAGCGGGCGGTCTGCGCCGGCGCCCCGAAGAGCGTCATCGTGGAAAGTGCGAGTCTCGCCGAGGGGAGCGTCGCCTCAGTCCGGTCCTCCTCGTTCAGGTATTGCTTGCGGCTCGATCCGACGGTGAACTGCCCCCACCCGAAGCGGCGATTCAGGCTCGCATCCGAGTCTACCGTGGAGACCGCCTCCCTCGGGTTGTAGGAGTTGCGGCGGACGAAGTCGGCCGTGGTAACGAAGCGCCCCGACGCCCGGAGCTGCATCTGCTCGGAAGCCTCCCAGCGGTGGTTCGTATCGAGCGCGAACTGTGCCGAGCCCGAGGTCTGCCAATAGCGCTTGACGTTCACTGTCCCGTCGAGGAACTGCCGCGCCCACCGGTAGCGGAGCCCCCCCTGAAGCGCCGTGTAGTTCTCCGAGAACCAGTCCATGGCGAGCATCACGTCGGTGTAGTCGCTCATGGCCCAGTAGTAACCGAGGTTCGAGACCCTCCGGTTGTAGCCGGAGGAGGTCCGCACGATGTCGTTGATCGAGAAGGTCGGCGTCAGGATCCCGCTCGCGCGCCCGCTCCCCAGGTTCTGCGCGATGAAGGGAAGCCAGAAGATCGGCACGTCGTCGATGTACATGCGAACGGAGCGGGCCACGAGGACCTGCCCGCCGATCACCTTCAGCTCGCGCGCCTGGAAGTAGGAGTGCGGATCCTCGAGCTCGCACGTCGTGAAGCGCGCGGAGCTCCCGAAGAGGCGACCCTGCTCCACCGAATCCAGATCGCCCTGAACGATCCACTGCGCACCCTCGGAGTAGGTGGTCTCGGCTCCGACGGCCGTCCCCCTCTCGGCCCGCAGGTCGTAGATCAGGAGCTCGCTTCGAAGGGGCTCGTTCGTATCGGAGATCAGCTCCGTGGTGCCCCGGGTCCGCACCATCCCCTCCCGGTCCTCGTACGTGATCGATGTATCGGCCTCGAGCCGGACTCCCTGTCCGGAGAAGAAGGCGCGCGACTCCTCTGTGCCCGAGAGGACGAGGCGCCGCGTCCCCGCATCGAACACGGCCCGCTCGCCCTGGTAGGTCGCGGCGCTGAAGCCCTCGAGCCCAACGAGTGCCTGCATGATCTGGTCCGCCCCGGGAGGGAGCTCCGGCGGGGGGGTGTCCTCCGGCTCTTCCCCGGGCGAGGCGGGCATCCCCGCAGCCGAGCTCGAGTCCGCCTCCGCCTCCGGATCCACGGCCGCCTGGCGAAGGCGCTCAAGCACGAATGCACGGATCGAGTCCGGCCCGGCTACCGTCTCGCCCTCAGGCACCTGGCCGAGGAGCGGGTGAAGGGCAGGGAGGAAGAGGAGGCCTCCCGCGAGAACGATCCGCCGGAGGAACTCCGCCCGGACCGTGGAAGGCGTCACGGCCCGAACGCCTCTACCGCGCCTTCCGGCGGCTCGTCCGACGGGGAAAGGCCCTCTTCCCGCGCCGCCTTCCGTCGGTAGATCATCTGCGAGATCATGATGCTGAGCTCGTAAAGGAGGAGCATCGGGGCCATCATGAGGAACGTCGAGGCAATATCACCCGGGGTCAGGAGCGAGGCCAGAACAGTCATCGCAACGATCGAGTGGCGGCGCGTTCGTCGCATGAAGGCGGGCGTCACGATCTCCATCACTGACAGGATCATGACGACGACAGGGAGCTGAAAGACGGCGCCGAAGGCGATGAGGATACGGGTCACGAAGGTCAGGTACTCCCCGACCTCGATCGTGGGCACGAGGAACTGCTGCTGAAAGCCCGCCAGGAAGATGAGCGCGATGGGGAGCACGAAGAAGTACGCCATCGCGACCCCCAGGCAGAAGAGGACCAGGCTGAAGTAGAGGCTCGGGATGATGACCCGCTTCTCCTCGTGCCTGAGGCCGGGCGAGAGGAAGGCCCAGAGTTGATAGACGACGATCGGGAGGGCGAGGAGGATCCCCACGACAACGGCGAGCTTGAGGGTGATGAAGAACGGAGTCGCCGGACTGAAGTATGCGAGCTCCCCCGTCTGGAGCATGGGGCGAATCGGGCGGATCAGGATCTCGAGAACCCCGAGGTACTGGACGATGAGGAACCCTACGACCGTGCCGATCCCCACCGAGATCAGGATGTAGAAGATCCGCCACCGGAGCTCCTCGAGGTGATCGAGGAAGGGCATCTCGCCGAGAGCGTTCGAGCGGGGACGCGGCATGAAGGCTACCCGAGGGACGGGGCGGCCCTCGCCAGGGCATGGCCACGCCCCTCACGGCCGGGAGAGAGAGCGGCGGCGGGCGGGCGGGAAGCGGCGGCTTGGGGGGCGGGGCGCGCCGAAAAAGTGCGGCTAGAGATCCCTGAGCTCGCTACGAGCCAGCTCCGAGGCGTCCGAGTCCGGCCAGGTGTTAACGACTCGTTCGAAGAACTGCTCTGCATCGTCCGGATTGCCGAGTTCCAGGTGAATGAGTCCGATCCGGTAGAGTGCGTCGGGCACCCGGTCGGCCGTCGGATGGAACTCCTGTATCTCGAGGAACGCCTCGATCGCATCCTCGGGGCTCCCCTCGCGCTCGAGGATCTCTGCCAGATAATACCTCGCCTCCGGCGCCAGCTCGTGGGAGCCGAACTGATCGACGACCTGCTGAAATCCCAGACGTGCCGCTCCGAGGCTCCCCCTCTGAAGCTGCGTCAGCGCCGCGGTATATAGCTCACCCGCCTGATCGCCCGCCGCGGGGACGGTCCCCGGGAGGAGCCCATCGGTCGGGGCGAACCTCATCTGCGCCCGGTCCCGCTCGAGTTGGTCCCTGAGACCCGCCAGCTGCTGCTGGGAGAGACCGCTGAGCTCCTGGACCGTAAGGAGCTGATCCGTGATCCCCGCAAGCTGGCGGGCGATGTCTCCCCGCTCGTCCCGGAGGTCCAAGGTGAGCTCGATGAGCCGGACCTCCTGATCCGTCTGCGCCGTCCGGAGCTGCCCGAGGAGGAGCTGCTGCTGGGAGTAGAGCTCGCGGATCTCCTCCTGCAGCCCCCGCACGTCCCCCTTCGTAGCGCACCCCGCGACAAGGACGCACGGCACGAGAGCGAGGAGCCCCCGCCGGGGGAGGGGGCGGCGACGTCCCGCACGTGGGGAGGATAGCGTTTGGTTCATGGCCCGGGATCTCTCCTCTCGCCAGCGGCCCGACGGAGGCAAGACGCGCCTCCGCAACAACCGGGATACGCTACACCGACCGGGAGGAGGAGGGTCCCCCCGGCCAGCGACGTGGAAGGATCAGCGGGAAGCCCGTGTTCGGCTCCCCGTCACGCCCGTGTAGCGCGGCCTACTGTGCGGGATTGACCGAGCCGCCCCCGGCGGTGATCACGAACTCGACGCGCCGGTTCTGGGCCCACACGGTCTCGTTGGCCCCATTCGCGAGGGGTCGTTCCTCCCCGAACGACGTCGTCTGGAATCCGCCGCCCATGAGCCCCTGCTGCGTGAAGAAGTCGAGCACGCTCTGGGCCCGCCGGTTTCCGAGCGCCTGGTTGTATTCGACCGAGCCCCGCTCGTCAGCGTGGCCCTCGAGGCGGATCCGCACCGCGGGGCTCGCGCGCAGGATCGCGACCTTCTGGCGAAGGATCGCTTCGGTATCGGCCCGGATCTCCGACTCGTCGTAGTCGAAGTGGACGCGCTGCTCCAGGATCTCCCGGGCCTCGGCGATCGCACGCTCTCTCTCGGCTGCCGCCCTTGCCGCCGCCTCCTGAGCGGCCCGCACCGAGTCCTCGTACGCCCGCAGGGAGTCGAGATCCGGGCCTGCCGCTTGAGGCTCGGGTGCGGGAGGCTCCGGCGGCGGCTCGCTGCCGCAGGCAGCCAGAGTCAGACCTCCAAGAACCACAGACACGACGAGAAGTCTGCGATACATCATTGATGCTCCTGATTGCAAAAGGTTGACACCTAGCGCACCGAACGCCCGGCTACATTTCCCCTGAACCGCTCCGCCGAACCCTGGCCACAGCGGCCCGGGCACCGTGAATCGGGGAGAGGGCTACCTTGCCATATACCTAAAAACGGCTCCGGACGCAATGGCTCCCGAGTGCATCGAACCCCGCTCTCAGGGGGAAAGCGGGGGCGACCACGCCGGCGGGTTCGGCCGGATCCCCGAAACCAGGGTGCGGGAATTCCCCGTGAAGAGGTCCGTGATGAAGAGTCCATACCCGTAGTTGCGCTCGCCGACGTGGACGAGGTGGCGCCCGTCCGGTGCCCAGCTCGGGTCCTCGTTCACCCCCTGGAAGGTGATCTGCGAGGTCTGCCGGACACGGTTGTCCGCGTCCAGCTCCGCTACGAGAATCTGATGGGCTCCCCGGCGCTCGACGCGGCCGTGATAGGCGATCCGGTTGCCGACCGGGGACCAGTCGGGGGAGGTATAGTAGCCCGGCGTGCCGTAGACGTAGGGGGAGACGATCTCCGGGCGCCGGGACGCATCAGCCGGCATCAGGTAGATCTGCGGGGCCCCGGACCCCAGCCGGTTCGAGTTGAAGGCCACCGTCGCACCATCCGGGGAAAAGGTGGGGGAGATGTCCTCGCTTCGACCCTGCGTCAGGCTCTCGAAGCAGCACCCTCGGGCGAGGTCGTAGCGAAACAGCCCGCTCGAGCCCCCGCCGTTGATCGCGAAGTAGACGAAGTCCCCGTCCGGGTGATAGGCGGGAGACATGTAGTCGCCGGGCCGCGGGGTCGGCACTGGCTTCTCCTCGCCAGTGAGGAGGTTGAGCTCGTAGATCCGGGGAAGCCCCTCGTCCTTGTACGAGGTGTAGACGACCCGGGTCCCGTCCGGGGACCAGTCGGGGGTGAGGGAGATCGGCACCCCGAGCTCACCACCGCGGTGACTCGTCAGCCGGCGCAGGTTCTCCCCGTCCGAGTCCACGACCCAGAGATCCTGGCTCCCGTCGTCCATCCGCCTCGAGAAGACGATCCGGGTCGCCGCGATCCCCGGCTCATCGAACACCCAGCGCACGATCGAGTCCGAGACAGCGTGGCCCGACATCCGGAACTCGGGCGCGTCCGTCTCGGGCATCCGAAAACGCCCCCGCTCCACGACCTCACGGTAGACCACATCATGAAGCTCCAGGATCAGGACCGCCGACGCGCCGCCGCCCTCGACCCGGCCCGTGATGAGCCACGTCGCACCGATCTCGTCCCACAGGGTGTAGTCGACCTCGTCGGCGACGAGCGACGCGGGAAGCGCGTCGATCACGACGAAACGGTCCGAGTAGCGGAGGTCCCGGGCGATCAGGTTCTCCACCTGGGCGGCCTGGGCTTCCCCGCCCGCCCGTGCAGTGAAGGGCTGGATTGCGAGCGCCGGGAGACTCCGCGTCTCGTACGTGAGGCCGAGGCTGACGCCGGGAAAGTGCTCCTCCACATCCTGGGCGCCCGCCGACGAGGTAGCCGGCCCGACCCCGCACGCGAGCGCCGAAAGGAGTGCGAGACAGGACCGGGAGCGGAGCGACCACACGACTCTCGAACTCATTTGCAACTCCCGTGGTTGGATCACGGAGCGCCGCGTGGCGCCCTCCCGGACCGGCGTGCCCGCGCCTCCCCCCGCTCGAAGCGGACTCGCCAGAGCTTCATCATGCGGGCTGGAAGGTGAACTGGACCGCCAGCGTCTCAAGGGGAAGGTCCGGGGGGAGGGGTCCGAGCCGCCCCGCACCCGCACACGCCACGGCCCCGAAGGCCTCGACGTTGAATGCCCCACTCCCCGACGGGGTGTAGATCTGGATCGAGGACTCGGGGATCTGGCCGTCGGCCCGGATCTCGAACCGGAGCACGGCTCTCCAGTCGCCGCCGCCCGTCCACCGGAAGCAGCGATTGATCTCGCGAACGATCTCATTGTAATAGGCCGGATAGTCCCGGCGCAGCCCCTCCATGCGGACGGCCATCACCTCCGTGGTGGCGCTCTCGGCCTCCGCAGTGGGCTCGTCCGTCGCCGCCGCTTCGGTGGCTTCGGGTTCGGGCTCGGGCTCCGGCTCCGGTTCGGGCTCCGGCTCGGGTTCGGGCTCCGGCTCGGGTTCGGGCTCCGGCTCGGGTTCGGGCTCCGGCTCGGGCTCCGGCGGGGCGAGGTTCGGCGTCTCGACGAGGGGCGGAGACTCGAGGGCCTCGAGTTCGGCCTCGGTGATGAGCTGCATCTGATACGTCACGTACTCGATCTCCTCCCCGCCGGCGCGGCCCGTGAGCCACGCCCCCGCGACGAGAAAGAGGTGGAGGCCGACGGAGAGGAGGACGGGTCGCCGGCCCGGGCGTCTGGGGTCATGGCCGGGCTCCGTCATCGTCATCGGGCGACGCCCGCTCGCCCGGAGGTGCCCTGACCCGCAGGCGGAAGGCCGCCCCCCGGGCGGACGCCTGTCCTCGGGCCATTCACGGCGGGGGAAGCTCTCTGGCGACGAGGCGCCACGGGACGCCCGCCTCGCGGGTAACCGCGGCGACGATCCCGATCACGGGCAGCACCCGTCCGTAGATCGCGAGCGAGTCCCCGCGGATGAAGATCTCCGACGGGCCTGCCGCCGCGAACAGCTGGGGGAAGACCTCCGCAAACTCCCCCGCATCGATCGGCGTCTCGCCGACCACGACGGTTCCGTCCTCCACGATGTTCAGGATGAAGGGGTTTTCGGCCGGCCCGATCGGATCGACCTCGGCCTCCGGGATCCGGACCTCGATCCCGCCCTGAAGGATCGGTGCCGTGATGATGAAGATCACGAGGAGCGTGAAAGCCACGTCGATGAGAGAAGTGACGTTGATCTCCGCAGTCACTCCGAGGTCGCCCCGTCGGACGCCACCGCGCCCCCTGCGCCCGACACTCATACCTGCCCCTCCCGGGCGAGATCGCCGATGAACTCGGAGGAGAAGCCCTCGAGTTCGCCGAGGACAAGGTTCAGCCGGGCGACGAAGAAATTGTAGAAGATGACGGCCGGTATCGCGACCGCGAGCCCGGCCACCGTCGTGATGAGCGCTTCGGCCACACCGGGCGCGACGGCGCCGATATTCGTCGAGCCCGTCACCACAATCCCGAGGAAGGCGTTCATCACCCCGATCACCGTACCCATGAGCCCGAGGAGCGGACTGACCGACCCGATGACGGCCAGCCAGGTGAGTCCAACGGCCAGGTCGTCTCGCTCTTCGGCCTCTTCCTTCTCCATCACCAGGCGGAGGACCTCGAGCTGCGTGAGGGAAAGCCCCTCTTCCTCCGGGATTTCCTTGAGGCCACCCGGCCGAAGCTCGCTGAAGAAGTTCATCCCCTGACGGAACACCCTCGCGTACGGAGAGTCCGGGAGGGTAAGGATCGCACGGTACGCATCCTCGAGTCCGGAGGAGCTGTCGACCGCGTCCAGGAACTGGTCCCCGGCCAGGCGTACGCTGCGAAACTCGCGCCACTTCCAGAAGATGATGACCCAGGAGGTGATTGAGAACGAGGCGAGCACCAGGAGCACGATCTTCGTCGGGAAGGTCCCCCCCCAGACGAGGTCCCACGCGCTCTCGGGAACGGTCCGGCCGGCCTGCAAGAGGAACAGGCTCACCGGGAAGGTCCTCCGCCCCGGCCCGCTACCCGCCCGGGCGTTGCCGACCGGCCGGGCCCGGGTCCGGAGCCATACTGAATGCGTGTCAACGTGAAGTGCTCCATTTCATGGTCCCAGCTCTCGGAGCTCCCGCAGGTACGGGCCGAATCGCTTCGTGCGCGTGCGCCACGTCCCCTTGCACGTCCCCTCCCCATGCAGCTCACAGCGCCTGTGCTTCCCGGTCCGGCCGGCGGGAGGGAGCCCTCGGCCCTCCCTCGCCCGGCGGGGCCTCCTCCTCCCCGATCCCGTAGAGGAAACGTACCGCCTCGACGAGCTCGGGACCCGCCCCCTCCGCCATCCCCTTCCTCAGCCGGGCCGTGGGTGCGTGGAGCAGCTTGTTCTGGAAGCGGCGAGCGAACTCCTCCACCTGGGCACGCTCCTCGGGCCCGATGTGTGCGAGTCCGCGAAAGAGCCGCCCGAGCTCGGACGCCCTCACTCTCCCCGCCCGCTCCCTCATCGCCTGAATCACCGGCACGACCTCGAGCGAGGCATGCCATGCGAGAAAGGCCCGGCCGTGCTCCCGGAGGACGCCGCGGGCCTCCGGGAGCGCCTCCTCCCTCAGCTGGACGTGCTCCTCCACGATCGTCCTCAGATCGTCCACATTGTAGAGAAAGACCCCCGGCTCGTCACCCACTGCGGGGTCCACATCCCTCGGAATCGCGATGTCGATGACGAGGAGCGGACGGCGGCGCGGCACCGTGAATGACTCGCTCAGGATGGCCCGCGTGAGGACGGGGTGCGGGGCCGCCGTGCTGCTCAGCACGATGTCGACGGTGGAGAGGATCTCCGGGATCCGGTCGAAGGGAACCGCCTGCCCGTGGTGCTTTCGGGCGAGGCGGACGGCGCGGTCGTACGTCCGGTTCGCGACGGCGACGCTCTCGACGCCTTCCCGTGCGAGCGCCGTGAGGATGAGCTCCCCCGTCATCCCCGCGCCGAGGATCAGGACGCGCTTGCCCTGAAGGGAGCCGAAGATCTTCCCGGCAAGCTCGACGGCGACCGAGGCGACCGAGGCAGTCCCCTCCCCGATCCGGGTCTCGGACCTGACCTGCCCCCCCGCCGCGAGCGCTGTCTGGAAGAGGCGGGTGAGCACCGGTCCCACGAGGGGCGGGGAGGCGGGAACGGACTGTGCGAGCTCGAAGGCATCCTTTACCTGGCCCTGGATCTCGGCTTCCCCGGTGACCATCGCATCGAGGCCGGCGGTGACGGCGAGGAGGTGGCTTACGGCGTCCGCGCCCCACTTCTCGAAGGCGTACGGGGCCGGATCCCCGTCTATCTCCCGGATCCTCTCCTGAAAGAGGCGGGTGAGCGCCCCCCTCGTCCGTTCCCGCGTCGCGGGGAAGAGGTAGGCCTCGGTCCGGTTGCAGGTGGAGAGGAGAACCGCCTCCTCGGCGGCGAGTTCGCTCCTGAGCGCGAGGAGAGCGTTGCCGGACTCCACGGCGCCGTAGGCGACCCGCTCGCGTATCTCGACGGGCGCCGTCTCGTGGCTCACGCCCACCACGGCCAGGGAGATGCTCATGCGACCGGCCCGCCCCTGGAACTCACAGGAAAAGTCCCGTCCCATCCGCCGTGAGGCGGAGCGCGAGGTACGTGCCGACGACGATCGCAAAGCCGATGACGGCCGCGAGAGCGCTCCGGTACTCGTTTCTCCCCCACCCCCGCCGGGCCAGGAAGATGGCGAGGAAGACGACCCAGCTGAGCACGGCCCAGATCACCTTCGGGTCGTCGATCTCGAGCGATCCCAGGTTCTGCACGGTCCACGCCCACCCGAGGACGAGCGCAAGGGTCAGAGAAACGAATCCGATGGCGAGTCCGACACGCCCGACCCTTTCTAGCGTCGCGAGGGGAGGGATGAAGCGCGAGAGGCGCCCGAGCCGCTTCATCTTCAGCTCGTGGTACTGGACGAGGTAGAGGAGCCCGGCCGCGAAGGCGACGGCGAGACCCTGCAATCCGAGGAATGCAAGCGCGACATGGAGAACGAAGCCCGCGCCCCGGAAGCCGAGGTCCAGCTGGGAGGGCTCGATCCCGAGGAGGAGCGCCCCGCCCTCGAGAGCCACCAGGAGGGGGAGGAGCCCAAGTGCGATCCGGCGAGCCTCGCGCAGCGGGAGGACGGCGACGAGGGCGATCCCACCGACGAGAGCGAGCGAGGAGAGTGCCGGGGCGAGTCCCCCGAGGGGGAGCTGATCGTAGGTGAGCCAGAAGTCGAGCGTCGCCATCACATGGAGGAGGACGGCGACGACCGTGAGCCCGGAGGCCACGCCGATCGCGTGCGGGCGGGGGCCCCGAAGGAGGAGGTAGACCCAGGGGACGAGGGCACCCACATACGCGGCGAAGGCGGAGAGGTGGATCATCCGCCGAAAGCTCCCGGGCGTCGTCGGACCGGCGGGTGGGTGGGGTCCCCGAAAGGAATCGCGCCCGCCACCCCCTCACCCATCCCGACGCGCAAACTCACGGGCCCAGTACGTGAGGATCATGTCCGCACCCGCCCGCCGGATCGAGACGATCGTCTCCCGCATCGCGCTCTCGTCGAGCCACCCCCGCTCGATCGCCGCCATGACGGAGGCATACTCCCCCGATACCTGGTATGCAGCAACCGGGGCACCCGTCCTCTCCTTCACCCGGCGGACAACATCCAGGTAGCCCTGCGCAGGCTTCACCATGATGATGTCCGCACCCTCGGCCAGGTCCGCCTCCGCCTCCCGGATCGCCTCCTGCCCATTCGCCGGATCCATCTGGTAGCCCCTCCGGTCGCCGGTGCCGGGCGCCGAGTCGGCCGCGTCCCGAAACGGGCCGTAGAAGGCCGAGGCGTACTTGACCGCATAGCTCATGATCGGCGTCTCCGGGAGTCCGGCCTCGTCGAGCGCGCGCCGGATCCCCCGCACCCTTCCGTCCATCATGTCCGAGGGAGCGACGAGGTCCGCCCCCGCCACCGCGTGGCTCACAGCGGTGCGGGCCAACCGCTCCACCGTGGGGTCATTCGCCACCCTCCCCTCCTCCACGACCCCGCACTGGCCGTGCGACGTATACGCGCAGAGACAGACGTCCGTGACGAGCGCGAGCCCCGACACCTCCGGCCGGATCGCCCGAAGCGCCCGCTGAACCACGCTCTCCTCTGCCCATGCCTCCGAGCCCTCCCCGTCCTTCCCCTCCGGGATCCCGAAGAGGATCACCCCGCCGAGCCCGGCAGCCTCCGCCCCGGAGGCGTCACGCACTGCCTCGTCCACGCTCGTCCGGTAGACCCCGGGCATCGAGGGCACGGGGTCGCGCCGTCCGGCCCCGGGAACGACGAAGAGCGGGAGGATCAGCCGTTTCGCCGAGACGGTGGTCTCCCTGAGAAGCCGGCGGATCGCCGGACTTCCCCTGAGGCGGCGTCCCCTGAATATCGATACCGGATCAACCATTGCGGTCCCTCCTACCCGCCGGATCCCCCTTGCGGTCCTGCGGGGACGAGGCGAAACACGACGTGGTCCTCCTCGCCACGGTGGCACCAGCGCCTCGGCATACCCGGCTCCGTGGACCCGAAGCTCCGGCAAAGGCGAAGCGCCCCGGGCGTCCACGGCACCCGGACCCCGAGCCCCGGACCCCACCTTGCCCCCACCCGGCGGCCCCTTCATCCCGGGTCGCGGGCCGGGCCGGAGCCGGAGGGGAAGGCGACGGGGGAGCGCAGGTACTCGGGCTCGAACGCTCGGCCCGCCTCTGGCGGCTTCCCGCCGGACAGGGCGTGCAGGCGGAGGAGCCCTTCGGCCGTCGGGAACCCATAGGGGAGGGGAAGGAGCGCGTAGCCCGCCTCGAGGATGAGGGAGGCGCTGCGCAGAGCACCGTCCCCGCAAAAGCGGGCCCCCTTCGGGATGGGGCCCGCGAGCACCTCGCCGATCGTCGAGGCCGTGGGCTTGACGATCGTGACGATGCGCTCCGCGAGCACGCGGTAGCATCCCGCGTAGACTCGGTCCGAGCGGGCATCGAAGAGGACGTACTGGGGCGCTCCCGGGTCCGTTGCCGAAGCGTCGAGCCAGGACGCGGCTTCGAGGAGCGACCCGGGGAACGGACCGTCGCCCGGCACCGCGGCGGCCTTGAGAGAGGACCTGGGATAGAGGGGGACATCGAGTCCGCGCGCGAGCCCCATGGCCGTTGCGGCCCCGATCCGGATCCCGGTGAACGAGCCCGGGCCTCGTCCGAATACTACCCCGTCGATCTCCCGCCGCCGGACCCCCGCCTCCCCAAGTGTCGACTCGATTCGGGGGAGGAGCCGGGCGGCATGCTCCCCGCTCCTTGTGAGCCACCCCGCCGCCCGGGGTTCCCCTCCGACGGCCACCGCGACGGAGGCCACCGATGAGGAGGTCTCGAGCGCGAGGAGCACGCGCCCCGAACTCACCCACCCCCCTCGAGGGAGAACGGATAGCCGGGAAGTGGCGGGGGTGACCCGATCCTCGAGACCTCCACCGCGCGAACGAGGGAGCCCGACTCGGGCGCGGAGAGCCGGACCTCCCAGCGCACCCGGGGGAGATACGCGCCGGCCCGTTCCGGCCACTCGACGAGAACGATCTCCCGGCCGTCTCCCAGCTCCTCCCACCCCAACTCCCACAGCTCCTCGGGGTCGCGGAGCCGGTAGAGGTCCACGTGGACCACCTCGACCCCGCCACGGGCCGGGTAACGGAAGAGGAGATTGAACGTGGGGGAGGGGATGGGCACACACACCCCGGCACCTCTCGCAACCGCGCGGGCGAGAGCGGACTTGCCGGCCCCGAGCGGGCCCGATAGCCCGATGAACACGGGGGCTCCGACGGACCGCCCGATCCGGTCTCCCCACTCGGTCAACTCCCGCTCGAGGAGTATCACGGGCGCCGCGTCAGGGAGTCCCGGCCCTGAGCTCGAAGAGCTCGTCGCGAAGGAGTGCGGCCCGCTCGAAGTCGAGCGCGGCGGCAGCCTCCTCCATCTCCGTCTCGAGCGCCCGGACCCGCTCCTCCGCCGTCCCGCCGGCCCCGGGGCGCCTCGGGCTCCGCTTCCCTCTCGAGGCGGGGGCGGTGCGGGCGTCCGCCACCCGCGTCGAGAACTCGATCTCCTCGATGCTCTTTCGGATCGTCTCCGGGGTGATCCCGTGTACCTCGTTGAAGGCGACCTGCACCTCCCGGCGCCGCTCGGTCTCCTCGACGCAGCGCCGCATCGAGTCCGTCACCCGGTCCGCGTAGAGGATCGCCCGGCCCCTGACGTTGCGGGCGGCGCGCCCGATCGTCTGGATGAGCGAGCGGGCGTCCCGGAGGAACCCCTCCTTGTCCGCGTCCAGGATCGCGACCAGGGAGACCTCGGGGAGGTCGAGCCCCTCGCGAAGCAGGTTGATCCCGACGAGGACGTCGAAGCGCCCGAGCCTGAGCCCCCGTAGGATCTCCATTCTCTCGATCGTAGCGATGTCCGCGTGCATGTAGCGGACCCTGACACCCACTCCCTCGAGGTACTCCGACAGATCCTCGGCCATCCGCTTCGTGAGGGTGGTGACGAGCACCCGCTCGCCCCTCGCCTCACGTTCCCGTATCTCGGCGAGGAGGTCGTCGACCTGCCCCACCACGGGCCGGATGACGACCTCCGGATCCACGAGCCCCGTCGGCCGGATGATCTGCTCGACGACGACCCCGTTCGAGAGACCGAGCTCCCGGTCTCCGGGCGTCGCGGTGACAAACACCGCGCGCGGGATCATAGCCTCCCACTCCTCGTAGGTGAGAGGCCGGTTGTCGAGTGCGGAGGGGAGGCGAAAGCCGTGCTCGACGAGCGTCTCCTTCCTCGAGCGGTCCCCGCGGTACATCCCTCGGATCTGGGGAAGCGTCTGATGCGACTCGTCCACGACAACGAGGAAATCATCCGGAAAGTAGTCGAAGAGGCAGTAGGGACGCTCGCCCGCCTCCCGCCCGGCCAGGTAGCGGGAGTAGTTCTCGATCCCCGGACACGTCCCGATCTCGAGCATCATTTCGATGTCGAACCGCGTCCGGGACTCGATCCGCTGCGCCTCGAGGAGGAGGCCGTCCTCACGGAAACGGCGGAGCACCTCGCCAAGCTCGTCCCGGATGAGGGGGACGGCAGCCTCGATCGTCCGGCGGCGCGTGACGTAGTGGGAGGCAGGGTAGATTGCCGTCCGTGCCAGCGTCGTGATGACCTCCCCCGTGAGCGGCTCGAAGCGCGTGATCCGCTCCACCTCGTCGCCGAAAAACTCGATGCGGATCGCCTGCTCCTCGTATGCGGGCAGGACCTCCACGGTATCTCCCCGGACGCGGATCGTACCCCGCTCGAAGGCGATGTCCGAGCGGCGGTACTGGATCCCGACGAGCGCTCTCAGAAACGTATCCCGGTGCACGGCCTCGCCCACCTCCGCCTCGACCATCAGGGAGCGGTAGTCGATCGGGCTGCCGAGCCCGTAGATCGAGGAGACCGAGGCGACGATCACCACGTCCTCCCGCTCGACGAGGGAGGACGTGGCACGGAGCCTCAGGCGGTCGATGTCCTCGTTGATCGAGGCGTCCTTCTCGATGTAGGTGTCCGTCGCGGGTACGTACGCCTCGGGCTGATAGTAGTCGTAATAGGAGACGAAGTACTCGACGGCGTTCGCGGGAAGCAGCTGCTTGAGCTCCCCATAGAGCTGCGCGGCGAGCGTCTTGTTGTGGGACATGACGAGCGCCGGGCGGCCGTGGCCGGCGATGACGTGCGCCATCGTGAGCGTCTTGCCCGTCCCGGTCGCGCCGAGGAGCGTCTGGAAGCGGTCCCCGCGGCGAAGACCCTCCGAGAGCTCCTCGATCGCGGCGGGCTGATCGCCCTTCGGCTCGAAGGGCGCCTCGATCCGGTAGTCAGGCACGGCGCCCGGGAGGGGCCGGCCCCCTATCGTTCGCGGCCACCCAGGAGCCCCGGGTCGAGGGAGGACTCTCGGCGCACGACGCTGAGCACGCCCTTCACCTGCGAGACCCCTTTCATGACCTTCTTGAGGTGGCTGAGGTCGCGCACCTCGACCACGAATTCCCCGAGCATTCCGTCATCCACGGCCCGGATGTCCGCGTGCCGGATGTTCGTCCCCGTGTCCGTGATCGCCCGGGCGATGTCGGAAAGCAGCCCGCGCCGGTCCGTCCCCTGCGTGTAGAGCTTGACCAGGAATCGCTCCTCCTTCTCCGCCGTCCACTCGATCTCGAGCCTCCGCTCCGGGTCCTGGGCCAGGCTGAGTACGTTCGGACAGTCCTTCCCGTGGATCGAGACCCCCCGCCCGACGGTGATGTAGCCGATCACGTCGTCGCCCGGGACGGG
This sequence comes from Longimicrobiales bacterium, assembly GCA_965218255.1. Classification (GTDB taxonomy): domain Bacteria; phylum Gemmatimonadota; class Gemmatimonadetes; order Longimicrobiales; family Gaopeijiaceae; genus JAAXGI01. Next base: position 373,313 of record CBDCKJ010000002.1, on the reverse strand, counting down.
CTGGCAGCACTGCGAGTAGCGGACCATCAGGTTGTCGAGCCCCTGGATCCGGACCCCGGGCTGCGACCTCCGGAGGCGGGAGGCAAGGCGGCGAAGCGGCGAAGCAGCACGGGGCTCGACTCCTCCCGGCGGATGCTCCGGGTGAAGCTCCCTGATCACGGCCGAGGGTCCGATATCGCCACGGCCGAGGGAGACGAGGACCGCCTCCCAGCTCTTCATCTTGAGCTCGCCCGCCGCCCGCTCGAGCGCCCCCACGGCAGGGAGGACGAGACGGCGGCGGCGCATCTCGCGCTCGAGGAACTCGCGGCCGAGCCTGACGGACTGCTCGTGCTCCTCCTGTCGGATCCAGTGGCGGATCCGTTGCCGCGCACGGGCCGTCTTCACGAATGCGAGCCAGTCGCGTGACGGCGTCTGCTTCGGCGAGGTCAGGATCTCGACCGAGTCGCCGTTCTTCAGCTCTCTCGAGAGGGGCGCGATCCGCCCGTTCACCTTCGCGCCCGCGCAGTGGAGCCCCACCTCGGTGTGCACCGCGAAGGCGAAGTCGATCGGCGTCGCGCCGATCGGAAGCTGCTTGACCTCCCCCTTCGGGGTGAACACGAAGACCTCGCCGAGGAAGAGATCCATCTTCAGGAACTCCATGAACTCCTCGGGCTCGGAGGCCTCCTGCTGCCACTCGAGGACCTGACGGAACCAGGAGAGCGCCTCGTCCACTTCCGTGGCCGTGCTGCGGCCCTCCTTGTAGCGCCAGTGCGCGGCGATCCCGTACTCGGCGGTCTGGTGCATCTCCTCGGTCCGGATCTGCACCTCGTAGCGCCGCCCGCCCGGACCGAAGACCGTCGTGTGGATGGATCGGTACATGTTGGACTTGGGTGTCGCCACGTAGTCGTGGAAGCGCTCCTGGATCGGGGTCCACGCAGAGTGGGTGAGCCCGAGCGTTGCATAGCAGTCCTGGACGCTCTCCGTGATGACGCGCATCGCCATCAGGTCGTAGATCTCCTCGTAGGGCTTGCCGCGCCGCTCGATCTTCTGGTGGATCGACCAGAGGTGCTTGGGGCGCCCGGTCACCTTCGCGGGGATCCCGCCCTCCTCGAGCAGCTTCTCGAGGGGCTGCTTGAAGTCGCGGATCTGCTGTTCGCGCTCCCTCCGCCCCTCGTTGAGGCGGCTTCGGAGCCTCCGGTACGTGTCCGGCTCGAGGAACTTGAAGCATAGATCCTCGAGCTCCCACTTGACCTGCGCCATTCCGAGGCGGTGGGCGAGCGGAGCGTAGATCTCCCTCGTCTCCCGGGCGATCCGCCGACGCTTCTCCGGGAGGAGGTACTCGAGCGTTCGCATGTTGTGCAGCCGGTCGGCGAGCTTGATGAGAATCACCCGCGCATCTTCGGCCATCGAGAGGAGGAGCTTGCGGTAGTTCTCCGCCTGATGCTCCGCCTGCGACCGGTAGCGCACCTTCCCGATCTTCGTGACCCCGTCGACGATCGAAGCCACCTCGGCGCCAAAGCGCTCCGCGATGTCCGCGGCGGAGTAGAGGGTGTCCTCGACGACGTCGTGCGTGAGGGCAGCGACGATCGAGGAGGTGTCGAGGCCGAGTTGTCCGACGATTTTCGCGACCTCCACGGCATGACTGACGTAGGTGTCGCCCGAGGCGCGCTTCTGGCCCCGGTGTGCCTCCTCGGCGAGCCGGTACGCCTCGACCACCCGCTCCGTGTCGAGGCGGGCGGCGTACGGGGCGAGGACGAGGCCGAGCCCCCGGGGGACACCCTCAAGGCGGGCGCTCTCGCGAGAGACGGTCTCGAGCTGTGGGTTCATGCTTCGGACCTGGACCTGGATCCCGAGCCGCCGCCCGGACGGGCGGCGGCGGGTGCGTCCCCACTCCCCTCCTCCGATCTACCCCGCACGCCGAAGGGGGCTCCGGCGCCCCCGCTCCGCACCCGTGGGGCGGGACACATCCGTCAGGAGATCCGCCCGTGGCACTTCTTGTACTTCTTCCCACTCCCGCACGGGCACGGCGCGTTCCGGCCCGGCGCGGCTGCCACCGTCACGGGCGTCCTGGAGCGCTCCTCGCCCCGGTTCGCAACCATCGCAGCTCTCTCGGAGGGAGGGGGAGGCGGGGGGACGGCTCCCCGACCCGCCACCGCACCGACGAGTGCGGACCGTCCCCCTGCCGGGGCGACGAGGCGGCCTCCCGGGGGGGCGGGACGGGCCCTCGCGCCCGCGGCTTCGAGGGGACCGCCGTAGCGGAGCCGCTCGGGGCGGCGCGCGACCGGAGCCCTGACCCCCCCGATCTGCGCCCGGAAGAATAGGCCCGTCACGCTCCGCCGGATATCCCTCATGAGGTCCACGAACATGTCGTAGGCCTCCTTCTTGTACTCGATCAGCGGATCCTTCTGCCCCCAGCCGCGGAAGCTGATCGAGGCCTTGAGGGAGTCGAGGTCGTAGAGGTGGTCCTTCCACTTGTCGTCGATCACCGAGAGGAGGATCCAGCTCTCGAGCCTCTCGGCGTGCTCGCCGAACGTCTCGAGCTTCCGCTCGAAGTGTGCCCTAGCCGCCGGGACGACGAGCTCGAGGAGCTCTTCGCGGTCGTAGGGCTCGTCCTCCGCCTCTCCGCCCCCGGGGACGCCCTCCATCTGGATGAAGAAGTCCGTGAGGAGCCGCCTGCGCAGCGCATCGAGACCCTCCCACGGCTCCTCCGACGCATACTCCCCGACGAGCTCCGTCACGGCCGTCTCGACCATCTCCCACACTTCGCCCCTCAGGTCCTCCCCACCCTCAAGCGCGAACAGCCGCAGGTCGTAGATGACCTCCCTCTGCTGGTTCATCACGTCGTCGTAGTCGAGCAGGCGCTTCCTGGCCTCGAAGTTGTTCCCCTCAACGCGCTTCTGCGCCCGCTCGATCGACTTCGTGACGAGACCGTGCGTGATCACCTCCCCGTCCTCGGCCCCCCACTTTTCCATCGCATTCGCGATCCGTTCGGAGCCGAACAGGCGCATCAGGTCGTCCTCCAGCGAGAGGAAGAACTGACTCGCGCCCGGGTCCCCCTGACGCCCCGCCCGCCCCCGCAGCTGGCGGTCGATCCGGCGCGATTCGTGGCGCTCGGAGCCGAGGATGTGGAGGCCGCCCTCCTCGATCATCTCCTCGTCCGGGGCCTCCGAGTAATCCTTCCACCGGTTCGGGTCCACCGCCCCGATCGCCTCGAGATCGAGCCCCTGCAAGCGGGCCCATCCCACGGTGCGCGGGTCGGTGACGCCGTCACCGAGTTTGATGTCCGTCCCCCGGCCAGCCATGTTCGTCGCGATCGTCACGGTCCCCGGCTGACCGGCCTCCGCGACGATGTCGGCCTCCCTTCGATGCTGCTTCGCGTTCAGGACGTTGTGCCGGATCCCGCGCCGCTTGAGCATCCTGGAGAGCGTCTCCGAGACCTCGACGTTCGTCGTTCCGACGAGGACCGGGAGCTCCATCGTGTGGAACCGCTCGATCTCGTCCATGAGGGCATTGTACTTCTCGCGCTTCGTCTTGAAGATCAGGTCGTTGGGGTCACCCCGGACGACGGGACGGTTCGTCGGGATGACAAGCACATCGAGCCCGTAGATCTGGTGGAACTCGTGCTCTTCGGTCTCGGCCGTCCCGGTCATCCCCGAGAGCTTGTCGTACATCCGGAAGTAGTTCTGGATCGTGATGGTGGCGAGCGTCTGCGTCTCGCCACGCACTTCGACCCCTTCCTTCGCCTCGACCGCCTGATGGAGCCCGTCGCTCCAGCGACGGCCCGCCATCTGACGCCCGGTGAACTCGTCGACGATCACGACCTGGCCACCCTCGCCGAGGATGTACTGCTCGTCCCTGTGGAAGAGGACGTAGGCCTTGAGCAGCTGGTGGATCACATGCATCCGCTCGCTCTTGCTCGCGTACTCCCCCTCGAGTGCGGCGACCTCGGCCTTCTTCGCCTCATCGGTGAGATCCTCGTCGTCCTCGATCTCCCCGATGAGCTCCGAGAGATCGGGGACGAGGAAGGCGTCCGGGTCGCCCGGGCTCAGCTCGTCGATCCCCCGGTCGGACAGGTGGACGTTGTGGCCCTTCTCGTCCATCGCGAAGAGGAGGCTCTCGTCGAGCTCGTGGAGCCGTTTCTCCCGCATCAGGTCCCCCTCGACCTTCTGGACCATCTTTTGGACCGAGGGGTCGTCGGCGAAGATCTTAAGGAGCCGCTTGTGCTTGGGTGTCCCCCGCTTGACGGCAAGGAGGCTCTCGGCCGCCCTCCATTCCTCCCCCTCCTCAAGCGCCCGCTCCGCTTCCGCGATGAGCCTGGAAGCGATCTTCAGCTGCTTCCGGTAGAGCTTGTCGACGAGGGGACGGTACTCCTTGTAGCTCGTCTGCGTGTCGCGGCTCACCGGCCCGGAGATGATGAGCGGGGTCCGGGCCTCGTCGATCAGGATCGAGTCCACCTCGTCGATGATCGCGTAGTAGTGCCCCCTCTGGACCCGCCGGTCGAGGGAGTGGACCATGTTGTCGCGCAGGTAGTCGAAACCGAACTCGTTGTTCGTCCCGTAGGTGATGTCAGCCCGGTACGCCGCCCGCCGCTCCTCGCTGCCCGGCTCGTGCATGTCGATCACACCGACCTCCACCCCGAGGAAGGCGTAGATCGCCCCCATCCACGCGGCGTCCCGCTCGGCGAGGTAGGAATTCACCGTAACGAGATGCGCCCCCCGCCCCGCGAGCGCGTTGAGGTAAAGGGGCATCGTGGCCGCAAGCGTCTTGCCCTCCCCCGTGGCCATCTCGGCCGCAGTGCCCCGGTGCAGCGCGATAGCGCCGACGATCTGCACGTCGTAGGGGATCATGTCCCAGACGAGCCGCTGGCCCGTGACGACGACCTCCCGGCCAACGAGGCGCCGGCACACCTCCTTCACGACGGCGAACGCCTCGGGCAGGAGGTCGTCGAGCGCTGCCTCGAGTTCGCCTCCGAGCTCGAGCTCGAGCTCCTGGAGGCGAACCGACAGCGTCTCCCGCTCCGCCGTCGAGGTCGAACGCGCCTTCCTAGAGCGCGCCTCCCGGATCCGCTCCTCCGTCGCCTCGACCTGCCCCGCGATGTATGCCCGGAATTCCAGCGTCTTTGCCGAGAGCTCCTCGTCGGTGAGCTCCGCCAGCTCCCTCGAGTTCTCGTTGATCTCCTCCACAACGGAGAGGAGCCGACGTACCTCCCGCTCGTGCTGGGAACCGATGACCTTCCTGATCAGGCCCTTGATATCCATATCTCGACTATTCCGCCCTCAAGGCTCCGTCCTCATCGCACCCTCCGCAGGGGGGCCGTCCATCTAGGTACAGGCCCTCCGCCTCTATGATCCGCCGGACGCCATCCGGCACCAGATAGCGGATGGAGCGTCCCGCCCGGATCCGCCGCCGGACGAGGGTGGAGGAGAGCTCCACTGAGGGGATCGGGACCTCGGTGAAGCGCGGCGGGGGCCCGTCCTCGAAGCCGGCGCCGTGGCTCCCCGGGGAGGAGCCGCCGCGGGTCACGACGGCGATCTCGGCGAGCGCAGCGATCTCCCTCGGCGAGCGCCAGCGGCCGAAGCAGGCCCACTGGTCCGCCCCGAGGACGAGCACAAGCCTCCCGCCGGGGCGGCGCCCCGAGAGGGCGCGGAGCGTGTGGACCGCATAGGATGCGCCCCCACGCTCGACTTCGATCCCGTCCACCTCGAAGCGTACATTCGTCTCGGTGGCGGACCTGAGCATCCGGAGGCGGGCAGCGGGGGAGGCGGCGGGCCCCCGCACCTTGAGGGGAGAGCGCCGGGCAGGGATGAAGACAATCCGCTCGAGGGAGAGCGCCTCCAGGATCTCCTCGGCCGCGATCAGGTGGCCGTTATGCGGGGGATCGAAACTCCCCCCGAAGACGCCTAGCCCCCTGCGGCCCCGCCCCCCTCCCCGCGCCCCCCCGCTCAAGGCGCGCTACCGGTCGTCGCCCGTCGACTCGCCCGACGGTTCGGGCTCGCTCCTGAGTTCGTTCGCGGAGTCGGAGTCGGGGAAGTTCGCGATCAGGCGCTCGGACGCCTCCTCCGCCTCCGGCTCCCACCCCAGCTCGACGTAGGAGCGGTAGATCCCAAGGAGCCCCCGCGGCGCCCACTCCGTCTCCGGGTAGGTGTTGACGACCTCCTCGAAGACCATGATCGCGGAGTTGTGCATGTCGAAGCGCTGATAGAACTCCGCCTCCTGGAAGCCGGCCTCCGCGAGGCGGTTTCTCATCACGACGCGGACCGCGTCCGCCGTCTCTGCCACGCTCAGCCCCCGAAACTCGAGCCACGTCTGCCCGCACGCCTCCTCGGCGAGCGCCGTATAGTCCTGGTCTCGCTGGGGGTGCGGGGCGAGGGAGGCGTACGCCTCGCAGATCCCGAGGGAGGCCTCGGGGGCTAGGCTGTGGCTCCGGTATACCTGAAGGAAGCGCTCGTACTCGGCGACGGCCGTCGCGAACTCGCCGCGCCCGGCATATGCACGCGCGACGTGGATCCTCGCCTGCGGGCTCTCCGGGTAACCGGGGAACTGAACGAGGAGCCGCTCGAGCATCTCGATCGCCTCGTCCCACTCCTCCGCCTCGAATGCTTCCGTGCCGGCTTCCCAGAGCTGATCACCCTCCATGCTCAGGTACGCGGGTACGGAGGCGCACCCCCCGATAACGAGTGCGATGAGGAGGGATCCGGCCATCCGGCGGGTGGTGCGGACTCTCTGCCCAAGGTGGCCCGAATACATCATGCTTCGTAGAACTCCCGGATCGCCCGACTGACCTCTTCCTGCCTCTCCTGCCCAAGTTCGGGGAAGATGGGCAGGGAGAGCACCTCACGGCTCGCACGCTCCGCCACCGGGAGCTGGCCCCTACGCCCTCCGAGAGCCGAGAAGCACGGCTGGAGGTGGAGCGGGAGGGGATAGTACACCGCGGTCCCGATTTGGCGCCGCTCGAGGTGTGCGCGAAGCTCGTCGCGCTGCTCGGCGCGAAGCGTGTACTGGTGGTACACATGAAAGTTGCGATCGGTCTCCACGGGGAGCACAACCCCCTCGAGCCCTTCTAGGCTGCGGCGGTAGCGCTCCGCATTCCCGCGGCGGGCCCGGGTCCACGACGCGAGGTGCTCGACCTTCGTCCTGAGAACAGCCGCCTGCAGGGCATCGAGCCTCGAGTTCGTGCCCACCGCCTCGTGGCGGTACATCTCGAGCCCGCCGTGGACGCGGAGCCTGCGGAGGCGACGGGCGAGCACCGCGTCCGAGGTCGTGATGAGCCCCCCATCGCCGAAGCCGCCGAGGTTCTTCGTCGGGAAGAAGGAAAAGGCGCCGGCGTCCCCCGCCGAACCGGCTCTCAGCCAGTGCGAGCGGGGACCGTCCCGCGCAAGCTGCTTCCCATCGATCGCCTGCGCCGCGTCCTCGAGGACGAAGCCGCCCCGCTCCCGGGCGAGCTCGAGTATCTCCTCCATAGGGGCCATCTGGCCGAAGAGGTGAACGGGGATCACCCCCCGGGTGCGCGGGGACCAAGCGGCCTCGACCGTCTCGCGCGTGACGTTGAAGCTCACCGGGTCGATATCCGAGAAGACGGGCCGAAACCCCGCATTCGAGACCGCACCCCCCGTCGCGAAGAAGGTGAAGGCGGGAACGATCACCTCATCCCCCTCCTTCGGCCGGAGCGCCCTCAGGGTGAGGAGGAGGGCGTCGGTTCCCGAGGCGCAGCCGATCGCGTGGCGCACTCCCACCCTCGCGGCGAGCGCTTCCTCGAGCGCCTCGACCTCCGGGCCGAGAACGAAACGCTGAGAGCGGATGACGCGGGCGACGGCCGCATCCACCTCGCCCCGGATCGATTCGTACTGGGCGGTGAGATCGAGGAAGGGAACGGCCATCAGGGAAGACGCTCGGGGCTCCGGGACGACGCATCGCGCCCGGGGTTCGTCAGCAGGGCCCCTCTCCACCGCGGTCGAAGCGGATCACGTCGACGCGCCTCTCCGCTTCCTCAACGATGAACCCTCCGGAGAGGTCCTGCCGGGCCACCTCGTCGTAAGCCTGAACGGCGGCGCTGCAGTCGCCCTGGGACTCGAGGATCTTCCCGACCTCGAACCAGGCGCGGGCAAGGCGGTTGCGGGGCTCGCCGAGCGCGATCGTGACACGGTGCAGGCGAAGCGCCTCGTCGTCGTCGTCCTCCGCGAGCGCTTCGATCGCGAGATCCGCCGAACAGTTCCCTATGTTCCAGTCCACCTCGGGCCTGCGTGCGGGCCCCACCTCCCCGCGGACCTGCTCGAGGAAGACGAGCGAGCGCCGGCAGTCGCCGAGTTCCGCGTGGGCGAGCGCCATCTCGAAGACGACCTCCGGGTCCGGGTCCGTCTCCCGGAGCGCCTTCTGGAAGAAGGGGAGGGCCTGGCCGTACCTCCCGTTGCGGGAGAAGTGGCGCGCAAGCGGGAGGGATACGCCCGCGAGGCTCACCCCGGGCTTGAGGAGGACCGCGCCATCCACCGCTGCGGCTGCGCGCGTCCCGTCCTGCCTCGCCATCGCGCGCCTCGCGGCCCGAAGCAGGTCCGAGGCACCGAGATCCACCGTGGCAGGATCCCGCTCGGCGGCCTCCAGGTAGTAGTCGCGCGCCTCGTCGATCCGCCCGCTCTCGGCGTAGGCGTGAGCGACGCGAAGGAAGGTGCCCGCGTCGTCCGCACCCTGTGCGAGCGAGAGCCGGTACTCGGCGAGCGCCTCCTCGAGATCCCCCCTCGCGAAGGCCTCGTCACCGCGCCGGAGCGCCTGTTCCTCCGGGCCCACGGCGCTGCAGCCCGCGAGAGGGAGGACGACGAGGCAGAGGAGCGTTACCCGAACCGTCATCCCCGATTCCCCCCCTCCCTGGCACACTCGCGAGCCTCCGCCTCGAGCTCTGTCCCGCTTCTCCCCGGGGCACACGAACTCCCCTGGCCAGCTGGCGGGACTCGTCCCCGGCCACCGGCCCGGTTGATCTAGAACCCCCGGGGGCGGGCGTTGGATCCGGGCTCACCGAGCTCAACCGCGGGAGGCGAGACGGCCGGGCGTCACCCGGCGCCAAGCGCTTCTCTCAGGAACGGGAGCGTGCGGGCGAGCCCCTCGGGGAGGGAGACGGCCGGCTCCCACTCGAGGAGGCGCCGGGCCGTCGAGATGTCGGGACACCTCACCCTCGGGTCGTCCTCGGGAAGAGGACGGTACTCGAGCATCGAGCCTCCACCGACGAGGTCGAGGACGCTTGCCGCGAGCTCCGCGACCGTGTACTCGGCGGGATTTCCGAGATTCACCACGCCGGAGTGATCCGATTCGAAGAGTCTCACGAGCCCCTCGACCAGGTCGTCGACATAGCAGAACGACCTCGTCTGCGCGCCGTCCCCGTAGATCGTGAGCGGCTCGCCTGCGAGCGCCTGCACGAGGAAGTTCGAGACGACACGCCCGTCCCCGGGCCGCATCCGGGGACCGTAGGTGTTGAAGATCCTCGCGATCCCCACGGAGAGCCCATGGACCCTGTGATGGGCCATCGACAGCGCTTCCGCGAATCTCTTCGCCTCGTCGTAGACGCTCCTCGGCCCCACAGGGTTCACATTCCCGAAGTACCCCTCGGGTTGGGGATGGACCTCCGGGTCACCGTACACTTCCGAAGTCGAGGCCAGCAGGAAGCGGGCCCCCTGCCGGCGGGCGAGACCGAGGAGGTTGCGGGTCCCGAGGCTTCCGGCCTCGAGCGTCTCGATCGGCAACTCAAGGTAGTCTGCCGGGCTCGCGGGGGACGCAAGGTGGAGCACACCGTCGAGTTTCGCCTCAATCTGGAGGGGGAGCGACACATCGTGCGTGACGAGGGAGAAGGCCGGCTCCTCCTCGAGCCAAGCGATGTTCTCCTCCGTCCCCGTCACGAGGTTGTCCACCCCGACGACCTCGTAGCCCTCGCCGAGGAGGCGCCTCGCAAGGTGGGAGCCGAGGAAGCCGGCCGCGCCCGCGAGAAGGACCCGTCCCTTCATGATCCGCCGACCCCGTCCTCGGGCTGCGGCCCCGGCCCCGTGCCGCCGGGCGAAGCGGTCCGGCCCGGCGAGGACGGGAGGCGAGGGGTCATGGCCGCTCCATCCGTCGGCGGCGGCGACAAGACCGGACGTGGCCTCCCGCTACACGCTCCGCCGGCCCACCGAATCGTACTCGAAGCCGAGCCGCTTCATCTGGTCCGGGGCGTAGAGGTTTCTCCCGTCAATGATGACCCGCCCTCCGAGCGCCGACCCCATCCGGCCGAAGTCGGGGTGGCGATACGGATGCCACTCGGTGTGGATGAGAAGCGCCGACGCTCCGTCGAGGGCGGCGTAGTTCGTCTCGAAGTACTCGACAGAATCGCCGAGGATCCTGCGCGCCTCGTGGATCGCGACTGGATCGTGGACCGCGACCCGCGCTCCCCGGCGAAGGAGTCCCTCGATCGTGACGAGACTCGGTGCTTCGCGCATGTCATCCGTGTTCGGCTTGAAGGCCAGCCCCCACAGGGCGAAGCGGCGTCCCGCAAGGCCCTCCCCGAATCTCTCGACGACGCGCTCGAGGATCCACCGCTTCTGGGCCTCGTTCGTCTCCTCGACCGCCTCGAGGATCGGAAGCTCGACCCCGCGGCTCCGGGCGCTTCGGATCAGCGCCTTCACATCCTTCGGGAGGCAGGAGCCGCCGTAGCCGATGCCCGGAAAGAGGAATGAGGCACCGATGCGCCGGTCGAGCCCGACGCCACGCCGCACCATTTCCACGTCGGCCCCGACCGCCTCCGAGAGGCACGCCACCGAGTTCATGAAGGAGACCCGGGTCGCGAGCATCGCGTTCGCCGCATACTTGGTGAGCTCGGCGGAGGCCACGTCCATCACGAGGATGTCGGCGCCCGCACGGACGAATGGGGCGTGGAGCTCCCGGAGGACCTCGGCCACCCTCGCCTCGTCCGTCCCGATCACAACCCGGTCCGGCTCCATGAAGCCCCGTAGAGCCGCGCCCTCCTTCAGAAACTCCGGATTCGAGCAGACGTGCACCCGGTGCGGGGTGAGCGCCTCGATCGTCTCCCTGACGAGGGCCGCCGTCCCGACGGGGACGGTGCTCTTCGTCACGACGATCTTCTCCCCGTTCATCGCGCGGCCGATCGTGCCTGCGACTTCGAGCACATGCCCGACGTCGGGGGATCCGTCCTCGTTCGCCGGCGTCCCGACTGCGATGAAGAGGACTTCGGAGCGCCGGACCGCCTCCCCGACATCCGTCGTGAAGCGAAGCCGGCCCTGCGCCAGGTTCTCCCGGACGAGGGGTCCGAGCCCGGGCTCGTGGATCGGGATCTTCCCCTGGCTCAGGCGGGCGATCTTCTCCCGGTCAATGTCCGCGCAGGTCACATCGTTTCCCGAGTGCGCGAGCCCGGCGCCGACGACGAGGCCGACGTACCCTGTTCCTATGACGGCGAGTTGCATGGGAGCGGCCAGGGGCGACGTGAGTCAGGAGGGATCATTCGGGGGGGGGGGGGGTGGCCCCGGCCAATCCGAAGGAACGGCCGGTCGGGGGGGGGGGCGTCGAGCGAGCCTTACGCAAGGAGCCCGCCGATCGTGTCGAGCACCCGCCCCGCGGCCTCTTCGGGACTCATCGCCGAGGTGTCGAGCTCGAGTTCCGCCGCCTCGGGCGCCTCGTACGCGGAGCGGCTCCCGGGGAGCTCGAGCTTTCCCGAGGCCTCGAGCGAGTAGAGGCCCTTCGGGTCCCGCTTCTTCAGCGTCTCCAGGGGCGCATGCACGTGAATCTCTAGGAAACGGGAGGCGGGGAAGAGCTCGCGGACCCGGCTCCGGTCGATCTGGATGGGCGAGACGAAGGTGCAGAGGACGACGGAACCCTGCTCGAAGAAGAGCCTCGCGACCTCACCCACCCGCCGGATGTTCTCGCTCCTGTCGCGGTCGGAGAATCCGAGGTCGCCCGAGAGTCCGTGGCGGATCTGGTCGCCATCAAGGAGCATCGTCCGGATCCCTTGCTCGAAGAGGGCCCGCTCGACGGCTCGTGCAATCGTGCTCTTTCCCGCACCCGACATCCCCGTGAACCAGAGGACGAGCGGCCTGTGTCCCGTCCCCGCTTCCCGCTCCTCCCTCGAAACGTTCACCGCCTCCCAGACGACGTGGGCCGACTTGCTCCGGGCAGGCGGCCGTGGCCGTACTCCTGCGTCCCCGAGGCGGCGCACCCTCCCGCGGATCATCCCGGCCGCCACCGTCGCGTTCGTGTCCCGATCGACGAGGACGAAGCTTCCCGTAGCCGAATTCACCCGGTATGAGTCGAAGAAGAGGGGACGCGAGGTCGTGATCTCGACGCGGCCGATCTCATTCAGGTCGAGGACGCGGGCCGGCTCGCGGTGGAGGGTGTCTACGTCGACGCGGTACTCGATCCGATCCACGTACGCCAGTACCCACTGCATCGCGTGGAGGAGGCGGTACGCCCTTCCGACCTCCATCCCCTCCTCGCTCATCCAGCAGAGGTACGCCTCGAAGCGGTCGGCGATCGTCGGGAGGTTGCGCCGCCGGACGATCATGTCGCCCCGCGAGATGTCGAGCTCGTCGTCCGTCGTGACAACGATCGCATCCCCGGCGAGCGCCTGGTCGACGGGACCGTTCGGGGCGTGGATCGTTTGGATGCGAGTCTCCGTACCCGAGGGGAGGACAACGATTTCCTCCCCCGGGGAGACGCGGCCGGAGGCGACGCTTCCCGCGTACCCCCGGAATCCCTGGTGGGGCCGAAGGACATGCTGCACGGGGAAGCGGAAGTCGATCTGGTTCCGCCTGGCCCCGAGGCTCGCGGTCTCGAGCTTGTGGAGCAGCGAGCCCCCCTTGTACCACGCCATCCGCTTCGACCGCGAGACGACGTTATCTCCGTGAAGCGCGCTGATCGGGACGTAGGAGATGTCCTTCACGGTGAGTTTCGTCGAGAAGTCGCCGAAGTCCGAGCGGATCTCGTCATATGCCTCTTCCGAGTAGTCCACCAGATCCATCTTGTTGACGGCGACGACGACGTGCGGGATCCCGAGGAGGGACGTGATGAAGGCGTGGCGCTTCGACTGCGTGAGAACGCCCCGGCGGGCATCGATCAGGACGACGGCGAGCTCGGCCGTGGAGGCGCCCGTCACCATGTTCCGGGTGTACTGCACGTGCCCCGGCGTATCGGCGATGATGAACTTCCGGCGCGGGGTCGCAAAGTAGCGGTAGGCGACGTCGATCGTGATCTTCTGCTCGCGTTCGGCCCGAAGGCCATCGGTGAGGAGGGCGAGGTTCACTCCCGCCTCCCCAAGCCTTCGGGTCGCGCCCTCGATCTCGTCGAGCTGATCGGCGAAGATGGACCTGGTGTCGTGGAGGAGCCGCCCGATCAGGGTGCTCTTCCCGTCGTCGACGCTCCCGGCCGTCGTGAACCGGAGAAGATCCATCTCCTCATAGGGGCCGGGCGCCATCAGAAGTACCCTCCCCTCTTCCTCTCCTCCATCGCTGCATCGGAGCGGCGGTCGTCCACCCGCCTCCCCCGCTCCGTCACCCGAGCCGACGCCACCTCCGCGATGACCGCCTCGACGGAGGCAGCCGCCGAGGGCACCGCGCCCGTGCACGTGGCATCTCCGACCGTTCGGAAGCGCACCCTCTCCCGGCGGACCTCCTCCCCCTCGAAGAGCTCGATGAAGGGGGTCGCTGCGAGGATGATCCCGTCTCGCTCCACGACGTCCCGCTCGTGGGAAAGGTAGAGAGCGGGGATCGGGACGCCTTCAAGATGGACGTACTGCCAGACATCCAGCTCCGTCCAGTTCGACAGGGGAAAGACGCGAAAGTGTTCGCCCCGGGTATTGCGCCCGTTGTAGAGGTTCCAGAGTTCGGGGCGCTGATTCCTCGGGTCCCACTGCCCGAAACGGTCCCGGTGCGAGAAGAAGCGCTCCTTCGCGCGCGCCTTCTCCTCGTCGCGGCGGGCGCCACCGAGCGCGGCGTCCGCTCCGAGCTCGCGGATCGCATCGAGAAGCGTCACGGTCTGGAGGGCGTTTCGGCTCGCTTCCGGGCCCTCCTCCTCGCGCACCCGGCCCTGATCGATCGAGTCCTGCACGTACCTCACGATGAGTTCGAGCCCCGTCTCCTCCGCGAAGCGGTCCCGGAACTCGATCGCCTCCGCGAAGTTATGACCCGTATCGATGTGCAGGAGCGGGAAGGGGACTGGTGCGGGGCGAAAGGCCTTGTCGGCGAGCCACGCCATGACGATCGAGTCCTTCCCCCCCGAAAAGAGGAGGACGGGACGCTCGAACTGGGCCGCGACCTCCCGGAAGACGTGGATCGCCTCGTTCTCGAGTGCCTGAAGATGACCCCTCGTTGCTCGCTTCATCGGAGCGTTACGCCTCACCTCCGGGATGCCGCCAGGCGGACGAGCAGCTGCCAAGGACCCGTGGGATCCCCGACGCAGCAGAAGTGCGGGTTGCGAAGCGCGCCCTCGTCGTAGCGGAGAGGCGCCTCGAGGATGCGCCAGCCGAGTGCAAGGACCGCGCCTCCGGCACTTTCCACGACGCACTGGGCCGCCGCCGTATCCCACCCCATCGTCGGTCCGTCACGGAGATACACGTCCGCCTCACCCGCCGCGACGACACAGAACTTAAGGGAGCTGCCCATGCGCGTGAACTCTGCCCCCGGCCAGATGCGGCCGACGAGCCCCTCGAGCCCGGGGGGACCATGGTCGCGGCTCCCCACGAGAACGGCGTGGCCCGGATCGAGGCGTCGCGTCCGAATCGGGGAAAAACGGCCATCCGGGCCCGCCTTCTCCGCACCGCCACCCCGCCGGCCCCGGTACGTATCGCCGAGCGCGGGTGCATGGACGATCCCGTAGGCGGGCCGGCCGTTGTCGATCAGCGCGATGTTCACGGTGAATTCACCCGTCCCCTTCAGGAACTCCTTCGTACCGTCGAGGGGATCGATGAGCCAGTAGCGCTCCCAGGCTCGCTCGACCCGCCGCGCCTCGGGCGCCGACTCCTCGGAGACCACCGGAATCCCGGGTGAGAGGCGAAGGAGTCCGTCCTCGATACAGGTGTGCGCCCGGCGATCGGCGAGGGTGAGCGGCGAACGGTCCGCCTTCAGCGTGACGCGGCCGGGCGTTTCGTAGTGCTCGAGGATCCTCTCCCCCGCCCGCGTCACGAGCTCGAGGAGGTCGCCGGGGCGTGCAGGGAGCTCACTCATGGCGGGGGCCGAAGCGGGACCACGAAGGCGACGGGGAGGAGGAGCATCGCGGCTAGGGCGGCGACGGGCAGGGCGACGGCCGGAGCGGCCGATGGTGGCTCCCCGGGCGCTCGGCCCCGGCGCAAACGCACCGGGGCGGGCTCACGCCGGTCCGCCGGCCGGCCGGGTCGCACGAGGGCGGGCGCGAACCACCGGATCTGAGCGGTTCGCGGGCGTCGGGGCCATCGCCGCGCGGCAGCCCGGCCACTCGACAACCGGACGGAGGCAGGCAGGCCAGGGTCGACGCCCCCGGCCGGTCTGTCACCCCGTCAACTACCGCCCCGATACCCAATTCCGACCTGAGGCCGGGCCTCCGGCCTCTCGTGTGCCGGGTGTCTCGCCACCCTTGACGATCCACGCACGCCCAGGCGCCATCCCCCGCTTCTTCCGGATGTGGGAGGTCGCGTTTCTCGAGTCCACGAGCACTCGTGCGTTCCCGAGGATCCTCTCGAGGTCGAAGGCCGAATGGTCCGTCACCAGGACGACCACGTCTGCCGCCTCGAGCGCCTCCTCCGTGAACTCCACGCCCCACCGACGACGCCCCTCCCACTGGATGGCCGGGATGTGCGGGTCGTGAAAGCTCACCTCCGCCCCGTCCTCCTCGAGCTCACGGATGACGTCGAGCGCCGGGGATTCCCGGACATCATCGACATCGGGCTTGTAGGCGACACCCAGGACGAGGATGCGGGCGCCATTTACGGCCCTCTTTGTCGCATTCAGCGCGCTTCGCACCTTGTCCACGACGAAGCGGGGCATTTCGGCATTGATCTCGGACGCCAGCTCGATGAGCCGCGCCTGGTAATCGAGGGTCCGCATCTTCCAGGAGAGGTAGTGCGGATCGACCGGGATGCAGTGGCCACCCAGGCCCGGGCCCGGGGTGAATTTCATGAACCCGAAGGGCTTCGTGGCCGCCGCATCGACCACCTCCCAGACGTTGACACCGAGCCGGTCGGCAATCTGGGCCACCTCGTTGACGAGCGCGATGTTCACGGCCCGGAAGGTGTTCTCCAGGAGCTTGACGAGTTCAGCCGCCTCTGGAGAGGAGACGGGAACCATCCGCTCGATGAAGCGCCCGTAGGCATCGAGTCCGGCATTCAGGCACGCCTGCGTGATCCCGCCGATCACCTTCGGCGTATTCTCAGTCCGCCACACCGAGTTGCCGGGATCCACCCGCTCCGGCGAGAAGCAGAGGAAGAAGTCGTGCCCGACCTCGAGTCCCCGATCGGAGAAGAGGGGAAGGAGGACGTCGCGTGTCGTACCGGGATACGTCGTCGACTCGAGGACGACGAGCTGGCCCGGTCGGAGCGCCTCGCTCACCGCCCGGCCTGCCGCCAGGATGTGCGAGATGTCCGGGTCGCGCGTCTTCGAGAGCGGTGTCGGGACACAGAGACAGACGACGTCGCACTCATGGATGCGCTCCGTCTGCGTCGAGGCCTCCAGGCGCCCAGCCCGACGGAGTTCGGACACCCTGACGTCCTCGACGTCCCCGACATGGCTTCGCCCCTCGTTCACTCCGCGGACGACCCCTTTGTCGACATCGAAGCCGAGGACCGCGCTGCCGCTTCGCCCGATCTCCACGGCGAGGGGGAGCCCGACATACCCGAGACCGATGACTCCGAAGGTCAGATCCCCTTTCGCGAAGCGCCCAGGAGGGCAGAATGAAGGCATGTGCCGCGTTCCTCTCCGGTGGTCTCCGAGCCGGGTGGCCTCGAGCCTCTAGCCCGACACGGCCGCCCAGTCGGCGAGCGCCCCGAGGAGACCCTCGAACGTGTAGGGGTTCGCCACACGATCAACCGTGACGCCGCGCGCGCGAAGGGTAGCCGCCGTACTCGGGCCGAGCGCCAGAACGCCGACCCCTTCCGGGATCCCGAGTCGATCCGGACGCTCGACCCCGGGCCGCTCAACCCGGTGCGCTGCCCACGCCTGCACGAACAGTCGAGCCGCGGAGGAGGCCGTGAAAGTCAGTGCGTCGACGCCCCCCTCCGATACGAGCGCGGCGAGGCTCGCTCCGGCTCCCGGCACCGGCACCGTCCGGTACGCCGCAACGACCTGCACCTCGGCACCGGCGCCACGGAGCCGCCGCGGGATCACCTCCCTCCCCTCCTCCGCTCTCGGGAAAAGGACCCTGAGGCACTTGCCCTCCGACTGGGAGAGGATCGAACGAACCACTCCCTCCGCGTGGAAGCGCGCGGGGAGAACGTCGGGCGCGAGCCCGGATCGGGCGAGCGCCTCCCCGGTTCGCGGGCCGACGGCGCAGATTTTGAGCCCGCACGCACGCGCCTCCGGGACTGACACGCCGGCCCGCCGGATCGCCAGCACCAGGGCACGGACCGCACGCGCAGAGGTCGCCACGAGCCAGTCGTAGCTCGAGAGCTCCAGCACCGCACGCTCGAGCGCCCCCGGGTCCCGAGGGAGCTTCGTGCGGGTCAGCGCAATGGGGAGGGGGATCACACCCGCCTCGCGGAGGATGCGGGTAAGGGGGTCCTTCGGGCCTCCGGCCCCGGAGCGAGTGACCGCCACCCGCAAGTCATTGAGGACGGGCGCACTCGAGTCGCTCCTCACGACGGACCTTCTCCATGCGAACCATCGCCCTTGGCGCGAGCTCCGCCCGGGGCGTCACCTCGCTTGCGTTTGCCGCCGACCGGCAACCCGGCTCGCAGCCCCGGCCGGCCCTATGTCTCCCGCGATGGACCGAGCGCCGGGGCCTTTCGGATCTTCCCGGCCGAGATGCACGAGGTGCAGACGCGGATCCGGCGACGCTCGCCCCGGTCGTCTACGATTTTTGCGGACTGCAGGTTCGGGAGCCACCGACGCCTCGTCTTGTTGTGAGCGTGGCTCACCCGGTTGCCGGCCTTCGGCCGCTTCCCACAGATCTGACAGACACGTGCCATCGTCGTAGCTACCTCTACTACCTGAAGGAGGTCCCCTAGACCCCGCCCTCCCCTCCCTCCGGAGCGGCGGCAGGCACCAGGTCGAGCTCCGTGGCCAGGATGAAGGTGGAAGAGGCAGCGGCGGCTTCACGGGTGTCATCGTCCGGGAAGGCGGACTCGGCGGCCCACGCGTCGAGGACGCTGTCGTTCAGCGCGTACACGGTACCGGTCACCCGCCCCATGTCCATCGGCGAGATCGCAGCGCCTGCCGCACCCAGCGATGCATCCACCCGGACCGGATAGGTAGCGTCGCCCGGGAAGGCCACAAAGAACAGGCGACCGCCCGCCACGCTCTGGACCTCGACGTCATCCACGGCCACGAGGTCGCCCTCGTAGATATTCGGACTCCGTGCAAAGAGCGCGAGTGACACGGCCTGCGCCGTGACTTCCTCGTTGGCCACAGCCACTTCCGTCGGAATGGCATTGACGGACAGCCAGTAGAGGAAGCCTCCGATCGTTCCGAATGCCACCAACATAGCAACTACGTTGAACCCGCCCTTGGCTCGCGCCATGATTCGGTCCTCTCCCGCTGGTCCCTAATGAATACCTACGTCCGTGTACGGCCAACGAGCTCGATCAGCGCCATCTCGGCCGCATCTCCCCGCCGGTGGCCGAGCTTCAGGATGCGGGTGTAGCCCCCGGGTCGCTCCCGGAAGCTGGGCCCGATGTCGTCGAAGAGCTTTCCGAGTACGGCCCGGTTCTGGATCCTGCGAGCCACCAGGCGCCGTGCGTGGAGATCGCCACGTCGCCCAAGGGTTATCAGCCTCTCCGCATAGGGCCGCAACTCCTTCGCCTTCGCGACCGTGGTCTCGATCCTCTCGTGCTCGAAGAGACTCGTGGCCAGGTTCCTGAGCGTCGCCCGCCTGTGAGCGGCCGTACGCGAGAGCTGTCGACCCCTCTTCCTATGCCGCATTGCCTGCCCTTCCTTTCGGCTACCGATATACCACGGCGTCGCCCGCCTGTCTACTCTCCTTCAGCCTCGACCCCCGCACCCGCCTCCTCGCCCACGAGAAAGAGCTGTCCGTCGTCGCCCTCCGCGAGCTTCATCCCGAAGGCGAGCCCGTGACCCTGGAGGAAGTCCTCGATCTCCTTGAGCGACTTCTGGCCGAAGTTGTCGATTCTGAGCATCTCGCCCCGCGATTTCTGAATCAGGTCGGCGAGCGTCCGGATGTTCTCCTTCTGGAGAGAATTCCGGCACCGGACGGAGAGTTCCGGGAGATCTTCGAGACTCCGGCCGATGAGCTCCCGAATGGTCTCGGAGAGCGGGACCGCCCCTGCGGGGGATGCTGCGGGCGCGCCGTCCCCGGCGAGGTGGAGGAGGTAGTCGAGGTGCTTTCTTACCAGCTTCGCCGCCGTCGCGAGCGCCTCTTCCGGGGAGACGGAGCCGTCCGTCTCGACGGAGAAGGTCAACTGATCGAAGTCGGTCCGCTGCCCGACACGGGTCTCGAGAACCTCGAAGTTGCACCGCCGAACCGGGTTGTAGATCGAGTCGATCCGCACGAGATCAACGGACTCCCCCTTGTCCAGCTCATGCTGGTCGGCGAGGACAAAGCCCCGGCCCTTGTTCACCCGGAGCTCGAGCCTCAGGGCACGCTTGTCCTGGAGGGTCAGGAGGAGGTGATCCGGGTTCAGCACCCGGACCCCCGCCTTCTCGCGGATGTCTCCCGCGGTGACCGGACCGGCGCCCTTCGCGGCGACCTCGAGCGTGACGGCGTCCACATCGTCATCGAGGACCACGATCAGCGACTTGAGGTTTTGAATGACCTGGTGGGCGTCCTCGACGACGCCCTGGATCGTCTGGTGCTCGTGGACCACCCCTTCCGTGCGAAACGCCCATACGGCCGCCCCGCGGAGCGAGGAGAGCAGCACACGTCGAACCGCATTCCCGAGCGTGTGGCCGAAGCCTCGCTCGAGCGGCTCGATGACGAACTCGCCCCTCCGCCCATCCTCGGAAAGCCGGATTGCCTCCACTTTCTCCGGGAGAACCAGTCCCGTCAGATCAATCTCCACCATACGCCTCCATATACCGTCGCCGGGGGGCGAGCCCGGCGAACCCGCTTCAGGGCCTTGCCCGGTGCGTCACTTGGAGTATAGCTCCACGATCAGCTGCTCTTGGACCTCCATCGGGATATCCGCCCGGGTCGGAGGCCGCACCACCCGCGCCACCCGGTTCTTCTCATCGAGTGCTAACCATTCCCTAAGCTTGGGCCGCGTGCGGGCGGTGAGACTCGCCTCCACCACGAGCAGCCTGCGCGACCGCCCGCGGACCGCGACTTCGTCGCCGGCCCCGACGTCGTAGCTCGGAATGTCCACCACCCGCCCGTTCACCTCGACGTGGCGGTGTCGGACAAGCTGCCTGGCCTGGTTGCGGCTGGAAGCGAAGCCCAGCCTGAAGATGATGTTGTCGAGTCGCTGTTCGAGACCAACCAGGAGATTCTCCCCCGTCACCCCCCCCTTCTTCACGGCCTTCCGGAAAAGGTTGCGGAACTGGCTCTCCTGAAGCCCGTACATCCGCTTGACCTTCTGTTTCTCACGGAGCTGAAGCGCATACTCCGACTGCTTTCGCCGGCGCGCGTGCGCAGGTCCGTGCTGGCCCGGGGGATACGACCTCCTCTCCACCGGGCACTTCTCGGTGTAGCACTTCTGCCCCTTGAGGAAGAGCTTCTGCCCCTCCCTGCGACAGAGCTTACAGACCGACTCCGTGTATCGCGCCATCGAAACGTGTCCTGATTGAAGAGTCCCGAACGCTCAGGTGCCTTGGAGACGCCCGCGCCGGCTGGCATGCACGGGGGCCAACGGTCGCGCCGTCAGACCCTGCGCTTCTTGGGAGGCCGGCACCCGTTGTGTGGAAGTGGGGTTACGTCCTGAATGGACTTTACCTTGAGCCCGGCCGCCGCGAGGGCCGATATCGCGGACTCGCGCCCGGAACCGGGGCCCTGGACGCGCACGTCCACGCGGCGAACCCCGAGTGCGTATGCATCGCGCCCGGCCTGCTCGGCGCAGACGGTGGCGGCGAAGGGCGTTGACTTCTTCGAGCCCTTGAAGCCGGCCTTTCCCGCACTCGCCCACGTCACGACATCGCCCGCCGAGTCGGTGATCGTCACGATCGTGTTGTTGAAGGTGGCCTGAATGTGGGCCACCCCGTCCGCCTCGACGATCCGCTTCCGCCGACCCCGCCCGGAGCCCTTCTTCCCGCCTGAACCTTTGCTCGGCACCGCTGGACACCTCCTGTCGTCACGCCAGAGGGGCCCGGAGAGGCGGGCCCGATGATCCTCCCCCTACTTCTTCGGCGCCTTCTTCTTCCCGGCGATCGCGCGTCTCTTCCCCTTGTGCGTCCGCGCGTTCGTGCTCGTTCGCTGACCACGCACGGGAAGCCCGCGGCGATGACGGAGCCCACGGTAGCAACCGATGTCCATCAGCCGCTTGATGTTCATCGAGGTCTCCGTCCGGAGCGCTCCCTCGACCTTGAAGCGCGTCTCGATCTCCCGGCGAAGACGGCTCACCTCCTCGTCGGTCAGATCGTGCGTCCGGACGCTCGGATCGACGCCCGCACCCTCGAGGATCTCGGTCGCCCTCTGCCGGCCCACCCCGTAGATGTACGTCAGGGCAATCTCGACACGCTTGTTTCGCGGCAGATCAACGCCGGCAATTCTCGCCATCGCTCCTCTGGCGCCCGCCCAGCGGGCATGGGTCGCAGGGATTCATCCCTGGCGCTGTTTGTGCCTCGGGCTTCTCTTGCATATGATGCGTACGACGCCCCGTCGGCGTATCACCTTGCAGTGCTCGCAGATCGGCTTGACGCTGGTTCTCACCTTCATCGGGCACTCTCCCAAGGTTCATTGCACAGCTGAGAAATATAACCTGTCCCGTATCGCGTCTCAAGGCATCGTCCGGTCGCGTTCACGAGGACTCCACACGGGCGACGTCCCGCGTGAGAACCCGGGCGCCCTCTCCCGTGAGCGCGACGGTGTGCTCGAAGTGCGCGGAGGCGGAACCGTCCGCCGTCACCATCGTCCACCGGTCGGCGAGTGTCCGGATCTCGCGGCTCCCCATCGAGATCATCGGCTCGATCGCGAGCACCATCCCCGCCCTGAGCGGAGGGCCCTTGCCGGGGTCCCCAAAGTTAGGGACCTGCGGCTCCTCGTGGACCTTCCGGCCGACCCCGTGACCGATCAGGTCCCGGATGATCGCGAAGCCAGTGCCCTCGACGACTCGCTCGACCGCGTGGCCGATGTCGCCAACGTGGCCGAGGGCGGCCGCAGCCGCGATCGCCTGATCGAGCGCCTCACTCGTGACCGAGAGGAGTCGCTCCGTCTCCGCCATGACCGGCCCCACGGGGAAGGTCCGCGCCGAATCCGAGCACCAGCCGTTCAGCTTGACCCCGACGTCGATCGAGATGATGTCGCCCTCCCGCAGGATACGCCTGACCGAGGGGATCCCGTGGACGACCTCCTCGTTGATCGAGGTGCAAAGCGAGGCCGGAAAGCCGTAGAGTCCCTTGAAGGCGGGGCGCGCCCGGTCGTGCGAGCGGATGAACTCCTCCGAGAAGGCGTCGAGCGCGCCGGTCGAGATCCCGGGGAGGATCCTAGATTTGAGTTCGCCGAAGAGCTCACCGATGACCGCCGCGCCGCGGGCGATTTTTTCGACCTCCGCAGTCGTCTTGAGCTCGACCACCCCCACGCGCCGCACCCTATGCGGATACGCTGAAGCGGGTGGTGAGGCTGACCTCGAGCGCCGCCTGCACCTCCTCGGGGGAGCCCTCCCCATCCACGCGAACGATGGGCCCGCGCGCGCCGTAGTAGTCGACGACCGGCTCTGTCTGCTCGAGGTAGACCCGGAGGCGGCGCCTTACCGTCTCCGGCGTGTCGTCCGCCCGGTGCGTGAGCGTCGCGCCGCACCCGTCACAGACGCCCTCCAGGACCGGCGGACCGAAGTAGACGTTGTAGATGCGCCCGCACCCGTCGCAGCTCCGCCGGCCGCTGATCCGCCTGACCAGCACCTCATCGGATGCCTCGAGGAGGACGACAGCGTCGGTCGGAAGGCCGGCGGCGGAGAGGGCCGCGGCTTGGGCCACTGTTCTCGGGAAGCCGTCGAGAAGAACGCTCGAGCCCTCCGGGAGGCGGGAGAGACGCTCCTCGACGAGCGCTACCATCACGTCGTCCGGAACGAGCTCGCCCGCATCCATGTAGCGCTCGGTCCGTCGCCCCACCTCCGTCCCCTCCCGGCGCGCCGCCCGGAGGAGGTCACCCGTCACGAGGCGCTCCCACCCGAAGGCATCGGCCAGGCGGAGCCCCTGGGTCCCCTTCCCGACGCCCGGGGGCCCGAGGAGGATAACGAAGAGACCGCGACCCGGCACCGCTACATGTACCTTTGCCGCCCGCGGACCTTGACCCTGCCCTTCTTCATGAATCCGTCGTAGTGGCGAAGCAGGAGGTGCTGCTGCGCCCGCTGGACGGTATCGAGACCCACGCCCACGCAGATCAGAAGCCCCGTACCGCCGAAGAAGAAGGTCTGGATGTTGAAGATGTCGAAGATCCAGAAGGGGACCATCGCGATGGCCGCGAGGTAGAGGGAGCCCGGAACGAGGACGCGCGTGAGGACCCGGTCGATGTACTCCGCCGTCCGGGCTCCGGGTTTCACCCCGGGGATGAAGGCACCCTGCTTCTTCAGGTTCTCCGCGAGGTCCACGGGGTTGAAGATGATGGCCGTGTAGAAATAGGTGAAGAAGACGATCATGAGCCCGTATGTCCCGTAGTAGAGCCAGTTGCCGGGCTGGAACATGTTCGCCAGGTCCTGAAAGAAAAGGGAGCTCGAGAAGGCCCCGATCGTCCCCGGGATGATGATGAACGACTGGGCGAAGATGATCGGCATGACCCCGGACGCATTCACCCGGATCGGGACGTAGGATTTCTGGCCCTCCTGGATCCGGCCCCGCCCGACGACCTTCCGCGGGATCTGGACCGGGATCTGGCGGGAGCCCATCGTCATCGACACGACGCCGCCCGTCACCCCGACGATGACCGCGACGAGCACCAGTAGGGAGACGACACCGATCTCACCAACCATCATCGCCTCCCAGGTGCGCACGACCGCGCTCGGAAGGCCTTCGATGATCGAGAAGAAGATCAGCAGCGACATCCCGTTGCCGATCCCGTTCTCGGTGATCTGCTCACCGAGCCACATGATAAAGACCCCGCCGACCGTGAGCGTGACCACCGTGCTGATCGTGAAAACCAGGTCTGAGGTGACGACCGCGCCCTCGATGGAGCCGACGAAGACGGAGTAGCCGTAGCCCTGGAGGATGCAGAGGATGACCGTTACGTACCGGGTCCACTGCGTGATCTTCTTTCGCCCCTCCTCCCCCTCCTTCTGGAGCTTCTCGATCGTCGGGAAGACGGCGGCGAGGAGCTGGAACATGATCGAGGCCGAGATATACGGCATGATCCCGAGCGCGAAGATCGTCGCGCGGGAAAGCCCTCCGCCCACGAACATGTCGTAGACCCCGAAGAGCGTCCCGCCGAAAAGCTGCCCGAACTGCGCCTGCAGCGCCGGCAGGTTGATGCCGGGCGCCGTGATGTGCGCACCCACCCGGTAGATGAGCAGCACGAGGAGGGTGAAGAGGATCCGGTCCTTGAGCTCCGGAAAACGGAAGAGGTTCTGGATCGGGTTCGCCATAGGAAGGTCAGCCGTCCTTGCCCGAGCGATGCCTCGCCGCGAGCGCCTGGTGCATCACCGTTCGATTCGCGTGACGGAGCCCCCGGCCGCCTCGATCTTCGCCTCGGCCGCCCCGCTCACGGCGTGCACCGAGACGCGAAGCGCCCGGGAGAGCTCCCCCGTGGCCAGCAGCTTCACGGGCTCCTTCAGCGATCCGATGAGGCCTTGGGCGCAGAGTCGCTCGGGAGTCACCTCGGAGCCCTCGAACCGCTCGAGCCGCCCCACGTTCACGACCTGGTAGGTGATGCGGCGCCTGGGCTTGAACCCACCCTTCGGGAGCCGCCGCTGAAGGGGCATCTGCCCCCCCTCGAAGCCGGCCGGGATCCTGCTTCCGGAGCGCGATTTCTGTCCCTTCTGGCCCCGCCCGCCCGTCTTCCCGAGCCCCGATCCGGGGCCTCGCCCCCGCCGTTTTCTCGGCGAACGCGAACCGGGCGGGGGACGAAGGTCGTGCAGCTCGGCCATCAGTGGGCTACTCCTCCACCTCTCGAACCTCGACGAGGTGGCGTACCTGGTGGATCATCCCGCGGATCGCGGGCGTGTCATTGTGGACTCGCGTCTGCTGGTGCCGCGTGAATCCGAGCGCCCGGAGTGTCCTCCGGTGGGCTTCGGGCCGGCCGATCCGGCTCCGGACCTGCGTGATCGCGATCCTCCCCGTTTCTTTCTTGCTAGCCACGATGCACCCCGGCGCCAAGCGCCTCGACGGGAACGCCGCGCTCCCTCGCCACCTGCTCGAGGGTCACGAGGTTTGTCAGCGCATGTATCGTCGCGCGGACCACGTTGATCGGATTGTTGCTCCCGAGGCTCTTGGTGAGGATGTCCGTAACGCCGGCGGCCTCGAGGACCGCCCGTACGGGGCCTCCGGCGATCACGCCCGTGCCGGGGGCGGCGGGCCTGAGCAGCACGCGCGCCGCTCCCCACCGCCCGATGATCTCGTGGGGGATCGTCCCCCCTGAAATCGGGACCTTGACCATCTCCTTCGAGGCGTGCTCCATCCCCTTGCGGATCGCCTCGGCAACCTCGTTCGCCTTCGCGAGCTGAATGCCGACGCTCCCCCGACGGTCGCCCACGGCGACGAGCGCGCTGAAGGAGAAGCGCCGCCCCCCCTTGACCACCTTCGCGACCCGGTTGATATGGATCACCGTCTCGACCAGGTCGCTCTCCCGCCGTCGTCCCCGATCCCTGTCCCTAGCCATCAGAAGTGCAACCCTCCCTTCCTGGCCCCGTCGGCAAATGCCTTCACGCGGCCGTGGTAGCGGTATCCGGCGCGGTCGAAGACGACCGCCCGAATCCCCTGCTCGACGGCCCGCTCGGCGAGGAGCCTGCCCGCCTCGAATGCCCCGGTCATCCTCAGCCCGGCCTCGGACCCGGAGGCGGCCGCCGCCTCCCGCACGCCCCCGGAGAGCGTCGAGACCCCGAGTAGCGTCCGCCCCTCGTCATCGTCCACGATCTGGCCCTCGATGTTCCTAAGCGAACGGAATACGACGAGCCTCGGACGATCCGAGCTTCCGACCACACGCTTCCGGACGCGCACGTGCCGACGGGCCCTCTGGAGGCGCCGGCTCTTCTTGAGCTTGGAGTACTTGACCCTCATGACCCGAGATTCCTCCCATGAACGATTCCCGCGGGGGCCTAGCCCGCCGTCTTCCCGGCCTTCCTCCGCACCTGCTCGCCGACGTACCGCACGCCCTTGCCCTTGTACGGCTCCGGGGGCCGGATCGACCGGATCTCGGCGGCGACCTGCCCGACGAGCTGCTTGTCCGTCCCCCGGACGACGACCTGAGTTGGCGCCGGCGTCTCGATCTGGATCCCCTCGGGGACCGGGTACTCGACGGGGTGGGAGAAACCGAGGTGGAAGGTGACCACGCTACCCTTCTGCTCAGCGCGGTACCCGACTCCCCGGATCTCGAGCCTCCGCTCGAAGCCCTCCGTCACACCCATCACCATGTTGGCGATGAGGGAGCGAGTGAGTCCGTGAAGCGCCCGGTGCCGCTTCTGCTCGGAGGGGCGGCTCACGGTAACGAACCCGTCCGAGATCTCGACCCCGATCTCCGGGTGGGGCGCGAACTCGAGCACCCCCTTCGGGCCCTCCACCTTCAGGGTTCCCCTATCCGACTCGATCTTCGTCCCCTTCGGGAACTCGATCGGCCACCCGCCGATTCTCGACATGCTTCAGCTCCCTGCTCGATCCAACGCCGACCTGTTCACCAAACGACCGCCATCAGCTCGCCACCCACCCCACGCTCGCGCGCGGTCCGGTCCGAGAGGACGCCCTGGGACGTGGAGAGGATCGCCATCCCGAGTCCGTTTCGGACCCTCGGGATCTCGTCGACTGAGACATAGCGGCGCAACCCCGGCCTCGAGACCCGCTTCAGCTGGCGGATCACAGGCTGGCCCTCGAAGTACTTGAGATAGACGCGGAGCACGCCGTGACGGCCATCGTCGAGCACCTTGTAGTCGAAGACAAAATGGTTCTCCTTCAGGATCCGGGCGACCTCGATCTTGAGCTTGGAGACTGGAATGTCCGCCCACCGGCGTCCCGCGTGGAGGCCGTTTCTGACGCGGGTGAGCATGTCTGCCACCGGATCGGTCATCATCGCTGTCTGACTCCTCTACCAGCTGGCCTTTCGGACACCGGGAATCTCGCCCCGGAGCGCCATCTCCCGGAAGCAGATCCGGCAGATCCCGAACTTGCGAACGTACCCGCGCGGGCGCCCGCACCGGTTGCACCGGTGATACGCCCGGACTCCGTACTTGGGCTTTCGCCCCGCCTTCTCGACCAGCGCTTTCTTGGCCACGTTGCCCTCTCTCTCCTATCCCGGGATCGCCACGGGGGTCTGGCCACGGAAGGGGAAGCCGAGCTCCCGTAGGAGCGCGTAAGCTTCGTCGTCCCTCACCGCGGAGGTCACAATCGTGATGTCCATCCCGTGCACCCTCTCGACGGCATCGTAGTCGATCTCCGGGAAGATGATCTGTTCCCTGATCCCGAGCGTGTAGTTGCCCCGTCCGTCAAAGGATCTAGGGGGGATCCCCCGGAAGTCGCGGATCCTCGGGATCGTCGCGGAAACGAGCCGGTCGAGGAACTCATACATCCGGCGGCGGCGGAGGGTGACGGAGACGCCGACGGGCATTTCCGCCCGCAGGGAGAAGTTGGCGATGGACTTCCGGGCCTTCCTCACTACCGGCTTCTGCCCGGTCACGATCGAGAGCTCCTCGACGACCGAATCGAGGAGCTTTTGGTTTCGGCTCCCCTCCCCGACGCCGACGTTCACGACGACCTTCTGGACCTTGGGAACCTGGTGCACGTTCCCGAGCCCGAGCTCCTCCTTGAGCTTCGGGCGCACCTGCTCCTGGTAGTAGGTCAGCAGCCTCGGCTCCACCGTCCCTTCCCGTGTCTCGCTCAACGTCTCGCTCACGGCCGGGGGATCGGATATCCGCTCTTCACCGAGATCCGCTCCTTCGCCCCGTCGCTTCCGTGCTGGATCCGGACCCTCGAGGCCTCCCCGGAGGACGGCTCGATCAGCATCACGTTCGAAATGTCGATCGGCGCCTCGAAGGAGATGATCCCGCCCTCCGGATTCTCCTGTGTCGGCCGCTGGTGGCGCACCCGCATGTTCACCCCCTCCACGACCACGCACCCGGCCCGGGCGTCCACCCGAATGACCACGCCCTCGGCGTCCCGATAGTTGCCCCGGATCACCCGCACCCGGTCGCTCCGCACGATACGGATCCTTCGCTTCGTCCGGCGGACGCGGCGCGCATCGTTCGCCTTCGGCATCAGAGCACCTCCGGGGCGAGGGATACGATCTTCATGTATCGCTTCTCTCTCAGCTCCCGTCCGACGGGGCCGAAGATGCGCGTGCCCCTCGGATCGCCCCCGTCATTGATCAGGACCGCTGCATTCTCGTCGAAGCGGATATACGAGCCGTCCTTGCGCCGCATCTCCTTCGCGGTCCGAACGATGACGGCTCTGGCCACTTCCCCCTTCTTTACTGCGGAATTGGGGATCGCATCCTTGATCGTGACGACGATCACATCCCCGACCCTGGCGTAGCGTCGCCTGGAGCCCCCCAGAACCTGAATGCAGAGGGCCCGCTTCGCCCCCGTGTTGTCGGCGATCTTGAGGACGGACTCCTCTTGGATCATCGTCTGCTTCCCCTATCCCTGCCCACGACCGCCCGACTCAGACTCCCTCGGGCCGCTCGAGCAACCGTACGACTCTCCACCTCTTTAGCTTCGAGAGCGGCCGCGTCTCCTGAATCTGCACCACGTCGCCCACCCGGTACTCGTTCGCCCGGTCGTGCGCATGGTACTTCCTCGAACGGATCATCGCCTTCCGGTAAAGCGGATGCTGGATTCGCCGGTCCACCCTCACCACGACGGTCTTGTCTCCGCTGTCGCTCACGACGGTGCCCTGGCGGAGCTTCCGGCGTCGACGCTCCCCGGCCCCCGCCCCCCCCGCCGTCTCCATCCCGTTGTCACTCATGCCGGATCTGCCGCTCCTCTGCCGCGGCTCTCCGCCGCTCGCCGATAACGGTCTTCATCCGGGCGATATCGCGCCGGATATGCCGGGGGAGCTTCGGATTCTCAAGCTGCATCATCGCCGCCCGGACCCTGAGCCGGAAGAGCTCCTCGCGCAGCTCCCCGATCCGTTCCCGGATCTGGGGATCGGTGAGCTCCCGAATGTCAGCAACGTCCATCGGCCCCCCGCATCAAAGCTGTTCGTCCCGAACCAGAAACCGCGTGCGGATCGGAAGCTTGGCCGCCGCAAGCGTCATCGCGTGCTCCGCAACGTCGCGCGCCACCCCCTCCATCTCGAACATGACGCGTCCCGGCTTGACGACGGCGACCCACCCTTCCGGGTTGCCCTTACCCTTGCCCATCCGGGTCTCTGCGGGCTTCTGCGTCGTCGGCTTGTCCGGGAAGATCCGGATCCAGACCTTACCGCCGCGCTTGATGTGACGCGTCATCGCGATCCGGGCAGCCTCGATCTGGCGATTCGAGATCCACGCCGGCTCGCTCGCCTGGAGCCCGTACTCCCCGAAGGAGATGTTCTGGCCGCGGTTCGCGGCACCCCGCATCCGGCCCTTGTGCTTCTTCCGGTACTTGACCCGCTTCGGCGAGAGCATCGCTTGTCCCCCGGCTCCTCAGCTGTCCGTCGAATAGGTCCGGCCACGGCGCTCGTCCATGACCTCGCCCAAAAAGATCCAGCACTTGACGCCGACCGTCCCGTAGGTGGTGTGCGCCTCAACGTTCGCATAATCGATATCGGCTCTGAGCGTATGGAGGGGAACGCGGCCGTCGTTGTACCCCTCGACGCGCGCGATCTCGGCACCGCCCAGCCGGCCCCCGCACTGGATGCGGATCCCCTCCGCGCCCGCGCGCTGGGAGGACTGGATGGCCCGCTTCATCGCGCGCCGGAAGGAGATCCGGTTCTGGATCTGGTGCGCCACATTCTCCGCCACGAGCTTCGCGCTGAGTTCGGGGCGCTTGACTTCCTCGACGTTGACCGAGACCTCCGCGTTCGTGAGGACGCCGAGCTCGTCGCGCAGCTTGTCGACCTCCGCGCCGCGCTTCCCGATCACGACGCCCGGCCGGGCCGTCTGGACCGTAACGACGATCTTCGAGGGCTTGCGCTCGATGTCGACCCCTGCGAGCGCCGCGTGCGCCAGGCGCCGGCCGAGGTAGCGGCGGATCGTCTCGTCTTCCATCAGGAAGCGCGGGAACTCCTTCTCCGCGTACCAACGCGACTTCCAGTCCTTCAGGATGCCGAGACGGAATCCGGTCGGGTGGGTCTTTTGTCCCATGCGTCTCTCTACTCCCTCGTGTCCACAACGACTGTGATGTGGCTCATCCGCCGGCGACGCGGGGCGGCGCGGCCCATCGCCGCGGCCTTGAAGCGCCGGAGCGTCGGGCCCTCGTCGACGAAGATCTCGCGTACGACTAGGTCGTCGATGTCCACGAACTCGCCCTCGTCCTCGGCCTGGTACTGCGCGTTTGCCACCGCAGAGCGGAGCGTCTTCTCCACGGGCTCGGCCGCGGCCTTCTTCGAGAACTGGAGGCGTGCATACGCCTCGTTGACCGCGCACCCCCGGAGCTGGTCCACGACGAGCCGCACCTTCCTCGGACTCATCCGGACGAACCTTGCCACCGCCTTCGCCGACATCGTCCTCTCCTCTTGCCTCGCCTGCTAGCGCACCTTTGTACGCTTGTCGGCAAGCCTGCCGCCGTGTCCCCGAAAGAGCCGGGTCGGAGAGAACTCGCCGAGCTTGTGGCCCACCATGTTCTCCGTCACGTAGACCGGGATGAACTTGTTGCCGTTATGGACGGCAATCGTGTGCCCCACGAAGTCCGGCGAGATCGTGGACGCCCGGGACCACGTCCTGAGCACTCTCCTCTCGCCGCGGGAGTTCATCTCCTCGACCCTCCGGCGAAGCTTCTCGTCGATGAAGGGACCCTTCCGAACGCTTCGTGGCATCTCTCCTTCCCTCTTCCAGGCGCCCGACGGGCCTGGACTACTTGGTCGCCCTGCCGCGGCGACGTCCGCGAACGATGTACTGGTCCGAATACTTCTTGCGCCGGCGCGTCTTCTTCCCCTCCGCCTTCCCCCAGGGTGACACGGGGGGACGGCCGCCGGAGCTCCGGCCCTCCCCGCCCCCAAGGGGGTGGTCGACCGGATTCATCGCGACACCCCGGACCTTGGGGCGGCGACGACGCCAGCGGCTCGCCCCCGCCTTCCCGAGAGACTGCAGCTCGTGGTCCTGATTGCCCACCTGGCCGATCGTCGCCATGCACGAGCGGTGCACGCGGCGGACCTCCGTGGAGGGGAGGCGAAGCGTCACGTATTTCCCCTCCTTCGCCACCACGCTGACGCCCGCCCCCGCCGAGCGGGCCATCTGTCCTCCCTTCCCCGGTGTCAGCTCCACGTTGTGAACCGTCGTGCCCAACGGGATCCGGGAGAGTGCCGTCGCATGGCCTACGGCGATGTCCGACTCCGGGCCCGAGAGGATCGTGTCGCCGACCCCGAGCCCACGGGGGTGTAGAATGTAGCGCTTCTCGCCATCCGCGTAAGTCACGAGCGCGATGTTCGCCGAGCGGTTCGGGTCATACTCGATCTCGGTGATCCGGCCGGGGATCGCGTGCTTGTCCCGGCGAAAGTCGATCCTCCGGTACCGCCGCTTGTGGCCGCCCCCGCGACGGCGCATCGTCATCCGGCCGTGGTGATTGCGACCCCCGGTCCCGTGGAGCCCCTCGGTGAGCGAGCGTTCGGGCTCCGAGCGCGTGATCTCGGACTTGTCCACGATCGAGCGGAAGCGGCTCCCGCTCGTGACCGGTCTGAATCTCTTTAGAGCCATTCGCTACTCCCTCATCCCACCTCGTAGAACTCGATCTCGTCCCCGTCGGCGAGGCGGACCATCGCCTTCTTGTAGCCGGGCCTCCGGCCAACCGGGTTCCTGCGGCTAAGCCGGCCCATGAGCGCCCGCTTCGCCTTCCCTGGGTAGCGGGCCGTCCGCACGTCCTCGACGACTACGTCCCACGCGGCCTCGACTGCCGCCGCGATCTGCGTCTTGTTGGCGTCCCGGTGGACGATGAAGGTGAAGACGTTGTGTTCGGCCTGCTCCTGGGTCGCCTTCTCGGTGAAGACGGGAGAGATGATCACGTCGAAGATGTCACGCATCGGCGCCCTCCTCGGCGTCCAGAGCGGCGGCCGGCGTGCCCGCGTCCTCCACGGGCTCGCCCGTCGCGCCTTCGACATCCTCGTCGGCCGACCCCTCCTCGAACACCGTACGCTCGATGACCACCGTCCTCGACCAGAGTATGTCGTACGTCGACTCCTCCCCGAAGGGGCGGACGAGGATCGTCGGGACGTTGCGGCCGGAGAGGACGACGTTCCGCTTCACGCCGTCGGTCAGGAGGAGCACCTTCCCCTCGGCCCCGATCTCGGCGAGGTAGCGTACCAGCCTCCGCGTGCCGGGCGCCTCGAAGGAGAGCGGATCGATGACGGTGATCCGTTCCTCCGCCGCCCGTGCGCTCAGGGCGGAGCGGCGGGCGAGCGCCTTCACCTTCTTCGGGGTCCGGCGCCTCCAGGAGTGGGGCTGCGGCGGGAAGGCCCGCCCGCCCCCTCTCCACTGCGCGGCGCGTGTCGTCCCCTGCCTCGCTCTCCCCGTGCCCTTCTGGCGCCACGGCTTCCGGCTCCCGCCGCGCACCTGCGCCCGGTTCTTCGCTGCGGCCGTGCCTTGCCTCCGGTTCGCCAGGTGCGCCGTCACGACGGTGTGGAGCACGTCCCGGTTCACGGCGGCGCCGAAGAGCTCGTCCGGAAGGGCACGCTCGCTCCCCATCTGGCCATCCGCCTGGAAGTACTTCGCCGTAGCCATCGTTCCTATTTCGATATGAGGAGATAGCCCTTCTGCGGCCCGGGCACCCCCCCCTTGATGAAGAGGAGGTTCTTGTCCGGGTCCACCCGAACGATCTCCAGGTTTCGGATCGTCGTGCGTTGCCCCCCCATCTGCCCCGGCAGCTTCTTGCCCTTGATCACGCGTGACGGATCCGTCCCTGGCCCGAGCGACCCCGGATTCCTGGACATCGGATGGCCGTGGGAGGCCGGCCGGCCGGCAAAGCCGTGGCGCTTGACAACCCCCTGGAAACCCCGGCCCTTCGCGGTGCCGACGACCTTGACCCGCTCACCCGCATCGAAGATCCCGACCGTGAGCTCGGAGCCCGCCTCAACTCCCGCGTCCGCCGCCACCGGGAACTCGCGAAGGAGTCTCGGAGCGTAGTCGAGGCCGATCCTGGCCGCGTGGCCGAGCTCCCCATTCGGACTCCGCTTCTCCTTCTTGCGGCCGAATCCGATCTGAACGGCGCTGTACCCGTCCCGCTCCTCCGTCTTCAGCTGCACGACGGGGCAGGGGCCGGCCTCGACCACGGTAACGGGTACGGCCCGGCCTTCCTCGTCGAAAACCCGAGTCATCCCCACCTTTCGCCCGATCAGTCCCGCCATCATACTCCTTCCCCCTCACGCTCCTGCCGCCGGGTCCATAGGGCCCGGACCGCGTCAATCGACCTTGATCTCGACATTCACCCCGGCGGGCAGATCCAGCTTCGTCAGCGCGTCCACCGTTGCCGTCCGGCTGTCGGTGATGTCGATGAGCCGCTTGTGCGTCCTGAGCTCGAATTGCTCCCTCGACTTCTTGTCGATGTGCGGGCCCCTCAGCACCGTCCATCGCTCGCGCCGGGTGGGGAGGGGCACCGGCCCCTTGACCGTGGCCCCCGTCTTCTCGGCGGTCCGGACGATGTCGGAGGCTGTCTGGTCGACGACCCAGTGGTCGAACGCCTTCAGCCGAATGCGAATTCTGCCTGCCATGTGAGCCTCTCGTGGGCCTCCGGTTCCCGTTACGGGGACCCGAATGGGTCAGTGTCCGGCCTCTCTGTCAGTCCACGATCTCCGTGACCACTCCGGCCCCGACCGTGCGTCCACCCTCCCGGATCGCAAAGCGAAGCTCCGTCTCCATCGCAATCGGGCTGATCAGCTCGACGTCCATCTGCACGTTGTCGCCCGGCATCACCATCTCCACCCCCTCGCCCAGGTGCGCCGAACCCGTCACGTCCGTCGTCCGAAAGTAGAACTGCGGCCGGTAGCCGTCGAAGAAGGGCGTGTGCCTGCCCCCCTCCGCCTTCGTCAGCACGTAGACCTCCGCCTTGAACTTCGTGTGCGGGGTGATCGAACTCGGCTTCGCAAGCACCATCCCACGCTCCACCTCGTCCTTCTTCGTCCCCCGAAGCAGCACCCCCGCATTGTCTCCCGCCTCACCCTGATCCAGCATCTTGCGGAACATCTCCACTCCCGTCACCACCGTCTTCGTCCCCTCCTTCGCACTCAGCCCGACCAGCTCCACATTCTCACCCACCCTGATCACGCCCCGCTCGATCCGACCCGTCGCCACCGTACCGCGACCCGTAATCGTAAACACATCCTCGACCGGCATCAGGAAGGGCTTGTCCGTATCCCGGAGAGGCTGCGGAATGTAGTCGTCGATCGCATCCATCAGCTCCTGGATGCTCCTCGTCTCCTCCGCCTCCGGATCCCCGCTGTCGAGCGCCTGAAGCGCCGAACCCCGCACAACCGGGATGTCGTCGCCCGGAAAATCGTACTCGCTCAGAAGCTCGCGCACCTCCAGCTCCACCAGCTCCAGCAGCTCCTCGTCATCCACCATGTCGCACTTGTTCAGGTACACGACGATGTTCGGAACATTCACCTGCCTCGCAAGGAGGATGTGCTCGCGCGTCTGCGGCATCGGACCGTCCGCCGCACTCACCACCAGGATCGCACCATCCATCTGCGCCGCGCCCGTAATCATGTTCTTCACGTAGTCGGCGTGCCCCGGACAGTCCACATGCGCGTAATGCCGGTTTCCCGTCTCGTACTCCACGTGCGCCGTCGCAATCGTAATCCCCCGCTCCCGCTCCTCCGGCGCCCTGTCGATGTTGTCGAACGAGACATACTCCGCCATTCCCAGCTTCGACTGCACCGACGTGATCGCCGCCGTCAGCGTCGTCTTCCCATGATCCACGTGCCCGATCGTACCCACGTTCACATGCGGCTTCGTTCGCTCGAATCTCGCCTTGGCCATCGTCTCCCCGTCTCCTGCGCCTCGCTTCCGGATCCCCGTGAAAGAAAGAGAGCCGAGCACCATACCTTCGGTTACTCAGCCCTGGGTGTGACCTCCATTGGCCGTCGTGATCTGGTCCGCCACGCTCTTCGGTACCTCGCCGTAGTGACCGAACTGCATCGTGTAGACGGCGCGCCCCTGACTCATCGAGCGGAGCGCTGTGGAGTAGCCGAACATCTCGCCGAGCGGCACGAAGGCCGAGATGACGCGCGCGCCTGCACGCTCGTCCATCCCCTCGACCCTCCCCCGCCTCGAGGAGAGATCCCCGATGATGTCTCCCATGTAGTCGACCGGGGTGACCACCTCGACCTCCATGATCGGCTCAAGGAGGACGGGCCTCGCCTTCCGTACGGCCTCTTTGAGCGCGAGGGAGCCTGCGATCTTGAAGGCCATCTCCGAGGAGTCGACGTCGTGGTACGAGCCGTCGATCAGCTCGACGGCGAGATCGATGATCGGGTATCCCGCGAGTGTGCCCGCATCGAGCGCGTCGCGGATCCCCGCCTCCACCGAGGAGATGAACTCCCGGGGAATCGAGCCGCCAACGATCTGGTTCTGGAACACGAAGCCGGAGCCCGCATCTCCCGGCACGACGTTGATGACGACGTGCCCGTACTGCCCCCGCCCCCCGGTCTGCCGGACGAACCGGCCCTCGACGTTCTGAACGGGTGTGCGCACGGTCTCCCGGTACGCCACCTGGGGCCGACCGACGCTCGCCTCTACCTTGAACTCCCGCTTCAGCCGGTCCACGATGATCTCGAGGTGGAGTTCGCCCATCCCGGAGATGATCGTCTGGTTCGTTTCGGGGTCGGTTCCGACCCGGAAGGTCGGATCCTCCTCGGTGAGCTTCGCGAGCCCGCCGCCGAGCTTGTCCTGATCGGCCTTCGTCTTCGGCTCGATCGCGACCGAGATCACCGGCTCCGGGAAGTCCATGCTCTCGAAGACGATCGGGTGGGCCGGATCGCAGAGCGTGTCCCCGGTCCGCACTCTCTTGAGCCCGATGGCGGCCGCGATGTCCCCGGCGAAGACCTCGTTTCTTTCGTCCCGCTTGTTCGCATGCATCTGAAGGAGGCGCCCGACACGCTCTTTCGTCCTACGCGTCGCATTCAGGATGTGCGTCCCCGTGGGGATCGAGCCCGAGTAGACACGGAAGAAGGTGAGCTTCCCGACGTACGGGTCCGCCATGATCTTGAAGGCGAGCGCCGAGAAGGGCTCCGCGTCGTCCGCCGCCCGCCCGCCCGAGCACTCCGGATCGTCCGGATCCCGGCCCGCGATCGGCGGGACGTCGACGGGGGACGGGAGGTAGTCGACGACGCCGTCGAGGAGGAGCTGAACCCCCTTGTTCTTGAAGGCGGAGCCGCAGTAGACCGGGAAGAGCTGGCCGGTGATCGTGGCCTTCCTCACCCCCGAGCGGAGCTCCTCGTCCGTCGGCTCCTCCCCGCCCACGTACTTCTCCAGGAGGGCATCGTCGTGCTCGGCGACAGCCTCGATCAGCGCCTCCCGAAGCCGCGTGCACTCCTCGACGAGCTCGGGGGGGATCGCCTCCTCGTGGTAGCAGCTCCCGAGTTGGTCGTCGTAGATGAAGGCCTTCCCGAGGATGAGATCCGCGATCCCGCGGAAGTTTTCCCCGTCCCCGATCGGGAGCTGGACCGGGTGCGCGTTGGCCTTCAACCGTTCGCGCATCATCTCGATGACCCGCCCGTAGTCGGCCCCGACCCGGTCCATCTTGTTCACGAAGGCGACACGGGGAACCCGGTAGCGGTCCGCCTGGCGCCAGACCGTCTCGGACTGCGGCTCCACGCCGGCCACGGCGCAGAAGACGGCCACGGCACCGTCGAGTACCCTGAGCGAGCGCTCGACCTCGACGGTGAAGTCGACGTGCCCCGGGGTGTCGATGATGTTGATCCGGTACTCCGTCCCCGAACGTGTCCAGTAGGCGGTCGTGGCGGCCGAGGTGATCGTGATCCCGCGCTCCTGCTCCTGCTCCATCCAGTCCATCGTCGCCGCCCCGTCATGGACTTCCCCCATGCGGTGCAGGCGCCCCGTGTAGAACAGAATGCGCTCGGTCGTGGTGGTCTTGCCGGCGTCGATGTGCGCCATGATCCCGATGTTCCGGAACCGCTTGAGCGGGTATCGCCTTGGCATCGAATCTATTGCCTGCCCTCATTCGGCGAGGCCAGCTGCCGCCGCCGAAGTCAAGTCAACTCGTTCGGGGTCTCTTGCCCCGCCCGTCAATACAAACGCGCAGGAGCGATGAAGTGGCGTGCGCGCCCGAGCTTCCCGTCGTGACCACCCACTACCGGCCACCAGCCCCCTGCGCGCTACCGGAAGGACAACCCGCGAGGGCTCTCCACTTCGACGCTCTGCGCGTCCCCGGTCAAACGGCTCGGGCTACCAGCGGTAGTGGGCGAACGCCTTGTTCGCTTCTGCCATCCGGTGCGTGTCTTCCTTCCTCTTGATCGTGGAACCCTCGTTGCGGGCCGCGGCCATCAGCTCGCCGGCGAGCCGCTGCGCCATGCTCTTCTCGCCCCGTGCCCGCGCGTAGCCGATGAGCCACCGGATCGCGAGGGCGTTACGACGCTCCGGGCGCACCTCGATGGGAACCTGATAGGTGGCCCCACCGACCCTCCGGCTCTTCACCTCGAGCGCCGGCTTCGTATTCTGGATCGCCTGGTTGAACACCTGGAGCCCCGACTGGCCCGACCTCTCCTCGATGATATCGAGCGCATCGTAGAAGATGGACTCCGCCAGCGACTTCTTGCCGTCCAGCATCAGCGTGTTCATGAACTTGGACACAACCGGCGATTCGAACTTCGGATCCCCGACCGCCTCCCGGTTCTCGGCTCTCGACCTGCGGCTCATATTCCCTTACCGAACGCTCTCTTGGGTGTCGGGCCGGCGCCCGTCATCCCTTGGGACGCTTTGCTCCGTATTTGCTTCGCCCCTGCCTCCGGGTGGAGACGCCCGAGGCATCAAGCGTCCCCCGAATCGTATGGTAGCGCACCCCCGGGAGATCCTTCACGCGGCCGCCCCTGATGAGCACAATCGAGTGCTCCTGGAGATTGTGGCCCTCACCCGGGATGTAGGACGTGACCTCGTAGCCATTCGTGAGCCTCACGCGCGCAACCTTGCGTAGCGCCGAATTCGGCTTCTTCGGCGTCGTGGTGTAGACGCGCGTACAGACACCCCGCTTCTGCGGGTTCCCCTGAAGGGCAGGAGACTTGTTCTTCTTCTCCACGCTCTTTCGGCCCTTTCGGACGAGCTGGCTGATCGTAGGCATGAAGCCTCACACTTCGGGCAGGCCCGAGAAGACGCTCGCGGAGACCGCAGCGCGAGGAAGGCCACCCACCCCCCCCCCCTTGGATCGGAAGCGTGCTCGAGCCAGAAAACGTTCCAAGACAGACCGACGAAAATATGGGCGGGGCTTCGGGGCGTCAATGGGCAGTCTTGTCCAAAGTGAAGTGAGCCTAAACCCGAGTTTGACAGTTACTCGTACATCGGGAGGCACATTGAAAACCTAAGGTGTTTCAGGGCAATGACTTACGGCGTCTGGGCCTAGATATTTTGCCGGAATACATAGATACATGGCTCATGCCTACAGGCATTGACAACAAATGCATGTGTCCATATCATTGGATACATGTACCTGCGGAGGACCACCCAGAAGCGAGTCGACGGCTCGAAGCTCGCCCACCTCCAGATCGCCGAGAACGTCTGGGATCCGGTCAAGAAGCGCTCCCGCGTACGCATCCTCTACAACTGCGGCCGTGCCGACGACGAGAAGGCGGTCGAGCGCCTCCGGAGGCTCGCGAAGAGCATCCTGAAGCGCTGCAGCCCCGAGGAGCTGGTTGGGGCCGACGGGGCCATGCGCGTGGTTGATACCTGGCCCTACGGCGATGTCTACGTGCTGGAGCATCTGTGGCGCAGGACCGGGCTGGCGGAACTGATTGAAGAGTTCGCCGGGGATCACAAGTTCGGGTTCTCCGTCGAGCGGGCGCTGTTTGCGATGGTGGCCCACCGGGCGTTGGCGCCGGCGTCCACGTTGCACTGCTGGGAGAGATGGTTGGCCGAGGAGGTTCGTATCGAGGGGTGCGAAGCTCTCGAGCTGCAGCACCTCTACCGGGCGATGGATTTCCTGGTGGAACACGGGGAGGCGCTGGAGAAGGGTCTCTACTACCGGATGGCGGATCTGTTCAACCTGGACGTGGAGCTGATCTTCTACGACACGACCTCCGTCCACTTCGAGATGGATGACGAGGACACGGCGGCGGAGGGGGTGGCCAGGCGACGGGGTCACTCGAAGAACGGCCGCGGGGATGCTCCGCAGGTGGTGGTGGGTCTTGCGGTTACGCGGGAGGGTTTCCCGGTGCGCCACTGGGTGTTTTCGGGCAACACGGTGGACGTGAGCACGGTGGCGAGGGTGAAGAGGGATCTGGGGGGCTGGAATCTGAACCGGTGCGTGTTCGTGGGTGACGCCGGGATGGTCTCGAAGGAGAACCTGGGGGCGCTGGCGCGGGCCGGGGGACGCTACATCGTCTGCATGCCGGTGCATCCCGGCGGAAAGATCGACACCGAGGTACTCAGTCGTCGCGGGCGCTACCGCGAGGCGGGACCGAATCTGCGGGTCAAGGAAGTCGTCGTTGGCGACGGCGAGCGGCGAGAGCGTTACGCCGTGTGCCACAACCCTCGGGAGGCCGAGCGCAAACGCCGGCATCGCGCGAAGGTACTGGCGGAGCTGGAAGCGAAGCTGGCGGCGTTAGCCCCGCAGGAAGAGGACGGACACGGCAAGCAGGTGTGCAGACTGCGCGCCAGCCGCCGTTACGGACGCTACCTGCGCCTGACACGCACCGGGGGACTCAAGATCGCTCGGGCCAAGGTGAAGGCCGCCGAGCGGCTGGACGGGAAGTTCGTCGTGCACACGAACGACGACACGCTGAACGCCGAAGACATGGCGCTTGGCTACCGACAACAGCAGAGGGTCGAGCAGGCGTGGCGGCAGATGAAGAGCGGCCTCGGACTCCGCCCGGTCTATCACCGTACCGAGCGCCGCATCCGGGCTCACATCGCGCTGACGGTCCTCGGGCTCCTGCTCGAGCGGATGGCCGAGCATGCCATCGAGGACACCTGGCGCAACATCCACCGCGATCTCAGCGGCATCAAACTTGTTCAATTGTTGGGCCCGAACGGGACGCTGTGGCAGGTGACCGAGCCTCGCCCAAGCGCCGCCAAGCGCCTGAAATCACTGCAGATAGCATCCCCGCCGGCCATCCTGAAGCTGGACTGAACCCCCCAAAACTCATAGTTACATGGGGCACTCTGCCGGAGTGCCCGTAAGTCACAGTAACGCATAGCGTTACCGAAAATCATGTATCCATCAACTGTCAAACTCGGGCTAAAGAGGGGGTTGGTTTCCAGGGAGAGATGAGCCTGAAGGGCGGGGCGCTGCAATCATGGGGGTATGATCGTGAATCTCTCGACCGACCAGATCCGTACCGTCGACCAGATGCGGACCTTCGTGGAAGGTGCCGAGCTGGCCGAGATCGGCCACGTCGACCGCGACGGGGCCTACACCCTCATCGGCCGGACTCTCGAGCAGGTGCTTTATCCGTGCCTCGGGAAGGCCGACAAGGGGGTGGTCAAGCGCTTCCTCGAGAAGGCGACGGGCCTCTCCCGGGCCCAGATCACCCGCCTCGTCAGGCAGCACCGCCGGACCGGAGGGCTCCGTGACCACAGAAAGAAGCCCCCGGCCAGGCCCTTCCTTCACCGCTACACGCCCCGCGACGCCGGATTGCTGGCCGAGGTCGACGAGGCCTACGGCCAGCTCTCGGGCCCGGCCACGAAGGAGATCCTCAGGCGCGAATACGAGGTCCACGGCGACGAGCGTTTCCAGCGGCCCGCCTCGATCTCCAACGGCCACATCTACAACTTGAGGAAGAGCCGCTCCTACCGGATCGGCCGCCTCACCTTCCGCCAGACGCGCTCCACCCCGGTGCGCATCGGCAAGCGCCGCAAGCCAACGCCCGAAGGCAAGCCCGGGTTTCTGCGCGTCGACACCGTCCACCTCGGCGACCGGGAGGGCGACAAAGGAATCTACATCATCAACGTCGTCGACGAGGTGACCCAGTTCCAGCACCTCGGTGCGGTCCCCAACATCACCGAGTACTACCTCATCCCCGTCCTCAAGGCCCTCATCACCTCCTTCCCCTTTACCGTCGAGGCCTTCCACGCCGACAACGGCTCGGAGTACATCAACCACCGGGTCGCCGAACTCCTGGACAAGCTCCACATCGGCGACTTCACCAAGTCCCCCCCCGGCAAGAGCAACGACAACGCCCTCGTCGAGTCCAAGAACGGAAGCGTCGTACCCAGGTGGCTCGGCCACATCTACGTCCCGGGCCCTCCCGCCCCCCGTGTCGACGACTTCCTGCACACACCCTCTCTCCCTTGCTCAACTTCCACCGGCCCTGCCTGTTCTCCGTCCAGGACATCAGCGCCAACGGCCGCGTCCGCAAGCGCTATCCCCAAGCGGAGGTCGCCACCCCCTACGACCGACTGCGCAGCTTGCCCGGCGCCGAAGGCTACCTCCGGCCCGGCGTCACCTTCGAGGCCCTCGACCGGCTCGCCCTCGAAACCCCGGACTTCGAGGCTACCCAGCTCGCCCGTCGCGCCCGCAACGAACTCCTCCGCACCCTCGCCGAGGAGGCCCAGGGCTCCGCCGCCTGATCCCCGGTCGCCGGCCCGTGACGCCGAGCCCACCGGCCCCCACCCCGCAACCGGCAGGCCGTGGAGGCCGGCGACCGGGTGGAGCGAGCGCAGAGGATCAAGCCCTCCCGGGGCCCCCTACTCCGCACATGACTCGGGACCGCTGCCATCCCCAGTGAGGCCCAGGGGAGAGACGCCGTGGCACGGACACACCCGGCGGACTTTGGTGCCGAGGGCAGGGGGGCATCCACATCCATCGCAACGATACGTGCACAGTCGGCCTCGCTCCCAGCTCGCTTTCCAGGACCTCCTCCGCCGTGCAGCCGCAACTCTCCCCCAACCTCCCTACCCCGTATCCCTTCGCTCCGAGAGCTGCGCTCTTCCTCCGCAACCTTCGGTCGCTTCGAACTCCCCAGCCCTGATGAACGTTCACACCCCTCTCCTTCTCGACCCCACTTCCTCGCCCGGCACAGTCCAGCCAGCCACGTCCCGCCAGGGCCAGTTGCCTCTCTCCACTCCCCACCCGATACTGACTCTCCACCCACTGCCACCAGCCCCAAACCCAGGACTCGCCTCACCCCACTCACACTCCCCCTTCAGGCTCATCTCCGTACTGGAAAAGACTCTTGGGCGGAGCACGATCGTCGGCGCGAGTGCGCGCGCCGACGCCCAGGGAGCTGAAGTGGCTCGAGGCGGAGGCGCCGGGGGGATGTCTCCCCGTCTCCT
The DNA here is from genome assembly GCA_965218255.1 of Longimicrobiales bacterium. Taxonomy (GTDB): domain Bacteria; phylum Gemmatimonadota; class Gemmatimonadetes; order Longimicrobiales; family Gaopeijiaceae; genus JAAXGI01. The sequence goes on along the minus strand of CBDCKJ010000002.1, from coordinate 330,380 downwards.
CCGCCCTGCCTAGAAGACGTGGCTGGAAGGCATGAAAGGGCCGGCCCCTGCCCGGTATCGTGGGTTAGCGCCCCCGGTTCGCGGGGTTGCCAAAGCCACAAACGACTCGACGGTCGCAGTGGGGATCAGGAGACCGGCCCAGTCACGAAAAAGACCAAGACGCACATCGGGATCGAGGTTCACAAGAGTGACCGGGAGGCTCCGCCGGCCTGTGGTTCGACGAGGCGCCCGGGTCCCGGCCCGGGAAGTCGCGTCCCCTCGGGCGTCGTCGGACCCCGATCTCTTCTGGGCCGGTGGCGGTGTGCTGCCGGCCGGGCGCACCCGCTGGGAAGGGGCGCCCGCCTTTCCCGTCCGCTTTCGCCAGCGCCGCACAGACGTCCGCGTGATTCCGGTTGCGGGTACGCGGCCTCGCGACGCTCGCGAATGGAGAGATCGCCCCCGCGGCGCCCATGACGGATTGTTCGCTGGCCCGCTCGGTCGCTCGTCACAGCGTCATTCCTCCCGCGGCGGCTAAGGACTCGGCCGTGGACCGGCTTGATTGCGAGGGCGCTCTCGGGGAAACGCGGGAACTCATCCTGAGCGGCGTCGCTCGCGACGCGCTGGCCGCTCACGCCGCCGGCGCGGTTCAGGGCGGAGTCCTCCCCGCCGGCGCCGGGCCGTTCGAGCAGGCCACCCTGACGTGCGCTCGAAATGGAACGGTGATCAACCCGGCTGCAGGGCTGCAGGGCAGAGATCCACCCCGACGCGTCGGAGAGGCCCGGGTGCCACGGGGCGGCGGAGCGCCTCCGAACGAATCCGGCTTCCCGGGCCCCGGCCATCCCCGCAGGGCGCGGGAGGGCAGGACGCCCCCTCTTACGGATTTACGGGCGGCGTAGCGGCCGCACGCTTCAGCCTCCCCCGGAACGCCGGGGTCGCGTGTGCCCGGCCCCGCGTTCCGAAAGAGGTTGACAAAGGCGAAGCGCAATCTAAGATGAAACCCGATGGGGCGGGTTCGATCGAAGCAACCGGGGAGCGAATTTTCTGAGACTGGCCAGCGCAGTCGCCTCAGCGCTGCTCCTCCCTGGAGGCGCGGCTCGGGAGGAGAGCCCCCGGGTGGGCAGCATCGGACCGCCCTGAGTCCGATCCAGCAGGCTAGGCGGACGTGAGCGGGCCCTCTCCCAGCTGAGAAGCCCGCTTCTTTTTTGTTCGGGCAGGACCCGTGAGCCTACGGCCAGCAGACCACGGCAACAGACAGTCCAGGGAGCGCGCGGAGGGGCCATGGAGAATCGAGTCATCATCTTCGACACGACGCTTCGCGATGGGGAGCAGTCGCCCGGCGCGAGCATGACGACCGCCGAGAAGCTCCAGCTCGCTCACGCGCTGGACGACCTCGGGGTGGACGTCATTGAGGCCGGCTTCCCCGTCAGTTCACCCGACGACTTCCAGGCCGTTCGCCGTGTCGCCCGGGAGGTCCGGCGTCCCGTGATCACCGCGCTCTCGCGGACCCGGCCCGGAGACATCGACCGGGCGGCCCGGGCGATCGAGGACGCGGAGCGTCCGAGGATCCACACCTTCATCGCGACCTCGAAGGTCCACCTCGAGCGAAAGCTCAAGATCAGCGAGGACGAGTGCATCGAGCAGGCCGGCCGCGCCGTGGAGCGCGCAAGACGCTACACCGACGACGTGGAGTTCAGCGCCGAGGATGCGACCCGGACGGAGCTGCCCTTCCTCTGCAAGGTGGCGAGGGTCGCCGTCGAGGCAGGGGCGACGACGATCAACATCCCGGACACCGTCGGCTACACGCACCCGACGGAGGTCGAAAAGATCTTCAGCACCCTGCTGCGGGAAGTCCCCGAGCTCGAGGGCGTCGTCCTCTCGGCCCACTGCCATAACGATCTCGGCCTCGCCGTCGCGAACTCCCTCGCCGCCGTCGAGGCGGGGGCCCGCCAGATCGAGTGCACGATCAACGGGATCGGGGAACGGGCGGGGAACGCAGCGCTCGAGGAAGTCGTCATGACGATCCGGCTCCGAAGGGACCTATTCGGCCTGACGACCGGGATCCATACGAACAGGATCCATCCGACGAGCCGGCTCCTCACGCAAATCACAGGGATCCACCCTCAGCCGAACAAGGCGATCGTCGGCCGAAACGCATTCGCCCACGAAGCGGGGATCCATCAGGACGGGATGCTCAAGGAGCGCTCCACCTACGAGATCATGGACCCGGCGATGGTGGGGGTGCCCGGGAGCCAGCTCGTCCTCGGGAAGCACTCGGGCCGCCATGCCCTCAGGGAACGCTTCCGGGAACTCGGCTTCGACCTCGACGAGGAGGGGATGGAGCGGGCGTACCGGCTCTTCAAGCTCCTGGCCGATCAGAAGAAGGACATCCTCGACGAGGACCTGATCTCGATCGTGCACCACGGGGCGATGAAGGACGTCCCCGAGGCCTTCGCCCTCGAGAAGATGACGGGGAAGTTCGGCGGCGAGTGGTCGTACGCGACCGTCACCCTGAGGACGGAGGCGGATGGGGAGGTCCGGGCCGACGGGAAGGGGGACGGGCCGATCGCGGCCGCGCTCGCAGCAGTGAACGAGATCGTGGGGTGGGACGTCGAGCTCCAGGACTTCGCGATCCGGGCGGCGACGCCGGGACGCGATGCCGTGGGCGAGGTTACGCTTCGGGCCCGGGTGGCGGGAAAGACGCTCACGGGGCGAGGCGCCTCGACGGACGTGGTGGACGCTGCGGTACGAGCCTACCTGAATGCGCTGAACAAGGCAGCCTACGCGCAGTCACTCGAGACGGTTCCGCAGGGCGCAGCCGCGGTCCGGGGTGTCTGAGGCGGGGCAGCAATGACGCTGAAGCTAGCCGTACTCCCGGGCGACGGGATCGGCCCGGAGGTTACGGAGGCCGCCCTCCGGGTTCTCGAGGCCGCCGCTGGCCGCTTCGACCTTCCCGTGGAACTCGAGACGTATCCGGTCGGGTGGGAGGGCTACCGCGTCGCCGGCACGCCACTTCCGCCCGAGACGGAGCGTGGGGTGGCGGGAGCGGACGCGGTCTTTCTCGGAGCGGTCGGCGATCCGCGGGCCGACGAGATCGCCCCCGAACTCCGGCCGGAAGCCGGCCTTCTCCGGCTCCGGAAGGTCCTCGACTGCTACGCGAATCTCCGGCCGACGCTCGTCCTCGACCCGCTCGTCGAGGCCTCCCCGCTCAAGGCGGAGCGGATCCGCGGGACGGACTTCCTCATCGTCCGGGAGCTCTCGAGCGGACTCTACTACGGGGAGCCACGCGCGATCAACCGCGAGGGGGCCGAGGCGGAGGCCGTGAACACGCTCCGCTACCGCGATTCGGAGATCCGGCGCGTCGCCGCAGTCGCCTTCGAAGCGGCCCGGTCGAGGCGGCGGCAGGTCGTTTCGGTGGACAAGGCGAATGTGCTCGAGACGAGCCGCCTCTGGCGAGAGGTCGTCACCGAGGTGGGAAGCGACTTCCCCGAGGTGGAACTCGAGCACATGCTCGTCGACCGGGCGGCGATGGAGCTCGTCCTCCAGCCGAGCGCATTCGACGTGATCCTCACCGAGAATCTCTTCGGCGACATCCTGAGCGATGAGGCGGCGGGGGTGGCCGGCTCCATCGGCCTGCTCGCCTCGGCGAGCCTCGGCCCGTCGGCGGCGCTCTACGAGCCCGTGCACGGCTCGGCGCCGGACATCGCGGGGGAGGGGATCGCGAACCCGATCGCGGCCATCCTCTCGATCGCGCTGCTCTTTCACCACACGGCGAGGCGCCCCGAGATCGGGGCGGCGATCGAGAGGGCAATCCACGGCGTTCTCGGCTCGGGGATGCGTCCGGCCGATCTGGCCCGGCCCGGAGAGACGGTGAGCGGAACACGCGAGATCGCCGAGAGCGTGATCGAGGCGCTCCTCGCCGACTGATTGAGTGGACGGGCGAGAATCGGCACATTCAATGAAGTCCCCCGCAGGCGGGGAGCGAACACGAACGGAATCACTGAAGGAGACAGCAATGAGCGAGGCTCGGATCTGGACCGCAAGCGACGCGAACCCGGCGCTCCTCGACCCCAGGAAGATCGCCGTCATGGGATTCGGCAGCCAGGGGAGCGCGCATGCCAAGTTGCTCCACGAGGCGGGTCTCGACGTGAGGGTAGGGCTGAGGGCCGGGAGCAGCTCGGCCCCCCTTGTCGAGCGGGCGGGGATCCCCCTCATGAGCGTGAGCGAGGCGGCCCGGGGGGCTGACCTGATCGCAATCCTCCTCCCCGACACCGTGCAGGCCCGCGTCTACCGGGAGGAGATCGAACCGCACCTCGAGCCCGGCAACGCACTCCTGTTCGCGCACGGATTCAACGTCCACTATGGAGAGATCAAGGCTCCCGAGGGAGTGGACGTCATCATGGTCGCGCCCAAGTCTCCCGGAGCGATGCTCTACCGGGAGGCCAGCGAGGGAAACGGCGTCCCGGCGCTCATCGCCGTCCATCAGGACGCGGGCGGGGAGGCGCACGGCATCGCGCTTGCCTACGCACACGCGATCGGGTCGACACGGGCGGGCGTCCTCGAGACCACCTTCGCCGAGGAGACGGAAACCGACCTCTTCGGGGAGCAGGCGGTCCTCTGCGGCGGGCTCACGGCGCTCATCCAGAACGGCTTCGAGACGCTCGTCGAGGCGGGCTACCAGCCCGAGCTCGCCTACTTCGAGTGCCTCCACGAGATGAAGCTGATCGTGGACCTCGCCTACAAGGCGGGGCTCTCCGGGATGCGCAGCGAGATCAGCGATACGGCGGAGTGGGGCGACTACATCAGCGGGCCCAGGGTCGTCGGGGCCCGGAGCCGGGAGGCGATGCAGGAGATCCTCGCGGAGATCCGCTCCGGCGAGTTCGCGAAACGGTGGATCGAGGAGTCCCAGGGCGAGGCATCCGAGTTCAGGTGCCTCAGGGCCGAGGGGCGGGCGCATCAGGTCGAGCGCGTGGGCGAGGGGCTTCGCTCCCGCATGACGTGGCTCGCGGATGGAGGAAGCGAGGCATGAGCAGCAACTTTCCGGAGTCCGGCTGGATCTGGCGAAACGGGGAGTTCATCCCCTGGCGAGACGCCACGGTCCACGTCATGGCACACGCGCTCCACTACGGATCCTCGGTCTTCGAGGGGGTGAGGTGTTACCGGACCCCCACGGGCCCCGCCGTGCTGCGCCTCACGGATCACATGCAACGCTTCACCGATTCGGCCCGGATCTACCGGATGGACCTCCCCTACTCGACGGAGGAGCTCGGGGAACGGGTCCTCGAGCTCATCCGGCGAAACGACCTGGAGGAGTGCTACATCCGACCCCTCGCCTTCCGGGGGTACGGGACCGTGGGCCTGAACCCACTTCTGAGCCCGCTTGAGGTGTGCCTGGCCTGCTGGCGGTGGGGTGCGTACCTCGGGGCGGAGGCCATCGACGACGGGGTCGATGTCTGCGTCTCGTCGTGGCAGCGCCCCGCCGCGAATACCTTCCCGACCCTCGCGAAGGCGGGCGGCAACTACCTGAACGCAGGCCTCATGAAGATGGAGGCCGTACAGAACGGCTACACCGAGGCGATCGCCCTCAACGTGGACGGGATGGTGAGCGAGGGCAGCGGGCAGAACCTCTTCCTCGTGCGAAACGGCGCCCTCTACACCCCGCCGGTCGACGGGGCGATGCTCCCAGGGATCACCCGGAACTGCATCGTCACCCTCGCGAGGGAGCGGGAGATCCCGGTCCACACGGAGCCGATGCCGAGGGAGGCGCTCTACATCGCCGACGAACTCTTCTTCACCGGGACCGCCTCCGAGGTCAGCCCGATACGGAGCGTGGACCGGATCCCCGTCGGGCGCGGGAAGCCCGGCCCGGTCGCGCGGCAGCTCCACCGGGACCTCATGGACGTGGCGAAGGGGGTTCGCCCGGACCGTTACGAGTGGCTGACCCCGGTGCGAAGCGCGCCCACGCCCGGCGAGTCCGTCCCGGCGGAGGCGGCGGGATGAACCCGGACGGGAGTGCCGGGGGCGGCGGGCCGAGGACGCTCTTCGACAAGATCTGGGACACACACGTAGTCTGCCGGGAGGCCGGGAGGCCGGATCTCCTCTACATCGATCTCCACCTCGTCCACGAGGTCACCTCCCCGCAGGCCTTCGAGGGTCTGAGGCTCGCGGGGCGCAAGGTCCGAAGGCCGGACCGGACCGTCGCCACCGTGGACCACAACGTACCGACGTGGCCTCGCTCCCTCCCTGTACGCGACCACTTGGCGCGCCGCCAGATCGAGGCGCTCGAGGAGAATGCGGCAGAGTTCGGGCTCACCTACTACGGGATGGATGACCCGTGCCAGGGGATCGTCCACGTGATCGGGCCGGAGCTCGGGTATACCCGTCCCGGGATGACGATCGTGTGCGGGGACAGCCATACGTCGACGCACGGAGCTTTCGGGTGTCTCGCCTTCGGGATCGGAACCTCGCAGGTCGAGCAGGTCCTCGCCACGCAGTGTCTGTGGATGGAGAAGCCTCAGACGCTCAGGGTCGAGGTCACGGGCACGCTCGGTCCGGGCGTCACGGCGAAGGACCTGATCCTGGGGATCATCGGGAAGCTCGGGGTCAGCGGCGGGCAGGGGTACGTCATCGAATACTCCGGGGAGGCGATCCGGAGCCTCTCGATGGAGGGGCGCATGACGGTCTGCAACATGTCGATCGAAGGGGGGGCGAGGGCGGGGATGATCGCCCCGGACGAGACGACCTTCGAGTACGTCCGAGGTCGCGAGCACGCACCCGGGGGGGAGGCCTTCGAGGCCGCCGTGAGGGAGTGGTCGACGCTCTACTCGGGTTCCGCGGCCGAATTCGACCGCATCGTTGCCATCGACGCCGGGAAGATCGCACCCACCGTCACCTGGGGCACGAACCCGGCGATGGCCGTCCCGGTGACGGGTCGGGTCCCCGACCCGGACGAGATGGAGGAGGCCGGGGACCGGGACGCGGCCAGGCGAGCGCTCGAGTACATGGGGCTTGCGCCCGGGACGCCGATCGAGACCGTGGCGCTCGACCGGGTCTTCATCGGCTCGTGCACGAACGCCCGCCTCGAGGACCTGAGGGCCGCTGCCCGGGTCGTCGAGGGGCGACGGGTACACAGTGGGGTGCGGGCGATCGTCGTTCCAGGTTCGACACAGGTAAAACGCGCGGCCGAGGGTGAGGGGCTCGACCGAGTCTTTGCCGAGGCGGGCTTCGAGTGGCGGGAGGCGGGCTGCTCGATGTGCCTCGGGATGAACCCGGATATCCTCGGGGCCGGGGAGCGGTGCGCCTCCACCTCGAACCGGAACTTCGAGGGCCGGCAGGGACGCGGGGGACGTACGCACCTGGCGAGCCCGGCGATGGCGGCAGCCGCGGCGATCGAGGGGCACTTCGTGGATATTCGCGAATGGGGAGGGAACCCGTGAGGGCGTTTCGGACGGTGACGGGCGTCGCAGCCCCCCTGGACCGGGTGGACGTGGACACCGACCAGATCATCGCAAAGCAGTTCCTGAAGCGGATCGAGAGAACCGGCTACGGGGAGTTTCTCTTCCATGACTGGCGCTTCCCCGAGGGCGGAACGCCGGACGCCGACTTCGTCCTGAACCGGGAACCGTACGCCTCGGCCCCGATCCTCCTCGCAGGCAGGAACTTCGGATGCGGCTCATCGAGGGAGCATGCGGCGTGGGCGCTCTCGGACTTCGGGATCCGGGCCCTCATCGCACCGAGCTTCGCGGACATCTTCCAGAGCAACTGCTACCAGAACGGGATGCTACCGGTCGCACTCGCCGAGGAGGCGGTGCGAGCCCTCATGGAGAAGGCCCTCGCCCGTCCGGGCTACGAGCTGACGGTCGATCTCGAGGCCTCGGTCGTCCGGGACCGGGACGGGGCTACGATCTCCTTCAAGATCGACGGGTTTCGCCGGCGGTGCCTGCTGGACGGCCTCGACGACATCGGGCTCGCGCTCGGTCACCTGGGCGAGATCCAGCGATACGAAGAGGCACGGGGCGCCACCGGGTGATCGGGCGCTGCGCCGGTGCGCCGCTCGGTCCCGGGGCGAGGGAGACGAGGGCGTGACGAGGCTCACCGTCGCATTCCAGGGCGAGTTGGGCGCTTTCAGCGAGGATGCAGCTCGCACCTGGTTCGGCGACGAGATCGAACCCGTGCCCTGCCGGGAGTTCCGCGAGGTCGGGGAAGCGCTCCGATCGCGGCGCGCGACGGCGGGCCTCCTTCCCGCCGAGAACAGCCTCGCGGGGACCGTCCAGGCCGCCTACGATGTCCTGACCGCGCCGGGCCTTACCGTGGTCGGCGAGGTCATTCGCCCCATCCGCCACTTCCTGCTCGGGCTTCCGGGCTCACCGACGGATGGGCTCCGCCGGATCATCTCCCACCCGGTCGCACTTGCCCAGTGCGGAAACTTCCTGGCCCGCCTCCCCGGGGTAGAGGCGGTCGCAGTATACGATACGGCGGGCGCAGCCCGGGAGGTCGCCGAGGGGGGGGACCCGACGATCGCGGCGATCGCCTCCTCGCGGGCGGCCGAGCGCTACGGGCTCGAGGTACTCGCCGCCGACCTGCAGGACCGCAAGGACAACCAGACGCGCTTTCTCGTGGTCCGCCGCGAGACGGAGGCGCCGCTCCCTCCCGAGGCGCGCGGCAGCGAGAACGGGTGGAAATCCGCGCTCCTGGTCGAGACGGAGAACCGCCCCGGCTCCCTCGTCGAGATCCTCCTCCCCCTCTCCCGCGAGGGGGTGAACCTCTCGAAGCTCGAGTCCCGCCCCGGGGCTACCCCGTGGAGCTACCGCTTCGTCCTCGAGTTCGAGGGGAGTCCCTCGGAGGCCAGCGTAGGTCGAGCCCTCCGCGAACTCGAGCAACGGGCCCGCTCGATACGGGTCCTCGGCTCCTTCCATCCGTGGAGGATCGCGGCCGGGGAGGATACGGAGGCCGACTAGAAGGGGGCGGCCCGCCCCGGGAGTGCGAACCCCCCGGGGCAGGCCGCCCGATCCCGCACCTGAGCCCTTCCCGCCGGGTCAGCTGTCGTAGTAGAGGTGGAACTCGTGCGGATGAGGCCTCAGGCGGAGCTCCTCGACCTCGTTTTCCATCTTGTAGTCGATCCACGTCTCGATCAGGTCGTCCGTGAAGACCTTGCCCTTCGTCAGGAAGGCGTGATCATCCGCGAGCGCCCCGAGCGCCTCCTCGAGCGAGGCGGGCGTCTTATTCGTCTGGCCAAGCTCCTGCGGAGTCATGTCGTAGATGTCGCGGTCGAGCGGCTCGCCCGGATCGATCTGGTTCTCGATCCCGTCGAGCAGGGCCATGAGCATCGCCGAGAACATGAGGTAGCCGTTGCAGCTCGGATCTGGGCAGCGGAACTCAAGCCGCTTCGCCTTCGGGCTCTGCGAGTACATGGGAATCCGCACCGAGGCGGAGCGGTTGCGCTTCGACATCGCGAGGTTGACAGGGGCCTCGTAGCCGGGGACCAGTCGGTGGTAGGAGTTGGCCGTGGGCGCGGCGAAGGCGAGCAAGGCCCGCGCGTGCTTGAGCAGGCCGCCGATCCCATGAAGCGCCATGTCGCTCAGCCCGGCGTAGCCATCGCCGGCAAAGAGCGGTTGCCCGTCCTTCCAGAGCGACATGTGGGTGTGCATCCCGCTCCCGTTGTCCTGGAAGATCGGCTTCGCCATGAAGGTGACCGTCTTGCCGGCGTTCTTCGCCACATTCTTGATGATGTACTTGAACCACATGAACTGGTCGGCCATCTGCAGGAGAGGGGCGTACTGCATATCGATCTCCGCCTGCCCGCCGGTCCCGACCTCGTGGTGGTGCGCCTCCACGACGATCCCGACCTTCTGCATCTCGTAGACCATGTCACTTCGGAGGTCGTGATAGGTGTCGGTCGGGCTCACCGGGAAGTAGCCGCCCTTGTAGCTCGGCTTGTACCCGAGGTTCGGCTCCTCGAAGCGGCCCGTGTTCCAGGCGCCCTCCACCGAGTCGATCTGGTAGAAGCCTCGGTGCTGGTTCTGCTCGTAAGCCACATGGTCGAAGATGAAGAACTCGGGCTCGGGACCCACGTAGCAGGTGTCCGCCACCCCGGCGGACTTCATGTAGCCGAGGACCTTTCGCGCAACGTGACGCGGGTCACGGCTGTAGTCCTCGCGCGTCTCGGGATCCACGATGTCGGCAATCACGCTGACCGTCGGCTCCGCAAAGAACGGGTCGACCTTTACGGTGGAGGGATCCGGGACGGCGAGCATGTCGGAGACGTTGATCGCCTGCCACCCCCGGACCGAAGATCCGTCGAACCCTACCCCGTCCTCGAATACGCTCTCGTCCCACGTATCGATCGGGTAGCTGCAGTGCTGCCAGGTCCCGAGGAGATCGGTGAACTTGAGATCCACCATCTTCGCATTGCGCTCCCTGGCAAACCGAAAGAAGTCTTCTGGTGTCATGTCCTCGTCCCGTCTCTGCGATGAAAGGTTGAATGATGGGCCTACAGTTTATGCGCCCGTGCGATTCTCGGCTAGACGTGTGGACGGGAGGGGCGGCGGGCGGCGGCGACCTGTCGGCCAAGGACCCCGCCCCCGATCCCGCAAGCGAGCGGGACCCGGGGGCGGTGGGCCTTCAGTCCACACCAGTCCTCCCTCTCCCGTCAGCCGATCGCGGGAGAGCCCTCCTCCCCGGTGCGGATCCGGTAGCACTGGGCGAGATCCATCACGAAGATCACCCCGTCCCCGAAGTTCCCGGACCGCGCGCCTTTGATGATCGCCTCCCTCGTACGCTCCAGGAAGTTGTCATTCACGGCGATCTCGAAGCGCACCTTCTTCTGGAGCTGGACCTCGAAGTCCGCCCCCCGGTACGTCTCGGTGAACCCGCCCTGCTGACCGCAGCCCAGGGCGTTGGTCACCGACATCCGGCCCACCTCCACCTCGGAGAGAGCTTCCTTCACGCTGTGCAGCCGCTCGGGCTGAACGTATGCAATCACAAGTTTCATCATTCACTCCGTTCTAGGTTGGGCGAAGGATCGGCGATCTCAGCGAGCCGTGAAGATCGTGTAGTCCGGATACGCCTCCATGTTGTGTTCCGAGAGGTCGAGGCCACGCCGTTCCTCCTCCTCGCTCACCCGGAGTCCTACCGTTGTCCTGAGGATGAAGAAGATGAGAGACGCGGCCGGGAAGGCAACGGCGCCGAACGCCAGGACTCCGATCAGCTGTGTGACGAAGCTGAAGTCCGAGCTGAAGATTCCGACCGCGAGCGTCCCCCAGATCCCGCACGTCAGGTGCACGGAGATCGCCCCAACGGGGTCGTCCAGCTTGGCACGGTCGATAGTCTCGACGGAGAAGACGACGATGACCCCCGCGATGAGGCCGATGATGACCGCGCTCGCGACACTCACGACGTCCGCCCCGGCGGTAATGCCGACGAGACCGGCAAGCGCCCCGTTCAGGACCATCGACGCGTCCGGGTGCTTGTGGACGATCCAGGTCGTCATCATCGCACCCATGATGCCCGCTGCCGCGGCGAGCGAGGTCGTTACCAGGACGAAGGATACCAGCCCCGGATCGGCGCTGAGAACGGAGCCCCCGTTGAATCCGAACCACCCGAGCCAGAGGAGAAACATCCCGATGACGGCCAGCGGGAGGTTGTGGCCGAGAATCGGGCGGATCGCCCCGTTCACGTACTTCCCGAGCCTCGGGCCGAGAAAGATGACTCCGGCGAGCGCCGCCCAACCACCGACGGAGTGGACGAGCGTCGATCCGGCAAAATCATAGAATCCCAGCGCGTCCAGCCAGCCGCCACCCCACTTCCAGGAGCCGAGGATGGGATAGACGAACATGACGTAGATGGCGGAAAAAATGAGAAACGAGCCGAGCTTCACCCGTTCGGCCACCGCACCAGAGACGATCGTCGCGGCGGTGGCGGCGAACATCCCTTGGAAGAGGAAGTCCGTCCAGTAGGTGTAGCCCGGGCTGTAGTCGGCCGTCACCCCGGCGGCGTCGGTCCCGATCCCCCAGCCGGCGAAACCGAAGAACTGACCAAACGAGAACTCGCCCGGATACATCAGGTTGAACCCCGCGACCGCGTAGGTCAGAAGACCAATCGCGATGATCCCCATGTTCTTGAAGAGGATGTTCACCGTGTTCTTGGACTGGGTGAGACCTGACTCGAGCGTGGCAAAGCCGAGGTGCATGATGAAGACGAGAAAGGTCGCCACCATCATCCAGGTGTTGTTGACCGTGAACATCGCGTCCGCCGCCGTGGCCTCCTGCGCGGCGGCCGCCGCCGGAAGCGCGGCGAGCAGCACGCCGAAGGGCGCTATGGTCTTCAGTAGGAGCCGCATGGTTCATCTCTCCGAGAATCGGTCCAGCGTGGATGTGCGCATCGCGCGGTCCGCGATGGGTACGGCGAGTGTGTCCCGCAAGCGGTGTGCCACAAGCACCCCACCGTCTCTATGATGTTGATAAAGCTAGCCTTACACGACGAACCCACGGCCCGCGAGGGCCTCTCGGAGCGACGACGTTCCTACAATTCAGTAGGATGCACGGGCCCGTCTACAGGATTGTAGTCCGGACGGGTCCGCTCCCGTCGAGTCCGTGCTTCACGACGCGAAGCCCCATGACTCGCTCGGTGATACCGAGTTGCCGTGCGGCGGCGGCGCGATTCCCACGGTTCACCTTCAGGGCATCGATAATCAGCTCCTTCTCGAGCGCATCCAGCTGGACGTTGAGCGGCCCGGAGCGTTTGTCTCCCGGCTTGGCCATCTGGAGGCTCGGCGGGAGGAGGCGGGCGTGGATCACATCCCCGTCGGCCAGGAGGATGGCCCGCTCGATCGCATTTTCGAGCTCCCGGACATTGCCCGGCCAGTGGTAGGCCATGAGGAGGTCGATCGCAGGGGTGGAGAGCCGGACGATCGAGCGCCCGTGCCGTCCGTTGTACTTCTCGACGAAGTGGTCGGCGAGGAGGATGATGTCCGTCCGGCGGTCGCGGAGGGGTGGGACGTGGATGGGAAAGACATTCAGCCGGTAGTAGAGATCCGTCCGGAAGTGCCCTTCCCCCATGTCGACCTCGAGCTCCCGGTTCGTAGCGGCCACGACCCGGACGTCGGCCTTGAGCACCTTGCTCCCCCCGACCCGCTCGAACTCGCGCTCCTGGAGCACGCGAAGGAGCCGGACCTGTACGCTAGGCGGGAGATCGCCGATCTCGTCGAGGAAGATCGTCCCGCGCGAGGCCCGCTCGAAGCGGCCGGTTCTCTGCTGGAATGCACCCGTGAAGGCGCCCTTTTCATGCCCGAACAGCTCGCTCTCGATAAGCCCCTCCGGGAGCGCCGCGCAGTTGACGCGGATGAACGGCCCCTCGGATCGCTGGCTCGCGTAGTGCACGGCTTGCGCGATCAGCTCCTTGCCCGTGCCGCTCTCTCCCCGGATCAGCACGGTGGCATCACTCTTGGCAACCAGGCCGATCATCTCGTAGACCGGGACCATCTCCCGGGAATTGCCCACAATATTGTCGGGCCTGTACCGGTCCGCGAGTTCTCGTTGAAGACGCCGGTTCTCCGCGACGAGGGCCTTTTCTTCCTCTGCAAACTGCCGGAGGCGGACGGCGTGAGCGATCAACGACGCCAGCACGGAAAGGACCCGGATGTCCTCGTCGAAGGAGTCCGTCTCGCTGTAGGGGCGCTCGACGCTGAGGGCCCCGATCGTCTCATTCCCCTGCCGGACGGGGACGCAGATGAAGGCCGTCTCGTCGCGCTCCTCGAGGGGACGCGTCCGGCTGAGGAAACGCGGCTCCATAGCGATCGACGGGACCACGACGGCGGCACCGGTCTCGACAACCCGTCCCGTGACGCCCTCGCCGAGCCGGTACCGGGCACGCTGCCGCTGATCCTCCGTCAGACCCACGGCTTCGTGGACGAGGATCTCGGAAGTCCGGCGGTTCAGGACGGTGAGCATTGCACACTCGACCTCCATGTGGCGCGAGAGCGCAGCGAGGATCGGCTGAACCGACGAAGCCAGATCCGGCATCTCGTCCAGGAGATTGCTCGCCTCATGGAGGACAGAAAGAGGGGCCGACCGATCGCTGGAGTTTGCCAAGGCGGCGCTCCGGGGATAACAGGAAGAACGAGATTCAATCCGGATCTCGTCATGGATACATTTTCGTAGGATTCGGGGGGGAGCGATAGCCCGGGCCCCAACGCCCCCTTCGCCGAAGCGCAGTTCCGGAATGACAGCGACGCCCGTCATGCTGGTGCCGGAATGCGACGACGACTTGGGGCATGGGGTCTCTCTCCCGCCAGCACATGCCCCGCCGGAGGGCGGGCGCCCCACCGCAGAATCACGGAGCTTTCCGGCAGACACCGGTTCGTTCACACCCCACCAAATCGGCGTGGTCAGGTCTAGGCCCCCGCCCTGTCGCGAGATCGCCGCCTCAAGGATGGTGCTGCTCTGAGGACTGCTCACTGTCCGGGTAGGAAAACTGCATCGGGATCCGGTCGATCAGAAGGTCGGGGCCCGGCGCGAGCCCGTACGACGCCAGTTGGACCACGCCTCCATCCCATTCATCCAGAGTGCGATCCACTTATGGATGTCACCCCGTCCCCGGTATTGGACCTCCGGTTGAGCCAGATACGCCGGAACGTCAGCGTCGGACGACCTGTTGGCCACCCCGCATGCGTAATACAAGCTCATGCTCGCCCCGATGCCGTCCGTATGGAGCTGCGCGGGATCCCCCCTGCCGATCTACCCTCTCGCCGCAGCTTCAGCTTGGAGAAAGAGGACCTCGGCGTACGTCATGACCGCGCTCGGGCTCCAAGCTCCGTCCGCGCACTAGAAGTTGCCGATGCGGGAGAGCCGGGCGAGCGACTGCCCGGGCGGCAGATCATCGGTGGTCTTCCGATGGCCCCGGTACTCGCCGTCCCGGGTGGCGGGATCGGCGTACAATGCAAGACGCGGATCGTTGAGGCTCACAAGCACGTCGGACATGGTCCGGCTCACGCCGTTGTCATCGTGCGTGAGATAATCCCCGTACAGGGGATTCCCGTGGGGAGGGCCCGGATGGTCGAGCAATGCGTTCCCGGCGCTACCCTTGACGCCACCCGCAGCGAAGGCGGCCGCGAACTCCGACCGGGCCTTGTCCGGATCCACCTCCGAGAGCCGCATCGGGAAGCGCATGCGGAGGAAGTTGGCGAACTTCCGCCAAAGGACGAAGTCGTTCCCGTAGAGCAGAGGGCCCGAGCCGAAGTCGGCGCTGCCGGACCCGACCATCGAGGCACCGGCCGCCCGATCGGCGAACAGGCCGCCGTAGATGTCCGACTGAACATGGTAGACCGGCGCGGTGTTCTCTTCGCCGCACAGCGCCTGGCTGTAGGGCACGTCGCCCCCGAGGTCGGTCACGACGTGGAAGCTCCAAGACTTCCAGATGCGGCCGACGCCCTCGATGTTCGCCTCGCCGGCCTCGAGCCCCTTCTCGATCACCCTTGGAGGTCGTTGAGGCCTCCGGCGCAGTAGCCGGTCCAGCAGGACGCCATACCGGGAACACAAACCTCTCCCAGCTCCTCGTCCGGATACTGGAGCTGGACGAAGTGCTGAGGCCAGATTTCCGTGTGGCGCAGCATCTGCCGAGCTCCGAACGCGGACTGGACCGAGTTCCGGATCGCCTGCGGAAGCAGGAACTCAGCCGGAACGTCCTTCGGCGCCTTCGGGTTCGTGTTGATATCGGTCGGCGGGTCCGTGCAGGCTGCGGCGGCCCAGGCCAAGCCGATGAAGACCGCCGCCCGGGCAAGCCGCAGTCTGGGTAAAGTGCGAAGTGCTGCCCCTCGCTCACTCCACATCCCTACCCATTTCCTCGCCCCGCGGCACGTTCCACAACACCCGGGTCGGACCGGGCGGTAGAGCAGGTCCGGAACCCCGTCTCGCGTCGGCAACCGCTCCCTGTCGGGAACCCCTTGTCAGCCGATCTGAACGCCTTGTGGCAGTTGCACGCTCCGGGAGGAATATGGATCGGAGGGGGGGCAGGCTCTCGCCCCCTCTCCGATCGCGCCCCGCACATTCCTAATTGTGGCGCGCACGAATCTCAAGCGGACGTTCGATCCCCGTCGTGGCTCAGGAACGGCCTTGGAACCACCGCCAGAGACGATTCCGAATTCGGTCACGCTATGACTGCTGCGCCCCCGCTCGGACGCGATGGCGGTATCCTCTTCGATCCGTATTAGAGCGAATGCAGGTAGCGCGGGACACGCGATCCGGCCACGGTCGCCGCGCGATCCAGAGGCTCAATGGCCTCCACCGCGCTTCGCTCGGCGGGGAGGAGATGTCCGAAGCCGTCATCTCAGGCCAGAGCGCGCCCAGCCGCAATTCGGGAACCATCGCGGGGATCAGTCATCGACCTCGATCGGCGTCCTCTGGAGGCCCTTTGTTCGATCGCAGCGGAAGGCGTATTGTGACCCGTAGCGCAGCCGGGCCAGGGCGCAGTCAGCCCCTCGAGGCGCCAGCGCGCATTCCTTCGAATACCCACCTCATCGAGGCCAGCCATGAGACATCCGGCAGCGGTCATCGGTACGCTCCTTACCTTGCCCGCGGCTCTGGCGGCCCAGGACTTCGACGATGCCGAGATCACTTCCGAACTCGTCGCCCCCTCGATCTACATGCTGCAGGGGAGCGGCGGGAACATCGGCATCTCCATCGGAGACGACGGGGTGCTCGTCGTGGACGACCAGTACGCCCCGCTCACCGAGCGGATCGCGGCAGCGATCGGGGCGCTCACCGATGCACCCGTGGAATATGTCGTCAACACCCACTTCCATTACGACCACACGGGCGGTAACGAGAACTTCGGGCGGCTCGGCGCGGCGATCGTCGCCCACGAGCAGAGCCGCATCCGCATGCTGAGCGACCAGCTCGTGGGAACGACACCACAGCCCGCCTCCAACCCCGAGGCGCTCCCGGAGATCACCTTCGACCAGTCGGTCCGCTTCCACTATAACGGGCAGACGATCGACGTCTTCCACCTCGGCCGCGCTCACACGGACGGCGACGCGATGGTCTATTTCCGGGAGGCTAACGTGATCCACGCCGGGGACGTGTTCGTCCGCTACGGCCTCCCGTTCATCGACACAGGAAACGGCGGCACGATCAACGGACTCATCCGGTTCGTCGAGGCGGTGGCCCAGGTGATCGACGAGGACACGAGGATCATCCCGGGCCACGGCGCCGTGGCCACCCGCCAAGACCTGATCGAGTACGGAGCGATGCTCCGGACGATCCGGGACCGGGTCCAGGACGGGATCGACGAGGGGCACTCGCTCGGGGAGATCCTGGCCTCGGATCCGACGGCAGGCTTCGGGCCCGGGGATCCGGAGGAATTCGTGACGAACACGTACGACACGCTGGCCCCATGAGCGCACTCGAAGCCCCGCGCCTCGGCACCGTGGGGACGGCTCGCGAGCCCGCCACCTCGACGGCGACGTTCGTGGTCCACATGAAGTAGAGCGGGATTCGGCGTTCCCCGCCCGGGGAGCCGTGATGACAGCACGCGCCCGGTTGGCAGTGACCACCACCTTGCAGTGGCGAGGTCGAACCGGGCGCAACAGCGTGCGCTGGTCTCCGGCTACCGGATATCGAAGGTCTTGCCTACTCCGAAGACGAGGGTCAACTCCGCGTCACCCTCCGCGTCGCCCGAAAGGTCCGCGTCACTCAGGATGCCCGATATCGTGAAGTCCAGCTCGGCCGCCGAGAAGCCGTAGCCGGCCTCCCCGTAGCTCCCTGAAAAGTCGGATCCGAAGGTGCCGAAAGTCCCGTAGAAACCGGCCTGTTCCGCCGTGATTCCGAGGAACCAGTAGTCCTCCTCGTCACCGAAGCCTGCGTACTGCCCGATGGAGAATTCGGCGCTCAGCGGCCCAGCCCCCACACCGAGGTTGGCCTCGAGGTAGGTGTCGTCGAACTCGCCGGTGTAAAAATACCCTGTCCCGCCCGCGCTCAGGCTCAGGGGCCCGACATCGACTCCGAGCCCGCCGTACAGGTCGATCTCGGCCCCGTCGCCCACATCCGCGGACCACGTCCCGACTGACAGCGGCCCGACGGCCAGATCGAGTCCGGCGCTCGCCGAAGAGTTCTTCTGGAGGAGGCCGCGGTAGTAGTACTGACTCACCCAACCCGCGTTCGCGGAGACCTCGGCCTCCTGGGCCTCCGCTCCGAGGGGGGCGAGGAGGGCAAGCATGATCGTGGCGAAACCGATGGTTTTCTGCATTTCCGTCGTTCTCCTGGCGGTAGTGATGGAGCCGCCCGCCGGGCGGGCCTCCGGTCCTTGGACCACGCCGTTACGCTTTGCCAGTCCCGTGCCACTCACGGGCCAAAGGCGGTCAACAACTCTATCGTGTTTAAGGAAAGCCACTTGCGCCGCGTCTGGACAGGGCCGGGGCGAACGGGCCCGTGCTACATCGAGGTTGGCCAAGCCAGAATGCCTACGAGAATGTAGGAACGCGGACGCAGGCGACGGCTCCTGCGCGCGCAGGCTCCTCGACGCCCGGTGCCGGACGGGCCCGAGCGCCTCCGCACTCGGGCCGGGCCGGCCTAGTCGACGACCGCCTCTTCCTCGACCTCCGCGGTGAATCCGGGGATCAGCCCGCCAGGCCCGGAGAGCGGGAGGATCTCCTCGTCGTAGAAGGTCTCATCCACCATGAACTCGATCGCCGAGTAGCGGTGGATCCCCGTTCCGGCCGGGATCAGGTGACCGATGATGATGTTCTCCTTGAGCCCCTTCAGGTTGTCGCGCGCTCCCCGGACGGCGGCATCCGTCAGAACGCGAGTCGTTTCCTGGAAGGAGGCGGCCGATATGAAGGACTCGGTCGTGAGGCTCGCCTTCGTGATCCCGAGGAGGAGCGGTTCCGAGCGGGCCGGCCTCTCGCTCCGGTCGAGCGCCGCCTGGTTGACCTCTCGGAAGTCGATCCGATCCACGTGCTCTCCCTCGAGGAGACTTGTGCCTCCGGGATCGATGATCCGCACCTTCTGGAGCATCTGGCGGACGATCACCCCGATGTGCTTGTCGTTGATCTTGACACCCTGGAGGCGGTAGACCTCCTGGATTTCGTTAAGAAGATACTCCTGCACGGCCCGCGGGCCCTTGATCCTCAGGATGTCGTGAGGGTTGATGGGGCCCTCGGAGAGCCGGTCTCCGGCCCGAACATGATCGCCCTCGTGGACCCGCATGTGCTTGCCGACCGGCACCTCGTAGGTGCGCGGCGCGCCGGACTCGGGGGTGATGATCACCTCGCGCTTTCCGCGCTTGATGTCCCCAAAGCGGACGCCACCGTCGATCTCGGTGATGACGGCCGGATCCTTCGGGCGCCGCGCCTCGAAGAGTTCGGCCACCCGGGGCAGCCCTCCCGTAATGTCGCGCGTCTTGTAGACCTCGCGGCTGATCTTGGCCAGCGTGGCGCCCGGGAGCACCTCTTCCTCGTCCTTGACGATGAGCTGCGCGCCGACCGGGACGATATACTCGCGAAGCTTCTCCGGGTGGTCGTCCGCAGTGCTCCAGATCTGGATCGTCGGGTGGAGCTTCTTGTTGCGGTCCTCGGTGATCACGGTCTGCCGGCGTCCTGTGGACTCGTCGAGCTCCTCGCGCATCGTCTGATCGTCCACGATGTCGACGAACCGGGCGACCCCCGCCGTATCGGCCACGACTGGCTCCGAGTACGGGTCCCAGGTGAAGACCAGCTCGCCAGCCTGGATCGACTGGCCCTCCTTGACGGCGAGCGTCGCGCCGTACGGGATCGACAGGCGACTGCGGACGTGACCTCCCTCTGTCTTGAGGATGATCTGACCCTCCCGCGAGGTCACGACCCGCTCGCCGCCCCCATCCTCGACCGTGCTCACGCGCTCGAACTCCACGACCCCGTCGATCTTCGACTTTCGCTGTGTCTGGGCGGCGATTCTCGCCGCGGTCCCCCCGATGTGGAAGGTCCTGAGGGTAAGCTGGGTCCCCGGCTCGCCGATCGACTGCGCCGCGAGGATCCCGACCGCCTCGCCGATATCCACGAGCTCCATCGTGGCGAGGTTGCGTGCGTAGCACATGCGGCAGACGCCCCGGCGGGCCTCGCACGTCAGGACGGAACGGATCTTCACCATCTGGATTCCCGCCTCCTCGATGGCATCTGCGGTCGTCTCGTTCACGACGGCGCCCGCCCTGATGAGGAGCTCCTCGTCGAGCGGATCCACGGCGTCCTCGAGCGCGACGTTCCCGACGATCCGGTCCTTCAGCGGTTCGATGATGTCCTCGCCCTCCTTGAGCGCCGTCATCTCGAGTCCCCGGATCGTGCCGCAGTCCTCCTCGCTCACCGTCACGTCCTGAGAAACGTCTACGAGGCGCCGGGTCAGGTAGCCCGCGTCCGCCGTCTTGAGCGCAGTATCGGCGAGCCCCTTGCGCGCCCCGTGCGTCGAGATGAAGTACTCGACCACGCTCAGCCCCTCGCGGAAGTTCGACTTGATCGGACTCTCAATGATCTCGCCGATCCCGCCGGTGAGCTTCTTCTGCGGCTTCGCCATGAGGCCCCGCATCCCGGCGAGCTGGCGCATCTGGTCGCGGTTACCCCGAGCGCCGGACACCATCATCATGTAGACCGGGTTGTATCCGTTCTTCGAGCGCTCGAGCCTCCCGACCATCGCGTCGGCGACATCGTTATTCGCGTGCGTCCAGGTATCGATCACCTTGTTGTAGCGCTCGCCATTCGAGATGAACCCGGAAGCATACGCGCGCTGGAAGCGCGATACCTGCTCCTCGGCCTCGCGGAGGATCTCCACCTTCTCGGGCGGGACCTCCAGGTCGTCGATCCCCACGCTCACGCCCCCGAGCGTGGCGTAGCGGAACCCGAAGTCCTTCAGCGCATCGAGGAACTCGGTGGTGCGCGCGAGCCCGACCTCGGTAAAGCAATGGAAGACGAGGTCCCCGAGCTCGCGCTTCCCGAAGGCCTGGTTCAGGAAGCCGATCTCGTCAGGGATGATCGAGTTGAAGAGGACCCGACCCACCGTCGTCGGAATCCACCGACCGGACACCTCCTTCCCCTCCCCGATCTCATTCGGGTTCACGAACCAGTACCAGCAGAGATCGTGGAATCCGACATGCTCGGCGACGAGCGCCATGTCGACCTCCCCGTACATCCCGTAGCGCGGGGCGTCCCTGTACGCCTCCTCGAGCCTGCCGAGCACCCCGGCCCGCACGCTCTTGCTCGCGGTCACGTCCGCGGCGGCGCGTTCCAGGTCCTGGATCTCGAGCGGGGCCTTCGTCAGGTAGAACGACCCCAGCACCATGTCCTGCGTCGGCGCCGCGACCGGGCGGCCGTTCGACGGGAGGAGCACGTTGTTCGACGAGAGCATGAGGACGCGGGCTTCGAGCTGTGCCTCGAAGGAGAGCGGCAGGTGAACCGCCATCTGATCCCCGTCGAAGTCGGCGTTGAATGCGGCGCAGACGAGGGGGTGAACCCGGATCGCCTTCCCCTCGACGAGAACAGGTTCGAATGCCTGGATCCCGAGCCGGTGAAGCGTCGGGGCGCGGTTGAGGAGAACCGGGTGATCGCGGATGATGTCCTCGAGCACCTCGTAGACCTTCGCGTCGTTCTCCTCGACGATCTTTTTC
Source organism: Longimicrobiales bacterium (assembly GCA_965218255.1). Lineage (GTDB taxonomy): Bacteria > Gemmatimonadota > Gemmatimonadetes > Longimicrobiales > Gaopeijiaceae > JAAXGI01. The sequence continues at coordinate 308,786 of CBDCKJ010000002.1, read as the reverse complement.
GCCCGCTTGACCGTCTCCGCCTCTCCCCGCCGCTCGAGCTCATGGATGATGAACGGCTTGAAGAGTTCGACGGCCATCGCCTTCGGGAGGCCGCACTGATGGAGCTTGAGCTCGGGCCCCACCACGATGACGGAGCGCCCGGAGTAGTCGACGCGCTTGCCGAGGAGGTTCTGGCGGAAGCGTCCCTGCTTGCCCTTCAGCATGTCCGAGAGGGACTTGAGCGGCCGTTTCCCGCGCCCCCGGATCGCCTTCGAGCGCCGGCCGTTGTCGAAGAGCGCATCGACCGCCTCCTGAAGCATCCTCTTCTCGTTCCTGAGGATCACCTCCGGGGCCCGCATCTCGATCAGCTTCTTCAGCCGATTGTTCCGGTTGATGACGCGCCGGTAGAGATCGTTCAGGTCCGACGTCGCAAAGCGGCCCCCGTCGAGGGGGACGAGGGGCCTCAGGTCCGGAGGGATCACCGGGACCACGTCCATGACCATCCACTCGGGCCGGTTCCTGTCGTCGAGGGTACCGCCCGAGTTCCTGAGCGCGTCCACCACCCGAAGGCGCTTCAGCTTCTTCTTCTTCCTGTGCTGCGAGGTCTCCGTCCGGATCTCCTCGCGGAGCCACTCCGCCAGCCGGTCGAGCCCCTTCCCGTCCTTGTTCTTCTTCGCAACGGGCCGCTCGGGAGAGTCGAGGAGGCGAAGCAGGGTACGGACCGCCTCCGCACCGATCTCAGCCTTGAACTCCTCGTCCCCATCTTCCCGCGCCTTCACGCGCATGTCGTAGTACTCGTCCTCATCGAGGAGGTGGAGAAACTCGAGCTCCTGAATGCCCGAGTTCACCACCACGTACGAGGCGTAGTAGATGACCTTCTCCAGGTCCCGAAGCGACATCCCGACGAGGTAGCCGAGCTGCGAGGGGAGCGTCTTGAAGAACCAGATATGGCAGACGGGCACGGCGAGTTCGATATGCCCCATCCGCTCGCGGCGCACCTTGGAGAGCGTCACCTCCACCCCGCACCGGTCGCACACGTGCCCGCGGAAGCGGATCCGCTTGAACTTCCCGCAGTGACACTCCCAGTCCTTTACCGGACCGAAGATCCTCTCGCAGAACAGTCCATCCTTCTCGGGCTTGAAGGATCGGTAGTTGATCGTCTCGGGCTTCGTCACCTCCCCGTACGACCAGCTCCGGATCTCCTCGGGCGAGGCGATCTTTATCCTGATGAAATCGAAGTCCGAGCCGCGAGCGTCTCGTGAGCGGGGAAAATCGATCATGCGCTAGACACCCTGAATGGGAGTAGAGTGTTGATGTTCGCGCCGGGGGGGCTGAGCCGCCCAGAGCGCTATTCGTCACGGCCAAGCGTGACCGAGAGGCCGAGCGCCTGGAGCTCCTTGACGAGGACGTTGAAGGATTCTGGGATCCCGGGATCGGGAAGGTTCTCCCCCTTCACGATCGCCTCGTACACCTTGGAGCGCCCCACCACGTCGTCCGACTTGACGGTGAGGATCTCCTGAAGCGTGTGCCCCGCCCCGTATGCCTCGAGCGCCCACACCTCCATCTCCCCGAAGCGCTGGCCCCCGAACTGCGCCTTTCCGGCCAGAGGCTGCTGGGTCACGAGGGAATACGGCCCGATGCTTCGCGCATGGATCTTGTCGTCGACAAGATGCGCGAGCTTCAGCATGTAGATCGAGCCCACCGTGACGGGGTAGTCGAATCGCCGACCGCTACGGCCGTCCCGAAGCCAGACCTTCCCGTCCGGGCGGATCCCCGCCCGGAGCATGAACTCGACGACCGCCGCGTCGAGCCCGGCGTCGAGCTTCCGCTTCCTTCCGAGCGCCGCTACGGCCGGGAAGGCGTCGGTAAACCTCTCGCCGAGCCGCTTCGCCCACTCCTTCGACGCATCGACGACGAACTTCGCGAGCGCCTGGAAGTGCGCCCGGACCTCGTCGGGGAGATCGAGCGTCAGGTAGTCGTCCGCGCTTCGGCCGAGGCCGCGGACCCCTGCGTCGCGTCCGGCGCCATTGCCCCCGGCGGCGCGCGGCGCACGCGCCCGGGGCCTGGGCCCCGAACGGGGGACGGAGGTCGCTCGCATGAGCTTCGGGATATCGGCGGGATCCTCGAGAGGAAACTCGGTCTCGAGGCCGTTCGATTCCTTCGCCCAGCGAAGACCGGCCACCTTGATGAGGAGTCCGACCTCATCCTCCGATGCACCCTGGAAGACGGGCGTCTTCGACTCGAAACCGAGGATCCGGGAGGCCCACCCGAGGTGCGTCTCCAGGATCTGCCCCACATTCATCCGGGAGGGGACGCCGAGGGGATTCAGGACGATGTCCACGGAGGAGCCGTCCGGGAGGAAGGGCATGTCCTCCTCCGGAGCGATCTGCGCAATGATCCCCTTGTTCCCGTGGCGGCCTGCCATCTTGTCGCCGACGGCGATCTTCCGCTTCTCCGCGATGTAGACCTTGACGAGCTGCACCACGCCCGGGGGGAGATCGTCCGGCTGAAAGACCTTGTCGATCTGATCCTCCGTCCGGCTCTTAACGGCGTCGATCCGGGTCTGCGCCTCGTCGACGAGCCTCCGGATCCGCTCGGATACCGCCTTGTTCTCGACCTTGAGCACCCGCAGGTCGACGCTCCGAAGCGCGAGCTTGCCGAGGACGGCCTTCGTGAGCTTCGTGCCCGGAGGCACAAGCGGCTCGACGGTCCCCTTCCTCAGGATCAGCGATGCGGTCTGCAGGTGCAGCAGCTCCAGGAGCTCCTGGTCCCTCGCCTCGGCCGTCCGCTTCGCCTCGTCGCGCTCCCACTGCCTGAGCTCGCCGATCCGGGTGCCGTGCTCCCTCTCGAGGAGCGGGTCATCGATCCGCCGGGAGAAGACCTTCACCTCGATCACGTCACCCGCCATCCCCGGCGGAACCCGGAGGGAGGAATCCTTCACGTCCTTCGCCTTCTCTCCGAAAATCGCCGTGAGGAGCTTCTCCTCAGGGGAGAGTTCCGTCTCACCCTTCGGGGTGATCTTCCCGCAGAGGACGTCGCCCGATCGGACCCGCGCACCGATCCGCACGATCCCCCGCTCGTCGAGGTCGACGAGCGCCTCGTCGGCCACGTTCGGGATCTCGCGCGTGATCTCCTCCATCCCGCGCTTCGTGTCCCGAACGTGCAGTTCGAGCTCCTGGATGTGTATCGAGGTCAGCGCGTCACCCTTGACAAGCCGCTCGGAGAGGGTGATCGCGTCTTCGAAGTTGTAGCCGAACCACGGCATGAAGGCGACCGTCAGGTTGCGGCCGAGCGCGAGTTCCCCGTGGTCCGTCGAGGGACCGTCGGCGATGATCTGCCCCGGCTCGACCAAGTCACCGACGTGAACCAGGGGGCGCTGATTGATCGCGGTATCCTGGTTCGTGCGCCAGAACTTCTTCAGCCGGTAGCGGTCGAACTGCGCGAGTCGGGCGAGCGGCTGGTCGGTCCTCTTCGCCCCGACGGCGCCCGTGTCGATCACGATCTCGTCGGCCGTCACACGCACCACGTCGCCGCCCCGCTTCCCGGTGATGACGGCGCCCGAGTCCGTGGCGACCTTCGCCTCCAGACCCGTACCGACGAGAGGAGCGTCGGTGAAGAGGAGGGGGACGGCCTGGCGCTGCATGTTCGAGCCCATGAGAGCGCGATTCGCGTCGTCGTGCTCCAGGAAGGGAATGAGCGCCGCGGCGACGGAGACGAGCTGGTCGGTGTCAACGTCCATGTACTCGATCTTCGCGGGGCGAAGGAGGGGAAAGTCGCCCCGCTCCCGGCAGAGGACCAGGTCCTTGACGAAGTTGCCGTCCGCATCGAGCGGGGCATTCGCCTGGGCGATCCGAGCCTCCTCCTCCTCGTTGGCCGAGAGCCATTCGATCTCCTCGGTGACCCTCCCGTCAACGACCCTGCGGTACGGGGTCTCGATGAAGCCGAGCTGGTTGACTCTCGCATTCGTCGTGAGAGAGGAGATGAGGCCGATGTTCGGGCCCTCCGGCGTCTCGACAGGGCACAGCCGCCCGTAGTGCGAGTAGTGCACGTCGCGCACCTCGAAGCCGGCCCGCTCCCGGGAGAGCCCGCCGGGGCCGAGCGCCGAGACCCTCCGCTTGTGCGTCAACTCGCCGAGCGGGTTCGTCTGGTCCATGAACTGGGAGAGCTGCGACGAGCCGAAGAAGGCCTGGATCACGGCCGAGACCGTGCGCGCGTTCACGAGGTCGTCGATCGAGATCTTCTCCGGATCGGTGTTGATCGACATCCGCTCCCGAACGAGCCGGGCCATGCGCGAGAGGCCGACGGAGAGCTGGTTCGCGATGAGCTCCCCTACGGTCCGGACCCTCCGGTTCCCGAGATGATCGATATCGTCGGTGAAGCCCCGCCCCTCGTTCAGGTCGAGCAGGTAGCCGAAGATGGAGACGAAGTCCTCGCGCGTGAGGACAGTCGTGGTCTCGGGGGTGTCAAGACCCAGGCGCTGGTTGATCTTGTAGCGCCCTACGCGGCCGAGGTCGTAGCGCTTCGGGCTGAAGAAGACGCTCTCGAGCGCTTCCCGGGCCGTCTCCACATTCGGCGCCTCCCCGGGCCGCAGCAGGGAGTAGATCGCATACAGCGCGTCGGCCTCCGACTCCGTCGGATCCTTCTGGATCGTACGCTGGACGATCTGGCTCTGGCCCCGCTCCGTCTTCGCCTCGGAGACGTAGAACTTGACGCTCCGTCTGCCGAGGCGCTGAAGCAGCATGAGCTCATCCTCATCGAGCGCGCTCCCGAGCTCGACGAGGACCTCGCCCGTCTCCTTGTCGACGATATCCTCGGCAAGGATCGCACCTAGGAGCTCCGAGTTCGGCCCGAAGTGGGCCTTCTTCAGACGCGTCGGCCGGGCCTTGTAGAAGAGGCCGAAGATGTCCTTGTCGGCGCCGTACCCGAAGGCGCGAAGCAGTGCGGTCGCGGGAAACTTCTTCTTCTTGTCGATGTGCACGTAGCAGACATCGTTGATGTCGATCGTGAACTCGACCCAGGAGCCGCGGAAGGGGATGATTCGCGCGCTGTGGAGACGCGAGCCGTTCGGGTGCATGCTTTCCTCGAACACGACCCCCGGCGAGCGGTGCATCTGGCTCACCACGACCCGCTCCGCCCCGTTGATGATGAAGGTCCCGAGCTCGGTCAGGAGGGGGAGATCCCCGAGATAGACCTCCTTTTCGATGATGTCCTTCGGCCGGCGCTCCCCATCGTCTACGTCCTCCCAGACGATGAGGCGGAGCACGGCCTTCAGCGGGCAGGCGTACGTCATGTCCCGCTCGATGCACTCCTCGACCAGGTATTTCGGCTCGCCGAGGTCTACGGAGACGTACTCGAGGGTGAACCTCTCGTTCACGTCGGTGATCGGGAAGATCTCGCCGAACACCCGGTCGAGGCTGAAATCCCACGGGTTCTCGACCCCCTCTCCCCGCGCGATGAGGTTCTCGAAGGAGCCGAGCTGAACGTCCAGCAGGTTCGGCATCGGCATGACCGCCGCCAGCTTGGAGAATTGCACCACGGGCCGGGAAGCGTTTGCGGTCTGCAAGTGGATTACCCCCTTGGTCGGACGAGGCCCTCGGGCCGGGTCCGGTAGGATGAAGTACGGGTTCGCTCAAGCCGCGGTCGCACGGCACGCGCGCACCGGCGCACCGTACGCCCTGGCTCGATGATTCCGGCGGAGTCGCTCACTCCTACTTGAGTTCGACCGTCGCCCCCTGCTCCTCGAGCTTCGCCTTCACCTCCTCCGCCTGTTCCTTCGTGACGCCCTCGCGCACGGCCACCGGCGCGCTCTCGACAAGCTCCTTCGCCTCCTTGAGCCCGAGGGTCGTGAGCTGGCGCACGGCCTTGATGACCTGGATCTTCTTGCCCCCCACCGCGACGAGGACGGCATCGAACTCGTGCTTCTCCTCCTCCTGGGCGGCGCCGTCCGCCGGCACGCCGGTCTGGGCCACGGCCACGGCGGCCGTCACGTTGAACTTGTCCTTGAAGGCCTCGACGAAGTCGGCGAGCTCAAGGAGGGTCATGTTTCCGATCTGGTCGAGCAGTTCGTCCTGATTCATAGCAGCCATCTTCGTGTTTTCTCCTTGCGATTTCCCTGTCTCGCTCCTCGGGGCGGGCCGTACCGCTACCCGTCGCCGCCTCCGGACTCCTCCCCTTCCGGCTCACCGTTCCCTTCCCCGGACCCCCTCTCTTCGCGAAGCGCCTCGACGAGCGCCGCGAACTCCTGCAGCTTGCCCTCCATCGCTCCGGCGAGCATCGCAAAGAGCTGTTCCATCGGCGGGAGCTTCGCCAGCCGCTCATAGTGGGCGGCATCGACGAGTGCCCCGTCCACGACCCCGGCCTTGAAGACGGGGCGCGAGGCGTTCTCTTTCGCGAAGTCGCTGAGGACCTTCGCGGCCTCGACGGGCCCGCGCGTCCCGAAGACGACGCCCGTCGGACCGGTAAGGTGCTCGCTCAGGTCCGGGAGCTCCTCGCCCAACGCCCTGAGCGCCCGCAGAAGGAGCCGGTTCTTGACGACTAGGAACTCTGCGCCGGAGTCCTTGAGACGCCGCCTGAGCCCCGTCATCGACTGCACGTCGAGCCCCGTGAAGTCCGTCAGGTAGAAGACCGGGGTCTCCCGGAGCCGCTCCTGGAAGTCCTCGACGAAGGCCACCTTCTCCGATCTCTTCACGATCCTCTCCGGCGGAAGATGTTCTCGTCGACCGACACACCGGGGCCCATCGTGCTCGACAGCGTGACGCTGTGAACGTAGGCCCCCTTCGTCGCCGCCGGGCGCGCCCGGAGGATCGCGTCCATGAAGGCGCTCAGATTCTCCTCGAGCCTCTCGCGCTCGAACGAGACCCGCCCGATCGGGGCGTGGACATTGCCCGTACGGTCCACCCGGAACTCAATCTTCCCGGCCTTGATCTCCCTGACCGCGCGGGCCACGTCCATCGTGACCGTCCCGGCCTTAGGCGTCGGCATCAGGCCTCGTGGCCCGAGGATGCGGCCGAGCGGACCCACCTTGCGCATCTGGTCCGGGGTCGCAACCGCCACATCGAAATCAAGCCACCCCTCCCTGATCCTCTCGACGTAGTCCGGCCCGACGTAGTCCGCCCCGGCTTCGGTGGCCTCCTGCGCCTTCTCCCCCTCGGCGATCACGAGGACCCGGACCTCCTTGCCCGTCCCGTGCGGGAGGACCACCGTGCCCCGAACGATCTGATCCGCCCGCCTCGGATCCACACCGAGGCGCGTTGCGACCTCGACCGTCTCGTCGAAGCGCGCAAACGCAAGCTCCTTCACGAGATCGAGCGCTCCTCCCGGCGGGAGGGGGGCGCCGTCAGGCACCCGCGCCCTCGCCTCCTTCGTCTTCCTTCCCTTTCTAGGCATCGAAATCGAGCCGTCTCGTGTCGTCCTCCCACCCGTGGCGGCTCGCAGCGGGTGGTTCGGCGGACGCAGACAGCGGATGCCGGTTCACATCCGGTCTGCAGGCGAGCACGCGGCTACCCCTTTACCGTGATCCCCATGCTCCGCGCGGTCCCGGCAATCATCCGGATCGCCGAGTCGACGCTTGCGGCATTCAGGTCCTGCATCTTCGCCTCGGCGATCTCCTTCAGCTGCTCGGGCGTGACCGCCGCTACCTTTTCCCGGTTCGGCTCCCCGGAACCCTTGTCGAGGCCGACGGCCCGCTTGAGCAGGACGGAGGCGGGGGGCGTCTTCGTGATGAAGGTGAAGGAGCGGTCGGCGTACACGGTGATCTCGGCGGGGATCGTGAGGCCCTGCTGACCCTGCGTCTTCGCGTTGAACTGCTTGCAAAACTCCATGATGTTCACGCCGTGCTGCCCGAGAGCAGGACCGACGGGCGGGGCAGGGTTCGCCTGTCCGCCCGGCACGTGAAGTTTGATGAATCCGACGACCTTCTTGGCCATTGTCCCCTCAGTATCCCTGGAGCTGCGTGAAGTCGAGTTCGACCGAGGTCGGCCGCCCGAAGAGCGAGACCTCGACCTTCACCTTCCCCTTGTCCGCGTAGACCTCTTGGACTGTCCCCGAGAAGTCGGTGAAGGGCCCGGCGGTGACCTCGACGACCTGACCCGGTTGGAAGGGGATCTCCTCCTCCCGTTCCTCGGCCCCGTCGACCTCGACCCCGAGGATCTTGTTGATCTCGTCCTCCCGGAGCGGCTGCGGATTCCGCTGCGAGCCGACGAACTTGATCACCCCGTGGATCGTGCTCACGGCGTGCTGCGTCCGCTGGTTCAGGATCATCTTCACGAGGACGTAGCCGGGGTAGAGTCGGCGGGTCACGCTGACCCGCTTCCCGTTTCGGATCTCGGTGACCTCCTGGACGGGGACGAGGACCTCCTGGATCTCCTTCTCCTCGGGGAGCTCACCCGCCTCCTCGTCGATCTTCAGCTGCACGAAACGCTGAACCTTCTTCTCGTGCCCCGAATAGCTCTGGACGGCGTACCACTTCGCCTCGGGCACCCCCGGCACCTCGTGCACCATCGATACGCCTACGCCCCGAAGATCCCCATGATCAGATCGATCACGGTACGGGATGCGATGTCCATGACCCAGATCACAAGCGCCACGAGGATGCAGAAGACGATGACGACGAGCGTCGCGTTCTTGAGCTGCGGCCAGTCGGGCCAAGTGACGCGCTGGAGCTCGTGCCAGCTCTCTTCGGCGAATCCGGCGATCCCTTTCAGCTGCCTAATCATCTCCCCTATTTCGTCTCCTTGTGGACCGTGTGCGTCCGGCACCTGGGGCAGTACTTGCGGTACGCCACCCGCTCGGGGTGGAGACGCTTGTTCTTCTTGTAGTTGTAGTTCCTCTCCTGGCACTTGGGGCAGGCGAGGGCAACCCTGTCACGTGGCATATCGGCATCTCCCGAGATCGGTCGTCAGCACCTCGCCTCTCTGTCAGTCCACGATCTCCGTGACCACTCCGGCCCCGACCGTGCGTCCACCCTCCCGGATCGCAAAGCGAAGCTCCGTCTCCATCGCAATCGGGCTGATCAGCTCGACGTCCATCTGCACGTTGTCGCCCGGCATCACCATCTCCACCCCCTCGCCCAGGTGCGCCGAACCCGTCACGTCCGTCGTCCGAAAGTAGAACTGCGGCCGGTAGCCGTCGAAGAAGGGCGTGTGCCTGCCCCCCTCCGCCTTCGTCAGCACGTAGACCTCCGCCTTGAACTTCGTGTGCGGGGTGATCGAACTCGGCTTCGCAAGCACCATCCCACGCTCCACCTCGTCCTTCTTCGTCCCCCGAAGCAGCACCCCCGCATTGTCTCCCGCCTCACCCTGATCCAGCATCTTGCGGAACATCTCCACTCCCGTCACCACCGTCTTCGTCCCCTCCTTCGCACTCAGCCCGACCAGCTCCACATTCTCACCCACCCTGATCACGCCCCGCTCGATCCGACCCGTCGCCACCGTACCGCGACCCGTAATCGTAAACACATCCTCGACCGGCATCAGGAAGGGCTTGTCCGTATCCCGGAGAGGCTGCGGAATGTAGTCGTCGATCGCATCCATCAGCTCCTGGATGCTCCTCGTCTCCTCCGCCTCCGGATCCCCGCTGTCGAGCGCCTGAAGCGCCGAACCCCGCACAACCGGGATGTCGTCGCCCGGAAAATCGTACTCGCTCAGAAGCTCGCGCACCTCCAGCTCCACCAGCTCCAGCAGCTCCTCGTCATCCACCATGTCGCACTTGTTCAGGTACACGACGATGTTCGGAACATTCACCTGCCTCGCAAGGAGGATGTGCTCGCGCGTCTGCGGCATCGGACCGTCCGCCGCACTCACCACCAGGATCGCACCATCCATCTGCGCCGCGCCCGTAATCATGTTCTTCACGTAGTCGGCGTGCCCCGGACAGTCCACATGCGCGTAATGCCGGTTTCCCGTCTCGTACTCCACGTGCGCCGTCGCAATCGTAATCCCCCGCTCCCGCTCCTCCGGCGCCCTGTCGATGTTGTCGAACGAGACATACTCCGCCATTCCCAGCTTCGACTGCACCGACGTGATCGCCGCCGTCAGCGTCGTCTTCCCATGATCCACGTGCCCGATCGTACCCACGTTCACATGCGGCTTCGTTCGCTCGAATCTCGCCTTGGCCATCGTCTCCCCGTCTCCCTCTCTCTCCCCTCGTGATCTCTAGCCCGGATACGCCCTGGCCCTCGACTACGGCCGGACAGCCCGCCTTCCCCCTCCCTCCCCAGAGGGACCCGCAGAGCTCCGGGAGGGAATTGAACCCTCGACTTCTTCCTTACCAAGGAAGCGCTCTACCACTGAGCTACCGGAGCCTCGCCACCGACCCGCCCGAGTGCTGCCGAAGGATCCGGAGTCGGAAAGCGGGAGACGGGACTCGAACCCGCGACCCTCAGCTTGGAAGGCTGACGCTCTAGCCAACTGAGCTACTCCCGCATGACGCCCTGCCAATTCTGATCCGTATTCCCCGATTCAGAGTTTCCAAGGTGCCTGGCGCCGGCTCGCCATGGTGGGGGTAGGATTCGAACCTACGAAGGCATTAGCCAGCAGATTTACAGTCTGCCCCGTTTGACCGCTTCGGTACCCCACCGTACGGTCGGCGCAGGACAAAGCCCTCGCAAATGGCCGACCCTTCACAAACGCTTCGCCGCGGCCCCACGAAGTCGGTGCACGGCGAAGGAGCTGACGGAGGGACTCGAACCCACAACCTGCCGCTTACAAGGCGGCTGCTCTACCGATTGAGCTACGTCAGCAGGAAAAATAGCTTTCCATCGTAGTGAGGCCGACGGGAAGTGTCAATGCCCTCACAGCTCTCGCTTCCACCGCGTCCCGGCGGCGGTGTCCTCGACGACGATCCCCTCGGCCGCCAGTTCGTCGCGGATCGCGTCAGCGAGCGCCCAGTCGCGATCGGCACGCGCCCGCATCCTGGCCTCGATCCGCTTCTCGACCCACTCGCCGAAGTCGCGGTCGACGGCCCGCCCCCGCCCGCCCACCTCGAGGAGGCCAAGGACCTCGTCGACGGACTCAAGGGCGGCGAGGGCGGCGTCCCGTTCGGCCGCGGCGAGGACCGGATGGGCGTCGAGCCGGGCGTTGCACCGATTCACGAACCCGAAGAGGGCGGCGATCCCCTTAGAGACGTTCAGGTCGTCGTCGAGGGCAGCACGGAAGGCGGCAAGCGCCTCCTCCGAGGCCTCCGGGAGCCCGGCCTCCGGCCCGTCCGTGCGAACCGGGTGGGCGCGAAGGCGCGTATCGAAGTCGAGCAGGCGCCCTACCGCCCGGCCCGAGGACTCGAGCCCCTCTCTTGTGAAGTTGAGCTCCGTCCGGTAGTGGGCGGAGAGGAGGAGGTGGCGGATCGTCGCGGGGGAAACGCCCTCGCCGAGGAGCGCGCTGACGCTCACGATGTTCCCGAGCGACTTGGACATCTTCCTTCCCTCCACACGGAGGTGCTTCGCGTGGACCCAGTGGCGTGCGAAGCGCTCGCCCGTTGCCCCCTCGGACTGCGCGATCTCGTCCTCGTGGTGCGGGAAGATGAGATCCTCCCCGCCGAGGTGCAGGTCGAGCGTCCCGCCGACCTCCGAGAGCGCCATCGCGGAGCACTCGAGGTGCCAGCCGGGCCGGCCCTCCCCCCAGGGTGCGCTCCACACCGCCCCGACCTCGCGGTCCCCCTCCTTCATCCCCTTCCAGAGGGCGAAGTCCCGCTCGTCCTCCTTCCCGTAGTCGTCATCCGCAACGCGCTCCCCCATCCTTCCCTCCCCCGGATCCCTTCCCGAGAGCGCACCGTAGCCCGGAAAGGCCGCGATCCGGAAGAAGACCGAGCCGCCCGGCGCCTCGTACGCGAGCTCCCGCTCGAGGAGCCGCTCCACGAGCGCCACCATCCGGCCAATGTACGCTGTCGCCTTCGGGTACGCGTCGAACCGCCGCACCCCGAGGGCGTCCGCCTCCTCGAGCACCTGGCGCTCGAACGCCGGGGTGTATTCGGCGAGGGTGACCTCTCGCTCCCTCGCCGCGTCGATCGTCTTGTCGTCCACGTCCGTGAAATTCATGACGAAGTGGACGCCGTAGCCCCGCCATTCGAGGTAGCGGTGCACCAGGTCGTAGAAGAGGAATGTCCGGAAATTCCCGACGTGGGCCGGGCCGTAGAGGGTGGGTCCGCACCCATAGATTGCGACGCGCTCCGGGTCCAGCGGGGAGAAGGGCTCAACCGCCCGCGACGCGGTATTGTAGAGACAGAGAGCCATCGGCTAGCGAAGTAGGAGGCGAAGCTCGTCGATCTTCCACCCCCCCGCGCTCCGGGAGAGGCCGAGGAAGAAGATCCGCCGGATCTCGTCGGAGGTGCCGGCGGCACGGCCCGACCATAGGACCTCCGCGAATCCCCGGTCCGGGGAGCCGTCGACCGGCGCCGCACGGCGAAGGACGGCCTCGTCGTTGTCGAACTCGCGGATAAACCCCCTGAGCGACGCAGCGGCCTGCCGGGAGGAGACACCACTCCGGGAGGGCCCGGCGAGCTGAAGGCGAATCCCACCGGGGGAAAGATGGCGCGCCAGGTCTCCGCCCGAGCGCCCCGAGAGCGCCTCGACGAACCCGAGGCAGGCCTCCTCGAGCGGGTTCGTGGCAACGAGGATCGTATCGACGGGGGCGGGCAGGGCAGAGCTCCCCGGGGCACGTTCCGGACCCGCGAGGAGAAGCGCACAGGGGATGACAAGGAGGGTGAGGCGAGCCGCGGGCCCCGCACCCCACGCCCCGCACCGCTCCGGCCCGGGGGCACTCACCCGCGGGCCATCTCCCTGCGAACCCGGGCGAAGGCCCCGCGGGGGTCTCTCGCCCGGGTCACGCTCCGGCCGATCACGAGGAGATCCGCCCCCGCCCGCGCCGCATCGAGGGGGGTCGAGACGGCCACGTGATCGTCGTCGGTGGTGCCGGGAAGACGGATACCGGGCGTTACGATGATCGCGCCTTCGGGAAGGTGAGCCCGAAGCATCCGGGCCTCGAGGGGGGAGGCAACCACGCCGTGGGCTCCGCTCTCCGTGGCGAGGCGTGCAAGGCGGGCGACCCCGTCGGCGCGGCCCGAAGCGGGCGACCCACACACGCGCCCGAGATCCTCCTCGCCGAGCGAGGTCAAGAGCGTCACCCCGACGATCTTCGTTCCCGACCCCTCGACGGCGCGTCTCGCTGCCTCGATCATCCGGGGTCCGCCGAACGCGTGCACGGTGAGGATCTCCACTTCGAGCTCGGCGGCCGCCCTCGCCGCTCCGAGCACCGTGTTCGGGACGTCATGAAGCTTCAGGTCCAGGAAGATGCGCCGCTCGCGGCCCTTGAGTTCACGTACCACCCCGGGGCCTGCCCGGGTGAAGAGCTCGAGCCCGACCTTGAGGAAGTCCGCCTCGGGGGGGAGCCGGTCGACGAGCGCGAGGGCGGCCTCCGCCGCCGGAACGTCCAGGGCGATCGCCACGTCAGCCACGGACGGCGCTCCCGGGGTACGCTTGCACGACGTCCTCTCCCCCCTTCGCCGGAAGACCCGCCCGGGCGCCCCGGCCGGGGTGGGCCCGACTCCGAAGCTCTCTCACTACCCGCTCAGCCGCGCGCGGATCCGAGAAGGAGGCCGTACCCACCTGCACGAGCGATGCGCCCAGCTCGAGGTAGGAGACGGCGTCTTGCCCTTGGCCGATCCCCCCGACACCGATGAGCGGAAGCTCCGTGAGGGCGCGGACCGTCCGGAGGGCGGCGAGGCCTAGAGGGCGTAGCGCCGGCCCGCTCACGCCCCCCTGCCCCGACCCGAGGCGCGGGCGCCCCGAGCGCGGTTCGAGGATCAGACCGGGGGCCGTGTTCACGAGGGTGAGCCCGTCGGCCCCCGCCTCCTCGGCGGCGCGAACGACGGGGGCGAAGTCGGGCGTGTTCGGGGCGAGCTTTACGAGGAGGGGACGAGGGGTCAGCACCCGGACCCCCGCGACGACCCGACCGAGCGCCTCGGGGTCGAGGGCGAAGGGCAGGCCGTCTCGTTCCGAGTCGTTCGGGCAGGAGAGGTTCAGCTCGAAGCCGAGGAAGCCCGGGCCGTCCTCAAGGGTCCGGACCACCTCGAGGTATTCCTCCGTCGTGTGTCCGGCCACGCTCACGAACACGTGCAGCGCGGGCAGATGCGCGTCGATCCAGGGGAGCCTCTCCGTGCGAACCACCGCCGCGCCCGGATTCGCGAGCCCGACCGAGTTGAGCATCCCGGCCTCGAACTCGGCAACGCGCGGAGGGGGATTCCCGGCGCGGGGGAGGAGGGTAATTGACTTCGTCACGAGTCCGCCGAGCGCCTCGAGCCGGGTGACAGCGGCGACCTCCCGGCCGAAACCGCAGGTGCCGGCGGCGAGAAGGACGGGGTTTCTGAAGGTCACTCCGAACAGCGGTACCTCGAGACCCATCCGTTACGGGACTCCGAACGTCCGGTACGCTTCCAGGAAGCGGTCGACAGCTCGCCCGATCGCTCCCGCCACCTCACGGTGGAAGTCACCCTCGACGAGGAGGCGTTCCTCCTCCGGATTCGTTAGGAAGCCCACCTCGACCACCACCGCCGGCATCCGGAGCCGGAGGAGCGAGGGAAGAGGCCCCTGCCTGATACCGCGATCGGGACCGGGATGGAACTCCCCGAGCTCCCACTGCACCTCAGCGGCAAGGGCGGACGAGGCCTCGCGGTACCCGAGTACGGTCGGATCGTAGGGGAGCGGATCTCCGGGAGAGGCACCCTCGGCCGCCACCACGCGCTGCTCCTGCTCGGTCTGGGCTTCGGCAAGGAAGTAGGTCTCGAAGCCCCTCACGCCTTCGCGGTCGGGGAGGGCATTGGCATGGATCGAGATGAAGACTGCCGGACGAGCGCTCCGCCACTCGTTCGCCCATTCGCTCCGGCTCTGGTTCGAGATTGCTACGTCGCGCCCCCGGGTGAGCCAAACCTCCGTGCCCGGCCGCCTCCCGAGGACGCGGGCGAGCGCTAGTCCGGCGGCGAGGGCCACTTCCTTCTCCTGGACCCCGGTGGCGCCCACGACGCCGGTGTCCTCCCCCCCGTGCCCGGGGTCGATGATGATCACCGCCGTGGCCGCGCCTCCATCCGCGGAAGACCACGGGCTGAGAGGCCGCTCGGGGGAGGCCTCCTCGTCCTCCCCCTCGTCCCCCTCGTCCTCCTCGTCCGACGGATCCGCCGCGACCGCGAGATCCCCGTCCGCGTCGGCGGGTGGGCCGCGCCCCGGGACCGGCATCTCTTCGGGCGGGGGGGACTCCGCTCCCTCGACGAGGAGGAGGCCGCGCTCCTCCTCAAAGGCGTACGCATCGGGAAGGAAACCCGGGAAGAGGTCTACGACGAGCTGAAGCGGCACGAAGAACGCCTCCCCGCTCAAGTACGGGGCATCGACCATCTGTACCACGAGGCCGTCCCATCCGACGAAGGGCGATCCGGAGCGGAGCTCTAGCTCAAGACCCGTGCGATGACGGAGGACAACTGTCCCCCCTCCCTCGCGCTCCTCCGCCCTCCAACCTATTTCGTCCAGGCTTGCTGCCGGGATCACGGGGTAACCGCCCCCGGTCTCGACGGGAATCCTCGCCTGTCGACCGTCCGGGAAGAGGGCCGTGACCTGGGGGACGGCCTGACCCCACGCCGGCTGCGGTAAGTGGGCGGCGGAGAGGAGCGCGACGAGGAGCTGGGCCAGCATCCTGGAGGGGGGACGCAGGCTCACCGGTCCTCTCCCCGCATCGCCCGCCACGCCTCTTTCTCCTGGGTACGCCGCCGGAGCGTCTCCCGCTTGTCGTGGAGCTGCTTGCCCTTTGCGAGCGCGAGCGTCGCCTTCACATAAGGCCCGCTCAGATAGAGCTTCAGCGGCACGAGCGTCAGCCCCTTCTGCTCGACGGCCGCGACCAGCTTCCGGATCTCGTGCCTGTGAAGAAGGAGCTTCCTCGGCCGCTCCGGATCCCGGTTCCACCGGTTCGCCGAATCGTACGGGGCGATATGCACGTTGTGAAGCCATGCCTCTCCGCCCTCGATCTTCGCAAAGGAGTCCTTGAAGGACACCTTCCCCTCCCGAACGGACTTGACCTCGGGACCCGCCAGAACGAGGCCCGCCTCCCACTCGTCGATCACCTCGTACAGGTGACGCGCCTTCCGGTTCGTGGCGACGACCCGCCATTCCCGGGGCGCTTGCGGCATGGAGCTCAGCGACACGCCGTATCAGTAGATGAGTACCGGCGTCCCCACGTCGACACGGTAATAGAGCTCCCGGGCCGCCTCGTTCGTGAGCCGAATGCAACCGTGGGAGACGCGCCGGTCGTCGGGATCCGGCTCGAGGAGGAGCCCGGGGTTGTTCGTCCCATGAATCGCGATCCCGTCGCCGAGAAAGAGCGCAGAAGTCCCGAGAGTGCCGGGGACCCGCGCCCGCTCGGATGGGGGCGGGACCGGGAGATTCTGCTCGATATAGTACCATTCGGGGGCGATCCAGACCGGATCCTTTTCCTTTCGGAGGACGCGGAACATCCCGACCGGCGTCGTGAAGGTCCACGATCTCCCCTGCCCCTCGAGCTGAAAGCCGTGGCCGGTTCCGGCGGGCGCCGACCAGACCACCTCAGTGCTGTCCATGACGAGGACGCGGCTCTCCGCGATGTGCACGATCACGTAGGGGCCGTCGTGCTCGACCAGGGGGCGATCAAGGGTGAGTTCCCTCTCGAGGGCGCTCGACGCGAAAACGACGCCCTCTCTCGCATGCAGGAACCCGGCGGCGTCACCACTGCCGCCGAAGAGCGCCGCGGACTGCCCGAGGGCAGTGGCCGGAAGGCCAAGGAGTAGCGCCAAGGCGCTCCCTACGACCTTCCCCTTCCCCCTCTCTCCCGCCATTCGCCCGCCCCTCCTCGCCCCGTGCACGTGCCGGCCCTCCACCCCAAGACGAACCCCGCCGACGCGTGAATAGATCCACTCGAGGGGGCCTCGTCGCCTCGACCAACCACCCCGTGCGCCCACCTGGGATGCCGTTCATACTCGAGACTACGTGCGCGTGCCCGATAATTCTTGCGGCGCCACTAATTCTTGCGGCGCCACCGCCGAATGGTTTCTTCATGGGGCATTTGGGACATGAGAACCTGGACAGCCGCCGGGCCGCTGGCTCCGCCTCGTTGACCCCGGTGAACGCGGGGGCGTCACGCGGCACGGGCGGGGCATCGACGAGCCGGGGCCGCCACTGCGCACCACCGACGACGACGCCCACACCCAGCGGCTCGGTCGTGTGCTCACCGCCCTGCGGCTCGCCCTGCCGGATTACCCTGAAGTCTACCCGCTTCCGCCCCGCCGGCCACCGCCCTGGGCCGTTCAGGAACTGCTGGCCGAGGCCCGGCGTGAGAGGTGAACGTGCATGCCGATACAAGCGCTATTGTTCGGTGGCTGCCCGACGTGGATGGGGGAAACGACGCACAGGCAAACAGAGCCGCTCGGGAAGCGATCTGTCCATCCGACCCGTCTCTCGTCGAATGCGAGCGGGGCTGGGGTCGTTCGGTAACGCTGCATGCGGACGGGGGTTCGAGCCCCTCACCGCCAAGCGCCCATTGGCGCGGCGCCGGCCCGGTAGCCGGCCGCGAACACCGACGCCGACATCGTCGAGCGAGCCCGTGCGGCGTTTCCCTGCGAATCGACCCGGTCGCTCGGCACCGTTCGCTTTGCCACGGCCCCAGGCATCCCGAAGACGTCTCCGCCATTGCAGTCGTTATCGTGCGACCGTCGGATTCGCGTGAATGCGGTGGGTCTTTGGTTGGACGTCATTCCCCCCCGCCCGCTCCTGCGATGTGATGCCAGGACCCGTGGCGCGGCCCAGCTCAAGGTCCGGGCCGCCGCCCGTCTGCCCCAAATTCGTCACCCGAGATCAAGGTCGGCCACGCCGACCGACGATGCCGAGGCCGTCCCGCGGACCGGGCACCCGTGGCGGCACCACGCCCCTTGCACCTCGTCGTCTCGGACCGAAGAGAAGGGTCAGGCACTCTCCGCCTCTTCCGACTCCTCCGCCGCATCCTCTTCCGAATTCTCCACCGCGGCCCGGTATGCGGCCTTTGAGCGGTCGATCCGCTCCTCGAGTTCACTCTTCGCGTGCTGCGCCGCCTCGATCCCCGTATCGACCGCACCCCGAATCGTGTCCACCCGCTCCATCATCTCGCCACGCGCCTGATCCATCCGCTCTTCGAACTGGTGCTGGAGGTCCCGTACGACCCGCTCCGCACCCTCGCCGAGACGGGACGCGCGTTCCTTGATCTCCCTCTGCGTCTCCTTCCCCGTGCGGGGCGCGAGCAGGAGGGCTGCACCTGCGCCTAGGATTGCTCCGAGGAGGAACGGGCCGACCCCGCCGCCCCGCCCCGCGCGCTCGATGACAATGTGTGGTACGTTCTCGCGCTCTCGCATTCCGATTCCTCCGTCGATTCCTTGGGGGTGGAACCTCGCGGCACCCGAGGCAGGGAAGGTAGTGCGCCCGTTGGTCGAGACATAGGGGGCCACGCGCCCCAGGGCGTCCTGTCAGGACCCGTCCGGGAGCTCCACCTGAAGTCCGTCATAGGCGGGAGAGACGCCCCCCGGAAGACGCACATCCAGCTCCGCGTGCGAGACCCGGTGGGTCAGGTGCGTGAGGAAGGTCTTCCTCGCCCCGATCCGCCCGGCCATCTCGACCGCCTCCTCTATGTTCAGGTGTGTCGGGTGAGGACTCCCCCACCAGAGGGCGTTCAGCACGAGAACATCGACGCCCCGGAGCGCCGTGAGCGTCTCCCCCGGAAGCTCCTTCGCATCGGTAAGGTAGCCGAGCGCGCCCACCCGGAAGCCGAGGACCCGAAGGGACCCGTGCAGAACCTCGAGGGGGAGGAATTCGGCGTCGGCAATCCTCTCCCGCCGTCCGGCCTGAAGCGTTCGCAGCGAGACCTGGGGCTTCGAGGACCCCTCGCCGGGCCGGAGGGAGGGATCGAAGATGTAATCGAATCGGCGCGTGAGGACGGCCGTCGCATCCTGCGATGCGTACGCGTCCACGCTTCGCCCGCTCCGAAGGGAGAAGATCCTCAGGTCGTCGATCCCGTGCAGGTGGTCCGCGTGGAGGTGGGTATACCAGACGGCGTCCACCCGCTCGACGCCCTCGCGAATCAGCTGCACCCGGAGCTCGGGCGGGGTATCGACGAGCACTGTGCGCCCGTCATCCCAGGAGATCAGCGCCGCGTGCCTTGTCCGGCGGTCCCGGGGATCCACCGAGGTGCAGACGGCGCAGCGGCACCCCACGACCGGAACCCCGAAGGAGGTCCCTGTCCCGAGAAAGGTGAGCCTCAAGGGATGCTTCGTGGTAGCGTCATCGGTTCACCGGCCCGTCGCCTCCGGCCTCAGAGGCGCTCCACCCGAAGGGTATTGGTCGTACCGCTCTCGTGAAACGGGACGCCCGCCGTCACGACTACGCAGTCGCCCCCCGAGGCGAACCCCGAGTCGAGGATCGCCCGCTTCCCGAGGCCGCTCAGCGCCTCGTAGGTGACCCTCTCCTCGCTCGCGAGGACGGGCCAGACGCCCCACACGGCCGCGAGTTGGCTGTACGTCCGGGGATCAGTCGTCACGGCGAAGATCGGCACCGGCGGACGGTGCGAAGAGATGAGGCGGGCGGAAAACCCACTTGAGGTCAGGACGAGAACCGCGGGTGCGTTGATCTGGCGCACCGCGTCGACGACCCCGCAGGCGATCGCCTGCTCCGTCGGGCTCGCCCCCGTCCTGTCTGCAGGGGTCGGGCTCCCAAGGTACCTGGGGCCCGATGACAGGACCCCGCTCTTCTCAATCTCGGCGACGATTCGCCACGCCGCCTCAACGGCGAGCCGCGGGTGTCGGCCTATGGCCGTCTCTCCGGAAAGCATCACACAGTCCGTGCCATCGAGGACCGCGTTGGCCACGTCCGACGCCTCGGCCCGCGTGGGGCGTGCGTGGCGAATCATCGATTCGAGCATCTGTGTGGCGGTGATGACAGGCGTCGCGTGGAGGTTTGCCTTCTCGATGATCCGCTTCTGGGCTAGGGGCACCTCCTCGAAGGGCAGCTCGACGCCAAGGTCCCCGCGGGCAATCATGACCGCGTCCGCCACGTCGAGAATCTCGTCGATCGCCACCACGGCACGGGCCATCTCGATCTTCGCCACCACGAGCGCCCGGCCCGCCACCCGGTTCTTCAGGTCGGAAACGTCCGCGGCGGTCCGGACGAAGGAGAGCCCCACGTACTCGACGCCGAGCTCGAGCGCGGAGTCCAGGTCGGTCACGTCCTTCTCGGTCAAGCTCGATTGCGAGAGCACCCCGGAGGGGATGTTGATCCCCTGATTGCTTCGGATGACACCGTCCCTCACGACCTGGAAAGCGACGCCGTCGCCCTCCACTCCGGTGCATTCGAGCTCGATCAGCCCGTCATCGACCGCCACCCTGACGCCCGGCCTCATGTCGGCCGCGATCCCCGCGTACGTCGTCGGGATTTCCCCGACCCGGACCCGTCCCTCGTGCGCCATGACGATCTCGTCGCCGAGGGCGACCTGGACCGGTTCCGGGAGGCGCCCCACGCGGATCTTCGGGCCACCCAGATCCGCAAGTACCGCGACCGGACGGCGTTCGACGCGGGCGGCGGAGCGGACTGACTCGATCATCCGCCGCCGATCGTCCTCCGCGCCGTGCGCCATGTTGATCCGAGCCACATCCATGCCGCACGCGACGAGGGCAGCGATATCGTCCGGTTGCGATGTCGCGGGGCCCAGCGTGCAGACGATCTTCGTTCTGACCATCGGGACGGAAACTCCAGTGGAGAGGGGGAGTCGCTGCCGTGCTCGTCGAAGTTCGTCCGGGAGGTGAGGGCGGGCAAGCGCGCCCGGGGGCCGGAAGCCAGCGGAACCAGGGGCAGATATTCGGGTAGCAGACGGATTGTCGGGGATCTTTGGAGGGGACCGGGCGGCTCCGGTGTTCCGCGACCCTCTCCAGGCAGCGGACTCGCCCGAACGCGACCTCATTGGCCCTCAGGTGACGTCACGGAAGATGATGATGCGGTATGTGGACGATCCGAAGCGCCTCGAGGATGCAAGGGCCGCGCTCGCGTCTGCAGACACACTCGCGGTGGACTGCGAGGCGGCCGGCTTCCATCGCTACTCGGACCGACTTTGCCTCCTGCAGGTGACGTGCGGGGCGTGCACCTACCTCTTCGACCCATGCGCGTTAGACCCGGCGCCGGCTCTCGAAGAGCCGCTCCGTGACCCGTCCGTCGAGGTCATAATGCACGGAGCGGACTTCGACCTCCGCCTCCTCGACCGGGATCTGGGTCTTCGGGTCCGAGCTCTGTTCGACACGCAGATCGCCGCCTCCCTCCTCGGCGTCGCCGGGGTGGGGCTCCAGACCCTCCTCAGGGACCGCTTCGGGATCCGACTCTCGAAGAAATACCAGCAGGCGGACTGGGCCCGGCGGCCGCTCCCGAAGCCGATGCTTGAGTACGCGGCCCGCGATACCGCGCACCTTGAGGATCTCGCGGACGAGCTCCGCCGAGAACTCCTGGAGGCCGGGCGCCTCGAGTGGGCGATGGAAGAGTGCCGGGCGATGGAGTTGGTCCGGTTCGAACCCCCTCCGGCGGGCGATCCGGTCCTCCAGCTCAGGGAGGCTCGAAGCCTCGGGGCCTGGGAAGTGGACCGGCTCCGGGAAGCACTCGAGTGGAGGGACCGGATCGCCCGGGAACGCGACCGGGCGCCCTTTCGGATCGCCGGGAATCGAACGCTCGTGGACGCGGCCCAGAGCAACCCCAGTACGGTCGAGGAGCTCGCCGAACTTGGCGGGATGAACACCGCGCTGGCCCGCGAGCGGGGCGGAGAACTCATCCGCCGGTTCCAGTCCGTAAACCGAACGCCGGCAGGGGCGCTTACGGGCTACCCGCACGAGGCTGCCTACAAGAACGGGCCGAGCCGTCGGCTCGGCCCCCGGGTCGAGGAACGGCTGACGAGGCTCAAGGCCGTGCGTAACGCAACAGCCGAGAGGCTCGGGGTGGATCGCGGCACCCTCCTGTCCAATGCGGTGCTCGAGGCGATCGCCGCAGCGGCCCCGTCGCAGCGCGAGGAGCTCACCGCCCTGGGCGGCATTCGACAGTGGCAGTCCGATGTGCTCGGCACCGAGCTACTGGCGTCGTTATGAGCTCGTGGTCCGGCGACTCCCCGCCCCCGCGAGCGGGGCTCACGAACCCTCTGAACCGTTGAACCCGGAGGCCTAATTGGCTGCGGAGATGCTTGAGCGCGAAGACCTTTCCATATATGTGGTTGCCGGCGTTCCGAAGAGCTTCAAGAAGAAGCTCCTCAAGTTTGTCGACGGCGAATCGAAGGCGGGCGGCGAGGTGATGCTCCTCGACGAGGAGATGACCCAGTGGATCCTGGCCCGCGTCAAGGGCGAGAAGCGGCGGAGCCATGAGCAGACACCCGGCTCATCCGCCCTCTGGCGTGCCTTCCGCGCGCTCAGCGCGGCCCGCTATCACCTGCAGGATCAGCCAATCGAGTTGAAGATCCGAAGCGTCCGAGACGAGATCGAGGAGCTGTGGAGGGACACGAGCCCCATCCACGCACGCCGGGAAGAGTCGTTGGAAGAGGTCGGATAGCCTGGGGTCGGCCCGACCCCTTCACGTGTGGCGGTGGTCGTTCGGGACCCCCTGCCCTCGACGCCGGAGCGCTAGCCCGGATATCTCGCGAAGAGGGGACAGTCCAGCCCCATAAACGGCTATAGTTCAGTTAGTTATGCTGGATCTGACCAGAAGCCGGCCGCTGACGAAATGGACCATGGGGCGCTGACGTTTTCAAGGTGCCGACGGCTACGATTGCGGGCGGATTTTGCCGGCGGTTCGATATCGTCCAACGGCGGTGTACTTTCAATTTGCGCGAGGTAGACCGCTGGCACGGTCTGACCGTGTGCCAGTTCCCGAATTGCTTGGGCACCCCGCGCCATTTGCACCCGGGCTCGGCCACATGGCATTTTCAGCACGTCCGGATTCGAGATGCTGACGTTACCCCCCCTGCGTCGGGAAACAGCCCTCAGTGCGACGATACTGCGCTTCTGTGGTGGTCATCCATCGCGATAACCATCCGACCCATTAGTGTGAACAACCCTTAGGAGAGCGGACATGAAGCGAACAACTTGGATGTGGTGGATTGTTGCAGCACCCATTGTGGCCGCTGCCGTTGGGTGTGGGGGAGCGGTGGGGGACCCAGGAGGTTCGGCCGGCGAAGCCGGCGTCGCACCTGCGGATGAGACAGGGGTCCCATCGTTTAGAGCTGTGGCTTGGCCACAGATGCCGAACAACTGGGTTCTTGGACTGGCGTCCGGCCTTGCAATCGACTCACAAGATCACATTTGGGTGGTCCATCGCCCGCGCACCGCTGCGGAAGCTGATCGGGACCGGGCCGCACCGGCCGTCCTGGAGTTCGATACGGAGGGTAACTACATCCAGGGTTGGGGAGGACCGGACTATGTCGAGTCGCAGGAGTTCGAATGGCCCGTCACCGAGCACGGGATCAACGTAGACGGCCAGGGCAACGTTTGGATTTCCGGTAGCGGGAACGGGGACGATCAGGTCCTAAAGTTTACGAGGGACGGGCAGTTCCTCTTGCAGATCGGAGAAGCAGGGGCGAGCACCGGCAACACAGACACGCAGAACGTGAACCGTGCGGCCGACATCTATGTTCATGCTGAAACGAATGAGGTGTTCGTCGCCGACGGGTACGGAAACCGACGAATCATCGTGTTCGACGCCGACACAGGGGAGTTCAAGCGGATGTGGGGTGCCTACGGCCGCCCCCCGACCGATCCGACCCCCGACGAGGCGGAGTTCGACCCCAACCACTTCCGTCTCGTGCACGGCGTCAGGATCTCGAGGGATGGTCTCGTCTACGTCTCAGACCGTGCAGGCATGCGTTTGCAGGTGTTCACGACCGATGGAGAGTTCCTCTATGAGAAGCCGATGGGCCGATACCCCGATGCCGATCCGGCCCTGATGGCTGCACGGGCGAACGACACGTCTTTTGGAGTGCCGACCACCGAACTCATCGAGGCGACCGCACGAGCGCATCAATCGGTCAGCAGAACGGCGTTCTCACCGGATCCAGAGCAACGGTGGTTGTACGTGACGGAGAGGAGCAACCACCAGGTAGTTGTGTTGGATCGTGCAACCTTGAAGGAGCTGACTCGATTCGGGCAGCACGGTGACGAATTGGGAGAGTTGTACATTCTTCATGACATGACCCTAGATTCGCAGGGCAACCTCTACACCGTCGAAGTCAACAATATTGGAGGGACCAGGAAGCGAACTCAGAAGTGGGAGCTGACCGGAATATCCCCCATGTGAGGCGTCGAAACGGACCTCCGTTGGCGTGTTGAGGTCACCTGCTGAACACAGTCCTCGGGGAGGTCGCTACGCTGCCGCTGAGCGGCGCTCACCATCTTGGGTCACCCCTTAGGCGGTGCCACGTACAAGCTGTCTGCAACGTTCCAGCCCGGATATCTTACCAAGAAGGAACTGTCTAGCCACGTAAACGTTTATACCTCAGATAGTTGTTCTCGATCTGACCAGGAGCCAGGCGTTGACGAGACGGACCATTGCGCGCTGACGTTCTCAAGGTGCCGACGGCGGCGAGTGCGCGCGGATTTTTCCGGCGGTTCGATATCGTCCAACGGCGGTGAACGTTTGTTGCGCAAGGTAGACCGTGGGCTCGGTCTGACCGCGCGGGTGCACTCGGTGATGGGCGGCAGCGCGGGAAAATCCGTCACGAGGTGGGGGGATGTTACGTCAGCGAGTGCATGCACTGGCGTTGGGATACGAAGATCTGAACGACCACGACGACCCTCGCGACGATCCGGTGATCCAAACGGCGTCTGATGGCGACCAGGCACTGGCGAGTTCATCGACGCCTTGCCGGTTTGAGAACCAAGCCGAGCAGTAGAGGGCGGTTGCGATTCATCAGCAGCTCGTGGACCAGTTCATCCCCTCGCACCGGGGGAGCTGGTGCTCGATTTCGACGCGACCGACGACTTGGTGCACGGGCACCAGCACGGTCGATTCTTCCACGGGTACTGCGACCGCTACTGCTTCCTGCCGCTGTACGCGTTCTGCGGCCAGCAACTGCTGTGCGCCAACCTTCGGCCTTCGAACAACGATGCATCGCACCACACCTGGGCGATCTTGTCGCTCCGGCACGAGGTCACCCCAAACATCACCGTCCTCGCTTGGCGAGGGCGCACAGGGCAACACATATGATCGGGCGTGTGCCGTGCGGACGCCGGATTCAGAGGGATTCCTCTTCCTCCTTGACCTTGCAATCGATGCAGTACCGGGCGTGGGGCAGCGCATCGAGACGTCCAAACGGGACGGCCGCCCCGCACGTATGGCAGGTACCGAAGCTCTTCGGATCGTCGTAGAGGCGCCGCAACGCCTCCTCGATCCTGTACAGGTAGCGCCCTTCCTTCGTGGCGGAGAGCGCCGCCTTCTCGCGCTCCATCGACTCGGTCCCCTGATCCGCCATGTGGTCGGTGTAGGCTGCTAGGTCGGAATCCGACGACTCCCGGCCTGCCTTGGCCATCTGGTCAAAGAGGCCAAGCGACCGAAGCGCTCTCGAGCGTTCGGAGAGGAGGCGCTCCTCGATGTGGTCCAGCTGGGACGTCGTGAGCATCGGGTGGTCCTGGACCGAGAGAAACTCACGGAACCGGCCCGGGTAGTGCGAACAATGCTTGGCCCGGGCCGAACCTGCGGCTAGCTGGGAAAAATACTGCCTTGCCCACGGCGAGGCTACCGTGAGGGGAGCAAGCGTGGAAGTCGTCGAATGTCGGCGGTGTTCAGAGGAGAAGGAGGCACTAGCGGCCCCTCCGTTCCGGGACCAGCGTGGAACGCGGATCCGGGCCGAGATCTGCAAGGGGTGCTGGGCGGACTGGCTTCAGCATCAGACGCTCCTCATCAACCACTACGGCCTAGACCCGCGCGAGCGGAAGTCGAGGGAGTTTCTTTACGCACAGATCGACGAGGTCCTCCTCGGAGACGCGGACGCCGAGCAGGTGGATACGTCGAAGCAGGGAACGGTCGAGTGGTAGCAACCAGAGCACGCGCCCGCTCCACCACGCGGACCAACGCCCTCTACTCGTGGCCCGGCCCCTAGAGTTGCGAACCGGCGACCGGGCCGGCGGAGCTGGCTGCGCGGTCCGAACCCGTTACTTGCCGAATCCACTCCACGTCGTTCTGAACTCGACCGGCCTCACACCGCCACCCCTTCGCCGGCAAGGACGGGCGCGATCTCCTCGAGCGCGGCTTCGAGGACCTCTCGCTCGACGATGAGCGGTGGGGCGAAGCGCACCACCTGACGGTGCGTCTCCTTCGCGAGGATCCCCCTCCGCATCAGGGCCTCGCACAACGGCCGCGCAGGCCCCGAGGAT
Organism: Longimicrobiales bacterium; assembly: GCA_965218255.1. Classification (GTDB taxonomy): domain Bacteria; phylum Gemmatimonadota; class Gemmatimonadetes; order Longimicrobiales; family Gaopeijiaceae; genus JAAXGI01. Next base: position 282,398 of record CBDCKJ010000002.1, on the reverse strand, counting down.
TCCTTGATCACCATGCCGATCATGAGCCCCCGCCCCCGAACCTGATCGACGTGCGGCGAGTCGAGCGCCCGGAGCTCGTCAATGAACCAGCGGCCCAGGGTGTCCGCCCGCTCTGCGAGCCCTTCATCTAGGATCACGGCGAGTGCGGCCCGGCCGACGGCGGCCCCCAGGGGATTTCCGCCGAAGGTCGACCCGTGGTCGCCCGGCCGGAAGACGTCCATGTACTCTTCGTCCGCGAGTGCGGCCGAGACGGGGTATACGCCCCCGCCAAGCGCCTTCCCGACGATAAGGACATCGGGCCGGACCCCCTCCCAGTCGGAGCAGAAGAGCCGGCCCGTGCGCCCAAGACCCGTCTGAATCTCGTCGGCCATCAACGCAACCCGGTTCTCCACGCAGAGATCGCGCGCCGCCGCCAAGTAGCCCTCCGGGGGCACGACGACCCCGCCCTCGCCTTGGATCGGCTCGACCAGGAACCCCACCGTACGCGGGGAGATCGCCGCCCGGAGCGCCTCGACATCCCCGTACGGGACCATGCGGAACCCCGGGGTGAAGGGCCCGAAGCCCGCCCGGTAGTTCTCCTCGGACGAGAAGGAGATGATCGTCGTCGTACGCCCCGCGAAGTTTCCCTCGCATACAATGATCTCGGACTCATCCCGGGCCACCCCCTTCACCTCAACGCCCCACCTGCGCACCATCTTGATCGCGGTCTCGACCGCCTCCGCTCCCGTGTTCATCGGAAGCGCTTTCCCGTATCCCGTCGCCCGGCAGAGCTCGGCGAGGAAGGGGCCCGCCTGGTCATTGTGGAAGGCCCGCGACGTCAGCGTCAGCCGCTCCAGCTGTGCAAGTGCCGCCGCTACGATCCTTGGGTGCCTGTGACCTTGGTTCAGCGCCGAATAGGCGGAGAGCATGTCCAGGTAGCGCTCGCCCCGGACGTCCCACACCCAGACCCCTTCCCCCCGGTCGAGGACCACGGGGAGGGGCTCGTAGTTCCGGGCGCACCAACGCTCGGCCAACCGGATGAGCTCCTCTTCCCTCGTCTGGACGAAATCGGTCAACGGCCCACCCCTCGAACGGCCAAGAGCTTACCAATCCGGAAACGACCGAGTCTACCGACGTAGCGGTGGGCGGATCAAGGCCCGGCCCCATCGGCGGGCGCGCCGGTGAGTCCCCCCGATCCCCCCCCTGCCCCCCTCGCCGCCCGGTTGCCGGAGCGCATCGGCAAGGCTACCGTGGGGGCACTATGACTCCAGGAACCGCTGCGCTCCTCGCCGTCCTCCCGATCCTCGTCGCGGGAGTCCTCCTCATCGGATTCAGGGTCCCCGCGAAGTGGGCGATGCCGATCGTCTACCTCGTGGCCGTGGTCCTCGCTTTCGTAGCCTGGCAGGTGGAGCTGGTCCGCCTCGTGGCGGCCACGATCCAGGGGCTCTTCATCTCGTTCGATCTCCTCTTCATCATCTTCGGTGCGATCCTCCTCCTCCACACCCTTGAGAGGTCCGGCGGGGTCGCGGCGATTCGGAGGAGCTTTCACGGGGTGAGCGACGACCGCCGGGTCCAGCTCGTGATCATCGCGTGGCTCTTCGGCTCCTTCATCGAGGGAGCCGCCGGTTTCGGTGCCCCCGCCGCGGTGGCCGCCCCGCTGATGGTCGCCATGGGCTTCCCGGCCGCGAGCGCCGTGATGATCGGTATGATGATTCAGAGTACGCCCGTGACGTTCGGGGCCGTGGGGACGCCCGTTCTCGTCGGGCTCTCGGGGGGGCTCGGCGGCGCGGACTTCGACGCCGCGCTCGCAGGTGCAGGGATGGAGATGGTCGACTACCTGCGGCTCGTCACCCACCGCATCGTCGTCCTTCACGGGATCGCCGGTGTCCTGATGCCGACCTTCATGGTAATCATGCTCACCCGGTTCTTCGGCCGGAATCGGTCGTGGACAGAGGGACTCTCCGTCCTCCCCTTCACCCTCTTCGGCGGGTTCGCATTCGTCGTCCCCTATATCCTCATCGGCTTCGCCTTCGGACCCGAGTTCCCCTCGCTCCTCGGCGCCCCGGTCGGTCTCGCCATCGTCGTCTTCGCGGCCAGGCGCGGATTCCTGCTGCCGGAGGATACGTGGGAATTCGCCGAGGCCTCGAGCTGGCCGTCCGACTGGGTTAGCGGACTCGAGATAAGCGAAGAGGAGGCCCGCCGGGAGGGGCATGCAAGCGAGATCTCAGGACCGGTGGCGTGGGCGCCGTACGCGCTCCTCGGCTTGCTCCTCGTACTCACGCGGTTGCCGCAGCTCCCGATCCAAGGCCTCCTTCAGGCACCCGCGATCACCTGGTCGAACATCTTCGGAACGGGGATCAGCGGGGCGACGACGCCCCTCTACCTCCCGGGATTCATCCTGATCGTGGTGGTCGGGATCACCTTCTTCCTCCACCGGATGAGCGCCCCCGCCCTCGTCAGCGCCACCCGCGATGCGGCCCGCGTGCTCGTCGGAGCGGGTTTCGTCCTCGTCTTCACTGTCCCGATGGTGCGGGTCTACATCAACTCGGACGTGAACGGGGCGGGGCTCGCCAGCATGCCGCTCGAGATGGCAGAGTGGGTCGCGAACAGCGTGGGGACGGTGTGGCCGATGTTCGCCGGGATGACCGGGGCGCTCGGGGCCTTTATCGCAGGCTCGAACACCGTGAGCAACCTGATGTTCTCCGCCTTCCAGTACGGTGTGGCCGAGCAGCTTGCGATCTCCACAATGATGATCGTCGCCCTCCAGGCCGTCGGCGCGGCGGCAGGCAATATGATCGCAATCCATAACGTGGTCGCGGCCTCGGCGACCGTAGGGCTCCTCGGCAAGGAGGGGGCAACCCTCAGGAAGACGATCCTGCCCACGATCTACTACCTGCTCGTGATCGGCACCCTAGGCCTGATTGCCGTGAACCTGATAGGGGTCTCTGACCCCCTCCTCCCCTAGCGCGAGGGGCTCTAGGCCCGCGAGTCGTCCGCGGGTGTCTTTGTCGAGCCCGCAGCCGACTCTTGAGCCGGGCGAGGCCGGGGTTGCCCACGTAATCTAGTCGGCTCGGCATCCACGGACGGAGCCTCATGACAGCAGATCCATGTCACACACCGACCCCGATCCGGGGTGCGGACCGCCGCCCGGGAGGGGCCTTCTCCAGAGCCACGGCCTCTCTCTTCGGCCTCCTTATGTGCGGCGGCAGCCTCGGCGTGCCTCAATCGGCCTCAGCCCAGGAGAGCTGGGAGCTATATCAGGTCGGCGCCGTCCGCACGAGTCAGGCGCCCGAGATCGACGGGTCCCTCGACGACCCCGCGTGGCAGCGCGCACCCGTCATCAGCGACTTCATCCAGCAGGAACCGAACGAGGGCACGCCGGCAACGGAGCGAACCGAGGTTCGCGTGCTCTACGACGGGGCGAGCCTCTACCTCGGGGTCCACGCCTTCGACTCGGACCCGGCCGGGGTGCTGGCCACGGAGCTCAGGAGGGACGGCAACCGGATCCTGGAGGAGGACAATCTCCAGATCATCATCGACACCTTCATGGACCAGCGCTCCGCCTACATGTTCGTGGTAACGCCCGCCGGGGCGCAGCTCGACCAGCAGGTCGCCGACGAGGGGGGGCGTGACCGGAGGGCGAGCGCTTCGGCGGTGAACCGCGACTGGGACGGGGTGTGGTCGCTCGAGGCGAGGCGGTCCCCCGAGGGTTGGGTTGCGGAAATCGAGATTCCCATGGTCACGCTCCGGTTCCCGGACCAGGATCCGCAGTCGTGGGGGATCAACCTCATGCGCAATATCAGCCGAAAGAACGAACAGGCTTACTGGGCGCCCATTCCGAAGCCCTTCACCCTAACGCGTGTGAGCTTGGCGGGAAGTCTGACGGACCTTGAGTCGCTCGACCGGGGACGGGACCTTCGGATCAAGCCCTTCGTTACGGGAGGGGGCCGGAGCCGACTCGAGAGCGGAACCTCGGACCGTTCCACCCAGAGCGACATCGGCCTCGACATCAAGTACGGTGTCACGGCGGGACTCAACCTCGACGTGACGGTCAACACGGACTTCGCCCAGGCCGAAGTCGACAACGAACAGGTCAACCTGACGCGCTTCGCTCTCTTCTATCCCGAGAAGCGCGAGTTCTTCCTCGAGAACTCCGGCCAGTTCGCCGTGGGCACCACGAACTCCACCGGACGAATCGCGGACCTTTTCTTCAGCCGCCGCATCGGGATCTCGCCCTCGAGGCAGCAGGTGCCGATCCTCGGGGGAGCGAGGCTCACGGGGAAGCTCGGCCAGAACAACATCGCGATCATGGACCTCCAGACCGACGACGCGTTCGGCGAATCCGGCGAAAACTTCCTCGTCGCCCGCTACAGCCGCGACATGATGGAGCGCTCGAGGATCGGCGGGCTCGTGATCAACAAGCAGGCAACCAGCGGAGGGCGCTACAACCGCACGTACGCGGCGGACCTGATCTGGTCTCCGATCCCGGCGTTCACCGTGGACGCGTTCGTGGCAGGCACCGAGACGACGGGGATGTCGGAGGACCAGATGGCCGGGCACGTCCGGGCCGGGTGGCTCGACGAGTCGTGGCGCATCTACACAGAGTACACCGATCTCGGGAACAACTTCAATCCCGAGGTCGGATTCGTCCCCCGCGTCGGGATGAAGAGGAGCAAGTTTCACTTCGAGGGGAACCCTAGGCCGGAGCGATGGGGGATTCGCATGATGGAGCCGATGTGGAACGTCGAGCACATCACCGACCAGTCCGGCCGGCTCATGACTCGCCGCTACCACCACATGGTCGGAACGAGGTTCGACAGCGGCGCATTCCTGAACCTCCGCTATGACCGCTGGTTCGAACGGCTCGACGAGCCCTTCCGGGTGGCGAGCGATGTCACGATCGACGAGGGGAACTACAAGTTCTGGACGCTGGCCGTCAGCTTCAATAGTAACCCGTCGAGGAGGTTCTTCTACGGGTTAAGCTACGCCCCTCAGAAATTCTACGACGGTGATCGCTTCGACTGGTCGGTAAGCGGGGGCCTTCGGGCAACGAACCAGCTCGCGACCTCCGCGCGCTTCTCCCGAAACGACGTGGACCTCCCCACCGGCTCGTTCGTCGCCGATATCGCATCATTCCAACTCGACTACGCACTCTCCCCGAACATGTCACTCCGGAGCATCTCACAACATAACTCCGCGACAGAGCAGTGGAGCACAAGCGCGCGCCTCCGCTACATCTACAGGCCCGGAAGCGACATCTATATCGTATACGACGAGGTTCGCCGCGACGACGCGATTCGGGTTTCCCCCTGGGTGGACGAGTTCCGCGACCGGCAACTCATTATCAAGGCGACCTACCTCCTCTCGATGTAGCGCTCGGGGAGACCGTCCGGGAATCCGGGACCGCGGCGGCGATGCGGAAACCCCACCGGCCGACCGGCGACCGGATCGCTCGATACTACGACAGGAACACCGCCCGCTTCCTCCTCGTCGGAGGGAGCGGGCGAAGCCGCGCGCTGCACCGCCAACTCTGGGGGCAAGGAGTCACTTCGAGGGAAGGGGCATCGGGCTACATCAATCGGCTCGTCGAGGGAGTGGTGAGGGCGGAGCACCGGACCGACGCACCGGTGATTCTCGATATGGGGTGCGGCGTGGGAGGCACCCTATTCCATCTTGCGGAGGCTTTCCCGCAGGGACGATTCGTGGGCATCACGATCAGCCCGAAGCAGCACTGCGTTGCTGAGGGGCTGGCGGCGAGAAGGAAGCTCGGAAAACGGTGCTGCTTCGTGCTGGGCGACTTCGAGGGCGAAGAGACCGGTGTGGTTGCGGACGCGATTGTCGCGATCGAATCCTTAGCCCATAGCAAGTCACGACGCGACTTCTTCGCGGCGGCCGCGCGTCAGCTGGCTGCAGGCGGTACGCTGCTCATCGCCGACGACTTTGTGGCGGAAGACCCAGGGATGCTCGACGCTCCGGCACGGCGCCAGGTAGAGGACTTCCGAGCCGGCTGGCACCTGCCAGGCCTTGGCACAGTCGGTACGTGCGTCCGCATCGCAGAGGAACGGGGCCTCCTTCTCGCGGGGGACACCGACCTAACGGGACTCATCCGCGTGGGAAGGCCGAGGGACCGGGCTATCGCCCTCCTCTGCCCACTCATCCGGAGGCTCGGGCTGCATGATGTCCCCTTCTTCGGAAACATGATCGGGGGGAACGCCCTGCAGAACGGACTCCGGGAGGGGTTCGTTACGTACCGGCTCCTTCGCTTCCGGAGAGGAGCGCGGCAGTGAGGGGCAAACCACATCGTCTCCCAAGGCAAATCGGCGCCCGCTCCTGACGGTACCCTCTGGATACTCCTAGCCCTCCGCGTCCGGGGGCTGGTCGCTTCGATCAAGAATCGGCAGGCGACGTTTCCCTCGCCAACTCGGATCCGATGAACGCGCGCCGCCGCGCTATCTCGCCGCGCCGCTCTCCTCCGTCGGAACGACGCCGCGCCGCATCGTGTTCTCGGTGATCACCCGGGCCACCATGAACTCCCGCACGTAGCCGGAGCCTCCCGCCTTACTCCCCGTGCCGGAGCGGTAGAAGCCGCCGAAGGGCTGGCGGTGGACCATCGCACCGGTAATCGGGCGGTTCAGGTAGAGGTTGCCGACGCGGTAGGCCTCTCCCGCCTTCCGGATATTCCTGGGATTTCGGGAATAGAGACCCCCCGTGAGGGCGAACTCCGAGTCGAGTGCGATCTCGAGGGCCTCCTCGAAGGAACGGGCGCGAAACACGACCAGGAGAGGGCCGAACGCCTCCTCGCGGGCGAGCCTCGAGCTGCGTGGCAGATCCTCGAAGACGTGGGGCGCCACATAGTGGCCCTCGCCTCGAGGGAGGCAGCCCTTCGCTAGGATCCGCCCCTCGGCGTGCCCGAGCGCGATGAATCCCTCGATGCGTTCCCTTGCCTCCCGGGAGATGACGGGAGGGAGCACCGTGAACGGATCGTCCGGCGGGCCCATGGGAAGGCTCGGGACGGCGTGGCGGAGGCGTTCGCGGAACTCCCCGTACGCGCTTCCAACCACGACGGCGCGGCTCGCCGCACTGCATTTCTGGCCCGCGTACCCGAACGCTGAATGCACCACGCCCTCGACCGCGAGATCGAGATCCGCATCCTCATCGACGATGATCGCATTCTTCCCGCCGAGCTCGGCGATGAGCTTCTTCGGCCCGCGCTGGCCCTCGCGGACTGCCGCGGCCGCTCTCGCGATCGCGAACCCCGTATCCGTCCCCCCAGTAAAGGCTATCATATCGACCTTGGGGTGCTCGACGAGCCGCCGCCCCGTCTCGGGGCCCAGACCGGGGAGGCAGTGGAGGATGCCCGTCGGAACGCCGGCCTTGCCGAGGATCGAAGCGAGGCGGCTCGCGATGATCGGTGACTCCTCCGCAGGCTTGAGCAGCACGGCGTTCCCGGCTGCGAGCGCCGCGCCCGTCATCCCGCCGATGATGGCCAGCGGAAAGTTCCACGGCCCGATCACGGCAACGACCCCTCGCCCCTCGAGGAGAAGTCGATTCGTCTCCCCGGGGACCGTCGTGAGGTCCCGTGCTTTTCCGAGCCGCTCCGCCTCGCCCGCGTAGAACCCGAGGAAGTCGATCGCCTCAGTCACGTCGCCGTCCGCCTCCCGCCACGGCTTCCCGCTCTCGAACACCATCGTGGCCGCGAGGTCGAAGCGCGTATCGTCGATCAGCTCGGCCGCCCTCCTGAGCACGCGCGCCCGCTCCCGAGGCGGAGTGTCTCGCCAGACGGGGAAGGCTCTTGCTCCAGCGGAAACAGCGGCGTCCACCTCCTCGTCCCCTGCCCTGGCGACGCGCCCCATCACCCTTGAGGGCTCGCTCGGGGGACGCACCTCGAGCCAGCCCGTCTTGCCGCGGTCCTGCCTCCCGTCGATGAAGAGCGGGTAGCTCTGTCCGAAGGCCGCCCGCCTCCGGTGGATCGCCACCTCCATCTCCTGGCGGACTTCCGCCCGATAGAGCTCGAGCGGGGGGTGGTTTCGAAACGCTGCCGCGGGGGCCGCAACCGGAGCCTCCGAAGGATCGGGCCGCTCGAGCGCCTCCTCCGGCGTCACCGCCTCGTGTTTGTGGACGAGCCAGGACTCGTTCGAGGTGTTCTCTAGGAGCCGCCGGACAAGGTAGGCCATCCCGGGTATGATCTCCCCGGCCGGTACGTAGACCCGGGTCCGGTATCCCATCCTGGCCACCGAACGCCGGAGCCCCCTCGCCATCCCGTGGAGGACCTGGAACTCGACGTCCTCCCTTGGAACGCCCGCTCGCTCCGTGCGGATCATCGCCTGGGCGATACTCCGGGGATTGTGCGTCGCGAAGGCCGGCCTCAGGTAAGGATAGGCGGCAAGGAGGGCCTCGGAACACAATTCGAAGTTGAGGTCCGTGGCCGCCTTCTCCTGGAAGACGGGGACCGGATGGCCATTCTGGCGGGCGACGACGACCTCCTCATCGAAGTAGGCGCCCTTGACGAGCCGGATGGTGAGCGGGGCCTCCCGCTCCCGGGCGATCGCCTTGAGCCGCTCGACCTCCGCAAGGGAATCGCGCAGGTAAGCCTGGATGACGATGCCGAGATCGGGCCCGTCCACCAGCCCCTCCTCCCGGAGGAGGCGGGCCAGGATGTCGGTCGTCAGGTCCCGGTACCGGTATTGCTCCACGTCGATGTTGACGAAGGCGCCGACCTCCCGCGCCGACCTCGCCACGGAGAGGAGGCGCTCCCGGAGGCTCTCATATGTTCGACCGGGAGCAGCCGGCTCGAAGTGGGCCGTGAGTGCCGAGAGCTTGACTGAGAGGTTCGGGCGGCGGGCCGGAGGCGGGCCCTCCCACTCGGGCGAACCCCGAAGCGTCTCGAGGACCTCGAGATACCGGTCCCGGTATCCGTCCGCCTCTGCATCCGACAGGGTGGCTTCTCCGAGGAGATCGATTGTGTAGGAGATTCCCTCGCTCACGAGGTCCCGCAGGCGCGGGAGCGCCTCGTCCTGTGTCGCACCCACAATGAAGCGGTCGGCCATCGCAAACACGCCCTCCCGGACCACGCGAGAGAGGACGGGCCGAAAGAGGCCCCACTGGCCCATCGCCGAGCCGAGCCGCACAGCACCGGGAGACTCGGTTCGGAAGTACTGCCGGACATGATCCGCTACCGCCCGGTTCGACCGAAGGGAGGGGAGCACGTCCACGAAGTGGAGTAGCTTCACCCGGAAGTCGGGGTCCCCGGTCGCCCAATCCATGAGCCGTTCCTGCCACCACGCCGGGCTCATGACGACCAGGGGTTCCGGATCGATGCCGGCCAGGAGCTCTCGCCCGCGCTCGAGGATCGCGGGCTCCAGCCTGTCGGCGGCAGAACGGAAGGATTCCAGGCTCACTCGAGAAGGGTAGGGAATGCTCCGGGGGACGCAATGCGGACCGTGGACCGCCTCCCCGCGGCACGCTCTCCGGCAAGTCATGGCCGTGGCCTCAGTCGGGAACGAAGGCCACGGCCCTGAGGGGCCCGCCGCTTCCTCCCTCGATCTTCATCGGAAGCGCGACAACGAAGCTCCCCGTCGGCGGGAGCGAATCCAGGTTCGTGAGGTTCTCGAGGCCGACGATGTCCTCGGAGTAGAGAATCACGTGGGACCGGAAGTCGGCCGACTGTCCGAAATCGATGCTTGGGGTATCGATCCCGACGGCGACGATCTCGCGGTTCTCGACGACCCACCCGGCCGCCTCGGGACCCAGCCCGGGGAAGTGGAGATCGGCGACGGCCTCGGGGCCCGTCAGCTCCGTCCCCAGGTACCGGGCACGATCGCTCCACCTCGTGCTCCACCCCGTCCGTACCAGGAGGATGCCGCCGCGCGGGAGCTCACCGTGCTCCGCTTCCCACGCAGTCAGGTCCTCGACCCTGACCTGATAGTCCTCGTCCGCCCTCCCGGAGACATCCAGCACAGCGGCCGCCCCGATCAGGCTCGACAACGGAATCTCCTCGTTCGTCCACCGGCCCTCGGCGAAGTGGATCGGCGCGTCCAGGTGCGTCCCGCCGTGCTCGGCTGACTGGAAGTCGTAGGAGGCGTAGAACCACCCGCCCTCGGTGGGGCCAAACGCCTGCTCGTTCAGCACGAAGCCCGTCGTGTCCGTGGGCCAGTAGATCGTCGACGCCGAGAACGCATGCGCAAGGTCCACCCAGTGACCCCCGGTCCCGTCGAAGACGGAGGCGTGGTCCCCCCCGGCGGACTCGCACCCGGGGAGGAGGTGGGCCATGACGACCGAGTAGCAGATCAGGCGGAGACGGGATCGCGGCATCGTGACTCCTGGCGCAATGGGGTTCGTGGAGATCGAGTCCAGCCGGTCGGTGGCGGATCCGTGGCCCGGGGCACCGCGCCCGGGCAGCTCGGCGCTCCGCACCGCTGGGGTCCCGGAAGGCGGGGGACCGGTGAGACTCCCTGACCCCTCAAGTTGCAGACTTCACGCCCCCGTGACGAGGGCTCCGCGCTCGAAGGCTCGCCTCGCGCGCTGAGCACACGGCGGGAGACACTCCTGGAACGCCCCGCTCCCCTCTGTCAATGGCCGTTGAAAATATCACACTTCGCGGGCTGCCCCGCTCCTGTCGCTCCACGACGCCGCACGGCGCACGGGCAGATGTCTCACGATCGACGCCCATCGATCCCCACCCGTCCGCGTCTCTCGCGGGAACCTCCTCCCGGGGGCACATTGTGATAGTCCGAGAGGGCGAAGCGCACTCCTGTCCATCGACCTGTCCGCACCCTGCCCGTGCCCGATCACCCGACCATCGCCCTATCGACTCCCGATGCTTTTGAGTCGGAGCGGTTCCGGGATCTGATCGAGACGCCGCGGGTCTCGCGCGAGGAGGGCCGGATCCTCGGCCGCTCGCGGGAAGGACGACCAGTTCGGGGCTTTCGGCTCGGGGAGGGACGCTTGGCCGTGAGCCTCATCGGCGGTTGCCACGCCGATGAGCCGGTCGGCCCGCGCCTCCTTCGGCACCTCGTGGCCTACCTACGCCGTCTCCCGCCCGGCGATCCGTGGCTCCGAAGCCACGAGTGGTGGATCGTGCCCCATATCAACCCCGACGGTGAGAAGCGCAACGCCGGCTGGGCGGAGGATGACGCAAGGGTGTACGACCTCGGCCGGTTCCTGAGAGACGCGCTCAGAGAGCCGCCTGGGGAAGACATCGAGTTCGGGTTTCCCCGGGGGCCGGGTGACGATCACGCCCGGCCGGAGAACCGGGCCGTCTACGAGTGGTGGAGAACGTGCCGCCGGCCCTTGACGCTCCATGTCTCCCTCCACGGCACGGCCTTTGCCGCCGGCCCCTGGTTTCTGGTCGAGTCGGCGTGGCGGGACCGCTACGGGCCCCTCCGGGACCGGTGCGTCGAGGCTGTGAGCCGTCTCGGCTATACGCTGCACGACGTGGAACGCCAGGGCGAGAAGGGATTCGTCCGTCTCGAACGCGGCTTCTCTACGCGTCCAGACTCGGTCTCGATGCGCGAGTACTTCACCGCGCTCGGGGACCCGGGGACCGCCTCGCTCTTCCGTCCGAGCTCGATGGAGACGGTACGCTCGCTCGGCGTTGATCCCCTCACCCTCGTATCCGAGATGCCGCTCTTCATCACACCTGGCGTGGGAGCGGTGCTCGGACCGCCCGACCCGATACTTCTCGAGTGGAGGAAGCGACTCGCACGTTGGAAGGCCCGCGTGCACGGAGGCGAGGCCCCCTCGGCGATCACTGAACGCGCCGAAGCCGCTGGCCTCGCCGCCATGCCCGTCGTCGACCAGATGCGCCTTCAGTGGACCCTGGTCCGCGCCGGCCAGGCGCTCGCCGGCGGCGCGGAAACCGGTGCGTGAGCGTCACGCTCCGCACCGAACGTGTGAAAGCCCGGGAAACGCCGGCCGTCCCCCGCTCCCGGCTCGCCGACCCGGCGCGGCCGATCGCGACAAGGGCGAGGGGTACCCTAAGCACCCCCCCAGCAGCCGTCCAGCCGTGGGGCTGCTACATCGAGTCGGCGGGCGCCATCCCGGTGTTCGCGAACTTCTGGGCACGTGCCCCCACACTCACCTCGGCCGTGTAGAGGTTGCCGTCCGGGTCCGAGACCATGTTGTGGAGGATATAGAACTCACCCCCGACCCGCCCGAAACGGGTGATGGCCCGGAGCGTCTCCCTGTCAAGCACGACAACCTGCTGGTTACTTCGCTCAGCGACGAAGAGGTAGCTCTGCTCCGCATCGGGTGAGAAGGCAGTCGGGCTCACCAACCGATGAGCGGTCGCCACATTCTCGATCAGCTCGGCGACAGGCCGCCGTGCGCCGTCTCTCCCGCGCGCTCCGCGACCGCCGCCGGGTCCGGCTCCGTTCGACCCGTCATGAGCTGTGTGATGTACTCCCCCTCGATGGAGAAGACCTGCAGGCGCATCCCGGGCCCGGTCGGAGACGTAGACGCGCCCGTCATTCGACACCCTCATCCCGTGGACGAGGTCGAAGTGCTCCGGATTCGACTCGTCCACCGCCTCGCCTTCCACGGGATCGGTTGGCGAATCTCCGAACGCGCCCCACATCCTCCGAAACGCCTCGGTTTCTGCGTCGAAGACGATCACCCTCCGGTTCCCGCAGCCATCGGCGACGAAGAGTTCGTTCGTCGGAGGATACACATAGACACCGGCCACCCGATTCACATTCGGCGTGTCCGTGTTCCCGATGCTCCGGTTCGCGCGGCCGAGCTGCATCACAAACTCGCCTTCCGAGGTGAACCCTAGGAGCTGATCGTCCCCCGGCCCGCTCCCGGCGATCCAGACGAACCCATTGTGATCCACGAAGATCCCGTGCTCCGTGCCCGGCCACTCGTAGCCGTCCCCCTCTCCACCCCACCCCTGAATGAAGTTGCCCTCCGTATCGAACACCATCACGGGCGGGGCCGCACGGTCGGCCAGCTCCTCCGGCACGGTGCGCGGGCGATGCAGCACCCAGTCAGACGTTGTTGTCCGCTTCGATGGAGAGCCCGGAGGTGATCCCGAAGACCCGGTCGTTCGGGATCATGGGCCACATGGGGTCCCCCTCGAATGTCGGCACCATCAGTGCGGCATCGTTCGTGGCCGCATCCGGGCCAGACTCGTTCGCCCCATCCCCGCATCCCGCGAGCGCGGTGACAAGGGCGACCACGGCGCACAGGTGTCGACAATCCAGCATCATGTCTCCTCGTTATCGGGAGGCGGCTGGGGCGGCGGGACACCGCATCGTAGACGCGGAGCGGAAAGGAGGCCATACCCCCCCTGGTGAGGGAGGCGCCCGCCCTACCGCGAGGGGGGAGGCGTGCCGTCCGCCCTCTCCGCGAGACCCGGATTGGAACGATCACGGGTCCCGGACAGTTACAGTGCAGGGAATTCCCGGGGCTCCCGGCCCGGCGGCGTGAAGCACGCTCCGGATAGAGTCCCCAACCGAGGAGCCCGACGATGACGAGTGCTGGTGCCGCTCAACGCGACAGAAACCTCCAGCCGCGGGCTTCCGCCTGCGGGAGGGAGGGCAGGGCCATCCACTCAACGAGGCTTCTCGCCGGGACGGTCCTCCTCCACCTCTCGATCGCCTTGGCGGGCTGCGGATCGGACGACAGCACGAGTCCCCTCTCGTTCGACCTCCTCTTCCAAGTGCAGACGGTCGGGGTGAACCTGGACACCGACGGTTACACCCTGACGCTGAACAACGGCACTCCAATCCCGCTCCCGCCGAACGGCGAGACAAGCATTCCGAACGTGCCCTTCACAAACCAGGAATACGAGATCGGGGGTCTCGCCCCCAACTGCCGCCTCGTGGCCCAGTCCCCCACGGGGATCGTCCAGTTCTCCCGGGACGACTCGACGTACCAGATCGTGGTCCTCTGCCTTGACCAGAACCCGGGGAGCATCCTCTACACGACGCGCTCCAGCGCCCAGCTCAGACGCCGGAACGCCTACGGGGGAGACCCTCATGAGTTCGTCTCTGTCGAGGCGAGCAGCGTGGCCGCGACGCTCGACGGGGCACGGATCGCATTCGCACAGGGTGAGGATATCTGGACGGCGAACGTCGACGGATCGGCAGCCGAGAACGTGACGAACACCGTCGAGATCCTGGAAGAGCGACCCGACTGGTCCCCCGGCGGGATTTGGATCGTCTTCGAGAGGTCCGACCTCAGGGGAACCGGCCTGAGGGACATCTATGTCATGGACGCCGACGGCTCGAGTGCGGTGAACCTCACCCCCGCCACGGACGCCTCGAGCGAAATAGAACCTGCCTGGTCGAGGGACGGTAGCCGGATCGTCTTCAGTTCGGACCGGAGCGAGGCCCCGGGCCTCTACACGATCACCCCGGACGGGCGCGATCTCACCCGGCTGACGGAGGGATCGTTCGACGTAAACCCCCGGTGGTCACCCGACGGAACCCAAGTCGTCTTCGGACGTTACCTGGACCCGGATACGGGAGGGACCAGCTTCGAGCTCTTCACGATCGGGGCGGACGGCACCGGCCTCACCCAGCTGACCGACAACGGCGACTACAGCACGACCGAGGCGGACTGGTCCCCGGACGGGAGGTGGATGGTGATCGCGAGCCAGCCCCTCTCGGGAAGCGGACCCTACGATCTCTACTCGATGAGCCCGAACGGGAGGGACATCATCCGGCTCACCTTCTTCGAGGACGCGGCCCTGCCGCGCTGGGTCCCCTAGCACGCCGGCGCGTGCGCTCCACCGTCGCGCCGGGGAACGGGGAGCCGCGCGGTGGCGTCAGCGTCCTCACTTCGCCCCTGCAATCTGCCGGTCAGTGCATCATCGCGTAGACGATGTAGTTGACCCCCAGGCGGAAGGCGTCGTTTGTCGGATCGACCGGGAAGAACCCTTCCGGCGACCACTCCCAGTACTCGGCTAAGTCCGAATTGTGGTTGGCAAGGACCATGATCCGCCTCGTCGGGTCGTTCTCGTCGAAGATCGCCTGGTAGCTCGGCGTCACCCGGACGAGGGGGTGGGGCACGTATATGTCATCCACCTGGAAGTAGCTCCGGAAGATCGGATGGGACTCGTCGATCTCGATCCATCGGTGTCCGGGCAGTGCCCGGCCAATCTGGACCGCCATATTGTCCCACTGCTCGAGCTCGAAGTCGTCGAAGATGAGAAAGCCACCCTTCAGGAGATACGACCTCAGGTTCCTGGTCCCCGCCTCCGTCGCCCGCCAGAATCCCGGCTCGGACATATAGAGGATCGGGTGCTCGAAGATCCGCGGATCTTCGAGATCAAGGACGTTGCTCCCCTCGGTGTTCGGGCCCACCCCCGTATACCGGTCGAGGATGAACTGCATGTTCCGGTCCGCGTTCGGATAGTCGTGGTTCCACGCGGAACTCCATCCCCGCCCGAATCCTCGACCGCCCGCCGGCCCGTAGCGGAGCCGGGTGAAGGTGAACTTGCCGTTGTAGGGGACCTGGTAGAGCGGGTCCTGCCGGGGAGCGGCGGAGGACGCCTCGGGCGCGACCATCCCTCGGAGCGGGAGGACGAGGAGAGCTGCGCCGAGGAGAACGGCAGACTTCATGGCAGGGAGCATACCCTCCACTCTATGCGGCTGCGGCTGCGAGGGCGAGTAGCCGGTCACTGGCCCGAGGGAGCCCGGCCGGTTTACCTTTCCGGTTTCCGACAAACATGGGGCACAGACATGCGACGAACCAGCACACGAATGGGCCTGCTCCTCCTCGGCGCCACGGTCGGCTGCCAGCAGGGCGGAACTGTTGCACTCGAGAGCGACGGCGAGAAGGCGAGCTACGCGATCGGCTACGATCTCGGCCAGAACCTTAGCGTGGCCCGCAACCACCTGGATCTCGCATCTCTCGGCGCCGGGATCGAGGACGCACTCGCCGAGCGCGAACAGCGGCTCTCGGCGGAAGAGGTGCAGACGATCATGGCCGCGTTCAACGAGACGATCCGCACCGAGATGGAGGAGGAGAGCTTGGCTGAAGCCGCCCGCAACCTGGAGGAAGGGGCCGCGTACCTGGCCGAGAACGAAGCGCGGGACGGAGTAACCGCGACCGCGAGCGGGCTCCAGTACGAGGTTATCCGCGAGGGCGATGGGGCCCGCCTGGGCTCGACGGATCGGGCGAGGATCCACTACCGCGGCACCCTGATCGACGGGACAGAGTTCGATAGCTCGTACGCGCGAGACGAGCCGGCAACCTTCGGGGTCTCCGATGTGATACCGGGCTTCTCCGAGGGACTGCAGCTCATGTCCGTCGGAAGCCACTACCGCTTCGTCATCCCGAGCGATATCGGATACGGCCCCGCGGGCGCCCCACCCGATATCGGACCGAACGCGACGCTCATCTTCGAAGTGGAGCTCCTCGACATCCCGAGCTCGTAAGCCACCCCTCGGCGGCAGATCTCCCCTTCCGGGCCGCGCACCGGCGCCCCGGCGAGACCAGCGTCAGTGCGGGAGATCGATCGCCGGATTCCGGTCGAAGAACCCGGCCGGGACGAGGTTCAAGCCGTGCATCTCGAGCGGTAGGATCGGCCAGTCCTCCGTGCGCGCGCCGTGATGGAAGTCGATCGTGTACCAGAGGACGATGTCCGTGTTCTCGATCTCGCGGTTTTCTGCCGTCCACTTGGGCAGGCCGTCGCCCGCCACACTGCTCTCGTCGGGTAGTCGCCCGCCGCGTAGAGCTCCCCGGCCCGCATCGGGGTGGCCCACAGTGTGTGCTCGGTAAAACCGGCCCGCTGCTGCAGGTAGTCGTCGGGGCTCACCAGCGACATGATCCCGTGGCCCTCGATAACGTAGCCCCACGGATAGCCGAGTGGTCCGACCTCGGCCGGATTCACGATGCGCCAGAACTCGGGTGCATCGAGGGAGGCGGTCCGCATCCCGTCCGCTTCCCGCCTTGCCACCTCCGATTCGACACGCCAGACACTCCGCCTCGGGTTCTCCTCGCCCTGGATCTCCGTCACGAGCCGGTCCACGACGAGGGTGTTCTCCTGTCCCTCGATATCGAAGTCGAAGCGGAAGTTGAAGATGTGGCTGTGATTCACGGCCACGAGGTGCGGTGCGACAAAACGACCGTACCGGTCGTCCGCGCTCCCGTTGTCGGCCACCGCCTCGTAGGCGCTCCGGGCACCGACCGCCTTCATCTGGTCGATTCCCGTTGCGGCGAGGTTGACCCGGATCGTTCCGTCCTGCCGGAAGACCCAGTCGAAGAGGTAGTCGTAGTTGCCCGCGCCCATGACCATCCGGAGGACCAGGTCGCGGCGGGCCCGGCTTTCGACGACCCCTCCGTCGCGGGTGTGGCGCCATGCCGGCTCGTCCGGCAGCCGCTCGAAGAGGCACGCCACGCGCTGGCGCTCTCCCGGTGCGCCGTCGGCCTGGATCACCCAAGTATCGAAGAAGTGCGCACGCGCGGGGCAGTCGCGGCCCGGCTCCATCGCGCTCGCCACACCGCCGAAGCTCCGGGGATACGTCCCGAGGTCGAAGTAGGCCTGATGGCTCCAGGGCTCGTCCGGGTCATGGTACGGGACGAAGAGTTCGGAGAGCGACGCCTGGTAGAGCACGGACCGGAACTCGTCGCCCTCCTGGTGACCCGCCTGCGACAGGACGATGCCCCGCCGCTGGTCGACCCGGAAGTGAAAACCCCACCCCTCCCAGCGCACCTGATGGCCGGAGACTTCGTAGCCTGGCCCCTCCGGCTGCGTGACCAGCATCGGGGGAAGGGGCCCTGCGCGACGGCCCCACAGCCTCGGCATGATGCTCGCCGATCGAGGGCGGCGAAGCGTCGATGGGCCCGCCGTCGATGACCCGGAGCACCTCGCCCGTCTGACGGTCCACGATGGCGACCAGATTCTCGATCGGGGCGCCCAGCCCGGAGACGCGGCCCGCTAGGTTTGTGCAGCGGAGCCGGCCGAGCCGTCGGCCCCTCTCCTCCGGGGTGTCGAAGTAGGCGTCGGATCCGACCCGGCAGTCTATCTTCTCCAGGTCGGTGAACCCGCGCGCCTCGAGCGCCGCGCGGATCTCCGGATGCTCCTTCGCGTCCGACAGCGCCGCCCCGTCGGAGGGCGCGATCATGTACTGGCGATCCGTCACCTCCTGGAACTCTACGATACTCGCCCCCACGAGATCGACCACGGCCTCGTAGCCGATGTGGTTCTGCACGAAGTGCACGCGCGCCTCCCGGCTGAAGGGGACTCCAGGGCGCCAAGCCAGCACCTCGGTCTTCGAGGGCTCGTTCAGGCCTGCGTAGAGGAACTCGGCGTCCCCCGGTGGCGTCGGGGTGAGCCATGATGGTCTCGTACAGCACCCAGTGCTCGGCCGCGGACAGCTCATCCAGCGGGTGGGTGACTTCCTGGACGCCGGCCCGGGCGCCCGGCCCGAGGGGACGGGGGAGAAGTACGATCGTCAGTCGGGCGCTCATGGCTACTGCGGATTGGGGGTTCGAGACCGGATGTGCGATGCATCCACCTCACCGTCTATCCGTTCGAAATGTCGCTACTCCCGCTGAACATGCTCCTTCCGTGAATAGAGCCAGGGCCGCCGGACCCGGTCCGCCCGCCGAAAGGCGGTGGTCTCGGCGTCGTGCTCGCGCATCTCGTCCAGCTCGGAAAGACCGAACCGCAGCTTGTTTCGTACCCGGGGATGCACGCTGACGGGGGTGGCCTCCCGGCCGGGCCGCTCGATCCGCTCCCTCTCGAGATCAAGCGTCATCTCCGTGCCGGGATTCGCATGGGTCCACTCGGCGATCTCTTCGATCACGTCGGCAGGGAGCGTTGCCGCGAGGAGCCCGAAGGCGGCGCCCGCCCCCTCGAAGTCCGGGCCGAAGCTCGGCGCGACCACCACGCGGATCCCGGTGCTCACTAGGCAACGGACCGCCGGACCTACTCCCGCGCCGACTCCGAAGTCCTCGCCCGTGAGCAGGATGCTGGCCCCGAGGTACAGCCTCCGGTTCAACACGAAGTCAGGGTCTTCCGATCCATCGGCCCGGACGCGAAGCGCCCCGAAGGTGTGCGGGCCGGGTACCGCATCGGACTGGGACCCGGCATCGGGGCCGGCGATGATCTCGCACTCGAGGCTGGCGAGGAGGAGGGGTGCGGCGATCCCAGTGTGGCGACGAAACTGCGGGCCGCTCCCGCTCTGGACGGTCGGCAACTTCATGCCGGTTCTCCTGCGCCGTGAAGCCTCATCGAGCCCGGGAGCGAGGCGGCCTCCCCGTCCGACCGGGACGAGGGGGACGACCGGGCCCCGAATGCACGTACCGCCCTGTGGCTACGCTCCGCCGGACGTCGCGCTCGCGTCAAACCGGGCGCGCGGGCCGGGAGCGAGCGGCGGACCCGACTACCAGTTCCCACCCGGATACCCCTCCTCCCACCACGCCACATCCGGGCGGTGGGCCCAGAAGATCCCCCAGAGGAGCTGCTCCGGGTCATCGTGGATGAACTCGAGGAGGCCCATCGCCTCGTCCTCTGTCAGGGGACCGGGATCTTCGCCCGCCAGCGCTTCCCGGTTTCCCTCCGCCGGCGGCGGGCGACCGTCCCCCTGGCCCGGTTCCGGGATCACAAGCCCCTCGTCGGCCCCGGAGGCCGACTCTTCCTCGGGCTCCGAGGCCTCGCCCGGCGCCTCCACGCGGGTCATCTCATCGAAGACGAGCTGAGCAAGGGCGAGATTCCACCTTGCATCCTCGTCGCCCGGATCCAAGCGGAGCGCCTGCCGGTTGCTCCTGATGGCGGCTCCGAGGAGTGGCACCCAGGCGTCCGGTTCGGACGACACCTCCAGCTGATGGAGGTTGTGGACCCCGAGGTTGTAGTGTCCCCGTTGAATGGCGGCCGAGTCTCCGGTCTCGGTCGCCAGGCGGAGATACTGTTCGGCCTCCGGCCCGCCCGGAGGCCGAAGCAGGACCGTGCCCAGGTTGTAGAGCGCCTCGGGGGCGGCGAAGCGCGACCCGGTACGCGCCAAGTAGAGTTCGGCCGCGCGCTCATCCCGCCCATCGTGATAGAGGCGATTCCCGTGCTCGACGCTGCCGCGGTCCACCCAGAGAAGCAACGCGATCAGCCCCAGAACCACCGCGAGCAGACCGGCCCTCATCCGCCGGGTGACGTCCGGTGGTGTCACGCCGTCCTCCGACGCGACGGCGCGGCTCTACCCGGGAGCCGAACGTCCAGAATGCTCTCGATCAGGAGACCCGTGAGGGCCGCGAGGACCAGGAAGACCACCGGCTCGTGGCGAGCCCAAAACGGGACGGCCGTCTCAAACTCGAAGGACGCGTACAACGCCTCAAGAGCGCCCGAGTCGGCGGCACCCGCGTAGCGGCCGCCGCCCGCCTCCGCGATCCTCTGAAGCAGGGGCTCGTCCATTCGGGAAATCGCCGGCATGCCGCTCTCGTCGACCACCGGACCGCCGAACTGATACGTCGCCTGCGGCATCAACATCGCACCGCCCTCGGCGGTCCCGACGCCTATCGTATGGACACGCGTCCCCTCGGCCCATGTCGCCTGCGCCTCCGCGAAGAGCGCGTTCTCCGCCTCCGAGGTCTCCCCGTCGCCGATGAGAACAACGAACCGCTCCACCTCGCGTTCGTCCCCCTCCCGGGCAAGCGCCGCTCCTTGCCGGATCCCCACCGCGAGGAGGGAGCCCGGATCGTGCGCACTCGCCATCGTCGGACTGAGCGCGGTGAGGAAGTAGCGGAGCGCCTCGTGGTCCCTCGTGGGGGGAGCGATCGGGTAGGGCGCTCCCGCGAAGAGAAGGAGACCGACTTCATCACCTTCGAGGAATTCGATCAGCTCCCCTGCGAGCTGGAGCCCGCGTGCGAGACGGGTCGGAGAGGCGTCGACCGTCTGCATCGAGGCAGATACGTCGATCGCCAGGACGACGTTCCGCGGGAGCGGGGGAGGTGCCGGGTCGACTGTCCACCGCGGCTGCGAGGCGGCCGCGGCCGCGGTGAGCGCAGCGAAGGCGAGGAGGAGAATCCGCTCGAGCCTCAGTCGGTAGAGATCGGATCCGGAGAGGCGCCGGGCTGCGCGCTCGCCGCCCAGGAAGCGGGCGAGTCTCCGCCGCCGACCGGCGTGCCTCGCGAGGCCGACCACGATCACTGCCACGACGGCCAAGCCGACGAGCAGGACGGGCGGGTTCAGGAAGATCACGGGAGGAGCCCCCAACGGCTCCCTCTCAGGCCCGTGTCGAGAGCCAAGAAGAGGAGCCCCGTAAGGAGGAGCAGGCTCTCGAGCGGAGTGCGCGCCTCGATTTCGATGATCTCCTCGGTCGGTGCCTCTATCTCATCAATCTCCCCGTAAATCGAGTCGAGCGCGGCGGCGCTAGGGGCGCGGAAATACTCGCCTCCCGTAATCCGCGAGATGGCCGTCAGCACCGTCTCCATCTCGGCCTCCATCTGGCTCCGCCGAAGGAGCGCCGCTTCGCGGCCCGTCGTTGGCTCCGCCGTGAGGTCTGGCTCACTCAGTAGCGCAATCGAGTGCACCCGCACGCCCAGGGCGGCGGCGGCCCGGGCCGTCGACAGCGGGGCGATCCCCTGAGCGTTGTGCGCTCCATCGGTGAGAAGGACGATGACGCGCGGCTCCCTCCCGGAATCGAGGAGTCCAGCCGTCGCGGTGAGGACCGCCTCCGAGATGTTCGTGCCGTCGAACACCAGCTGGGGTTCGAGCGACTCGACACCCGAGATGATGAGGCGGGGGTCGGTGGTCGGGGGCACGCGGGTAGTCGCCTGACCCGCGAAGGCCACGAGACTCAGTTCGTCGAGTGCGCGGTCCTCAGTGAACCGGATCGCCGCGTCGCGGGCCACGGTAAGACGGCTGTTCTCGTCCTCCATGTCGACGGTCAGCATCGAGGTGGAGATGTCGACGGCGAGCGCGACCCCGCTGCCACGGAGCCTCGTCTCCTCGGCGACCTCGACCCGCTCGGGCTCGGCGAGCGCTCCGATGAGGGAAGCCATCGCGGCCAAGCGAATGAGGCGCGGACGAAGGAGGGTCGCTGTCCGGACACGCGGCCAGCGCGAAGAGCCTCTGGCAGCCTCGGTCCCCGCATAGAGGATGCCGCCGTTCGCCCACGGCCAGACGAGGACCCACCAGACGGGGAGAAGAAGGAGAAGGTAGAGAAATCCCGGCCTCGCGAACTCGACGGACATCAGGGGGCCACTAAGCCCGCCGGCCAGCGGACGGGACGGGGGCAACGCAGAGACGTGCCGTGTCCCATGGTCCGCGGGGAAGGTGGGTAACGGAGAGCATCACCACCCGAGGCAGCCGCCGCGTCAGGCTGAGGGTCCGTAGCCCCGCGCAGCTCCTGCGACGGGACCGGCACCCGGCAAAATCGGTCATAGGGCGGGAAGCGGGTAGCCCAGGCTGCTCAGCCGCGAGCGGTGTTCCGCAAGGAAGCTGCGTATCTCGGTCATCGGGACGGAGAAGGTCACGCCGTAGCGTATCTCCTGCACGGGCTGCAGGTACACGGGTCCTTCGTAGGGTGTAAGCGGATCCTGCACGAGTTCCACACCCTCCGGGGCAACGAGCCGGTCCTCCGTACGTGCCGCCGCGGCGCGCGCGATTCCCACCCACTCAAGCGCGTCTCCCTCGCCTCTTACGGAGAGGATCGGCGCTCCGCTCATCCCCTGATTCCACAGCCCGTCGAGGAGGAAGGAGTCGTTGGAGCCCCGGTCGCGGTCGCTCACAATTCCCTGTGTGACCATCTGGAATCCGGCGGGATAGCCGATGACGTACACGAGAGATCCTAGGGAGAGGCGCCCCGGATCGCCGGCGAGCAGGCGAGAGGGTGGCCGTGCGCCGGGATTCACGTCCTCCTCGAAGCGGACGCCCAGGAGTGCGAGGTCCCGGGCAGGATCGCGGGCCAGGATCTCAAACGGATCGACGTAGTAGGCGCCGGTGACGCTATTGTCCTGCCGCGTCTTGATCGTGATACGCTCAATCACTCGCTCCCACCCCGGGCGGGGCTCACTCTCCGCCCCGTCCTCGAAGTAGTTGACAACGGTGTCGGGGAAGCTGACGCCATGATCCGTCGTAAGGATCGTCAACACGCTCGACCGGGACGCGATCACGACACCCGTGGACTCCGTTCCCTCCCGCGACGCGATCGTGTCCCGAGCGAGTCCACGAACATCACTCCCCCGGGCCCGCACGTCCGCCTCCGTCGGCGCGCGGTCCTCGGCAAAGAGGTACGTCTCATACGAGCGGCTCACGAAAACGCGAACGACCGACGCCATGGCGTCCTCCAGGGCACCGGACACGTCGCGGGCGGGGAAGTTCGTCCGGTAGTACGCCTGAAGGCCCGGGCTGCTCTCTACTTCCACGTACCTCGTACAACCGGCGAGAGCGACGTTGAACGCGGTGAGGGTCACAACGTTGCCGAGTAAAGATCTGCCCATCCGTCCCGGAGCTTCGGTGAGGCGCGTGGAGCCCAAGAGGGGACCCTGGACCAAGGGAGAAAAGATGCCGCGAGCCGCGGGGCGCAGCAAGCAGAATGGGAAAGCGGACGCGGGGCGCGGGATCGGCCTCGAACGTCCCGCGCTACTGCCCGCCGCCCGCCGCGAGAAGCGCTTGCCGGTTTGCCTCAAGGAGATCACGCGCCGTCGTTCCCGGCTCACCGGTGATCTGCCGAAAGTGCATCGAGAGCGTCCCCCCGGAGGGAGGCGCCTGCCGCACCTCGTCCATCGGACCCGCCACGCTCACCTCGATCTCGACACCGGTGATCTCGCTCGCAATCGAGGCAACTTCGCTCATTCGGATCAGAGCGGGACCCGTGATCTCGTAGACCCGGTTCTCGTGAACCTCGTTCATAAGCGCAGCTGCCGCCGCGAGCGCACAGTCCGCCCTCGTGACGTACGCCGTGCCGGGGTCGTCCGGGAGGACGAGGGCTCTCCCTGCCGCCACCATACGGGTGGCCTCATTCACGAGGCGGTCTGCATACCACTGGTTCCTTAGGAACGTCCAGGTGATCCCGCTCTCACGGAGCGCCGCCTCCGTCGCCCGGTGTGCGATGGCGATCGGGGATACGTTGTTGTCCGCATCCACGAAGGAGGTGTAAACGATGTGTTGAACGCCCGCCACCACGGCTGCATCGATCGCCACCTGATGGAGCTCGGCCCGGCGGGCCGGAACTCGGGGATCCCGGTTGTTGCTGTTCAGGCTGATCAGGAGGAGCCGGTCGCCCCCTGCGTATGCCGTATCGAGGGACTCCGGCTGGAGGAAGTCACCGAAGCGGGTGGCCGCGCCGAGTGCCGCGTACCGCTCGAGTTCCCTCGGAGTACGGCTCACCAAAATCAGGTTCTCGGGTCGTATCCCCCGGTCGAGGAGCTCCTCGACCACGCGCCCGCCAAGCTGACCGGAGGCTCCCGAGATGATGATCCTCGGCTGGGGATCGATCGCCTGCGCGTGACTTTCGGTGGCTGTGCCGGTGACCGCGGCCAAAGCCCCGGCCGTCATTGCGCAGGGGAGAAGACTATGGAAGAACCTCGCCCACCTGCCCGTCGTCCTTATCCCGTGCATTCGACCCACCCCCGTGTAAGCCCCACCACCACCGCCTGACTCGACAAATGACGCCCGCCTCCCGGGCGCCAAAGAGCCCGGCGCGGACATATCATCCACGCCGGGCTCTCGCCATCACCGCCTGCCTTCAAACGGATACCAACGGAACGGGTTTCCGCCCAGTTGGTTCAGTTCCTCACTGGTCCGCCGCGGGCCGGCTCCCCCTCTCCTGGAGCACGCGCTCCCGCTCGGCAATCATCTGCTCGAAGTCCTCGTCCGGTATCTGCGTCATCCCGAAGCGGATGTGAGCCATCTCGCTCACGCTCCTTCTCCCGTAGACCACCCATTGGTCCGGATCCGGGTTCGATGGGTTCTCCGCCGTATTGTCGAGGAGCGAGGTGGCGATGATCACCGTGCCCTTCGGGAAGAGAGGCTGCGCCCAGTCCTCATAGATGTGCGTCGTATGCCAGAGGTGATTCCAGTCGACCTTATTGATTACTTCCCGGCGGCCATCCGGATAGATCGCCTCCATCATCTGGTATCCGCCGCGGAGGTGCATGTGGCCGCGGAGGCTGTGGACCCTCACGTTCTCTTCGAGGACAAAGTGACCGCGGAGCATCTGGTAGCCGTTCGGCGGAATCAGGAGATCCGTGTAGCGCGGGAGACCAAGATCCCTGCTCTCCCCCGAGTTGAAGGACGTCTCGTCCCTCGTGGCGTACTTGGGCTCCTCGCCCTCCGGGTAGAGCCAGACACCAACCTGGATCCCTGCGTCCGGCACCTCCCGACCGATCGGATAGAGGTGGAGCGAGAAGCTCATCACGTCGTCGGGAAGGAGGAGCTTCCCGGCATCGGCGGGATACATGTCCGTCCTCTTCCCGACCGCAGCGGAGGAGAACCCCCCCCCGGGGCCGCTGTTTTCCGGCCGCCGAATGCTCGTGTTCGCGTGATGGAAAACGTACCCGCTCTCGGCATCCGACGGCCTCGTCTCCACTGCGCGTACCCACCGGGGCTCCGTCAGCCACTCAGTCGCCACCTGACTGAGCGGTGCATCCGGCTCCCACCACTGGTCCCCGCTCACGGCGGGCACGGTGAAGCCGGGCGAGCTGATGATGAGGTCCGGGGGGCCCCAGCCGAGGTCCTCCTCGAGCTGCCAGTACTCGTGCTCGGCTCGCCACTCCACCGGTTCCGGGAGGAGCGAGGTATCGCCCATCGGCATCCCGGAATCCACCCACGCCGCAATCGTCTGGATCTCATCGTCCGAGAGTGACGGGTCGTTCTTGAAATCCTGGATCCCGACCGACCGGTCGATGTACCACCCCGGGGGCATCATCCGGTTCACGACCGCTTCCTTAATCATCGGCGCCCAAGGCCTCACCTGCTCATACGTCTCGAGCACCATCGGCGCGGATGTGCCCGGATGGTGACACTTCACACAGTTCTCCTGCAGGATGTGCGCAACGTCCCCGGCGTACGTTACCTCCTGGGCACTCGTCTCGCCTGGCAACGCGAGCGCCGCGGCGACGGCGACGCCAGCGAGCGCCAACCAAACACTCTGACAACCTGTCTTCTTACGCATCCGAACTCTCCGGTCAGTTGGTGACAGTGACCTCGACCCAGCCATTGGTCCAACAACAATGATACTCGAAGCTATTCCTGAGCGTCTCGATCGACTGGACGATGAGGACATACTCCCCCGGCGCCCCGAACGTCACGCTCGTCGTGCCGACACCCTCGCCGTCGATCAACTCGACTCGAACCTCGTCCTCGCTGAAGATCACATCCCCCGGCCCCTGGTAATGCATCCAGTAGAGCCAGCTCTCCGGCTCCTCGTAGAGCGTCTCACCGGAATTCACCCAGACGGGGATCTCGATCGGCACGCCAACGCTCGTGGTCAGCGGACCAAATCGCGTACCGGTGAGGCCCTGCACCCACTCGTCGTCGGGATCAAGGCGTATGGAGGGCGCATACCCGCTCGAGGTCCCCTGCAGATACCGGGCCGGTGCGACCGGATTCTCGATGACGTACGAGGGTGAGCCGAGGTGCCCCGGGGTGGAGTACGTCTGGCCGTGGTTCGTCAACGTCCAGACGACCCGACGATCTCCGAAGTCTGCGGGCACCCGGATCAGGAAGTTGTTCCAAGGCCGGCGGATGAATGGATGGATTTCCTTGAAATAGGTTGGCTGGCCCCCGTCGAACTCGGTCGGCTCGACGTAGTTTTCCGGCCCCACGGGGATGTGCAGGGCCTCCTCGAGGTTGAAGCTCGCGTACCCAAAGACGAGGGTGTAGCTACCATCCTCGTTCTCGTACCAACCCTCGAAGACGGGAACGATCGGGCGTCCCGACGCCCGGAGCATCTGCGGCGACCAAGTCGGCGTATTAGATGGCTCCAGCCGGAAACGGTCGAATCCGTCACACACGTTCCGCGGGTCCCGGCACACCTCCGGATCCTGAGCCTCAAGTGGCTGCCAGGAAGCCGCCCCGACCATAACGCCGAGAATAGCCGCTGCCGCTAGTTGCCGAATTCGGTACATCGTGCTGCCCCCTGTCCCGCCGGGTCCCGTGGCGCGTTCACTGTTGAATAGAATAGCCCATGGATGATAACAAGCCCGTTCCGGACGCGCAACGTCGGAGCCAGAGCGGAGGGGCTCACCCCGCACCGGGTCCGGCCGGGCCTAGCCGCTCAGGAGTTGTCGGCCTGATTCGGCCAGCGGGACGCCGGGGGAAACACTGCTTCGAAGCGCGGACTGTATCGGGGCGGTTCATGGTTTCGCACCCGCGATCGTCTGCGGATGGTAGGGATAGCATAGATCTGACTCTGGTGGAAGAACGCCGAACAGCTCGCCGGACTGGCACCCAAGCGTGGCAGGGACTGGGACTCTCTGAGGCGGACGTTTGCCTCGGGCCTCGTGGACCAGCCAATATTAAGGTGCTCTCGAACCCGCCGGCTGGAAGGCGGCCCAAACGGTCCTCCAGTGCGACCAGCAGGCCGACGAAGGGAAGCTCGGGAAAGCTCCGGAGCACCGTCGGAGGGCTCACTGACAAGCCAAATCGGCGGACATCGGACCCTCTACTTCCATAAGTTCAATGGAGCCAACGGGATTCGAACCCGTGACCTCCTGCTTGCAAAGCAGGCGCTCTCCCAACTGAGCTATGGCCCCGTATTTCACTAAGTTCCTGTCATATAGTAAATTACAATATCACATACCAAGGGTGCCAGATCCCGTAGGCTATTTCGGGGTCCATATGGGGTCCACTGCCCCGCACGCATTCATCTGCTAGGAGCCTCGACTCCGAGGCCGGTAAAGACGCCGCCCGCCGGGCGAAGCGCGTTGGATAGTAATGGCCCTTGCGGGAGGACCAAGTGTCCTTTCGGTGTCGTCGATTTCATCCCAACGAGCCCCAACCCGCGGTACTCCTCCAACAACTCTACTAGACTTTAAGGTAGCGGTCACGGGCATATTTTCAATCCGCCTATCCCCGAAGCGAGCGGGCCCGCTAACCGGGCCTGAAGCTCGTTGACCCGGACACTGACCCGGGACAGCCCCGTCAAACCTGCAGGGGACTGGCAATGACAGTCGACGACACGGAAATGGACCCGGTCTGCCAGCGGAACCTCGGGCCCTTGGCCGAGCGCCGCTCGAATCGGCGGAGGACCTCACTGGCGATCGGGCGAAACGCGGCCGATCCGCACCGGTGCATCCCCCGCAGCACGCCCCGCGTCCTAGCCGAGCATGACCGGGATGCCTTGGCGCAGCACTTGGGCAGCTGCAGCCCTGACGAGCTCAAGCACGACAGGATCGCCGCTGGAGAGGCGAATCCGGACCTACTTCTACAGAAGCCAATCACCGGCTGGCCCGCAATCCCTACGGGCTATGTTGCCGTGCCTGAAATCAATGTCCGCGCCGCGGCGGGATCGGGAGCCTGGAACGAAGAGTCGGAGCAGACTTAAGGAGACATGGCTTCTCGCCGATCCCCTCTCATCCGACATGAATTCCGGGCTAGGCCTGAAGATCTGCCGATAGTCACCGTAGACGGAGACTCGATGGAGCCGCTGCTCTCGAGCGACGATCGCATCCTGATCGATACGAGCCAGCGGGTCCCTGTCCCCCCGGGGATCTTCGTGATCTGGGACGGGATGGGGCTTGTGGCGAAACGGATCGAGCACGTGCCCCACTCCGAGCCGCCGAAGGTAGTGATCGAGTCGGTCAATTCGGAGTACGCTAACTAGTGCCTGTCCGAAAACTCGTAATGTGTTGATTTGTAGTGGGATGCGGTTGTTTTCGGCTTTCAGTTCGCGGTGATTTTCGGTAGATTTCGGTGTCAGATCGGCCAAAGCCGGTGGATTTGCGTGCATCTTCGGGGATGACAGGTCATGCGTCGTGCCTTTCAGCCACAGCTTCAACCCGGATCCTGCATCCGAATATAGGAAAGCACCGCCCAAGGCCTTAAGTTTCAAGGAGTTCCCGCTAAGAACGCCTCGAAACGGAGGGCACCCAGACGGTGCGACACCATCATACCGGGAGCAGGCCTCATATACAAGGCGCCAGCCGGCCGCTGCGCGTCCGTCACAGCGCGCGGAACCTCACCGACGGCGCCGGTCTCGTGCTCGTGCGCAAGCTCTTCGACCGGTTCGGCCTGGCTGGCTGGATCGACGGGCGGGCAGCGAAGGAGAAGGGGTTCTTCCGCCCGGGGCTGATGACGGAGGTGTGGATCACGCTGCTGCTCTACGGTGGTGGGGTGATCGACGACCTCCCCCTGCTCGACCGCCGCGGCGTGCGCCGGATCTTCGGCTGGGTCCGCGTCCCGGACCCCACGACCTTCGGGCGCTGGCTGAGGCGGGCCAGCGGGCGCATGGTCCCGCTCCTCGACGAACTCCTCTGGAGGATGGTCCGGCAGCGCTGGGCGCTACGGGCCGGTGGGGTCCCGAAGAAGCTGACCCTGATGCTGGACTCGACCGTCGTGGTGCGGTACGGGCAGAAGCAGGCCGGGGCTGAGAAGGGCTACAACCCGAAGAAGCGGGGCCGTCGCTCCCATCATCCGATCGTCGCCTTCGTCAAGGAGACCGGGGACTGCCTGGGGGTGCGCTGGCGGGCGGGCAATGCCCACACGGCCGAGGGAGCCACGCAGTGGCTGGAAGAGCTGGTGGGGCGGTTGAAGGGCGCCGGCGTCCGTGAGATCACGGTGCGCCTCGACAAGGGTTTCATCAGCAAGGAGATGGTCGAGACACTCCAGGAGCTGGACGTCTTCTTCCTCCTCAAGGTGCCCCGCTACCCTTGGCTGGAAGGGTTGCGCAACCGGTGGCACCACTCGAAGAAGGGCGAAGAGATCTTCCCGGAGGGGGAGGAGCTATGGAGCGCGACAGGCTCGCTCTGGGGTGCGCGTCTCCTCACGACCCAGACCAGGAAGCCTCTCAGGACCGAGGAGGGCACACTCGATCTCGACACCTATGAGGTCGGGCTCCAGGCGGACGTACTGACGAATATCCCGGGCATCCACGCTCTGACCGCCTGGCGCCTGTACAATGCCGGTGCCGTGGTCGAGCACCGGATCGAAGAGCTCGGCCAGCTCTCGGCCGGCAAGACCGCGGTCGACCACCTCGGGGGCAACGCCCTCCTCTGGGGCCTCTCGGCCGTCACCTACCAGACCCTTCATACACTGCGCCGGCACTTCCTCACCGGCTCCTGGCGTACGGCACAGCCCAAGCGGGTCCGGCTCTGGGTGATCCGGCTCCCCGCCAAGCTGACCACCCACGCACGCAAGACCTATCTGCAGTTGCTGCGCGACGAGCCCGTCCGTCTGCGTACTCTCGCGGCCCTGCGGGGACTCAACCACAACATCCCGCCCCCAGTGCCCGCCTGAGGCCGTTCGCCGCACCCAAGGCTATCCGGGTCGCATGCCAAATCGTGGGACCCGTGTCTCCAACGGTCTCCCGGCGCGCCAATGTTCGGCTTCTCTTCGCCCCACTGCCGTAGGGCCACAACCCTCATCGCCCACTACCCCCTGCTCCCACCGCCCTCCTCCACCCGACCGGCGTCAATCACCGGCAACAACCGCCTGAAACAGCCCCTTCCGCTGGATCTGGGTTCAGATTGGGCAGATGCCGATCGACCAGGTCGAGATTGATCTGGATTCACGTGACGACATTC
Organism: Longimicrobiales bacterium; assembly: GCA_965218255.1. Lineage (GTDB taxonomy): Bacteria > Gemmatimonadota > Gemmatimonadetes > Longimicrobiales > Gaopeijiaceae > JAAXGI01. The sequence goes on along the minus strand of CBDCKJ010000002.1, from coordinate 251,795 downwards.
CATCGATTCTCCATGGCCTGAAGCGGCTCTACATGGAGGAACCGGTGTTCGGGGAGGTGATGGAACTCCTGGAGTCGAACGTCCTTGCGGGAAGAGATCACGGCAGGGGCCGGCCGGGGATGGATTTCTGGCAGATTTTGGTGCTGGCCGTGCTGAAGCAGGGATTGAACTGCGATTTCGACCGTCTCAAGGAGTTGGCTGACCAGCATGCGACGATACGTGAGATGCTTGGCGTGGGTCCGTTCGACAGGACCCGTTACAGCCTGCAGCGCCTGATCGACAATGTCGGGCATCTGACCCCTGATCTGCTGAAGAAGATCAACCGGGTTGTGGTCGGATACGGTCATACGGTGCTTGGCTGCGCAGAGGACCCGCTGGGCGGGCGTTGCGATTCCTTCGTGGTCGAGACCGATGTGCATTATCCGACGGATGTGTCGCTGCTGTGGGATGCCATGCGTGGCCTCTTGCGGACGATCGGTCCGCTCTCGGGGGAGCATGGCGTACGGGGTTGGCGGCAGTGGAAGAAGCAGCAGCGCGATGTGAGGGGGCTGTTCAACCGGGTCCGCTCGACCCGCCGTGCGAAGGGGCGGCCGGAGCGGGTGGAGCGATACCTGACGCGTTGCCGGTCAGTGGTCGAGCGGGCCAGGGGGAGCGTGGCGGAGCTGACCGCCGGGGAGGTCAGGGCGGCATCTGTAGCGGAGATCGAGGGGTACATCGTCCATGCCGAGCGGCAGATCGACCAGGTGGACCGGCGTCTGCTGGAGGGGGAGACGATCCCTCACGAGGAGAAGGTCTTCTCGATCTTCGAGGAGCACACCCGCTGGATCTCGAAGGGGAAGGCGGGATGTCCGGTGGAGCTGGGGGTGCCGGTCTGCGTGATCGAAGACCAGCACCGGTTCGTGCTCAACCATCACGTCATCTGGGAGGGGAGTGATGTGGATGTCGCGGTCCCCTTCGTCCGAGAGACCCGGGATCTCTTTCCGAAGCTTCGGGTCTGCAGTTTCGACCGTGGTTTTCACAGTCCTGCCAACCGTGACCGTCTCGACGACCTTCTGGAAGTCAGCGCGCTGCCGAAGAAGGGGCGGCTGAGCAAGGCCGACATGGCCCGCGAGGCGACGCCGGAGTTTCGGGCCGCGCGGCACGCACATCCGGCGGTCGAATCAGCCGTCAACCACCTTGAACACCACGGACTGGACCGGATATTGAGCCTCGGTGCGGCGGGTTTCGACCGCACTGTTGCGTTGTCGGTTCTCGGGGCCAATATCCATCGCCTCGGCAAGGTCCCGCGTAAGCAGGCACTGGAGGCACAAAAGCGACGGCATCGACGCACGGCCTGACCGCGGTCTCTTCAACCCCCCGATATCAGACCCGGCTTGCATACCGGGCCAGGATCACTGCCCTCGCGACCCGGGCTCGTTGGCCGCCGCCCCGAAATCCCCAGCACAACCGCCGAACAAAGCCATCGTTTACGTCAACGGTTCCTGATCAGGGGACCCGTCAGCAGTACTGCCGCCTCCGCCCCAACCAGAAATCAGGATTTTCGGGCAGGCACTAACTACGAGCACGCAGCCGAGGACGTCCGCGTCGTCGGACGTGCCGGCTGGGTCGCGCGGTGGCCGTGAGGTAGCCACGGCAGGTGGGACACCAGCGCTGTCGCGGACAATGGGCCAAGTCATCATCAGTCTGGGCCGGGGTCCGAGAGCCGAGGCCTGCGCGGTCGGCGCGAGGGACGGTACGACAGGCAGAGTAGCTGCCCGCGAGGTCGATGGAACCGACAATCCTGCCCTATAAGATTTTATCCAGAAACAAGTTATGGAAGGCACGAAGGTCCACCCGACCGGCGCCCGAGCCCGAGAGGGCTTGCCAAACCGCCGGATCGCCAAACACTCTATACGTGAGCACGTCACTGGCTAGACCCCTACGAACGGGATGGAGAGCTTCTGGCACATACGCAAGCGCGGCTGCCACAGCACCTAAACCATCAAATGAGCACCAAGCACCTTCACCGGTACGTCAGCGAATTCTCCGGTTGCCACAACATCTTTCCTCGCGACACACGTTTGACAGGAGGCCAATGTCCGGTGCAGTATCTCGGAACACAGTGCCGAACCGGCACCGCGTCAGGCGACTTCCGTACACATCAGCCGATCAGCCGGAGGCCTTGATGTTCGTATCGGCGTTTGCTTCTGCCGGCCGTTCGCCAGTGCCGAAGAACGCACCTGCGTGGTCGAGGTGCCCGGCCTCGGGGGAGGCCCGGGTGCGAAGTTCGCGGCTCGCTCGATCTTTGGGACGGATCTCGCGGGCCGTGAGCGTCTCGGTGGCTTTCGCCTTCCTCGTCGTGATGAGAGGTGCATTCCACTCCACCCGATCAAGCGGGACACGAACGCGAATATCTCATAGCAGGAGCGCCCACCCAAAGGGAGTGATTGACGCAATGGGAAGACCGAGTCCCGTGTGTGAGTGGAACTTTCGATTCCATCAAGGACAGGGCTATTGCGCACCTGGAGTACCATGAGATACCGTTACACATCAAGACCACGTCGATGGAGCGCCCACAAGGCTATGAAGAAAAGGCTAGTTGTTGAGTTTTGTGGGGCTGTGATCGCCTCAGTCTTCGTTTGGAGTTGGGCACCTCTGCACGCTCAGCAACAGCCGGATCAGGAGCCCCTGCCACCGGCACGCCAGCCACAGAGTGCAAGGGATCCGGGGACCGGGTTGACGGTTGTTGGAAATTCTCCGTTCTATTCGACTTTTCCTCGCGTCAACGTCTTGGCGACTGGACAGCCGGTCGTGCCCCTTTTTGAGGGATGGGCGCAGACAGCCAATGACTCGATCCTGCTCAGTTTCAGTTATATCAATTTGAATCATGCGGAGACGTTGGATATCCCGATTGGGCCTGACAACGTCATAGAGCCGAGCGACTTCAACGGCTCACAGCCGACCCATTTCTACCCGGCGCCGCAGGATCGAGGTCGGTACTATAGGCATCAGAGTGTTTTCACGGTAAGGGTACCTCAAGGCTATACCGGCGACGTGGTGTGGACGCTTCGAAACCGAGGTCAGACGTTTTCCGTGCCGGGGCGAGGTACCGTGGAGGGGTATGCAATAGATGATACCGTCAGTCTTACAAATGCTCCGGTGGCTGCGGCAATGAGCCTCGATCCGTCGGAACCCCCGAAGAGGGGCCGCATCGGCCCCACGACGGGTCCCCTCACCGTGCGGGTTGGCGAGGCGTTGCCATTGAGCGTATGGGTCGATGCGACTCCGGAGGGATTGGCGTCATCAGCTCGTCCGCCACAGGGGAACGCACCGGAGCAGCCTGGGGATATGAGAGTGACGTGGTATCATCATCAGGGTCCTGGTGAAGTGACCTTCAGCGAACGCGAGACGATGCTCGGGGAAGAGGCGGTCCTGGGAGGCGAGCCGGTTGAAGTTTCCACGACCGCCACCTTAAGCGAACCGGGGGAGTATGTGCTTCGGGTTACCGCAATAGAGAATCTTGCAGGACTGGTGCAGCATTGTTGCTGGACCAATGGTTACGTGGGGGTTACCGTTATCCCTTAACATCCACCTTGGAAAGGGGAGGACGTCGTGAACACGATGCGCCGGAGAAGTGAGAGAGAGACAGCGTCTGGCGTAGGTTGGCGCCGCTTGGCGCTATCACCAACCGCCCTTCTGTCAATAGCGGCGGCTGCAGCGCTTCTGGTCTTGCCTGACGCAGCCACCTCTCAGCAGACCGCGGCCGCGGGTGCCAGCGATGTCACCTTCGCCACGGATGTGGCTCCAATCCTCTACGAGAATTGCGTCTCCTGCCATCAAGAGAACGGCATGGGTCCGATGTCGCTTATGACGTACGAGGAGGTGGCACCGTGGGCGCCCCTGATCAAGGAGCGAGTCCAAAGCCGTTTTATGCCTCCTTGGCACATCGACCGCACCGTAGGGATCCAGAAATTTAAGGACGACATTTCCCTGAGCGATGGGGAGATCGAGACCATAGCCCGATGGGTGGATGCTGGGGCGCCATTGGGAGATTCGGATAGAGTACCCCCGCCGCCCGATTTCCCGGATCGCACGCAGTGGCAGCTTGAGGCTGAGTACGGGCGTCCGCCCGATCTGATCGTATACTCGGATCCATTCACCGTACCGGCGAGTGGCTTGGACAAGTGGTGGTACCCCAGTGTGCCGGTGGCGGGGATGGAAGAGCCGCGCGCTGTCATGGCAACTGAAGCGAAACCTTCCCTCGGCAGCTACGCTGTGACACATCATGCCAATTCGAACATATCGAAGTACGCAGTGGGCAAGCCCTATGATAAGATGCCGGCGAATGTGGGCGTTCTTATCGAGCCAGGGCAAGAAGTCACGTTCAACATCCACTATTTCCCGAATGGGGAGGAAGTGGAGGACGCACAGCTAGAGGTCGGGATGTGGTTCTATCCGAAGGATAATGAACCACGGATCGTGGTTCCTTGGAATCGTGCTTCGGCGTCGTTTTCGTCGCTTTCGGATACGGACGGACCAGAAGCTCAGACGATTCTTATCCCACCGCACGGAACGCAGGTGACCCAAGGCGTTACGGTGCTCGAGAAGCCGGGTATGATTTATAGTGTCCGGGGGCATCAGCATACGCATGGCGCCGGGCAGCTGATTGAGGCGATCTATCCGGATGGTCGCCGAGAAGTCTTGAATAGAGTCGGGTGGCAATTTGGGTGGCATATCACATACACGTATGAGGACGACGTGGCGCCACTCCTGCCTGCCGGTACCGTAATCCTTGTCACGGCATGGTATGACAACACGGAGCGACCAGGGAATCCTGATCCAGACCAGTGGGTGATTTATGGGCGTCGGAGCGCCGATGATATGTCTCACATGCACATCGGGTTTGTTGAGATGGAGCAGGAAGATTACGAGTGGATGCTAGAGCAGAGGAAGATGACGGAGCCGGAACAGGTGGTAGAGCAAGGAGGCTGACGACGTGCGGTGAGGTGACTCACCGGACACGGGCGGTGCTGCCACTGCCCCCCCTCCAAGTGGTTGGGGGGGGGGCAGTTCCTTGTGTGCCAGGCATGCAGGTTTCGGATGATGGAGTAGTATCTTTACCTTGCTGAACGGAGCAACCATAGAATCGTGGTCTTGGATCGGAAGACTTTGGAGCCGCCCCTCAGCAGCTTCGGTCAGGCAGGAGATGAGCCTGGGGAGTTCTATGTTGTCCACAATATGGTGGCGGGGCCAGCCGGCGACCCATACACAGCCGAGGTGAACGTTGGCCGGAGGTTCCAGAACTTCAATTTTCTAGCAGTGCAGCCGGTCTCGTCCGAAGACTCACCGATTAGTCACGTGTCTCCGGGGTCTCAGCAGCTGACAGTCCCCCGATGAGCGAGGGTACGTGAGGAAGCCATTGCCGATGGGGAGGGACAAAGAGCCTGATGGCATGCCGTCGGCGTCGGCGCTCACCTGGCTCGTAGTGGGCCTAGCTGTGGTTTCAACGGGGCTCGCCTGGGCCGTCATGACCAGTCGGGAGAGGTCCCCACCAGAGGCGGCGGTCACCAACCGGCCCATTCAGGTTCCATCCGACGGGTACGTGTCCTCAGGGAGGTGCGCAGCCTGCCACCCGGCTCAATACGCTACTTGGTTCGGATCCTTCCATCGGTCGATGACGCAGATCGCGACCCCCGAGACCGTGCTCGCGGACTTTGACGGCGTCCGGGTCAGTGCCGAGCACGGAGGGCCCATGGCGCTCGAGCGCAGGGGAGACGAGTTCTGGGCCGAGTTCGACGATCCTGATTGGGACTCCACGAGCGCCGCGTCTCCTCGCATCACGCGCCAAGTGGCAATGATCACGGGCTCGCACTATCAGCAGGTGTATTGGTATCCGACGGACCGTGACCGGCTCCTCGGGCAGCTTCCGGCGATGTACCTGATCCGAGAGCAGCGCTGGATTTCGCGCCCGTCCGCATTCCTACGGCCGCCGGAACACACCCAGTCGGAAACTGGGCGCTGGAACGTGTCGTGCGTCAACTGCCACGCGACGCACGGCAAGGGCGAACTCGACGCAACTGTCGACCGACCGCCCCGCGAGTGGCGGGCCAACACTACCGTCGCCGAGTTTGGAATCGCGTGCGAGGCGTGCCACGGGCCCAGTGAACGGCACCAAGCCGTCAACACAAACCCCCTTCGCCGCTATTCGCTGCATTTGACCGGTCGACCCGACTCGACGACGGTGCTTCCGCTCGGTTTGGAATCGAGGCTGTCGTCGCAGGTGTGCGGTCAGTGTCATTCCATCTGGTTGGGCGGGACGCCGAGCGAGGGCCTGCCGTATCGCCCGGGCGACAACCTGACCGATTCGCGGGACCTGATCCAGCCATCACGGCAAATGGGCACACCCCGCATGCAAGGGATTCTCGCACAGGCTCCAACGTTCCTCGAGGATCAATTCTGGTCGGATGGGATGGTTCGCGTGTCGGGGCGGGAGTACAACGGGCTGATCGACTCACCCTGCTACAGGAACGCCACTGAGGAGATCAAGAGGCTTTCTTGCCTTTCCTGCCACACGATGCACAAGACCGCGGACGATCCACGTTCGGTCGAGGAGTGGGCGGACACGCACCAGGTGGGCAGCGGCATGTACGGCAACGAGGCCTGTCTCCAGTGCCACTCGACGCTTCAGCAGACGCTAACCACGCATACGAGACACGAGGTGGAGTCGAGCGGCAGCTCCTGCTACAACTGCCACATGCCCTACACGTCCTATGGGCTATTGAGGGCTCAGCGAAGCCACGAGATTAGCAGCCCCACCGTGGCCGTCACCCTCGAGACGGAGCGTCCGAATGCCTGCAACCTCTGCCACCTCGACAAGACGCTGGAATGGACGTCCCAGTACCTGGAAGAGTGGTACGGGACACCGAGGCCGCCGCTCGATCAGGACCAGCAAGGGATCGCGGCATCGGTGCTGTGGTCGCTCTCCGGCGATGCCGGAAACAGGGCTCTTACGGCCTGGAGCATGGGCTGGTCCCCAGCACAGGAGGCATCGGGGACGAGCTGGATAGTACCGTATCTGGCGCTGGGGCTCGATGACCCTTACGACGCGGTGAGGTTCATCTCCGGCCGCTCGCTCGAGTCTCTGCCTGGTTTCACCGACTTCTCTTACGACTTCCTTGGATCGACGGAGCACAAACTGGAGGCCACCTCGACAGCTATGGCGAGATGGCGGACGCTGGGTGGTGCGGGTCCGCGGAGGGAAGCACCTCTCCTCCTGAATGACGACGGCCTTCCACACGCCTCGGAATGGCAACGGCTCCTGATCCTGCGGGATCATCGCCGCGTTCGGCTGGTGGAGTAGTTTGGATCCCGGCGTGATTCCAAGCCGGGTCCTCCCCGCAGAGTCTTCGGACGTGGGCAGGCCGGGCTGACCCCAAGTCGTCAGCGCCGGAGGAGATGCTCTTGGAACCACCCGAACCAGTGCGTCCTGTGGTCGGATGGGCGGTTGCGGTACTCCAACCAGAGGAGCTGCAGCGTCATCCCCTGATAAGGAGAAACGGATCAAGGAGCAGCAACTCGATCTCTTCGCCGACCGGACGTCGGCCCACACGATGCGGGCCAACCAGTTGCGAGCGTACTTCTCGGCCTTCGCAGGTGTTGTGATCCAGGTCATCCGCACGTTCGGGCTGAAAGCCACCAGGCTGGCGAGGGCTCAGGCCGGGACCATCCGAACTCGGCTGCTGAAGATCGCCGGATCGGTCAGGGTGACGACGCGAAAGATCTGGATCTCGCTCTCCTCGGTCTACCCGTGGCGCGAACTCTTCAAACGGGTCGCTCGCAACCTCGCGGCCGCCGCCGAGCAGCTACACCCAGCACCCGCGTAACGCCTCCGAGCCTCGCCCCCCCTGCGCCTCGGATGGGTTCACTCCGGGGCGGTGGCTCGGCGTCCGCTGCACTCCCGGTTCACGCACGGTTCACGGATACATCGCCCCGCACAGCATCCAAATCGCTGCTTCCCACCTTACCCCGAGGACGCACCGCACCCTGACCTCGCCCCACCGCTCTTCCGCAAGGCGAGATCCCGCACTCTCAGCAGCCCTGGTGGCGGAAGGACCTGGTGGCGGAAGGACGCTTCCGGAACGGCCAGCCCCTCAGAGACAATCCGGCAGATCCGGCAGGGATGCTCGCAGAGCTATCCCCGGCGAGCGATGAGGCCGCACCGTGCGAACCGCGCTCCTTCACAGGTGTCGACCCTCAGAGGGTTCGGACCCTGCACCGGGCTCCGGGCGACATGGCTTGGCCATTCCACGACGCTCATCGAGATTGACGATCTACCATCGATCGACGCCGTGGTGATCTCCCATGATCACTACGACCACTTCGACCACCCGACCATCGTCCAGTTGCGCGAGAGGAACACCACCTTTGTAGCGCCGCTCGGCGTGGGATCGCACTTGGAAGCTTGGGGCGTCCCCGCCGATCGGATCGTCAAACTCGACTGGTGGGACCGAGTGGACTCGGGTGGCTTGGATATCGCTGCAATATTGGGGCCCGTGCAATCGCTCGTTCCACAGCTGTTACCGGCCATGCAAAATTTCACAGATATGGCCGCTGAAAGGTGCACACTTCCGGGGGGGGGGGAGTGGGCGATAGGGGGTTGGATTCGGGTTCGGGGAGTGTTTGCGGGTCGGCTCGGTATTCTTGCGTCTCCATACAGCAGAGGAGGCGCAGTGATCGGAAGAGAGAAGCGGGTGCTACTGCGACATTATCTCGAGGAGGGGATGCCCAAGGCCGCGATCGCACGACATCTGGGGGTGAGCAGGCGGACCGTGTACAACTGGATCGAGGCCGGGGAACTCGACCGGGGCGCGGACAGCAAGGCGGTGAGATACGGACCGAGGGCACCCCGGCCGTCGATGCTCGATCCCTACCGGGGGATCATCGACACCCGGCTGGCGGACTATCCGAGGCTGAGCGCCGTACGGCTGTTCAACGAGGTGCAGGCGGCGGGGGCTATCCGGGCGGCTACGGCCAGGTGAAGCGCTACGTGCGCAAGGTCCGGCCACGGGAGCCTGTGGAGCCGGTCCGGAGGTTCGAGATCCCTCCGGGCCACCAGGGCCAGGTGGACTTCGCGGACTTCCGGTTGCCATGGGGCAAGCGGCACGCGGTAATCGTGGTGCTGGGCTACTCGCGGCTGATGTGGCTCAGATTCTATGAGCGCCAGACGATGCCGGTCGTGATCCGGGGGCTGGAGAGGTCGTTCGCCTATTTCGGCGGCGTGCCGTCGGAGCTTCTGTTCAACCAGATGAAGACCGTCATCACCGACGACAGGCGCCATGAGGGTGGTCGGCTGATCGAGAACCCGGAGTTCCTGCGCTTCAGCCACCACCGGAGCTTCCGGATCCGGGCATGCCGCCCGTACCGGGCCCAGACGAAGGGAAAGGTGGAATGGCCGGTGAGCTACATCCGGAGGAACTTCTTCTACGGTCGCGACTTCGCCTCGGATGATGATCTCAACGCACGGGCCCTCCTGTGGCCCGACGGCGTGGCCAACGTTCGGATCCACGGCACGCTGAAGGAGCGTGTGGCGGACCGGTTCGAGCCGGAGCGGCTCTGCCTGAGTCCCCCGGCCCCTTGGCCTTACCGTCCCGTGGTGCCGCGGTCCGAGCCCCGGACGACCCGGACCCGGCCACCCTCGGCACTCCAGGTTGTGGAGGTCGAATGCCGTCCGCTGTCCGAGTACGCCGAGATCACGGGACAGATCTCGTGAAGGCCCGGTCCCGGAGCACGCGCATCGCGGCCCAGTTGGCCGATCTGAAGATGCCGGGCGCCCTGGAAGCCCTCGACGAGGTGCTCGCTGGCGTGGACGGCGGCGGAACCACCGCGGCAGAGGCCATCGAGCGGCTCCTGGCCGCTCAGATCACGCTGCGCAACAGCCGGCGCCTCGCCACCGCCATGCGATCGAGCCGTCTTCCGGCGATCAAGACGCTCGCGGACTTTGACTTCAGCTTCCAACCCTCGGTCAAGCGCGAGCAGATCGACTCGCTTCACGAGCTCGGATTCCTGGAACGCAAGGAGAACGTGGTCTTCCTCGGCCCGCCCGATCCGGTGACATACTGCACTACCTTCCTGTGAAACGTTCACGATCGTCGCGGACGCACACCCCGCCCCATGTAACTTGAACGCACTAGCCGGTCACGCGCCGATCGGCGCACATTCAGGTGCGGGGGCGGGAAGAGGACGCACGTGTTACTGGTGCCCTTGAGCCCGTTGTGAAACTGTCCCAGGCCAACGGCTTCGAACCCCGCCCTGTATCCGGTTCATCCGAGGACGCGCAGCAAAACGCACCGCATCCCCTGGGATGCGAGTCTGCTATCCGTTGGCCCACCCGCTTCCGCATCATCCCCCTGACACGGAGGCGATACGATGAAAGCGACGGACCCATTGAATGTGATCCATGCGCGGGCGGCCGGTGTGGATGTCCACAAGATGCAGCTGACCGCCACGGTACGCCTGGCTCAGCCAGGTGATCAGGCCGAGACCTTCACCCGGGTGTTCAGTGCGTTGCCCAGTGGCATCAGAGACCTCGTGGACTGGCTCCTCTCCCATGATGTGGCGGCGGCCGCGATGGAAGCCACCGGGATCTACTGGGAAACCGTTTACGATACGCTGGCCGCGGTTGGCGTGAAGCCCGTGCTGCTGCATGCCCGGCATGTCAAGCAGATCAAGGGGCGAAAGACCGACATCGCCGACAGCATGTGGCTCGCGCGTATCTGCCAGTTTGGGCTGTGCACGCCCAGCCTGGTGCTGCCACCCGCGTTCCGGGAGTTGCGCCAGGTGTCGCGTTTGCGGCGCCAGATTGTGGGCGAGCGCTCCAGAGCACGCAACCGGATCCACAAGATTCTCGACAGGGCCGGCATCCGTGCCGGTGGTATTCTTTCCGACCTCTTCGGCTTCAACGGTCGCCAAATCCTCAACGGTCTCGTCGTCGGCTTGACGCGTGAGGAGATCCTGGCATCGTTGTCATGTCACGTCCGGCGGCACCTCAAGACGCTTTACGACGCCTTGAGCCGTGGTCTCACCCGACGGCAGCACTTCCTGCTTCAGGATCACCTCGAGGCCATGGACACGGCTGAGGGCCGGATCGCCGAGTACGATGCCGTCATTGCCGCAGGGCTGGCCGACTACCGTACCCAGGTCGATCTTCTGACCACCATGCCCGGTGTCGATGTGTATTCCGCTTCGGCCATGCTGATCGAGCTCGGTCCCGACATCTCGGTCTTCCCGTCTGCCCGTCACTGCGCGGCCTGGGCGGGCTTGTGTCCCGGTAACAACGAGAGTGCAGGCAAGCGGCGCGCAGCGAGGAGTCGCAAGGGCAACGCCGCCTTGCGCGCCATCCTGACCGAATGCGCTCTCGGTGCCGCGCGAACCCACCATTGCCAGTTCAGGGGATACCACAAGACCCTGACCATACGCCGGGGCTACAAGCGGGCCACTGTCGCGACGGCGCACAAGATGCTGCGCATCGCATATCAGATGTTGCGCACAGGGAGGCCATACCACGATCCCGAAACGGACTACGAGGCACTCATGGTCAAGCGCAATGCCCCGCGCTGGATCAAGATGCTCGAGCAGCACGGCTTCATGCTCCCGTCCGCGCAGCACCCGGCGACCGCCTGACCGCGGTCACTCCGAGCGTTCGCGACACCGCACGCCAGAGCCAGCATCGCCCGGCATCGGGAGCTGGCGCGGGGCAGCCCACATCGAGCCGGACGTACAGCACTGGCATCGCGGAACAGACAGGCATCCCTCACCGGTCAAACCACCCGGGCTGATCGGCAGGATCCGGTATGTCCGCATCCACCAATTAGTTACACAGCAAACACTCGGTGGGGGGTGGGGTGGTGGGAAGCCGATCAGGAGGCCCTGGCCCGATCCCAAGTCCATGGCCCATCGACGTTTCAGTCCCGCGCGGGTGAGCGGAGATCATGAACGTTTCTATGTGATCGCAGTGTCTATAGTTAGATGTTCAGGATCCGGAGTTTACGGAGCACTTCTACCGGCGTGCACGCGTCGGACGTACTCCGGAACGGCGGGCTCATGGAGATCTGCGGCCCGGATCGTCCACGGGGCGTACGGCACGACCTGTCGTCCCGGGAGGATCCCCCTCCGCAGCAGCCTGCCAACGACGGGTGGGCTGACGTCCAGGGACGCGGCTGCCTCTTGCAGGGTGAGCAGTCCCTCCCGCTTGCAGGTCATGGGGTCATAGACCGGGATGTCGTGATAGTGGCGCAGGCTGGTGACCCGGCCCGCCGTCCAGCTGTTGTTTCGGCCCGTTTTGAGGCCCAGGCGGTTCAGGACCCGAGCGTGCTGTCCGTCTGGGAGTATGGCCGCGAGCTCCCCTGCGATCTCCACCACCTTTCGGTCCGTCGTGTAGCGGTGCTGCCCCGTGCGCTTCTTCCGGACCGAGAGTCGAGCGTGCTGCCCACCGGCCCAGCGAACGACCATGTGGATGCGGGCCGATTCTTCGTCCACATCGACCAGGATCTCTTCGATGAGGGTACGGACGATGCGTTTCTTGAGCCGCATGTCGGACTCCGGATGGTGCCACACGCCCGGGAGATCCTCTGCCAACTGCAGGAGAGCTGCGCGGTCGGTCTTCTCGTCCTTCTGACGCTCGCCAGCCTCGAAGGCCACCCACTCCCGTTCGACTTCGGCCACCACCTCCAAGGCTCGGTTCCAACGCCGCTCGAGCTCGGCAGCCACAAGGCGGTTCTCTGGCTCTGCAGCATCGTATTGCCGACGCGCCCGCTCCGCCTCGTAGCGGGCCTGCTCCAGCTTGAGCGCGAGCACCTCATGGTCCCGTTTCCGGTCCGCCTTGGCGTGCTCCGCGGCTCGAATGACAGCCTCTATGGCGCCCGGTTGGATGACAGTGAGAACGGCTGCCTCGACGGCTCGGTCTGCGGCGAGGCCGCCGAACGAGATGCACGAGCCGGCCCCGTGATTGATCGCCGCGCCACGGCAGCCATAGCGGGGGGTCTGCCCGTTGGCGCCGCTGTAGGTGACATGGAGCCGGCGGCCGCAGCGTCGGCACCGAAGCAGCCCCGCGAGGAGCGAGCGGCCTCGTCGGGGAGCACCCCGGCTCATGAGCCCCTTCATCTGCACGGTCTCTGCGATCCGCTTCTGGTTCACCTGATACTGTTGCCACCCGATGTAGCCCTCCGTGATGCTCGGGAATCAAGACGGCCCACTCGCTCTGGGCAACCGGGATCCCTTGGCGCCTCCTCGGCTGACCGTCGACGATCATGGTCTCCGTGCGGGTCCGTCCGTACGCGTAGGCGCCCGCATACACGGGATTGGTGAGGATATGGTGAACCGAGTTATAGACCGGGAGCTTCCAGACGACGCCGCGGCCAAAGGGCCCGTACGTGACGCTGGGCAGCTCCACTCCTTCCTGCCGGAACTAGAGGAGGACCTGACGGATGCTTCCCAGCTCCTCGAACTTCTCGAACACGAGCCCGATGCTCTTCTGGATCCGCCGGTCCGGATCCAGCTCGCACCGATCGTCCCGGGTCCTCAGGAACCCGATGGGGAGGGTGGTATAGAGCTCCTCCCACTCCGCCTTCTCACGCAGCGCCACAAGAGACCGCTGGCGCATGACCCCCAGCTCCCACTCGCTCATGGTGCCCTTGAGACCCAGGAGCAAACGGTCGTTGAAGTGGTGGGGATCGTAGACCCCTTCGGCGTCGATGATGAGCGTCGAGGTCAGTGCGCACAGGTCGACCAGGTGGTACCAGTCCCTGTTGTTGCGGGCCAGACGTGAGGCTTCGAGCGCGAACACCCCCCCCACCTCCTCTAGGCAGACGGCCGACACTAGCCGCTGGAATCCAGAGCGCACGACCCGCCCCGATCCCGACCGTCCCAGGTCCTCATCCACCACCTCCACCTGGCTCCAGCCCAGGGAGCGGGCTCGGTCCGCCAGCTCGTACTGCCAGCGCCGGCTCTCCAGGTTCTCCTGGACCTGACTGAGCGACGACTGGCGGATGTAGATGTAGGCTGTTCGCTTCACGTGCTTCGATGTGATCTTGGCCGGGATCATGAGATCGCCCCCTCGGCCTCGGAAGCCTCCCGCCGCAGCAGATGCTCGCGCAGCAGCTGGATCCAAAGCTCCAGCACCCTCGCCCGAATCTCCGGGGAGAGGGTATCCCAGTGGATGCGGCCGAAGCCCAGGGGCAGAAACGGCTGTTGAGCCTTCATGGCGAGTCTCCGGATACCGGGGAAGCGGGATCATCGAGATCGGCCGAAGGCTCTCCGCCGGCCATGAGGGCGTCAAGCAGACGCCTGAGGGCTTGCAGTGCGGAAACAGACACCGTCGGAGACGAGACCAGCTGAGCCCCGATGCGGGTGTCCACCTTCGTCATCCACTCCGGGACCTCGGTCTTGGTCCCGTCGGGAAGCACGACTACAAAACTCGCCTCGCCGCCTCGGACGTGGCGACTGGAGACCTCCAGCTCATCAACCGCAGAGCGGATGCCAGGGGTAGGAGACGACAACACCGGATCTGTGAGCACCACGTCGCCTGTCCGCCCGGCGTCGGCAAGACACACTTGGCGATCAGTCTGGCCATCGCCGCGGCCGAGAGCGGGCGCAGGGTCTACTACGGAACGCTGACCAACCTCATCGACTCCCTGGAAGAGGTCCAGGCGGCCGGGCGGCTCAACCACCGGCTCAAGACCCTCACCCACCCCGCGCTCCTGGTCGTGGACGAGATCGGCTACCTCCCGGTCACCCGCAGCGGCGCCATCCTGTTCTTCCAGCTCGTCAACCGGCGCTACGAGCACGCCTCGACGGTAGTGACCTCGAACAAGGGCTTCGAGCAGTGGGGAGAGATCCTGCACGACGAGGTCATGGCCGCCGCGCTGCTGGACCGGCTACTGCACCGCTACCACATGGTCAACATCCGGGGCAACAGCTACCGGATGCGCCGCCACGTCGAACTCTCCAAGGCCATTCACCCAACCGCCTCCCGGGCGGTCTCTGCCGAGCCCGCCGGGAACGGGGAAGCAGCGTCATGAAGGGCGTCCCGGTCCCATCGGGAACCCCCGCGGAGGGAGCGGAGCGACTGGAGCGGGGGCTCCCCCAAAGTGTGCACTTTTCGATGGCCAGAAGTGTGCATTTTTCAATGGCCATTGACAACAGCTGGACTGAACCCACCGAGCGCGTCCTCCTGGGGCGATGTTCCATGGAGGACAGAAGAGGAGTACCCCGCGTCGTCTCAACGCCTTAAGCCTACTTGAAGCCCATCACGGTCACCAAGGTCATCCCAACAATAATCAGGGTTCGTTTCCACGACCCCGGCCGTCCTTCCGTTGAGCCCGGATTGCGCGTCCATACCATGACGACGCCACACGTGGTCTCGCCCGTGTAGAGGATCGGAGCCGAGGCCCCGTGATATACCTCGATCGCCTCGACGTCATAGGTTGAGACGAGGTCATCCACAACGACGCGGCCAGTCAAGAGGAGCCCATCAAGTACCACGCGCGGGAGGCAGCCGCCACGTAGGAGAATCCGGCTCGCGCGGGCGATGCCAGGCACGATTCGGACTCCTGGGACTTCGCGCAGAACCTCGGATACGCTACTCTGCTCGCTTGCCACGAGTTGTTCGCGGGTCACAAAGTGGCCGATGCCCACTTCGAGACGGTCGTAGAAGCCAACTCGCTCGAGGCGGGAACGACGGACAGCCAAAGCGATCACCGGGTCCAGGGCATAATCTACCCGGACCATTTGAACTCGAAGGTCCACCTCTCCCGCCTCTTCGAGCACCACTTCTCCTTCGAGGGTGGAGAAGTGGGCAGCCTCGATCGTTACGCGATATCGGGTGAGCGGTAGGATCTCGGTAAGGAAACGGCCTGTTTCGTCGGTAACGCCCGTCCATACCGGTTGGTCTGCGGATTGTGGAGGGAATAACACCACAGGGGCGATTGGAATCGGATCGCCAGACAACCGATCCATGACGCTGCCATGGATCTGGGTGCCTGCTCGCGGGTTGATGCCTGGTGAACCGCCCTGCGCTTGTAGCACAGAAGGAAAAAGCGCCCAAGCCACCAGCGTCAGGAAGCGGCTGAGGACGACGGACGAGGCGTACATGGTATCAGTATAGGGTGCCGAAGCGCTCATGGCACGAGTTCGATTGAAATAGAAGTGTCCGGTGCGCCCCGAAGCGGGAACCCTTCCTCCCGGTAGAGCCGCTAGACCAGCTTCTGGTTGACCGGTCAGTCCTCCCGCCTGAATGGCGTGTGCAGCCGCTGGCAGCCGCAGCTCATCTCCTGGTCCCGGTGATCTCTCGGATCCGCCGCCTGAGCGGCTCTCGCGCGTCCCTACGACTCCGATACCACACCGTGGACCTCGAAACCCCCAATACTCCCCGACGCCCGGAGACTTGGTAGGCTTGACGAGCCCACACGACGCCTTGTCTGCGCTGGGCCGGGCTCACCAATTTCTTCGGACAACCTCCGGCAGGATCTCTCGGTCCGGGCTCAGGTCTGCAACCAGCCCCTTCAGCCTGCGGTTCTCTTCGCGCAGCTGCTCCAGCTCCATCTGAGCTCCGGCACCCCCAACCCTCCGCACTTCCTCCTCCACCGGTAGAGCGTCTGCTCGCTTACCTCCAGCGTCCGGCAAATCCCCACGACCGGCGGACCGGCGACCCGATGTTCCCGCTTCCGCCCGCCTCAGCGCAATCTGCTCTTCCATGTAACACCATTTCCTCACTTCAGGCCACCTCCCCGCCTTCAGCGGGATCGGCCTCGTCCCGGGTCTCGCTCGCCTTACGTTAGTCCAGCTGCATCCGATTTCGGGGTCAAGAGCACCCTTTCAGGCGTAAGGCGAGATCTCTCCCCGGGTAAGACATGCGGCCTTCTCCGCACATCCGGCGGATTTACACCGCCTGTTACCGGCCGTACAAAATTGGACAGATGTGGCCATCGAAAATGGTACACCTCGGGCGGGTGAGCGAGGATCGGCGGCGGTGGACCGGGGGGATCGTGAGGTTCGCCGGACCATTCTTTAATGGTACACCTCGGGCGGGTGAGCGAGGATCGGCGGCGGTGGACCGGGGGGATCGTGAGGTTCGCCGGACCATTCTTTACTCTGGCGTCTCCATTCAGCATAGGAGGCGCGATGATCAGGAGAGAGAAGCGGGTGCTTCTGCGACACTACCTCGAGCAGGGTGTGCCGAAGGCGGCGATCGCTCGACACGTGGGAGTGAGCCGCGAGACGATATATCGTTGGATAGCGACGGGGCAGTTGGACCGGGATCTGGACGACGAGGCGCTGAGATACCGGCCGAGAGCTCCGGCGCCGTCGAAGCTCGATCCCTACAAGAGGATCATCGACGCCCGGCTGGCGGACTATCCGAGGCTGAGCGCCGTACGGCTGTTCAACGAAGTGCAGGCGGCGGGCTATCCGGGCGGCTACGGCCAGGTGAAGCGCTACGTGCGCAAGGTCCGGCCACGGGAGGCTGTGGAGCCGGTCCGGAGGTTCGAGACCCCTCCGGGCCACCAGGGCCAGGTGGACTTCGCGGACTTCCGGCTGCCGTGGGGCAAGCGGCATGCGCTGATCGTGGTGCTGGGCTACTCGCGGCTGATGTGGCTCAGCTTCTATGAGCGCCAGACGATGGGGGTCGTGATCCGGGGGCTGGAGGCGTCGTTCGCCTATTTCGGCGGCGTGCCGTCGGAGCTTCTGTTCGACCAGATGAAGGCCGTCATCACCGACGACAGGCGCCACGAGGGTGGCCGGCTGATCGAGAACCCGGAGTTCCTGCGCTTCAGCCACCACTGGGGCTTCCGGATCCGGGCATGCCGCCCGTACCGGGCCCAGACGAAGGGGAAGGTCGAGCGGCCGGTCCGCTATATCCGGGACAACTTCTTCTACGGCAACGACTTCATCTCCGATGACGACCTCAACGCACGGGCCCTCCTGTGGCTCGACGGCATGGCCAACGTTCGCGTTCACGGGACGTTGAAGGAGCGTGTGGCGGACCGGTTCGAACGGGAGCGGCCCTGCCTCAGTCCCCTGGCCTCTTGGCCCTACCGTCCCGTGGTGCCGCGGCCCGAGCCCCGGACGACCCGGACCCGGACACCCGCGACACCCCAGGTCGTGGAGGTTGAACGCCGGCCGCTGTCCGAGTATGCCGGGATCACGGGAGAGCTCTCATGAAGGCCCGGTCCCGGAGCGCGCGCATCGCGGCCCAACTAGCCGATCTGAAGATGCCGGGCGCCCTGGAAGCCCTCGACGAAGTGCTCGCAGGCGTGGACGGCGGCGGAACCACCGCGGCAGAGGCCATCGAGCGGGTCCTGGCCGCCCAGATCACGCTGCGCAACAGCCGGCGCCTCGCCACGGCCATGCGATCGAGCCGTCTTCCGGCGATCAAGACGCTCGCGGACTTCGACTTCAGCTTCCAGCCCTCGGTCAAGCGGGAGCAGATCGACTCGCTCCACGAGCTCGGCTTCCTCGAGCGCAAGGAGAACGTCGTCTTCCTCGGCCCGCCCGGCGTCGGCAAGACGCACCTGGCGATCAGTCTGGCCATCGCCGCGGCCGAGAGCGGGCGCAGGGTCTACTACGGAACGCTCACGGATCTCATCGACTCGCTCGAAGAGGCCCAGGCCGCCGGCCGGCTCAACCACCGGCTCAAGACCCTCACCCACCCCGCGCTCCTGATCGTGGACGAGATCGGCTACCTCCCAGTCACCCGCAGCGGCGCCATCCTGTTCTTCCAGCTCGTCAACCGGCGCTACGAGCACGCCTCGACGGTGCTGACCTCGAACAAGGGCTTCGAGCAGTGGGGAGAGATCCTGCACGACGAGGTCATGGCCGCCGCGCTGCTGGACCGGCTACTGCACCGCTGCCACATGGTCAACATCCGGGGCAACAGCTACCGGATGCGCCGCCATGCCGAGCTCTCCAGGGCCATCCACCCGACCGCCTCCCGGGCCGTCTCGGCGGAGCGCTCGGAACACGGAGGGACCCGGTGATGCGCGCCGACCAGATCCTTTCGGAACGCCCCGCTCCGGTCGCTCCGCTCCCTCCGTGGGGCGTTCCGAAAAGTGTCACATTTTCCATGGCCAGAAGTGTCACATTTTCCATGGCCATTGACACCGCCTCAGCCTTGGTCGTCAGAGCTTCGCGGTCTCCTGCCCGCTCGCCCTCCTCGGCAGTGCCTCCCATTCGATTCCTGTTCGTCGGATCGCGGATTCGCTAACCCCTTCCGTCCCCTCCTCGTGGTCGGGACCTTGGCTTGGGGGTTGCTTGGATCGCTACGACCTGCTCTCCGAGGAGCTCTCACGCCCAACAAGTCACATGCCATGCTGGGCACACAAGAAGAACCTCCGAGCCCGGCTGCACCGGACCCGGAGGTTCGAGACTTCTCTTCTGCTTTGTTTCCCTCTTGCCTAGAGGTTCGGGTTCGATGCAACCTCTAGGAACGGCACCGGCAGACACCGGCCCGGCCCGATTGGCTGCCCGTACTCATCGACCTGTTCCCAAGCAGGAATGCTTGTACGGAGCTTGTCTCCGCCACGATGTGATTGCATCCACAACTCCCTGCGTCTCTCCTCCAACACGGTCAGCCTAATCTCTTCATTATCAGTGCTGGTGAACATCGGTAGCGGCCACGCGCTTTCGTCGACCTCCTGAGGCAGTCCCGTGGGGTTCGTCCGCAGTATGTTGATGATCCTAACCGCCTCTTCCCCACCCTGCACCTCAGCCCTCATGAGAAGTGCTTCCCGCCAAGTGGCGATAGGGATGGGGGTATCCTCTGCCGGGTATTTCTCCTGCTCTCGGTACTTGAAAATCCCCCGAGGTTCGTTTTTTCCAGGCTCGGTGACCACGACCCTGGGATCGGGCACGCCACCCCCCCCTCGGTTCAACATGCCGTCCTCCGAGATCATCAGACTCGAGTAGCTGCGGTGGGGAATAAAGCCGTCCCCTACAATATTGCCCTCGGCGATTCGATTGTTTCGCCGGCCAGGGGTCAGGTCATACGTGGCCACCCACTCGAACCCTTCGACGATTGCAAGATTCGATGCATCTGCGATCACCCCGGCGGCGTCGCCCTGATACAGGTTAGACCTCGCCCGCCCAATATATGCGGCGGCAAGGACTTCGGGCTGTCCGGTCGCCAGCCCAATCGCGGCGGTGAAGGACTCCTCCGCCAGGGCAAAACCCTCCTCACGCGACAACAGCGGGCCGGCGTCGAACGTCACGTTGCAGTGGTTCTCCGAGAGGATCTGAATCGAATAGCCTTGGATAAGGTACGCCCTTGCGAGCAACTCATTCTTGCTCTCCGGCGCTGGATCAAAGCCATCAATCAGCTCGATCGCTTTCTTCGCTTGGATCCGAGGCACCTGCATAATCGTCCATATGGGGCCCGTTCCAGAGTCACAGGGATCCGCGTAGACGTCGAGGAGCTGAGAGCGCAGCCCCGACAGTGCTTGCGGCCGGCCTGAACTCGTGTTCAAGAACAACTCGTACCACAGGCCTGCCCACGTCATTGTGTCCACCACTCCACACTCGAAGTCACCCTCCGCTCCGAGCACGAGCGTCTCGGCCAAGCGAGGATCGTTGAGCGACTCGGACGTCACGGCCCCAGGAAGATCGACCTCCAACAGACTGTCACACGCCCCAAGGGTGACGACGAGCGCCGGCAATAGGAGCAAAGTGGCAAGCGACATCTGCCGCCGCTTCCCCACCGGGCCTCCCAGTTGATTGTTTGTAGAACCCCCCATCTCTGCACCTCCTCTGAATTCATTGCCGTGTGGCGTCCCGACACCCACCGGCATGCTCTGAGCGCTTCGCATCAGAACACCAGGTTCAGGCGAGCCGTCCACTGACTCACAGGAGGCCAGCCCCCTCCGGACTCACCAGCGAAATCGTAGTCCCCGCCCTGGTTTCGAGTCATCTCAGGATCCCCCATCGGCTCACACGACGACTCGCCCAACGACGGGCCTGGATCAACACAGTCCTGCTCGATCCAAAGGCGCGCAACATTGCGAGCCCCAACGCGGAAGCTCGCCGAACTGGCACCGACCTTTTCCGCTAGGGAACTCGGGATGTTATAGCTCAAAGCGACCTCGCGAAGCTTAGCGAAGCCCGCCTTGGCGTACGCAAACCCATTCCGAGTCACGCCGATATACCCCATGCCGATCGGGTCGTCCTGCAGGTGCACGAGCTGAGCGCTCGGGTGGCTCGTGTATCTGGCCGCCGCATAGTCATGCGCCATCCAGTGGCCACCCATTGCGTCGATGTTGACCGAAGCGCGCCAGTTCTCGAAGAAGGTGAGGGTCTGATTCAGGTTGACGAGCCATGCCGGATCGCTCTGACCCCAGACGAGTCGCGGGGCGTCGGCACATGGTACCCGTGGGCCGCCGAACTCCAGACCCCTCTTTCCTGCACCACCGTCACACATGACGTTGGTCACCTGACCGCGGTCACCGCTCACGAAGTCTGCCGAAACGACCCGCTTGTCCGACTGTGCGGCGATCGAGAAGCCCTCGTAGTGGGCTCGCGTCCGTCCAACCTGGATCCGCTCGATGCCACCCATGTTTGTGATCTCGTTGCCCTGTGTCGTGAACGCGAGGTCGAGATCCCAGCGGACGGGACCTTCACGAATCGCCTGAATGTTAAGCGCCGTCTCGGTGCCCCAGGATTTGATCTGGCCAATGTTTATGAGCTGAATTCCGCCAGCAAAGTCTCCCGCCGCTCCAGGCCAGAGCGAGGGCGGAACCGTCTTGCCAACAATCGCGTCGTTCGTCGTGCGGTTGTAGTACGTGAAATCGACCGCGAGTCTGCTATCGAAAGTCTGAGCCTCAAAGCCGAGCTCGATCTCTGAGCCCTTCTCAGGACCCAAGACGGGGTTCCCGAAGGTCTGTGGCGTCAGGATCGGTGCAGAACCTGGGCCGGTTTCGGGGCTGTAGAGCTGCTGGGCTGCGAAGGCATCCGGCTGCTTGCCTGCTTGGCCCCATGCGCCTCTGAATCGGAACTGGTCGACCCAATCCACATTCCAGAAGTCTTCTTCGCTGACAACCCAGGTGCCGCTCACCTTCGGGTATTTCGCGAGGTCGAAATCCGTCCCGAACGCGCTGTTATCGTCGAAGCGGATGGCAGCCGTCACGAAAATCCGGTTGTCCCAATCGAACTGCTGCTGGAAATACCAGCCGAGGGTGACGTTCTCAACGAACTCCTCGGCCGCCTCGGTCACCGCGGCTGCGCTGACCGTGGAGAGCGCGGCGACGGCGAAGCCCTCACCGTCACTCCTGGTCTGAAGTGCCTGCTTCTCGTAATACTGCACTCCGTACGAGGAGGCACTCCCTAGGATGCCATCCATGAAACGGAAACTGGCCGTTCCCGAAAGGTCGACCGTGTAGACCGGCGCGTCGAGGTTAATGACGACCTTGCGGCCGAGACGACCGCTCGTACCCCAGAAATTGGTAGTCCCCTCGACAGCCCAGAACTCCTCGTCTCGTTCGGCAATCTGATCCATGCCGAGGGTCAGGCGGTGCGTCAGCCAGTCGGAGGTCTCGAGGGTCGTCTGCAGGCTCCACGTGCTACGCTTGGTGATGTTGTTGTGCGTCTTACGCACGGGGTCGTACCGGTCATTCGGAACTCCATTTCGCCAGCCCCTACGAACGTGATTGGGGTCCAAGATGGTGCCCGGCCGGGAACCATAGCCATAGTTCCCCGCCCACATGCCCTCAGGTGGAGCATGGTCACCCTGATAGTAGCCTCCGGAGAGCTGAATATTCAGGTTTTCGGAAGCCGTAACCTGGAGGTTCGTGGTGACCGAGTTTCTCTTGTCCTTGTTCCAGAAAACGATGCCCTGCTGATCACTTCGGTTGATGCCAAAGGAGTACCGGATCAGGTCTGTACCGCCTCGCACCGCGATGTGGTAGCGCTGGATCGCCCCTTTCCGGAACGTGTCTGGGAAGCCGAGCGACTTGTCCCTCTCATTCATGTCGAACCCGATCAGTTGATCGGGACTCGTGCAGGGAGCCGCAGGGCAAAGAGCCGGGTCTCGAACCCAAGTCAGTCGTCGGTATCCCTCATAGGTCGGGAACCAGTTGTTCCCGAGCTCCGTGCTCACCTCGAACACTGGCGCTCCGACGTTCCCCCGCTTCGTGATGATCTGGATCACCCCGTCCGAGGCCTCGGTCCCATACAGCGTCGCCGCTGCCGGGCCCTTGATGACCTCGATGCTCTCGATGTTAGCGGGGTCGAAGTCGGAAAGTCTGGACTGCGTGAAGTGGCGTTCTTTCGCCGTACGGTTGTCGTTCAGGCGAATGCCATCCACATAGATGATCGGATCGCCCGATAGCCCGATACTCGAGTGCCCGCGGATCCGGATCTTCGCCCCGCCGCCGGCGCTCGAGGCAGGCATCAGCTGGACGCCTGGCGTCCGGCCGGCGAGAGCTTCCTCGGGCGTTCCGACGGGGCTCAGCGACGTGATATCGTCCACCGTCACCTGAGTCACTGCGTTACCGATCGCTCGTCGCTGGCTCCCGCCGGCGGTTCCCGTCACGATGATCGCGTCGAGGTTGAGCGCCGCTTCCTGGAGCTGGAAGTTCGCGACCGTCGACTGACCGGCGGTAACCGTCACGTCAACGTTCGCGGTTTGGTATCCTAGTCTGGTAGCCGTAAGCGTATGCGTCCCGGCCGGGACGTTCGGGATCGCGAACTGGCCGTTCGCCTGCGTTAGCACCCCCAAATCGAGGGCCTGGATAAATACCTGTACCGAGGCCAACGCCTGTCCGGTCTGCGTGCTTGTCACCGCTCCGGTCAGGGTGGCGCCTTGCCGTGCCTCGAGTGGCCCGACTGTAACCACGGAACCGAACAAGAGTAAGAGCGCGACGCGGGCGAGCCCGCGAATGCGAGCATCGAAATGAAGTCCTGACATGGCATCCCCCAAATTCAACTTCGAGACACGTAAATTCGCTTCATACATCACCGCATCAAGGGCCAACGGCTTCCCGCGGCGCTTGAAGACGAGTCTGCACGGCAGCCCAAAAAATGATCCCCACTGGTCAGAATGATCCCCCACTCGTCATTGGTCAAGTCCAAATCCTGCCCAACGTCGAATGAGCCCGAAGAGGAGGCCGGTTTCCAGCGAGGGGTGAGCCCGAAGGGCGGGGCGCTGCGATCATGGGAGGATGATCGTGAATCTCTCGACCCGACAGATCCGTACTGTCGACCGGATGCGGGCCTTCGTGGAAGGCACCGAGCTGGCGGACATCGGGCACGTCGACCCCGACGGGGCCTACACCGTCATCTGCCGGACCCTCGAGCGGGTCCTCTACCCCCGCCTCGGGAAGGCCGACAAGACATCATGGATTGACCTGCCCTGCCTCGAGGGCATGGGTTACGCTCGAGGCAGAGCTACCTCATTGGAGCGCAGAGCCATAATCGAGGAAGGCAGGCCATAGCCGAGTACAGGGCATATGTGGGGCTGGACGTTCATAAGGACACGATCGCGGCGGCAGTTGCATGGCCGGGTCGGGAAGATCCGGAGTATCGGGGGTTGCTCGCGAATCGGAGTTCCTCGCTCAAGCGCCTGATCCGTAATCTGCAAGGACCGGACGGAGAGGCGTTGAGCTTTGTCTATGAATCTGGCCCCTGCGGCTACGGAGTGTATCGCGAGATCACCGAGACCGGCCACGACTGCCAAGTCGTAGCCCCGAGCCTGATCCTCCGCAAGCCGGGGGATCGGGTGAAGACGGATCGCCGCGACGCAGTGAGCCTGGCACGGCTTCACCGAGCCGGTGAGCTGACGGCGGTGTGGGTGCCGGGACGTGACCAGGAGGCGGTGCGTGATCTGAAACCCGTGCGCGCGAGGATCATGAACGCGATGGAGTTCAAGAGCCGTCAGCGCCTGGGAGCCTTCCTTCTCCGCCATGGCCGGGTCTACGACGGGAAGTCCCGGTGGACACAGGCGCATTTTCGCTGGCTCGAGGAACAGCGATTCGACCATGCGGTCCAGCAGGTGGTCTTTCAGGAGTACGTGGACGCGGTCAAGGCGGCACAGGCCAGGACCGCGGGACTCGAAGCCCAGATGCGCGACGTCCTTGCTACATGGTCGCTGAGGCTTACAGCCGAGGCGTTGATGAGTTTGCGCGGCGTGGCGACGATCACGGCGATGACGGTCCTGGCCGAGCTCGGGGATCTGACGCGCTTCGATACGCCGCGTCAGTTGGTAGGCTTCCTCGGCCTCGCCCCGAGCGAACACTCGTCGGGCGCACGCCGGCGCCAGGGGGCAATCACCAAGACCGGCAACGGCCACGTCCGACGGGTCTTGGTCGAGGCGGCATGGGCCTATCGCTTCCCGGCGCGAAAGACGGCCCATCTGCGCCGCAAGGCAGCCGGGGTTGCGCCCCCCCCCGGGTGCAGGCCATCGCCCGGGCGGCGCAGAAGCGCCTGTGCACCCGCTACGGGAAACTCTGTAACGCCGGCAAGGCAAAGTGTCAGGTGACCACGGCGATCGCGCGCGAACTCGTCGGCTTCATCTGGGCCATCGCCTGTGAGGTGGAGGGCAAGGCTCACGGCACCCGGGTGACCGCCTGAGCAGACAATACGTACCGAAGATCACCAGCACCGTCATCATTCAGGAGGCTGTAGCAGGAAATCGGGGTGTGAGCGGCCGGTGAGGAGAACCCTCGGTCAGGACATGTGACGCCGGCCCCTTGCGGGCAGGACAACTCACGACACAAGAGAGAGGCAGCTCCACGACGAAGCCGACCGTGATGGACATCGGGGGGAGTGAGCATCGCGATTCCGCCGTGGGGATGCTCGCTGTTGTACCACGAGAAGAAGGATCGGCACAAGTCGATCGCCTGGTGGATGTCCGGGAAGCGGCCGGGGAGTCCGGGGTGGTACTTGATGGCCTTGAAGTGCGCCTCCGAGACGGGGTTGTCGTCACGTACCCGGGGCCGGCCGAGGGGGATCGTAGGATAGGACCCAGCGGAAAGTGTTTGGGCTCGCACGTAGTGGAGACGAACGCGCGGCCGCTGATCGAGGTGCTGCGAGGGATTCCGCAGAACCGGCACTTATGCCTAGAAGAAGGGACGCTGTCGGGGTGACTATACGAGGTTCTGGAGCTGCACGTGGAGGCGCTGGTGGTGGCGGGGGTGCAAAAGAGCCGGGGCCCCAAGACCGACAAGCTGGACGCGTTCGCCCTTGCAGAGAAGCTACGGATCGGAACCGGTAGCGGACGCCATGCCCCTATTTCTACCTCTCCCGAGGACTGTCAGACGTCTGAGGGTCAATCAGTGCCTGATATACAAGCGCTTGAAACTTCGGATGCAAATCGGAGGAGCCTCCATACGGCAGCAGCTGTGCGAGGAAAACCGCCAAGAGACCTTCCTGCGGGTCAACCCAGAATCGCGTGAAGTACGCTCCGGACCAGCTGTACGTACCTACGGAACCCAGGCGATCGTCGTGGCTCCCTGCCTCGCGCACGTCGACATTGAATCCGAAACCGAGATCTCCGTTCCGGAAGAGGTCGCCAACGTGATTCTGTGAGATCATGTCGACCGTCTTCGGCGCGAGCAGACGCACGCCGTCGAGCTCCCCTCCATTAAGCAGCATCTGAAGAAATCGCGCGTAGTCAGTAGCCGTCGAAACCAGGCCCGCTCCACCCGAAAACGCTTTCCCTGGGCCCTGACCCTGTACGAAATCGCCTTGCCCGCTTCTGGCCACCCCTTCGGCGCGCACGATCCCTCCGTCCGGCGCAGCACTATAGACTGCCGTTAACCGATCGGCCTTCTCCTGCGGCACGAAGAAATACGTGTCGCGCATGTTCAGCGGTTCGAAAATCTGGGTTCGCAGATAGTCATCGAGCGTCATGCCCGAAACGAGCTCGATCACGCAGCCCAAGACGTCGGCGGTATAGCCGTTGAACCACTCCTCGCCCGGGTGCGCGTGATAATGGCACGCTTGGGAGTTTCCGCATGATCTGGCACATGGTCTGATCCATGTGCGCGAAGTACCATCCATGCTCGAGCCCCAAGGCCTCGTACATCTCCTGGGTCACTCCTTGCGGGTAGGCGATTCCCGGCGTCTTGGTCAAGAGGTCGTGGAGGGTGATCTGACGTCGGCTTGGTACAACCGTGTACGGGACAGGAGTGGCACCTCCCTCCGGTTCTACGGCCACCGTCGTGTTCTCGAACTCGGGGATGTACTTCGATACGGGATCGGTGACCAATAACTGTCCTTCCTCCATGAGGTGCAGGAGACCAACCGTTGTGATGAGCTTCGAGATGGAGGCGAGGCGAAACATGGCATCCGTCCTCATCGGGACACCCCGGTCCCGATCGGCGTCCCCGTGGGCCTTCAGGTGCACGATCTCGCCGTGCCGTGCGACCAGCGTCACCATGCCGCTGATCATCCCTTCATCCACGTAACGCTGCATTACGTGGTCGATTCGGTCCAACCGTTCGGATGAGAATCCCTGCGCCTCGGGCGAGTTCGCCGGAAGTACCTGGTAAGACACGAGGTCCGCGCCAGCTGCCAGGTACCAGGCACCGCTGAGTAGGGCAACCAAACCGAAGACGTAGGGGAACACCTTCGACTGTCTCACGGAGGGCTCCTCGGGACGAATGTTCCGCCGCACGAGACGTTTGCGGCCGGTCAAAGTGCAGAACGGAGGGGCTGTCCGATTGTCAAAGATTTCAGGCGACCCCGTAAGGTCTCATATAGCCCACAAGTCACTGTTCCGCCAGTATGTTGCCCTCAGTCATGTTCTCTTGACGGTCGGGCACAGCGGCAAGCCTGGGGTGGGAAAGTATGGGGCCGGCGTCCCCTTGAGCGAGCGGTGGAAGAAGATCCACCGAAGTCGGTCGCGGGTCCGTGCGCGAGGCGAACATGCATTCCGTATCGTGAAGTAACTATGGGGCTTCCGCAAGGTCCGCTATCGAGGCTTGGCCGAGAACCGGGACCGAGCCCACACGCTGTTCTCCCGCGCCAACCTCTACATGGTACGTCGCAAGCTGATGCCCCCGGGGACGATGTGCGCCCTCTAACCTCGGTAGCTCCGGAAATGAGCGTCTCGCGGCCACTTCGCGGGGTCAGCGAAGCCTATTTCGGCCGCATCCATTGCCTGTTATCTGCACACACTGCAGCCCACACTGCGTGTGCGGAGAGCTTCCCTAGGGCCCCGCCGCCTAAGGGGAAATGATGGGAAGCAATATGTGAGAGGGATGATCTGTGTCGTGGTAGATGGTCTGGGTGCTCCGCACCATATCGGTGGTCGTGTACGGGTCCACGCCGGTGTTCAGGTTTCGGTTGAAACGGGGGAAGTTGCTGCTCGAAATCTCGACCCGAATCCGGTGACCCGGTAAGAACACGTTACTCGTCGCCCAAAGGTCGATCGTGTACTGGTAGATCTCGCCCCGTTCAAGGAGTTGCTCCCTCTCTAGGGACTCCCTGTACCGTGCCCGGATGATGCCCTCCTGGATCCGGCTGCGCGAATCCGTCCGGGTGGACGTCGACGAGCTTTGCCGTGAAATCGGTATCTCGAGCCGTGGAGGACGCGAAGAGCGAAACCGTGAGTGGGCCCGTGACCTCTAGCGGATGGGTGAGCGGCTCGCTCGTGAACACCAGTACGTCCTCACGGGTCTCGACGGCCGACTGGTCCGCGTCGGCACCAACGGTCAGCACCGGATCGGCGGGGTCGTAGGTGAAGCTATCTGTTTCTCCGCCAACCGGTGGTTCGGAGGAAAGGATGCCGTCTCCCTCCAGCGTGTTGGCTGTCCCCTCACTGTCAAAAGTAGTACTCCGTGTACTGCGTACGGGCCAGCGGCCACTCGTTCTCGTATCGCCACTCATTCTTGCCCATGACGAAGATCGCGATGGGCGGCTCGGACTCGACACCTGTCGGCATGTCCTTCAGCCAGTGGTCGTACCAACGGAGCTCCACGTCGGCTAGGTCCAGAGCGAGCGCCTCGGGACCCCAGTCCACGTTATCGCCCAGCCCCCCGGGGGGACCGTCGCGGGACGTGTAGTGCGCCCATGGTCCCACGATTAGCCGCGTCCCGTCGCGAGCCACATCGTTGCGCGTCTCCTCTTTGATGGTCACGTAGTCGTTCAGCGCGCCCCTGAGGAAGAAGTCGTACCATCCGGTGTAGTATAGGGCCGGTACCGAGAGATCGGCGAGACGGTCGGTCGGACTCCGATCTGACCAATATTCGTCTCTCGTGGGATGCCGCATCCAGTCGCGATAGTACGGAATCACCTGGCCGACCTGGAGCACGTCTGCTTCCCGCAGAGGGAGGTGCTCCTGGGGAATCTCGGTCCGCTCCGCCTCCCTGTACCGCTGCGCCTCCTCGGGCCGGACGCCCAAGCCCGTTCCCCATCCCAGGGCGAACGAGAAATAGAACGCCCCGTCGTTGAAGATCCAATTGTTGTGTGCATCGACGGTGGTCATGATGGGGGCGATGGCAGTTAGATGAGGGTTGCCCGGGACTGCCATCAGGAGCTGAGTGATCCCGAAGTAGGATTGCCCCAGCCCCGCGACCCTGCCGTTACTCCAGGGCTGCTGGGCAATCCACTCGACCGTGTCGTGTCCGTCGTCCTCCTCATTCCGGAACGGCTCGACGTCCACTCGCCGCCCGAGTCGTATCGTCCCCGCAAGTCCTGCAGAACGACGACATATCCGCGAGTCGCGAAGTAGTCCTCGTCGTAGGCCCCCCCGGCTCATCCTCGCAGAGATCTCCTTTCCGTAGGGCGTCCGCAGGAGAAGCGTCGGGAAAGGCCCGGGGCCGTCCGGCTGGAAGATGTCCGCCGAAAGCTCCTCCCCGTCACGCACGGGGATCCGAATGTCCCGCTCTACCAGGACCTCATAGGTGGGCTGGGAGAGTGCGCTCTCGTCCACATCCAGCATGCCGCGCGCCGGCCCCTGGACAGCCGTGTCCTCCGCGGCACAGCCGCAGAGCCAGGGGATGAGAAGGCTCCCGTAGAACAGACGCTGCACGATGGAATACTCCAACCTTGCGATTACGACCGATGGGGTGGACGCCTGCACTTGCATTTTACCCAACGCGGCTGGGTCGGATGGCAACGCCGTCTCTCCCGCCGGAACGTCATTGATTGAGAGCATGTACGAGACGACGTCTACGTACTCGGATCTGGGGCTCGTGTCCGCATCGGAGCGGCGCGCTCCCGCGGGGATTCCAGGTGGTGGTCCGTATCCCACGGTGGCGCCCGTGGGCAAGAAGCACTCTAATGTCGACGGCAAGACCGTGTCAACGACGACGCACCTCGGGTGTCATATGACGTCGTGGCTGGCGGCCCTATTGGCTACCAGATTGAGTGTCGTAACCTCGTCTCTCGCCATCGATCCCAGCATGAAGTCGTCATACTCTGAGTGCTACGCTGTCTTGAGTTTGAAGAAGCATTTATGCTCGAGCCGTTCGGCTCTCTGTCGAGTAGCGCTTCCGCGTTATATGATTGACTCTGCGTCGACCTCAATTCGCTTCTCGAACAAAGAGATTTGATCTCGGAGGATATCCCACATGTCACCATACGGTCTCGTTCGACTCGGAATGTGCCTAGGCCTGGCGGCCCTGTTCGTGGGAGCAAGCACACTGTCCGCACAGGCCGGCGCGGGCGCACTGTCTGCCGAGCGACAGGCGGAGGTTCAGAAGATGCAGGACCTTTCTCGACGCCCTACGACAACGATGGAGAGTCCGTACCGCATCGTAGAGAACTGGCCCACACTTCCGCCGGACATGGAGTGGGGAGCCGCGATCGGGATTATTCCGGACGACACAGGCGGCACCTGGATGCTCTTCCGGTCGGAGCCGCCGATCGTGTACATCAACGCCGACGGCCAGGTTGAAAAGAGTTTTGGGAGGGGTACGATCGTCCAGGCGCACGGCTTCTGTATGGACCAGGACGGGAATCTGTGGGCCGGTGACAGCGGTCCCTTCGGGGACGACGTCTCCACTCGGGGCCGGGGATTTCAGATTCACAAATTCAGTCAAGAAGGAGAGTTGCTGATGAGCCTGGGTCAGGCGGGCGTGTCGCGGGCCGACCGAGCGGACACGTTCATCGGGCCAACGGCCTGCGCGGTGGCGGGAGACGGTAACGTCATTATCGCGGACGGTCACTGGCCACGACCCTCCACAGCCCAACAGGACGGAGACCGGATCGTCGTTGTAACGACCGACGGGGAGTTCGTCCGGGAGGTGGGCCATCTCGGGGCTGGGCCGGGTGAATTCATGGGACCCCATTCGTTGGCGCTCGACGCTGCCGGTCGCCTCTTCGTGGCAGACCGGTCGAACAACCGGATTCAGATCCTGGATGGAGACCTGAACTTCGTGGACGACTGGCGTCACTTCGGTCGCCCCAGTGGGGTAACCGTGTTGAACGACGGCAGGTTGGTGGTCTCCGATTCCGAATCCGGAGCCGCAATCCCAGGGCCGGCTATCTCGCCGGAAGGCCTTTCTGGTGTTCGTAACCCCGGCTTCCAAGTCGGCGTTCGGGTCGGACGCGTCGATGGCTCTCTGCAGTATTTCATACCGGGTACCCGGCCCGAAGGCATGGCGGCGGACAACCTCGGAAACATCTTCGCGGGACTGACCGGTGGGTGTGACACGAGCCCGTCCGGTGGGTGTCTCCAGAAGTGGGTGCCCCTAGACTAGGCTCGCCTCCCGGTGGGCATCGTACACCTAGCCCGTTGACTTGGAAGACCGTGGGATCGGGCCGGACGGTTAGATCTGTTCCGGCGAATGATGGCGGGGGTTACCCGACCTGTAGGCGCCGGCCAGAAAGCCCCGGCAGCCCCAACGCAGGGCCTGGACCGTACCACAGACACGTTAAGGTGTCTCGGTGGTGCGGGACTCGGACTGTCTAATGGCGAACGTCGAGAGGCCAGTGGACCGATGCGGAATGCGGGTGCGGATCGCCCCCTCGTGGGGATGGACCGTCGGACCCTTTCTGTGGGCTCTCCTTTGCGGCGCAGCCCTTCCCGGAGAGGCCACCGCCCAGAATCCGCAGGGGCGAAACGACCGGCCGGATCCGGAACAGGGAGCGCGGACGGAAGCGATCTTGACCTCTGAGGCCGACCGCATCCTTCCCACCGTTCAGGCGACCCCCCGGGAGGGAAGCGTAGAGGTGAATGGCGTTCTGGACGAGGACGCGTGGGCCTTGGCACCGATGGCCACGGGATTCGTCGCGCAACAACCCACCGAAGGTGCGCCTCCCGAAGAGCCCACCGAACTCCGGATCCTCTTCGACCAGGAGGCGCTCTACGTGGGTGCGCGCCTCTTTGAGTCCGACCCCTCCAACGTTCGGGACCAGCTTGTCCGAAGGGATCAGGAAGGCCAATTCGACTACTTCACGATCCTCTTGGATTCTAACTTGGATCGGCGTACCGGCTTCGTGTTTCAAGTCAGCGCCAGCGGGGTGCAATCGGACTGGCTTCTCTTCGACGACACCCGTGAAGACCGTTCGTGGGACACGGTGTGGGAATCCTCCGTCTACAGGGACGATCGAGGGTGGTCGTTGGAGATGCGGATCCCGCTCTCACAGCTCCGGCTCGAGGCCGCAGAAGAGGCCCAGACCTGGGGGGTCAACTTCATCCGCCGAAGGGTCGTCTCCAACGAGGTGCTACACTTCTCCCTCGTTTCTCGCCTCCAGCAGGGCTTGGTTAGCCAATTCGGTCGACTGACGGGTTTGCGGATCACCGAGGCTCCGGGAAGCATCGAGGTGGTTCCCTACCTCAACTCCACGACTCGTGCCGCCCCGTCGGACCCGGGAGACCCGTTCTTTGACGGGAGGGATACCAACTTCAGTCTCGGAGGGGACCTCACCTGGGGCCTGGGAGGGAACTTCAATCTGAACGCCACGTTCAACCCCGACTTCGGACAGGTGGAGTCGGATCCGGCCGTCATCAACCTCACTGCCTTCGAGACCCGATTCGAGGAGCGGCGGCCATTCTTCGTCGAAGACCGCCAGCTGTTCGATTTCCCTGTCTCCGGGGGCAATCAGCTATTCTTCAGCCGGAGAATCGGTCCTACGCCCGCCGGCAATGCGGGCAGCGGGGCAGATTTTAGCGACATTCCGACATCGACGACGATACTGGGAGCGGCCAAGCTCACTGGGCGCACGCCCGGGGGCCTTTCCATCGGCGTACTCGGAGCGCTGAGCGAGGAGGAGGAAGGAAGGGCCTACGACGTCGAAGGCGGCACGTTGTCGAGCTTCATCGCTGAGCCCCAGAACGCTTGGGGCGTGGTTGGCCTGGAGCAGGACTACAACCAGGGCGACTCCCAGATCGGCGCCCTCTTTGTGGGATTGAATCGTGGGCTCAAGCGGGGTGGAGCGTACGGCGCCCTCCCGAACTCCGCCTATGGTGCTGGGGTCAACTTCGTCCACCGGTGGGGAGAGCGTGAGTGGGCCCTGATCGGGTTCTTCGTCGCGACGCACGTCCGAGGAGACACGGCCGCGATCGCCCGCGTTCAGAAGGATCCCACGCACTACTTCACCCGTCCGGATGCCAGGTGGGTGGAATTCGACCCCGCTTCAACCCATCTGACGGGCGTCGAGTGGCGGTTGCGTTTCGAACGCCAGCGGGGCGATCACTGGACCGGTGCGGCATGGTTCGGACAGGTGAGTCCGGAAATCGCGATGAACGACGTAGGCTTCACCCGGGACCCCGAATCTCTGAACATCGGTGGACAAATCAATTATCGAGAGATCCAACCTGGAGACCTGCTCCGCAGCTACGGCCTCAGCCTATATACCACCCGCGACTGGAGCCACGACGCTCTCGCCGACCCTTGGTCCAGCCGCTCGTGGCGGCGCGCACAGTATCAGGCGAGGTTCCGCTTCAACGTCGATCTTGAGTTTCTCAACTTCTGGCAGTTGCGCCCGTACATCGGACATTTCCCGGCCCAGCAAAGCCCAACGCACACGCGCGGGGGGCCTGTGATGAAACTGCCATCATACTGGGAGAGCCGACTCGTCCTGAGTACCGATCTTCGAAATCCGATCAACTTCCAGCCTACTCTGACCTACAACAACTACACCGAGGGAAGTGGCCATCTCTTGAGGGTCGAGTTACGGACGGCGATTCGACCCAGATCGAATTGGGAGATCCAAGTCAGTCCCAGTTTCACTCACCAGCGAGATAACACTCAGTACGCGACCGGCAGCTCGGCGGTGCCTTTTGAGCCTACTTACGGGCGGCGCTATCTCTTCGCAGACGTGGACCGACGTGAGCTGGCCATGGAAGCACGGACGGAGCTGGCGTTTTCACCGAACCTGACGTTGCAGCTATTCGCTCAACCTTTCGTCGCCTCGGGAGATTTCCGCCGCTACAAGCAGTTGATTCAACCGAGAACTTTCCGGTTCGCTCCTTTCGAGGAGGGAACTCTGATCGAGACACCCAGCGGCAATGCCTGCCAGAGCGGGCGCAGTTGCGAAAGCGAAGACCATTTCCAATACGTTGATTTCGACGGCGATGGTACTGCGGACCACTCCTTCGGCAATCAGGATTTCAATTTCAGATCCCTGATCATCAACGCCGTGCTCCGGTGGGAATTTCGGCCCGGGTCGAGGCTCTTTATCGTTTGGCAGCGCTTCCAGGACGAGCGTGCCGCCGTGGGCGACCTTGCCTTGGGTCGTGACCTGAGCGCCCTCGTCGGAGCGCCCACGGAGAACGTCTTCAGCGTGAAGGTGGACTACTGGATGGGGTTGTAGGGCGACGCATAGGGCCCTTGTCGGCCAACAGATCGCGACCTGTGTTTCCTCCCTGCGGCGAGAACATCTGGCACGGATGCCGGAGAGATCCCCTTCGGTCGATTCGGGCAGGGTGTCGGCTGAGCATATGACATCCGGTTGGCCAGAGCCACCACAACCACCTTCCTCGGCTTCTCGTTCAGCATCCGGGCAAACCAGGGATCGGCGACCTGCCCCCGCCGAACGGCACTCGCGATGACCGCCGTCGCCCCCAGGTGCAGGAGCCTCCGGATATCGCGCTGTCCCATCTTCGTGATCCGCCCCAGCCGCTGGCGGGCACCCGTCGAGGATTCGCGCGGCGTGAGCCCAACCCATGCCGCGAAGTCACGTCCACTGGGGAATCTCTCCATCGGTGGCGCGTGCACCGCCATCGCCGTGAGCTCACCCACCCCCGGGATCGTCATCAGGCGCCGGAGCGCCTCATCTTCCCTCACGATCCGACGGATCTCCCGGTCCGTCTCATCGATGTCCGCATCCAGATCGTGGATCCGCTCGATGAGGAGGCGTATGGCGGCAGGCGCCAGCGCCGGGAAGGATTTCTCGCACTCCGCGAACGCCTCCTCCAGTCTCCCGCCGTTGTGGGTCCCAAGCGGAGCGACGAGTCCGAACTCCGTGAGGTGGACCCCGAGGCGATCGTCTATGTCCGCTGGTACACGAGGAGCTCCCGGGCCCGGAACACCACCGAGCGCACCTGCTCCTCCTCGGTCTTCACGGCCACGAACCGCATCGTCGGCCGCTGAGCCGCCTCGACGATCGCTCCCACGTCGTTGGCATCGTTCTTCTGCCTCTTCACAAAAGGCTTCACATACACCGGGGGAGTCAGGCGGACCTCGTGGCCGAGCTCCTGGATCATCCGCCCCCGATGGTGGGCGCTGGCGCACACCTCCATCACGACCCGGCAGACGGGCTGCCCGGCGAGGAACCCGAGCAGCTTCGAGCGCGTGAGCTTCTTGCGCAGCACAGGCTCACCGTCCGCCGTAGCGCTGTGCAGCTGGAAGTGCCTCTTCGAGATGTCGATGCCGATGATGCTGACCACCTTGCCCATGAATCCCCCCCTCTCGCGGCCCGAACGCACCCCGCGTGCGTTCTCCTCACCCGGTGCACGCTGGCGCCCGGTGTAGGGGGGGGCGTCCACTCCATCGTGCTTTGTGACCACACGCCGGATCACGCCGATCCCACTGAAGCTCATCGCGCCGATCCGGTCCTCGATCTCAAGGTGGATCCGGCCCAGCCCGAACACCGGCTGCGACCGAGCTCGCCCACCCCGTGCTCTGGCTCGGCGCGCCTTCGCCTTCCGTCCCTGACGGGCACTGTTCTTTCGACTCTGTCTGTACGAAATTGGCTTCACCGGAAAGGCCTGCTGGTCGGATTCGGCGACTCGCGTAGGAATCTTTCTAACCACTTCCAGGATAAGTCTTTTCCGGTACTTATAAATAGACCCTACAACCCCATCACGCTTGCTTCAGGCCTAGGAACCGCTGGATCATCTTGGTCGAACAGCCAACGCTCTCGACTACCTCCAATCTCCAAGTGAGTCTGTCCCTCTCCGATACGGAGCTGGATCTCCCCTCGATCCGCCGTGCACAACCTCCCTCGTTTCTCCCGACGACGCATTGCATCCCCCATGGCAGTGGTTCGACGACTGCCAAGATATTGCGTTCAGCGGTTGAGACCGCCGGGTCAACTCCAAAGTCATTGATCCCAAACCAGTTTAGTTTGCCGTTGGTAGACTGGGCTAGGTGGGGACTTCATGATAAGGTTTCGTTCGAGTCTGCGTTGGGGAGGACCGCGCCACACGCCGCGAGCCCCTCCGGACGGGACAGGATAGGCGCGATCCAAGCCATTTCTGAGGGATGAGCGAGGGGTGCCGGTGTTGCTGTTTTTGTCATCAGCCTCCACCAGGGTAGTGGAGGCTGATGACGTCTACCAAAATGGACAGTTACGGGGTCAGCGGCTCGATATGAACCATCTTGCCCTGGTGATTCATGCCCACCCACAGGCTGGAGATGCCGTCCTCGTCCCGCGCCACATGGATCTGGCGTACGTTTGTCGTGGAGGGCAGGAGGTAGACGTTCCACTCTCCAGTCTCTTCGTTCAACCGCGCCACATGGTCGGAAGAGATCGAGCCCGTCCAGGTGTAACCATCGTCGTCGTTCTGCGCCATATAGGGCTGGAACCAGGGAAGCGGCGTCGGGAACAGCGTGATCGCCCGATCGTTGGGTAGGCTCGGATCAAGCATTCCTACGACATCGCCGTCGAAACCGCCGAACCAGAGCCGGTCCTGGCTGTCGAACATGCCCCTTCGGCTACCCGTCCCGAGCCCCGGATCGCCGCGGGGGCTCTCAGGAATCGGGTAATAGGTGACCTCGAGCGTCTCGGCGTCAACGCGCCAGAACTCCGTGCTTCCGCGACTCGCACCGTACGCGTTGTTCTGTGAGTCCACATACATGTCGTAGGCGGACAAGTTGCGATCAGCCTGAACAGGGGGCTCTTGCGTCCACTCCCCGTCACCATGCATCCGCGCTCGTCGAAGTCCCCGCCCCCCACCATTTACCCATATGTAGCCATCTACGTGCATTGACTCAGGGGCTGAGAACGAACCGCCATCTGCGTAATACTCGAACTGCTCCGTCTCCGGATCAAAGCGGACGACATACCCCGGTCCGGGCCTCACGCCAGGGGGAGTCAGGTAGAATCTGCCTTCCCTATCACGCTTGAGAACGCGGTTACCCCAGTTCTGCAGGGGCCCTTCGTTCTCAAGCTGCTCTGGATCGAACCGATACTCGGTCGCTT
Organism: Longimicrobiales bacterium; assembly: GCA_965218255.1. Taxonomy (GTDB): domain Bacteria; phylum Gemmatimonadota; class Gemmatimonadetes; order Longimicrobiales; family Gaopeijiaceae; genus JAAXGI01. Next base: position 214,244 of record CBDCKJ010000002.1, on the reverse strand, counting down.
CACCGGTCTCTGGGTTCACCCTCCCAAGCACATGGGCGTTGAAGTCGTCGTAGTAGACCATTCCATCGAGGCCCAACTTCACGTCGTGGGGCCTGGCGGTAAGCCGAGCCAGATCGTACGTGGTGTATATGACTTGGGTATTGTCGCCAGACGGCCGCGGGTAGGTCTCTAGGGGGTATTGCCACGCACCCTGACTGAGGTTGATCGACGCCACCGCTTCGGCCTGCGCGACTTCCAGTGCAATGGGCGGCCGCACCATTGCGCCGCCTTCCCTCCCCAAATCAGGCAGGATGCGGTCCGGTATCTGGTAGGTCACCGGCGTGCTGCCGATCCAGTAGTAGCTCATTCGCTGCAGAACGTGGAGGAGCTCCTCCTCGTTGAACCGAGACATCGCTACCTTTGCCTGGTGGTGACAGCGGGTGCAGTCCCTCACCGTGTTGAACGTCGTCTCGACCGGCAACGGGTAGCTCATCAGCCATTCCCCGCTCGAGAGCTGCAACGCCTTGTCCAGCGGTTCGGCTACTTCGAGGCGCAAGTCCAACCTCGCAGGCTGACCGCCCGTTATCTGCACGGCCGTCGTCGAAGGTCTGAGCACGTAGCCCACGGCCCGGACCCCGACTGTATACTCGCCCGGCTCCAGCCTGTCGCGTGGGAAGCTATACGCGCCGGCAGCGTCGCTGACGACGGTGACGGTGAATGTCGCGCCCTCTCGTCTGGCGCTCACCAGCACCCCCTCCATGCTCCCTTCCGCCGCCGATGTAACCGAGCCAGTCAGCGCTGCCGCGGTCGTTTGCGCGTGAACAACCTGTTGGCCTGGCCAAATCGCTAATCCTAGCGCGATTACTCCGATGACGCCCGCAGGTGCAATACCCGGACCGCAGTGCCTATTCATAATCGAAACCTCCGCCTTTTCCGAGGGCCTGCCGCGAAACGAAAGAACTGTAACGAGAGCTGACGAGATTGGTCGACGTATGAATTCATACGTAGCTCTCCGTTTGCCCAATGTCAACTCGGAGCGATTCGGGGCGCGGGACAATTCAGATCAACCCCTCCGGCGAATGTGTATCTGCAGTCCTCGGAGCCTGTTGACAGCAACGAGATACCCGGAGCCATTAATCTAGTGAGCGGGCAGCCGTGTCGGGCCCGCAGCTGGTGGATTGATCCAGACCTCCGTTGGGAGAGGCTGGGGCTTAGGGATTCCCCGCACGAAGCGTTCCGGGTGTCCGGACCACGCCTGCTGGAGAGTGCGCTCACGCTGGGCGAGCACCTCACGGGCCCGACCGTGATGGACGTCAGCCGAGGTGAGCATCGCGATCCCGCCGTGGCGATGCTCGTTGTTGTTCCACGGGAAGAAGGATCGGCAGAAGTCGATCGCCGCGCCGATGTCGACGAAGCGTCCGGGGAAGTTGGAATGGTAGTTGACGGTCTCGAAGTGCGCTTCCGAGAAGGGATTGTCGTCGCTGACCCGGGGACGGCCGAGCGAGCGGGTGATCCCGAGGTCGGCGAGCAGCTGGGCCGTGCGCCTGCTGGTCATCGGCCCTGCGGTCGGAGTGCAGGGTCAGCGTCTCGGGCAGGACATCCTGCTTGAGGCAGCTCTCCTGGATGAGCCGGCTGGCGAGCGCGGAGTTCTCACGGTCGGCGACCATCCATCCGACCACGTACCGGCTGAAGATGTCGATGAGGACGTAGAGGTAGTAGTACGCCCACTTCTCGGGTCCGAGAAGCCGGGTGATGTCCGACGATCAGGTCTGGTTCGGTGTCGTGGCCACGAGCTCGGGCTTCGTGTACTCGGGAGGCGTGAGCTGACCCCGCCGTTCACGCACGGGGTGATCCTCTTGGAGGATCCTGTGTCGGGTCGGAAGGAGGCGCCCCACGGGGCTGGCCTCCGTCCGCCGCTCAAACGGCTCGTACGGTTTTCCCGTAAGCCGCTTTCACCCCGGTTGGGAGTCGTGGGCACGAAGGCCGATGTAGAGGTTCTTGGCGTCGTAGAGAATCAAGACCTCGGTGCGCTCAGTAGCGGGCACTCCTTCTTCGGGCTCCTGCTGGACGAATTGGTCGATCACCGAAGCACGCAGCCAGATGGCATCATCCAGCGCTCCGTCGAGTACCGGCGCCTCGTCCACTCGGACCGCCGCAACCGCGTAGAGCTGCCGGCTCTCCTGCAGAGCGGAAGCAGGTGTGGCCCAGAGCGCCCCGAGCAAGGCGACCGCCATGTGGGCCCGGCACCCCGCGCCGGAGGCTGTCCGTGCGCCCCAAAGCCACAATCCTCATGTCTCGACCTCGAGTTTCTTGGAGGCGAACGGCCAGGCAAGGGCTAGCGTTGTCGCCACGCCTTGCCCCTGCATCTACGTCGTCGATGGCAGCGGCGCGATCGTAGACGCTTGGGATCACAATGGGATCCCCTATATTCCCCGGGTGGGCATGCACCTCAACCCGGGTAGCTAGGAACCCTTACAATCCTGAGAAGCACGTCTGGGTGGTGGACGACCTTCTCCACCAGGTATGTCAAGCTCACCAATGACGGTGAGGAGCTGGTCCTCACCCTGGGGGAAAGACTCTTGCTCGGGAACGATGGCGCTCACTTGAACTGGCCGACTGGTGTCCCCTTTCTCCGGTCGCAGCACCTTGACGGGGCACTGACCGCTGACCGACCGACCAGACCTCCCGGGCCGCAGCGGGCGCTCTCGGTCTTCCGCCGCGGCCCGGGATCTTCGATTACCTTTCCGTCACCGCTAATGGCTTGAATCGTACGTACTTAGACACGTTCTCCCGGGCGAGATCGTTCGCGTAGATGTTGCCTTCGAAGTCCACTCCGAGAAACTCGAGCCCTGCTCCCCCGGCTGAAGCGCGGTTCGGAATGAAGGCAGTCACCCACCCGGTTCGGGCGTCTCCAATGCGGATGCCCTGTTCCCACCCCGGGTTGTCTCTCCAGCCGGGACGTTCGAGACCAGAGAGCCCATCGACAGAATAAAGGACGTCGTTTCGATCGATGACGAGGCCGCTCGGCTTGCCGAACTGCGTCCAAATGGCCAGGAGTTCGCCGTCCTGATCGAAGATCTGGATCCGGCTGTTGCCCCGATCGGCAACGAAGATTCGCCCCTGGGAATCGATCGCAAGTCCGTGCGGATCGTCAAACATTCCCGGCTCTTTACTCTCGTCCCCGACGCATCCGCCCCTCTGCAGCAGGAACTCGCCATCGGGCGAGAACTTCACGAGGCGATTGTTTCCACCGCGATGCCCGTCTGCGACCCAGATGTCCCCATTGGGAGCGACCACCACGTCGGCAGGACCATTGAAGTGTGTCTCGTCGCAGCCGAAGACCCCGGCCTCACCGAGGGTCATCACGATCTCTCCCCGCTGGTTCACCTTGTAGACCTGGTGTCCCAAGCCTCGTCGGTAGCCGGGCTCCGCGCGCGCATCACCGTCCGGTGCACCCTCGCTGACCCAGAAGTATCCTTCATCGTCCAGGTAGAAGCCGTGAGTGAAGGCGAACAGGCCGCCGCCAAAGCTCTCGACCAGGTTCCCGTCGAGGTCCATCTTCAGGATCGGATCCCGGTCACTGTCCGCGCAGTTGTTCGTCCCACACCGGCCCAAGAGCCACATGTGCCTGCCGTCCGGGTCGGGGAATCCTCCCGTCAGGGGTCCGAATTGTTCCATCGCCGGGAGGTTGTCCCATCCCTCGCCCTCGTGATATGGGATGTAGGCCGCCTGGGCCTGGAGCTGGCCGCAAACTGGCAAACCGCACGCCAGGAGACCCAACACCGCCTTGAGCAGGTTCCGCATCATTCTCTCCTTAACAGTAGGCCTTCTCGAGTGCGCTCCGTGAATGGAGGAGCGCGTGACAACAGGTTCGCCGGCACGACTCTGTGATGGTGCCGGTGGGTCCGCCACTGCGGCTAAGAAATCCATACCGATCCCCGGGCTCTGGCTGGGCACCTCAAGGGAACCGGTCAGGGGAGTCGAAACGCCACCAGGGATCCTGGCAGCTCCGGTGGCCTGGCCACCTGCACGACCAGGTATTGCTGGCCTTCGTGCATGTAGGTCATCATCCCGTACTGTCCCGTTGCCGGAAGATCGATCTGGCCCAGGAGCTCTCCCGTCAACTTGTTCATCGCACGGAGCACCGGCGAGCCGTCCCCGAGTTGAGTCGCGTTGAAGAGCAGGGTGCGGGTGACCATCGTGATCCCCCCACCGGTCGTCCCGGTGTCTCCAACGTCCACACCCTGGAGAGCCGGGTGGTTACGAATGCGGTCCGGGGTCTCCCCATCCGGCACCTCCCACAGGAACTCGCCCGCGTTCATGTCGATGGCGACGACACGGCTGTAGGGAGGCTTGAAGATAGGAAGGCCCTGCGGACCCCGGAAGTCTCCGCGATCTATCACCGCGAATTCTGCGAACGTCTGGCCCGTCGTCATGATGTCGTCGGGATCGTCGATTTCCCTTCCGGGCACGATTCGCTCGGATCTGCACCCCCTGCTCGTCGACACGAACAGAATCCCGCTCTCAGGATCGGCCGACGTTGGATGCGGGATGTTCACAGACCCACTGGGACAACTCACGAATGAACGTAGCCCGGAGGGATGACCCATTTGGATGGGCGCATTGAACAGCGGCCCGATCTTGTAATTCTGGATGATCTCCATCGCCTCGCTTCTCAGCTCCGGCGTGAAGTCAATGAGATCATCCTCCGTGAGGCCCTGCATCTCGTACGCTGGAGGCTTCGTGGGGAATGGCTGCGTCGGAGACAGCTGCTCGCCCGGCACGTCCGACTGCGGAACCGGACGCTCCTCGATCGGCCAGACCGGCTCCCCGGTCTCCCGATTCAGCGTGTAGGCAAACCCCTGCTTCGTGGTCTGGACCACGATCGGCATCGGCTGCCCGTCTACGACCACGTTCATCGCGATCGGCGCGGTGGGGTTGTCGAAGTTCCAGATGTCATGGTGCACTGTCTGGAAGTGCCACACCCGCTCGCCCGTCTGGACGTCCAGCGCGATCACGCTCGTCCCGAACAGGCCGTCACCCGGGCGGAATCCACCATAGAAGTCAATCGTGGGCGGATTCGTCGGAATGTAGACAATGCCGAGCTCGGGATCCGCAGACATCGGAGCCCATGAAGATACGTCCCCGGTATACTCCCACGCGTCGTTCTCCCAAGTCTCGTGACCGAACTCGCCAGGCCTCGGAATGACGTGGAACTTCCACTTGAAATCGCCGGTGCGTGCGTCGTAGGCGAGGATGTCTCCCGGCACCATCTCCACCCGCGTCTGCCGGTACCCCTGCTCCGCCGAATTGCCCACCACAACGACGTCATTCACCACGATCGGCGGCGAAGAGGCCGTGATGGATCCCAGCTCCCGTGGAATCCCGAAGTCCGGATCGTACTCCTCATCCCACTCCAGCCACGGATCCCAATCCGCGATCAGGTCCGTCACCAGATCCACTCCCCCGGTCTGAGGAAAGCCCTCGATCGGTATGGGCTCCCCCCAATTCTCCAGCGGTCGCCCCGTCTTCGCGTCCAGAGCCCAAAGGAAGAACGCGGGGGTCTGGATGTAGATGACGGCCCTCCCGTCCACGTCTCCGTACGCCACGCCCTTGCCGTAACCAATCCTGGGAGAGCGTTCGAATCGTGTCGTATGCGGCTCCCGGAAGGTCCAAAGGGTTTCCCCCGTCGCCGGATCGATCGCAGCCACCTGGCGGCGTTCACCCGCTACGGTAAAGAGCATCCCATCCACGTAGGAGGGCGTCGACCGCGATACGCCGAGAGAGAAAGGCCCGTAATTGTCGGCCCGCCAGAGCCACGCCACCTCCAGATCCTCGAAGTTGTCTGCATTGATCTGGTCCAAGGGCGAGTAGCGCGTGTGCCACGCGTCCCCACCCAGATAGCGCCACTCACCGTTTTCTGTGCCGGGCCCGCCTTGCGCGACTACCGTGCCCGGAACGCCAATGAGAACCGCGCCTACTAGCAGGAATCGGAGAGCCCTCCCGAGCCGATAAACCGCCTTCCGCTCACAAGGAGATATTGTGGTTGATTCCATCATTTGCCGATCCTCTTTGGAGGTGCGTAGCACCATGGGCCGAGCCTACGTGCTAGGCGCTCTGTAGCTGTTGACGAGCGTCCGAGTCGGGAGGGTCCCCAATGCCCTGCTCCCCCTCCCACTTCGGACGAGAGCTCCCCGTTTGGATGTGTTCAGCGGCACTCCGCCGCAATACTAGGGGACTAAGCTAGTTGACCTCAGTCCCCTCGGACAAGTATCTCGTTTCATGATGCACCTTGTTGGGTCCGTGGAGTGTTGCGTGCGGATTCCGTGATCGTCCCGTCCTCTTCGCCGCAGCGGTTCGCCCTGTACATGCAGTAGCGTCGGCCTGCGGTCTCGACAGTCGCGCGCTCCAGATGACGCGCCGTGATCTTGCGCGTTGCCATCATCAGGCATGACGCTCCCCCGTGTGCCCGCTGACGGGGGCCGATGACACTCGCCGCAGGCGTCGAACCTAGCGGGCGGCCTCGGCGATGACCGCGTCGGCGACGGCCAGTTCCACAACTGCAGACGAAGTCGACGGTGGGCGGACGCGGTTGCCCGCACCTTTGACCATGGCCAGAGCGACCCGCAGACCGTGGAAGCGCATCGCGGCGATGGCATTGCTGTCGCGGCCCGACAGCCGGAGCCGCCGCCAGCCCTCGTAGGTCTCCCAGGCGTCGTCACGCATCATGGCCCGGGTTCCACCGGTTTTTTTGCCCGGTCAAGCGCCTTCTCAAGACCGCGGGGATGGACCGTGACGCCGAACTCGGCCTCGATCAGCGGCACCAGCCGGCGCGCACCGACACGTCCATGCCGGGACCTGTAGTCGTCGACGAAGCGCAGCATCTCCAGGGTGATCTTGTGCGGCCCGCGTGGCCCGCGCCGCGCCGGGATTAGCCCCTGCAGCCCGCCCGACTCGAACGACTTGACCATGCGGAAGCAAGTCGACCGGGAGACCCCGAACCGTGCCGCCGCCTGTGCCAGGGTGGCCCGGTCCTGCCGGACCAGCCGGACCATCTCGTAGCGGACCTGAAGCAGGTCGCGAGCATCGAAGAAGTCGCCGGTGGCAAACATCGGATCTCTGACGTCTTCCGGCTTCCGATTGAGGGTTCCGGCCTTCTTGAGACGGTCTCGCTTTTCGGTCTGGTCGCGGTCTTCCATGGTGGAGCAGCTCCCTGATTGGGTATCATAAAATAGTACGCCTCCCATCGCGCCCATGTCAACGAGTAGCCATGCCATACCCGTGCTAATAGCCATGCAGATAGGTCCATACATCGGATATCACGCCGGTCAGCAGCTCCCGCTGCCGCCCAAAGTTATGATTACTATGCGCTATCATTTCTGATCACGGCCCTCGGTCGGCGCCAGCACCGAGTCCACCACCTCGCGCAGGGCCACCAGATCGTCCGTCCGCAACAGGCTGCGGCCGGACGCCACAGGCTCGAAATCGTCGACGCGCCGCAAAGACGTCCAGGAAACCGGGATGCTGATGAGGCCCGAATGGACTGGACCGTCCGCGACGTAGCGGACCATCGCCACGTTGCCCACGGTCACGTGCTCGTGGACCCGGAGCGGCTGGCCCCTGAGCGGCTGAAGCGGGTGCGTGATCAGAACCTGCCGAGAGTCACCCGACCGAGCCCAACCGCCCGCATTTGGAAACAGTGGACACGGGGTCAGGCTTCCACGTCGGAAATCGCCGTCGAAACGCTGCAGTACGTCGCCGTTCGTCGTTCATACAATGCGAAGAGACGAGATGGGATCAGGGGCGCACCATGCGGCAGCTCACCCGTCCGGTCTGGGCGTAGGGCTATCTCGCGGACGGCCGACAGTGTCGGGACCCTTGACAGACTGGGGATATCAGCGCCAATTCACGCTGGGAGAGTAGGATTCGAATGAAGGGGACGCATCATCGTAAAGGAGAGCACCATGCAACACGCTAGGATTGCCTGGACAGCCGCTTTCGCGCTTGGGATGGCGGTTCTGTTGTGCATCACCGGGGATGTGGCCGCTCAGGCTGGGTCGGCACCGCAGGTCACCTTTACAAAGGACGTAGCCCCGTTACTGCAGGAGAACTGCCAGTCATGCCATCGAGAAGACGGGATCGGTCCGATGGAGTTCATGACATACGACCAGGTTCGCCCCTGGGCGCCGATCATTCGAGAGAAGGTGTCCATGCGAGAGATGCCGCCCTACCAATACGATACGGATGTCGGCATCCAGGAGCTCCAGAACGATTGGCGGCTGAGCGATGAGGAGATCTCCACGTTTATTCAGTGGATCGACCAGGGTGCCCCGGAGGGTAATCCCGCGGATATGCCGGCGCCGAAGACCTTTACCGGGCCGGCTGAATGGCGACTCACCGAGCGGTTCGGGCCACCGGATCTGATCGTTCCCGCGAAACCGTATGATGTGCCGGCCATCGGGCAGGACATCTGGTGGGAGCCCCTTGTCGAGATCCCGATTGATCAGGATCAGTACGTGATGGCGATCGAGGTGAAGCCCTCCCTTGGGGGCCGGAAAGTCGTGCACCACGCGAACACGACTCTTTATCTTCCAGACGCCGAGGGTGAGCTGCAGGGCCAAGGTGGCCGGTTTACAGAGTACGCCGTGGGGAAGCTCGGCGAGATCATACCGGACGGCGCCGGTCGCCTGCTTCCCGCGAACTCCTTGGTCCGGTGGAGCATCCACTACTATCCGATGGGCGAGGCAGTCGAGAACGAAGTGACCGAACTCGCGTTCTGGTTCCATCCGGAGGATTATGAGCCAGAGTATTCGCAGGATCTCAAGAACTATCGACTGCAGGGTGACCTCATCATTCCGCCCCATGAGATACTCATGACCCAGGGGTTCCACTCGTGGGACCACCCGGTTCGAATCGACAGCTTCCAGCCTCACGGTCACCTTCGGCTCCGCGGATCCTCAATAGAGATCTTTCACCCGGATACCGGTGAGCGCGAAGTCGTGAGTATGGTCAGCAACCAGAACGCATGGTGGCAGCACAGCCACCTCTACGAACCGGATGCGGCACCGCTGATTCCCGCCGGCGCGGTGATGGTGCTCACCCATTGGTACGACAATACGGAGAACAACCCGAACAACCCAGATCCAGAGCAGTGGGTCTACCCCGGAAGCCGTACCGGTGACGAGATGCAGCACGACTGGATCGCTGTGAGTCACCTCAGTCAGGAGCAGTACGAGCAGCTCAAGGCTGAGCGAGAGGCTAGAGTCCCGGTTACCGGGGACCAGTAAGCGCGGTAGGAGAACACAGGGGCATCAGGAGTAGGGGTCAAGCCAGACGGGGTGCTCTGCGCCGGGTGGGGACGTGGGAGTCATGACTCGAGGGTTTCCACCGGCGCGGCGCGCCCCGGCCAGCCGAGCGGTTCTCGGCGGCCACCGCGCGAGCTAGGAGTCTAGAATGCGGAACAACTGGGGGCTCACCGGAAGCTTGGTGATCACAGTTGTTGCCGTCAGCGGGCCACCTTTGCAGGCGCAAGGGCGGACAATATGGCCAGGATCTCCACAGCAGCGGGGGGAAGCAGGGGCCGGGCTTGCTGTGAGCCCTTTCTTGGAAGGGTGGTATGAAAACCCGGACGGCACTTACACCCTTTCCTTCGGATTCCATAATCGGAATCGGAATGAGGCGGTCTTGCTTCCTGTTGGGGAGGATAACTTCATTGAACCAGCCGAGTACAACGGGAGGCAGCCCACGATCTTTCCGCCGGGGCGTGGGACGGGGGAATTCACGGTTACGGTTCCGGGAGACTTTGCAAGAGGGGGCGGACGGATCGTGTGGACTCTACGCTCCCACGACGAAACGCATTCGGTTCCAGGGTGGACGGTCTCTGAGACATACCGGCTCGGCTATCTGCCCATGGGAATGGGGTCGTATCCTCCCGTGCTTAAGTTCCAGGAAGACGGCCCGGAGCTCTGGGGTCCGATGTCTTTCCCGGGAGATCCACGGACGGATTCACGAGATCCGGCGGCCACGGGGAGCATCGAGAATCCCGTCCAACTCGAGGGGGCGGTCGCAGACCCTCTCAGCTTGACGGTCTGGGTTGCCGATCGGCTCGACCCCGACGGGGAGCGGGAGCCGGTCGACGCGGGAGTGGCCTGGTTCACACATCAGGCGCCGGCGCTGGTCGACTTCAGTGAGGCCGAACCCGAGCCGGATGGGGACGGTCGGGCCGAAACGACCGCACGATTCACGGTTCCGGGAGAGTATTTGCTGCGCGTTCGCTCGGACAATTTCAACCCCGTCGACAGCAGCCTTGGGGATCAATGCTGCTGGACGAATGGCTACGTGAGGGTGCGGGTGTTGCCATAGTGAGGGGGTGTCCGGCCTTCACACCAACCAGACCTCGCCACTGTGGTAAAACAGACGTAAAACGATGAGTACGAATTGTTTGGAGGAGTTCATTGTGGCTGGTCGTCTTGGCTATGCTCAACCCCTTTGGTTTCTGGGCACAGACGGGCACGGTTACCGGCCAGGTCAACGCGGTCGGCACCCGTGAAGCCCTGAGCACGACTCAGTGTTCGTCCAAGGACTCGACATCGGAGGCCTGAGGCAGGCGAACGGCTGATTCGTCATCGACAACGTTCCCACCGGCTTGCACACCGTGACTGCCCAGCGGGTCGGGCATGTGACGCAAGACGTTGACGTAACGGTGATTGTCGGCCAGACGGTCGTGGTGGACCTCCAGATGGAGGACCAGGCGATCGCCTTGGACGAGATCGTGGTGACTCGGGGGGGGGGGGGGGGCACGCAGCGTCGGGCAATCGGTGACGCGTTGGGCCGCATGGACGTTGCCGTGAGGAGAGGACTGACCGAAGGGGCTAGCGAATCCGCGAGCCGACGAACAGGAATCAGATAGGAGGCACTGCCGAGGAGGGCGAGCGGGCAAGAAACCGCGAAGCTCTGAAGACCGAGGCTTAGACGGTGTCAATCCGGTGGTTGTGCGGGGAAGGCCACATGTCTTACCTGGGGTGATCTCGCCTTACGCTTGAAAGGGCGACGGGGCCGCACCGGAACGAGAAGTCAGCAGAGGCCATAGTAGGCCGACCAAGTGCAGGATGCGCTTGGAGCCAGCTTCGTCGGACGAAGGGTCGAATAGGGGGGAGAGAGAATCGTCCATTAGTCGTGGGAAGGCCATGCACCAGAAGTCCGTGCAGGCGGAGCTCGCGTTGGGTCGCAGGGGTGAAACCCCGAGGGAAACCAGGGCAGCCGTGAAAACCGGACGGGCGGCCCATGGGAGACAAACAGCTGAGGCCGCTCGCGGCGGACCGCGCCGAGATGCTTAGCGTTCGGACAGACTTAACAGGGTGCACTGTCATGACGAAATTGAGGAACTTCAACTACATCGTACTCGGCAGCCTCCTCGCGGCGGTCAGTGCCGGGGGATGTTCCGGTCCTGCGGAAAGCGGCGCTGCAGAGGGCGAGTCGGCAGCCGCCGCGTTGAATCAGATCGGCGCGATTGAGCGACTCGGGGAGCGGACCGCGCCGCGAGTTCCGGCACCGGCAACTGCGCCGAGCCTTGTGGTGGACCCCAGTTGGCCGGAGCCGTTACCCAATAATTGGAGGGTCGGCCAGATTGGGGGGATCGCGGTGGACCAGCACGACAACATCTGGGTGTATCATCGGCCGCGATCGTTGTCGTCGAGCGCGGCCGCAGCGCTCCCCAGAGCCGGCACGAGGGCGGATGGCACGCCTATCAGCGGGCTCGGGCATCCAAGGCCATACGCCGACCAGACCTCTGGCTGCTGCGTGCCCGCACCCTCGGTCCTCAAGTACGATCCTGAAGGAAACCTACTGGACGCATGGGGTGGTCCTGCGGATCCCGGGTTCTTGGAGGAGAATTGTCGGGAGGCGGATGGCTGCTTTTGGCCGGCTCGCGAGCACGGGATCTTCGTGGACCACAACGACTTCGTATACGTCTCGGGCAACGGGCAGGATAATGGAATCGGTCAGCAACAACCAGGTGTCCAAGAGATGCCGTGGGCACCAACCCACGGCGACGATTCTCACGTTCTGAAGTTCACCGCGGACGGAGAGTTCGTCTACCAGATCGGATATGCCGGGATGGAGGGGCCGGACAGCGAGAACATCGACGGCGGGCCCAACGGGACTCCGCAGCCCTACCTGGTGTCCGAGATGACCGTCGATCCGGAGACGAACCGGATGTACGTCTCGGACGGGTACGGAAACCGAAGAATTCTGATCGTCGACGCCGAGACGGGGATGTATGTAGGCCATTTTGGCGCCTACGGGCAGAATCCGGTCGATGATCCGGAGGGAACCGAGATCGATCCGTACGACGCGGGTCCGTGGGCCATAGACTTTGCGTCAGGAAACATGACGCCGATGTTCTTCCGGAGTCCGTTGCACTGTGCCAAGCTGAGCGGCGACGGCTTGCTGTACGCTTGCGACCGAGGCAACAATCGGATTCAGGTCTTCAATACGGCCGAAGTGGGGGGAGTGTGCAGCAATCCCAATGCGGAGCCCGGCGTGTGCGGGTTCGTGGAGGAGATTCACATCGCTCCGCATACCGCGAGCGGTACGTCAGGCACAGCCGCTTTCTCTAGCGATCCGGGCCAGACCTGCCTCTACGTGGGGGACCTTGCCAACGGCACCGTCTTCATATTGAACCGCGAGAACCTCAACGAACTGGACCGGATCGGACGCTCGGGGCGGCAGATCGGCGAGTTCAACTGGGTTCACACGATCGGGGTCGATTCCCAGGGTAATCTCTACACCGGTGAGGTAGACACCGGGCAGCGGGTTCAGAAGTTCCTCCGCTACGGAGACACCAGCTGCAGTGGAACTGGGAGCACGGATATCGGTCTTTACAGCCTGAATAGGTGAAGTCCCTATCGGGTCACGTGCCTAACCGAGAAGGACCAGAACGCGTATGAGGAGAACTTGGGATCCACCTCACCTCCGGGCGCTTGCTCGGGGGTGCCTCGCTTCACTGGCCCTGCTTCTGGGGTCAGGGCTGGTCGGCTCGGCAAAGGCTCAGGAGCGCGGCAATCCGCAAGGCGAATGGAGATACTGGGGAGCCGATACCTGGAGCACGCGTTATTCGCCTCTGGACCAGATCAACGCCGGCAACTTCGAGGATCTGGAAGTGGCCTGGATTTGGAGAGGCGACAACTTCGGTCCGAATCCCGACTACGTACTGCGCTCGACACCGATCTATGTCGACGGAAAGCTCTTCACTGTGGCCGGAGAGCGTCGAACCGTGGCGGCAATCGATCCCGCCACGGGTGAGACCCTCTGGACCTTCCGGGAACCTCACACCCTCCGGTACGAGCGTTCAGAGCGGTACAACTATGGTAAGGGTGTCGCCTACGCCGAGCTGGATGGCCGGGGAGTGATCTACGTCACCACACCCGCGTTCTTCCTGCACGCCCTGGACGCGGAGACGGGTCGTCCCCTCGAAGGCTTCGGAGGCCGCGTACCGCTCGAGGGTTTTCCCGAAGCAGGCAGCGTGGACATGCTGGCTGATCTCGGCCAACCGTACGATGTATACGACGGAATTGATCGAGAAGTTGGGAATATCACGACTTCGTCGCCCCCTATCGTGGTAGACGGCGTGATCATCGTCGGAAACTCGTCCTCACGAGGGCGCTTCAATACCCGCATCGAAAACGTTCCTGGCGACATCCTCGCGTACGACGCCCGGAGCGGGGAGCACCTTTGGACGTTCCACACGATTCCGCGCCCAGGTGAATTCGGCCTCGAGACGTGGGAGAACGACGCCTGGTCCTGGACCGGCAACACGAACGCTTGGGCTCCGCTCTCTGCCGACCCCGAACTGGGGCTCGTCTACATTCCGACGGACGCACCGACCAACGACTACTACGGTGGCTTTCGTCCGGGCGACAATTTGTTCGCCAACAGTATTGTCGCTCTGGATGTACACACGGGAGAGCGTGTCTGGCACTTCCAGATGGTCCATCACGACGTCTGGGATTGGGACAACCCCGTAGCACCGAATCTGGTCGATGTGACCGTAGAGGAACGCAGGGTCCGCGCTCTCGTGCAAACGACGAAGCAGGCGTTTGCCTACGTGCTGGATCGCGAGACGGGCGAGCCGGTCTGGCCGATCGTAGAGCAGAGTGTTCCGGCATCCCAAGTCCCGAGTGAGCAGCTATCGCCCACGCAGCCGATCCCCACGCTCCCGGCCGGCTACGAGCTCCAGGGCATCACCGACGATGACCTCATCGATTTCACTCCCGAGCTGCGACAAATGGCGCTCGAGATCGTGAGCGAATTCCAGCTGGGACCGGTCTTCACTCCGCCCCTACCCGTGAACAACGCTGCCGGCCTGCAGGGGTCGGTCACCTGTCCGGGAAGCGGAGGCGGAACGAACATTCCGGGTGGTGCGGGCGTGGATCCGGAGACGGGGATCCTCTATGTCGCCTCCGTGAAGGCGTGCAACGGTCGGGTTCTCGTCCCTGGCACCGAGCGCGACGTCCCTGGTTCCATCTACACAGCCGGCAGGACGGTCTCCGAATGGGCGAGCGGCGCGGCGGGCTTCGGCTCCGTCGATGGCCTCCCGATCTTCAAGCCGCCCTACGGGCGGATCACAGCGATCGACTTGAACACCGGCCAGCACCTGTGGTGGATTCCCAACGGGGACACCCCGGAGCGGATCGCGAATCATCCTAGGCTCGAGGGGCTTGACCTGCCGACCACTGGACAAGCGAGCCACGCCACCGTCCTTGTGACAGGTAGCCTCCTGATGTACGGCGAGGGTGCAGGCGGAGAGGCCCGCTTCCACGCCGTAGACAAGCGGACGGGGGCGCTCCTCGGCTCCGTCGAGCTACCGGCACCCTCTAGCACGGCGCCGATGACGTACATGCACGAGGACACGCAGTACGTCGTTGTGCCAGTGGCATCGGGGCGAGAGCGGATACCAGGCTCCTTGGTGGCGCTTAAGCTTCCCTGAAAACCGGCGACTGGCGAGGCGAACTATTGCACCGGAGGTTGGCTGGACCGACCATATCAGGCGCAAAGCGTTCCCTGTCTCTCTCAGCTGGGCGCTACTTTCGTTCGGATGCGCCGGTCCGCGTGTGACACCTCCAGGTACTTCCCGCGGTAGCTCCGCCGATGTAGTCAGTGGAGAGCAAGTCGGCGTGACGTTGCACAGCACCCTTTACGATGCCTCGGAAGAACTCCGGCCCCTATGGCTTCGGCCTCGAGGCCGCTCTTCTTCCCTTACCTTTCCGACCGCGAGCTGGTGGTGGACGTAAATGGGGTCCGGCACGGTTTCGTGTACACCCTATACGGGACTAACGCAGAAGAAGAGTGCGTCGGGTGGAGTTCATCACTCCCCTCAATGCCACGACTCGGTATGGTACAGGCCATTCCGGTGGGGTCATCGACGTGGAGCTGGAGAGCCGCTCAGACTAGAGGAAGGCTAAATCGAGACGCGCGTTGGCCAGGTTGGCGTCGCAGCGCTTGTGGCGCGAGGAATAGTTTCGGTCGCGCTGATACTGAGCCCCGCGATCCTTATCTCTACACCGCCGGCGGCGCAGCTCAGGGGGGGTCGCTCCGCGCGCCACACCCAGCGCCCGGCACGCCGACGCAACGCCGACCTGGGTACCGGCGTTGACGCAACCATCGGTGCCGTGCTGAAGCGGGTGGCGGTGTCCGCCGCGGGTGCCGGTATCGAGGTGTTCTGAGGAGAGGTGAGGGAACGTGGTTGTATTCGATTCGGCAGCAGAAATCTTCGAATACTGTGCCGCCGGGGGCCACTTCAGTGCGCCCAACTCCATCCAAATCGCCGGCTAAGCCTGGATGCATCGCGGCGGCGAGCTCTTGCGCGTTCAGTTCCCTCACGGCGGGGATTGCATCATTGAATCGGTGGCTCCGGGCGAGAGTCTACCCGCATACGATCACTACCTGGACTCGGAGAACAATGTGTGGGGGGCCAGCCGCAACAGTACGGAGTCTCGGCGCGTCGATACCAAGACTATCGAGATCTCCCGCTATCCGATTCCGGACCCGCCGTGCGGAGAAGCGGGGCTGGGAGGCGGTAGCCGACGGGGATGGTTCGACAGCCACGACCGCCTCTGGTTCGGCGGTTTCGACGGCAGTTTTGTCGGAATGCTCGACACCAAGGCTCCCGGGAGACCGGAGTTCGAGTTCTTTCCGGTGCCCATGCCCTGGTTTCAGCCATACATGGCGCAGAGCGACAGCGCCGGGAATGTGTGGACCGGTTCGATCTCAGCCGACCACATCGCGCGGATGAACGAAGAGACCGGCGAGTGGAACCTCTACCTCCTCCCCGGCGAGACCAATATCCGCCAGATTCATTTGCAAGAGGGCGAGGGCAGTGGCGTATCGAGCTTGTGGATCGGCGCGAACCATCAAGGTCGGATCATCCACATCGAGCCACTAGGTCAGTAACGGCCTAGTGGCGGACCTCCGGGTTGGACAGGCTGTGCGGCCCGCCGTTTCACGGCGCCGCGTGGCTTTCTGCGAACAGCAGGACTCCCGTACTGCCAGAAAAGCCGAATGAGCGACCGTTCGTCGAGCCTCACAGCTGCTCCAGGTCCACGTCGATCACTCCGCCCGCGTGATTTGTTCCATAACGCGTCGTGGCATCGAGAGGACTGATATACTCCACCCGCCGGACGTCGTTGATGTTGATGTCGAACAATGCGTCAACGAGCCCGCGCCGCATCCCGTACACGTACACGACTGGCTGGGTGGCGTCGGGCAGCACGATTGATGAGCGGCCGCGGGGCCAAAGCCACCGAGGACGAAGCTCAACCAGCGCGTAGTACAGATTGGGCGCCATGGTCTGTCGGATCTCCTCTCCCATGAGGACATCCAGGGATCGCCCCTGGCTAGCGCTGCGACCGGCGCAACTGCCTGTGACGAGCACCGACCCGAGAAGTATTGCGGCTGCAAGTCTGGTGGGCCTCAGCAGGTCAATCTTAAGTGTCACGGCTCAGTTCCTCCTTTCCCCCAGCGTCTCGAGGTCTCTGGAGGAGCCTGAAGGCACGAATGGACGAACACTGCGACATCCGATTCGCATGCTGCTGTCACTACGAGCGTTCCCAGTACTCCGAGACTCCCCGCTTACTTCGTTCCAAGCATGGTGAGGACCGCGATCCCAGCCCAGACCAGCTGGGCCCAGGTAAACTCGTGTTCGGTAGGGGCTCCGGGATCGCGAGTCCAAAGCATGATGACCCCGCAGGTCGTCAACGCCCGGTACCCAATCGGCACCGACGCCTGGTGGTACACCTCCATCCCTTCCACATCGACGACTGAGATGATGTCGTCGAGGCTTCCGGTACCCGTCAGGACAATCCCGTCCAGCACAAAGAGCGGCCTGCACCCGCCCCTCAGGAGAATGTCGGCTCCGCGACCCACCCCACCGACTCGAACCTGCACGCCGAGCATCTCGCGCAGCAGATCCGATACACGGTTGGGGTCGCGGCCCTCGATCTCAGCCCGATTCAGTGAGTTTCCTGTCAAGGCGCGGCGCCTCTCGTAGAAGCCCGCTCTTTCGAGGAGGTTCTGGCGCCTAGCCGAGACTACGACAGGGTTCAGCTCATACTCGACCCTGACCATCTCCACGCGGACGTCCACGACTCCCGGCTCCGAGAGAACCAAGAGATGGGAGACCGGCGTGAAGGGGAGGCCCACGACCTCCATCTGATACGGACCGGGCGGGACCGGGCGGGTCACGAAACGACCTCTGCCATCGGCGAGGCCAGACCAGAGAGGCTCACCCGCGGAATCGAAGGCGGCAAGGTCGACCGCAACCAGGGGAATGGGCTCGCCGCTCCTTCGATCCAGGACCGTGCCAATCACGCGCACGCTCTCGTCCGCTTCCAGCTCAGGCGTTCCCTGGGATGCAGCCATCGCCGGCCAAGCGAGGGCCGTCAACAGACCCACGGGGGTGATTCCCCCCGTAAAGAATCGAGCAAGCATACTGTCAACCCGTGCGGTGCCACGAAGAGAGGTCAGCCCGTGGTTCCCTGGTGCCGCAGATCGTCCCGTCACGAACCATGCGCTGGCCGAACCACCTCGGTAACGCGGTCGTCCAGGTGCCCGTCTGCCCTGGTTGAGGCTCACCTATTCAGGATGTTCAGGCCGATGTCCGTGCTCCCGGTCCCGCTACAGCCCGTGGGACCGTAGCGGAGGAACTTCTGGACTCGCTGACCGGTGCCGACCTCTCCAGTGTAGAGGTTTACACTGCGAGTCAAGTGTGGACCCAATGGCACTCGCCGACCTGCCGGCCAGACCGTCCGATCCGGTCCACCTCCTGCAAATTCTACGGGGGGAGTCGTGAGGCACTCCGCTCAGCGAGGCGCTCGATCGTCCCAATCCGATTCAGAGCCGCCACGCCGCCCGCCTCACTCTGTGCAGCGCCGTTCTCCGCGGGAACGGAACAAGCAGGAGCAGCACTCACCAGCGCGAGGAGGCTTCCCCCTACTGCGGTGCACGTGAAGGTGGCCATGACGTCACGCCCCGGTTGAGTCCAACTCGCTAATTCTCCGCGGCGGCCTAGGCTGCAGGAGCCGCCGGTCAGCGGGGAAGGATCACCCCGATGTCCCCCTCGATCGTCAGATCCGTATCCAGCCGTGCGCTCAGCTCCTGGATGTCTCGAAGAAGCCGCTGCGCCCGCACCCCCTCGAGTACGTAGGGTTGCGTCACATCCAGCCCGGCACCGGCGATGGGTACGACCTCCACACGGCGGACTCCGTCCCTTGTAAGCGTCACGCGCGCGGCGAAGTTGTCGATGAAGTAGTCATGACTGTGGCCGAAGGAGAAGTTCGCCAGCGAATAAAAGATCACCCCGCCGTTATGGACCTCGACGCCCTTCGGGACGTGAGCGTGGTGGCCAAGAATGACGTCGGCCCCCTCCTCGATCATTTCACGAGCGAATCGGCGCGCCTCTTCCGGGATGTCCTTGGACTCCCTGGCACCCACTCCCCAGTGGAAGGAAAGGACCACCACGTCCGCGTCGTCTTTCACGCGCCGGATGTCCTCTCGCATGAGCAGTGGGTCCATCGCCATGACACCCGCCCCGCCCGGGCGGGCGAATCCGTCCACACCTACCCAACTCACCCCGTACGTGTATGCCAGGAACGCCAGCCGCACGCCGTTGCGCTCGACGATGTAGGGCATACGGGCTGCTTCCAGGTCCCCTCCGGCTCCGACCCACCCCACACCGGCTCGTGAGAGGGCCTCCATCGTGTCGAAGAGCCCCGTGGTCTCGGCATCCAGCATGCGATTGTTCGCAAGCGAGATCACGTCGAAGCCCGCCCAGCCCAGAGCGTGCGCGAAGCCGATCGCCCCCACGGACGAGGTCTGCTGAACCTGCGCCCGTTGCGAGATGGGCATCTCCAGGTTGGCGAACGCTACGTCCGCACCCTGGATGAGGTCTCTCGTCCGCTGGAACGAGTGTCGCCATTCCTCCTCCTCGCTGGCGAACTCGATATCGGGCTGCGGGACCAGGTAGTGTTGCTGCTGGTACGTTACGTCGAGCTCCTGCCTGCCGGTTCGAGCCCGGATCGAGTCGAGATTCTCCTCGATATTCAGGTAGGGAACCGCCATCCAGTCACCCGGTTCGGACAGGTACGCTACGGTCGGTCTGTAAGGGAGGCGCGACCACTCTACGTCGCCACCGGCGAGAAGCTGGACTTCCTGCGCCCGGAGGCTTCCGCCAAAGAGGATGACTGCGATGATCAAACCTCTGACGCCCGTCCTAAGGCTTCGATCCACCATCCCTCGCCTCCCGGCACTATGCGTCAACTCGACCAGCTCCCCGGCCCTGGCACCGGCCGCCAAGGACTCGGCCACTCGAAGTCCGCACCAGCACAGGAAAAAGGAGAAAGAGCCTCGGGCGCAGGGCCCAACATCAGAGTCCACAATCGCCCTGCACCACCTTCAAACGCCTTGTGCCTGATCGCTCAGAAGTTCGGGTTCGTCAGCGTCTCGAAGTCCGGCAAGGGCACGCACCCGACCACGTTCGGGTTGTACGGCTGGCCTCGGGGACTTGAGCCCTGCGGGAACGGCTCGTCCCAACGCATCTGGTCTGCCATGCGGGTCCCCTCGAGGAAGAGCTCCTTCTTCCTCTCGAGGCGGACCTGCGCCTGGATCTCGACGTCGTCGTTACTCGCGAAGTCGAAGGGGGCGAGCTCGGGATACCGATCCCGAAGCATGTTGATGATGCCGACGGCCCTCTGACCCCCCTCTACCTCGGCAATCATGAGCTGCGATTCCTCCCAGCTAGTCACCGGAATCGAGGCGGACCGAGAAAGATACTTGCCCTGGACCCAGATGTCCGAGAAGGCGTCAAACCCCACCCCGAGCCCCTCGTGGATCATGGGCACTCTCGGATCAACTTCGCCGGTGGGCTTGAAGATCCCGAGGAGCTCCGCGTCTTCGGGCACGGGCATGCCCCCGTGCTGGCCGGGCGCGTACTCCCAGCTCAGGATGACGCCGAAGTCGATATTGCTCTGCCAGTAGAGGTTATTGTACGTGCGCGCGATTGCGTCGTTGTAGCTCGCCTCCAGCACGAACCCCTCTGGAACTTGGCTCGCGTCCCCGGTCACGCTGCCCAGCTCGCCGAGCATCAGGTTCGCTCGCGCTCGACCGTTGAGGGATGCGTACCGATACGTGTTGGCTTCGCCCACGCGGGACCCTGTGACCCCACTGAGGCGCTCGATCGCCTGCGAAAAGCGGTCCCGAGCCTCTCGGTACCCATCCTCCCGTGACATCGGCACACCACCGTCGAAAACGACCTGGCAGAAGTCCTCCGCCAGAAGCTGAATCGACCAGCCCTCGTACGCCAGCGCCGTCCCAATGAGAAAGTTCTGCTCGTTGGGAGTCATCCCCTCGAATTCCTGGATGAACTCCACGGCTGTCTTGGCCTGAACCCGGGCCGTCTGCAGCCCGTTGTGGTGGGCCCGTTCTTCCTCGCAGGTGCCGTCACCCCAACGAGTCTCCCAATACGGGGTTAACCGGTGCTGGGGCTCGAGGAGCCAGACCGCGTTGTCGGTGGCATAGAACTCCCCCGTCCAGAAACCCATGACCTCGACGTGATTGTCATACACGCAGTCGAAGTCGGCCTGCGCGCCCAAGACAAGCGTCACCGCCAGCCTCGGATCGTTCAAGTCCTCGGAGACCAGCGCACCGGGAAGCTTCGCTTCCAACAGGCTGTCGCACGCTGCCAAACTCACCGCGACGAGGAGGAGCCCCAAGGCCGTGAGATGGCTTGCGGGACTTCGTTCGACGGCTGGGAGGTTCCTTCTCTTCCCTTGATCCTTAGGAATACGAGTCATCTTTCGTCTCTCCGCTGCTCAGGCTTACGCGGTCAGGCTCAGCGCCGCGAACCGGAGTCCTCCGGCACTCGGCGCAGCTTCCACTTCCTCAGCTCAGAACCCAACGTTGAGTGAAAGGGTCAGCCGCTGCAGCGGCGGTATGGCGTTATGCGTGTGCCCGGCCCCCGCGAAGTCGCTCAGCGAGCTGCTTCTCTCCGGGAACCGATTGAACTCGTCGACGATGTCCGTGTACTCCTGCTCCTGCCAGAGATACCAGAGATTGTACGCCGCGACGCGTAGCGAGGCGCGGTCAGCTCCGGCGCGCTGGGCGAGCGACTCGGGCAGGCTGTACTGAATCCCGAGCTCCCGAAGCCTGATGAAGCCCGCATAGTACCTGGACGTCGGGACCCGGTTCACCGCCACCTGGCCCTGAAATATCGGATCGTCCCGCAGGATCCGGTCCTTGATGTTCGCATACGTAGTCAGCCCAGCGGCGAGATCCTGCATGGCCTGCGCATGACCGCCCCGACCGTCCGCACTCACGTAGAGACGCCAGTTCTCGAGAATCGTGAAGGTGTTACTGAGCTGTATGGTCCAGGTCGGCTCGCCGGTTCGGCCGTAGTAGAGCAGCGGCGCCTCGGTGCAGGGAACCGGAGCTCCCCCCTCCATGTAGGGTCGCCCTTCCACGCTCAGGGGACCCGTGCCGCCGTCGCAGCGGACGTTCGTGACGGGGCCGCTGTTGCCGGACACGAAATCCGCGGAGACGACGATCGGGGCCCATAGGCTCCCCAGCGGAAACCCTTCCACGTGGTACTGCCCGCTTCGGTTGTGGACGAGCAGCCGCTTCGAGTCTCCAAGCTGGGTCACTTCGTTGTTCATGTGGGCGTAGTTGATCCCCATGTCCCAGCGCAGCCAGCCGGAATCAAGCACCCCCACGCCGATGCCCAGCTCCGTGCCCCAGTTCCTGACCTCCCCGATGTTGAGGAACTGCTTGCCTGGGAATCCCGTCGACTCGATCACGTCCTTCGAGACGATCGCGTCCGTCGTGGTCTTCCAGTACTGGGTGAATTCGAGGTTCACCCGCCCGTCAAAGAAACCGGCGTCGAAGCCGACTTCCACTTCCGACCCCTTCTCCGGACCCAGGTCCGCGTTGCCGAACTGATCCGGGGTCAGGATCGGCAGACCATCCGGCGACGGCTCGGTTCGGTAGAGCCGGGTCGCCGCAAAGGCGTCCGGCTGCTGCCCGGCCTGGCCCCAGGCGCCGCGGAATCGCAGCGGATCGATCCAATCGATCGCCCAGAACGCCTCCTCACTCGTGACCCAGGTTCCGCTCACCTTCGGGTACGTCGCGAGGTCAAAGTCCCTGCCAAACGCGCTGTTGTCGTCCGCGCGGATGGCCAGGGTCAGGAACATGCGCTGCTGCCAGTCGAGCTGCTCCTGAATGTAGGCCCCGAGCGTCTTGTTCTCCAGGAAATCCTCGTCGGCGAACCTTCGGGCCGATGCACCCACGGTGGAGAGCGCGTTCGTCGCGAACTCGTCGCCCCGGGTGGTCGTCGCCACGTCCTCCTTGGCGTAGTACTGCACGCCCACGGATGTGGCGGTGCCGATGTCGTCGGTGAGCTGCTGGCTCGCCGTCGTGGAAAAGTCCACGGTCGTGGTCTCGATGTCCGAGGCCAGAATAATCTTACGTCCGAGCCCGGACGATCCGAAGTGTCCCTGCGGTGCACCGGGCTCCCGCAGGAGGAGATCGATCTCCTCCTCCTTGGAGTAGTCCTTCCCGACCACGAGCCGGCTGCTCAGCCAGCCGAAGGGCGTGAAGTCTGCCTGCAGGTTCCACGTGTCCCGGTCAACGGCCAGGCTCTCGTCGTTATATATGTCGTAATATTCGAGCGGGACCTGGAAGCCCCGGGTGGGAGGCACCGGATCATCCGGGCCGCCCGGATCGGTTCCCAGGACCCGCTCCGTGGGGTGGGCCCTCCTGAACGTTCCGATGATGTTCCCACCCGCAGTCCGGGTATCGGACCGGAGGAACGACGCATTCACGGTGAAATTGAGCGTCTCGATCGGCGTGACTCCCAGAGAGAGCCTGCCTCCCATGCGCTGATCCTTATTCCACTCCACGAATCCTTCTTCCCGCGACCGGTCGAACGAGGCAAAGTATCGGAGCACGTCCGTTCCGCCACGCACCGAGACGTTCGCCTTCAGGATCGGTCCGTACTGGAAGGGAGGCTCCCCGCTGTCCTTCTCCTCTTCCTCATACAGATTCAGGCTGATCACCTCTCCCGTGCCGGGCAGGTTGCCGTAGACGTCGCCAAAGAACCTGGCCGGTTCGGTGAACCACATCGCCCCGCTCTCGAGCTGCGCCGTAAACGCAGGCGCTCCCGCCACGCCCCGCTTCGTGATGATCTGAATGACTCCGTTCGAGGCCTCGGTCCCGTATAGCGTTGCCGCGGCCGGACCCTTAATGACCTCGATGCTCTCGATGTCATTGGGGTTGATGTCGTTCATCCTCGACGAGAAGCTGAGGCCCTGGGCGTTGATCGACGAGTCGATGCGCACGCCGTCCACGTAGACGATGGGGTCATTGGAGACGCCGAGGCTCGAGACGCCCCGGATGCGGACCCGTGAGCCAGACATGCCCGCCTGGCCCGAACCCTGGATGGTATACAGTCCCGGAATCCTGCCTCCCAGAACCTCATCGACCGTGGCCGCCGGAATGACCTCGCGGAGCCCGACAATGTCCAAGCGATCGACGGCGTTCCCGATCGCGCGACGCTGCGACCCGCCCGCCGTGCCTGTCACGACGATCTCGTCCAGGGCGATCGCCTGCTGCTCCATTTGGAGGTTCATCACCACGGTCTGGCCCGCGGCCACCGTGACGTCAACGTTCAGCGTCACATAGCCGACCCGCTGCGCAGTCAGCGAGTAGCTGCCCGCAGGCACGTTCTGTACCGTGAAGCGGCCGCTTGCCTGGCTCAGTCCCCCGATGTCCAGTTCCTGAACAAAGACTTGTGCCCCGGTAAGGGGCTCGCCGGTACTGGCGGCGGCAACTGCGCCCGTGATCGCCCCCGTCTGGGCCCACAACACAAAAGGGCTAAGCATCATGCAGCTGCTCAGCCCCAGGCTGGACAGCACCAATCGTGCGTTCATGGCCGTGTCTCCCTCGTCAATTTGCGAGACCTAAGTTGCTCACCGTTGGCTTCCACGTGCGAGCGACTTATGTTGAGAGCTTCCTCCTCGTTCGCTTCGCCAAACCCGCCGCAGGACTAGACCCCAAACTGACGCGTTGAAGGAACCCAACGCGCCCGGGGACGTGACCCAACTCATACCGTGCGGCATAGGTCACTGTCAAGAGAACTGGCGTTGGCTCACCGTCTGCGAAGACGACTCCGGCCCCTGAACACCTGACGGATCCAATCCGGTCTACGGGGACTTGGGTCGTCCGCACGGATTCTTCCTGGACAACGTTTTAACCCGGATCCTGCGATGCCGGGGTGGATATACACTTCCTAACGCCTTATATTTGAGGGGTTTATACTAACATATGCCTCGATACGGAGGGCACCCTCCAGGTGCGCCATCATCATACGGGAAGCCGGCCTCATGTGCAGGGCTCGCGACGGCCGCTACGCGTCCGGCACAGCGCGCAGAACCTCACCGACGGCGGCGGCCTGGTGCTGGTTCGAAAGCTGTTCGACCGGTTCGGCCTGGCCGGCTGGATCGACGGTCAGGCGAACAGGGAGAAGGGGTCCTATCGGCCGGGCCTGATGACCGAGGTGTGGATTGCGCTTCTGCTGTACGGCGGCGGGGTGATCGATGACCTGCCGCTCCTCGAGCGCCGGGGTGTGCGCCGGATCTTCGGCTGGATCCGTGTGCCGGACCCCACGACGTTCGGCAGATGGCTCCGGCGGGCCAGTGAGCGCATGGTCCCGCTCCTGGACGAGCTGCTGTGGAGGATGGTCCGGCAGCGCTGGGCGCTTCGGGCCCGCGGCGTCCCGAAGAAGCTGACCCTGACGCTGGACTCGACGGTCGTGGTGCGCTACGGACACAAGCAGGCCGGGGCGGAGCTGGGCTACAACCCGAAGAAGCGGGGCCGTCGCTCCCACCACCCGCTCGTGGCGTTCGTCAATGAGACGGGCGACTGCCTGGGGGTGCGCTGGCGGGCGGGCAACGCCCACACGGCCGAGGGGGCCACCGAGTGGCTGCAGGCACTCGTGGGACGCCTGACAAGCGCGGGTGTCGGCGACATCACGGTGCGCCTCGACAAGGGCTTCTTCAGCCAGAAGATAGTGCGGGCGCTCGAGGAGCTGGGCGTATCTTTCCTGCTTAAGGTTCCTCGCCACAGATGGTTAGACGGCCACCGGGGCCCGTGGCGCTACTCGAAAAAGGGCGATGCCATCTTTGCGGGCGAGAAGCTGTGGAGCGCGACGGGTTCGCTCTGGGATGCGCGTCTCCTCACGATCCAGACCAGAAAGCCGGTCGAGACCGAGGAGGGAATGCTGGAGCTCGACACCTACGAGGTGGGCCACCAGGCGGACGTGCTGACCAACATCCAGGGCATCCACGCCCTGACCGCCTGGCGCCGATACAACGGCGGTGCCGTCGTCGAGCAGCGGATCGAGGAACTCGCCCAACTCTCGGCCGGTAAGACCGCCGTCGACGACCTCGGGGGCAACGCCCTCCTGTGGAGCCTCGCCGTCGTGGGCTACCAGACCTTGCATACGCTGCGCCAACACTTCCTCTCGGGCTCCTGGCGGACGGCGCAGCCGAAGCGACTCCGCCTCTGGCTGCTCCGGCTTCCCGCGAAGCTGACCACCCATGGACGCAAGAGCTACCTCCAGTTGCTTCGCGACGAACCCGTCCGCCTCCGCCTCCTCACGGCCCTGCGGGGACTGAACCACGACATCCCGCCCCCGGCGCCCGCCTGAGTCTGGCGGCCGCGACGCGCGCCATGCAGGTCCCACCCACGATCCCGGGGCCCATGTCTCCCGCGGCCACTCGTCGCGCCGATACTCGGCGTCTGTTCGCCTCAGGTCTCCTCATTGCAGCACTGCCGTGACCCCCAAAGCTTGATACCTCCCGCTCCCGCGCCCCTTCTCCATCCACTCCGCACTCGCCCCCCAGAACACCGCCCCAAATGGCCCCCATCGCAGGATCCGGGTTTAAGGATACTCCTGGGTTACGGAGGGTGCTCCGGACGGAGATGCCCGCGCCGAGCCCGGTGACCGGCGGGGGCTAGCAGGCCGTGGAAGAAATGGGTGCCCGGCGGATGATGGTTGGGAGAGAAAACAGACGCGGGTTTGCGGTGTTGTGGTGCAGGAAGCGGGTTTTCGGGCGTGAGGAGGCGACATTCGGCTCAGGAAGGGCGAAATGGCGCCGGATACGGCGCAAAAAGCGCGAAACGTGGATTGTAACCTGAGTTGCGAGCGCAGCTTGTACGGCAGCGAGGCCCTGTAGCGCACGGGGGGTTCCAACCCCGAACCGCTTACGCATGAGAAGGCCGAGGTTGAAGGCCGCCGCGTGGACCAGCATCCGTTTTCGAATCTCCTCCTGGCCCCGTATGTGGACGCGACGCAGCCCTCCGGTCTCAAGCATGTGCGCGAACGCCCGCTCCACCTTCATCCCCGCGCCGGCGCAGCAACCGCTTGCCCCGGTTGCCCCGGATCCGTCGGCGGTTGGCGTAGGTCGCCTTCTGCGCGTCCCGCTTCCCCTTCCACTTCCGCCGGCCGCGCCTGGGCTCGCTCACGTAGCTCCGCAGCCCTCGCTCCTTCACGCCCGTCATGGTCTGGTTCGAGTGGTAGCCTTTGTCGGCCACCACTTCTTCGGGCTCTACCTGCACTACTTCCAGCTGCCGCTCCGCCTCGTCCAGCGTCACCGGCAGCGACGCCACATCTCCCCCGTCCATCGTCTGCACCGTCAGCCCGACCACGGCCCCGGTCTCCATGTCGACCGCGTGCTCGAGCTTGTGCGCCAGGTGCGTCCTGCCGTCCTTCATCTTCGTGATGCGCGCCTCAGAGTCGTGCGGATGCTCCCAGTCCTTGTTCGAGCCCTTCTCAGGACGCTTCCGGTCCAGCTTCGCCAGGTCTTCGCGCGTCGGTGTCTCGATCCCCGACGCCCGCGCCAGCTGCTCCAGCCACGCCTCGTAGTCCGTCCCGTCTTCGCGCCGCACGATCGTCCGCATCGCCGCGTTCGCCTCCAGCGTCGTCGCGTCCACGCCCAGCGTCTTGCCGCGCAGCAGGCCCGACGCCCGCAGCCGCTCCAGCACGAAACCGAAGACCGCCGCGTGCGCCTCCACGCTCAACCGCCTTCGAGTCTTCGACAGGGTGGAATGCTCCGGCGGGTTCTCCGACAGCCCGTATCCCAGAAACTCGCGCAGCGAAAACGAGTCCGCACACCGCCAGGCAATGCCGCGCTCCGAACCGATCCCCTCCAGATACCCCACCATCAGCATGCGGAAGTACACCCCGGGAGGCACACCCGGCCGCCCCCGCTTGCCCGCATAGAACTCCCGGCACGTATCTTCCGCAAAACGATCGAATCCGTTCTCGCGCAAAAGTCTGTCCAAGGCCCGGTAGAACGGGTTGCCCCCCGCGCGAATCTCGCTCGCCACCACGAACATCTCGTGCTGCCGTGCCTCGGGCCGTCTGCCTATCGCCATCGCCGTCCCCACTCGCTCAGGTTCATCTGCCCCCCCAATTTAACCCATCCACAAGGAACCTCCAGGGACGACTTTATCCACGGACTGCTAGGAGCCTGCGCCGCAGGAATCTGCGGTCGTTATTTTGAGGGGTAGCGAATGCGAGGGGAAGGATTGGCGGTTGTCGGAGGGGGTTCAATGGGCACGAGGTTTCGACCGTACCAGCCGGACCAGATGCTGCTTCTGCCGCAGGATCTGCGGGAGTGGGTTCCGGAGGGTCACCTGGCGCACCATGTGAGTGACCTGGTGGACGCAGTGGACTTGAGCTCGTTCTACGCGCCGTACCGTGGGGACGGTCGTCGCAACTCGCCGTACGATCCGCGGATGATGGTGAAGGTGCTGATCTATGCGTATGCGACAGGCACGTTCTCGTCGCGCAAGACGGCGAAGAGGCTGGAGGAGGACATTGCGTTGCGGATGCTGGCGGCGGGGAACTTTCCGAAGCACCGGACGCTGTGCGAGTTCCGGCGCCGGCATCTCGACGACTTCCGGGCGGTGTTCGCGGAGGTGGTGCGCCTGCCCGGACGCTGGGTCTGGCGGGGTTGGGGCGGGTGTCGGTGGACGGGACGAAGGTTCGGGCGAACGCGAGCAAGCGCAAGGCGATGAGCTACGGCCGGATGGTCAGGGAGGAGCGTCGGTTGCAAGCGGAGATCGGGGCGTTGCTGGCGGAGGCGGAAGCGGTCGACGAGGCGGAGGATGCCCGCCACGGCGAGCAGGCGCGGGGGGACGAGTTGCCGGAGGAGCTGAAGCGGCGGGAGGACCGGCTGGCGGCGATCCGGGCGGCCAAGGTGCTCCTGGAAGAGGAGCAGAGCGCGAAGGACGACGCGCGGGGCCGCGAGCCGGGACAGACGCGCAACCCCGAGGGCGGCCCGCCCTACAAGCGGGAGTACGGCGAGCCCGGGGAGAAGGCGCAGAGCAACTTCACGGATCCGGAGAGCCGGATCATGAAGACGAGCACGGAGGGGTTCCAGCAGTGCTACAACGCGCAGATGACGGTGGACGGGAAGAGCCAGCTGGTGGTCGGGGCCGAGGTGACGGACAACGCGAGCGACCAGGGCCAGCTGATCCCGATGCTCGACGCGGCAGCGGAAGTCTGCGGCGGGACGCCGGCGCAGGTGCTGGCGGATGCGGGCTACTGCAACGAACGGGACCTGGGCACACTGGAAGCGCGTGGCGTTGACGCGTATGTGGCAACGGGCCGGGAGGGCAAGACCGCCGCGCCCGCCGATCCCGACGCCGAAGCCGAAACGGCAACGGCGCGCATGGCCGAGAAGCTCGCAGGCCCCGACGGCCGGAGGCGCTACGCCCGCCGGAAGTGGATGGCGGAGGCGCCCGTCGGCTGGGTCAAGGAGGCGATGGGGTTCCGACGGTTCAGCTTCCGGGGCCTCGAGAAGGTCCGGGCCGAATGGACCCTCGTGTGCCTGGCCCTGAACGTCAAGCGGCTGCACACCCTTCAGGCGGCATGAGCGCACGCCCGGGCACCCCGCAATCCGGGCGACAGGCCCCCGGCGCACCCTCAGCCGTCCCGAAAACGCCTGCCGCGTCGGGAATGTTTGCCGAAGCCGATACCCGGACGCCTCGTACGTCCCGAAAACGCCCAGTCCCTGCCGGATCCGGGCAGAACCCCTGCCCTCATGTCACGATCTGCGAACCCGAACACCCCCACAAGATCCCTTTCTGGGGCGCAAGCTCCTAGGGCGAATTTCAGGTTCGGATCCCGATCGCTATCTGCACAGTTGTTCGTTCCACACCGGCCCAACAGCCACATGTGCCTGCCGTCCGGATCGGGGAATCCTCCCGTCAGCGGCCCAAATATCATCCCGGTGGGGAGCTTGTCCCATTGTTCAGTTTCGTGACACAGGACGTAGGCTCCCTGAGCCTGCAGTTGAACCGACAGCACCCAGACAGAAGCGACGAAGCCCAACAAGCTCCGAAGCAAGCTTGGCATCAGACCCTCCTTGTGAGTACGGATCCGGACCCACCCAGTCCGGCTATGCTGCTCGCCTGGACTGTTCCTGGCAACTGAACGCGCGCCGCTTGCGGAGGCAGTTGGCGCCAGGGTCCATTCAGCACGATCTGTCGGCAATGGCCAGCGCAGCCGCCCTCTATCTGTATCACGCCTGCCAAGATACTATTGCGGGTAGGGGAGGCTGGAAGTCGGCCGAAGGCAGCCTGTAAAAGGAGGGGTCACTCATGGCGCGCTTGTGGATACTTACTATTGCCGTGGTGCTGTTCATAGGGACATTGTCGGCTTGCGGGGGTGACTCGTCAGCGGCCCTCCCAGCCGCAGAGGTCGCAGAGCAGGAGAAGGGAGGAGAGGAGCCCTTCCTGAGCGGTCCCTACGAGGTCCAGACGAATTGGCCACAGCCGCTGCCGAATCATGAAGACTGGGTCTGGGGCGCGACTACGGGCATCTACGCCGAGTCACCGGATCGGGTCTTCGTCGTGCAGCGGGGCGAGCTGCCCAGACCGGAGGGAGTTGAGCCGGGGTGGGACGCGATAGCCGCAACTCCCGGCAACCGTGCGATCGGTGGCAACAGATTCGAGCACTGCATCTACGTGGTCGATTCCACCGGGCGAATCGTAGAGACCTGGGAGCAGTGGGACTACCTATTCCCGGGTGGGCGTGGACCGCATCAGGTGGCCGTCAACCCCTACGACCCGGAGAAGCACGTCTGGGTGGTGGACGACCTGCTCCACCAAGTCTTCAAGTTCACAAACGATGGTGAGAACCTGGTCCTTACCCTCGGCGAACGGCTGGTGCCCGGGAACGACGAAACGCACTTCAACCGACCGACGGCCATCGCCTTCCTGCCGGACGGGTCGACGTTCGTCTCGGACGGTTATGTCAACACTCGGGTCGTAAAGTTTGATGCAGACGGGAACTTCGTGATGGCCTGGGGCGAACCCGGCACGGGCCCGGGCCAGTTCAATCTGCCTCACGGCATCGCCACGGACCAGAACGGGCGCGTGTACGTCGCCGACCGCTCGAACAGTCGGATTCAGGTCTTCGATGAGAACGGTAACTTCCTGGATATGTGGCCGGACATCAATTCGCCCTTCGCCATCCAGACCTCCGCGGACGGGCACCTCTGGGTCGCCGATGGCAACACCAACAAGATGCTGAAGTACGACCTCACCGGTAAGCTCATATACGGCTTCGGAACCTACGGGTTGCAGCCTGGCTTCAACTGGGGCATCCACGGTTTCCACTCCGACCCCGAGGGCAATCTGTATTGGGCCGAGACCTTCGCTGGCCGTGCGCAGAAGATGCGTCCTCGACCCGGGGCGGACCACACACATCTGGTGCGGCCGCTGGCCACGCCCTGACCCGACCGGGGTCCAGGGCCCCGGGGGCAAACCGTCGGATCCCTCCGCGACTCAGGAGGCAGGACGCCGATGGACGATCTCATTCGGGCGGCCAGTTCGAATCTGGTCGCCCGTTCTGGTGTGCCAGGCATGCCCTGTGTCTGGAGTGAGAGTCTCTAACGGACGAAGGTAGCGCTGAACCGGATAGCCGAGGGCAAGGGTGCCCGTCGCGAAGCGGGATCTGAAGGGAGCCGTAGGCGAATCGCGGCCCCGGCGAACAGCAACCGATAGAAGGCCCGGGCCCGTGGGGTGAGCCGGCCAAATACGGCGAAGCCCGATAGCTACCCGGACGCGGCGGGGTTAAATCCGGCGGGGACCGCGGGAAAGAGGCAGGGCTTACCCTGGGAGGCCTCTGGGCCTGTCCGGATGAACCGGACTACGGCGTCAGCGACGGCGTTGGATGGGCACAGAGGAGTCAGCAGACGCCATAGTCCCGGCTGGGGCCCGCCGGGAAGGGCTGAACTTCTGAGTGCAGGGAGACACAGACCGGATGACTCGGTGGAGGTGGAGCGGCAGGAAGGCATGACGGACCAACTCTCGCTATTTGCAGGGGCGGGCGCGGCCGCCCCTGTATAGACCTAGAAGCGTCTGTCTGTGTTTGAGTCGGACCACAGCAAGGGAACCGGCCCTTACATATCACTGTCGGAGTGGTGGATCACCCCATCGGGTTTCCGCTGCGTTAGCGCCATGTCGAAGGCGTCCAGCTCCAGAGACGTCCTGAGGTGCGTTGCCATCGCCCAGCCCACCACCCGTCGGCTCCAGGCGTCGAGCACGATCGCGAGGTAGAGGAAGCCCTCCCGGGTGGGCACGTAGGTGATGTTGGCCACCCAGAGCTCGTCGGGACCCGGGGCCGAGAAGTCTCCTCCACCGGGTCAGGCGCTGGCCTCGAGTTGGCCGCCCGCTGCGTCGTCTTGCCCTTCCGGCGCCGGCTCACCCCCTCGATCCCCACCATCCGCATCAGCCGTGCCACCCGGGTCACGCTCGCCTTGCGGCCCCGGGCCTTCAACGCGGCGCGGACCCGCAGCGCTCCGTACGTCGCGCCGCTCATGGCGTGTATCTCGAGGATCTCCGCAGAGAGCGCCACGTTCTCACGAGCCCGCTCCGAAAGCCCCCGCTTGCGCCACGTGTAGTACCCGCTCGGGGAGAGACCCAGCTGGCGGCACATCAGGCGCACCGGATACATGACCTGGTAATCGCTCACGAACCGGAATCCCCTCTGGGGATCGATCCGCTCTCCCGGGCGAACCAGGCCGTTGCTTTTGCAAGGATATCACGCTCGAGCCTTACCCGGCGAAGCTCACGCTTCAGCTCGCGCAATTCCTTGCGCTCGGCCGTCGTCAGACCATCCTTGCGAAGACCCTCGTCCCGGTCCGACTGCTCCATCCAGCGCCGTATCGCCGGCGCCGAAGGCTCGAACTCCCGGGCCGGTTCGTCCGCGCTACGGCCCGCACGAACCAGTTCCACCATCCGCGCCTGTACTCAGGCGCGTACCGCCGCCCGCCGCCCAACATAGAACACTTCCTCGCTGTATCCAACGCTCAAAGGCGTCCACCAAATCGCAGCAACTCCAGCCGTTGATGCCGACCCGCGCACCCACAACTCGCCGCCTGTCCCCTACTCGCTTGTGTTAGGCCTAGTCGGCTCGCTGGAGCTCGTGGAAACCCAACCGGTTGACCTCGGCACTTGAATCCGGATAACCCTCTCGTATGACCGGAAAAGACCTCCCCACGGTCTTGCCAGAAGAACGCAAATAGCCAGCGCGCACATACGTAATAAAAAGCCGGATACGCAAGCCGCTTCGGTTCCTCCAGCGGTCCCACAACTGTATGGTCGCAGGCGGTATGCTCGTCTACCGGGATGACGGGAAGCTCCTCGGCTCCCGGGGGCAGAGGTCCGGTTGAGCAAGCTGGACCACTGGTTGCCTCTGCTCCGGCCGGTCCCCAATTTCCGCAGCCAGTCCACTTTAAGCACGGAGCGTCCCATTGACCTCGACTCATTGGAGGCCGAGCACCCTCGCGGCCGCGCTGGCCATGCTCGTGGGCTGTGCAGAGGGAGCGGGCGGCCCCAGCCAGACAGACACGACGGACGCTACGGCCGAGTGGGCGGCCGCGGGTCAGGTGCCCATGTACGAGCCGGACCCACTCTTCTTCTCCGTACTCCCGAACCAGTGGGTAAGCGGACAGGTGGGCGGACTTGCCGTCGACTCTCGCGACAACATCTGGGTGTTCCATCGTCCGGCGACGATACCCGACGGAGAGAAGGCGGCTGCCCTCGACCCGCCTCAGGCGGAGTGCTGCTATCCTGCGCCCCCGGTCCTGCAGTTCGATGCGAACGGACAGTTCGTCCAAGGGTGGGGTGGGCCCGGTGAGGGATTCGAGTGGTTCGCCAACGAGCACGGAATCTTCGTGGATCATGAGGACAACGTCTGGCTGAGCGGGAGCGCGGGCTCGGACAATCACATCCTCAAGTTCACGAGCAGTGGCGACTTTCTGTTGCAGATCGGGCGCTCGGGGATGAATGCCGGTAGCAATGACACCGAGAACGTGGGGGGGCCGGCTGGCCTGTTCGTCTACGAGCCGACCAACGAGCTGTTCGTCGCCGATGGGTATGGGAATCGCCGTGTCATCGTTTTCGACGCGGCGACGGGGGCCTACAGACGCCACTGGGGTGGCTACGGAAATCGACCCGATGACGACGTCGAGCTGCCGTCTCGGGCCGAGTATATCGAGCAGCTCGCCGCGGGAGAGCCTCCGCCCCAGCAGTTCAATACGCCGGTCCACGCGGTGTACGTCACACGTGACGGCCTCGTGTACGTGGCCGACCGCGGACACCTCCGCCTCCAGGTGTTCGAGCTCGACGGCACCTTCATTCGGGAGAACTTCATCAAACCCAACACGCTTCACAGCGTCGGGACCGTCCACGCGTTCGGCACCTCGCCAGACCCGGAGCAGAGACTCCTCTATGTCGTAGACGGGGCCAACAAGTGGGTTTATGTCCTCGAACGGGAAACGCTCGAGACCGTGCATCAGATCGGCGGCTACGCGGGCCACAACGCGAGGGAGTTCTTCCACGCCCACAGCTTCGCCATGGATTCCCGAGGGAATGTCTTCATCGGGGAGGTGAACGATGGGCAGCGATACTACCGGTACCGATTCCTGGGCATGCGCCCGCCTGATTGAGGTCACGTGAAATGAGGGAGGTACCGTCATGACCCCTGCCCCGCATCCTTCTCGGTTCGGAGGCCGGAGCCGAACCTCTTCCGGTCTTCGGCCGAGCCAGGTGGCCTTCGCCGTCGCGGTCCTGGCGGTTTCGTCGGCTCCGAGCGAACTGGTTGCTCAGGGAGAGCACCTGAATCCCGTGATCGCGAGGCTGGAGGCCGGGGAGACCGTCTACGGCCTCAGCACGCAGGACCTTTCCCTCGCCTACGCACGCCAGGCGGCGAGAGCGCCCGTGGACTTCCTGTACGTGGACATGGAGCACAGCCCGATCGACCATCCGGCGCTCCGGACCTTTCTCCTCGCGATGGGCGACAAGGAGATGGTCCTGAGCAAGGGGACGGTCCGCCCGAGCGTCGCCCTCCTCGCGCGCTTCGCCCCACCGGCCCTGGAGTCCGAGTGGATCGTGAAGCAGGCCCTGGACCTGGGTCTCTACGGGTTCATCTTCAATGGGGTGGATACGCCCGAGCAGGCGGCCTTCGCGGTGCGTACGATGCGCTATCCTCCACTTCGCGATTCCCGGTACCCGGAGCCCGCGGGCATCCGGGGCGTCTCGGCCGGAAATGCAGCGTGGGCCTGGGGCGTGAGCTCCAGCGAATATGTCCGGAGGGCCGACCTATGGCCACTGAACCCGGCCGGAGACTTGCTGGCGGTGATGATGATCGAGTCGGTCGAGGGGCTGCGGAACGTGGATGCGATCGCCGCGACGCCCGGCGTAGGCGCCCTCTTTCCCGGCGCCGGCGGAGACCTGAGCCGCTCCCTCGGGGTGACTCAGGGCGCGCCTGAACTCGAAGAGGCCTTCCAGCAGATCCTCGCAGCCTGCCTTGCGCACGATGTGGCGTGCGCGATCACGGCCTCCACGGCTGAAGCCGTGGCTCGCAGGGTCCGCCAGGGCTGGCGAATCATCCGGACCACGGTCGAAGCGGCAGACGCGGGCCGCGAGATCCTCGGCGAAGGCGCTCGGTAAACGCGGCAGCTCCAACCGAGCGCTCGGACGCCCGCCGCCGCCCCAGATCAAGTCAGGGCGCCCCAAGTCGAAAGACGTACATGGCGCTGTGGCGCTCTCCCGGGGGGGTTCGAACCTCCGTGGTAAGGAGGTTCGGAACATTCCAGGGGCTCCCCCCTCCCCGGCCGGCAGGTACGGCGATGTACTGGACCCCATCCACCTCGTATGTGATCGGATAGCCCAGGACCGAGGTGGCCAGCCGCGTTCGCCAGAGCTCCTCACCGGTCCGGACATCATAGGCGTGAAACCACCGGTCGAAGTCCCCGGCGAAGGCGAGCCCGGAGGCCGTTGTAAAGACGGAGGTGGTGAACGGAGCCCGCTGCTCCACGCTCCAGACCTCTTCCAGGGTCGCGGCATCGTAGGCAGCCAGCTTGCCTATGTTCCCGTCCGTGCCGGGCATCTCGAAGAAGACCCGGTTCGCCCCAGTCCCGCCGGACCCCTCCTCCAGCACGATCTCGCGGCCCTGCATGTTCATGCAGCTCTGCGCCAGCGGGATGACCAGGAGACCGTTCTGGGCGTCGTAGGACATCGCGTGCCAGTTGTGTCCCCCGCCGGTCGAGGGGCAGGACCACAGCCATTCTCCGATCTCCGCGTTCTGCAGATCGGTCCGGTAGGTCAGCTCGCCGGTCTCGTAGTCGATGCTGTAGACATCCTGGTAGACCGTTTCCGTCAGGCCCAGGTACTCTCCCGTTCGCCGGTCCAGCTTCCAGAGGATCCCGTCCTTGCCGATCGTGAAGACAACCGGAATCCCCTCCACGTCCACAAGAACCCGCTCGAAGGCCACGTCCAGATCGAGCGTCTCCCCCGTGACGTGCTGGAAGTACCAGACGATGCTCCCATCATCCGGATCCATGGCCAGCGTGGAGTTGGCGAACAACGTCGAGTCATTGACGGTGAGGCCCCGGCTGGCCGCTACCCAGGGCTTCGACTGGGCCGTGCCGAAGAACAGCAGGTCCAGTTCGGGATCATAGCTCCCGGCGATCCAGACCTCTCCGCCCCCCCTCAGCTCGAAGGGAAGATCTCCCCAGGTGTCCCCGCCGGGCTCGCCGGGACGCGCAATCGTATACGTGCGCCACAGCTCTTCCCCCGTTCGGGCGTCATGCGCCGTGATGAAGCAGCTCTCCACGATGAACCGGGTGCACCCGTCGATGCCGTTGATCAGCTTCCCGTCGACAACGATCGGACCCGAGGAGTTCTGGTATCCCAGCTGCCAGTCCGTGAAGGTCGTCTGCCAGCGCACGACCCCGGTACGAGCGTCGAGCGCGATCATCACCCCGCTCTCGGCAGCCACGTAGATCATGTCCTCCCAGATACCCAGATTTCGGAGCTGTCCTCTCCCTCCGGCGCCCTCGGGAAAGGTGTGGCGCCACTCCCATAGCAGCGTCCCGTCCGTGGCGTCCAGGGCTTGAATGACGTTGTGCGCGTTCGGGACGAACATGACTCCGTCCCGAACGATGGGATCGGGCTGACTCGTCCCGTCCTCCATGCCCCAGACCCAGGCCAGCTGCAGCTGGTCCACGTTTTCCGGATCGATCTGGGTAAGAGGGCTGTGACCCCAGGCCTCCGGGTTCTGGCGCCAGTGCAGCCAGTCTCCGGGGGGAGGATTCGCGAGCACCGCATCCGAAACGGGAGTGAACCGGTCGGCCCGCCGAAACGTCTCCGTCCTGCCCACGTCCGTGACGTCGATCTCGCCAACCGTCTCGGGCGTCCGGGTCACCCCCTCCGGAACCGGAACATTCCCGGCTCGGCCCGGAGCGGGGACGATGGGCTCCACCCCCGGCGGGAGGCTGGCTGTGGTCTGACCGCCCGCGCCTGGGAAGAGCGGCCCCGGTGAGGCGAAGCTCAGCGCGACGGCGCCGGCCGACACTCCGTTCTGGCTCAGCAGGAAGGCTGCCAGTGCCGAGTACTCGTCGTCGTCCAACGGGGCCGTGGCCCCCAGCGGCATTCTCTCGAGAGCTTCCCGAAGCTCGGCAACGGAGCGCCCTCCCCACGTCAACCTAAAATTGGGTCCGGCGAGCTGAGGAGCCTCGAACGAGCCCTGCAGGCTCGGCAGGTGGCAGGCGGCGCAGAGTTGCTCGTAGATCTCCTCCCCGGCCTCCGCCTGCGCGGAAGTGAATCCCACCTGACCCGGGAGGTCCAGCGCCGCACCGGGAAGAAGTAGGACCGCAAGCAGGAGTGCAGGGCCGCAGCGCGTGAAGTCCATCGGCGTGATTCGCTTTTTCTTGTGGACCGGAGTGATGCCGGGGAGCCTGTCGCTGAGTCCCCGACAGGGCGGCCTCATGACAACACCACGGTACGAGATTCTACGCGACCGCTCCGGCCATCCGCAATGACCGGAGCGTAGGACCCTGCCCAAAGTGCTTCGGGTAGTCCCGGGACGAAGATTCCCCCTCACCTTCCGGGCCGGAGTCGATCGGCGCTTGGCAAACACAATCGTTCCGCCGGCGTGGAGGATTCCGGAGCGCGAGGCCGCACCCGAGTCGCTCTGGCTCAGCCGCAGGGAGTTCGTGAAACGGCTCGGCCTGGGTGCCGCGGCGATCGGGGTCGGGGGGTGCAGCGGCGAGGGTGGAAGCCCTCTCGAGCTCGATCCTTATCGCCACGAGGGATGCAATGCGGAGTTGCCGCGCGGTCCCGTCCAGATGACTTGTCCGGCGCCCAATTCGGGTCTCTATCCCGGCCGCCGGGTCGATACCTTCCCGGTTCCTTACAGCTCAGAGACGCTGGAGGGTTACGTCCAAAGCTACAACAACTACTACGAGTTCATCGGGTTCCAGGGAGATGTGAACGACATATGGGGATTTACGGGTCCCCTGGAAGTCTCGCCCTGGACCGTAGAGGTCCAGGGCGAGGCCGAGCTGACGGGCACGTTCGAGGTCGCCGAGGTGGAGCGCGAAGTCGGGTTGGAGGAACGCGTGTATCGGCTTCGCTGCGTCGAGGCGTGGTCCATCGTCGTGCCTCGGACCGGATTCCCGCTGTCGAAGCTGCTCTCGAAATTCCGTCCCCTTCCCTCGGCCAACTACGTGCGGTTCATATCGTTCGATCGACCGGACCAGGCCGTGGGCCAGCGGAACCAACCGTCGTACCCGTGGCTGTTCTACGAGGGACTCCGCATGGACGAGGCGCTGCACGAGCTTGCGTTTGTTGCCACGGGGGTCTACGGGCACCCGCTTCCCAAGCAGAACGGTGCCCCGTGGCGTCTCGCGATACCGTGGAAATACGGCTTCAAGAGCCCCAAGGCGATCTCCCGGATCGAGTTCCTTCGGGAACGGCCGGGGACTTTCTGGCCGGATGCGTACGGGTTCTACTCGAACGTCAAACCTGCCGTGCCCCACGCCGAGTGGTCGCAGGAGTACGAGACACCGCTGACTCCTGAAGGGGAGCCCGTTCTGACACAGGTGTTCAACGGGTACGGCCCGTACGTGTGGAAGCTCTACGACCCCGAGTTGATGACCTGCCGAAGCTGATCCTCAGGACTCGATCGCTACAATGCGAAACGACTGAGATACCCGACGATCCGGTCCGTTCCGCCCGGAAGGCTTCGTCCGCTCACGGGAGAGCGGGCTCCCGACTCGAGCTGACCGGGACCGAGCTCCAGGAGAAGGTCTTGGGTTCGGCGTCAGGGGAGCGCGAACGCAAGAAGCTCAGCCGGGAAACCGGCTCCGCTCACCGCCAGAACGAGATACTGCCGTTCGTCGATCTCGTAGGTCATGGGCGAGCCCGTCTGCGGGGCTGGCAGATAGACGGCCCCCACCTCTTCGCCTGTCGCTTTGTCATATGCCCGGAGCATCGCGCCCCTTGCCCCCGTGCCCGTGGTGGTGACCTCCCCCTCTCCGGCAATCACGAGCGTTTGCGTCACGAGTGTGCCGAGAATCCGACCCGACCCGGTCCGCAGGATCGTCAGGCCCGCAAGGGCGGGGTGATCCCTCACCTCATCGAGCGTCTCTCCGTGCGCGACCTGCCACGCGATTTCTCCGCGGTTCAGATCGATGGCCGTGATCCGGCCCCAGGGAGGCTTCACGATGGGGAGCCCCTGGACATCGACGCTCCGACCGGTAGTCATAACGTAATCCATCTCAGGCAGATCCGGGCTCGGCGTGAGTCCGAGGAGCCTGACCTCCGTCCTCGAGAACCCGTAGAAGTAGTTGGTCTCCGGGTCATAGGACCCGCCCGCCCAGTTGGACCCGCCGCCCGACCCCGGAACCATGAGGTATCCGAGGGAGCCACCCTCCCTGAGCACGATGGGAGGCGTGAACATGGGTCCTGTCACATATCGTGACAGGAGAGCCTCTGCTTCAGCCCGGAGCTCGGGCGTGAAGTCGATGAGGTCGTCCGCGGTCAGCCCCTGGCGGTCGTATGCCGGCGGCTTCGTCGGGAACGGCTGAGTCGGGCTCGTCCATTCCCCCGGAACGTCACTCTGCGGCACGGGTCGTTCTTCGATCGGCCACACCGGTTCACCCGTCTCTCGGTCCAGGACGTATAGCCACGCCTGCTTGGAGGGCTGCGCGACCGCCTTGATGGGGCGTCCGTCCACCACGATGTCGGCCAGGATCGGCGCGGCGGGCAAGTCCCAATCCCAGATGCCGTGGTGGATGAACTGGTAGTGCCAGACTCGCCGCCCGGTCTCCAGCTCCACGGCGACCAGGCTCTCCCCGAACAGGTTGTCACCCGGACGGTGCCCCCCGTAGTAGTCGCCCGTCCCGGTCTCGGTCGGCAGATAGACCAGGCCCAGCTCTTCGTCCACGGAGATCTGGGCCCAGACGCCGGTGTTTCCGGTGTATTCCCACGAGTCCTCGAGCCAGGTCTCGTTGCCGAGCTC
Source organism: Longimicrobiales bacterium (assembly GCA_965218255.1). Lineage (GTDB taxonomy): Bacteria > Gemmatimonadota > Gemmatimonadetes > Longimicrobiales > Gaopeijiaceae > JAAXGI01. The sequence continues at coordinate 173,839 of CBDCKJ010000002.1, read as the reverse complement.
GCCCGGCCCAGGGATCGTGCGGAAGATCCACAGGCGCTCGCCTGTCCGGACATCGAAGCCCCGAACGAATCCCTTCACATTGCTTCGGCTTACGGGGCGGGAACCTGACCGGTGCGCAGCGCCGACGATGATGACGTTTCCCGCCACGACGGGCGACGCGTGGAGCCCGATGTCCGAGTCCACGGGGTGGAGGTTCTGATCCATCGTCAGCTTCAGATCCACGAGGCCGTCTCGGCCGAAACCCGGGACGGGCATGCCCGTGTCGGCGTCCAGGGCCACCAGTTGGTAGCCGGTGGTCACATAGAAGATCCGGTCATCTCCCGCGCCATCCGACCAGTGAGCCACTCCCCTTCCGGCCAGCCGCCGGGGCGCCGACTCTGATCGGGCGCCCTCGTCCAGGTGATACATCCAGAGCAATTCACCCGTCGCACCGTCGATCGCCACCACGTTCCTGCGCGCTCCTCGCCACGACGGCGTAGAGAACCCCTCCAACCATGATGGGAGTGACCTGCAGGTTGAAGTCCAGGTACGGCCCGAGGTTCTGCGTCTTGAAGCGCCAGGCGACCTCCAGCTCGCCAAAGTTGTCGGCGGCAATGTGGTCCAACGGCGAGTACCGGGTGCTCCCCAGATCCCCTCCATAGGTCGGCCATTCGCCGTCTCGGGCTCCCTGTTGGGCAGCCGAGAGGTCGTGGCCGAAGAAAGCCAGGAGGGCGGTGAACCCAATTCCCTGAACGACGACGGACTTGTACATGTATCGGCTCACGTTGTTAGGCCTGTTGGCTCATTGGAGGCTCCGGAAGAGCCGGTCTGCCACGGTCGCAAGGACCGGGGGCCCCGACCGTAGCCACGATCAGCCCGGCAACTTCGAGACCGGTCACCCGCTGATCGGGCTTGTCATTCGAGGCAGTCATCATGTATGCCCGGATGAACACGGCCCGGGGGATCAGCATCGAATACCGGAGGATCCCCTCGGATCGATTCGTCTTTCCCGCAATTCGTGCCGCCAGGGCACCAGCCAAGGCCGGAAGAACGGATGCTGCCACCCCCGTCCCGACCAGCATCCCCGCTCCGCAGTTCTCGTCACCCGGGCGGATCCGTCGTGACCCGAGGTCCAGACACCTGCTGGCGAGACCCAGCCCTGCGGCCAGGCCCAGTGAGTTGCCTACGAAGGCCGACGCGTATACTCGAGCCGAGCGGCAGGGCTCTGCCTCAAGGCTCCAATCGAAGCCCGGCGCCGCGGTTCGTGTCGGGGTGAGGGCCGCTCGAGGCCTTCGAGCGCCTCCTCTGCGAGTCTCCAGAGGGATCACGCCCCACACCGATCCCGGCCCATACCTTGAACCGGCCTGGGACGGCGGGATGACGGGAACCCACTCGAGGTCTGACACGGTGAAGCTTTCGAAGAGATCGAGCGGAACGGGGACCACGGCCCCGTCGAGGTACACGAGTGGGTGCCGGCAAAGCCGATCGCCTCCCACCGCGGTCCGGAACTCGACACAGACCCGCCCGCCCACTGCGTTGTCGCGCCTGCTCTGAATCCCGACGACCCGGCGCGCGAGCAGATCTCCCAGATTGTCGTCGATGGAGTCCAGATCGACGGCTCCGCTCGCGAGGCGATGGCCGTCCTGGACCAGATCCCGCTGTACCAAGTCGCGCGCCTCGAGATTCTCAGGGGCCCGGAGGCGATGAGCTATGGCGTGGGCTCCGGAAACGGCGTGATCCTCATCACGACGCGGCGGCGGTGATCGCACGCGCCGAGGGGGCGGGCTCTGACGCCCCCGTCCAAAGCCGCGTCCCCGGGTGAAAGGCAGCCCGCGGCCCGAAGGAGGCACCGGACGCCTCCCCCGTGGGCTTGAGTTCCGCGCCAGCCAGGGCCGTACACGACCTAGTCGGCCTTGGTGTATTCGATGACGAACTTGTTCTCGAACAGGTCCCATTCGCGCGTCGGCTCAAACCCCGCGGCTGCCATCCATCCAGCCACCTGTTCGGGGCTGATCAGCATCTCCGGCTCATCCGCATGTGAAACGTTGTCCAAGTTCATGTCGTAGTCGACCACAACGATCCGACTCGCCGGCCCCATGTACGTCCCAAGCGCAACGAGGAAGGCTTCCCGTGGCTCGACATGGTGAAGGACGTCATGAATGAGCGCGAAGTCCACGTCGCGCCTGGGGAGTTTGGGATCCTCGAACTCGCCGAGAACAGGGTACACGTTCTCCAGGCCTGCAGAACGGGCCTTCTCCTGGATGATAGGAAGGAAACCGTGGTCGACCTCCTGGGACAGGACAAGCCCGCTGGCCCCGATGGCCTGAGCCATCGGAACCGAAAAGATGCCGGTTCCTGCCCCGATATCGGCGACAACGTCGCCGACCTGGAGATCGAGCGTGGCGACGACCCCCTCAATGTCGAGGCGGGTCAGCCGTTGGCCGTTCTCCAGCGTGAGAGCCCACTCTTCCGCCGGACGCCCGCCGAGCTGCAGGGCGTTGAGGGGGAGCGCGGCAGCGGCTCCTAGGAGCACGGTCATCGAGGCCAACAGCCAGATCCTCACCGAGTTCTGCATCGGTCTACCTACCTATCAGGTCGAAGGTGCCCCGTTCACAGTTGAAGGTGGCGGCTCGGGGGTATCTTGTGGTTAACTCACCGTGCTCATTTCGGCAACCGGCTCGTGGTCATCGAGATGCGCTCCGAGCATCCAGAGCTGGTCGCAGCCGATAATCCTACGGTGGCTCTTCTGGGTCTCGACGGACGCAGCGAGATCAGGGGAGCAGTGTCCAAACATCGTGGGGAGCGGCCTTGCGGTCGCTGCAGTTACGCCTGGCGCTGCCCGGCGGGGGGGGGGGGCACCGGGCAGCACCGGGGCCAGCGGGAGCGACCCCCTTGACGAAACCCGATTCCATCGGACAGGAGATCGGTGAGGACCCGGGTGTATGGCGCGGCTGCCGCTCCGGGTCGGGGCTCTCCCTCCCGGGCCCTAAGGGGCTTCCAGCTCTTCGAAGGCCAGATTCAGGATCGGATAGTCGGACCAGGTCCGGTGGTCAAAGTGCCACCATTCATAGGGATAGCTGGTAAACCCCTGCTCCTCCATCGCACTTCTCAGGCGATTCCTGTTCTCCCGCTCCTCGGCGGTGGCCCCCTGATAATCGGGGTAAGACCGTTCGGTGAACTCATCGTAGCCACTCCCCATGGCAGCCGGCCGGCCCGATTCCAGGTGATAGAGGGTCAGATCGACGGCTGCCCCCCGGTTATGCCGAGACCCGGAAGCCGGACCGGCCACGAATTGGCGAAGATTCCCGGGGGTTGCCTCCCAAAACATTCCGGTGACGTACCAGGGACGGTAGGCGTCGAGGACGATGAGGCCAAATCCCTCCCGCTGCAGCTCCTCACGGGCTGCGCTCAGGGCATCGGCGACCGGGCGCTGGAGGTAGGCTTTGGCCTGCCGGTAGAAGGGTTTGTTGCTTCCTGCATAGCGAATGTCGAATCGGAGTCCCGGGTCCAGCAGCGAGAGATCGACCAGGTCGGGTGCCAGTTTCTCTCCCTCTTCCAGAGGTGGAATGGCGGCGAGGGCGTCGGCTTCCACCTGCTCAACCGGTCTTCGGGGCTGAATGCGGAAAGGACTGACCATGCTCGGCGCACGGCAGCCCGGCGTGCCAAGGAGGAGGAGGAGGGCTGGAGCGGCCCACAAACGGGTCGAGCCGGATCGGGACACCTGTCGTCAGCAGAACAAGACGTTGAGGCCGTATCCCCGGTGTCTGGTGCCCACGGGTCCCCCCGGAAGACGGGAAGCCGACGGGAACGGCAGGTCGGGCCGGGAACCTGTATCCGGAGCCATATGACATTACGTATAGTGGCCCAGCGCCCTGTCACACATCCTTCGAACTCCACCCGGCGCGTGGAGAAGTCGAGAGCGGAATCCGGATCGAACCGGTCGCGTGACGGCAATTCGTACGAACCGGAGAGCGTTCGGCCCGACGCTGAGCCGGGGACCGCTCGGCCATGAGATCGACTCTCTCCCTCCACGAGCCCCGGCCGCTCAGCACGATGGAGGACCTCCGGATGGACGACCCGGCGCTCGAGGAGGACGCTGAGAGGCTGCTTCGAAGGTCATCTGGTGGCAGAGAGTAGATTGTCCAGGCCGCATCTACGGATGAAGACCCGCGATGACCGTGTCCCGGTCGTCCTGGAGCGCGATGGTGCGGCCCGGCATCCAGGCAGGGCCTCTGGGCCATCTGCCGGCGCTGCGGACTCATGGGCCAGAGCCGACGAGGTCTTCGGTCCTCGAAGGCTCCGACCCCGGCGTGAGCCTTGGCCGGCGGCACCCGTCCCCTCCGAACTCTCGTCATGGCCGGTCGGCTCCGGTCCCGCCCACGGCGTTCATGGACTTCCGACGGGGCAAGCACTTGCCGGCATGGACACCGTCACCTTCGGCCGGGAGGTCCTATCCCGAGCCTGACCGACCCGGTCGATGTCGCCGTCCTCGGGGGCGGGCCCGCCGGAACATCCGCCGCACGGCTCCTTTCGGCGTGGGGACGCTCGGTGGTCCTCCTCACGCGCCCCGCGACCACGCCACCCCTGGCCGAGTCGCTGCCTCCGAGCGTCGACAGGCTCTTCGACCTCTTCGGGGTCCGCGAGTCCGTCGAGGCCGCCGGCTTCGTCCGTACGACCGGCAACACCGTCTGGTGGGACCGCTCGGAGGTCCGCCACGAGGGCTTCGCCGACGGTGCCAGGGGTTATCAGGTGGTCCAGAGAGACCTCGCGCGCGTCCTCCTCGGGTTGGCGGCCGACGCCGGCGCGCATGTCTTCGCGGACGCCGATGTCCGTTCTGTCGAGGGATGGGAGCGGCTCGCCGCCGGGCCCGACCGGCCGGCCACGATCTCCTACAAACAGCAAGGGGCCTCCCGTTCGCTCAGGGCCCACTGGGTCCTCGACTGTACGGGCCGGACCGGCGTGATCGCCAAGCACGGGCTCCGGCACAGGGAGAAAGGCCCGTCGACGCTGGCGCTCGCCGGTGTCTGGGAGCAGGCCGAGGGATGGGAGCTCGACGACGAGACGCACACCCTGGTCGAGAGCTACGAAGACGGCTGGGCGTGGTCTGTCCCCGTCTCGGAGACGATCCGCTACTTCACGGCCATGGTGGACCCGAGGCTGACGGGGCTGGAGCGGGGCGGCCCCGTCGCCGGGACGTACGCGGCCGAGCTGGCCAAGACCACGCACTTCTCACGCCTCCTTGAGGGAGCAGCGCGCGTGGGAGAGCCGTGGGGGTGCACCGCGACGCCCTACGGCGCGAGGCGCTACGGCGGCCCCGGCTTCCTCCTGGTCGGCGATGCGGGCTCGTTCATCGATCCGCTCTCCTCCTTCGGGGTGAAGAAGGCGCTGGCGTCCGCCTGGCTGGCGTCCGTGGTGGTACACACCTGTCTGTCCGCCGGGGAGATGAGCCAACCTTCGCTGGAGCTCTTCGAGCGACGGGAACGGGCCATCTACGAAGCGTATCGGCGGCTGTCGGCCCGGTTCTCCCAGGAGGCGGGGCGTGAGCACGAGCACGGTTTCTGGAGCCTCCGCGCCGGCCAGGTCGACGAGCTCGACCGGAGCGCGTTCACGGGCGAGCCGGACACGGCGGAGCTCCGCGAGGATCCGGCCGTCCTCGCGGCCTTCGCGTCGCTCAAGGAGAGCCCCGGGATCCGCCTCGCGACGACCGGGACGCCGGCATTCACGGAGGAGCCGACCGTCGAAGGGAACAAGGTCATCCTGGAGCGGCGGCTGCTCGTGCCGGGCTGGCAGGCCGGGGTGCGGCACCTCCGGGGCGTCGACCTCCGGGCCATGATCGAAATGGCCCCCGGGTTCGACCAGGTGCCCGACCTCTTCGAGGCCTTCGTGGCCCGGCACGAGGGGGTCACGCTACCCGATTTCCTGGGGACGCTCTCGGTGCTGATCGCGAAGGGCGTGCTGGAGAACCGCTACGAGTCCTGAACCGGCGCCGAGGGCCCGGCTGCTTACTTGTCCGGACGTCCGGCCCTCTCTATCTCTAGGGAACCGCGGGCGGCCCACGCCCTCCGACAGCTCCTCCCCGAGCCGACCATGCGCTCAGCCACGATCGCGGCCCTCGCGTTTCTCGCCCCTGTGCTGGCGCACGCTCAGGAGGCGTCTCCCGGGCTCCCCGAGGGCGGCATCCCCGTCGAGCACCAGCTCATCCGGACCCGGTGCGCTGCCTGCCACGCCACCGACGACACAGGCCGGATGTCGCGCATCTCCTACATGCGCAAGACGCCCGAGGGCTGGCAGACGACGATTCGCCGGATGGTCATGCTCAACAACGTCGAGCTCGATGCGGAGGCCGCCCGCCAGATCGTGCGCTACCTCTCCAACAACCACGGCATCGCCCCCGAAGAGCTGCGACCGGGCACCTTCGAGGTCGAGCGGCGCCTGATCGAGCACGACTACGCGGCCGACGACGACACCGAGTCCACGTGCATTGCGTGCCACTCCATGGGTCGCGTCATCACCCAGCGCCGCACCGGAGAGGAGTGGGAGCTGCTGATGGCGACCCACCGGGGCCTCTATCCCCGCTCCGACTTCCAGGCGCTCACCCGCGGGGGACGGGGCGAGGGCGGATACGCGATGGACCGCGCCGTCGACCACCTCTCCGAGGCGTTCCCGCTCGACACACCCGAGTGGTCGGCGTGGTCGGCGACGATGCGGACCCCGAGGCTGTCGGGGAGCTGGGCCCTCTCGGGATACGTCCCCGGAGAGGGGCCGATCTACGGCCGGGTCGACGTCAGCGGAGGCGAAGGTCCGGACCAGGTCGAGACACGGACGACCTACACCCTGCCGCGCTCCGGCCGCGAGGTGACCAGGGCGGGCAGCGCGATCATCTACACGGGCTACCAGTGGCGAGGTCGTTCCTTCGAGGGGCCGGGCGAGGCCGGACAGCTCCGCGAAGTCATGCTCGTGGAGCGCGACTGGCAGGAGATGTCCGGACGCTGGTTCACGGGCGCATACGATGAGTTCGGGCCGGACGTCGGGCTGACCCGGGCGACGGGCAGCCCGATCGTGAGCGGGATCTACCCGAAGGCCGTGAAGGCGGGTGCATCGACCGAAGTCACGCTCTTCGGGGCCGCCCTTCCCGAGGGGCTCTCCGCGGCCGACCTCGACTTCGGCCCCGGCGTCTCGGTCGTGGCCGTCCCGGCCGCGTCCGGAGAACGCGCGACCCTCCGGCTCGACGTGGCCTCCGGCGCGCCGGAGGGAAGGCGCGACCTCTTCCTCGCCGGGGTGGCGCTCCCGGGGGCGCTGACCGTCTTCGACGAGGTCGACCGCATCGAGGTCACGCCCCAGGCCGGCATGGCCCGCATCGGCGGCGGCGCCCTGCCGAAGGGGCACCAGCAGTTCGAGGCGATCGCCTACAGCGACGGCCCCGACGACGAGGCCAACACGGACGACGACCTCGAGCTCGGGCTGGTCGACGCCCAGTGGTCGATGGAGGAGTACGCTGCCACGCTCGACGACACGGACATCTCCTTCGTGGGGACCCTCGACCAGAACGGCCTCTTCACCCCGGCGCTAGACGGGCCCAACCCGGAGCGAGCGGGCAGCCGCAACAACGTCGGCGACGTCTGGGTTGTGGCGCGCTACACGCCGCCCGGCTCGACGGAGAGCCTCAGGGCCCGCGCCCACCTCGTCGTCACGGTCCCGCTCTACCTGAGGTGGGAGCCGTGGCGGGTGACCGACAGATGAGCCCGCCGGAGACGGGAACGGTGATGGAGCCGGCCGCGAGGCCGACGTCCGGACCCATCGCGGCCCGGCGCGAGGCGAAGCTGACGCTCCGAGAGTTCCACCATTTCGAGGCGTCCGGCGAGCACTTCCTCTACCTCGTGCCGAGCGCGGGCGTCTTCCGGATCGACAGGCCGAGCTACGCGGTACTCGAAGAGCTCGAGACGGGCGGGCGGACGCCTGCCGAGCTTCGCTCGATCCTCTCCTCCCGCTTCGGCGCCGACCAGGTCGACGGAGCGATCGCCGAGCTCACCGGGGTCCGGGCGATCCGTCCGCTGGACGGCCCGGAGGAACGCATGCTCCCGATCCTCCCCCCGCCGGACTTCCCGCTCACGACGATGGTCCTGAACGTCACGAGCAAGTGCAACCTGGCGTGCACCTACTGCTACGAGTACGGGGAGGACCGGATCGTCCCCGAGAGCGGCATGCCCCGCTTCATGAGCGAGGAGGTGGCTCGCGAAAGCGTCGACTTCATGCTCCGGGAGTCGGGCAACAACGAGGTCGCGCACCTCACCTTCTTCGGCGGTGAGACGCTCCTCAACTTCAGGGTGCTCAGGAAGACGCTCGAGTACGCGCGGGCTCGCGGAACGGAGATGGGCAAGGAGGTCCAGTTCTCGCTCACCACGAACGCGACTCTGCTGCGGCCCGAGATCATCGAATGGCTCGCGGACAACCGCGTCGGGGTCACCGTTTCGATCGACGGACCCCGCGACTCCCAGGACAGGTTCCGGGTCTTCAAAAACGGGACGGGGAGCTACGACGTCGTGGTGCCCAAGATCAGGGAGCTCCTCCGGCGGCATACGTCGCGACCCATCGGCGCCCGGGTGACGCTCACCCGGCAGAACCTGGACGTCATGAAGATCTTCCGGCACCTGACCGAGGACATCGGCTTCTGGGAGGTCGGATTCGCCCCGGTCACCACTGCCTCCGTGCGGGACTATGCGATCGAGGACGAAGGCTTCGACCGCATGCTCGGCCAATTCGACGAGCTTGCCCAGGAGTGGCTGGAGCACGCCATCGAGCACAGGCACCACGGATTCTCGAATGTGAAGGACACGTTGGAGGAGATCCACAAGGGGGTGAGCAAGGCGTACGGGTGCGGCGCCGGGCTGGGCCTGATGGGGGTGGCCACCGACGGAGAGGTCGCGCTCTGCCACAGGTTCGCCGGCTCCGGGGAGCACAGCATCGGGACCGTCTCGGGCGGGATCGACCGCAGCCGTCAGTTCGGCTTCCTGAAGAAGCACCACATCGCCAACAAGACGGACTGCCATACCTGCTGGGCACGGCCGATCTGCTCGGGCGGGTGCTACCACGAGGCGCACACCCGCTACGGCACGACGGCCGCGCCGAACCTGCACTTCTGCGAGTGGATCCGCGGGTGGACGAATACGTGCCTCGAGATCTACGGGGAGCTCGCGGTGAAAAACCCGGACTTCCTGAAGCTCTTCGACGGCGAGGGGAGAATCACGGCGTAGGGAGGCCTTCACGTAGACAGAGGAGGCGGATTGAAGCACCTGGAGCCCATCAACCGAAAGGCCGGTCGCATCGAGGCCCACACGACGGGCGGCGCGGGCCGCTATACCGAGGCCGACGCAGCCCTCGGCGTGCCCGCCGACGCGGGCGGGGAGGAGGACGTCGTCGCTCTCCAGGAGCCGGGAGCGCACATCCCGCTTGGCTGCTCGCTCGTCTTCTTCCCCGGCTGGGAAGTCGACTCGACCGGCGGCACGGCCGGCCTCTGTCAGCCCGTCGAGCGCGACCTGTTCGACTGCCACCTCGCGTGCTTCTGGCCGGCGCACGTGCCCGACCAGCTCAACTACGCCCCGGACTGGACGGGGAAGTGCGCGGCGGCTCAGCAGGACTGGCGCAACATCGACCTGATCTTCCCGTGACGGGCTCCCTGGCGTGCCGGATGAAGGGGCTCGCCGCCCTGGCGCTCGGGCTGGCGATGGCCGTTCCCTCGAGCGGCGCCGACGCCCGGATGCAGAAGTCGGGCGGCGACGGCACGATCTATATCGCCACCTACGACAGTTCGATCCTGATCATGGACGAGGCGACGCTCGAGGTGGCCGGCCGGATCGGGACCGCGGTCCCGATTCCGACCGACCTCGTGCTCTCGCACGACGGGAAGCGCTTCTACGTCGAGGCCGCGGAAGGGGACCGGATCGAGGCGGTCGACATCGCGGGTCGCAGATCGATCGATACCTACTCGCTCAGCCGCGGGCCGTCGACGGTCCGCATCAACGGCTTCACACCGAGCCCCGACGACACGTACGCGATCATGTTCGTGAGGGAGTACCGGAAGCTCTCCGACCGCTACGAGATCGGCGACCCGATGATGCTCAAGTACGACCTCGTCAACAAGGTCGTCGCCGACACGCTGGACTTCCCGGAGGACGAGGTGGAAAGCGCCTCGCTCATCTTCACCCCCGACGGCGAACACGTGTACTACAGCGCGGACGACCTCCTCGTCCTCGAAACCGGGAACTTCACCGAGGTCGACCGGTGGGAGATCACCGACGCGTGGGAGCCGGGTCTCGCGACCCTCTCCTTCGGCTTCCCGGACAACCCGTACGACGAGGAGGGGATCTACACGGGCCTGTTCCGGACGACCGACCCCGTACAGAACCGCCGGCTCATGGGCATCGCCCGGGTCGACCTGGAAGCCAGAGAGGTCGACTTCTACACGCTCGGGCCGTCGGAGCAGATCGAGTTCCGGATGGCGCCCGGGGGGGAGAAGGCGTACGGGCTCTCCGAGCAGGTGGGCCGCTACGAGTTCCTCACCTTCGACCTCGTGAACCGGCGGCTCGAGAGTCGCACCCAGTTCCCGGGTCGGCCGCGCATGTCGCTCGCCGTGAGCTCGAACGGGGAGCTGCTCTACATCTACACGGCGGGCAACACCATCGACGTCTACGACGCCGAGTCCTACGAGCACCTCCGCCAGGTCCAGCTCGACGCCGACATGACCGAATTCCTGCTCGTGCCGTCGGGGTCGCCAGCGGGAGACCGTTGACGGGGTCCGACCCCGCCCGCAACAGGCCGAATCTCCGCCGAGCAGCCCGGTACCTCCTCCCGTACCGCCGGCAGCTCGCCGCGGTGCTCGCCATCAGCCTGACCGGCACCGCGCTCACGCTCTACCTCCCGCTCCTCTCCCGCGGCCTCGTCGACGATGCGCTCCTCGGCCAGGACATGGCCGCGCTGGTGCGCATCGTCTCCCTGTTCCTCGTGATCCCGCTCGTCTCCTTCGTCCTCAACGTGATCAGCGGGATGATCTACACGGCGCTCTCCGCCAACGTCCTCTTCGACATGCGGGTCGACGTGTATGCCCACCTGCAACGGCTCTCCCCCCGCTTCTTCGCGGCGAGGCCGCTCGGCGACATCGTCTCGCGACTGAACAGCGACATCGCGGAGATTCAGAGGATCCTGGCCGAGAGCGCGCTCGGGTGGGTCACGAGCTCGGTCTACCTCCTCGGCACCGTGGCGATGCTCGTCTACCTGGACTGGCGGCTCTTCCTCGTGAGCGTCGTCCTGCTGCCTCCGAGCGTGTGGGCACTCGTCGTCTACAGGAGGAAGCTCGAGACGAGCGTGCGCGCCGTGCGCGAGCAGAGTGCCGACATCGGAGCCTTCCTGATCGAGACGATCCAGGCCGTCAAGCTCGTCGTCTCCTCGAACGCCCAGGCCCGTGAGATCGCCCGCTTCCGCAGCAAGAACGACGACTTCGTGCGCGCGCTGCTGTCGATGCGGTGGCTCACCTACCTGGCGGGCGGGCTCCCCGGGCTGATCCTCGTGGTCAGCACGGGCGTCGTCTTCCTGTACGGCGGCTTCCGGGTGATCGGCGAGGTGATCACGCTCGGTACCTTCGTCGCCTTCATGGCCTACCAGATGAGGGTGATGCAGCCGGTGCGCGGTCTGATGGGGCTCTATGCGAACCTCGCATCGGCCGAAGTGTCGCTCAGGCGGGTGGACGAACTCCTCGACACCGAGCCCGACGTGGTGGAGGCGCCGGGCGCCGTCGCGCTCGAGTGGGTGAAGGGCACGGTCACGCTCGACGCCGTCTCGCTCTCCTTCGGGCGGGGCGGGCCGGTGCTGGAGGACGTGAGCCTCGAGGTCGCGGCGGGTGAGACCGTGGCGATCGTCGGGCCGAGCGGGAGCGGGAAGTCGACGATCGTTGACCTCATGGCCCGGCAGCTCGATCCCGACGAGGGGCGGATCCTCGTGGACGGCGTGGACATCCGCACGCTGACCCTAGCGAGCCTTCGGGCCCACCTCGTTCCCGTCGACCAGGAGCCCTACGTCTTCAATGCCTCGGTGGAGGAGAACGTCCGCTACGCCCGACCCGGCGCCTCCGACGAGGAGGTGAGGGCGGCCGCTCGCGCGGCCGGTCTCGAAGACTTCCTTGCCTCGCTCCCTGAAGGAGGCGCCACCCCGGCCGGCGAGCAGGGAATGACGCTCTCGTCGGGAGAGCGTCAGAGGATCGCGGTCGCACGCGCCTTCCTCGCGGACCCTGCCGTGCTGGTGCTCGACGAGGCAACCGCCAACCTCGATCCGGCCTCGGAGGAACGCGTGATCGCGGGCTACGAGGCCGTCATGGCCGGGCGTACAACGATCCTCGTCACACACCGCTTCGACCTGGCGAACAAGGCAGACCGGATCGTCGTGCTCGAGGGAGGCCGGGTCGTCGAGCAGGGGCGACCGGAGGAGCTGACCAGGCGCCGGGGCGCCTTCTACGGGCTGTTCCAGGGACAGATCGCCGGCCGGTACGCGTGAGCGCATTCCGCTCGTTCATGCTGGAGGAGGCGCCGTTCGCCGCAAGGACAGGCGAGGGGGTCCGCGTGGCCGTCATCGACAGCGGTGTGCACGCCGGACACCCGCATGTCGGAGAGGTGGCCGGAGGCGTGTTCATCGCTCCGAACGGGGCCGAGGAGGGCGATTTCACCGACCGGCTCGGGCACGGGACCGCGGTTGCCGCCGCGATCAGGGAAAAGGCTCCCGACGCCAAGATATGGGCGGTGCGCGTCTTCGGAACGCGGCTGTCGACCACGACGTCCACGCTCGTTCGGGCGATCGAGTGGGCGGGCGGGCGGAGTGTCGACCTGATCAACCTCAGCCTCGGCACGCAGAAGCCCGAATACCGGAAGGCGATGGAGGCAGCCGTGCGGAGTGCGGCAGAGAAGGGGTCGCTCGTCGTCTCTCCCGCCGAACACGAGGGGAGGGAGTGGCTGCCCGGATGCTTGCCCGGCACGGCTGGCGTGGAGTTGGATTGGGGGTGCGGGAGAGAGGAGCTCCGGGTGCGTGGCGTGGGTGGCGGCGAGGCCGGCACCGAGGGGCTGTCTGCGCGGGCACTCCGTTTCCGCGCCTCGGGCTATCCGCGGCCCATCCCGGGTGTGAGCCCGGAGCTCAACCTGAAAGGCGTGAGCTTCGCGGCGGCGAACGTGACCGGCTTCCTCGCCCGGGGGCTCGAAGGAGGGATGGGGATGGAGGGGTTGGTGGCAAGCCTGGGAAGCTGAACCGTCGTCTACATCAGAACCAGTCGCAAAACTGGCAAAGTCAACTCTAAGTATATAACTAACATTTGCTTAGTCTCACGAATGCTGGCAGAGAGGGATCCGTACCGACAGCACGGCAACGCTGCCAAGACGGTCCGCATCGGGAGTGAGTCTTCCGGGGATACTTCCGGCGCCCGCAGGTGTCTGCCTTCAGTCCCAGTCGCCAGTGGCGTCCCTCTCGAGTGCACGGGCGAGCTCGGGATCGCCCTGGCCGCTACCAGCCGGAGCGACCGTTGCCGGCAGGGACTCGCACCCGCTGATACGGAAGAGCCCTCCGTCAAGTCAGGCTTCTGGGGAAGTGCGCCTTTCCAGGGCGCACCGATTCGTTGATGTCACTGAGTCAGTGGTCTATGGGCATCTGACGATGCCCCAGAGTTGCCGCAAGAGCTATGACGCCATCGGCAATGCGCGGGCAGCGCCGTCACACCGGGTTACTCGTCAACCATCACCGCGTGGCGGTCGTGGCAATCGTAACGCTCGGCGAGCAGCGCGACCCATCCGAGTCCTGCGAGCTTCGCCGCGCTCATGTTGCCGCCTCGTCCCGTTTCGCGACGGCGACAGGATACCACCGCGCCGGCATGGACGGTCGAGCGTCGAGGGGGCAGCGTCGCTCCCCGCTGAAGCGGGACGGGCTCGAGAGGCGCTCGCTCCGCGAGGCCCTATCATCTCCCCAACGGGGGAGTGGTGGCTTCGTCGCCTCACTCCCAATTTGGTGCCACGGAAGAAGGACAACGGCTGCCCCAATGCATCTTTGTCGATCAAACATTCCGGCCTTCAGGCTCCGAGTGGCGCCAGAGATCGTCTTCTCCGCCCACGGCTTCTCGCGCATAGCCGTTTTCGTTCGACCGGCTCCACAGCCGGGGGGGGGGGCTGCTTTCTGCCCCCGCTCAGGCGCGCGGGGCCTTACCTAGTGCGCAGAACCTCGCTGCGGCTTCGCTCCACAATGGTTTTTCGCTGGTCTGCTCTCCGCCCGACGCTTTCTTGAGGGGGGTGGTTGTCGACGAAGACCTCGGGTTCCTGTACGAGGGACCGGCGGCGGATTCGACAGGCCTGACCGGAGTGGTGCAGTTGGATGGCGTCTGTCCGCGGCGACACCTCGCCACAGGGGAGTGGCTTCATTCGGCTTGACACGATATGACTGGTCTTAAATACTAGTCATATGGAAACCATCAACGCATCGGACTTCAAGGCCCGATGCCTGGCTATCCTCGATCGCGTCCAAGCGACCGGAGAGCGGGTGGTCATCCTGAAACGTGGTCGGCCTGTCGCGGAACTTCTGCCCGCAAGCCAAGCTCATGCCGCGTATCCGCAGTTGGAACTCAAGGGTACCGTCATCGTGACCGGCGACATTGTTGAGCCGGCGGTTCCGGAAGAAGACTGGGAAAGCCTGGCGCCATGACGGCGCTGCTCGACACGCATGTGCTGATCTGGTGGCTCAACGACAGCAGCCGGCTCTCACCGGCTCAGCAGGAGGTTGTCGCGTCAGCCGGTGCGAAATCACCGCTGCTGGTATCTGACATTTCGCTCTGGGAAGTGGCGACACTGCACATGCTGGGTCGCATCCGGCTCACGATTCCCCTTAGGGAGTGGCTGGACAAGGCGGTGGCTCCGCCTCTGGTGCGGCGCTACGGCATCTCCCCGGCCATTGTGGCAGAGATGGCCACGTTGCCTGACTCCTTTCAACGCGATCCGGCCGACCGAATCCTCGTGGCGACCGCCCGGGTATTCGGCGTGACGTTGCTGACACAGGATCGCAGAATCGTCGACGCAGCGCTGGTTGACACGCTGCCCTGACCGCAGAGCGGAAAGCGACGGGACCATCGGACTTCGCCGGTCGACGGAATCCTTGCATCGAGATATTGATCGAGATCGACGCCGACGGGGCACTGGATCCCGACGGCAAGCTCTGGGAACGGCGGGTCAGGGCGGAGCAAGGAGCGTAGCAAAATATCGTCTGGCAGCGTCTCGAGACTCGTGCTCAGCTGCGTTTGACCGGTTTGCGGCCCCGCTTCTCCGGCGTCGGGCTTTCGAGAGAGCCATTGGGCAGTACAGAGATGGCAATGACCTGAGGCTCGGCCCGCGGCGGAGCTGCGTCCAGGCTGCCTTGGTCTCGGCGTCCTCCTTATTGGCCTTCGCGGCCCTCCTGGCGTCCCTGAGCCCGGCCTTGAAGACCCGATACGGTGTGCGGGCCCTCCTCCCGCCCACGTGGGTCGGGACGGTCGGTCACGATGCTGCGTGTGTTCTCGACGGTTTCCCGCGCGGCCGGGAGTTGCCTGCTCGTGATGGCCAGGGCCGAAGGATCCTCTTCCGGGAGAGCCGCATCGGTAAATGTTACGCTCGCCTGCCCAGCTCTGGTGGTGAGCGCGTGAGGGCCCTCGGCCCCGAGCGTCCCCGCCTTCCGGAGGTTGGAGCCACCATCGAAGAGGTGGCTGTGTCCCCGGCGCCGGAAGTCGGTGAACGCTCGGGCTCACGGCGTGTCGTTGGCGATCGCGCGCGCAGTTCGGAGGGCCGTATCCCGGCCTAGTTCCCGAAGACGTCCACCCTCACGTACGTGATCCGCCCGGCGATTCCGTAGGGCGACTCCGGTGCATAGTCGAGCGCCCAGAGCTGCGCCACGTGGTCGGCGGCCAGCTGCTTCGGCAGCTTGTCGAACAGATTGTTCGCTCCCAGTCCGATCCGCACCCGACCGTCGATCGTGAACGTGACCTCGGCATCCGCGATCGCTGCTCCCTCGATCTCCGTGGGGGCTTCGAAGACGGTCGGTACCATGACCGCACCCAGGTGTCGCATGCGAACGCGGGCTCCGAAGCCGGAAGCCCACCTCACATCGCCGCTCAAGGCCATGCGCGTCCTTGGCTGCGCCTCGGTGATGAGCATCGTCTGCGTTTCGCGGATGAAGTAGGGATTACGGTTGGCGGTGATGACGGTTTCGTTCCGGTGCAGGCTGGCCGAGAGGTCCGCAGCCCCCCAGTTCATCCCCCGGAACCGCCAGCTGCCGACGATGTCGAATCCCTGGGTCCGCGTGTCGATCGCGTTGGTCCAGAACGCGACGGCTTCGACCGGACGACCCTGGAACTGCGCGTTGGCGCGCAGGCCGTGCTCAGCGCTCAGTCCTTCCGTGAGCGCGATCGCATCCTTCACGGCCACACGGTAGTAGTCGGCCGTCAATCGGAGTCCGCTCTCGTGAGCGTAGACGAAGCCACCGGTCAAGCTGAAAGACGTCTCGTGGCCGAGCGAGCAGGCCCCGAAGTCCGCACACGCGATGGGATCCCCCTCGGGGAGGAAGCCGTTCGTCTGCAGCCCTCCGCTGCTTCCGACGAAGCCCAGCGTGTTGAAGCCGCGCTGGGGCAGGCTTGGCGCCCGGAATCCGGTCGAGACCGCGGCCCTGACGGCGGCTCCGGACTGTCCCAGTTGAAGCCGGCTGGCCAGTCTTGCCGTCAGGGAGCTGCCAGCGTCCGTATAGTCCTCGAATCGGAGTGCGCCGCCCAGGGTGAGGGCCTCGTCCATGGGTTTGATCTCCGAGTCCACATACGCCCCCAGGCTGATCCGGTCCCGCTCGCTCTCGGCCGCCGACTGGGGGCTGTAGCCCGGGTATCCCTGCATGCCACAGCTCGCGATTTGCGAGCCGTCCGCGTTCAGATGATGGGCAGCCGGAAAACTTCCGGCCGTGTTCCCCGGTCCGCAGGCGTAGCTGACCAGGTCTCCCGCCTCCATCCGGTAGCTCTCGTTTCGCAGTGCCGCACCCACGGCCAGCGACCCCGGCGCCGAGCCCAGCACGATGTCGCGTTGCGCGTCGGCGTTCACATTCATCTGCCGCAGGTTGAGCGCCCCGCTATGGGCGGACTGGGGCCCGGCGGACGCGGCGATTTCCGCGGACGTCGCCGAGGGATTGCGAGTCAGCTGCGCCGCGGCGTATGACGGGTTGATGGAGTTCGCCACATCGAAGGAAAAGTCGCCCTGGCCGAAGCCCGCGCTGAGTTCCACGGACCAGTCGTCGAGCTCGCCCCGGATGCCGGCCACAGCCGAGGCATCGGTGAGGTCGGATTCCTCAAGGGGGAAGAAGCCGTCAGGGTAGACGTAGGAGACGTTGCGCGGTACCCAGTCGGCCTTCCGGTACAGTCCGTCGGATACCGCGCTGCGGCGGGAATACCCGCCAAAGGCGAAGAGCTCCACCCTCTCGCCCACGGGCAGCGCCGCGTTCGCCATCACGCCGCCGCCCTCGTAGTCGGGGTCGCCGTTGCGCGAGAGCAACCTCACCTTGCCTCCGTCCGCGCAGGGCGCATAGGCCGGATCCGGTCCGAAACAGGTCGGCGCCTCTCCTCCGCGCTGGCTCGGAGTCTGGCGCGAGTACTCCCCGGTCACGTTCAGGAACCCTCCTCGGTCACCGAGGGCGAATCCAACGTTGCCGGAGGTCAGCAACCGCTCTCCGTCGCCGAACGAGGTGCGCCCCAGGTATGTCGACCAGGCGGAGCCCGCGGCATCGTCCTTGAGGACGATGTTGATGAGCCCGGCGATGGCATCGGATCCGTACTGCGACGCGGCGCCTTCGCGCAGGACTTCGATGCGCTCGATGGCGCTGATCGGGATCGCGCGCAAATCGGTGCCGGTCGTTCCCATGCCCAGCATGCTGAGCACCTTGGCGAAAGCAATACCGTGGCGCCGCTTGCCGTTCACCAGCACCAGCACCTGGTCCGGGTTCATGCCTCGCAGCGTAGCCACGTGAAACGCGGCGCCGTCGCCGACGGTCAGTCGAGTTGAATTGAACGACGGCGCGACCCGCGCCAGCGCCTCACGCAGATCGATGTCACCGAGGCGGGACAGCTCCTCTCGACCGTAGATGTCGACCGGCACCGGAAGGAGCACCGGATCCTGGATCCCCGCGCGCGATCCAACCACGACGAGCAGAGTGTCAGCGACGACGGTATCCGGGGATTCCTGCGCAATCGCGGGTGCTGCGGCCCAGGCTAGCGTGCAGGCGGCGAGTGCGGCCGTCAGGGGAAGGCAAGTTCGCAGCGAATGCCCATGAGACCGCACGCTGGTCGTACGGAACCGCTTCGGGGAGAGAGGGATCGAGAACCCGACCATATCGTCCTCCGGCAGCAGGAAGGAGAGCTGCTCGATGATGACTGACGGATTCATAATGGGACTCGGCAGGTCCCCATGCAAAAAGGCTGCGGGCACATCATTCCACGGACCGGGAGCGCCTTTCAGCCGGCGATGGCGCGACGGATTGCTGTCCCGCGACAGCGCGGCGGATCGTTCCGGCCCGCGCACGATCTCACCGAGCGGCCGGCCGGGATCGATGCGACAGCCATGACGACGACCGAGGACGGACAACTCACCGTGTTTGCCGCCATGGACCACCGGCCGGCCGAGCGCGGCGGAATCCACATCGTCAGGCGCGCCACGCGCTTCGAAGCCCTCGAGCCGATCCGTCAGGGCATCCGCGAGCACTTCGGCGGGTTCCGTGCCGAAGTCGCCGCCGGACTCGAGCTGCGCCACGATCACGGCTTCCGGCTCATGATCGATGACTTCCACAATGAGATCCGCTTCCTCGGGATCGAATCGTCCCCGGCCTTCGCGCGGGAGCCGGAAGTCAACGGGGTCGCCGAGTGGTTCATCACGACCCTCAGGGAGCAGATGCTCTGGCCGTGCCACTTCCACTCCCTTCTGGAAACGCGCGAAACTCTCGGCGCCTTCCGCAACCGCTACGACCGGCAGTCGCTGATCGAGCGCCTCGGCTTTCAGGCGCCGAGCCAAGCACGACGGCGCCTTGCCCTCAAATCGGCTGCCTGACTATGGTTGATGGTCAAATCTGTGCCTTCGTGTGTGCAAGGCACCCGGGGCGGTACGCACCGGCCCCGATTTCTCCAGACAGTAGATTGGCGACGGGGTCGGGGTGCAGAGGGAGGGGGATGGGTTACGGTCCGGGAGAGCGGCGAGAGTCGAACGAGCGGGGGGCGGAGGCGGAGAGGACGGACGAGGCGTCGGTGACCCCGATCCGCGAGGTCCGTCGGGGAGCGGCTTCCCGGGAGAGGGGCGCCGCAGGATGAGAGCCCGCCTCGGGCCGACACACATCCGTGCGGGAAGCAGCCGTGTGCCAGCGCTTCATCCGCCCGCTCAAGGAGGAGCTCCTCTGCCTCCACGGCTTCGGGAACCCCGGCGAAGCCAAGCACGACATCGGTCCGTTCGTCGAATGCTGCAGTCTCGGGTGACTCCCGATGCAGCGCGGCTCCCGGACCCCGGCCCACCGGCGCCGGGAATTCGCGGGCAAGGCGGCATGACTGGGCCGCACTTATGTCCAGGTAATCGGAACCAGTCCGGGGCCATGCCAATATGTCCGAGGCGATGAACTCTTCGCAGCTCGAGCGCTTCATCGCCGCCGTTCTACGCTATCGCTGGCCGATTGTTGCGCTTACGACGGTTCTCATGCTGGCGGCGAACGCCGGTGTTCCCTCCATCACCGTCACGAACGACTACCGCATTCTGTTCGGTGACGACAATCCGCAACTCATCGCTTTCGACGCCCTGGAGAACACTTACGCCGTCTCCAACCGCGCCCTGGTCGCCGTGGCACCGAGGGAGGGCACCGTGTTCACGCGCGAGGCGCTCGGGGCGATCGTGGAGCTGACCGACGCGGCTTGGCAAGCACCGTATTCCAGCCGTGTCAACTCGCTAACCAACTACAGCCACAGCGAGGCCTTCGGTGAGGACGACCTTGTCGTCGCCCCGCTCGTCGAAGACGCCGAAGGTCTGAGTGCTGCCGATCTGGCTCGAATCGAGACGAGTGCGCTGGACGCGGTAGATATCGCCGGCCGTCTGGTTTCCTACGACGGGCGCGTGGCGGGCGTCGCGATCAACTTCGTGCTCCCCGACGATCCCGATCAGGCGGTGATCGAAATCACCGACTATCTCGATGGGGTCGTGGCCGAAGCCCGCGTGAGCCACCCCGACATCGACTACTTCACGACCGGCGACGTCGTGATGAACCGCACGTTCTCGGACGCTACGCGAGACGATATTGAGACGCTGATGCCGCTCGTGTTCCTCGTCATCGTCGTCGCCACCGCCCTCCTGCTGCGTTCCGTGTTCGCGACGTTGGCGGTTGTCGCCATGCTCCTGTTCGTCGTGAGCACGACCATGGGGTTCGCCGGCTGGCGGGGTGTGGTGTTCAGCCCCAGCAACGTCGGCGTGCCCATCATCGTCATGATCGTAGCGGTCGCAGATTCGATCCATATCATCTCGACCGTCCTGCTGGGCATTCGGCGTGGGCTGGACAAGTTCACCGCGATTGTCGAGTCGTTCAAGAGCAATACTTCCCCGGTCTTCATCACTTCGGCTACGACGGCGATCGGATTTCTCAGCCTCAACGCCTCTGATTCACCACCGTTCCATGTCCTGGGGAATTACGTCGCGTTCGGGGTCCTCTGCGCCCTCGTATACACGATGACGTTCCTGCCCGCGCTGCTTGCGTGTCTTCCGCTGCGCTCCAAGCGCGGTCCGGTCCGCGAGCCGGTGCTCTTCGAACGCTTCTTCGACCGTCTGGCCAACGTCGTCATCGCCCGGCGCAAGCTGCTGCTCTGGTCCACATCACTGGCTGTGGTCGTCGCGGCGTCCGGCGTCCTGCGCATCGAACTCAGCGACAACATGACGCAGTACTTCGACGACCGGTATCAGTTCCGGCGTGATGCGGATTTCATCGCCGCGAATCTGACAAGCCTCGACCGGCTGGAATATTCGCTGGATTCAGGGCAGGAAGGTGGCATTTCGGATCCCGAGTATCTTCGGCAAATCGACGCATTCGCGGCATGGTACCGGGAACAGCCTGAGGTGTCGTTTGTCCAATCGTTTGCGGACGTCATGAAGCGCCTCAACAGGAACATGAACGGCGACGATCCAGCGTTCTACCGCCTGCCCGAGAGCGGAGACCTCGCGGCGCAGTACCTGCTGCTCTACGAACTGTCATTGCCATTCGGTAGCGATCTCAATGATCGCATCGATATCGGCAAGTCGGCCACGCGCATGGTCGTCGGCACCAGCAACCCGTGGTCCCGGGAAATACGGGAGCTCGACGCCCGCGCACAGGATTGGTTGCAGGCCAACACGCCGGAACTCGCAACCGAAGCCTCGGGTCTCAGCGTCATTGCCGCTCACCTGTCTGAGCGCAATATCAACAGCATGCTCGGCGGCACGATTGCCGCGATGGCCGGCATCTCGTTCATGCTGATCTTCGTATTCAGAAGCGTCTGGACCGGCCTCATCAGTCTTCTTCCGAATTTCATACCCGCTATCATGAGTTTCGGGTTGTGGGGCTACCTTGTGGGCCATGTCGGGCTCGCGGCATCCGTGGTCGTCGCCGTCGTCTTCGGCATCGTCGTGGACGACACCGTCCATTTCTTGAGCAAGTATAGGAAGGGCGGGGCGAAGGACTTACGCCGCCGGATGCTGTGCGCTTCGCGTTCCGCACCGTGGGGCATGCATTGTTCACGACGACCGCCGTCATTGCCGCCGGGTTTTTGGTGTTCGCCTCATCCGGGTTCGAGGTGAGCTGGGCGCTCGGACTTCTCGTGGCGATGACGATCGTCCTGGCGCTGGCCACCGACTTCTTGCTGCTGCCTACGCTCCTGCTGACCTTCGATCGAGGAAAGTCATGAGGTCCTGCATGGCTCTCGACGGGACAAGCCGGTCAGGTAGCGCGTGCTGTGGTGATCCGGCCCGATGGGATCTCAGGCGCCGGGCGGAGTTGACCTGGCCGTCTCGAACGGTGGACGCGACATCCCGGCGATGATCGACTCGTTGCCCGGGGCCGGCGATGCGTCCACGGGAGGAGCACGGAAGGTCAGGCAGAAGTGATCGCCCCGAGATCAGGGAACGGATCAGAATCCTCCCTCCCGAGCCCTAACGGGCTTGCAGTTCCTCGAAGGCCAGGTTCAGGATCGGATATTCGGACCAGGTTCGGTGGTCGAAGTGCCACCATTCATAGGGATAGATGGTAAACCCCTGCTCCTCCATCGCTCTTCTTAGGCGATCCCTGTTGGCCCGCTCCTCGGCGGTGAGCCCCTGATAATCGGGGTAAGACCGTTCGGTGAACTCGTCGTAGCCACTTCCCATGGCTGCCGGCCGTCCCGATTCCAGGTGATAGAGGGTTAGATCGACGGCTACCCCCCGGTTATGCCGAGACCCGGAAGCCGGATCGGCCACGAATTGCCGAAGATTCTCGGGGGTTGCCTCCCAAAACATCCAAGTGACGTGCCAGGGACGATAGGCGTCGAGGATGGTCAAGCCGAATCCCTCTCGCCGTAACTCCTCATGGGCTGCGACCAGGGCTTCGGCCGCTGGCCGTTGAAGGTAGGCTTTGGCTTGCCGGTAGAAGGGTGTAGCCATGAAGTTGTCGCTTCCCGCATAGCGAATGTCGAATCGGAGTCCCGGGTCCAGCAGCGAGAGATCGACCAGGTCAGGTGCCAGTTTCTCTCCCTCCTCCACAGGTGGAATGGCGGCCAGCGCCTCGGCTGCCAGTTGCTCGACCGGTCTTTGCGGCCGGATGCGGAAAGGGTTGACCATGCCAGGCGCGCGGCAGCCCGGAATGCCGAGGGGCAGGAGGAGGGCTGCAGTGAACCACGAACGGATCGAGCCAAGTCGGGGCATTTGCCCTCAGCACAACAGTGAGGTTCAGGCCGTGTCGCCGGTGTCTGCTGCCCGAGGGTCCCCCGGGGAGGCGGGAAGTCGACACGAACGGCGGAGCGGGACGAGGCGTACCGGGACCATGGCGAATGACAATAGTTGCCCAGCCCCCTGTCGCACATTCCCCCGAATCCACCGGGCACACAGTGAAGTCGAGTGGGGAATCCAGACCTGACTCGTCGCGGTATCCCCAACTGCAGAGCATGTCGAGTCGGGTGAGGGGGCCACCGCCGCGCCCGACCGCGTCAGGTGGCATCGGATGCCCCGCACCGGTCCAGCGCCCGGACCGAGTGGGACGGCCGCGGGGATGTCGGTGTCGCCGTCCGGCGTACCCGGAGAACGCCCGTCCAGAGGGAAACAGCGAGCATGGAAGCCGCCTCAGCATACCGATTCGCCGTCGGGGCTGCGGGAGGCCGTGCGACAAGGCGTGACGAGTGAGCGATGAAACAAGCTGTGCGGGTCGAGTCAGGAAATTGAGTCGTTCCTGTATGGTCTGGACTGCCCGATCAGCTCTACCCACCAATCCAGTGGTCCGGCAGGAGCTCCCGAAGCAGCGAAACCCTACCGCCCGGCAAAGCAACCCGGGCAGCAAAGTTCTTGGGATTCACCTGCACGATCAATTCTCGACAGCGGCCACAAGGCGCACGTACTCCGTCCTCGCACACGGCGACAATCGTGTCGATCTCAGTTTCCCGCCCCTTGATCATCTCAGCCACGGCTGCGTGCTCCGCACAGAACCCAATTCCACAACTCAGGTCCATGCAGACACCCGTATAGGTCCGTCCCGACTTGGAGAGGATCGCAGCTGCCACAGTCGCAGCCGACGTGTGCGGGCGACCGAAAGTCATCTCGCCAAGTAGTGGCGTTGCGATATCGATCAGGGACTGGACCTTGTCGAGCATGGCTTTGAACTCGATTACGCCGGGCCAATGATGTGATATGCAGTTCCGTATACTCGATTTTCGAAACGGTGTTCGACTCGCCTCGATTCTGTTGTCTTCTCAATGCGACGTCAAGAATTGATGCTCTGGATAACAGGTCGATATCCTTCCGCCGCCGATTTCAATGGACAGTAGATGGCCAAGGAGCCGAGGTCCGGAGAAAAAGGGGGTTGTGAGTGCTCTCAACGGCTGGGGAGTCCGAAGCGACCGAAGGATTGTTCCGGGAAAGGGCGCTGGCGTCCAACTCCTACGCATCGATGGAGGCGTCCTCGCGTCTTGTGGGCAATTGAGGCTGGGAGAGGTCCCCAGGAGCGGGGAACCAGCACTCGCCGGATCACGTTCCTCGATGAGCGCATGTACGAGGCCGCCGAGAGTCTCCTGAGGGATATCGGCCCAGATGGGGTCGCCATGGTGGAGTCTCGGTATGAACCGGGATCTGGCCGATTCCATCTCCTCGAGATCAACCCCCGGTCTTGGGGAAGCCCAGCATTGGCGATCGAATCCGGGGTGGATTTCCCTAGGCCACACGATCGAGCCCATTGTGGGCTCGATCCTCCCGCCAAGGCGGTCGGCCCCTGTCGTACGGTGGACCCGAGATGGCTCGTGGGTGGGATATTCATTCGGCTTGAGAATCGGGTCCTCCCCCGTCAAGCAGGGCAATCATCCGAAGGTATTCCGATAGCGAGCAGAACCCTGTCTGACGACCGAGGGCGAGCCGGCCGAGGAGGGACTCTATCGCAACTTGGTGCGTACGCCGTTCGGCACCTGGAGCGGAACCGAGAGCGCGAACAGGAGATCTCCTTCTTCAAGACGCATTCAGAACGGTCCTCGAGCTCTGGATTCACTCGGGAGAAACGCCGGTGAGGATCGCGTTGCCGAGTCGCCCTGCGGTCCTTACGCCGACCGAGTCCTGGGAGGTGGACGCCTGGCTATGTTCGAAGTCTCAGGAAGGGCGAAGACCCCACACCCCTGCAACCACGATTCGGGACGCCAATTAATAACATACAAGAACGTCATCTGGGAGGGCAGGTATCAGCCGATCCACAGGGGTCATGTGGCCTACGTTCAGCGGTTGCTACGCAGTGCGGAAAGAGTATGGATCGTCGTTGTTGCCAATGAAGTCTCCTCTGAGCCTGAGGAGCTTCCCCTCACGCTCCCGGTGCCGAAGTTCACGGCGATCGTCGATCCCCATCACTCCCCTGAAAATAACCCCTTGCCATTCTGGCTACGCCTGCTGCTCGTTCAGAAAACGATCCGTAGCGAGCTCGGCGCAGATGCGCCGGTCGTCGTCTGAGGCGGTCGGAGAATGGACCTTGCCTGGTCTTTGTATCGAAAGATTCTCCCACCAGACCGGGTTTTCGTCACTCCCGAGCGAGATGACTTTGAAGATGCCAAGGCTGAGGCATGGCAGCTGCTGGGGGAGCGAGTCGAGCGTGTCGACGTGAGCGACCTCTCGAGGATCTCGGGGACCTTGATCCGAGAGAGAGTGGCCGCCGGCGAAACTGTGTCCGATCTGCTGTATCCTCGGACCGAGGCCCTGCTGCGAGAACTCGGATTCTTCGATACGCTGCGAGCAATCTGAGGCTGCCTACGGAAAAGTCCGACGACTTTCGCCGGGCCGCCTCAAATTTCCGCCGGTGGCTGATATGGAAGGGCCACCTGTCAAGTCAGGGTCACGTTGTCTCGCATGAGCCGAGGGGAGAGGTCGCCCGAGGTTCGCTTCGACGGTGAATCCTCCTGATATACGCCGGTTAGCCCTGCGGCCAGAGCGGCAAGAATTCGGATTCGTCGGGAGCTGGCTCGATCTACATTGCGTGGGTCTCGGGGCCGTTGCCGGTCCTGGCCACATAGCCACCTCGAGCGTTCTCCTGCCGTGCCTCGGACGACCTCCCTGTTCAGCATCTGCGATTCGGTCCTCGTCTATGACTGCTCAGGCGGCGCGCCGCCCTGCTTCGATCTCCACACCGCTGTCCTGCATGAGCGCCCACACGAACCCGGCCAGTTCCCTGGCCACCGCCACCGCCGCGATCTGACTCTTCTTCCGTAACGCCAGCCTTTCGAACACCTTGTGAAGCCGGTGCTGCGCTTTCCAGCTATGCGCCACAACGCCCGCTGGCTGGCCCTGCTGCCGGCGCTTCAGCGCTTCCCCGCGTCGTGGCGGGAAGCGGTAGCTCCACGCCGCCTGCACCAACACGTGACGAACCCGGCTGTTGCCCGCCTTCGTGATGGAGCCCTGGCGTCGGCTTGCTCCGCTCGAATGTTCCGCCGGCACCAGCCCTACATAGGCCATCAGTTGCCCCGGATGCTCGAAGCGCCGGAAGTCCCCGATCTCGGTCACCAGCACCATCGCCTCCTGATAGGCCGGTTCCAGTGCCAGTTCCTCGATCTGCCGGTCCAGTTCGTCGCGGCGGTCCAGCTTGTAGTCGAGCAATGCCAGATACTCCCCGAAGACCACCTGGTCCTCGGTCTCCAGAACCGCGTCACGCTGGATCGCTCGCAGCCAGGCGAAGTGCTTCTTCGTCCAGTTCTCGCCCTCGCGGTACACCAGACCCCGCCGCGCCAGAAACTTCAGGATGTAGTGGCGCGACTTCAGGGCCTCTCGCTAGAATGCCT
Source organism: Longimicrobiales bacterium (assembly GCA_965218255.1). Lineage (GTDB taxonomy): Bacteria > Gemmatimonadota > Gemmatimonadetes > Longimicrobiales > Gaopeijiaceae > JAAXGI01. The sequence continues at coordinate 147,306 of CBDCKJ010000002.1, read as the reverse complement.
CCCGGCAGCGTACCAGATCCCGAACCCGCTCCTCCCGCTCCGTCGGAACCCGGATCGTCACCAGCTCCCCCGCCCGGTACAGCCTTGCCAGCTCCTCGGCATCCTTCCGGTCGTGCTTGCGCCGCTCCCCCGGACGCCGGGGAATCAGCGACGGAGCCACGATCTCGCACTCGTGACCCCAACTGCGAATCGTCCGCTCCAGCACGTAGCCCGCACCGCTCGCCTCGTAGCAGGTGCGAACCTCGTGCTCCCGCCTCAAGCGATCCAGCAACCGCCTGAGTCCCCGCGGATCGTGCGACAACCGCTTCACGAGCGTCGGCTCCCGCGCCCCCTCCGGCAGCACAGCAATCATCACGCTGTCCTTGTGGACATCCATCCCGACGTACACCTTCGTCTTCGTCTTCATAGGGCCGGTCTCCTGTTCCGGTTGCGACTCGAACATCGCATGTGGCTCTGGCACCTCCGCTCACCGCAGGCGCTAACCCACGGTAAGCCAGCAGGGGCCGGCCCTTCCATACTTTCTACGGTGGACGCAAGTCGGTGCAGTGGAGGTCCGACTTTCCCGAGCCAGAGGTGCCGATAGCGACCACATGTCGGCAGCGATCCAGGGGACGATCCCATGGCCTTTCCATAGGCGGATTGTGGAGAGCTGAGCTGCTGTACACGAGAAAAGCACGTCGGGCTGACCGCTCAAATTCGAACGGCCAGCGAAATCGTCGTAGGTTCAGATTGTGAGAAAGCGGATGACATCGGCAGGATGCGCGAATCTCTCTCGCAGATGCTGAAGGCCGACGACGCGGTCTTCAGGTGGGCTACATCGCGGTCGCCATCCTTGGGCCGGTCCCACATGGCTACGGGATCTCTCGCGAGTGGTCTCCTCTTCGCTGGGGCGGGAGGCAACTTCTGGCTCTTCGCCAAGCGCCGCAGCCGGAAGGACTCGAGCTGAGATCATGAAAAGCCCAGGACTCGGACGCATGGATAGGCTCCTCCGCACGGTGTGGCTCCACGTGGCGGTTGCCGGGTTGGTGCAGGTGCTCTGGCTCCAGCCGGTGTCCGCGCTACAGGAGAGCCGGCAACTCTACACGGTCTCCGCGGTGCGGGTCGACGAGGCGCCGGTGCTCGACGGAGTCTTGGATGAGGCCGTTTGGCTGCGTGCCGCGGTGATCGACCAGTTCATGCAGCAGGAGCCCGACGAAGGAGCGCCCGCTACCGAGCGAACCGAGGTCTTGATCCTCTACGACGCGGAAAATCTGTACATCGGCCTCCGCGCCTATGACTCTCAGCGGGGGGGCATCGTTTCCACCGAGATGCGCCGCGATTCCGAGCGGATTCTCGAAGAGGACAACTTCCAGATCATCCTGGATACGTTCAACGACTCCCGATCCGGATACATGTTCGTCACGAGTCCCCTGGGCGCCAAACTCGAGCAGCAGATTTCCAACGAGGGCGGCGATAGCGCACGGAGGCAGGGCGGGGGTAGCGGCGCCGGCAACATCAACCGCGACTGGGACGGCGTTTGGCATGTATCGGTAGGCCGGCTGGACCAGGGCTGGACCGCCGAGATCACCATCCCGATGGTCACGCTGCGCTTTCCGGCATCGGAGAGCCAGGCCTGGGGCCTCAATTTCATGCGAAACATCCGCCGCAAGAACGAGCAGGTCTTCTGGGCGCCGATTCCGAGGGCGTTCGACCTGGCCCGTGTCAGCCTAGCGGGAAGCCTGACAGAGCTGAGTTCGTTGAGTCGCGGGCTCGATCTGCGAATCAAGCCCTTCGTGGCTGGTGGGGGAAAGCGTACGCTTGCCGATGGGACTTCGAGGCAGGGCGACATCGGACTGGACGTGAAGTACGGCGTGACGGCGGGGCTGAATCTCGATCTGACTCTGAATACCGACTTCGCACAGGCCGAGGTCGACGACGAGAGGATCAACCTGACGCGCTTTCCGCTGTTCTTCCCCGAAAAGAGGGACTTCTTCCTGGAGAACGCGGGTCAGTTCATCTTCGGAGCCACGGCGAGTAACAGTCAGTTGGCGGACCTGTTCTTCTCCCGCCGTATCGGATTGTCCGATTCGGGCGAACACATCCCGATCCTCGGCGGAGCGCGGCTGACGGGTAAGATCGGCCCGAACAGCATTTCGATGATGGATGTCCAGACGGACGAGGCGTTCGACGAGCCGGCCGAGAATTTCCTCGTCGCGCGCTACTCCCGGGACGTCCTGGCCCGCTCCCGTGTCGGAGCCATCTTCGTCAACAAAACCGCAACGAGCGGGGACCATTTCAATCGTACCTACGGGGCGGATCTGTCGTACGCGCCTCACCCTGCCATGACCGTAAGTGGCTTCCTGGCGCAGACAAGGAGTCCGGGAGTGTCGGGTGACGACTGGGGTGGGTATCTGAACGCGACATGGAGAGACGCGAGATGGAGGGTGTACGGGGAGATCGCCGATTTCCAGGAAGACTTCAATCCTGAAGTGGGGTTCATCCCGAGACCGGGTGTTCAGATGCGGAAGATCCACTTCGAGCGGAACCCCCGCCCCGGTCGGTTCGGGATTCGCATGCTCGAGCCCCAGATCAACTTCCGGTTCGTGGAGGATCAGACCGGCCGTCTGCTGACGCGACAGAATCACAACTTTTTTGGGGTACGCTTCGAGAACGGCGCCCGGCTCAGCATCATCTACAACCGCTGGTTCGAGCGGCTCGATGAGCCGGATCGGCTCGGAAACGGCGTAGAGATTCCTACCGGTGCTTACAAGTTCGGTGAGTTTCGGGCATCCTACACCAGCAATCCGGCCCGCCGGATCTACGGGGCGGTCTCGTACGGACCTCAGGAATTCTTTGACGGAACTCGCACGGACGTCAGCGTCCGGACGGGTGTTCGCTTGACCGACCGGTTGTCGGCCGAGGGATCCTATTCACGCAATGATATCGATCTTCCGGTTCCTGACGGGGCCTTTGTCACCGCCGTGGCTTCACTCCGGATCGATTACGCACCCTCGCCTACAATTTCGCTTCGGACCCTGACGCAGCACAACTCACTGACGAATCAGTGGAGCACGGCGGCTCGATTCCGCTACACCTATATGCCGGGGAGCGACCTCTACATCGTCTACGACGAGGTGCGGCGGGACAGCAGAGAGTTCACCGAGATTCAAGATCGCCAGCTGATTCTGAAGGCGACCTACCTGATCTCGAGGTAGCGGAGGGGTAACGAAACCGCACCCAGGTAGTGCTCCGGAGTGTCATAGCCCGTTCTTTCACAAGAGGAACAAAGTCCGATGACTCAGCAGAGTAGGGAGCTGCGTCGACGGTTCCGCGACGAGGTAGTCGGACGGGGGGAGGAGAGGGGGCCAGCGCAATCCAGACGGTACGGCAATCCGATACTTGTGAGTGTTCTGGAGCGCCATTAGCCGCTCATGACATCCCTTGCCACCCACACCCGTCCCCTGCGGGACCCGGCGCCGTAGCCTCGGTCACTCTGTCGCCACCGTTACCTGGCCTCCAGAATCCTGCTGAGCGGCTGGCGGTTTGTCCCCGGCCGGGCCAGGTTAGGAGGGTGTCCACATGTGCCGGCTGAGTCTTCGTCACTGACCACGGAGGTTTGAATGTCGAACGCACGCCCCAATTGTCGGAGAGGCTGCCTACTTGGTGCGGGGGTGCTGTTCCTCGCGGGGCCGCTAGCGGGCCAGATCCAGACTTCCCCACTGGCCGGTCAGGAGGGGACGGCCATCGTTATCGCGCAGACGAACTCGGGGGGCTCCGACACTCACCTGATCGACCCGGCATCCAACAAGGTCATCGGCATCATCAAGGGCTTGGGCCTGCCGCATGGGATTACGGTCAATCCTGAGGGCACCAAGTATTACGTGACCAACGAGCATGACATCAGCGTCGACGTCGTCGATGCGCGCACCCTGCAAGTGATCAAGCGAATCCCCCTAGCTGCTCGACCCAACAACATCGCCTCCAGCAGCCGGGCCCGTAAGGTATATGCAGCCATCACCGCGGCCCCGCTGGTTCAGGTCATCGACATGGATACCGATGAGGTGGTGAAGGACATTCGCACGGCGGGAGGCGTACACAACACCTTCGCTACGCCCGACGGAAGGTACATCACCGCGGGGATGATCCCCGCACAGACACTCTCGGTGATCGATACGGAGACCGATGCGATCGCCTGGTCGCTTGGGCCGGAAGCGATGACCCAGGGAGTCCGCCCCATGGGCTTCGAGACGAATCCGGACGGCTCCACCAAGCGAATCTTCGTGAACATATCCAGCCTTGAGGGCTTCTTGGTTGTGGACTTCGAGAAGAGGGAGGTTGTGGACCGGATCGAGGCCCCGCGCGCTCCACTGTCGAAGTACAGCCTCATCGGGGTCCGGAACTCTCTCGCTCACGGTGTCGAGGTGCTCGCTGACCAGTCAGCGGTGTGGGTAGTGTCGCGCGTGTCGGGCAGAGTCGCTGGATGGACTCTCCCGGATCTCGAATGGATCGGGGACGTTGACGTCGGAGTTTCATCCTGGCTTACCTCCACGCCGGACAGCCGATACCTGTACGTCGCCTCAACGGGGCGCGACGAGACGACGGTGGTGGACCTAGAGACATTGACCGTCGTCGACCGGATCAAGGTGGGGGATTCGCCCAAGAGAATGCGGACGTTCTTTGTCCCGGAAGAGGTGGTTCGAACGACGGGGAGCGGGGGATGACCATGGGAAAGGCGCCCACGGAGCGGCCTCGCAGAGTTCTGGTGACGCTCTTGGTCGCGGCCGCGGCCGGAGCTCTCGGTGCCGTCGTGCTTGGAAGTCAGGCCGACCGCGCGCAGGCTGCATTCGACGAGTCGTGGGCTTGGCCCGCCGAAGAAGCACAGGACGTGCTGGATTTCGAGTTCTACAGGGAGAACATTGAACCGATCTTCGTCAGAGGGCACGGAGAAAGCGGGCTCGTCCCGGGCGCCTGTGTCATGTGTCATTCCTGGCAGGTTGGGACTCCCTTTCAGCTTCAGCCACTGCAACATGATGCTGGCGGCGATCCCTACTGGACCGAGGCGCGGTCCCGCCGCAACTTCGAGGTCGTTTCGCGATTGGTCACCCCTGGTTTCCCGCAGAACAGTCGCCTTCTGCGGAAGCCTCTGGCCACCGAGGCGGGAGGCACCGAATACCACGTTGGCGGCAAGTTCTGGGAGTCTCAGGACGATCCGGAATGGCGGCTTCTGGCCGAGTGGGTGAGCTCTGCCAGCGCCGGTCAGATGGCGGCCCGTCCGTCCCCGCCGGAAGTGGACTTCGAGTTCTTCCGCAGTTGCGTCCAACCGTTATTTCTCAATCCGCGGGAGGGCGCGGTGGCTTGCGCTACCTGCCATGGCGGGGGGTCGAGGGGTTTTGCTCCCCCCATTCCGGAAGGGCGAACGGATTGGAACGAGGAAGAGTCGCGTCAGAACTTCGGAGTCGTAATGCGGTTCGTTACCGCTGGGTACCCGATGCAGAGCCTGTTTCTGCAGAATCCTCTTCATCCCAATGGAGGAGGGACACCCATGCACGGTGGCGGGAAACGATGGGAGTCCCAGGACGATCCTGAATGGCAGGCGTTGGCTGCTTGGGTCAGAGGGGAGAACAGGGGCAGCACGTGCCCCGCGTCCCTTCAGTTCTGAACGGCTGAGGTAGCCGGGTTCGAACATGCTGCACCTGAGGACCGCGCTCCCGCGTCGAAGAGGACGCTCGGTAGTGCGAGCGGCGCCTAGCAGGCCGTGGATAAAGTCGTCCCTGCGAGTCCCTTGTGGATGGGTTAAATTGGGGGGGCAGATGAACCTGAGCGAGTGGGGACGGCGATGGCGATAGGCAGACGGCCCGAGGCACGGCAGCACGAGATGTTCGTGGTGGCGACCGAGATTCGCGCGGGGGGCAACCCGTTCTACCGGGCCTTGGACAGACTTTTGCGCGAGAACGGATTCGATGGTTTTGCGGAAGATACGTGCCGGGAGTTCTATGCGGGCAAGCGGGGGCGGCCGGGTGTGCCTCCCGGGGTCTACTTCCGCATGCTGATGGTGGGGTATCTGGAGGGGATCGGTTCGGAGCGCGGCATTGCCTGGCGGTGTGCGGACTCGTTTTCGCTGCGCGAGTTTCTGGGATACGGGCTGTCGGAGAACCCGCCGGAGCATTCCACCCTGTCGAAGACTCGAAGGCGGTTGAGCGTGGAGGCGCACGCGGCGGTCTTCGGTTTCGTGCTGGAGCGGCTGCGGGCGTCAGGCCTGCTGCGCGGTAAGACGCTGGGCGTGGACGCGACGACGCTGGAGGCGAACGCGGCGATGCGGACGATCGTGCGGCGCGAAGACGGGACGGACTACGAGGCGTGGCTGGAGCAGCTGGCGCGGGCGTCGGGGATCGAGACACCGACGCGCGAAGACCTGGCGAAGCTGGACCGGAAGCGTCCTGAGAAGGGCTCGAACAAGGACTGGGAGCATCCGCACGACTCTGAGGCGCGCATTACGAAGATGAAGGACGGCAGGACGCACCTGGCGCACAAGCTCGAGCACGCGGTCGACATGGAGACCGGAGCCGTGGTCGGGCTGACGGTGCAGACGATGGACGGGGGAGATGTGGCGTCGCTGCCGGTGACGCTGGACGAGGCGGAGCGGCAGCTGGGAGTAGTGCAGGTAGAGCCCGAAGAAGTGGTGGCCGACAAAGGCTACCACTCGAACCAGACCATGACGGGCGTGAGGGAGCGAGGGTTGCGGAGCTACGTGAGCGAGCCCAGGCGCGGCCGGCGGAAGTGGAAGGGGAAGCGGGACGCGCAGAAGGCGACCTACGCCAACCGGCGGCGGATCCGGGGCAACCGGGGCAAGCGGTTGCTGCGCCGGCGCGGGGAGAAGGTGGAGCGGGCGTTCGCGCACATGCTTGAGACCGGAGGGCTGCGTCGCGTCCACATACGGGGCCAGGAGGAGATTCGAAAACGGATGCTGGTCCACGCGGCGGCCTTCAACCTCGGCCTTCTCATGCGTAAGCGGTTCGGGGTTGGAACCCCCCGTGCGCTACAGGGCCTCGCTGCCGTACAAGCTGCGCTCGCAACTCAGGTTACAACCCACGTATTGCGCTTTTCCCGCCGTATCCGGCGCCATTTCGCCCTTCCTGAGCCGAATGTCGCCTCCTCACGCCCGAAAACCCGCTTCCTGCACCACAACACCGCAAACCCGCGTCTGTTTTCTCTCCCAACCATCATCCGCCGGGCACCCATTTCTTCCACGGCCTGCTAGGCCCCTTAGGCATGATCCCCCAGTGAATTAGGCTAACAGGCTCGGGTTTTTCGATTTCCCTCGCGCCCTAGGGCCAAGTCGGCTCAGTTGCCCCTCTGTCGATGCAGGGCATATGCCCGAGACGTTTACGGGGCTCCATCCAGCCTGAGACCGGTCGGCCCCGCCCTGTACGCAGGGTGTCGGAGGGCTGGGACCTCCATGGTCATTCGAGGGAGACGATGCGCGAAATCGTTAGGTGTGGACACGGCCCCGAACGTACTCGGGAGAGCGTTCCGCGGTACCGAGCCCGCGGAGCCGCTCCTCACCTTCGACGTTCGGTATCAGCGACCACGCGGAGCTCGGTGCCGACCTTTCGTGGTAAGGTCGAACCCTTCGCCGCATGGTCATCCAAAACGTGCTGAGACCATACGTAGCGGTCGGTTGCCCGGACATGGGCCAGCGCCCGAGTCACGCCACTCGATCGTAGTCTCGGGAGCTAACAGAGCGTGTTTGGCGCTCAAAATGTATCAGGGAAACGACCGTCGTGGGTCCGGAACGCCGGGAGTTCCGAAGGCTTCATGACCCGGGTGCGTTGGTCCCGAACTCCGCGCCTGCCCCGAGCCGGTCCAGAAAGTCGGCCCATGCTTGCAGCAGCTGCGCCGATATCATTGTCACTTATTGTATAACATAGTATTACGACTGGTCACTCCACCCTGATCTCCTCACTAGATCCCTCTTTCTGAACGGGAATCCATTGGACCGTGAAGAGGTCCGTGGACGAGTCGTCGAGCGGCTACCGTTGAGTCCGGCAGGTCGACACTTCAGCTGGCACGTCCCCGGCGCACACCTGGTGCGCCGGGGTAACTCCACCTTGATCGCGTTCTCCATGTTGCCCCTCGGTGAGCGTGGTCTGGCCGGGCCGGCCGTCCGGCTCGCGGAGCCGGGTCTCCTCGGCGCGAGTGGCCGACTCCCCGGTGGAAGTTCCGGTCGAGTCCTGTGAGGGACTGATGGAGCGGGCGAACTGGACGCACCCCTCCGGCATCGTGCTCTGGGAGTCGCCGCCCCGGAAGGCTGCCGTCGCGGCCGCCCGGGTCCGTAGCGCATCCACCTCCCCGAGCCCCGACCGATAGAACCTCAGCTCCCCCCGGAGGAGCATCGCGTCCTCCGGCCCGTGGTCCACACTCTCCCTTCGCCCGAACTCGAGGCCGACGCCAAGCGCCTCTCCCGAGGTGAGCGTCAGGCCGAGCCTCGTCCGCGACGAAGTAGGGATACCAGAGCGCTGCGCCCCCGAGCCCGTAGCCGATCTCTGCGTCGAAACGTTGCGCGAAGGGCATGCCGCCCCCTCGCACCAGGCCGTTCGCGTTCTCCAGTGCCCACAGATTCTGGAGGCGGCTCGCTGCCGCCCCTGCGCCCGATCCGACCCGTATCTGGAGACCCCGGTCCCCCGGTCGTCGGCGCCCGGCTCGTAGACGAGGGAGCCGCTGTAGCCCCACTCCTCGTACGACTCGTCGGCATGGGCGACGAGCATCCTCCCGTTGACCTGGAGCGTCAGCGATCCTCGGACCCAGTCGAGTCCGCTGCCCGCCTCGAACCCTCGTCCCGTCTGCGTGTCCCCGCCGTCGTAGCGAACGCCGGCCTCAAGCCTGGGCGCCGAACGACGCCTCCGAGCCCTTCGATCTGGCCCGCGCCCTCGACCATCAGCCGCCCGCGGCTCGCCGTGCCCACCGCCTCCGTCATCACCGCCGTCGCGTCCGAGGCCGTCTCCACCCAGAGGAAGTCGGAACGGAGCGCGATCTCGAAGGAAGACTCTCTCGGGCTCGCGCGCTTAAGCACCGCCCGGGCACCCGCCGCCGCCATCGAGTTCCTAAGGTCCGCGTCGAGCGCGGCCCCCTGCCCCGGGTGATCTCCGAGGGTAACGCGCGGCGGATCAGGGTTCCGGCGGGAGGTTCAGCGTTTCCCGGATCTGCCGTGCCGTCATCCCCTCCACGTACACGGCGGTCCCACGATCGAACTCGCTCACCCGGGCCAGCGGTCCCACGATGACGGGGTCGAACCCCGCGTCCCGAACCAGGGTGGCCGCGATCGCCACGGCCTCTTCGTCGTCGCCCGCAACCGCGACGCCGATCTTCTCACCTGCGCGGTGCGCCTCCTGCAGCATCCCGGAGCCAAGGATATTGAACGCTTTTACGAGTCGGACGCCCGGGAGGTACTGGGCCATGGCCAGCCCAGTCCCCATGGCGAGCCACTCGTCGGATATCTCGCCGTCCCGGTCCACGCGAGGGTTGCTCAGGTCAATCACGACCTTGCCCTGCATGAGGTGACCGTAGTCCTGTCCAAGCTGAGGGATGGCGCTCGGAGGTACCGCCAGGAGAATCACCTCCCCGAAGAAGGCGGCCGCATCGGCATACCCCGCGCTCGCCCTGGGCGCGGCGGCCTGCACGAGGTCCATCAGCTCCTGCGGGTTACGAGATGAGTAGAGGATCTGGTGGCCAGCGTCCGCCCACAGGCGGCCGATGGGCCCTCCCATGGTGCCCGATCCGATGATGCCGATCCGCAAGGACCGACCCTCCCGTTCAGCCACGCCTGTCTGGGCTGTCAACTGCGACGGAACCGATGGTTGGGTCACTAACGCACACGCTCCCACGAGAAGGACACGTAGGAACGACGAGCTACCCGAGCTGGCGTTTTCCTGTGAAACGTCCTTTCGGACTTCTATGCGGCCTGCTTGACCTGGACCTCGAGGCCGAGCTTCTTCAGGCGCCGTAGAAGGTGCTTTGCCTGGCGCTCCTTGTCGTGGGTCTGGAAGTGATTCGGCCCGAGGTCTTCGTGGTACACACCCCGCGTCAACATATGCCAGATGGCCACGAGAATCGCATGCTGGACCACGACGATCGCCTTCTTCGGCCCCCCGCGGGCCTTGTGCCGGTAGTAGAGGGCACGGTAGTAGCTTGTCCTGGTACGTGCTGCGGCCCACGCGACCTGCGAGAGTGCGTCTCTCAGCCAGGCGTTCCCCTTGCCGGTCCCTGCATGTCTGCGCTTCCCGGCGCTCTCGTGATTGCCGGGGCAGAGCCCGGCCCACGAAGCGAACTGGTTGGGCGTCGGGAACCGGGACATGTCCTCGCCGATCTCGGCGAGGATCACTTCGGCCGATCTGGCCGCCACCCCCGGTATGCTCCTGAAGAGATCGATCGTGGCTTCAAAAGGGCGCGTGACCTCCACGATCCGCGAGTCCATCTCCTCGATGTGCCTCGTCAGCTGGTCGATCCTGGCAAGATGGCCCTTGAGCAGGAAGCGGTGGTGGTCGCGCATCAGGCCGGTCACCGCCTCGGCGATCTCCTCGCGCTTCTTGCTCAGGGAACCGTACGTCAGTCGGGCGAGAACCCGTGGGTTGTCTTCACCCCCGGCCATGGCATCCAGAATCGCCCGGCCCGTCATGCCCATGATGTCCGTTACGACCGAGCCGAGCTTGATGTTCGCAAGCTCCAGGAGCTTGGCAACCCGCGTGACCTCTCGGCTCCGTTCCCGGACGAGCTGCTTGCGCGTACGGGTCAGGTCGCGCAAGTCCCGAATCTCGGGGGGCGGGATGAAGCTCCCCCTGAGCAGTCCGCACTCAAGCAGCTGGGCAAGCCACTCGGAGTCCTTCACGTCCGTCTTGCGGCCGGGTACCTTCTTGACGTGCCGGGCGTTGACCAGCATCAGATCGAACTGCTCTTCGAGCACGGCATGGACCGGGCACCAGTATACCCCCGTCGATTCCATCACCGCGTGGGTAACACCGTTCTCGCCGAGCCAGTCCCGCAACGCCTCCAGCCCCTTCATCGTGGTCCGAAAGGTGCGAGTCTGAATCCGGCGCTCTCCCGGGCCAACGCCCGGCCCGCGGATGCACGCCACCACACTCTTCTTGTGCACGTCGAGGCCCGCGCACCGATCGATCAACGCCACCACGGCCGTCGCGGACCGATCGATCACGCCACCACACTCTTCTTGTGCACGTCGAGGCCCGCGCACCGATCGATCAACACGTCCATCTCTTCCATGGAAATCGGGGAGGGTGCTCTGTGCGACTACGATTTTCCTGTACGTGATCACAGCCCAAAGGGCCGCGTCAACACTGCGGGGTTCCCCGGAGCACCCGGGTCATGTTCCTATGAAACGCCTTTCGGACTTCTATGCGGCCTGCTTGACCTGGACCTCGAGGCCGAGCTTTTCCAGGCGCCGGAGAAGGTGTTTTGCCTGGCGCTTTTTGTCGTGGGTCTGGAAGTGGTTCGGCCCGAGGTCCTCGTGGCACACCCCCCTGGTGAACATATGCCAGATCGCCACCAGGATTGCATGCTGGACCACAACGATCGCCTTCTTCGGCCCCCCGCGGGCCTTGTGCCGGTAGTACAGAGCACGGTAGTAGCTCTTTCTGGACCGTGCTGCGCCCCATGCGACCTGCGAGAGTGCGGCTCTCAGCCAGGCGTTCCCCTTGCCGGTCCCTGCATGTCTGCGCTTCCCGGCGCTCTCATGATTCCCGGGACAGAGCCCGGCCCATGACGCGAACTGTTCGGGTGTCGGGAACTGCGACATGTCCTCGCCGATTTCGGCGAGAATCGCTTCGGCCGATCTGGCCCCCACCCCCGGGATGGTCTCAAGGAGATAGATCGCAGCGTCAAAAGGGCGCGTGACCTCCACGATCCGCGAGTCCATCTCCTCGATGTGTCCCGCCAGATGGTCGATCCTTGCAAGATGGCCCTTGAGCAGGAAGCGATGATGGTCGCGCATCAGGCCGGTCACCGCCTCGGCGATTTCCTCGCGCTTGTCGCTCAGGGAACCGTACGTCAGCTGGGCGAGGACCTGCGGGTCGTCTTCACCCCCGGCCATGGCATCCAGAATCGCCCGGCCCGTCTTGCCCATGATGTCCGTTACGACCGAGCCGAGCTTGATGTTCGCAAGCTCCAGGAGCTTGGCAACCCGCGTGACCTCTCGGCTCCGTTCCCGGACGAGCTGCTTGCGCATCCGGGTCAGGTCGCGCAGGTCCCGAATCTCGGGGGGCGGGATGAAGCTCCCCCTGAGCAGTCCGCACTCAAGCAGCTGGGCAAGCCACTCGGAGTCCTTCACGTCCGTCTTGCGGCCGGGCACCTTCTTGACGTGCCGGGCGTTGACCAGCATCAGATCGAACTGCTCTTCGAGCACGGCATGGACCGGGCACCAGTATACCCCCGTCGATTCCATCACCGCGTGGGTAACACCGTTCTCGCCGAGCCAATCCCGCAACGCCTCCAGCCCCTTCATCGTGGTCCGAAAGGTGCGAGTATGAATCCGGCGCTCTCCCGGGCCAGCGCCCGGCCTGCGGATGCAAGCCACCACCGTCTTCTTGTGCACGTCGAGGCCCGCGCACCGTTCGATCAATACGTCCATCTCTCACCCTCCCTGGCATAGGGGTCCATGGAAATCGGGGGAGGGTGCTCTGTGCGACTCTGAATTTCCTATACGTGATCGCAGCCCAAAGGGCCGCGTCAACACTGCGGGGTTCCCCGGAGCACCCGGGTTATGTTGCTATACGGGCTCATGGCACCAAAATAACGGTCAACCTCGTCCCCCAGCACGAATCTATCGCCATACCACGTTTCAGTCCCGCGCGGGTGAACGCCCCGATCATGAACGTTGCTATACGGGCTCATGGCACCAAAAACGCGATCGACCTCGTCCCCCAGCACGAATCTATCGCCATACCACGTTTCAGTCCCGCGCGGGTGAACGCCCCGATCATGAACGTTCCTATGAAACGCCTTTCGGACTTCTATGCGGCCTGCTTGACCTGGACCTCGAGGCCGAGCTTTTCCAGGCGCCGGAGAAGGTGTTTTGCCTGGCGCTTTTTGTCGTGGGTCTGGAAGTGGTTCGGCCCGAGGTCCTCGTGGCACACCCCCCTGGTGAACATATGCCAGATCGCCACCAGGATTGCATGCTGGACCACAACGATCGCCTTCTTCGGCCCCCCGCGGGCCTTGTGCCGGTAGTACAGAGCACGGTAGTAGCTCTTTCTGGACCGTGCTGCGCCCCATGCGACCTGCGAGAGTGCGGCTCTCAGCCAGGCGTTCCCCTTGCCGGTCCCTGCATGTCTGCGCTTCCCGGCGCTCTCATGATTCCCGGGACAGAGCCCGGCCCATGACGCGAACTGTTCGGGTGTCGGGAACTGCGACATGTCCTCGCCGATTTCGGCGAGAATCGCTTCGGCCGATCTGGCCCCCACCCCCGGGATGGTCTCAAGGAGATAGATCGCAGCGTCAAAAGGGCGCGTGACCTCCACGATCCGCGAGTCCATCTCCTCGATGTGTCCCGCCAGATGGTCGATCCTTGCAAGATGGCCCTTGAGCAGGAAGCGATGATGGTCGCGCATCAGGCCGGTCACCGCCTCGGCGATTTCCTCGCGCTTGTCGCTCAGGGAACCGTACGTCAGCTGGGCGAGGACCTGCGGGTCGTCTTCACCCCCGGCCATGGCATCCAGAATCGCCCGGCCCGTCTTGCCCATGATGTCCGTTACGACCGAGCCGAGCTTGATGTTCGCAAGCTCCAGGAGCTTGGCAACCCGCGTGACCTCTCGGCTCCGTTCCCGGACGAGCTGCTTGCGCATCCGGGTCAGGTCGCGCAGGTCCCGAATCTCGGGGGGCGGGATGAAGCTCCCCCTGAGCAGTCCGCACTCAAGCAGCTGGGCAAGCCACTCGGAGTCCTTCACGTCCGTCTTGCGGCCGGGCACCTTCTTGACGTGCCGGGCGTTGACCAGCATCAGATCGAACTGCTCTTCGAGCACGGCATGGACCGGGCACCAGTATACCCCCGTCGATTCCATCACCGCGTGGGTAACACCGTTCTCGCCGAGCCAATCCCGCAACGCCTCCAGCCCCTTCATCGTGGTCCGAAAGGTGCGAGTATGAATCCGGCGCTCTCCCGGGCCAGCGCCCGGCCTGCGGATGCAAGCCACCACCGTCTTCTTGTGCACGTCGAGGCCCGCGCACCGTTCGATCAATACGTCCATCTCTCACCCTCCCTGGCATAGGGGTCCATGGAAATCGGGGGAGGGTGCTCTGTGCGACTCTGAATTTCCTATACGTGATCGCAGCCCAAAGGGCCGCGTCAACACTGCGGGGTTCCCCGGAGCACCCGGGTTATGTTGCTATACGGGCTCATGGCACCAAAATAACGGTCAACCTCGTCCCCCAGCACGAATCTATCGCCATACCACGTTTCAGTCCCGCGCGGGTGAACGCCCCGATCATGAACGTTGCTATGGCTGTCATATCATATAACAGCTACATGAGCCAGTGCACCTTGCCGGCGCCTAGGACCACGGTCTTGTGGCGGTTATCCGTGACCCTCCGTAAGGTTAGCTGAGGGGGCGGTCCCGCGGAGAAACCGTTTCAACGTTTCAATGAGGAGGCTTGTATGTGCGATGACCGAACCGTTGCCGACAACAACGAGTACTTACGTTCTAGGAAGCTGACTCGGCGGCAGTTTGGGGCGGTGTCGGCGGGGGTGGGGCTGGCGATGTTCTGGCCGCGGGCCGCGAACGCCCGGCAGGTGACACAAGCCAACATCGATGTCACGACGCCCGATGGCGTGGCGGATTGCTATTTCGTGCATCCGTCGAGCGGCACCCACCCGGGCGTCCTGATCTGGCCCGACGCGTTTGGCTTGCGGCCGGCGATGATGCAGATGGGCAGCCGACTCGCCGAATCGGGCTATTCGGTCCTGGCGGTCAACCAGTATTACCGGTCGCAACGAGCTCCGGTCGTCAACACGACGAATTTCGCCGAAGTGCGTGACACGATCGCGCCCCTGATGGGATCGCTGAACGCGGAGACGCAGACTAGGGACGCGACAGCGTTCGTCGGCTTCCTCGACAGCCAGCCGGTGGTGGACCCGAACCGGAGGATGGGGACGATGGGCTACTGCATGGGCGGACCGTTCACGATGCGGACCGCCGCTACGGTCCCAGAGCGCATCGGTGCGGGTGCGTCGTTCCACGGTGGTGGGTTGGTGACGGAGGGAGCTGACAGCCCACACCTCCTGGTGCCCAGGATGCAGGCGCACTTTCTCTTCGCGATCGCTGAAAACGACGACGAGAGCCAGTCCGAGGCTAAGAACGTGCTTCGTGACTCGTTTTCGCGGGCAGGATTGCCGGTGGAGATCGAGGTTTACGCGGGCGCGTTGCACGGATGGTGCCCACCCGATTCCACCGTCTACCACGAGGCGCAGGTCGAGCGGGCGTGGAGCCGCCTCTTGGCGCTGTTCGAGACCGCGCTCGCCTAACCTCCGGCGACCAACCTCCACCGGACGTGCGCATCAAGAGGATCAACATCCTGCTCGGCAGTCCAATGAGCAGGCGGTTACGGTCGTCGTTCTGGGGGATAGTCTCCGCCATCGTTGGCGTGGGTTCCGTCGCGGGAGTCACCCGCGTGACGGCGGCCTGCCGCAGCAGTGCCGAGAGCGACACTCCTGCCACGGCGCCAGGCGACAAGCTCCGGCGGCGGTTCCGGGACCGGATGATAGGACGGTCTCGGGCTAAGCAGGGCGGCGCCTCCAGTGCCGGCAGACAACCTTAGGAGGTTTTTCATGCCTACCGCTCGCGGAAATCTCGATGTCACCATCGAGGCCGAGCCTCCTTTCTTGGAGCAACACGGCATCAAGCTCCACCGGAGCATAGTCCACAAGGAATTCTCTGGAGACATGGTCGGCAGGTCCGAGGCCCAGATGGTCGCAGCCTACACGGCCACCCGGGGCTCGGCGGGATACGTCGCCATCGAGCACGTCACCGGCTCGGTCGACGGTAAGTCGGGCTCGTTCGTCCTACAGCACCACGGGTTGATGGAGAAGGGCGAGGCCGCGCTGACGGTGACGATCGTTCCGGACTCCGGCACCGGTCAACTGGCCGGGATCTCCGGCACGCTCGAGATCGACCACGACGAGGGAAAGCACTCCTACGTCCTCGAGTACGAGTATCGATGACCGAGCGCTATCTCGTGCTGCTGCGGGGCATCAACGTCGGGACCCGCAATCGGGTACCGATGGCGGAACTCAGGTCGAAGTTGGCCGACGAGGGCTACTCCGACGTTGCCACCGTCCTACAGAGCCGGAACGTAGTCGTTTCCACCGAATCGGATCGTCCTGACGTGGTCGCCGACGCCATGCAGCGGTTGCTCAGCGATGAGTTCGACGTCAACGTTGCCTGCGTCGTCCGAACGGCGAACCAGGTTCGGGATGTGTTCGAGCGCAATCCGTTGCAGCAGGTCGTCTCCGACCCATCGCGCTACCTGGTGAACTTCCTCTCAGAGGAGCCCGATCCCGATGTGGCAGGGGCGCTGCTGGAGGAGGACCACAGCCCCCAGGCCATCGCGATCGAAGGTGCCGAGGCGTACGTCTGGACCCCGGACGGCGTCAAGGCGATGACCCTCTCGTATGCGTACCTCGAAAAGCGGTTCGGCGTCGTCGCCACGGCGCGCAACTGGAACACCCTGGCGAAGATCGCTGCCAAGTTCTGATCGCTGGCAGCTCGGCGTGAGATCCGGTCGCCCAGGGAGCTGGTGGGCAGCGATCATCGATGCCGCGCCGACCTCACCACGGCAGGTGCATGAATGCAATGACCCTCTGGCGTGGTGTCGAGCAGGCGCGGACAGGGTCACACCAACTATCCCCGATGGCCCCACCGAACTGGCGGTAGAGCAGCGGGCGCGTGAGTCCGAACGTGCGATAGGTGAGCCAGAGGTACAGGTCGAGGCCGAGCGGCGATCGCTTGAGCCTCTTGAGGATGTTCAGGTCGAGAGGGATCGGGTTGGTGATGATCTCGTTGAAGAACTGCTCGCCCAGATGGATCTTGCTCTCCCAACGGGCCAGGACGGGAGAGGCAACCACCGTGGGAAACTTCCGCAAGGACTGTCTGCGCGAGCTGTATAAAACCAAGTTGGCCTGGCCGGACATGCACTATCAGACAGCCACGGGGGCACTGGTTGTCTTGCCCTCGGTCCCGCGCATCCCGCCGTCCCAACTGCGCCTCGTGGAATAGCCGTCAGCGCCATGCGTATACGACGGATGATTTCTCCAATGAGGAAATGACAAGGAGGTCACTCATGCGTACAAACCTCGACAGCTTGGTGCGCGCATACTGCCATACGGAACTGGTGCCATTCGTGCATGCCCATAGTGGTTCCTCGTGCCTCCGTACACGTCGATCCGCCGCTCACACTTCGATCATCCGCGTTACATCTGGCTAAGGATGCAAGCGGAGTTCGCAGCAACTCACACCGACTACCGGTGGTGGGCGATTGATAACCTTGGTGCTGTCGGATAGTAGACGACGCCGGCCTCGGCAGATAGCACCGGGGCGTGCTGGGTGAGCATGCGACCGCCGAACTTGGCTACCGTGGCCTCGGCCAAGTCGTGCGCCGCCTCACCGGGCACGCGGCCAGTGAAGTGGTAGGGCAGGATCGGCTCCCCCACGCGCAGCAGTTCCTGGATCTCGGGGCACGGACAGTGCCACACCCCATCGTCTACCGGCTGAAGTCTCGTCCACGACTAGTGCCGCGTCCGCATTCATCTCGGCCACGGTCCCGCTGCATCACTTCCATTCCTCTTCCAATAGCCGTGCGAAGGCGTTCACGTCCCCCACCAAAGGACCCTAGCGGGGTTTCCCCTCCGACTCGGCAAGGCCTCTCGCCTTGGCCTCTTGCATCTGTTGAAGTCGCCGAGCAGGCGTACACGTGAGAACTTCCAAACAGTTCCCCCACAAGAATCTAGGTAGCCTCCCAATCGCGCCGGAGCATCGCGTACCGCTCGTGATCCAAAAAGTGGCCGTTCACCCACTCGCTTTCCCGCGCTATGCCTTCGAGCTGGAATCCTAACCGCTCAGCCAGGGCTCGACTCCTAGAGTTCTCGACTCCTGCAGAGATTTCGACTCGGTTTAGGTTCCACTCGGAAAATGCGTAGTCGGTCAGCGATCGGGTCGCTTTGGTGACGATGCCTCTCCCCTGATGGTGCTCGTCGATCCAATACCCGATTTCGGTCTTCTGATTGATTCGGTCCACGTACACATAGCCGATGACGCCGACGATCTTCCGATTCAACCGAATACACGCTTGGAACCCCTTTTCTTCGGCGTATTGCTTCTCGGAACGCTCTACAAAGGCAAGAATGTCTTTGACGCTCCGGCTGGAATCAACCCATGAACACCATTCCCGGAGATAGTCGCGGTAACTATCGACCACGGCGAAGATTTCTGCTGCGTCCTTCGAACGGGCTCTCGCGAGCGTGATCCCGTCGCCGACATCGAGCTTCTCGAAGGTCATTATGTCTTCCTGTCCCGTCATGATCGCACACCCGCTAGAATCATCTGGCGATCGACATTGGCTGTTCGGCCATTCAGCTGAGCGAGAGCCCGAGAGAGGAGTTGCCGAGCTTCGCCGCCCATTCATCCTCGACCGACACCCGGTTGACCACCACATGCACGTGCGGCTGCGCCGTGTCCCGATGCGCGATCATCACCGCCGAGGCCAGGGACCGAGGGACACCACAAATGGAAACAATGTGGCAATAAATCCCAAGCTGCTCAGCGACTGGGGCCAGAGTCCCGCTCCGGCCGTTCGTGCGACGGCCGGGGCGGGATCGGCCGCGTCCGCGAGGGCATCCGAGGCTTACTTGCCCTCTCCCAGGCCCGCTTACGCTCCGCATAGCCTGTTCTCCGTAGACCTCCAGCACCTGCTGCAGCAGCTCCTGATCCGCGAAGCTCCGGAGTTCCCGGTAATCGATAGGGGGATCGTAGCGGACGTGGCCGCCCCACCCGCCCGTCCTCGCCGCCACCTCGGCCCGTTCCTCCGACCCTTCCACGCATCATCCGTTGCCCTCGACGGCAGCTTGCGCGGCTCGTCCGCGGAAAGTCTCTGTTTCTCGCGTGGGGATGCTAGATTGAGATGAACTGTCCGAAGCCGTATCATGCGAACGAATGACCAGATACTCGATCGACCGAGCAAACTCGTCGGAGTGGCGAAGAAAGCCGAGAGTCTGGTCGGCCGAGCGAACCCGTCGGACGGCCTGCCCCGATACGAACCCGAACCCCGGAGCTGGTGATGATCTGCCCCAAGATCAGGATCAAAGGTGAGATAACCGGAGACGAAGACCTCATCATCAAAGGCCACGTGGAAGGCTCCGTGGACCTGGGGTCGCACTCGATCACGGTCGGCCCGGAGGGGCATGTCAACGCCAGCATCGTGGGCCGTATCGTCACGATCGAGGGTAAGGTGCGCGGTGATGTGACGGCAGAGGAAAAGATCGTTCTCCTCAGCTCGGCTTCCGTCGAGGGGAACCTCATAGCACCCCGAGTTGTGCTGCACGACGGAGCACACCTCCGAGGCGGGATTGCCGCAGCTGGTGGATCAGGCCGCAAGTCAAGCACTCCCGGCAAGGGGTCTGGCAGTCGAACGGGGCGAAGCCGCAGCGCTCAGCTCGTCCGCTGAGCTGAGCATCCTCCGCACGGCTGAAGCTCGCCTGACGTTCGGCGGACTTCCGGTGGACTGACCCCTGTCCGGACAGCCCCGACATATGGATAGGCCCGATGGGTGCAGGAGGAGTGCCCTCTTGACCGCCTCTCTCTGGCCGTCTCAACCCGCTCCCCCAGTCCGCGGCTGCTCGGGTGACAACAGCTGGCCCGGGGGGCGAGCAAGGGCCCATAGCTCTCAAGACAGACGCTTCCGCTCGCAGACGCTTCTTCGACCGGATACGTGAATTCCGGCTCGAACGTGCAGCTGGCCGGGCAGTCAACGAACTCCTAGATAAACGTAGCCGGCCGGAAGGACCTGGTCCGGATCGACGCGAATGCTCAGGTAGGTGACATGGTCGGGGATCGAGGTCCAGATATGCGTCGTGCCTGCCGGGATGATCACGATGTCCCCCTCCTCGATCTCCCGCTCGAACCCGCCCCGAGACTCGGCATTGTAGCTGGGGCCGATCGTGATACCGCCCGCGGACTGGGCCCCGTCCGCGTAGAGCAGCTCGCTCCGGTTGAACACCTCCCCTCCCGTCACCAGCGTCCCACGTCCCGAGAGTACGACGTAGACCTCCGTGACCTGCGCGTGTATGAGGCCCGCATACGCACCGTCGCTGTCGTGCTCGTCCGTCCTGTGCAGGATTCCCACGCCCACGTTGGTGCCACCGATATCGGCCACCTTGAGCTGCCGATCGATCGTCACTCCGATCATGTCCTCGAGGACGGTCTGGACGTCCTCTGCGTACATATCGGTGGCGGCGAGGCTCTGTTGTCCTTCGGCCCGGCTGGAAACAAAGACCACGAGGGCTGTAGCGAGAGGCAGGAGGAACGAACGCATGTTACGACTCCTTTGCAAGAGATCTTCCGACACGGGCGCCGAACTGGCACCAAAGCCGGAAGGTGGGGGCCACTGAAGCAGCCAGCAAGCTAGTTGAAGCCTCCAGATCACCGGCCCCCGGGGGGGGCTGATCGAATCGCGGACTCAGGTGCCCGGTCCCTCTGGCGCGTTGGTCACCCGCGGCCGCACCCACACGGGTCGGGCGCCGAAGCCTCGGATCACGCACCGCATGCTGGCGGCGCGCGACGGCGCGGAGCAGACGGCGATCCGGAGACCGAGATCCGCGAATGCATCAGCTACGCCAATATCGTTACAAAGTATTTTTGTCCATCGACTTACGTATGATCCACTCGTCCTCTTGCCCTCATCAGATCACTTTTTCTGAGCGAGAGTCCATGCGACCGGAGAAGAGGTCCGTGTACAAGTTGTCGAGCGGCTACCGTCGAGTCCGGCAGGTTGACACTCCAGCTGGCACGTCCCCGGCGCACACCCCGTGCGCCGGGGACCCTGCCCGACTGCGCAAATCGGGGTGTCTCGTTATAGGCCATTCTCATTTGGGCAGCCGGCTGGTCGTCGTCCAGGTCGCCCTCGAGCATCGAGAGTGGATCGTAGCCCATGAATCTCCGATAGTTCTCTTCGGTCTCCAAGAACGAGGCTGCGGCCCACCTGAGCGCGGTCGCCCCGTTCGTCCAGTTCGTCACCCTGCGGGTCTTCCGTCTCACGCCCGAGTGGGCGCTGTCGATGCTGTTGGTGGGAGCCGTAACGCCTTCGGGGTGGCTGCAGCAGGTCGGTCTCATCTCTGGGGCCCGTGACAGCGAATAGCGGGCGGCGGTGCCTGGGTCCTCGTGGGCATCGCCTCGGCGGCTGTCATCGCTTGCGGCGACCGGGGCCCTTGCCCGGGTCCTGGCGGAAATCGCGTGGTGGACCTAGCCACCGGCCACGGTCCAAACCGGAAAGCACTGATCCGTACCTGGCACTACACAGCGCCGGCCGTCGTCGTGCTCCTCGCCGGCCGGCCGGATCTCTCAAGCTGGCGAGTCTGGCTCCCGCCCTGGGTGGCCGCCCGCGGCCTGGTAGACGGGCGGACTCCGCTTGCAATGCCTGTCGCGAGTGACAGCATCTTGTAGTGTATGCCCCTAATACCTCCGGAACGGGCCTGGGACTATGAACGTATCTCCTGGCGGCTTCATTCTAGAGTGGTTGCTCGGCCGGTCTAGGCTCCGCAGGACGCTTCTTGGGTGGATTCTCGTGATCCCCCTGCCCTCTTCCGGTTTGGTGGCTCAGGAACCCACTGGCACAGTGACGGGGGTGGTCGTCGACGAGGGAAACCAACCGCTCGGCGGAGTCCTTGTCTTCGTGGACGAAGGATCGCCGGCTGACTCGACGAGCCTGGCCGGAGTGTTCGACCTGGACGGAGTCCCTCCGGGGTCACACCTGGTGAGCGTCCGCAAGGCTGGATGGGCTCCCCGTTCGTTCAACCTCGAACTGCCGGCGAGCGAGGCCCGCGGAGATGTGGGTACGATTCCGCTAGTGGAGGGTCCGGATCCAATAGCCACCCTGCAGGGCAACGTGACCGAAGCGGCCTTCGGACAATCCGTGCAGGGAGCGGTTGTGGAACTGAACGGCGAGATCGTGGGGGTCGCAGACGAGCGCGGCGCCTTCGATCTCTCGGAGATCCCTGTCGCGTGGGGTAGCAACCGGATCCAGGTGCGTGACCCCGCGACTCCTGCAGCCGACACCGGCGGCGAGTTCTGGATCGTGAATCCCAATGAGACGTGGCACATTTCGGTCGTCCTGGGCGATCCGATCGAACTCGATCCAGTGGTTGTCGAGGCTCCATTCAACGTGCCGACGCGACTGGAACCGTTCTACAAGCGACGGGAAAGCCTCAGCGGACAGTTCTTGACGCGCTCGGAAATCGAGCAGCGGGAGGCCCGCAACCTCACGACCCTCTTGGGTGACATCCCTGGGATGCGACTGGTGCATTCCGACAACAGGACCGAGGTCCACTTCTCCCGGCACCGTCAAGCTTCAGGCGGTACCCGACTCCGTTGATCTTTCTCGACGGCGCTTGGATCGGAGGTGCGGACGACTACACCGACCTCGATGACATCGCGCGGCCCGAACAAGTGGAAGCCATCGAAGCGTACGGCGGCGTTGCCGCAATGCCGGTTGAGTTCAGCAGGCTGGGCAGTGTGTGCGGCGTCATCGTGATCTGGACTCGTTGAGGGGCACAGATCCGGAGTCTTGTTGGCTGACAATTGGGAGTCGTATTGGGAAGTTGCGACCCTCTCGATCGCCTCGCATCGACACGCAACGATCCACAAGCGAAACGGATCCTCAATCGCCAGCCACAGTCGCCGGGTCGGGACGTAGGCTACGCCCAGCAGCACACCTGCCTCAAGGGCGAGGCCAACGATACCGAAAAGGGTAATGTTCGGAGGGCCGGCACGATCAACCCCTGAGCGTCCATGAACCATCTTGTTCAACGATCGGCCGCCTGTCGGAACAAGGGTCCGGCGCAGTGGAACGCCGATCGCTTCCGGCACATGCCCGGTGGTGCCATGGATCTCGAGGAGGCCGCGCGCCCTGATCTCGAGTCAGACGGCGTGAACCTTCCCCCCACTGACCCGCCCCCCAGGACGACGGGCCGCCCCGAGCACCGCAGCCACGAGCCCGCACCCGCCGTGCTTGTTAGGAGCGCAGGGTACCGGCACGCCTGGCCCGGCCGCGAGCACTCCCCGGTTCCAGCTCGTGCGGTCACGCTCCACCGCGGTCCGGTGGCCCTGAACGCCCGATCGTCCAAGAAGCCCGATGGCTATCCGGACGTGGGTGGCCCATCTCTGGATCCGGTGATGGAAGCCTTCGGTGCGAGGAGGCCGTGGTGATGCTTTCGGTTGGCGAGGCCGTACGATCCGCGTTCGTCAGCGCGCTGCTCCTCCGGGAACGCTGGGAGAGCGGCGTGGCATACAACCCACTCTCGTCCCGGACGGCCCAGGACCCCTACCCCGCCTACGCGGCGCTTCGCGACCGGGCTCCGGTCCACCGGAGCCCGGTGCTGAAGGGCTCGGTGTTTGTGCGCCACGGCGACGTGAACGCCATCCTCCGCGACCATCGGCACTTCGGAAACGACCCGCGGGAGGGCACACTATCGTTCCGGCAGCGGGCCATGCTCCCCCCGCCGGACGAATACACGATGCTCATGCTCGATCCGCCGGACCATACACGGCTCCGGGCACTCGTGAACAAGGCGTTCACCCCGAGGGCGGTCGCCGCGCTCGAGCCCCGGATCCGCGGCATCCTGGGGACCCTTCTGGACGATATCGAGAACCCGGCCGCGTTTGATCTCATGGAGGCCGTGGCCCGGCCCCTCCCAGTGATCGTCATCGCCGAGATGCTCGGCGTTCCTGCCGAGGATAGGGCCCAGTTCAGGATCTGGTCGGCGCAGCGCGCGCGTCTCGTGGAACCGACGATCGGTCCGCGGGAACGGCCGGCCGGAGAGGCGGCCTCGCAGGCGTTCGACGCCTATTTCCGGCCGATCATCAGGGAGCGGCGAGCCGCCCCGCGCGACGACATCGTGAGTGCGCTCGTACGGGCGCAGGACAGAAGGGGGACACCTGAGCGAACGGGAGACGCTAAACATGCTTCGGCTGCTCCTCACCGCCGGCAACGAGACGACCGTGAACCTTATCGGCAACGGGATCCTCGCCCTTCTCCGGCATCCCGATCAGCTTGAACGGCTCCGGGACGACCCGGGCCTCATCCCGGGAGCCGTGGAGGAGCTCCTCCGCTTCGACGCCCCGGTGCAGGCCGATTTCCCGCGTGTGCTTGCGGACTGCGAGGTGAATGGCCACGCACTCCGGAAACACGACAACGTCCTCCTCCTTCTCGGCGCGGCCAACCGGGATCCGGAGGTGTTCGAGGATCCGGACCGGCTCGATGTCGGGCGCGAGCGGGGTCCTCCACCTCGCGTTCGGGAGCGGGATCCACCACTGCCTCGACGCCCCGCTCGCACGCCTGGAGGGCCGGGTCGTGCTTGAGCTGCTGCTCGAACGATTCCGGTCGATGAGCCTGCTCGGGGATCGTCCCCGGTTTCGGAGGGGCATCGTACTCCGGGGCCTTGGGTCCCTGCCGGTGCGGTGCGTCCGGGCCTGAGCCACGGACGGACGGACGGACACAGCTGTCAGCGGCGGCGGCAACTCGAGCCAGTGCCTCGCGGTCCTGGCCCGGCTGATCGATCGGACGACTAGCCATCGCCGAGCACCGAGCCTCCGGGGGAACCCAGCGCCCGAGTCGCCTCCGGGGCGGCTGCTTTTCGTCGGAACCGCTCCGCCCGCAGCCAAGCCCGGGTCGCCGGTCGGGTTCCCCTCCCGGCGACCCGGGCTCATCTTGGAACCTGTCCTTCCCCTCCAAGGCGAGGACCTCCGGGTGGAGGACCCGCTCCAGGAGAACACACAGCGAGTGCTCCCGAGGGCTATCACAACCAGTCGGAATCCACCTTAACTATGCCCTCGAACTGTCCAACGAAGTAGGACCACTTCAGAGCAAGTCATCTCGTCTGTCGTTCATTCCGCCGTGCCGTTCCGAAAGCGTCCAGCCAGGACCGCCGGAAACTCACTGAATCGGCCGCCCCACGAGTTGCGCCGGCCGCTGTCGTGATCCGGCGGAAAACACGCTTCCTCCAATGCATCGAGGACCAGACCAGCGGAGAACACGGGCCGAAGCAGGTCTGAAATTGCCCGATGGAAGAATGGCGTCTTCACCGGCTGTCCACGCATGGCCATGTCACGGGAGCAACTCGGCATCCGGTACGCGTCAACACGAACGGCCGCCGGCGCTCCGCCCTCGCGATTCGGGCCCTCAGACTCGAGATGAGCATGCGGTGAGTTGAAACAGGGATGTGCTGTCGCGAACACAAACGCGCCCCCGCTCGCGAGGAATCTCGGGAGCGAGCGAAGAAACGGACCAGTGTCCACCATGTCCATGAGAACCATCGTGGAAACGGCGGCATCGAAACCGTTCGTCGGAAGGCGGTCAAGGCTTCCCTGGTCGGACGCGTCAAGAACTTCGTATTCGACCCCGTCGTCGCTCGTGGCAGCTCGTGCGTGTTCGATCATACGCGCGAGAAGTCGATCGCACGGACCGGAGCTCCTTCGGATGCGAGCCTCCGTGCATAGAGTCCGTTTCCGCAACCGACATCGATGACGCGCAGCCCATTCAAAGGAGGAAGCAAGCGATGCACGATGGGCCAGATCAGGACATCAACGAAATCGTTTCCCTCGCCCATGTGACCGTGCCAGAAGGAAGCGATGGCATTCCACGCTTCCCTGTCTTCGCGTCTGGTCGGCATGCGCTCACTCGATAAGAAATGAAAGGGCTGGCTCGACCCGATCGGTTTACCGTGGCTCAGTGCGGACCGGCTGGGTTCACGCACCAGCGCACATGCGACGCTCGAGGTCGCAGTCGAAAGGAGAGCTAGGAGTCTGTACCGCATAGATATGTCCCGGGGGCGTGAAGAGGGCTATAATGGAGGGAACGGGCAGGGACGCCGATTTTGGGGGAAGGTGCGATGGGAAAGAAGAGCTATCAGCCGTGGACGCAGGACCAGAACTACCTGCTGCCGCCGTCGATGAGGGAGTGGCTGAAGGAGGACCATCTGGCGTGGTTCATCCTGGACGTGGTGTCGGAACTGGACATCTTGCCGATCGAGAAGGCCATACAGAGGAAGGATGCGCGGGGCCAGCGGCCGTACGACCCGCGGATGATGGTGGCGCTGCTGGTCTAT
Source organism: Longimicrobiales bacterium (assembly GCA_965218255.1). GTDB lineage: Bacteria > Gemmatimonadota > Gemmatimonadetes > Longimicrobiales > Gaopeijiaceae > JAAXGI01. The sequence goes on along the minus strand of CBDCKJ010000002.1, from coordinate 120,956 downwards.
GCGTATTGCACGGGGGTGTACTCGTCGCGGCGGATGGAGCGGGCGTGCGAGGAGAACGTGGCGTTTCGGGTCATCACGGGGAACCGGCAGCCGTACTTCACGACGATCAACGAGTTTCGGCGGGTGCACCGGGAGCACTTCGAGGCGTTGTTCGTGGAGGTGCTGAAGCTCTGCCGGGAGGCGGGGCTGGTGAAGCTGCGGCATGTGGCGGTGGACGGCACGAAGGTGAAGGCGAACGCGAGCAGGCACAAGGCGATGAGCTACGAGCGTCTGGTGGCGGAGGAGAAGCGGCTTCGCGAGGAAGTGAGGCGGATGCTGGAGGAGGCGGAGGCGGCGGACGGGGCGGAGGACGCACGCCACGGAGAGGGGGTGCGGGGAGACGAGTTGCCGGAGGAGCTGCGGCGGCGGGAGAGCCGGCTGAAGCGGCTGCGGGAAGCGAAGGCGCGCCTGGAGGCGGAGGCGCGCAAGGCGCGGGCGCGGGCGTTGCGGGAGCAGGCGGACGGGATGGAGGCAACGGCGGCGAGCCATGACGATGCGCGGGTCCGGAAGGGGCTGGGGACGAAGGCGGCGAAGCGCCGTGCGCGGGCCGACGAGCTGGACCCGCCGGAGGGCGGGGCGGCAGCCCGGCCGGGCGCGTTGCCCCGCAAGGAGACGCAGGCGACGACCGTGGGGCGGCCGGCGGACGGGGCGCAGGCGAACTTCACCGACCCCGAGAGCAGCATCATGAAGGGGGCGGACGGCTTCGTGCAGGGCTACAACGCGCAGCTGGCGGTGGACGAGGAGGCGCAGGTCATCGTGGCCCGGGGCGTGACGGACCAGCCGCCGGACAACGGGAACCTGGCACCGATGATCGAGCGCGTGCAAGGACATCTGGACGAAACGCCGGCGAACGCGACGGCCGACGCGGGATACTGGAACCCGGAAGCGGAAGACCGGGCGCGGGCGCTGGGCACCGAGGCCTGGGTCTCGACGGAGCGGCGGCGGCGAGGAGGGGCGAAACGGAGCGATTCGGAGGCGGAACCGCCGGACGGGGAGGCGGATCCCCTGAAGCGCATGCGATCACGGCTGGCGAACGAGGAGGGGCGGGCCCTGTATGCCCGGCGCAAGGCGGTCGTCGAGCCGGTCAACGGCCAGATCAAGCACGCCCGGGGCTTTCGGCAATTCTCCTTCCGGGGACTGGAGGCTGTCGAGGCGCAATGGGCTTTGGTCTGCCTGTGCCACAATCTGCTCAAGATGTTCCGAAACCGGCCCGAAAAGGCACCAGCCGGCCCGGCCCGGAGCCCTGCCCCGTCCCCAGCGCGCGAAGAACGGGACGAAGCGTCCACAGTACGGCTCGGCGTGCTCCTTTTCTCCCTTTCGCGACCCGCCCCCATCCTCGTCCGGAGCCCGCACACCCCGAACCGGCGCCGAAACCGGCCAGGATCCACCAACCCGACCCGCCCACGCCCCTGAACCCCGCTCGCCAGCTACCAACTCCCCCTCGTCTCCATCCCGGCAAGCAGCTTCGCCGTACAGACTCCTAGGCCCATGTCCAAGTCAGAGCCAGCCATCTTCGTCGCGGTGGACGTACACCAGGACAGCGTCACCATGGCAGTCTTCGAGGGAGCCAGCAAACAGCCCGCCGTGGTCTAGAGCCGACCCAGCGATCTGCGTAAGCTCCGCCGGTTCTTCAGTCGTTGGGCGCACCGGTGAGATCACTACGTGCTACGAGGTCAGCGGAGCCGGATACGTCCTGCAGCGGAGCTCACGGAGTCGGGATACGCCTGTGAGATCATCGCACCCTCGATGTCACCGATCCGGCCCGGGGAGCAACGCGAGTATGATCGCCGGAACGCGATCATGCTCGCCCGGTTGTAGGGGGATGGTGCGCTCGCGGCAATCCGCGTCCTCTCACCACGTCAGGCCAGGCGTCCGAACCCACCCCCGAACGTAACTGGAGCGTAGGTTCGAGAATTCACCTCTTGCGGCTCTGGAGCTGAGGTCCAGCCCTCAATCACTGCCACTCCGGCAAACAATGTCAAAGACCATAGCCACCGAGGACCACAGAATTCTCGTACCGACACGACTGATGTCATCTACTTCATTCTCTCGCGTCAGTCGTTGCCCTGACGTACGGGGGGCATGGCACTGGCCGAATGCCTGGTTCAGGCCGTTCAGGGTGCACCTCAGTTGGCGTATACATGCACGGTCCGCCGTACATTAGCCCGGGAGCGCGTCCGAATGATCACCTGCGCCTCGCCTACCTCTACAAACCGCACGCTTGCCGTGTGCGTCCAGATGTACTGAATAGTCAAGACGTCACCTCCGCCCGTGTATTTGTAATCATACGGGGTGATGGTTGCGACGTTGCCTTGGATCCGCACCTCGGTTTCACCCTTGCGGTCGTTGCCACCCCCTGTCGTGACCACGGTGACCGTGAAGGGTTCCCCAACCAAGACGGCGTCCGGGACAACGAGAACGTCCTCAATAGGACGATTGAGAAGCTGGCCGATGACACGCTTCTCATCGAGCCCCAAAATCCCGCAGGCACCGATAAGAAGTCCCACGAAGACAGGTATCACAAGTCTTCGCATACCTGTGGTGTCCTCCTTCCGCCCCACGCTGGGTTAAGAACGATCACTCCGGCCAGGACTGTATGAGCCTTCCTTCCAACGACCCTGCTCCCCTGGCTTCTACGCCACAGACAGCCTGCGACTCCTGAGCTCACCTCAACCGACAGAATCGCTGGCAAGTTGTGTGCCGATATGGCTCCCGTCTTTCCCTGATCCCCTCGATGGATCCGGTTGTGGATCGTGGGTATGCAGATCGCGATGATCGATCCGCTGGAAGCTCCTGACCACTGCCGACCAGCGCTTCAGGAAGCTCCAAGCTCCGCACCTGCTCGGGGATGTGTTTGAAGTAGGGAAGATCGAAGACCGAAACCCCGTCTCCACCCAGCAGCGGGAAGCCGCCGCCTGCGTCGGCTACACACCTCCCGACCCGACCTCCGGGCGCTCAGAACGAAGCTTGTCCGAGTCGGCCCGCTGGCCTTACGCTAAGCAGGATCCGATTCTCGCCCGCCTGCAAGTCAGGGAGTTGTTCGATGCCAGAAGCACTCACATCGCCGGAATGGACAAGACTGCGCGCGATCAGAGCCAGTCTATGCGCAGTCGCTTTGACGAGCCTTTGCGCCAGTCCCGGGGCCGGTCAGGCGACCATTCCCCAGATGGCGACGGACGACAGGGCCATCGTGCTGCAGGCTCCGGATCTCGAATCCCTGCTCAGCGGGCTATTGGACGAGCAGCGCTCCAGCCAGAGGCTGCTCGAAGGGGGAGACGTGTTCAGCGTCACGATGCTGAACCGAACGGCCCCGACCGCAACCATTCACGGAACCCTGAGCGATCTCTACGTCATTCAGAACGGTTCTGCGACACTGGTGACCGGCGGTTCGCTCGTGGATCCTCGGCCGGCGTCGCGACCAGGGGACCAGCAGGGCAGCTCGATCCTCGGCGGGGTAGAGCAGATCGTCAGGGCGGGAGACGTGGTGTTCATTCCACCCGGGTTGGTCCATGGGTTCAGGGATCTGGACGACTCACGGTCGATCACATACCTGAATATCCACTTCCCCTGGAGGAAGTGAACGCTGGAAGGCGGGGGCAGGTAACCACGTGTCTGCTCATGGTCCTCTGTTCCTGCCGGACGGCAGCGTCGACCGGCTCGCCCCCCGTCCAGCTCGATACGGCCGCAGCCTGAATCCAACAGGACTCTGACTCGACCGCTCTGCTTCTCGGAGATCGCTCGATCGGAGAGCCCGCAACGTGGCAGCGGAGGGCAAGACGGGGACCAGCGGCCAAACAAGGCCTTCCGGCGGGCGGGCGGGAGCGAGGCTCCGCTACGTGTCGCCGGAGGGCGCCGGCTGATTCCCGTCGTCCGGCGCGCGGTAGAATACGAGGAAGAACGCCGCGGCCCCGGACGGCTCCAGGCTGTGGGCTACCTCGGGCACCACGACGCCCCCATTGCCCGGCGAGAGCCGCGCGTCGATCCCGAGCTTCGGAACCTGATAGCACACCGTCCCCTCCGTCACGACGATTCGTGCCCAGGCGCCAGCTCCAGTCGCGTGCTCGGCGCCTAGTGCAGGCGGCATCGAACCACCCGTGAATTCGCGCGTCCGCCGGTACGCAACGTAGTGGCTCGGCAGTTCCATCTTGTCGCAACGGACGCAGTCGAGCCATCGGCCCAGACGCTCGCTCCGACCCGCGGCGGACAGTACCCAGGGACGGTTGACCAACGGGGGATCGTGGCGGACGTGCTGTGGGTGGCCGCAGCTCAGCAGGGCCGTCCAGTGGCCGGCCGCATCCAGGTGGAAACCGACGATAGGGCGCTTCATGCCGTGGATTCTAGCCCGGAGACGGGGCACCGCTGAGGCGCCCTTCCCGGGAGGTCCGGCAGTACGTGTCGGCTCCCACCCTGTACAGGTCTAGGGTCAGCACCCACGGCCACGTCGCCACCGCGACGGGAGCGGGCGGCCTAGCCGCTCATCCCGGCTGCTCGGACACGCTCACCGGCTCCTCGTCCCCTTCCTTGACGTACATGTCGAACCAGTCGATGAAACGGGCCCACATGTCCAGCTTGTTCTCGATCGCCCGCGGCGTGTGCGATTCGAAGGGATACTCGTAGAGCACCGCCGTCTTGCCCAGGATCGTGAGCGCGGAGATCATCCGCCTCGACTGGATCGGGAAGGTGCCGGTGTTGTTGTCGTCCCCTCCATGGTAGAGGAGGAGCGGCACGTCGATCTGATCCGCCCTGAAGAACGGAGACATCTCCATGTACGTCTGGGGGGCCTCCCAGACGCTACGCCGCTCCGCCTGGAAGCCGTCGGGGGTGAGGGACCGGTTGTAGGCTCCGTCTCCGGCGATCCCGGCCCTGAAGTAGGGTGCGTTGGCCAGCACGTTCGCCGTGGCGAAGGCTCCGTAGCTGTGCCCGCCGTGCCCGATATGGTCGATGTCCACCAGACCCAGGTCATCGACGGCCCGAATGGCTCCGTACATGGCACGAAGGAGACTCGCGATGTAGGTGTCGTTGTAGTTTTCCCCGATCACGGGGATATCGGGGTGGACCAGCGCGTACCCCTGGGTGAGCCAGATGTCGGACCACCGAAGCCAGCTCAGATGCGTGAACGCGTTGCGGTTGCGGGCTCGAATCGAGGCGTGCTCGTACTCCTCGGCCTGTTCATACTCGCGGGGGTAGGTCCAGAAGATGGCCGGCACGGGGCCGGCTCCCTCGCGCCAGCCCACCGGCATCGAGACCCGACCCTGAACGACGAGTCCCTCGGGGAGCTCGAAGTCGAAGTCGATGCGCCGGGCCGAGGTAATCTCGGGAAAGGGGTCCACGTTGTTCGTCAGGTTCTCTCCCCACGCTCCGGCGCTCCACAGGTAGTTGTCGGGAAAATCGGTCACGGACTCCCGACTCGCGATCATGCGATTCAGATCGGGGTCGAGGAGCACGAGCAGCTGCTCGAAGGCGCCCCCTGCCCCCTCGAAGAGCCGGGTCCGGGCCTGGTCCGCGAGGCCGATGCGGTCGACGAACGGCCGGGGACGAAAGTCGGGCCGGTATCCCGGTCCCTCCACGAATGCGGCGGTCCCATCGCTTGAGATCATCGCGTAGCTCAGACCGTTCGAGGTGTCCAGGGTGACGAGCTCGCCCGGGAGCTCCGTGGGGTCGTCGGTGTCGTGAAAGTCGATCAGGAGCCGTCGGACCGGGTCGGGTGACCCGAGCTCCCAGAACGCCAGGGCGCTCTGAGCGTTCCTCTCGACGGTGGCGAAGGCACGACGCCCGTCGCTTGAGTAGACGACCGACTCGATCGGGTCCTCGCTCTCAGCCGCCACGCGAGCCGCCGCTAGGTCGAACGGCGGCTCCGACAGCATGACCCGGTCGGGGAGAGGCTCGCGCTCCTCTTCCTCCGGCTCCGGGGCAGGGCGCTCCAGATAGCTCAGCCCGGCCCCGTCCGGCCTCCAGGCGAATCCCCGCGGTCCGTCCTCGGAGTCCTCGTCCCGGGTTCGCCCTTCTTGCAGTGGTTCCTCGTCCAGCGTCGCCACGAGCCTGCCATCCCGGTCGATGATCACCGTGCGGCACGGGAAACCGCGATAGCTCGTGATGAAGGAGAACGGACGCTCGACATGGGTGGCGAGAATGTGACGACCGTCCACACTGAGGGAGATGGACTCATACATCCGGGGCGGACCCACAAGGGCAGGGGGACGGCCCTCGGCGAGCTCGGCCAGCTGACTGCGAGTGTAGTGCTCGAAGAGCGCCTCGTCGTGCGCATCCTCGAGGAGGTACGGATAGGTCGGACTTCCGGTGGGTTCCGGCCGCGTCCGCCGCGTCAACGGTCCGAGGGGCAGTGGCGGGCGGGCCGGCTCCCCTCCGCGATCCGGAGGCACGATCAGCGTCAGGACGGTCCCCTCCGGTGTCCACTGGATCATCCTCGAGGGCCGGCTCCCCTGCCCCTGTGCGCTCGTTCCCAGCGTGGCCAGGACTCGGGCATCGCTTAGCCGACGCGTCCGGCCCGTCGCGGCCTCGGCGGTCCAGATCTCCGTACCCTCCGGTAGGTGGGCCAGGAAGGCGGCGACCCGGGTCCCGTCCGGAGACCAGGTGTAGAGTCGGGAGGTGGCGCGGTGCCCTTAGGGTCCGGTGCACTGGTCCGCGCGCTTTCGCGTCGGCGTCAATTCCGGCTCCCATACTTCCAATAGGTCCGTTTCCACCCCCCGCTCACCGAACCGGACGTGCGGATTGCTCGCATCCGGCTCTCCAGTGGGATCATGCGCCTCGCACACGGAGCGCCTGTTCGGAGCCGCTTCCAGCCATGCCGGTCGCAGCGGGACCGGAGGTTTTGCGTGCCTCCAGCTTCCAGAAGCTGCACGACTTCACCCGCGGTGCCCCTCGCCAACGCACCGCCAGGCCTGTTCACGCCCTGACGGTACCGAGCCAGCCACCATCGGTCAGCCCCGCTCCTTCGCTTCTGCATGTGATGCCTCTGGGCCCCTTCTTCCCGCCCTTTGTACGCGGGGTTATAGCCGAAGCACTCCCGCAGGCTTGCACCCTTTTGGCACCCCTCCACACCTGAGGCCCCTTTCCTCGACGGGCATTACCCCGCGTCTTCAGTCTTACGGGCCTCTCCGCCACCCGGCCGGCCCGGCCGGCCCCTCGCGGGGTTCCGGTTGCCGCGTACACGGCACCGACTGGGGTTCCCGTGTTGCCACACCTTCCATCTTCCATGCGTGCTGACGCCATTACCCCGGCGGAAACCGGCCAGTGCTCGTGTCGCTCACTTCCCGGCCAGTCGGCGGCCTTCCCCTCGACTTCGCAGGGTCGGCTCCCGCGACAGCGGTTTCGGGGCCTGCTCAGCGTTCACTCGCGTTTCAGCCCGCATGTTCGTTGAACCTCCTACGAGGTCCTTTACCAGAGTGCTTCGGTCCATGTCGTTGCCTCCATAAACCGCTCTGGCTACTACCGGCTGGAGCGACAGTTGCCGGGCAGGGTTCGCACCTGCTAGGAAAGCGCGCCTTTCCACGGCGCACGAAGTCGCTCGCGAAGGTGGCCTCCGGTAGGTCTACTTCGATGTTGCTCCGCCGGCTCAGCGAGTAGAAGCGGAAGTCGTGGATGCCGTAGGTATCGAGATGCCACAGGCGACCCGTACCCGGCCGGAGCTCCAGCTCGGCGGCCTGTACGTCTCTCGGGCCATGAGGTCCAGAGTCGCGAGCTCGGTGGCGACCGGGACAAGAAAGTGGTCCCCGTCCGGGCTCATGTTGTCTAGCGTGGCGTAGCTCTTGTCCGTGGCGAACAGCTCCTGCACCTCGGGCGGGGGGAGGATATACGTCTCGTGGTCCGGGTTCTCCGCCGGCGGGCCCGTCTGTTGCGCGCCCGCGGTCCCGACGATGGGAGCGGCGAAGAGCAGCACCGGCACCGGAACGATCCTCGTGAACGCGCAAAGAAGGCTCTTTCGCACGACTTCAGACATCCTCGCCTCCACGGCTCTGACCGGACGGATCGGGGTCGGCTTCCTCACACCGGAGGCGGGCCGGACCCGAGCACGTCAGGGTGTGAGAAACAGGCTCTTCGGAATGTGCCCGACCACCACCTGGGTAAGGTCCACGACCTCGGCCACGCGAAAGTCCACAGCCACGCTGGCGAGAGAAAGCGCCTGGGCAGGGGTCAGCTCCTTCTCCTGGACGAGAAAATCCACGACCGCCCGCGTGGCGTTGCGCATCGCGCGGTCCAGATCGAGGTCGATTCCCATCAGCAGGTAATGCGTCTCCGTTTCGGCCCATGGGCCCTCGATGCTCGGCCCCTTGTGCACGACGAAGCGAAAGATCCCCGTGAGCGACTGCTCGATCGCCGTTCCGCTGACCTCCCCGTCGCCCTGTACGCTGTGCGGGTCGCCCGTGTAGAAGAGCGCTCCGGGATGGAACACGGGGAGGAAGAGGCGGGACCCGGCAGCGAGGTCCTTGACGTCCAGATTGCCGCCGAAGGGGCCTGGTGGACGGGAGGCCTGGACACCCGGCAGCGTCACACCGGGCTGGCCGACGGTCGGATCGGAGGGTGCCACGGCCAAGATGCCCATGAACGGCGCGAGTGGCACGTGGATGTCGGGAGAAAAGAACGCAACACGGCGCCCGTCCGCCTCGCCCGTTCGAATCAGATGACGCGTTCCCGCAGGAATGTCCAGCAGGGGGTCGCCCGGCCGCACGCCCGGGTAGTCGGTCGCGAACACTCCGCCCGTCGGGCTCGTGTTGTTGATCCCCCAGGGAACGCGGACCTCGAGCTCGAGAATCTGCACCTCGAGCACGTCGCCTGGCTGAGCCCCCTCCACATAGATCGGGCCCGTGATCACATGCCCGCTCCGGCCCTCCCGTTCCCGGCCCTCCCTCGATGCCCAGAAGTCGATCACGTCCCGGAGGATCTCGTCGCGCGGCACACCCAACTCTGCGAGGTACGCTACCGGCTCTTCGGACTGGGTGGTGCCGGCGTGCGTGAGTGTCTCGATCCGGACGGTCTCTCCGGACCGCACGGTGAGGACAGGCCCCTTGTCCAGCGGGTACCAGCCCCACGAGACGTTCTCTGGACGGGACGGAACGAAGTGGTCCGTCTCCATCCCCTGGGCGGCCTCCTGACCCCCGACGCCATCCGGACCGGCGCAGGCCGGAATCACCGGAATCAGAAGGCTGGCGACGCACGAGATCAGGGTGAACTTGCGGGCCTGCGTAGTCATGCCTCCTCCTGATCGTGTTCTGGCCGAAAGCTCCCGGGGGTTCGTAGCTCGCCGGGGGGCCGGGAGGCTCCCGCGGGGAGACAGGGGAGTCGAGCGAATGTCGTTCAAGTTAGGGACCGCCGCCCGATGGAGCGATACGGACCCGGCGCGCCGAGGGGCGCGACGTGGAAAGTAGACTCGAAGACCCTACCTCGGATGCCAGGCCGATCTCCACCCAGCGTCGACGCCAGACGTGCACGCTCCGGAAGCGGCCGGCGGTAAGCACAGTGTCGAACCTCTCCGTCCCGCGACGTTCACGCCGCGCGCCAGAGAGCGCGCAGGTTGGCGGGCGGCGGCCCGCCCGCCAACCTACCGACACCAAGGCTCCCGAGGACTCGGGAAACCATCCAGAATCCACCTTGACTTTGCCCACGGACTGTCCAACAAAGTTTTAGGACCACGCCAGCGCGCGACAGATTGGTCCCGTGTGTGCCCCCGATCATCCCTTCAGGTTTGCGATCTCAGCCGGATACGGCTATATGGAAACTATGGGTGGACGCCGACAGTCACTCGAGTCCGGGAACTAGCTGGGGAGACCAATATGATCACCACTCGTTGGATCCTGGGAGTATCCGTGGCAGCCGGGATGGCGATCTGTGCACCATTGAACGCACAGATCAAGGGGAATCAGGATATTACCGGACCCTACGAAGTGGTGGAGAATTGGCTCAAGCCGCTGCCTTGGCACCAAGACGGGTGGACCTTCGGCCTGATCGCTGCGGTGTACCCAGAAACGCCGAACAGAATCTTCGTCCTTCAGGGAGGCGACTTGCAGGATCCTCCCCCTCCGAGAGCCCCGGGACCGCGCTCCAACGCTAACCACACGCCCAACCATTTCGTGCTTGTCTTGAACGGTGATGGTGAGCTCATAGAGTCCTGGACGCAGTGGGATCACCTCTTCGTGAGGCCACACAAGGTCACCGTGAACCCATACGACCCCGAGCGCCACGTCTGGATCGTGGACGACTGGGCCAGCCAGATCTTCAAGTTCACTAACGATGGATCGGAACTGGTGATGACGTTGGGGGAGCGGGAGGTCATGGGAGACGACCAGACCCATTTCGCGCGACCGACCGACATGACCTTCCTGCCGGACGGCACGTTTCTCGTGAGTGACGGCTACGTGAACGCCCGCGTGGTGAAGTTCGACGAAAGTGGCGAGTACCTAATGCACTGGGGGAGCGGCGGCACTGGACCGGGCCAGTTTGAGCTCGTCCACTCGGTGAAGGTGGATGCGGATCGCCGCGTGTATGTCGCCGATCGCCGCAACGGTCGCATTCAGATCTTCGATCAGAATGGGAAGTTCCTCGACATGTGGGACGGCATGGCCCAGCCTTCCCACATCGTGGTCGCGCAGGATCAGACGGTCTGGATGAGTGACCCAACGCTCAACCGATTGGTACAGTTCAATCTGAGCGGCCTGATGCTTACCTCCTGGGGGACAGCAGGGAGTTTTCCGGGCGCATTTAACAATCCGCACCACTTTGACGTGGACCAGGAAGGCAACCTCTACGTAGCGGACTACGCCAACTACAGGGTTCAGAAGTTCGTGCCGCGAGCGGACGCCGATCAGCGGCGCTTGATCCAGCCTGCTTTCTCGTCTATAAACGCACCGTAGACATCGAGGGATTAGCGCCCTACATCGACACCAGGTAGGTCATCTTGATGATGAGCTGCCGATCACGGAAGTCCTCTACAAACGGAAAGGCGGGAACGGTCGAATTGCGCCGTGTCTCGTCGTAAACGACGTAGATGTCACTTCCAGGCCTGTATATGTAGCGGAACCTCGCTGTGGTGCTCCACTGCTCGGAGGATGAGTTGTATTGTGTGATGCTCCGCAGGGACACGGACGGAGAGGGTGCGTAGTCTACCTGGAAGGCAGCAATGTCGGCCTTGAACGCGCCGGCCGGAAGATCTACGTCACTCCTCGTGAACCCTGCCGAGGTGGCGAGCTGGTCGGTCACCCGGAGGCCGGCGTTGACGGAAATGTCGGTGCGGTCCCCGCCGTAGAATTCCTGCGGGGCGTATCGTAGCTGGTAGAAGAACCTCCCAGCGGGGTTGCTGCTGAACCTGGCGTTCAGGTCCCAGAACCAGTAATCGCCCGGATCCACAACTACGGCGTTCCCGACTCGGAAGGGCTCGTCCAGCCGGTCGAAGTTCCGGTTGTAGTTGATGCTCAGGTTGCTCCCGTTATCGAAGGTCGTTCCGACCCTGTGCCACAGCCGGCGACTAACGAATCGCCCCGTCTGGTCGGCGAAGTACTCCACGTTCCACACGAGTTCCACGAGACGTAGCCCCCACCGATCGGGCCGCGGTGTCCGCGCGACGAAGAACTTGCTCCTGCGGATACCGACTCTGGGCACAAAACCCACTTCGGGGTTGAACTCGTCGCCCAGGTCCGTGTGCTCGAGATAGATCCGCCATGACTGATCGAGCCAACCGGCCCGGATATGGGCGCCGAGGTTCCCGTCGGTGACTCCAGGTGTCGCAGTACCCGCAACGAACCCGTCGATCGCAAGGGACGGCGTGATCACGAGGTTCATGTCGGCCGCATAGGTTCGGTTGAAATGCCCGGCGTTCGTGGCCTCCTTGTTGATGAAGAAAGCGCCGATCTGGGATCTTTCGGAAACATCCCGGCTGTACCGAGCGACGAGAAAGTTCGTCCCCGGATCGCCAAACGCTTCATCCGTCTGGAGATCCATTATGGCAACGTTGTTCCTCCCCACTTTTCCCGTCAGCCGAGCGCCGCCCAGTATAGGGACGTCCGCCCCTGTATCCGTGAGTCCGATCCGTCGGCTGAAGAAGAGGTCTGCGATACGACCGGTGGAGTTCGTTGTCCCCACAGTGAACTGCCCGGCGTTCTCCAGGAAGAACTCCCTTTTTTCGGGGAAAAACAGGGGGAAGCGCGTAAGATTGACTTGCTCGTCATCCACCTCGGCCTGGGCGAAGTCGGTGTTGATTGTGACATCGAGGTTCAGGCCTGCCGTCACGCCGTACTTTATGTCGAGTCCGATGTCGCTGTCGGTTGTGTTGTCCGTGATCCCATCCTGTGCCTGACTCCGCCTCTCTCCCGTCACGAACGGCTTGATACGGAGATCCCTCCCTCTGTCCAGGGATTCGAGGTTGCTCAGCCGCCCAGCGAAGCTGACTCGCGTCAAGCCGAACGCCCGCGGGATCGGCGCCCAGAAGACTTGCTCGTTCTTCCGTCGTATATTCCGCATGAAGTTGATGCCCCACGCCTGCGGATCCTCTTCAGGGAAGCTGAGCGTCACCATCGGGATCGCGATCTCCGCCTCCCATCCGTCCGGCGTTTGTCTCGCGGAAACGGACCAGACCCCGTCCCAGTCGCGATTGATCACCGAGGCGCTTGTCCCGCGCACGCCGCGCCCTCCCTCATCGAACACCTGTTGATCCAGCTGGGCTCCGAGGGGGTTCACGACGAACATGTAGGCGGATCGGGAATCCATGAACGTGTCGAGGATGAGCTGAAAGCTGTCCTCTTCGAGAATCCGGTCGGCATCCCGCCTCATTTCTGTGGCAATGACACCTTCGGGGGATGAGTCGAAGGCCAACACACCGAGATAGAGATTGCTCGCATCGTATAGCACTCGCACCTCAGTCCTCTCGGTGGCCGGTGCCCCTTCGTTCGGCTCCTGCTGAACGAAGGCATCGATGACCGGGGCCACCCCCCAGACGGAGTCGTCCAACACGCCGTCGATCTCAGGGCCGGGATCCACCTTAACGGCTCCTATCTGATAGAGCTCCCGACTTTCTTGGGCGAAAACAGCTTCCGCCGCAACGAAGGAAAGGGTCAGGGCAGACCAGAGAAGAGCGGGCAGCCTTCCAGGAAGGTTCAGTCGTTCTGGCAAGAGCGATCGTCACCGGAAAGGCCGTCAACTGCGAAGGGAGCAACACGTCCGGGCTGCGCCGCCGCGACGTGCTCGACCTCGCGAAGGCCCAGCTCCTCCGGGTTCACGAGCACCGCGAGGACACTCCTGCGCCGCCCTCGTTCGTACATGCGGGCTCGGACAACAGAGTGCCGTCGATCACGAAGCGTGGAGTGCACCCGCCCCGCGGGCGGATGCCGGATTCCCCGATTCCCCCGCCCGGTACGATCCGGACGCCCGGAATGCCGCGGACGAAATCGGCCGCCCGCAATGGGCCGGGGCCCGCGAAGTCCCCGCGGCTGAAGAAATGGCCGAGACCCAGTGCACAACGATCGTAGCAACCTTCCCTCTCGAGTCCAGTTTGGCGTCTGGCTATCGTCACGATCGGGGCCAGTTCGTAGTCGACTCTAACCATCTCGACTCGAACGTTCACAACGCCCCCCTCGGAGAGCACCGGCAGATGGGGGAGACGGGAGAAGGGGAGCATCTCGACGGCGACCCGGTAAGCCCCGAGGGGAAGGGTCCCCGCCTGGAACGACCTCGGCTATCCGACTCGCCCGACCATACCGTTTCGCCTAGGGCGTCGAACGCGGTGAGGGTCACGCCCAGCAAGGTGAGAGGTTCGCCCGTCCCGCGCAGTCCACGACAATACCGACACTTTCCTCCGGACCGGAAGCTGGAGCCGAGCCGTGTGCCTTCACTCCCGTCGGCAGGGCTGCGAGGATCATCCACAGGACCGCGGGTGTGGAGCCGCGGCGAGTCACTGACCGAGACAGCTTGCCTGGATGGGGGCACCGAGCTCCTCCTGGGGCTGGCTCCAGCCGGCCGATCCGGACCTGCTGCAGCCGCCGGGCATCCCTCAGGCCCGCTTGAGGCCCCGTTCCAGCTAGTAGGTTAGCGAACCGCCGTTGACGTGAAGGGTCTGGCCGGTGACATAGCTACTTTCCTCAGACGCCAGGAACACGTGGACGTTTGCGAGTTCCTCCGGCAAGCCGCGACGTCCTAGCGGTATCTCGCGGCTCCCTGTGGATCCGGGCGCGGCGTCCTCGATATTGGTGGCTGAGAAGTCCCAGGTTCCGGGCACCACGAGATTGACGAGGATATTGTGTGGCCCCAGCTCAACAGCGAGCGCCCGCGTCAGGCCCAAGGCACCCATCTTGGAGGCGCAGACGTGCGGCCAGTGACTCCCTGCCCAGGCGTTAAGGCCCGACACACTAATGATGCGCCCTCCGCCATTGGCGATCATGCTGGGGACGACGGCCTTGGCGCAGAAAAACGGTCCGTCCAGGTTGACGGCGATCACCTGACGCCAATCGCTTGTGCTCATCTCCAGAAAGGATTCAGGCGGCCGGATTCCGGCGTTGTTGATCAGCACATCAATGCGACCAAAATACGCCAGCGCCTCGTCCACCATCGCGTTGACCTGCTCCTCCACACCCACATCGGCCAGAAGAGCCAGCGCTCTCACGCCCAGCGATTCGGCTTCCCGGGCGACGGCCTCGGCTTCCGCCCGGTTGGACCGCGCGTTCACGATGACATCCGCGCCTTCACGCGCCAGCGCGAGCACGGTCGCTCGCCCGAGACGGCGCCCAGAACCGGTGACCAGTGCGACCTTTCCCTCCACCCTCCGCGCCGGTGCTGGGAGGGAGGCACCTGCACCGGCCAGGGGGAGCGCCACTGCGGCTCCCATACCCTGTAGAGCAGTCCGACGTGAAAGCGGTCTTCCAGTGCCAGTCCTCATGACTCGGTTCCCCTTCGGCCGCTACAGGTTATCCAGGAACGCGACCCTTGTTCGTTATGAACGTCTCGCGGGACTCAAGCTACCAGTCTCTCATCTAGTCTTCAGGAAGCGCGAACACCCACATCACGCCACTTCCCCGGGGAATATCGATACCCACCAAAGGACCCAACGTCATCGTCTGTGCGATGCGACCGCCCGAACCCACGGCGACATATTGCTTTCCATCAACGGTAAAGGTGACCGGGGATCCTGAGATGTCGCCGTTGAGACGCATCTGCCATAGAAGCTCACCGGTCTCCGTGTGGAGAGCAAAGAACCAGCGGTCGGAGGTGCCGCCGAACACGATCCCCCCGGCCGTAGCGAGGGAAGAGGCGGACATCGGAGCACCGCTCTCCGGGCGATACACCCATGACCTCTCCCCTGTCACTGGATCGAACGCGACGAACTCCCCGACGTAGTCGTAGCCGGGCGCCAATACAGGACGTGACGTCATCCCCTGGTATCTCCCAACCCCGGTGAATTCCTGGTGGAAGTACGACAAGACCTGGCAGGAGTTGTTAATGCCTATGTAGTACAGGCCCGTCAGCGGACTATAGCTGGGAGAATGCAGGTCCCGAGTTCCGTGGAGGTGTGGACACGCCGTGAGGGTCTGGTCTTGTTCCGTGGGCACAACCTCGGGGTTATAGATCGGACGCCCCGCAGCCGTCCAGCCGGTAACGACGTTATCGTATCCGGTCCTGAACGTGGAAAGGAACTCCCCCGTTTCCCGGTCCAGGACGATTCCCCAACCGATCTTGCTCGTGTGAACGAGCGCCTTTCGAAGTTCGCCCTCGATGACCAGATCGATCAGCATGCTCTCGTGCGGTTGGTCGTAATCCCACGATTCTCCCGGCAGCACCTGGTAGTACCACCGAATCTCCCCCGTGTTGAAGTCGAGTGCGAGAATGGATGCGGTGTAGAGCGCGTCGCCAGGACCCCGTAATACGCGATTCCTGGGCGTGGGTTGACCGGTGCCGGCATAGATCAGCTCGAGCTCCGGGTCGTAGCTGAAGGTGTGCCATGTAGCTCCCCCGAGCGGGGGCACTCCCGTTTGATTCGTGGCCCAGGTGTCATATTCGGGATCCCCAAGCGCCGGCACGGTATAGGTCCTCCATATCCTCTCACCGGTCTCCGCGTCGTAGGCGTCGACCTTGCCGCGGGCACTGTGATCGCTCCCGGTGAAGCCGAGAAACACCATGCCACCGGCGATCATCGGTGGATGGGCATGACCCGCTCCCAAGCGGTAGTCTTCGGTCTGCACCTCCCACAGCTGTTCGCCTGTAATCGCATCCAGCACCACCAGGTGAGCGTCGGCCGTTCCCCAATAGACCTTGTCCTCGAACACGGCCACTCCACGGCTACGTGGATACGCCATGGAGATATTGACGTCGTCCGGGAAGCTCCTTTCGTGGACCCAGAGGACGTCCCCTCTGACTGCGTCCATCGCCGTGACCCGCCCGCTACCCTCCGAGATGTACATAATGCCGTTGGCGACCATCGGCGTCGGAGACCACCTGTTGTTGTCCCTGAAGGAGTACGTCCATATGGGCTGGAGCTGGTCCACGTTGGTCCTGTCGATCTCATCGAGCGGACTGAATCCTTGGACGTCGTATGTCCGACGGTAATTCAGCCAGTCCCCATCCTCAGGATGCAGGAGCCGCTCCGATGTGATCATCTCCCACTCCGGGCGCTCCGTTTGCGCGGATGCCGGCGTCCCCAAGGCTAGGCTCATGAGCACGACCAAGCACCAGCACGGAACCCGCTCGCAAATCCCATGCATTCGCCTTCTCCACCCTGCGTTGGCCATAACTTACTCCCCCCCGCCGAGTGGCAGACCCCGCGCCTCGAACAACTCCGCAGCCAGACCACCCGCGTGGACCGCAGTCGGCCAGCCGGCATAGAAGGCCAAATGGAGGATGACCTCGGAGATCTCCTCCTGCGTCACACCGAATTCGTCCAGAGCCCGCCCCATGTGCCCCCTCAATTGATTCGTTGCGTATATCGCCTGAAGGAGGGCCACCGTGACCATGCTGCGGTCCCGCTTCGAGAGTTGCCCCCTCTCCCAGACATCACCGTAGAGAAGTTGGTTTCTCAGCTCACCGAGCCTAGGCACGGCCGCATACGCCCCGCTCGTGTACTCCTGGGACTCCACTCCCCCTGGCGGCTCCCAGGCCGCTATGGCCTCAGCGGTCGGGAGTCCGCGCTCCTGGAACACTTCACCCGCCATGCGGGATGCGGTCACGCCCGTCGGCCAGCCCGTATATAACGCCACATGCAGGATGACCTCTCCAATCTCCTCCTGCGTGAGGCCGTTGTCGAGAGCCCGGCCGAGGTGGCCTCGCAACTGATCACGGTAAAGGGCCTGGAGTGCCGCTATCGTGATCATGCTCCGGTCCCGCTTCGAGAGCTGTGGCCGCTCCCAGATCTCACCGTACAGGACTGTGTTTCGGATCGCTCCGAGGTAGGGCGAGCCGTCGTAGGTGCCGACCACCTGCTGCTCCCCCGGCGCCCCCTGGCTCCCGCTCATGGAGATGTCCCCCGAGGCAGTGCACGCTGAGGCTGACAGGAGCAGGATTCCTGAAAGCATGAAGGCGGGAATACTCTCGGGGCGATTCATCGTACTCCACCGGTTGCGGATGGACGGAGCATGCGGACGAAGCGAGAACCGAACGCTACGAGGAAGAAAGAGGTGCCCCTCCCGATTCCAGAGACCTGTCCGTATTTTCAGCCAGGGCGCCTGGGGCCAGAGTGGGAAACCGGCAGGATCACCTGTTTTCCCAACCTTCCCGTCACGGCCATGTCACGTCGGTCCGATCACGACGCGTTCGGGTTGCCCAGTTTCTCTTCCTCCTGAGTCAGAAAACACCACGGCGTCGACTCAACGATGACCTGACCAGCCGGGGTGACCCCAGTCGGGAACGGTATGCCGAGCCTGAGCATGTCTCCATGTCGGACCCCTTGCAGCCACAACTCCCGCCGTCGCTCTTCGAGCACCTGCATTCGGATCTCCTCCCCATCGGCGCTAGCGAAATGAGGCAGGCCGTGATAATCCCTCAGCATGTTGATGATGCCGACCGCTGCCTGCCCCCCTTCGACCTCCGCGATCATGAGTTGGGCTTCCTTCCACGTAGCGAAGGGGACGGGATCGGACCGGGAGCCGTATTTGAGCTGTGTAAATTGCGGAGTGTGTAGGTTGCTCCCGATACCATCACCGAAACTCCGTACTCTCGGATCAGGGACCCCGTCAACCAGAAGGGTCCAAACCCCATCAACCTCCACCTCCCGATACGTACTCTGCAGGTTGGAGACCGAGTAGGCATTATCCTCGTTGCTGCGGTGAAAGACCTGGTTATAGCGAAACGCGTTTATCCCGGAGCGATCGATGAGACGTTCAAAATCCATATCAACCATGCGGGCATCGGTCACTACGTTCGAAAGGTTGCCGAGATGCAGGTTAGCCCTCGCGCGCCCTACGAGCGCCATATTCCGGATAGATCTAGCCTCGCCGGAAGTCGCGTTGTCCACGAGCTCCAGTGCGGATGTGAAGCGCGAAACCGCGAGTTCCATCCCCTGCTCCGGCTCCATTCGGGGACCGCCATCGAAATAGAGCTCACAAAAAGTCTCCGAAAGGAGCTGATAGCTGTATCCCTCGTATGCGAAGGTTGACCCAATCAGAAGGTCCTTGTTGCCAACTCCTTCAAAGCCCTCGATGAGTTCGCGGGCCCGTACGGCCTGAACCCGAGCGATATTCAGCGGCCCCCAGTACCCAAACGGGAGAGGACTCCCATCGACGGAGCAGTTCGCCTCTCCATACTCACTAGAAGCGGGTCTCCGGCCCTGGAGGTTTCCGTGTGTGGTCAGCGTAGACGATTGGTCCATGGTGCTGGTCCAGAGGGTCGATATCATCATCCACGCACTAAACCCGCACTCGAAATCGCTCCTGGCCCCTAGCACCAATGTTTGTGCCAATGCAGGGTCGTTAAGGTCTGCTTCCTGAACGCTCCCCGGGAGCTCAACCTCCAGCAAAGACTCGCATCCGGCCAAGGTCCAGAAAGCGATCCCCGACAGCGCAGTAGCCCAGAAGTAACCGGCTTTTCTATGATTGAGCTTTCTCATGTGTACGTTCCCGAGGTTGGCGTATCATCATCACGATCCGAGTGCCACTCCATTTCCCAAGACCGGGTCAGAATGAGACCCTCGCGGTCACAGTGAAATGCGAGGCCGGAGGCATGGTTCCCGATGTAGGCTCTCCGACAAACTCCTCGGTCGGGATGCCATTCCTTTCCGGATCGCCAACCGCCTGCTCGTTCAGATAGCTGTACTTCTGCTCTTGCCAAAGGATACCCAGATTCCTGCCCGCCAGCGTCACGGATGCCGCACTCATGCCGAGGCCTCCGATGACCTCCGGCGGGATCGTGTACGAGAGTGAAACCTCCCGCAGCTTGGCGAATCCGCCGTCGTAGTAACCCATCGCAGGCGGCGCCACGGAACGCTGGGCCACGTATAGCAGGTCGTCCAGCGTGTTGGCCTTGTAGGTGTTTCTCCACGCGATCTCTGCATTGTAGAGCGCGTCGGAGCCGATCATGTTGCCGCCCTGCGCGTAAAAGAGGGCACTCAGGCGGAAGTCGTCGAAGAGGGTGAAAGCTGGAAACACCTGTAGCGTCCAGGTTGGCTCACTCTGCCGACCCCACCATACGCGCGGCGCGTCTGCGCATGGAACTGCCGGCCCACCCATGCGTTTTCCGTCCGCACCCGTTCCGCCATCGCACATGACGTTCTGCACCGCTCCACCGGGGCCACTGACCCACTCCGCAGAGACGACCTTACGCTCGAACTGGGCGGCCAGCGGATAACCCCTGACATGTCTCCTCGTTCGACGGATGGCGATCTCCTCGATCCCCTCGCCCATCTCCTCAATCCGAGAGAAGGTCGTGCCGAAGGACACGCCGAGATCCGCCTGAAGTAGATCCATCGACAGAACCTGCATGTCGAGAGCCACTTCGGTTCCCCAGTTCTTGATTTCACCGATGTTTACGAACTGGAAGCCGGGGAAGCCCTCGGATGGGGCCACTGGCCTGTTCACGATCGCATCGTTGGTCGTCTTCGTATACCAGGTGAATTCGACTCCAAGCCGATCGTCCAAAAGTGCCGCATCGAAGCCCGCTTCCAATTCAGACCCTTTCTCGGGCCCCAAGTCAGGATTTCCGAACTGCTGGGGAGTCAGGTAGCTTGCGTCCCCGGTACCGGCACGGGCTTCAAAGAGCCTCGTGGCGGCGAATACGTCGGGCTGCTGGCCGGCCTCGCCCCATGCCGCCCTCAAGCGAAGCTGGTTGACAAAATCCACGTTCCAGAAGGCCTCTTCGGAGACAACCCAGGCTCCGCTGACCTTCGGATAGTACACGAGGTCAAAGTCCTGACCGAATGCGCTGTTATCGTCCGCGCGAACCGCTCCCGTCAGGAAGAGCCTCTGCTCCCAGTCAAACTGCTGCTGGACGTAGGCGCCAACGGTCGCATTCTCGAACATGTCTTCATTGGCCTGCCTATCTGCCGTCGCACCCACCGTTTCTAGTGCCGCGATGGCAAACCCGTCTCCCCGAGATGTCAGCGTCCACACATCCTTTTGGTAGAACTGTAGCCCGACCGACGAAACGCTCCCGATCTGCTGTGTAAGCTGAGCGGTCGCGGACGCGGAGAGGTCTAGGGTCCGGTTCGTGACCTTCAGCATGTCGACCCTTTTTCGACCCTCACGCCACGCCGAACCGGGTCCGATGGACCCCATAAACCTGTAGAGTTGGTTCCTAAACTCCTCCGAAGAGTCGTTCCCGAAGGTCCCTCGAGCCGACAGCCAGGTCGTCGGATCCCAGTTCAGGGTTAGGCCCCAGCTGCTCCGTTCCGCAACGTTCGTTTCTTTGTACTGATCACGCCACACCTCAAACGGTGCGATTCCATAGCCTCGCCGTATGGTCGGGTTCGAACCGTTGAGATCCGCCGCTGTGCTGACCCGCGACCGCCTAAATTCTGCCCAGAGTCGCCCCGGATGTCTGGTTTCACCCTTCAGATACGAGGACTGAAGATCGATGCTAAGCGTTTCACTTATCGTAGTCGTGAGGTTCAACCTCGCTGAGGTTCTGTCGTCCGTGTTCCATGGGACGAACCCCTCCAAATCGTCCTTGTTGACCGAGGCGAAGTATTGAAGCTGTTCCGTGCCACCGTTGGCTGAGAGCGAGTATCGCCGGATGGGCCCGTTCTGAAAGAGCTTCCCTCCATAGATTCCCCGTTCTTCTTCCAACGTATACAGATGCATGCTGATGAGCTCCCCGTCAGCGTCTCGCCCCCATATCCTTGGCGTATTGAATTCACTTTCCGGGTTAGGGATCCAATTCACCCCCATCTCGACCGAGGCATCGAACCTGGTGCTGCCCGACACGCCACGCTTCGTGATGATCTGGATGACGCCGTTCGAAGCCTCCGTGCCATAGAGCGTAGAGGCGGCCGGGCCCTTGATGATCTCGATGCTTTCGATGTCGGCGGGGTTGATGTCGTTCAGCCTGGAGTAGGCCCCGGTACCGGTGGTACCCGCCTTGAACGAACGATCAGCGTTCATCCGTCGGCCGTCCACATATACGATCGGGTCATTGGCAAGACCTATACTCGATGACCCACGGATGCGAATCGGTCCGGCATCAGCGCCCACAATGCCGGAGCCAACGTGGACGGTCACGCCCGGGACTCTGCTCTGAAGCATCTGTTCCACCGTAACCGCCGGAGAGACGGCGATGTCTCCCACGTCCACCCTGGAGACCACGTTTCCGAGAGCTCGCCTCTGAGTCCCGCCGGGAGTTCCGGTGACGATCACCTCATCGAGTTGAAGCGCAGCTTCGCTGAGGTCAAAGTCTTGGACCACGGTCTGCCCCGCCCCGACCTCGACAGGCGCGGTTACCTCGCGGTAACCCAGTCGTTGAACCGTCACGGTATGGGTGCCAGCCATCACGTTCTCGAGGCTGAAACCGCCGTTCGCCTGGGTCAGCACTCCGAGATCCAGGCCCCCGATGAAGACCTGGGCGGAAGCCACCGGCAGACCGCTCCCCGCGTCAGTCACCCTGCCGGTGATGGTGCCGTTCTGAGCTACAAGAGAGGGAGCGCCCACCAGCAGCGCTACGACAAGTACGCCGAGGGCCCGCATCATACGCCGACGACGGATGCATCGATACATAAGTCTCTCCTTGAATAGCAGGATGACGCGCAGGGACCTCCGCAATGAGATGCTACGCGGCATGCCGCGGTGCCGCAAGCAGGACATGTCACAGACCCGACAGGCAGCTCTCGCACAAGTGATACGGTATGGACCCGACCACCCCTTGCGCAACTGCACAAGCAACCCCAGACTAAGTGTGCGGTGGACCCGGTTGTCACGAAGGACGGTGCCGCTTGGATGGCATCGTCAACCTCGCAGGCCAGGAAGAGGAACCAGCGATGCGGGTGGGTAGCTTTGTTAGCGTTTGGGTTACGGTGTCCTCAGTTCTGGGAGGCTTGACGGGCTTGGGGGCCCAAGAAATAGACCTGGGGCTCCGTCAGACCCGGGGCGAGCTGCCGCATGACCATGACTTTCCGCTGAACATCGCGCCTGTCAGGGAAACGGGCCAGCCAGTCATTCCGATCTTCGAGGGCTGGTTCCCGAATGCCGATGGCACAGTCACGCTGAGCTTCGAATACTTCAACCTGAACTCGAGAGAGGCGCTCGATGCTCCGCTCGGGCCTGGCAACTTCATCGAGCCCAGTGAGTTCGACGGCGCGCAGCCGACACACTTCCACCCCGCGCCTGAGTGTTGTAACCGCAGGCATCTAAGTGCGTTCTCGATAATCGTTCCCGGAGGGTTTGAGGGTGATGTCGTCTGGACGCTGACTACCGCCGGCCAGACCTACTCTGTGCCGGGACGAGCACTCCATGAAGCCTACCGCATGGACGATCTGGAGGCCTTCACAATCTCACCCGTGGCGGCGGAGCTCAGATTCGACCCGGACCCGGAGGGACCTATGGGTAAGGGTCGCTCCGGCATCACCCACGGTCCCGTGTCGGCGACGGTGGGCGATCCGCTTCCGCTGAGCGTGTGGGTAAACCCGCAGCCCGCTTCGGCGACCCTGGTAGTCGGGACCTATGACGGGGAACAGATGGCGCCCCGGACAAGCAGCATAGTGCGCTGGTATCATCACCAGGGCCCGGGCCAGGTGATCTTCAGCCAGCCGGAAGGCCTGCTTGAAGGAGGCCCAGGCGAAGTCACGACGACAGCGACCTTCAGCGAGCCCGGAGACTATGTCTTGCGTATCTGGGCTATAGAAAACTTCCGAGCGGTTGATCAGCATTGCTGTTGGTCCACCGCATTCGTGCGAGTCAACGTCACTCCGTAGGCCCACTTTTTTTAGGGGGAGCAACCGAAATGAAAACCACCACCTGGGTAGCGACTGCGCTCGCGCTGGTCGGGGCACTATTGATCTCCGGGGAAACGCTGGCGCAAACCATGGCGGATGAAGTCACATACTCCGAAGACGTGGCGCCGCTTCTCCAAGCGAACTGTCAGGAGTGCCATCGACCGGGCGGCATCGGTCCCATGTCGCTGCTCACGTATCAGGACGCACGGCCCTTTGCTCCTCTGATCAAGCACCAGGTGGAGACACGCACGATGCCCCCCTGGCATGTTGATCGGACGATCGGGATCCAGGAGTACCAAAACGATCTCTCGCTTACCGATGAGGAGATTCAGACCATTGCTGCCTGGGTGGACGGGGGGGCGCCCGAGGGGGATCCGGCGGCCCTACCAGCGCCGGTGGCATGGCCGGATGGAGCCTCATGGCTCCTTGAGGACGAGCTCGGGCGCCCGCCGGATTTTGTTTTCCGCTCCCCGGGGTTCGATGTGGAAAATACCGGCCTGGATCAGTGGTTCGAGCCTGATGTCGTGTTGGACGGACTCGAAGAGCCGCGCTGGATCATGGCCACTGAGAGCAGGCCTTCCCTCCACAGCCGCGAGGTCACGCACCACGGTAACACCACCATTTCGAAGTTCGGTGGGCCGGGCACGCCCTTCGATCTTTATCCGGACGGCGCCGGGCTTCTGATAGAGCCGAGTCAGCGGGTGACATTCAACCTCCATTACTTCCCGCGGGGTCACGGTGTCGAGGACGCGTATGCTGAGGTCGGGCTCTGGTTCCACCCGGAAGGGTTCGAGCCAGAGTATAAGCTCGCTTCCGCGACAAGGGTCTTCAGTTCGTATAAATCGCTCGATATCGGTCAGCAGACCATGTTGATTGCGCCCCACTCGAGAGGGATCACCCAGGCTTTCCACGTGCTGGAGGAGCCGTCCTGGATTTGGAGCATCCGGGGGCACCAGCATCTACGCGGCACCGGGCAATCTCTCGAGGCGGTCTATCCAGATGGTCGCAAGGAAGTTCTCACGAAATACAATTGGCTGCATGCCTGGAGTCTTACGTATATCTATGACGACGAGGTACAGCCGTTGCTTCCTGAGGGCACCGTCCTTGTTCTGACATCGTACTACGACAACACCGCTGAGAATCCCGCGAACCCCGATCCGGACCAATGGGTGGTCCATGGCCGGCGTACTGGCAGCGAGATGTCGCATATACATCTGCAGATCGTCCCCCTGGATCAGGAAGACTTCGACCAGAGGGTTACCGAGAGGGAAAGGCGCCTCAGACAGGAGGATCTGGCCGGCGACGGCGGATAGATCGGAAAGCGGAGCACGGGGCAGAACCCCACTAGGCTGGATCGCAAACTCGCCAGCCTGGTGGGGTTTCTGTTTGCGGTTCGCCCAAGAGCGGCTTGCGATTCCGTTCTTGGCTGGAGTCCTGAAATCCCGGGGCCGGCCAATCACCTGGCTGTCGAGCGCTTGACTCAGATCATGCTGCCCCGTATCTGTGCATCAGGTGCCTTTCTTGGAGATGAAAGATGACCATCGCACTGCAGAGCCGCTCGGTAAAGATCTACTCGCTTTCATTCGTCTCGCTGTTGCTGCTGAACATGCTCCTGGTTTTCCGTGCGACGGGCGACTCCCAGCCAACGGAGGATTTGGCGCTGCAGGAGAGCTGTCCCGGGGAGCGAATGGACACCCAGGTTACAGGGGGCGAGTATCAGGGGCGAACGGTGCCGGCAGCGGTCGTCAACGGAGAGCCCTGGGGAGGTGCCTACTTTGAGGCGGGCGTGCGCTCCTACTGGCATTGCCACCCAGGGGGCCAAATCCTGGTGCTGTGGGAAGGCGAGGGGCGCGTCCAGAAGCGCGGCCAAAGGGCTCGGGCACTTTCCCCGGGGGAGAGCGAGTACGCCCGGCCCTGGGAAGAGCACTGGCACGGTGGGTCGCCCGTCACAGCCGGCCAGTACCTACAAGTCTCACTCCAGCCCACGGGCACGCTCTGGATGGAAGAAGTCAGCCAGGACGACTACCTAGGAAACGACATCGGGATCAATTCGAGGAACGAATTCTTGCAGACCGGGGTAAGAGAGCCGTCCCAGAGTCGGTGATTGGCCGGAGGGCGCGCCACGCCCTTCGGTAGTCAGCATCCCCGACCAGATTGGTCGAATGACACGAACTGGAAACGGTTTGGGGTCTTGGGGTATAGTATAGTGGCCCCGGGGCCTTCTCCGTGCTCTCCGTTGCCTGAGAGGCAGTCGGCTCGCCAACTGTTGGAGACCGGGGAAAGTCTATGACACCCCTGACAATGGGGAGAAGCGCCCGTCTAGGGATGGCTGTCTTCGCATTGGGGTTGTTCCTTGCCGTGGCGGGGTGCGGCGCCGCGAGAGCCGGTCGCGGGGCGCCCAACGTGATCACAAGAGAGCAGATTGCCGTCCTGCCCGACTACTCTGCATACGACATCATCCAGCGGCTTCAACCCCGGTGGCTTCGATCTCAGACCTCCAACTTCGCTGGGCCGATCACCCCGGTAATCTACGTGGATGAGTTGCCGGGCTCGTTGAGAGGGATTCGCTCGCTCCACATCGAGCGCATCGAGTATATGAACTCCAGGGATGCCACCACCCGGTACGGGACTGGTTTCATGAGTGGCCTCATCCGAGTCGTCACCCGGCCATTCAGATAAGCACCAACGAGCGACAAGCTCGTCCACGCTCCCTTCCGATATACGTTCTTCCCTGCCGTGCCCGAGGGTCTCAGGGCTCTGACTGATCCGCCTCGCTGCCTCCAAACAGCGTGACCCTGAAGCACCTAGAGCCTGAACAGGTATTGGAACTTCGCGAAGAGAGCCCGGTTGGTGCGCCTGAGATCGTTCTCGAAGAAGAGCTGCTCGTCAACGTTGTCGCCGTACACATCTCCCCGGATGAGATCCGCCTGCCTGTGGTGGTCGTCGTAGCCCACGTATAGGACGGTTCCCGCGTTCACGCGGTACGTAAAGAGGAGATTCAGGTCGAAGGTCATGTCGTGGGTATTGTACTCGGTGATGTTTCGAAGCTGAAGGCGATCTGTGAACTGAAAGGTGGTTTGGGCCCGAAAGATCTTCACGCTGAAGACCTCTTCGTCGCGGTTCCTCGGGTCCGTCAGGCGACTCGCGTTGATGCTGAGGCTCGAAGTCAGGCGCGGACTCGGGCGAAGCGTGGCGTTGACCCCCCACTGAACCTCGTCGCCGAGGAAGGGGGCGTCAGTGAAGCGGATCTGGTCGCCGATTCCGACCCTGGCTCCGAACGAGACCGCTTGACTGGTGTTGACATTCGCTCGGAACGTGACGCGCGGTTTCTCGAAGTCGATACCCCCAAAGCGCTCCATCAACCGCTCCATATTCATATGGATATTGATGTTGCGGGTGAACGTCATGTCCATACCGTATCGAAGGAGCTCCTCATGGAGGACATCGTCGAAGTCATAGTTCCGGTAATAGCGGAGACCATGCCACGAGTTGATGATCCAGCTCTCGGGCCAGAACTGGTAGGCGATCCGGCTGTCGACCTGGCGCTGATCCCGCCGTCGGATGAATCCCGCGTCAGTCTCGAAGTCAGGGGAGATCTGAAACGCGTGGGCATAGAATTCCAGATTTCGCCCTTCGTGGCGGACCAATGCGTCCGTCAGGTACCCGCTCCGCTCCACACCGTCCAGGTCCCGGTGCCGGGTGTTCAGGAGGTTGAAGCTGACAGTGCGGCTGGATCCGAACCGAACGTGTCCGTCTAGACCGGCGAGGCGACTATAGCCGTCAAGGAACTCCCGGTCAGTCAAGATCGTGCCGACGTGGGACTCTGAGGAGACCGCGAACTTGCCTCTTCCGATGTACGTCTGTGCCTCGTGCCCGAAGGAGGGGTCCCCACGGTCATCCCCCCGCCCTGGAGCGGCGTCGTTGGCGGCCAGAATGCCTAGACTCAGCCGTCCCACCTTACCCGAGAGCTTGGCGCCGTAGTCCGGATCCACGATGGTCCGAGTGTGAACCACCGTCACGGGCGCAGAGACTTCGAAGATTTCAGACCCTTCTACGAAGAAGGGACGAAGTTCCGGGAAGAAGAGGGGGAACCTCTGGTTCACCTCGATCTGCGCCCGATCCGATTCGATCTGGGAGAAGTCGGGGTTCAGGGTGAAATCGGCTGTAAGGTTCGAGGTCACGCCGTACTTTATACTGACGCCCGCATCGGGTTCGGTATTTTCGTTTACGAAGCCGGGCCCGGCTTCTCGCGTCGGGTCGACCTCGCCGTACTGGATCGCCGTGAAGGTGGGGAGAACTTCCAGGTTCCGAGTCGTCGACAGCCCGGTCATCCCGTCAAGAACGCCCATCTGAGAGTAAAAGCTGGGCTCGTCCCGAGACATCGGAGCCCAGACCACGGTCTCCTGATCCTTACTCTTGATCTCCCGGATGATCTGCAGACCCCATCGATGAGCCTCTCCTTCGGGCCGCCGTGGGTACCGCAGGCTCTTGAGGGGGATGGCGATCTCGGCGGTGTACCCATCGTGTACGATCAGAGCGCCAGATTCGAACAGGGCATCCCATGAACGATCCGCCTGGGGGACCCCGGCGCCCCCGCGGGCTCCTCCCCGCACCAAGCCATCGTCGGCGTTGAGGATCCCGTCGCCCTGGACTCCGTAGGCGTTTACGTCGAATCGGTAGGCCCGAAGCTGATCCAGGAACGGATCCAGATAGACCGTCAGAAGGTCATCCGCCATGGCTCGATCCCGGTCGACCCGACTCGCCCGCATGATCGACGGGTTTACGTAACGGGCAAAGAAACCGAAGAAGAGATGGTCCTCGTCGTACCCGACAAGGACCTCGGTGTCCTCAGTCGCCGGAGCCCCGTCCAGAGGAGAGGCCTGTACGAACTCCGTCAGGACTGCCGCCCCCCTCCACTCGTCGTCATCCAGGGTTCCGTCGATCACCGGACGGGTCTCTAGGCGGGTCGGTCGCACGCGCGGACGTCCGGGGACCAGGCCAAGCTGCACATCCGAACGCTCGCCCCGCACCGCAGCGGACTCACTGGTGGTTCGTTCCTCCGGCAAGCTTTCCCTCGGAGCCTGGGCACTTGCGCCATCGTAGGCAACGAGAAGGAACAGGGCCACCACAGAACATGCTGCCCCTCCGAACTCTCGAGCGGATCGCCCGCAAGGCATTCGCTTCGTGTTCAGGTGGAATCGTCCTAGAATCGGCTGTTCCACCTGGCCCGTAGCGCCGTCCGATCGACTTCGCGGCCCCGCAGGTAGACCCTAGCGATCCTCCTCGTATTCGCAATATCCTCGAGGGGATTCGCATCGAGAACGATGAAGTCCGCACTCTTGCCCTCGGCCACGGTGCCCAGGTCGTCCAGCCCCAGGGCTTCAGCGGAGTTGCGCGTGGCCACGACGATCGCCTCAGCCGGGGTCAGGCCCGCTTCGACCCAGCTGGCCATGTCGATGTGCGCGCTCCAGCCGAAGAACTGCCCCCCGCTGATCCCGCCTGTGTCGCTCCCCAAAGCGAATCGAACACCGGCCTCCTTGAGCTTCGCTACGCTTTGCGGCACCGCGCCCGACGCCCAGGCCTCCGGCGCGTTCGAGGGAGTTTCAGGATTCTCCAGGGTGGCAATTTCTTCAGGAGAGAAGGTTTCGTGCAGAAGCGGATCATCGAGCCACTCAGGCCTGCCTCCGAAGATCTCATTGCGGCTGCCCCAGAAGGTGCCAAGAACGAAGACGTCCGGATGCTCCTTGAACAGCTCGATCAGCTCGTCGTCTACCCCCTGATCCCGCCAGACGTTGTGGGCGAAGCCGTCGAGTCCGGATCGCAAGAGGTCCTTCACGTCAGCCAGCGCAAAGGTGTGGGCCATGACGCGGAGGCCGTGCCGGTGCGCCTCATCTATGGCGGCTCGATACTGGGGCGGAGTCAGCTTCGGTACTCGGCCCCCTCGGTCATCGACCCAGATCTTGACGTAATCGACGCCGCGGAGGGCCATTTCCCGAAGTGCCAGCCTCGCATCCTCTTCGGTTGAGATTGCGTATGCTGCGAACCTCATTGGAATTCCGGGCCCGGCATCGGGCCTGGCCAGCCCTTGGCCAGCCGTCAGGTATCGCGCCCCGTCCGGAAGGGGATTGCCGCGCAACTCGTCGCGAATGCGGTACCCATTCTCCGGGCGGTCGGTACCCAAGCTAAGGAAGGCGGCGACGCCGTGGTACGCGAGCCGCTGCAGATGGTCCTCGATGTTCTCTCTCGTGAAGTTCTCGACCCGGTTGCTCAGGTACCGTCGGTATCCGATGTGACCGTGGAGATCTACCAGAGCGGGCATGACCGTCTTGCCGCGAAGGTCAACGGGAGTGGCGCCATCCGGAACCGGCACCTCGCCGCTCGTGCCTACGAGGGTGAACCTCCCGTCCTCGACGATGAACACCGAGTTCTCGATCGGCTGCCCATCCTCGCCTGTGATGAGACGGGCTCCCTCGAATACTGTAACCTCCGGCAGCTCCTGCGCCTGATTCGCAGGCGCAGCCGAACACCCGGCTATGAGGATTGGCGCCGTAATGACAGCCAGATTGTGGAGCGACATCCTTACGGAACGCATGCGTCGCCTCCTCTCCGATGGATACCCATCTTTCTGACGGGGGCACACAAACCCTCGCTCGTCAAGCCCAGGCACGGCCCGACGCACAGATAGGGGGTCCCCCGACCAATCTACTGTTCTAAGAGACCGGGAGCGAATCGAAGATCCTACACGATTCGAACACGTGGAGACGGTCTCGCATGCCCGCGCAGTGCAGCCCACGCTACTGAAATCCACGCGCAAGCGGACGACCGCACGCTAGACGGGCATCCTCACGCAACAGAGCCCCGTCATCGATCGATGACGGGGCTCCGTTTGTTCGCCGGGCCATCTTCCTCGGCTTCATCCTCTTCGCACTTATCGTCGATGCGTCGCGATAGTGTCAACACACCCTAGGCCTGAAGCAAGCGTGATGGGGTTGTGGAGTCTATCATAAGGTACCGGAAAGGCTTATTCTGTAGGTAGTTAGCACGATTCTGGAGCGAGTCGCCGAATCCAACCAGGAGGCCTTTCCGGTGAAGCCAATTTCGTACAAACAGAGTCGAAAGAACAGCGCCCGTCGGGGGCGGAAGGCGAAGGTGCGCCGAGCCAGAGCACGGGGTGGGCGAGCTCGGTCGAAGCCGGTGTTCGGGCTGGGCCGGATCCACCTTGAGATCGGGGACCGGATCGGCGCGATGAGCTTCGGTGGGATCGGGGTGATGCGATGGAGTGGACGCCCCCCGACCCCCGGCGCCAGAATCCGCCGGGTCGGAAGAATGCACGCTCGGTGCGTTCGGGACACGAAAGGGGAGGATCCATGGGCAAGGTGGTCAGCATCATCGGCATCGATATCTCGAAGAGGTACTTCCAACTGCACGGAGCCACGGCAGGTGGCGAGCCCGTGCTGCGCAAGAAGCTCACGCGCTCGAAGCTGCTCGGGTTCCTCGCCGGGCAGCCCGTCTGCCGGGTCGTGATGGAAGTGTGCGCCAGCGCCCACCATTGGGGGCGGCAGATCCAGGAGCTCGGCCACGAGGTCCGCCTGATTCCCCCGGTGTATGTGAAGCCTTATGTGAAGAGGCAGAAGAACGATGCCAACGACGCCGGGGCGATCGTCGAGGCGGCCCAGCGGCCGACGATGCGGTTTGTGGCCGTGAAGACCGAGGAGGAGCAGGCGCGATCGGTGGTGTTCCGGGCTCGGGAGCTCCTGATGCACCAGCGGACCTAGACGATCAATGCACTACGGGGTCACCTCGCGGAGTTCGGCCTCGTCGTCCCGCTTGGGACCCACAACGTCGGGAGACTGGAGGAGGCGTTCGCGGAGTGTGAGGAGTGTTTCCCTGCGCTGGCGCCTCCGCCATACGCCTCCTCATCGAGCGGATCCACGAGCTGGATGCGGAAATCGATGAGACGGACCGGGAGATCCGTCGGATCGTGAGGGAAGACGAGGCGCTCCGGCGCCTGATGACGATCCCGGGGGTGGGTGAGCTCACGGCGATGGCGGTGCACGCGTACGCGCCACCGATGGAGGGCTTCCGCACGGGGCGTGACTTCGGGGCATGGGTAGGGCTCACGCCGCGTGAATCCTCGACGGGTGGCCGCCAGCGGCTGGGGCGGATCACGAAGATGGGTCAGCGCGACATCCGGAGGCTCCTGTACCTAGGGGCGACGGCGGTCATCTCGAGTGCCATCGGGCGGGGGGAGGTCACCGATTCCTGGCTTCGGCGGATGCTGGACGAGAAGCCGAGGAAGGTGGTTGCGGTGGCGCTGGCGAACAGGATGTCGATTATTCGGGAATGCAGGCCGTTATGGGCCGTCGGGTGACGTTCGACGGATCCGCATCACACATCCATTCCAACCGCTCTGTGGCCACGAGGTTGAGATCCACGACCGGGTGACCGTGAGGCGTGTGTCGTTTGTCCGCTACATCACGGACGACGCAAAGCTCGTCAGCATACCGGTTTCCTGGACGTCGCTTCGGAGCATCGACGACTTCGAGCGTATCTCCTGCGGCCGCTGCCTGTGGCGGATGGACGATCTGGTGGTGCTTCGGGGGACCATCGATGTTCACCTGGAGTCGTCCACGGATCATGATCAGGAATAAGGCGCACAGTGATCAGTAATTCAGGCGCTTACAGGGTCGAGTGCCGAGCCCCGGCGTGGCATATGTCCCTGAGTTATCCGGTACATGCTGGACACCGCCCGAGGCGACCGCTCGACATGGGCAAGATAATAGCGTACTATTATATGATCACTTCTCCCGCCCCGGATCCGCCCATGAGCACCGACCGAGATCAGAACGAGAAGCGGGCTCGCCTCCAGGAGGCAGGCACCCTCAACCGGTCTCCGGACAAGGTCCGGGATCCGATGTTCGCCACCGGCGACTTCTTCGATCCCGAGGACCTGTTGCAGGTCCGCTACGAGATGGTCCGGCTGGTCCGGCGCCGGGAAGCCACCCTGGCAGAGGCGGCCGAGCGGTTCGGGGTGTCGCGGCCGACCTGCTTCAGGATGGTCAAGGCGTTCCGCGGGGGCGGGCTGGCGGGGCTGATCCCGGCGCGGCGCGGACCCCGCAGGCCGCACAAGATCACCCCGGAGATCCTCGAGTTCGTACGGATCTGCCGAGCCCGGCACGGGCGGATCGGAGCACGCCGGCTCGTGCCGCTCATCGAGGCCGAGTTCGGCGTCCGGGTGCATCCGCGCGGTCTCGAGAAAGCGCTTGCCCGGGGCGAAAAAAAACGCTGGAGATCGGGCCGTGATACGCGGCGATGCCTGGCGGACCTACGAGAACTGGCGTTGGCTCTGGCTGTCGGGACAGGACAGCCATGGGATCGGATCGCTCCGCTTCCACGGTCTGTGCGGCGCTCTTGCGCTGGCCGGGTGCAGGGACGGCCCCATGGAGCTCCGGCTGCCGACGCCCGCATCGCTTGCAGCCGCGGATCTGCTCATCGGGGACGCTGCGGTCGCCGAGGCCGCCCGCCAGGTCCGGCACCTGCTTGGCCTGGCGGCGGCGTCCCCAACGAGAGGAGGCAGAACGCATGCTCATGTCTGAGGTGACCACGCGCAAGATCGAAGCGCATCATCTGGAGCGGGAGGCGTGCCTGTATGTCCGGCAGTCCTCGCTTCGCCAGGTGATGGAGAACACCGAGAGCGCGAGGCGCCAATACGGACTGAGCCGCAGGGCCATGGCCCTGGGCTGGCCGGCGGAGAACATTCGCGTGATCGACGAGGATCAGGGAAAATCGGGTGCCTCGAGCACGAACCGGAGCGGTTTCCGCGATCTCATGGCCCGGATCGCCGCGGGCGAGGTGGGGATCGTGCTCGGGCTGGAGGTCTCGCGTCTGGCGCGTGACAACGCCGATTGGCATCAGCTGCTACGGATCGCGGGGATCGCCCGTACACTGATCCTCGACGAGCGCGGGGTCTACGATCCGAACGACGGCAATGGCCGGTTGCTTCTCGGCTTCAAGGGCACGATGTCCGAGTTCGAGCTGCAGGGGATCAAGGCAAGGATGCTCGGCGGTCAGCGCAAAGCGGCGGCGCGCGGCGCCCTGAGGATGCCCTTGCCGATCGACCTCGCCTACAACGACAGCGACGAGGTCGTCTTCGATCCCGACCAGTCTGTTGTCGATGCGATCCGCGGGATGTTCGGCAGCTTCCGCCGCATGGGATCGGCGATGGCCGTGGTGAGATGGATGCACCGGCAATACATCGCGCTCCCCTCACGTCCGAGGAGCGGACCGAACCGTGGCCAGCTCTGTTGGGCACTTCCGACCGTCTCGCAAATCTGCCGCATCTTGCGCAACCCACGCTACGCGGGCGCGTTCGTCTACGGCCGGAGACGCACCGAGCCGCAGGCAGACGGCACGACAAGATGTCGCAGCGTCCCGAGGGAGGAGTGGCAGGTCTCGATCCAGAACGCCCATGCGGGGTTCATCGATTGGGACGAATACCCCCGCAACCAGGCCACCCTCGCGGGCAATGCCACGGCATTCTTGCCGGCACCCTCACGCGTCGCGGAGCCCCGCAAGGGAGCGGCGCTCCTCCAGTCCCGGGTGATCTGCGGCCACTGCGGACGGCGTATGGGTCCGCTCTACACGCACGCCCGGCCATCACGCAACCGGCCGGCACGCTATGACTACACGTGCAACGAGCAGATGGCCAGCTACGGACGCAAGGTCTGCCAGACGATCCGCGGTGATCTGGTCGACGTCGCGGTATCCCGCTTCGTGATCGACGCGATGAACCGGGAGAACATCGACCTTGCCCTTGCGGTCCAGGAGCAGGTTCGCGCCGAGTTCGCCCTCGCCGATCGGCTACGAGGCCATCGCATCGAGGCGATCCGCTACGAGGCCAACCTCGCACGGCGCAGCTTCTTCGAAGTCGATCCGGCGAACCGGCTGGTGGCGGCCACGCTCGAAGCCGACTGGAACGGGCGGCTGCGGGAACTGGAGCAAGCCTGCAGGGAACGCGAGGCACACTCCGCCGCCCGCGACGCGGAACTCTCCGAGCTGCAGCTCGAACGCATCCGCGCGTTGACCCACGACTTCGAGCGGGTATGGACCGCATCCGAGACCACCAACACCGATCGCAAGAGGCTTCTCGGGCTTCTCATCGAAGACGCGACCCTCTCTCGCGATGGCTACGAAGTGAAGGTGGAGCTCCGCATGCGCGGCGGGAAAGCACTCACCCTCGACACCGTGCCCCTGCCTAGACCCATCGCGCAGATCAGAAAGACCCGCCCGGAAACGATCGCCGCTGTCGCCCGGCTGCTCGAGAACCACACCGATGGGGCCATCGCACGGGAACTCAACCGATCCGGACACAGAAACTGGAGGGGCGAGTCCTATACGGCCCAGCGCGTGAGTGCCCTACGCCGGAGGTACGGATTGACAAGCTTCCTCAAACGGGAAACGAAACGGCTTCGTGGCCAGGGGTTCGAGACGGCTCCGGAACTGGCGGCTCGGCTCGGTGTCACGCACGGAACCGTACGCGCGATCGGAAGAGACCCGAACGACGACCGGGTCGAGCGGGCCATCATCTCCACCGAGAACCGACGATACTGCATGTACAGGGCCAGCGCCTGCGGCAACACGCACCCCAATCAGCCCGGAGAACACAACCTGAGTCCCACAGGATCAGCCATCGCTCCACACGCACAACTAAGGTGCATCATGAAACAGGAGACATGGCGCGCATCATCTGGGCCGTGACGGTGAAGAAGGAGAACTACCACGCGCCGGAACTGATGGGTGCCGTGGCCGGATCAGGCGTGAGACGGAGCTCGGTAGAGCAACGAAGCGGAGGAGAAAGAAGAAAAATTACCGGGGCTCGACGGCTCGAACGCCCGAGTGGGTGTGAGTCGTGGAGGCCCCATCTGGAGAGTGCAGGCAGGACGGCGACAAAGTAGGGGGCAACGGTCGACAAGACGGGGTCGGAAAAACCAGTAACAGCCGAAGGGTCACCGAGCCCGCAGGCCCGATTTGGATCCGATCTCACGAACACCATACAGGCCCGCGGCCGACAGTGCTGCATCAAGAGGTCGACGATACGACAGTACCTGACCTGACTGCCACCGATCCTCTGTTCGAAGCCAGGCTTGCCAACCAGGGGGGCGTCCAGAT
This sequence comes from Longimicrobiales bacterium, assembly GCA_965218255.1. Taxonomy (GTDB): domain Bacteria; phylum Gemmatimonadota; class Gemmatimonadetes; order Longimicrobiales; family Gaopeijiaceae; genus JAAXGI01. The sequence goes on along the minus strand of CBDCKJ010000002.1, from coordinate 85,408 downwards.
GCGGCTGTTCGGACCGTGGATGTCTTGGCCGTGAGGGGCTGTGCAGTACTTTGGTCGCCACCTTCCTTCCCTACGTCCTGAATGGATACATGAGCATCGAGGCTCGCATGACAAGCACAGGAGAAGGGAAGATGAGCATCTGTCGCACCATCGGGATCGACATCTCCAAGGACTGGCTCGACGTCTTCGCCGCCCCCGAAGGGAGAGCATCCCGGTTCTCCAATGACCCGACCGGCTTCCGCAAGCTGATCGCCTGGATCGGCTCCGAGGTCGACCGGATCGCCTACGAACCCACCGGACCCTTCCACCGCAACTTCGAGGATGCCCTCCTGAAAGCCGGACTCCCCCTCTACGCGATCAACCCCTACCAGGTCCGGTCCTTCGCCCGCTCGCTCGGCCGGCGCGCCAAGACCGATGCCGTGGACGCCCGGGTGCTGGCTACCATGGCGGCGGCCATCGAGGATCTGCGCCCGACTCAATCGAAGTCCGAAGGGCAGCGCGATCTGGCCGAACTCCAGCTGGTCCGCGATGCGCTGGTCGGGGACCGGGTCGCCATCACCAACCGCGGCAAACACTTGCGCACCCCCGTGGCCAAGCAGCTCAACAAGCAACGGCTGAAGCAGATCGAGCGCCAGATCAAGCGCATCGACGCCGAGATCCGCAGACGCCTCCAGGCAGAGGAGGCTCTCGAGCGCCAGGCCGAGATCCTGACTTCCATCCCCGGCATCTCTGACGTCACCGCCGCAGGACTGATCGTCCACATGCCTGAACTAGGCACTCTCACCGGGTCCCGTGCCGCCAGCCTCGCCGGACTCGCACCGGTGACTCGGGAGTCAGGCTCCTGGAAGGGACGCAGCTTCATTCAGGGAGGCAGGTACCACGTGCGCCGATTGCTCTACATGCCCGCGTTAGTCGCGATCCGGTACAATCCCGACCTCAAGCGGACGTACGCGGCTCTCCTGGCCAACGGGAAACCGCCGAAGGTCACCCTTACAGCGGTGATGCGGAAACTCCTGGTCCTCGCCAATACGCTCATCCAGCAGGACCGCACCTGGACGGCGTACGCGCCTGGACACCACGCATGAGCGCCATGCACCCAACCAGCGAGCAGGGTCGAACAGCTCCATCCGCGAGTTCTGGCCTGACTCAGCGACCGCATCCCGCGTTCACCGGTACCGTCTGTCCGCCCTGTCTCCCCGGCCCCGCTCCTGACGGTACCCTCTCACCGATATTGGCAGAGAGGGTGTCGAGCCCCAGCTGGCGGTAGAGCGCCTCTCGATGTCCTGCTCTTCGATTGCACGACGCTCTACTTCGAGTCGCTGGTTGTCGACGAGTTCAAGCAGCCCGGCTACAGCAAGGACGCCACGTTCAAGGAGTCCCAGGTGCTCCTGGCGCTGATGGTCACGCCGGAGGGAGTGCCGGTCGGCTACGAGGTGCTTCCCGGGGCCACCTTCGAGGGCCACAGCCTCCCGGTGGCCCTCGAGCGGCTGCGCACGCTCCATGATCTGCGCCACGTGATCTGTGTCGCGGACCGCGGGATGATGAGCGCCGAAAACATCCGGGCCCTCGAAGAGGCCGGGATGCACTACATCGTCGCCGCCAAGCTGAAGTCGCTTTCCGGTGCCATGAAGCAGGAGGTGCTCGACATCGGCCGCTTCGGTGAGCCCGCTGCCGACGGGGTACGCATCCGTGAGATCCTCAGCGGGGAGCAGCGCATCGTCGTCAGCTATTCACCGCGCCGCGCAGACAAGGACCGCCACGATCGTGCGAAGGCTCTCGAGCGGCTTCACAAGCGGCTAGCCAGGAGCAAGAAGCCCAAGGGGCTGATCGGAAACCGCGGACATGCGCGATTCCTGCGGGTCGAAGGCGATGCCGACGTGGTCATCGACGAGCAGCGCGTCAAGGCCCATGCCCGCTGGGACGGCCTGCACGGTGTCGTCACCAATCTCCCCCCCGACACGCCCGCCGCCGAGGTCGTGGCCCACTACGCCGGACTCTGGCAGGTGGACGACACCTTCCGCGTGACCAAGCACGACCTCAAGATCCGGCCCATCTTCCACTGGACCCCGCGGCGAGTCCGGGCACATATCGCCATCGCCTTCATGGCCCTCGTCTGCGTGCGCCATCTCGCCTACCGGACCCGGATCCAGCAGCAGAGTCTCTCCGCTGAGGTCATCCGCAGGACCCTCGTACGAGTCCAGTGCAGCGTCCTCGGCGACCAGCGCACCGGCCGCCGCTACGTCATCCCGTCCTCGATGAGCTCCATCGCACGAAAGCTCTATGCCGTGATGGGACTCGCGAGGTCCGTCAAACCCTTCGAGCTCACCAAACCCGGGCGACCTCACCGCGTCTGAGCGCCCGCCCCCCGACATGTAGTGCCTTTGGGGGACCATCAGTCAACAGTATCAAGCACTTACGAGCCCCAACCGTCGAAGTCGGGGGGCGAGATCCTGTAACCGTTCAGTCGTGCCGTGGCGGGGGGGGGTCATGGGTCTCAGGCTGAGGTCGTGTAGGGGACTGGCCACGAGTTCGGTGACGTGCTATCGTCTGGTTCATGGCGACAGGAGACGGGGATGTTGGCACGGTCGTGGTGCTGGCCGAGGGGCCCGGTGGGCTGCGGTTGACCCCTGAGGCTGCGTGTGCTGCGGACCCGGTGGACTGGCGGTGGCTGTACGAGGAGGAGCACGTCCGTGCGGAGCGGGAGTGGGTCCGTGCGGAGGCGGCGGAAGCGCGCGCGCAAGAGTTGCGCCGGGCGGAAGTGTCTGCGCGTCGCGAAGCGGGATATTGGAAGTTGCGCTTCGAGGCATCGCGGCGCAGGCTGAGGGCCGTCGTCGAGAAGACGAGGGAAGCCCGTCGAGCAGGGAAGAGCGCACTGCGGTGGCGCTCGAAGGTGGGGCGTCTGCGCGATCTTCTTCGGCGAGCCGGCAAGGAAGTTGCCCGGCTGCACAAGACCGTGAAGGCATTGCAGCGGCGCAACGAGGAGCTGGAAGCCGAGCTGGCAGAGTCTCGCGCGACCCGGACGGTGCTGTCGAAGACGCAGTTCGGTCGCAAGAGCGAGAAACAGGAGAAGCCGGGCTCCGGGCGTCCGCGGGGTCGGCAGCCCGGCGCACCCGGCCGGGGCCGCACACAGCGGCCCGGTCTCGAAGAACACATCGAAGAGCATAACCCGCCGTCCGATGCGTATGTGTGTCCCGGCTGCGGGAACCCCTATGCGGCCAACGGCGCCGAAGAGTCCACCCTTATCGAGATCGAGGTCAAGGCCCACAAGCGAGTGATCCGCCGCCCGCGCTGGCGCCGGACATGCGACTGCGCGTCGTCGCCCGTGGAGGTGTCGGCACCCCCGTGCCCCGACTGTTCCCCAACACGCCCTACGGGATCAGCGTCTGGTCGCGCTTCCTGTTCGAACGCTATGCGTGCCTGCGTCCTCTGCAGCGCGTCAGCACATGGCTGGCCGACCAGGGACTGCCGATCTCGCCGGGCACCCTGGCCGGCAGCGTGCCCCGTTTCGTGCCGCTGTTCGAGCCGGTGGCCGACGCGATCCTCGCGCACCAGAACAACGCGGCGCTGCGCCATGCCGACGAGACCACCTGGCGCGTGCAGGCGTTGCGCGAGGGAGGCAGGTCGAGCCGGGGCTGGCTGTGGATCTCGGTCGGCCACGACGCGGTCTACTTCCATATCGATCCTTCGCGCAGCGCCGAGGCGGCCCATGAGCTGTTCGCCGACGGCCCTCGACGGTCATCGTCTGCGACCGCTACAGCGCCTACAAGAGGTTGGCGCGCCTGCTCGGGGGCCGGGCAACCCTCTCGTGCTGTTGGGCTCACATACGCCGGGACTTCATCAGGGCCGCGGCGGGGCAGGACGAACTGACCGGCTGGTGCCGGGAATGGACCCGGCGGATCGCCTCGATCTACCGCCTGAACAAGGCGCGGCTGGCCGAGTACGATCCCGGTCTCGAGCGCCAGACGCCAGCGTTCGACGCGGCCCACGACGCGCTGACCGACGCACTCGGCAGCCTGTTTGCAAACGCCGGGCGCGAACTCGACCGCCTGCCGTCCGGCGCGCGCGAGGGCAAGGCGCTACGCTCGCTCGTGAACCATCGCGAGGGGCTGAGTGTCTTCGTCGACCGGCCCCGGGTCCCGCTCGACAACAATCTCGCCGAGCGGCTGCTCAGAGGTCCGGTCATCGCAAGACGCCTGTCGTTCGGCTCCGACAGCGAGACCGGCGCCCGGTTCACGGCGCTCATGTACTCGGTGGTCGGCACCCTGAGGTTGAACGGCATCGATGTCCAGCGATGGCTTACGGCATGGCTGGCGGAATGCGCGCACAACGGCGGCCGGCCGCCCCATGACCTGTCACCCTGGCTGCCATGGTCGATGAACGAGGAGCGCAGACGCGACCCGATGGTGCCGGCATGACCGACCGGATCGAGTGCCACTATCAGGGGCACGACTTCACCGCCGGGGAAATGGCGCTGCTGCGCGCACTGATCGCCGGCCCGCCGCCTCTCAGCCGCCATGCCCTGTCCAGGGAGTTCTGCCGACGCATCGGCTGGTTCAAGCCCGACGGCGGCCTCAAGGACATGACGGCCCGGGGGTGGCCATGCTGGCCATGCACAACGACGGCCTCATCACCCTGCCACCCCAGAAGTGGAGGAAGGCCCCGCCCCGCCCCATCATCTTCGGTCAGGACACCGAAGTGCCGCTGTTTTCGGCACCGACGACCCTCGACGAGGTCCGCCCGCTCGAACTCCGGACCGTCGTGCGCGCTACCCGCGAAGGCAGGCTGTGGAACGAGTTCGTCGCCCGCTACCACTATCTGGGATACAAGCCCCTCGTCGGCGCGCAGATGCGCTACGCCGTCCACGACCACAACGGCTGGCCGCTCGCCATGCTCGGCTTCAGCGCCGCCGCCTGGACGCTCGCCCCGCGCGACCGCTTCATCGGATGGACCCACACGCTGCGCAACAAGAACCTCCCCCTCGTCATCAACAACCCGAGGTTCCTCATCCTGCCCTGGATCAGGATCCCCAACCTGGGATCCCACATCCTCTCACTCGTCTGCCGGCGCCTGCCCCGCGAATGGACCCGACGCTACAACACCACCCCCGTCCTCATCGAAACCTTCGTCGAAATCCCGCGCTACACCGGCGGCGTCTACAGGGCCTCAGGCTGGATCCATGTCGGAACCACCCAGGGACGCGGTCGCTACGATACCCACACACAGTACGGCAAACCCAAGAAGGACATCTGGCTCCGGCCCCTCTCCAAACACTGGCAACGCATCCTCAACCGCTAAATCCCACCCTCCTACCACGGCGCGACTGAACGGTTACGAGATCCTCCTCCGTCAGGTCGACCGCGAGGCGTTGCGCGCGGTTTTCTTCCGAGGGCTCGTCGCTCAGCGCCACGGGGCTTGCTGGGTTCAGGATGAACCGAACCCGCTCCAAACCTTCCCGCCTGTCCGATAATTCACGCATCGACAGAGTCTCTCCCGACTGTACCGTTGCGATCAGCCAGACCGTACATGTCCACCTCGGCGCCGAGCTTCTCCTTGCTGGCAACATGGCGCCCGTGGCCCCTCGAACAAATGTCGCGCGAGACGGCTTCACTGTTGCCGGTCGAACGATGCATTAACAACACCTAACACGACACAGGCCCCGTCGCGAGGCCGGGGCAGCGGCCGAATTGCCAACGCCCGTCCGCAAGTCTGCCGGCCACTGCTCCGCCGCGCATCTCCCAACCGATCACTGACAGGCCCCCACACCGCTACGAGGCGGAGCCGGGCGGCCGAAGGGGTGAAGGGCGGGGGCAGGAGAGAGCGCCCGCGCTTAGATTGGGCTGCATGAATGCTCTCGAACTCCTGCGGCGGCATGTTGCCGAGCGAGGAGTGTCAGCGTCTTCGACTATACACATCCTCAAGGAAGTGGGGGACTCGGTTGGCTACGTCATCCATCGTGCTGTAGTCGTCCGCGAAGATCTCCCGTGCTCCAGAGTCTTGAAGAAGCTCCCGAAGTGGGCGCGTTCCCTCGCCGAGACATGGAGCCCCGGATCCGGTGAGTATCGAGGCGTGAGCGGTAAGCTCGAGACGCGTACTGCCCAGGCCGCTGTGATGGATCACCGCCTCGGGCCGCCGCTGCCAGATCGCCATGTTCAGCGCCCCGAGTACGAGTTCCGTCCTCCGATGCGCCTCCATCGACCAGCCACCACGCGGCGGCTCCAGGCATCCACTACCACGGCTAGGCAGAGGAAACCCGCTCAAGGTGGGCATGTAGCTCATATCCGCCATCCAGAGCCGGTCCGGACCTCTCACCAGGAAGTCTCGCTCGACGAGGGCCGGGGCCGGTCCTACGTCCGTCGCGCGCTTCGTCGTACGCCATTTCCTGCGGCAGCTCGCACCCTTGAAGCCCTCGAGCTCGTTTCAGCACGGCGGGGTGAGCGTCCCAATCATGATCGTTCTTGTGCACGTCGAGGCCCACGCAATGCGGTAATGAGAGCGAGGACGCCCAAGACCGAGAAGGCGCCAACGAACACTCGATTCCTCGGGATCACGGACCGAATAGGCCACTCTCCCGGCTGGCAGCAGACCACAGATGGACTTCGTCAGAGAACCTCCGCGATGCCCTCTAAGAGTCCCTGAAGGTCGGCACATACTGCTGCGAGCCCCACTGAACGCGTATCCTTGACCCTACTCTCGGAGCGGTGAATCATGAGAAATGCGCAGGGAGGGACTCACATCCGGCAGAGGAAGGAATGAGATGAACGGCTCACACGATTCATGGATCGTATGGCGTATCGCTTTGGTCGGAGCCCTCCTGGCCGTGGTTTCGTGCGGGGCGCCGGGCACCGACTCGTCTCCGATAGGCTCCGCCGACGGCGGCAGCCCGGAAGATGTCTCGATGATTCTCGCCAGCAGGAGGGATGTTACTTCCGCCCAATATGAACAGTGGAAGCAGGAACTCTCTAACTGGGGACGTTGGGGGGAGGACGACGAGGTCGGTGCCCTGAACCTGATTACGCCGGAGAAGCGCTTAGAGGCAGTGGCTCTGGCTCGGGAGGGGTTCTCGGTGTCGCTGGCCGCGGACGCAGATACCGTTCAGGCCGTCGACAATTCTAACCCCTATGAACACGAGATGCTCGGTATCGGCTCGGACCGGATTAGCGTCAGTTACCACGGATACGCGCACACGCACATTGACGCCCTGGCTCATTGGCAAATAGACGGGACTTTCTACAACGGGTACACGCCCGACGCGAACGCCGTTCTCGAAAGTGGTCATGAGAAGAACTCGATCCACAACCTTAAAGATGGAGTTCTGACCCGTGGCGTCTTGATCGACCTTCCAAGGTTCAGGGGCCTACCGTATCTGGAACCGGGCACTCCGATCTACGTGGAAGAGCTAGAGGCGTGGGAAGAGCAGACCGGGGTGCGAATCTCTTCCGGTGACGCGCTGTTCATTCGTACCGGTGCCTGGGCTCGACGCGAAGCCGAGGGACCATGGCTTAAGGGCCGACGTGGTCAGTCGGCCGGCTTACACCCGTCCGTGATTCCGTGGTTGAAAGCACGCGATGTCGCGTTATTGGGTAGCGACGTTCCACCTTATGTCGCGCCTTCAAACCTGCCCGGAGCTGTGCACGACTTCGGGATGGTCTATCTAGGGATCCACATGTTCGACAACTGCGACCTCGAGGCGCTCGGTGAGGCGGCTGCCGAACGAGATCGGTGGGAATTCCTCCTGATGGCCGCGCCGCTGCCCATCCGTGGGGGCACTGGTTCGCCGTTGAACCCGATTGCCGTGTTTTGAGATTGGGCGACAGACCACTCGATCCCCGACCTGACGAGCATTCGATCAGGGATAGGGGGGCTCGCGCTCGCTGCCCGGGGGCCCTAGCTTTGATTCAAAAATAGACAATATCCGACTATAGTGCGGCGTGTGGGTGTGTCACGCTACCATCGCTGCGGACTGTTTGTCGTGCCAACAGCAAGTCGTAACCGGTCGGACAGATCAGCCAACGGAAGGAGCAGATCATGGATCGCAGACAATTCTTTAGAGGCGCGGCGGGCGGCGTAGCAGGAATGCTCGTCATGGACGCCGGTACCCGAGATAGAGCGGCCGCCACGGTGCAGACTGCTCCCATCATCGACTTTCACGCGCACTGCCAGATCGCCGGTGTCAGGGAGATGATGGGGGGAAGGACGCAGCCCGATAGTCCAACCACCATTGGCCCAGACCGTCTGCGAGCCATGGATGACATGGGGATTGATATCGAGGTGCTCAGTATCAATCCGTACTGGTACGAGCTCGACGAGGGCTTGGCTGAACGGTTGCTCAGGGCGCAGAACGAGGGGATTGCCGAGATCTGTGCGGGCTACGACGGTCGATTTTTGGGCCTTGCTGGCGTTGCGTTGCAACACCCTGAGCTCGCGGTGGAGCAGCTGGAGGAAGGCGTTAACGAACTGGGGCTCCGTGGCGGCTCTATCGGGTCGAGTATCGGGAACGAGCAGTTGGGCTCCCCGAGGTTCGACCCATTCTGGGCCAAGGCCGAGGAGTTGGACGTGCCTATCTGGCTCCATCCGGTGCTCATTCCGGAATTGCAGCCCCGACTGCAAGGAAACGGCATGTTGGGCAACACGATCGGAAACGAAGTGGCGACATCGATAGGGCTCGCGCACCTAATCTTCGAGGGAACCCTGGATCGATTTCCGGGACTCAAAATTGTTTCGGCGCATGGCGGAGGCTATCTTCCGGCGTATGCTCCCCGGACGGACTACGGGTGTGGCACCCGTCCCCAGGCGTGCACCGGGACGACCGAAAAGCTGCCCTCGGAGTACTTTAAGAGGGAACTCTTCTTCGACTCTTGCGTCTTCACGAGCGAGGCGTTGCGCCACCTCATCGCTGTGTCGGGCATGAGCCAGATCGTGATCGGGACAGACTACCCATTTTCTTGGACGTTTCCCACGGTTCATCCCGATCTGCCTCGCTTTACCCCAGTTGAGCACATCCTCGGGACGCCGGATCTGAGTGATGCCGACCGAGCAGCCATGCTCGGCGGCAACGCGGCCAAGCTACTCAAACTTCCGGCGTAGACTCCGTGAAGCTGGTCGGTCGGCCGGTGAGAGTGAACGGCGGGGGCGGCGGAGTCGCAGCGCCGGCAAGACGGGGTTTCAACCGCTCTTGACGGCTGCCTGAAGCAGCCACCAGGAGATCCGGCCTCCAGGGCGGCGAGGCGGAAGGTACCAACAAGGAGAGCGGCAACATGTGTGCACGACCACCAACGGGTCTCATGCTGACGGCCTTGCTCGCGCCTGCAGCCCTCTTGAGTTGTACGTCGCAGACGAGCGGCGGCTCCGAGGACAACCTCTTTGCAGAAGCTACTATAGCCCAGGAGAAAGGGGGGGAGGAGGAGTTCGGTCCCTACGAACCGGTGGAGAACTGGCCAAAGCCGCTCGTGAACCACGACGGCTGGACTTGGGGGTCGACGGCGGGAGTGTATGCCGAGACCCCGGACAGAATCTGGATCGCACAGCGTGGCGAGCTGCCACTGCCTCCCGACGCAGCGCCCTTCACACCGTACGGTATGCTAGACCCCCCGCGAGTGGCAGCGACCGGGACGCCGCGATGGGAACACAGCATCATCGTGGTGGACGGCAACGGAATCCTGATCCAGACCTGGCCTCACGTCGACCAGGTCTTCGCGCAGGAGGGTGGGCGGGGACCGCACCAGATCAAGATGAGCCCGTACGATCCTGAGAAGCACGTCTGGGTGGTCGATGATAACCTGCACCAAATCTTCAAGTTCACGTACGACGGGGAGCTGGTGCTAACGCTGGGCGAGGCCGGCGTGGAGGGAGACGACGAGACGCACTTCGGTCGCCCGAGTGACCTCTCATGGCTGCCTGACGGCACGGTCTTCGTCGCTGACGGGTACATCAACAGCCGGGTCGTGAAGTTCGATGCAGAAGGGAATTACCTGATGGAGTGGGGCACGCCGGGCTCCGGTCCCGGGCAATTCAGGATACTTCACGGGATCGCCACTGACGATCAGCACCGGGTCTACGTGGCCGACCGGTCGAACTCGCGGATCCAGGTCTTCGATGAGAACGGCGAGTACCTGGACGAGTGGCCGAACATCCGCTCGCCCGACGCTCTACTCGTGAGTGCGGACCAGCACCTTTGGGTTGCCGACGGCGAGACCAATAAGATCCTCAAATACGATCTGAACGGTAGGTTTCTGTATGGCTGGGGCACAGCTGGCAGCTATCCCGGGGCACTCGATGGCGTGCACCAGATCAGCGTGGATCAGGATGGCAATCTCTATCTCGCCGAAATCTACAATGGACGGGCCCAGAAGATGAGCCCGAAGAGTGGCGCTGACCCGGCGAAAATGGTCGGCCAGCCGGTGAGAGCGGAGTTCTGATCTGAGGGCCGACGGGCACGGGTCCGATCCTCGGATACCGATCGTCCGTTCTGCCTAAGCAAGGTGGTGAACCGGTCCCGATCGAGTGGACGCCCCCTCCCGACGGCATCGCAATGTGCAAAGACGGTACTGAGCACTTCTGACCATCTGAGGGAGGTGGATCCAATGGACGAGGCTAGCATTATCGGGATCGATTTAGCAAAGAACAGCTTTCAGGTACACGGTGCGAGGGCGGACGGGTCGGTAGCGTATCGCAAGAAGCTGAGCCGGGGGAAGGTGCTGAGTTTCGTCGCCTCTTAGCCGCCGGGCTGTGTGGTGGCGATGGAAGCGTGCGGCAGCGCCCACTACTGGGGGCGGGAGACTTAGGAGCTCGGCCACGAGGTGAGGCTGATTGCGCCGATCTATGTGAAACCGTTCGTCAAGAGGCACAAGAACGACACGGCGGACGCGGAGGCGATCTCGGAGGCGGCGCAGCGGGCCGACCATGCACTTCGTAGCGGTTAAGGCAGAAGAGCAGCAGGCGCAGGGGATGCTCTTTCGCACGCATGACCTTCTGGTGCGTCAGGGCACGCAGACCATGAATGCGCTTCGGGGTCACCTGGCAGAATTCGGTGTCGTGGCTCCGCAGGGCACCGCCCAGGTCAGGCGGCTGGCCCGGGTACTCGAGGAAGCGGACTCCGCCCTGCCGGAGCCGGTTGTCGAGCTGGGCAAGCTACTGCTCGAGCAGATCGATGAGCTCGATCAGAAAATCTATGAACTGGACAGGAAGCTCCATGCGTGCGCACGGCAGGACGAAGAGACGGCGCGGCTGATGACGATCCCGGGCATCGGACCGATCACCGGGCTGGCCTTGCAGGCCTTAGCGCCACCGCTGGAGAGCTTACGACGCAGACGCGACTTCTCGGCTTGGCTCGGCCTCGTGCCGAGACAACACACAACCGGCAGCAAGCCGCTGCTTGGCAGGATATCGAAGATGGGTCAGCACGACCTGAGACGACTCCTGATCACGGGCGCGATGGCGGTTACCCGCCAGGCGATCCGACGTGGCGAGACGACGGACCCCTGGCTGGCCAGGATGTTGGCGCGCAAGCCGACGATGCTGGTTGCAGTGGCGCTGGCCAACAGGACGGCGCGGATCGTCTGGGCGCTGACGACGAACAGGGCGATCTACCGGGCTCGCGCCGCTGCCGCCTGACCGGGCGATGAAAGGAGAGGAGCTGTCGGGGATGTGGGCAGGACGAAGAACGGGTAAGGGCAGACGGTCGATGAGACGGGATCGGGAAAACCAGAAAAAAACCGAAGGCTATCAAGCCTGGGGTCCCGATATTGACCTGATCCGCGTACATCCATACGGGCCCGCGGCGCATGACATGCCGCACCAACAGGCCGAATAGTCGAAAGCACCTGACCACATGCACTGAGACTGAGACGTTCGATGAAGTGCTTGCATTACCGGGGACATCCATAGAAGTCCATAGACGGTTTCCTGGACAAGTGGGCGGCTTAGTCATCCCGCCATGAAGGTGAGCTCCTCGCGGACCTGGGACGGGGTCCGGTACCCATGTCGCTCCAGGAGCCATCCGCGGTTGTAGCGTTCGATGAATGCGCCGATGTCGCGTCTGGCCTCCTCGAGGCTCTCGAAGTCGTGGAAGTACAGGCACTCTTCCTTCAACGTCCGCATGAAGCACTCCGCGATGCCCTTGCACTCCGGCTCTCCCACGTAGGCGGCCATCGCACGGATCCCGGGGCCACCGGAGCTCGCCCTGGAACTGATGGGCCGTATACTGAGGGGCCCCCAGTCGTGGCGTAGGCCGAGCCCGAGCGCAATCTTGGGCACTGTCATGTGTCGTTCCAGACGGCTCATCGAAACGGAGAGGATATCCGCAAAGTTATCGAAGCAACCGTCGGCAGTTTCGTCCCCAGGCAGTCGCGCGCGAACATCGATGGCCGGCGTGAACAGGTCGCGAGTGGCTTTGCCATACTCCCTGCTGTTGTGGCGGGGCGTTGATTCTACCCGGATTGGGACCCACCGCCCACACCCGATCAATGTCCGTCTCCCGCCAGGCCGCGCGGACGGTATCCTCCTAGACTCGCGAGATCAGTGACGCGCGACTCAGGGGAATGGTCGACGGTCAGCGGTCCATCCAGTTGATTGGCGGGCACCTCCACCCCTCGTGAGGGTAAGAGGTCGAAGTTCAGCAAACGTGTCTCGCTAGGCTTTGCACCATGTCGGGACGCCGGCACCTCATCCGCCATGAACGTTGCAACGCTTATGGCGCGAAGGGATTCGACGCTACCGATCGTCGGGGCCCTGTTTCCTCACTGACCCCGTAGATCAGCGGATCGCTCGCTGGAACCGCGATGGACGATTCGAGCGGGTCGGTCTTGGAGGGAGCCACGGTTTCCGCAGTTGGCGCGGGAGTCGAGGGCGTCACCGACTCCTTCGGGCAGTTTCGACGGCCCGCCCTCCCCGGAGGACAGATTGACTTGAAGGTCACACTGTCGGGATACGCGTCCGATGTTGAGCCGACGGAGGTGTCTCCGGTCGATATGGCCTTCGTTCGAGCCGGGCTTCCTCCGCTTGACGCGTTTCTGCTGGAAGTCTTGGTTATCGGCGGAGTAGAGTAGCTGCGAACGGGCGCAGCTGTGGCTGAGGTCTGACCGGGCAGACGTTCGAGGAGCGCTCTAGATCTCCTTGGGGAGGTGCTCGGAACGACCCCAGGCCGTCTGAGCGGCGGTGTCAGGATCCTGATCCGTGGCTCGAGCTCATGCCAGCGGATCAGGTAGAGCGGATTCGGTTCATCCGCGGACTCTCGGCGGCGGCGCCACTGGCACATGCCTCAAACGGGGTGATGCTGGTCGAGACGGGACGAACACGGGAGTCGAAAGGCGCCGGGCCGAATGGGTGATGAGGCTACCAAATCCTGCCTATTCCGGTGTGCGTGAATGCATTGGTCCCCACGTTCAGCGAGATCCAGTCGTGCCTCTGCCGCACGAGTTAAGGAACTGATCTCGCTCCTCCAGCAGATTGCCAACCAGAAGGCTGATTCGTCCGAGCTCGTGTCACAGTTTCAATCTCTATACGACGATGTAGAAGAAGCAGATCGGCCGTTGCTCTTCGATGCGCTGTTGCGCAACTTGGAGATCCGAAGAGCCGAATTGGAGGTCACGCTCGCCGAGACGCTGGAGGCCGACGAGGACGATCCGATCTCGTGGACACGCCAGCTGACCCAGCTCAGGCGTCAACTCGAATCCCCCAGGCTTCGCGCTTTCCGGCGCTTCTTGGCGAAGCCCGGTGGACTTCCCTTCCTACTCGACCTCCGGTCCGCCATTCTCGTCGCTCAGCGCAAGGCGGACCTCGACCTAGAGCCCTTGGACGAAGAGATCGCCCACCTCTTCGACTCGTGGTTCCAGAGCGGTTTTCTATTCCTCAGCGAGATCACGCTCGAATCCTCGTTCCGGGTAATCCGCTTCCTCAAGGAGCACGACATGGTTCATCCCATGGCTAGCCTCGAGGAAATGGGCACCCGAGTTGGAAAGGACCGTCGCCTGTTCGCGCTCTTCCACCGGGCTATGCCCGAAGAGCCAGTCGTCTTCATCGAGGCAGCTCTGACGCGTGGAATCGTGCGGTCTATTGACGAGATTCTCGGTGACGCCCCAGAGTATCCATCAAAGGGGGCGCGAGATACCGCCATGTTCTACTCCATCAATAACACGCAGCATGGCCTCGTCGGTCTGGGTCTCGGCAAAACCCTGATCTTAGAGGTGATGAAGGTGATTCGACGAGACGAGCCTGGGATCAAGGTTTTTGCGACCCTGAGCCCGATACCGGGCCTGTGGGAGGGATACCTAGCGCGCATTCTCGACGGGGACGACGCCAGCTTCCAGCTGAAGCGATCTGGGCTAGAACGTTTCTTCCCAGTTCGCGCGCAGAGAGACTTGGTGTGGCTGCACAATCGTCGCTCGGGGCGGGAGGTGCCCGACTTTGCTACAGCGCTTTACGAAATCCTAAGCGACGAACGGTGGATCCGAGACACTGCCTACGTTGGTCAACTCACCAAGCCGCTCACCGAGCTCGTGTACTTCTATATCAATGAGGAGAACCGATCGGGGAAGCCTCTGAACCCGGTCGCTGCATTTCACCTAGGAAATGGGGCTCGGGCCCACAGGGCCAATGTCAATTTCGGCGCGAATCTTTCCGAACGCGGTCTCAGGGAGTCATGCGGATTTATGGTGAATTACGTTTATTCAATGACCAAGGCCCACAGGGTCGGCCGCACGATGCGGTCGTTGCTCCCGCGGCGCTCCTGACAATGCCAGCGGTGAGCTCACGCCGCTGAGTCCGCGCTCGACGAGGTAACCGATCCCGGAACTCTCAAACCGAGGGGGCGCACCGGCCCTAGGTGGCTGCTAAGTTTATGTGTACGCATAACTTAGCAGTATACATACCGGAGACCGATGCAGACACAGCGTAAGCCGTTGTCGTTCGCGTTTCAAGGGTGCCAGACGTATAGCGGGAAGGGAAGGGCCTTGCCGGGGGCTTGTTTGCTTGGTCACGGGTGTGGCCGCGGCGACGGTGCTGAGCGATGAGGCGGGTGACATGGGCCCGGGAGAGGCCCGTTGCCTTCTCGAGGAAGCACTTTCTGCTACCGGTTCCTCGTATCACGCATCCTCGAACGGTCACCCTAGTTGTCTCGGGGTTACTTTCGGGAGGAGCCGTATGCGCGAAAGCCGCACGTACCGATCTGTGAGGGCGAAAGCCGAATGGCTGAGCTACTCGACGACCTCTTCGGTGATATGCCTAAAGGATATGTTCGTCCGTGGTCCCGGGAGGGGGAACCGCTTCAAGGCTCACGGCCCAAACGCCTGCCGCATCCGGACCCTCCCCGCTGTCGATGAACGAGGGACGTGTGAGCCCTTCGGTGCAGGAAATAGCGGCGGAATTGGAGGTGGATCCGTTACGAGGGATTTTCGAATGCTGATGGCTCGGCAGTACAGCTGATCACCTCATTCGAGCGGTGGAGCCGCCGCTCGCGCTAGTGCCTACGTGCTCGGTATCCCGAGCGCCTCTTTCGAACCGGCGGAAAGACCGGGATGAATCTAGCGGAAAAATCCTCGGCCCCTCATCGAGTTCGCGCCTGCTCCGTCGACGGCCCCATTCTCGATCAGAAATTCGATGACGGATGAGTATTCAAGAGCCATTGCCGCGGCGAGGGCCGTGTTACCACTGGCATTGGCCACATTCACATCGACGCCGAGTTCGACCGCCAGCTTGACGGCCTCGAGCGCCGTGGTCTCCCGTTCAGCCCGGTCGTTAGGCTGCGCGAACCCGGCTACGCGAGGCATCCCCAACGCTGCCATCAGCGCCGTGGTCGTGCCCTCTGTCCTGACTGTCCAGCCCTGCGCCCTGTTTCCGCCCCCCCAGCCTTCAACGTAGAGTGCCCACAGGGGATCGGCTCCATACTCTGCCAGCATGCGCATGATGTTCGGTTGACCAAAACGGGCGGCCAGCCAAAACGGCGTCGCTCCCTCCGTCGCTCCCTCCAGCGGGAGGTCAAGGTAGAAGTCGTACGAATCGCGTTGGTAGTTCATGGCGGACTGAAGTGGGACGTTCGGGTCCGCACCGTGGGCCAAGAGGGCCCGGACGGCCCTCTCGCTCCGTCTGAGAATCGCCGCATGCAGCGCTGAGTGGCCGTATGTATCCAAGTTCGGGGCGGCACCCTGCTCAAGGAGGAATTCCACCAGTTCCTCTGCATCGTTGGACGGTAACGCATCGGGCGATGCGAATGAGGCACCTGCCGGGAGCACAGCACCACCTCCCTGAAATTCTCCCGGAACCGGGATGTACCCAGCGGTCGGGCTGACGGCATGGATAGCAAGCGTCGTAGCGCTCATGCCCCCTGCGGTTTGGTCGTTCACATCAGCTCCGGCAGCCATGAGCAACTTCGCCGATTCGAGTTCTCCCACGCGCGCCGCGAACAGCAACGGCGTGAAACCCCCTTCCTGCAGCCAGAATTCGTCGTCAGGATGAGGAGCCGACCCACCACCTTTTTGGTAATATTGGGGCCATGAACCCGAGCGGGCATGGACATCGGCCCCATGCGCGAGCAGCGCGTCGACCACTTCCGGGTGGCTCTGCGCCGCCGCCCACATGAGCGCCGTATGCTCGCGGGTCGCGCGTTGGTTTGCGTCGGCGCCCCTGTCGAGCAGGAGCTGCACAACCTCAACATACCCCGCCCGCGCGGCTGTCATCACGGGTGTCTCCCCCGACAGCAGCGCGGCATTCGGGTCCGCGCCGGCATCCAGCAACCTTTCGGTTACGGCCGCGTTTCCGTGCTCAGCCGCCGGCCAGAGCGCCGTGACGCCAAGATCGCTGGCCACATCGACATCGGCGCCGGCGCCGATCAACAGATCAACGACTTCAGGATTGCCCCAGTAGCTCGCCCAAATGAGCGCCGTCGTGCCATCCCCGCGGACTTCATTCACGTCGGGCGCCTCTGGGACGAGGGCACGCAGCAGATCCCAGTCCGCCTCCTTGGCCACGTCGGCAAGCCCTGGATCTTGCACGCTCGCCGCGCTTAGGACCACGGCCAGTATGAGTACGAACAAGCTTCGCCCGCCCGCCGTCCTCATCGTTTGCCCTCCCCTCATTCAGTCGTTCTTCTTCCTTCCACTGTTTTCGCCGGCAGGCCTCCGCTTATCTTACACCCCAGAGAGCGCATCGATCGGTAGCTTGCCCGTGCTGGAGCCGATCTGTCCGACCGGCATGTCGAACTTGTCCATCAGCGCAACGAGCAGGTTGGGCAGGATGGGTGTGTCGTGGAAGGTGAGATGCCGACCGCCCCGGAGGCGTCCAGCTCCACCGCCGACCAGGACTATCGGCAAGTTGTCGCCGGCGTGGCCGCTACTGTTAGAAATGCCCCCTCCATACATAATGGTCATATTGTCCAGGAGTGAGCCGTCGACGTCAGGCGTCGCATCGAGCTTCGCCAGATATCCAGCGAACAGCCCCATGTGATAGAGGTTGATCTTGGACATCAGCGCGACAAGTTCCGGAGCTTGATTGTGGTGCGACAGTGGATGGTGTGCCTCGGTCACGCCAGCCTGAGGGTACTGGCGGCCGCTCAGCTCCTTGCCGAGCATGAAGGTGATCACGCGCGTCAGGTCCGTCTGTAGCGCCAAGAGCTGCAAGTCCATCATCAGTTTCGCATGCTCTTCATAGTCGGAAGGTGCACCCTGAGGCTGATCCATGACCGGCAGCTCGATGTCGATCTGTTCCTCGGCCAGCTGAATGCGCCGTTCGACGTCACGAATCGATGAGGCAAACTGCTCGACCCTGACGTTATCCTGTGGCCCAACCGCCTTGTTTACGGCCGCCAGATCGTCCATCACAGAATCCAGAATGCTCTTTTGCTGACGTAGCCGCACCTCCCGCGCCGCCCGTTCCGTGGAACCAGCGTCTCCAAACAGCCGCTCGAACACAGAGCGCGGGTTGTACTCCATCGGCAACGCCTGAGTGGGGCTAAGCCACGAGATCGTGTGCGTGTATACACAGCTCTGGCCGATGCTACAAGATCCTGCGAGGGCCGGGGCATCCATCGCTACCTGGAGCGATGCCAGCTGTGTCTCCTTTCCCAACTCCCTCGCTAGCAGCTGGTCCATCGACACGTCGGCGAAAATGTCCACCTCAGTTTCGCCCCCGCGGTCCGTGCCGGTAAGCCACGAGCCCGAGGCGCCCGCATGCACGTTGACCCAGCTCGCATGGAGGCCGGAAAACTGAGTGACCCGATCCTGGAACGGCGCCAGCGGCTCGAGAATGGGCATGAGCTTAAGCGGCTCTTCGAACGTCTTATCGGCATGGAAGTTCCCCGCTTGCCCGGACGGAGTCCAGTACTGCATGGCCATCCCGTTCGGTACGTAGATGGCCTGAAATCGGTGCGGACGCTTGATCCGGGTCTGCCCTCTCCCTGATGCGGGGATCATGGCGTCCAGGAATGGCAACGCCACCGTCGCACCAAGACCCCGCAAAAGAGTCCGTCGTGACATCGCTTTCCCGGTGAGGATCCTCATCATTTACTCCTTATTTTAGAACCATCAGCGTCTCTTGCCCCGCGCATTGTGCGCACAGCACCACGAAGCCTCCGCCAACCATAGCGTCTTTCCCACCAGCGCTTGCAAGTTTCAGTTCGCCGACACCTCCTCGGACGCGGTCCTCATGAGGAACGCCGGACTCCGGACGACCCCGAGAACAATCGACGACCAGCTATAGTCATCCGCCGTAGCGTCCCGGACGATCTGACGCGCTGTCGGCCCGTCGTAGTATTCGAGCGGGCGCCCCAGCGCGTAGACCATGAGCTTTTCGGTCACAACGCCAACAAACGACTCAGTATTATCGAGCAGGTATGCCCGCAGGTCCGCCAACCCCTGAATCTCCATGCCGTTCGGCATGGTCCCTCCGACATCGATCGGGTTGCCCGATTCGTCGGTGGTTCGCCACCCCCCGATGGCGTCAAAGTTCTCAAGCGCGAAACCCGGCGGATCGATCACCGCGTGACAACTGAAACAAACGGGACTCTCTCGGTGCTGTTCCAACCGCTCGCGTATCGAGGGAGGCGTGGATTCCCCCGCTTCGGCCAAGTCGACGACCAGGTCCTCAGGGGGCGTCGGCGGCGGTGTCCCGAGAAAATTGCTCAGTAGATACTTGCCACGGATCACCGGCGACGTACGGTCCGGATACGCCGTTACGGACAATATGGATCCGTGGCCGAACAACCCCCCACGCTGCTCCAGGTTCGGCAGGGTGACGCGCCGAAACTGGGAACCGTAGACCCCCGGAATCCCGTAATGCTGAGCCAGCCGCTCGTTGACATACGTATAGTCCGCTCGAATCAAGTCCAACACACTGCGGTCCTCGCGCAGTGTACTGCCGACAAACAGCTCCGTCTCCTCCCGGAATGCCTCCACAACATTCTGGTCGTAATGCGGATATCGCCGATCCTCGACCACCACTTCGTCCAGGCGACGCAACTCGAGCCACTGGGCAACGAAATCGGTCGCGAGCATATTGATGGCGCGAGGGTCGGCCAGCATTCGTCGGACTTCCTGCTCCAAGATCATCGGATCCGTGAGCTGTCCTTGCTCGGCTAGGTCCAGCAGGCGCTCGTCGGGTATGCTGCTCCACAAGAAGAACGACAAGCGCGAGGCTAGTTCCAGATCGCTCAGGCGATAGATCTCTCCTGGCTCCACCTGGGCCGGGTCCTCATAGATCCGAAGGAGGAAGGCCGGGGTGACGAGGAGCCGCTCGAGCGCGAATTGAATCCCCGCATCGAAGCTTCCGCCCTCCTCTCGACCCATATCGAAGAACTCGAGCAGCGTCTGCACTTCTCCGTCTGTTGCGGAGCGACGATAGCCGCGACGGGCCATCCTGGAAAGGATCTCTGTCGCGCACGCCTCTTCCTCCGCACCACGCCGTGGGTGGCAGACGAAGATCTCTTGACGGCTGGGGGTGTCGAGGTCCTCCCCCCAGGCGGAGACTTCGTGAGGGCCTGCAATATCGATCGAACGCAGCAGCGCGTAACCCATATACCGCTCGTCGTTGTTTATTCCCCTTCCCCTAAAGGGCATTTGAGGCAAACGCTCCGACTCCCATAGTTCCCGGACGAACGAGACGCTGACAACGTGGGATCCCGCCTCGACCTGGAAGCGCGCCCCTACATCATCCACCGCGTCGTGCATGTACGCTTCCCAATCGGGGTCACCGAAGCCGGTGGCTCTGCCGGCAAAACCGCCGGTGGGGGCGGGCCGGCCCGGAGGGCCTCCTACCGTGGACCGCCCCACCAGCTGACCGTCGATTCGGAACTCGAGGGTTTGCGGCCACCCCAAGCCGATGATGTAGTCCACATATTGCCGCCAGAAGTCAACTCCGATGGTATATTCACCGTCGACGGGAAAGTAATAGGGAACGGCGATACCACCGCGAGAGCCGAGCGGCAGTTCCTCGCCCATCCGGCCGTCCTGCTCCAAGTATCTATCGACCTCAAACACCCCACCCTCTGGACTCCTGGGCGGAAGGCCCACCGCCCGGCGCGTGAGCATACGGGCGACAGACATGTAGCGTTCCACGTGGGCCGTCGTAAGGGAGAGGCTCTCGGCGAGGTTGTCGAAGCTGCCGTCCGTCACCTCATCGCCCGGCAGAAGATCCCTCACATTCACGTCAAGCGCCAAGAGATCGCGAATGGCATTGTTGTATTCCATTCGATTCATGCGGTGGACGGCACCGATCCGACCCGGGTTCACATTCGCCGGCGCCGCCCGGTCAATTTCCGTCTCTAGCCAGCTCGCCAGGGCGGCATAAGTCTCCGGATCCGGGCGCGGCATCCCGGCCGGCGGCATCATGCCTGTCCGAACCTTATCGATCACCCGCTCCCACACTTCCGGATTGGTGCTGGGCGTCTCGACGTCCAAAAGGTCGAGCGCAAGCCCCCCGGGTGCAGTCCCGGCGGTCAAGGATGCCTCATTGTGGCAAAAGACACAGTACCGATCCAGAGTCGCCCTATGATCAGCCGGAGCCGGCCCTGAACCAAGAGAGACCGCTGGTGTCATGACTTCTGATGGCGCCTGCTGGGGCAACGTCGACCGGAGACAACCCACCAGACCCATGCCGACCCCACCAACGAGCAGAAACGCGAGGATCGATGCTTGCCCCGTGGGGGGACGTTCCTTCGCCATCGTCCGTTTCATGGCGCACATTTCCTATCTGCCTATAGGTGAGCCCCTAGCCCGCCTCCTCACGGGGCCAGCGAGCATAGGCATGACGAGCGAACATGGAGCGATCGCTGATTGCTCCCTTTTGACGAAGGAGAGCTGCGCCCAGGATGAATAGGCATCCATCAAGATGCTGGGGAGCTGAGTAGAACGCAAGGAGCATCATCGGGCTGGGTAGGATTCAAACAGAAATGTCCCACCCCGGAGTTTGTGAGATCGTCCTCCCCTCTCTGCCGATATTAATGAGACACCCGCTATCTTTAGGATTACTGAAGACGGCGGCGGAGTACAAGCTCAGGATCCTTGAAGAGGCCGATCGGTGCGCCGAGCCCGGCGCGGTCGCGCGGATCCTGCGTCGGGAGGGTCTGTACAGCTCCCATCTCACGGCATAGCGGAAGGCGCGGCGCGAGGGGATCTATTCGGGACCTGACGCCGAAGCGGCGAAGCTGCAAGCCGACCCGGCGCAACCTCCTTCAGAAGCGGGTGGATGAGCCCGAGGTCGAAGTGGCCCGGCTCGAGACGCAGCTCGTCACGGCGGAACCAATCCCGGAAGTCCAGGGAAAGTTGCAGGGCTGCTGGGGTTGAGCTTCGACAGCGGGAAGAACTCCCGATGGTCGCAGCCTTCCTCGCAGCGGAGGTCGGCGTCGCGCCAGCCCGCCGTGCACTGGATGTGTCGCGCGCCACGTTTTGCCGGCGTCAGAAGCCCACTCCCGGGCACCAGCAGCACCGTAAGCAGGCCCGCCCGGGCTCTTCATGAATCCGAGCGCGAAAAGGTGCGAGAGGCCCTCTGCGTCCTCATCGACATCGTCAGCCGATACGTGGTCGGATAGATGGTCGCAGGTCGCGAGAGCTCCGCCCGCGCCACTCAGCTCATCCAGGAGAGTTGCCTCAAGCAGGATGTCCACCCTGAGACGCTGACCCTGCACGTCCGATCGCGCGGGCCCGATGACCAGCAGTGCAGGGCCCAGTTCCTCTCCGACCTCGGGATCACCCGCTCGCTCGGCCGCCCCCGGGTCAGTGACGGCAACCCTTCTCCGAGACGCACTTCAAGATCGCCACGTACCACGCCACCTTCCCCAACCCCTTCCCCGACATCGGCGCGGCGATCGACTTCTGCCGATCCTTCTTCCCGTGGTACAACCAGGGACAGAGGAGTACGGGTAGCTGAGGGGGGTGCATTCGGTCTGAGGCGCACCGGTCCCGGGAAGACGGCTTGAGAAGGGGTCGGGAGTGGGTGCGAGGTCAGCCTGGTAATCGGGCGTGGACCCGGGCGAACGCTGCGGCAGAAGGGTGCGCGGAGTCCATGGCGACCTCAACGCGTCGAACGGAGACGGTGATGCGGGCACCGATCTTGAGGAGCTTGAGGCGGAGCGTTCCCGCGGTGGCGCGGGCGAGCCGGGTGCCGTGGAGCGCGCGCCGCAGAGCCTGGAAGAGGATGGAGGCGAAGGCGGACAAGAGGAGCCGCAGCTGGTTGGCGGCGCAGCGGGAAGCAGAGGTCCTGTCGGAGAACAGATCGAGCTGCTGCTCCTTGATCACATTCTCCGTGTTGCCCCTCGGACAATAGACGCGCTCGTAGACGCTCCAGGCCCGTATCGCGGGGGGCAGCGAGGTGACGACGAAGCGGGGGTTGGCCTTGCCGATCAGATGCTCGGCCTTCGCGACAACGCGCCGCGTGCGTGACCAGCTCGTCCTCGTGGTATAGAAAAACTCTGCGAACCGGCGGGCGGGCCGGCCCCGCCGTCTTGCCTGCGCCTGGGCCTCGGCTAGCTCCGAGCCGATCCTCTCGACAAGCCGCGAGTTGCGGGCCAAACCGATGCAGTGGTCCACATTGTTGTCCTCGCACCATGCCAGCAACTCTTCGCGGGCATATGCGCAATCGGCACGGACCGTGATCCCCAGTCACGGCCATTGCTGGCGGAGCCGGGTGACGATGCCGCCGAGCGGTTCGGTCACGCCCCCGGCCGGGTCGGCGTTGCCTAGCCGCAGCAGAGCGAAGAGCGGACGAGCGCCACAGGTAATGTAGCGCGGCAGGAAGCAGTAGTGACCGTAGTCGCCGTGGAAGGACGCGCCCTTCTGGCCGCCGTGCACCGCGTCGTCCGTGCAGTCGATATCGAGCACGAGCCGCGATGGCGGCTTGCCCGAAGTGGTCCCAGTTTCTTGGACAGGTCGTTAGTGTGGATTCCAGCGTGGCAAAGGAGGCACCGAGATGGCCAGGAAGAGGCGGCGGTTCACGTCGGAGTCTAAAGGCGCGGGTGGCGCGCGAGGCGTTGCGGGAGACGCAGAGCGTGCAAGCGATCGCGGCGCGCTACGAGCTTCATCCGAACCAGGTGAGTCTCTGGAAGCGGCAGGCGGTGGAGGGTATTCGAGAGGTGTTTTCGGGAACTCGGGTCGCAAGCTCGCAGAGGAGCATGAGGCGAAGATCCGGGAGTTGCACGCGAAGATCCGGGAGCTGACGGTCGAGCTGGTTTTTTTTCGGCGCGGCCTCGGGCGCTGAGCCGGCGGGCGCGGATGATCGAGCCCGGGGGAGCGCTGAACCTCTCGAGGCAGTGTGCGCGGCTGGGGGTGAGCCGGTCGTCGCAGTACTACCGGCCGAAGGGCGAGAGTGCGGAAAACCTCGCTCTCATGCGCCGCATGGACGAACTCCACATGGAGTATCCGTGTTACGGAAGGCGGCAGATGATGCGCCATCTTCGCCGGGAGGGGGTCACGGCGGGCCGGCACCGGATCCGTCGGCTCATGCGATCGATGGGGATGGAGGCGGCGTACCGGCAGCCGCGGACGACCGTGCCGAGCCCGGAGCACCGGGTCTATCCCTACCTACTGCGTGGCCTGACGATCTCGCGTCCGGACCACGTGTGGTGCGCCGACATCACCTATATCCCGGTGACAAGAGGCTTCTTCTACCTCGTGGCGGTAATGGACTGGGCGAGTCGGCATGTGCTCGCATGGCGGCTGTCGAACACGATGGACGCGACCTATTGCATCGAGGCTTTGGAGCACGCGCTGGACGGCTGGACACCGGAAGTCCTCAACAACGACCACGGTACGCAGTTCACGAGTGCGGGGTTCAGGGAGCGCGTGCTCGCCGCGGGCATGCGGTTCTCGATGGATGGCCGGGGTCGATTCCACGACAATATCTTGGTCGAACGGCTGTGGCGGTCGCTGAAGTACGAGGCGGTCTATTTGCACGAGCTTCGCGACGGTCTCGAAGCCGAGCGGGTCATCGGCTCGTGGATCGAGTTCTACAACAGAGGTGCGCCCCCACTCAGCTTTGGGCGGACGACCGCCGGGGGATGCTTATCGCGACCGCAGGGAAGCGGCGTGAGCAAGCCATCCGTCGCAGCATCGCGCCGTATGCTCCGGGGGCGGCCGGTGGTGGGCAGAATGTCGAACCTCTCCATCCCACGACGTTCACGTCCCTCGCCAGAGAGCGCAGGTTGGCAGGCGGGGCCCCGCCCGCCAACCTGCCAACATCAAGACTCCCGAGGACTCGGGAAACCATCCAGAATCCACCTTAACTTTGCCCTCGGACTGTCCAACAAAGTAGGACCCCCCCAGCTAATCTGTTCCATTGGATGCATCCTCCCTCAGTTGGTCAGAAAGGCCCAACACCGTCTTGGCACATTGCGATGCCGTCGAGAGAGGGCGTCCACTCCATCGGAATACGAAGGGGCAGTGTACGCGGCAAATCTCCTGTTCTGGCATGCACTTAGAGGACATCCGGATGCTCCTCTCCACATGAGGGAAAACGATGAATAGAGCCATCACGCGGGCGGCCTCGGTGGACGAGGAGCCCTACGCTTGGAAGCCAAGTGCAAAGCTGAAGGCGAACGCCCGTGTCAGCGCTTTCCTGAAACAGTGCAATCTCGACACCTTCGAGCTGCTATATCGACGATCAATCGAGGATGTGGCGTGGTTTACTGAGGCGGTAATCGACTTTCTTGAGATTGAATTTGACCCGCCGTACCACCAAGTTCTCGACCTCTCAGAAGGAGTGGAGTGGGCTCGGTGGTGCGTCGGTGGTGGGCTCAATGTCAGCCGCATATGCGTGGATCGACACAGAGCGGTTCGTGCACGCGCGCCTGCAATCATCTGGGAAGGAGAAGGAGGCGAAACACAGGAGCTGAGCTACGCGGAGCTGGCCGAGGATGTAGAGCAATGCGCTGCCGGACTTCGCTCTCTCGGCCTCGGAAAGGGAGTGGCGATTGGCGTCCACCTGCCGATGCTCCCGCAGGCTGCTATCGCGCTTGTCGCTATTGCTCGAGTGGGGGGCATCGCAGTTCCCCTCTTCTCCGGGTTTGGTGCCGAAGCGATCACGACACGACTCCGAGACGTCGGCGCGAGCGCTCTGATTACCTACGATACCTTTCGACGACGAGGGCAGAGCATTCCAGGGAAGCTAGCAGCAGACGCGGCCTGCGCCGCGCTGCCTACTATCCGTCATCTGATTGTCGTAACCAGGGAAGGCGGGGCCACCGATGCCGCTGGTGATCAGGAGATCTACTGGGACGACCTGCTAGCGAAGGGCCGCGACGCCAGTGCGTCGCTTCGTGATCCCGAGCCTACGAATTCGGAGGACTTTCTCATGGTGCTCTACAGCTCGGGTACGACAGGAGGACCGAAGGGAATCGTTCACACGCACTGCGGCTTCCCGATCAAGGCAGCGCAGGACATGGCGCTAGGAACGGATGTCGGTCCGGGAACCCGAATCCTCTGGATCACGGATATCGGATGGATGATGGGGCCCTGGGTGATCTACGGTGCACTCATTCTCGGCGCCACGATCGTATTATACGAGGGAGCCCCAGACTACCCCGACCCCGACCGAATGTGGTCTGTCTGCGAGCGCCACGGTGTCGAAGTGCTCGGAGTGGCACCGACTCTGGTCCGGGTCCTAATGGGCCACGGGGACGCTGCTTCGCCACGATCCGCACCTCCCGTGTCGCTCAGGGTCTTGGCGTCAACTGGGGAGCCCTGGAACGAGTCCGCGTGGTGGTGGCTCTTCGATCGAGTCGGGGGTCGTAGTCTGCCAATCATCAACTACTCGGGCGGTACCGAAATTGCAGGGGGGATTCTGATGGGGAGCCCGCTCCTTCCCGTGAAACCCTGCGCGTTCCCGGCGTCCTGTCCAGGCATAGATGCGCGCGTCTTGGATGCCGATGGAATCGAGGTCCGTGAGGGAGTCGGAGAGCTCGTAATCCAACAACCGTGGATCGGGATGGCTCGTGGGTTTTGGGGGGACCCCGGTCGATACCTAGAGACCTATTGGTCGCGGTGGCCAGGGGTATGGGTGCAGGGAGATTGGGCTCGGATCGATGCCGACGGCCAGTGGTTCATTCTCGGCCGGAGCGACGACACGCTCAAGGTTGCAGGGCGGAGGATCGGACCGGCCGAGGTCGAGTCGGTGCTCCTTCAGGATTCAGACATTCAAGAAGCCGCTGTGATCGGCGTTCCTGACGATCGTCAGGGGACTGCTGTGATCGGCTTCTGCGTGTCTGCTAACCGTCGCGTGGACCCGATCGCCAAGGCTGCAGAGCTTCGAGAACGGGTCGCAGTCAGACTCGGAAGAGCCTTGCGACCCAGAAAGGTGGTTCTCGTGTCAGAGCTGCCGAAAACCCGTAGCGGGAAGATCATGCGCCGGGTCGTTCGCGCTGCGTGGCTAGGCGAGGAGCCAGGCGACCTCTCATCACTGAAGAGCTCGACATCGATTCAGGGAATTCGCGAGGCCCGAACTCGAGGCGACGGGGGAGACAGCCCGACCAACGCAAAATAACTACGTCCGGGTCCGTCTAGAACTCGATAGAGCACCCCCCCCGCGCCTTCAACTCTGCATGAGTCGAAGCACGACAGCCTCCGAACGAGAAGAAGACCATTGGTGCGGCCACCCCGATGTTCACGCCGATCAAGGTGACTCCGGCGCCCTAGGAGCTTGCGCCCCAGAAAGGGATCTTGTGGGGGTGTTCGGGTTCGCGGATCGTGACGTAAGGGCAGGGGTTCTGCCCGGATCCGGCGGGGACTGGGCGTTTTCGGGACGTACGAGGCGTCCGGGTGTCGGCTTCGGCAAACATTCCCGACGCGGCAGGCGTTTTCGGGATGGTCGAGGGTGCGCCGGGGGCCTGTCGCCCGGATTGCGGGGTGCCCGGGCGTGCGCTCATGCCGCCTGAAGGGTGTGCAGCCGCTTGACGTTCAGGGCCAGGCACACGAGGGTCCATTCGGCCCGGACCTTCTCGAGGCCCCGGAAGCTGAACCGTCGGAACCCCATCGCCTCCTTGACCCAGCCGACGGGCGCCTCCGCCATCCACTTCCGGCGGGCGTAGCGCCTCCGGCCGTCGGGGCCTGCGAGCTTCTCGGCCATGCGCGCCGTTGCCGTTTCGGCGTCGGGCGCGGCGGCCTTGCCCTCCCGGCCCGTTGCCACATACGCGTCAACGCCACGCGCTTCCAGTGTGCCCAGGTCCCGTTCGTTGCAGTAGCCCGCATCCGCCAGCACCTGCGCCGGCGTCCCGCCGCAGACTTCCGCTGCCGCGTCGAGCATCGGGATCAGCTGGCCCTGGTCGCTCGCGTTGTCCGTCACCTCGGCCCCGACCACCAGCTGGCTCTCCCCGTCCACCGTCATCTGCGCGTTGTAGCACTGCTGGAACCCCTCCGTGCTTGTCTTCATGATCCGGCTCTCCGGATCCGTGAAGTTGCTCTGCGCCTTCTCCCCGGGCTCGCCGTACTCCCGCTTGTAGGGCGGGCCGCCCTCAGGGTTGCGCGTCTGTCCCGGCTCGCGGCCCCGCGCGTCGTCCTTCGCGCTCTGCTCCTCTTCCAGGAGCGCCTTGGCCGCCCGGATCGCCGCCAGCCGGTCCTCCCGCCGCTTCAGCTCCTCCGGCAACTCGTCCCCCCGCGCCGTGGCGGGCGTCCTCCGCCTCGTCGACCGCTTCCGCCTCCGCCAGCAACGCCCCGATCTCCGCTTGCAACCGACGCTCCTCCCTGACCATCCGGCCGTAGCTCATCGCCTTGCGCTTGCTCGCGTTCGCCCGAACCTTCGTCCCGTCCACCGACACCCGCCCCAACCCCGCCAGACCCAGCGTCCGGGCAGGCGCACCACCTCCGCGAACACCGCCCGGAAGTCGTCGAGATGCCGGCGCCGGAACTCGCACAGCGTCCGGTGCTTCGGAAAGTTCCCCGCCGCCAGCATCCGCAACGCAATGTCCTCCTCCAGCCTCTTCGCCGTCTTGCGCGACGAGAACGTGCCTGTCGCATACGCATAGATCAGCACCTTCACCATCATCCGCGGATCGTACGGCGAGTTGCGACGACCGTCCCCACGGTACGGCGCGTAGAACGAGCTCAAGTCCACTGCGTCCACCAGGTCACTCACATGGTGCGCCAGGTGACCCTCCGGAACCCACTCCCGCAGATCCTGCGGCAGAAGCAGCATCTGGTCCGGCTGGTACGGTCGAAACCTCGTGCCCATTGAACCCCCTCCGACAACCGCCAATCCTTCCCCTCGCATTCGCTACCCCTCAAAATAACGACCGCAGATTCCTGCGGCGCAGGCTCCTGGCGAAACTCGGTCGCTCCGTGGGGGGCGTAGACGTATTTCCTACGCCGTGAACCGCGGCAGAAGCCCTACCGCGTTCTCGCGCTCGATCAAGCGCAGGTCGCTCTCGCTGAACATGTCGAGCTCGCGGAGGCGTCGGGCATACTCCGCCATCGTTCCGCCGGGCGGAAAGTCAGTTCCGAACACGATATGGTTCGCCCGCACTAGCTCTAACAGTGAAGCAACCGCGCCACGATTGGTGGCGCCAGCGAGATCGTAGTAAAACCTTTCCAACTCGTACATGAAGCCATTCGGCATCTGCTCATTCTGCCTAGAGCCACCGATACGCTCGGCAAGAAACGGTATGGAACCGCCGCCGTGCGACCAGATCCAGCGAATATTGGGGAAGCTATTAGCGTAGCCATTGACCACGATCCCGGTTATCGCCCGGGTCGTATCGGTCCCGTACTCCATGCTCGACGGATGCACACCCATCGCATAGTTGAGCCCTCGACAACAGTTGGCCGCGGTGGGGTGGACGAAAACCACGGCACTACGCCGATTGAGTTCTTCCATCACCGGCCTATAGGCTAGATCGCTCAGCCACGTGTCGCCGTAACTCGTCATAAACCCGATGCCGTCAGCCCCAATCTCCTCATATGCGTACTCGATTTCCCTCAACGTGGCATCGACATCCGGGAGCGGCATCGCCGCGAAAAGCCCAAATCGAGTCGGGTGAGCCTGTACTACCTCTGCTCCGAAGTCGTTGCACTCTCGGGCAAGGCGGACTGTCTGCGCTCTGTCCCCGAGGTACAGACCTGGATTGGTAATGGAAATCACCGCAGCGGCACCCCCACCTTGATCCAAATCCTCGATTGTTTTTTCGGGCGTCCAAGTCGTATTGGAAGTCTGCAGCAACCCCATGGGGTTTTCCAGGGACCTCAGCTGGCCTCCTTCCCTCATCGCAGCGACCCAGGTCGGTGGCCCAAAATGATGATGCACGTCGATACGGTGGCGTGTCTGGCGAGCACCCATCTGAGCCCAGAGCGCTGCGGGGTCTCGGACGGTAATCGCCGTTAGTCCGAGCGAAGCGAGGGCGCTGGTCAAGAAGCTTCGTCGATCGAGGTCGGTCACGACATGCCTCCTACATCACAGTTACCGAGGGGTTCACAGGTATCTTGTCCGTCCCGCGACAGCTGGGTCCGGCAGTTCGATAAACGGATTGATCCCGGAGCAATGCTTCAGGACCTCGTCGGGGCTCTCCCCGTCGTTGATTGCCCGGTGCGCCCTCCTCGCGAATGAGTTTCTTGAGAGGCTTGTGGAAGGCTCGCTCCCGCTCCCGCACTGCTAGAGACGCCCAGCTGCGAAGGCACGGTAAAGATGCGGGGTGCTGCAAGGAGCGGCAAGAAGACAAAGGGATGATTGTAGGATTGAAACAGGAACGTCCCGCCGTGGAGTCTGTGAAGTCGTACTACGGCCAACAGCTCGAAGAGGGTGCGACCGACTGGTCGTGGTGCTGTGGTCGCTGCGATGAGGAGGCAGACTGCGAAGTCATTTACCGCTCTCGGGGCCAGAGTGCGAAGTCATTTACCGCTCTCGGGGCCAGAGACCGAACAACGCGAAGAGTGAGCCCTTCGAGCACATGGTGCTAGAGCGAGCCCGTGAGGAGGGGTTCTACGACTTTGGGCCGACGCTAACATCCGAACATCTTGGCAGAACTCCCGATATCGGGGAGCTGAACCCTCACACGCTGAGGCGCTGGATGATCGAGGCACGGCTATGGACCCACAAGAAGCGCGTCGTCTCCGGCACCGACGTCGACGCGAGCGCAGGGCGGCTTTCGGGGAGCTGGTGCAGATGGATACCTCGATGCATGCCTGATTCGAGAACCGAAGTGACGAGGAGATGTGCTCGTGGCCATGATCGATGATGCCGCGAGCCGGCTTACTGCCTGCTTCTTTCCCAGGTGTCAGCCCACCAACCGGCGGCTCCAGGCATCCACCGCCACGGCCAGCCTGGAGCGGGCCAGGTAGGTCACTGTCACCGCCGCATTCATCGAAAGTTACAACTGCGAGTGGCTCCAAGAGCGGCATGCGTACCGGACCCCGGCCTAGGTCCGCCAACAGCTCACCAGCAAGGCAACATGATTACGCCGTATTCGTCGGCTCGAGCAAGCAGATTGCGCGGGAGCTGCCAGACCAGTAGGCTGGTTACTTCGGCTCTCATCTGTGTGGCGGCTCCCGCTTTTTTGCAGGAGTCGGGCCTTCTTCTGAGCAAACTGGCACTCCACTCATCGGGGATGGGACTGCACCGGATCGTTTCCAAACCTGGAGAGGCTCTGATGCGATTTGCGAAACCTGTCCGAGTATGCCCGCTCTTCGTTGTATGTGCGCTATTCGTGGCGTCGTGTGCTTGGCAGGGCGAAAGCGAGGCCGGCGTGACGTTGTTCGAGGGAGCCCGGCTGATCCCGGGCGACGGAAGCGCGGCCATAGAAAACTCGGTGTTCGCGGTGGAGAACGGCGTGTTTATTCTGGTCGGTCAGCAGGGTAACGCACAGCTCCCAGAGGGAGCGACACAAGTGGACCTGACAGGTAAAACGGTGATGCCCGCGAAGATCGATCTCCACGCGCACTTTATGTTATGAGGATGTCGTCGCAGGGACGACCGCCAAGGCGAACGTCACGCGCGAGAACTGCATCGATCAGCTGGAGCGATTCGCGTATATGGGTTTCAGCACAGTGGTTAGCATAGCCGATCTGATGGAGCGTGAAGTGTTCCCCGGAGATCATCTCGAGGTATACCAGACTCCGCGCTCGGAAATCGACGTGCCACCCGTGGGAGAGCGCTATCCGTGGGGGGATGTACCGCTAGAGCTGCACGGAGATACTATCCCGAATGCAGCACAGTTCTTCACAACAGGTCCGGCGATCGCCTTTCCAGGAGGGGGAGCCGGCGGCCACCCCTCGCGTAATGACGTCATGTATCCGGTGGCGACGGAGGATGAGGCAGGAAGGGCAGTTCGGGACCTTGTCAGCTCGTTTACCTCCAGGAATCTCAAGATTCCCTTTGTCAAGATCTGGGTGGACGATCGAGACGGAAGTTTGGAAACACTGACGCAGCCCCTCTACCGACCAGTGATCGGCGAAGCAAGTCGGCTGGGAGTTCCAGTTGCGGCTCATACCGTAACTCTGATGGATGCGAAGGAGCTCTATCGGGCGGGGATGGTGGGAGCAGTTCATATTCCGGTTCGGGGTGAGGACGTGCCGGACGAAGAGCTACTCAGGATCGTGGGGGATCTGGTGGCCAGGAGCGATCGGCCGATCTGGTTCTCGGATCCCGGCGCCATTGCCGCCTTGGGCGACCAGGCATGGGAGGATCCTGTTCTGTATGAGATGCTCTCTCCAGACCAGGTTCGGGCCCTGCAGGAGCGGCCGGGATTCGGCGGGGGACCGAGGACCCCGGAGGCTGTCAGCAGTGCCCGTCAGAGCTCCCTGAGGACGGGGGACGTTGCCAGGCAGCTGATCGATGCGGGCATGATTATGGTTTATGGGAGCGACAACGGATCGGCTGGTCGCGGGTTCGGGTGGTACGAGCAACTACGGTTTGAGAACTGGGTGACCATGGGCTTCACACCGCACGAGGCGATTGTCTTTGCGACAAGTAACGGGGCAATTGCGTTGGGGCGCGATGATATCGGGATGATTGAACTAGGTCGGAGTGCGGATTTCGTCGTTCTAAACGCGAATCCTCTTGACGACATCGCGAACACAAGGCGGATCAACATGGTTTACCTACGTGGACAGAAAGTCGACCGCGATGGGATAAGGGAGCGGTGGCAGGCACGGTGGGCGGGCGGGACAACTTCGCAGTAGCCGTTGTGTGGTCTAGCGCACGTCCATTGCGTCCGCCCGGTGCTATAGTGCGGCCAAAACGAGTATTCGCACCTCAGATTGCCTAACTGGTGTAGAGGAGAGGCTTGATGCCACGTCTAGATCGGGTCAGCGCATTGTGTGTTGCTGCCGTCTTAGGATGGACGGTCTCCGCTTGCACGCAGCCGGAGACGGCCAACGTTCAGCAGGCTAGCGGTTGGGAGGCTACTGCTGCGAGTGACCTGTTGGGGGGGGCGAAAGGCAGAGTGAAGATGAACGTCCGGGGCATTATGGATCAGCCGGTGGATGGCCTCATGGTGCAGCTGATCTCACACAATACGTCCATTCGGACTACGGTGTACACCAGCGAACTCGGTGAATTCGAGTTTCCCGAGCTCCCGAGTGGGGACTACGTCTTGCGTATCCCCCGTCCGCTTCATTTTCACCAGTATCAGCAAGACTCGGTCCATATCGACGGAGCAACACTCCTGCCTGACATCTACGTGGAGCGGAGATCGGATAACGAGTTCCTGCCTCCCAGTAAAGACTTGCTGGATCAGCTTACGGGAGCGGAGTGGCTCTTTAACGTGGAGGGCAGCCATCAGGTGAAGCGGACGCTTGTCAACAGCTGCTCGACGGGATGCCATGGGAGCGAACGTGCGTTCAGCCGCAGGTTTGATGAACGGAGCTGGCGTCTGATCCTCCACCGGATGAGCAACTACAGCCAGCGGATTCTAGTGAACTCGTCTGGCCGGGATCACACGCAGCTCACCGAAGATGGAGAGATGCTGGCGGAGTGGCTAGCGAGGGTCCGGGGACTTGACTCGGAGGTACCACCGATAGTGCCGTTCGATCGACCGAAAGGGCTGGCGACGCGCGCAATCATCACAGAGTATGAGCTGCCTTGGGCGCTGGTCAATATACACGACGTCTCCGGTGACACGGAGGGAAATATATGGTTCAACATCAATCGGAGTCCGTTTATTGGGAAGCTGGATCCTAACACCGGCGAGGTGACTCAGTATCGCCTTCCAGAGCCCCGCTATCCGGCATATGACGATCCACAGGACAGATTCTATCAAGCCTTTCTATCTCGTGATCCGTCGGAGCCTCTTCAGCAGTCTAGAGATCCCGATGGCCCGCTGGGGGTCCATCCGGGAACGCATTGGCTGGAGTTCGATGAGAACACGGGGCGCGTGTGGTTTACCCAAGCCTGGGCGCGGAACGTTGGCGTATTAGACCCGCGCACCGGTGAGATTCGACACGTGTTCACGGGTGGACAGGGCAATCACACCCTATCCCCCGACGGTCTCTCGATCTGGAGGACCCACCAGGGGAAGATCTTGCGGTGGGACACCAGGACGATGATGGACAGCGAGGGCGGCATCGCCAGGCCGGCCGACGAATATGAACTCGAGTACGTGGACAACACGTATGGTAACTTCGTCAGTCCGGATGGAAACTTCTTCGGCGGATCGAGCGGCGGCTGGGTCGTGTGGCTCGACATCCGGAGCGGTGAAGTGCGGGAGATCCCGGTCGAGGTTCCCGGAAGCAGAGGGCGCGGATCCTTTGGCCCCGATGGGAGCGTCTGGGGTGGAATGCGGAAGCTGACGAGGTACAATCCGACAACCAACGCCGTAACGCAGTATGACCCCCCGACGCCGTACTTTCACGCCTACTCGACGAAGGTGGACAAGAACGGTGAGGTGTGGTCGGGCCAACAGTCGAGCGGACGAGTGTACCGGTTCAATCCGGACACGAATCGGTGGATCGAATATGTGCTGCCTTCAATCTGGAGCCATGACTTCAACTCCTGGATCGACAACTCAACCGATCCGCCGACCTTCTGGTATGGAGACCAGCACGGCTACATTGTGCGCATCCAGCCGTTGGAATAACAGGCTAGACGTTCGTCCGCAGAGGTCCCGGCAGAACTAGGGGAAAGGACCGCATGATGGGCTCATCGAATTTCATCAGGGCGACAGCCGGAGTGTCACTGATCCTCGGCCTAGGATTCGTGCTGTGGACCAGCCGTGACCAGAGCAGCGCCGTGGCGTTCAGCCGATCCCTCAGCGCACAATCTCAGACAGCCGATGCCGGTGAGATGGCGCGGGTTGGAACTCCCGGCCAGGAATACGACCGTCAAACCCTACTAGTGGGCAGTTTGAGGGCGGGAGCGACGAGTGGCGCCCGGCGGGGAGAGGAAATCTACTACATGCGCTGTTGGATCTGCCATAGTGAGTATGTCATCGTGGCGGACCATTTTCCCGCCCCTTCACTCCGGAATCTCTATGAACGCCTGGACGATGAGGCAGTGAGAACCATCATTCGGAGCGGCTCTTCCAGAATGCCGACGTATGGCCCGCAGGTTCTCAGCGACGCAGACCTTGATGACCTAGTGAGCTTTCTACGCGAAAACTGCGGAATCCCCGAGACTGGCGGCGGCTGTTTTGACGAGCACAATCCCCCACCAAATCCTTTTTATCAATACGAGGTCATTGGCCTCTCTCGGCGCCAGCGTTGAAGCCGCAGAGGGAGCTTCCCTTCGAGGGGACTGATACGCCTCTTGCCAAAGCCCGCTACAAGCGGAGGACTAATGAACAGGCTGCTCGTCGGATCCTTGCTGGCATCCCTCATTTCGGTCAGCGCCGTGGCCCTACCAGCCTCCGGCCAGCTGGCGGACGGCAGTTACGATGGGGATGTTAGCCCCGCCCAGTACGAGCAGTGGAAGCTGGAACTGTCCAACTGGGGACGTTGGGGGGAAGACGACGAGATCGGGGCCTTGAACCTGATTACGCCGGAGAAGCGCCTGGAGGCGGTGGCTCTGGTTCAGGAGGGGGTTTCGCTGTCGCTTGCCGTGGACGCGAATACCGTCCGCGCCATCGACAATCCCGACCCGTACGAGCACGAGATGCTCGGTATCGGCGCGGACCGGATTAGCGTCAGTTACCACGGCATGGCCCACACACACGTGGACGCCATGGCTCATTGGGAGGAAGAGGGAACCTTCTACAACGGGTACACGCCGGATCCCGACGCCGTTCTCGAGAGTGGCCACGAGAAGAACTCGATCCACAACCTCAAAGACGGGGTCCTCACCCGTGGCGTCTTGATCGACATCCCAAGGCTCAGAGGTGTACCGTATCTGGGGCCGAGCAGTCCGGTCTACGTTGAAGATCTGGAGGCCTGGGAGGAGCGAACCGGAGTGCGAGTAGCCGCTGGTGACGCTCTGTTCATCCGTACAGGTGTCTGGGCTCGACGTGAGGCCGAGGGACCATGGCTTCGCGGCCGACGCGGTCAGTCGCCCGGCCTCCATCCGTCCGTGATTCCGTGGTTGCGAGAGCGCGATGTTGCGTTGCTGGGAACCGACCGATCGTATGTTGCGCCATCCAACCTGCCTGGAGCTGCGCACGACTTCGCGCTGCTCTATCTAGGGGTACACATGCTCGACAACTGCGACCTCGAGACGCTCGCCGAGGCGGCGGCCGAGAGAGACCGGTGGGAGTTCCTGCTGATGGTCGCACCGCTGCCCATCCGAGGAGGCACTGGTTCGCCGTTGAACCCGATTGCCGTGTTTTGAGAGCCGGGGACGGAACCTTACAACAGCTGCCTCAGCTCCTCGAGAGAGTTCCGGAGGACTGTGTCCCGTGCGTTCGGGACTCGACGATCTCTTGCCTTCGAGGGTGATTCCCGCTGTTCATGCTGACCGGAGGGACTACATGTCGAACGCTAGTTGGTCACGATTCACGGCAACGGTGGCCGTCATCGCGAGTATCGCCACTTTCGCCTCGCAGCTACATGCCCAGACTGGACTGAATCCCTATCGCCCCGTGCAGTGGGGAGACCTTCCGGACGGGAGGGAGTGGGGACCCCTGAATGGGATCTTTGCCGATCCCGATGGTCGGCACATCTGGTTCGCAGACAGGTGCGGTCGCACCCCTCTGCCGTTCAGCACGCAAGAGAGCTGTCTCTTCAAGCCCGACGTCCCGCCGATTCTGAAGCTCGATCTGGAAGGCAACTTGGTGCAGAGCTTTGGCGAGGGGTTGTTCGTCCGGCCACACGGCATCTACGTGGATCGAGAAGGAAATGTGTGGGTGACGGATTACTCCCCAAGCCAGGCTTACGCACACACAGAGGATGAAGTGCTGGCCGAAATGACAAGAAGGGGGATCGGGCACCAGGTACACAAATTCAGTCCAGACGGAGAGCTCCTGATGAGCCTCGGTACCGGGGGAGTCCCCGGGGACGGTCCAAATCACTTCCGGCAGCCGAGTAACGTCCTGGTTACACCCACCGGAGAGATCTTGGTCGTGGATGGTCACGGTGATGGTGGGAACAACCGCATCGTCAGGTTCTCGGGGGACGGCAGCTACATCGGGGAATGGGGGGAAACCGGAACGGCGCGTGGGCAGTTCCGGGACCCACACGACCTGGCGATGGATTCCCAGGGACGGCTGTTCGTCGCGGACCGTGGCAATTATCGAATCCAGATCTTCGATCAAGGAGGAAATCTTCTTGACGTGTGGACACAGTTCGGTAAGCCTGACGGGCTCTTTATCGACGCAAATGATGTCCTCTATGTTACGGACGCGAACTCGCGAGCCGGGGCCAATACGGGCTGGGAACAGGGCATCCGTATCGGAGACGCAAGAACGGGCTGGGTGGAGGCATTCATCCTGAGCCCGTCACCCGCCGAGGGCCCCGGTGGATGGGAGGGCGTCACGGCCGACGTTCACGGCAACGTTTACGCGGCGGAGCCCCGGCCGTCGATGGACGTCCGACGCTCACAGCAGGTTCAGAAGTTCATCAATGTCAGGGCCAGGCCCGCGGAGCAGAGGGACCGGTAGGGGCAGGGGGCGTGAAAGGTCCGATCCCACAGCTCTCTTGGGCATCGACGCCATGCCCCTCAGGTCGATCCGGCCCAATCCGAAGTTCCTTGATCTGCCCTCGCGAGGTCGATGGCCATTGATCGTCGCGGCGTATGTACGCACGCCGGAGCGGGACTAGGGCAAGCTCCGCAGAAAGGAGATCCGGACGTTCCCGACATCGCTGAGGGGTCCGGAGGCATTGCGGGCGTGGGGCTAACGTCGGCCGGCGTGACCGACGCAGCAATGGAGTCGACTGGCGAGTACTGGCGTCCGCTGTACGCGGTGCTCGAGACCGGCTTCCGTCTGCTGTTGGTCAACGCCCGGCATATGAAGCACGGTCCCGGGCACAAGATGGGTGTCCGACACGAATGTCCGGGACTGCACGTGACTCGCGCAGCTTCCGGAGCGCGGGCTTCTCAAGAGCAGCTTCGTGCCCCGGCCGCAGATCTGCGTGCTGATTCCACTCCATCGGAATCAGCGATTCAGGCGGACCGGCGCGCGATCAGGGAGTTCTTGAAGCGGTGGGGAAGCTTCTGCGTCCGATGCTCGAGCTGGTGGAGGGACAGCAAGAGCTCGAGCAGATCGCCCGATGGCCCAGTACGCGATCACCCTTCGGCGCGGCCAGCCTACGGGAAGGCCTCAGGGAGATCTTCACGATCAACCGGCTCGGCCTCCCGCCGCGGATGAGAAAGTGCCTGGGCTCGACCAACCTGATCGACAGCACCCACTCGGCCTACGACACAAGACCTGTCGGGTGACCAACTGGAAGAAGGGAGCGATGGCCCTGAGGTGGGCGGCCGCTAACTTCGTCGAGACCGAGAAGAGCTACCGTAGGATCGTCGGCTACGACCAGCTCTGGATGCTCAATGCCCATCTCGACGACCATGAGCCCGTTGCCGAACTGAAGAAGGCAGGCTAACTAGCAGACACCCGGGAGGCACGACCTTCAACTACGAATGGGACACCATTGGCTATCAACCTGAAGTTGGTCAGTCGGACGCGAAGCGAGTGTTCCTGATACGCCGCTCGATGGCAGGCATCGCCTGGGGCAGCCATCGGATGTCCTGGATGGTACTGCTAATCCTCGCACTGATCGCGCCGGCGCGATCAGTGGCCCAGGACGGCGTGGAAATCTCCCCGGATCTGCTCCAGAATGTTCTGCCCCTGGCAAGTCGCTTCGCGCCGAAACAAGGTCAGCCCCCGGTGTACCCGGGATTCGGGGTTGATCCCGTGAGCCCTGAGGAAGTGCTGGTCGGTTACGCCTTTCTTACCTCCGACCTGCCACCGGAGGCCTCCGGATACAACGGACCAATCAGGGTACTCGTTGGAATGGACCTCCAGGGGACACTGACTGGAATTCGGGTGGTGGATTACCGAGAGTCGCTTCGTGGTAGCCGCGGCGATTTCCTGTCCCGTGATGGCTTTCAAGCGCAGTTCGGTGGAAAGCACATTACGGAGCCGTTCCGACTGCGGCGAGACGTTGACGGCATCACGGGAGCGACCATCACCGTAGCCGCAATGTCCCGGGGAATCCGAAATGCCGCTCGCCGCGTGGCAGCGGCATATCTCAGAGAGGCCGGCCCAGTCGGATCGGATGCCTTGCCGCAGCATGTCGGAACTATCAGCCCCGTAGAGTTGAGGGGACTCACTTGGGTCGAGATACTCAACCGCGGCCTAGCACAACAGATCTCGTATGTGGCCGGCGGCCTTGCACGTATGGATGTGTCCTTGACATACCTTCGCGACGACACCGTTGGGGAGATCTTGCTTGGTCCAGGCCAGTTCCGCGATGCACGCCAGATGGCAGGGTCAAGGGCGGAGGAGGAACACGTCATATTGTTGGGGGTCGACGGAAACGACGCAGGTAGTTTCCGGCCCCAATCGCTCTTCTTTGTGCAGGATGGCGACACGGTCTGGGTCACCGAAGAGGACTACTTCTCGATGGGTGCGCCCGCCGGTGGAAAGGTCGAAGGTCAGTTCCGCCAGGTCGGCCTCCTACTAGTCGACTCGGCTCTGGACGTGGCCCGATCATTCACGGTCTTCTTCGAGCCCGGACGGGCGTTTCCCCCCCTTCTTGGCCGACGTCCCGACATGGGGCTCTTCTCTGTGGAGTATATGGTCGGGACGGACCAATCACCCTCTGCGTCCCAAACGATATCTCAGAACGGCAGCGTGACTCCTGCGGTGCCTGTGGGACCCACTCTCCCACCCCCGGCGTCAGTCGCAAACGACTCGATCGCGCCCGCCCTCGAGTATGCTGAAGAAGAGAGGACAGTGCTATCGAAGGTCTTTGCGCGGACCTCCTGGAGCCAAGTTATTTGGCTCCTTCTGTTGCTTGGCCTCGCGTCATGGGCATTCGTTTCCAAGGGCACCGTTTGGCGCAGCCATGCGCGCAGTCCCGGTCCACGTCGTTAAGGGCCTATGCTAACTGGGGAGAATGAAGGGACTGTGAACCGGAAATCCAGCCGTTCCCAGTCAGTTCAGTTCGAGGATCATCGCCTATATAGGCCCGAGTACCGCCTCTTCGGTGTGGGCCCGGCCGTGCGGCAAAAACTGCACGCCCCCGTGCAACACCGTCATGGGTTCCTCGGACCCGTGTTCGTTCGTCAACAGTAGCGTTCCCGGCTCTGACTTCAAGCAGACTACGACGGCATCCTTGTCATGGAAGTGTAGAGAGACCGGCTGGCCCGGCTGCGCCCCGCGATCGGCTCATGTCGATCTCAACTGAATCTCTGAACCACTATCACGCCGACCTGGTATGAATTAGATCCTCCCCTAGCCAAGCCTTTCTTCCCCCACTCATCAGGGACGTGTCTCGCGAGCCAGGCCGCCTCCCGCCACCTGGCTCTTCCACATCGCCCAGCGGCATTCATACCCTCGCAGCTCTCCGGCGTCTACAACCGCCTGTGCGTCACGAGGATCCAGCTGGCCCTGGTCGCTCGCGTTGTCCGTCATACGCGACTTCGCCACCCAGGTCGATCGCTTGGAGCTGGATCCGAGCATTCACCTCCAAATAGACACTCCGCGAGACCGCAACAGGCAGACTCGGTGCCACAACCGCCATGCCGTGGCCGCGCACAAGCACTGTGCTGTGCTCCCCCATACGCTCGGCTAAGGCCCGGCCCAAGGCCGGTTCCCTCACCAGCATGTCCGTGATGCCAGCGGCCTCGCGAATGTCGAAGATCGGAAGGCCGCTGCCGATGAAAGCCGCGACGTGATACACTGGCCGGATCTGTACAGTGCTGATCCCAAATGGAACTACGGCCGGCGAATGGTTGTGAACAACGGTGACAACGTCCGGGCGTGTTCTGTAGATCTCCGCGTGAACGTAGCGTTCGTGTACTGAGAACGCCCTCTCAAATCCACAGCAGTACCATCGAGATCATATTCGATCAAATCGTCTGCGGTAACTAACTCGGGCGCTATCGACCGTGACGTCAGAAACCGATTCAGGTCTGCGTCGTGTCTAACGCTCACATGCCCGAAAGCATCGAAGATGCCCTGCGCGGCCAGAATGGTGGTTCGCTGCCACCAGGTCTTCGATCCACCCGGGATCGGCCGAGCCGGCAGAAGCGGGTTCCGCCTGGGCCATCAACGGCGACGCTCCCCACAAGACCGCAATCATCACAGCGCCGAAGATGCTCGCTGCGCTCTGACGTTCGTGACCGACTCTGTTCACTGAGACATTCCTCATGTGGACGATCGCGAGACCGAGTTCCGGTCCCATTGCACTACCGGGTAACCGACACGCTCAAATAGGTGTTCGTCCAACAGCACTGGTTAGCAAAGCTCCCGTTAAGCACCTGCGCGAGTAGCACATAGTCTCCAGGCTGGCTGAAAGTCACCCGAGTCGTCTGCTCGACGGGAACCGTACCGACCTCGACCCGACTACGTTCGGGGGTGAAGCTCACGTGACCTGGCGGTCCACTGTACTTCAACCACTGCAGAGTCTGCTGGGACAGACCGCTTTCCTCGTCGAGGTTGAGGTCTCTGCCGGTGGAGAGCGCAGAGACTGGCAGCGAGTTCGCCAATGTAATTGCGAGCGGAGTCCCAAGCCGAGCAGTGACTGGGCCCAACCTAACCCCAGTTTTTCCTCTCCCGTCCGGTCCAGGCGGCTCGATGAATCGCACGATTGGTGCTACCGCATCTCCGCTGAAGATAAGATTCTCAGCGAACTCCTCCATCGAGGCTCCTGTGGAGTTCACGAGATTGTCCACACGGTAGGCCCGGGCGTTGATATGGCCTGGCACGCGATAGGTTTGGCCATCGATAATCAGATTCCACCACACGCGCTCAGTCCTTCCTTCGTCCTCTGTTACGTTCACGGTGAAGACGCAGGTCTTGCCCTCAAGGCGACTGCCCGCCAGCTGAGCGCCCCCCTGACCGGATCCCGGCACAGTTGTCGCGGAGGGATCGCGGGGTCCTGCTCGGGGTCCCTGGGGAACGAAGTGAGTGGGCTGAACCCCGTCGAAGCGGGCCGGCTCGATGAAATTATTCGGTCCAACGGGGATGTCTACCTCCTCGATTCGGTTTAGGCTGAAATAGCCGAAGCAGAGATCGTAGGTGCCGTCTTCATTGGTATACCATCCCTCGAAAATCGGAAGGACGGGCTGATCGTAGTCGCGCACAGTCCGTATCTTCAAGTCCATCTGATTGATCGGATGCTCCGGCACCAACTGCCCTGCCAGCGGCATTGACGTCGGAACAAGCACCGCAGAAGTCAGGACTCCCACGAGAGTCAACCAAGATCCATATCTAGCCACGATCTTTCCTCCCAAGGAAGATTTCCTAGTAATGAAAAGAGGTAGGGACTCCCCCAACTGGACATCGGGGAGCATCCCTACCTCTCCATCGTGGATCTAAGTAAAGAGAGCGGCTCCTATCTCGATGCCAGCGGCCCTCCCTCCTCCCTATCGGCGACGAGCCGTGCAAAATCTTCGTCGTTGTAGAACGTCATCCCCAGTCGCAACCTCCACATCTCATCAACTGTCCGTGAGCGGCCTAGCACCCACTGATCAGGGTCAGGATTCTGGCCATTGTTCACCGTGTTGTCAAAGACCGTCGTGATCATGATCACTGTGCCCTTTGGCAACAGAGGTCGCGCGCCCTCCTCGTACAAGAACTGCGTATGCCAACGCTGATCCCAATCGAGCTTGTTGATCAGCTCATACCGACCGTCGGGGTAGAGCACCTCCAAAATGTTGTACCCACCGAGCAGGTGCATGTGTCCCCTGACTGAGTGAACCATGGCGTTCCCTTCGAGGCGCTCGACGGTCTTGTAAATCGCCTGGCTGTTCGGGGGGATGATGAGGGGATTATCCTCCATGCCCGGCATCGAGGATTGGTCGAAGACGATGTCGCCCTCGGTCGGATACGGAACCACCCCCTCCGGATACAGCCATACGCCGACGGTCAACGACACGCCCTCCAGGTTATCGTCAAGATTTGCCGGGAAGAAGTGTGGGTTGAACAGGACCTGATCTCCCTCCTTCAGGAGTCTGCCGGTACCCTCGGGGTAGATGGCTCCCTTCACGCCGACGGCCGCCTCTGCTAGCTGATCCCGCTGGGTATTTCTCTGCTCTGGGGGCGCCTGACGGGTTCCCTCTCCCTGATGCACGTCCTCCGGCACCCGATTGATCACACGAGCGGATCCGTGGTGGAAGACACCATAGAATTCCGGCTCTGTGGGTCTGAGCTCCACGGCCCTGATCCACCGCTCTCCCTTGATCCCCATGTCTGGCGTCATTTCCACAGCGGTTAGGCTGGGCCACTGGTCCATCCCGTTCGCCAACACGGTGTAGCCTGGGGAAACCACGAGCACATCCGGGGGACGACCTAACTCGTCCTCGAATGCCCACTCAGCGTTCCAAGGGGGCAAGTCAGGCGGCGGCGGGAGGTTGGCCGGATCACCCATAGGAGTGCCCGCATCCACCCACTGGACGATCGTTTCGATCTCGTCTCGCGTGAGTGACCGGTCGTTCTGGAAGCTCTGGACCCCCACCCCGACATCCATCGGCCAAGGTGGCATGATCCGACCTTCAACATTGTACTTGATGAGCTCGGCCCACGGCCGAGCGTCTTCATACGTCAGAAGCGACATGGGAGCGACGCTTCCCGGGCGATGACACTCCACGCAGTTCTCATTAAGGATCGGTGCCACGTCCCTGGCGAACGTTACGTCAGCGGTTTGACCTGCAGCCAGCGCCGGCATCACGATCGTTGCAACCCCCATCCACAACCCACATGACCACATTTGCAACCACTTCGCTCTTGTCATTAGTCCGGCCCTCCCGGCCTGTGAATTGCGAGTTCCCCTTCCCGAAGCTGCTCAACGCCCAAATGTGGCTCGCAAGAAAGGTACGATCAAAAACAGTACGCCACATGTATTGTAAGGGCCGGGGCGGACCGGCCGCAAGGGGCTGGGTTTTCCCCGTGTAGGATTGAATTAGAAATGTCCGGTTGGATTGAAGTAGGAATGTCCTCTTTCGGAGTTTGTTCGCTCGAGCTGGGACGGGCGGACCGCTGTGGGGGAGGAGATGCTGAGATTGAGCCAGCGGGATCGGGATCGATTGGCAGTGCTGAAGAAGGTGGGGAGCGTCAAGCCCTCTGAAGCGCTTCTCGGCCGCCGTCAGGAGCTTCCAGATCAGGGCCGTAGCACTCTCGATCCGCTTGAATCGTTTCGCTGCCGCGGTGCGGAGGC
The DNA here is from genome assembly GCA_965218255.1 of Longimicrobiales bacterium. Classification (GTDB taxonomy): domain Bacteria; phylum Gemmatimonadota; class Gemmatimonadetes; order Longimicrobiales; family Gaopeijiaceae; genus JAAXGI01. Next base: position 41,270 of record CBDCKJ010000002.1, on the reverse strand, counting down.
GAACCGAAGCAAAGGGGCTCTCCACCACGTTCGTCGTCCGCAGATGCTTGCAGTGGTCCTCGGGGAAGTCTATAGAAGGTGACCACCCGATCCCAGTCATACTCGAGCACCGCCACGGTTTTCGGATGCCATGGCCCGGAGCCGCTTCTCGAACGCCTGACAGGCCTTCACGGCCTCGGCCCGCGTCGGGGGGTGGACCACCGCGCGCAGCAGTTCCCTGGCTTCCGGCTGCTCTCGCTTCGGCAGCCGGTCCAAGACATTGCGCATCTTTTGATTCCAGCACAGCTGTTCGGCCGCCTCGGGCCATCCACCCCTTGCCGCGCCCCAGATCACCGGGTTGCCGTTAGCCATCAGAAGCTTCGGTGCTCCGAACGCTCGGGCTATGAGATCCCGAAACACCTCCGTTCCGGAATCCATCGATTCCCGGTAGCCCGACGTCACGGCCAAGACTATCCCTACGGCAGTTACGAACGGTATTCGTTCGAGTCCTTCTGGATCCCATTGGCGATGCCGGAACTCGATAAGGAACGGGTGGGGGGATACCTGCGAGCAGGAGCGATGGTCTTCACGGAAGCCTGGATCGCGGCATCGCGTTCCCTCTTGACTCACTGACGGACCTGGAGGGACTCTTCCAAGCGCTGGACTTCCGCTACAAGCTCGAGGAAGTGATGCTACTCTCGAGCAGCGATGCACGCGGCGGGATGGCGTCTTGACCATGTGCCGAGAGCGGCCAGGCGGTCTCCTTGATCGCAACGGGCGCCGGGTTCGAGGACACTGAGACGGGGAGCGTCTGGACTGTGGACGGGCGCGCTGTGTCCGGGCCGCTTGCCAGAGAAAACGCTGGTGCTGATCGAGCGCACGTATCTGGCGTTCTGGGGTGCTTGGTCGAACCCGCCGTCGGAGGCCGGGGGTGGCTCCCACCGAGCGATCCAGCGCCCCGACGAGCGAGCTTGCGGTCTCTGAGACTGGAGTCTTGGCCTACATCCCGGGAGCGAGGAGTGGCGAGGGCGCAGAACTGACTTGGGTAGCAGGTTCGGCTGCCACCACGGGAGCTGGCGACCGCTCACCCGGGCGCCGGGTGCCGAAAGCTGCCGGGTTAGGGCCGTGCCGCTTGATTGCTTGAGGGGCCGCACCGGCCTCCGCCTCTCTCTTCCGCCCGAGGGTTCAGGCGGTAGAAGTAAAGAGACGGGGCTGATGCCGCCGCTCGCCGGTTGGCCTACCTCAAAGTCGCAACGATCGCTAGCGGTCAGCAGCGAGCCTGGCCGCCCCGTTCCGCACGTTCGTGCGCGCTAGAAGGATTCCCGGGGCATTCGTCGTCAGGTCATTGCGTACAACGACCCCACCCCTCATCACGAACTGAACGTTCATCATCTCGGAAATGTCCTCCAGCGGGTCACCGGGGACGGCGATGATGTCGGCGAGCTTACCCGTCTCGATGCTGCCTAGCCTTTCCGCCCAGTTGTAGTTTAGATCGTTGGCGGCGACCATGAACGCGGTATTCAGTGCCTCCGCCTCGGTCATACCCTCTTCCACGAAGATGGGAAACATGTTCGCCCCCTCGCCGACGACCCCACTCGTGCCATCGGGTCGCACATTGGTTTGGCGGTCGGTCCAGGTGCCGCCCTGGGTAGCGCTGGCAAACGGAAGAGCCACGCCTTGGGCATGCAGCGTCCTGAACACGGCTCGTGTGCTGACATTACGCCGACCGGTCCAGGCGTCATTCCAGGAAAGCTGCACTGATGTTCCCCGGTTGACGATGTTTCTAATCAACGCCGGGTCGTGATCGGCGTCCATCATGTGCATGGGGACATCAAAGCCCGCGTTGACGCAGCCGTCCGCTCCCTCTCCAATTCCGTAGGTGTGGCAGGTCGAGACAAGGCCCATGCGGCGCGCTTCGTCGGCAATCGCCTGAAACTCTTCGTCCGTCAACGCGGGCAGGCCCGCCATCGCTTCGGTATCCGGCAAATACCTCGTGTCCCCCGGATAGTGCTCAAACATGTCCCCACGCGGCGCTACAATGTCCCAAGTGCTATAGACCTTGACCCAGTCGGCACCCATGATTTTCAACAGGCGCACCGCGTGGCGAGCCGCTTCTGCACCCCGAATCTCGAGCCTGTCCCCCGGGAGGTCTAGGTTATTATAGTCCAACGGGAGCAGCCCCGCGGTTCCGCCTCGGGGGTTCACGACCGGGCCTGTTACCTGCAAACGCGGTCCCAGTAGTCGGCCGTCCATGATCGCGTCTCTCATCTCGATCGTGGCCCACGGCAGATTCTCGCGCGACCCTTGGTCGACCAACACCGTAAATCCGGCGTGTAGAGCCATCTCGGCAGATTGCACACCCGCAATCCACTGGTTCGCGGCAGAGCCGTTTCCCATAATGTGAACGTGGGTGTCGACCATACCTGGAAGCACGCTCGCGTCGCTGAGGTCGATCACCGTCGCTCCACCTGGGATATCCACGTTCGGCCCAATGTCGACGATGTCTTGTCCTCTGATGAGGATGATCTGATTCAGGGCATAGGTGGTCCCCGTGCCGTCGAACAACCGTCCCGCGCGAATCGCGATGAGGTTGTCCGCAGACGCGAAATAGGGGTTCTCGCCATCGCCTGGAACAGCAAAGGGCCCCGCGGACGGCGCTGGGGGCCCACCGCCGAATTGGGCCCAGAGGGTTCCCGCAGTGCCACCGGTCGTGACAGCTAACGCGACCAACATGCTTAGCAAGTTCTTCCAGTTCATGGTGTCCCTCCTACGGGATAACGGTGATTGAAACACAGACCACCACCTTACGGGGCGATCTCTGTCGGCGTGTAGCGGAGCGTACGCTGTTGCCAATCGCCAACTGGGATCGCATGTTGGCTGAGGTTTGTCAGCGGACATCAGGAGCGACATCCCGATGACCGGCCTGGCGACCACCAGCCATTCCAATGACTCATCGAGCTCCAAGCCATGAGTGAACTGACATATTACGACGTATCGGGCGCTGCGTACACCAGCACCCTCAAGTCTGGGTTCTGATCGAGATCAGGTAGGGAGGCCCACCCAGGACCGATCCGATCGCCTGCCTGGGGTACAGGCCTTGGGGGGCCGCTGCGGCGAGCATGAGATCTGCGGGGCAGGAGTGGGGCGTCGGCTAACTTAGACGAGAGGCTAGGAGGCTGCTATGAAACGGGGGAACCGCTGCATTGTGCCGTTGACGATCCTGACAGTGCTGACTGGGTGTACGATCCCAGAGGGACAGGAAACCGACCCACCGGGGCAGGAAATTGAGCCACAACGACAGATCAAGGGGGATCAGGATATCACCGGGCCATACGACGTCATAGAGGGTTGGCTCAAGCCACTGCCTTGGCACCAAGAAGGATTGACCTTTGGCCTGATAACTGCGGTTTACCCCGAAACGCCTGACAGGATCTTTGTCCTACAGGGAGGTGATTTGCCCGACCCTCGCCCTCCCCGGGGTCCAGGACCGCAATCCAACTCTAACCACATACCCCGCCACTTCGTGCTCATCTTGAACGGTAACGGTGAATTGATCGAGTCGTGGACGCAGTGGGATCACCTATTCGTGAGACCCCACAAGGTCCTCATGAACCCTTACGATCCCGAGAGACACATCTGGATTGTGGACGACTGGGCTAGCCAAGTCTTCAAGTTCACCAACGACGGATCGGAATTGGTGATGACCTTGGGGGAGAGGGAAGTGTTCGCGGACGACCAGGATCATTTCGCGCGACCGACAGATATGGCCTTCCTGCCGGATGGTACATTTCTTGTCAGCGACGGATACGTGAACACGCGCGTCGTGAAGTTTAACGAGGATGGGGAGTACTTGTTGCATTGGGGGAGTAGCGGAACCGGGCCGGGCCAATTCGATCTTGTCCACTCGGTAAAGGTTGACGGCGATCGCCACGTGTATGTCGCCGATCGCCGCAATGGTCGCATTCAGGTTTTCGATGAGAATGGAGAGTTCCTCGACATGTGGGACGGTATGGCCCAGCCATCTCACATAGTGGTCGCTCAGGATCAAACTATTTGGATGAGTGACCCAACGCTCAACCGGTTGGTACAGTTCAATTCGGACGGCCTACGCCTTACTTACTGGGGGGCGGCGGGAAGTTTTCCGGGCGCATTCAACAATCCTCACCACTTCGACTCGGACCAGGACGGCAATCTTTACGTTGCGGACTACGCCAACTACAGGGTGCAGAAATTCGTTCCGAGGCCGGGTGCCGACCGCAGCCGTTTGACCCAGCGTGGCTACTCGGGGATGGACTAGTGTCTACTAATAGCATCATGGTGCAAGCCGACCAGAGAATGCCTTGTTGAGCTGATAGAGTGGGGTTTAGCGGGTTCGTTTGATGATTGTTTTTTTGGCTCGATGGGAGTTTGGTTCACCCCTGTTTCAACTGCCTCCTAGCGACCTGTGAGGTCGGGGTAAGTGCCAGCGCGACCCTACGTTGGGAACTGAGCGGGCCCTTCGCCTATGGTGGCGATAGGGTGTAGTTTCGTTGGAGTGGATAAGGCACACGGCAACGTGATCGATGAAACGCGACGTGTGACGCGCAACCCCGCTAAGGAGCTAGCGATGACGACTGGACCGGCCGCCGAGATGGGCACGACGCCCTCGCAGACCCCGCAAGGACCGGATCTGACAGCTGTTCAGAAGTTCGGCGAAGCGATCGCAGACAGAGTGGAGAGATGGATGCCGAACCCGTTCCTCTTCGCAATCATCCTCACATACGTTGCTGCCGTCGCCGCGTTGATCTGGGAAGGTTCTGCCGTGACAGAGATCGCGGCGTCTTGGTACGGGGGCTTCTGGAACTTGCTCCAATTCGCGATGCAGATGGTACTCATCCTCGTGACCGCGACGGTGGTCGCCTATCATCCGCGAGTGAGGGGGCTGATCCTGCGTCTCGTTCGACTCCCTAAGAGTGGCCGACAAGCGGTGGTGTTGGTAGGTGTTGGGTCGATGCTTACTGGGTGGATCTCGTGGGGCCTCGGTCTGGTTTTCGGCGCCATCCTAGCTCGGGAGATGGGAAAACAAAGCGCCAGGAGCGGGATGGCCGCTCATTATCCACTGCTCGCCGTCGCAGGGTACATGGGGATGAGTCTCACTTGGGGATGGGGTCTATCGAGTTCCGCGGGCCTTCTCCAGGCCACAGACGGAAACATCTTCATGTTGCAGGGGATCGTCGACAGAGTGATCCCCTCGACGGAGTGGGTCTTCCACCCGTTCCCGCTAACGCTGACCGCGCTGGGGCTCATCTACGCATCGGTCATGCTGTTTCTTCTCTGTCCGCCTGATGAGAACTGCCGCGGGATCGAGCGTTACGTCGACCTGGGTGAGGATGACGCCGCCGGAAGTACCGAGACCGAGCCGGTCGCTACGGCAATGGAGAACCCGGATCCGTCGAATGCCACGCTGGCGGATAAGATCGACAACAGCAAGCTTCTCGGCGGGATCCTCGCGTTGACCGGTGTCGCTTTGACGCTGAGAGCGTTCCTGACACAGGGCTTAGGTGCGCTTGACCTCAACGTCTTCAACTTCGGGTTCCTCATGGTCGGCCTCGTCCTCTATGTGAGTCCGTCCAAATACCGTACGGAGTTCTATGAGGCTGTCCGCGGAAGCGCAGGGATCGTTCTTCTGTTCCCGTTCTATGCCGGAATCATCGGCATCATGACGGGGACAGGATTGGTTGACACCATGACCGAGTCTCTGCTCTCCATCGCCACGGAGGAGACGTTCCCCGTGGTTGCCTGGATCACGGGTGGGGTGCTGAACATCTTCGTCCCGTCCGCTGGAGGCGAGTGGGCGATCATAGGTGGACCTATGATGACCGCTGGCGCGGAGCTGGGAATCCCTCACGGCCAGACAATTGCGGCCTACGCCGTCGGTGACGCACACACGAATCTACTCAACCCGTTCTGGGCCATCCCGCTACTGGCGATCACCGGTCTGCGCGCACGTGAGATGTTCGGCTATGGAATCACGATGATGCTCTTGTTGATCCCGTTCCTGGCTCTTGTTCTTTACTTCCTTCGGTATTGATTCTGCACGATTGGGCGCCCATGGAAGATTGATGGAACACAGCGGCAGCGGCGCCTTTCGCCGGCGCAACCGGAAAGCCCAGCCACGGACCTGCATCCATGGCTGGGCTTCTTGTCACTGCGTCGGCGAAAGAGGTACACCCCCCAGCTGCCCTCAGCGGTAGGCATGGGGGCGGTGACTTACTAGCCCCGCGACATCGCCCCCTCCCAAGTACCGACCTTCGCCCCTGTCAGTGCTTTCTCATCAAACCAATGGCTAGTAACCGCCTTGGTCTCGGTGTAAAAGGCAACACCGTCGGTGCCCATGACGTGAAGGTCGCCATAGAAGCTGTTCTTGTGGCCGCAGAACGGAAAGGCCGACATTGGAACCGGGATGCCGACGTTGATTCCGACCATCCCTCCGTCCGTGCGCCGAGCGAACTCACGGGCGAAGGAACCGTTGAGCGTGAAGATTGAAGATCCGTTGGCGAACTCGCTCGAGTTCATCTCCTGCAACCCTTCCTCGAAGTTCTTCACGCGCTTGACGGAAAGGACCGGTCCGAAGATCTCATCGATGCCGATCCTCATTTCAGACGAGACATGGTCGAAGACCGTCGCCCCCAAGTAGAACCCGCTCTCATAGCCAGGCACGGTCGCCTCGCGGCCGTCGAGTACTAGGCTGGCCCCCTCCTCGACACCCCTGTCGATCCAGCCGCGCACTGACTGGCGAAGGCTGTCTGTGACCATAGGGCCTAGTTCCGTTGTGGGTTCCCAGGCGGGTCCGATCTCCAGCTGCTTGGACAGGTCGACGATCGTGGCGACCAGCTCGTCGGCGATCGTCTCCTCCACGCAGATGGCTGGAAGCGCCATACAGCGCTCACCAGCACAGCCAAACGCCGAGTTGATGATGCGTTTCGCAGTGGCTAGAATCGGAGCGTCTCTTAGCACCAATGCATGGTTCTTTGCCTCGGTGAGGGATTGAACACGTTTGCCTTCGGCAGCAGCCGTCTTGTAGACGTGCAGGCCGACCTTCTTGGAGCCGACGAAGGATACGCCCCTCACCTTGGGGTGCTTGAGGAGGGGCTCCGACTCATGGCGCGATGCGGTTACCAGGTTGACTACGCCACTCGGCAGGCCGGCCTCCGCGAGTAGCTCTGTCATGCGCATGGAGGTCTGCGGCACGTAGCTCGCCGCCTTGAGCACGTATGTGTTTCCTGTGACCACGGCAAGCGGAATCATCCAGCCCATCGGGATCATGGCCGGGAAATTGAACGGAGCGATTCCGACGAAGACGCCAAGAGGCTCGCGATAGCTAACGGTATCATACCCGTGTGAGACGTTCATCAGGCTGCGACCCTGCATGGTCACGGGTATAGCGCAGGCCAGCTCGACCACCTCGATCGCCTTGATCACGTCGCCCCGTGCCTCGCCCAGCGTCTTTCCCATCTCCGTCGATAGGAGGAGAGAGAGTTCCTCCACGCGCTGCTCGAGGATCGCCTTGTACCTGAACATGAGCTGCACGCGTTGGCTGATCGGCGTGTCGCGCCAGGCGGGAAAAGCGGCGTCTGCACACTCGACCGCCGCGTTTACCTCCTCGAGAGTGCAGCTCGGCGCTTCCGCCATTAACTTGCCGGTGCTGGGATTCATTACCGGCAAGTACTTGTCAGTGTTGGATTCGTGCCAGGCACCGCCCATGAAATACTTGAGCTTCCGGGGCGGCGCACTCGCCGCGGACCTTAGAGCCGGGGCGGCGCTGGAGGTCACGGCTGTGTCATGAGGCGCAAGACCGCGACCATTCTTCAGCTTCTTCATTGTTGCTCCCCTCATTAGTGTGTTGGGTCCTCCAGAAGCGCCCGTCCCCAGCCGCTGGGCACTCCTCACCAAGAGGACACTCAAGGAAACCACCTCAGTGAAACTATCGCCAATGTCCGTTCCGAGCATCCCTTTCCAGCGGCTGGCTCGGTGTGCCAATCTCCGAACCGCTGCTGCGCTCCTGCTAGTGAAGCAGCATCATCGATGCTCTCGCGCGAGGTGAGAAGCAATCCGATTTCCGCTCTTCGCCAGCGGCGACCGTTCCTACTCGGACTCGGGCAAGGCAAAGACGAATATAGTGTTGCTGCCCGTTGGCGCCTCCAGTTGCACATCGGGCGTAAGGTCGAAGCGTTCGTACGAGCCGTTTGTGTTACCGCCCGACGCAACCGCGATGTACTGCCGACCGCCAACACCATAGCTAATAGCCCCGCCCGTGATCCTACTGTTAAGAATCGATTCCCACAGCACCTCTCCCGTCTCCTGATCTAGCGCCCTGAATCTTCGATTCATGTCACCGCCGAAGAGCAGACCACCACCTGTGGCGACTAGCCCACCGAGCCACGGAGCGGCCTGCTTGCGCTCCCATAGGAGTTCACCGGTCGCGACGTTATACCCCTTAACCATTCCAGCGAGGTTTGTTTGATCAGGTGAAGAGATCGTTTGCCGGGACGCGGCATTACCAGTCCCGGTAAACTCGAGACTTGTCTGCCGAACCCACGCGTTGAGAAGCGGCTGATACACCGCGTTGGTGAGCGGGCTATACGTTCCATACCACCAGTCCTTCCCGGCCCTAGGGCCTGCGACGAGAACGTCACCGAACTCCTTGTGGATAAGGTCTGTGTCTTTTATGACACGACCGGTATCATCGATGTCGAGTACGACGTTCTGGTGAAGCATCGGTCGTGCCCACAGGAACTCCCCGGTCTCACGATCAAGCACAAACTGGATACCCGCCTTTCCAGCAGCCCACAGCACCTTTCGCTCTTCACCCGCAACGGCGGGATTGTACCACTCGAGCTCATCCGAAGGCTCAAAAGTAGTATCTACAAGGATTCTCTCATGGACGTGGTCCATATCGAGATCGTCTCCTGGCAGATGCTGATAGTACCAGACGATTTCACCTGTTTCCGAGTTCAACGCGAGCGTAGAGTTGGAATACAGCAGATCGCCCTGATATTCTCCACCGAAGCCGCGCGCTATCGCAGTATATGGGCCGGGAACCCCGGTGCCCCAGTACACCAGGTCGAGCTCCGGGTCGTAGGTGCCAGGAATCCAGACCGATACGTGCTGGCGCTCTTCGACAGGAACACCCCCCCAAGTATCGCCACCGGGCTCGCCGGGCCGGGCGGCGGTATGCCTGCGCCACACTTCCTGGCCCGTTTCGGCATCGTGAGCGGCAATGAAGCAGCCTTCCGCCAGACCACCGACATTACAGGCTCGCCCGGTGAGGACCTTGCCACGAACCACGATCGGTCCGGATGAGTGGCGAGCCCTATCCTCCGGCCGCGTTATCTCCGTCTCCCAAATCACCGCTCCAGTTCGGGCGTCGAGGGCGATGAGAAAGCCATCGGCTGGCGCCGCGAAGAAGATCTTGTCGTCATAGATCGCGATGTTACGAGTGGTACCACCACCTCCGAAACGGCCGGCGGTTTCCGGGGGTTCGCGGCGGTATTGCCAAATCAGGTCACCTGTCGTGGCGTCCACCGCCTCGATGACGCCTCCCGGATGGGGAATGTACATGACTCCGTCATGTACGAGCGGGATAAGCTCTACTCCTCCATCGTTCAACGCTCGAGACCACACTAACTGTAGGTTTCCGACGTTCTCGCGGTTGATCTGGTCGAGCGGGCTGTATGCCCAACCATCGTAGGTGCGCCGCCACTGGAGCCAATCAGCATCAGAAGGATTGCGTAGCACCTCGTCTGTAACTGGCTGGAAATCGTTGACCTGTGCGTCCACGCTGAACGCCCCCAAGGTCAACGCAAGGACCACACAGCTAGGTAGCACGCGCATGTGTTCCGTCTCCCCTCTTCCATGGATGCTCATTGAAGCCTCTGTCTAAGCCGAGTGATGCTGCCGGCGAAGCCGGGAGCGCCTCGGAGATCGACCGCACGCCGTCTGATTCGATTGGCTCGCTTAAGAGGGGTCTCCGGGGACACCTGGACGCGGACGTCGGGTGATGCCAAGGGAAGACCTCGTTGCTCGCAATCTATCTGGGATAGGGAGTCGCTCGTAAGTCCCACGCGCTGGGGATCAGCCCAATTCTCTTCATCGCCTCGGTCTACCCCCGTTTCAACTAGGATTGCACCACGAGACGCTAAGGGGGAAAGAAACACAGCGGCCGGGCCCCGCAGCACTCTCACCGATCCTCTTGATTGTTTCGGTCCACCCCTGTTTCAACGAGGATTGCACCATGGGACGCTAAGGGGTAAAGAAACGCAGCGGCCGGGCCCCGCAGCACTCTCACGTCCTTCACGTCAGAGGCGGGGATCTGACTGAGGGTCTCCAGTGCCCGCCCCATTCCTTCCAGCCTAATCCCATCGAGGAAGATCAGCGGCTCACTGGAAGAGGAAATGGTGCTGGACCCTCGCAGCTTCACTGGGGGATTGTTCTGAAAACCCAAAGCGTAATCGACAGCCAGGGTGCCGGGCACCTCCCTCACAACGAGGTCCGCAGCGCTCTCCATCCTCCCTTCAAACTCACGGGGTCCTTGCACGAGCAATTCGGAGATGAACGCGCTGATTTCCGGGACCACGAACTGTAGATAAGCGACGGTCTCAGGCGAGACTTCCACCTCCTGCGTCAAACTGGGGCGTCCTGGCGCATCCACGCGAACCGTGGCCGGCCCCATCGGAGCATCCGGAAAGGCGAAGGTCCCACGCCACCCCACCTCTACTGCCAAGTCTTGTTCAACCAAGGTGACCGTGGCAGAGCGGATAGGTTGACGTGTGGCTTCGTCAACGACGATGCCCTGAAGACGCGCCTCCTGCTGACTGTGGGCTGGGACTTGGAACAACAGGAGGGCAACCATCGACCCGAAAAGACACATGATGAAGCGTGCGGAAAAACGGATCATCGGTCGGCTCTGGAAAAAGTGAGACTGCACACTTGACTAAATAACCTGAACGTTGCGGCGTTGAGGTGGGCCGGCAGCCCCCTTCTTGTGGCTACTCGACGCGCCAGTCCCTGAACCGCTGCTCGGCACCTCCCGGCGAATAGACCTGGACCGGTTCGACCCCCGTTGGCACCGGGGACACTGGGGAACGCCGGGAGGAACATAATACGGCCGAACCCTCGCGGGCGCTCACCGCCGTGCCGACGACGACCAGCTCTATTTCACCGCTCATGATGTAGAGAGGATCTACGTCCCCCCCTCAATATACACGTGCGTGAAAATCTTGGCTCCAGGCAGAAGTGTTCCGGGCTAACACCAATATCAGAACCCACAGTGGCCTCATCCAGGAGGATCTTCATGCCGAAAGTTCCGGGCTCGCTGATGTAAATGGGCACAGAATCACGCCGGCAAGGAGTAGGCCCGCAGGCAGAACCGGTTTCATCGAGGACGCTCCGAAGGAGTGAGAAGAAATAGACCTAGCCTCGCGAATGATACCCCTTTGGCCGTTCCAGTGATTCCTGACCGATCCAGCGAAGGGATAGTTCGCCGTATAGCTGCATCGCCGACACCGGTCCGCCTTGCCGTGGGTCCCGCCGTGGGCAAGAAAAGACAATGCCCGGAGCCTGAACATCAGACTCCGGGACCCATCGCCTGTCCTACCCGCCGATCGCCCGGGCAAGTCCCGGAACCCCTCAGAAGAAGTTCGGATTATTCAGAACTTCAGCTTCCTGCAACGGGATGCATGTGTCCGTGCCATACGCCGTTCCATGGTCGCTGACGCCTGTGTCCCAAGGCTCATCCCATCGCAGCTTGTCTCCCATCCGGGTTCCTTCCAACCAGAGCTCCCGTCGACGTTCCTCCCGCACCAGTTCAATAATCTCATTCTGGCTCATGCCTGCCGGGTCGACGTGGTTGCCAACTAGTTCTTCGTGGGTGTCACGCAGCATGTTGATGATCTCCACGGCTCTCGCCCCATTGCCTCTGCCAGATTCCACTTCGGCGATCATTAGCTGAGCCTCTGCCCAGTCGGCGATTCGGATGTCGTCATCCCTCGACGTATACTTGAGGTTCGCCCAGACATCTGTAATGCCGTCATGCCCTAGACCAAGCCCGACGTGAAAGACCGGCACCCTCGGGTCCGGCACCCCGCCCTCGTACGGTACGGTTAGGTTCCACCACCTCGGATGGAGAGTCCAGACTCCACCGGGCTCGACGGTGTTGGCGTCCACGATAGGGGCGTAGAGGCGCTCATCCCCCGAAGATGAGAACGCCGTACGTTCAAAGCCTTGGGTAACTTGACTGGCGTCAGACACCACCTCCGAGTCGTTTCCCAAGTTAAGGTTCGCTCGCGCGCGCCCCACCCGCGCGAAATTCATGAGATCGGCAGCTTCCGCAGCGTCTCCCCCTGTAGCTCCGCTAAGGGCCTGCATCGCCTCGGTGAACCTCGTTACCGCCAACTCGAAGCCGGCCTCACGTGGTACCTCCGGGCCTTGATCGAAGGCCAGAGAACAATAGGCTTCGGCCAGAAAAACGTATGCATAGGCCGCGTGGACCAAGGATTTTCCAATAAGAAAACTCTTGTTCGGGACGGCTTCGTCAGAGAATTCCTCAAGAATTTCCGCCCCTCTCTCTCCCTGGAACCTAGCCACGTGGAGAGGGGTCCAGAGCGCAGTCATACTCTGACATCCCGTGACTTGCCCGTAGATACTGATGAAGGGGAGCCGGGCTCCGATGACGCCAAGGTCTCGGGCGGCACCTGAGACCTCGAAGTCGTCGGCCCAAAGACCCGTCGTTTGTTGGTACGTCTTGTACGCGCACTCGAAGTCCCCCTGGGCGCTCACCGCCAAAGTTTCCGCCAGCCGTGGATCGTGCAGATCGTCCTCGAACACCGATCCAGGGATGTCCACCTCTAGAAGACTGTCGCAGGCTACCACCGGCAAAAACACCATCCCCAGGAGTGCCAAAGAAACGCGAACACCTCCGCCTAACCCATTGTCCCTCCAATTTTTCCGCCTATTCTCTCTAGGATCCGTCACCATTGTTATACCCTCCGCAAGGCAAACGCCTCTGGTATCAGACTTTATCAACCGTTGCGATTCCGACACGCCACTCATCAGAACGAGACTCTCAAAGTCGCGTTTATTATGACCTGCGGAGGCACTACGAGCCGCGTCTCACCTCCAAAGTTCTCGCTAGCCAGGTACCCTTCCGGATCTGCGATGCGGATGCCAAAGTCCGTCCACTCCTGTGCACGGTAGAGAGTGTTAAGGTTTCTGGCTCCCACGGATAGCGACGCCCGAGCCGCACCGAGCCTCTGAGCAAGCGCAGCAGGAAATGAGTATCTTGCGCCTAGCTCCCGAAGCTTCAGGAAGCCGTTCTTGTACTCACAGGCGCCCTGACGGCGTAAGTTCATGTGGGCCACGAAAATCGGGTCATCCTGTTTCTGAGCCGCCAGTGAGTTCCTGACGGTCAGGTGGTTCGCGGCACACCCGTCGTCAACCGACCAGTAGTCAACAAGCCCATCGATGGAGCCGTAGACCTGGAGGTCTTCCCACAGAGTCCACGTCGAGGTGAAATTGACGAGGTAGTGCGGTTCCCCTGAGCCCTGGAAGAGTAGGGGAGCATCGTCGCAGTCAACCGCCGGGCCGCCTATTTCCCTCCCGCCCTTCCCGGTCCCGCCGTCACACAGCCAAGTGTCCTTGTTCACAACACTTGTTCCGGGCAGAAACTCCGCGGAGAGGATCTCGTAACCGAAAATCGAGGCCAGCGGAAACCCCTCGATGTGGTGCCTGGCCCTGCGCACGGGAATCATGATCTGGGGTCCTCCCAGATCCACGATCTCGTTGTTCTGGCTGGCAAGCGACGCCTGAATGTCCCACCGCACCGGATTCTCGGTGAGGACCGCCACGCCGATGGAAGTCTCAGTGCCCCAGCTACTGATCCCCCCGACATTGACCAACTGGGTCCCCGGAATTCCGATTGACGGAGCGATCTGCTTGGTCACGATCGCGTCCTTGGTGTCACGCCAAAACGCCGTAAATTCCAGGTTCACTCTCTCATCAAGCAAGGTGGCGTCGAACCCAAGTTCCAGCTCCTCGCCCTTCTCCGGCCCGAGCTCCGGATTTCCGATGGTCTGTGGCGTGAGTATCGGCACAAAACCTGGGCCTGGTAGGGGCTCATACAACCGTGTGGCCGCAAAGACGTCCGGCTGCTGCCCTGCCTGTCCCCATGCCGATCTCAGGCGCAATGTCTCCACCAAGTCCACATTCCAAAAGCTCTCCTCACTTATCACCCAAGTCGCGCTCGCCTTCGGGTACGTGGCCCCGCTGAATTCGCTGCCGAAAGCGCTGTTGTCGTCTTTGCGAACGGCGCCGGTCAAGAAAAGGCGCTGCCCCCAGTCAAATTGTTGCTGGACGAAGAAACCGAGCGTAACATTCTCAACGAAGGTTTCAATGGCAGAGTTCTGCCCTGCAGCGCTCACGGTGGTCAGGGCCGAAGTGGCGAAGTCGTCGCCCTGTGATCGGTGAAAGCTATTCTCGTTCGAATAATACTGAAGGCCGAATGAGGTAGCCGACCCTATGTTATCAGTGAGACCCAGCGTTGCCGTCGCATTATAGTCAAACGTACCCAGATCGATCTTACGGCTGTCAATTCGGCGGCGGCCGTCCCCGGTGCTCCGAAAGAAGGGGTTGGTCGTTCCACCCGGTTGCCGGGGAAGTAGGTACCCTTCCCGCTCAAAGTTCAGATCCCTTCCGAACACCAGGCGGTTGGAAAACCAGGTAAATGGACGATAGTTTATCTCAACACTTACGTTGGTTCGGTCGCGAGCCAACGTTATTTCTTGGTTGCGACGTTCTTCGGGAGGAACCCGGAAAAAGCCAAGACTAGGGCCATCGACGCCCCCTTCAAATAGTCTGTCGTCCGGGCCAGCCCAGTACATATCCGTATATTCCGTACTCATCGCCCGGGTTCCCTGGATATTATAAGCAAGGTTTACCCGGATATCCAAGTCCTCTCTAGGAAGGAAGGAAAGCGAAGTCCGGATGGACGTTTTGGTGTCCACGTTATAGTCCCGAATTCCCTGCGCTCTCCCCCGGGAGCCCGATGCGAAGTACCGCAAACGGTCTGTGCCGCCTCTGACCTGAAGATCGGCGTCGTATTGGTTTCCATACGTGAAAATTGGATAGCCGAGTCGGGCCTCCTCACTGTCATAGACATTCATCGACAAAAGTTCGTGCGTCACAGGGTGGGTTCCGTAGACCGTGCCGAACACCTTTGGTGGATTGTGCAGCCACCTAACCCCCCCCCCGACGGAGGCATCGAACACGGGTGCCCCCGTCTCGCCCCGCTTCGTAATGATCTGAATCACCCCGTTCGATGCCTCGGTGCCATAGAGCGTCGCCGCAGCAGGACCCTTGATCACCTCGACACTCTCGATGTCCTCGGGGTTGATGTCATCGAGCCTTGATCTTTGCCCGCTACCTGAAGCCGTGTTGGCGTTGTTGGCTTCCATACGAACGCCGTCGATGTAGACGATTGGCGCGTTCGTAAGCGCTTGGCTCGAAGATCCACGGATACGAATATCACCGCCCGATTGGCCTGGGGCCGAGCCCGAGGCGAAGAAGGTCAGTCCCGGAACATTGGCTCCGATCGCCTGCTCCAGAGTTGAAACCGGCGCGATCCTCGCCAGAGGATCGACCTCCACGCGGGAGACGGCATTCCCCACCGCCCGCCTTTGGGTCCCGCCTGCAGTGCCTGTGACGATGATTTCATCGAGTTGTAGCGCCGCCTCGTTCAGGTCGAAATTCAAAACGACGGTCTGGCCAGCGCTCACTACGATCTCCTGTGTTACGGAGGTAAAGCCGATCCGCTCCACCGTCACCGCATGAGTGCCCGGGGGCACGGCCGGGAGGACGTAGCGACCGCTCACCTCAGACAGGACCCCCAGGTCGAGAGCTGAAATGAAGACCTGGGCCGTTCCCACAGGCTGCCGTGTATCGAGATTGACAATCTCACCCGATACGGTCCCCGTCTGGGCCTGAACGGACCCCCCCATGACGCCAAAGAGGAGGAGAAGTGCAGGTACCACACTACGGACGTTCTTGAAAAATGGGCTCGCCATGGCCATGTACCTCCCCCCAAATGTTATGTATCACATGCGTCACTATATGGGGCTGTATCGGCTGGATGTCAACTTTACCGGGTGGAGCTGCCCCGCGAAGAGGGACACCTCTCCATTCGGGCCAACGGAGGAGGTGAGCCATGGCGGGAAGCAGGGGGGGGATCCACCCGAGTACAGGGAGCAGATCGTCGAGTTCGTGAGGACCAATCGTAGTCCGGGGTCGCTTGAGCGGGAGTTCGAGCCCTCGGAGCAATCGATCCGCAACTGGGTCAACCAGGGGAACTTGGAAGAAGAGCACCGCAGCGACGGGCTGACGACCGAGGCGCGCATCGAACTGCTGCGCCTGAAGCGGGAGAAAAAGCGGCTGCGGATGGAACGCGAATTCCAAAAGCGAGCAGCCGCCTGGATTGCGCGGGAGAGCGACTCGATCTCCAGCGGGGGCAGGCGTTCATGAAGGCGAGCCAGGCCGCGTTTCCGGTTGTAGCCATGTGCGGGGTGCTGCGTCTCTCCTCCAGCGGGTACTACGACTGGCTGAAGCGTCCTGCATCGGGGCGGGTCCGGCGTGATGTCTACCTTCAGGGCCAGATCCGGTTGATCTGGAGCGACAGCCTGGAGACCTACGGCCGTCCGCGGATCCACACGGCACGGCGGGCGAGCGGGTGGGCCAGAAGCGAGTGGCGCGCCTGATGAAGGGGCCGGGCATTGAGGGTGTGACGCGGAGGGTGGAAGACGGCGACGACAGTACCTGACCTGAATGCAACCGATCCTCTGCTCGAAGTCAGGCTTGCCAACAGGGGGGCGTCCACATACGCAGGCTGGCATTGCCATCGGGCCTCGGGCTGTGAGAATGGGCGAGTCTCTCCCCGTTGAAGTCTGGGCTTCCCGCAACAGGCCGCACCGTGAGGACCGGCGGTCGATCAACCTACGCTGGGTGAAGCATCAGCGCCCGGGGTAGGTGAGGTCCAGCCCCTCAGAGCACGAAGTTGACGTCGCCGGTGAGGGACGGAGGGAGACCGAGACCTCCTCAGATCGGCCGGTGAGTACGTTCTCCGAGTTGTCGCGTTCAACGTCATCTCCGGTTTTCTTCGAGTTCTTCTGTTACTGGAGGAACGGAAGCGTTAGGATCACAGTGAGCCCATAGCAGGAGAGAGGATCGTCATGCGAAGGCCCCCTGCACATGTGCCACCCGGCGTCAGTCGGTGCTGGCGGCTGGCTCGACTCGCCGTCTCAGGAACAGGAACGTCGCCGGCGGGGGTGGTTGGAGCGCCGCTCCGGGTCTGGAACGCTCGTCACCTCGTGGCCGCAGCATCGCTGCTCTGCTCGGTGCCCGGCGTTGGCGCGCAGGAGCCACCGCAGCGAGCCCCGGCCGACTGGCCACAGTTCCGGTCCACGACCGTACTGCCGTTCGGCGAGCCCGTCATCCCCGTCTTCGAGGGATGGATTCCTAACCCGGATGGGACGATCACCCTCAGCTTCGGTTACTTCAATCTGAACACCGAGGAGACCCTTCATCCCGGATCCAGCGGAAGGGGCTGTTTCAGGCGGTTGTTGCCGGTGATTGACGCCGGTCGGGTGGAGGAGGGCGGTGGGAGCAGGGGGTAGTGGGCGATGAGGGTTGTGGCCCTACGGCAGTGGGGCGAAGAGAAGCCGAACATTGGCGCGCCGGGAGACCGTTGGAGACACGGGTCCCACGATTTGGCATGCGACCCGGATAGCCTTGGGTGCGGCGAACGGCCTCAGGCGGGCACTGGGGGCGGGATGTTGTGGTTGAGTCCCCGCAGGGCCGCGAGAGTACGCAGACGGACGGGCTCATCGCGCAGCAACTGCAGATAGGTCTTGCGTGCGTGGGTGGTCAGCTTGGCGGGGAGCCGGATCACCCAGAGCCGGACCCGCTTGGGCTGTGCCGTACGCCAGGAGCCGGTGAGGAAGTGCCGGCGCAGTGTATGAAGGGTCTGGTAGGTGACGGCCGAGAGGCCCCAGAGGAGGGCGTTGCCCCCGAGGTGGTCGACCGCGGTCTTGCCGGCCGAGAGCTGGCCGAGCTCTTCGATCCGGTGCTCGACCACGGCACCGGCATTGTACAGGCGCCAGGCGGTCAGAGCGTGGATGCCCGGGATATTCGTCAGTACGTCCGCCTGGAGCCCGACCTCATAGGTGTCGAGATCGAGTGTGCCCTCCTCGGTCCTGAGAGGCTTCCTGGTCTGGGTCGTGAGGAGACGCGCACCCCAGAGCGAGCCTGTCGCGCTCCATAGCTCCTCCCCCTCCGGGAAGATCTCTTCGCCCTTCTTCGAGTGGTGCCACCGGTTGCGCAACCCTTCCAGCCAAGGGTAGCGGGGCACCTTGAGGAGGAAGAAGACGTCCAGCTCCTGGAGTGTCTCGACCATCTCCTTGCTGATGAAACCCTTGTCGAGGCGCACCGTGATCTCACGGACGCCGGCGCCCTTCAACCGCCCCACCAGCTCTTCCAGCCACTGCGTGGCTCCCTCGGCCGTGTGGGCATTGCCCGCCCGCCAGCGCACCCCCAGGCAGTCCCCGGTCTCCTTGACGAAGGCGACGATCGGATGATGGGAGCGACGGCCCCGCTTCTTCGGGTTGTAGCCCTTCTCAGCCCCGGCCTGCTTCTGCCCGTACCGCACCACGACGGTCGAGTCCAGCATCAGGGTCAGCTTCTTCGGGACCCCACCGGCCCGTAGCGCCCAGCGCTGCCGGACCATCCTCCAGAGGAGTTCGTCGAGGAGCGGGACCATGCGCCCGCTGGCCCGCCTCAGCCAGCGCCCGAAGGTCGTGGGGTCCGGGACGCGGACCCAGCCGAAGATCCGGCGCACGCCGCGGCGGTCGAGCAGGGGGAGGTCGTCGATCACCCCACCACCGTAGAGCAGCAGCGTGATCCACACCTCCGTCATCAGCCCCGGGCGGAAGAACCCCTTCTCCTTCGCTGCCCGCCCGTCGATCCAGCCAGCCAGGCCGAACCGGTCGAAGAGCTTGCGCACGAGCACGAGACCGGCGCCGTCGGTGAGGTTCCGCGCGCTGTGACGGACGCGCAGCGGCCGGCTGGCGCCTTGTATATGAGGCCTGCTCCCGGTATGATGGTGTCGCACCGTCTGGGTGCCCTCCGTTTCGAGGCGTTCTTAGCGGGAACTCCTTGAAACTTAAGGCCTTGGGCGGTGCTTTCCTATATTCGGATGCAGGATCCGGGTTCATATCCCGCTCGGTCCGGACAACTATATCGAGCCAAGTCAGTTCGACGGCCTTCAACCGACGTTCTTCGAGGTGGCTCCTCTCGAGCCAGGCCGACAGCTCCGACACGAGAGCACCTTCGCTGTTACAGTTCCCGGTGATTTCGGTGATGCGCTCGTCTGGACTCTACGCATTCGTGGAGAGGAGTATTCCGCTCCGGGCAGGGCGGACCACGACGAGTTCGACATGCAGGACTTTGAGAGCCTGACTTTCGCGCCCGAAGCGCCGGTGCTGAGCTTCGGAGAGAGTGGGCCGTCGGGAAGGGGTCGCCGGGGTCCAACGACGGGCCCTCTCGCGGCGCGGGTCGGAGAGCCCTTCAGCCTCAGCGTCTGGGTGGATCTGCTGTCCCGCCCGAGCACTACGCTGACCTGGTACCACCATCAGGGACCGGCTGAGGCAAGCTTCTCGCAGAAGACGATCGACATAGGGTCGAGCGGGCAGGTCACGACGACGGTAACCTTCAGCCAACCTGGGGACTACGTGTTTCGTGCCACCGCGCTCGAACACCTGGGTGCGCTGATGCAGCACTGTTGCTGGACGAATGCGTATGTTGGAGTGGCGGTGACACGATAGCCAGTCGATAGGCCAAGATACAGCCATCATGTGTGGTGGCAGGACGACAGCCACCCTGGGTAAGCGGAGGCAACAAATGAACGTCGAGATCGAGAGGGACCGGACGAACGTGCAAGCAAGCCCGATGCGCGGTTGGAGGGGACTGCTGGCCTTGGCTGCGTTCGGGCTTCTCTCGAACCCCGCCGTGGGGGTGTCCCAGGATGGCAGCCCGACCTTCGCCGAGCATGTCGCCCCGATCTTGCAGCAGTCTTGTCAGCAGTGCCATCAGGAAGGCGGAATGGCTCCGATGGCCCTGACTACGTATGACGAGGTCCGGCCCTGGGCATCCATGATCAAATCCAAGGTGGAATCGCGCATGATGCCACCGTGGCACGTCGACAAGCGGGTCGGGATTCAGGAGTTCAAGAACGATATCTCCCTAGAGGATGAGGAGATTCGCACGGTCGTCGCCTGGGTGGATGGCGGGGCAACCTTGGGAGATCCGGCCAAGCTGCCTCCTCCCGTGGAGTGGCCGGATTGGACAGCCTGGGAGCTCGAGGAGATGCTGGGCCGGCCTCCGGACATGGTAATCAGCTCCGAGCCCTACACGATCGACCCGAACGGTCTGGACCAGTGGTGGGAGCCGGAAGTCCCGATCGAGGGCCTTACCGAGACACGTTGGGCGATGGCCGTCGAAACCAAGCCCACCGAAACGGGCCGGCCCGCGACCCACCACGCCAACTCCTACAAGATCCCTCTCGGGGCCGACGTCTCTTCATCGGCCATTTCGCGGTTCGTGGTGGGCAAGCGGTGGGAGGTCTTCCCAGCGGACACCGGGATGCAGTTCGAGCCCGGAGATCGTGTGCTTTGGAACATCCACTACTTCCCGATCGGGAAGCCCGTGCTTGACGATGTGGTCCAAGTGGGCGTGTGGTTCTATCCGGACGGTTACGTGCCAGAGCAGCAGACGGTGGGCGAGAGCGGCTTCAGCTCGCTTCGCGCTGGGCAGACCATCCTTATTCCGCCCCACGGTACGCAGGTCACACAGGGCGTGCACGTATTGGAACAGCCAGCGCGCATCTATAGCCTCCGGGCGCATCAGCACTTGCTGGGAAAGAGCATGACTTTCGAGGCTATCTACCCGGATGGTCGGGTGGAGGTGCTGAATCGGTTGGGTTGGGACTTCCGCTGGCACATCACGTACCTTTACGAGGACCACGCCATGCCGCTGCTTCCGCGGGGTACGGTTCTCGTGATCACCTCCGAGTACGACAACACGGCCAACAACTTGAACAACCCCAACCCCGACCGCTGGGTAGTCTACGGACGCCGCACGGTCGACGAGATGTCCCACGCACAGGTGGGCATCACCTACTTCGATAGCGACGAGGCGTTCGAGCGAGCGGTAGCGGAGCGTGAGGAGACCCTTCGCCGCCTAGCTGTGGAACAACAGGACGCGGGCGAATAAGGCCGAGGAAGCAAGCCGCCCCATCGAGAGGCACGGGGACGGCAAGGCGGGCGGGCGAAGAGGACGGGCAAGAGATCCGAGAACGTGGGTAAGGACCCGCAGAGAGGGAGCCGAGTCACGAAGATTGGAAATGGGCCTCGGCTTTCGGGCTAGAGAAGAGGGTCCTGAGAGCCTCCCGGAGCAGCTGAGGGGGGGCGATTCTGCGCCCCTATTCACGGGGAGCGATGTCCAACTAGAACGTGCTGCGTCGCTTGAACGCCATCAGACGTTCCCTACCAGATGGCGGCACTCGCACCCGACTACCATCAGTCCAGCAGTGCCTGCGGGTGGCGGGCCCGAGCTTCACGAAGAGCGGGCTCTCACCGCTTGGAAGACGGCGATGTCCGTTCGGTGACAGATAGGGATTGCGCCGTCAGAGGCGGGCCGAGCTGCGAGCAAGACGCGACGCCGTGATCGCGACCATCCTCACAGCAGCGGCGCGACGTACCGCCTTCACGGTAGCGCCTCCAGCCCTGATCATCGATGATGGCGGCAGGAGCTTCGCGATGTGGTGCTTGAGCGGACCCGCCACTTCAGCTTCCCGATCATCATGGACATGGACTTCGGGCATACGGCGCCTCAGTTCGTGCTCCCCCAAGGGTGCCGCGCCCGGATCGATTCGGATAAGCGCGCGTGGGAGATCGTCGAGGAAGCCGTTGCGTAGGCTCGTCGGTCACATCGTTACCACGAGGAGCGTTCTGGAGGATTCGGGCCTACAGCCTGAGGTTACGGCGGAGCGTCGTCGTTGGTGGGGCCTAGCCCGGATCCGTCACCAGGGGTGCTGAGAGTGCGGGATCTCGCCTTGCGGAAGAGCGGGGGGCAAGGTCAGGGTGCGGTGGGTCCTCGGCGAGGGTGGGAAGCAGCGACTTGGGTGCTGAGCGGGGCGATGTATCCGTGAACCGTGCGTGAACCGGGAGTGCAGCGGACGCCGAGCCACCGCCCCGGAGTGAACCCATCCGAGGCGCAGGGGGGGCAAGGCTCGGAGGCGTTACGCGGGTGCTGGGTGTAGCTGATCAGCGGCTGCTCGAGGTTGCGAGCGACCCGTTTGAAGAGTTCGCGCCACGGGTAGACCGAGGAGAGCGAGATCCAGATCTTTCGCGTCGTCATCCTGACCGATCCGGCGATCTTCAGCAGCCGAGTGCGGATGGTCCCGGCCTGAGCCCTCGCCAGCCTGGTGGCTTTCAGCCCGAACGTGCGGATGATCTGGATCACAACACCTGCGAAGGCCGACAAGTACGCCCGCAGCTGGTTGGCCCGCATCGTGTGGGACGAGGTCCGGTCGGCGAAGAGATCGAGTTGCTGCCCCTTGATCCGGTTCTCCATATCGCCCCGTGCACAGTAGAGATCCTCGTACAGGGCCCTCGCCCCGATCCTGTCCTTCGGGATGTCGGTGACGACGAATCGGGGGTTGTAGCCACGCTTGCCGGGCAGCCACTCTGCCTTGCCCACCACCCGTCGCTCGCAGCTCCAGCTCTCTATCGTCCGGTAGCGGCCATCGCGATACCGGCGTGACGCCTCACCACTCTCCCGGCGCGCGAGCCTCGATGCCTCCATCTCCCCCTCGATCATCCCCTGGAGCCTCACACGTAGGACAGGCCGTGTTGCTCGCACCACCCCATGAGCTCCTCACGGCAGAAGCCCGAATCGCCGCGAACCGTGATCTCCACTTCAGGCCAGCGGTCCCGGATCCGCTCGACCACCCGCTCCAACTCTTCGAGCGCACCCGCCGAGGCATCGATCCTCGACGGGCGAAGGCGTACGCCGAGCACATGGTCGCCGCAGGTGATGTACAGAGGCAGATAGCAATAGTGGCCGTAGTATCCGTGGAACTGACCCCCCTCCTGCTTGCCGTGCACCGGGTCATCCGTGGCATCGAGATCGATCACGATCTCCGCGAGTCGCTCCGGATGCATGTCCACGAACACATCCACAAACAGACCATCCAACTCATCCTGGTCGGCCACGATCTTCCTGTAGCGATCGCCCGCGACCGTATCCGGGCATCCCAGTTCCATCCGGTTCAGCGTGCTCGATCCCGCCAGGGGATACGCCCGGTCCCGTGCCCGCGCCCGCTGTTCGCCCGTCAGGTCGCCACGCCCGCACGCCAGCGCCAGCATGCTGTCCCTTCGAATCTCGTCATGATCGTTGAGATCTTCGTAACCCAGCGCGAGCCCGAACACCCGCTGTCTGACCAGCGCTTCGAGCGAGTGCTCCGTTCGGGTCGGATCCCGGTAGTCGTCGAAGCAGGCCGCCATCCGTGCGCTCAGCCCCACAACCTTGTCCGCATCCCGCAATAGCAGCGCTCCCCCGTCCGACGACATCCGCCCGCCGTCAAATCGGCCTATGACCTCACGCCGCCCCGCACCTCGAAACACCACGGGACCCCGTACACACTGTGTCATGATGGGAATCGCTCCACAAATCAGGGTAAGTCACTGCCAATACTACCCTTGACCCATGTAGACGTCCCATCACACACAGCCCTGGTGAGCGATCCGGGCTAGCGGCATTCGGGTGTGTGACCGGGGCTTTTGACTCCAGTACAGACCATCGGACGTTGGCAAAGGGTCGTCAAACGCTTTGTCCAGACCCTCAACGAGGAGCGTCTTTACCTCTACGGCTTCGAGAGTCCCGAGGAAGCCAGGCACGAGATCGGTCAGTTCGTCGAATGCCATGAGCGGGCGTTCGCGCCACACGAGCACTCAGCTGCAGGGTAGCGGTTCAGACAGTATCGCTAGCCGCGCCCCTGAGGAGGTCGCGGATTTTCCGGACCGCGCGGGCGTCCGCGGGTTCGAGGGGGGGGCGGGGGGCGCCTCCGGAGGCCCCCATGAGGTCGAGCGCCGCCTTCACGCCCGGGACGCCCAGGCCGGCCACGATCTCGTTGTGCAGCGGCGCGAGCCGCTCCTGGATCCGGCCCGCCTCCGACCGGCGCCCCTCGCTCTGGCACCGGTAGATCTCGGCCGCCTCGGCCGGAACCAGGTTCGAGACGCCGAGGATCCCGCCGGCCGCACCCATCTCGAGCGCCGCATAGAGCTTCGCGCCATTCCCGACGAGGACCCGGAACCCCTCGGCCACCGCTCCGAGGTGCGCGCCGAGCGCGGGGAGTTTCCCGCGGGAGTCCTTGATGCCGATGATCGCCGGGTGCTCGGAGAGCCCGGCGACGAGCGGCGTCGAGAGCTCGAGCGTGCTGCAGGTGAGAGGGGCCTGATACAAAATGACGGGGAGGGGAGACGCGTCCGCGACGGCCCGGTAGTGAAGCGCGAGGAGCCGGTCGCTCATCGCCTTCCGGTAATAGGCGGGAGGCTGGATGAGGACCGCGTCCGCCCCCGCCTCCGCCGCCTCGACGCTCAGCTGGATCGTCTCGCGCGTGGACTCGGCGCCCGTTCCGGCGATGAGCAGCCGCTCTTGGTCGATGAGCTCCGCCGCCGCCTCGAGGGCTGCCCTCCGCTCCTCCCTGCTCAGGAGGAGCGCCTCGCCCGTCGTCCCCCCGATCACGAGCCCCTGCACGGGAGCGGAGAGGACACGCCTCAGATTCGACCGGAGAGAGACCAGGTCGAGGTCGCCCGTCACCGGATCGAAGGGGCTCGTCGCGGGGACGAAGACCCCCGTGAGGGCGAGTGCCACGGCCTCGACGCTCCGCCCCGACATCACGCCCCCTCCGCCTCGGGTCCGTACGCACACATCGGCCCGCATCGATGCCCGGGATCTCGTGGCGGTGGAGGCCCGCTGCCTCCCCGGTGCCCGGTCAAGCCGGCCACGGACCGCTCCGTCCCCTCTCATCCTCCGTCGCGGCCGGCACCCCTACGCGAGCTCCGCGAGACCCCGCCAGCCCATCCCCATCCGGTCGCGGACCTCGGCCAGCGTTTCCCCGGCCTCCCGTCGCGCCCGCTCGGCCCCGGCGTCGAGAATCTCGAGGATCCTCTTCGGATGGGCCCTCAGCTCCCGCGCCCGCTCCCGCGTCTCGTCGAAGTGATCGGAGATGCGATCGGCCAGGATCCGCTTGCAATCCACGCACCCCCGGGTCGCGCCCCGGCACTGGCTCCCGATGTCCTCCACCTCCTCCGGCGAGGTGAAGAGCCCGTGCAGGGTGAAGACGTTGCACGCCTCGGGACGGCCCGGGTCCGTCTTCCGGACGCGCTGCGGGTCCGTGACCGCGGTCCGGACCCGTGTCCAGACCTCCTCCGGCTCCGCCAGGATCCCGACCGTGTTGCCGACCGACTTGCTCATCTTGGCGCCCGCGTCGAGCCCCAGGATCCGCGCCACCCGGCCGAGCACTGGCTGCGGCTCGGGGAAGAACCTGCCGAAGCGGGCATTCCACCGCCGGGCGATCTCGCGCGAGAGCTCGAGGTGCTGAAGCTGATCCTCGCCGACCGGAACCAGATCGGCCCGGTAGAGGAGGATGTCCGCCGTCTGGAGAACGGGGTAGTTGAGAAGCCCCGCCGGGATGGACTCAAGGCTCCGGGACTTGTCCTTGTACTGGGTCATTCTCTCGAGCTCGCCGACCGCGGCCACCGAGTTGAAGAGCCACGCGAGGACTGTGTGCGCGGGAACGTCGGACTGGACGAAGATCGTACTTCGCTCCGGATCCAGCCCGACGGCCAGGTAGCTCAGCGCGAGATCGAAGACTCTCTCCGGGAAATCCGCAGTCGCATAGTCCCCGCCCGTGACCGCGTGCTCGTCCACAATGCAGAAGTAGCACTCGTGGCCGTCCTGGAGCTCGACCCACTGGCGGAGGGCGCCCTGGTAGTTGCCGAGGTGCGCCTCTCCGCTCGGCTGCATGCCGCTGAATACGCGCGGTTTCCTGGTGTCTTCGGCCATCGATGCGGGGGTGGATGGGCGGGGAGGCGGGGGATCACTCGATCCGGCAGCGCCAATCTAGCCGGAGCAGCCGGGCGGGTCGACCCCGGAGCGGGACGGCCCGGGGCGGCCTTGACGCCGCTGAGTTTGTGTCGTATATATGACACATGACACAGTTTGGCCGGATCGTCCGCAGCCGGCGCGAGGAGCTCCGGAGGAGCGACAAGCGCTTCTCCCTGCGCCAAGTGGCGTCGCGCGTCGGGATCGAGCCGGCGTACTTGAGCAAGATCGAGCGGGGCGACGTGGCCCCGCCTTCGGAGGCCACGACGTCCCGGCTGGCCCGGGAGCTCGGCGAGGACCCGGACGTGCTCCTGGCCCTGGCCGGGAAGGTCTCGAGCGAACTTCAGGAGACTATCCGGAAGCGGCCCCGGCTCTTCGCGGAGCTGATCCGGCAGCTGAAGGAAGCGCCGGACGACGCGATTCTCCGCGTGGTGCGCGAGGTGCGGGACGGCGACTGGTAGAGGACGAACCGACAAGGAGAAGGAGACTCGATGATCACTCTGGAGAACGACAGCCTGGTGTTCCGCTTCCCCGACGTGCACCCCGAGGCACGCTGCACGATCGAATTCCAGCGAACCCTCCGGATTCCCGACGACGGGAGTATCCATGTCAAGTGGATGCCCTGTTGGCGGGTTCTAGGCAGTCGCGGCATAGACTTGCCTTGCGGCGTTATTCGCGCCGTCGCCGTTGCCATGTCGCATTTGCCCGGGTCGATCAGCCTTCGGAGCCGGATGCGCTCGTCCGCGGTGGAGCGCATGGCGCTCATGCGCCCGCTCGGGGTGCATTCGCCGTCCAGATGCGGTCCTGCTGCACCAGCGTGTTGGCGAGGACGAGGAGCTTCCGCATCACGGCTGTCAGGGCGACCTTCGGCGGTTTCCCCTTTTCCACAAGCGCCTCGTACTTGCGCTTGAGGTCGGGATTGTGCTGGACCGCGACCAGCGCGGGCATGTAGAGCAGCCGGCGCAACCGGTGCCTGCCGCCCTGGATGAAGCCGCGTCCCTTCCAGTATCCGGACTCCCGGGTGATCGGGGCGAGTCCGGCGAGGCTGGCGGCACGGGCGCCGGTGAGCGTGCCCAGCTCCGGCATGTGGATGATCAGTCCCGCGGCGGTGATGTCCGAGATGCCGGGGATGGAGGTCAGGATCTCGGCCCGGCGCTCCAGGGCCTCTTCCTCTTGGAGCCGTTGCCGGATCTCGGCGTCGATGACCTTCAGCTGGCGTTCGATCTGCCTCAGCCTCTGCCTGTGGAGGCGCTTGCCCACGGGAGTGCGCAAGTGCCTGCCGCGGTTGGTGGTGGCGATGCGATCCTTGAGCAGCGCGTCGCGGATCTGCTGGAGTTCGGCGAGATCGCGCTGCCCCGCCGATCTCGCTTGAGCCGGGCGCAGATCCTCGACGGCGGCCGCCATGGTGGCCAGCATCCGGGCGTCCACGGCATCGGTCTTGGCGCGTCGGCCCAGCGAGCGGGCGAAAGACCGGACCTGGAAGGGGTTGATCGCGTAGAGGGGGAGTCCGGCCTTCAGGAGGGTATCCTCGAGGTCGCGGTGGAAGGGTCCGGTGGGCTCGTACGCGATCCGGTCGACCTCGGGGCCGATCCACGCGATCAGCTTCCGGAAGCCGGCCGCGTCGTTCGAGAGCCGGGATGCTCTCCCCTCGGGCGCGGCGAAGACGTCCAGCCAGTCCTTGGAGATGTCGATCCCGATGGTGCGGAGGATGCTCATCTGTTCTTCCCTTTTCCTGTGCTTGTCATGCGAGCCTCGATGCTCATGTATCCATTCAGGACGTAGGGAAGGACGGTGGCGACCATACTCCCGTGCGGCCCCTCACGGCCAAGCGACCAGCGGCCCGACCACCGTCCCTGTTCGGTGCCCGCTCCGGATCGCTACGCTCGCCTCCGCGGGCACCGAACAGCCCGGGCCTTCCCCGTGACCCGAACCTGCAGATCAAACAGACATACCTAAGAATGCAATAGACAAGCGACTATCCGCTCCCGCCGGGCCTCGGACGCTTCCCGCTCAGGCATCTCGACGACTATGCGGAGCGTCTGCCGGAGGCGTGGCAGCGACGTGGCGGCGTGATCGCGCCGATGCACCAGGCCGAGGCGATGTGGATCTCGTTCGGGGGCTCCGACTATCCCTTCGCGGTCAAGATCGCGACCGGAAAGATCTGCGCGCTCACCGGCGACCGCTGGGTGAATCACCTGAACGGCGACCCCCAGGACTACCTCGTCCTCCCTGAACAGCCCTGGCTCGACGGGTACTGCGTGGAGAAGGGCTTCATACGCCAGTTCGTGGCCATGCCTCTAGGCGAAGGGTACACGGCCGAGGAACAGCTGACTGGAGAGGCGCGACAAGGCGGCCTTCAGATCGTCGCCTATCCGATGAAGCGGGAACGGTACGAGCGGCTCGTGGCCCGCTCCGTCATGAGGTTCTCTGCTCCGGAACCGGACGTCTGTTCGGCACCGCTGGAAGAGATGGGGCTCACGCCCGGCGGCCGGATGCGGCAGGAAGTCTACGAGGACCCGTTCGGCCTGGACGTCTGGGACCAGCGGCAGGCAAGCCGCTGCTTCGTCAGCATCGCCAACTCCACACAGTGGATGGCGGTCACGGGGGAACGGCCCCCGACCCTGCCCCCGTCGGCGAGAGACTACACCGAGGCGGGCCTTCCCTGGTTCGAGTGGTATGGCGGCGACGCCAAGGCCGTCTCCGGCGCGGAGAAGCTCGCGGCGCTTGACAGCGTGGCCGAGCTCGGGAAACAGAAGGGCGAAGAACCGTTGCCGGAAAACGAGAGCATCCGAATGACTCGCCTCGTCAGGCGCAGGCGACGCGGCGACACCCGCGTCCGGGAGTTTGCTCCCGACGAGACCGTGCTCGTGTAGGCGGCGGGCGACGGGACGACCGGAGTCACCCCGTCGCCCCGGCGCCCCGATAGAGCGCCAGCGAAACCAGGGAGGCGGAGGGAAGCACCCCGCCCGTCGTCCGGCGCCGGTGACCCGCTCGCCGAGACACGCCGTACGCAGGGTGTGCCGAGCTTCGCGGGTGACGCTTCACCTCCGGGAGTGGGCGATTGGAGCTGTGGTGTCGGCCTCGGTCCCATCGTGGTTCCGTCCCGACTCCGAGCCCATGCTCGAAGACGGGCCGCACCGTTCCATGGATCCGCCCGCTCATGATCCGTCACGCTTTCATCGGCGCGACAGCCTTCCCGCGATGGACTGATGGCCCGGCAGGACCCCTTGGAGGGTGAGAGCAGGGGTGGGAAATCGGGAAATCACTCCTGGCAGGAAGGCGGCGAAAACGATGATCAGCCCGGCGCCGCCCGGTCCTGGCGGGCGTCGCCGCGGCGGCTGGCATCGGCCACACCGGCTGGGTCGACGCCGACACAGGAATCGGCGATTGACCAACTCGTCGCTGTACTCCGCAGAGTCGCCCAAGCGCGACTGGGACTCAGCCCGGAGAGGGGGCGGTGTTCGACGTACGGATTGCCGGCGTCCACTCCATCGCTTCTGGACGCTTTCCGGCCGAGCAGGCCGGCCAGTCCTCCATCAGGCGACGCCGGCGCTCGAACAGGCCGGTACGACTATCGATCGCCTCGATGACCTCAGTCTCGCCGGGCGGCGCGCAGCCCCTTCCAGGTACTGTAGCACATCGCGATCAGCACGAGCGAGAAGGGAAACCCGGTGGTGAGAGCGGCCGTTTGCAGGGCCACCAGCCCGCCGCCGAGCAGAAGGGTGATCGCGACGATGCCTTCGAACGCGCACCAGTAGACGCGCTGTTTGACCGGCGCGTCGAGCTTGCCGCCGGCGGTAATGGTGTCGATCACAAGCGATCCGGAATCGGAGGAAGTGATGAAGAAGACGACAACCAGGACGATGCCGATAAACGAGGTGATCCCGCTGAGCGGTAGCACTTCCAGCATCCTGAACAGGGCCAGCTCCGGCCGTTGCGCCTGCACCGCCTCGATGACTTCGGTATGGCCCCCTTCGAGATAGAGAGACAGTGCGGTCGTGCCGAACACGTTCATCCAGAACGCGGAGATCACCACCGGGACGACCAGCATGCCGCCGACGAGGCCGCGCACCGTACGGCCTCGCGAGATCTGGGCGATGAACATGCCGACGAAGGGTGACCAAGAGAGCCACCACGCCCAGAAAAAGGTGGTCCAGCCATGCACGAAGTCGACATCGTCGCGGCCCACCCAATTGCTGAGCGGTCCGAGCGCCCTGAGATAGTGGCCAATGCTAGTGACGAACCCGGCGAGGAGGTCGAGGGTCGGTCCCACCGCCAGCACGAAGACAAGCAGCAGCAGGGCCAGGACCAGATTGGCTTGGCTCAGGCGCTTGATGCCCTTGTCCAACCCCGAGACCACCGACAGGAGCGCGACGGCCGTGATGGCCGCGATCACCAGTACCATTGTCGTGTCGGTCGCCGGCACCCCGAACAGAAGGGCCAGTCCTGCCACGGTCTGCTCGGCGCCCAGACCGAGCGAGGTCGCCAACCCGAAGAGCGTGGCGAACACGGCGAGGATGTCGATGACGTGGCCGAAAACGCCCCAGACCGCGTCGCCCAAAACCGGATAGAACGCTGACCTGAGAGTCAGCGGCAACCCGAGGTTGTAGGCGGCAAAGGCGAGCGCGAGCGCGACTACCGCGAACATGGCCCACGGATGCACACCCCAGTGAAAGATCGCGGCCGCGATGGCCAATCGTTGCGAGGCGACAACGTCCGCGGCGTCGACGCCGAGCGGCGGATTCCGGAAATGCTCGACCGGCTCCGCGACTCCGAAGAACATCAAGCCGATGCCGATCCCGGCCGCAAACATCATGGCGAACCACGACCAAGTGGTGTAGTCCGGCTTGGCGTCTGGACCGCCCAAGCGGACGCGACCGAGGGGCGTCGCGAGCAGCAGCAAGCAGAAGAGGACGTAGACGTTGCCAGCGGCGATGAATACCCAGTCAAACGTCGAGGTTAGCCAGGCGTACAACGCTTCGAAGGCACCCGCGGCCGCGTCCCGGAACGTGAGCACTCCGGCTACGAACACGAAGATGGTGAGGCTGGAGATGACGAACACGGAGTGGTCGCCGTCGAGGCCCAAGACCTGGACATTGTCCTGACCGGGCTTACTGTGCATCGGCAATCTCCCCGTCGGCCGCCTCCCCAACCGCCTTGCGGATAAGAGCAGTGTGACAGTCAGCGGGCAAGAAATTGGCGTCCAGGTTCGTCGGCGTGATCATCGAATCAGCTGTGTAGGTTCTGTTTCCGGACCCTGCTGCAGCGCGTGTTCTGGGCTGAGAGGAGCGGGCGGGCGTATCGTCGACAACGGTCAACAAACGGTTCGTCCTGGCTGCTGGGCATCGTGGACCACAACACGACGTGGGACGACGTGCGGGTGTAAACGTCGGTTAAAATTGTCCCATCCGGCGTGGGGGGTGACCAGCCTCCAGGTCGTGGGGGTCGGCTTGCGCGGACGGGAGTGCGTTGCGGTGGGTGGGGCGGGTGGTTTGGTCTCGGGTCCGCCAGATCGGGGCAACCTCGAGACAGAAACCCAGTTTCATCCTGTTTGTGGTGAGCGAGGTGCACCCGTATTCGGACGGCAGTGCTCGTGTGGCACGCGCCCTTGCGAACGCAACCCTCGTGGCGACCGGCAGTACTCGCTTGATTGTCGTGAAGGGCTATCGAGACGACTACCTGCGGGCACTCAAGGCTTTCTCACACCAAGCGAATCCGGGCCCGTCCATACATTTGCTCGATCGTGCGCATCAGTTTGTGGCTGAACTGCCTTTCGACCGGTACGATCGCACCTTGGAGCTGTTGGGCAAGACCAGAGCGCTGGACGACACGGGTAATCGGCGGCTGCGATTCCCGAGTGAACTCCGTGAGTAACTACTCACCCCCCTGGGGCGGGGACGTAGTCGGTTGCGTGTTCGGCGAGGGCGATGTGGATTGCCTGGAACGGGTTGTAGCCGGAGTAGGCCATGGACTGGAGATAGCTGGAGATTCTGCAGTATACCTTGGCGAAGGCGGCGTTTCGGAAGCAGCCCGACACCTTCTGCTTGACCTTGGCCATGCGGAGGTCCCGCTCGGCCCGGTTGTTGGTGAAGGCGACCGCGGGGTCGTGGGCGAAGCGGAGGATGTCGGTTTCGTGGGTCTTGAGCCGTTGCCAGAGGGTGACGGAAGCGGGCTTGGCGACCGGGCCCCTCTGACCCTTTGTGCGGGGTGGGACGGGCGGGAGTTCATTTTGGGTTTTGGCCTGGGTGAGGATGGTGCGGTACTGCTGGCGCAACACCCGCAACTCCCTGTCGGTCAGTATGCACTCGTCGCTCTTGGCGACCCGCCTGGCATTGTCGCGCAGCAGCTTCTTCATGCGCCGGGCCCATCTGGGGTTGACGGCATCGATAATGAATGTGATGTCGCGCAGGAGATGCGCACCGCAGAGCCCGTGGGAGCAGTGGTCGTAGCTCAGGTACGACGGGTAGCAATCATGGATGATCACGTTTCTGTACCTGGGGATGAGGCCGATATCGTCTATCGCCTCACGCCCGCGTTTTCGGTGCAGGAACTTGAGGGTGATCTCACCGGCCGAGTAGACGTGGATCCAGGGCTTTTTCTTCTCCACCCGTAGCGAGGTCTCATCGACGTGCATGGCGGGCATGGCGAGCAGGTATTGCCGGGCACGGGTCTCCCACCCCGCGAGAGCGTCATGGACTCGTGTAAGGAAGCCGAGGAGGGTGGCTTCGGAGAGCTTCTCGCCGATCATGGCGGACAGGCTCCGGGCGGTGCGCCGGAGCGGGACCATCTGCATGAGCTGGTGGACCGCGAAGATCCGGATGCCGACGCCGTACTGACGCGGACCGTGGAGGTCGTCGGGGAAGGGGGCGCGGGTCTCGCCGTGGCAGTGCGGGCAGTGCTTGATCTCGGCGTCGTGGTGCTCGACGACCTTCTCGAAGACGACGTCGATGCGGGTGCGCCGCTCGTGGTCGGTGACCTCGGTGCCGGTCAGCTTCTCGCCGCAGTGCCCGCAGGCATGGGCCTTGTGCACATGGTGCTCTTCGCGGGTGCGGGTGCTCCCGGGGCTTTCTGAGACCTCCTCCCGTTTCTCGCGGTTGCGGCTACGGCTGGTCGGATCCCCGTCGCCGTCGGTCTGCGAGGGCGGGATGGAGGAGTTGCGGCTGGACTTGGGCGTCAGCTTTTCGAGCAGGACCGTCGCGATCAGCTCGAGCAACGCGTTCTGATCGGCGACCAGGGCCCTGTATTCGGCCAGCTCCGGCTCGGGTGCCTCATGCAGCGCTGCACTGCGCGCCTTCAGCTCTTCGAGCGCGTCGCGCAGCGATGTCCGGTTCACCGTGGCCATGAGTGGAGCTACCCCTCGGCCTCGACCGCCATGATCGCCGCCAGCACGGCGAGGCGCTCGGAGCGTGGCATCCCGGCGTAGCGGCGAGCCCAGTTGGCCGCCTTGCGTTTGACCTGTTGGCGATGCGTGCGATTGCGTCCGGCGAGGCTCGCCCAATGCACCCGGTCGGGCTCGAAGTTGAACCAGATCTGCTCGGTGACCACGCACGCCTGGTTGTTGACCTGCACCGAGATCGACCGCCAGTCGGCCAGGCGCTCGTCATAGAGCGCCGAGGGGTAGCCGGAGAGCATGACCCGGCAGGGCAGCCCCTTGAGCAGATCGAGCAGGGCAACGTGGTCGGACCGCTCGTATTCGTAGCGGTAGCGTCTGGGCCCGCGACGGACTTCGTGCAGGTACGGCGGGTCTGCGTAGACCAGCTCCCGGCCCCGGAAGGGGAACCCGGCCAGGAAACGATGCGCACACCTGTGGACCAGCTCGACCGGGTAGTCGCAGCGGAAGCTCTCGATCACCCGGGCATCCGGATCGATGCCGATGTTCCTGAGGGCGGGCGGCTTGCGCTGCATGATCGCACCCCCGCCCAAGTGCGACTCGATATAGACGTCATGCGGAGGCATCATCGATATCAACGGCTGCCACAGCCCCGCCGTCGCCTTCGACCCGAAGTACCCAACCCGCCGCCGTCCGCTCCTGACCATGGGACGAGCGTAGCGCCGATAGCCTGCGATGTCAACAGCGGGGGGCAGACCGGCACCCCGATATTCCTGCATCAGCCAGCGTGTGCGTAGGAGAGGGGGTGAGTAGTTACCTCCGTGAGGAGGTATCCCCGGTCGCACCTCCCCCATAGCGACCGAGCGCGACCGTCCAAGGTTCGTTTGGATGATCCGTTCAGGGTGCGGAAATCTAGGAAGTGGTGCGCATTCCGGCGATGCCGACCGCCCGTCGCTGTCGATGATGTCCCGGTTCGCGACCGGGAGCACTGGCACGACAGGTGGTTCGAAGGAGTCATGGAAGCGTTCCCGGGGTGCAACCTCGTTCTCGCCAACCCCGACAACGTCCTCTACCCGGATCATCGCTTCAGCGCCGGGGAGCAGGCGAACGCGAAGAGGATTCCCCTGGCGGAAGCGGAGCGGCTGGCCGAGGGGCGGACGGCCGTATTGTACCATCGCTTCCGGAGAAGCTCTCCGGACCGCTCCGGCTGGATCTGGCCCAACTCCCCGGCTGTACCCGCGCCTGCCGCTGGAGGCCCCGGATACGGCCCGCGTTCTTCGTGGTGAACTCCGCCGGGGAGACGGACACACGGCTCGAGCGGTTCGCGCACTCTCGAGAGCCGCACGGTACGCTCGCGCGGAGGGACGAGCTATAGCGCGCGTCTCGCCCACGGACCGCTGACCGCCACACGACGGATGAAGGCCGAGCGCCCGGAACGAAGCGCCGTGCTCCGGGGGGCAGCCGGCGCGCAGTGGCGCGTTGAAGGTATGCGCCGGGCGGGTGCGTGAACCCTTTTCCACCCGGGAAGCGGCCGGCGACGGGGCCCGCGTGGCGGCACTCCATGCGCGGGCCCGGGAAGGCGCCGCCTAGGGGTTCACCTGCCGGAAGAACGTCTTCGCGCCGTCTCGGATCGACATGATGACCGCGCTCTTGGTCGGATGGCGATCCTCGTCGTAGCGGGCGATACGCGTCGCCCCGGCATAGTCTTCGGTGACCGCGAGCTGCTGCCGCACGGCGTCCGCGTCGAGCGTGCCCGCCCGCTCCACGGCTTCCACGAACAGCCGGACCGCGTCGTAGTTCACCCCGTCTCCCCCGCTGGGAGCCGCCCCGTAAAGCGCCCGATACCTGTCGACAAATGCGCGGGCACCCGGCTCGTCCGTGTCCGGCGAGAAGTGGGTGCTGAAGTAGCTGCCGTCCACTGCGGCTTCTTCGTTGCCGAGTAGCGCCGGGTTGTCCCAAGTATCCGCCCCGAGAAAGACCGTCGGTTCCCCGTCCGCATCTCCCAGCGGGAAGGCACGAGCCGCCCCGGTGATGAGCGCGACTTCCGGCGGGAGGCCCGGCAGAAAGAGGACGTCGGGGCCCACCGCAGCGATGCGGGCCAACTCCGCCGAGAGATCCGTCGCGCCCGACTCGTAGAATTCCTCGGCGACGATCGTCCCCCCGAAGCCGCGGAAGCTGGTAGCGAAGAACTCGGCGATTCCCTCGGCGTAGACGTCCCCACGCTGTGTGAGGAAGGCGGCCGTGGTCACCCCGAGCGTCTCGCTCGCGAACTGCGCCATGACCCGCCCCTGAAACCTGTCCGTATAGGCGGCCATGAAGACGAGGTCACCGGCTGCCGTCACAATCGGGTTCGTGGCCGCTGTGGTGATCATTGGCACCCCGCGCCGCTGAGCCACAGGCCCCACTTCGATCGCGTGCGCGGATCTGTTCGGACCGATCAGGGCAACCACCTCGTCCGTGACGATCATCTTCTCCGCAGTCTGCGCCGCGACCGCTGCTTCCTCGATGCCCACCTCGCTCACCAGTTCGACGGGCCGACCGAGCAGCCCGCCGCGCCCGTTGATTTCTTCGACAGCGACTGCGGCCCCGTGCCGATACGAGATCCGGTCACCCGAGACGAGGTGCCCGATCTTGACGGGGGCATCGGTGCCGGCCACGGGAGACGGGGTGCTCTCATACCCGCATGCGGCCAGGGTGATGGCCGCGATGCAGGCGATGTAGCTTGATCTCATTGCTGAAGTGAGGTGGGGTTCGGATCTTTGACGGGAGCGGGCCGTCCGTAACCCTCCCAGGGGACATGTTCCGTATCCGGTCGCGTACCGGCCTGCGCGGATGCGCTGCGGTCGGCACAACACCCCGCGGACCGGGGTCCGCATCGGGCTACCCCCCATTCGCACGGGGCCTCGAAGGGGCCGACGGCAGCACTGGGGGCAGGGCCTACCACAAGCCCCTAGCAAGGTCAGCCGCTCACGCGGCCCGCGGGGGCCAGCCTCGCGGCGAGGGACTGCATCCGGCCTAATTTAGGGGCGAACGTCCACCGCCACGTATCCATTCGTCCAGCAGCACTGGTTCCCTTGGGAGCTGTCCACAGCGTTGTGGTTGTCGGCCATGACCCGGAGGACGTAGTCGCCCGGCTCGTCGAAGACCACGCTGAAGCGGGCCGCCCCATCGGACTCGAGCGGGATGAGGACGCTGTTCGGAAGCGGGCCCGCGTGATCGCGCCCCCTTCGTTGAGGCTCGGGCTCTTCTCCCTCCGGCTGCTCCGCCACGATCGTTGCCATCGCGGGACCCTGATGGACCCACATGGACGCGCGCGCGGGAACGAGATCCTCGCGCGCCGCATCCTCTTCCATGTGATCCCTGGCCCAGATCGTGATCTCGAGCGGCTCCCCGACGCGCGCACTGCGGGGTTCAGCCCAGGCTGGATCGATGATCCCGTACCCCTCCTGCCCGTCCTCGTCCATTCTCAGGTAGGGCCGATTGCTTCCCATGGCGGCCGGCCCCGTCGAAAGCTGCATGGCGTCGGTCCGCGAGCTGGCCGGCACGGTAAAGAACTCTCCCTGGCTCTGGAACGTCCAGGTCACCTCCTCGTCCACCGGCCAGTCCGGGGGCACGGTCAGGACGAACACGCCCCGCTCTCTCCGGATCGGGAACCAGTCCGGCTGCGGGCCGTCGAATTCTGCCGGCTCGATGAAGTTGTCCTCGCCTCGGGGTATGTGGGTCGGATTGTTCCCCAGATTCCTGTTGAAGTAGCCGAATGAGAAGACCTTCGAGCCGTCTTCCAGCTCGTACCACCCCTCGAAGAAGGGGTGTATGGACTCCCCGGCGGTGACCCGAGGCGCGAGAGGGTAGCGCTGGGCCTTCGCTGGCATCCAGGCAGCGAGGGCGATGACAAGGGCAAGTGGAAATGGGATCACACGGCGTCGCATCGGACTTCCCCTCCCTCAAGGTAGTCGCCAGTGCCCGGCCGGGGTCTGCCCTGGAGGACTAGGCGATGGAGTTGAGCGCGGCTGTGAATCTACCCCAAAGATGAAGGCGGGAGCGTGTGAGCGCCAGCGGAAGTCCCGTCCGATGACACCGGTTCTCGCGTGCGTCCGGTCAGCACTTATGCGGAGGGACGGGGAGCGACCCCGAAGGTCTCCTCGTTCCCCGCCCGGACCGTGGGACCGGCTCGGAAATCCTGCGTGCCGCGAGGAGGCAGCACTCCCCCGCCGCCCCTCAGGTGAGGCGGCGCGGCGCACCCGGAGCGCCGGACTCCCCTGGCGAGCCCGCATCACTTCATCAATCCAAACCCCCGACAACTGCGTCCACGGTCCGGGCATCTTCCTGCTCCCCCGGCGGCACCGTTTCCCCCTCGACCGTCACCGCAGTGCGGACGGAGTTGGCGATGAAGCACTTTCCATGGGCGATCTCGTGGAGCTTCTCGAGCGCCTCGGGAGACGGTGCCGGGGATCCGAAGGAGACCTCGGGGCGGAGCACTACGCGAGTGACCGTCATCTTGCCATCCGCGTTTCTTCCCATGAAGCCTACGGCCGCGTCCCGGTACCGGTCCACGACCAGCCGCTCCCGGGCGGCGATCGCCAAGAAGGTGAGCATATGGCAGCTTGCGAGTGACGCGACATACGCTTCCTCCGGATCTACGTAGTCCGGGTTCCCAAGGTAGCCGGGAGCCGCAGACGCGCTGACTCGAACCCCGCCCTCGAAGGTCCATGTGTGATCGCGGGGGTAGGACGAGTACTTGAATTCGACGGGGCCCTTCTCCCAGTCGATCGTGGCGTGGTGCTCCGACATGTCTCGACTCCCCCTTGGCTGGCGGTCTCCCCGGCGGTCTCCTCTCGGCCTCCGAAGCCGCGCATCGTGGCCTCGCCCCGTGCTACACTCCTCGCACCGGACGATTTCCCCGGGCACCCCGCCGTTCGACACGGTGCGCCCGGTGCGCTGCCTCACGGGAGCGTCGGAATCCGCCTCAACCCCGGGGCCTGCCTCCCGGACCTCACCCCAAGCCGGTCCCCGGGCCCGACACCGGGCGCGAGCTACGCCCTCTTATCCGGCAACGCGCGCGCGCCGAAGCGACGTGCCACGGAGCTCCCGCGTCCACGCGGCGGCGAGAGCGGCCACGACGACGACCCCCACCACACCACCCAGCCTCGCACCCGGATACGGCCCGGTCACGACCTGGACGAGGAGATCGGCCGAGACGACGGTCCCGACGATGCCGGGCCCAGGGCCGGCGCCGCCGCGCCGAGGCGCGCGAGCCCGAAGACGACGCCACCGCCCAGGATGGCTCCGGGCACCCATGTCAGGACCGAGCCCTGGAGCGGCGACGGAACAAGGAGGAGCCCGGCCGCCAGGGCCAGGACGCACAACGCGACGCCCGAGCGGCGGCAGCTCCCCGACCGCAGCGCGAGACCGCTCATCAGGAGGAGCCCTGTGGTGCCGAGGAGGTACGGAACGGCCGCTTGAAGCGCTCCGGCCAGCGGCGGGATGAAGGAGACGGCCCCGCTGGCATCGGGCCACGGCGGCAGCCCCCCGGAGAGCAGCACTCCGAGGGCCCCGAGACCCGCCAGCACCGCGCCCGCCGCCACGGCGACCCCAACCCCACTAGGGGCCGCCGCTCCTGCCCCCTCCCCGAGCCAACTGTGCGCGAGCGCGGCCGCGAGACCGATCGCCACCGCTCCGACGAGGAGCACGAGAGATCCCCCGAAGACCGCGAATCCGGCCTGAAGGCCCCACGGCTGGGTCGGGGAGAAGAACGCCTCGGTGGCTGGCCAGGAATTCGCCTGCCCGAGGCCGAGCACGACCGCTCCGACGAGGGCGCTCCGGGCGAGCAGCCGCGTATCCAGCCCGCGCCTCGCCCACGCGACCACCGCCAGGACGCCCGCGACACCAAACCCGAGGAGGAGCACGAGCCCCGCGCCCGCCGCCGCCAGGGCCCGGAGCGCCTCGCCATCCCGCCGGGCGAGTTCCCACTCCTCGGGCACGCTCACCGAGCGGTCCGCATCTACCTCCTCGTCGCCGGCCAGCGCCACGGTCAGCCGCGCCTCCCCGGCGACCTCCGCAAGCACCGTCCGCTCCTCGAAGGCGAAGCTCCAGTCCGTTCGCGCCGGGAGCGCCGTCTGGACCGCGCCGACTTCCTCGACGGACTCCACGCCGGCCCCGAACCGGTCCCGGAGGACGCCGAGCGCGACGGTTCGCGCATCCTCCTCCTCCAGGCGCGCGCCCGGTCGGGCCTCGGGTACGATATGCTCGAGGCGGAGGCGCTCCCCCTCCGGGCCGAGGTGGACGCGAAACTCCTC
This sequence comes from Longimicrobiales bacterium, assembly GCA_965218255.1. GTDB lineage: Bacteria > Gemmatimonadota > Gemmatimonadetes > Longimicrobiales > Gaopeijiaceae > JAAXGI01. The sequence continues at coordinate 1,418 of CBDCKJ010000002.1, read as the reverse complement.
GACCCGTTCCTCGGGGTCGGCCGCGAAGTCCACGAAGCGCACCACCCAGCGGGGGCCCGGCAGGTAGCTCCCGAGGAGGCTCACGTACACCTCCTCTCCGGCCTCGTCAAAGACGTACTCGTGGTCGTGTCCCCGGCCTGCATCCACCGAGGCAAGGGCTCTCCACGACCCCACAGCGTCCCCGCGTTCCTCCAGCGTGCCCAGGGCGGCCGCGATCGCATCACCCCTGGAGACGGTCAGCCGCGGTGCGGAACAAGCGGGCACGAGCGCTCCGGCGCCCCAGGCGAGGCGCCGATCCCGGCCGCCGCGTACACGAGCCACCGCCGGAAGAGGAGGCCCCGTGACGGCGGGGGGAGCTTGGAAGGGGCCAGCTCGGCACCCTCCCGCCTCGCCTCCGGCGGCGGCTTCCACGCGCGGTTGTATGCCCACCCGGGCGCTTCGGCCCGCGCACCGACCCTGAGACGCGCCGCGGCCACCACCAGGAGCGGGGCCAAGCCGGCCGCCACCACGACCACCCGGTCCAGGAGGATGCCGGGCGCCGGCGATGCGAAGAGCGGAAGGGAGATGAGCGAGAGGTTGTATGTGAAGTGGCTGAGGATCGTCGGAACGAGGCCGAAGTAGAGGTAGGCTGCGCCCCAGAGAAAGGCAGGAGCGGCAAGCTCGACGACCCGGGCGTAGGCGGGCTGCTGGGGGTAGTTGGCGTGACCCGCAGCGAAGACGACGGCCTGGAACGCCACCGCACCCCAGATCCAGAGGCTCCTTCGACCGTAGCGCGCACCAAGCAGGGCCGCGCACGCGATCGGAATCGCGCGAAACGCGCTCTCCTCCCAGAAGGCCGCGAAGAGCGAGGTCGACACCGCCAGAAGCCACGGTTGAGGCGTGGCGAGCAGATCGGGCTGCACGACGGCCTCGGCGGGAGACCACCATCCCGCGAGTCGGGACGTGGCGAGGTAGAAGAGCACCACGTAGCCGAGCTGGAGCCCCAGGAGGAGGTAGGCGCCCACGGTCCGCCCGAGCGCCGGGGTGGAGGCCGCCACCTCGGGGGACCAGAAGCGCCACTGCTGAAGGTGGCCCGGAAATGCGCGCCGGCCGATCGACTCCCCCGCGAGGTAGACGAACGCGAGGAGCGGAGTGCCCAACACGGCGGCCGCGGTCGCCAGGGCGAGCTGGCCCGGCCAGGAACGTCCGAATCGAGACGGCGGGGTCGTAGTCCATCCAGCTCAGGGGGAGGGCGTTCGCGATCCCGAGGCCGAGGAGGAGCGCGGTGAGTGCGCCCCAGGCGAGGGGCGGACGCCATACGACCCAGCGCTTCCTCATGAGGAGAGCCGTGCCGGCTACCCCGCCGACAAGGAGGAAAAGGATGACGAAGACCGACTGCGATGCGAGCGCGATCGCATCGTTCGCCGACCGCATGTCCC
>CBDCKJ010000001.1:0-580828 GCA_965218255.1 Longimicrobiales bacterium | reverse complement strand
CGCCGACCGCATGTCCCGGTAGCGCTGGGAGAAGGCCTCGGGGACGTAGACGAAGTGGGCGAGCTCGGAGGCCCGGTCCCCGGCGACCCCGATCCGAAGCCGGAAGCGGCCGTCTTCCACCGTGGCGTCGGTCCGCTCGAAGACGAAGGTGTGATCCACGCGCCCTCCCGGGCGCCTCTCCTCCGACGACTCGAGGAGCTCGAAGGAAGAGAGATCCACCCCCCACTCCGGCGCCGTGCGTTCGGCCACGGCCCGCGCCTCCGCCTCCGTGACGTTGCCGCTCCGCGGATCCTCCTCGGCGAGCCGAAGGCGGAACCCGTACGGCTGGCCGGCCGGCGTGAAGCGCACCCGGCTCTCCTCGATGGCCCCCTCTGCGAAGCGTCGCACCGTCCACACGTAGGGCTGGTAGATCCCACGCTCGGCGAGCCCCACGAACGCGTCCCGTCCTCCGGCCTCCAGGTCGATGTACGTCTGTACCTCCGGATCGGACTGGCCGAAGGTGGCGGCCATTCGAGCGTCGGGCGGGTCCCATCCGTGACGCCGAGCCAGGTCCTCCGCCTGGACGACGGCGGCCTCGCGGTCCATCGCGAGATCCAGCGTGACGATCGGGAAGGCGGCCGGGAAGAGCCGAAACGCGACGAAAAGGCCCGCGGCGCCGAGGAGGGCGAAAAGGATCCAGAAGCTCGGGCGACGGGTCATCGGAGCGGGTTCTCCGGCCGGCCCGATCCACTCCCAGGGCAAGTGCCGCGCAGGCGTCGTGTCACCGGTCCGTAGCCTGCATCGTCGATCGTGGCCGCCGGGTGCGGGGACCGCGCAGCCGGGGAGCCCGGAAGAGTCTCTGACTCGCAGCCGTTGTGGTCAGGGGCATCAGCATGGAATGTCGACGGGATTCGTGCGACTTCCGCGAACGATCCATCGGAGACGCGGTTTCCGATCCCACGATACGAAGTCCCTCCTGATTATGGAACCGCGAGGACGCCCTCGCCCGATACGTGGAGGCACCGGCTCCCCCCCTCCCCCGTCGGGTAGCCAACCCCTCGATGTGAACGTCTCCGGGCCCCAGGGCCGGCTCGGGTGCGACGCCCCGGCAGCGGTCCACTGGACACAGCGACGCGATCCGTTCTCCGGGACGGAGCTGGGTGCGGTGACCGGCCGTGGGCTGGGCAGCGAGATCTCGCGCTACGCAACACGCCTGATCGAGGCTCCGCCGCTGGGAAGATCGGCACCCGTCGGATCCGGAGTCCACCCGCCTCATTGCCAGACGACCGTCAGGGACATCGGGGGCGCCAGGAGACCGCTCCGGTCAACAGATTGGCGAGGATCAGGGCGTTAGCGGCCCATGGCGAACAAGTGGCCCGTGGACCGGGCCAGAGTCCCCTCCGACTCGCCGACCGCCAAGGAGATGTCCCTGTGGTCTCAGGCGTCGAGTCGGCCTGACGCTACGGTCCCCTGATCTCGTAGATCCTGATGCTCGCGATGAATGGGTTGCGCCGCGCGATCTCTTCGGCTGCCTCGAGGCTCTCGGCTTCAATGATGTTGTACCCGGTGATGGATTCCATTCCCCAGGGCAGGTCCCTTGTCCCGGAGCTCGAGATCTCTCGCCCGGCGCCGAAACCGCCCTGCTCGACGGTGACGTCGGCGATCGAAGCAAACCATTCTCCCCATGCCTTCATGATTTCTTCGGTGGGCGTCTCGAATCCGAAATGCAGAAGTGCGAACTTCTTCACGTCTGTCTCCTCCTTGCGTGCTTCTCGCGCTTGCGTGATCAACGGGCCTGGCCGGGACGTAGCCCCGCGCCAGTGCCCCTCCACGGTGCCGGAGGATGATAACCGGAGCGGGCAAGCGTTCGCTGGTCCACCCGCGAAACGTCGGCCGCGCTGGAAATCGCCAGGCAGTGAACCGTCGGGCCCGTGCAGCTCCCGAGAGAAGCCGTGTTCGCCTCCCGATCTGAATCGGAAGGACCGGGAGGTGCGGAGCGGTGCGCTTCGAGGGGCCGGAGGCCGACCTCACCTGCACGCCCGAGGCGTGGAGGACCGCGCCGGGCCTACGGTGCGACGTCTACTTCGACGTAGCCGTTGGTCCAGCAGCAGTGGCGCTCGAACGAGTTGATGTTCTCGATAGCCTGCACCCGCAGAGAGTAGCTTCCTGGCGCATCGAAGGTCACGACGGTCGAGGCCTCGTATCGCATTTTCCGGCCCCGCCTCCAGTGGATGCTCCTCGAACGAGACCTGTCCTGGACCCTGGTGCTTGAACCACCCGACCCACCAGCGGGATGGTCTTCCGTTCGGTTCCCGGACGGCGAAACGGAGAGCGGCAATCCTTCGCCCACCTGAACGGTGACGGGTCCCGAAAAGACCCCTTCACGGCCTCGGCCTTCCGGGACCGGGTGGCGCGAGGAAACGAAGCTCGAGGAGCGACCGACCCCTGCGCGTTTCCCGGGACTGAGCCGCGTCACGTCGTCCCCCGGGCCCGCACGGGCAAGAAGTTCTTCCCATAGGGCGGACCGATCGGCGGCCTCGCGTTCGTTCAGAATGTATCCCGTCACGCGTGGATAGCCGCGCGCCGAGTATGAGTGCGCCCCTGGACACGGAGCGTCCAAACCACCTCCTGCACGCCGGTGCGATAGCTCTCCGGCACATTTACCGTAAACGTGCAGAAGTACCTCCGGTGTTCGAACGGCACCGGATCGAAATGCGTCGGCTGGACACCGTCGAACTCGCGCGGCTCGATGAAGTTGTCTGCGGCCCAGCGGGATGTCTAGCGCCTCTTCCGTGTTCGCGCTGAAGTAGCCGAAGCAAAGCTCGTAGCTTCCATCATCCTGTTCCCACCAACCCTCGAAGGCAGGGATCACCGGCTGGCCCGACGGGCGCAGCGTGCGGGCTACCCAATCCGTTCCCTCCACGGGGTTCTGCGCCTCGAGCGGTCCGCCAACGACATGGAGCAGGAGGACCGAAACGGTCGCGATCGATCGTGTACCCGGCGGCCCGTGGAGCGCAAACGGGGCCTGCATGGGGGGGATCGGCACAGCTGCCCGGGTCTTGGCCGTGTCATCTCCGGAGCGCCTACCCGCCGCCGTCGGAGTCCTGGGCCATCTCTCTTTCGCGCAGCATTCGTTCGCGCTCGGCTACCAGCCGGTCGTACTCTTCGTCCTCGAGCCAAGTGGTACCGATCCACATGTGGGACATCTCGTCCACGGTACGCCGTCCGAAGAACACCCACTGGTTCGGATCCGGGTTGTTGGGGTTGTCGGCCGTGTTGTCCCATTGAGCGGTCAGGATCAGGACGGTTCCCTTCGGCAGGAGGGGGCGGGCGTGATCTTCGTATGCATATGTGGTCAGCCACCGGTGATCGTGAAGCAGCCGGTTCAGAAGTTCCCGTCGCCCGTCGGGGTAGAGGGCCTCCAGCGTCATCGCCTTGCCGCGCTGGTGCATGTGGATCTGAGCGCTGTGAATTCGCAGCGGACGATCCAGCACGTGGTAGCCCTGAAGGGTGGCGTAGCCATTGGGGGGAATCATGACCTCCTGGCCCCGGAGCTTGTCCGTGAGGTTCGGAAGCTCCGTGTCGATATAGAAGATCTCCTCGACTCCCGAGCCGAGCTGCGGCTCGTATTCCGGCGGGTAGAGCCATACGCCAAGGAACGCCTGCGCCTCCACCTCTCGACCTCCGAGAGGGAAGAAGTGCATGTCCCATTCGAGCTCTTCGTCCGGATAGATGAGACGCCCGGTATCCTCCGGATAGATGTCGTACGACTTGCCTACATTCGAGTGCGAGAGCAGCTGCGACCGCCCGTCCGGCGACCGTGATCGCACGTTCATGTGATGAAAGACGTATCCACTCGGCGCATCGGCTGGCTTGATCTCGACGGCTCTAGCCCATCTGGGTTCGGTCAGGCCTTCTACTCGGGTCCACTGGTTGGGCCACTGGTCCTGGCCCGTCGGAGGCACGACATGCGGGATCGACCGGAGAACCAGGTCCGGCGGCCGGCCAAACTCCTCCTCGAGCCTCCAAGCACTCTCCCACGAGGGCAGCTCGAGGTGGGGGAGGGCACCCAAGTTACCCGACGGCGCACCCGAATCGACCCAGCTGACGATCGTGGCGATCTCTTCGTCGCTCAACGAGGGGTCGTTCTTGAAGTCCTGAATCCCCATGCTCCTGTCCATGAACCAGGGAGGCATCTCTCGGCTCGACACCTTGGCCTTGATCAGGGGGGCGTAGCTGCGCGCATCCTCATAGCTGAGGAGCGGCATGGGCGCCGCACCTCCGTCTCTGTGGCATGTGACGCAGCGTTCCCGAACGATCGGCGCGACATGATCTGCGTACGTGACGTCCTGAGCCCCCGCGGACGGGGGAGCCAGGAACACGAGGGTCACCGCCGACAACGGGATGAACGCCGACACGGAAAACGAGGCACGACCGGACATAGCCCCTCCTCGCATGGATGGGTGCGGTTCACCTTGATCATATGGCGCCCGATCGGGTTCAGAAAGCACGGTGTTCCGACGCACTGCATGGTTCGGAGCGCAGAGGCTCGAGCCGGCCGTCGAGCGACCCGAAGCACTGGGTCCTACCCTCAGCCGCAGGTACGGCAATCGTATCCATATGCGACGTGGCGCCCAGACGGGCCGCGCCGTTCGGGCGACCGAGGATATCGTGCACCGCTCACGGGCTTCACGGGAGTAGTTTGGGCTGGCAGCCTCGGTGCGAAGGGCGGATCCGTTCACTCATCGGAAGGGGATCACTCGTGCATATCTCGCTCTGCCTAGCGTTGGGCGGAGCGATGGCGACGCTGGTCCCTCACCCGGCCAGGGCCAGTCTTGGACTGGATGCCAGCCGGGCCTCCGCCCGCCAGACGGCCCGTGTCCGTTCGCCCTCAGCGTTGGCGCTTCTTGAGGTCGGGTCAACCGTGCAGGCCACGTTGCGCTAGACGCCGGAGGGCCGGGTGCCTGACTGGCAGCTCCTGCGCCTCGCACGCAGGTACCGCCGCCCGGAAGCCCGAACGGCTGAAGCAGGTAACCTCCGAGACCGAACCCGGGGGATTGCCTATCGTGCACGACTAGAGCGTGCCCATCGCAAGAACTAACCATGCCGTTGACGCCGGGGGATGCGGCGACGGCACAACATGAGGGAATCATGAACCTCGATGTCGAACGCCATCTCGGCGCCGTGGAGCGCTCCGTGTCGTCGCTTGAGCGCGAAGGGCAACCCGCTCGCGCGGTGGTTCTCTGTCGCCGCTTCCCGACGGGAGTCGCGGACTTGTGGGACGCCGTGACGAACGGCCAGCGAATTCCGTGCTGGTTCCTGCCGGTCAGCGGCAGGCTCGAGGCCGGAGGCCGCTACGAACTGGAAGGGAACGCGGGTGGTGTGATCACGGCGTGCGAGCGACCATCCCACTTCGCGCTCACATGGGAGTTCGGCGATGACGTCAGCTGGGTGGACGTACGTCTCTCGGCCGACGGAAACGACCACGCACGGCTTACGCTCACGCACACCGCGCACCTCTCGGAGCACTGGACCGAGTACGGGCCAGGCGCGGTGGGCGTAGGATGGGAGTTGGGTCTCATGGGACTGGCGATCCATCTCGCGCACCCGACCGCGCCAATGCCCGACGGAGCCGCATTTCCCGCTTCACGGGACGGCAAGGCGTTCATCACCGGTAGCAGCGAGGGGTGGCGACAGGCGGCGGTCGCCGCAGAAGCGGATCTCGCCGCCGCACGTGCGGCGGCGAGGCGTACCGCCGCGTTCTATACCGGAGAGCCGGCTGAGCCCGCCTGATGCACGGCCCTCGGCCGGGCAACGGAGTCATGACACGGACGCGCTCCTGAGGGAGCAACAGACGATCCGTGACATGGTCGACCTGCATCTCGTGGCAGCTCACAGGAGCTGTCACGATTGACTGAGTTGCTTGGACGAAGTTCAAGGAATGGTGTCGTGCACGCCTTCAACATGCACGAAGCCCAGACTCATCTTTCGTGTCTCGTCGGGGGAGCCAGCGATGGTGAACCCGTCATCATCGCACGGGCCGGCAAGCGTGTCGTGAAGGTCGTCGCTGTGCGGGCGCCGGGTGCCAGCTCAACCCGCCGGTTCGGACCCATGGCCGGACAAGTCGCGGTAGGCGTCGGGTTCGGGTACCACGCTACCACCCTCCGACGAGCCGGTCCCCAGTTCGGGTAGAAGCACCCTCCGGGACCCTCCAAGGTCGAATCCACAGGGCTCAAGACTCTCACGAACCGGTGATTCGGCAAGATCGAGACCCTCGGGGGTTTCGGCTCTTATTGTCTTCCCATAGAGGCTTTCGCGCGCCCGGCTTCCTCGGACGACGGATCGGCAGCGGGAGGCCCGGTCCAGATCAAAGGGAAGTGGCTACGGCCCAAGAGAGCGAGGAGAGGGAGGCGACCGAAGCTCGGGGGCGGCAGGAGCCACCATTTGAAGCCCTTCTCTTCTTCCTCCAAGGGCGCGGATGTGACACATTCGTCCCTTCGCCAAGGTGACCCTGCCGTCGCGCGTGAAACGCTCATGCCGCTGGAGGGGAGCAGGTGGATGAGCCCCACCGATGGAGCACCGACCCTATGGTGACGGACATCGCCGTGCCGATTCCTCGCGGTAACAGACGGACGCTCCTTTCCCCGTGCCCGGGGCGTCCGCTTCGCCGGCACGGGAGGGAGGACCAGTGAAGCTCGCCCTCTTCGGATACGGCCGGATGGGTCGAGCGGTCGAGGAGGTGGCGAGGGCGCGCGGCCACGAGGTCGCCCCGATCCTGGACGAACTCGACAACCCGGGCGGGCGGGGCATCACCCCTGAGTCCCTGGCCGGAGCCCGGGTCGCCGTGGACTTCTCCGTGGCCGCGGCCGTCCCGGACAACGTCCGGGAGGCGGCACGGCACGGTGTGAACGTGGTGGTGGGCACCACGGGCTGGGACGAGGAGCGCGGGGCGATCGAGGACGCGGTCCGGAGCGCAGGGACGGCCCTTCTCTCGGCCCCGAACTTCTCGATCGGGATGCTTCTCTTCGAGCGGATCGTCCGGGCCGCGGTATGCCTCGTGGACGGAGTCCGGGAGCTCGAAGCGTACGACGTGCATCTGTCGGAGACCCACCACAGGAAGAAGACGGACCATCCGAGCGGTACCGCTCGCCGCCTAGCGGAGCTCCTCGTCCGCGAGCTAGACGCGAAGAAGGGCTGGACAGGAAGTCTGGAGGAAGGCGCACCCGTCGATGAGGCACTGCTGCATGTCAGCGTCGCGCGCGCTGGTTCCGTCTTCGGGATTCACTCGGTCGGCATCGACGGGCCGAACGACAGGATCGTGCTTGAGCACGAGGCCCGAAGCCGAGCCGGATTCGCCCGGGGCGCCGTCCTGGCCGCGGAGTGGATCCAGGACCGCTCGGGGGTATTCACCATGATGGATGTGCTTGGCAGCCGGGTGGGAGACGAATGAACGGAGCTGCACCGCACACCGATCTCTCCGGTCTCTCCGCCCGTATTCGGGACCTCACCGCGCAGACGCCCCTTCGCGACCGCGAGGAGGCGCGTGGCGCGGTCGCGCGGCTCCTCCGGGCCCTGGAACGAGGCGAGGCCAGGGCTGCCGAGAAGGGACCGGACGGGTGGCAGGCCACGGAGTGGGTGAAGGAGGGCATTCTGCTCGCCTTCCGGGCAGGGGCGACGGTCCCGTTTCCCTCCGGAAGCGCCGGGGTGGGAGCCTTCCCCTTCTTCGACCGGGATACGCTCCCGCTTCGGGAGACCCGCGGCGTGGAGGAGAACATCCGGATCGTGCCAGGCGGCAGCTCCGTTCGGGCCGGCGCCTACCTTGCCCCGCGCGTGGTGGTCATGCCGCCGGCCTACGTGAACATCGGCGCCTGGATCGGCGAGGGCTCGATGGTGGACTCGCACGCTCTCGTCGGATCGTGTGCACAGATCGGGAAGAGCGTTCACCTGAGCGCCGGCGTTCAGATAGGGGGGGTTCTGGAGCCGGTCGGACTTCGCCCCGTCATCGTCGAGGAAGAGGCGATGATCGGAGCGAACGCGGGCGTCTTCGAGGGCGTGCTCGTCGGGAAGCGGGCCGTTATTGCCCCCGGCGTCCAGCTTACCTCCGCCACGCCTCTCTTCGACCTCGTCCGGGAGACGGTCCATCCGAGCAGCCCATCGGTGCCGCTGAGTGTGCCCGAAGGGGCCGTCGTCGTCCCCGGCTCCCGGCCCGCGTCCGGGGAGTTTGCCGAGGGGCGGGGTCTCCAGCTCTACGCGCCGGTAATCGTCAAGTACCGGGACAGCAGGACGGACGCCGCGACGGCGCTCGAAGAGGTCCTGCGATAGCGGAGACGCCCCCCCCCAGGTCCCTGGATCCATCCTTGCCACCGCAGGGCCGGAGCACCCGCCGGGGAAGGATCCCAAATCCGGCCTCCTTGAGCGCTCCCTCGGTGGAAGGTCCGATCCGCCCGTCCGGCTCGACGATGGCGCGGTGGCCTGGATGTGGGGGATCGCGTTCCCGCCCGTTGCGGAGGCCGTCCGCAGTCAATGTGAGTCGATGATGCTCCCAATCTGGGAGCTACCAGGAGTAGACGAAGTTCCCACGCGCCACGTTCCTCGGACAGTGATTCTCGGGGCCGTGGATTCTTGCGGCGGTAACTCGACAGGGCCCGAAGACTCGCTGACCAGGGATGAGGACCTCGCACTCGTCGAAGTAGCGACGGGCCAGGGGTTCGCACTGACGGAGAATGCGGTCCTAGGGAGCGGAACCGTGGCCCCCGAAAGCTCCACCACGCAGTTCACCGCACCGTGCGCGATGGGTGGAACGACGGTCGTGGACGCACGGCCAACATTACCGGAAACTCGGAGAGCGGGGACTTCGCCGTCGCACTCGCGGCGACCCTTGTTCACTCGGGTTGCATGGGCGGGCACGAGGCAACCGGGATCGTGTTCGCCCTCGACGGCGCACCCGACCTTGACATGGACATTGAAATTCGGATGGGTTCACTCCGGGGGGTGGCTCGGCGTCCGCTGCACTCCCGGTTCACGCACGCTTCACGGATACATAGCCCCGCGCGGACACCCATCGTGCCTTCAGCGCGAGGCCCGAAGCCGGGGACTCGACCCCGCGCGGCGAGCCCCACCTCTCATGGTATGTTGTGAACCCGGATCCTGCGATGGGGGCCATTTGGGGCGGTGTTCTGGGGGGCGAGTGCGGAGTGGATGGAGAAGGGGCGCGGGAGCGGGAGGTATCAAGCTTTGGGGGTCACGGCAGTGCTGCAATGAGGAGACCTGAGGCGAACAGACGCCGAGTATCGGCGCGACGAGTGGCCGCGGGAGACATGGGCCCCGGGATCGTGGGTGGGACCTGCATGGCGCGCGTCGCGGCCGCCAGACTCAGGCGGGCGCCGGGGGCGGGATGTCGTGGTTCAGTCCTCGCAGGGCCGTGAGGAGGCGGAGGCGGACGGGTTCGTCGCGAAGCAACTGGAGGTAGCTCTTGCGTCCATGGGTGGTCAGCTTCGCGGGAAGCCGGAGCAGCCAGAGGCGGAGTCGCTTCGGCTGCGCCGTCCGCCAGGAGCCCGAGAGGAAGTGTTGGCGCAGCGTATGCAAGGTCTGGTAGCCCACGACGGCGAGGCTCCACAGGAGGGCGTTGCCCCCGAGGTCGTCGACGGCGGTCTTGCCGGCCGAGAGTTGGGCGAGTTCCTCGATCCGCTGCTCGACGACGGCACCGCCGTTGTATCGGCGCCAGGCGGTCAGGGCGTGGATGCCGGGGATGTTGGTCAGCACGTCCGCCTGGTGGCCCACCTCGTAGGTGTCGAGCTCCAGCATTCCCTCCTCGGTCTCGACCGGCTTTCTGGTCTGGATCGTGAGGAGACGCGCATCCCAGAGCGAACCCGTCGCGCTCCACAGCTTCTCGCCCGCAAAGATGGCATCGCCCTTTTTCGAGTAGCGCCACGGGCCCCGGTGGCCGTCTAACCATCTGTGGCGAGGAACCTTAAGCAGGAAAGATACGCCCAGCTCCTCGAGCGCCCGCACGATCTTATGGCTGAAGAAGCCCTTGTCGAGGCGCACCGTGATGTCGCCGACACCCGCGCTTGTCAGGCGTCCCACGAGTGCCTGCAGCCACTCGGTGGCCCCCTCGGCCGTGTGGGCGTTGCCCGCCCGCCAGCGCACCCCCAGGCAGTCGCCCGTCTCATTGACGAACGCCACGAGCGGGTGGTGGGAGCGACGGCCCCGCTTCTTCGGGTTGTAGCCCAGCTCCGCCCCGGCCTGCTTGTGTCCGTAGCGCACCACGACCGTCGAGTCCAGCGTCAGGGTCAGCTTCTTCGGGACGCCGCGGGCCCGAAGCGCCCAGCGCTGCCGGACCATCCTCCACAGCAGCTCGTCCAGGAGCGGGACCATGTGCTCACTGGCCCGCCGGAGCCATCTGCCGAACGTCGTGGGGTCCGGCACACGGATCCAGCCGAAGATCCGGCGCACACCCCGGCGCTCGAGGAGCGGCAGGTCATCGATCACCCCGCCGCCGTACAGCAGAAGCGCAATCCACACCTCCGTCATCAGGCCCGGCCGGTAGGACCCCTTCTCCCTGTTCGCCTGACCGTCGATCCAGCCGGCCAGGCCGAACCGGTCGAACAGCTTTCGAACCAGCACCAGGCCGCCGCCGTCGGTGAGGTTCTGCGCGCTGTGCCGGACGCGTAGCGGCCGTCGCGAGCCCTGCACATGAGGCCGGCTTCCCGTATGATGATGGCGCACCTGGAGGGTGCCCTCCGTATCGAGGCATATGTTAGTATAAACCCCTCAAATATAAGGCGTTAGGAAGTGTATATCCACCCCGGCATCGCAGGATCCGGGGTGAAACCGCCGGATCTCGCTTTGTCACGTACATGATCGCCTTAGGATTCCTTGGACACCAATGACCTCCGGACCTTCTTGCGGGTGTTTGCGTCGAGCTCACGTTTGCGAAGGCGAAGAGCATCGGGGGTCACTTCGATGAGCTCATCCTCCTCAATGAACTCGAGTGCCAACTCGAGTGTCAGCTCCCGTGGCGGCTCCAGTCTGACATTCTCGTCCGACCCGGCCGCACGCATGTTCGTCAGCCTCTTACCCTTGCAGACGTTTACGTCTAGATCCCCTGGCCGGACGTGCTCACCGACGATCATCCCCGGGTATACCGCCTCACCGGCGCCAATGAACATCGCCGCGCGTTCTTGAAGGTTGAAGAGAGCGTACGCCACCGCGCCCCCGTCTCTATCCGAGACCATCACGCCCCTCCTCCTACGCGCGATCGGCCCGGCCCAATTCCCATAGTCCATGAAGTGGTGGTTCAGCGTTCCCTCTCCGCGGGTATCGGTGAGAAACTCCGACCGATATCCGAATAAACCCCTGGCCGGGATGCGGAATCGCAGACGCGTCGGCCCCGTGGAATCCGGGCGCATGGCAAGCAACTCGCCTCGTCGTGGGCCCATCTTCTCCATCACCGTCCCGATCATATCCTGTGGGACGTCGATCATGGCTTCTTCGTAGGGCTCGAGTCGATTTCCCGCATCATCGATTTTGGTGATCACGCGCGGCCGGGACACTTGGAACTCGTATCCCTCTCGGCGCATCGTCTCCATCAGGACCGACAGGTGTAGCTCGCCTCGACCCGACACCTGCAATGTGTCTATCTCATCGGTGTCGGCCACTCGTAGAGCGACGTTCCGTTCGAGTTCGCGCATCAGGCGCTCGCGAAGCTGGCGGGTGGTCACGTATTTGCCCGTGCGTCCCGAGAACGGGGAGTCGTTTACCTTGAAATCGACCGAGAGGGTAGGCTCCTCGACTTGGATCCCTCGGAGTCGTTCTGGAAACTCAGGATCCGCCACAGTCTTTCCGACCTCGACTGCGTCCAGCCCCGCAAGAGCCACGATGTCTCCCGCCCCAGCCTCTCGGACCTCGACTCGCTTCAAGCCTTGGAATGAAAGGAGCTTCATGACCCGGCTCCGCTCGATCTCGTCATCAGCCACGACTCCCGGATTCCCGAATGGCAGCAGCGCGACTGCCTCTCCTACGCCGACACGCCCTCGCTCGATGCGTCCGATGGCGATCCGGCCGACGTAGGGCGAGTGGTCGAGAGTCGAAACGAGCATTTGAAACGGCCCCGAGGGATCCGAGGTCGGAGGCGGCACATGGCTCAGGATCGCGTCGAAAAGAGGCTCGAGACCCTCCCCGTGCGTGGTGACGGTCGGGGACGCCCAACCTTCCAGGGCGGAGGCGTAGACGAACGGCGCGTCCAGCTGGCGATCGGAAGCCTCCAAATCGATGAAGAGCTCGAGCACCTCGTCGTGAACCTCACTCGGCCGGGCCGCCTTCCGATCAACCTTGTTGATCACGACGACAGGCATGTGCCCGAGCTCCAGGGCCTTCCGAGTGACGAACCGCGTCTGCGGCATCGGACCTTCGACGGCGTCAACGAGAATCAGCACGCCATCGACCATGCGGAGGATCCGCTCCACTTCCCCGCCGAAATCCGCGTGCCCGGGCGTGTCCACGATGTTGATCTTCACCTCGCCCCACCACACTGCCGTGTTCTTCGACAGGATCGTGATGCCGCGCTCCCGCTCGAGCGGGTTCGAGTCCATCACCCGATCCCGCACCTCCTCGTGGTCGCCGAACACACCGGTTTGGCGAAGCATCTTATCGACAAGTGTGGTCTTGCCGTGATCGACGTGTGCGATGATAGCGATGTTTCGGATCGACACCGGAAAGCCGAATCGGGGGTTGTCAGGTTGGAGGGGCACCGGGCCTGGCGTCCGACGATCCGTCGGAGGACCCGCCGTCACTCCCAAGCCGCCGGGAAGTCTAGCGCCGAACGCTCTTGTTTTGGAGTGCAGGGGTCAGTGCAGGATCCAGATGGACGTCTCCTTTGACATGGTCGAGGGTTCCGCCGCCGCCTGGCCTGCTAGAGCCTGAGTGCCCGGCGCCTCATCGCCAGCCGCGCAATCCGGCGACGCGGCGACAACCTGGCGATGGCTTGATCTGAGACGGTATTCACCTGACAGTTGGCCGGGTGTCTTCAACGTCGATGCCCTCCTCGCCGATGGTCTTCTCGTGGATCTGGCCATGGTGGACGGCTTCGACTTGGGCAGCGGCCTGGTCGATGGATTCGTTTGGTTGATCGCGGCGGTGTTGTTCTGGCTGATGGGCGATCTGATCACGGCCGCGTTTCGTCAGGCCGGCCTCGTGTGCCGCAGTCCCGTCAACCCGGGAGGCTCGATACGAGCCGAAGGGCTGCGAAGTTGGAGGGACGTGGCGTCGGAGAGCGCGAGGGAACGCACCCCAGATGTCTCCGCGTACGACCGGGCCGCCCGCCCGGCGGCCGCAGACGGATGCTCGAACCCTCGGGGGAACCCCGCGGGAAAGCCTAGATGACGCCCTCCTCGATTGCGTTCACGTCCAAGCGCGAACGGCGCCTCTGGGCCTGGACCCTGGTCGTCGTGGCAGCGATCTACTCCACGCTCGGTCTGGCGGAGACGCTGGCCCAAGTGCTCGGCGACAGTGGTCTGGGCCCGAGTCTCTTCGTCCTCTCTTGCCTCCTGATCCTGGTGGCCGTGGTGACGCACGGGCTCAAGGCACGTCCAGGAGGGGCCGAGGTCAGAGTCGCACTCGGGATCACGGCCGTCTACCTCCTCCTCTTCGCGCGGATGTCGATCCCGACGGAGCGCTCGCATCTGATCGAATACGGTGTGGTCGCCCTCTTCGTGCACGAAGCTCTCGTGGAGCGGGCGAGCCAGGGGCGTCGGGTTGCCCCGCCAGCTCTCCTGGCAGTGCTGTTGACGGTCCCGGTCGCACTCGGCGACGAGTGCATCCAGCTGTTCCTGCCGAGCCGCGTGTTCCTCCCGATCGATATGGTGTTCAACATCCTGGCCACCGTGATGGCCGTCGCCTCTGCTTCGGCGCTCGGTTGGGCACGGAGGCGGGGCGTTGCGCGGTAGCGTGAGGTTGCAGCGTGCGGCCACCCGCCGGTCGATCCGGCGGTCCGGCGACCCCCGACCGGGAGGAGACGCGGAGGCTGCAACGGGAGATCACACACCGTCGCGTGGAGCTGGAGATCCCGGACGGACGATCCGGGCTCAGGTCTCGAGAGCGATCTTCGCTGCCCCCCGGACCGGAGACACCCTCTCGGCAACGACTCTGAATCCGGCCTCCTCGAGTGCCGCCTCCACGTCACGCCGCATGTACCCGCCCGGCTCCACGAGTCCCCCGACCAGCGCTACCGAGGCGCTGGCCGCGAGCTCCAGCCCCTCGGCCAGGGCCCAGGCATGCTGGACTAGGCCTTCCACGGCCCACTCGACAATCTCGCCCGCGACACGGTCTCCCCCTTCCGCCTCCTCCAGTACGTGCGGCGCGAGCGCTGCTACCTCCGACTTGGCGGCCCGCTTGCTCCACTCGAAGACGGCCCGGGGAGACTCGGCGCCGAGCGCGGTGAAGAGGCTCCGGGTGAGCGTGGTGGGCGGGTTGCGCCCCTCGGCCGACCGAGTCGCGGCCCGGATCCCCCCCAGGCCGAGCCGGTACCCACTTCCCTCGTCGCCGAGGAACGCCCCCCATCCCCCCACACGTCTGAGCGGCCCACCCCTCGCCCGGCCAACCCCCACCGAACCTGTTCCCGCGATCAGGAGGATCCCCTCCCGGGACCCGAAGGCGTCGCGAAAGGCGATCTCGGAGTCCGAGACGACCCGCACGCGCCTGGCCACCGCCGCCACCCGGATCCGGTTCTCCACCAGCTCCCGGGCCTCCGGCCGGCCCGAGGCGCCCGCGAGGCCCGCACAGAGGGCATCCACTGGAAGGGGGACGCCCCTCTCGCGGGCCAGCACCAAGACGCTCTCCACGATATGCCCGGCCACTTCCGCGTCCTCACCCTCCCCGAGAAGGCTGGAGCCCCCCAACCCGTCACCAAGGCGCGCTCCCGTCCCGTCCGTCAGAAGGAAGCGGGTCCTCGTGGCACCACCATCGACGCCGATCACCCGGACGGGGTCAGCGCTCACGGCCTCTCCCGGGCGGCCAGGACGCGGCTCATGGCCGCCCCCACCACCGTCGTCGCCAGGGCACCGATCGGAACGAACCAGGGGAAGCCGACCGATTCGGCGGCCGTGAGCCAGATCCACGTCACGAGTCCGATTCCCGCCGTCATCCCCACGATGACACCGTGGGACGTCGAGCCGCGGTCGGCGATCCCGAGAAAGAAGGCCCCGAGGAGGCCGCCGTAGACGAGCGATGCGATGGTCAGGGCCACCTCCACCGCCGTCGAGTTCTCGCTCAGGGGGACGTAGCCTACGGCGACCGCGATCAGGAGACCCGCCCAGATCAGGGTGAAGACCCGCCCAGCCCTCAGGATCCGGAGCTCGTCTCCCTCGGCTCGGGAGAGCGGAGCCCAGAAATCATAGGCGGAGGCCGAGGCGAGCGAGTTGATCGACGAGGAGAGTGAGGACATTGCGGCGGCGAAGACGCCGGCGATCAGGAGTCCGGTGATTCCGACGGGAAGCTCCTCGATGATGAACGTCGCGAAGATCACGTCCGGAGTCTGGAATTCCGCCCCCCCGTAGAAGGCCCAGAGCCCGATCCCCACGATCAGGAAGATCGCGAACTGAAGGATTACGAGGACCCCACTCCCAACGAGGGCCTTCCTGGACGCCGTCAGATCCCGGCAGGTGAGGAGGCGCTGCACGATGAGCTGGTCCGTTCCGTGGGAGGCCATGGCGAGGAATCCGCCTCCGACCACGCCCGCCCACAGGGTATAGGGCGGGGACAAGTCGAACGAGAGGTCGAGCCAAGCCAGCTTGTCGGCCGCCGCTGCGTCCGCCAGAATCGCGCTCCAGCCCCCGGGCACGACCCGCTCGAGCGCTACGATCGCACACGCGGCCCCCACGAGGTACAGCCCCATCTGGAGCGCATCGACCCAGACGACAGCCTTGATCCCGCCGAAGTAGGTGTAGACGAGCGTGAGGACTCCGATGAGCGCGATCGAAAGGGGATACGGCCATCCCGTGATCAGCGCCAGCGGGATCGCCGTGGCGAAGAGCCGCACGGAATCGGCCAGAAGACGGGTGACCATGAAGACGGCGGAGGTGAACCGGCGTGTTTCCGGGCCGAAGCGCTCCTCGAGGAGCGCGTATGCGGTGCTCAGCTCCCCGCGGTAGTACGAGGGGAGGAGGATGGCCGCAGCCGCGATCCGGCCCACCAGGTATCCCAGCGTGAGCTGCAGGAACCCGAGATTCCCCAGATATGCGACGCCCGGGATCGAGAGAAAGGTGAGCGTACTCGTCTCGGTCGCCACAACCGAAAGGAGGACGGCGCCCCACGGGAGCTCCCTCCCGCCGAGGAAGTAGTCACTCCCCCCCCTCTGGTTCCTGCCGAGCCATGCACCCCATGCCGTAACCCCCAGCAGGTAGGCGGCGAGGACGAGCAGGTCCAGGGGCGAGAAGGAACGCATTCCGGACACCTCCGCTGGCGGCCGGGTCCCTCGCCTGCGGGGCGACCGAAGGTGGATGCGCGGACCCTCACGGGGACCGCGTGGGGGAAGCTAGGCATCCTCCCTTCCCCGACAAGGGTGTCAGGCGCAGCGGACCCACCCGAGGCACCGCCGAGCCTAGCCGCCAACGACTTCCCCGTCATGCCCGGGAAGCTTCTTACTCCCCACAGCTTGGGGAGTAGCAAGAACCCCGATTCCTACCTGCCGAGCCAACTCCATCCTCGATTGGACGGCGACCGCATAGAGCGGGAGATCGGCAAAGCCGGAATGGCCACCGTCTATCCGGGCAAGGATCTGCGCCACGAACCTAAGGTCGCGCTCACGGTCCCGGACCTCTAGGAGCCCTCCCTGAGCCAGCGCCCGGGCACGGGCCAACGCCTTGACCCCCGCAGCTACGCCGGATAATTCTCCCATATCCGTCCTGACTCGTCGGCGGAGAGCCAGCGCCGCGCAGGGGATGCCCTGGTCCCTTCTCCCTGCACCGTCCGTTAACCCGCGCGCGCCATCTTCTCCGACCTCGCTACGACGGACAACACGTCCAAAGGGACTCCGGCGGCAGCAGGCGAGGTGCGAAGGGGGGCGACGGCCCCTTCGGCCCCGGATCCCTAGGGGAACCGCCGAACCAGGTGACATGAGGATGATCAGATACGCTTCGCTGGTTCCGATCCTTAGGGCCCTGATCCCGGCCCTGATTCTGGTCCTGACCCCGGTGGGTGCCGACGCGCAGATCACCCGACTGGTGATCACGGAGCGGGACAGCCCGACCTTCGAGGGCCAGGATTTCGGGGATGTGGGCACGTATGAGTGGCTGATCGGCTTTGCCGAGGGCGAGCTCGACCCGGCGGACCCCCGCAACGCCGGGATCGTGAATCTGGACAGAGCTCCCCGCAACGACCGGGGCAGAGTCGAGTACACGGTGGACGTTCAGATCCTCAAACCAGTCGATACGGACCGGGGAAATGGGCGTATCTTCTACGACGTCCTCAATCGGGGAGGCAAGCGTGCCATGGGCCATCGGATCAATGGCGGCCCCAACACGAATGATCCCCGATTGGCATCAGAGATCGGCACCGGGTTCCTGATGAACCAGGGCTATACGATGGTGTGGAACGGCTGGCAGGCCGATGTGTCGCGAGAGCGCGGCCTGATGCGCGGCGAGTTTCCGATTCCCACGCAAGCCGACGGTTCTGCGGTCACCGGAACTCACCGGGACGAGTTCATCTTCGACGATATGACGAACCCGAGCACGGCGACGCTCAGCTACCCCGCGGCCGACTTGGATCCGTCCCTGGCCAAGCTGACGGTGCGTCAGCACACTCGGGACCCGCGGCAGACGCCGGCCGACCTGAGGTGGTCGTATGTATCAGAGAATGAGATCCGGATCGATCGCCCAGCTGGGTTCGATGGCGGAGCGGTCTACGAGTTCGTCTATCCGGCCAAGGATCCAGTGGTCATGGGGATCGGCTTCGCCGCGGCGCGCGACGTCGTGTCCTTCCTACGCTACGAGGCGGAGGACCAGGCAGGAAGCACGAATCCCTTGGCCGGTCACATCGAGATGGCGATGGGAATGGGGATCTCGCAGAGCGGCCGGTTCCTCCGCGATTGGCTATACCAGGGATTCCACGAGGACCTGGAGGCGCGAGTCGTCTTCGAGGGCATCCTTCCCATCGTGGCAGGTTCCCGGTTGACCCAGGTGAACATGCCCTTCTCGGTGCCCGGCGACTACTCGCGCCAGCATGAGCAGCATACGATGCCCGGGCACCACTTCCCCTTCACCTACGGCGTCCTTACCGACCCCATCAGCGGCCAAGCCGACGGAATCCTGGCCCGCTGTGAAGCGCGCGGGAACTGCCCGAAAATCTTCCACATCGATACGGACACGGAGATGTGGGTCGGCACCGCCTCGCTGGTGGTCACCGATACCCAGGGCGGCCACATCGAGCTTCCGGAGAACGTCCGGGCCTACTTCCTAGCGGGCCACCAGCACTCCCCGGCCGGCGCGCCGGCGCAGGGAATCTGCCAGCAGCTCAGCAATCCGCTCGACTACGACGCTCACAGCCGGGCTCTGATCGTGGCGATGGACGATTGGATCACCCACGGGACCGAGCCACCTGCGAGCCGCTATCCAAACGTTCGCGACGGTACGCTGGTCACCCCATCCCATCCCCGCGCGGCCTTCGTCGCCATCCCCGGATTCCGGTACTTCGGGCTCGCCAAGAAGGCTCGCCTTCTCGACTACAGCTCCCTGCCTCCCGATGAGGGCCCGGCTTATCCCATCCTTGTGGGCGCGAAGGACACCGATGGCAACAATACCGCCGGCATCCGGCACCCCTTCGTAGAGGTGCCCACCGCCACCTACACGGGATGGAACCTCCGGCGGGCCGGCTTCGCCGAAAACGCCGTCTGTGGTCTCACCGGCTCGTATGTTCCCTTCGCGGAGACGGAAGCGGAACGGAGGCGCACCCGGGACGATCGCCTCTCGCTCGAGGAGCGCTACCCGGATCGGGAGAGCTACGTGGAGCGCATCCGCCAAGCGGCGCAGCGCCTCGTCCAGGAACGGCTGCTCCTCCCCGACGATGCCGAGCGAATCGTGGAACAGGCGCGACCGAACTAGGCCCGAACCGAACCCGCACTTCCGCAAAACGCCACCGCACGGTTTTGAGCGGAAGCGGCGGCGAGGACATCGCCGCAGCGACGACCCCGTGTTCAAGAGCCCGGCGATCCTGACCGGCAGCTCCTCGATGATGAAGGTCGCGAAGATCGCGTCCGCGGTCTGGAATTCCGCCCCCCCGTAGAAGGCCCAGAGCCCGATCCCCACGATCAGGAACATCGCCAAGCAGGATCACCAGGACCCCGCTCCAGACGACGACCTTCCTGGACGCCGTCAGGTCCCCCCGGCAGGTGAGGAGGCGCTGCACGATCAGCTGGTCCGTTCCATGGGAGGCCATGGCGAGAAAGCCCGCTCCGACGACGCCCGCCAGGAGCGGCTAGGGCGGGGACCAGTCGAATGAAAGGTACAGCCACCCCAGCTTTCCCGCGGCCGCCGCGTCAGCCGGGATCGCACTCCAACCCCCGAGGACAATCCGCTCGAGCGCGACGAGCGTGAGGACTCCGATGAGCGCGATCGAGAGGGGATACGGCCAGCCGGTGATCAGAACAGGGCCAGTGGGATCGCCGTGGCGAAGAGCCGCACCGAGTCGGCCAGAAGGCGGGTGGCCATGAAGACGGCGGAGGTGTAACGGCGCGTCTCCGGCCCGAAGCGCTCCTTGAGGAGCGCGTATGCGCTGCTCGGC
This sequence comes from Longimicrobiales bacterium, assembly GCA_965218255.1. GTDB lineage: Bacteria > Gemmatimonadota > Gemmatimonadetes > Longimicrobiales > Gaopeijiaceae > JAAXGI01. The sequence goes on along the minus strand of CBDCKJ010000001.1, from coordinate 561,076 downwards.
TCCCCGCGGCAGGACGAGGGAAGGAGCATGGCCGCGGTCGTGATCCGGCCCACCAGCGTATTCCACCGTGAGCTGCAGGAACCCCAGGTTCCCAGATATGCGACGCCCGGGATCGGGAGAAAGGTCAGGGTGCTCGTCTCGGTCACCACGACGGTAAGCAGAACCGCATCCCACGGGAGGTCCCTGCCGCCAAGGAAGTAGTCACTCCCCCCCTGGCCAGTTCCTGCCAAGCCGTGCACCCCACGCCGTTACGCCCAGCAGGTAGGCGGCGAGAACGATCAGGTCCAGGGGCGAGAAGGAACGCATTCTGGATGCCTCCTCGGGCGGCGGGGTCGCTCGCCTGCGGGGCGACCGAAGGTGGATGCGGGGGGGATCCCTCAGGGGGACCGCGTGGGGGATGCCTGGCGTCCTGCGTTCCCCGACAAGGGGTCTCCGGCGCATCGGATCCACTCGACTCACCGCCGAGCCGGGGGCCCGCATGTCGGGGGCCACTGAAGGATCGTCGCCACTCCATGTCGCGATACTTTCAGCAGAACCCATAGTATGCGGAGGTTTTCTCATCTGCTTGGCTCGGGGACGGCAGCTCGGATGCCACCCAACGATAGCCGCGACTCCCGCGACTCGGGGGCGATGCAGGGGGTAGCGGTGCAGGTCACTCTCAGATAGGGAGAGTTGAAGCCGGCCGGCGTCCACTGAAGCTTGCCCTCCAGGTTTCCCAGCAGAGTAGGACCACCTCATGCGAAACGGGACAGTACTCGGCCAACACCTGCGACCCGTCCTGCCACTTGTCATCATTCTCGGTGTCGCCGCTTGCGGCGGGGATCCGACAGCGCCTCCGGAAACGGACACCCTGATGCCAACGCTGTCGAGCATCGAGAACCACGTATTCGTGCCGTTCTGCTCCACCCACCGTGGCCCCTCCGATGCGAAGGCGGACCTCGACCTGTCGGTGGGCCAGACCTTCGCGAACCTGGTGAACGTGCCCAGCACGCAGGTCGGACTCAATCGCGTGACACCGGGCGACGCGGACAATAGTTACCTGGTCCACAAGATCGAGGGCCGCGCGGGCATTGTGGGCCGGCAGATGCCCATCGGCACAGTCCCCTCACCGACGAGGAGATCGCAGCGATCAAACAGTGGATCAACGCCGGCGTCCGGAACAACTGAGATCCGCACGCGGTTGTGGCGCACTGCGATCCTGTCCACAGCAATCGCTGGCGACGCCGACTTGGCCGTCGCCGACGATACGGGGCGCATGCTCAGGCTCGGGGAGATCCATGGCACTCCTGTCGTTAACCGCGCGCAGAGCACTGGAAGAGCGGACTGCCCCTCGATCCCGAAATCGCATAAGAGACGTCCGCTAGGCTCGATCCTCTGGGAGGCTTCGCGGGCGATTAGCTTCCGTGGTCATGAGCGGTGAGTCTTCCCGGAGCAACCGCGCAGCCGTCCTGACCATGCTCGTCGGCTACTGGCTGGAGGCGGTGCTCCTGCTCGCCGCCACGCCGACGGCGCCTTCGGTTCGGGGGCTTTATCGTGGCCACCTCCGTGGCTGTGCTGGGCGTATGGCCGATCGTCCTCTTCAGAAGGTCACAGCAAGACCCGAAGCCCTGGACCGCCATGCCAGAGCTCCTCGTCGAGGGCCCCTACAAGTTCACGCGGAACCCGATGCACCTGGTGATGGTCCTCGCCTGCGTCGGCGCTGCCCTCATCCTCGCGAGCACGTGGATCATCCTTCTCACGCCCCCTTCGCGGTGTGATCATACATCTCAGTTCGTTCCGACACGACGAGGCTCACCTGGAACGCGAGTTCGGCGCGAGCTATCGCAGGTACGAGAAATAGGTGCGCGGGTGGATATGAGGTGCGGCGGCTCGGACGACCGGTACCACGGGGCAAGGGTCGGCGGCCCTGCCGGGCCCGGTGACGCCGGACGCTAGGGGCTTCATGATGGATGCCACATATCCCGATGCTTCTTGTGGCTGTGCCAACACGGGATCGGTGCAGTCGGCCAGCCCCACCCGGCCGATCGTCTTCCTTTCGTCGAAAAAGCGCTGCAGGTCTCTCCGGGCACGCGACAGAGATGCCTCCGCCACACCGGGGCGGTGGTACCCCATCTTGGCCGGATAACGACTCGCTGTCGCTTGAATGTCAACCACTGGCGCCTCCAACGGATCACCCGGTGACAGCTCGCACCTACGGGCGAGGCCTCGGCGAGCCGGCGTACCCAACCATTCGGTCCTGGGATCGAGGGGCAGCTGCGAACCGTGTGATGGAAGAACTGACGGGACTCGGAGCCGCGGAGTTGGCACGGCGAATCCGCACCGGAGACGCGAGCCCGCTCGAGGTTGTAGATGCGCACATCGCGCGGATCAACGAAATCGAGCCGCACATCAATTCCCTGATCACGGCGAGTTTCGACGCGGCCAGGAACATTGCACAGCGACTGACCGACACCGGTGTTCCCGCCGATCCTCCACCGCTCCACGGCGTCCCGGTCACGATCAAGGACGCGATCGCCGTGGCGGGGATCCGGTTCACCGGAGGGTCGGACTTTCTGCGCGAGCACGTCGCGGATCGTGACGCAGAAGCGGTTCGGCGACTGAAGGCTGCCGGCGCCATCATCCTCGGCAAATCTAGCTGCCCTGACATGAGCAGTTTGCCGGAGACGAACAATCTCATTGTTGGTCTGACGCGCAATCCGTGGAACCTCGACCGATCTGCCGGAGGCAGCTCCGGCGGAGAGGGGGCCATCATCGCTGGCGGCGGCTCGCCTCTGGGGCTGGGATCGGACATCGCCGGCAGCATCCGCGTTCCGGCTGCATTCTGTGGTGTCGTCGGCCTGAAGCCGACTTCGGGACGCATCTCGACAAATGGGCACGTGCCGGAACCGCCGGCTGCCTTGGCCGGCTGGAACACGGTGGGCCCGCTGGGGCGTCGTGTCGCGGACGTTCACCTCGCGCTCGAGGTCCTGTCGGATTCTCCGGCCACGGGCGACCCGACGACGTCACTGACGGACCGACCCCTGCTTGTGCCTTCGTTCTTTGTTGGGCCTCCCGTCAGCCGCGACGTCGCTGGCGCGGTGACGGATGCGGCCAGCGTGCTCGGCTCGGCCGGCATGTCGGTCCGACGCCGAGTCACCCTGCCCTTGGCAAGAACGCTCTGCGAGGCGACCGCAATCCTGTACCGCCACTGGCTGCCGAGCTACCGCAAAGCTCTCGGCGGCGGCCAACCTGTCGCATTGTGGCGTGAACTCATCAACAGGTGGCGCGGCACGTCGAGGGTCGCGCCCGCGTGCCTGGCGCCGATCGCTCTCATCTCATCCTCCGGGGCGTTCATGCGCACCCTAAGGGTTCGGGCGTGCGGGACGAATCGATGAGCTGCGTTCACGGTTCCTCGACGAAATGCGTGACGGCGCGGTCGTCCTCCTGCCGGTGTTCCCGACGACGGCACGCCGACACGGATTCTCCTGGGGCCCGTACGGCGGCCTGGGGTTCACCGCGATCTTCAACGCCCTCGGCTTCCCGGCGGTCGCCGTGCCCGTGGGCCTGTCGCGAGACGGCTTGCCCCTCTCGGTGCAGGTCATCGCGAGGTCCGGCGAGGACGAGACCGCGCTCGCGGTTGCGGCCGTACTGGAACGCGAATTCGGCGGATGGCAAATGGCGATGCGGGAGTGCATGGAGTTACCCAGTGTGCCGGACTGACAGGCCCCACGGGATCTCCACCCGTTGCCCCAACGACACTGGCGGCCCGTAATTCTACCTTATGAAGTTGACCCGGTAGCCGGGAACGCCCGAGTCGGCTGACCAGGGCACGTTGACGAGCGAGGCGCGCAACCGGAACTTCGCGGCCACGGCCCTGGAGAGGAGGCATCTTCGATGTGGGTCACGGCGCGGGAAAGTGTCTCGTCTGGCATCAGGGAAATGACGATGGGCCAAGCTGACCCGCACCGGGAATATGAAGCCGTGAATGCTTCCGGGAGCATGAGAGTGGCCGCCGCGTTGGCGTTGGCGACACTCATCGGTCTGAGCGGATGCGGGGGGGCCAGCCGCGAAGGGCCGGCCTCGGTGTTTCGACTCGAGGAGGCGACGGTCGCCGACATCAGCGCCGCCTTCGACGCGGGCGCGCTGACGTGTCGAGGGCTGGTGGAGCTGTATCTGAACCGCGTCGCCGCCTACGACGACGCCGGACCGTTCCTCAACAGCATGATCACCCTCAACCCGCGCGCGCTCGAGCTTGCTCAGGCACTCGATGACGAGCGCGCGTCCACAGGTCCCCGGAGCACCGTCCACTGCATTCCCGTCGTACTCAAGGACAACGTCGACACGGACGACATGCCCACGAGCAACGGCTCCGTCATCCTGAAGGATGCCGTCGCACCCGACGATGCCTTCGTAGCCAGACGCCTGCGCGAGGCGGGCGCCCTGATCCTTGGCAAGGCCTCGCTCGGCGAGTTCGCGGGAGGTAACAGCTATAACAGCGTCGATGGACAGACGAAAAATGCGTACCACCGGTTGCGGGCGGCAGGCGGCTCGAGCAGCGGGTCTGCCGTGGCGGTCGCCGCCAACCTCGCCGTGTTCGGTATCGGGACCGACACCAGTCAGTCCGTCCGCATACCGGCTGCTTTCAACGGGCTCGTCGGTCTCCGCCCAACCACTGGACTCATCAGCCGCGACGGTATCGCCCCAAAAAATCTGACCTTTGACACGGCGGGTCCGATGGCCAGAACCGTCACCGACCTGGCGATCCTGCTGACAGCCATTGCCGGACCGGACCCCGCCGACCCCGACGACCTGAGCCTGAGGGTTTACGCCGACCATCCCGCCGGTCCGGCCGCTGCCGAACTGGACTACACGGGGTTCCTGGAGCGCGGCGCACTGCAAGGGGCGCGACTGGGGATCGCCCGCAACTACTTCGGCGGCGATCCGGGAATCGATGCCCTCGCGGAGGATGCGATCGCCGCCATGAGGGGGCTCGGGGCCGAGGTCGTTGATCCCGTGGAGTTTGACGGATCGTTCGTGGATCAGATACGCACGATCGCCGACTACCGTTTCCAGGACGACTGGGAAGCCTACCTGGCCACCCTCGGCGGCCCGGTTCCGAAGACAGTGGCGGAGTTCCTTCAGATCTACACGACAGAGGTGGCCGCCTCGGCGCTCCCTGCGGAGGGATCGGTGCTGAATCTTCTCGAGCGGGCGAGCGTCACATCGACCGACGATCCCGACTACATCGACCTGATCGAAAACGTCCTGCCGCGGAACACGGAGCTCAAGCTCAACGTGTTCGACATGTATGATCTCGATGCCCTCGTGTTCCCAACGAGTGCCAGCTTCGCACCGCCCATAAGAAACCCGGCCTACCGTGCACGAGACTCCACCTACGTGTCTGACGATGTCCGTAGCCCCCTGACGCTGGCTGGCTACAGTTCGGTCGGGTTTCCCAGCGTTGTCGTTCCGATGGGATTCGGGTCCGGGGGGCTGCCCATGGCCATCTCGTTCCTGGGAAGGCCATACGAGGAAGGGAAACTGATTGGCTATGCCTACGACTACGAGCAAGCCACGCTGCTACGGCGGCCGTCGCCGCTGGTCCCTCCGCTGCTCGGTGAGGTGATTCAGTACTGAGGCTGGCTAGCGCCTCAATCTTTGCCGCGGGTGGACGGCTTCGCGGCTGAGCGCCGACGGGGGAAGCGGCGCCTACCGGAGAGAGTGGTCCCCTGCACATCGTCTCGCGCCCGACGGACAGGACCGGTGTAGGGTCATCAGGCGTCACGACTCCAGGCCGAAGAAGCTCTCTGCGGTGGGCAGCTCCGCCGGGGAACCGTGAGCCGTGAGCCGTGCCCGCGGATCGGGGGGACGCATCGCGCTGAAGATTCTCCTGGCGTTCTCGACCACGCGGGCCTGTTCGGCTCTGTCAACAGCGAGCGAAGCGACTCCCGGCTGGCGGACGTGGCCCAGGACGATGCCACTGCCACGGGGTATCATGCCACCCACCGAGTAGTTGACTTCGGGCTGCGGGACCAGCACGGTGAGCTGCCCCTTCACCGGGGTCAGCTCCTGGTCTCCGAACAGCCCCTTGGCACCCATCCCCGTGCAGTTCACGATCAGCGGCTCGGGGAGCGAAACAAGGTCTCTGGGTGTCTCGAACGAACGGGTACGGATCTGACCCCCATAGGCAAGCACGTCGCGCATGAGCGCCTCGAGGTAGATGTCCGGATCGAATCGCAGCATCGGTCCGCGCCGGGCGTACCGGCTCGCGAACGGGTGTTGACCTGGTCCAAAGGTCACCCGGCCGAGGTCGAAGTCCCTCGGCAGCAGGGAACTGCCCGTGGATGCCTCGTCTTCCTCGTCGAGACCGCCGCAGCCGTCCGCACGGTCCGTCAACGAGTAGCCGTCAATCCAACGGACGCCGTACCCGCGGCTAACGAGTAGTTGGTGCTCCCGGTACGCGAACTCTACCGCGTGGCGAAACTGTGCGTCCCAGTCGGGTGTGCGGCGCCTGACGAGGGTCGACACGGGTGTGAATCCTCCCCACGACTTGTTCGAGGTCGTGTCGGGCGGGAGCCCCTTCGCGTAGATCGATACGTCGAAACCGCGGCGTTGCAGCATTCGGGCGGACGTGAGGCCAATGATGCCGCAACCGATCACCGCCACCCGACGGTGCGTGTGGTCCAGCGCGAGCTCAGTGGCGAGGTGGGCGGTACCCCAGGAGAGCGACAGCCCGGCGCCGCCATGTCCGTAATTGTGTACGACTGTCCTGTCGTCCAAGCGCTCAGCCTTGAGAACGAATCCGGATTCTCGATAGGGCCGCAGCGCGACCGTGGTGCGGATGATGCGATCCCACGAGACGTGGACCGGCGCGAGATTTACAGGCCGGAGCCATGCAGTTGAGGGCGTGAGTCCGCGGTAGCTGCACGCGCCGACCGCGAGGCCGAGTCCAGCGAGACCACCGGTCTTGACGAAGCGTCTTCTGTCCAGCGGGGCCTCCGGTCGAGTCTACGCTTGAGATGCCTACTCTAAGCCGCTGGCACTGACGCTTCAAGATTTGGCCAGCATCGGCATGGCGTTGGACGGTGACGGGGCGAGCGTCCGCGACAGTCGTGAACGTTGCACAGAAAAATATCGATGGCGCTATAGCGCTGCCATTTGCCCGGCCGGTGTCAGGGACGGATCACTGTGCTCCCGGAGCCTAGCAAAGAGACCGGTCCCACGATAACGGCTCCGGCCTTCTTGCTCCGAGCGAGCCCCCCCAGCATCTTGCCCGTCTCCATGGCTAGGCGCGGTTCGATCGATCTCGTTGGCCGAGGCGGCGCCATGGAGACGACTCGCGACGCGTCAGGCTCCGGACCGGCCCCGGTAGCCATCCGTGACAGCCAGTGTTGAGACGGCACACCCTGATCTCCGATGCCACTGCTTGACCACCTGAACCAGACGTACTTCGACGGACGGCTCTCACCGGCAGTCCGCAGTCTCATGGCGCCCATCAACGATGAGAGGGAAGAGGTCCAGAGATTTGTTGAGCGGATGTGTCGCAGCATGAAGGAGCAGCGCATCGCTGCGGAGGACTTCAACGAGACGCTGGCTTGGATCCTCAGCTACTTCCTCCCGAAGATGCTCCCCGGTGCGTGGGGAGGATCCGTTCCTCCCATCACGTCCGAGGGGAGGCATCGGGCTATCGATGACTATGCGGAGTGCAATCCCTGGCGCGCCCTGCGCCCGGGAGACCGCCTTCTGGACCTCGGCTGCGGATTTCCTCCAATCACCACGGTGGATTCGGCCAAGCGCTTCCCGGATGTCCGGATTACGGGCGCAGACCCGTCATTCGCCCGCTATCTGGTGCGCCACGAGAACGGGGACTACGCCTGCTTCGATTCGGACGCCGAACTCCTCTACTTTCAGCCTGGCGCGAATGCGGTGGAGCGATGGGAAGGACTCTACCGAGATGCGGAGGCCACGAGGACACGCTTTCGGAGCCACCTGCTGGCAGCGCTTGACGAGCCGGGCGGGAGCGGGACGAGGATGTCGAGATGGGAGCGAGGCGACTTCACGGTTCTGAAGAACCCGGTGCTCCAGTTCGAGGACGACAACCTCAGCTTCGCTCGAGAAGGCATCGGGACCGACGGTCTGGGTGATTACGAAATGGTCCGGTGCTTCAACGTCATGTGCTACTTCGACCGGTCATTTCGATGTCGAACGCTCGACTGGATGGCCGGCATACTCCCGGAGGGCGGGCTCCTCGTCACGGGCGTGAACTGGACCATGTCGCGTCATTCCCGCTTCACCGTCTTTCGGCGCGAGCATGGCTCGATGGCAGCGAAGGAATTCGCCTTCAGCATCGAGAACGTGCGGCCGTTGGAAATGGTCGCATGGTTCGCGCTCCATGATGACGACTATGACATCGCCGCGTTGACGGAGTTGGTTCGCGTGATCCGCTCGAACGAGAAGTTCCGCGGAGCCTTCGATGCCAGGATGGATGAGCTGCTCGACCCTACGGGCTTCACTTCCCGCCGCGCCGACGGGTACCTGGGGGGTCTTGATGAGACCGTGGATGTCGATCCACTCGTTGCGGCTGACACCGTAGGCCGGAAGCTGGAAGATGAGGGGTTTGCCGAGGGGGCTGCCGAGCTCCTTCGGGCAGCTGGCTACGGCGCCTGGGTCAACTGCATCGGGCACATCGCGGTAGACCCTGAAGGCCTGGACGCCTGAATTCCGGCGTCCGGACCCTGTCTGTGAAGTGGGTGCTCCTGTGTGCAGGAAATCGGGACCTGTTCAGGGGGGAGCTTCCGGTCTGCGGAACGGGTGGTTCGGCCCGTTTCGACGATGTATCATCAGGCGGCCCGGCGTGCGGGTTCGGCACGCAACCGTTGCGGGATAAAGGGCATCGGGAGGCGCAGGCGATGAAGTCGGAGTACGACACGACACAGCTCGAAGCACAACCCATCGTGGGCATCCGAGCCACCGTACCGATGAGCGAGCTCGGGAAAGTCATGGGGCCGCTCTTCGGGGAGGTGCATGGATACATCCACAAGAACGGTGGGCAAGCGGCCGGAATGCCCCTGGCGATCTATTACGCTCCGCCCAGTGACACCGTCGATCTCGAGTGCGCGATTCCCGTGGCATCGCCGATGGCCGGCGCTGGCCGCGTCAAGGCTGGCGAGCTTCCCGCGTGCACGGCGGCAACCGTCACCCACGTCGGCCCCTACGACGCCCTTGACAAGACGTGGGCAGGGCTGATGGCGTGGATGGACTCGCAGGGCCTCGAAGGCGCGAGCCCGCCGTGGGAGGCCTACGTCACCGACCCAGGCGCCGAGCCGGACCCGTCGAAGTGGCGCACGGACATCTTCTTCCCGGTGCGCTGATCCGTCTCCGAGCCCGTCGGGCCGGCGCGAGCCCGCCTCAGCCGCGGACCCGGGTCGCGGACCCGCGATCCAGAGGCAGGCCGCGGAGGTTCCGGGCGAGCCAGGCAAAGGCGGCGACCGTGAGAGCGAGGAGGCCCGCGGCCTCGCCCCAGGCGCCGAAGATCAGCTTACCGGTGCCGAAGAGCGCCGCGTAGACGGCCACAACGCCCGCCACCCAGTTCGTCCAATTGAGGGCCCCTCCCTCGATCTCCTCGCGGCCGAAACCGAGCCGGGCCGAGACGGCGCTCCAGCCCGGCCCCCCGGGGCGCACCCTACGGTAGAAGCGATCCAGGATCTCGTCCGACTCGGGCCCAGTGAGGAAGGTCACGGTGAGCCAGGCCGCCGTCGAGCACGCGACCGTCACGATCATGATCCCGGCCCACTGGGCGGGATCATCTGGATCGAGCCCCGCACCGAACCAGAGGATCAGGCTCACGGTGAGGGACGCCACCATCGCCGCGATCTCCGACCACGCATTGATCCTCCACCAGTACCAGCGGAGGATCAGGACGAGCCCCGTTCCCGCTCCGATTGCGAGCAGGAACCGCCAGGCGCCCTCGATCGAGCTCATGAAGTAGGTCACGACGAGCGAGGCCAGCATGAGGAGGAGGGTCGCGGCCCGCGAGACGCGGATCAGGTGCGCCTCTCCGCCCTCCCGATGAAGGAACCGGGCGTAGAGGTCGTTGACTAAGTAGCTCGCGCCCCAGTTCAGCTGGGTGGAGATGGTGGACATGTACGCCGCGGCGAGCCCGGCGAGGACGAGCCCCGTGAGGCCGGGCGGGAGGAGATCCAGGATCGCCATCACGTAGCCCTGCCTCGGATTCTCCAGATCCGGGTAGAGCACCGTCGTCGCGAGCGCGACCAGGATCCACGGCCAGGGCCTCAGCGCGTAGTGGGCCACGTTGAACCAGAGGGTCGCTAGGAGTCCGTCCCTCTCAGTGCGGGCCGAGAAGATCCTCTGCGCGACGTAGCCGCCCCCTCCGGGCTCCGCCCCCGGGTACCACGAGGCCCACCAGTTCATGGCGAGGAAGACGGCGAAGGTGATCGCTGGCATCCAGGCGGAGCCCCGGGCCGGCAGGAGCCCGATCGCCGCCTCGGACGATCCGTAGACCTCAACAAGCCCCGACTCCAGGCCCGAGATCCCTCCGACCGCCCCCACGGCGAAGACGGCCAGGACAACGGCACCGCCGAGCGCGAGGCCGAACTGGAAGAAATCCGTCACAACGACGCCCCAGAGCCCCGAGAGGACGGAATAGCCGGCGGCGAGTAGGAAGCACACGAGGAGAGCTGCGAGCCGCGGGATATCGAGCGCGACCGAGGCGATTTCGACCATCGCGAGGTTCACCCACCCCATGACGATCAGATTTACGGGGAGCGCAAGGTACCCCGCCCGGAAGGCACGGAGCACGGCCGCGGGCCTGCCGCCGTAGCGAAGCTCGGTGAACTCGACGTCGGTCAGGACGCCGGCCCGGCGCCATAGCCGAGCGTAGAAGAAGACGGTGAGGATCCCGCTCATCACCATGTTCCACCAGAGCCAGTTGCCCGCGACCCCGTACTGGGCCACCAGCTCGGTGACGGCAAGGGGGGTGTCCGCCGCGAAGGTCGTCGCGACCATCGAGGTGCCGGCGAGCCACCACGGGAGGGCCCGGCCGCCGATGAAGTAGTCCGCGACGGAGCGCCCCGCACGGCGCGTCAGAGAGACGCCGATGGCGGTGGCGAGGGCGAAGTAGGCGAGGATGACGGCCCAGTCGAGCCCCGTCATCCGGCGTCCCGGGGGGCCACGTCGCGGTCCGAGATCGCGGCGATCGCGAGGTCGTGAACCCTGCGCCGGAAGGGCACGTGGCGGGTGTTCTCCCGGGTCGGGTTCACCCGATTCGTCAGGAGTATCACAAAGAGCTCGTTCTCCGGGTCAACCCAGATCGACGTGCCGGTGAAGCCCGTGTGTCCGAAGGAATGCGAGCTAAAGTAGTCTCCCGAGGAGGACCCCTCCGACGGCGTGTCCCACCCGAGGGCGCGGCTCGATTCACTCGAGGCGCGGGTCGACATGGCGAGAAGCGTCTCCGCCCCGAGAACCCGGGTTCGCACCGAAACGCTCCTCGCCCCGCACGGCACGCCGCTGTCCGCCCCGAACCCGCACGTCTCGAGCATCCCCCCGTTCGCGAGCATGGCCCCGAAGACCGCCAGGTCCGCGGCCGTCGAGAAGATTCCCGCGTGGCCCGAGACCCCGCCCATCGCGTACGCGTTCTCGTCGTGGACCTCGCCGACCACGTGGCGGCCCCGGTACGCCTCATCCCATTCCGTCGGGGCGATCCGCGCCCGCTCCGCCAGATCCGGGTTGAATCCCGTGTCCGACATCCCGAGGAGGCGGAGGAGGCGGCGCTCGAGGAAGGCGTCGAGGGGGAGGCCGCTCACTCTTTCCACTACCCAGCCGAGCGTCATGAACCCGATGTCGGAGTAGATCGTCTCGGAGCCGGGAGGGAGCTCAAGCGGCGTCTCGAGCGCCGCGCGGCGAACCATCTCCAGCCCGTAGAGCTCTTCGAAGTAGCGGATGAACGGAGGCAGCCCCCCACGGTGCAGTAGGAGGTCCCGGATCGTGACGCGAGCCTTTCTCTCGTCCGTGAGCGCGAAGTCCGGGATGTAGCGGACGACGGGTGCCTCCAGGTCGATGAGACCCTCTTCCGACAGGAGCATGATCGCTGTCGTCGTCCCGACCACCTTCGTGAGGGAGGCGACGTCATAGAGGGAGTAGGGCGTGACCTCGGCACTCGCACGGTCCCAGTCGAGGCGCCCGTACCCGCGGAGCCGGACGAGCCGTCCCCTCCGGCCCACAGCGAGCGCGACGCCGGGAGCCACTGAGTCGGCGATCGCGAGCCTGACATACCGATCGAGTTCCTCGAGGGCGGAGCCGTCCATCCCGACCCGGGCCGGATCGATCTCGAGCGGGGATACCGAAAGCCCCCGCCAGCTCCCCGGCACCGGCCGCCCATCCGGCAACGGTGGGGGGATCACAAGCCCCACCTCGTCCGGTGCCGTCTCTGGGGATTCGCTCTCCCGGGGCTCGTCGTCGCCGTCCCGGAGGAGGCCCGCTTCGTCGAGGAAATCCCTCCGGCGCTCCTCGATCGCGGAGACCTCGGGGATCGCCTCGCGAACGAGGCCCTCGCCCCGCTCATGGAGCCCGGGGAGGGTCACGGGCAGGCGGCCTCCGATCGGTTCCGCTCCCGCAATGGCTTGCGCCGCTGCGCGCTGGGACACCTCGCGGCCGCCCCACGCGAGGAGGTAGCTCCCGACGGAGGGCGTCGCGCTGAGTAGGTAGGGGTTGCCGAGGGAGATGAGTACGGCGGCGCTCCTCTCGTCGAGCGAGGTGATGAACTCCGCGACGGGATCTGGCAGCGCGACGGTCCCCGCCCCCGCCTGCGGGGATACGTATGCGCTCACGAGGACGGCGTCGAAGCCCTCCGCCCGGCCGAGGAGCGCCGCCCATTCCTCCTCCGGGGTCTCCGGCCCCACACGGGCGCTCCGCAGCTCGGCGACGAGCCCCGAGAGGACCCCGTTGAAATCCCTTCCTGCCACCAGGTTCGTCGCGGGGGCATACGTCACGCTTAGTACCCGCCGGTAGCCTGCCGGATCGAGCGGCACGAGGCCGTCGCGATCCCGAACGAGGGTGATCGAGCGGGCCGCTGCCTCCCGGGCCACCTCCCCGTGCTCGTCCGTCCCTACCCTGTCGCTGACCGCCTCAATCTCGACGGTCGCAACCCGATCGAGACCAACCCTCGCCTTCGCATGGAGGATCCGCCGGACGGAGCGGTCAAGCCGTTCCCGGGAGATGCGCCCCCCCTCGACGGCCTCGACGACCGCCTCGACGGCCACCGGTACCGACTCCGGAACCAGGATCACGTCCGACCCTGCCTCGATCGCGAGAACGGCCGCCTCCCCCGCTCCGTACTCAGCTGTGATCGCGCCCATTCGGAGCGCGTCGGTGAAGAGCAGGCCCGAGAAGCCGAGCTCCTCGCGGAGGAGCTCCGTCATGAATTCGGGGGCAAGCGTCGCGGGCGGGGCGCCATCTCCCAGGACCTCCGGAACGGAGATGTGCGCCGTCATCACTGCATCGACCCCTTCCTCGACCGCCGCCCTAAAGGGGATGAGCTCGACCTGGTCGAGGCGCTCCCGATCGGCCCGGATCTCCGGGAGCTCGAGATGGGAGTCGACACGCGTATCCCCGTGGCCCGGGAAGTGCTTGGCCGTCGTCAGGATCCCGCCCGCTCGCGCGCCCCGGATATACGCCCTCCCGAGCCTCGCGACCTCCTCGGCCGACTCGCCGAAGGAGCGGGTATTGATAATCGGATTCTCCGGGTTCGAGTTCACGTCGAGGACGGGCGCAAAGTTCACGTGCACCCCGACCGCGCGGGCCTCGAGGGCGGTGATTCTCGCGAACCGCTCGACCTCGGCCTCATCCCCGATGGCGCCGAAGGCCATCGTCGGAGGGAAGCTGGTTCCGCCCCCCTGGGCGAGGAGGCTCGGGAGGGCGTAGCTGTGGTTAAGCCTCATCGCCGGGCCCCCGTTTTCGAAATCGGAGGTCACGAGGAGGGGAACAGCGGCCCTCGCCTGCAGCTGATTGAGCTTCGCCACGTAGGCGTACGGCGTTCCGATCGAGATGACCACCCCGCCGATCCCCCACCGCTCCACCCACGCGACCGTCTCGAGAAACTCGGGATCATCGGCTGCCATGTACGCACCCGAGATCCAGGGGAAGACAAGCTGGCCAGCGGCCTCCCGGAGAGTGAGCCCTTCGAGCGTGCCTTCGACCCACCGCTCCCCCTCCCCGTTCAGCTCGGAGATGAGGTGGGGACGATAGCCGACCTCCTCGGCTGGCGGGGGCTCCTCACCCGGTGCGCACCCGACGGCGAGCAGGGCAAGCGCGGCGAGGAGGCCGAGGATCCGCCTGACGCGCCCCCGCCTCACCGTCCGCGCCTGCCCGCAGGCGACCGGGCGAGCGCGGACCCCGAGCCGGGCGAGAGCTCCGGAAGCCGCTCGGCGGACGTCGGACGAAGCATGGGGAGTCTCCCGTGGTTGGACGGCGTCTCTGCTCCCCGTTTGACCGTGCGGAGCGGGGCGCCGATGTTCGGATCAGGAGCCGGAAGGAAGCTAGGAGAATCGAGATGGAGCGACAATCCGCGCACCGCGCTTGGGCGGGAGGGAGCGCACTCCTCCTCCTCGGACTCGCCCTCGCCGCCGGGGTGGGGTCTTTGCCGGGGCCCGACCGCGCGCCGTCGGGGCCCGACCCCAGGCCCGCACCTCCACCCGGACCCACGGCGCTTCGAGCTCCCCTCCAGGAGACCCGGCCCGGGATCGACGTCCTCCTGACCGACTCCCTCCAGCTCGTCGAGGACCGCCGGGTCGCACTCATCACGAACCAGACCGGGATCTCGGCGGACGGTACGCCGTCGATCGACCACCTCTTCGAGCACCCTGAGATCGAGCTCGTCGCCCTGTTCTCGCCGGAGCACGGGATTCGTGGAACGGCGCCCCCCGGCGCTCTTATCGACGATTCGGTGGACGGGCCGACCGGACTGCCCGTCTACTCCCTCTATGGCGCGACGCGGAGACCCACCCCGGCGATGCTCGCGGGGATCGAAGTCCTCCTCTTCGACATTCAGGACATCGGGGCCCGCTACTATACCTACGTCTACACGATGGCGCTCGCGATGCAGGCAGCGGGCGAGGCCTCGATCCCCTTCGTCGTCCTCGACCGCCCGAATCCGGTCGGGGGAGATCTCGTGCAGGGGAATGTCCTCGATCCGGCCTTCGCCTCCTTCGTCGGGCTCTACCCCCTGCCGATGCGCCACGGGATGACGCCGGGGGAGCTCGCCCAGCTCTACCGCGATCACTTCGGGGTGGAAGCGGAGCTGACCGTCATCCCCATGGAAAACTGGCAGAGGGAGATGCACTTCACCGATACGGGGCTCCCGTGGCGCCGGCCCTCTCCGAATCTCCCGGACCTCGAGAGCGCGTTTCACTACCCCGGCACCTGCCTGTTCGAAGGCACGAATCTCTCCGTCGGGCGCGGTACGGAGCGCGCATTTCAGTGGGTCGGAGCCCCGTGGCTCGACGGAGCACTCCTCGCCGGCCGCCTCTCGGCGATGAGGCTTCACGGGGTCCGCTTCCACCCGGCACGTTTCGTGCCTGAGGATCCGAGCGACGGAAAGTTCGACCGTACCGAGGTCCAGGGGGTACGACTTGAGGTGACGGATCCGGAGAGCTACGACCCGACGACGACCGCGGTCGCGATCCTCGTCGAGGCGCGGCGGATGTCCGGGGAGCGATGGACGTGGAACGCCGAGCACTTTGACCGGCTCGCCGGGTCCAGCCGGCTTCGGAGCGGGATCGAGGCGGGCCTCGCCCCCGACGCCCTCGTGGCAGAGTGGAGCGAGGCGCTCGCCCGATTCGCTGAGCTCCGGGACGGGAGTCTCATCTACCGGTAGGAGAGGGCGGAGGCGACCACCGGGCAAAGCGGCGGCACGAGCAGGGAGAGCCGATGGGAAGGGTAGCCGAAACGGCAAACGGGACCGAACGAGGGGGACGGGGCTGCCCCCCTCCCGGTGTGCTGTGCGCCCTCGTCGGAGCCGTCCTCCTGATCGCCCACCCGCGCCACGTCGACGCGCAGGGCACGGGTGCCAGGGAGAGCGTGCCCTCCCTCGAACGGGTCCGGAGCGCGCTTGCGGAGGTCCCCTTCGGGCCCGGCGAGCAGTCAGAGTACGAGGTGAAGCTCGGCCCGTTCTCCGTCGGGGGGGCGGTCATGCAGGTCGTGAACGTGGAGCCGGTTCGGAGCCGGCCCTCGTACCACATCTCGTGGCGAATAGAGGGCGGGATCCCCCTTGCCCGGGTGGACGACCACTTTCAGTCGTGGATCGACGTTGAGACGCTTGCCACCCTCCGCTCGCTCAAGAAGGTGCGGGAGGTCGGCTACAGCGCGGATCGCCACTACGAGATCTACCCGGAGGCGGGGTATTGGGACCGGCTCGACACGGGAGAGAGCGAGGAGATGATCACCGAGTTCCCCCTCGATGACATCTCCTTCATCTACCACGTGCGCTCCCTCTCCCTCGAGGTCGGGGAGAGCTACTCGCTCGATCGCTACTTCATCGCGGACCGGAATCCCGTGATCCTGAGGGTGCTCCGAAAGGAGACGATCGAGGTGCCCGCGGGCACCTTCGAGACAATCGTCGTCCGGCCGATCATCAAGGCACGCGGGCTCTTCGGCGAGGGGGGCGAGGCAGAAATCTACCTCACCGACGACGCCCGACGCATCCTCGTGAGGCTCACGTCCCGCGTTCGGGTCCTGGGCTCCTTCTCGCTCCACCTTGCGAGCTACCGGGCGGGCGTGCCGATCCGGCGCTGAAGCGAGCGATCCTCACCCCACTCCGAGTTCGGCGTCCACCGCCTCCCGGAAGGCCTTGTAGAGCTCCCTCGCCACGGGGCCCGGAGCACCGTCGCCCACGTCCCGCCCATCGATCCGAAGAACCGACTTGAGCTCCGTGCTGCTCCCCGTCATGAAAACCTCGGAGGCGTCGGCGAGCACCTCGACGGGGGTCGCCACCTCACGGACCGTGTAGCCCCTCGCCACTGCCAGCTCGAGAATCATCTCGCGCGTGATCCCGGGAAGGATCTGGTTCGAGGCCGGGTGCGTCCGGACCACCGCGTCCAGAAACACGAAGAGGTTGCTTCGTGCCCCCTCGAGTGCGAGACCGTCGCGCACCAGGATCGCCTCGTCGACCCCTGCGCTCACGGCTGCGTCCTGGGCCAGGACGTTCGGGAGGAGCTGCAGCGTCTTCAGGTCTACCCGTCCCCACCGGGAGTCAGGTACCGTCACGGCAGTGAGACCCTCCTCCCACTCCTCGGCCGTGGGTAAGCGGAGCGGGGCCGGGGACGCGTAGACCGTGGGGACGGATGTCGGACGTGGGAATGCGTGGGTCCGGGGCGCGACTCCGCGGGTCACCTGGATATAGATCGCAGCCCCCTCGCCTTCTGCCAGACGGTTCCGGTCGACCAGCGCCTCGTAGATACCAGGGACCTCCTCGACATCGTAGTCGATCCTGAGCGCCCGGAGACCCCGTCGAAGACGCTCGATCCGCCTCTGCAGCCGCAGGCTCTGGCCCCGGTAGAGGGGGGTGAACTCGTAGACTCCGTCGCCGAAGACGAACCCCCTGTCGTCCACGAAGACACGAGCCTCGGACCGGGGAAGGCACGCCCCGTTCAGGTATACGAAATCCACTGGAACTCCCTCGGCCTCAGCCACGGCCCTCGTCGCCCAGTCGGTCAAACTCCTCGAGGAGCTTCTCCTCCGCGATCTCGACCTCCTCCGCGAGCGGTGCGTCGGACGGATTCGCCTCGCCGCCGGGGAGTTGAGGCGGAGCCTCTTCCCTGCCGGGGGAGGGAGGGAGGAGACCCATCTCCCGCTTGAGCGCGAGAAGCCGGTCGTCGACCTCGTCCCCGGACTCGATCTGCGAGAATTCCTCTTCGAGCGCGTCGCCGTTGAGAACCTCCGATAGCTCGCCCCTTGCGAGGATCCGGCGCTCCTCCTCCTCGATCCGCTCAGCCATCCGGTCGAATGCGCCGAAGGCGGAGTCATCGGAGAGCTCGGAGATCGTCTCCTGGATCCGCTTCTGCGCCTGCACGCGCTTCTGCTTTGCGACAAGGAGGTTCCGCCGCCGCCCAGCCTCCTCGATCCGCTCGCTCAGCGCCGTGAGGGAGGCCTTGAGCTTCGCGACCTCGCTGGCCTGCGACGCCCACGTCTCGCGAAGCTCGACCGTCCGCTCGACGTGTTCCTTCTGCCTAAGGAGCGCCTGCTTCGCCAGATCGTCCCGCTCCTCCCGGACGGCGAGGATCGCCCGCCTCTCCCAGTCGCGCGCTTGCTTCACCTCACCCTCGACCTGGGCGCGGAGCTTCCTCTCGTCCGCGATTGCACCCGCAACCTCCCGCTTTGCCTTCACGAGCTGGTCGCGCATCTCCAGGATCAGCTGATCGAGCATCATTTGCGGGTTCTCGGCCCGGCCGAGAAGGCCGTTGATGAAGGACCGCACCAGCCTCGTGATCCTGGAAATGATTCTCATGGCACCCCTTCCTGCGCTCGGAGGCGGCCGGCAACGACATGCGCGCCTGCGACTCGTCCGCGTCGCAGAATACCAGACAGCCAACTCCGGAGCTCGAGGAGCGGCCGGACCTCGAGCTCCAGCGTGTCACTCTTCCGGGCCGGGTGTTCCCGCTCCAGTCTACCCTCCGGCAAGCTCCTCGGAGCGCGAGACCTCCCGTTCGCCCGGACCGGGCACTAGGGACCGGTCCAACATATCAGCCCCGCAGGGGCACGCGAAGAGGAAGGCAGACCGCGGGAGCTTGCGCTCGGAGTGACGCACCCCTGCTTCAGGTCCAAGTGCCCCGGTAGATGTCCCGGTCGTCAGCAATCGCGGTCGCCCATCCGTCCTGCCGGTTCTCCGGGCAGCGCCTCGAACTGCTGCCCAGAATACGCAGGTGGGATCGGGCGCCCAAGCGTCCTCGATGCCCTGCCCAAGGGCTCCTGGACATCTTGCTCTCGCCGTTGCCTGACAGCAGTGCGGCGTTCCTGGTCGGCTTGCCGTCATGTGGTCCGACGAGCCTGTGCAGGGACGCCGTGGCGTTGGGCTGTACCACCCTCAACAACTTCACCGGGCCAACGCGGCGACGGTCATGCGAGAAACACCTGACGAGCATGATCCCCCCAAGCTGTCTCAAACTCGACAAGTCGCAAGTGTCCTTGTCCGACGATTACCGAGGCGTGTATGGGCCGGGTACCATCGAATTCGTCACCTGGCTGGCGAGCAATGGCGATTCCTCCGGGACCTATTGCAACATGTCGAGTCGCGGGTGCCCAGTTGGTTCGCCGCCGTGGACGGCGATGCCAATGTGCGGGGAGAGCATGAGGATAGGTTACGACCGAGCCACTTCGGCAGAGTATGCTAGAACGGCAGTCACCTGCCAGTCGAACACGAGAGGGGACAGCGGCCAACAAGCCTCGCCGCAGCCAGTTGAGAGAAGTGCAAGTCACTCACATAGCGCAGCAGAAAAAACGATCTCCGCCCAGAAGGAAAAGATGGCGCGCCGCAAGCTGAGCCTGTTATCATTCGCGAAGGAGATCGGCAACGCGAGCCGGGGGTGGAGGACTGTGGACTGCAGCGGAGGCAGCTCCTGGCGATTCGGGGAGCTGTAGGGTGGGAGGAATGGCTGCGCCCGAGGAAACTGGCCGATGCAAGCTGGCCTTGAAGAACAGAGTGGCTCCGGCGGTGGTGGCTTGGGCGATCCCGATTGCGTAGGATTCAAGGCCGCTTCGCCCGGGTCCTGCATGACCACACACCCGCCGGAGGCGGGGGCGCGCCCCAGAGCATCCGGCCGTCCCGGCTGGGCCGTTGTCGTGCCAGTCACCAGGTCCATACCCTTGCCCTTCCGGTCGGGCACCGTTTACGCGCGTGGACACTGTGGCGTCGGCCCGTGCTCCCTTTCATCGCCAACCGTTCGCTTCCCGATTGCCAAGATCGCGACAGTTTAGACGACAGTGACGCAGCCAGGCAGCCCACACGCCATCCCCGACGTGCAGCGCTCGGGCTCTGAGGACCACATGGGCCACAATGATCAGGCTCATCTCCATGGCGACCCGGTCCGGTCCGACGATTTGACCAGCGCGAGCAAGCGAGGCCTGACGGCCGTGCTGGTGCTGATCGTCGGGTATATGATCGTGGAGGTCGCCAGTGGCTTTCTGGCGGGCAACCTGGTCCTGCTGGCCCACGCGGGATACATGCTGGCGGACGCCGTGTCCATCGGGCTTGCGCTAGTGGTGATGAGCTTCTCGGCCCAGTCGGCCACGGCGGACCGGACCTAACGGTTTCCACCGCACGGAAGTCCTCGCAGCCCTCGTGAACGCGTCGACGCTGTGGGGGATCTCCGTCGCTGTGCTCTTGAAAGGTACCGTCGACTTGCCGACGCGCCGGAAGTTCAGGGCGGACTCATGCCGACCGTGGGATCGATCGGTCTCGTCGTGAATGTCTCGGCCCTCTGGCTCCTGCACGGGTCGACTCAGCGGAACGTCACCGTCGAAGGTGTCCTTGAGCACATGACTACCGACCTGCTGGCGTCTGTCGCGGTCGTCGCGGGGGTGCTCGTCTGGGCTTTCGGCTGGCACGTGGCGGATCCGGCCCTGAGCTTGCTCATCGGCGTCCTGATACTGCCCAGCACCTGGCGCCTGCTGTCCAAGGTGGTACAGGTGCTTCTGGAGGGCACTCCGGAACACATCGATGTCTACGCCCTTTGCTACCAGATCGAGGAGCTCGAGGGCGTCACGGTGATTCACGACGTGCATTGCTGGACCTTGGCTTCCGGCTACGATGCTCTGACCGCGCACATTCTGGTAGGGCCGGGCTACGATTCGGATGGCGGCCGCGATTCCCTCCTGGATCGGATCACCGACATCGCATACGAGGAGTTCAACATCCGCCACATCACGATACAGGTCGAAACCAGGGCCAACCGCTGCCTTGAAACTCACCATGTCGACCACTTGGTGGCCACCGCCCGCATGTAGGCAAAGTGGCAGCCATGGGTTCCCACCTTGTCAGCCGGGGGAGCAGATAATGCCAACGTCGGGTCCGCGAACGCTACTGGGGCTACTGGGGCTTGGCAGCCTTCTCGTCCTACCGAACGAGGCCATCTGTCAGGACGTCGTTCAACGCGTCACCATGGACGAAGCCCTGCAGGCCTTCGCCGAGAACAGCCTCGCGTTAAAGATCGCTCGGTCCGAGGCCACCCAGGTCGCGGGAGCGGCACGACAGTACCGGGCCTACTCCAACCCGTCGCTTGCCTTCAGACGCGACGACCTCGGGCATAGGGCGGAGAAGTACTGGGAAGAGACCATCCAATTCGTGCAGCAGCTCGAGTGGCCTGCCCGTACTTCGGCCCGGGGCCGGTCAGCCGCCCACACGATCAGCGCCAGCACGGCCGGCTTCCGCGCCGACTCGGTCCAGCTCGCCTTCGAGGTTCGCGAGGCCTACGCGCTGGCGTGGTTTGCAGAGGAGGCGGAACCCACGGTAGGCCAGGCCGCGGCGGTGATCCGGCGGGTGGCGGAGGACGCCGAGGTCCGACTGGAAGCTGGGGACATATCGGACTACGAAGCCCGCCGGCTGCGACTGGAGCGCGTGCGTGCCGAGCAGGAAGTGGCGGAGGCGGGACTCCGGACACGTGCTGCCCGCAGGCACCTAGCCGCGCTCATCTCCCCCGGGACCGTTTCGGAACAGATAGGTCCATCCATGGGGATTCAGGGAGTTCCACCGCCAGTAGCTCGGGAAGCCGCACTCCGCACCCTTTCCCGGCGGCCGGACCTGGAAGCGGCGGCGCGGGAGCTGGACGCCGCGCAGGCCGAAGTCGACGTCGCAAGTTCCGCCTGGGTACCTGCTCCAGCCGTGGGCCTCGGATACCGGCATCATCTGGACGGATTCGCTGGCGCCAGCGTGGGTGTCGATCTCCCGTTGCCGCTGTTCGATCGGGGCAGCGGGACCCGCGAAGAGGCGGTCGCCCAGAGTTCCGCGGCCGCCTACCGGCTTGATCTGAGGCGGCGGCTGGCTGAGTACGATCTGCTAAACGCCTCGGATCGATACGCAGCCAGTCGAGCCAGGGTCGAACTGGCGGCGGAAGGGCTGTTCTCAGATGGTGAATTCCTCTTGTCGTCCGCGACCGCCGCCTACAGCGAAAACGAAATGACGCTCCTGGAATTGCTCGACGCGGCCAGCGCGTTTCAGGGCGCCCGACTCGCGGCATTGTCACTCCGATCCGAGGCCTGGATCGCCTACTACGACCTGCTTCGTGCGATGGGAACGAGCCCGGAGGAGGAACAATGAAACGAGAGATCGTCATGGTTGTCGTCCCGGCCCCGTTCATGCGATACGGGAACGATGGCGGTCGGAACTTCCTCGTAACCCAACAGGCATACCGGCAAAATCCCACTGCCAGAGTATCCAGTCGATGGGGTCACTCCCGATTGCGGCACTTGTCTGCCGGAGGTGGACCATGACGTCGAGCGACCATGGGAAAGAGACACTCATCCTACAATGCGCCGCCATTCCATGGCCCTATCCAGACTGTGGCTGTCCCAAGCTACAGACAGATGCACGATCGACTCCCGAGCCTCATCCATATTGTACCTTTATTCACGACAATCGCTTACTACATGGTCCGAAGGAAGGGTACCACACTTCCTGAATTCAGCGGGTTTGTCCCACCTGCTACGACCGTTTTGGTCAAGTCGGGTAACACACGCGATGCCGGTTGCAAAAAGGAGGACATCGGCCAGATAGAGTCTACATTAGAGTTGAAATAGCAACGACTTATCTGTTCATAGGGTTCGCAGAGTCTTTGTGTCGGACCCGATGTCGACAGCATGACGCCAGAATTATCCTACGTCGGGAGGAATTCGTACTACCTGCCACGCCGACAGGGTTCACACTGGTACGTCAGCTCAGAAAGTGAGGATAAAATGGGCAATATGAAGGCCGAGGTACCCCACCGCCAACTTGAGGACACCGCGGCAGCTTTGCGGAACAAGATCAGTAAGGAACAATACAAACAGGTACTGGCCAAACTTCAGATCGAGCTGGTCAAGCTACAGAAGTGGATTCAAGTTAATGGGTTAAGGGTAGTCGTCATCTTCGAAGGACGGGATGCGGCGGGAAAGGGTGGTGCCATCAAACGGATCACACAGAGCCTAAATCCCCGCATCTGCCGAACCGTGGCCCTAGGAAAGCCCACGGAACGAGAAATGAGCCAGTGGTATTTCCAGCGCTATGTCGTTCATCTTCCCGCTGCCGGCGAGATGGTACTGTTCGATCGGAGTTGGTACAACCGAGCAAACGTCGAGCGGGTCATGGGCTTTTGCACTGAAAAAGAGCACGAAGAATTCATGCAGTCTTGTCCGACGTTCGAGCGTTTGATCGTTCGCTCCGGAATCAAGTTGATTAAGTATTGGTTCTCAGTAAGCGACGCCGAACAGGAGTATCGTTTTATGCGGCGCATCAATGACCCGATTCGCAGATGGAAGATCAGCGAAATGGATCTGCGGTCGCGTGAGAAGTGGATCGACTACTCCATTGCCAAAGATGAGATGTTGAAATACACGGATATCGAACAAGCACCGTGGTATGTCGTGGAGGGGGACGACAAGCAGCGAGCTCGACTAAACGTCATCACACATCTTCTGAGCCTCATTCCGTATCACGAACTCGAGGCCCCAGAGCTCGAGCTCCCGCCTCGCCAGCCGGACTACGGCTACGAACGCCCACCGAGGAGCGGCCAGACGTTCGTGCCGGAAGTCTTCTAGCTCCAACCGATTCACTGCACTTCGTGAGCTGCGCTGTCGAAGGTGAAGAAGCTTCCGACGTTCTCCTGCCCTGCAGGGGCTTGTTCTCGCGCCGGGTGGCCGCCACGACCTTGTCGAGCTCGCCTTCGGTGGCGGCGAGCAGCTCCAGGCGCTTGCGTGCCCGCTCGGCCGCCAGCAGCGGATTGCGGCACACCACCAGGCGCTCGCCGGGATACAGCTCGGGTGCGGTGATCTCGGCCAGATCCCGTTCGTCGAAGAGCGAGAGCTGCAGGTTGCCCTCGCTGGCCAGCTTGCGGATCGCCGGAGCGCGTAGCGCCTTGATCCACCCCAGCCCCGCGGGCTCGACCTCTTCGCGGATGCGGGCATCGGTGAGCAGCCCCCGGTCGCCGACCAGCACGATGCGCGACAGGCAGAAGCGCTTGCGCAGTGTATCGAGCTGGGCACCCAGCGTGCCGGGATCGGCGGTGTTGCCCTCGAAGACCTCCACGGCGACCGGGCAGCCCTCGCGGTTGCACAGGAGGGCGAAGACGATCTGGAGCGTGCCGCGCTTGCCGTCGCGGGAGTAGCCGCGCCGGGTCAGCGGGCACTTCGAGCCCTCGAAGTAGACCGAGGTGATGTCGCAGAGCACCAGGGCGCCGTCTTCGAGGTGCCGGGCCGCCAGATGGCGCTCGATGCGGTCCTGGCGACGCAGGAGCCAGTCCATGGCCCGGTAAAGCTCGTTGTCGCCGGCGTCCTCGATGCCGAGTTCCTCGCCCAGCGTATGGGTCAGGGTCTCGCTGCGCAGGGAGCGGGCGGTGGCCAGCTTGGAGCGGGGATCCAGGATGCGGGCCAGGATGATCGCGGCGGCGAGGGCCCGCTCGCGGGAGGGGCGGCGGTCGAGGAGCCTCTCGAGGCCCAGGCGTCGGGCGGTTCCGAGGGCGGCGGCGACATGGCCGTGGGGCCGGGAGCGCAGGATGGTGAAGGCGTCGCCCATGGAGGAGAGCGCAACGCCGCCTTTCAGAAGGATGCGCAGTCCCTCGACGATGTCCTCGGGCCACGTGGACAGGTTGGCGAGGGTGCGCTTTTTGACTTTGCCGTCTTCGCGGAAGGACTCGCGCAGCAGGATGGCGGGCGGGGAGTTGCGGTTGGGTACCCGTTCGATGTACATGGGTATGATAGTAACTGGAGTATGTCGTCATGTCGACGTTACAAGCAACACATCACATGGGTACACAAGACGGCGCAGAAATCCCGCTAACTATCATACTGCCAATGAGTTGCCGCGCCAGAAGGCCTAGATTCCGGTCGAAGTTCGGCCTAATTGTTAGCCTCCCGCAATAAATTCACAGTAAAATTACTCATTCATTCTATAATATCACTATAGAAACACATAATTTAGGCGAGGCGTAACGATTCATTCTCGATTGCTCGGGAGTGAAATCGGTGGGCCGGCGGCAGTACATCCGAGGGCCAGCGGTGACATGGGCCCGGGCAAAAATCGTTGCAACAAAGTTGGCCTGCCCGCACTATGTAACTGTCAGTTCGTCACTATCGGGTCATGAACGCTACATAGTCCCGTATGAGCGACTGCGCTCTGAGACGGAGGGTACTGGAATGATGAGTGAACGGCTCTTGAGATTCCCGCGGATACTGGTTTCACTGGCGCTGGTCGGTGCTCTATCGGCAGGCCCCGCGCTGGGACAGTCCACCGGCACCATCGACGGCACCGTCGTCGACGCGGCCAACGGTCAGCCCATCGCGGGCGCCCAGGTCTCCATCGAGGCGCTCGGCGTCAGCGTTGGGACGGACGCCGACGGGCGGTACTCGATCATGAATGTGCCACCCGGTTCGCACGAGCTCTCCGCCGGCTTCATCGGATACCTCACGGCGACCGAAGATGTCGCCGTATCCGACGGAGAGGTCGCGACCGTCGACCTGCAGCTGAACTTCACCGCCCTCGAGCTCGACGCAGTGGTCGTGACCGGAACCAGCGCGGAGGCTACGGCTACGGAACTGCCCTATTCGGTGGCGGTCGTTGCACGCAGAGAACTCGAGGAGCAGGGCTCTCCGCTGGTCACGGAACTTGTGAAGGCGTTGAGTCTGAGCCACGGCGTGGTCGGTGAACGGCAGAGCTGGTACAACGCGAACGAAATCGCCGCCGTGCCGGAGACCGTGGCCAACGTGAACCTGCGCGGCCTGGGCGCATCGCGAACCCTCGTGCTGCTCAACGGCCGCCGGCAGGTCTACCTTCCCGCGCGCCTCATCGGGGGGCGCTATGTCGACATCAATTCCTTCCCGTCCATCGCCATCGAACGCATCGAGGTTCTGAAGGAGGGCGCCTCCGCCATCTACGGATCGGATGCCGTGGCCGGGGTTGCCAACTTCCTCACCCGCGGCGACTTCGAGGGGTTGGAGATGACCGGCTCCCACGAGTTCTTCGAGGGCGCCGGCGACACCAACGTCGGCGGTATCTGGGGACGGCAGCTGGGAAGCGGCACGAACTTGGTTGTGTCCGCCGAATACCTGACCCGCCAGCAGCTGACTCCGGAGGAGCGGGACTGGGCGCTGCACCCTTTCATCCCTGCAGCAGGCGCTTGGTCATATACGGGCAACCCCGGAGCCTTCCTGATGCCCTCGCTGACCGACAACGAGAGTCCGAGCGAATTCATTTCGAAGCTGGCGGGCGAGCACGTCCCGGCGGGCAGCGTGTTCGTCGACCCCCGCTGCCAGGACTTCGGCGGCCACCTGGAGAACATCACCTGCCGGTTCCGGTATCAGCCCTGGGACAACCTGCTCGAACAGAACAACCATTTCCGCGCCTTCGCCGAAATCAACGGTGAGCTGGGCGACGACTCCAACTACCATATCGAAGCCCTGTGGGCCGAGGCGGGAACACCGGCGTGGGTGACGACACCGTCCTTCCCGCCCATCAAGCCCTACGATGGCCTGCAGATCGTGCCCGCGGAAAACCCGGGCCGGCAGGCCTTCTGCCAGCAGTACGGGTCCAGCGTGGGTTTCAATTCCAGCGCCCACTGCCTGGAGGACGACTGGTACTTCTTCGGACGGCTGGTGGGACACTCCGGGCCCGGCCGGACCCTGGAGCGGAATTCCCGGACTCAGCGGCTTGCCGCCTCCTGGGACGGGGGCGTCGATATCCTCGAGGGACACGACAACCGGTTGGATCTCGCGCTCAGCTATTCCCGCTCCTCGGGCAACGTGAATCAGCCCGGTGAGTACGCCTATCGCAAGTACCTCGCCTTCCGCGGCTACGGCGGCCCCGGCTGCGGGGTCGATGTGGTGGCGAACGCCAACTCGCCTTCGGGCATGTCGCTGGGTCCGAGGGGCGGAGCCGTTGCCGGACAGGGCAACTGCCAGTTCTACAACCCGTTCAGCAATGCCCTGCAACATTCTCAGCAGCCCGGCGCGCGCTTCCTCAGCGAGGCCAATCCCGACTATTCCGCCGCACTGGCGAACGACCCCGAACTGCTCGCCTGGATCAACGAGCAGGTCGATGTCGAGAGCTTCGCCGACATGATGGTCGCCGATGCCACGTTGACGGGCAGCACAGGGCCGGTGGAGAACTACGCCCTGGGCTACCAGTTCCGCTGGTTCGATGTCTCGTCGACCCCGAATCATCCCGGCGACCTGAACCGGAACCCATGCTCGGTACTCGGCAGCCGGGCCTGTCTCGAGCAGGCCGGCCCGTTCACCTTCACGACCGGGACCTATCCCTACGCCGCCACTCAGACGGTGCATCGGTTCTTCACGGAACTCCCCCTGCAAGCCATGGATGAACGGCTCCGCCTGCAGCTCGCCGCGAACTACGAGTTCCACGGCATCGCGAGCAGCTTCAATCCGAAGGCTGCGGTCCGACTGGACCTGACGGACAATTTCGCGCTGCGGGGCTCGCTGCAGACGACCTTCCGTACCCCGTCGGTCGACGACCTGAACGAGAGCCGTACGACCGCGCTCGCATACGTGAACGAGGCGGGCGTCTACAAGGCTGTCGACACCCACGGCGACGAGCAGCTCAAGTCCGAGCAGGCCCTCACCTATAACGCCGGTTTTGTCCTGACAATGGCGGACGAATCGGGGTTCGTCCCGGTTCAGCTGACGGCCGACTACTGGAGCTACGACTTCAAGGACGTGATCGCGGTCGTACCCTACAATGCGGTCACGAGCCTCTATCACCAGGGCGGGAGTGCCCGGGAGGCGGTGCAGAGCTACGTAACCTGCTCGGACGGCCGGGGCACCGGCACCTGCGACGTCACCGGCATCGAGCGTATCGATGTCGATCTCATCAACTGGCCGGGCGTCAAGACCTCAGGCTTCGATGTTCAGCTGACCGCTCGTTCCCAGGCTGGCAGCGGCATCGTGAACGGCGGTGTGGAGGCCACCTACACGAACAAGTATTCCATCGAAGCGCTGCATGTCGAGGGCGTTGACCTCACGCCGGATTCGGAGGGCGCCGGGCGCCTCAACAAGTACAACCCCATCGCTCCGCCCCTCCCGAGCCTGAAGGGAAGGCTCTTCGGGAGCTACAACTGGTCCGACTACAGCGTGGTCGGATACCTGAACTACATCTCGTCCTACACGGACCACGATGAAGCCGACACCGAGTACGAGGACGTCGGCAGCTTCGTGACCCTGGACGCGACTGCGCTGTGGCGTCCCTCGAGAGGGATCGGCATCTCGCTCTCGCTGCTGAACCTGACCGGCGCCGAGCCGCCCTTCGTGAAGTGGGAGCAGTCCTTCGACGGATTCACCCACAGCGCCAAGGGCCGACGCATCAAACTGTCCGCGAGCTACCGCTGGTTCTGAGGGGGGTACGCTCAGATTCATGCATCTGCTCGGCGGATGAGGGATCGTCCCGACGGATACTGACATATGCCGGTTCGGCGCAATCCGCTCACTACGTGGTCGGCGTTGCGCATGGATGTCCGCCGGATGTTGACCGGTGAGATTGCACGGCTGCCCGGAGCACAGACGTTTGCTTGAGGCCTCCGCAGGTGGATGCCTAGGTGGGTAGCATGTTTGGGTTCCGGTAGTCGGCCGGTCTCGTCCTTCGATCCTGATTCCGTGGATTCGTCAAGCAGCACTTTCGCTGGCATTGCCCGATAGAATCGCCGTTGCACTTTCGAGCAGTATCCACGACGCCCATCGCGCCCGAGGAGACAAGCTCCCCCGAGCTGGCCTTGTCGGAGACCGACAAAACTCCATCCGGGGTTCCGGCCCAGAAACGCCTTGAGGATCAGAGGCTCGTCCGGTGAACTAAGGCAGATGTGCTCGGCAGCTCTCCACAGATCTACAGCCCGATCAACGTGACCTTCTTCAAAGGGCTGGATGGTTGTCATCAGGGGTCTAAGTCGTGTATCGCGAGCTGGTGGAACTGGGGGTACGCTGTTCCGGGCGGCCTAGCCTACTCAGACACCGTAAACATCGGTTCCGTGACATCGACAAGCAGACCAAGCGGGAGTTAGGAGTAGCTTGGCGGTGCTGCTCTCGAGACCCGGCCTGCAGGAGAGTGGGGACGTTTCCGGCCGTGGCGACCGGCCTCCACATTATGACCCATACTTTCAGCCACACACCGATGGAAATGTCCGAAATGGTCCCTGACTCAGGACTGCAGAACGCCGTGCAGGTCTGCGCCAATACCTTCGACGAGGATGATTCGATGGATATGCGCGCGATCAGAGGCGAACTCTACACAGAGGCCGCGTACGGTCTATCGATTTCCCCGATCAGTTGAGACCGAGCAACCGCGCAGGGTTGTGCCGCGTCATCCTATCGATGTCAGCCTGGCTGAATCCTGCGGCCCGGAGGCGAGGCAGGATCGCTCTCAGCCCATCCGCGGGCACTGGATTGCCGACCTGACCGAAGTCAGTCGTCAGCACGATGTTTTCCAGACCCACGTCGCGAATCTGCCTCGTGAACTCTTCGAACGACCCCGGACTCAATGCAGCGGACACCGTATACTCGAGCAACGCCCCCAGATCCGCCGCTTCTTTCTGCATCTCGGCAGACATTCCCACAAGCCCCGAGGCCGGGTGCGTCACAACGATCCGTTCGATCCCGGCCGCTTTCGCCTCCCGGATCACCAGCAGCCCCTCTTCAGGGCTTACGTGACCCGTGGCCAACCCGAGATCGTATTCCCGCATCACCTCGAACAGCTCAATCACCTCGGGAAGCAGCTCTCCATTCCGGGTGATCGGCACGTTGTCCGAATCCGGAGAATTGTGCTCGGAGTTGAAGGTCGGTAGCCAGACCATTCGCCCCCAACGCCCGGTCGTAGCGGCCATGCTCTCGACTGCGACCGGGTTGATCCCTCCTACCGCGCGGTTCAGCACGATACCTCCATATACCTCGATGCCCGGCACGATCTGCGAAACCAGATACGCCTGCGAAGCGGTCTCCGTGTAGTGGTTCTTGATCAGGAACGCCCTCATGCCGTGACGCCGAGCCATCTGTGCCGCCTCGAACCCATTGACCGAGCGTGGACCTCGACTGCCGGGCGCGACGTGCACGTGCAGGTCGATCACGCCCGCCAGCTCTGCCTCCTGCGCGCCCCCGGCAATCGGCACCAGCAAGAAAGCCAGAACACGGGTTCGAACCAACCAGCGCAAACTCATTGTCCGCCTCCCTCTCATGGATGAGGACGATCCGAGGAGGTATCTCGAAAACCGATGAACGTCATGCAGCGCCTGAAGGCAAATCTGCGAGGATCCGTGATTGCTCCCGATCCATCACGTCACTGACATCATTGAGTCGTCCACAAATACTCGCCTGATACTAACGCCCAACTTGGCCATGAGATACCCGAGCACCTCTCCCGACTCGGAAATGAGCCGGATGTCCCGGTCGGTGTACATCGCCCCGGTCCGAAGGCCGCCATACCGATCCAGGTGCGTGACGCACGGCTTGGTGCGAGGCGTCGGAGGAACCCACTCTTGGCATTTCTCGGTCAGAGGGACGAACATTCCGGTCACGCTTGCGCTGAATCCCGCGTACCGAACGCGGTGCTGGGAATCGACCTCCCCGCGGCGCTGACGCGAATCGAATGTCGGCGTCCCAAAGAGCTTGATTTCCCCGGTATTAGCACCGATCCGACCGATGTGATCGTCCGCAAAGTCCATAGACCAGAGATTGTTCGTTGAGTCCGGACGAATGCCGTCGAGGTGTTGCGGTCTGCACGTCGAGTGGAGCAACGGCTCGAAGGTCACTATTGGACGAGACTTGTCGGAGAGTCCCACCCGACGGATCAGGGCAGCGTTCAGCCTCCAAGTGACTCCTTGCCCGGTGAATGCGGCACGCGTACGGTACTGATGATCAAAGGTAGATCCGTTCAAAGTGCGTCGAGGTGACCCATGTCGGTATGCAAGCCAATCGTTTCCATAGCCGCGTTGCTCATGCTCGCCTCGTTGGCGGCGCCGCAGCATGCCGTTGCGCAGAACTCGTCGAACCCGTACTCGATCATCGACGGCTGGGCGAAGCTGCCGAACGGCAGGGAGATGGGAGCGGTTGGCAAGGTGACGGTCGACCCCGACGGACGGCACATCTGGGCCGTCATCCGCTGCGATGCCGGGCCTGAACGGTTCGGAACCGAGTGCTTGGACTCGGACTTGCCTCCTGTCTCGAAGTTCGACCCTGACGGAAATCTAGTCCAGGCATTCGGCAGTGGACTATTCATCTGGCCTCATGGAATCGACGTTGACTCAGACGGCAACGTCTGGGTAACCGACGCCGTGAGCGAAAGCAACATTCCCGCAGGTGACCAGCGCGGCCACCAGGTCATCAAATTCAGCCCGGCGGGCGAGGTGCTCATGACCCTCGGCACGCCCGGGGACGAGGGGGGTGGTCCGACCCAATTCACCTCCCCGAGCGATGTTGCGGTTGCGGCGAACGGAGATGTGTTCATTGCAGACGGCCACAACGAGGACGGCAACAACCGTGTGATGAAGTACAACAGCCGCGGCGAGTTCGTCATGTCCTGGGGAGAGACTGGGTACGCCCCAGGGCAGTTCCGTGCCCTACACGCAATCGCTATCGATATGGACGGTCGAATCTTCGTGGGAGACCGGGGCAACAGCCGAGTCCAGATCTTCGACCAACAGGGAAATCATGCCGCCACATGGACCCAATTCGGGCGCCCGAGCGGAATTGCCTTTGACGACCAAGGGCGAATTTACGTGGCAGACTCCGAGTCCGACAATGTGCAGAACCCCGGGTACGAAATAGGGATTCGGATTGGCGAAGTTGAGACGGGGTGGGTGACGGAGTTCATCCGCTTCCCATGGGCGGATCCTCACGTCATCCCGGGGAACGGAGCGGAATTCGTTGCCGTGGATGGCGAGGGTAACATTTACGGAGGGGAGCCGTTCCCTCGAACGCTCCAAAGGTACGAGCGAGTACGACCCTAAGCGAACACGCGGCCCGGTCTAGGGTTGCAGAATCACCCGCCGGACCCTCCAGTTTCCTAGCTCGCCGACGAGCAACTCGTCCTCGTCTCGACAGTCGATCGCGTTCACGCTGCCGAACTGACCCGGCAATTTCCCCACGGTGCCGAACCTCCCGACGATCGTGCCATCCAGCTCCACCTTATAGATCTTTCCACCCACATCCAATTTGTCCGGGGGATTCGTGTTCGACACGTGGACGACTTGGGTCGGACCCGCCTTAATGCAGATCGCGGCCGGCGCCCCGAACCCGGACATCTCCCTCTGGAAATTCCCCATCGTGTCGAATACCTGGATCCGTTCGTTCCGATGGTCTGCGACGTAGACATTTTCCTGCATATCGATGGCAATGCCATGGAGAACGTTGAACTCGCCCGGTCCAGAGCCCCGCCTCCCCCCGTTCATGTTTCAGCGACCCGTCGGCTCGAATTTGGCGACTCGTGAGTTCCCGATCCCGTCGGCCACGTAGATATTTCCCGGGGAATCCCAAGCGACATCAGTCGGTCGGCACAAGGACTCCCCCTCCACACCCTCTCCAGACGAGGCCTCCCCAGGCGGGGGCGCCGCGGGAACCCGCATCGCCTCGGGCTGTCGGCTCATGACCATTCGGATCCTGCCCCGACATTCTCTTACATCCTCTGCCGCTCAAAATCGCGGTTGTAGACCTTCACGCGCCGGTTACCGCGATCCCCGAGACGTAAATGTTGCCCTGCTCGTCCGAGGCAATCGTGTGCGGGGTGCTGAATTGGTCGATCTCCGGCCTCCGCCACCCGGTCCCAATCTGCCCCAGGCATTGCCCCTCCGGAGTGTATTTCACCACCCGGTGATTGAACCCGGATCCTGCGATGCCGGGGTGGATATACACTTCTTAACACCTTATATTTGAGGGGTTTATACTAACATATGCCTCGATACGGAGGGCACCCTCCAGGTGCGCCATCATCATACGGGAAGCCGGCCTCATGTGCAGGGCTCGCGACGGCCGCTACGCGTCCGGCACAGCGCGCAGAACCTCACCGACGGCGGCGGCCTGGTGCTGGTTCGAAAGCTGTTCGACCGGTTCGGCCTGGCCGGCTGGATCGACGGTCAGGCGAACAGGGAGAAGGGGTCCTACCGGCCGGGCCTGATGACCGAGGTGTGGATTGCGCTTCTGCTGTACGGCGGCGGGGTGATCGATGACCTGCCGCTCCTCGAGCGCCGGGGTGTGCGCCGGATCTTCGGCTGGATCCGTGTGCCGGACCCCACGACGTTCGGCAGATGGCTCCGGCGGGCCAGTGAGCACATGGTCCCGCTCCTGGACGAGCTGCTGTGGAGGATGGTCCGGCAGCGCTGGGCGCTTCGGGCCCGCGGCGTCCCGAAGAAGCTGACCCTGACGCTGGACTCGACGGTCGTGGTGCGCTACGGACACAAGCAGGCCGGGGCGGAGCTGGGCTACAACCCGAAGAAGCGGGGCCGTCGCTCCCACCACCCGCTCGTGGCTTTCGTCAATGAGACGGGCGACTGCCTGGGGGTGCGCTGGCGGGCGGGCAACGCCCACACGGCCGAGGGGGCCACCGAGTGGCTGCAGGCACTCGTGGGACGCCTGACAAGCGCGGGTGTCGGCGACATCACGGTGCGCCTCGACAAGGGCTTCTTCAGCCAGAAGATAGTGCGGGCGCTCGAGGAGCTGGGCGTATCTTTCCTGCTTAAGGTTCCTCGCCACAGATGGTTAGACGGCCACCGGGGCCCGTGGCGCTACTCGAAAAAGGGCGATGCCATCTTTGCGGGCGAGAAGCTGTGGAGCGCGACGGGTTCGCTCTGGGATGCGCGTCTCCTCACGATCCAGACCAGAAAGCCGGTCGAGACCGAGGAGGGAATGCTGGAGCTCGACACCTACGAGGTGGGCCACCAGGCGGACGTGCTGACCAACATCCCCGGCATCCACGCCCTGACCGCCTGGCGCCGATACAACGGCGGTGCCGTCGTCGAGCAGCGGATCGAGGAACTCGCCCAACTCTCGGCCGGCAAGACCGCCGTCGACGACCTCGGGGGCAACGCCCTCCTGTGGAGCCTCGCCGTCGTGGGCTACCAGACCTTGCATACGCTGCGCCAACACTTCCTCTCGGGCTCCTGGCGGACGGCGCAGCCGAAGCGACTCCGCCTCTGGCTGCTCCGGCTTCCCGCGAAGCTGACCACCCATGGACGCAAGAGCTACCTCCAGTTGCTTCGCGACGAACCCGTCCGCCTCCGCCTCCTCACGGCCCTGCGAGGACTGAACCACGACATCCCGCCCCCGGCGCCCGCCTGAGTCTGGCGGCCGCGACGCGCGCCATGCAGGTCCCACCCACGATCCCGGGGCCCATGTCTCCCGCGGCCACTCGTCGCGCCGATACTCGGCGTCTGTTCGCCTCAGGTCTCCTCATTGCAGCACTGCCGTGACCCCCAAAGCTTGATACCTCCCGCTCCCACGCCCCTTCTCCATCCACTCCGCACTCGCCCCCCAAAACACCGCCCCAAATGGCCCCCATCGCAGGATCCGGGTTGAAGTATCCATCCGAAACGAAGACGTTGCTTTCGTATCCCACGTCACGTCGGCCGACCGGCCGGGCAAACAAGTATCTTTCGTTCGGCTCGGGGCCCGAGAACGAGGTGACGGCACTCCTGACCGCCGCTGGGAGGTATCCGAGCACCACGGTCACCCGGCCCTCGGGATTGAACTTGATGACCAAGTTCGAGCCTTCGTCCGCGGCCCAGATGTAGTCGTCAGGGTCCACCCGGACCTTGTGCGCGAACTCGAAGCCGTAGAGGCCGACTCCGATCTCACGCAGGTAGTTCCCATCCTCATCGAATTCGAACATCCTCGTGTCGCGGCTCCGAGTGTACGAGAAGACATGACCCCGAGAGTTCGTCGCCACACCGGCTCCTTCACCTAGCAGTCCGTGGATAAAGTCGTCCCTGCGAGTCCCTTGTGGATGGGTTAAATTGGGGGGGCAGATGAACCTGAGCGAGTGGGGACGGCGATGGCGATAGGCAGACGGCCCGAGGCACGGCAGCACGAGATGTTCGTGGTGGCGAGCGAGATTCGCGCGGGGCGTAACCCGTTCTACCGGGCCTTGGACAGACTTTTGCGCGAGAACGGATTCGATCGTTTTGCGGAAGATACGTGCCGGGAGTTCTATGCGGGCAAGCGGGGGCGGCCGGGCGTTGCTCCCGGGGTCTACTTCCGCATGCTGATGGTGGGGTATCTGGAGGGGATCGGTTCGGAGCGGGGCATTGCCTGGCGGTGTGCGGACTCGTTTTCGCTGCGCGAGTTTCTGGGAT
Source organism: Longimicrobiales bacterium (assembly GCA_965218255.1). Lineage (GTDB taxonomy): Bacteria > Gemmatimonadota > Gemmatimonadetes > Longimicrobiales > Gaopeijiaceae > JAAXGI01. The sequence continues at coordinate 525,569 of CBDCKJ010000001.1, read as the reverse complement.
ACGGGCTGTCGGAGAACCCGCCGGAGCATTCCACCCTGTCGAAGACTCGCAAGCGGTTGAGCGTGGAGGCGCACGCGGCGGTCTTCGGTTTCGTGCTGGAGCGGCTGCGGGCGTCAGGCCTGCTGCGCGGCAAGACGCTGGGCGTGGACGCGACGACGCTGGAGGCGAACGCGGCGATGCGGACGATCGTGCGGCGCGAAGACGGGACGGACTACGAGGCGTGGCTGGAGCAGCTGGCGCGGGCGTCGGGGATCGAGACACCGACGCGCGAAGACCTGGCGAAGCTGGACCGGAAGCGTCCTGAGAAGGGCTCGAACAAGGACTGGGAGCATCCGCACGACTCTGAGGCGCGCATCACGAAGATGAAGGACGGCAGGACGCACCTGGCGCACAAGCTCGAGCACGCGGTCGACATGGAGACCGGAGCCGTGGTCGGGCTGACGGTGCAGACGATGGACGGGGGAGACACGGCGTCGCTGCCGGTGACGCTGGACGAGGCGGAGCGGCAGCTGGGAGTAGTGCAGGTAGAGCCCAAAGAAGTGGTGGCCGACAAAGGCTACCACTCGAACCAGACCATGACGGGCGTGAGGGAGCGAGGGCTGCGGAGCTACGTGAGCGAGCCCAGGCGCGGCCGGCGGAAGTGGAAGGGGAAGCGGGACGCGCAGAAGGCGACCTACGCCAACCGGCGGCGGATCCGGGGCAACCGGGGCAAGCGGTTGCTGCGCCGGCGCGGGGAGAAGGTGGAGCGGGCGTTCGCGCACATGCTTGAGACCGGAGGGCTGCGTCGCGTCCACATACGGGGCCAGGAGGAGATTCGAAAACGGATGCTGGTCCACGCGGCGGCCTTCAACCTCGGCCTTCTCATGCGTAAGCGGTTCGGGGTTGGAACCCCCCGTGCGCTACAGGGCCTCGCTGCCGTACAAGCTGCGCTCGCAACTCAGGTTACAATCCACGTTTCGCGCTTTTTCCGCCGTATCCGGCGCCATTTCGCCCTTCCTGAGCCGAATGTCGCCTCCTCACGCCCGAAAACCCGCTTCCTGCACCACAACACCGCAAACCCGCGTCTGTTTTCTCTCCCAACCATCATCCGCCGGGCACCCATTTCTTCCACGGCCTGCTAGGTACAGCCCCTCCGGGAGCTTGGCGAAACCCTCGACCACCTCAATCGGAATCTCGGGCACGTTCTGGACCAAGGCCGGGAGCTGGGCGTCGAGCGACGCCGCGGAGAACAGCGTCAGTGCAGCCGCGACTGCCGCAGAGGGCCATCTAGGGTGTCCTCTCATCGGAATCTCCAAAGGAGAGTTCAGCTAAACCAAGAAACGTCGCTTCATTGTCGGTTCTGAGCATGCCGTTGGTAGAGACCAGGTCATGGGTCCGGCGCGACCTGCCTCAGCTTCTCTAAGAAGTGGGTGACCACGAGGAGTCGCTGTGGCTGGGCAGCAGCCCTCAGGAGCAGCGACTGGCTGCAGGAGCATCCACCGGTCACCGTCGGGATGGAGAGCGGAACTCGAGAAGGATTGGCCACGGGTCGCCGTGAATAAAGAGTCGGTGGCCCATACGATCGACACCGGAGCCCACTTGAGATAGGCAGCCATGAACGCACCCTCGGCTGCGCCAGCGGCTCGCGTGCAATAGAGAGTGCCGGCGTCCGGGGACGAAGAGGGGACTGCTCCTCCGCCTGCTGCGCCGCCGCTTGGCGAGCCCAAGAAGTCAGGTAGGGATGCCTCTGACGAACGGAAGGCTTCTGTCCTGCCTGGCAGCGACTCGGGTCGAACCATTCGTTTCGATATTCCTTCGGGGAGTCACCGGCGGGGCAGGAAGCTGAGCACACCGACGATCGCATCCGAACCGTATTGGGCCAACGCCCCGTCGCGAAGCACCGCAATCTGCGGTAGCGCGATCGATGGAATGGACGAAATGTCCGATCCATGAGATCCATCCGTCACACTGCCGCACCAGGTGATGACCGCCGAGAGATGGCGACGCTTTCCGTTCAGCGGCAGCGTGTTACCGTGCGCCAGGGTCGCACAGGGTTGCTGCCGAACGATCGTTGCCGCATCGCTGATCGGATGGCTGGCGCCGTTGAAGGAGGGAATCAGCGTGCGTATCCGATCCGGCTATTCGGTGGCGTCTTGGCTGGAGACTCCTCCGTCGTGACGACGTCGACCGGCACTGCGGACTCGGTCACCGACCGTGGCTGCCCGCGTGTACCGACCGCCACGATCGTGTCGCCCAGAATGAGTCCCGGGGCCTCCTGGGCTGATGTGCCCACAGGCAGACCCGCGAGTGCCAATATGCCGGGCGCAACGACCCGGTTCAGACTAACCATTGCAATCGGGGACACTAGACGCTCGTCGAGTCGGATCGTCGTCGGTTCCGCTTATCTCTTGATGCCTCTGAGTTACCCGGGTTGAATGCTACCCCATTTGGAGTCCGTCATCCGCTATTCGTCCGTCTGCATCCCCAGGCCGAGCCGAGGCACACGCCGGCGGTCTCGAAGCACCCGCCTAGGCGGCAGCGCCGGCTGTAAAGCTCTTTTCGACCACGGCGGCGCCGATAGAGTCTCCGCACACGTTGACAGCCGTCCTGAAGCGGTCCAGTAGCCAGTCCACCGATAGGATCAACCCGATGTATTCCACGGGAAGACCAACCGCATTGAGGACGATCACCATGGTGACCAGACCGGCTTCCGGGATCCCTGCCGCGCCGATCGCCGCCATTGTCGCCGTCACTGCGACCACCAACTGGTCTGCGAGTGACAGCTCGAAACCGAGAGCCTGTGCGATGAAGATCGCCGCGGCCGCCTCGTACAGGGCGGTCCCGTCCATGTTGATCGTCGCGCCGAGTGGCAACACGAAATCCGCCGACTGCTTGGACACATCTGCGTTCTTGACGGCGCACTCTATCGTGATGGGAAGTGTTGCGCTCGAGCTGGCCGTCGAGAACGCCGTGAGAAGCGCCTCGGACATCCGGTACATGAACCGGAAGGGATTCCTGCGAGTGAACATCCAGTAGAGAAGCGGGAGGGTCAGGACCACATGGGTCCCCAAGCCAGCCAGGACGGTCGCAAAGTAGGCCCCGGTCTGGCCAACGACGTCGAGGAGGACGCCCTCCAGCTGGGCTTGTCCGAATCGGGCTGTGACGAGGCAGAAAATCCCTAGTGGCGCAACCTTCATGAGCAGCAGGATAAAGGACAGCATCGCCTCGTTGACCTGGAGAATCATCTCCGTGAGCGCTTGCACCTTGCTGCCCATGGTCGTCAGCATACTGGCAAAGATGATGGAGAAGAAAATGAGCGGCAGCAGGCTACTCTCGGCGGCTGCGAGAAACAGATTGTTGGTAAACAGCATCAGCGCCAGGTTGCCCAGGATTGAGGCCAAGCCTTCGTCCTCGCGACCTGCCGTCACCTCTTGGCCCTGCGCGGCCAAAGTTTCGAGCGTATCCGCATCGATCGCGCCGATGCCCGGTCGTATGAGGTTGACCATGATCAGACCCACGATGACCGCCATCACCGTCGTGGTCAGGTAGTAGGCGATCGTAAACCCTCCGGGCCGCCCCAGTTTTCGGACGTCCCCGAGACCGATGATACCGCTCATCACGCTCGCAACGACCAGCGGAACGACCATCATCAGAAGGAGGCGCAGGAAAATCTCGCCGCCCAGTTCAAATCGGACTGCGATCTGCGGAGCCATGACCGCGAGCCCGACGGCGGCCACGATGGCAATGCCGATATACAGGGTCAGACGGCTCTTCTGACGCTGCGGTACCTGGCTATCAGGAGGTGCAATGGACGCGTCCGGCTGACTCATGTGTCCTTCCTTTGAAACTTGCCGACGGTTGGGAAACGATCGGAGAGTCCTAGGTGGGGGGCCTCTGGGCGGGTGTCTGCTTCCAACCTTGGAGAAATGTCGGAGCTTCCGGACTTTCCCGGGGGAATCAACCGCCTACAGGGAACGGACAACTACAAATTTCGTTTGGGCCGCAAGGGTTGGCCTCGGGCTGCTCTCGCTTCGGGAGCCGGTCCAGCACGTTTCTCTTTTTGTGATTCGAGAACCACTGCTCGGCCGACTCAGGCCACACCGCCCTCGCCACTCTGCAGATCGCGGCCATGCCGTCGGCAAACAGCCGTCGGGTGACACGGAGTCCTCGAGCCTCCAGGTTCCGCGACGCCGCTGCCCGCGATTGCGTCGACTCCCGGCAGCCCGAAATCGAAGCGAGGATCTCTTTCATCCCGTCACGCATTGCTCCCGTCATCACGGGCTGCGCCGCCTTGTCTCGTTCCAGCCCGTCCTTGACGTACATCCCGTCCGTCCACCCGCAGATCACCGAGCGGTCCGACGACAACCGCTGCCTCCACGCCTCGATTTCGGTGTCCCGCATGGCCCTCAGCCTCCGGATCGAGGCCTTCGACAGTGATGGGGCCGGCCATTCTTCTATCGACGCTTCCGCCATACAATCCGCAGCTGACGCGCCGGTTCGACGGTAAGGATCAACAGATCACCCGCGAACTCAAACCCGCGAACCGCATCCACCGCAGCATCGCCGCTGGTCGTGTGCTCCCGGATGTGGGTCACGACACGACGCTGAGCGTCCACCTCGTACTGTCCATAATAGGCCAGGTCACCTCTGGAGGCTGCGGTACCCTGCCTTGCAATGTACACCGACATGGACCCGACACCGTCGTACATGATGATTCCGTGCGCATCGGGACCGAAGGGATCCGTGGTGGTCACCCACTCTCCCGAGTCATCCAATGACTCGCTTCTGACCAAATCATACGCACCCAGGAAGTCTTGAACCGTTTGGGCGCTGAGACATAGGGGACTCACACAACCAAGCGCAACAGCTAGGGCCACCGAACGCATTGGCGCCTCCAAGTAGTGGATCAATACCGTCACCGAGTAATCCCTGCCTTTTCGACCCGGCTCTCCAAGCGCGCGCCCGGTCCCGGAACCCGTAGCCGTGCTACAGTGGTCGTCGCCGGGCCCGATGCGGCTTGCCGTACGCGTCGCGCTAGCCTGAGCTCGTGTCCACGACCTCTCTTCTTGCACGCCCCGTGATCCTGGCTCCGCTGGAAGAGACGCAGCGGACTCCATGGAATCTTCATCCACGAACCGGTGCGGGCCACCCCCTCGCAGTACGCATCCGTCAACTGGCCATCAAGGCTACGGCAAACGGTCGGCAAATCGCGATCCGCCCAGGAAGCGAGGCGTGGGCACCAAAAACCGGACACTACCCGTACAATCACGACGGAAGGCCGCATTGGCGCCTGCCGGACAGATAGCCTATCAGGCATGTAGCGAGAGCCAGCCATGTCCCGTATCCGCGCCAGCTGAGCGAGCGAAGGGAGGGTCAGCTTACCTCGTCCACCTAAGTCCCAACGACCGGCCCTTGGGGGCTTTCTCTTCGGGTGCCGAGCAGTGGGCGACGGCTTGTAGACAGACGGATCGCAGGCCACTAGCTTCGCGGCCTTGAGGAGCAACGGTCCCCCTCGATCGAGGCGCCGGGTGAATCGCGGTCCTCCGAGCGACCCCTTCCAACCCAAAGCGACCAAGCTGTACGCAGCGTCTCTTGGTACTGATTCTGTTTGTACTTCTGGCGGCCGGTACTGGTGACAGGGGCCCTACCGGACCTGCAGGACAACCGGGCGCTCAAGGAGCTCCGGGCGCGACAGGAACTGTCGGGCCACAGGGTGAGCCGGGCACGAATCTGAATTGGGCCGATGTCATCGAGGAGTCGCAGACTGACGACGCCATCTACGGCATCGGCATCGAAGTGGACGGGGAGTACTACCTGATAGGCAGCGGATTCGCCGCCTACTACCCCGACGCGATCTGGACCAACGTGCACGTTATCACAGGGCTGCTGGAGTTGATGGCCCAGGTGGTCGAGATGCTCCCGGAATTGGACCCGGTGCCCATCGTCGTCAAATCGGGCACGGAGATCGGCGAAAGCGACACCTGCGTCATTCAGGATCACAGAGATACATCCCAATTACGACAACGAATCGCTGGAGATTCCGGATATGGAATTCGTTATCATCGGTGCAGAGTTTTCCAGCGGAGCCGCTCTGCTGCCGTGTGACACGGCCAGGGAACGCCGGCTGGGCCAACCTATCGCCACGCTGGGTTTCCCCGGGGAGAATCGTCCGCTGGATGAGGTGTGCGTGCCGATGGCCAGCTTCAAGAACGGGGTGATCAGCGCACCGCGGCCGCTGGAGCCGAAGGGTTCCGTCGATCCGGGGAACACCTGCACGGTTCAACACAATCTCGATCTGACGGCCGGTACGAGTCGCAGTCCGATTATTGACCATACGGGACAGGTCATTGCCGTGAATTTCTCAGGCTACGATGTGCTGATGATCAACGAGAGGACGGGCCGGCCGACACGTGTGAATGTTGGCGATTGGCGGTTTGGCATCCATGTCGACGAGGTCTGGGCTCTCATCGAACATCTGGAGCAAGTGGAAGAGAGCGGACCGGTGCGGTCAGGCCGGTCCGCTCCAGAGTCCCCCACGGACCGCATCAGGCTTGCCCTGAAGACTGGAACGGGCAGACGACGGAGCCGTGGCGTTGATCCCCGCGATTGCCAGGCGCCGGCCCGCCCTGGCAGAGGTGTAGGGCCGGATCTCCGATCACTCGCTTCGGCTCGGCAGTGAGGCATCTCTCGCCGGCGCGGGAGCATCCACTGCAGATATGCAGACCGGCGACCGCTGGTCCTCCATCGATCTGCCGGGCCGATGGGGGACAGGTGGAGCGAAGGGGGGGGCGCTGGCCAGACTACGCTGCCGTAGGCAAGGCTCCGGCAGGGCATCCGGCAGTATATTTGGACAACCGAGGCGACAGCGGGTGAGCAGGCTTTACGGACGGCCCGCGGTCTTTGCCGGCCCCATGCCCCCCCGGGGAGATCATGGCCACGCGTTCGCAACTGCCAACGCTTCATGAGGCGCGCACCGTGAGGCTAGGACCCGCATCTGACATTCGCGAGGCTCCCCGTGGCCGTTGGGTCGCAGGGGCTAGAGCGGTGGCACCATTGTTGTTGTTCACGTTGAGCGCTCTGGGACTCCCCCTTCGGGCAGCCGCTCAACGGGCTGGGATGCTTCACGCGGGGACCAGTGTGGCCACGCTCGGGGGAGAAGCCGTATGGGGCTTGAGCCCCGAGCATCGTGTGGGAAGCACCGTCGCTCTGTCCATCACCCCGTTCTCGTTCGACGGATACTGGCTCACGGTGGCGTATGCCGAGAAGGGAGCCAAGCTCGAGGACAGGGGAGCGGACGTGACCGCGAAGATTGATTACGTAGAGGTTTACGGCCTGGCGAGAGTCGACTTCTTTGCCGAGAGAGCGCTCTTCGCCGAGAGCTCGTTCGGGCCGTACTTCCTGATGGGCACTGCGGCCGGGTTCGAGGTCGGTTGTGCCACCTCCGGATCCCGAGGCAGGCGTGATCCCCTGGGCTGCGATGAGTTGCGAGAGGGTGGAAAACAACTCGTCGACTTTGGGTTCGTCGGGGGCTTGGGGATGGGCTACGACGTCGGCGAGAACACGGCCCTGTCACTCGAGGTGCTCTACAACCTGGGCATCTCATCGATCAATGACGACGACGATACCAGAAACCGAGCCTTCATGATCCGAGCCGGTGTGGAGTTCCCGCTCGGTTAGAAGCACTCCTGGGCCGCTCACCGTGCCCCCGGTGGGACGATTGTACGCTCCCGTCGCCGACCCCATAGTATGGGGTCCGTTCTTCGGGGATCTTGGAAACCGGCTTGCCTCAGATGAAGACGGTCGGACCCAACTGGAGGTGACTCAAGTGCATTTTTCGTCCAGGCAGTTTCACGCCTTCGGGGCCACGCTTGCGATCTGCGCCGTACTCGGAGGAGCGGAACAGGGCGCCGGTCAGGAGCCGGGGGCCTACGGGCTGTACGTGAGCGCGAGCGGCGGGACAAACTGGAATCCCGTCATGAAGCAGGCCGGCCACAACCGGGACAATATCTGTTACCCGAATGACCTTTGCCCCGCCACGCCCGCAGGCTACCGCTGGTACTACGACCTACCTCCGGATCTCGGCACGGCCTTCGAGGTCGCCGTCGGCCGCGGCTTCGTCCAAGTGCGCCTGGAAGTGTCGGCCTCCCAGCGATCAAACAACATCGAGCAAGAATTCACCGATATCACCTTCCTCGATGGATCTCCTATCCTGCCCAATGCAGACAGCAACTACACGCCGACGACCGAAACCCGCGTCGATGCTCTGACCACGCGCACCCTGTCCCTGAATGCCTACCACGACTTCTCCCTCGCAGAAAACCGGATCATGCCCTATCTGGGAGTCGGGATGGGCCTGTCATTGATCGAGTTGACCGAGCTGTATTTCAACAACGAATACTCCTGCATCAATCAGCCGTGCACCGGCCGTCCCGCGGCGGATTACAACAGTCGGCAGGACGTGGATCTGTCCGACAGCGGCCTTTCCACCCATCTCATCGTCGGCGCCGACTATCGTTTGGGCGACGGGTTCCTGATCGGCCTGAAGGCGTCCTACAGCTGGGTCGATGATCTCAAGGACACGAGCCCCTACGACGTGCACCCGCTTCCGATCATGAACAACACGGAAATCAGCGGGATTGGTCCCTGGTCCGTGATGCTCGGCTTCAAGTACCTCATCAGCGAGTGAAGGATTGCCCGGACGGATACTGAAATGCGCCGTGACGGCACGGTCTGGTCATCGTGCTGCCGACCACTCGAGGAAACCGCCTGGGTTCGGGTGTGTGGGAAGCACCTGATCCATCTCCGCGGAAACAGGATTGAGATTGGGTTCAAGCCACCCTCTGGAAGCCAGCCAGAGGAGCCTCTGGGCACCGTAGGCATCACCGAGGAATCGGAGCTGTATCGCCCGGCTGTTCGTAGTCTGCAGAGCCAAACCTCGCCGAACCTCCGACAGCAAAACCAGCGATCTCAGGTCCTGAACGGGCGCAAGTTGCTACCTACTCGACGACCTCGGACTCACAAACTCTGCGGTTGATCGCTCGATAACCTGTCGGCGGATGTCTCCGGCGGTCCAGTGGATTCCCGCTCAGAACGAGGAGTACGACAACGGTCAGATCCGGCGAGAACGACGTGTCTTCCCGGAAGCCAGACCTGAGCGTTCACCCGAACACTCAGGTGTCATGGATTGGCAGACTTTCCGTGAGCTGAGGTAGGCCGCCCCGACCAGTCCGTCATCAGCCGGCGGCGGCGCTCGAACAGTCCTGTGTACCTATGGGCGGCCTCGATCTGGCTCGAAGTGATCAAGGCCTGCGAGGTGTGATCCCCGTCAGGACGCGGCGGAGAGGGCCGCCTCGCGAGAGGCCTTGATGGGGATGATCTGGCTGAAGCCGCTGATCTGGAAGACTTCCTCGATGTGGTCCTTCATGGAGCAGAGAACGATCTTGCCCCCGGCCGCCTTCAGCGCCTTGGCGGCGATGAGAAGCACTCGCAGGCCCGAGCTGCTGATGAAGTCGAGACGGCTGAAATCGACAACCAGGCGTCGCTCTCCGCTGCTGACATGATCCATGACGATGGATTCGAACGAACTAGCGTTTCCGCTGTCCAGTCGTCCAACAGGCGACAGCACCAACACTTCGTCGTTGCGTTCCTCAGCGACTTCGATAGCCATTCGATGAACCCCCCGTTGCTACGCCGGCCTCGTCAGGCGGCCTCTGGCGTAAGATCGTGTTCCAGTGTAAACCGATTCTTCCCGTCCACGTACTCGTATTCCATGCGGTCGGCGAACGATTTGATCAGATGCAGCCCCAAGCCGCCGATCGTCCGCTCGTCGATCGCCGATGACAGGTCTGGGTTCGTGTCTTGCGTCGGATCAAACTGCTGGCCATTGTCCACCACGGTCAGCGCCAAGATGGAATCCTGGACTCGCACGGCGATCTCGATCATGGGTTCGCTCACGCCCCGAAGCCCGTAGCTGACCGTGTTGGTGATCAATTCGTCAAGGGCCAGGTTAATCATGTAGATCTTTTGATCCGGCAGACCGTTGGCGTCACCGAACTTCTCTACCATCCGCGCCAAGCCGCGCACGGCGGACAGCTTGGGCGACAACGAGACGCACAGTTCACCCGTCATTGCAATGATCTCTCCATCACACAGGACCGCGAAACTCTAGTCACCGGCCGGCTGATGGACAAGGCCCGCTGTCTACCCGCGCGGAGACGGTCGGGGTTACCCCGAATTGGCGGACAATTGATGCCGGTGATTTTCTCTCTCCCGATCAGCCCCCGGTAGCTAGTGCCTGTCCGAAAACTCGTAATGTGTTGATTTGTAGTGGGATGCGGTTGTTTTCGGCTTTCAGTTCGCGGTGATTTTCGGTAGATTTCGGTGTCAGATCGGCCAAAGCCGGTGGATTTGCGTGCATCTTCGGGGATGACAGGTCATGCGTCGTGCCTTTCAGCCACAGCTTCAGATTGGGCAGATGCCGATCGACCAGGTCGAGATTGATCTGGATTCACGTGACGACATTCCATCGATTCTCCATGGCCTGAAGCGGCTCTACATGGAGGAACCGGTGTTCGGGGAGGTGATGGAACTCCTGGAGTCGAACGTCCTTGCGGGAAGAGATCACGGCAGGGGCCGGCCGGGGATGGATTTCTGGCAGATTTTGGTGCTGGCCGTGCTGAAGCAGGGATTGAACTGCGATTTCGACCGTCTCAAGGAGTTGGCTGACCAGCATGCGACGATACGTGAGATGCTTGGCGTGGGTCCGTTCGACAGGACCCGTTACAGCCTGCAGCGCCTGATCGACAATGTCGGGCATCTGACCCCTGATCTGCTGAAGAAGATCAACCGGGTTGTGGTCGGATACGGTCATACGGTGCTTGGCTGCGCAGAGGACCCGCTGGGCGGGCGTTGCGATTCCTTCGTGGTCGAGACCGATGTGCATTATCCGACGGATGTGTCGCTGCTGTGGGATGCCATGCGTGGCCTCTTGCGGACGATCGGTCCGCTCTCGGGGGAGCATGGCGTACGGGGTTGGCGGCAGTGGAAGAAGCAGCAGCGCGATGTGAGGGGGCTGTTCAACCGGGTCCGCTCGACCCGCCGTGCGAAGGGGCGGCCGGAGCGGGTGGAGCGATACCTGACGCGTTGCCGGTCAGTGGTCGAGCGGGCCAGGGGGAGCGTGGCGGAGCTGACCGCCGGGGAGGTCAGGGCGGCATCTGTAGCGGAGATCGAGGGGTACATCGTCCATGCCGAGCGGCAGATCGACCAGGTGGACCGGCGTCTGCTGGAGGGGGAGACGATCCCTCACGAGGAGAAGGTCTTCTCGATCTTCGAGGAGCACACCCGCTGGATCTCGAAGGGGAAGGCGGGATGTCCGGTGGAGCTGGGGGTGCCGGTCTGCGTGATCGAAGACCAGCACCGGTTCGTGCTCAACCATCACGTCATCTGGGAGGGGAGTGATGTGGATGTCGCGGTCCCCTTCGTCCGAGAGACCCGGGATCTCTTTCCGAAGCTTCGGGTCTGCAGTTTCGACCGTGGTTTTCACAGTCCTGCCAACCGTGACCGTCTCGACGACCTTCTGGAAGTCAGCGCGCTGCCGAAGAAGGGGCGGCTGAGCAAGGCCGACATGGCCCGCGAGGCGACGCCGGAGTTTCGGGCCGCGCGGCACGCACATCCGGCGGTCGAATCAGCCGTCAACCACCTTGAACACCACGGACTGGACCGGATATTGAGCCTCGGTGCGGCGGGTTTCGACCGCACTGTTGCGTTGTCGGTTCTCGGGGCCAATATCCATCGCCTCGGCAAGGTCCCGCGTAAGCAGGCACTGGAGGCACAAAAGCGACGGCATCGACGCACGGCCTGACCGCGGTCTCTTCAACCCCCCGATATCAGACCCGGCTTGCATACCGGGCCAGGATCACTGCCCTCGCGACCCGGGCTCGTTGGCCGCCGCCCCGAAATCCCCAGCACAACCGCCGAACAAAGCCATCGTTTACGTCAACGGTTCCTGATCAGGGGACCCGTCAGCAGTACTGCCGCCTCCGCCCCAACCAGAAATCAGGATTTTCGGGCAGGCACTAGTTAGGAACGCACGCTACGCCGCAGGCGTAGCGGCGTAAGCTTCGGCCCGGGGGTCACGCCGCCTCTCCTTGGCTGCGTACCTCGAAGCTGCCCCGCGACTCGCAACCGAGGCTCGAGCGGCGCCGGTGCCGATTCTACCAAACCTCTCGATGAACCGGAACACGGCCCGGCGGGCTCGCCCTGCATCCGGTCCGCGTGTCGCTCTACGGGTTTGCACTCCAGCGAGGCGAACAACGACTCGCACATGGCGAAATGATACGCGTCGCCCCCCGGGCCCATCGACGGACGCGCCCCCACCTTTCGGCCGCAGCTGCCGAACGCATAGGACGTGCACTGGCTCCCCCCTGGCGGTCGCGTTGTCCAACCGATGGGATCCACTCCAACGTGTGTGCAGTTTTCGGTTACCATTGACGGGGAGAGCACGATCGCGCCAGTCTGGCGGCGGCGGTCGGGAGGTGGCCCCGGGGAGAAGCTGGAAATCGCATGCGCCGAATCGGGGCCGTACTCTCGCTTGCGGTGTTCCCTGTGATATCGGCTGCCGTGCATACGTTACTGTCTGTTGCAGTGCAGCGTGTCGACCGCGTCGTCGGCACGCACGAGGCGCTTCCTTGGACGGCCAGTGGTCCCGGCCGGTCGTCGGCGGATCGATACGAGTGGCAGGACGCGTCGGGCCGTGGGCGCCGTCGGGAGATCGGCTAGACAGTGGCGTTCGGTGGGCAATGGAGCCCCGCCCGTACCGGGTGGAAACCGCGTCCCGGTCCGTACGTGGCGGGAACCAGAGCGACGAACGCCCCGGGAACTCATTTTCGGCGGCGGCGTGTCGTTGAGCATCAGGGGACGGTAGAGCGGCAGCGTTGCGCTAGGAATGATCACGATTCCCTCGTCCGGTTCGGACTACGCCGTGCCGCAGGCGGGGCTAGCTGACACCCTGCCATGAGCGGCGCAGCTTCCCGCTAGGCGACAGGGGTCTGGTCGTACGCTCGCGGTATTACAGAAGGGGCCGAACGCACATGTTGCAAATGACACCGGAGTCGGTGCGCGAGCTTGCGCACCAGGTGACGGAAATACTGGTAGACCGGATCGAGCATTTGCCCGGCGAACGCGCGTGGGAAGGCGACTTCAAGGACGTTCTCGCCGACCAGCTGAACGAAGACCCGCCGGAAGCCAGCCAGCCGGCCCGGGAGGTAGTCGAACGCGCAGCGCGGGACGTGCTGACCAATACGCTGAGACTCGATCATCCGCGGTCGTTCGGCTTCGTGCCGACCTGCCCGACATGGCCTGGCGTACTGGCCGACTTCATGGCGTCCGGCTTCAATGTCAACGCAGCAACCTGGCTCACGGCGAGCGGCCCGAGCCAGATCGAGGCAATTGTGATCGACTGGTTCCGGCAGTGGTTCGGATTGCCGGACGGGGCGGCTGGGCTAATGACCAGCGGCGGGTCCTCGGCGGCGCTTCACGCGTTCGTCGCAGCACGCGAGGCGGCCGGCAACCCGGATCTTCCGGTCGCCTACATGAGCAATCAGAGCCACAGCGCCCAGGTGCGGGCGGCCCGCATCGTCGGAATCACACCGGATCGGATCAGGGTGCTCCCGAGCGATACGTCGGGCTGCATCGATCCGGGCGCAGTCGCGGAAGCGATCGCCGCCGACCGCTCGGCAGGGCGTACGCCCACGGTGGTTTGCGCCAACGCCGGCACGCCAACCCGCGGCGCCGTCGACCCGCTGTCCGCCCTGGCGGACATCTGCGCTGCCGAGCGGGTATGGTATCACATCGACGCAGCCTACGGCGGCTTCGCGATCCTGGCACCACACGGCGCCGCGGCGCTCGAGGGCATCGACCGGGCGGACTCGATCAACGTCGACCCGCACAAGTGGCTGTTCCAGCCCTACGAGGCCGGCTGCATCTTGGTCCGGGACGGCGGCACCCTCGAACGCGCTTTCGCGATTCAGCACGACGTGCTGCAGGATTCGGTGTGGGGCGCCAAGCACGCCAACCTGGCGGACCAGGGCATCCAACTGAGCCGCAGCTTCCGCGCGTTGAAGGTCTGGATGTCGATTCAGACCTTCGGGATGGCCGCCTTTCGTGCGGCCATCGAGAACGGGCTCGATTTCGCCGGACGGGCGGCGGAGTACGTCACGGCAAGCCGGACGCTGGAGCTGGTTTCGGCGTCGCTCAGCATGGTATGCTTCCGTGTCAACCCCGACGGCCTCGGCGAGGACGCCCTGGCCCAGCTGAACCGCCAGGTGCTGGCCCGCATGTTCTGGGGCGAGCAGGCGTTCCTGTCGTCCACCATGGTCAACAGGCGATTCGTCCTGAGGCTGTGTATCGTAAACTACAACTCGACGTGGGATGACGTGCGGGAGACGCTTGAAGCCGTCGAGCGGCTCGCCATGGAAGCCAGCGAATAGTCACGGGCCGGGCCGGACAACCTCGACAGGTGCCGCACCCGGGCCCATCGAGGGCCGTGCCTCGGCAAGCGGCGGCGGGCGGCCTGTCAGCCCTGGTGCCTCTCCGAGTGTGGACTGCTTGCGACGGCCTCGATGTTGGTTCCGAGGCCCGTCAGGAGCTGCCGCTCGATCGCGGCAGCGAATCATGGAACGGCATGTGGTAAGCGCGGCAGCCAGCGGCGAACGGCCGCCTTACCCGAGCGCCCGGGCCAGGTACCGGCCCGTGAACGAGTCGGCGCACCTCGACACCTCCTCGGGGCTCCCCTCCGCCACGATCCGCCCGCCACCTTGTCCTCCCTCCGGCCCCAGGTCCAGGATCCAGTCCGCCGTCTTCACCACCTCTAGGTTGTGCTCGATCATGATGACCGTGTTGCCGAGCTCCACCAGGCGGTGCAAGACCTGGAGGAGCACCTGGACGTCCTGGAAGTGGAGCCCCGTCGTGGGCTCATCCAGAATGTAGAGCGTCCGCCCGGTCGCCCGCTTAGAAAGCTCGGTGGCGAGCTTGACCCGTTGGGCCTCGCCCCCCGAGAGCGTCGTCGCGGCCTGCCCCAGGTGGATATAGCCGAGCCCAACGCCGGAGAGTGTCTCGAGATGCCGCCGGATCCGCGGCACGGCGCGGAAGAAGTCGAGCGCCTCGTCCACCGTCATGTCTAGGACCTCCGCGATGCACTTCCCCCGGTAGCGGACCTCGAGCGTCTCCCGGTTGTAGCGCCGCCCCCGGCACACTTCGCAGGGCACGTAGACGTCCGGGAGAAAGTGCATCTCGATGCGGATCATCCCGTCGCCCGTGCACGCCTCGCACCGCCCCCCCTTCACGTTAAAGGAGAAGCGCCCCGGCGCGTAGCCGCGCATCTGCGACTCGGGGAGCTGGGCAAAGAGCCCCCGGATCGGCGTAAACAGCCCCGTATACGTCGCGGGATTCGATCGCGGTGTACGTCCGATCGGCGACTGATCCACCTCGATGACCTTGTCGATCCGTTCGATCCCCTCGATCCCTACATGAGGGAGGGGAAGGCGCGTTGATCCGTAGAGGTGGCGGGCGAGGGCCCGGTAGAGCGTCTCGTTCACGAGAGTGGACTTCCCCGACCCCGAGACACCGGTCACGCAGGTGAAGGCCCCGAGCGGGAAGCGGACATCCACCCCCTGCAGGTTGTGGCCGGTGCTCCCTCTCACGACGAGCGAGTCCTCCGGGTCGACGACCCGCCTCACCTCGGGAACGGGGATCCTGCGGTCGCCCCGGAGATACGCCCCCGTGAGAGAGCGCTCCTCGGCGAGGACGGATGCGAGGGGGCCTGCGACTACAACCTCGCCCCCCTCTCGCCCCGCCCCGGGACCCAGATCCACGACGAAGTCCGCGCGACGTATCGTCTCTTCGTCGTGCTCGACGACCAGGACCGTGTTGCCCAAGTCCCGTAGGGAGCAGAGCGTGGCCAGGAGCCGGTCGTTATCGCGTTGATGGAGACCGATCGAAGGCTCGTCCAGGACGTAGAGGACGCCGACGAGCCGGCTTCCGATCTGAGTGGCGAGGCGGACGCGCTGCCCCTCCCCGCCGGAGAGCGTGTCCGCGCCGCGGGAGAGCGTCAGGTAGTCGAGGCCCACGTCTTCGAGGAAGCGAAGCCGCTCGCCCACCTCCTTCAGGATCGGGCCCGCGATCTCCGCAGGGAGGGGAGCGACGGGGAGGGATGGCGGGGAGCCGGGCCCCCTCGCCTCGCCCGAGACGGGGAGCGCATCGAAGAAGGCGCGCGCCTCCGAGATCGAGACCTCCGTGACTTGGTGGATCGAGCGCCCGCCGAGCGTCACGGCGAGGGAGTCTCCGCGAAGGCGTGCACCCCCGCACGCGGTGCAGGGGAGCGCGGTCATGTAGCGCGAGAGGTGGTGCCTCACCGCATCGGACGCCGTCTCCCTGTAGCGCGTGGAGACGCTCTCGACCACGCCCTCCCAACGCCTCACTGTACTTCCGCCCCGCCCCCTCCGCCGAGAAGGGAAGCGGATCTTCATCTCCCCCGATCCGAAGAGGATCCCCCGCCGCGCCTCCTCGGACAGGTCGTCCCACGGCGCGGCTGGATCGAACTCGTACGCCGCGGCGAGGCCTGCGAGCGTGGACTCCCTGAGGCGTCCCCGGGGCGCCCCCCACGGGAGGACGACGCCCTCGAGAATCGAGATCCGCCCGTCCCCCACGATGAGCTCGGGACTCACCTCGCGCCTCGTTCCGAGACCGTCGCAATCAGGGCACGCCCCGTAGGGGGAGTTGAAGGAGAACTGTCTCGGCTCGAGCTCCGCCAGGCTCACCCCGCAGTCGAGGCACGCGTACCGCTCGCTGTAGAGCTGCGAGGCCGGCTCCCCCGGCCCTGCGGGGTGCACGAGGAGTTCGAGGACCCCCTCCCCCGTCCGAAGCGCGAGCTCGACGGAATCGGCGAGCCGGGCGCGATCCTCCTCATTCACGATGAGCCGGTCCACGATCACCGCGATGCTGTGGTTCTCGAAGCGATTCAGTTTCGGCGGCGAGGCGAGATCGCACGTCGCGCCGTCCACGAAGGCGCGGACGAACCCCTGCCGCCGGGCCCTCTCGAAGAGATCCCTGAACTCCCCCTTCCGCCCCCGGACAAGTGGGGCGAGGACCTGGATTCGGACCCCCTCGCCGAGTGCGAGGATGCGGTCGACGATCTCAGTTGCGGACTGCCGGAGCACGGGCCTGCCGCACCCGGGGCAGTGCGCCGTGCCGGCCCGCGCCCAGAGGAGCCGGAGGTAGTCGTAGACCTCGGTAACGGTCCCGACGGTCGAACGCGGATTCTTCGAGAGCGTCTTCTGCTCGATCGAGATCGCCGGAGAGAGCCCCTCGATCGAGTCGACGTCGGGCTTCTCCATCATCCCCACGAACTGGCGCGCGTACGCCGACAGGGACTCGACGTAGCGCCGCTGGCCCTCGGCGTAGATCGTGTCGAAGGCAAGAGAACTCTTGCCCGAACCCGAGATCCCGGTGAGCACGACGAGTCGCTCGCGGGGGATCTCGAGGGAGATATCCTGGAGGTTGTGCTCCCTCGCTCCCCGGATTACGAGCGACTTACCGGGCATTCGAGAGCGGCGTGATCCGGAGAGCGTTGCTTGCGGCCGGCCGCCTCACCGAAGCCGGCCGTCTACCACGGGCGCTCAGAGATCCCGAAGCCGCCTGAGGCGGGCGACGCGCTCCTCGGTCGGGGGGTGAGTACTGAAGAGGCGGGAGAACCCCCGTCCGCGAATCCCTGCGAGCGGGTTCACGATCGCGAGCTGCGCGGCCGCGGGGTTCACTTCCATCGGGATCTTCCGCGAGTACGCGTCCAGCCGCACGAGCGCGCCGGCGAGCCCATCGGCCCGGCCCGCGATCTTCGCGCCTGTGCGGTCCGCCTGGAATTCGTTCGCGCGGCTGATCCCCATCTGGACGATCATGGCGGCGAGAGGGGCGACGATCGACATCACGATCAGGGCAATCGGGTTTCGGTCCCCATCCCGGCCCCCGCCCAGGATCGCGCCCCAGCGCGCGACCGAGGCGAGGAGGGCGATCGCGCCGGCCATCGTCGCGGCGACGGTGGAGACGAGCATGTGGTTGTGCTTCACGTGCGCGAGCTCGTGGGCGATCACCCCCTCGAGTTCACGGCGGCTCACGAGCTTGAGGATCCCGGCCGTCACGCACACGACGGCCTTCTTGTGGCTTCGGCCCGTCGCAAAGGCGTTCGGCTGCTCGGAGGGCGCGATCGCAAGGGCGGGCATGGGGAGCCCTGCGCGCTGCCGGAGCGTGTCCACCATCCGGTAGAGCTCGGGGGAGTCGTCCGGGCCGATGATGCGCGCCCGGTACATCTTGAGCACCGCCCGGTCGCTGAACCAGAACATGCCGAAGTTCATCAGGGCGGCGATGGCGAAGAAGAGTACGGCGCCCTGCTGGCCTCCCAGGTACCCCCCGAGGACGACGAGGAGCGCCGTGAGTCCGGCCATCAGGATGAAGACTTTCAGCTGTTGCATTTGCTCTCAATCCAGATTCGAAGAAGCGACCCGGTTGCGGGGGATCTCCCGAGCCGTCTGCGGTACACCGCGCCCCACGGGTGGGTCCAAGCGCGCGGACCGGAGGATGCCACCGAGGCGGTTGCCCGCAGGCCCCCGGTCGCCTGTCACCCGGCAGGCTAGGCTGCGTCACATGAAGGACCGGGGAGCCGGAGTGTGCGCGACGGAGCGCTCCGCCTGCAGAGTGTCCCGGGGTGCGCGTGTCCAGGAGATCCATAGGGCCGGTTGATCCTCTCGAGTGCCGGAGCCGGACCGGGAGCGCCGCGCAGATGGCACGCGCAGCCGGCAAGCGGCCGGTAAGATCATCCGAGCTGCAGTCCGGCGCCACGGGCACGCTCTGCTTCCCGGTCGGCATCGACCAGGGGTCGGTCGGAAACTCCCCGCTCACCGCGCGCGTCTGGGAGATCCTGATCCTCCCGGAGCCCTCCACGGCGCACCGTCCCGAGTGGAGCCTCCGGTTCTGTCTCGACGCACAGAACCGGGGAGCGGTGTCCTTGTCCAGGGTCCCCATGACCGCATGCGCCCGCCCGACGCCACGCGCTCAGAGGGGCTGTCTCGGCGAAGTCGCTTGCCGGGCTGGAGAGGAGCGCCTACATCATCGGCGGCGCCCGGGAGGTTCAGAGCGAGGAACC
Source organism: Longimicrobiales bacterium (assembly GCA_965218255.1). Taxonomy (GTDB): domain Bacteria; phylum Gemmatimonadota; class Gemmatimonadetes; order Longimicrobiales; family Gaopeijiaceae; genus JAAXGI01. The sequence continues at coordinate 506,401 of CBDCKJ010000001.1, read as the reverse complement.
GGCGCTGATCGAAGGCATGGCCGGCAACGCCGCCATCGGTACGGGGCGGCAGGGAGCATCCGCCTGCCGCCTGCCGGACGACCTGAGCGCCGCCGGTTCGGCGGCGCCCGCCCCTCACGCACTTCCGGCCTAGTATCCCCAGTCTCGAAAGAGCGAGATCCCGAACACGCGGCGCACATCGTTGTCCAGCTCGCCGAAGGTGGAGCGGCCCTGACGGGCGAGCCGGTCCTCGACGAACGACTCCGTGGACCAGTCCCCGCGGAACCTCCACTCCAGCCTCGCGCTCGGGAGGTGGCGGCGGCTCGCCGCACCGGCGCCCGTCAGGGGGCGGAGCGTCACGGCGAGAAAGATGTTCTCGCCGATGTAGCGCCCCATCTCGATCTGGGTGTCCGAGAAGAGGCCGGCAGTGCCGCCACGCACCGCGACACTCCCCGCCTGACGGGCCTGGCTCACGGAGAGGTAGTCCACGCCGAGGCTCCGGCTGAATGTCGTGCCAAGCTGGGTCACCCCCAGACTCAGCAGCGCGCTGCTGAGACCGGACCTCGCCCCGTCGACGACGGAGATCTCGCCCGATGCGAGCTCGTAGGAGGGGCGGCCGAAGAGCATGTAGCTGATCAGGTCCGACTCCGGGATCGGGGGCTGCGCATCGCTCGAGAGCGTGACCTCCGGTGCCTGCAGCGTCCCGCCCACGTTGGCGAGGACGTTCAGCGGCTCGCCGGCCTCTCTTCGGAAGCGGTGCACCGCCTGGATCGAGAGGGAAGGATCGATCCCCGGGGTCCCGACGAAGTCGAGCGTGCCCGTCTCGACATCGAAGATCCGGCCGAACTGCGTGTAGGTGCCCCGCACGGCCTCGAGGCTCCCCGCCAGCCTGAGCTCCCTCCGGGGCCGGTCGAAGCTGAGACCGAGCTCCCCCTCCAGCTCGATGTCCATCCCCTGCCGGATCCAGAAGTCCTGCTCGAGGGCAAACGCGACGTCGACGCGGAGGTTTTCGAGGAAGGGGCTCCGCGCGAGCTCGCCGGAATCCCCCCCCGCCACCACCGTCGTGTCCACCACATCGAAGAGGAGGGGGTTGGAGAGGTCGACGGCCGCCGCTTCCCTTGCGAACTCCTCGAGGAAGAGCTCCCCCTGTTCGAAGCTCGCGACCCCACCGATCCGGGGATCCCGGAAGGAGCCGGTGAGCGCAAGCTCTCCCCCGATCGACGCCGTCAGGTCCCGCCGGTCGACGGCCCGGAACCCTGTCAGCCCAAAGCGGAGATCGAACCCGGGGTTCGTGAGCTCCGTGAGATCGATGCTCCCCGAGATCGCGGCGCGCCCCCCCGCGCTCGCCTCCCCCTCCACCTCGAGGCGGAGGTCCTTCCGCACCCGGAGATCCATCCGGATCCCTTGTGGACGAAGCCCGAGCGCCGGGATGCTGAGCCCGGCCCCCTCGACCGTGATCTCACCCCGCGGCTCCGGCTGGCCGGAGCTTCCCCCGACCATCACCCGGCCGTCGACAGCGCCCTCCACCTCCTCGATCCCCTCCACGAGGCCGAGAACCATCGCGACGGGAAGGGAGTCCATGACCGCCGTGAGATCGATCTCCCGATCCGGGAGGCGGCGCTCCACTTGGTCCGCGAGGGAGAGATCGGCGGGGAGGCGTCCCGAGAGGGAGAGGAGCCTCCGGCTCCCCGACTCCGCGTCGAGCTCTCCCTCGAGGATGAGATCCTCGTAGCGGAACCGCCCCGAGAGCCGCGAGAGCGCGAACGCGGCGAAGGCGAAGTCGGCGACCTCGAACTCGCCCTCGATCACGGGGCGTTCGGCCGCGCCTCGAAGCCGTCCGGCGAGGTTCGCGACCCCGCGCGGAGGACGCTCTACCTGCAGGATGCGGGCGAGGCGCTCAACGTCGACCCCCGAGACCCGGAGATCCAGGTCGGAGTTCCCCCCACGGTCGAGGCGGCCGTCCACCGCGATGCGCGCAGGCGGCGCGTCCGCCCCGGCGGCGCTGGCGCTCGGCCCCACGACCTCGAGCGCCCCGGTGAGCCCGCCCGGGTCCTCGAGGCGGACCCGGGCGGGGGCCGCGAGCTCCCACCTCTCCCGCCCGGAGGCGAGGCGGAGGTGCTCGAGCGCGAGTTGGCTCCCGGCGCCGTCCCTTCCCAGCACACCCTCGACCGCGTAGCTCCGCTCCCCGGGACCCTCCGCCTCGAAGGTGAAGGCGCCCGACCCGACCGCGTCGATGCTCACTCCTCCGGTCCCGCGCGTCACCTCGAAGCCCCGGGGGAGGAGGAGGCTATCCAGCTCGAGGGCCGCGTCCGCCCGCCACGACTCGGCGCGCCGCCACTCGCCCGTGAGATCTACCCTCAAGTGCGCGAGGGCAGCCCCGCCGAGGAGCCCCCCTCTCACCTCCACGAATCCCTCGCCCTGAAGCTCCGGGAGCCCGCCTCGGAGGAGGAGCTGGCCCCGGCCGCTCCCCGCGAGCGCGACCTCCTCCTCCAGGCCTAGGGTGTCGGGATCGATTCCCTCCAAGCGGAGGATGTCGGACTCGAGCGCCGTGAGCGTATCGGCCGCGATGACCCGTTCGCCTCGAACGACGGGACGGAGCGCCCCGAGGGAGTCGGCCGAGAAGCTCAGGTCGAGGCGTCCGGGGGGCGCGCCCTCGACGAGCGCGAGCTCACCCGAGCCCGACAACCGAATGAGGGGGGAGCGCGCCTCGAGCTCCTCGATGCGGAGCCGGCCCTCCCCTGCCGAGACTCGCGAGCGGAGGCTCCCGACCGGGGCCTGGCCGACCTGCCCCCCGGCCAGCGTGAGCGAGCCGGTGCCCTCGAGCGTCCCGAGCGCGCGTCCCGCCCCATCCAGGACGAGCGCGCCCGAGAGGAGCGTCGGATCCGGGAGATCCGGGGCGATCCGGTCGAGCCGGACGTCCTCGCCCGCCACCTCGAGGCGGTAGCGGCGCCCGGGGTCCCGGAGATCGAGGCGGGCCGTGGCCTCGAGGGCGCCCCCGGGGGTCTCGAGCGAGGCGGAGAGCTCGAGATCGGAGAGGGGTCCGGTGGCCTGCAGGTCGCCGAAGAGGTCTCCGACGACGGGGAGGGTCCGGCCAACGGCGATCCCCGCTCCCTCGAGGGAGAGGGGATCGAGACGCAGGGCGAGATCCAGGCTCACGTCCCCCTCCGCCGGTCGGACCGCCCCGGAGATGAGGACCCTCGTCGGCGGGAGATCTCCGGCAGCGTGCTCGATCTCCCCGCTCAGCTCGACGCCCCGCGCCCGGTCGCCCGAGGCGTCGAGCCGAACACGACCCTCCCCCACCCACTCGAGCGCCGGGAAGTGGGCCCGGAGCGTCTCGTAGCGGAAGGGCTCGAGCGAGATCTCGAGGCGCCCGGCCTCGAGGCCGTCGGTGGCCCTCACCGTCCCCTCGATCACGGCGCGGGAGGGGGGGATCCCCACCTCCGCATCCCCGAAGGTGACTTCCGTCCGAAGTGCCAGCGCTTCCGAGGGACCGCTCACCTCGATCGTACCGGCGACGCTCCCCCCGGCCGTGACCGGGGACCCGATCCACGGAGCGAGCTCACCGAGCTCGAGCGGATCGAGCGAGAGGCTTGCCTCGATGAAGGTCGGAGCCTCCACGAGGTCGAGGGCGAAGTCGCCCGCGACGCGGCTCCCCACGGAACGGAGATCGAGCTCGGTCGCCCGAAGGGAGAGGCGTCCCCCCTCGGTCGAGATCTCTCCATTCAGGCTCCCGGCGGCGGCCGGAAGCCGGGGCTCGAACCAGCGGAAGTCCTCGAGATCGAGGACGGGCGCCTCGACCCCGAAGCGCCCCCGGAACCCTTCCGGATCCCCCCAATCGAGGGAGGCGAGGACGGACATCTCGGAGCGCGCGAGCCAGAGCCGCTCGAGATCGAGTTCGAGGCCGGGACCCTCCTTCCGGATCCGGCCCGTGAGCTCCGAGACGACGAAAGGCTCCTGGAGGAACTCGCCCACGACGGCGAGCGCCTCCACCTCGAAGGACTGCCCCGCGAGAGCCGGCCCGAGGAGCTCTGCCGCCCCGATCCGCGCCTCGATCCCATGGAAACGCATGAGCCGATAATCCCCCTCCCCTACTCCTTCGAGACGCTCGTAGAGGCCGCGCGCGCCCTCGGGCCGCTCCTCGACGGGGAAGCGGAGGAGGAGTTCGCCGCCGTGCACCCTCGTACGGCGAAGGGAGAGGGCGAGGCCGCCCGCGCCCTCCTCCGGGCCGGGCTCGTCGCGGGTAAGGAAGATTCGGTCGACATTCGATCCGGGGGCGCCGTGGAGCGACTCGATGACGACGCTGGGGCCCCAGATGTCGGCGGGAACGAGGACGACGTTCCGGCGGATCAGCTCGGGGACGGAGTAGCGGACCCGGATCGAGTCGGCAACGACGAAGGGCCGCCCGTCCGGATCCGTCAGCCTCACCCCGTGGAGGGTGAACCCCTGCAGGAGTCCGCCCGACGTAAGCGCTTCGACGCTGAGCTCTCCGTCGAGGAGGAGCTCAGCCCGGGAGAGCGCAGTCCGCAGGAAGAACTCGTGGCCGGGCCGCGTCCGCACGAGGATGAGGGCGAGCGCGCCCTGCACAAGGATGAGGGCGAGGAGGAGCACTCCGAGGCTCCGGAGGAGGTGGCGCCGGATCCTCACCGCTAGAAGGCCTCGCCGATGGAGAAGTGGAGCTGAAGACCGCGCCACCACGCGACCCCACTCCCTCCCCGAAAGCGGAATCTCGGCCGAAGGAGGGCCAGATCGTCGGCCTCGACCCACTCGAGCACCTCATCCACCGGGCCGCCCGAGCCGATCCGGTCCCCGACCACGTCGGCCCGGCCCGGATCGAACGGGCGGATCTGGGAGGTGACCACGGGGACGTCCCGCACCGGCGTCCCCCGGTAGCCGACGTCGACCCGGACCGGACCGATGGGGGTATCGTAGCGAAGACCGATCCCCGGGGTGTATTCGATCTCGGGCGGCTCGACCCCATCCACCGGTTCCCAGACACGGCCGAAGTCGAGGAAGGCGGCGCCTCCGAGTACGCTCCCCCAGAGGGGAAACCTGAGCTCGAGGCTCCCCTCGACGAGGCGCGTTCCCCGGTCGGACGAGCGAAAAACCACGTCTCGGCGAGTCCGCCCGCTCTGCAGGTGAGCGCCAGGATCTCCTCGGGGGCGCACGCGGGCCCGAAGGCAGATCCATTCGGGAGGGTCTGCGGGAGGAGGAGGCGTGCGACCGGTACCGAAACCACGCGAGCGCCGAGCTCGTTTTGCGCGTACCCGCGCACGGAGTTCGATCCGCCGGCGTAGAATCGCCTCTCGGGGTGCGCGATCCGCCGCTCCGTGGAGGCGGACGCGCCGGAGAGCCCGCTGAAGATCCCCGCCTCGAGCCACCCACCCCTCAGGCGGGCGGCCACCACGAGATCGCGCCCGACCCCAAGGTAGGCGGAGAGATCCGCGACGGCACGATCATAGGCAAAGTCTGAGTCGGCCCACCCCGGGACGGACTCGAGATCGAGGAGGAAGCGGTATCCGCCCGTCGGGGAGACGAGCCCGCCCGTTCGGTCCCGGAGGAGCGAGAGCCCGAAGGGCACGATGAGGCTCGAGGCCTGGAGGAGGTCTATGTCGAAGGGATCGCAGACGAAGAAGCTCGCACAGAAGAAGACCTCCGCGGCGTCGAGACGCGCGAGCTGGGGTTCTAAGGAGAGGGTGAGCGGCGTCTCCCGCCCGACGAGGCGGGTGAGTGCGAGGTTCACCCCGAGCGCCTCCCGGACGAAGACGTTGCGCAGGCTCTGTCGCTCGGCGTAGACGGAGGCCGAGAGGGAGTTCCTCGGGGTGAAGATGAACGGCTGGGTGAAGTCGGCGGAGACGACCCAGTCGAGTTCCCCGTAGACGCCTCGCCCCGTCCCCCGGCAGAGCGACTCCTCGAGGGGGCCGGCGAGGAGATTCGAGAGCTGGCCCCGCAGGACGAGCTCCCTCGCGCCCCCGAAGTAGTTCCGGTTCGACCAGCTCGCCTCCGCATTGAAGCAGTCTTCCAGGTTCCAGCCCCCGCCGACGCGGACCCGCCTCGGATTCGCCTCATTCACCTGCACGAGGAGCGGAACGACGCTGTCGGGCTCCGCCGTGAGGTCCTCGCTGATCGCGGCGTCGAGGAAGATCTCCAGGTTGTAGATGTTCCTCTGCGCGTCCAAGAGGAGGTCCCGGCGGTAGAGCCCCCCCTCTCCGAACGGAAGCATCCGGAGGATGACCCCGTCGTCGACCTCCTCATTCCCGACGACGTCGATCGCCCCGAATCTGCTGATCGGCCCGGGGAAGACGTCGAATTCGACCTCCGCCTCGAGGGTGCCGGCGGGGATGAAGATGCTCCGAAGCACCTGGGCGTGCGCGTAGCCGCGATTGCCGAGGCGGCGCGTCAGGGTGTCGCGGACCATCTCGAGCGCGACCAGGTCGAGCGGGGCTCCCACCGCGACGGGGAGATCCTCCCCGAGGGGGGGCTCCCCGAGCCCTTCCGCGCCCCGAAGCGAGAAGGAGGTGATCCGGTGCGGCGCCCCCTCCTCCAGCTCGAAGCGGACCGTGGCGGCCCCCTCCGGGCTCCGCGTGACGAGGGTGTCCACCTCGACGGCGCGGTAGCCCCGCTGCCGGTAGAAGAGGTGGAGACGGATGAAGTCGTCCTGAAGCATCCGCGGGCTCAGGTAACTCCGATCGGCGGCGAACCCGGCGCCCGCCCAGCAGAAGAGGAAGAGGCGCAGGAGGACCGAGCGGCACTCCGTCTGCCGGGTGAGGATCGAGGCGGCCAGCTCGTCGCGGGAGAAGCTCTCGTTGCCCTCGAAGGTGAGACTCGTCACCTCGGGCCGTTCCACCCCCTGCTGCGCCCGCAGAGCGAAGGCCGCGCCCGTGCCGGCGGGGAGGAGGGGGAGGGAGGCGAGGAGCGCCAACCCCGACGGGAGGAGAAGCCTCCGCCCGACCGCCCGGGGGAGGGCGCGGGACGGGCGTCCGGACGGACTCAATGCGGCTCCCCTCCGGCGCGGGGCGAAGAGACGGGGCAGCGGGGGGAGGGTGGCAACGGACGGTCCGGAATCTCGGCCGGTCCGGGCACGGCCAAGCTTCGCACCGGAAAACGCGGGAAGGCGTGCCGGCTCACGGGGGCGAAGGCGCCCTCCTCCCGGAAGTGGAGGTAGCGGGTGGCCTCGAGCCCGGCCCGGCTGACCCGGATCAGGTTGAAGGAGTTTTCTCCCTCCTCCCGCGCCCGGCCGCGCCTCGAGGTCGTGGTGCCGCACTGCACGATCAGTGTCCCGGGGCGACGCACCACCTCCGGGGAGGCGTCCAGGGCGCTCGCGACGTACGCACGGTGGAGGTGGCCGCCCAGGACGAGGTCCACCCCCATCCCGTCGAGGGCCGCGAGGATCTCGCCGGCGCGGGGCAGCGGCCAGTCCCTCTCGTAGTCTGGGGCGGAGGCGAGGTGGTGGTGAGTGACGAGGATCCGGAGCTCCGCCTCGCTCGCCGCCTCGAAGCTCCGTCTCGCGAAGTCGATCTGCCGCGAGCGGATCCGGCCATTCACGATCGCGCGCCACGGTGCGGTCGAGTTCAGGGCGACGACCGTCGCTCCCGGAACCCGGGTGACGGTGTCGAGCTCCCCGTGGATGTAGCGCCTGTAGTTCCGATACGGTGCCCCCCAGCGTTCGAAGATCCGGTAGAGCGGCACGTCGTGGTTGCCCGGCGTGAGTACGGTCGGTACCCCCGGGAGTCGCTTTAGGTACGCCTGCACCGCCTCGTACTCCCGGATCTTCGCCCTCTGCGTCAGGTCCCCGGAGAGGACGATGAGCCCGGGTGCGACCGCCTCGACGGCACAGAGGAAGGCCCGGGCGGCCTCCGCGTCGTGGAACCGCCCGAAATGGAGATCGGATCCATGGACGATCGAGAGCATCTTCGGGTGGCTACGCCTCGGCCTCGATGAGCCCGGGGAAGGGCATGGAGGCGAGCGCGCTCATCTCGGGTCCGGCGACCTCGCCGAGGCCCAGGCGGAAGGCCGCGCAGCGGGCGACCATCAGCCCGTTGTCGACGGCAAGGCGCGGGGTGGAGTGGAAGATTTGGGCCCCGGCCCCCAGGCGAGCACGCATCCTCCCCCGCAGCCGCCCGTTCGCCGAGACCCCGCCCCCGAGGAGCACCCGCCGCTCCCCCGTCCCCTCGACGGCCCGCGCCGTCTTCTCCACGAGCGTCTCGACGGCCGCCTCCTGAAAGGACGCGGCGAGGTGGGCCCGCTCCCCCTCGAGGGTGCCGGCCTCCCGAAGGGCGCGCACCCGCTCCGCGACGGCGGTCTTCAGCCCAGAGAAGGAGAAGTCCAGGTAGCCGCGGTCCCCCGGGACCGCCCCCCCCTTCAGCATCGGGCGGGGGAAGTCGTAACGCGATCCGTCGCCCTCCCTCGCGAGCGCCTCGATCGCGGGGCCGCCCGGATACGGGAGACCGAGGAGCTTTGCGACCTTGTCGAAGGCCTCTCCGGCCGCGTCGTCGCGCGTCTCCCCGAGGAGGCGGTAGCGCCCCCACCGGGTCGCATGGAGGAGGATGGTATGGCCGCCCGAGACGAGGAGGCCGATGAAGGGGGGCACCGCGGCCGGATCCTCGATGACGGGGGCGAACAGATGCGCCTCCATGTGGTGTACGGCGACGACGGGGCGGCCGAGGGCGAAGGCCGCTCCCTTGGCCCACGAGACGCCCACGAGGAGCGCCCCGATCAGCCCGGGACCCGCAGTGACCCCGATCGCGTCGACCCCGGACAGGGGGACGCCCGCCTGCCTGAGCGCCTCTCCCACGACGTCGTCGATGACGCTCAGATGCGCCCTCGCCGCGAGTTCCGGCACGACGCCCCCGTACACCCGGTGGACGTCCTGCGAGAGGATCACGTGTCCGAGGACCTCGCTCTCCCCGAGGAGGAGCGCCGCGGAGGTCTCGTCGCATGAGCTCTCGATCCCGAGAACGAGCCTCCCGGTCACGGCCCGCTCCCGGCGCCCAGGTTTCTGACCGTGACAACGGTCTGCTGCGGCTCCCCGCCCACGAGGGGCGGGAGCCCCTCGAGGCCCACGGGGAACTCCGCCTCGACGCCCTGCGGGGGCACCTCGCCCGGCTCGATCCGGACGATAAGCTCGAGGCGCGTCGGATCCGTGCGGTCCACGAGCGAGCGGGCACCCCGCACGATGACCGACGCCGTCCTGGGGCGCAGCTCGAGGCGGGGGGCGGGGAGCGCGGACTCGCTCGCGTCCGTCATCCCGGGGGGGAGGACGATCGGGATCCCGCTCATCACCCGCTCGACCTGCTCCTCGAGGCGGAGCTCGAGCTCCACGGCGGCGGGCCGGACGAGGAGCCCCTCGAGATTCGCGGTGTCCACGGGGACCGAAATCCGCCCGGGCGCCGTGACGTCGGCGAGATCGACCGGGACGAGCCGGGCCGAATCCAGTCCCTGGAACCGGCTCTCCGGTCCCGAGACCCGCACGCCCTCCGGGAAGACCTGGAGCGGGCTCGTGAACGCCAGTCCGGGGGGGAGCTCTCCCCGCACCCGCGGGGCCACGGGGAGAATCACCCCCTGGAGCGGCTCAAGCGAGAGGGCGATCGAGGGGGGCTCGATCCCCTCGATGACGACGCCGGGGCGCTCCTCGAGCCGGACCCACGCACTCCGGAGCACGACCGTCGTGTCCGGGGCCGTCACCCGGTCGATCGGGATGACGAGGGTGGGCCGGTCGACGGTGACCCCGAGGAGCTCCCTCGAGGAGCCGCTCATGAGGAGATTCACGGTGGCCGGGCTCGGCGCCCCCACGACCACCCACTCGGGGTCGGCGAGCTCCACCTCCACCGGGATCGCGCGGAGCTCCTGGCGGGTCGGGGCCTCTGTCCGCACCGCGATCCAGAGGAGGAGCGCTACGACGAAGGCGGAGAGCTTGAGCAACCAGTTGCGCGAGAAGAGGCCGGAGAACCCTTGGAACCAGTTGCGCGAGAAGAGGCCGGAGAACCCTTGGAACCAGTTGCGCGAGAAGAGGCCGGGGGGGGAGGCCACCTGCTCACGCCCCATCGCCGAGGAGGCGCCGGAAGAAGTCGATGTATTCCGGGCGGTCCCACTCCGTGGGGCCGATCAGCTTCCTGTAGATCACCCCGTCCCTCCCCACCACGAACGACTCGGGCACACCCGTCGTCTGATAGGTCCGCTGGATCCGGCCCTCCGGGTCGCGGAGGATCGGGAAGGTGAGGGAGAGGGAATCGGCGAAGGCTGCCACATCGCCCCCGGGGTTGCCCACCGCGTCCACTTCCCCGATCGGGGCATCGACGCTCACCGCCACGATCTCGAAGTCTTCGCCCGCCATCTCCCGGTAGAGCCGCTCCATCGAGGGCATCTCGACCCGGCAGGGCGCGCACCACGTCGCCCAGATGTTGATGAGCACGACCTGGCCCTCGTAGTCGGCGAGCGAACGGGGCGCCCCATCCATCGCCGTCGCCAGGAAGTCGGGGGCGCGCGTCCCCGGGCGGACGGACTGCTCCTCAATCCAGTCCCGGCCCAGCCACGCCCCACCGACGAGGGCCAGCGCCCCGAGACCGGCGACGAGGTACGGGTAATTCGGCGCTTTCCTCTTCATGATGGGTCCGGCACCCTCCTCATTCGGGGAACAACCCCCTTCGGCCGATCACGAGCCTCACCTCCGCTCCCTCGGCCACCAGGGAATCCGGCGGCGGGAAGTGCTCGAGCACCTCACCCTGGTTGAAGCCGAAACGAAACCGCGTCTCCACTTCCCCGACCACGAGGCCGAGCGAACCGAGGAGGAGGAGGGCCTCCTCCTCGGCGAGCCCGACGAGCGTCGGCATCGAGATGAGCGGGGGGCCGAGGCTCACGGAGACCAGGACGCGCGCCGGGATCGGAAGCAGCACCCCGCCATCCGGGAAGGTCGATGCGACGCGCCCCTCCCGGACCTCGGACTCGACCGAGTCGAGCGTGACCTCGAAGCCGCCCGCCTCGAGGAGCGCGGTCGCCCGCGCGATGCTGAGCTCGGTCACATCCGGCACGCTCCGCCGCTCCGGTCCCAGGCTCAGGGTGATCGCGACGGCGGTCCCGGGCAGCGCGAGCTGCCCCGGGAGAGGCGTCTGCCCAAGGACCCGGCCCGGAGGCGTCTCCGGGTGACTGATAGAATCGGCCGCGCCGACCTGCAACCCCTCGCTGCCGAGAAGCGCTCCCGCCTCCTCCACGTCCATCCCCCGAAGATCCGGCACCGTGAGAAACAGCTCCCCGAAGGAGCGGTCGACGGGGAAGACGACCTGGGTCGCGTAGAGGTAACCGGCGCCGGATGCCAAGAGGAGGAGGAGGAGGAGCCGAAGCGTCCGGCGGCCACGGCCGGGACCGCGGGAGGGCCGCTTCCGGCCGGAGCTCGCTCGCCTCCTCCTCCTCCTCCGGCTCGCCATCACGAATGCCTCGCGAGCCTGGCCGCGAAGGCCCCGTCCGTACCCCCCCGCTCCCCGGGGCGGATCCGGAGCACTGCCTCGAGCTCAAAGTGACCGTGCCGCGAAAGGAACGACGCCACCATCTCCTCGTTCTCCTCGGCCTCGAGCGTGCATGTGGAGTAAAGAAGGCGCCCCCCGGGACGGACGACCCCGGCTGCACCCTCGAGGATGGCAGCCTGTACCCTGCTCATCCGGCGCGGGTCCTTCGGGCCGAGACGCCAGCGGGCGTCCGGATGGCGGGAGAGCGTGGCCGTCCCCGTGCAGGGGGCATCGACGAAGACGGCGTCGAGCGGCGCGAGGGGCGGGGCCTCGCCCCGGGCCACGACGAGGCGCTCCGGGAGCCGGAGCCGCCTGAGGGAGCCCTGCATCCGCCGGAGGCGTTCCCCGGAGGCGTCGAGCGCGACGACCCACGCGCCGGCATCGAGGAGCGCGATCCCCTTCCCGCCGGGCGACGCGCAGAGATCGGCGACGCGCTCCCCCGCTTGGACGGGGAGGAAGTCGGCCGCGGCCGCGGCGGCCGGGTCCTGGATGATCCCGGGCGCCGCCTCGAGGACCCGGGGGAGCTCCGCCCCGCGGGGAAGCCGGACCGACCCCGGGCACGCGGGATCCACCGAGACATGGATCCCCGCGGAGCCGAGCCGCCTGACGACGTCTGTCACGCTCGCCCCGACGGGGCGGAGGAAGAGCTCCGGGATCATGTTTCCCGCCTCGACGATCTCCCGCGCCCCGGCGGGCCCGAAGCGCCGGATCCAGCGCTCGACGAGCCACCGGGGGTGGGAGCCCCACGTCGACAGGTAGCCCGCCGGGTCGCCCGCGAAGCCGGGGAACCCGTCCGGACCGGCGTCGGCCCTCGCGAGGGCGCGAAGGACGGCGTTCACAAGTCCGGCCCCCCGCCGGCCCGAGATCTCCGACGCCTGCGAGGCCGTTTCCGAAACGGCTGCGTAGCCCGGCACGGACCGCATGTAGAGGAGCTGATAGGCGCCGAGCCTGAGGAGGGAGCGGAGGGGGCGGCCGACGGAGGCGATCCCCCTGTGCAGCTGCCGGTCGAGGAGGTGATCGAGGCGGCCCCGGAGGCGAAGGGTACCGAAGGCGAGCTCGTGGAGCCACGCCCGCTCCCGCCGGGGCAGCCCGCGGGAGAGGGAGGCCCAAACGAGGTCGAGCCTCCGGCCCCGCTCCACCTCCTCGAGGAGCGCGAGGGCGAGCCTCCGGCCGGCGCTCACCCCCCCTCGGGTCCGTCCAGCATCCCTTCGAGGGGAGAGCTCGGGACGCCCGCGGCGCACTCCGGGATCCGCCCCGCCTGGTACGCGAGCCGCCCCGCCCGGACAGCGAAACGCATGGCGTGCGCCATCCGGAGCGGATCGTCCGCCCCCGCGATCGCCGTGTTCATGAGGATGCCGTCGACCCCCTGCTCCATCGTGAGGCAGGCGTCCGAGGCGGTGCCCACCCCTGCATCCACGATGACGGGAACCTCCAGTCGCGACTTGATGGCCCGGATGTAGTACGGGTTCACGAGCCCGAGCCCGCTCCCGATCGGGCTCGCGAGCGGCATCACCGAGACGCACCCCGCATCCTCGAGGCGAAGCGCGGTGACGAGGTCTTCGTTCGTGTAGGCCATCACCCTGAAGCCTTCCCGGCAGAGGATCCGCGCGGCCTCGAGCGTCGCCTGCACGTCAGGGAGGAGTGTACACTCGTCCCCGATCACCTCGAGCTTCACCCAGTCGTTGAGCCCCGCCGCGCGCGCGAGCCGGGCGTAGCGGACGGCTTCGCCGGCCGAGTAGCACCCGGCGGTATTCGGGAGGATGAAGAATTCCTCCGGGTCGAGGTGGGCCAGGATCGAGCCCCCCCCGCCCCCACCGATCTCGACGCGCCTCACGGCGACCGTGACCATCTCGGCCCCGCTCGCCCGGATCGCCTCGACCATCGTGGCCTCGTCCCGGTACTTCCCCGTCCCGACGATCAGGCGGGAGCCCCACTCGCGGTCCCCGATCCGAAGGCGCGCGTCGCCGCCCTCGCCCCTCGCCCGCCCTCGCCCGCCCCCCGGATCCGCCATGCCGCCCCTCCCCCTACCCACCCCCGACGAAGTGCACGATCTCGATCCGGTCCCCCTCGCCGAGCTGTAGCCGCCCGTAGGCCTCCCGGTCGAGAATCTCGAGATTCAGCTCCACCACAACGAGACGGGGGTCGAGTCCCTGTGACTCGATGAGCCCCGCCACCGTCGTTCCGGCGGGAAGGTTACGGCGCCCCCCATTGACGATCAAGCGGACCGCGCGGCCCGGGGGGAGCTTGCCGGCGTCTCCCCCCACTTCAGCCCCCTGCGGCCGGGGGGGAGCCGGCGTACGTCTCGTGGATGAGGCGGGCCAGCGCCCCGGCCGGGTCGGCGGCCGCCCAGACGGCGCGGATCACGGCGACCCCGTGGGCGCCCGCGCCCCGGACGCTCCCCGCTCGCCCGGGTGTCACCCCCCCGATCCCGAGCTGCGGCACACCGGGCCGGACGGCGCGGACGGCCGCGATGAGTCCGGGGGCGGCCGCTGCCACCGACGGGTGCGAGCGGGTGGCGAAGAGGGGGCCGACGAAGAAGAAGTCCGGGAGGGCACCGGGGGGGGGCGCCCCACCCCTCCGCCTCCGGGGCGCCGTGGACCGAGCATCCGACGACCGCCCCGTCGGGGAGGAGGCGGCGCGCGGCGGAGAGGGGGAGGCTCCGGCGCCCGAGGTGGGCTCCGTCCGCCCCGGAGACAAGCGCCACGTCGATCCGGTCATTGACGAGGAGCGGCACCCCACTCGAGCGGGCGACGGGACAGAGGAGACAGGCGAGCTCCTCGAGCCACCGGCCGGGGCTGCGGGGGCCCCGGAGGTGGAAGGCGATCCTCCCCGCCCCCGCCTGGAGGAGGGCAGCGGCGGCGGCCGGGAAATCCCTCCGGCCCAGGATCCTGTCGTCTGTCACGAGGTGCACGCGGGGGATCACCCGAGCCTCTCCCCGAGCTCCGGGCCGCCGCCCCGGAGCCAAGCCCCGGCCGCCATCCGCCGCCGCCCCGCCGGTTGCACCTCCTTGAAGAGGAGCGCGCCCACGCCCGCCTTCACGACGAGCCCCTCGGCCGGATCGCGGCCGAGAACCGTGCCGGGGGAGGCGGGGAGGGCGGGCTTGCGGATCCGGGGACCGAAGAGCTTGAGCGGCTCGCCCCGGGCAAGCGTCCAGGCCCCCGGTACGGCGTCCATCCCCCGGATGAGGGCGTGTATCTCCCCGGCCTCCCTCCCCCACTCGATCCGCGCCCGGCCCCGGTCCACCTTCGGCGCGTATGTCGCCCTCGAGTGATCCTGCTCGACCTCCACGAGCGTACCCGCCTCAAGCCGCCGGAGCGCGTCCTTGAGGAGCTCCGCCCCGAGAGCCGAGAGGCTGGAAGCAAGGAGGGAGGCTGTCTCGTCTGCGCCGATCGGGAGCGCCCGCTGGAGGAGGAGCGGGCCCTCGTCCATCCCATCCGTCATCCTCATCACGGTCACGCCCGTCCGGGCCGCGCGCCGGATGATCGCCCAGTTCACGGGGGCCGCGCCCCGGAGGGAGGGGAGGAGCGAGGCGTGGACGTTGACCGAGCCCCGGGGAGGCAGCGCCAGCACCTCGGGGGGGAGGATGTGGCCGTAGGCGACGACAACGGAGATCTCCGGACCCAGCGCTCCGAGCTCGGCGAGGAGGCCCTTCCCCCTCGGCCGCGGGGGGTCGAGGACGGAAATCCCCGCCTCGAGAGCCCACGCCTTCACAGCGGAGGGGCCGACCGTGCGTCGCCCCCGCCCCCGGGGCCGATCCGGCTGCGTCACGACCCCGACGACTTCGTGGCCCTCCCGGAGGAGCGCCTCGAGCGAGGGGAGAGCGAAGCCGGGGGTGCCCCAGAAGAGGACCCTCAAGAGGCCTCCTCTTCGGCCCGGAGCTTCCTGTACTTCTTGAGGAGCATCCGGCGCTTGAGCGGTGAGATACGGTCGAAGAAGAGGATCCCGTCCAGGTGATCCACCTCGTGCTGGAGGACCCGCGAGAGGAGTCCATCCGCTTCCACCCGGACCGGGCTTCCCCCCGGATCGTATCCCTCGACGATCATCCGGTCGGGGCGGGCGACGACCTCGTGGACGCCCGGGATGCTGAGGCACCCCTCGCTCTCGCGCGCCTGCTCCCTGCCGGCCTCGACGATCACGGGGTTCACGAGCGCGAGCCGGGCCGCGTCCTCCTCCCCGGCCTGGCTCACGTCCACCACGAGGACCCCGCATCGGGACCCCCGACCTGGGGGGCCGCGAGACCCGCGCCCTCCGCGACGGCCATCGTGGCGAACAGGTCGGAGACGAGGCGCCCGAGCTCCCCGTCGAAGCTCTCCACCTCCGAGGCCCGCTCCCGGAGGATCGGGTCTCCTAGGAGGACGATCTCACGCGCCGGCACCTGTGCTCGCCCTTCGCCCGCTCAACGCCCGCCCTTCGGCGCCTCGGCGTCTGCGCCGAGCGCGCGGCCGACCTTGCTCCGCTCGATCGTGAGCCGGGTGCTCTCCGCCGTCTTCACCGTGAGCCGCTCGGAGTGGACGTTCACGATCGTCGCGACGATCCCGCCGACCGTGACGATCTCGTCGCCCTTCTTCAGCGTATCGATCATCTGCTTGTGGCGGTCGCGCTCCTTCTTCTGTGGGCGGAATCAGGAGCCAGTAGAAGATGAGGAAGATGAGTCCCCAGCTGGACGAAGAGCGTGAGTGGACTCCCCCCCTCTGGGGCCATCAGGAGTCCGAAGGGTAGCAGGGTCACTGGTGCTCCATCTGGTTGGAGAGTCCGCACACGGTGAGGCCGCGGGTCCCAGTGGACTACCCCCCGGCCCGGTACCGTTCCAGCCAGCCAGAACTCCAGGAGGCGAACTCCCCCCGCTCCACCCGCCGGCGGGCCTCGGCGGCAAGGCGGATCAGGAACCGCAGGTTGTGCATCGAGAGGAGGCGGTGGGCGAGCGCCTCGCCGGCGACCGTGAGGTGCCGGAGGTACGCCCGGTCGAAGAGTCGGCAGCACTCCCCCTCGCACGCCGGATCGAGCGGGCCCGAGTCCGCCCGGAAGCGGGCCGCCTTCATATTCACCTGGCCCTCGGCCGTGACCCACGCGGTCCCGTGCCGGGCGTTTCGGGTCGGTGCCACGCAGTCGAAGAGATCGCATCCGCGCCCGATCGCCTCCAGCAGATCCTCCGGATAGCCGACCCCCATCAGGTAGCGCGGGCGGGCGGCGGGAAGTTCCTCATGGAGTGCCTCGAGAGTGGACCACATCCCGGGCTTCGGCTCCCCCACCGAGAGGCCGCCGATCGCGTAGCCGTCCCACGCACCGATGGAGCGCACCCCCCTCAGGTGGTCGGATCGAAGGCCCGGATAGACGCTCCCCTGAAGCACCGGGAAGAGCGACTGGGGCGCCCCCGTCCCCCCCGCTGCCCCCCGCCCCGTCCACCGCGAGCGCCTCGAAGCGCCTCCGGCAGCGTTCGAGCCAGCGCAGCGTCCGCCCGTTCGCCCGCTCGATCGCCGCCCGGGTGCTGCCGCCCGGCGGACACTCGTCGAAGGCCATGACGACGTCCGCCCCGAGCGCGTGCTGGATCTCCATCACCCCCTCCGGGGTGAAGAGGTGGCGGGAGCCGGTCTATGTGGCTCCGGAAGACGACGCCCTCGTCGCGGATCTCTCTCATCGCGGCGAGGGAGTGGACTTGGAAGCCGCCGGAATCCGTCAGGATCGGACCCTCCCCAGCGCATGAAGCGGTGGAGGGCCGCCGAGTGCCCGGACGAGCTCGTGTCCCGGACGGAGGTAGAGGTGATACGTGTTCGCGAGGACCATGGAAGCGCCCACGCGGGCCACCTCGTCGGGAGAGAGCGTCTTGACGGCCCCGAGCGTCCCGACGGGCATGAAGGCTGGCGTCTGCACGACCCCGTGCGGGGTATGGAAACACCCAGAGCGCGCTGCGCCCTCCGTAGCGAGGAGCTCGAAGGCGAAGCCGGGCGCCTCCGGGACGGGGGGGACACCGGGGCACCGGCCGCTCAGGGTGCCCCCCCGCAACCCGGCGGGGACGACCGCCATCGCATCCCCGTAGGAGTAGAAGCGGTAGCCGGCGCGGGCAGCGTGGCGGTAGGCGCGCATCGTGGCCTCGTAGCCCGCAAACGCGCTCACGAGCATGAGGAGCGTCGAGCGCGGGAGGTGGAAATTCGTGATCACCCCATCGACGACCCGGAAGGTGTAGCCGGGGCGGATGAAGAGCTCCGTCGTCCCCCGCCCGCTTCGGACGAGCCCGCCCGCCCGCGCCGCACTCTCGAGGCGCGCGCACGACCGTGGTCCCGACGGCCCAGACGCGCCCTCCCCGGGCGCGCGTCTCCGCGACCGAGTCCGCCGCCTCGGGGGAGAGCTCCCACGACTCGGCGTCGATCGCGTGCCCCTCGACGCTCCCTGAGGTGACGGGCCGGAAGGTGCCCGGCCCGACGTGGAGCGTCAGACATGCGAGCGCAACCCCCCGCCTCCTGAGCTCGCCGAGGAGCTCGGAGGTGAAGTGGAGCCCTGCGGTCGGGGCGGCCACCGACCCCGGCCGGCTCGCATAGACGGTCTGGTAGCGCTCCCGATCGAGCGGCTCCTCGCCCCGGCCCAGGTACGGTGGGAGGGGAAGGCGCCCGTAGGCCTCGAGCAGCTCCCCCGTGGGGCGGGAGCTCTCGATCCGGACGATCCGCCCCCCGCGGGCCGTCCGCTCCTCGACGAGGAGGCTCAGGTCGCCGGCCACGATGATCCTTCGGCCGGGCCGGAGCTTCGCGCCCGGGCGGACGAGCGCCTCGAAGCGCCGGGCCCCGGCGAACGACCCGGGGGGGCGGGGGCGGAGGAGGAGAACCTCGCACGCGGCCCCCGTGGGCTTCCTGCCGAGGAGCCGGACGGGGAGGACCCGGCTCTCATTCACGACGAGGAGGTCGCCCTCGGGGACGAGCGCCGGGAGCTCGCGGAAGCGGAGGTCCCTCATCCCCGGCGCCGGGTGCCCGGCCGACGATTCGGGGCGCCCCCGCCGGACGGCTAGGAGGCGGCTCCCGTCCCTCCGGCGCGTCGGATAGCGGGCGATCAGGGCCGGATCGAGCTCGTAGTCGTACGCCTCGGTCCGTGTGAGGTCCGTCACGGGCTGAAGAGGAAGGGCTGGCTCCCCTCGCCCTCCCCGGGGACGGAGTAGCCGAACCTCTCGTACGCGCGCGGCGTCGCGACCCTCCCCCTGGGGCTCCTCAGGAGGAGCCCCTCCTGGATGAGGAAGGGCTCGTAGACCTCCTCGAGCGTCCCCGCATCCTCCCCGAGCGCGACGGCGAGCGAGGTGAGCCCGACGGGACCCCCGCCGAACGTCTCGATGATCGTCCGGAGGACCCGGGCATCCATCTCGTCGAGCCCGTACTCGTCGACGTCAAGCATCCCGAGCGCGGCCCTCGCCACCTCCCCGTCCACGACCCCGTCCGCGCGCACCTCCGCGTAGTCGCGAACCCGGCGCAGCAGGCGGTTCGCGACGCGAGGCGTGCCGCGCGAGCGGCGCGCGAGCTCCTGCGCCCCCTCCTCGGTCGTCCGGACCCCGAGGATTCTCGCGCTCCGGACGATGATCGTCGCGAGCTCCTCGGGGGGGTAGAAGTTCAGCCGCTCCACGATCCCGAAGCGGCCCCTCATCGGCGCCGTGAGGAGCCCGAAGCGCGTCGTTGCCCCCACGAGGGTGAAGCGCTCGATCGCGAGCGTCGCCGTCTGCGCGCGCGGCCCCTCGGAGAGCCGGATCTCGACCCTGTAGTCCTCCATCGCGGGGTAGAGGAACTCCTCTATCACCGGTCGGAGGCGGTGGATCTCGTCGATGAAGAGGACGTCCCCGCGCCGCTGGTTCGTGAGGAGCCCGACCAGGTCGGCGGGCTTCTCGAGGACGGGGCCCGAGGTCGTCCTGAGACCCGTCCCCATCTCCTCGGCGATCAGCGCGGCGAGCGTCGTCTTCCCGAGCCCGGGCGGGCCGTGGAAGAGCACGTGGTCGAGGGGCTCCGCGCGCCTCGTCGCCGCCTCCACGGAGACGCCTAGCGCCTCCTTCGTCTTCTCCTGACCCACGAACTCGGCGAGGCGGCCGGGCCTCAGGGTGGGCTCGATGGAACCGTCCTCGGAGAGCGACTCCGGCGTCGTGACCTCCCTGTCCGCCCTCACTTGAACTCGAGCGCCCTGCGGATGAGGGCCTCCGTATCGAGATCGAGCCCCTCCTCGAGGACGGCCCGAACCGCGCGGTCCGCCGCCTGGAAGGACATCCCGAGCGCGACGAGCGCCTGCACAGCGGCGCGGGGCCCGGCGGCGGGACCCGGAAGGTGGGACTCCCCGTCGAGGGGGAGCCCCCTGATCCGGTCCCTGAGCTCGAGGATGAGCCGCTCCGCCGTCTTCTTGCCCACCCCCGGGGCCTGCACGAGCGCCGCGACGTCGCGCTCGGCGATGGCCCGGGCGAGGCGCGGGGCCCGGAAGGTGGACAGCAGCTGGAGCGCGAGCCTCGAGCCGACGCCCGAGGCCTGGAGGAGCATCCGGAAGAACTCGCGCTCCCCCGGCTCCACGAACCCGTAAAGGGCGACGAGATCCTCCCGGACGAGCTGGTGCGTCAGGAGCTCGAGCTCCGCGCCGACCGGGGGGATCCGCTCGGCGACGGAGAGCGGAACGTGCACCTCGTAGACGACCCCGCTCGCGGTCGCCACCTCGACGGCCTCCTCCCCGATCGAGACTAGGGTGCCCCGAAGGCGGCTGATCACCCCCCCTCCCTCCCCGCGAAGCGGTGCGGGAGCACACCGCTGAGCGCCCCCTGCACCCCGAGGACGAGGTGGGAGACCGCGCATGCGACGCCGTCGGCCGCATCGGATGGGCGCGGAGGCTCCCGCAGCCGGAGCTGCTCCTGGACCATGAAGGCCACCTGGTCCTTCGTCGCGTTACCCCGGCCGACGACCGCCTTCTTGATCTCCCTCGGCGAGTACTCGTGAATCTCGAGATCCCGGATCGCGGCCGCGAGGAGGATGGCGCCCCGCACGTGCCCGAGGACGAGGAGGCTCTTCACGTTCTTCCCGTAGAAGAGGCCCTCGACGGCGACGGCGTCCGGGGTGAAGGCGTCGAGGAGCGCCTCAACTTCCCTGAAGATCTCGCGGATCCGGTAGGGGAGGGGATCGGCCGGCCGGGTGCGGACAACCCCGCACTCGACGAGGGAGGGGGGCCCTCCGGTGGACAGGAGATGATCCCGTAGCCCGTCGCCCTCGCGCCCGGATCGATCCCGAGGACCGTGAGCGGGGCGCCGGCGCCGGGCACGCTCACGCGCCCCGTCGGGGCCGTCGCGGCCGCCGCCCCCGGGCAGGCGACCGGCGACCGGGAGGGCGCTCAGACAGCCTGGGCCAGGACGGCCTCATCGATCTCCGCATTCGACGAAACCGTCTGCACGTCGTCGTTGTCGTCGAGCGCGTCGAGAAGGCGAACGAGCCGCTCGGCCTCGGCGCCGGAGACGGCGACCTCCGTCTTCGGAATCATCACGATCTCCGCCTGCAAGATCACTACCCCCGCCCGGTGAAGCCCGTCGCGGACCTGGTGGAGGGCGGCCGGCTCCGTGGTGACGATGAACTCGCCCCCGGCTGCGGCCACGTCCTCCGCACCCGCCTCGAGCGCCGCTTCGAGGACGGCCTCCTCGTCGTGGCAGGCCGCGTCGATGTAGATCTGCCCGCTCCGGTCGAACTGCCACGCCACCGAGCCGTTCGTCCCGAGGTTTCCCCCATTCTTCTCCAGGACGTGGCGAACCTCGGCGACCGTCCGCTTCTGGTTGTCCGTCGTCGCCTCGATGAACAGCGCGACCCCGCCCGGTCCGTACCCCTCGTAGCTCACCTCCTCGTAGGTGACGCCCTCCAGCTCTCCCGTCCCGCGCCTGATCGCGCGATCGATGTTCTCGAGCGGCATGTTCGCGTTCTTCGCCGTGTCGACGGCGAGCCGCAACCGCGGGTTGAACTCCGGATGTCCCCCGCCCTGGCGGGCGGCAACGGTGATCTCGCGGATGAACCTGGTGAACATCTGGCCGCGCTTCTGGTCGTTGACGGCCTTCTTCCGCTTGATCTGGGACCACTTGCTGTGGCCTGCCAATTCCCCTCCTTCGTCCCCGTACCGTCAGTGGGAGGATGCGCGACGCGCCACGGTCCGTGCGCCCCGGGCGTCCTAGTTCGACGCGCGCCTTCTCGAGACCTCGTCGAGGACGCGCCGTTCCTCGTCGGTCAGCGCCGCGAGCCCACGAGCGGAGATCTTGTCGAGGATCCGGTCCACCTCGTCGAGGAGATCCTCTTCGCGACCCGCCTCGCCCGCCTTCCGGCGGGGAGCGTCGCCGGCCGAAGCCTCCGCTCCGGAGCCCCCCCTGCGGATGATCGCGAACCGCTCGGGCGCCCGCGAGCTCCGCATCTCGGCGAGCCGCACCCCGAGCCGGTTGCCGAACTTGAGGTAGAGGAGGCCGGCGACGAGCCCGCCCAGGTGGGCGAAGTGGGCGATGCGCCCCCCCGCGCCTCCGAATGCGCTGATGAAGGTCAGGACGAAGAAGAACCCGACCAGCCACTTCGCCGGGACCGGGAAGATCCCCCAGATGTAGATCGGCGCCTCCGGCCAATGCCAGGCGAAGGCGAGCATGAGGCCGTAGATCGCCGCCGAGGCCCCGATGATCGCCGCCCCGGGTGCGAAGACGAAGCTGAGGAGCACCCCGCCGAAGCCACAGAGGAGGTAGTACTTGAGGAATTCCGAGGAGCCCCACCGGTTCTCGAGGGGCGGCCCGACGAAGAAGAGGACGAGCATGTTCAGCACGAGGTGCCAGATGTCTCCGTGCAGGAACATGTACGTCAGCGCGCCCCACGGGCGGGTGAGCGCGGCCGCGGGCGCGAAGCCGAACCACTCGAAGAAGAGGGGCCGGCCGAGGATGGACGTGACCAGGAAGACCACCGTGTTGGCGATCAGGAACCGCCTGACCCAAGGAGTCAGCTGATGACCGAAGTGGAAGCGCTGTGCGGCGTAGGCCATGAAAGCCGGTTCGGGGTTGGGTCCCGGGGGGAGAAAGGGACGGTGAGCGGCCCCGACGCCCCCCCCCTCTGGACGGTCTTCCCTCGAACCCGGAAATGGGCCGGGTGTTCCTTACCGGGCGCTTCGCCCCGCAGCGATACGCACGATCCGGTCGCAGAACTCGGGGAAGGGGATCCCGGCTGCGACGGCGGCCCTGGGCACGAGCGACTGAGGCGCGAGGCCGGGGAGTGCGTTCGCCTCGAGGCACCAGGGCTCCCCCGCCTCGTCCAAGATGAAGTCCACCCGAGAGAAGTCCCGGAGACGAAGGAGCTCGTGCACCCGGAGCGCGAGCTCCGAGAGGCGCCCTGCCACCGCCTCAGGGAGGTCGGCGGGGAAGATCTCCTCGGCGAGACCCGGCTGGTACTTGCACTCGTAGTCGAAGAGAGGGTGAGCCGGGATGATTTCCCCGACGGGAAGCGCGTCCCGGCCCAGGACGCCGACGGTGAACTCCCGCCCCTTCACATAACGCTCGAAAAGGATCCGCTCCCCGTAGCGAAGCGCCGCCTCGACAGCCTCCTCGAAGCTGCCGGGCTCCTCGACGAGGGTGAGGCCGAGCGTCGAGCCGCCCGAGGGCGGCTTCACGATGACCGGGAACCCGAGCGCGGCCTCCACTTCCTTGAGGGGAGCGGGCCCCAGGATCCAGTCGGGGGTCGGGATCCCTGCCCCCCGGAGGAGCTCCTTCGTGACCACCTTGTCCATCGCGAGGCTGCACCCGAGCCGGCCGCTCCCCGCGACGGGGATCCCCCGGAATTCGAGGAGCGCCTGGATCGTCCCGTCCTCCCCCGCTCCCCCGTGGAGGGCCGGGAAGACGAGGCCGCCCCCCTCGAGCTCCGGAGCGCTCGTCAGCGTACTCCACTCGAGGCGCTTCAGGCGCTCCACCGAGGAGGGGGAAGGCGCCTCGCGCGCGATGCCTCCGGCGAGGATGCGGTCGATCTCTTCGCGGTAGAGGAGCCCGCAGGCCGTGTCCACACAGAGGACCTCGTGACCCGCGGTCTCGAGCGCACGCGCCACCTGGGTCCCGGACGCGAGGGAGACGTCCCTCTCCTCCGAGCTTCCGCCGGTGAGGACGACGACCCTCAACCGTGCCCCCGCGCTCGGACGCCCCGCACGCTACGGGGGCGGGGGCGGGACGGCGCGCCGCGGATCGGCCGGCGAGGCGCCCTGCATGAAGAGGACGGGAAGCGTCGCCCACATCCGGGTCCGGCGGCCGCTCAGGCGCCCCGGCTCGAAGCGGAGCGCGCGAACCCCCGCGACGGCCGCCGAATCGAGCCCGGGGTGGCCGGAGGATCCGGCCACCTCGATCGAGTCGACGAAACCCGTGTCCGTGACGCGGACCCAGAGCGTCGTCTCCCCCTCGACCCCCGCGGCCCAGAGCGCGGACGGGTACTCGACCGCCTCGGGTCCGTAAAGCGGCTCGGGCCGGACCAGCTCGTCGCCCACCCCGCACCCGGCGGGGAGGAGGACAGCGAGGAGGACGGCCGGCCGGGCCGGGAGCCGGCGGGGGCTCACGGGCCGCCGCCGGCCGGCCGCCGGGGCGCCCCGGCGTGGCCGGGGGGGGCGCGCCCGGCGAGCTCGGCTGTGATCGAGTGCAGGAGGCGGAGCGCCTCGAGCGGGGTCATGTCGTCCGGGTCGAGCACCCGCAGGCGCTCGACGACGGGGTCTTCCCCGGACAAGAGCGGCAGCTCAGCCAGCCCCTGCGTAGCGCCGGATCGGCGGCGCCCCTCACGCCCGAGCCCGTCTCCACCCCCCGAATGGCTCCCCTCGAGTTCCCCCAGGATTTCGAAGGCGCGCTCGATGATCGGCCCCGGTAGCCCTGCGAGGCGCGCGACCTGGATCCCGTAGGAGCGGTCTGCCCCCCCGCCTTCGAGCCGGCGCAGGAAGACGATCTCCTCTCCCACCTCCCGAACGGTCACGGTCATGTTCTTCACTCCCCCCAGCATGTCACCGAGCTGGGTCAACTCGTGGTAGTGCGTCGCGAAGATCGTCTTCGCGCCCACCTCCTCGTGCATGTGCTCGGTGATCGCCCAGGCGATGGATACCCCGTCGTACGTGGAGGTGCCACGACCGATCTCGTCGAGGAGCACGAGGCTCCGGGCCGTCGCGCCGTGAAGGATCGCGGCCGACTCGTTCATCTCCACCATGAACGTGGAGTGGCCGCGCGCCAGGTCGTCCGAAGCCCCGACGCGGGTGAAGATCCGGTCGGAGACCGGGATCCTCGCCTCGTCGGCCGGGACGAAGGAGCCGATCTGTGCGAGGAGCTGGATGAGCCCGACCTGGCGGAGGACGGTGCTCTTGCCCGCCATGTTCGGCCCCGTGAGGATGACCATCCAGCCGGACTCGTCGAGGCGGAGGTCGTTCGGGATGAACTCCCCGGGGGGCATCATCGTCTCGACGACGGGGTGGCGGCCCGCGCGGATGGAGAGCTCGAACCCCGAATGCACCTCCGGGCGCACGTACCTCCGGCGGACGGCGACGTCTGCGAGCGTCGAGAGGACATCGAGGCGCGCGACCCGCCTGGCGGCGCCCTGGAGGCGCTCGACCTCGGCCGCGACCGCGCTCCGGAGCTCGGCAAAGAGGCGGCTCTCGATCTCGAGGATCGCCTCCTCGGCGCCGGAGACCTTCTCCTCCCACTCCTTGAGCTCCGCCGTGAAGTAGCGCTCAGCGTTCGCGAGCGTCTGCTTTCGCACGTAGTCGTCGGGGACGCGGTCGAGATTCGCGCGCGTCACCTCCAGGTAGTAGCCGAAGACCCGGTTGAAGCCGACCTTGAGGGAGGCCACCCCGGTCCTCTCCCGCTCGCGCGCCTGGAGTGAGGCGATGAAGTCGCGCGCGCCGTCGCGCACACGCCGGAGTTCGTCCAGCTCCCCACTCACTCCCGGCCGGATGACTCCGCCCTCCTGGAGGGTGGCGCCCACCTCGTCGGAGAGGCTCCCCCGGATCCGCTCCGCGACGTCCCCGAGGAGGTCCTGCTCGACCGTCACCTCCCGGAGCGCCTCCGCACGGGCCGAGCCCCCGATCGCCTCGAGATCGGGGAGAACCTCGAGGGAACGGCCGAGGGCGAGGAGCTCCCTCGGCCCTGCTCGCCCGGATCCGACCTTCCCCGCGAGGCGTTCGATGTCCCCCACGCCCCGAAGCCGCTGCCTGAGGCCGGTGCGGAGCTGCGGCGCGGCGACGAGCTCGGCGACCGCATCGAGCCGGCGCCGGATCGGGTCCGCCTCGACACGCGGGCGAAGGAGCCACTGCCTGAGCATCCGTGCGCCCATCGCGGTCACCGTGCTGTCGAGAACGCCGATCAGCGTGCCGGCCCCGCCCGCCTCTCCAGCCCGGAGCGGCTCGACGAGTTCGAGGTTGCGCCGGGTCATCTCGTCGAGGAGCATCTCGCTGCCCGAACGGCGGATCCTCGGCCGGCCGAGATGCCCAGCGCCCCGGGGCTGGAGCTCGGAGAGGTACTGGACGAGCGCCCCCGCCGCGCTCACGAGGAGGCCATCGTCGCGCTGGAAGCCGAGTCCGTCGAGTGAGTGCACCCGGTAGTGGCGACGTAGCTCGTCCGCCGCGACGACCTCGTCGAAGAGCCAGTCGTCGCGGAGGGTGAGCGGGAGGGGGGGTTCCGCCCCCGCGCCCCCGAGGCGGGGACGGAGCTCCGCCTCGAGCGAGGCCGGAACGACGAGCTCGGCGGCGCCGAGGCGGCCAAGCTCCGGGCCGAGCGCGCCCTCGACCACGGCCTCGACGACGAACTCTCCCGTCGAGAGATCGACCGAGGCGAGGCCGACCTGCCCGCCCGTCCCGGGGGTAAGGAGGGCGAGGAAGTTGTTGCGGCGCGCATCGAGGAGGCCGTCCTGAAGGACGGTCCCAGGCGTCACCGTCTCGACGACCTCCCGCCGGACGATCCCCTTCGCCCCCCCCTTCGCCTCCTCGACCTGATCGCAGATCGCCGCCCGCCGACCGAGCCGGACCAGGCGGGCGAGGTAATCGTCGAGCGCCTTCGCCGGCACGCCGGCGAGGGGGACGCCGGCCGCTGCCCCATTGTTGCGCGTCGTGAGGGTGAGGCCGAGGAGGCGCGAGCCCTCCTCGGCGTCCTCGCGGAAGAGCTCGTAGAAGTCCCCGACGCGGAAGAAGAGGAGGGCGTCCGGGTGGCGGCGCTTCACCTCGCGCCACTGGCGCATGAGCGGGGTCTCCCGGCCATGCGGGGGGCGCGCGACTGCGGACACGGGGCTAGCCGCCCACCCGGAAGTACCAGTAGATGACGACGATGAGGATCACGGCCCCCAGGTTCACAACGACAGCGTCGGCACTCACCCCCGGCCCCCGCTACGCCGCCGGGGGCGCGGTGGCGGGCGACACGACGCGCCGGGAGGGCGCGAAGGCGCGAAGCCGGTTCGCATTCGTCACGACGGTCACTGAGCTGAGCGCCATCGCGGCGCCGGCGATCATCGGCGAGAGGAGGATCCCGAAGAGGGGGAAGAGCACGCCGGCCGCGACGGGGATCGCGGCAACGTTGTAGGCGAACGCCCCGAGGAGATTCTGCCTCATGTTGCGCGAGGCCGCCCGCGAGAGCTCGACCGCATCGGCCACCCCGTGGAGCGAGTCTCCCACGAGGATCAGGTCGGCCGTCTCCTTCGCTACATCGGCGCCGGCCCCGATCGCGATCCCGACATCGGCGGCGGCGAGCGCGGGCGCATCGTTGATCCCGTCGCCCACCATCGCGACGGGCCAGCCGCGCTCGCGGCGGATCCGGACGACGACCTCCCGCTTCTCCTCCGGCCGGACGCCGGCGAAGACCTCCTGGATCCCGACCCGCTCGGCCACCGCGCGCGCCGTCGTCTCGTTGTCCCCCGTCAGCATCGAGACCTCGAGCCCGAGCACCCGGAGCCGCTGGACCGCGCGCCCTGCATCCTCCTTTTCCCGGTCTGCAAGCCCGAGGACGCCGGCCGCGACCCCGTCGACCGAGACCATCGCCGGCGTCTTCCCCTCCCCCGAGAGGCGGCGCCAGATGGGGAGGAGGGGGGTGGAATCGGCCCCCTCCCCGGCGAGGAGCTCGGGGTGCCCGACGAGCACACGCCGGCCCGAGACCTCGGCGCTCACCCCGAGCCCGCTCGCTGCCTCGAACGACTCGCCCGGGGTGAGCCCGAGGCCCCGCCCCCTCGCTTCCCGCACGACGGCGGCCCCAAGGGGGTGCTCCGAGCCCTCCTCGGCGGAGGCGGCGAGCCGGAGGAGCTCGTCTTCCCCCCAGGGGGGGAGCGTCCTCACGTCCGTCAGCGCCGGCTCGCCCCGCGTGATCGTTCCCGTCTTGTCGAGAATCACCGTGCCGAGGCGCCGGGCCCGCTGAAGCGCCTCCCCATCCCTGACGAGAAGCCCGCCCTCGGCCGCCTTCCCGACCGCGATCATGACGGAGATCGGGGTCGCGAGCCCGAGCGCGCACGGGCAGGCGACCACGAGGACGGAAACCGATGCGACGAGGGCGTACGTGAGCGCCGGGTCGGGCCCGAAGGTGTACCAGAGCGCGAAGGTCGCGCTCGCGAGCATCAGGACCACGGGGACGAAGACGCCCGCGACCCGGTCAACGAGCCGCTGGATCGAGGGCTTCGCGGCCTGGGCCTCGCGCACGAGTTCGACGATCCGGGCGAGGACCGTGTCCCGGCCGACACGCGTCGCCCGCACCCGGAGGCGGCCGGAACGGTTGATCGTCCCCCCGACGACCTCGTCGCCCGGAGCCTTCTCGACCGGGATGCTCTCGCCCGTGACCATCGACTCCTCCACCGCGCTTCTCCCCGACTCCACGCTCCCGTCCACCGGGATCCGCTCCCCCGGCCGGATGACGAGGAGATCGCCGGCCTCCACCTCGACCGCCTGGATCTCGATCTCCTCGCCCCCCCGAAGGACGCGAGCCGTCCGGGGTCTGAGGTCCATGAGCGCCCGGAGCGCGTTCGACGTCGTGCCGCGGGCCCGCGCCTCGAGCGCCTGACCGAGGACGACGAGGGTGATGACGACGGCCGCCGCCTCGAAGAAGGGGTGGGCGGCACCCTCCGGGAAGAGCCCCGGGGCCAGGACGGCGGTAAACGAGTAGAGGAGGGCGGCCCCGGTCCCGACCGCGACGAGGGTATCCATGTTCGCCTCCCGGTTCCGGGCAGCCCGCCAGGCGCCCAGATAAAACTGCCTCCCGACCCCGACGGTGATCCAGAGGGTGAGAAGACCCGAGAGGCCCCAGAGGAGGCGGACGGTGCCGGGAGGGAGCGCACGGAGTAGGGGGAAGACCTCGTGATGGCCGATGGCGAGGACGGGAAGGGAGAGGACGGCGCCGAGGCGGAACTTCCGGAAGAGCGCGGCGGCCCGGGCCTGGCGTGCCTCCGAGCGCCGCTCCTCGAGCGCGCCTTCCCCCGCGCCGCCGTCGAGCACCCGGGCCCCGTAGCCGCGGGCAGCCAGCGCGGCGGCCAGCGCGGCGGCCGACGCCGAGCCGGCGAGCAGCTCGATCCTCGCACTCTCGCCCGGGAGGGAGACGGAGGCACGAAGGACGCCCGGCACCCGGGCGAGCGCGGACTCGGCGGCGACGACGCAGGCGCCGCAGTGCATTCCCCCAATGCCGAGCCGAAGCGTCTCGACGGGGACCGAGTAACCGGCGCCCTCGACCGCGGCGCAAAGCGCGCCCGCATCCGGGCCGCCCGGCGCAAACTCGACCCTCGCGCTCTCCGTGGCCAGGCTCACCTCGGTGGCGGCCACGCCCTCGACGCCCCGGAGGGCCCGCTCCACGGCGGTGACGCAGGCACCGCAGTGCATTCCCCCGACGGGAAATGAGAGAGAGGCCGCGAGTCCGGTCGTTTGCATAGAGCGATTCTGGCACGTCGGCCCCGGGGGGTGCCCCCCCGGACGGGCCGGGGCTGCGGGTTCTACGGACCGGGCCCGCCGGGGGCCAGGACGGCCTGAATCTCGCCCGAGAGCATCTCGGCCCGCTCGCGAAGGGGGGTCTCGGGGTAGTCGCGAAGGAGGTCCTCGAGGTACTCGAGCGCCCGCACCTCCTCGGAGAGCACCCGCGCGCCCTGGGCCAGCCGGAAGAGGGCGCGGTCGGAGTACGGGCCGCCCGGGTAGCGTACGACGAGCCTCCGAAGGTCGACCGCGGCCATCTCCGGGTCCACCGTCAGGACGGCGCGAAGCCAAGTGGCCCGCTGCCGCTCGTCGCGCGACGCGCTCGCCTCCTCCCCGAGCCACGCCTGAAGGACCTCCCGGGCGGAGGAAAAGCGCCCTTCCGAGAGGAGGGTGTCGATCCGGTCGAGATCCGACTCCTGGGTGCAGAGCGCAGGGGACGGACGGACACCGGCGAGGAGCGCCGCCGCCACGAGGAGGGCGAGGCGGGTCCGGCGGGCACTCACGCGGCCGCCGACGCCTCTTCGAGGAGCCATCGCTCGAGGAGTTCGCCGTCCGGTGTGCGCGCCGCCTTCAGGAGCCGGTCCACCTGAAGGAGTCCGGCAAGGGTCCGCTCGATCTCGGCCGGCGTCCAGCGCCGCGCCTGCCGAACGTACTTGCGGGCAAGCCACCTCTGATTGCCCGGAAGCGCCGCCTCGAGGACCCTCGGCCCGTCCGCCACCACGACCCCGAGCCTGAGGAGGTGGGTCGTGAGTCCGGTCACGAGCCAGACGCCTGTCTCCCCGTGCCGGACGAGGATCTCGAGACCCGGGAGTGCCTCGAGGTAGCGCCGCTCTCCTATCAGGTCGAACCACGCCCACCGGTCCTGCTCGAGGATCTTGGTGCCGGCCCGCCGGACGTCCTCCGTCGTGATCTCCGAGCCCTCCCCGACGAGGGCCGAGAGCTTCTCGAGCTCCCGGACGAGGACCGGGATGCTCCCGCCGAGCGCCTGCGCGAGTGCCCGCGCCGCCCCCTCCGAGAGCCTCCGCCCGAAGTCCGCCCGGCACCGCTCGATGAGCCAGTCGTGGAGCGCCCTCCCCTCCGGGACCGGGAAGTCGAGGGTGCGGCAGCTTCGCGCCAGCTCCGGGTAGAACTGCGCCTTCGACCTCTGCGGGACGGAGGCGACGAGGATGAGCGCGAGCCCGGGTGGAGGCGCGGCCGCCACCTCGAGCACGAGGGAGCGAAGGCGCGGCGAGGAGGCCAGCTCGTGCGTCTCCTTCAGGACAACGACGCGCCAGGGGGCCATCATCGGCGGGGTCTGGAGCGTCGTGGCCAGCGAATCGACAGTGACCTCGGAGCCCCGGAGCACGTCGTGGTTGAAGGCGGCCGTTCCGCTCTCGAGGTGCGCCTCGGCGAGCGAGCGGGCGGCGAGGTCCTTGCTGTACTCGTCGGTCCCGTGGAGGTAGAAGACGCCGCCCGCCTCGTCACCGAGAGCCGCCCGGAGGCCGGTGGGGATCATCCGGGATCAGCGAAGGCCGGTGGTACGGACGAACCCGGGCGACCGGTAGCGGAGATAGAGGGAGGAGCTGCGGTAGAGGAGCTCGTTCGCCCCGCTCCAGAGCTCGGGCGCCGGGAGCCCCCGTCCGGCCCCCTGGGCTGAAGTCCGGATGGCCCGCCCGGGCGCACGGGACGCCCCGAGGACCCGGATCCCCGGGGGCACCGCCAGGGGCGAGCGCTCAGCGCCCGGGAGGAAGGGGCTCGAGACAGGTAGCGGGAGAGGTGCCCCGGCCCCGGGGGAGGGCCTCCCGGCGATGATCGGAGGGAGATCCACGCTCGGCGCCTCCTCACCAAGGGTGAGGCCGGCGAGGACCGCCCCGAAGGCGGCGAGGGCGCCGACGAGCGGCACCGTCCGGACGCTCGAACGCAACAGCCGGCGCCGGCGCCTCTCCTCCTGCATCGTGTAGATCGAGTGGCGAAGGCGGGTGCGGAAGTCCTCCCCCGGCCGCGTCTCCGAGAGCGCGCGAAGGAGATCCACCCCCCGGGTCAGGACCTCGTTGTACCTCTGGCACGCCGCGCACGCGGTCATGTGGCCACGGAAGGTATCGGACTCCTCCGGAGCCAGCTCTCCGTCGTGGAAATCCGTGTAGCGATCGAGAAATTCCGTACACTTCATAAGCGTTGACAGACCTCGAGGCGGGAGTCGTCGCTTCAGGGCACATCCGCCCGGACCACGGGGGTGATACGTGCACGCGACGGTGCGGGTTCCGCCGACAGGAGAGACGCCCCCCACCGGATCGACCGGCGGGGGGCGGGGGGAGAGAGGCCACCTGGGGGGTGATGGCTCGTCTCTCCTTGCTCGCTCGCGCTCGGGCGCGCGCCGGGCGCTCAGTCGATCATCGGCGCCACGATCCGGGCGAAGTTGTTCCGCGCCCGGTTCAGGCGGCTCTTCACGGTGCCTAGGTTCGTATTCGCGATCTCCGCGATCTCCTCGTAGGAGTGGCCCTCAAGCTCTCTAAGGACGAAGACGATCCTGTGATGCTCGGGGAGCTCGGCGACCGCCTTCTCCACGATCTTCTTCAAGTGCCGGCGCCGGTACAGGTCGTCGGGCCTCGGCGAATCGTCCTCCCACTCGAGGGGCCGGTGGTCCGCCTCCCAGTTCTTCTTGATCGTCTGGAAGAGGATGAGGGGGTTCCTCGAACGGTTCCTGAGCTCGTTTTTCGCCAGGTTGCTCGCGATCGTGTAGATCCACGTCGAGAACTTCTTGCCCTGGTCGAACCGCTCGATATGTCGGTAGACACGAACGAAGGTCTCCTGCACCAGGTCCTGCGCCCGCTCCCGGTCGCCCACCGTACGATGGACGAAGTTGACGAGCCGTCCGTCGTAGCGGCGGACCAGCTCCCCGAAGGCGCGCTCCTCCCCGTCGAGGAAGCGCTGGACGACCTGACTGTCGCTCATCGCCGAGAGCTCCTCCCGGATCCGGCGGGACGAAGCAGCTTCGGGTCGTGCGGTCCGTGGATGCGTGGCCTCGGCAGGCATCATCCCCTCCTCACTCGTTCGAAGGTCCCGTCACTCCGGCGGGCGGGGCGAGTCCGCCCCTGCCCGGGGAAGGTGCACGTTCCGTGCCACACTGCCCGGCGGGGCGAGCGAGCCTGGCTCACGGTGCCTTGGGTGCCTCGGCCGGATCCGGCCCGGACCACTGTCCCCGCATGGGGACACCCGGCCCACCGGGGGAGGACACCCGCACGGTCCCCGGACGGGAGCCGGTCTCAGCGGGGGGGCGCGCTTCGGGCCTCCGCCCAGACAGCGGCGAGGAAGGCGTGGGCGAACAGTAGCGCGGCCACGGTCTTCGCGTCCTCCAGGCGCCCGAGGCGGATCCACTCGAGGGCGCGCGACAGGGGGAGGACCACGACCTCGATGAACTCGTCCCGATCCCGATGCGCGCCCCGCTCGACGAGCCCGGCGCCGGCGAAGAGGTGGAGGCGCTCATTCGTGAAGCCGGGCGTCGTGAAGATCCCCGTCAGATAGCGCATCTCACCCGCCTCGTAGCCCGTCTCCTCGGTCAGCTCGCGCCTCGCGCACGCCTCCCATCCCTCGGTCGGCGAATCCGGTATCCCCGCCGGGATCTCGCAGAGGCAGCGTCCCGCCGAGTAGCGGTACTGCTCGATCAGGACGATCCGGGGATCCGGCGCCGTCGGGGGATCGAGGAGGGGAAGGACGGCGGCCGCTCCCGGGTGGGAGACGTGCTCGAGGGTCGCCGCTCCACCGTCGGGGAGGCGAACCGTATCGCGGACGAGGGTGACGATGCGGCCCGAGTATATCTCCTCCCGGGTGAGCCGCTCCGCTCCGCTCACCGGACCACGACCTCCACCGGTCCGAGACCCAGCCCCTCCACCTCCGAGCCGATCCGCTCGCCGTCCCCCACGACCACGATGGCGGAGTGCTCCGCTCGGATGTATGCCCGGGCCGCGGCGGTCGCGACCTCCACCCCGACGGCCCCGATCCGCTCGCGCTCCGTATGATGGTAGTCGTCGGGGAGCCCGAAGATGATGAGCTCCGCGAGCCGGCCCGCCACTTGCGAGGTCGTCTCCATCCGGAGGGGGAGGATCCCGGCGAGGTAGTCCCTTGCGCGGGTGACTTCCCCGGCGGACGGGCCCTCCTCCCGGAACCGGCCGAGGACGGCGACCGCCTCGCCGAGCGCCGGCGCCGTGACCCTGGTCTCGACCGCCGCGCCGACGATGAGGACACCCCCATCCCGATGGAGGTGGAGGCGCGAGCGCGCCCCGTAGGTGAAGCCGTGCTTCTCGCGGAGGCTCAGGTTCAGGCGGCTCGTGAAGGCCCCGCCAAGGATGGTGTTCGCGAACCGGAGCGCCAGCTCGTCCGGATGGCCCCGGGGGAGGGCGACGTGGCCGATCCGGATCTCCGACTGAACGGAGCCGGGCCGGTCGACGATGACGACGCGCCGGCCGGGGACGGGG
Organism: Longimicrobiales bacterium; assembly: GCA_965218255.1. Lineage (GTDB taxonomy): Bacteria > Gemmatimonadota > Gemmatimonadetes > Longimicrobiales > Gaopeijiaceae > JAAXGI01. Next base: position 472,596 of record CBDCKJ010000001.1, on the reverse strand, counting down.
GCCAGCGGGGAGACGGCGGGCGCCTCGTCCGGCCCGGTTTCCCTCCAGTCGCCGAGGTAGCGCGCCGCGAGGTCCCGCACCCGGTCCGGCGAGAGTTCCCCGGCCACGGCGAGCCCGGCGCCGCGCGGGCCGTAGCGCGCCGCCGCGAAGCCGACGAGCGCGTCCCGGTCAAGGACCGCCACCGAGCCCTCGTCCCCGGAGAGCGGACGCCGGTACGGGTGTCCGGCCGGGAAAAGACGGCTGGCGAGCTCGTCGTCGGCGAGCCGCCCCGGGCTCATCCGCCGCTGCCGGATCGCGGCCAGCTGCCGAAGCCTGGCCCGCTCCACCTCCTCCCCGGGGAAGGAGGGGGTCCGGACGACCTCCCCCGCGAGCGCCATGACGCGGTCCAGGTGCTCCGCGAGGCAGCTGACGGAGACGAGGGTCGCGTCCCACCCCGTCCGGACGCCGAGACCGGTCCCGAGGCGCTCGAGCTGCTCGGCCAGCTCCGCGCCCGAGCGCCGCGCCGTCCCCCCCTGGAGGGCGTTCCCCGAGAGGACGGCGAGGCCGCCGCTCCCCGCCGGGACGCGGGCCTCCCCGGCATCGAGTACGAGGACGAGACCGACGAGCGGCACCCGGGCGCGAAAGAGGGAACGGAGGCGAAGTCCGCTCTCCATCGCGGCCGAGGAGACCGGGGGGAGGCGGAAGGCCCGGACGGGTGACCCGACGGGCGGCGTCGAGCGGTCGAGGGGAGGAGCGCCCGACTTCACCGTGCAGCCTCGGGCACGTAGGTGACGACGGCCCGGTTGTCCGGCCCGAGGGAGGTGGCCGCGAAGGCCTCGATCTCCCGGGGTCCTACGGCCCGAAGCCGCCGGATCTCGCCGTTCAGACGGTTCGCGTCCCGAAAGAACGTCTGATACATCGAGAGGAGGTTCGCGCGCGCGCCCGCGGCCTCGACCATCCGGACGAGCTCCGTGCCCCTCCTCGCGACCGCGCGCTCCACCTCCCGCGCCCCGACCTCGCCGAGGGCATCGAGCTCCCCCTCGACCGCCTCCTCGAGCTCGTCGGGGTCCGTGCCCTCGAGCCCCGTGGCCCACAGGACCATGAAGCTCCGGCCAGTCACGAGGGGGAAGGCGTAGGCCGCCACGTCCTTCGCGATCCGCCGCTCCCGGACGAGACGGCCGTAGAGGCGCGACGCCCGGCCATCCCCGAGTATCGAAGTCGCGACGTCGGCGGCCCGAAACCCCGGGTCCGTAAAGATCGGGACGCGAAGCGCCACATACACACGCGGCAGCGGAACCGTCCCCGGGACCCGCTCCCGGCGCGTCTCGCCGAGGACGGCGTCGAGCTCGGTCCGCCCCGGGACGGGCGGCGGCGGCTCTCCGCCGGGGATCTCGCCGAAGTAGCGCCGAACCCGGGCGAGCGCGTCGCCGAGGCCGAAGTCGCCGGCAAGGGTCAGGACCGCATTGCCCGGCGTATAGTAGCGCCGAAAGAAGCTCTCCACGTCCTCGAGGGAGGCGGCGGCGAGGTCCTCCATCGAGCCGATCACCGTGTGATGGTAGGGGTGATCGGGAGGAAACAGCAGCGCCTGGATCCGCTCCTGCCAGTCCCCGTAGGGCTGATTGTCGTAGACCTGTCGCTTCTCGTTTTGGACCACGTCGCGCTGGTTGTCGAGCTTCTCCTGGTCGAGGGCCGGGAGCATCCACCCCATGCGATCCGACTCCAGCCAGAGCGCGAGGTCGAGGTGGTGGGCGGGGAGCGTCTCGTAATAGTTCGTGCGGTCGAACCAGGTGCTCGCGTTCATCGAGCCCCCGGCGCTCTCGAGGAGTGCGAAGTGCGTGCCCTTGGGGACGTGCTCGGACCCCTGGAACATCATGTGCTCGAAGAGGTGGGCGAGCCCCGTCTGTCCCTCGCGCTCGTCCCTTGAGCCCACCGAGTACCAGAGGTTCACGGCGACGATCGGGACGGAGGGATCCGGGGCCAGAACCACGGTGAGCCCGTTGTCGAGGACGTGGGTGGCCGTGGAGATCGAGATGTCGTTCACGGGCGCTCCACCCACTCGAGGGGGCGCGGACGGGTGCGCAGGCCGGGGGACCGGGGTGGGTGGGCCATGACCGGCGGGTCAGGCCCCGAACTTCGCAAGGCGGCCCGCGTGGGCGAGTATCAGGCTCATCAGGTGGCGGGCCTCGATCGTCCCGATATCCCCCGTCCGGCACTCGCGCTCCGAGAAGGCGGCACCCGTCGGCCTCGCGGCGGCCGAGGCAAGAAGGAGCGGGACGTGGTGCCAGGAGTGCGCGCCCATCCGGGCCGGGGTGGAGTGGTCGCCCGTCACTGCGAGGACATCGGCACCGAGCGCCCGGAGGCGAGGGATGAGGCTGTCGACCGCCTCGATCGCGCGCACCTTCGCATCGAAGGAGCCGTCCTCGCCCCTCGCGTCCGGCGCCTTGAAGTGGATGAAGTGGAGATCCGCGCTCCCGAAGCACGCCTCCATGAGGGCGACGGCCTCCCCGTCGCTCGACGGCTCGCCGGCCGTCCGCATGCCGACGAGGCGCGCGGCCCCCCGGTACATCGGGTAGCACGCGACAGCCACCGCATCGAGCCCGAAGCGTTCCCTGAGGGTCGGGAGGCGCTCGTAGCGGGCATAGCCCCGGGCGAGGAGCCCGGAGATCGCCTCCTCGCGGGAGAGGAGGTTCCGGGCCTCGGCCAGGAACGCCTCCATCAGGCGGGCGGCCCGCCTGGAGGCCTCGTCGAGGGGTCGGGGGCGGGCGGGGGGAACCCCGGTCCGCTGCGGGTCCGTCTCGGCGATGCCGGCGTCGAGCCCCTCACCCCGGAGGACGAGGACGACGCGGTGCTCCTTCTCGTGCACGAGGAAGAACTCGATGTCCGGCCCGAGGGAGATCCCGCTCCGGAGGCGCTCGACGACGCGCCGCCCCTCCGTGTTCATCGGGCGCCCGGCCCGCCGGTCGACGACGCGGCCCTCTGAGTCCAGGGTAGCGAGGTTCAGCCTCACGGCAAGATCGCCCGGGGCCAGATCGAAGTCGACCCCGAGCGCGCCGAGCGCGCCCCGCCCGACGACGTGCTCGACGGGATCGTACCCGAAGAGCGCCAGGTGGCCGGGTCCGCTCCCCGGCGTCACGCCGGGCGCGACGGGGCAGAGCATCCCGAGTGAGCTCCGCCTCGCGAGCGCGTCCAGGTTCGGGGTGCGCGCGGCCTCGAGCTCGGTCATCCCGGGACCCTCCCTGCGCGGGAGCCCGCCCAGCCCGTCGAGGACGATGAGGAGGATCGTGCCCATCGCGTCCCGGAGGGCGAGGTCGTCTGGAAGGCGCATGGCGGGGTGGGGAACGGAGTCCGGGGTCGGGGTCTCGGGTGGGAATATACGGGGAAAGCGGCGGCAGCGGGATCGGGACGCGGCTCAGGCGTGCCGCCGCCGGGGCCGGGCGCACCGGGTCACAGCCGCCCCGAGGCCAGGGGCACGGAGCGCGTGAGGAAGAACCCCTCGCTACCCGCCCGCTGATAGAGGGGCATCAGGAGCTGCCCGCTCGCCGGCGCGCGGACCTCGTCGGTCCCGTCGGTGGCGAGGAGCTCCCCCTCGTCTACCGGGAGGAAGGAGCGGTATCCGGGGCGCATCCGGAACTCCCTCGCCCGCGTGATGGGGTGGTGATGGAAGACCTCGACGGCTGGGGGTAGACCCTCGGAGGCGGCCTCCAGGTGGCGCCTCGCCTCCTCGACCCTCCGCTCACCCGGGCGCAGGAGCCCGGCGGCGTCGAGAAGCAGCCAGAGCGCCGCCGTTGCGAGCTCGACGGACTCGAGGCCCAGGTGGCTTCCCGACTCGAAGCCCACATTCGTCCAACCATCCCGGTCAAGGTACTCGAGGAGCGTGCCCCGGATCTCGGTCGAGAGGGCCAGGACGAGGGGCACGGGGAGGGCGCCGGCGAGCTCCCGGCTCGCGCGGCCGTCGCCGGCAATCACGAACGGGGGGGCAATGCCCGAGGTCGTGTGGAGATCCACGAGGAAGGTGGAAGCGGGCCCCTCGCGACGGAGCCGCGCCAGGAGCGCGAGCAGCTCGCTTCGCTCCCGCCCCTCGACGTCCTCGAGATCGTCGCCCTCCGTCCAGATCCGGTTCAAGTCCCGGTCGACGTAGCGCACGCCGGCCTCGAGGGCGGGCCGGTTGCCCAGGAGCCCGATGAAGCGGCCCCGAAGGAGGCCGCTACGGGGCCTGTCGAGCTCCGTCAGGACGGCCTCCAGGGCCTGTACCCCCACGGGTTCGTTCCCGTGAATCCCGCCGACGCCGATGAACGTCGGCCCGGCGGCCGCCGGAGCCGTGACGGAGCCCAGGATCCGGTCGGCTGCCAGAACGTCCCTCATTCGGAACCGAGCCGCTCGATCAGGAGGTCGTAGGCGATCGGCATGAAGTCCCGGTCCGTCACGATTCCGACGAGCTTCCCCTCGTCAAGGACGGGGAGGCACGCCACACCCCGCTCACGCATGAGCTGGATCGCCTCGAGCGTCGAGCTCTGCGGGGTGACGGTCACGGGGTCGCACCACATGATCTCCTTGACGGCCGTCGCTCCTCCTGCCGGGAGTTCGCTTCGCCCCCCCACGTACCTCAGGATCGAGCGGTACGAGACGACGCCGACGAGCCGGTGCTCGTTGTCCTCGACCGGGACGTGGCGGATCTTCTCGCGGTCCATCACGAAAGCGACGAGATCCACGGACTCGTCCTCGTTGACCGTCAGGAGATGGGTGTGCATGTACTGGCCCACCCGGAGGTAGCTCTGCGTCGCTCCTCCCCCCTCCTTCAGCTCTGCGGGCTGCCACTCGTCCACTGGAATCCCCTCCTGCTGCCGGCGGAAGGTCGCCGCGGTGATCGCTGCGAGCCGGCCGGACCTCGTGCCCTGCTCGCGCATCGAGGCGAGGGAGCGGTGGACCCACTCGCTGCCCGTCTGCCCGGTCGAGACGCGCCGTTCGATGACCTCGAGGAAGCGGTCCGTATCGCTCGGATCGACCCCGGCCTTCACGAGCCCCACGCGCGCGAGCGGGATCAGCGTGATGAGGATGAGGCTCCGGACGTCCGCCATCCCCCCCTCGAGCCAGCGGACGCCCGAGCCCAGCCCGCTTCGAGCGACGGAGAGGAAGTTGGACTTCACGTCGCGGAAGTCCATCCTCTCCGCCGGGTCGCCGAAGGCCTCCGCGGCGCCGAGGACGAGACCGATCCAGAAAGCCGCGTTCGCGACCTCGTCGAGCGTGCTCGGTCCGGCCGGGAGCACCCGGCACTCGATCCTGAGGTGGGGCCGCCCCCCGCTGATCCCGTAGCACGGCCTGTTCCACCGGTAGATCGTCGAGTTGTGGAGCTGCAAAGCATCGAGAGAGGGGACGGCGCCGGTGCGCAGGGACTCGAACGGATCCTCCTTCACGGGACCCGCCATGAGCACCTTGAACTGCGAGAGATCCTCCTCGAAGAGCTCCGTGATCGACTCCCGGACCCAGCGGTTCCCGAAGCGTACCCGGGTGCTGACATCCCGGAGGTGCGGCGTGCCGGAGCGGGTGTCGAGCGACTGCTGAAAGAGGGCGATCCGGGTCTCGGCCCAGAGGCGCCGGCCGAAGAGTAGGGGTGAGTTCACGGCGACGGCGAGGACGGGCGCCACCATGAGCTGCGCGGTGTTGTAGAGGCGGGGAAACTCCTCGACGCCGACCTGGAGATGTACCTGAAAGCTCGCGTTGCACGCCTCGAGCATCACGGAGTCGTGCTCGAGCATCAGCTCGTCGGCCCCCTCCATGTGCAGGTGGTACTGCCCGCCGCGCATCCGGGTGAGCGCCTCGTTCAGCGTGTAGTAGCGGGGGACGGGGGTGATCTGGTCGAGCGTCAGGTCGGACTTGACGAGGGTCGGGAGGTGCCCGGCGAGGAGGACCTTCGCGCGATCCTCGCCGGCCGCCTCCGAGACCCGGGCGATCGCCCGGTCGAGCGCGGCGTGGAGTTCCCGGAAGCAGTGGCCCCTGAGGGGGAGCGGATCGAGGTTCGCCTCGAGATTGAAGAGCGCGAGCTCGGTCGTGAACGGCGGACCCCCCAACCGCTCGAGGACGCGGGTCGCGAGGGAGGCGGGCCTCCAGTCCTCTGCGACGAGGAACATCTCCTGCTCCGCCCCGATCCGGCGGACACCCTCCTCGATCCACCCGTCCCTCAGCATCTGCTCAAGGGCCCGCAGGTCGTTGAGGACCGCGGAGGTGAAGGTCCGGATGGCTTCCGGCCTGAGATCCGAATACTCGATCTGGCGTCCCATTCCTAACCGGACCCCGGGGGCTCTCGCACCCGCAGGCTCAAGAGGAAGAGCCGCTCCGCCCCGGAGTGGGGAGACCGGCTCCGGGGCGGCGCCGAAGGTTGCAGGCTCGTCGCTTCGCCCCTACATGAGCGCCCCGGCCTCGCCGTCGGCCGAGACGCTGAAGTCGATCCACATCCCGAGCGCCGCGTGGCCGGTCACGTAGCAGATGAGGACGTATTCGCCTGGCGCGTCGGCGACGAAGGTGATCTGCTCGGTCTCTCCCGGCATCGTCGCATCCATCATCGAGGTGGGATCCGCCGTCATCCCCCCGGCAAATGACGGCACCACGTCGCTGAAGACGTTCGGATAGCTGTCGGACTTCTCATCGACGCCGACCGAGTGGGCCATCGCGCCGTCCAGATTCTCGAAGTCGATCGTGACGGTGTAGCCGGCCGGGACGGTGATCCCCCCTCTCCCCGAATGGAACCCGTTGAAGTTCCACCGGTTGTTGTCCTCGGTCAGCCCGGCGACCAGGTCGATGACAACCGTCCCGGCCCCGCCGTCCACCTGCATCCAGTCGGGCATCCCGAAGCTCTCGGGGGGGGCTGCAGGCTCTGCCTGGGGCGCCGCAGCCGGCTCGCTCTCCGGGGCGTCGCCGCCGCCGCAGGCCGAGAGTGCCATCGCAATCGTCGCTTGGAGCATCCTTCTTCCGGTCATCGTCCCATCCCTGAGTCATCTCGAAGGCCGGTTCGAGGACCGGCCGGATTTTCCCGCACGGAGCCGCGTCACCAAGGTACTTCCGGGGGACCCCGAGTGGTAGCCGCAGTCTCGTCCAACGACAAATGAGGCTGAAGGGCGGGGCGACGCGGTCCGGGGAGGACGAGTCCCGCGGCGCCGGCGAGTCAGGAGGAGGCGTAGGCCGCATTCTCCTCGATGTACTTCTCCGTCAGGTCGCACCCGAGCCCGAGCCCGCGACCCTCGCCGAGGCCGAGATCGATCACGATCTCGACGGGATCCGCACCGAGCCGTTCCCGGAGCGCGGACTCGTCGAAGGCTTCCATCCGGCCCTGAACGACGACGGGCACCCCCTGGAGGAAGGCCGACACCCGCCCCGGCTCGATCCGGCAATCGACGCACTTGCCTACCGCCATGAGGATCCGGCCCGCATTCGGATCGGCGCCGTAGGCCATCGTCTTCACAAGGGGAGAGTCGACGACCGCCTTCGCCACCCGGTGACCCTCCGCATCCGAGAGCGCACCCCTGACCTCGACGCGGAGGAGCTTCGTCGCGCCCTCCCCGTCCCGGGCAAGCCACTCGGCCATCCCCAGGCAAACACGGTCGAGCGCCGCACCAAACCTCGCCCGGTCGACCGGACCCGCCAGCCCGTTCGCGAGGAGCGCGACCGTGTCCGAGGTGCTCGTGTCGGAATCGACGGACAGGCGCTGGAAGCTCCCGGCAGCGGCTGCCGAAAGGAGGGTCTTCAGCGTCGCGGCATCCAGCTCCGCATCTGTGAAGAGGTAGACGAGCATCGTCGCCATGTTCGGTGCGATCATCCCCGAACCCTTCCCGATCGCCGTGATGACGGCCGAGCCCACCCGGGCCGAGAGGATCTTGGGCTCCGTGTCCGTCGTCATGATCCCCCGCGCCGCGGGCCAGGGGTCGCCGGAAAGCTCCCCGGAAAGCCCCCTGATCCCCCGTTCGATCTTCTCCATCGGAAGCCGCCGTCCGATGAGCCCCGTCGAGCTGACGAGGACCAGCTCCTCCGCGATCCCGAGCTCCTCGGCCGCGAGGCGGGCCATCCGCCTCGCATCCTCCACACCCTCCGCCCCCGTCGCCACATTGCTGATCTTCGAGTTGACGACGATCGCCTGGAGGCGGCCGCCCCGGACCCGCTCCCGCCCCACGATCACGGGCGCGCCGGGGAAGTGATTTCGCGTGAAGAGCGCCGCCGCCGCTGCGGGAGTGTCGGAGGCGAAGAGAGCGAGGTCCGGTATCCCCTCCTTCATCCCGCAGCATCGCGACGCGCAGCGGAAGCCCTGCGGCAGTCTCGGGGGGTCCTGGAATAGCACGCGACGTCTTGAGCCTGGGTAGCCCCGGCAAGGAAAGAAGGCCCGTCCAGAGGGGCCGGCGGAAGAAGATGGCCTCCGAGGTCACCTGGCTGCAACACCCCATCGTGTTCGGTGAGTCCGCACGCTGCCGGACAGGATCGCGCAGACGATCTCGGGACCACCTGTCCTGGCGCCCCCGTAACCCCGGGGGGAGCTGCGGTGACGGGGCAGAAGCGATCTCTTCCTCACGCCCATGCCCGGGATCCCGAGCCTCGGTCTCCGCACCTCGAGACAGTCCGCTGGCAGGAGGTCGCCCAGTCCGCGGCGCGCCGGCACTCTTCGTGACGCAGGTCGCGGCCGCGCTGGTCGACCTCGCGCCGGCACGTCCCGCTACCGGTCCATCGGGGGAACGTTCGGTGGACGAGCGGACGCAGGCAGAGGACGTCGGTTCCCTGACAGCGATGAGAGGACCCTGCAGCTGCGTTCGAGAGGGTCGTGGACGTATGGGGCTCCAACCCTGAGACACCGTGGCCGGCATCGGAGCCGGCCAGCATGCCATGCCAGGATGCCAATCCATCTCTGCTCGCCACGTCGACCGGTCTTCGATGAAGAGCTCGCGAAGATCGACACGAGTGAACACGCTCGAATCGCGGGGGTTGTCCCTGCCGGGCGTGTCGCCGGCTGCTTCAACGCTGGCGAGGCGGTGCGGGGCTCCTGCACGAGCACCTACGCCGGCTGGCGCCTCAACGTGGAGTTCGCACGCCATGGCTACGGCACGGAACGAGTCACAGGGCTCTTCGATTGGCCTTCGCTCCGGGGCGTCGCTCAGCCTGCATCGCATTCAGGCGAACATCATCCCTCGCCTGTGAAACCCTCGGGGGGGGGTGCGTCGGGCAGACGACTGGGCGGTCTTGGCCCCCTAGTCCACAGCTGACCGACGTTTCAGCACCGCGCGGGTGAGCGCCCCGATCATGGACGTTCCAATGTCCGAAGCATTCGACTGGCGGAGCGCGCCCGACTCCGAAGGGTAGGCTTCGCGCTCAAGTATTTGATGATCGCAAGGCAGTGGCAGGATCATATCATGTTCGCGAGGCTAGCCGATAGAGTGCGCGCCTACGTACCTGACCCAACCGAGCGCAACGGAGAGATTCCATAGCCTGTAACCTGGCGGACCTGCGTCATTCGTGATCCGGGACAAGCTGCGGCGCACCGAGCGCGCGAGGCCTATGACCCACTCCGAGCCGAGACACGATCGACGAGCTGTTGCGAAAGCAATCCTCCATGGGGCCGCCTAGGACGTCTGCGCTCGGGCGGCCTGTGCCGCACGAAGAGACCAGCCAGAACCTCGAGCACGTCGTGGGCTCGGATCTTCCGAGCCAGCGTGATCGCCACGCACTGCCTCGTGGACTCGTCGAACACACGTGGTACGTTCGGCGCTATCTTTCGCGATTCGCAGACGGATCCAGGTTCCCTTCATCCCCAAACCGAGTTCCTCACCGGACCGCCAAGTCCATGGTCACGATCACCCCCATCCGCCGCGCGCTCATCCCCGTCGACTCTTCGGCGGCCGCCCTGGTCAGCGCTCCCAACTACGACGAGTTCCAAAGCGATGTCGAGATTTGGGAACTGCTTCAGGACAATCCCGGGAGTGTGCTGCGTGTGACGATGGCTCATTGCGACGAGGCCTCGCCCAGAACGATCGGCCGCGGCGATTCGCAGAACGCTTTGTCCAAGGCGGCGGCCAACATGGATGACCTCAGGGCAAGCGCGCTGACGAGGGAAGTGCGTGACGTCCTGTGGGTCTACGAGATCCAAGACACCAGCCGCCCCGGAGTCCGCCAGATCGGTCTGGGCGGCATGGCCCGCACGAGCGAGATACGGACTGGCGCGGCTCCAAAGGGAACCATCATCCGCAACGAGGGAATCCGCGAGGCCAAGGCGCGCGGCCGGGCCAACCTGTTCGAAGCCACCCACTCGATCATCGGCATTGTGAACAACGGGGTCGATGATGCGTCAGGCGAGTTCCAGAGCCACCTGGAGACACACGCTGCCGGTGCTCCACCGGACCTCGAGGCGGTCGATCAAGGTGGGAACCGGCATCGTGTATGGATCGTGGGCGAGGCGCATACCGTCCGGCGGTTCCAGGAGCGCCTCGCTCGGGAGCCGCACGCGTACGTGGCAGATGGCAATCACCGGAGCGCCGCTGCGGCCATGCTCGGATGCGAGCACTTCCTGAGTGTCTTTTTTCCGGCTCGTACCATGGGTATCCGGCCGTACAACCGGCTCGTGCGGGTCCCGGCCCTTTCCGCGAGGCAGCTGACGGCCGCGATCGGAGAGAAGTTCGCACTCGATGTTCTCGCCGAGACGAGCCCCTACCAGCCTAACACGACCCATGACATCGGGCTCTACACATTCGACCGCGGCTGGATGCGTCTGCGACCGATTCCGGGGATGTTCGATCCGGACGACGCGGCCGAAGCCATCGACTCCGGCATCGTCCAAAAGAACCTCTTCTCCCACGTCTTCGGGATACCCGATGCCGGCGACCATCGGCTCACCTTTGTAGGCAGCAACAAGGACGCGGTGTGGCTACAGCGGGAGGTGGACGAGGGGCGAGCGACATACGCAATAACGCTCGCTGCGGTCACCATGGACGAATTCATCGAGGTATGCCGCCAGGGCCGGCACATGCCCCCCAAGTCGACCTGGTTCGAGCCGAAAGTCCGCACGGGGCTGGTGATGGCCTTGCTGGATTCCTAGCCGGCAACCTCTGCAGGAACACGCACGGGGTTTCAGTGCCGCCGCCACTGCTCGATCCAGGCTTTCGCCTCATCGAGCGAATGGAGGACTTCGGGCTTGGGCAGTTCGTATCCCGAACGTGCCGTTGAAGCTCTCGTGATAGCCGTTGCCGGCAGGCTGGCGGACGGAGACCGGATCGCCTGGGTCCACATCACGACCGCCGCCCTTTGATCGTGGATCACACGCATGAAGACAGCGAGACACGCCAACCGGCTTCGGATCTCCGGTTCAAGATAAGGGGAGCCAGTGGCCGTCGAAGAGATGACCGAAGCATCGGCCGTGACACGTTGAACACCAGGATAACCGATACGCAAATCGGGCAAGGGCGCAGGAGTAGAGAGACTCGCAGAGCGATTCAGGATCGGCACGAGCGGCGTGGCTCCGAGCCGGGTGGCAAGGCGCCCGGGGCCGGGTGTCGCGAAGCATCCGTTTCTGCGGACCTGCGGGACGTTGCAGCGAGAGTCACTTGCGTAGCCCGGAACGGGGGTGTCGGGAGGGCGGTGCCAAGGGTAGGCGATCGGTGCTAGAATCATCCGGGCGGATACGGCGGGGGTTCCTGGACAGAACCCGCAACGCCCGGCAGCTCCGGTTCATGTCTTGAGCACAGCCGTCTTAAGGAGGATTCGCACGATGATTCGCAGCCGCAATTTGCACGCTCTCATCTTTACCTGCACCCTGCTCTTCTCCATCGCCACACCCGGCCTAGCGCAGTACGAGCGGCCGTTCTACCTGGGCGGAGAGCTGGGAGCACTCCTCTCGCCCGGCGTGACCATGGTGGGTGACAGCAACGACCGCGCCAGCATCTGCGACGAGTTCATCAACCCGCTGTATGCGTCGGTGCCCGGCTGCACCGACCTGGCGCGCGGCGTGGGAGACAACTGGAGCGTGCCCTTTGACGGAACCCTCGGAGCCCTAGCCGGTGCCGTATTCGGATACCGGTTGCATCCCATGGCGCGGGTGGAGGCAGAGTACTTGATGCGAACCTCCAACTACTCCGAGAACTCCGCGATACTCTCCGCCGCGGGGGCCAATGCCGACAAGCTTAGTAACGAACTCTTCCTCGCTCAGGAGTGGTTGGGTCTCGTATCGTCCAAGAGCCTCATGGGCAACGTATTCCTGGATCTCCCCGATATGGCCGGGGATGCCACGCTGTTCCTGGGGCTTGGAATCGGGATCGGGAGGACGAGTGCGGACTATGCGAGCGTGTGGTCCAGAAGCACGGATCCCGCGGACATAGCCACAGGTCGGGATCTGCCCAACTCTGAGGAAATCGCGCGCAATCTGGCCAGCACCTCGAGCTCGGCGCGGGCCACCATGGAGGATACGCAGTTCAGCTATCAGCTCCTCGCCGGATTCGACTACCCGCTAGCGGACGAGGTGTCCGTGGACGTCAGGGCCCGTTGGATGGCATCCGGCGAATTCGCGGGGACGGTCGTATGGGATCCGTTGCGGAGCCATGTGCCGAACCTGCGCCGTGATCGGAGCGAACCGGTAGATGGCAAGATGTCCACGGATGACTTCTCCTTTGCGAGCGTTAGTCTCGCGCTCAAGTATCACTTCTGATCCTAGGCCGAGGCACCGCTCGTTGGCTGGACCAAGCACGAGTCATGGATGGAAGTACTTCACGGTCTCCGGAAGCCTTGCACGCGTTGTTCGCTTGTATCCCCACGTCTGGCGGCAACGGGAGTCGCTGACATGGTTCGGCCAGGACCGCCCAGGCGCCTGCAGATCACGGCCGGGACGCACGCCGTCGGCTTGAGATTCGGCACTAGGCGACCGCGGTAGGAGATCAGCCTCGGCGCCGAAGCGCTCGCTTCGGCAAGCGCCAAGGTGGAGATTGGGCCATCGTGCCTCCGCGACCGCGCTTGATGACCATCCTTTCCACGAGGGCTCCATGGAATCGACACACACGCTGAGGTCCTTATTCCTCGTCGCGACGTAGCGCGCATTCCCGTCCAAAACGTGCCCAAGCGCAACATTATGGTGCGGGTGCCCTGAATCGCGTCGTCGTCGGCCCGAACTGTTCGCCGTCGGGCCGGGGGGACGTTCGCACCGGCTGAATTGAAGGCTGAGTGAAGCGGATGCATCTATATGTGAGTCGGACCTTGAGGCAGCGGTGGTCGACGCGAACGGCAGCACCGTCAAAGTAACAGGCGCACGAAACGCGTAGTCGGGCGCCGAGGGCGGTAGACGGGCCCGGCAAGCTGAGCCAGTCGGGGAGTCCTGACCGCACGCGGACGAGCCCGGGTCCCGTGCCTCGCCGGCGAGGCTGGAATCGCCATTGCGCCGGCTCGAAGCGATCCCCGGCCGTCGCGGTGGTTGAACGTGCCGCCGGCTTACACTCTTGTGATCGCCTCGAGACCGAGTGGCGCGCGCGCTGCCCCCCTCGGGCGAAATAGGGAGCCCGCGACCAAGGGGAAGGAGGGCGATGGAATCAGGACCCGACGCCCGGTGGCGACGATGAGAGACCAATCAGCCTGGGCCTAGATCGAGCTCCTAGGCCATCTCCGTAATGCTAAGTTCCAGTTGCCGGATCCGGCTTCCTTCTGGTCCACCAAGACCCCCGGAAGTGCACTGTTCCGCTGGCGCTTCCGCGCTAGTCACACGCGATCGAGGGCACGGGCATTCGGGTGTGACAAGATCACGTCTCGACGGTCGACGCGCCCATAGAAAAACACGCGCGCGGGTGACCCAGCCGCAGCCAGGGCGAAATACAGGTGGGCGCCGTCAGCGATGACCACCCTCAGGTCGGGTGCATTCGGGCCGCGCAGACTCTCCTGAAGCTTGAAGCCGTGCAGTTGCTTCCCTACGCTGTGCTCGAATGCGTTTATCATCTGGATGAAGTGTTCGACGACGCGACTCCAATCTCCAATTCTCGAAGCTGAAGGGCAACTGCAAACTCAAGCAGGTTGCGGGCCGAGAATCACCGGCTGCTCCCACGCCCCTCTACATCCTGAACGTCGGGATCGACGACGCCCTTCTCGCACAGGTAGATGAGGCGATGCTGCGGCTCGCCGAGGAGTCGGGCGGCCTGCGTCAGCGTCCATACGTCGGCTTTCTTCTTCATTCTGAATGAGATCGTCTATCACTGGGGTCCACCGGGTCAAGACCGGGAGTGCGAAGCGAGCGAATTCTCTTGGCCACCGTCTTGTCCGAGAAGCCCATGACAGTGGGCGACGAGCGAGAACACTAATGGTTTCTTGCGTCAGTACTTCCCGAAGGGGACTGACCTATCGCTCCACTCCCAGGACGAGCTCGACGCCGTTGCTCGAGAGTTCAGCTCCCGTCCTCGACAACCGCTCGGGTGGACGAAACCATGTGAAGTCTTCGCCACGACGTTGCGTCGACCGCTTGAGACCGCCACCCAAACAATGGACCTCACCATGAACCCGTTCCGATGGAGTGGACGCCCCCCTACACCGGGCGCCAACATGGGCCGGGTGAGGAGAACGCACACGGGGTGCGTTTGGGACACGAGAGGGGGGGATCCATGGACTAAGGTGGTCAGCATCATCGGCATCGACATTTCGAAGAGGTACTTCCATCTGCACGGCGCTACGGCGGACGGTGAGCCTGTGCTGCGCAGGAAGCTCACGCGCTCGAAGCTGCTCGAATTCCTCGCCGGGCAGCCGGTCTGCCAAGTCGTGATGGAAGTGTGCGCGAGCGCCCACCATTGGGGGCGGATGATCCAGGAGCTCGGCCACGAGGCCCGCCTGATTGCCCCGGTGTACGTGAAGCCGTACGTCAAGAGGCAGAAGTTATGTTGCATAACACATAATTTGTGATATGTTGCGGTCCGGATTATGTTGCGGAGAGCCTGGAACGTTCTGCTGGACATAACGTCTCTCTATATTTCCGCAACATAATTTTCTGACTCTCGTTCGTCTGTCATGATCATGTCTCCACCCACAAGGAGGCACGATCATGTTCGAGCGACCTGTTCATCGATCACGGCGCCATAGCCCGATGCCGTCTTCCTCAGTCGGCATCGAAGGCCCTATACCTCGATACCACCAGCATCTACGCCGAGATAGATCTGGAGATGAAGGCAAAGGCGATGGCGCTCTGCGATGCTGCCGAGCCCGGACCGGATCGCCCTTGGAAGGAGAACAGGGGCTGATGGCCTTCCTGGGGGCGCTCTGATTGAAGGAGATTATGTTGCGAAGATACGGAGAGTTCTCATGTCCAGCAGGACGATATGGACTCTCCGCAACATAATCCGATCCGCAACATATCAGAAAAACGATGCCAACGACGCCGGGGCGATCGTCGAGGCGGCCCAGCGGCCGACGATGCGGTTCGTGGCCGTGAAGACCGAGGAGGAGCAGGCGCGATCGGTAGTGTTCCGGGCCCGGGAGCTGCTGGTGCACCAGCGGACACAGACGATCAACGCGCTTCGCGGTCACCTCGCGGAGTTCGGCCTCGTCGTCCCGCTTGGGACCCACAACGTCGGGAGGCTGGAGGAGGCATTCGCGAAGTGTGAGGAATGCTTCCCGGCGCTGGTGCCCCCCGCGATACGCCTCCTCATCGAGCGGATCCACGATCTGGATGCGGACATCGATGAGACGGACCGGGAGATCCGTCGGATCGTGAGGGAAGATGAGGCGCTCCGGCGCCTGATGACGATCCCGGGGGCGGGTGAGCTCACGGCGATGGCGGTCCACACCTTTGCGCCACCGATGGAGAGCTTCCGTAAGGGACGTGACTTTGCGGCATGGGTCGGGCTCACGCCGCGTGAATCGTCGACGGGTGGCCGCCAGCGGTTGGGGCGGATCACGAAGATGGGACAGCGCGATATCAGAAGGCTCCTGTACCTGGGGGCGACGGCGGTCATCTCGAGTGCCATCCGGCGGGGGGAGGTCACCGATCCCTGGCTTCGGCGGATGCTGGACGAGAAGCCGAGGAAGGTGGTTGCGGTGGCTCTGGCCAACCGGACGGCGCGCATCATCTGGGCCGTGACAGTGAAGGGGGAGAACTACAGGGCAAGGGGAGTGACGAAGGCCGTTGCGGCCGCAGCGTAGGGTTGCGAGTCAGATCAGTGGAGCAAACAGGCGTTGGTCAGACCCGAAACCCAGAGGAGGACACAGAGAAGAGATCGTCGGGGCTTGACGGCTCGACCACCCGCATGGGCGCGAGTTGAGGAGGTCCCAACTGGAGAGTGCAGGCAGGACGGCGGACAAGGTAGGGGCAAACGGTCGACAAGACGGGGTCGGAAAAACCAGTAGGCTTCGATGGGCCACAGAGCCCGCCGTTTCGATTTGGATCCGATCTCACGAACACCATACGGACCCGCGGCCATAAGTGCCGCATCAAGAGGCCACACATACGACCGTACCTGACCTGACTGCCACCGACCTCGGTACGACGTCAGGCTTGCCAACCAGGGGGGCGTCCACATACGAAGCCTTCTCCTTCCGGTCCTCATTGCCATATGCGCGGCAGCACCCGCCGCCGGACAGACCACCCTCTCCGTGCACGCCGGCATCACGTCGGCGAAATTGGTGGCGCCGGGTGCGGACGACCATGACGAGTTTTCCGACGGTCCACGCAGGGGTCTCTCCCTCGGAGCCGCGGCAGTCTTTCCTTTACTGCCCAGCCTCGGGCTTCATCTCGGCGGCGCCTACGTGCAGAAGGGCGCGAGCATTGGCGTTCTCGCGGACGATATCGTCAACGCCTTCGTCGTGGACCTGAAGCTGAACTACGTCGAATTGTCGGCACTGGCGAAGGCGAGCATCCCGGCTGGCGTCGCCTCCCTTCACTTGCTCGTGGGTCCAACGGTTTCCTTCGAAGCGCGGTGTACGACCGACCTGACGCATTCCCTCGGCGGGGACACGGTCGAGTCCGATTCCGGGCGTGACTATTCCGACGTGGCTTGTACCGAGAGGAACTACGGCGTCGGACTCGCCGACACGGAAGGGGTCGAGTTCGGCGTCGTGGGTGGAATCGGCACGGAATTTCCGGTCGGCGTACCGACGCGTGTCTCACTGGACCTGCTCTATACCCTAGGTCTTTCCTCGGTTGTTGACGACGCCCAGAACCGCGCCGTCACCCTCCGGACCAGCGTTTCCGTCCCGATCGGGTAGAGAGGCCAGGGGCCACGGACCAGCGGCCGGAAGCCGAAGGCCAAGGCCGGGACACGTCTCGCCCGCGCACTCGGACAACGGAGCTCCTCCTGAGACTGAACCACGCGCCCCCAGCTGCGCGCGCCGGCGCAGGGAGACCCTCACCGCCCAGGGAGTGCCCTCCGCCACGAGCGGTACATGCTCGACCGACATTGACAACCAAACGGACTCGCGTTGCAATCGAGGCCTGCCCCTATGCGGTGGGCGCTCCTCACACCTGGAACACTCCCAGCTTGAATTCCTCCTCCGGATCGCAGCGGCACGCGACTTCGAGGAGGAGATCGAGCGTCTCGCGGGTGCGGCGCGGATCGATGACTGCATCCACCCAGAGATTCGCGGCCGCGTGGTACGGCGAGAGCGTCCGCTCGTACCGCCCGCGGATCCGGGCCAGGATCTCGGCCCGATGTTCTTCGGTCACCGTTCCGCCGGCCTTGGACTGCTCGATGGCAAGCACGGTTTCCGCCGCGTGGTCTCCGGCCATCACCGCGATCGCGGCCGTGGGCCAGGCGAGAAGGAAACGCGGGCCGTAGGCGCGGCCGCAGAGCGCGTAGTTGCCTGCACCATAGCTGTTTCCGACGACGACGGTGAGCTTGGGCACCCGCGAGTTGGCCACCGCGCTTACGAGCTTCGCGCCCTCGCGGATGATCCCCCCCTGCTCCGCCCGCTTCCCGACCATGAATCCGGTCACATCCTGGAAGAAGAGGAGCGGGAGGCCCTTCTGGTTGCAGTTCACCACGAAGCGGGCGGCCTTCGCGGCCGCGTCGCCGTAGATCACCCCTCCGACGTGCATCTCTCCGCGTGCCGTCCGGGAGACGGCCCGCTGGTTGGCGACGATCCCCACCGCGCGGCCGTTCAGGCGCGCCGTAGCGGTGAGGAGTGAGCGGCCATAGCGCGCCTTGTACTCCTCCCAGCTCCCGGCGTCGATGATCGGACGCAGAAGTTCCCTCATGTCGTACGCCTCGGTACGACGGGCCGGGAGTACGGAGAGGAGCGCCTCGGGGTCGCTCTCGGGGTCCTGGGACGCCCGGACCGGGTAGCGCGTCGGCGGCGGGTCGGGCCAGGTCGCAGCGAGCCGACGCACCCTGGCGAGACATCCTGCTTCGTCGTCGTCCACGTAATCCGCCATCCCGCTCAGCCGTGTGTGGGTGTCGGCGCCACCCAGCTCCTCGATGTCCGCCACCTCCCCGATGGCCGCCTTCACGAGGTGCGGTGCGGCCAGGAAGACGCCCCCGGTCCCCCTTACCATGAGGAGCTCGTCGCAGAGGGCGGGGATGTACGCTCCGCCCGCCACGCACGGCCCCACCACGGCCGCGATCTGGGGCATCCCCGCCGCCGAGATCCGCGCGTTGTTGTAGAAGATGCGTCCGGCGTGGTCGCGGTCGGGGAAGCTTCCGTCCTGGAGCGGTAGGAAGAGCCCGCCCGAGTCGACGAGGTAGACGACCGGAAGACGGTTCTCGAGCGCGATCTCCTGCGCCCGGAGGATCTTCTTGATCGTCAGAGGGAACCAAGTGCCGCTCTTGACCATCGAGTCGTTCGCGACAACGAGGCACAGGCGTCCGCTCACTGTGCCGATGACGACGCGGACCCCGGCGGAGCGGATCTCCCCGTGCTCCTCGTAGCAGCCCATGGCCGCGAAGGTGGCCACCTCGAAGCGCGGCCGAGCGGGGTCGAAGAGGAGATCCAGGCGTTCGTGGACCGTGAGCTTGTTTCGCGAATGCTGCTTCGCGACAGCTTCGGCAGGGCCCATGCTCGCGTACTCTGCGCAAAGCGCCTCGAGCCGCCGGACGGCGTCGCGCACAGTGATCACGCCTCGTTCCAACGAACGGCCTCCTTCTCACGAAACGCGGCCAGGCCTCGGCGTGCGTCCTCCGTTCCCACCGCCTCTCGGAACTCTTCTTTGGCCGCTTCGAGCTCGGCGTCCAGCCGCCCGGCCGTCAGCCGACCGTCCAGGAACGCCTTGGTGCGCCGGAGAGCCCCAGCGGAGTGGTCACGCACGAGGTCCCTGGCGAATCGCTCCATCGCCTCGGCGCCGGGGCCTTGCGCGAGGGCGTCGACGAGGCCGGCCGCCAGGGCGCCGGAGGGATCGAGCACTCCACCCCCGAGCGCCATCCCGGCCAGCCTCTTCGGGGCGAGACGCCGTCTGAGCACGACGGAGACCAGCGCCGGGACGAGCCCGATCCGGGCTTCGGGCAGCTGGAAGCTCGCCCGGGGACCCGCCCAGGCCAGATCAGCCGCAGCGGCCAGGCCCACGCCGCCCCCGGCCGCAGGGCCCTGGACGGAGCAGAGCACCGGCACCGGGAAAGTGAGGAGCGTCCGATAGACGCCGGACAGTGCGTCGGCCAGTCCACGCGACTGCGCGGGATCGGTCAGGTCCACATCCTTCAGGTCGATACCGGCGCAAAACGCGGGACCGGTCGCGTCCAGGCAGAGCACCCGCGTACGCGGATCGTGGCCGGCCTCGTCGAGAACGGACTGGAGCAGGGCGAGCGCGTCGAGGGAGAGGGCGTTTCTGCGCTCCGGCCGGTTCAGAGTGAGGCGTGTGACTCCTCGTTCGGCCCGGTGTCGGACGGAGCTCCTCATCGACCGGGCAGGACGCAGTCGGCCGGAAGCCCTTCCCCCCAGTGCGCCACAACGGCGCGGGCGACCTCGCCGGGCAGGTCGACCGGCATGCGAAGGAGCGCCTGGGCGTAGGTCTTGCCCTGGGCGTCGAGTCGGAGCCCGAGAGCGCCCCCTCCGCCGAGGGCTCGCCTGACCACGAAGTTCAACGCCCACAGGTTCGCTAGCTCGAAGCGTTCGACGGGGCCGACCCCGAGGGGCCGGAGATACTCGGCGACGCGCCCCGCCGACAGCTCAGCCGATAGAACCGGAAACCATTCCACGCGCCGCGCGATGATGCCGATGTTCACAGTGTCCCCCTTGTCACCCGAGCGCCCATGGGCGAGGAGGAAGAGACGGTGGCGCGCACGGTCCGCCAAGGAATGTGCCTCCCTGCGTCAATCCAGGATCTCGACCCTGGGCTGGACCCAGGCACCGGGGAGAAGGCAAGACCAGATCCCACTCACCTCCATTGCGCGAGGCCTCCCGCCAGCGTACCCGGTGGCCCCGGGCGGGCCCGTCAGGACGAGGCCTACGAGCTCGCGCCCGAGCCAGTCGCACGCCCCACGGTCGTGGGAGCGGGCGGAGACCCGGAGCACCACCTCGTCGGGCTCGGCAGCTTCGGCACGCTCGCCCCTGTCGAGCGCGCCGAACAGCGCTCCCGCGCCGACATGCTCCACCAGCCACTCGTCAAATGCGGTTCCAACGCAGGCCTCGGCACGCTTCCGTACGAGCCGGCCTGCGGCTCGCGCCTTCGCGAGCGCCTCCGGCCATGCGTACGTCAGCTCTCCGCTCACCTTCCACCCGGCGGCGTACACGCAGGTGACCTTGAGTCGCTCCGGCGCCGGCTTCCCGCGCACCCCCCGGATCTCGACCCGGTTCGGCGCCTCGTCTTTGAGCTGGATCGTCGTGAAATCGGTGACGCAATCCGCCGTCTCATACGAGCATGGATCGCCGATCTCGTAGACGAGCTGCTCCTTCACGGTGGCGGTGCTGACCAGGCCCCCGAGCGACTCGTGCTTTGTAATGATCGCCCGCCGCGGGCTGGCCAGCTCCGCGATCGGAAAACCGATTCGCGCCGGATCCGGGACGCTCTGCCAGTCTCCCAGAAAGTTCCCGCCGGATGCCTGGGCCCCGCACTCGAGCACGTGGCCGACCACGGTGCCGAGCGCGCGCGCGTCCCAATCGTCGCTGGCAACCTCGAACTCGTGGAGGATCGGGGCCAGCGCGAGGGAGGCGTCAGTCGTGCGCCCCGTCACGACAACCTGCGCCCCCAGATCGAGCGCCTGCACGATCGGGTCGGCCCCCAGGTACGCGTGCGCACTCGTGAGGCGCCCCAGAACGTCGGGGAGACCCGGTCCGTCCGGATCGAGCGGCACAATGTCGCCGCTGTTGCTACCGTCACTCCCCGCCTCCGCACTCAGCACGTCGAACACGTCCGAGCCATCCACCACCCCCACTCCGAGACGCGAGACACCGACGGCCTTCGCCTTCTGGCGAAGGGCCTCGGCACACGCGCGCGGATTCACCCCTCCCGCGCTCGCGATCACGCGGATTCCACGGTCCACGATCTCGGGAAGGAGCTCGCCGAGGTCCGTCACGAAGTCGTGCGCGTACCCCGCAGCGGCGTCGCGCCGGTAGAGCTTGTCGAGGATCGCCGTCGTCACTTCGGCCAGGTAATCGAGGATGAGGTAGTCGATCGGCCCGGAGCGTACCTGAAGCGCCAGCGCCTGGGGCCAATCCCCCCAAAACGCCGAGCCGGCCGCAATGCGCATCACGGGCTCGGCTTCCGGCCGGCCCGCACCAAGGGATCCCGGAGGGATTTCGCGATCAAGACGCGGAGAATCTCGCTCGTGCCTTCACCGATCTCAAGGAGCTTTGCATCCCTGAAGCACCGCTCCACGTCATGATCCGTCAAGTAGCCGTAGCCGCCGTGCACCTGGATGGCCTCCAGACAGACGCGGGTCGCGGTCTCGGAAGCGAAGAGCTTCGTCACCGCCGAGTCGAAGTACGTGGCCCGCCCCTCGTCCATGAGCATGGCGCCTCGATGAACGAGGGCCCGTGCCGCTGCGAGCTGAACCGCCATGTCGGCGAGCTTGGCCTGGATGAGCTGGTGTTCGATGATCGGCTTTCCGAACGTCTCCCGCTGGTTCGCATAGGCGACGCTCTTCTCGAACGCCGCCCGGGCGAGCCCCAGGGCGATCCCCGAGATGAGGACGCGCCCACCCTTCAGGACGGTCTTCGCGTCGCGCATCGCCTGCGCGGGCTCTCCGAGCAGCTGTGCGCCGGGCACGCGCACGTTTTCCAGGCGGAGCGTCACAGTGTCGGACGACCTCATCCCCATCTTTTCCAGCGGGGAGTCGGCCGAGAGACCCGGGATCCCACGGTCCACGACAAAGGCGCTGACCCCGCCACGGCCTCGTTCAGGGGTCGTCGCGGCGAGGACCACGTAGGTACCGGCGCGGGACCCGTTCGTGATGAACTGCTTCGTGCCGTGCAGGATCCAGTCACCGCGGTCCCGGACCGCTGTCGTCCGAAGCGCCGTGGCATCCGTGCCCGCGCCGGGCTCCGTGAGGCACCAGGCCGCCATCTGCTTCCCCGACACCAGGGGAGGGAGGAAGCGCCGTCGCTGCTCCTCGCTGCCCGCAACCAGAATGTGCTTGACTGCGAGGCCGTTGTGGGCCGAGATGCCCAGCGCGAGGCCACCGTCGTGCCTGGCGATCTCCTCCAGAATCACGATCCCCGACCCGTACGAGCCGCCAGCGCCTCCGTACTCCTCCGGGACCTGGATACCCAGGAACCCGAGCTCACCGATCCGCGGCACGATCGAGTCCGGGAACTTCCCCGCGCGTTCCCAGTCTCGAGCGTGTGGAGCGACCTCGTCCTCCGCGAAGCGCGCCGTCCGCTCCCGCAGTCGCGCGAGATCCTTCGTCGGCTCCTGGTCCATGGGCGCTCCTACTGCGGGGTCTGGCCACGTTGTTCGCGCGAGCCTCACGCTACCGCCAGCGCCTCCCCCGGGTCCAGCCCGTACTGCACAAGGAGCTCGACCTGCTCCTCGCCGGTGAGGGGTGGGAGCCTGCGGGACTTGAGGGCCGTGATCGGCTCAGCGCTGGTCTCACGCCGCGCGGCTTCTTCGATTTCCACCCAGCGGGAGGTCCTCGCTCAAGTGCGGATTCCCGGAGCGGCGCGTCGTACCGGGTGTGCACCGGGGGGAGGGTGTCGGGGTCGGGTCTCCCTGTAGGCTGCTACCCCACCTGAAGGCCTCGCATGTGCGGACTCCGGGGGTGCTCGCCTAACCACGTGCCCCCCGAGGCTCCGCATCCGGTGGAAGCCACCTGAGCCGGTCCCGCGCACCCGGACAGGAGGGCGCGGCGCGATCGTCCCGCCCGACGCCGGAGCTCCGGCCGACGCGGATCGAGGTCTGTCGAGCCCAGTACCGTTCCGGTGCCGACTCAGTCTCCCTCGTTCACCTCGGAGATGATCCTGGCCTGCTCGAAACCGGGGACCGGCTCGTAAGCGACCAGCTCGCGGACGTGGTGAGCCCGTGCGTGCGTCATGGCGCGGAGCGCGGCCGCGTACTTGTAGAGCTCGGCCTGCGGGATCCGGGCGTGGATCACCGTCCGGCCTGCCTTGCTGTCGATTCCCTGCACCTTCCCCCGCCGCTGGCTCACGTCCGCCATGATGTCCCCCATGTACGCCTCGGGGGTCGTCACCTCGACCGCCATGATCGGCTCGAGGATTGTCGGGCCCGCCTCCTCGGCCGCCTTCCGGAAGGCGAACGCCCCGGCGAGCTGGAATGCGATGTCGGAGGAGTCGACGTTGTGGTATGACCCGTCGTAGCACACCGCCCTGAAGTCCACGGCAGGGTAGCCGGCGAGGATCCCCTTCTCGGCTGCCTCCCGGATGCCGCGCTCCACCGACGGGATGAAGCGCCCGGGAATCACCCCGCCCTTGATCGAGTCGACGAACTCGTAACCGTCCCCCGGGGCAAGCGGCTCGATCCTGATCCAGCAGTCCCCGAACTGCCCTCGGCCCCCGCTCTGCTTCTTGTGGCGTCCGTGGGCCTCCACCGTTCGAGTGATCGTCTCCCGGTACGCGATCCTCGGACGCTCCGTCTCGACCTGCACGCCGTACTTCCTCGACATCCGCTCGAGCTGTACGTCGAGGTGAAGCTCTCCCATCCCCCGTATGATCGTCTGGCGGAGCTCGGGCTCGTACGCCGAGTGGAAGCAGGGGTCCTCGCGATGGAGAGCCACGAGCGCCTCGCCCAGCTTGTCGTCGTCGTATCGGCTCTTCCCTCGAACGGCGAGGCGCACGTCAGGCAGGGGGAAGCGGATCCCGTCGACCGTCAGGTCGCGCCCCGGCTCCGCAAGCGTGTCGTTCGTGCGAGTCTCCCGGAGCTTCGCTACGACACCGATATCCCCGGCGTGGAGCACGGCTACCTCGGGACGATCCTTGCCAAGCGGGACGGAAAGGTGGTTCAGCTTCTCCTGGGAGCCCCGCGTCGGATTCGTGACCTGCGCCCCGTTCTGGACAGATCCGCTGCAGACCCGAAAGAGCGAGAGATTCCCCACATGGGGCTCCGACACGGTCTTGAAGACGAAGGCGGTAAAGGGCTCGTCATCGGATACCGCGAGCTCGACGGGCTCCCCCCCTGCCCCGGCCGCCGTGTGGGGGACGGCGTCCGCCGGGTTCGGGAACAGCCCGATGATTTGGTCGAGGAGCGCACGAGTCCCCGCACCACTTGAGGCGGCAAGGGGGACAACGGGTACGACCTCGAGTGTGCGCACCCCTTGCCCGAGTGCCTGGAACGCCTCGTCCGGAGCGAGCTCCCCCTTCTCCAGGTACCTGTCGAGGAGCTCCTCATCGAGGGTGGCGAGCGTTTCGTGGAGCTCCGTGTTCCATTCCTCGAGCTCTCCCGAGAGCTCCCCCGGGACCTCGGCCTCCTCGAACTCCCCCCTGGTTCCCGACGCCTGGAAGCGGTGAGCGCTCCCGTCGAGGGTGCTCACCGCCCCCGAGAAGCTGTCGCCCGCGCCGATCGGGAGCTGGAGCGGCACCGCGGTTGCCGTCAGCCTCTCCCTCACGGCCTGAAAGACGCCGCCGAAGTCCGCATGCTCTTTGTCCATCATCGACACGACCACGATGCGGGGCATCCCCCGCTCCTCGCAGTACTCCCACACCTTCTCGGTCCCGACCTCGACGCCGGAGGTCGCACCGACCACGATGACGGCCGCGTCGGCCGCGTGCACGGCGGCCAGCGCCTCCCCGGTGAAGTCGAGGTAGCCGGGGGTGTCGAGGAGATTGATCTTGTGACCCTCCCACTCGGCGAACGCCCCGGTGAGCTGCATCGACACCCCTTGGGCAAGCTCCTCCGCGCTCGTCATCGTGAGTGCGTGGCCCTCCGCCACATTCCCCTTCCTGAACGTCATGCCCGCGGTGTAGCAGAGCGCGTCCACGAGCGTGGTCTTCCCGGCGCTCGCGTGCCCCAGCACGGCGACGTTCCGAATCCGTTCAGTAGGGTGCGGCTTCGCTGCGGTCATCTTGTCTCTCGGATTTCGGCCGCAGGAGGGATCGCGCGGCCAGGTGAAGATGAGGACCTACCTGAGCGGCCACACCAGGTGGAGCTTCTTCCCCTCCCACCTGATCGACTCCCAGCGCTCGAGCTTCAGGGGGTCGCGATAATGGAAGGTGAGGGTCGGCTCCGCTATCCCGTCGGTCTCGAGGAACTCGACCCCGTGGACCATACCCTCGAACTTCGGGGCATCCTCGTCGTCGCCCAGGGTCGCCTCCATCCCGGTATGAACCATCCCCTCCTCGATCACGCCGATGAGCCCGAAGAGGTAGCGGTCCTTGAGGTTCACTGCCCGATGGACTTCAAAGAGAGCGGCCATACGGTGTGCGCGTCCCAGGCGAAGTGTGGAGAGGCGGCTGTGGGCCGGGGCCAGGCCCCGCTTGAGCTACACGGAGCGGATTCCTCGCGCAAGGTTCCCTGGCGCACCCGAGTGCCGGCTAGGGGCCCGTCTCCAGATAGTAACGCTACGGTGACGGCCTCGCGCCCCACCCGGCTGCGTCCATCCGGATCGCCTGCTCGGGCGTGAGCGCCCCGAGCGCGAGCACGATCTCCGTAGCGGGCTCCGGATCAAGGCGACTCGAGCACCTCCCTCGCCGCCTGGCCCCACTCGCCGGAAAACACGAACTCCCCGAGAGGCCTTCGGGCGCGAGGCGCGAGATCCCGATCCCGGAGCGGTCCCTCGAGCGACGCTGGCGGGGCCGCGTATCCGATCGCGAGTCCCGTGACGACCTCGAACCCCGGCGGGACGCGGTAGAGCTCGCGTGCCCGGTCCGGGAAAATTCCCCGCATCTGGTGCACCGAGAGGCCCCGGGCCGTCGCCTCGAGCGAGAGGTTGCCGGAAGCGAGTCCCAGGTCGTGGAGCGCCACCGCATTCGGGGCGTCGTTTCGCTCGAAGTGACGGCGGACGACCCCGAGCGCGAGCACGGGGGCCGCACTCGCCCACGCCCGATTCCCCTCCAAGAGACAGGACAGGAGCCGTCCGAACTCGCCCGCCTCCTCGCGAAGGGCGACGATGTACCTCCACGGCTGCTCGTTGAAGGAGGAGGCCGCCCACCGGGCCGCCTCGAAGAGGGAGCACACGTCCTCGGGGGCGACGGGACGTCCGTCAAATCCGTACGGGCTCCACCGTCGGGCGATGAGTTCGTGCACCGGATGGTCCGGCGTGGCGTGTTTGATCATGGGATCTCCAGAGAGAGCGGGTGGAAGTGGCCGCGCATCGAGCTCTGCCCGATAGCGCCCCCGGGGCCATGGGCTGGTACAGGACACGCACGCGAATCCTGTCGGGTACGGCCGTCAGCTCCCGGGCCACCGCATCGTCGAAGTCCTGACCGATGTCGGTGATCACATACCCGATGGTATCGTTCGTCTTCAGGTACTGGCCCATGATGTTCATCTCCCGCTTCGCCATCACGTGGTTGATGCGCGCGAGGAGCCCGGGAACGTTTCTGTGCACGTGCGCGACCCGGTGGGAGCTGCGGATCGCCGGGAGCTGAAGCTGCGGGAAGTTGACCGAGAGCCTCGTGTTCCCGCGGGCCAGGAAGTCGATGAGCTTCTCGGGGACGAAGGCCCCGAAGTTCTCCTGCGCCTCCGCCGTGCTCCCCCCAATGTGCGGAGTCAGGATCACGTTCGGAAGGCCCCTGAGGGGGGAGTCGAAGGCCGACCCGTCGGCTCGCGGCTCCTCGGGGAAGACATCGATCGCAGCGCTCCGGATCCGCCCCGAGAGGATGGCATCCCTGAGCGCCTCCAAGTCGACGACGAACCCCCGGCTCAGGTTCAGGAGGACGGCGCCCTCCTTCATCGACGCCAGCTCGGCCGCCCCGATGAAGCCGCGGTTCGCCGGGCTCCCGTCCATGTGGATGCTCACCGCGTCGGAGTGCCTGAGCAGCTCGGCAAGCGAGCGGGGCGGGCATTGCCCAGCGCCAGCTTCTCCTGCACGTCGTGGTACCAGACCTCCATCCCCATCGACTCGGCGAGGACCGAGAGCTGAGCTCCGATGTTCCCGTACCCGATGATCCCGAGGCGCTTTCCCCGGATCTCCCTCGCCTGGGCACCGCGCTTCTCCCAGAGCCCCGCGTGGAGCTTCCGACTCTTCTCGAAGAGGCTCCTCAGCAGAACGATGATCTCTCCGAGCGCCACCTCGACGACGCTCCGCGTATTGGCGAAGGGGGCGTTGAAGACGGCGACCCCCCTCTCAAGGCACGCATCGAGGTCGATCTGGTTCGTTCCGATGCAAAAGGCGCCGACCGCCGCGAGCTCCCCGGCCGACTCGATGACGGCGCGGGTGAGCTCCGTCTTCGACCGGATCCCGAGTACGGTGACGTCGCCGAGCCGGTCGATGAGCTCCCCCTCGGAGAGGCTCCGCTTCTCGGCCGAGACCTCGTAGCCGGCGCTCCGAAATCTCTCCGCCGCCGAGTCGTGGATCCCCTCGAGGAGGAGGACCCGTCGACCCGAGGCCGGAAGCTCGGCCGGGGGCGTCACGGACGGGGGCGGAGGCCCATCAGCGCCTCCGTCGAGTCGGCTGCCCCGTCAGCCGCTCGAACGACGGATTCCTGGCGGCGGTTCTCGGCGAAAGTAACGAGACGATCGACGAGCCCGCGTGTGCGAAGCTCGAGATCGGTGGCCCCGTCCCCGACCGGCCGGGCCGGACCCCCGTCCCGGAGCACCCGCCGGATCGCGGCCGGCTTTCGCCCCTCCGCCATCTCCGTGCCCGGGTCGAGGCCGGTCACGCCTCCGGCGGGGCCGTAGGAGAAGCGGTGCGCGAGGAGGTGGGTGGAGGGGATCCCGATCCGGGAGAGGGTGGGAAGAATCAGCTCCTCGAACCCACCCGAGAGGACGCAGGTCCGTCCGGCGTTCGCCCGAAAGAAGCCGAGACGGCGCTCCAACGAGGGGGTGAGGCACCTCGAGATATCGAGCCCCACCTCACCGACGAGGCGCCGGTCGGGGCTGAGGACGGCGGGATGGCTCGCGAGCGACTCCTCCGCCGGCATCTCCCCCGCCATCCTCCCGTCGGCGATCCGTGCGAACTCGGCGAAGCGGGCGCCGCCCGCGGAATCGTCCGCGAGGGAGCGCATGTCGAGCTCGTCGAGCCCCTGCACCGAGGCTACCGTGCTATCGAAATCGAATCCGGTCACATACATGGCCAAGTGGCCAAAGTGCGGGCGCCCCAGTAGCTAACACCCTTCCACTTCCTTGCCAACCCCCGTCCCGGTACAATGGGTAGCCACCCACGCGTACCCCGGCCAGCTCGAACAAGCCCCCCTTCAGGTGCAGCGCCCGATGCCAGAACAGCTGAACAGGTACAGCTCCCGGATCACCGGGCCGCGCTCCCAGGGCGCCTCGCAGGCGATGCTCTACGGGACCGGTCTCACGGACACGGACATGGAGAGGGCGCAGGTCGGGATCGCGAGCGTCTGGTGGGAAGGCAACACCTGCAACATGCACCTGAACGACCTCGCGGCCCGCGTGAAGGAGGGCGTGACGGAGGCGGGCCTCGTCGGGATGCGCTTCAACACGATCGGGGTGTCGGACGGGATCTCGATGGGGACCGAGGGGATGAGCTTCTCGCTTCAGTCGAGGGACCTCATCGCCGACTCGATCGAGACGGTCATGTCGGCACAGTGGTACGATGCGAACATCTCGATCCCGGGGTGCGACAAGAACATGCCCGGATGCGTGATGGCGATGGGACGCCTGAACCGGCCCTCGATCATGATCTACGGGGGAACGATCCGCGCGGGGCACAGCCGGGGACAGATGCTCGACGTCATCTCCGCCTTCCAGAGCTACGGGGAGTTCCTCGCGGAGCGGATCGATGACGGGCGACGCCGGGAGATCGTCAGGCATGCATGCCCCGGGGCCGGCGCCTGCGGGGGAATGTACACGGCGAACACGATGGCGTCGGCGATCGAGGCACTCGGGATGTCCCTCCCGTACAGCTCCTCGACCCCTGCCGACGATCCCGCCAAGATCGAGGAGTGCCTGAGCGCGGGTCCCGCGATCCGCCGCCTCCTCGAGCTCGATCTCAAGCCGCAGGAGATCATGACCCGGGAAGCCTTCGAGAATGCGATGGTCGTCGTCATGGCTCTCGGGGGCTCCACGAACGCCGTCCTGCACCTCCTGGCGATGGCGCGGGCCGTCGAGGTCCCCCTCGCGCTCGACGACTTCCAGGCCGTGAGCGACCGGGTGCCCTTCCTCGCGGACCTGAAACCCTCGGGCCGGTACGTGATGGAGGACCTCCACCGCGCCGGAGGTACGCCCGGCGTCATGAAGTACCTCCTAGGGGAGGGGCTCCTCACGGGAGACTGCATCACCGTGACGGGCCGGACCGTGGCCTCCAACCTCGAGGCGCTCCCGGGCCTCGCCGATGGCCAAGACGTGGTCCTCCCCATCGAGGAACCGATCAAGGAGACGGGCCACATCACGATCCTCCGCGGGAACCTGGCGCCGGGCGGCGCCGTCGCGAAGATCACCGGGAAGGAGGGTCTTCACTTCGCCGGCCCGGCCCGTGTATTCGATTCGGAGGAGGCGATGCTCTTGGCGCTCGAGGACGGGAACATCCGCAACGGCGACGCGGTCGTCATCCGGTTCGAGGGGCCGAAGGGGGGGCCGGGCATGCCCGAGATGCTGACCCCCACATCCGCGATCGTGGGAGCGGGGCTTGGCGAGCATGTCGCGCTCCTCACGGATGGACGCTTCTCCGGGGGCTCGCACGGCTTTCTCATCGGCCACATCGTTCCGGAAGCCCAGGAAGGAGGCCCGCTCGCCCTCGTCCGCGACGGAGACCATATCGAGATCGACGCGGAGTCGAAGCGCCTCTCGGTGGGGCTCACTCCCGGGGAACTGGCCCGCAGGAGAAGCGATTGGGTCATGCCGGCGTACAAGGCGCGGCGCGGGACGCTGGCCCGCTACATCCGTACGGTGAAGGACGCGTCTCTCGGCTGCGTAACAGACGAGTAGCCCGGGGGATGTCCGTTCCAACCGCTGCGGCCGCTCGCGAGCGAGCCGCTCCTTCGCCAGGATCGCTCCCTTCGCGCCGGGTCGCAGCCATCGACGTCGGATCCAACGCGATCCGCTATATCGTCGCCGAGGTCTCGGCCTCGGGCACCTACGTCGTGGTCGAGGCAGAGCGCCTCGCGGTCCGCCTGGGGCGCGACGTCTTCACGCGGGAGAGACGGCTTACCCCGGAGACGATGCACGCCGGCGTCTCCGCCCTGACGCAGATTCGAAGACGGATCGATGACCTGGGGATCGCCCACTACCGCGCCGTCGCCACGAGCGCCGTGCGGGAGAGCCGCAATGGCGGCGAGTTCGTGGAGCGCATCCGGCGAGAGTCGGGCATCCACCTCGAGACGATCTCGGGCAGCGAAGAGGCTCGGCTCGTCTGGATCGCGGTCAGCGAGCGCTTCGAATTCGGAGGCCGTCACTGGCTCCTGATGGACCTGGGCGGCGGGAGCGTGGAGGTCTCGGTCGTGGGCAGCGAGGGGATCGTCTGGACCGAGTCGCACACGCTCGGCTCCGTGCGCCTCCTCCAGGCGCTCGAGGAGGACGGGCCCCCGAAGGACGAACCGCACTTCTACGAGCTCCTCGAGCGCTACGCACACGTCCTCAAGGTCCCGAGAGCCGTCGTCGAGTGGGAGCCGGCGGGTACGATCGCGACCGGGGGCAATATCGAGAGCCTGGCCACCCTCGCGAATGGAGGATCGCCCTCAGGAGAGGTGTGCCGGATTCGGCGGACCGACCTGAGGGACCTCATCGAGCGGCTCGCGAGGCTGAGCTGCGCCGAGAGGGTGAGAAGCCTCGACCTGCGGGAGGACCGCGCGGACGTGATCCTCCCCGCCGCCGTCGTGTACGACCGAATCGCCGAGGTGGTAGGAGCGAAGGAGATCATCGTTGCCGGGGTTGGCGTGAAGGAGGGGCTCGTCCTCGACCTGGCAGACGAGCTCGACGACCAGCCGGCGCACCGCAACCGGCAGATCGAGGAGATTCGGGCCGCTGCTCTCACCCTCGGTCGGCGGTATCAGTTCGACGAGGTGCACGGCGAGCAGGTCGCCCGGCTCTCGCTCGAGCTCTTCGACCAGCTCGGCGTCCTCCACGAGCTCGAACCGAGGGACCGGAAGGTGCTTCTCGCGGGTGCGCTCCTGCACGATATCGGGCAGTTCATCTCGTACCGGGGCCATCACAAGCACTCGATGTACCTGATCGAGAATTCGGAACTCCCGGAGCTCTCTCCGGCCGAGCTCCGCCTCGTCGCGCTTCTCGCCCGCTACCATCGCCGGGCCGAGCCCAAGGAGACCCATCCGGGGTATAGCGAACTTGGGGTGATGGACCAGGAGCGCGTCCGGCGCCTAGCGGCTATCCTCCGCGTCGCGGACGCCCTCGACCGGGAACACGTGAGCCGGGTAGAATCGATCCGGGCACGTATCGACGAGGACGCCGTCACCCTCAGGCTCAGGACGCGGGGACGCCTCACCCTCGAGAAGTGGGCGCTTCGAAAGAAGGGCAGGCTCTTTGACTCGGCCTTCCGGCGCCCGCTTTGCATTGAGGCCGAGGCCGTCTGATCGAGGGGCCGCCCCGTACCGGGCATCGGGGCCCGACTTCGCGAGGGCAGAACCACATGACCGGTTCAGCGAAAGGATGACGAACCCGCTCCCTAGGGCAGTCCGCCCCCGGGACGTACCCCGGGGTGTGGAACTCGACCACCCGTCGCTCTACTTCAACCAGGAGCTGAGCTGGCTCGACTTCAACTGGCGCGTCTTCGAGCAGGCTCGCGATCCGGATCTCCCGCTTCTCGACCGCGTCCGGTTCCTCGGGATCGCGGCCCGCAACCTCGACGAGTTCGTGCAAAAGCGGATCGGCGGGCTTCGGCGCCAGGAGGCGGCCGGCGTGACGAAGACGGCCGCGGACGGCCGCCTGCCATCTGAGGTCCTCGCGCTAGTGCGCGAGGCGCGCCACCGGATGGAGATCGAGATCGACCGCTACTGGGGAGAGCTGAAGCCCCTTCTCGCCGAGGTCGCAGGTGTGCGCGTAATGAATTACGGCGCGCTCACCCCGACGCAGAAGCAGCACCTCGCGCTGTACTTCCGCGAGCACCTCTATCCGATCCTCACGCCCCTCGCCGTGGATCCGGGCCACCCCTTCCCCTTCATCTCGAATCTGAGCCTTTCGCTCGCGATCGAGATGCGAGACCCGGGCTCCTCCACCCTCCACTTCGCCAGGGTGAAGGTCCCGGTCCACCGGGAGCGCTGGCTGCCGGTCGAGAGCACGGGAGGGGATTTCCTGTTCGTGGCCATCGAGGAGATTGTGCGCCAGAACGTCGCCGAACTCTTCCGCGGGATGGAGATCATTCGCGTCCACGCCTTTCGCGTCACGAGGAACGCCGACATCGAGAGGGAAGAGGAGGAGGCGGAGGATCTCATCGCCATGATCTCAGAGGAGCTCCGGGAGCGGAGGCTGGCACCCGTCGTCCGCCTCGAGGTCGAGAAGACGATGCCGCCCCACCTCTGCACACTCCTCCTAAACGAGCTCGACCTCGGCGTCGAGGACCTGGTCGAACTCGGGGGCGAACTCGCACTCGAGGACTGCATCGAGCTCGGCAACCTGCATCTGCCCGAGCACCAGCTCGAACCGTGGGAGCCCGTCGTTGCCGACCGGCTCGCCCCCGCCGAAGGGGAAAGGGCTGTCGAGCGGGACATCTTCTCCGTCGTGCGCGAGGGAGACATCCTGGTCCATCACCCGTATCAATCCTTTTCAAGCACTGTTCTCCGCCTCCTGCAGGATGCGGCGGAGGATCCGGCGGTCCTAGCCATCAAGCAGACACTTTACCGGACCTCCGACGACTCCCAGGTCGTCGGAGCGCTTCTTCGCGCCGCCGACCACGGGAAGGAGGTGGCCGTCATGGTCGAGGTGAAGGCGAGATTCGACGAGCAGAACAACATCGAATGGGCACGGATGCTCGAGACCGTCGGTGCGCACGTCACCTACGGCGTCGTCGGCCTCAAGACGCACGCCAAGGCACTGCTCGTCATACGCGAGGAAGACGGGCACCCCAGGGCGTACTGTCACATCGGCACCGGGAACTACCACAAGGAGAACGCGGGCGTCTACACTGACCTGGGCCTCCTCACCTGCGACCCCGCGATCGGCGCCGATCTCGTCAACCTCTTTCACCACCTGACGGGTTACGCGCCAGGGCAGGTGTACCGGCGACTCATCGTGGCGCCCGGCATGATGAGGACAACGTTCGCGGAGCTGATCGCCCGGGAGGTTGCAAACGCACGGGCAAGACGCCCCGCCCGCGTCGTGGCGAAGATGAACGCGATGGACGATCCGGAGATCATCCGGCTCCTCTACGAAGCGTCCCGGGCCGGCGTCTCCATCGATCTCGTCGTTCGCGGACAGTGCTGCCTTCGGCCCGGGCTCGCCGGCTACAGCGAGAACATCCGGGTCACCAGCATCATCGGGCGCTTCCTCGAACACGACCGGATCTTCTGCTTCCAGAATGCCGGGGACCCCGAGTTCTTCATCGGGAGCGCCGACTGGCGGCGTCGCAACCTGGACACCCGGGTGGAGGCCGTCGTGCCGATCGACGATCCAGGACTGAAGGCGCGGCTTGGGCGCGTCCTCGAATTCGCGCTCGCCGACAATCAACTGGCGTGGGAGCTCTCGGCGAACGGCCGCTACGAGCGGCGGTCCCTCGCGCCCGGTGCGGAGCCCGTGAGGCTACATCAGGCGCTGATGGAGGACGCCGCGATCCGCAGGTGGGCCCGCTCGCCCGCTGGCGACGGCAGGGGGGTTGGCGCCGACGAGGCAGGCGGGAGCGCTCGGGTGACACCGGTTTCTCCCGCGCCGCAGCCCGCAGAGTCCGACGCCGGAGAGCGCACGGACCGACCCCGACTGGACCCGAGCCCCCCGATCGTGCCGTCCCGGCCGACCGCCGGGAGCGTTTCAACGCGCGAGGCGTAGGGGGCTTCCTTCGTCCGCCAAACCCGGTCCGTGCAAGAGTGACCGATTCCTCCCGTCTCGACGTGGCCTTCGCCCGCTTCGACCGGATCAACGCCGCTGACCCCCGAAGCGAGATCGTCTCGGGGTCGACGGAACCGAAGGAGCTCGTCTACGCGCGCCGCATGTCGGAGCGGCTCGCCGACTTCGAGCCTGCGGCGTCCGAAGCGCTTCGGCTGGCCGCCCGGGCACAACACATCGCCAGGTGGCGGATCCCGCGGTCCGAGTATCCGGCTGGCCGGAAGGGCTACCGACAGTGGCGTTCCCGCCTCATGCGGTTTCATGCCGAACTCGCAAGCGAGGTTCTCGCCGAAGTCGGGTACGAGGCGACGATGATCCGGGCCGTCGCCCGGCTGATCAAGAAGCAGGGCCTGACCCGTGAGCCGGACGCGCAGACGCTCGAGGATGTGGTCTGCCTCGTGTTCCTGGAGCACTACTTCGACGAGTTCTCAGAGGACCACGAGGACGAGAAGTTGGTGAACATTCTTCGAAAGACGTGGGCAAAGATGAGCGAGCACGGCCGCGAGGCGGCGCTGCAGCTGGAAATGAGCCCGGAAGCCCGTCGGCTGATCACCGAGGCAATCAACAGGAATTCATAGGGAGCCACGAATGATGATTGAGGGAGACCCATCGACCGGAGGGACCCGGAGGAGCTGGGCGGCCCGAATCGTCGGCGCCGCCGCGCTCGATACCTCTGTATACAACGAAGTCGAGCACGATGCCTCGGCTACCGGCCAGGCAGTCGGCGTAATCATGGTCGTGGCGGTAGCCTCGGTGATCGGCGGGACAGGATCTGCAGAGTCCAGTGCAGTCGGCGGCATCGTTGGCGCGTTGGCCGGGTGGCTGGTCTGGGCAGGCGTCACCTACCTAGTCGGGGCCAAGCTGTTCGGTGGCACCGCAACGTGGGGCGAGCTTCTCCGTACGCTCGGTTTCGCCCAGTCCCCGGGCATCCTATATGTGGCTGCCGCTCTCCCCTTCCTCGGCGGGTTGATCGAGGGCCTGGTCGAGATCTGGATACTGGTCGCGGTGATCGTGGCTATCCGCGAGGCTCTGGATGTGTCGACGGGAAAGGCCATCCTGACCGCGCTGCTCGGCTGGTTCTTCCTCGCGCTCCTCGCGCTCCTCACGCTCTCCTTCGCCTCGCCGGCCGCGGTGGGAAGCTGACCCAACAAGACACGGTCCGCCGGGTGCGCACTCCCCGATCGGGTACGATACATCCCGTTCGAGAGCGCGTGCCAACGGCGAAGCCAGACGACGGCGCTGATCCTGCGCGGCGCGTGCAGCCAGGAGCGGGAGCAGAAGCGGCGGCAACCATAGCCACGTCCGATGACCCACCTAGCCGACAGTGCGAATCCCGGGCCCGTCCACCAGGCCGCACGCGTCCACGCAATCTACGTCCTGCGCGGCGTCGCGCTGCTCGGCATCCTGGTGATGAACGTACAGTTGTTCGCGATGCCGCACGCCGCCTACTCCAACCCCACCGCCTACGGGGACCTCGAAGGCGCGAATCTCTACGTCTGGCTGGCGGGCCGGATGTTCGCAGACCAGAAGTTCATGACGATCTTCTCGATGCTCTTCGGCGCCGGGATCGTCCTGATGGCGGGGCGGGCCGAGTCGAGCGGCGATGCCCGCCGCGTGCACTACCGCCGGATGCGCTGGCTGCTCGTCATCGGGCTACTGCACGCCCATCTGCTCTGGCCGGGCGACATCCTCTTCCTCTACGCCGTGTGCGGGATGCTTGTGTATCCGCTGCACAGGCAGCCGCCGGGGCGGCTCCTCACGCTCGGGGCGGCGTTGCTCGCGGTCGCCTCGGTCTATTCCGTCGGGACAGGGCTGTCGCTCCCGTACTGGCCGGAGGAGGCGCGGGCCGCGTTGACGGCAGATGTGTGGCAGCCGACGCCGAAGATGATTGATGCGGAGCTCGCTGCCTACCGCGGTAGCTGACTTGATCAGCAGCCCGCGCGGTCGGCGTCGGCGCTCGGGCTCGAGACGATCGTCCTGATCACCTGGGGCCTCTGGCGCGCCGTCGGACTGATGCTGATCGGGATGGCACTCTTCCAGTTCGGAGAGTCTTCAGCGCCCAGCGCGCGCCGCGCTTCTACGCAGCCCTGATCACAGTGGCGGTCGCGATCGGATTGCCGGTCCAGGCCTACGGCATCGCCATCGACTTCGCTCGCGGGTGGCCGGTCTCGTCGTTCTTCGTGGGCATGCAGTTCAACTACTGGCCGAGCATCGCTGTCAGTCTCGGCTACGGCGGCGTGGTCATGCTGCTGTGCCGGACGCCAGCGCTGCGCCGCGTGACACGTCCGTTTGCGGCCGTCGGCCAGACCGCCCTGACCAACTACCTGCTGCAGACGATCCTCTGCACCACGCTCTTCTACGGCCATGGCCTCGGCTGGTTCGGGTCCGTAGATCGTGTCGGGCAGATCGGCGTGGTGGCCGCCGTGTGGGCCGTGCAGCTTGCCGCCTCGCCGCTCTGGCTGCACTGGTTCCGGTTCGGGCCGGCCGAATGGGCGTGGTGATCGCTCACCTACGGCGCCCGCCCGCCGCTGCGCCGAGCACCGCCGCCCGTGCCCAACCGTTGAGCCCGCCCAGCGTTCGCGCTACGCCTGGCCACCACGGATTCCTGCGGATACCCGCTGAAGCAGCTCGCCGAAGCGCAGTATCGCACGGGTCACCCGAGGCTCGCCGACTGCCGCACTGTCTCTCCGGCCGCCTCTCACGAGCAGGCTCTCGATGTCAATGTCGGGCTTCCCCCGGGCAAGCCCAAACCATGGCCCCGATCCTACCCTCCGCACCTGTGCCGCCCCGCCCGCGAGAAACTCGGGGTGCGTGCTATGGAGTTCTCCTCTTGGGCGTTTCCCGAACATCTGTTCAGCTTGCCCGATGTCCTCCAAGTCGACATGTGCTGGCCGCGCGGCCCACGACGCGTTTGTTCGCAGCGCGATCCGGGGACCGGCCCGTGCTTCGTTGCCGACGCCGCGCCCGCCAGAGCCCGAACGCAATTCTCGGTGGCTAGGGCCCGCCGAGCACTCGGGCGATCCGGTCCGCCATAACGCGGTAGCCAACCCAGAAGCTGCCGAACTCGGCGTAACTCGCGCTCACCTCGTCGTAGCGCATTTCGGCGATGAGATCCTTGAAGTCATTCGGGGAGCGGCCGAAGAGAGTGACGGCCCACTCCCAGTCGTCGAGCCCCATCGAGCCTGAGATGACCTGGGAGATGCGTCCGGCGTAGCGCCGACCCGTCGAGCCGTGGTCACGCATCATCGCGGCGCGATCCTCGAGGGGCAGCCGGTACCAGTTCTGTCCCTCGTTGCGACGCTTGTCCATCGGGTAGAAACAGACATACGGGAGCTCCTCGGGCTGGACCGGGTGAAGGCGGTCCTGCACGTACCGCTTGTCCAACTCCTGCGAGAGCTGGAGGTCCACCATCTCGCGCCACTGCTCGGAACCGAGCGCCACGCCCCGCTCTTCCGCTTCGGCAGCCAGCGTCGCCGTCAGGTGGTAGAGGGAAAGCTCGACGACCGAGAGATAGTCGCGCTCGAGGGCCAGCTGCGAGCCGACGAGACCGCTCTGGAGGCTCCGCTCCACCTCCCCAAGCGCCTCGAGGGAGTCCCGAAAGTGGACGAGCATGAGATCGACGCCACCACCAATGATCCGGTAGAGCCCGCTCCACCCCTCACCGCCCGAGTCCTCCGTGGGGACGAGCAGCTTCCCAAGCTCCTCGAGCGCGGCGGCTCGCTCATCGGATCCGGTTTCGCCCTCCGGGACGAGACGAAAGAACTGGTGAAGGATGAACCAGCCGTCGAGCACCAAGGGAGCGATCGTTCCCAATGTCATGATCCTGAGATAGCAAGTTTGAATGAGGGAGGCCCGCGCCCGGATGCGCTCACGGCGAACGTAGCCACTTCCGAAGAAAATGCTGTCTGGCCCCGGGTGGAAAGCCTTCCAGTGTTCCAAATACCTCGTACCCGCGCTTGCGGTAGTAGGCAAGCGTCTCGTCGCCATCGGTGTCCAGGTGCACGGCCACCCCGCCGCTCGCCTCCGCAAACACCTCGGCCCCCTGCAGGAGCCGGCTGCCGTACCCTTGCCCCCGGAGATCCCGCCGCACCCACAGCACCTCCACATAGAGCCAAGACCACCGGAGGTTCCCAGTAAGGCCACCGCAGAGGTTGCCCTCCTCATCCCTCAGAAAGAACCCGACGGGCCTCGCGGTGGGATCCCCGTACTTCCGTCTGCTGTGCTTGAGCAGCGCATCCACCAGCTGCTGGCGGTCCCGCTCATTCGGGGGCAGCTCCAGATCGATTCGCAACCCTCAGGTCTCCGCTCGGATGGAGGAGAGCTCCTCGAGGCCTATCTCGAGCGCACGGAGGAATACCGGACTCTCGGGCCCGGCCGGCTCCTCCGTGTTCGGAACGTGGAGGAATCCGATGGCCGGCCGGTCCCCGGCTCGAAGGCCTCGCACCCCGCTCCCGTCCCGAGCCAGGTGAAGGGCCCGGTAGAACGCTGCGTTGCAGGCGAAGGTCCCGGCATGGAACGACACCCTCGCATCGAATCCTTCCTGTTGCAACCTCCGGACCACCATTCGCGCGTCCCAGGACGCCTCGAGCGCGAGAGCGCCCCCGGGGACGACGGGCTCCGAGCGCGGAAGCCGTCCTGCGTTGTCGGGACGATCGGCGTCCGCAATGTTCAGTCCGATCTGCTCCACCCGGAGGACAGCTGTCGGCGCCTCCCCAACCATCAGGATCGCGTCAGGCCGCCTCAGGACCATCCGGGAGACGGCCGGGCCGAGGCGGTGGAAGTCCACGGGAAGCCGAATCACGTCGGTGCCCGGCCGGCCGCGGACTTGCCGTACGAGCTCCCACGACCGGTTCTTCTCGCGCCCGTCGAAGGCCTCAAACCCGGTCACCACGGCTCGGACGGTCGCTTCGGAGTCGTCTCTCCCCAATCGTCATACCCTCTCGTCGTTCCCCGCTCCCATTCCTCTTCGATTCGGTCGGCCACCCGGGACAGAATATGCCTGCGCCAGCTGTCCCCGCGACCCCTCCGGCAACCCCGCGTCCGAAGCCGATCATGGCACCAGGTCCTCGGTACGGACGCGTGAGAGCTGCCGCCAGACGCGGGCGACCCTCGCCCTGCCCGTCCACTCCCCTACATTCTACGGGGCATCGGCCCGATCTGGACTCTCGGGGGAGGAAGCCGGAATGAATCTCTGGGAAGCATGGGTTCTCGGCGTCGTGCAGGGAGCGAGCGAATTCCTCCCCGTATCGTCCTCCGGGCACCTGGTGATCGCTCAGGAACTCCTCTCCCTGCGGGTTCCGGGCGTGCGGTTCGAGGTCATCCTGCATCTCGGGACGCTCCTGTCCGTCCTCGTCGTGTATCGCCGCCGGATCCTGACGCTGGCGATGGGCGTCAGTTTCGCACCCCGGGGCGAGGACCTCCGGTACGCGGGCCTCATCCTGATCGCCACGCTCCCGGCGGGGGTTGCCGGCGTGCTCTTCGTAGATGTCATCGAATCGATCTTCGATCGCCCCGCAGTCGCGGGATTCGCACTCATCGTGACCGGCTCCCTCCTCTACTCGACCCGCTGGGCGCTCCGGCGGCCCGTCTCGGCAGAGCTCGGGGTCCGGGCAGCGCTTCTCATCGGCATCGCTCAGGCGCTCGCCCTCGTGCCCGGCATTTCGCGGTCCGGAGCAACCGTCTCCGCGGCGCTCTGGCTCGGCGTGGCACCGCTCGAGGCAGCCGCCTTCTCGTTCCTGATGTCGATTCCCGCAATCGCCGGCGCCGGACTCCTCCAGTTCGTCGGGGAGAGCTCGGGCGCGGACGCGCTCTCCGCTCGTCCGGCGTGGGCGGGCTTCGCGGCTGCGAGTGTGGCAGGAATCCTGGCGATCCGGTTCTTCCTTGCCATGCTCGAGAGCCGGGCATTTCCGGCATTCTCCTGGTACTGCTGGAGTGCGGGCCTCGGGTTCCTGGCCTGGCTCGGCCTCAGCTAGGAGGAGGGTCGGAACCGCCCGGTCACGGCGCCACTCCAGGATACCGGCCAAGCACCGCCGCTTTGGCCTGCCCCGGGCCGACTGAAGTTGCCGTCGCTCCGCTCCCCCGGGGTGCGCCGGCGCCCGCCCCGCGACCTGCGATCCGGCACGCCCGGTCGGCGACGATTCGTCACCGCCTGATGAACCACAAGCCCAGCGAGGTAGAGCCCGCTCAGGATCAGGTGCGCGATCGTCACCGCGCTCAGGCGACCCGGATGCGTGATCGCCTGTATCAGGTACCCTGTCGTCACCATGGGGAGGAACGCGAGCACCATCGTCACGCCGCTTCTTCTGCCGAGCACGACGCCCAGGCGGTAGTGCTTCCAGACATGCCGGACCGCGACGGAGCCGACGGCGAGCAGAAGAAGGGGCGAGACGAGGATGTGCGCCTTCAGGAACCATGGTTCCAGCGGATGGTTCAGCACGGAGAATGGGTCGGAGCTCTGAACGAGGTACTTCGTCCGGAAGTACGCGAGGCCCGTGAGGCCGGTCAACACCAAGCTGACCCAAACGGCCCATTTCTCGAAGGGGGTCAGCTTCTCCCCCCGCCAACGGGCGCGGCGAGGGGGCGGATGACCTCGTTCAGGGCCAGCACCCTCCGGACCGCACGCGTGATCGCCTGTGCCGTGAGCGTAGCTCCCGTCAGGTTCACGACCCCGCGGTTCACGGCAAGATCGTCACTCAGCGGGGCTCCCGTAAGCTGATCGATCCACGGACCCGGGGCCATGTACTCGGGCGGTTCGAGGAAGCGGAGCACGTCGACCCGCTCGACAGTCCCGGCCGGTGATACCACCACCATTACGACTTCCTGCATCGTACGGATCCGGTGCGCATCGAAATACGCAACCCCGAGGGGTGTCCCGTCGCGTCGACCCACGTAGTACGGGACGACCCCCGGGATCGCCCGGGCCTCCCCGCCTGCGGACGCACCGTCCTCACGGATCTGGCAGTCCGTCTTGGCGACGATCTGCGGACACAG
The DNA here is from genome assembly GCA_965218255.1 of Longimicrobiales bacterium. Taxonomy (GTDB): domain Bacteria; phylum Gemmatimonadota; class Gemmatimonadetes; order Longimicrobiales; family Gaopeijiaceae; genus JAAXGI01. Next base: position 431,219 of record CBDCKJ010000001.1, on the reverse strand, counting down.
TTTCCCCGAGAGACCGTGTGTGAGGATCGTCGTGTCGTTGGCGGGATTCGAATCGAAGCCCCGGGGCACGGCTGCCTGCGCGTCCAATGTTTCGCAGCGGAAGAACGGTATGAGTTGGCGGGAGGTCGCCGACCGGTTCAGGAGGTCGTAGCCGAGCTGTGCGTATCCGCCCGCAAGGCGGCGGCCCACCGAGGCGCTACCCGTCAGCCCCTTCAGCCGCCTCATCGACATCGGCGACCGCGAGAAGAGCATGGGCATCCAACCCCCGGAGCCAGTACTCGACGTGCCCCTCCCAGATCATCGTTCGCGCATCGACGGGGTCTCCGGCTCCGAGTGTGCGGCCCTGCCCCGAATTCGCCAGGTAGAGAGAGGTCCCAAGGGTGGGACCCAGGATCCCGCTCCAGTCGGCCCGTCCGGCGGCGGAGAGGTCTTCGGCCATCGCCCCTGCCCCCTTCCGGCACCTGCCGCGAAGCCCGGATACGCTGAAACCTCCGGCACGCGATGACCCCCCGCCCACGTCGTCGAGCGAGTTCATGGCTTACGCCCGGTGTCCGAGGGAACCGGGCTTGCCGAAGATGCCGATACCGTTCTCACGCCAGGTCGTCGGGAGGATCCGGGTTTCGGTATCCGGCCGCCTGGCTCCGAGGAAGATCGGCGGCTCGTGCAGCTCGCTGACGAACTCCATCGGGCTCAGCAGGAGCCCCCCCGGATACCGACGCCCTCGGAGAGACGGTCGTCGAGATAGGCGAATTCGAGCGAGGCGGATCCGGCCTGGCCGGTGGAGCCGTGTTCCAGCTCGATCTCGGTGTTGACAAGGAAGCGGTCGTCCAACTTGTAGCCGACGTATACGATCGCACGGAGCGCGTCGGCTTGACCCGCCTTCCCCGGGCCTCACCCGCCCCACTCGGGTCGGCGAAGTTCTCGCAATAGATCTCACCGTAGCCACCGATCGATACGCCTTCTTCGATCCCGTATGTCTTCGAGGCAGCCGGCCCAAGACCGAGGACGCTCGTGTCCGCCCGGGCCACCACGTCCGAGCCGAGCCGGAGCTCCTCGATCTCGAGCGTCAGGATGTCGATTCGCTCCTCGAGCTCCGCGAGCCTGAGGGAGTCGGCCGCGGCATCCTGCGCTGCCAGGGAGGCTCGGGGTCCGATGCCTCCGGCAACTGCGAGGAGCCGGCTCAGGAGCCGCACCCAACCCGGACCCGATCACAGGGCACAACACTGTGATTCCGTCTGTTGTCCTGACGTCCACGCGGGGTCGCCCGCCGGCGACTCGATCCACGGGTTCATGGCATCGTTCCACCAGTGGCTCAGGTTTCCGTCCCTGGTCGGGACCGAGAAGAGGACACCGAGATCGGACCGGCGCCGCGCCCACTGGTTCCCCTCCTCGACCCCGAGCACGAGGAGGGCCGTTGCAACGGCGTCTGCCACCAGGGGATCTTCCGAGACCACCGTGACACTCCCCCACGGGGGCACGGGCGCACCGCTCCGGGGATCGATGACGTGCGAGATCTCAACCCCGGCCACTGGGGAAAGCCGCCCCGAAGCCCCGCTCGTCGCCACCGACACGCCCGTCAGCCGGAGTCCCAACGTGGGCTGAGAATGGTCCAGGGGACGGGCAACCGATGCGGGCCAGCCGCGCTCCTCCTCCGTCTCGGAACCGAGCGCCAGGAGCTGCCCGCCGAAGTCAAGGAGCGCGTTCTCGATCCCGGACTCCCGGAGCGCTTCCCGGGCAGCCCGAAGTGCCGCTCCCTTCCCGAAGGCACCGGTGCCGATCCACGCCGCGCGGTGGCGCATCTCCGCCGTGCCCGAGGCGAAGTCGAGTCGAATGCCGGGCCATCCAACGACGGCGAGGGCCTCCACCTGTTCGGACGGAGACGGGATCTGCCCTGCCCCTCGAAGCGCCCACGCATCGATGAGTGCACCCAGCCGGGGCTCAAGCGCGCCGCGTGTCTCGAAAGACCATCTCAACACCTCACCCAGGACCCCCGTGAGCGTTCGGGAGAGAACCACGGGTTCACCCACCGGAGCACGATTGAGCCGAGTGACCTCGGAGTCGCTGGACCAGCTGCTCAGGACCCCTTCCTGTTCGGACACGGCACGGGCCGCACGCTCGATCGCCGCGATCCCGGCCGGCCGGCTATCGGCGGAGACCCGGATTCGGAGCCGGGTGCCCATGAGAAACCGTTCCCCCTCGACGCAGGGGGGGAGGGAGGGCTACCGGCAAGACGAGAGGGCTCTGAGCATATCGCGGACACCGGGACGAGGGAGCACGACCGGTAGAGACGGAGTCGGCAGCGAATTGGGCCAGTGAGCACCCCCGCCCCGGATGGGATGCGCGCACGGGACGCACCGGCGCTCGCCCTACCTGTCCGTGTTGCACCAGCGTCTTCGGGCGCGCGAGGGCCCCGTCATCTCCGCGGCTGACGCGATTCGATACGAAATGCGGAATTGGACTAGCGGCCCGCCGACTAAGACCTTGAGCTTCGCCGCGCGCGGCCCGGCGCCGGCGTTCTCCGGCGGTGTGCCTCCGCAAGGTGTCGTCCGGGAGAAAACGGTCCGTGCCGACGCGATCTGCGCCACCCGCTACTGCTGCCTATACGGTCAGCGCCGGCTCGCCGCCGACCAGGAAGAGCTCGCCGGTCCCGAGGCCGGTCGCAACGCCGCGGACCACGTCGGGATGATCCAACCAAACCGATCCCTCCGCATTCGATTTGCCCTGATCGAGCGCACCGGCTTCCTGGATGCCCACGCGAACCGTCGGACCCCCGACCATGCCCACCACCCGGCGGCCCGGACCTTGACACCCGACCCCGGCAGTCCCTACCCTCCCGTATTGCTTGAGAATGATTCTCAACTAAGCACACCTCGACATTCCCGTACCCGTGAAGCCGCAACCCGGAACCAGCGTGAGTCACCGCCCCGTCCCGCCGCCCCGCCGGGGATCCCGGTCGATCCTCGCTGCACTTGCCTTCGCGGCCCTCATGGCCGGATGCGAGGACGGGAGAGAGCGTGCGGCCCTTGAGAGGTCCGTCATCGAGAACTACGCCTCCATGGTCCACGCGAGCTACGAAGACGCGCTTGCCGGCGTCCGCAGACTGAGAGCGGCGATCGGACGGTTCCTCGACTCTCCCTCGGCGGAGACGCTCGAGGGAGCCAGGGCGGCCTGGCTCGAGGCGAGGGAGCCCTATGGTCAGACGGAGGCCTACCGGTTCTACGGGGGGGCCATCGACGACGCTGACGGTCCGGAGACCCTCATCAATGGGTGGCCCCTCGACGAGGGTTACATCGACTACGTCGACGGCGCACCGGGGAGCGGAATCATCGGCGACCCCGCGAGCTACCCGTCGATCGACCGGGATCTCCTCGTCTCGATGAATGAGGCGGGGGCCGAGGAGAACATCAGCACCGGGTTCCACGCCATCGAATTCCTCCTGTGGGGCCAGGACCTGAGCGCGACCGGTCCGGGAGATCGTCCCTACACGGACTACGAGGCGAGCGAGTCCCCGAATGCGGCGAGGCGGGCCGCCTACCTCAGCACGGCCGCAGAGCTGCTTGTCGAGCACATGGAAGAGGTGACGGCGGCGTGGGCGCCCGGCGAGTCCGGCAACTACCGTTCGGCGTTCGAGACGATGGATGCGGACGAAGCGCTCCGGAGCATCCTCGTCGGGATCGGAGTGCTGAGCAAGTCGGAGCTTGCGGGCGAGCGCATGTTTACGGCGTACGACAATCAGGATCAGGAAGACGAGCACTCGTGTTTCTCCGACAACACGCACCGCGACATCATCGCGAACGCGCGCGGCATCTCGAATGTCTATCTGGGCCGGTACGTGCGCACGAATGGGTCGGTCATCGAGGGTCCGGGCCTCGAAGATCTCCTCACGCTCGTCGACGCGGAACTCGCCTCGGCGTTGGGCTCGATCCTCGACGAGAGCCTCGGGCTAATGGAGAGGATCCCGGTTCCCTTCGACCGGGCCATCGTGGAGCCGAGCGCCCGCCCCGTGGTCCTCGAGACCGTCTACGCGCTGCAGGCGCTCGGGGACCGGATCGCCGAGGGAGGAACCCGGCTCGGGCTCACGATCAACACGGCGCTTCCGGAGTGAGCGTTGCGGAGCCGGCGTGAGGGGCGGGGGCGGGCGTTGGGGTCGCTCCCATTCGCGCATCGGCTCCGCATCCTCCCCGCCCTCTCTCTCGTGACGTTGGGCAGTTGCGCGCAGGAGCACGCCCCGCCCGTTCTCCTCGGGGGCCAGGCATCCATCTACGACACGACGCCGAATGCCTTCGGGCAGCCGGCGCCCGGGCTGGACCGGGACCAAGAACTCCTCTTCTTCGTTGGCAACTCCTTCTTCAACCAGAATTGGGTGAGCGCCCCTGCCTCGACGGAGGCGAGGGATGGCCTGGGGCCGCTGTTCAACGCCAGATCGTGCGCGGGGTGCCACTTCAGGGACGGGCGAGGCCGTCCGCCTGCCACCGAGACGGAGGCGGGAACTGGCCTCCTCCTCCGGGTGAGCATCCCCGGGAGGGCCGAAGGCGGGGGTCAACGCCCGGACCCTGTCTACGGAGGACAGATCCAGGACCTTGCGCTTCCGGGGATCCCGGCCGAAGCCAGCCTCGTCGTGGACAGGAAGGACGTCCCGGGCACGCTCGCCGACGGGAGCGTATACGCGCTCGAGGAGCCCGCATACCGCCTGACAGCACTCGGATACGGGGAGCCCCATCCGGAGCTCCAGGTGTCGCCCCGCGTGGCCCCGCAGATGATCGGGATGGGACTCCTCGAGGCAGTTCCCGAGGAGTTCATCCTTTCCCGGACCGATCCCGACGACACCGACGGGGACGGGATCTCCGGAAGGCCGAACCAGGTCTGGGACCACGCCTCCGGGCAATCCGCACTCGGGCGTTTCGGCTGGAAGGCCAGCCAGCCGACCGTGCTTCAGCAGACGGCGGGAGCCTTCCTCGATGACATGGGGATCACGACTGTCCTCCGTCCCGAGGAGAACTGCACCACAGCCCAGGAGGCGTGCCTCCAGGCCCGCGGCGGCGGGGTGCCGGAGATCGAGGAGGACGACCTGATGAAGGTCGTCCTCTACGCAAGTTCCCTCGCCGTGCCCGCGATGCGCGATCCCGGCGATCCCGAGGTGGTTCGAGGCTCGGCGGCGTTCGACGACATCGGGTGTTCGGGATGCCACATCCGAACGGTTGCGACCGGACCGCATCCGACGATCCCGGCGCTCTCGGACCAGCGGATCCATCCCTACACCGACCTGCTCCTTCACGACATGGGCGAGGGGCTCGCCGACGGACGTCCGGACTTCGAGGCCACGGGACGGGAGTGGCGGACGCCGCCCCTCTGGGGGATCGGCCTGTTCGAGACGGTCAATGGCCATACGCGCTACCTCCACGATGGCCGCGCACGGAACTTGTCCGAGGCGATCCTCTGGCACGGGGGCGAGGCCGCCCCGGCCCGCAACCGGTACCGTGCGCTGGATGCCCGGGACCGGGCGGCCCTGCTCCGCTTCCTGGGCTCGCTCTGATGATCCGCCGATCCTGTATCGCTGTCTCCGGCGCCCTCCTCCTCGGCGGCGCCTTCGGCTCCGGCTGCGTGGGGCTCCGCTTCGACCGGGAGGCGATGCTCGGAAACATCGCCGACACGATGATCACACCGGCTCACCTGGGGCTCATCGCCGAGACGGAGGAGCTCGACGCGCTCGCACGGCAATTCGCCTCCTCACCGGCGCCCGAAGCTCTCGACGCCCTTCGCGCGCAGTGGCTGCGGACGGCGGTCGCCTGGAAGGGAGTGGAGCTCTATGAGTTCCCCGGGCTTCTTCTCATCCACAACGCCATCGAGAGACGACCGGCCCGCATTCGCTTCATCGAGGAGGCGGTTGCCGGGGCGGACGAGGATGCACTGGAGGCGGTGAACGCCGCCTTCGTCGAGTCCCTGGGCTCCACGACGAAGGGACTCGCCGCCATCGAATATCTCATCTTCCCCTCCGAGGGAGACGAGGTGCCGTCGGACCGCTTCGGGGACCCGACCCGGCGGGCGTTCCTCACCGCTCTCACGGGAAACCTCCGGGACAAGGCCGGGGAACTCTACCTGTTCTGGGCTCCCGAAGCCGGAAACTACGTCCGGAGCTTCCGGCAGAATGACTCGGAAGGCGCAGACATCCAGGGCTCGATCAGCCTTCTCGCCAACGAGATGATCGAGCTCCTCGAAATGGTGATGCGCACACGGCTCGGAATGCCGATGGGAGAGACGACCGACGGCGTCCCGCGGCCTGAGGAGGTGGAGTCGTACCTTAGCGGGGCATCACTGGCGCTCATGGCCGCGAGCATCGAATCGGTCCAGCGAGCCTTCGAGGGAGGATTCGACGACTACCTCGACTACCTCGACCGCTCGCCGCCGGAGGAGGACCTCGCCTCCGCGATCCGCGCCCAGCTCGAGGTGGTTCTGGACGCCCTCGCTGAAATTCCCCCTCCCCTCAGCCGGGCCGTGACCGGATCGCCTGCCGAAATCGAGCTCGCCTTCGAATCCATGCGGGAACTCCTGGTGCTGGTGAAGACGGACATGGCAGCGCTACTCGGGATCACGGTGACCTTCAGTGACAACGACGGGGACTGACGGCGGCGGGAACTGAGGTGGCCTCGGGCATCCGGCCGCGCTTGACGCTCCTCAAGCGGTGGCTCGAGGAACCGACGGGAGCGACTCCGCTCATCGTCATCCGGGTCGCGTTCGGCCTCCTGATGGCCGGGGCCGCACTGCGGTTCCTGGCGAAGGGATGGGTCCGGACACAGTTCATCGAACCTGCCTTCCACTTTCGATACCTCCTCTTCCCGTGGATCCCGGAGCTTCCGGGCCATTCGCTCTACCTGGTTTTCGCGGTGCAGATCGCGAGCGCCCTCGCGATCGCCCTAGGCTGGCGCTACCGCGTTGCGACGATCGCGTTTTTCCTCGCCTTCACCTACGTCGAGCTCATCGATCAGGCCACCTACCTGAACCACTACTACTTCGTCTCGCTCGTCTCATTCCTCCTGATCTTCCTCCCGCTGGACCGCTGGGGCTCCCGGGACGCGAACGCCCGGCGCTTCGCGCCCGGCCCGGCTCCACGCTGGATCGCACTCGTGCTCCAGGCCCAGATCGCGATCGTCTACTTCTTCGCGGGCGTGGCCAAACTGAGCCCCGACTGGCTCCTGCGAGCCGAGCCTCTCCGGATCTGGCTGTCGGCCCGCTCGGGCCTGCCCATCCTGGGTGCCTTCTTCGACCAGCCGTGGTTTCCCTACCTGATGAGCTGGGGAGGCGCCGCCTTCGATCTCTCCATCCCGGCCCTTCTGGTGTGGAGAGTCAGCCGTCCCTGGGCGTATCTTTCCGTCGTTGGCTTTCATCTGGCGACCGCGGTACTCTTTCCGATCGGCATCTTTCCCTGGGTGATGGTCGCGAGCGCCCTGATCTTCTTCGACGAGGAGGACTACAGACGGCTCACCCGCCGCTTCGCCAGGAGGCGCGGACGATACGCCCGCGGGAGGCACGCCGGCGGGAGGCACCCCCTCGGGGAACGGGGCGGCGGGGCGCCCGGACGGCCGGCGACGGGCGTGCCCATCCCGATGGGCACCGGGCGCCGCCTCGTCCTCGGCACTTTCTTCGCGCTTCAACTCCTCCTTCCCCTCCGGCACTGGGCCTACCCGGGCAACGTCCTCTGGACGGAGGAGGGCTACCGGTTCTCGTGGCGAGTCATGCTCGTGGAGAAGACCGGCACGGCTTTCTTCAAGATCACTGATCCGGAGACGAGACGGTCGTGGGAAGCGTTCCCGAGCGAGTACCTGACGCCGCAGCAGGAACGGCAACTCGTCTTCCAGCCGGACATGATCCTGAGCTTCGCCCACCACCTCCGCGACACACTGAGAGACCAGGGTGTGAGAGACCCCGAGATCCGCGCCCTCGTGTACGTCAGCCTGAATGGCCGGCGCTCCCGGCCTCTGATCGACCCGGCGATAGACCTGGCAAAGACGCCGCGATCACTCGCCCCGAAGGAGTGGGTGCTAGCTGACGACACCCCGTAGGCTCAGGCGCCGCCTTCCCCGGCGAGCGCGGGGAGGAGAGCGGCGACGATCTCGTGGCCCCCATCATGTGTGTGCAGGGCGTAGTCGATTCCCTCCCGCTCGAGCCACCTCTCGTCCGCCGCTTCCTCCTCCCGTCGGCGAAGGGCGTCCGCCCTGCCGCGAACCAGGATGAGGCGGGTGCCGGCCAGCCGGTCCGGGGCGTCGCTCGGGAGATCGCGCGGGAGCGCGGCGCCCCAGAGGACGAGCCTCGCCACCCGGATCCGGCCGAGGAGCACCCACCGGGCCGCCGTATGCGCCCCCTGGCTGAAGCCGAGCACCGTTCGAGATGGCATCCGGGTCCCGCGCTCCGAATGCCGCGCCACGAGATCCAGGTAGCGGACGTAGTCGCGAATCTCCGACTCGCGCTCGATCCGCGTCATCCAGCTCGCACCCACGCGGTCGGTTCCCGCGTGGCCCTCCCCACTGTGGCTCAAGTAGAAGCGCGAGAGACCCTCCGGGGCCACGAGGAGCCGTCCGGCGGAGGCGAGGCACCGGAAGCGTCCGAGGAAACGATCCGCCCGCTGGCCATACCCGTGCAGGAGGTACCAGAGCTCGGTCGGCGGCCCCGCTGCCTCTCCTCCCAGATAGCAGACCCGGGCCGTCCGGGGCGTATCCAGGCGAGCCTCGCGGAGCGGAGCGGCCGGCCGCACCGGCCCGGTCAACGCATCGGGAAATACGGGGAAGATGGCCGCATCTCAGTAGGCGGCCTCTCCCGTGAGGGCCTGGCCGAGGATCAGCGTGTGAACGTCGTGCGTCCCCTCGTATGTGTAGACGGATTCGAGGTTCGCCATGTGGCGCATCGCAGCGTACTCGACGAGGATCCCGTTCGCCCCCATGAGGCGCCTCGTCTCGCGGGCCACCTCGCACGCGGTGTCCACATTCGCCCGCTTCCCAAGCGATACCTGCTGGGGCGTCATCTCGCCCCGGTCCTTTAGCCGCCCCAGCTGGAGGGCGAGGAGCTGGCCCTGCGTGATCCCCGTCAGCATGTCGGCGAGCCGGGCCTGCTGGAGCTGCTTCCCACCGAGGGGAGCCCCGAAGAGGAACCGCTTCCCGGCGTAGCGCAGAGCCTCGTCGAAGCACGCTGCCGCCGCGCCGATCGCGCCCCAGACGATGCCGTAGCGGGCCTGCGTCAGACAGCTCAGGGCACTCCCGATCCCCTCGCTCTGGGGAAGGAGCGCCGTTTCCGGGAGCTCCACCCCGGCGAGGTGGAGCTCGCTCGAGTCCGAAGCGCGGAGGGAAAGCTTCCCCCTGAACTCCCGCGCCGCGATGCCCGGATGGTCCATCGGGACGAGGAACCCCCGAATTGCTCGGGCCTCTCCGACCTCACCCGTCTGCGCCCAGATCACCGCGACATCGGCGCTCGAGCCGTTCGTGACCCACCGTTTCGTCCCGTCGAGCACCCACCCCCCCGCGGTCCTCCTCGCCACCGTCGCCATGCCCACGGGATCCGACCCGTGCTCCGGCTCGGTCAGGCCGAAGCACCCCACCTTCCTTCCGGATGCGAGGGCCGGCAACCACTCCTGTCGCTGCTCCTCGCTCCCGAAAGTCAGAATCGGATACATTACGAGCGCGCCCTGCACGGACGCGAAGGAGCGGATCCCGGAGTCGCCCCGCTCGAGCTCTTGCATGATGAGCCCGTAGGCGACGTTGTTCACGCCCGCACACTCGTAATCCGTCGGCAGATTGGCCCCGAGCACGCCGAGCCTAGCCATCGGGCCGATCAGCTCCTCCGGGAACCGTCCCTCGACGTAGCACTCCTGAATGATCGGAAGGACCTCCGCCTCCACCCACGCCCGGACGGTGTCGCGGATCCTCCGCTCGTCCTCCGACAGGAGGGAGTCGATGTCGTAGAAGTCGATACCCCGGAACAACTCTGTCATCAGCACTCCCGTCCGAGGCCTCGCACGACGTCCCCGGAGGAGCCGAAGCGGCCCTCAGAGCTCCACCACGCCATCGTCCGCGAGTCCCCGGATCCTCTCCTCACCGTATCCGAGCTCGGCCAGGATCTCCCTCGTATGCTCTCCCCGCCGCGGGACCGGTCTCTCGCCGCGGGGGCGCGTGCCATTGATCCGAAAGGGGAGCGCGACATCACGGTAGCCCTCGAGCCGGGCACCCTGCACCTCCGGGAAGATCTCAGCGGCCGCGACCTGCGGGTCGCCGACGACCTCCGCCAGGTCCTGAATCGGGGAGCATGGAACGGAGAAGCTTCGCATCAGCTCCACGACGCTCTTGGTGTCGAGCACCCGGATGCGCGGTTCCAAGACCGAGAGGAGAGCCTCCCGATTCCGCACCCTCCCGGGATTGCTCGCGAAGCGGGCGTCCGCCACGAGCTCTGCCAAATCGAGCGCCTCGCAGAAGCGGGCGAAGATCGCGTCATTGCCGCAGACGATCATCGCGTGCCCGTCACTCGTCGCAAAGGCCTGGTACGGAACGATCGCTCCGAGGGCCGATCCCATCCGCCGGGGGACCTCGCCCGAGGCGATGCAGGCCATCAGGTGATAGGAGATCCATCCCACGGCCGTGTCGAGGAGCGCGGTATCGACCCGCGCGCCGACGCCCGTCCGGTCTCGCTCCCGCAGCGCCACGAGCACGCCGAGGGCGGACCACATGGCCGTCCCGAAGTCCACGACGGAGCCGCCTGCCCGGGCCGGCAGCCCATCCGGGTAGCCCGTGATGGACATCATCCCGGCGTAGGCCTGGATCAGCGGCTCGTATCCGGGTTGCTCCGCCATCGGGCCCCGATCGCCGAAGGCCGTCAGGGAAAGATAGATCACGTCCCCTCGCACCTCCCGGATCGTCTCGTAGTCGAAGCCCAGTCGCCCGGCAACACCGACTCGGGAGGACTCAAGAAAGACGTCCGAGCGCGCGGCCAGCTCCAGGAGGATCCGCCGGCCCGCCTCCCGCTTCAGGTCGAGGACCAGGCTCCGCTTGTTCCGGTTGGCCGCGAGAAAGAGCGTGCCGTCCCCTCCCCAGAAGGGTGGCCCCCACGTGCGCGCCGGATCGCCGGCCGGGGGCTCGATCTTGATGACACCCGCGCCAAGATCCCCCAGGATCTGGGAGCAGTAGGGACCCGCCAAGTTCTGCGTGACATCACAGACGGAGATGTCGGACAGGGGACCCATGATGTATCTACCGGTAGGAGAGCCGGTCGAGCCAGGCGAGGGGGTGTGGGCGCGAAAACGTGGCCGACTCCGCGCCATGGCGCAACCGGCTGTCACCCACCACTTGTTCGATACACCCAGCGTATCGCATCTTTATGCATAATTTTAGTATTATTATGAGGCAGCACCGAACAGCGGAAGATCGACAATGGAAGCAAACGCCAGCAGGGTCGTACTCGCCTACAGCGGGGGGCTCGACACCGCCTGCATCCTGAAGACGCTCATCGACCGGGGTCACGAGATAATCGCCTACGTGGCGGATGTAGGGCAGAAGGAAGACTTCGATGACATAGGGGTCCGTGCGCTCGCGACCGGCGCCCACGCCGTCGTGGTGGACGATCTGAGGGAGGAGTTCGTCACCGACTTCATCTTCCCTGCGATCGCCGGCAATGCAGTCTACGAGAATCGCTACCTCCTCGGTACATCCCTCGCCCGCCCCGTCATCGCAAAGCGCCAGGTCGAGGTCGCCCTCGAGCGGGGGGCTGGGGCGCTCGCGCACGGCGCTACCGGGAAGGGCAATGACCAGGTGCGCTTCGAGCTGGCCTACGCGGCGCTCGCGCCTCAGCTCGAGGTGATCGCACCCTGGAAGGAGCGGGCTTTCCTCAAGCGCTTCCAGGGTCGAAGCGACCTCCTGACCTTCGCCGAGAAGAACGGAATCCCCGTCGAGGCCACGGCGGACAAGCCCTTCTCGAGCGATGAGAACCTCATGCACCGCTCCTACGAGGCCGGGATCCTGGAGGATCCGGATCTCCCCCCTCCCGAGGAGATGTTCAAGCTGACCCGCTCACCCATGGAGGCGCCGGCGGAGCCGGCGCACCTCCGGATCGACTTCGATGACGCGGTCCCGGTCCGGGTCGAGAATCTGGATGACGGAACGGTTCACACGGAGCCGGTCACACTCTTCGACTACCTGAACGAGATTGGCGGCCTCCACGGGGTGGGCCGGGTCGACATGGTCGAGAACCGCTACGTCGGGATCAAGTCGCGGGGCGTCTACGAAACCCCGGGCGGCACTGTGCTTCACCACGCGCTCCGTGACCTGGAGGGGATGGCAATGGACCGGGAGGTGCTCCGCCTGAGGGACATGCTCTCACCGCGCTTCGCGGAGCTGATCTACAACGGGTTCTGGTTCTCGCCCGAGATGGAGTTCATCCAGGCGGCCTTTGCGCAGTCGGAGCAGCTCATCGGCGGAAGCGTGCGGATCCAGCTCTACCGGGGCGGTCTGCGCTCCCTCGGCCGCACGTCCTCGACCTCGCTCTACGATCAGGAGCTCTCCTCGATGGACATGGCGGGTGGCTACGACCAGGAGGACGCCCGCGGGTTCATCCGGGTCAACGCCCTCCGGCTTCGTGCCCACAAGCTGATCCTCCGCAAGACCGGAGTGGAGTGAGGAGCGACGCGACAATCCCCGCCTCCACCGGGCGCGCCCGAATCCTTGCCGGAAGGCCCGGCGTCCCGGGCTGGCGCCTCACCGACGCGCGACCGGCCACCGGCAATCCCACGGCCACTCGCTGCCGGACGCCCGGTCAGCCCCGGACGAGGATGGTAGCGGCGTAGATCACACCAAGTCCGATGACGGCATTCGCTCGAGCGAGCCACGCCGCCCACTGCCCGGCCGTGGCCTGGGCCCGCGAACCGGGCTCGAGGCGCGAAGCCAGGGGTCCCAGGTAGAAGTCATGAACGAGGCTTCCGGCGATCATCGCCGCGACGCCGGTCAGCTTCCACGCCAGCGCCTCCCCGTACCGGGTCTGCCAGAAACCGCCGGATCCCAGCAACTCCGCGCTCAGGAGCCCTCTCACCGAGAGGTTCAGGATCCCCGTTGCCACGAGGAGACCGATCGCTACCCACCCGAGCGATCGGAATCGTTCCCCCAGTGTCCGGAAGATGTCGCTACGGAGCTCGGGAGGTTCCATGCGGCGAAGGACCGGGGCGCCGACAAGCGCGAGGAACCACATCCCCCCGATCCAGAAGAGCGTGGCGGCGATGTGGATCCAGACGCTCACGTAGTAGAGGGAGTTTATGCTGCGGTCACCCGGGTCGGGCCCTCGAGATCGAGTGCCCGCGCCATTTCTCCCCGGACCCACGGATCCTCCTCCCCCCAGAGTGCCGCCTCGAGAGCGTCCATCCCGTCGCGGGACCCGATGCGGCCCAGGCTCCAGGCGGCGTGGCCGCGAACGAGCGGTTCCGGATCGCGGAGCGCCGAACTGAGCGCTGGCACGGCGGCCCCGGACCCCCAGTTGCCAAGCGCGACGGCCACATTCCGCAGGAATCCGGCCCGTCCGGCCCGGCGGATCGCCGACCCCCGGGAGAAGGCCTCCCAGGACTCATCGTCCATCCCCATGAGCTCGGTGAGGGCCGGGCCGTCCGTTCCCGGATGCGGGGGCCGATGGACCGACCCGCCGAGGGGCTCGACACCGGGGGGCAGCTCGCCCGGCGCTCGCGCCGCGTAACCCGGCTCGGCAGCCGGGGCGGCAAAGCGCACGTTGAACGGACACACCTCCTGGCAGATATCGCAACCGTAGACCCGGTTCCCTATCCGGGACCGGAACACCAGGGGGATGGGACCGCGGTTCTCGATCGTCAGATAGGAGATGCAACGGGTTGCATCGATGAGCGGCGCACCGTCTTCCCCGCGCCCCAAGAGCGCGGACGTCGGACATGCGTCCAGGCATGCCCGGCAGCTGCCGCATTGATCTCTCCCGAGCGGCTCGTCGGGCTCGAGCTCCTCGGCCAAGAGGAGAATCCCGACGAAGAAGTAGGATCCCGCTGTCGGGTGGATCATCATCGTGTTCCTGCCGAACCAGCCGAGACCAGCCCGCTCAGCCAGCTCGCGCTCCAGGATCGGTCCCGTGTCCACGTAGACTCGCCCCGGAACCGGGCGATCCACCGACGCCTCGAAGCGGCGATGAACCCGCCTGAGACCTCTCGTCGCGACCCGGTGGTAATCGCGGCCTCTCGCGTAACGGGCGACGACGCCCCGGCTCGGGTCGGCGGGGACGCCCGCGGGGTCTTCCCGATAGTAGTTCTGACCGACGACGAGCACGGACCGGACCTCCGGCATGGTCCTCCGTAGATCGGCCCTCCGAAATAGGCTCGAGGAGCGTGCCATGTATTCCATCGAGCCTCCCCATCCCCTGTGGATCCAGCTCTCCAGGAGCGCGAGGTGCCGCGACGGGTCGGGAGAAGCGATACCGGCGAGCTCGAAGCCTTCCTCGAGGGCGATGCGCTTGAGCGCGTCACTCCGATCCACCGAGCACCTCACCATTCATGTACCGTCGACCCTTCCACTCCACGCGGCGATGTCCCCGCCAGCCGCTTCGGAGTGCGATGAGCCCGAGAACCGCCGCACCGATCGGATATAGGAAGGCGTAGCCCCAAGAGACCCCGTAGCGGCGGTACTTCCCGACCCATACTACGAGTCCGGTCGCAACTACCAGAGTCGACCATGCAAGGGCGGCCCCAGGGCGGTAGGCTCCGAACACCGCTGAGGTCCCCAGCGCAAGGAGCACCGCCGGGGGAAGGACCCATATGAGGACAGCATAGCCCAAGATTGCCGCCGGGGCCAAGCGGCCCCACGGTCCACCGGACTGACTCGCTCCGATCGCCAAGTTCTTCGTCCAACCGTCCAGGACTTCCCCAAGTGAGCGATACATCCTGGTGGAGAGTCCATGCTCGGCCAGTCGGACACTCAACCGGTGACCCGCTCCGGTGAGCACCTGCGCGAGCCTCAGGTCCTCGACGACCTCGCTCCGGACACTCCCGTGACCCCCGATCTCCTGATAAGCGATACGCCGCACGAGGATAAACTGTCCATTCGCCATCGCGTCCCTCTGCTGCTCGCGCCCGAGGTGCCGCCCTAGCTTCCGAAACCTAAGGCCGAGAAGGGTGAAGATCTGCGGCTGGACGAGTCGTTCGCCGAAGCTGCCGAGTTCCTGCCTGCCCAGGAGGGAAACGGCGGACGCCTCATCCTCCAGTAGTGCTCGTACCGCAAGGTGTAAGAGGCCCGGCTCGTGAATCGTGTCCGCATCCGTGAAGAGGAGGAGGTCCTCCCTGGCTTCCCGCGCTCCCTGCGCGCACGCCCAGCACTTCCCGAACCAACCCGCCGGTAGCGGCTCACCCATCACCACCTCGATACTCCGGGCATTGCCGGGGGGCACGGCCAGGGCGAGCCGACGCGTGTCGTCCGTGGAGCGATCATCGACCACGGTGATCCCGAAGCCGGGGTATGCCTGCCGCGAGAGAGAGCGGAGGCACGGTCCAATGTTGAGCTCCTCGTTGCGGGCGGGGACCACGATTCGGACGGAGGGGAGTTCCTCTCCCCCCCGGGGGCGGTCCGCCTCGGGACGCGGGAGCCGGGGGGGCATCCGGACGGCGAACGCCGTGACGGCGGCAATGACCATCCATGGGAGGATCGCGAGAGAGAGCAGCGCGATCATCTGCCGCTCGGGGCCCAGCGCCCCGAATCCCGGATCCTGTACTTCTCCAGCGTTCGCTCAAGCGCCTCGTCGAGGTCGATCCCCTGTTCGTTCGCGAGCACGAGCAGCACGAATAGCACGTCTGCGAGCTCCAGAGCCAGGTCCGCCGACGGCTCGTCCGCCTTCTTCTTCTTGGGCCCGTAGCGATGGTTGAGCTCACGCGCCAGCTCCCCGACCTCCTCGGTCAGGCGCGCGAGGTTCACGAGCGGGGGCCAGTAGCCTTCCTCAAACCTCGAGATCCATTCGTCGACCCTGCGCTGCGCCTCCCGAAGCTCCATGTCTCGAGTCAGTCGCCAGGGCGGATCACGAGCTTGCCGAACACCTCTCCGGCCTCGAGGAGTCGGTGGGCCTCGGCCGTCCGTTCGAGGGGAAGCACACGGTCCACGACGGGAGTGAGGCGTCCGGAGAAGACCAGGCTCATCGCGTCCCGGTATTCGTGCGGGCTTCCGGTCGTGCTGCCCAGGATGGAAAGCTGCTTCCAGAAGACGTGTCGGAGATCGGTAAGCGCGATTGGCCCGGTGGTGGCACCGTAGGTCACTAGCCGGCCGCCCACACCCAGCGCCTTGATCTGGTCGCTCCAGATCGCCTCCCCCACGGAGTCAAGGACCAGGTCCAGCCGCCGCTGGCCGGTGGCCTCGCGGAGCAGGTCACCGAGGGAGCCTGCCTCCCGGTCGATGACGACGTCCGCTCCCAGGTCGCGCAGTCGATCGGCATTCTCCCGTCCGGCCGTCACGGCAAACACGGTCGCGCCGGCAGCGGCCGCGATCTGCACCCCGGCCGTCGCGACGCCACCCGACGCGCCTGTCACCAAGACCCGTTCGCCCGGCTGAAGCCGCCCCCTGCTGATCAGCGCACGCCACGCCGTGACGTAGGCGAGGCCGGCGGCGGCGGCCACCTCCATCGAGATGGCCTCGGGGACCTGAAGGAGATTGGCTGCCGGAACGACGGCGTACTCGGCGAACCCGCCCTGCGTATGTTCTCCGATGACTCGAAACCGGGGGTTCGGCAGCGCCTCGCCACTCGCACGTCCCTGGTACCAATCCCAATCCAGCGAAGGATCGGCGGCGACGCGCGTTCCGAGCACCACCCCCTCGACCCCGGGACCCAGTCGGTCCACTACCCCGGCGATGTCCGCGCCGCCCACATGGGGCATCGGTACCGGGGCCGGCGTGCCCCGGCGAAGCCAGAGGTCGAGGTGATTCATCGAGGTACAAGCGACCCGAATCCGCACCTCCCCGGGCCCCGGCTCGGGGTCCGGGAGTTCGGCGATCCGAATGACTTCGGGCCCGCCGTGCTCGGAGTAGAGAGCCGCACGCATCAGACGGGCATTCGCCGACAGGGTCGCAGAAGTCGTGATCGGAGCGGGTAGGAATCTGTTCTCACGAGTCTTGTCCCTGATCTGGCCATCCATGCTCACTCCCCAACAAGGTACATCCCGGCAGCGCACTAGTTTCTGGGGGGCGGGGGGAAAGCGCCCGGCAACTCCCCGATCCCGAAATCGACCGGCACGCCGCTCTATTCCGGCCGTCCCCGCGTTGGCTTCGTGTAGTCCTCGTCGGAAGTAGATTCTACCATCGGACGCAACCCCGCGGCCACGTGCGATACCCCATACGTGTTTCCAGTGGAAGGGCCCGATTGTTCGGCCTCGGGAACGAGCGTTCTCCAGATCGCTCTCGGTCTCAGCGCGGTCCGCCGAACCGCGGTACCGCGATCGGGCAACCCTCCATCATCTGGCTCCAGACCCCGGGCCAAACGGCGAAGACGGGGGGCTGGTCAGCTCTGACATGATGCACCGGCGCCTGGAGCACCGAAGCAGTCGCCGTAGTTCGCAAACATGCTCCCGGGTCGGGACGCCCCGCAACCGACGCGGCGGACTCAGCGCGTGTCCTCCGTCCACGGCGGATCCAAAACGGTGTGTCGGGGCCGAGATCGCATCATCGCTTGTCCGCTAGGCGCCAAAGGAACCACGCGGCGACGCTCCGAAGTGGACGCCACACTCCGGAGCGGGCCATGAGAACCTCCGGCTCCGGACGCTCGTCCAGCCCGTCCAAGATCCGCAGGCCTTCCCGAACGCCGAGATCGCCGGCAGGCATAACGTCGGGGCGACCGAGCTTGAAGATGAGAAACATCTGGGCCGTCCATTCTCCGATGCCCCAGACCGCCGTCAGCCTCCGGATCACCTCCGCGTCCGCGAACCGCCCGATGCTCCTCAGTCCGAGCTCCCCGGTCACGGTCTTCTCGGCGAGGTCCTTCAACGCCCGCGCCTTGTTCCCCGAGAGGCCCGCCCCCCGAAGCTCTTCGTCAGCCAACGCCAGTACCTGCTCGGGTGCAGGGAACCGGGGGCCTGGCGTCAGACTCCTGACGCGACCGTAAATGGCAGCGGCGGCGGCGGTTGCAAGCTGCTGGTAGATGATGGAGCGGGCCAAAGCGTGAAAATGCGGCCCGCGCAGCTGCCCGACCGGAAAGTCCGGGAAGGGTGGGAGGCCGTTCATGGCTATCGCAAGAACGGGGTCCCGGCGCTTCATCTCCTTCATCTCGGCCGCGGTCGGTTTCATCGCGGCAACATGACCCCTTTCCCTCGCGGGAACCAGACGGTACAATTACCGAATACAAACCGAAAGCGAGATCGATGAGAGAACTTCCGATGGTGCGCGGGAGGGGTGCAACATCCAATCCAGCGAACCGTTTCGAGCGGCTGACCGTTGAGCGGGAGGCGTGGAGCCTCGCCGAGGACGCCTCCCCGGCCACGGAATTCCTCGTGGACTCCTCTCGGACGATCGTGGCCAGGAACTCGAGCCCGGATGTCGGTTTCGACGCGAGCGTGAATCCGTACCGGGGCTGCGAACACGGTTGCGTCTACTGCTACGCGCGCCCCACGCACGAGTATCTCGGCCTCTCGGCAGGCCTGGACTTCGAGTCCAAGATCTTCGTCAAGCCCGAGGCCGCGAAGCTGCTCCGAGACGAGCTGTCATCCCCACGCTGGAAGCCACAGCCTCTGGCTCTCTCGGGGGTCACCGATCCGTATCAGCCGATCGAGAGACGCATGCGGATCACACGCGGCTGCCTGGAGGTGGCCGCCGAGTTCAGGAACCCGGTCATGATCGTCACGAAGAGCTTCCTCGTGACCCGGGACATCGACCTGCTGTCCCAGCTCGCCCGGCACGATGCGGTCTCGGTGGCGATCTCGGTCACCACTCTGGACCCTAAGCTCCATGGGCTGATGGAGCCGCGGGCCTCGACTCCGGCTCGTCGCCTCGAAGCCATGCGGCGCCTAGCGGACGCCGGAATTCCGGTTGCCGTGTTCATCGCACCCATCATTCCGGGCCTCAACGATCACGAGATTCCCTCCATCCTGACAGCCTCGGCCGAGAGCGGAGCCACGGCAGCGGGGTGTGTACCAATCCGCCTGCCCTTCGCCGTGAAACATCTCTTCACGGACTGGCTTGGCAGGCACTTCCCGGACCGAAGGGACAAGATCGTGAACCGCATCTTGGCGATGCGAAACGGACGCCTCAACGATCCTCGTCTCATGTCACGGATGAAGGGCCACGGGGCCATGGCCGAGCAGGTGATCGAGCTCTTCAGGGTTGCCCGTCGGCGCGCTGGCTTAGCGGGCAGGGTGCCGGCCCTCTCGACGGAAGCATTCCGGCGTCCGGGGGCGGTCGAGCAGCTGGAGCTTGGGGTCTGAGAATCCGTCACCGCCTCCGCCCCTCGATCCTTCACTATCAGCGGCCGACTCCGACGATAGCCGGAAGCTCGCCTCGTGCCATGTAGACTCAGGCAAGGTTCAGGTACACGGTGACCAAGACGTCTCCCTCACGCTGGCGGAGAGTTGAAGGGGCGATGCTCGCTAGAGCTCCTCGCGCGGTGCGTCGCATGGCACGGGCACTTGCCACGGCTCTACCCGGCGGCGATCACCGTACAGTCTTCGGATAGGGCCGATGCCCGAGCTCCCGGAAGTCGTCGCATACATCCACGCCCTTGAGAGACGTCTTGTGGGCAAGGTCCTGGAGAAAGTCCGGGTCCGGACGCCGTCCATCCTCCGCACCTACGAGCCAAGGGTCTCCGAGCTGGAGGGAAAACGGGTCGGCCGCCTCCGCAGGCTAGGCAAGCGGGTGGTGCTGGAGATGGAGGATGAGCTTTTCGCTGCCATCCACCTCATGATCGCCGGCCGCTTCCAGTGGAAGCCACGCGGTGCCGCGATCCCCAGGAAGAGAGCCCACGCTGCATTCGACTTCCCGAACGGTACGCTGCTGCTCACCGAAGCCAGTTCGCACAAGCGGGCCTCGCTTCACGTCGTTCGCGGAGAGGAGGCCCTGTCCAAGCTCGACCCGGGTGGACTCGAGCCGCTTGAGGTGGGGCGCGAGACATTCCACGAGGCGCTGTTCAAGGAGAACCGCACGCTCAAGCGGGCGCTTACCGATCCTAGGATCTTCAGCGGGATCGGCAACGCCCACTCCGACGAGATTCTTCTTCGGGCACGCCTCTCGCCGGCCAGGCGGACACGACAACTCGACGAAGACGAGGTCGCGCGGCTCTTCGAGGCGACCCGGAGCTCCCTTTCGGAGTGGGTGCACCGCTTGCGTCAGGAGTTCGGGGAAGACTTCCCGAACAAGATCACGGCGTTCCACCCCGCCATGGGCGCACACGGAAAGCACGGAGAGCCGTGCCCCCGCTGTGCGGCGCCAATCCAGCGGATCGTCTATGGGGAGAGGGAGACGAACTACTGCGCCCCCTGCCAAACGGGGGGGAAACTCCTCAGGGACCGAGCGCTGTCACGGCTACTGCGCGAGGACTGGCCGAGGACTCTCGAGGAGCTAGAAGAGGGGGTTCGGCCTCGGCGAAAACTCTAGGCCGGCTCCGCTCCGGGATTCCGCACCTGCTCTTCACCGTCGTCGCCCACCTTGGCACTTCGGTACCGGCCTGCCGACTCCACTGTCGGTACCCCTCGCCGGCCTTCCACGTCAGGTCGGGGCCGTCCGTACCGAACCCGCGGTACCCGGGTCCTGACCACCTTGCCCATGGATCCCCCCGTCTCGCGGCCCGAACGCACCCTGCGTGCGTTCTCCTCACCCGGCGCACGCTGGCTCCCGGTGTAGGGGGGCGTCCACTCCATCGGGCCTTCCCCGTGACCCGGACCCTGCAGATCAAACCGACATACCTAAGAATGAAACAGACAAGCGACTCCTATTCGGCTGGGTGGGGCACAGCGAGCGTCCATACGCGGAGCGCGCCCGTAGCTCATCGGATGGCAATGGGCACCGCGTCCCGCTCGGTGCCGCAAGCTTGGCCGGCGAAGGAATCCGAGGCCCGGTATGCTCCGCAGCCAGCCGAAAACCTACCCCATGCTGTCCGAACACAGGGGCTCCGTCCAGTCGGCGTCGGAGGGCGGCCTTCTTGATAATCACTCCCGGGCCTCAGAGCTTTCGAGATGCTCACCAACCGCCCTGTGCCCTTTCGTCCCGTTGCCCAGTGGGTGGAACGCTTCCCGTGGGTGATGGCCGGCATCACACACGCCGGATCCGAGGACGACCCCTTCGATCTGAGGCTCTTTGGCGATGCGCCTCCACCTGCGGCCCCTGAGCGATGGTGGGCCCTCCTCAAGGCCACGGGATTCAGGGCCCTAGCGCATGCGCGTCAGGTGCATGAGACCACTGTGGCCGTGCACGGCACTCTTCCGGATGGTGTGCACATCGACAGCGGCCCGGCGGACGGCCACGCCACCTCGGCGGCCGACGTACTGTTGGCTGTTACCGTGGCCGACTGCGTACCGGTCTACGTCGTGGACCCCGAGCACCGTGTCGTTGCCCTCCTGCACGCCGGATGGAGGGGCATAGCCAGCGGCATCATGGCCTCGGGCGTCGAGACGCTGGCGACACGCTTCGATGCACAGCCCGCACGTCTTCACGTGCACTGCGGCCCGGCCATCTGCGGGCGCTGCTACGAGGTTGGCCCGGAGGTCTTCGAAGCCCTAGGGCTCCCTGCGCCCTCCCGTGCCACGGCGGCGGATGTGCGTGCCGTCCTCGTCTCGCGGGCTCGAGCCCACGGGGTACCGGAGAGCCACCTGACAGTCTCGGAGCAGTGCACACGGTGCGGCGATGCCGGCCTCTTCTCACACCGGAGAGGAAGTTCCGGGCGCCAGGCCGCCCTCCTGGGCATCCGCTCGTGAAACCAGCGGTCGGACTCTGTGACGGCTGCACCTTCAGGCGCCTGGTGAAGAACCGGCGAGGCTCGATCTTCTTGCTTTGTCAGCGTTCCGAAGAGGACCCACGCTACCCGAAATACCCGCCGCTCCCCGTGCTCACGTGCCGAGGCTTCAAGGTGGTGGCTGACGCGCACGCAGGGGAGGCGGAGGCATGAGAGATCCCTGGACGCCGTGCGCACAGATGATCGGCAAGCTCGCGATGCACATCGGGCTCCCTGGGAAACACTCGGTGAGCTGCGAAACCCCACCCGCCCTCCAGCCCCGGGGCGACAATCGCCGGCTACGGGGCCTTGCGGTAGGCGTTCCGGTCGATGCCTCGGGCGAGACCCTCGCGGGCTTCGTTGCGGCGCTGTTGGGCAAGCTTCAACGACACCGCGGGATTGGGGGCCAAGCGAGATATGTTTCTACTTTCGGCGAGTGCGAGGCCCTGGACGGACGTGTCGCCACCCGAATCGTCGCGGGTCCGACCGTGTCGGCGGCAGCAGGCTACAGCTCTGCCCCGTTCGATCGGGAGAACATCGAGCTTGAGGTGAGACGGCAGTCACATGACGGGTGACCACAAGAGAGGACGGGTGGCCAGCGAACCTCCTCCGCAGCTGTTTGAGAGATACCGAAGTCACTCACCTAGCGGGGGCTAGAAGCTGACCACCGCTGGGAAGGAGAAGGCAGCGCGCCGCGAAACCAATCGGGAGGCCCGCCTTGAGGGCCTCGAGACGCACCTCGAGCACTCAAGAAGCGAGTGATGTACATGAGCGAAGGCGCCGGAATTCTGGTAGAGCGGGGCGGGAGACACACCCTTCGATTCGAGCGATTCCTCAGCCATTCGCGCGAGCGCGTTTGGCGGGCTATCGCGGCGGAAGATGAGCTCTCCACGTGGTTTCCGGCCCGCATGGTGGGTGACCGAGAGGTGGGTGCCGCCCTCCAATTCATATTCCCTCGGGAGCTCGGTCAGCTACCGGCAGATTCAACCGAGGAGGGGATGGTCATGACCGGCGAGATGTCCGTGTTGGATCCACCCGGCGTCCTCGAGTACAGATGGGACGCCGACGTGTTGCGCTGGGAACTCGAAGACCGTCCCGACGGCACGCTTCTCACCTTCTCGCACACCTTTGACGACCGGGGACGAGGGGCACGGGACGCGGCAGGCTGGGACATCTGCTTCGCATTTCTGGAGGCACGGCTCGCGGAGAGCCCGGCCGAGCCTTTCACAAGCCAGCGGCACCAGGACCTGTTCGCACATTATGCGAAGCGGTTCGGGCCGGAAGGAGCAATGCAGCGATCTCCAGAGTCGTGAACTCCGGGAGGAGGAGGCGGGACAGATCACAGCGTGCGTAGTCCTCCACGACGCTCTCGAACAGGTGGCGCAGCGCCGCGACCCGCAGGTTTCGCGCAAAGCGAAGAGACCCGGGACCGAGCAACCGCCTCCGTCGATGTTCGTGCGTCTCGCCCGCTCCGCCGCCCCGCTCCTCGAGAGTAAAGGACCACCGAGGGATCCGAGCGCGCCTCAATCCAAGTCCGAAGGGCAGCGCGACCTGGCCGAACTCCAGCTGGTCCGCGATGCGCTGGTCGAGGACCGGGTCGCCAGCACCAACCGCGGCAAACACTTGCGCACCCCCGTGGCCAAACAGCTCAACAAGCAGCGGCTGAAGCAGATCGAGCGCCAGATTAAGCGCATCGACGCCGAGATCCGCAAACGGCTCCAGGCAGAGGAGGCTCTGGAGCGCCAGTCCGAGATCCTGACCTCCATCCCCGGCATCTCCGACGTCACCGCCGCAGGACTGATCGTCCATATGCCTGAACTCGGCACCCTCACCGGGTCCCGTGCCGCCAGCCTCGCCGGACTCGCCCCGGTGACTCGGGAATCCGGCTCCTGGAAGGGACGCAGCTTCATTCAGGGAGGCAGGCACCACGTGCGCCGTTTGCTCTACATGCCCGCGTTGGTTGCGATCCGGTGCAATCCCGACCTCCCTCGAGCGCAAGTACGTAGCCCTCGTCGCCAAGGGCAAACCGCCGAAGGTCGCCCTTACGGCGGTGATGCGGAAGCTCCTGATCCTCGCCAACACCCTCGTCCTGCAGGACCGCATCTGGACGGCGTACGCGCCCGGACACCACGCATGAGCGCCATTCACCCGACCGGCAAGCAAAGGCAAACAGCTCCAGCCATGAGCTCTCGCCTGACTCAGCGACCGCGTCCCGCGTTCACAGCTACCGTCTGTCCGCCGTGTCTCCCCGGCCCCGCTCCTAGCGGTACTCTCTTGACATGGATACTCACTCTTCGTTGGACAAGGCCAGTCGTTTCACCGAGCCGGGGAACGGTATACTGTCCCGGGGGTGGTTCAATTCCGTACGGTGACCACGGCCTGCGCGGGGAAAATACGGGATCGAATCCTGTGCGCTGGCTGGCCAGCGAGAAACCTCCAATCGTGCCTCCACGGAGGGTAGCTTCCTGATGGGAGCGTGACCTCGAGCCCCAGCGCAGCAAGGAACGGCCAGGCTATCGACCAGGACAGCCGACGAAATGCGATTGAATGGCTACAGCCATGAGTGACGGGCCTGCGCCTGGAGACTCGGCCTACCCGGCAAGTGCGGCGGATCTCCCCATCACGCTCGGGATCGAGGAGGAGTTCTTCCTCGTTGACACCGATTCTCGTGATCTTCTCGCCGATCCGGACCCCGGCATCTTTGAGAGTTGCGAGGAGAATCGCGGGCCGCACAAGGTCGTGCGGGAATTCCTGCGCTCGCAGATCGAAACGAATTCCCAGGTGTGCGGGTCAGTGGCCGAGGTACGCGCGGCGTTGCGCGATACCCGCCGGACCGTCATTGAGGCGGCTGAAGCGCACGGCGCGGCCGTCATGGCCGCCTCCACACACCCGCTGGCGAGATGGAGGGATCAGGCTCCCACGCCACTGGATAGGTATGGGCGCTTCGCGGCTACCTTCCAAGAGACGGTGCGACGCGCCGTCGTCGGTGGCATGCACATCCACGTCGGCTTCGGCGACGCGGACACGCGCATACGGGTCATGACTGCGATCCGGCGCTACTTGCCGTTGATCCATGCACTCTCGACCTCGTCGCCCTTCAACGCGGGACATGAGACCGGGTTCAAGTCGTACCGGCTGATCCTGTTCGGCAGTCTTCCGCGCACGGGCATGCCGGGCCCGCTGGGGTCCTGGGCAGAGTACGAGCAGCTCATCGACGAATACCGGCGCATGGATTTCATCCGGGACGGCAGTGAATTGTGGTGGGACATCCGCCCTTCCCACGCGTATCCGACCGTGGAAATGCGAATTTGCGACGTCTGTACGCGGCTTGAGGAAGCGATGAGCATCGTGGCCATCTACGCGTCCCTCGTCCGGTGGCTGACGCGGCGGGACTTGGAGGGTGAGCTGCCTCCCGAACCCCTCACCGAGCTCATATCGGAGGACCGCTGGATAGCCCAGCGCTACGGCGTCTTCGCCTTCCTCAGCAACAGCACATCCGACGCCGGGCGGTCGGACATCTACGACCACACAGCCGAGCTCGTCGACGAACTCGCAGCCGATGCACGCGCGCTAGGTTGCGAGGCGGAGCTGCGCCACGCGCTGACGATCATCCGGGAGGGGACGGGCGCGGATCGCCAGCTCGACCTCTACCGCATCCGCCGCTTGGAAGGGGACAGCAGGGAAGAGGCATTGCGGCAGGTCGTCGATCTGGTGCTCGCCGAGACCAGGGAGGATGTCGGCGCGTAACGGCGGGGCGGCAGCAATCAGCGTCTCCTCGACTGGGCGAGCCAGCTAGCGGAGCCCGATCCACGACTCCTCCCGGGCCTTGGCCTCGGCGTCCGTACCCTATAACCTCTCCCTCGGGCCGGGTGGCACCGAGTCCGAGACCCCTTACATGCCGGCTTCGGAGGTACCACATCGACCGATTCATCGCCGGTTTCCGCGACGAGTTTCGACGCTACCACCGAGCTGCCGATGCCAGCCTTTCTCGTCTGGACGACGAGGCGTTCTTCGGCGATCCCGGTGCCGATTCCAACAGCGCCGGGATTCTGGTCAAGCACCTCGCCGGGAATCTTCGGTCCCGGTGGACAGATTTTCTGACGACGGACGGCGAGAAAGCCGACCGCGACCGGGACTCCGAGTTCGAGCTCACGATCCAGGACACCCGGACTGCACTCATGGAGAACTGGTCCTCCGGGTGGAGGCTTCTCTATGACACGCTGAACCACCTGAGCGACGGGGATCTCGGGCGTGTTATCCGCCTCCGTGGCCAGCCGGTTTCAGTCAGCACCGCGATCGCGATGCAGCTCGCTCACGCTGCGTACCACGCCGGCCAAATCGTCCTCCTGGCCCGGGTCCAGTCCAGGTGCTGGGAGTCACTCAGCATTCCGAGGGGTGAATCCGCCGACTTCTTCAGGCACTTCCGAGACGAACAATTAGGAGAAGCATGAGACTTGCGACACGCATGAGTCGACTGGGCACCGAGACGGCCTTTGAGGTATTCACCCGGGCCATGCAGCTGGAACGTCAGGGCCACGACATGGTGCACTTCGAGCTCGGGGAGCCCGACTTCGACACCCCGATCGAGATCATCGAGGCGGCGAACCGCGCGCTGGCCGACGGCTACACCCACTACACCCCGGCGGCTGGGATCCCAGAAGTGCGCGAGACCGTCGCGGAGCACGTCTCCCGCACCCGCGGGATCCGTGTCCAGCCGGAAGAAGTTGTGGTCACACCCGGCGCCAAGCCGATCATCTTCTTCCCCATGCTTGCTCTGCTCCAGCCCGGAGACGAGGTCATCTACCCCGACCCCGGGTTTCCCATCTACGAGTCCATGATCCGCTTCACCGGAGCCACCCCGGTCCCGGCTCCCCTAGGGATGGAACGGAATTTCACCTTCGATGCCGGGGAACTCCTGAACAAGGTGACGGACCGGACGCGGATGGTGATCCTCAACTCGCCGCAGAATCCGACGGGAGGCGTCGTTCCGGCCCACGACCTCGAGCAACTGGCCGAAGGCCTCGCAAACCGGGACGTCATCGTTCTGTCGGACGAAGTCTACAGCGAGATCCTCTACGAGGGGGAGCACGTCTCGATCAGCCGGTTTCCGGGAATGCAGGAGCGGACGATCATCCTGGACGGCTGGTCCAAGACCTATGCCATGACGGGTTGGAGGCTCGGCTTCGGGGTGATGCCCCGGGACCTGGCGGAGCAGGTCACGAAGCTTCAGGTCAACTCCAACTCCTGCGCGCCGGCGTTCTGCCAAGTGGCGGGAGCTGCCGCCCTGCGAATGGACCGGGGTCCGGTGCAGGCGATGGTTCGAGAGTTTCGCAGGAGGCGAGACACGATCGTCGACGGGCTGAACTCGATCCCCGGATTCGAGTGCCTGCGTCCGAGGGGCGCGTTCTACGTCTTCCCCCGAATCACCCGGACCGGGCTCAGCGCGAAGGAACTCGAGACGGAGCTCCTGGAGAAGGCGGGTGTGGCGGCGCTGGCGGGCACCGCCTTCGGCGAGAACGGCGAGGGTTTCCTCCGCTTCTCCTACGCCACATCGGTCGAGAACATAGAAAAAGGACTCGCACGGATCCGCGGTCACTTCCGCGCCGGTGCCTGACCCGGGCACTCCATCACACCACCGTTATGGAGGTCCCGGTCAGGCGGTTCCTTCACTGAAGGTGGCACCCACCGCTGACCGACCCCGCTTGGATTCCAAACCGGGCCTGGCCTCGTCTCGCGGGGAGCCGCCCAGCGTCTCCTTCAGCGACGCACCGCCTCCAGCAGCAGCTCCCCCACCTCCCGGTTCTCCTTCAGCCCGCCGAAGTGCTCCGCGCCGGGACCCACGGCAAACAGCGGTACGAAGGCCGCCGAGTGGTCCGCGGTCGCGTACTGCAGGGTGTCGACGCGGTTCTCGGCCGCGGCAAGACTGATCCCGCCGGTCTCGTGGTCCGCGGTCACGATTACCAGAGTCTCGGGATCGCGGCGATGGAAGTCGAGGGCCAGGCGCACGGCTTCGTCAAAGCCGAGCATCTCCGCGACGAGGACGTCCCGATCGGCATTTCGATGAGCTTCCGTATCGGTGCCCTCATTCTCGACCATCAGGAAGAACCCCTCCGGGCGGTTGTCGAGCACATCGAGCGCGACGGACATCATCGTCGCGAGGCTGGGAGACCTCTCGGCCACAGTTGGCATCTCGCCCCCGGCGAATACTCCGAGGAGAGCTGTCTCGGAATCGGTGTCGACGGCCTCCAGCTCTGTCAGCGACTCGACGATTTCGTAGCGCTCCGCGGCCTGCGCCCATAGGTCGACACCGATACGCTCCTCGGCGATCTCGAACACCCGCCGACCGCCCCCCATGACCACATCTACGGGAAGATCGATCATCTGCCGGACGATGCGCGCTTGCTCAGTGCGGGATACCGCATGGGCAGCAAAGGCGGCCGGAGTGGCATCGGCGATGGACGCAGTCGTGACGAGCCCCGTCCCCATCCCTTGCCGCGCGGCAACTTCCAGCACGGTCTCCAGGCGCGTCGAGTCCGGCCCGACCGCGATGGCTCCGAAGAACGTTCGGGTGCCGGTCGATAGCGCGGTGGCGCCCGCCGCACTCCCCGTCACGACATGACCGTAGCCTCGCGTATCGATGAGGCCTGCCACCGGAAACTCCCGCACCGCCAGCGCCTCCCGAGCGAACCACGCCAGTGTCCAGTGCTCGACGCCGGCTCCATCGGCAATCAGCACGATCAGGTTCCGGGGCGAGAGCGGCCGGGGAGCCCCGGTGCTGCAGGCGGACGCAGATAGCGCGGCGAGCGCGATGATCCGCAGGAGAGGACGGGTTGGTAGGGTCATCGGGAAGCTCAGTCGCAACCTGCTTCGCCGTACCGGTCCGGCGGGCCGACTACGCATCCGGTGCCGGGGCCTTCACGCGGACGGTAACGACGTCGGTGTCATGGTACTGCTGATGCCGGATCGAAGATGCCACATGCCGGAGCAGCCTGAGAGAGATCTCCCGTTCCACGGGCGGGGCATCCGTGTTATCGCCGAGCAAAGCCACCCGGTCCTGGAGGTTCTCCTCGTCGCCACGCGAGGCGATGAGCTCGAGGACCGCGCTGCCTTCCTCCCTGTACGCCACGAGCTGCAGCCGTCGTGCTTCTCGTTTCTCGGCCGCCTCGTCCCGCTGCAACAACGTGAGCAAGGTCTCCTCGGCCGCCGTGTCGAGACGGTTCCGCATCGTGTGCCCCCACCCGCTATGGGATGCGAAGTCGCTCAGGAACTCCTGGATCTTCGGCAGGGCGGACAGGTTGCACTCGACCTCCATACGCCTCCGGGGAGGCTTCGTCAATTCCACGAACATCGTCATGAGGATCGCCGCCAGACCACCAGCCGTCATCCCGTTCTGCAGCAGGCCAGCCGCGAAGCCGTCGAAGTACTCCGGGAATATCACGCCGTTCTGGAAACCCACCCCGATCCAGAACGACACCCCGACGACCAGGCCCTTGCGGTAGTCGATGCCTTCTTGCACGACGATCTTCATCCCGATCACGAACAGCATCGCCATCAGGACCGTAATGTAGGCCGCCGCAACGGGTCCCGGTATCGCGAGCAGCACGGCGAGCACCTTGGGCAGAAACGCCATCCCGATGAACGCCGCGCCGACCGCCACGCCGACCCTCCGGGACCCGACCCCGGTGAGCTCGGTCACCGATACGCTCGTCGAATAGGTGGTGTTCGGAATCGTGCCCACCAGACCGGACAAGAGGTTGCCCAATCCATCGGCGGCCAACGCACCCTGCACGGCACGGAAATCGACGGCGCGCGTCTGGCGGTGGGAGACACGCTGGATCGCAACCGCATCCCCGATGGTTTCGATGGCACCGACCAGGGTCACGAAGGCGAAGGCCGGAAGGAGTGTCCAGAAGGTCGGTCCGAAGCTCAAGTCCAGACCCGGCCATCCTCCCGAGGGAAGTCCGATCCACGCCGCTTCGGCGACGAGGTTCGTGTCGTAGATCCCGAACAGCCCCGCCACCGCCGAGCCGGCGACGACGCCGACGACGGGTGCCCACAGGCGGAGTGCCCCTGTGGCCTTGAGCGCGAGACCCGTGATGACCAGGACCGTGGCCAGCGCAGAGAATCCGGGGGCGATAGACGGCCCCCCTGCCGGCACATCGGTCAGCATGTCGAACATGAGCGGCATGACCGTGACCGGAATCAACATGATGACGGTGCCCGCCACGCCCGGCGTCAGGATCCGGCGAAAGAGCGAGAGCCTTGAGGCGAGTCCGAACTGGAAGAGCGAAGACGTGAGCACCAGCGTGGCCAGCATCGCCGGTCCACCCTCGGCGATCGCCGTTATGCAGACCGCAATGAAGGCCCCCGAGGTACCCATCAGGAGCACGTAGCCGGAACCGATACGGCCAAGGCGCACGGCTTGGGTCAGCGTGCTGACACCGCTGATCGCCACTGAAGCGAACACGGCCCAGACAAGGAATGTCTCGGATCCGCCTGCGGCCCGAATCACGATCGCGGGAGTCAGTACGATGCCGGCAACGCACAGGATAGCCAGTTGCAGACCGAGGCCCAGCGAGAGGAGTGCTGGCGGCTTCTCATCAGGTTCATAGCGCACGCCGGCGTTCGGGCCGGTGTCTTGAGCAGCCATGTTGCACAGCCTCCTATAGGCAGGTGGAGCGGCGGCTGGTGCCTGGAGGACGAGTTCCCGTGAGAGGGATTGGACGTCCGCCCGGCGCCTTGGTGGACTCGCACTGCATCTGGAGCGAGTCCGGTCTTTGACGAGATAGTAGGAGATACGGTCCGCGGAGCAGCTGGCCGACCGTGCTCGTCGAATTCACGATATACAACAGAAGAAACGCCGCCGCACTGCTACGCGCCGGCGGACTACGGCTGCACTACGGCTAGGCCGGTCCCGGTCGCGAGAAAGACCCATGGACACGCACGGCGAGAAAACACTCGCAACTCCCTCCCGGGAACGGCATGCCGAACGGCGCCGCTCCGACGCCCGGTCCTGCGTCGGTCACGATGGTCGTCCGTCGCCAGGGCGCGAGCTGGCGCCTCACCCCAGACGCGACCTCCCTGTCTCCCGGCCGACAGAGCACCTAACCTTGTAGCTTCTTGTTACTTCGTTGCGGCGCAGGGGTCGAGGAGGGAACAGGGATGTCCGAGATCCGGGAACGGGCGAGCGAGGAAGACCGGGAGGACGATCGCGTGGAGGGACCCGTCCGCGCCCAGGCCGACCTCACGCTCGGCGGCTATCTGAAGGAACACAACCGCCCCCCCGCTTTCGAAGGGGTGAACGGGGAGCCGTACACGGTGTCGGCCGAAGTGGAGCAGACGCCAAACCTCCTCGCTCCCTATGAGGGATACCTCGTCTTTCCCCGTTGGGCCGCCACGGGGCTCGGCGTGGTGGGCCACCTCGAGACTGCAACCCTGGAGAGGGGCATCAGCCGGGAAGCGGTGCTCGGTGAGCTCGCCAAGACCCCGCTCTGGCGAGTCAAGGAGCTCCTGGACCAGATGATCCGCGAGGCTCACACCCGTTCGCATGAGGATCCGTGTTGAGCAGCCCCTTCCTACGTGTCACCGAGATATTCCACTCGATCCAGGGCGAGTCCACCTGGACCGGGATAGCCTGCACCTTCGTTCGGCTGACCGGTTGCCCGCTCCGATGCGCCTGGTGCGATACGGCCTACGCCTTCCACGGGGGACACAAGCTCTCTCTCGACGACATCCTCGATCGGGTCCGGAAGATCGGGTGCCGACTCGTCGAGATCACCGGAGGAGAGCCGCTGGTCCACAGGAGCGCGTTCTCCCTCGTGGATCGCCTCCTGGAAGAAGGCTTCACCGTGCTGATCGAGACCTCCGGATCCGAAGACATATCGGCGCTGGATCCTCGAGCCCACGTGATCATGGACCTCAAGTGCCCGGACTCGGGGGAGTGCTACCGGAACCGCTGGGAGAACCTCGGGCATCTGGATTCCAACGACGAAGTCAAGTTCGTGATCGCCGGGCGCGCCGACTACGAGTGGTGCCGCACAGTGATCCGAGGCCGAGGACTGGATCGGCGCATCGAGGATGGATCCCTGGGGGCCCTCCTTGTCTCGCCCGTCTGGGGAGAGGACGGTCCCGGTCTCGGGAATCTCGCCACATGGGTGCTCGAGGACCGGCTTCCCGTCCGGGTCCAGACCCAGCTCCACAAGCACATCTGGGACCCTGCCGGGAGGGGGGTCTGAGAGCGTGGCCGAGGGGGACGGGGGACGAGCTCCGTGGGGGCTTAGCGCCGTGCCAGAAATCGCGCCCTACCACGGAACACGGGATGACCCCGAGCCGCGCGAGGGTGGATGGACCGCAGCCGTGGCGGTGGTGCTCCGACCCGGGGAAGGCACGCCGGAAGTGCTCCTCATCGAGCGGGCGGAGTCGCAGCACGATCCGTGGTCCGGTCACATGGCGCTCCCGGGCGGGCGGCGCGCAGCCCCGGACCGGACTCTACTCGAGACCGCCGCGCGGGAAACCCTCGAGGAGACCGCGATCGAGCTGAACTCGTACGGAAGGGCGCTGGGCCGGCTCGACGTGGTCGAACCCGAATCCGTCCACGTGCCCGGGCTTTCCGTCCTGCCGCTCGTCTTTGCTGTCCCGCGCGGCACCCGGGTGGGCGAGCTTTCCCCCGAAGTGGCGAACACGTTCTGGACACCGCTGGATCACCTTCGCGATCCTCGAAACCGGAGTGTGCACCATCGCCGGGCCGCGGGCCACACCCTCTCTTTTCCCGCGATTTCGCTCGACGGCCGTCCGGTCTGGGGCCTCACACACCGGATCCTGAACGATCTTCTGGGCAGATTTCCCTGACGGTCACTCCGCTTCGAACAGCTCCGCCTGACCGACGCCGGCACGGTCCGCCGGGGATGGCGCCCCGGGATCCCCCCCTCGGCCCGGCGCAGCCGATGCCGCCCCGAGCCCTGCTGAGCCGATGCTTCGCGTCATCGCGACGATATGGTCGCCGGCAGGCAGTTGAACCACTCGACTCCCGACGGTCCGCCGTCCCTGATCCGGCACCGCCTGAACATCCAGATGGCTCACTGCACCGCTCGCGGTGATGACCGCGACCTCGTCATCGGCGACGACCTCCAGAGCGCTGACGAGCCCCGTTTCGGCAGCGGGTGCGAGGGCCAGCGTTCCAAGGCCGCCCCGCTTCTGAAGGGGAAACTCCGTGAGCGGGGTCCTCTTCGCCGTACCGCTCCCGCTCATCGTCAGGACGGAGGCATCCCTTCGTACCAGGATCGCCCCGACAACCTGGTCACCGTCCCGGAGGTCGATCCCCTTCACCCCCCGGGCCGTCCGCCCCCTGGCGGGGATCTCCTTGCCTTCGAAGCGGATCGCGCGGCCATGCCCTGTCAGGAGCATCACCTGTGACCGCTCGTCGGAGAGAACGACCTCGAGGATTCCGTCCCCCTCCCTGACACCCGAAGCGATGATCCCGCCGGCCCGGGGGCGGGAGAACTCCTCAATGCTCGTCCGCTTCACGAAGCCGCATCGGGAGACGAAGACCAGGTGGCGGTGCTCCCCGCCCAACTCCTCCACCGGGACGAGTGCGACGATCGGGTCCCTCCGGTCCGCCTGGGTGAGCGCGTAGACGGACTGTCCCCTGGACGCGGGGGCGGACTCCGGGGTATCCAGGACCGAGAGGAAGTGCACCCGTCCGCGTTTGGTGAAGACGAGCACCCAGCCGCGACTCCGCGTCATAAAGACCCGTTCGAGCCAGTCGTCCCGGTACTTCTCCATCCCGGCGAGCGGCTTGCCACCCCGGACGCGACGCTGGTAGAGGTGGACCGGGATCCGTTTCACGAATCCCTGGCGGCTGACAGTGATCACGAAATCCTCGTCCGCGACCACGTCCGCCGCCGGCTCCTCCTCTTCCCCCTCCGCGAGGATGACGGTCCGCCGCGCGTCTCCGAACTCTCGGATCAACTCGCTCAGCTCCTCGACCACGAGCGCGAGCTGCCTGGACTCGCTGGCGAGAAGCGCCCTCAACTCTTCGATGGACCGCTCGAGCGTGCTCCGGCGCTCCTCGAGCTCTACGCGGTCGAGCGCCGTGAGTTGTCCGAGCCGCATCCGGAGGATCGCCTCCGCCTGCGTCGGCGAGAGGCCGAATCGCTCCTCGAGCCGGCGGCCCGCCGTAGCCCGGTCTCGCGAGCGCCGGATCAGCTCGATCACTTCGTCGATGTGGTCGAGCGCCAGGAGGAGGCCCTCGATGACGTGCCGCTCGGCCTCCGCCTTCTCCAGTTCATGCCTGGACCTTCGGACGATTACCTCGAGCCGGTGATCCCGGTATCGTTCGAGGAGTTCCTTCAGATTGAACTCCCTCGGCTCACCGTGATCGAGGGCGAGGAGGATCGCCCCGAAATTCACCTGCAGGTGCGTGCTTCGGTGCAGGGTGCGAAGGACGGCCGGCACGCCCGTTCCCCGCTTGAGCTCGAGGACGAGGCGCATCCCGTCCCGGTCTGACTCGTCACGTACGTCGGTGACGTCCG
This sequence comes from Longimicrobiales bacterium, assembly GCA_965218255.1. Lineage (GTDB taxonomy): Bacteria > Gemmatimonadota > Gemmatimonadetes > Longimicrobiales > Gaopeijiaceae > JAAXGI01. Next base: position 396,771 of record CBDCKJ010000001.1, on the reverse strand, counting down.
GGAGCCTTCCCTTCCGCGAGAGATTCACGATCTGCTGGATGACCCGGGCCTTGGAGACGCTGTAGGGGAGCTCCGTCACGACCAGCCGCTCCTTGCCGCCGCGAAGCGCCTCCCTGACGATCCGCGACCTCATGGCGATCCGGCCCCGGCCCGACTCGTACATCTCCCGAATCCCCTCCGTCCCGATCACGAAGCCGCCCGTCGGGAGGTCGGGTCCTGGGATATCCTCCATGAGATCGGCCACTGTGCACTCCGGATCCTCGACCAGGCGCCGGAAGGCGGCCGCGACCTCCCGCAGGTTATGCGGCGGGATGTTCGTCGACATTCCGACGGCGATCCCCGCCGAGCCGTTCACGAGGAGATTCGGGAGCCTCGCCGGAAGGACGGACGGCTCTGAGAGCCGCCCATCGAAGTTCGGAGCCCACTCCACCGTGTCCTTGTCCAGGTCGGAGAGGAGCTCGAGCGAGACAGGGGAGAGTTTCGCTTCCGTGTAACGGTAGGCCGCAGCCGGATCGCCGTCGACCGAGCCGAAGTTACCCTGTCCGTCCACAAGCGGATACCGGAGGGAGAAGTCCTGCACCATCCGCACGAGCGTGTCATAGACGGCCGCGTCCCCGTGGGGATGGTACTTCCCGAGCACCTCGCCGACGACGGTGGCGCTCTTCTTGTGGGGCCGCTCCGGGAGGAGCCCGAGCTCGCTCATCGCGAAGAGGATGCGGCGGTGGACGGGCTTCAGGCCGTCCCGGACGTCGGGGAGGGCCCGTTGCACGATCACGCTCATGGAGTAGTCGAGAAACGCCTCGCGCATCTCCTCCTCGATCAGGCGTGGAAGGATCCGCTCCCGCTTCCGAGCCATGTTCATGCGTGCTCCTGGTCCTTGGAGGTGAATATCGTGGGGCGCCCCAATGATGCCGAGGGACACGGCCGTGTGGAAGACGAACGCGACAGATCAATCGGTAGAGTTGGGGCATGGGCCAGCGCGCGATGCCCTTCCCGTCCCTTTCTCGTCGACGCTCAGTGCGGATCCCGTGGCCCGTTTATCGTCCCCCCCTCCCGAGGCCGGGCGCGCGGACCTCCCGCGTCAGTGTTGCCGACGACGAGTACCGCCGGGCTCGGGTGCCGGCGGATCCAGTGCCACGGGTTCGGCGCATTCTATGCCGACTGCAGGAGCCGACGCATCCCCGTGAGCGCTGACGCGCCAAGTCTACGGATGCAACCGCCGACGATAGCCACGCGGGCCAATGGAACGTGCGCGTATCCGCTGACGAACATTTGGTATTCCGCTTTCGGAACGGCAAGGCTGTGGATGCCCGGCTGATCGATGGCGACCGATCGAAACGAAGGGCCGAGCATGAATAGCATCGAGAGCGAGGGCCGCTGGCTCGCGATGCACGAAGGCACAATAGACAAGTGGGGCTTCAGCACACGGGTTCTCTTCGACCCCGACGTGTCCAACCGCGGCCCGTCCGTCGGCTTTGCGCCGGCTTGGGATAGGGCCGCGAGCGGCGTCGAACATCTGTGGGAGCGTGGCTCCACAGTCGTTACCCCATACGACGGGCAGGGCACTCGCTTGGATGCCCAGTTCGGGTACGGAATCGGGGTCCCTCGAAGCCGTCGGACACTCACACCGCACGCAAGTGTGAGCCTCGGTGACGAGGTTGCACGGGGCTATCGATTCAGACACCTCTTGTCGGCGGGCCGGTCCACGAGCGTGAACCTGGAAATCGAGCGTCGGGATCACGGCCCAGCTCCCAGCGGCGCGTCCCGCTCCGGTCGTTCCGCTCCCTCCGCGGGCCACGCCGCGAAGTGTGACATTTTCAATGCCCAAAAGTGTGACATTTTCGGTGCCCATTGACACGGCTTCCAGCCATACGACTGGCTCTACGACAGGATCCCAAGCAGATATGGAGGCGACCGGAGGGCCGGCAGGGGACCGACGGGAACGGTTCCCCCGCCCGTGCCTGACCGATGGCGTCATGGACTAGGGGCCTCCTACGGGGCACATAGAGGTACCTCGAGGCGACCAAGGCAGTAGCACCGCACACTATCGTTCCGCGTCGGTGAGGGCGAACGGAGCCGAACCCCGCTCGGCGCGGTCAGTCAGGAAAGACGAATGTGCGGATCGTGCCTCCGTCCGCCGGGGTGCCAGTCATCACCTCGACGAGAACCCGCATCTCCTCTCCGGCCTCCCCGATGCGACCCAGCACCGATAGCGCATGTGCAAAGTCAAAGTACGCGGCGACGGACAGCTCGGCCGCCGGGTGAGCGGAGAGCACGTGAAGCTCCATCTCGGACCTGAGGTGCCCAACGATTGCCTGAACGGCGTGCTGCACCTCCATCTGTTCTGCGAGGGTGGAGAGGGAGAGGTCTCCGGAAAGACGAGTCAGAAGGAATTCCACAGCCGCACGAGTGGCTTTCGGCATGTCAACGCCGCCGCCAGACGGCCCCGGATCCAGAAATCCCTCGGCACCGGAGCGGAGCGCGTTGAGCTCCTCGTAGCTGCAGGCGACGATCACGGACCCCTCCATAACAGCAGAACCCACGATGCGAATCGGCAGCGCCGCCAGGCAACCCCGTGACGCTCACACAGTCAGACCCCTCCAACCGCAGCATACCGAACCTGTCCACTCATCGAAAGGTCTCTCTTCTCACGCCTCGACCGGGAGTCGTCAGCCGGCCCCGGCTCCTCACATGGCGACTCCCGAACGATCCCCTCGCTTTCATCCTCCCGCGACGAAGATCCCGATTCACTTCAAGATGCGGGTTCAAGCGACCCTTCGGCTTCTGCCACCATTCGAGGGCCAATTGCGAGGCCCGCTACGATGTTCATGAGTGCATGGGAGACGATCGACGGAATCAGGCTCCCGGTCACGAGCACTGGAAGCGTCAGTGCGAGTCCGGTCAACCCGGTCCGAAGGATGCCAGCCGGGCCCTGGTACGCGTGGAGCATCCCGAATGCTGCGGACGAGATGAGGCCAGAGCCCCAGTGGCCGAGACCCAGAAGCTCCAGCGTCGTCAGCATATAGCCCCGGTACGCGATTTCCTCCCCGAAGCCCGCGATGATGGAGAGTCCGATGAAGAGCCTCTTCTCGCGAGCGGTCCTGGGAATCAGCCGGAGCACGAATTCGATGGCGCCATCCCCACGGCGGCGTGCCACCGCCTGCGAGGCCCAGATCAAGGCCAAGCCCGCTCCGCTGACGCCGCAGGTCCAGAGAAGGATCCGAGGCAGGGAGACGGGCATGAGTCCGGAGAAGGCATCACCATTCGAGAGCCATCCCAGCGCGGCGGCGAGCGCGCCGACCGAGAATATGGTCGCACAGGAGCCACGGTAGATGGAGACACGCCCGACTTCGATCTTCCCGAGGAGAGGAAGTTGCGCAACGGCGAGCGAGGGCAGGAGAACACCGTATAGGCTCAGTCCCAGAGCCTGCCAGAAGTCAGCTCGGTCGACCAAGGAGAGGAGCACCACGGTGGCGAGGGCGAGGACCACTGCGACCTTCACTCGCCGGGCGGCGGAGTCCATCGGGGGATCGCCCGTATCGAACGGGACGGACTCCGATGTCATGGGCATGCCTGAAACGAGCGGACAACTTCGGTTCCATCCCTTTCTTCACAGCCTGTCCTTACACTGTACTTCGAGGCCCTGCGGTGAGAGCTTTCCGGCGTGCAAGCGAGTCGACTCCGAATCCAATGTGTCGAAACCATCCGAACGGCCTGAACGTGATGGCATCCCACACGCCGCTCCCTCCGCGTCTCAGGGTCGTGGACGCCCTGGATCATCCTCACGGTAACAGGATCCTCAGGACCCGCCTTATCGAGGGACCCCCACCGACGGTTCGTTCCCTGACGGGGGCACACCTCGAGGCACGCGGTCCGGACGGAAGGACCGTCGAGCTCCGTGTGGTGGGCTTCCCCCTGATGGGCGGCACCCCGTCGAATGCACGGATCCGAGCAAGCGGACGGGTCGATCTCCTGGTGGATGGCGGGAGCGACACGACGGAAGTGGACCGGACCTGGGAGCTTCGCCTGCGGAAATCGTGAAGGGTCGCCGATAAGGACCTCCGGGCTTCCTGTGAAACACTCGGTGGGGGGTGGGGTGGTGGGAAGCCGATCAGGAGGCCCTGGCCCGATCCCAAGTCCATGGCCCATCGACGTTTCAGTCCCGCGCGGGTGAGCGGAGATCATGAACGTTCCTATATTCCAGTGTCCGCGTCGGCATCGTCGACGTCCGCACCACCCGACGGCTCCTCGCGTGATCGGATGAAACGGGGCTCGTCCGACTCGAAGGTATCCCTAAACCAGGACCGGAACTCCTCCTCACGCCTCGGATTCTCGGTCCAGTACGCCTCTTCCTCGGCCGGGAAGCGGCCCGCCTGCGTGGCAAAAATAAACTCGTCCAGATAGTCGAACTCCCTCGCGTACACTAGTTCGTCGAGCGGGCCGTAGGGCTGGGTGTCGAATACCGACCGCCCGAGGAGCCAGACTTCGGCCACGCGCTCGAGAATCGCCCTCTCGAGGGGGTAGCCCGTCAGACCCACCGTACCGGGATACACCTCGTTGAGAGCGCCCTGGGCGTCCATCAGACGAAGGTACCCGTAGACGAGAAATGGCGTCTCCGCGTCGATCGCCGTGTCCGTCAGCACGAGATCTGCCGTATCCGCCACGATTTCCAGCCAGTCCCAGGGATACACCTCTTCCCGGACGGGAGAGATCCGAATCAGGAATGCGGGATCGAGATTGATCCGCTCGAGCTCCGGAGTGAGCCAGGCCTCGACCTCCGCCATCCGCTCGCTCTCCGGCAGGACTCTCTCCCCGGAATAGACGACGATCGACCTCGGGGCGAGGGCAGGCATCTGCCCCCCGCACCCGGCGAGCGCCAGGAGAAATACGAGGCGAAGGAACCGGACTTGCCGAAAGCAGCTCATGCGCTCACTCCCCCATCCTCCGCGCGGCTTCGGCCATTCGAGTCGCTCCGAACTCCATCCCACACGGCGCGAATCCTACCTGCCGGCGGATTCACCACGGAATGCGCCCGAGAACGCCAATACGCAGCCAAGTCGCTTGCGAATGGCTCGGGATAGTCGTAGGGACCCGCTTCCTGGATGCGGTCGAGGAGATATCCGTCCAGGAGGATCTCGTTGTACCTTACCGCCGTTTCGTTGGCAACCTCCCTGAACTCGTCGGACTCGTCGCCCAGTTCCAAGAGCGTTTTCTTCGTCGAGTCCTGCTGCAGGACCTCCGACAGATGACAAATCCCCGAGACCCACACCCCGATCAGAAGAGCCGGCAAAACAGCGATTTCGATCATAGCCCAAGTTCCAGAGTAGTCTCGACGACGTCCGCTACTACGGCACTATTGCCGTCTCGAAGCCCTGCCGGAAGCTCCGATGACGGCTGCAAATCGCATTCGCTCCCACGGCGGCAGGCGCTTCGGGAAGGGACGGCTCTCACGGCCCAGTACCGGGTGCCCGACGCGCGCGGCGCGCCCGTACCCGCCGTCACTCGGAACGAGCACCGCTCCGACGCGGCAAGTGCCGGCTACAGCCCCAGGGAAGACCGGATCAGGGGGCTGATCCGGTCCGGGCTCCACGGTGGGTCGAATGTCAGCTGCACCTTCGCGCTCTCGACGCCGTCCACGCCGAGCACGGCCGCCTCGGCCATATGCACGATTTCCTCGGCAACCGGGCACATCGGGCTCGTCAGCGAGATGCGGGCATCGACATGCGCACCGTCCACCTCGACGCCGTACACGAGCCCGAGAACGACGAGGTTCAGGTTGAGCTCCGGATCCTTGACGGTCTTCAGCGCACTCAGGACATCCTTCTCCGTAACAACCATTTCCCCCCCTCGAGTCATTCCCAGTACCGGCCCTGCACGCCGGGGCCCGCTAGAACCAGAAGGCGCGCCCGAGCCTCTCGCCGAACGTCTCGGCAGCGTTCCCCTGACACCCTGCGGGATCGAAGCTCTCGTCGAACTCAGGGGCGTTTGCGAGGACGGAGGGGAACTGATCCCTCAGGAGCTTGTCCGACGCCTCGGCCCCGAAGGAGATCAGCATCCGATCTCCCGGCCGGACCACCCGATTCGCGGCGGGCGGAACGAGGAGGCCATTCAGGATGAATGTCAGCTCCTTCGCCCCGTCCGCCCGGTAGAGTTCGCCACGGTCCGTGTACACCCAGTCGGAGCCGAGCCCCCACCCCAGGTTCTGAAGCAGGTGGCCCCACGTCGCCCCCCGGTGGTGCACGTGCACGACATCCGGCTCATTGTTGTGCATGTGGACGCGCTGGGGTGCGGTGATGCTTTCGGCCGCGGCGACGCACGCCGCCACATCCTCCATATACCGGTCGCCGGAGAAGTCGACCCGCTCGCCCTCGACCCACATCGCCCAGTTCGCATGGTAGTGGACAACCTCGATGGCCGGGAGGAAGGCGAGCCGGACGAGACCGAGTCCCAGGACTCCGAACGCGATCCCCGCCGCGGGGCCCAACAACGATCTAGCTCGGTCCATTTTCAGCCTTGCCTTCCATGACGTGCGCTGGAGAGCTTACACCCGATCCGCCATCTCTGAGCCACTCGCCGTGTGGGCGGCTGGCGTTGCAGGCTCCCCCATCCGTGGAGCCAAGGGTAATATGGTGAACGCGCGTCGGGGACTCCATGGCTTCGGCCGACCCGCAGGTGCCGGGGCGGGGGCAAGGCGGTAGATTCGCTCCCTCAATTCTCGAATCAAGACGGAGTGGGGAAAGATGCACGAAGAGCGCGCACACTGGGGATCGAGTCTCGGATTCGTCCTCGCCGCGACGGGGAGCGCCATCGGGCTCGGAAACCTGTGGAAGTTCCCCTTCATCACCTGGGACAATCGTGGCGGCGCCTTCGTCCTCGTATACCTGGTGTGTATCCTGGCCGTGGGACTTCCGATCATGATGGCTGAGATCCTCATTGGCCGTATGAGTCAGAAGAGTGTCGTAGGCGCCCTCAAGGCTGCCGTAGGGCCACGCTGGGCCGTCGTCGGCCACTGGGGCGTGCTGTGCGGGTTCATACTCCTCAGCTACTACACCGTGATTGCCGGGTGGTCGCTGTTCTACTTCACCCGTACGGTGGGCTGGACGCTGACGGGGTTCCCGGCGGGGCTTCAGACGGGCGATCTCTTCGGTGAGCAGGTCGGAAACGGTGGCCTCCAGCTCGGATTGTCGCTCGTCTTCAGCGTTCTCACGATCTCGGTCGTCTACCTCGGGGTTCACCGCGGGATCGAGCGCCTCGCCCGCACGGTCCTCCCCGTCCTCTTCGGGATTCTCGTCCTCCTCCTCATCAGCGCGCTCCAGATGGAGGGCTCGGCCGAGGCGATCGCCTTCATCTTCCGCCCGAGCTTCGGGGAGCTCGAGCCCACGGGAGTGCTCGAGGCGCTGGGGCACTCCTTCTTCACGCTGTCGCTTGGGATGGGCGCGATGATCACCTACGGCTCCTACATCCAGAGGAACCAGTCGATCGTGAAGATGTCCGCGCTGATCGTACTCCTGGATACGGTGATCGCGCTCATCGCCACGGTGATCATGTTCTCGGTCATCTTCTCGGTCCCGGGGATGGAGGAACAGGTAGGAGCCTCCACGGTCGGGATGCTCTTCATCTCGCTCCCCGAGCTCTTCTATTCCGAGGTTCCCTTCGGTGCGCTGCTCGGTCCGCTCTTCTACGTTCTCGTCGCACTCGCGGCCCTGACGTCGACGATCTCGCTTCTCGAGGTCGTCACAAGCAACCTGATCGACCAGCACGGCATATCCAGACGACGGGCCACCCTGGCATGCGGCACCACCGTCTTCCTCTTCACGATCCTGGCCGCGCTCTCATTCGGCGCAGTGCCGGCGCTCTCAGGATTCGAGTTCTTCGCGGGCAAGGCCGGGTGGTTCTCCACGGCGGACCACTTCGTGTCGAACTGGATGCTCCCGACAGGCGGGCTGGCGATCACGATAGCCGCAGGGTGGTTCATGACCCGCGAATCGACGAGAAGCGAACTGATGGATGGTACAGAGCCCTCCTGGTTCAACTTTGGACTCTGGCGGCTTTTCATCCGATTCGTGGCCCCGGCGGCCGTGGGCGCGGTCATCATCGCCGTCGTCTTCGGCGTGGACTTCAGCTAGCGCGTGGCCGCGCCACCCCTGAGGATACCGGAGCCGTACGACCGCGGATCGCCTTAGATGTACCTCCCATCATCTTCCCGGCACTCTCTCCTCCTCGGGCTCGCGCTTCTGGGCGTGTTGACATGCCTCTCCGAAAGCGAGCTTGTCGCCGAGCAGCAGATCGAGGGATCAGCTGGCGCACCCGGACCCGAGCCGGCGGCGGAATACGATCACGCTGAGGCCGCGCGCGCTCGAGCGGCACCTTTGATCGGCTCGATCTCGATCGACGGAAGGCTGGATGAGTCCGCATGGGCTGCCGCACCTCCGATTGCAGCGTTCATCCAGACGCTGCCGCTCGAGGGATCGGCGGTATCGGAGGAGACCGAGGTCCGGATCGTCTACGACGAAAACGCGATCTACGTGGGGGCCGTGCTCGACGACCGACGTCCGGTGACGACGCGGCTCGCGAGGCGCGATGCGGGACTCGAGGATTCCGACGTCTTCCTCCTCCTGCTCGACAGCTACCACGACCACGAGACGGCCTACCGTTTCTGGACGAACCCCTCCGGCGTCCAGGGGGACGCGATCGTCACGGGAAACAGCGCCGGCCAAGGCGACTCGTCCTGGGATCCCGTCTGGGACGTCGGGACCGAGGTGAGCGATTCCGGCTGGAGCGTGGAGATGCGGATCCCCTTCAGCCAGCTCCGCTTTCGACCGGACGGCGAGCAGGTCTGGGGGATACAGATCGAGCGCGACATCACCAGGACCCGCGAGAACGCGACCTTCCCCTTCACACCCCTCCTCGAGCGCGCCGGTGTCTCGCGTTTCGCGCATCTGGACGGAATCGAGGGCATCGAAGCAGGACGGAGGCTCGAGCTCCTCCCCTACGTAGTCGCCCAGGGCGAGTACTTGCAGCTCGACAGCCCCGCCGCCGTAGACTTCCCCAACCCCTACCGTAGCGGATCGGACCACTTCGGCAGCGCAGGGCTCGATCTCAAGTACCGCGTCGGGACGAATGTGACGCTCGATGCGGCCTTCAACCCCGACTTCGGTCAGGTGGAGCTCGATCCCTCGGTCATCAACCTCACGGCCTTCGAGACCCGCTATCAGGAACGGCGACCCTTCTTCGTGGAGGGCGCCGACATCTTCAACTTCGGGGAGGGCGGGCCGAGGGGGAGCGTCGGGACCGGACCCGAGCTCGTCTATTCACGGCGCATCGGGCGCGCACCTCGGGGCCTGCTCCCGGCCGAGGCGACGTTCGACGACACGCCGGCTGCGACGACGATCGCCGCCGCGGCTAAGGTCACGGGCCGGGTGGGAGACGGCTGGTCCGTCGGCGTGCTCGAGGCCGTGACCGCGAGGGAAGTCGCCTCCTACACAGACGGTGCGGGCCTCGGCCACGAGCGGATCGTCGAGCCGCGGGCGAACCACTTCGTGGGGCGCGTGCGACGCCAGATCCGGGGCGGCCTTACCCGATTCGGGATGCTCGCCTCGGCCGTGAACCGAAATACCGCCGGCACCGCGCTGGCGGGTCGGCTCCACACCTCCGCCTACTCGGCGGGGATCGACTTCGCCCACGCGTGGGGCAACCGCGCCTGGCTCTTCACGAGTCTCCTCTCCGGGAGCTACGTCGGGGGAGAAGCCGACGCCATCACGCGCACGCAGCGCGCATCGACCCGCTACTACCAGAGGCCGGACGCGCAGCACGTCGCCCTCGATCCGGGCGCAACGTCCCTCACCGGGTACTACGCGATGGCGTACCTGGGCAAGGAGGCCGGCAACTTCACGATGAGAAACGGGGTGGCGCTCATCAGTCCCGGATACGAGGTGAACGACCTGGGATTTCACGCCAACTCCGACCGCGTACTGATGGATACCCACTACCAGTACACGCAACCGAACCCGGGCGATGTCCTGCGGTCGTGGAGTGTGATTCTCGGCGGCCCAAACGCGACCTGGAACTTCGCGGGCGACCGCCTCTACGCGAACATCAATGCGATCGGCCGCATCGAGCTCCTCAACTACTGGAGCACCTCGGCCCGCCTCCTCTATCTCGCCCCCTCGGACGACGACCGCCTCACCCGGGGCGGTCCCATGGCGCGTTCGCCGGGAGGTTGGTCAGGAAACCTGAGCGTGAACTCCGACGGGCGCCGCGCGGCCGTCGTGAGCGCACGCTACAACTGGGGATTCGACGACGCCGAGGGTTGGACGCAGGACGTCCAGCTCAACCTGAGCGGCCGCTACGAAGAGACCTTCCGGTTCGACCTCGGTCCTACCTACGCCTGGTCCTACGCTCCCGCACAGTACGTGACCCGGGTTATGGACCCGCTCGCCGAGCACAGCTTCGGGGCGCGCTACATCTTCGCCGGGATCCGCCAGACCACGCTCTCTGTCGAGAGCCGGATGAACGTGACCTTCTCTCCCACTCTCTCGCTCCAGCTCTACGTCGAGCCCTTCATCTCGACGGGGGACTACGGTGCCCTCAGGGAATTTCGGGCCCCCAACACCTTCGAATTCCTGGAGTACGGCACGGATGTCGGCCGCATCGAGCGCACCGGGGACGGCGCGTACGCGGTGGATCCCGACGGCGAGGGTCCGGCCGGAGAGTTCCGGGTCGGGGATGAGGACTTCAGCTACCGGAGCCTTCTCGGAAACGCCGTGCTTAGGTGGGAGTGGCGACCCGGTTCCACCCTCTTCTTCGTCTGGCAGCAGCGGCGGATCAACCGAATCGGCGAGGAGGCGTACCCGGGCGGCCAGTCCTGGGCCGGGCGCTTCGACCTGGGCCGCGACACGGGCGACATGTTCCACGTGGCGCCGGACAACATCTTCATGATCAAGGTGAACTACTGGGTGAACCCGTAAGGAGCGCACGGGAGGGATGCCGACCCTCCCGGGCCGGGCGCCGCGCGACGCCCTCCCGATGGCAAACGCCGAACAGGCGAAAGACAGCGCGACTCAGAGAGCTCATCCACGCACCCGAGATCCTCATCCTCATATCCCGCGCACGACGCGCTTAGCGCCCGGATCGCGGAGAATCCGGCGCCCCGGCAATCACCGTCGGGGGATTTGCCGCTTCGGGCGTCCTGCTCGGGGAGCCCGACAGCTCGCAGTTCACGGCGACCGAGCTCGCGAGCTTCTACGAGGGGATCTTCGCGAGCGTAGACATCCCGGTCTTCGTCCACGCGGACACCGGATTCGGCGGGGTGACGAATGTCATCCGCACGGTCCAGAACTTCGAGCGGGCGGGCGTCGCCGGGCTCTTCCTCGAAGACCAGCGCTTCCCGAAGCGGTGCGGCCACACGGCCGGCAAGAAGGTGACCGGGACGCAAGAGATGCTCCCGAAGCTGAGGGCCGCGCTCGATGCCCGGAGGGACGAGGACCTCGTCATCATGGATCGGACCGACGCCCTCGGGGTCGGGGAAGCGATCAGGCGTGCGAACCTCTGTCTGGAGGCGGCGTGCGATGCGGCCTTCATCGAAACGCCCGAGACGCGCGACGAGATGCGGCGCATCTGCCACGAGGTACGCGGACCGCTCCTCGCGAACATCGTCGAGTCCGGGCGCACGCCTCACCACGGCGCACGCAAGCTCGAGGACATGGGCTTCGCCCTCGCCGTCTGGCCCGTCTCGTCGGTCTTCATCGCCTCCCGCGCCCTCGAGACGCTCTACCGGACGCTGCGTGAGACCGGGTCGACGGCCGCACTCCACGACCGGATGGCCAGCTTCGACGAATACATGCAGGGCGTGCGCCTCCCCCGGCTCCGCGAACGGGAGGCACGCTATGGGAACGGGTAGCGCCGAGGGGCGGAGCGCTACGTAAGGTGCCGGCGGCCGTCTCCCCGCTCAATCCCTGGCGGACGGCGGGAGCGCGAAGACGAAGACGCTCGAGCTCCCAACCGGAGACGTGAGCCCGATCTCGCTCAGATCGAAGACGTTGTCGTAGAGCGTGCCGCCGCCCGTCGTGACGGCGACATACTGGACCCCGTCCACGCCGTAGCTGATCGCACCACCGGAGATCCTTGCGTTCAGAATCGTCTGCCAGAGTACCTCGCCCGTGGTGTCGTCGTATGCGCGGAACCGGCGCTCCCAGTCCCCCCCGAAGACGAGGCCCCCCGCCGTCGACACCAGTCCGCCCGAGTGCAGCGTCGGCCAGTACCGTTCCCACAGCACCTCACCGGTCGACACCGAGACAGCCTTCACGACGCCGAGAGATTCTGGACGCTCGGGCGAGCAGATGGAGACGCGTCGGGCGCCTAGACTCGGTCCCGTCCACTCGAGCGCGGTCTGCTCCAGCCACGAGTTGTGCAGCGGCTGATACACGGCTCCCGTGAGGGGGCTGTACGTCCCGGGCCACTACCCCTTGGCCGCCCGCTGCCCGATGATCACCGTCTGGCCGACCTGCGTGTGCCTGAGCTCGGCGTTGGGCTCGACCCTCCCGTCGGGCGAGATGTTTACGACCGAGTTCTGGTGGAGGATCGGGGCCGCCCACAGGAACTCACCGTTCGTCCGATCGAGCACGAACTGAACGCCCCCCTTGCCTGCCGTCCACACGACCCTCCTCACCTCCGCCGGATCAATGCCGGGAGCCGCCCAGGGGACATCGGGCCCCGGATCCACGGCCGTATCGATGAGGATCCGCTCGCCAATGTGGTCCAGGTCCCAGTCGTCCCCCGGCAGGTGCTGGTAGTAACAGACGAGCTCACCCGTGTCCGCATCGATCGCGAGCGTCGAGTTCGAGTAGAGCGCGTCGTCCGCTCCCCGTCCCTGAGCGATCGAGGGGTAGGGGCCCGGGACCCCGGTGCCGATATAGATCAGGTTGAGCACGGGATCGAAGCTGCTCACATTCCACGGCGAGACGTGGTAGCGCTCCGTGATCGGAAGGTCGCCCCACGTATCGCCCCCGGGCTCGCCGGGCCGGGCGATCGTGTTGACCCTCCAAAGCTCCTCCCCGTACTCGGCATCGTGAGCCAGGACGTAGCAGCCTCCCGGGGAATTGTTGACGCCCCCGAAGAGGCCGCACGAGCGACCCGTGACGATCACGTCGTTCGCCGCGATCGGGCCGGACGTGTAATTCGTCGCGAACTCGCCTGCGCCCATGAAGCGCTCCCACACGACCTCGCCCGTGCGGGCGCGGAGCGCGACCAGGTAGCCGTCCCGGCTCGAGTAGTAGACCATGTCCCCGTAGAGGGCGAGGTTGCGCATCGCCCCCGTGGGACTCACCCCCTCCGGCAGCGTCCGCTCATACGCCCAGAGGAGGTCACCCGTCGTCGCGTCGACAGCCTCGACCCGGCTCGAAGGGTGGACCAGGTACATGACGCCCATGTAGACGAGAGGCGTCATCTCCATCGGGCCGGGCTGGATCGCCCGGGGCCAGGCGAGCTGGAGAAGTTCGACGTTGCCCCGGTCGATCTGGTCAAGCGGACTATGGGCCCAGTTGTCGTGAGTGCGCCGGTACTGGGGCCAGTCGTCGGCCGGGGGGCGGTTCAGAACCTCGGCGCTGACCGGGGTGAAGACCCGCTCGGCCGACTGGGCGACGAGCGGCGGCGGCGAGACGATCCGGAGGCACGCGGCCCACGCCAAGAGAAGTGGTGCGCGTTTGAGAATGCCTGGCACTGCTTCACCTCCGCTATCGCTCCAAATCCGACCGTCGAAGGCCGAACGGCGCCCGGTCCGAATCTCGACCGCTCCGTGTGGGGCCCCTGGTGGCCAGGGATCATCGCCCGTGATTCCCGGAGGACCGATCGCCGGCGCGAAGACGGGCGACCGCACCTCCTCCACCGAATTCTCTCTGCCGTGGGGCGCTGGCCAGCGCCCCGGCGAGAAGCGGAGCAGGCGATTCACCTTGATCACAAAGCCCCGGTTCACGAGGCCGGACCAGCGGTCGAGGACGTCCGTGTCCCGGTCCTCGGTGTAGACGATGAACAGCTCGCTTCCGGGGGCCCACTCCCACCGCAGCCGGAAATTGTTGCTGAATCGATCACTTCCGGCGTTGTACTGGACGAGGCCGCTTACATACATCCGCGGACTCAGACTGTAGCTGACACGGGTTCGGCCCACATGCTGGTTGTACTGCCCTTCGAATTCCTGAAGCACCGGCAGATCGATCCAGTTGAACTCGACGCTCGGCTCGACGGATAGCTGCGGAAGGATCTCGATCCGGGCTCGGGTGAATCCGAGGGAGGTGCGTTCACCTCCGAAATAGTCGCCCCGGAGGAAGGTGAAGTTCCCCGAGTACGGACGCTGAAGGCCGAAGCTGTAGCCGATCTCAAGGTCCTGAAATGCGTACCGGTCCGCGGGGACCTGGGCGCCCGATATCCGCTCGGGCTCCCTCAGGTTCTCGTAGGAATCGGTGAACTGGATCGTGAACTGGTCGCTGTTCTCGAACTCGATCCGAAACTGGCCCTGCCGGGCCCGGCTCTCGACGAAGCCGATCCGCTCATTCTCGAGATATCCCAGCTCCCCCTGGAGGGTGATCTGACGGATCCAGTCGATCGACTCGGGCCGGGGGCTGAAGCGGGCAGTGGCGCGGGATTGCCGGAATCCCTCGCGGCGGACGAACCCCACCTCGGGGTTGAAGTCGTCGCCGACGAGGAGGTGGCCCACCTCGCCGCCCCACGTGTCCCCGCTGTAGCCGAAGCCCGCCTGGTAGCTCTCGTCGTTCCCGTCGAAACCCTCGGTCCGCGTCTTCGCGTACGAGGCAAGGAGGCTCAGGTTCTCGAAGAAGGCAAAGGAGCCGTCGACCCCGTAGGCCTGGTTCGACCCGTCCGCCACCGCCGACTCCGACCGGTTCTGCAGGAGTACGCCGATGTTGCTCCGGGCCAGGACATCGCGACGGAGCCTGAGTACACTGAAGTTCGTAGACTCGATGTCCGTGCCTAGGTCGTCGGTCTGGATGCTGAGCGCACCCACATCGAAGGATCCGATCTTCCCCGTCACGCGGCCGCCCCCGAGGATCGGGACCGGCCGGCCCCCCTCGAGCCCGATCCGCCGGCTGTAGAAGAGAGTAGGAGCGCCCGCCGCCCCCTGGCCCGGGCCACCCCCCCCCCCCGCCCCCGCCTCCCGCTCCGCCCGAGATGCTCGGCGCGAAGTCGAAGATGCCCCGTCCCTCGAGGAAGAACTCCCGCTTCTCGGGGAAGAAGAGGTTGAAGCGGGTCAGGTTGACCTGCTGCTCGTCGACCTCGACCTGTGCGAAGTCGGTGTTGAAGGTGAAGTCCGCGGTCAGGTTCTCGGTGATCCCGTACTTCACGTCGAGACCTGCGTCCGCGTATCCGTCGTTCGAGATCCTCGGGTCCACGGAGAAGTCGCTCTCGAGTCCGGAGATCACGTACGGCTTCACCTCGAGATCACGCCCCACGGGCGGCACCTCGATCCCGACGAGCGTCCCAGCCATCGAGACCCGGAACGAGCCCGCCGCTCCCGACCCGGCCACGAACCTGGGGACGAAGGTCAGGAAATTCCACTCGTTCTTTCGCCGGATCGCACGCCGAAGCTGTACGCCCCAGATCTGCTCTCGCCCGGGCCGGTAGCGGAGCGACTGGAAGGGGATCTCCATCTCGACCGTCCAGCCCCCGTCGAAGCGCCCGGTACGCACATCCCAGATCGGGTTCCAGTCGGAATTCGGGTTTCCCTCGTTCGTCATCTGGAACTCGGCGAGCGCGCCGAGGGGATTGGTGTAGAACATCACGCCGTTTCGACGGTCGTAGAAGGTGTCGAACATGACGCCGAAGGTCTGGTTCTGGCGCAGCTGGTTCGTATCCCGTCGCATCTCGTTTGCCACCCACTCGCGCTCCGGTGCGGAATCCCAGTTCCTCGCCGAGACGTAGATGTTTTCGTCGTCGAAGAGGATCCAGACCTCGGTCTGCTCCGTAGGCGCGGCGCCCTCGTCGGGCAGGCTCTGGACAAAGCCGGTGATGGAGGGGATCCTCCCGTAGACATCCTCGGAGAACTCCCCGTCGATGTCGATCGGCTCGTCCACGGGAAAAGCACGGATCGTGGCGTTCCCCGTCTCGTCCCGGGTGATGACCGCCGGTGCGACGGGCGGGGGCGGACCCAGGATCTCTACTGAACCCGCCTCGGAGCCCGGGACCGCTTGCGCGGAGAGGGTCTCGGCGGGCGCGGCCAGGCCGTACGTCGCGACCAGGAGAACCGGTGCTCTCCCCCGGATGGACTCCCGGTGAAGGAGCCAGACATGGATCATGGTCGCGTTCCCGTCAGTGTGCTCTGTGCCCCTTGGACGTTGCGCCGGTGACGCTACCGCCCATTCGCCGAGCAAGCCTCGAGACCTGTGGCAGCTTGATAGAACTCGTTGTCTTGGCATGCGTTTCGCGCCGCCGTGTGCACGCCCGCAGTATCGCTGGCACCGACTTCCTGTGTCTAGCTGCACGGCCGGTTCCGCCACGCGCAGAGCTGATCGGCAAGGCCGCTTGGCCATGCGGTACCGAGACGGTACAACAGCGATCAGGCTTCGTCGCCGTGGAGGAGCCGATACCGGGCGTCGCTCGTGCGTAGCCAACCGTAGGCACCTGTGCCGCCTCGCGGGCCCTCTACCTGAGCGCCGCGGCGCCGTGACTTCGCCGGGTTTCGGCAGTGACAGCCCGCACTACTGAGAAGTCGATGCTGTCCATCTCGTTCAATCGCGGGCTGAGGACGACTGACGCGGACTCACATTTACGCTGAGTACATGATCAGCGGGGCCCATGTGAATCCCTACCAACGGAGATTTTGAATCGACTCCTCGGGTGGCAGAAGCCTTTGGGGGCGGGCGAGCGCGTGTTCCCCTCGAACCCTGACGCCAGTCGCTCCTACGCGGGCTGCAACAGCCTGCATCTTGCGGCCGTCGCGCAGGCGCGCGGCTGCGCCGACGGCCGCCGGGGAACCTACTGCCGGACCCAGGCCCGGGGGCGGCCACGTGCGGGAGGGCGAGCGGGGCACCCACGTCCTCTCCTTCCAGGACCACCGGACGATCGCCGTCACCAACGCTCAGGCTGGCGGACCGGCGGGGACGGGGAGGGGAAGCGCGCGTTTACTGGCTACGGGCGTCCATGCTCTACGTCCGGCGTTACACCGCCTTCAACGCCAACGGGCGGACGGGTCATGATCCACGACATGGTCCGGGCGCCGGTCCGCGCCGGATTCGGGTGCGCCTCGGGGTTCCGCTCTTCTTGCCTGGGCCGTCGCTGGAGGAGCGCTGACTGGTAGTGGTGCTGTCAAGCGCCACGCCCCGCTCGAGTTCGCCGATGCGTTTCCGCAGGGCAGCGTTCTCCCGCTCGAGCGCTGCATTCTGCCGGACGAGCGCCGTGGCCTAGCGCAACAGCCTCGGTCCCCATTCGCGGATGGCCTTGACGACCGTCGTTGCGAGAGTGGGTGGGCAAGAAGATCCTGCAGGCACGTGAAGGCCTCGTCATGGGCGGCGCGGTCTTCGTGGCACCGCGACATCGTCAGGGGTCCCCGGCCTCCGGGACCATCATGGCGGCCGGCACCGGGCGGCGTTCACGACCCGCCTCAAGGAGCAGTTGCGGGAGGCCGGCGGCGGCGGCTCCGGATCGGGCCGCTGCGGCGGCGGACGACGCCCTCCTCCTCCCCCTCGTCAGGCGAGCCGTCGGGTCCTGGGCGGCCGGGATCTTCCGGGGGCGAGCACCGTAGGCCGACGGTCCCCACTCAGCGCCCTCGCCAGCTCCTCGAGGCTCTCCAGGTTGTGCACGGGCCGGAAATCGTCGACGTACGGGAGGATGGCCCGTATCCCGAGCGCCTTTGGCTGGAAAGCGTCGTAGCGGAGAAGCGGGTTCAGCCAGATGAGCCTCCGGCACGAACGCCGAAGCCGGGCCACCTCCTCGCCGAGCGCCGGTCCCTCTTCCCGCTCGAGCCCATCCGTCACGAGGAGCACGACGGCGCCTTGGCCGAGGACCCGGCGTGCCCAGTGGCGGTTGAACGCGCCCAGACAGCCGCCAATCCGTGTTCCTCCTCCCCAGTCCCGGACGGCCTCGCCGATCCGCGCGAACGCCTCGTCCACATCGCGGCCCCGGAGATGGCGCGTGACCCGACTGAGCCTGGTCCCGAAGAGGAAGGCCTCAATCCTCGCCTCGCGACGGACGAGCGCGTAGAGGAAGTGCAGAAGGATTCGCGTGTAGGCACCCATCGAACCCGAGATGTCGAGGAGGGCTACGAGCGGCGGTCGGCGACGGGCGGGTGCCTGAAAGCGAAGCGGTATCGCGCCTCCACCGGCCTGGATCGCGGCACGGAAACTCCTCCGCATGTCGACCGTCCCGCCCCTCGGCACAGGCCGGAGGCGCCGGACGGGACGTTCGCGGATCGGGAGAGCCAGCTGCTCGATCGCTCGCCTGGCTGCCTCGACCTCCTCTGTCGACATCTGTTCGAAGTCCTTTCTTCGAAGGACCTCGCGCGGAGAGTAGCCCACGCGCTCCGGCTCGAGTCCTTCCTCCGTCCCGCCGGATGGCGGGGGTTCTGCCGGTACCCGGAGCCCCTCGCTGGCCCGTCGGCTCGCCGGGGCCGGGGGGGTCGGCGCCCGGCCGCGGGCGCCCGCGGCCATCCCGGCAAGCGCTTCCTGCCGGAGCCCGGTCTCGCGCCAGAAGCGGCTGAAGGCCTCGTCGAAGAGAATGTGCTCGTCGGGTCCGCGGACGAAGACGGCGTGAAGCGCCCAGTAGAAGTCGGAGCGACGGACAACCCCGACCGCCTCGATGGCCCGGACCCCGTCGATCACCCCTCCGGGACCCACCGCGATTCCCGCGGACCGCAGGAGGCGGGCAAACGACACGATCCGGTCGACGAGGTGCGCGGCCGCCGGAGTGGCCGCTGTACGCCCTCCAGCTCCGGGCAAGTCCCCGCTAGCGCCGGCGCGCTCGGGCGTCCGGGTCACGTGGGCGGAGAGGCCGCCAGCGCAGCCTCAACATCGGCGAGGACGCGCCGGACCTCTCCTCCGCGAACGCTCGCGATGTCATCCTGGTACTTGAGGAGAACCCCGAGGCTCTCCTCCACCGTCTCCTCGTCGAGCGAGGTGCGATCGAGCGCGATCAGCGCGCGCGTCCAGTCGATCGATTCGGCGATCCCCGGGGCCTTGTAGAGATCCCCCTCCCTCAACCGCTCCACGAACCCGACGACCTGGCGCCGAAGCCGTGTCGCTGCGCCGGGGACCTTCACTTCGAGGATCGCGTGCTCCCGGGCCGCGTCGGGGTAATCGATCCAGTGGTAGAGGCAGCGCCGCTTCAGCGCGTCGTGAATCTCCCGGGTGCGGTTGGAGGTGAGCACCACGAGGGGCGGCTGAGAGGCAGAGACGGTCCCGATCTCCGGGATCGTGATCTGAAAGTCGGACAGGACCTCTAGGAGGAAGGCCTCGAAGGGCTCGTCCGTGCGGTCCACTTCGTCGATGAGGAGGACGGGCGGGCCGCCGGGGTCCGGCTCGAGGGCCTCGAGGAGCGGCCGCCGAATCAGGTAGGCCTCCGAGAAGATATCGGTGCCGAGACGCTCCGGGTCCACCTCACCCACCACCTCCGCGATCCGGAGGGCGATCATCTGGCGAGGATAATTCCACTCGTATACTGCGGATCCGGCATCGAGGCCTTCGTAGCACTGAAGGCGGATGAGCCTCCGGCCGAGGGTCCGGGCAAGGACCTTCGCGACCTCGGTCTTCCCCACCCCCGCCTCGCCCTCCAGAAAGAGCGGACGCCCGAGGGTGAGGGCGAGGAAGAGCGCGGTGGCGAGACTCCGGTCCGCGAGATAGTCGCCGGCCGCGAGGAGATCGCGGGCAGCGTCGACCGAGTCCGGGAGGGACAGGGGAAGCGCAGCGTCCGGTCTATCCACGCGCGCCGGGTCTCGAGCGCTGCCTCACCGAAGCCACCCGGACCGCACCGCCTCCCGTAACCTCAGATGCACGCCTCGACGGCACGCCGGGCCATGACGCCCACGAGGTGAGCGCGATACGCCGCACCTGCCTGCGGATCGGAGAGGAGCCCCTCGGATTCCACCTCGATACCTGCGAGGGCCGAGGCGCTGAACTCGGCCGAGAGAGCGCGCTCGATCGCCCCGTGCCGAAAGCCCCCCGCGCCTGCACCGGTCACGGCCACCCGAACCCCTCCGGGACCCCGGGCGACCATGACCCCCACGATCGCGTACTTGGAGGCAGGGTTCGGGAACTTGACGTAGGCCGCCGTCTCGGGCACCCGGAAGCGCACGGCCGTGATGATCTCGTCCTCCTCGAGCGCGGTCTCGAACATGCTCCCGAGGAAGTCCCCGGCGGATACCTCCCTCCTGTCCGTGACCACCGTCGCATCGAGGGCGAGGAGGGCGGCGGGGTAGTCGGCGGCCGGGTCGTTGTGCGCGACGGATCCGCCGAGCGTCCCGCGGTTTCGCACCTGGGGATCCCCGATCTCCCCGGCGAGCGTCGCGAGCGCCGGGATCGCGCGCGCCACCACCTCCGACTTGTGGACCTCCCGGTGGGTCGTTCCCGCCCCCACCACGAGCTCGTCCCCCTCGAGCCGGATCCCCTGAAGCTCGGGAAGTCCGGCCACGGAGACGAGCGCCGGCGGGGCCGCGAAGCCGAGCTTCATGATCGGGATCAGGCTCTGGCCGCCGGCGAGGAGCTTTCCGCCCGGGACTGATCTGAGTCCGGCCAGTGCGTCGGCCACCGACGCCGGCCTATGGAAAGTGAAGTCTTGCATCGTCGCCCCCTAAGCCTGAGCGCTCTGGATCGCCTGCCACACCCTCTCCGAGGTGGCCGGCATGTCGATGTGCGT
The DNA here is from genome assembly GCA_965218255.1 of Longimicrobiales bacterium. Taxonomy (GTDB): domain Bacteria; phylum Gemmatimonadota; class Gemmatimonadetes; order Longimicrobiales; family Gaopeijiaceae; genus JAAXGI01. The sequence goes on along the minus strand of CBDCKJ010000001.1, from coordinate 375,921 downwards.
GATGCCGTACTCGGCCAGGGCGTCCACGACCGCATTGATCACCGCCGGACAGACGCCGATCGAGCCCACCTCCCCGACCCCCTTCACGCCGAGCGGGTTGTGGGTGCAGAGCGTGGTGTTGTGCCCGAGCTCGAAGTAGGGCAGATCCGCCGCCCTCGGCATCGTGTAGTTCAGATACGAACCCGTGAGAAGCTGCCCGTCCTCGTCGTACTGGCACTCCTCGAGGAGCGCCTGCCCGATCCCGTGGGCAAGTCCCCCGTGGAGCTGCCCGGCGACGATCATCGGGTTGATGATCCGCCCCAGATCGTCCACCCCTGTCACCTGCACCAGCTCGACGGTGCCCGTTTCCGGGTCGATCTCTACCTCCACGATGTGCGTGCCGGCCGGGAAGGTGAAGTTCTTCGGATCGTAGAAGGCCGTCTCGTCGAGCCCCGGCTCCAGCTCCTCGATCGGGTAGTCGTGCGGCACGTAGGCCGCGAGCGCCACCTCTCCGAACGCCTTCGCCCGGTCCGTCCCCGTGACGGTGAAGCTCCCGTTCTCGAACTCGATGTCGGCCTCGGAGGCCTCTAGCAGGTGAGCGGCGATCCGCTTCCCCTTCGCGATCACCTTCTGCGTCGCATTGTGGATTGCGGACCCGCCGACTGCGAGGGAGCGGGAACCGTAGGTGCCCATCCCGAAGGGGATCTGCTGTGTGTCCCCGTGGACGACCTCGACCTGATCGATGGGGACCCCGAGCTCGTCGGAGACGATCTGCGCGAAGGTCGTCTCGTGCCCCTGCCCGTGGCTGTGCGCCCCCGTGTAGACCGTAACGCTCCCGGTCGGGTGCACGCGCACCTGTCCGGACTCGTAGAGCCCCGCGCGGCACCCGAGCGATCCGACGACGGCCGAAGGGGCGATCCCGCACGCTTCGAGGAAGGTCGAGATCCCGAGCCCCCGGAGTCGGCCCCGCGTCTGGGCCTCGGCCCGGCGCTCCTCGAACGAGTCCGCCTTCGCGATCCCGAGCGCCAGATCGAGCGTCGTCTCGTAGTCGCCCACGTCGTACTGGAGCGCGACGGGGGTCTGATAGGGGAACTGGTCGGGGCGAATCAGGTTCTTGCGCCGCAGCTCGACCGGATCGATCCCGGTCTCCCGCGCCGCCTTGTCGACGAGCCTCTCAAGTAGGTAGGTCGCCTCCGGACGACCGGCCCCCCTCAGCGCATCCACCGGCACCGTATTCGAGAAGACCCCCTTCACCTCGACGTAGATGGCCGGCGTCGTGTACGGCCCCGCGAAGAGGATCCCGTAGAGATACGTCGGAACGCACGTCGAGAAGGTAGACAGATACGCGCCCAAGTTCGCGGAGGTCCTGACGCGAAGCCCGAGGAAGCGGCCCTCCCCGTCGAGCGCCAGCTCGGCGTGGCTCAGGTGGTCGCGCCCGTGACGATCCGACATGAAGGACTCGGAGCGCTCCGCCGTCCACTTGATCGGCCGGCCGAGCCGCTTCGCCGCCCACGTAACGATGACCTCTTCGGCGTAGTGGTGAATCTTCGACCCGAATCCTCCCCCCACGTCGGGCGCGACCACCCGGAGCTTGCTCTCGGGTATACCCATCACGAAGGCCCCGAGGAGGAGCCGGATCAGGTGCGGGTTCTGGCTCGTCGTGAAGAGCGTATGGTGTCCCGTCCGCGAATCGTATTCCCCGATCGCGGCGCGGGGCTCGATCGCATTCGGGATGAGGCGGTTGTTGACGACATCGAGCGAGACGATTCGGTCCGCCTCCCGGAAGGCCGCCTCGGTCGCCTCGAGGTCGCCCACCTCCCAGTCGTAGCAGACGTTCCCGGGAGCGTCGTCCCAGACGAGCGGCGCCCCTTCGTCGAGCGCGCTCTCCAGCGTCGCCGCGGCCGGGAGCTCCTCGTAGTCGACCTCGACGAGGGCAGCCGCTGCCTTCGCCTGCTCACGGCTCTCCGCGATCACCACAGCGACCTGGTCACCCACGTAGCGCACGCGGTCGGCCGGTAGCGCCGGGTGCGGGGGCTCGACCATAGGGGAGCCGTCCTTGCCCGTGATCAGCCATCCGCACGGGAGGCCGCCGACCCCGTCTTCCGCCAGCTCCCGGCCCGTCAAAACGGCTACGACCCCGGGGGTATCCTCGGCCGCCGCGGTGTCGATCGAGAGGATCGCGGCGTGGGCGACCGGGGAGCGCAGGATGTAGACGTGGGCCTGCCCCGGGCGGTTGATGTCGTCGGTGAAGCGCCCTTGCCCGGTGAGGAGCCGGTCATCTTCCTTGCGGAGCACCGCCGCCCCAATCCCACTCTCGCTCATCGGTCTGCCTCCATCGCTTCCGCGCCGGCCAGGACGGCCTTCACGATGTTGTGATAGCCTGTGCAACGGCAAAGATTCCCCTCGAGCCACTCCCGGATCTCGGACTCGCTCACCCCGGCACCGTTCGTGACGAGGTCCACCGCGCTCAGGACCATCCCGGGCGTGCAAAAACCGCACTGAAGCCCGTGGTGCTCCTTGAAAGCCTGCTGCATCGGGTGGAGGGAGCCGTTCGACGCGAGCCCCTCGATCGTCGTGACCTCGGCGCCGTCGGCCTCCCGGGCGAACATCGAGCAGCTCTTCACGGACCGGCCGTTCACGAGAACGACGCACGCCCCGCACTGGGCCGTATCGCACCCCACATGCGTACCTGTCAGGCCCAGCGTCTCGCGAACGCACTCGACGAGAAGGGAACGGTCGTCAACATCCACCCGGACCGAGCGGCCGTTAACGGTGAGTGTGACACTCGACATGTAGCCTCCAAAGCGTGAAACGCGACTGAGAGGCCGGCCTCCCGCGCCGGAGGGCGGCCCCACGAAACGGTCCACCCAGAGTGCGGGACTCCGGCGCCACGGTCAAGAAAACCCCCCGTTCGGCAGCGGCGCCCTGTACCGCCGCACGGAGGCGCACACCTAGAACACCGGGATGGGCTCGCTTCCGTCGAGCACGAAGGTCCAGACCGCTCCAGGGCTCCGGGCATCCCCCGTACCCGAGAGGATGGTGACGTACTGCTCGCCGTCGAGCTCGTACGTGATCGGCGTGGCGGGCCCCGGCGGGAGCGCAGCTTCCCAGAGGCGGGCCCCGGTCGTTGCGTCGAGTGCGTAGAAGACCCCTTCCTCCGTCGCGCTGAACAGGAGGCCTCCCGCCGTGGTCATCGTGCCCCCGTTCCTCGAGCCCGTGTGGGGAATCCGCCAGCGTTCCTCCTGCGTCGCCGGATCGATCGCGGCCAGGAATCCGCGGGGCTCCGGGAGGGCGGGGGGGTCCGGCCGTGTCGAGCTGTTCCCCGAGACTGTCCCCAGGTTGAAGCGCCCCGGGACAGGCTCGAAGTCGGCGTCAACCCGGTAGAACCTCTGGTTGTGCTGGCCCGGGAGGTAGACGAGCCCCGTGTCCGGGTTGTACGACATCGGATTCCAGTTGTGAGCTCCCCTGGGGCCAGGGGAGAGCCAAGCACCGGAGCCGTCGTAGCGGGCCTCCGGCACCTCGAGGGGGCGTCCGGTCTCCATGTCGACCTCGTAGGCCCACGTGACGTGTCCGAACGTCTCCGCCGAGAGGAGTTCACCCGTGATCCGGTCGAGGACGTAGAAGAACCCGTTCTTCGGCGCCTGCATCAGGACCTGCCGCTCGACCCCGCCGATGACGATGTCGGCAAGGATGATGTTCTGCACGGCCGTATAGTCCCAGTCGTCCCCGGGGGTCGTCTGGTAATACCACACGATCTCCCCGGTATCGCCGTCGAGCGCGAGAATCGAGGAGAGGTAGAGGTTGTCGCCGACCCCGTCGCTCCGGTACTCGCGGCTCCAGGGGGCCCCGTTGCCCGTCCCGATGTAGAAGAGATTCGCCTCCGGATCGAAGGCCATCCCGTCCCACACGGTCCCGCCGCCGCCGAGATCCCACCAGTTCCCCTCCCACGTCGCGGCCGCAAACTCCATCGCCGGGGACTCGAAGCCGAGCGCCGGATTGCCGGGAACCGTGTAGGTCCGCCAAGCATCGAACCCTGTTTCCGCATCGTAGGCCGTCACGTAACCCCGGACGCCGTACTCTGCGCCGCTGTTTCCGACGATCACATTCCCATTCGCGATTCGAGGGGCCATCGTGATGCTGTACTCCCCCCCGACCGGAGTGGTCTGCCGAACCCAGACGAGCCGGCCCGTCTCCGCATCGAGCGCGACCAGGCGGCCGTCCAGGAGGCCAACGTACACCTTCCCCTCGTAGAGCGCCGGACCGCGGTTCACCGGCCCGCAGCAGATGCTCGCCCCCCCAATCTGTCGCCCGCCCCGCACGATCGCCGGGTCCCAGCGCCAGATCTCCTCCCCGGTGCGGGCGTCCAGCGCGAAGACGATGCTCCAGATCCCCGTCCCGTAGAGGACCCCGTCCGAGAGGAGCGGGGTGGCCTCGAGGCGCCCCTGGGACCCCCCGATGTCCCACGACCAAGCCAGCCCCAGGCGATCGACGTTCGCGGCGTTGATCCGGTCGAGCGGACTGTAGTACGTCTCTCCGAGATCCCGGCCATGCGAGAGCCACTCCGCAGGGTCCGCCGCCCGAAGCGCGGCAGCGTCCACGCCAGCGGAGCGCTGCGCTGCGAGCGGAGCCGCGAGGAGCGGGAGGAGGAGGACAGCAGCGAGTCGATGCAAACGGCGGGCCATGTGGTGCCTCGGGGTGGGATGGGTCGAGCCCGACAAGGCCGCTCCTGCCGGGATGCCCTCAGGGGACCGATCCTGACCGGGAGAGACGGTGTCTGAAGAGACTCGCCCCGCCGGAGGGTGTCAATGTCGGCCGCCTCCCGGCCGTGCGGACCTCGGGAGTCTGCCGAATCGGCATACCGGGGACTCGGGACCGGTCACACCGTCATCCCCGGAGGTCACTCTGGCAAGCTCGCATTCGCCTCCGGGTGGCACGATCCCTGCTCCTTCATCTGACCGTTGGTTCGATGCTTGCGCCTCCACCGTGGCGCGGAGCAGGTGTTCACTTCAATGCCTTCAGCCCGCTGGAGGCAGGAGAGAGGAATCATGGCCATCACACACTTCCGAAGCGGAAATCGACTCGCACCCTGGTGGACGCTCGATCCGACCGCGTGGCCCTTCGGCCGGCTTCTCGGCGAGTCCGGCGCCTTCGGATCGGCCGCCAGCTGGATCCCCCCGGTCAACGTGGAGGAGACGACCGACGAGCTGATCCTCACCGCCAATCTCCCCGGCTTCACCGAGGAGACGATCCAGATCGGACTCGAGAACGGGGTCATCACAATCCGCGGGGAGATCAGCGAGCGGCCCGAGGGCGAGACTCGGCGCTACCACCTCCATGAGCGGCCCTTCGGCCGATTCCAGCGCTCCTTCACGCTCCCGCGCACCGTCTCGGCGGACGCGATCACGGCCACCTTCGACAGAGGCGTCCTCCACGTCCACATGCCGAAGGCGCCCGAGTCGAAGGGCCGGACGATACAGATCCGGAAGTCGTCCTGAGGCGCGCCTCGAGGCGCACTCGAGCTGTTGACTCGGATCCGGGGAGGACGGCACGCTCGTCCCCGGATCCCGGGCTCCCGCCCCGGGATCACCCCTTCAGTTTCCCGGAGCGACGTGACGACAGGGAGAAGAAATCGGTCGTGAGACCACCTAGGAGTCCGCGCCGGAGGAGACCCGTCGGGTCGTGGCGGAGGGCAACGGAGCTATCGGGCCGTCGGATGGGCACGTGATATGAGGCTGATCGCAGACGGGAGCGGAAAACGGGGGTGACGGACAGCGCCAAGAGCCCCGGTCGCGCCGCAAGGACATCTATAGACGCCCCCGGCGATGCAAGCACTTCTTCGAACAGCTCGGAGCATGTGTGGTCAGGTGTCGGTCGATCCGGTCTGTTGGTGCGATCTGTTGGTGCGGTCTGTCATACGGCACTGACCTGTATGGAGATACGCGGATCGGGTCCAACTCGGCCTGGCAGGCTTGAAAGCCTTCGGGTCATACCCTGGTTTTCCCGATTCCGTCTCAATGACCGTTTGCCCTGACCCGTCGTTCGTCCTGCCCATATCCCTGGTCGCCGCCCGACGCCGACGGTAGCGTCACGTCCGCTGCCATGGATACGGTGCACAGTTCTTCCGGCGTGAGCGTCAAGGAGAACCCCGACGACGAGGAAGGCCCCCGATCGGAACGCCCGGTCAGTGAGTCTCCGTCTCCGCCTCCGCAGGCGGCCAAGACGACGGCTGCTAAGGCCACTGACGGGCGAACAACCTCGGCATGGGGTGTGTCAGGATGTCTTCCTTTGAAGTTCCGGGTTGGAGGGGTTCATCTCCATCTCACGGGAGGAGAATCTCAAATTTAGGCAGACTAGCCGATTGTACAGGTCGGGAGTTGAAGGCGCCTGCTCATGTGACAGGACTCCGCGCCTGCTGTCCCGAGAGGAGTTCATGCCCGTCTGGCGTGAATGGAATTCCCTGTAGGATCGGGGTCGCGACCGACCGTACCAGCACGGGTTGGCGTACGCGACCCGAGGCCCGACCCCTAGCTGTCGGCACTCGAGCTTTGGGGCCGGGAGCGAGGCGGGCCGGGGAGGCGACTCTGTGCATTGCACCGAGAGGGCTCGAGGCCTACGATTCCTGAAGTTCGCCGAGTCTCGCGCTGATTTCACTAGTTGAGGAACGAAGCATGGCAAGGAATACAGCGGTTCCGCCGGGGAGCTTCTGGCTGCGGTCTCTCGTGGTTTGTCTTGGCCTCGCCTCGATGGTGCTGGCGACGGTGGTGATGCCCGCCTCCGCCCAGCGCCTCCCGGGGACGGAGAATGGAGAGTGGCGCTATCTGGGGGGTGACGCAGGCCACACCCGGTTCTCAGCCCTGGACCAGATCAACGCGGACAATTTCGCCGACCTGGAGGTGGCGTGGATCTGGAGGAGCGACAACTTCGGCCCGAGCCCGTACTATTTCTTCCGCTCCAGGCCCATCTACGTCGACGGCATCCTCTACACCGTAGCCACGCAACGCCGGCAGGTGGCTGCGATCGACTCCGCCACGGGCGAGACGCTCTGGACCTTCCGTGAGCCGGAGACGGTCCGGCACCTGCGCTCTCCCAGGCAAGCGTACGGGAAGGGTGTCGCGTATGGAGAGGTGGACGGCCGGGGCGTAATCTACTTCATCTCTCCGGCGTTCTTCCTCTGGGCGCTCGACGCCAAGACCGGCCGGCCCCTGGAGAACTGGGGTGCGCCCGTACCCCTGGAATCCTTCTCCCAATCGGGAGTCGTGGATCTGGTCCCGACACTTGTGGAAGATTGGGGGCCCTGGCAGGACTATCTGGCGCAGGGTGCAACCTACGACCCGGACCACGGGATCCCGCGGGAGCTGGGGATGGTCACGAGCTCATCGCCCCCGATCGTAGTCAACGACGTCGTGGTCGTGGGGGCGGGCCATGAGGCCAGCTACCAGCAGACCCGGATCGAGAATGTCCCGGGCGACGTTCAGGGGTTCGACGCCCGGACGGGAGAGCCTCTCTGGAAGTTCCACATCATTCCGCGCCCGGGAGAGGTCGGCCACGAGACGTGGGAGAACGACGCCTGGCAGTGGTCGGGCGACATGTCCCAGTGGGCACCCATGGCCGCCGATCCCGAACTGGGACTCGTCTACTTCGTGACGAATGCGTCCACGGTACAGACCTACGCTGGCCATCGCCCCGGGCACAACCTGTTCGGTGGCAGCGTTGTCGCACTGGACGTCCAGACCGGAGAGCGAAGGTGGCATTTCCAGATCCACCACAGTGATCAGTGGAACTACGACATTCCGACGGTGCCCATCCTGATGGATCTGACGGTGGACGGAGAGGAGATTCCCGCCCTGATCCAGAACACGAAACAGGGCCTCGTCTTCGCCTTCAACCGCGAAACGGGTGAGCCGATCTGGCCCATCGAGGAGCGCCCGGTCATCCAGACAGAGGTCCCGGGCAACTACACGGCGCCTACGCAGCCCTACCCAACGCTGCCAGAACCGCTCGACCCGATCATTCTGAGCGGGATTACCGAGGAGTTCGTGATCGACTACACGCCGGAGCTGAAGCAGCAGGCAATGGAGCTTCTGAGCCTCTACAGGCTCGGAGGACTCTATGTGCCGCCCCTTCCCTACAACCACCAGAACGAATTCGCCAACAACGTGGGCTGCTCGGGGGGGGTGAACACCCCCCACGCTCCGATCGCGGATCCTACAACGGGGTTCATGTACGCCTCTCATTCCAGGGGCTGCAGTGCTCCGGGCTTCATGGAGCCCACGGGTGGGGTAGACGTGGAAAATCCGGATTACGCCGTGCCGGGTCCTGGCGGCGCGGTCCCGACGCAGACACCGACCACGGGCACGACGGTGGCTGCCTGGCTGCCCGGAGGGGGGCCGGAGGGCCGCTTCGAGCCGCTCGCGACGATCGACGGCCTGAGGCTCTACAAGCCCATGGACAACCAGCTCTCCGGCTTCGACATGAATACCGGCCGGCGGGTCTGGTCCGTACCGGTTGGAGAGACGCCCGAACGGATCCGGAACCATCCTCTGCTGGCGGGCGTTGAAGTTCCCAACGTCGGAGGCAATGGCTGGTCCGTTCAGATTGCCACGGAGACCCTCCTCATCACCACTCGGTCGCTCAGCTCCGGCCCATCCCAAACCGTCCCCGACGCTCCGTCGGAGCTGCATGCCCGAGACAAGCAGACCGGCGAGATCCTGGCGAGCGTACCCCTTCCGGCTCCGGGCCAGTACGGGATCATGACCTATATGCACGAAGGCAAACAGTACATCGTGGTGCAGGTCGGCAGTATCCACACCAACTACCCGGGCTCGCTGGTCGCGCTGACGCTGCCGTGAGACGGGCCCTACGGGGGGACGATCGGGGGAATTAATTAGGAGTCTGTGCCGGAGAAGATTCGCCGGGTTGGGTCATGATGGAGGGTGACGGAGCTATCGGGCCGTCGGATGGGCAGGCGACTCGAGGCTAATCGCAGACGCGAGCAGAAAAGGGGGGACGGACCGCGCCCGGCAGATTCTCGTCCCCCGAGAAGCGTACCCCGTGCGGTGGGGACTTCTTCGGGTCCTGCCCCGCGCCCCCGTCCCCTTCTTCCTTCCCCCCGCTGGCCTGCCGGTCTGAGTCGGAGAGCGCCGAGGATAACGATCCATTCGGCGCAGGCCCGACATCGCCGGCTGTCTTCGGGCAATCGGGATCCGTTTCGACCGCTTCGGTCCTGTGAACGCATGCTGACCACGAAAGACTAGGGAGACATCAGATGACTCGCTCAACACTTTCTCGAAGAGCCGGCCTTGGATCCGCCATCGTCGTCTTCTGCGCCCTGATCCTCGCCCTTGGCCATGCCCTGAGCGCGGAGGCGCCCGGTCTTCGGCACCTCGCACTCGAAAGGTCGGTGCCTGAAGCCGATGCGTCCGTCGGTCAGGACATCGAGGAGGTGCGGCTCTTCTTCACGCAGCCCCCGCAGCCTGCCGGCACCTCGATCCGCATCGTGGACGCGAGCGACCAGATGATGCAGGCAACGGAGACTCAGCCCGACGCCGGGGACCCGAGCGAGATCTTCGTCCGCCTAGTGGGGGAGCTTCCGGCCGGAAGCTACACGGTTCATTGGCGGGCGCTTGCGCAGGACAGCCATCCGGCGAACGGAGACTTCGAGTTCGAGGTGGTCACGGAGTAACGCGGGGGCGACCCGTGAATGCGGGCCTCGGGGTGATGGCATGAGGATCGGCGCCGGTTAACGCGGGGGCGAGCCCTCTCCGAGCGATTCGGAAAGCGGGCACTGCCCAGCGTGCACTCCGGCTCGCGGTGGCGCTTGCGCCGTTCGGGAAGCGGATCATTCGAGGCTCGGATCTCCCCCGCAGATGCCCTGATGGGGGGGAGCGTTCTTCCCGGCCGAGGTTGCGCGCAACCGTGCGTGGCTCAGCCGCGAGGGCGCCTCTCGGCCCGCAGCGCCCGGCTCCTTGGACCATGCTTCCCGCGCGCTACCCTGCTCCGAAGCCCTTTCGCGGCCGAGGTGACCCTGGGGCGAGCCCCACGGACGGACGCATGTGCGCTCCGGTCCCGCACCGGGGCACGTGCACCGGGCAACCCCGGCATGAGAGAGCAAACCAGACCTGATCCCGCCGAGTGGGTGCGAGCCACCAGTGAAGAGGACGGATGCTGAACAAGTGCGAACGCCTCACCGGCGGCAGGACTGGGGAATCGTCCCTGCCCGGGTGGGAGAACTCGATTCGAACCCTCGCGGCCAGCGTTCTGCTCGTCGCGAGTCCGATCCCGGCCCTTGGGCAGGGCACCGTAGCCGGGCGGGTGGTGGAGAACGGTACGGGAAGCCCGCTCCCGAGTGCCACCGTCCTCCTACGCGGAACGGAGCGCGGAACGCTCACGAACGCCTGGGGCAAGTTCTCGATTCCGGACGTCCCCCGGGTGAGCGCCGCCGGGCACCGGACGGTGGTCCGGACAGTGGCCGTCCCCCCGTCCGGCGCTTTCGGTCTCGAGTTCGAGCTCGATGTCCGGCCGATCGAGCTGGGAGGCATCCAGGTCTCCGTCCTCAGACCGGACCTTGCAACCCCGCGCGGAACTCGCGGAACGCGAGGTGCGCGAGGCGAACCCGCAAGACTCCGGGCAACTCCTCAGGCATCTCGACGGCGTGGACGCCGTGCGGCGCGGCCCACTCGGCCTGGATCCGGTCGTGCGCGGGCTCTGCGAGACCGAGGTCGGAACGTACTTGGACGGGACCCCGACTCTTTCCCGCCGGGCCCGCTCGGATGGACTCGCCGCTGACGCACCTCGATCCGAGCGCCATCGAGGTTGTGAAGGGACCGTACGCCCTGACGTGGGGAGCCGGAAACCTGAGCGCGATCCGGGCCGAGTCGGCCCGCCTCCCGGCACGCGGGGAGGAAAGGCTCCGCGGCAACTTCAGCACGGGCTACGACTCCAACATCGAGGCATCGGAGGTCACGGGCAGACTCGCGGCAAGGCGCGGCCCCGTCTCCGTCTCGGCTCACGGCGCGTGGCGGGCCGGGAGCGACTACGAGCCCGGCGGCGCCTCGTCCGGCGTGATTCCGGGTGACTTCACCTCGTCGACAGGTCGAGGGAGGATCGGCCTTGATGTGGGAACGAATTCCCTCCTCACCTTCTCCGGCGGCTACCAGGACCAAGGGGGCCGTCGACTACCCCGGCCGGCTCCTGACAGCCGACTTCTTCCACTCCAGGAACTTCTCGGCCGAGTTCGAGACGGTCCGGGCCGCGGGGACGCTCCGCAATGTCGAGACCTCCGCGTACCGCAACGCCGTTAGCCACGGGATGAACAATCTCGGCAACCCCCTCTCTGCCAATATCGCTGAGACATCCGCTACCTTTGGATTTACTGAAGGGGGCGGAGGTGGACAGCGATGATAGCAGGGAGAGAGAGGATGATGGACATGGGTGTGGGTGTTGCGGCCGTGGGGGGCGAGGAGCGTAGCGACGAGCCCGCCACGGCCAAGGCCGTCGAGAGCCCCCCGGCACCGGATCCGGAGGTGGTGGCCAAGCCGACGCGTCGACAGTTCACGGGGGCATACAAGCTCGGGATCCTGGAGGAGACGGATCGATGCTCCCAGCCCGGTGAGGTCGGGCGGATCCTGCGTCGCGAGGGGCTCTACAGCTCTCATCTCACGGCCTGGCGCAAGGCACGGCGGGAGGGCTCTCTGAAGGGCCTGACGCCGAGGAAACGGGGCCGCAAGCCGGCCCGGCGCAACCCCCTCCAGAAGCGGGTGGATGAGCTCGAGGCCGAAGTGGCCCGGCTCGAGAAGCAGCTGACCACGGCGGAAACGATCCTGGAAGTCCAGGGAAAAGTTGCCGGGCTGCTGGGGTTGAGCTTCGAGGGCGGGAAGAACTCGTGACAGCCGCTGCCTCCCTCGCACCGGAGGTCGGCGTCGTGCCGGCGTGCCGGGCGCTGGGTGTGGCGCGCGCGACGTTCTACCGGCGTCAGAAGCCTGGTCCCGGGCACCAGCAGCCCAGCAAGCGGCCCGCCCGGGCTCTTTGTGAATCCGAACGCGAGCAGGTGCGACAGACCCTCGCCTGCCCGCGCTTCGTCGACCGGTCTCCCGCCGAGATCGTGGCCACCCTCCTCGACGAGGGCCCATACCTCTGCTCCGAGCGCACGATGTACCGGATCCTGGCTGAGGACCACCCCGTGCGTGAACGGCGGGATCAGCTCACCCACCCCGAGTACACGAAACCCGAGCTCGTGGCCACCGCCCCGAACCAGACGTGGTCATGGGACATCACCCGGCTGCTCGGACCCCAGAAGTGGACGTACTACTACCTCTACGTCCTCATCGACATCTTCAGCCGATACGTGGTCGGATGGATGGTCGCCGACCGCGAGAACTCCGCGCTCGCCAGCCGGCTCATCCAGGAGAGCTGCCTCAAGCAGAGTGTCCAGCCCCAGACGCTGACCCTGCACTCCGACCGCGGGAGCCCGATGACGAGCAAGTGTACGGCCCAGCTCCTCGCTGATCTCGGCATCACCCGCTCGCTCGGCCGACCCCGGGTCAGTGACGACAACCCCTTCTCGGAGGCGCACTTCAAGACCGTCAAGTACCACCCCGGCTTCCCTGGCCGCTTCCCGGACATCCACGCGGCCACTGACTTCTGCCGATCCTTCTTCCCGTGGTACAACAACGAACACCGCCATGGGGGCATCGCCATGCTTGCCCCTGCCGACGTCCATCACGGGCGGGCCGATGAGATGCTCGCCCAGCGTGAGCGCACTCTCCACAAGGCATGGTCCAAGCACCCGGACCGCTTCGTACGGGGGATGCCGAAGCCCCAGCCTCTCCCACAAGAGGTCTGGATCAATCCACCAGCTGCGGAATCGACACCGCAGCCGACTCACTAATTTATAACCCCGGGTGTCTCAGTGGTGTTGACAGGTTCCGAACCCGACCCGGGCTGCCGTTCCCATGGGCGGGCGCACACCTCCCTTCGGTCTCGATATCCGGGTGGACTCTGACATCGTCGTACAGGGGCGGGCAGGGGTGGACTTGGCTCGAGGACCGTGGGCGATCCGCCTCGGGGGCGACGTCTATAGCGCGAACCGGAACGCGAGGCGAACGATCGCGCGCCTGAGTGCCGAACCCGCGATGATGGCGATGCCTGCGGTGGGGACGGTGCTCTTCGACAACCGGCTCTAGCCGGATGCGACCATCACCGATGTCGGGCTCGACGGAAGGCTGAACAGGAGCTGGGACTCGGGGGCGAGGCTCTCCGGCACACTCCGGGTGGACCGGATATCGGCGAACGCGGACGAACCCGACAACGAGTTCCTCGAGTACCTCGCGCGGATCGACGGAATCCACGAGCTCGGCCAGAGCGAGACGAACATCTCTGCGGCGGCCACGGCAGGCTTCGCCTTGACCCCGGCCTAGACGCTCGCCCTCGGACTCGGTTCCGCCGTCCGGACCGCCGACGCGACGGAGCGATACTCGGACCACCTGCCGGCAACGAAGGCGCAGACGGCCGCAGAATTCATGGGCAATCCGCGCCTGCGTCCGGAGAGGAGCACCCAGGCCGATCTCTGGATCGAAGGGAGCTATCCGGGAGTCTCGTACCACCCGTCTTCGGTCGCCGGGTCGCCGACTACATCACCCTCGAGCGCACGGATGAGGACAAGCGGCTCCCGCTCCCCATCTTCCCCCCGGTCGTATACCGCTACATCAACGGCGACGCGACCTACTTCGGCGGAGAAGCATCTCTCGCGCTGGCGCTGACCGAGAGGCTGACGGGAAACGCAGGGGTCTCCTACCTCCGGGGTGAGCAGACGCTCTTCCCGGCGGCATCAGGTGCGGAGGTCACGGAGCCCGCCTTCGGCGTAGCCCCCCTGAGCGGCCGCGTGAGCCTGCGCTACGAAGACCGCCCGGGGGAGATGGTTTCTCGAGGGATCAGCGAACGTGGCCGCCGGCCAGAGCCGCGTGGCCGGGATTCTCCTGGAGCTGGAGACGGAGGGATACCGGACCGTCGATCTGCGCGCGGCGATCGCCCCGGTAAGAGGAATCAACCTGCGCGGCGGGGTCCAGAACCTCTTCGACGAGGCATTCGTGAACCACCTCAATTCGAAGAATCCCTTCAGCGGCGAGCAGATCCTCGAGCCCGGCCGAGTTCTCTACGTGGAGGTGAGCTACACCTTCTGAGCGCCGCCGTTCGCAACGGCGTCTCTCTGCCAGGGGCGCCGCTAACAGACCGCCGTGGCGGGAACCCTTCTCTCTCCTCGCCGGGCCGGCGCGCCACCCACTTTCCTCCCCCGGGCGATGCGATCGATCGGCACCCGGGCCGCCGCACCCCGCCTATGGACCCCGACCCCGTTCGTCCGTAGACTCCAGATCTGATTCGGGAACGTGCGAGTGAGGATCGCCGACGGCGGGTGCAGCCTTCGTCGGAGGAAAGTCCGAGCTCCGCAGGGCAGGGTGCCGGGTAACCCCCGGGCGGCGTGAGCCGATGGAAAGTGCCACAGAGAACAGACCGCCGATGGCCTCCGCTGGGAGTGCACAGGCAAGGGTGAAACGGTGCGGTAAGGGCGCACCGGGCTCCCGGTAACGGGAGTCGCACGGTAAACCCCACCCGGAGCAAGGCCAAGCAGGGACGAGGAGCGGCCCGCTCCGATCGAGTCCCGGGTAGGCTGCTGGAGGTTCGCAGCAATGCGTACCCTAGAGAAATGATCCTCCCCGGCGCAGCCGGGACAGAACTCGGCTTATTCGCACGTTCCCGGTCATCGGCCCTCCCGGTGGCGGAGCCGTCGTCGCACCCGGGCGTGTCCGGCGCGCGACACTCCGGTCCCGGCAGGCTGTCATCCGGAAGCTCGCACGGCTGGAGGAAAGCCACAGGGGGTGTGGCTTTGACGCGCCAGCCTGTGCGACGGCAATGCGCCCGAGCCGCTTCCACTCCACGACGTTCTCCGGGCTCACGCCCGCTCCCAGCCTCCCGGCCGACCGGCGGGCGCCGCCGAACACGGTTGGCGGCCTAGCCGGTGTTCAAATAAGTTCTTCACGCGAATTGCCGCGCCCGTAGCTCAGCTGGATAGAGCGTCGGCCTCCGGAGCCGAAGGTCACAGGTTCGAATCCTGTCGGGCGCATGCGACGATCCGGTTCGAACCGGACGAACCGGGAGGGACTGGCCTTCTCGAGTCGGTCCGGGGCCCGGGGGAGTGCCACTTCCGGGTCCTGGTCCCCGGCGCTCCCTTCGAGCGGTCGAGCCCGTGCCCGGTTGTCCCGACCAGCAGGCTTGATGATTCGAGTCATGCCCCCACTACTGTCCCTCCTCCTGCTCGCGGTCGTGAACCTCGACGCACAGCAGGCGGAAGTGCTCCGGGGCCGCGTCCTGGACATCGATGGCAATCCGGTTGCAGGCGCCACCGTAATTGCGAACGGCGACGAAGTCTTCGCCCTTACCAACGCCGATGGCGACTTCCGTCTGCCGGGCCTCTGGTCCGGGACGGTCGAAGTGGTGGTGAGGGCCATCGGGTACCAAGCGCTCGCGACCGAACACCGGGTGGGAGAGCTGGGTGAGGGCGGCCTCCTCTTCTCGCTTCAACCCGAAGCGATCGCCCTCGAGGAGGTGCTGGCCAGCGCGTCGCGGCTCCCCGGAGCGGCGCATACAGCACCGGACGTCCTCGGCACCATGGTCCTCGCGGGAACCAAGACGACGATCGTGGAGATGGCGAGTCTCCCGGCGAACCTCGCCGAGAAGACGGGCCGGCAGATCTTTTCCCGGGTTCCGGGGGCCTTTGTCTACGACATGGACGGCTCCGGAAACCAGATGAACATCTCGACCCGCGGCCTCGACGCCCACCGCTCGTGGGAGTTGAACGTCCGGCAAGATGGGGTCCTCCTCAACTCGGACATGTACGGGTATCCGGCCAGCCACTACAGCCCCCCGATGGAGGCAATCGAATCGATTGAGCTGGTCCGGGGCACGGCAGCGCTACAGTACGGCTCGCAGTTCGGGGGTCTCGTAAACTACGTGACCAAGGGCCCGGAGCCCGACGAGGATCTCGGGTTCGAGAGTATCAGCACGGCCGGGTCGTTCGGACTCCGAAGCACCTACAATGCGATCCGGGGGGAGGCCGGTCCCGTCTCCTTCTATGGGTACATGAATGAGCGGATCTCGGAGGGGTACCGGGCGAATTCCCGGTCGGAGTACTCGGCACAATACCTCGCGGGCACGATCGCGCTCTCGCCCGCGTTGCGCCTCCGGGCACAGGTGGGCCACTCCACCTATGTGCATCGGCTTCCAGGACCGCTCACGGACGCGATGTTCAGGTCGGATCCGAGACAGGCGACCCGGGCCCGCAACTACTACAACCCTGACATAACGGTCCCGGCGCTCTCGCTCGACTGGGAGGGCCGCGACGGGACGGAGCTTACGGCCCGGGTGTCGGCCGTGCTGGGCCCCCGCAACAGCGTACAGTTCGTCGGCTTGGCTGACCACGCCGATGGCGTGGATCCGGAGTCGGGAGAACACTCGCCGAGGCAGGTGGACATCGACCGCTACCAGAGCTACACGGCCGAGTTCAGGCTCGTCAGGCCATGGCGGGCTGGATCCGTGGACCAGATCCTCGCGGTAGGCCTGTCTGCCTCCGACAACGACATGCACCGACGGCAGCAGGGGGTCGGGACGAGCGGAGAGGACTACGACCTGACCGTCCGGGCCGGCGGGTTCGGGAGAGACGTCCACTACAGGACGACCAACGGCGCCCTCTATCTTGAAGACCTCATCCGCGTCACCCCGACGTGGTCCATCGTTCCGGGGGCCAGGCTGGAGGTGGGGCGCACGCGTCTGCTCGGCCGGCTCGCATACTACGATCCCGAGGAAACGCCGCGGGAGATCGACCACAGGTATCCGCTGGTCGGAATCAGAACCTCGTACCGACCATCGATCTGGACGGAGATCTACGGCGGGTGGAGCGAGGCCTACCGGCCGCAGGTCATGAAGGATGTTCTCCCGGCGAACGAACTCGAGCAGACGGATCCGGGTCTCGACGACTCCCGTGGCTGGACGCTCGAGGCCGGTGTGCGCGGATCCGCCGGGGCGCGGATCATCTACGACGTAAACGTCTTCGAACTCCGTGTGAACGACCGGTTCGGGACGGTTCTCGGGGCGGGTCCCGGCGGGGATCCGCTGCTCTTGCGCACGAACGTGGGCTCGAGCCGGACGCGCGGCGTCGAGGCCTCGATCGAGGCGGTGCTCTTCCAGGGCGGCGGCACCTTCCTTCGTCTCCACACCGCTACGTCCTACTTCGACGGGAGCTACCTGAGCGGAACGGTGCCTTCCGGGAGCGGCAACGTCGACATCGCGGGCAACCGGATCGAGAGCGTACCGCGCTGGATCAGCCGCTCGGGACTCGCGCTCGACGGAGACCGCCTCTCCACGAATCTCCTGGTCAGCTACGTGAGCGACTCCTTCGCTGATCCCCTGAACACCAGGAGCCCCTCTCCGAATGGCGCCGTCGGGCTCGTTCCGGCGTACACGGTCGTGGACGTGAACGCGGCGGTTCGGGCGACGGGCTGGCTCCGGATCCGAGCCGGGGTCAACAACCTCTTCGACAGGCAGTACTTCACAAAGCGGCCCGAGTTCTACCCGGGACCAGGGATATGGCCGAGTGACGGGCGGGGCGGGCAGCTCTCGGTCGAGGTGGAGTGGTAGCGCGCTCCCCCCTTCGAGGGGACGCGAGGAGGAGCCCCTCTGTCAGGGCGTCGGGAGGCCCGTAAGGAGGGCCGTGAGCCCGAGCACGATCACGGCCGCTCCCACTTCGAAGGCGGCCTGGATACGCACCTTCCTGGCCCCCGCCGGTGCCTCGTCCATTCCCGGAAGGCCGTGGCGCCAGTTCCGGTAGCCAAGCACGAAGACGACGCCGGCGACGAGGACCTTCGCCAGGAGGGCGCGCCCATACGCCGCTTCCCAGAGGTCCCGGATGGCCGGGAGATGGAAGGCGGAGAGGACGACGCCGGCGACGACGAGGAAGGACGCGGCCAGAAGTGCGAGGGGGGAGAATGCGCGCAGTTGAGCCGCGAGGAGGGGCCGGGAGCCGGGCAGGGGCCCGGCGGCGAGGAGAATCACGGCGAGTGAGCCGATCCACGTACCGGCAGCGGCTCCGTGCAGGGCGTCCGCACCCACGGCGAGGCTCCGGCTGAGACCGGTCTCGGCCATCGCATGACTCGACATCGCCTGCGTCAGGGGAAGGATAAGGATGAAGCCCGCGGTGAACCTCCACCCGGTAGTCATCCCCTCCGCTCCCTCACCTCCCCTCCTGCCCGGGATCCGGCGCCGGACGAGCCGGAGAAATGAGAGGAGGAGCACGACCGCGACGGCCCCCTGGGCAAGCCAGACCCGTCCCCACGAGGTGCTCCGGAGGAGGAATTCGACGTCGTCTCCCAGAGGAACGAAGGGGTCGCGGAACGCCGCTACCTGGACCGCAAGGGCGAGCGCCCACGCGACGAGGAAGAGGAAGGCGGCCCCGAGGCCGATCCACGCCACTCGACCTGTCAGCCCCTCGACGGCAGACCGGGCCTCCGCAGGCGGGAGTCCGGGCCCGAGATTGGGGAGTGTGCCGCGACGCACGAAGACGACCCAGGCACCCACTCCGACGAGAACCAGGACGCTGAGGTAGCCGAGGCACCTCTGAACAAGCGGGAGGCTCGCCTCAATCACTCTTCCGCACCCGGTAAGGGGACCATGGGAGACCACCGGCGTCTGCTCGGCCGAACCCCGACGGGAGCGCACCCTCGACCCCTCGCACAGCCTGCGGAAGGGCGGCAGACGCGCCCGGAAACGCCCACCCGAAGGGCACGCTACGGGGCGACCCCTCCCTCGTCCCGGCCGCCGCGACCCGGGGTGGCGTGCCCTGCTCCGCACAAGGGGCCGATCTCCGAAGGCGGGCACCTGACAGGCCGTCTGGCCGCCGTAGGTTAAGGCGCCCCGCGAGCGCCGACAAGCACTCCGGCCGGGGGCGGAGTACCTGGCCCTTCCCCCTCACCCGTGCGTGGACGCCGGCACAGCCATCGCGGCGCCGTCATCTGTTGTAGCCTCGCCTGCGGGCGTAGCTTTGTAGCGTGGCGATGAACCCGCCTTTCCCCCTAGCTCCCAGAGCATGTGAAACCCGGCCTCCTTCTCGCGCAACTCCTCCTCCCTGCGGCGGTTCTCGGGCCCGCCCTGAGCCTTCCCGGCGCCCTCGAGGCGCAACGGTACTACCGAGGGCGAGGGTACACCGGGGTACAGCTCGGCCACGGACTTCCGGACCGGCCCGGTGGATTTACCTTCTGCCGTCTCGCGTATGCCTCCGTCCGGCGCGACGGCTCCGGCGGGGGCTGGGACACGGACTACCCCCAGGCAGATCGGAACCTGCCCACCCGGCTCGGCCAGCTTACGCCGACCCCCGTTTCGAGCTGGTCGCACGGGGAGCCCGGCTTCGCCATCGTCAGGGTGACGGATCCGGAAGTGTACGAATGCCCCTTCCTCATGGCCACGGACGTCGGCGAGCTCGGTTTCGACGAGGTAGAGGTGGAGGCGATGAGGGCCTTTCTCCTGAAGGGAGGGCTGCTCTGGGTAGACGACTTCTGGGGCTCGAGAGGATGGGACCACTTCGCACGCGAGATCCACAGGGTCATGCCGGAATTCGAGATCATCGATCTGCCGCTGGAGCACCCGCTCTTCGACATCGTCTACGACGTTACGGAAGTGCCGCAGATTCCTTCCATCAACTCGTGGAGACGCATGGGGGGGAGCACCTCGGAACTCGGTGCCGACAGCGCCACTCCCCACATGCGGGCGATCCTGGACGATCAGGGCCGGATTCTCGTCCTCATCACGCACAACACCGACATCTCGGACGGGTGGGAAAGGGAGGCGGAAGATCCTGAATTCTTCTACCGGTTCTCGCCGGACGCCTACGCGATCGGTGTCAACGTTGCCCTCTGGGCGATGACCCACTGACGGGCGGACCGGCCGTCGGCAGGAGTTGTGCGTGGTCCCGAGACCGGGGGGCGTGAGGGGGAATCCGGCGCGCTCTCGAGCCGGCTGACGGGCGGGTTTCCGATTCGCCTTACGGCAGCACTGCTTCCCTGCTGGCTCGGTGGGTGGACGCTCGGAAACCGGTGGCGCGGAAGCCCGGTGGGCGGACCCGGTGAATTGGCGTCGCCGCAAGGGTGCTCCTGGTTCCGCAATCGAGTGGGGAGGACGGATGGAGCGAGCGGTCAGGCGGACGATTCCGAGGCGTATCGGGGGAAGGCTGCTCCTCGCCGCGCCTCCCCTCGGCCGGCCCTGCGGTGCCGCATTCCTCCGGCTCTGCACCGCATCCGCCGTGGCCGGCGTGACCGCTGGCTGCACGCCGCAGACGGAGACGCCTTCAGGCGCATTCGACGTCATGGAGAAATCAATCACGGAGCTGAATCTGGCTCTCGAATCCGGGCAGGTCACGTCGCAGGAACTCGTAGCGCAGTACCTCGACAGGATCGAGGCCTACGACCAGCGGGGCCCGGCCCTCAACACGATCGTGACGCTGAACCCGCGTGCGGCCGAGGAAGCCGCCGCGCTCGACGCGCAACGGGCGTCCGGGACGGTTCGCGGTCCGCTTCACGGGATTCCCGTACTCCTCAAGGACAACTACGACACGCGGGACATGCCGACGACCGCCGGAGTCGTGGGTCTGGCCACCTCGATCCCCCCGGACGACGCCTTCCAGGTCGAGAAGCTGCGGGAGGCGGGCGCCGTGATCCTCGGCAAGACGAACATGCACGAACTCGCCCGCGGGATCACGACCGTCGGCTCCCTGACGGGGCAGACCCGAAATCCCTACGACCCCACCCGGAATCCGGGGGGCTCGAGCGGGGGTACGGGCGCTGCCGTCGCTGCGAGTTTTGCCGCCGTAGGGATGGGGAGCGATACCTGCGGATCGATCCGCATACCCTCGGCTCACCACGCACTCGTCGGCCTTCGCGCTACTCGCGGTCTTGCGAGCGGGGACGGGATCATCCCGCTGTCGCGCACACAGGACATCGGGGGTCCCCTGGCGCGGTCTGTACAGGACCTGGCGCTCGTCCTGGACGCGACCGTGGGCTTCGATCCGTCCGATCCCGTGACGGAGCTCTCGGAGGGGCGAATCCCGGCGTCGTACACGGCCTTCCTCGATGCGAACGCCCTGGAAGGGGCCCGGATCGGAGTGATCCTCGCGCTGTTGGGAGAGGGCGACTCGGAGGAACCGGTTCGAGAGGTGATCGAGGCAGCCATCGAGACGATGCGGGAGCTCGGCGCAGAGTTTCTCGAGATCGAGGAGCCCGACCTGACCGAGGTCGTCGCGAACGCATCGGTGATCACGCAGGAGTTCAAGTTCGACCTGGACGCCTACCTTGAGGAGACACCCGGGGCACCGGTTCGCTCCCTCGCAGAATTGGTCTCGACGGGTGCGTACCACGAGATCGTGGACAACGGGCTCCGAAGCTCGCTCGAGGTGGAGAGCCTGGACACGGAGGCGTACCGGACCCGCCTGGCAAGGCGGGACACGGCGCGGACGACGATCACGGCTCTCATGGAGGACAACCGTCTCGATGCGCTCCTCTATCCGACAATACGGCAGACGGCTCGTCCCGTCGGGGATCCGCAGCCCGGAAGCTCGTGCGCGCTGAGCGCCGTCTCCGGACTGCCAGCGATCACCGTACCGGCCGGCTACGCAGACGATGAGATGCCCGTCGGCCTCGAGCTCCTCGGGGCGGCGTTCGAGGAACCGAAGTTGGTCGCGATGGCCTACGCATTCGAACAGGCGACCGGCCACAGGAGGTCTCCCGACTTCACGCCGAGCCTCCTTCGTCCGCCGGAGCCAGTCCAGCTGTACCCGGCTACGGGGCAGGCAGATGGGCCAGTTGCCGGAGGGACGATCGGGTTTGATCCGAACACGCGCACGATGCGATACGCGCTCACCCCGGACGGGACCCGGCCGACCGACGTGGTCCAGGTCGATCTGCACCGGAGCGCAGAAGATGCGGACACGGGTCCCGCGATTCGTTCGCTCGGCGGCGGGAGCGGAGCACTGGCTGGAGAGATTGTCCTCGAGGGCCGGGAGCTTCGCCTGCTCCGGGAGGGCAGACTCTATCTGGACCTTCATACCCGGAGCGCGCCTGCCGGCGCCTTCCGAGTGGATCTTCCTTCACCTCAGCTCCCGTAGGGCGGGCACCCCCACCCCGGAACGGAGAGTTCAACACGAGGAGTAGCGACATGAGAAGACTGATTGCAGTGGTGCTCCTCGGCGCCACGCCGAGCTTCGGTGCATCTCTCCTTCACGCTCAGGCTGGGGCGGGCCTCGATCCCGACGCGTGGGAGTATGGCTCCCGGTTCGATGTCGACGGGGAGGTCCCGATCTGGAATCCGGTCATGCAGAAGATCCGGAGCGGAGAGCCTGTCATCGGGGGCACGATTCGCGCGACGGACGCCCGGACCTACTGCGCCACGGCGAATGCCGGCTACGATTTCACCTGGATCGAGATGCAGCACGAGGCGATCAGCTGGGAACAGGTGTCGCGCATGTGGGCCACCTGCCCGGGAGAGGCGGTGCCCGGTGTTCGGATTCCGCACGAGGAGGAGGAGAACGTGCAGAAGCCGACGGACATGGGAGCGCTTGTCGTGATCATCCCGACGGTCGACAGCGTGGAAGAGGCAAGGAGAGCCGTCGAGTGGACGTACTTCCCCCCCATGGGGCGGCGGAGCAATGGCGGGGGGCAGGCCTTCGGGTCGGAGATGTGGGGACAGGTCCCGGGGGGATACCGGGCCACCTGGAATGAGAACGTGGTCCTCATCCTGATGATCGAGACGCTCGAGGGGGTCCGCAATGCAGCGGAGATCGCGCGCGTCCCCGGCGTCGACGGACTCTTCGCCGCCTCCGGCGATCTTGGGAACTTCTCCGGCTACTCCGAGGGGGACCCGGAGTATGAGATGCTCGTGGATGCAGTGGCCGGCGCCGCACTCGAAGCGGGGAAGGTCGTCTGCGGGCCGCTTCGCTGGATGGGGCTACGGCCCGAGTTCACCTGCTTCCAGGGCGGTACGGAGGCGGCCAACATCCGGCGCGGCGCGGACGCGGAAATCCAGGCGGCTCATGAGCGTTTCCGGGGAGGTGGCAACGTGGCCGGGGAGATGGCGGCTGCGTTCGCGGAGCTGAACGCAGCGTGCGGGAACGTCGTCTACGAGGAGGACTGCCTCACTGCGGTGGACCAGGTGCTCGCCGCCGGCCAGCGCCTCACAGATGTCGAGCAGGACCGGCTGCGCGCCCGGTTGGACCAGATCGCTCAAGACAACTCGGGATTGGCATCTCGCATCGCGGAGGCTCTCGCCGGGGCGGGGTTTCCCGCGCGCTAGCAGTACATCCCTGTGCGACCGAACCCTTCCGGGTACTTGTCCCCTTGTCACTGGTCGCCCGTGTCCATAGGGTAGACCGGGCGACCGATGGTCCGGGCTCTTCTTTCTACTGAGGAGGCAGGAGGAAGTTGACGACACTGGCAGATGCACTCGCTCCCGGGCACATCCCGGACCGGTCGCTCTCGTGGGCGGCCTCGGCAATTCACGTCCTGGTCGGCAGTCTCACGGTAGCAGCCCTCGCACGCCTTGCCTACGTTCTCCCCTTCACGCCCGTACCCGTAACCGGGCTTACTCTCGGGGTCCTTCTGGTCGGTGCAACGCTCGGTAGCCGGAGGGGCGCGCTTGCACTCGCTCTGTACCTCCTCGAGGGTGCCGCGGGCCTACCTGTCTTTGCAGGAGGCGGATCGGGGCCTGCCCGGCTCCTGGGCCCTACCGCCGGTTACCTGTGGAGCGCACCGCTTGCCGCCTGGGTCGTAGGGAGGCTCGCCGAGAAGCAGTGGGACCGCGCCCCCTCCACCGCCTTCCTCGCGATGGTGGCCGGGAACATCTCGATATACGCGGTGGCGCTCCCGTGGCTCGCCCTGTTCGTGGGTCCAGGCCGGGTCGTGGAAACCGGGCTCCTGCCGTTTGTTCTCGGCGATCTGCTCAAGGCTGCGCTCGCGACGGTGCTCCTGCCGGCGGCGTGGAAGGCGGTGGGGTCGGCCCGTCGCTTCGCCGGAAACCCGGAACACTGAGTCGATCGAATGGGCATGTCTCTCATCCCCTTTCATCGGGGCCTGATCTCCGCCGCCATCGTCTTCTGCTTCGGCTATGGCGCGTGGGAAGTGGCCGCCCGCCGGAGCGACGGGGGGAGCGGCGTTCCCGTAATCGCGATTGTCTTCATTCTCCTCGGTATCGGGCTCATCTACTACCTGTCCAGGTTGAACCGCTTCCTCGGGTATCGTCCGGGGGATGGGGAGGAACGATAAACGCCTGAGGTCCGGAGAACTCGCGTTCACTCCATCCGGCCAACGCATCCGAGACACTGTCCGGGACCAACTGGGGCGCGGCAGCATAGGGTCCGGAGCGGGGCGTCCCCCGAGGCTCGGAGAGTATTCCATCACCGGTCCTTCCCTTGCTGCGACGGAGTCGAGGAGGCGTCCCGCGCCGCGGTCGGGAGCGTGTGGCCCTTCCATATCCCCCATGACATCGGTGAGGGAGTCACCGAGTCGCTTGCAGAGACCGAAATTGCGGAAGCTGACCGCTGACCGGCAGCATGGCGACTCGTGATTCAGCCGTCCAGTGCATGCCGCTCGACCTCTTGGCGGTTGGCGGTGTGTCCGCCCCCAGGAGTGCCCAGGCTTCGGTCACGGATTGAGCGATCGAGCCCTCGCACATGCCCAGACTTCAGCGTCCACCAGGTCGTCACCGGTGACGGGCGGGCGGTCGCGGAACACGAAGTGGGACCCGCGCTTCTTCGTTCCAGCCGGAGACCGCCGACGACCGACTACCCAGCAGGAGATGCTTCCGGCACGCACCATTGCGTCGTCACGGTTTGATCGTTCGACGCGGGGAATCGACGGCTTCATCCTCTTCACACGTGGCGCCGGCTGTCACGTCCAACAGGCGCGCAACGAAGTCCGTCTCGCCGACGTCGACAACGTACCCTCCCTAGAGCGTAGACGCTGCGGCAGGTGCAGGGCCGGTGCTGGGTCCGCGAATGCGTGCATGTGGCCAGCCGGTCCGGGAGGCGGCATGCTGCCCCTGGCCGCCAGAACCTCGCGGCCCACACCGGCCTCCCGTTCGGCTCACCCGCGTCGGGGTCACGTTGAGGCTGCATGCGAACGCCGTCGGGATCGTCCCCCGGATCCGGCCTCAGCATTGAGCACTACACCCTGAACGAGGGGTGCCGCGCTACCTACTCGATCCCGACTTCTTCGAGGATCCCTCGGATCGGGCGATCCGATAGCGCCAGAGGACGTACGCACAGACCCCGAGCGTGAACAAGATGGGAACGGCTGCCACGAGCAGTCCGCCCCAGAACATCCCGAGCGTCAGCGGTTCATTGGGGCCCATGGACTCACCTGTCTACGCTGCGGACGCGAGACTCCCGACGGAGTCTCGCGTCCGCCCGCTCAGCGGATCCCGGGATGGAAACGTCCCGTCACCACTCCTGGATCACCGTGAGGATCAGGATCGCCACAAGCGGGAAGGGCAGGAAGGCCAACAGCCAGAGACGCTTCGTCTCGAAGCGCAGGTGCATGTAGTAGAGCGCCACCAGGGCGGCACTCAGGAAGGAGATCACGATCAAGATCGAGACCGCGACCGCCTTCGGCAGACCCGAGAGGCCCACCAGCACCTTGCCGAACATCAGGACCGCCAGAACGCCCCAAATCTTCATGTACGGGGGGTGGGTGTGCTCATCGATGCTCATTGCCGTCTCCCCTCAAATGAGATATACGATCGTGAAGAGCACGATCCATACAAGGTCCACGAAGTGCCAGTACAGGCCGATGATCTCGACCCCGCCCAGGTTCTGCGGAGTGTACGCTCCCTTTCTCGCCCGCATCAGGACGAATATGAGGGCGAACACGCCGAGCGTGACGTGCGTGCCGTGAAATCCGGTCATCACGTAGAAGGTGGATCCGTATAGGGGTCCGCCCTCCGCGGCGTAGCTCTCGCTAGCGGGGACGAACCCCTCGTGCACCGCAAGCTGGAAGTACTCATAACCCTGCACGCCCACGAAGCTCGCACCGAGCACGATCGTGACCAGAAGCCACTGCTGCAGACCTTTCTGATCCCCGTTCTGCAAGGCCGCAAACGCCTTTACCATCGAGACGGACGAACAGATGAGGACGAAGGTATTGATCGCGGTGAGCGGGACATTCAGGACCTCGCCCGGCTGCGCGAAGTGCTCCGGGTTGGCGAACCGCAGGATGACGTAGGCCCCGATCAACGAAGTGAAGAACATCACCTCGGAGAGGAGGAATATCCACATCCCGAGCTTCTTGGTATAGACATCCTCCAGGGCAATTTCTGGCCGACGCCCCGGGAGCTCGGCCGCTGCTGCATGACTCTCCATCTGCCTGACCCCCTAGTGAGTCGCGGGTTCGAGTGGACGTTCAGCGCCTCCGGCCATCTTGTCGGGCTCCGTCTGGAGGATGTAGTCCTCCTCGGCCCCCGGCAGGCTGTACTCGTACGGCCCCCGGTACACGACCGGCATATGCTGGAAGTTCCCGTGCGGCGGTGGCGAGGGACTCGCCCACTCGAGAGAGTTCGCCTTCCACGGGTTCGGTCCCACCTTCTCGCTCCGGAGCGAGAGGATGAAGTTGAGTGCGAAGATGGCCTGAACCACGACGAGGCCGAAGAGTGCGATCGAGATGAAGCGGTTGAGCGGGAGCATGTCGGCGAGGAAATCGTACTGGTACGGATCGTAGAGCCGCCGCATCATCCCCTGGACGCCGAGCGAGTGCATCGGGAAGAAGACCACGTTATACAGGACGAAGGTGAGTCCGAAGTGCACCTTCCCCCAGAACTCGTTCATCAGCCGTCCGAAGAACTTGGGATACCAGAAGGTGATCCCGGCGAAGATGGCGAAGAGGCTTCCCCCGAAGAGCACGTAGTGGATATGTGCGACGATGAAGTACGTGTCGTGGATCTGGATGTCGACCGGGGTCACCGCCATGAAGATCCCGGAGAGCCCCCCGATGATGAAGAGGGAGACGAAGGCGGCGCCGTGCAGGAAGGGGGTGTGGAAGTGGATGTTTCCCTTCCACATCGTCCCGAGCCAGTTGAACACCTTGATGGCGGAGGGCACCGCGATGAGCATCGTAGTGACCATGAAGGTCGTCCCGAGCATCGGGTTCATCCCGCTCATGAACATGTGGTGCCCCCAGACGATCCATCCGAGGAATGCGATCCCGCAGATCGCGAGCACCATCGAGTGGTAGCCGAAGACCGGCTTCCGTGAGCCGTTCGCGATCACCTCCGACGTGATCCCCATCGCCGGCACGATCAGGATGTAGACCTCCGGGTGCCCGAAGTACCAGAAGAGGTGCTGCCAGAGGAGCGGCTCGCCCCCGACTTCCGGACGGAAGAATGCCGTTCCGATCGTCTGATCGAAGAGGAGCATGATCAGGGCGCCGGCCAGGATCGGCATCGCGAGGAGGATCAGCCACGAGGTGATGAAGAGCGCCCACGTCGCTAGCGGAATCCGGAACCAGGTCAGCCCCGGCGCCCTCATGTTTATCACCGTCGTGATGTAGTTCACCGCGCCTGCGATCGACGAGAACCCGAGGATGAAGAGGGAGACGAGCCAGAGCTGCTGTCCCAGATACACGCCCGTCCAGTCCCCGGAACTGGAGAGTGGGGCGTAGGCGGTCCAACCGGACCCGGATGCGCCCCCTTCAGCCGCGAAGCTCGCGAGCATCAGCACTCCCGCGGGAACGGCCAGCCAGAAGGAGGCCATATTGAGCCTCGGGAAGGCCATGTCGGGGGCCCCGACCTGCAGCGGGATGAGAAGGTTCCCGAAGACTCCGACGAGGAGCGGCATGATCGCAAAGAAGATCATGAACGTCGCGTGCATCGTCACCAGCGAGTTATAGAATTCGGGAAGTATGATTCCCCCGGGGGCCATCGTGTCGGGGAGAACTCCGCCACCCGGCATCGGCTGCCCTGGGAATCCCAGCTGCCATCGAATTATCGCTGCGAGGAGCCCCCCTACGACGAGGAAGAAGAGGCTCAGAAAGAGGAACTGTCGCGCGATAACCTTGTGATCTGTCGAGAAGATATACTTCCGGATGAACGGCATCTCCTCGTGATGCTCTCCAGCAAACGGCTGCAGATCAAAGTCCGTTGTCGGTGCGCTTACACTCATCTGCTTACACCCTTCATGGGTTATGGGGACGAACCCCTGCTGGGACCATTATTGCTCTGTCGCCCCGCCAGCCGGCCCGTGTCTATGCCCTAGCTGCGCCGCCGGGTTGGAGGGTGCGGCCGTCTCGCCGCCGCCGTCCGGGAGCGCAGCCGTCGCCCCGGCGAGGGGCGAAGCGCGCTCAAGCGCAGCGACCTGTTCCTGGCTCTCCCACTGCTCGAACTCGGACTCCGTCTGCACGACGAGGAGCCCGTCCATCGTGTAGTGTCCGAGCCCGCAGAGCTCTGCGCACCCGATCGTGTACTCGCCCGGTGCCGTCGCCTCGAACCAGACCGGGATCGACATCCCCGGGACGGCATCCTGCTTCACGCGCATGTCGGGCAGGAAGAACGAGTGGAGGACGTCCTCCGCCCGCAGATGTACGGTAATCGGCCGGTTCACGGGCACGTTGATCTGGTTCAGGAGCGTGTGGTCATCCGCCGTCTCGAGTACGCCGTCCGCTCCCGCATAGGTAGCCTCCCACTCGAACTGGCGACCGTGAAGGATCAGCTCGTAGCTCCCCGGGGGGATCCTCGACGGATCCTTGATATCGGCCCAGAGGCCCGCGCTCATGAGGCCCATGGCGACGACGATCACCGCGGGCACCGCGGTCCAGATGATCTCGGCCTTCATGCTCCCCTCGATATACTCGGCCTTGTGGCCGTCTCGCGCCCGGTACTTGATCAGAAAGTAGACGAGTAGGAACTCCGTCACGACGAAGATCACCCCGGTGATCACCAGAATGATGTAATACATCCGGTCGATGTCCGGCCCGAATGTCGAGTAGGTCGGCGGCAGGAGCCAGTTCATTCGGCTACTCCCCCGACCCGGCTCGGGTGCGCGCCGTGATCGTGCGAATCGCCCATTGGCATCCCGGCCGAGGACAGCATCGCTTCGGTGAAGTTGAAGGTGACCTCGGCCGTCTGGCCGGTCGTGACGGTGACCGTCTGCTCCTGAGTGCCGAGGCGGGCGTGCCACGCCTCGATCACGTACTCACCCGGAGGGAGCTGGCTGAGATCGAAGCTCCCGCCCGCGCTCGAAACCGTGTGGTAGGGGTGAATGACGACCCCGATGTATCCGGCCATCCACCCGTGCACGTCGCACTGGATCGGGACCATGACCTCGGGAGCCACGAAGTCCCGCTCCGTGTCCATGTTGACGGGCTGGCTCACATTGAAGGGCCGGTTCGCCGTGGGCGAGGCGTTGATATTGTGAAGGAGCCCGTCCGAGTTCCGGAAGGTAATGCTCTGCTCCACCATGACACCGCTTACGAGGGGCCGGTACTGGCACCCCTGCTGGTCGATGACGACCGCCTGGGACGACACGGGGAAGCTCATCCCCTCGAGGCCTTCCCGGATGTAGACGAAGACATCGGCGAGGCCCCCGCCGCTCACATTCACCCACGAGACCTCAGGATCGCCGCTGTACGTCGCTGCGCAGTCGGCCTCCGACGACATATCGAGTACCTCGGGCGGGGGCGGCGTGCCCTCGAAGGTGATACTCCCGGAGATGTTCCCCGCCGTCGAGACGTCGAAGGGCATATCGGCCGGTGCGGCCGCTGCGCCGCCACCATCCGCGCCGCTGCCCGGCGCATCCCCGCCTCCGCAGCCCGCGACCGCCAGGAAGACCGCCGGAGTCAGCACTCTCAGAACTCTCTCGTATCGAGCCATTCTCATCCCCTCCAGGGTGAGTTAAGTGATCCGTTCGCTACCCCGCTACGACTTGCTCGGCCCCCGGTACTTGTGCCGGGCCGTCCCGATGAGCGCCACCGAGGCGGCGATCGTCAGGAACCCGGCGATGACCGCCCACCAGAACCCGATATCCGACTGCCCCGCCGCCCATCCGCCGAGGGAGTTCCCCGCGGCGACGAGGGAGAAGAGGAGCCAGAGGGCGCCGACACCGAATCCGAAGGTCCGGGCCATCTGCGGCCGCGGCTCCGGGGGGAGCACGATCCCCGCGGCCGCTGCCAGCAGCTCACGGTCCCTTCTCTGCGTGCGCCGGACGACGAAAACCCCGAGGCCCCCCGTGAAGAGGAAGGCGAAGAGCGGCGCCATGTACGTGGACGGGGGCGTCTCCTCCTCGAGCTGCACGAAGTACCATGAGCTGACCGAACCTCGTCCACCCTCCTCCGAGTTGTCCCCGTCCCAGGCGAAGAACGCGATCGGGATCGGGACCCCGATCTCGAATTGAAGCTCGTTCTCCGGATCCGCCGGCACCAGAGCCCGGCGAAGGAGGAGCTGCCACCGCCCCGCCTCCCACGCGGCCTGCGAGGCAAGCCCCTCCGCACCCATCGGCTCATAGCTGCCGAGGCCCCGGGCCATCGCCTTCTCCGCACTGCCCGGCACGCTCGACCATTGCCACTGATAGACCGGATTCGATCCGTCGCCCATCAGAAAATACGGCATGTCCATCCCCTCCGGAATCGTCGGCGGGAACTGGACAGTGATCCGGTCGGGCCGGGACGCGGGCTCGAGGTCTTCTCCCTCCCTGGGCGCCATCGCGTCGAGGACCCAGCCCTGCCACTCGAGCCACCCCGGATCCGGGCTGCGGGACCGGTCGTGCCACGTCAGGAGCAACGCCACCTCGCTCCCGTCGTGGAGCGCCTGCACCCAGACACCGCCGATGGACGGGTCGAACCAGCGGGGGCTCTCGATGATCTGGCCCACGAACGGAATATAGAAGGACTCCGCCTCCGCCCACCGCTCGTCTCCGAGCTCGGTCGGGAGCTCGCCCGAGGCGACCTGCTCCGCGAGGATGACCTCCTGGACCTCGGGCAAGTCCTCCGGTGAGAGGCTCCGCACGTAGTGCGCGAGGTTCCAAAGCTGGTCGTCGGTCATGAAGCCCGCATCGAGGAGGTCCGAGAAGCTCGGCATCGGCGTCCCGTCCAGCCCGGTACGCAGCCGGCCGTAGATGTCCTCGACCGTGCTCCCGCCATTGAAGGTCCAACTCTTCGAGAGGTCGACCGCGCGGATGGGATTGCCGAGGTCGTCCTGTAGCGTCGAGGCGGCTTCGCCGTCCCCCCGACCCTCCGTCCCGTGGCACTCGAGGCACTGGATCGAATCGTAGAAGAGCCTCCCCTCCGCGATCCTCTCCTCCGAGGCGCCCGGCGCCCCCGAGAATTCGAGGGGAACCGGCACTCCGAGCGTCTCGAAGAACTGCGAGAAGGTCTTGATATACGCGACGAGCGCCTCTCTGTCCGCGAGCGGGAGCTCCTCCTCCCACCCCGGCATCGTCGTCCCCGGCATCCCCTCATTGATGACGCGGAGGATGTCCTCGTCGGTAGGAAGCTCCCCGCTCGCCGTCGTCCGGATCTGGTACAGTGCAGTCGTGAAGTCGCGCGGCCGCGGAATCATGTACTCGGCCGCCGAGCCCTGGCCGTCCCCGTCGGCTCCGTGGCACTGCGAGCACCACCGCTCGTAGACCTCCTGGCCGCGCTCGACATCCTGTGCCTCGGCGGAGAGGGGATAGAGGAGCGCGAAGCCGAGGAGCCCCGGCAGGGCGGCCAGGAGGCAGGATCGGGATCTCATTCTTCGATTCCCTCCTCTTCCCACGTCCGGGGAGAGACCCCTGCCTGATCGTAGAGGAAGAGCGTCACCGACCAGATATCGTCCGCGCTCAGGAAGTTCTCCCACACCGGCATCGCCGAGTTCCAAGGTCCGCCCTCTCTCGGGAGGCCCGGACCGCCCTTCGCGATCCGCCAGAAGACGAAGCTCTCGGTCAGCTGGGCGATCGTGCCGTTGCCCCGGAGCGCGAGGGGCGTCGGGTTGAAGCCGGGTGCGTAGTGGCCGCCCGCATTCAGGTAGTCGCCGTGACACGGCATGCAGTTCTGGTAGTAGACCTCCTTGCCCCGCTCGAAGGCGGCCTCTTCCCGTCCGGGTTCCCGCATCGGGTTCTCGAGGCCCTCGAGGACGATCGTCTCCCCCTGGAAGGTGATCTGGGTTGGGGGCGCCGGGTGAATCGAGCGGAGGCTCGCGGGCGCGGAGACCGTCGGGCGGACGTTGTTGAAGGTGGCGAAGGCCACGAGGAGGGGCACGACCGCCATCATGCTCAGGCGGGCCACCTTCTTGTCCGGCGCCACGAGCGCGGTGTGGATCGGCTCCTTGAAGCTCGTCCACCGCTCCTCATTGTCGCTCACCCAGACCAGGACGCCGACGAGCACGATCAGGGTATACTGAAGGACCACGCTCGCGGGCACGGGCGCGCTCGGGAGCCCGATCAGCCCGGGGAGGTAGGGGATCCCCCAGCGGATCAGGACGTACGCCACGACGACGACGACGACGGCCTGCCAGAACGGGTGCTTCGTGTATCTGCTCATCTGCATTCCCTCTTACTCGAGGCCGCTCAGGTAGCTTACGACAGACTCGAGCTGGGCCGCCGTGAAGCGGTCACCGAACATCGGCGGCATCGCGCCGAGCAACTCCTCGTAGCCCACAGCCACGCTCGCACCCGGGTCGAGGATAGAGGCCCGGATCTCGTCTGCCGAGAGGCGCGCGCCGACCCCGTCGAGGGGCGGGCCCAGCTCGACCCCCCCGCCCGCGAAGAGGTGGCAGAGCGCGCACTCCTGGTTGACGATCTCCACCGGATCGCTTCCCGCGACCCCGGCAGCTCCGGCTGAAGCCATCGCCCCGCCCGCATCGCCAGCCCCCTCCTCGGTCTGGATGTCGGCGCCCGTGACCGTAACCTCGCCGCCCTGGTACTGAAGGTAGGCGACCACGGCCCACACCTGCTGCTGATTCATCGTGCGATCGAGCGCCGGCATGATCGGGGGGAAGTCGTCGACGAGGTGATCCGTCGGGCGCGTGAGCGCCTGGTAAAGGTATTCCTTGCAGTCAAGACCAGCGATGCGGTCCCCGCAGCGCTGGCCGATCGTGCCCTCCCCCTGATAGTCCGTCACGAGATTCGGTCCGCGCGCCCCCGTGCCCTCCGCGTGGCACGCGACGCATCCGCCCGCCCCTTCGAAGAGGCCCTGCCCGGCCCCCACCAGCTCCTCGGCCGTCACCTCCGCCCCGAAAGCGATCAGCTCCGGCACGTCCGACTGAACCTGGGGGATCGCATTCGCGACGAGGGTGAAGACCAGGATCGTCCCGAAGACGACCCCCCCGACCTTGAGATCTACGACTCCCATCCGGCGACTCTCCTCTCGATCACGTTCCGGGGAGCGGCTCAAGCCCGGGCTCGAGCCCCGCACTCCGGTCCGCTCCGCCCTCTCTCCGTTCGGGCCCGCTCCCCGCGGGGGCCAGAGCCGCCTCCGCGATCTCGTCACCCGCAGGGACGAGCGCCGGCTTCGCTATCATCCCTCCGATCCAGAAGACGAAGGCGATCATCAGGAAGAAGATCACCACCGAGGCGCTGATGATCTGCGCCGCGTAACCGAGCGCCGGCGTCGCCGCATAGGCGCTCGTGTCCTGCATGACCTCGTAGACGTGCCAGTGCTGACGGATCCCGCTCCTCGCAAAGCCCATGAGCCCCATGAGCCAAGTGAAGGTCACGACCAGGACGAAGAGCGCGTACTGGGAGCGGGGCGGCATGCGCCCCCAGCGGATCTCCCCCCTCGACTCCGCTCCCCGCGCGATGAAGGTGTCGAGGGCGAAGACCGCGATGATCGTGAAGAGGACGGCGAGTACCTGGTAGACCGAGAATCCGATCCGGACGATCGCCGGGACGAAGTAGCCCGCGATCCCGTAGAAGAGGACGACCAGCGAGCAGACGACCAAGACGACCCCCTGCGTGATCGTCCCCGTCCTCGCCCAGCTCACCGTCGGGTTCTGGTTCGCCCGCCGGTAGAGGAGGAAGGAGAGGAAGGTCGTCAGGATCATCAGGTTCACGGCGGTATTCTTCGCGCTCATGACGCCGAGCGGCTCTAGGAAGGGGTGGAACGTCCCCCCCATTGCCGCGAGCTCCGCACGATCCGCGATCATCGTGTGGGGCGTGGCCCACACGATGACGCCGACGACGAGGACGAGGAGCATCCACTTCGTGTACGGGGCGAACCGCTCGCCCCCCGGGATCCGGCCGAGGCCGATCCAGAGGTAGTAGTTGCCGGCGAGGAAGAGGACGCCGATGAGGAAGGCCTGGATGATCCAGAGCCAGCTCATGAAGCCCCCCATCATCGTGACACCCATCTGCTGGTTGAACTCGTAGATCTCCCGGCCGAGGTAGTAGCCCGCGAAGGGGAGGACGAGAAAGATCCCGATCGCGATCATGTTCCCGACGTAGCCCATCCAGTCGTAGTGGGCGCGTTCCTCGTCCGACGTGGCCTTGAGGAATCGGTAAGCTGCGTACGCCGCGACGATCGCGCCGCCGAAGACGGCGTTCGCGATGAGGCGGTGGATGTTGATCGGCATCCAAGTGGCGTTCGCAAAGGCGCTCCAGAACTGGACGGAGGCGGGCGAGGTGTCGGGCGTGAGATCCCCCGGGGGGCTCATCATGAAGGTGAGCCACGAGTTGGCGATCAGCAGCGCAACCGTGCCCCAGACGTTGAGGAGGAGTCCGAGCCCCCAGTGTCCGAGCTTCGCGCGCCCCTCCTTCCACTGGTCCCACCCGTAGTAGTACATGTAGAGGGTGGCGGACTCGGCGAAGAAGATCCCGGCATACATCCACATAGAGATCCGGAACACCTCGCTCAGGTAGGTCCAGAGCGCCGGATAGAGCGTCGTCAGGAGGAAGACGAACAGCCCTCCGAGAAGCGCGGTTGCGCTATATGCGACGAGTAGGAGGCGGGTGAACTCCTTCGCGAGGCGGTCGTAGCGATCCTCCCCGCCAAAGAGCGCGATCGCCTCGGCGATCACCGCAAACATCGGGACCCCGAGCACGAAGGCCGCAAACATCAGGTGGACCTGTGCCACGATCCAGACAGCGGCCCGGCTCCCGATCACCGGGAAGTCGGCCCCGTACTGCGGCGGCACGTACGCCTGAGCAGAGAGCGTCTCGGTGAAGAGGAGGCCGGCGGCGGCGGCCGTCGCCGCGGCGAGGAGCCACTGTCCGGTCCTCACCCTAGACCTGCACACGGTCATGCATCGCCTCCGCGCCGGAGGAAAAAGGGCAAACGCTTGGAAAAATCGACGGGCATCTCCCGGCGGACCTCGGCCATCACCTCGAGATCGACGACCGGGCGGCCCCGCTCCCGGGCGAAGCTTTCGACCCGCGACGTCACCACGCCCCGGACAAAGCTCGGGATTCGCCCCATCCGCGCCTCGGCCTCCGCGGTCCACGGGAGGGTCCTCGGCCCAGGGGCTCCGTAGGTGACGGCGCGTCCGCTCCGGACAAGCGGCTCCAGGCCGGAGGGCTCATATGCGCACGACTCGTCGGGCCCGAGGAGGTCGCCCGTGACAGCCTCCGCCCGGGCGCGGCAACCGCCGCAGATCTCCCTATATTCGCACCTCCCGCACTTCCCGCCGAGCTCCCCGTGCCTCAGGGCGTGAAACACGGGGGAGCGATCCCACACCTCCCGAAAGGAGCTCACCCGGAGGTCGCCCGCGACGGTCGGGGTGTAGGGGCAGGGGGTCAGCTTCCCCTCCGGGGTAATCCGGCAGTACTGCACGCCGCAGGGACACCGGGTCCGGTAGTTGAGCAGGGGCGTGTCCGGATCCCCCCCGTACACGTGCCGCATGATCTGCGGCTGGCATTTCGACCGGATCATCATCCTCCCGCGGTACTCGGATTCGAGAACGGCCAGCTCGCGAAGGACCGCATCGTTCTCCTCCGGGGAGAGCCCCTCCATCCGCTCTCCGCGCCCCGTCGGGACGAGGAAGTAGAGGTTGAAGGAGACGGCCCGGTGCTCCGAGCCCCACCGGACAAGCTCGCCGAGCTCGCCTCGATTCCCGCGCGTCAGGCTCGTCTGCATCACGAAATCGAGCTCGTGATCGCCGAGACGGTCCACGGCCGCGAGGGTGTCGTCGAGAGCACCCGTACCGTGACGGAAGCGGTCGTGGTAGTCGGAGCGTAGCGAGTCGATGCTGACCGCGACGCCGCTCACCCCCGCACGCTTGAGCGACTCGATCCGCTGATCGGTGAGGCGGGTCCCGTTCGTGCCCACGACGACGGTGGCGCCCGAGGAAGAGGCATGGCCGGCGATCTCCTCGAGATCCTCCCGGAGGAGCGGCTCCCCGCCGGAAAGGATCAGCATCGGGTTCGGGTTCACCTCGAGGAGGTCGTCGAGGACCCGGTGACACTCCTCGGTCGAGAGCTCCCCGGCGGCGGCGTGCCACGATCCGGCCGAGATGTAGCAGTGCGCACACTCCAAGTTGCACCGCTTCGTGAGATTCCACGCCACGACGTGGGGGACGAAGGCGCCGGCGTCCGCGCCGGGATCCGGAGGGTCGAGGAGTGCGGCCTGCGCCTCCCCGGCGCCTCCGAGGGCGCCGTTCGGAGCCTCGATCACGCCGGGCTACCCCCTCCGCTGTCGATGAACTTCTTGACGGCCGCCTTCGCCTCTGCGGGCGATGTCATCTTCAGGTCAACCGGGCACTTCTCGGCCTGCTCCTCGATGTCGCGGATCGGACAGCGCGTCACACCCTGCGCCTTCGCCTCCTCAATGAACTTCCGCATCTCGGGGGTGAGCCCATCCACACCCTCGACCGCGGCCCTGATCTGCTTCGTCTGGAGCTCCTTGAACATCACGAGCATGGTGTCCATATCGAAGGTGTCGGCCGCGATCATCGCCTCCTTGTTCTCGTCCATCACCTCCGTCGTAACACGCCAGACGCCGTGCTCCTTGGCGAACTTCTCCACCGTGTTGCGCGCAAGCGGCCGGGCAACGAGGGGGACAGCCGAGAGCCGGTCGAAGGCCTCGTGAGTCCAGACGACCGGATCGGCGAGCGTCCGTTCGCGCGTCTGAACGTGACCCGTATACGGACACTTCGTCTCGATCATCGAGTCGTCCGGGACGGGTTCCCCCTCGTGGCCCTCCACCACGGTGCGCTTCATCGCATCCGCGGCCTTCACCTCCGCCAGGGCCAGCTCCTCGGCCGTCCCGATCCCCATGATCAGCTGCATGTGCGTCGGCAGCAGTTTCTGGATCGCCTCGTCGAGCCGCTCTCCGGTCACGGTAGGGAGGACCGGGGCCCGCGCGCCGTTGCCATTCGGGCCGGTATAGGACGCTGCCCCGTTCGAGGGGGAGGCGGGCGAACCGTAGTGCTCCATCACGAACTCCTCGACCGCCTTCCTCGCGATCCCGAGTGCGAAGGGAGGCACTCGGAGGATCCGGACCTCTGCGTCGGGGGACCACTCGAGACCCTTGTCCCCATCCTCCTCGATCCACGGGATGTCGTCCGGGCGAACGTCCGTGGTCCCGATGAGAAGGACGTCCGTCGGCGAGAGGCGGCAGAGGTTGTCGGCCTGGGAGCCTATGTCTGTCCCGTCGATCCGGTGCCCCCCATGGCGCGCGAGGATCAGGAGCGAGGGATCGACCTCCTCGATCCACTGGAGGATGCACTGGAAGGGCTTGCCGATGAGGATCTGGGTCTCCATCTCCACGTCCGGGTACTCGTCGTGCATCATTTCGGCCCGCTTCAGGTTGGCTTGGCAGAGCTTCAGCAGACCCTTGTCGATGATGTTGTTGTGGAGCTCCTCCTGCTCCTCGAACTTGAAGACCTTCGCGGCCTGGGCGGAGAGAACGTCCTTGATATTGCCGAAGACGACGTGATGGTACTCGACGTCGAAGGCCGAACAAACGTAGAGCTTCGCCCTGAATTCCCGGGCCATCTCGAGCGCCATCCGCATCGCCTTGTACGAGTAGGACGAGCCGTCGATGCAGACCATCCACCGTCCCTCGGCGAGCGGCCGGTTGTTTCGTACGATGAGGGCGTCCTTCTCGACCTGTCGGATCACACGCGAGGTGACGCCGCCGAGCTGAGAGGAGGGTTGCTGCCCGATCCCGTGGGCGCCCAGCGCCATCAGATCGTAGCTCCGGCCGCTCTCCCCCGCGAGCTTCTCCTCCTGCTCCTCGTCCTCGGCGACGATCCTCCCGTCCTCCCCGAGGACCACGTCACCCCGGCCGTTTTCCCCACCGTCGTACTTCGTCGCAATGTTCGGGTCGAAGCCGATGAGGCTCGGGAGTCGGCCGGCACCCCGGTTCGCCTCGCGGATGATTTCCTCGTAGTTGATCCCCTCGAGCAGCTGGCGAGTGAGCGGTATGCCCGCCTCCCCGCAGAGCTTCTCCGTCTGGTCAAGGAAGGAGTCGGAGATGAGCTGGAGCCCTTTCTCGATCAGCTTGTCGTGGATCTTCCTCTGACGCCTGATCTCCGCATCTGTCTGGAACTGGGCCGGGAGGCCCGTCTCGAGCTGCCGGAAGCGGACATCGTGAAGCCGGGCCGCATACACGTGATTGCCCGTGATGCGCCCCTCGGACCTGCGACAGACCTCTATCGCTCTCTCGACCGCCCAGCACGAGTGTTCTGAGTTGTCAACCGGGACCAGGATCTCTCGGTACATCTTATCCTCGGTATGGGGGCAACGTGTCCCTTTGTTCCTAGATGACCATCATATGGGCGGCGGCGCGCCGCACATCTCGCGGCGGCAGGCCCGTCACCGTGCCCAGCTCGACCATAGAAGTGTCGAGCCCCCGGCGTGATGTCAACCAAGTCCATCAGGGGGCGAGCCCTTCTCGCCCTCCCACCGCTCGACGCTCCGTCCCAGGCCCAAGGTGGAGACCCGCCCGCCGCTGGCCAGGGCGGACTCGAACTCGGCCCGTACGCTGCAGCGGGGAGAGAAAGATACCCGCTTGTGAAAAATTTCTCAAGCACAAGTCTTGTCCTGTGAAACGTTCACGATCGTCGCGGACGCACACCCCGCCCCATGTAACTTGAACGCACTAGCCGGTCACGCGCCGATCGGCGCACATTCAGGTGCGGGGGCGGGAAGAGGACGCACGTGTTACTGGTGCCCTTGAGCCCGTTGTGAAACTGTCCCAGGCCAACGGCTTCGAACCCCGCCCTGTATCCGGTTCATCCGAGGACGCGCAGCAAAACGCACCGCATCCCCTGGGATGCGAGTCTGCTATCCGTTGGCCCACCCGCTTCCGCATCATCCCCCTGACACGGAGGCGATACGATGAAAGCGACGGACCCATTGAATGTGATCCATGCGCGGGCGGCCGGTGTGGATGTC
The DNA here is from genome assembly GCA_965218255.1 of Longimicrobiales bacterium. GTDB lineage: Bacteria > Gemmatimonadota > Gemmatimonadetes > Longimicrobiales > Gaopeijiaceae > JAAXGI01. Next base: position 336,566 of record CBDCKJ010000001.1, on the reverse strand, counting down.
CACAAGATGCAGCTGACCGCCACGGTACGCCTGGCTCAGCCAGGTGATCAGGCCGAGACCTTCACCCGGGTGTTCAGTGCGTTGCCCAGTGGCATCAGAGACCTCGTGGACTGGCTCCTCTCCCATGATGTGGCGGCGGCCGCGATGGAAGCCACCGGGATCTACTGGGAAACCGTTTACGATACGCTGGCCGCGGTTGGCGTGAAGCCCGTGCTGCTGCATGCCCGGCATGTCAAGCAGATCAAGGGGCGAAAGACCGACATCGCCGACAGCATGTGGCTCGCGCGTATCTGCCAGTTTGGGCTGTGCACGCCCAGCCTGGTGCTGCCACCCGCGTTCCGGGAGTTGCGCCAGGTGTCGCGTTTGCGGCGCCAGATTGTGGGCGAGCGCTCCAGAGCACGCAACCGGATCCACAAGATTCTCGACAGGGCCGGCATCCGTGCCGGTGGTATTCTTTCCGACCTCTTCGGCTTCAACGGTCGCCAAATCCTCAACGGTCTCGTCGTCGGCTTGACGCGTGAGGAGATCCTGGCATCGTTGTCATGTCACGTCCGGCGGCACCTCAAGACGCTTTACGACGCCTTGAGCCGTGGTCTCACCCGACGGCAGCACTTCCTGCTTCAGGATCACCTCGAGGCCATGGACACGGCTGAGGGCCGGATCGCCGAGTACGATGCCGTCATTGCCGCAGGGCTGGCCGACTACCGTACCCAGGTCGATCTTCTGACCACCATGCCCGGTGTCGATGTGTATTCCGCTTCGGCCATGCTGATCGAGCTCGGTCCCGACATCTCGGTCTTCCCGTCTGCCCGTCACTGCGCGGCCTGGGCGGGCTTGTGTCCCGGTAACAACGAGAGTGCAGGCAAGCGGCGCGCAGCGAGGAGTCGCAAGGGCAACGCCGCCTTGCGCGCCATCCTGACCGAATGCGCTCTCGGTGCCGCGCGAACCCACCATTGCCAGTTCAGGGGATACCACAAGACCCTGACCATACGCCGGGGCTACAAGCGGGCCACTGTCGCGACGGCGCACAAGATGCTGCGCATCGCATATCAGATGTTGCGCACAGGGAGGCCATACCACGATCCCGAAACGGACTACGAGGCACTCATGGTCAAGCGCAATGCCCCGCGCTGGATCAAGATGCTCGAGCAGCACGGCTTCATGCTCCCGTCCGCGCAGCACCCGGCGACCGCCTGACCGCGGTCACTCCGAGCGTTCGCGACACCGCACGCCAGAGCCAGCATCGCCCGGCATCGGGAGCTGGCGCGGGGCAGCCCACATCGAGCCGGACGTACAGCACTGGCATCGCGGAACAGACAGGCATCCCTCACCGGTCAAACCACCCGGGCTGATCGGCAGGATCCGGTATGTCCGCATCCACCAATTAGTTACACAGCAACACTCGGTGGGGGGTGGGGTGGTGGGAAGCCGATCAGGAGGCCCTGGCCCGATCCCAAGTCCATGGCCCATCGACGTTTCGGCACCCCGCGGGTGAGCGCCCCGATCAGGAACATTCCAATGACGAAAGCCTGAAGAGGGGCGGTATTTCCTACAAGAGACAAGCCTGAGGCGCGGGACGCAGCGATCATAGACGTGTGATCGTGGATCTCTCGATCGACCAGTTTCGTACCGTCGACCATATGCGGTCCTTCGAGGAATGCAACGGGCTGGCGGATATCGGCCACCTCGACCGGGTCGAGGCCAACGCCCTCATCTCCCGGACGCTCGAGCGGGTGCCCTACCCACGCCTCGGGAAGGCTGACAAGGGGGTGGTCAAGCGCTTCCTCGAGAAGGCAACGGACCTCTCCCGGGCCCAGATCACCCGCCTCATCGATCAGCACTGCAAGAGTGGCGACATCCATGGCCACAGAAACAAGCCCCCGGCACGGCCTTTCCCTCGCCGCTACACGCCCGGGAACATCACCCCGCTGGCCGAGGTCAACGAGGCCTACGGTCGGCCGCCCTCCGGCCCCGCCACCAAACAAGATCCTGCGGCGGATGTACGAGGTCCACCGCGACGAGCGCTTCCAGCGCCTTGCCTCGATCTTCAGCGGCCACATCTACAACCTGAGAATGACCCGCTCTTACCGCCGCGGCCGGCACACCTTTCACCGGACGCGCTCCACGCCGGCGCGCATCGGCCAGCGCCGCAATCCGACGCCTGACGGCAAACACGGCCACCTGCGCGTCGGCACCGTCCACCTCGGCGACCCGGAGGACAACATGGGAATCTGCGTCATCAACGTCGTCGACAATGTGACCCAGTTCCAACACCTTGGGGCAGTCCCCAACGTCACCGAGCACTTCCTCACCTCCCTCCTCGAGGCCCTCATCACCGCCTTCCCCTTCACCGTCGAGGCCTTCAACGCCGACAACGGCTCAGAGTACATCAACCACCGGGTCGCGGAGCTCCTCAACAAACTCCACATCGGCAGCTCCCGCCCGCGGCGCTCGACGGCGCCGTCCGGGCCGCCGGATTCGCTCGCGTCAGGGCGCCGGCGAGGTGATCCGCTCGAGGAGGGTGGACGCGGCGAGGAGGGTCAGAAGGAGGAGAAGGAACGTCACGAGGAGGGGCGGCCCGAGGCCGGCCGCCCCGACCGCGGCACCGCCGCCCGCCGCGCTGAAGAGCGCCTCGTGGAAGGGGGCGAAGGGTAGGAATTCCTCGAGACGGGCCTGCCAGCTGCCCGGGTCGGGCGTCCTGAAGACACCCGAGCCGTGGAGGAGGAAGAGGGAGGCGAGGGAGGCAAGGAGCGCGCCCTCCGCGATGGAGCGGGCCAGGGCAGCCACCCACGCGCCGACAAGATTCGCTGCGAGGAGCGCAAGCGGCAGCGAGGCGAGAAGGAGTGCCAGCGTCGCACCCCCCGGCCGACCGACCCAGGAGACGGCGAGGAGCGCCGGGAGGATCTCGAGGGTGTCCAGCACCGCTCCGGCCAGGATGCGCTCGGCCAGGAGAGCCCGCTCGGACACACCCCTCAGGATCACCCGCCTCAGCGGGCCGCTCTCCCCGTCCCTCAGAAGCGGGATCGCCGAGCCGAACGTGCCGAAGAGGACGAAGAGGACGGTGTAGGCGGCCGAGGCGTGGTATGCGGGGGCGGCGCTCATCGCGATCGGGAGGACGAGGAGGAGGGGGATCGCGGTGTTCAGGAGGAGTAGCCGGCGTCGCCTGAGGGCGAGCCGCCACTCGAGCCGCCACACGGGAAGTCTCATCCGCTCCCTTCCCCCTCGCAGCGCACCCCCTCCCTCGCCACGAGCCGCTCCCCGGTAATGGAATGAAAGAGGTCTCCGAGATCGGGACTCCGGACCCGGACATCGCTCACCCGGCACTTCGCCGAGAGGAGCACCTTGAGGAGGGCCGGGAGCGGCCCGGGGCCGAGGGAGCTCTCGACGAGCACACCGCCCGGGGTCCGCGAGACCCTCCCGACGCCGGGGATCGTCCCCAGCTGCTCGAACCACGGCCCCAGCCCGGCCTTCGAGAGATCGACCTCGATCCTGGTGTGCCCCTTGAGGCGGGCGAGGAGGGCAGGGAGCGGGGCGTTCTCGACGACCCTGCCCCGGAGCAGGAAGAGTACCCGATCCGCCCACATCGGGACTTCCCGGATCTCGTTCGAGGCGATGACCACGCTCCCGCCCGCGTCCCGCCGCGCGACGACAGTATCGCGAAGCGCCGAGACCGCGCGGGGATCGAGGCCGACGGAGGGCTCGTCGAGGAGGGCCAAGCGGGGGGCAAAGCAGAGGGACTGAACGAGCAGCAGCTTCCGCCTCATCCCGTAGGAATATTCCGAGACCGGGAGTTCCCTCACCTCCCAGAGATCGAAGGCGCGAAAGAGCTCGGGCAGCGGATCCGCCTCCGGTCGTTCCGCCCCCGGCCCGGTACCGGGCCGGGGGACCATCTTGTGGAAGCGCTCCGCGTTCTCCAGTCCCGAGAGGACGCCGAAGTGAACGGCAGTGTCGGGAGCATAGCCGATCCGGCGCCGGACCCGGGCAAGCCCCCCGCGGACAGACCGTCCGAGGAGAGTGAGCGACCCCGTGCTCGGCCGGAGGTCCGTCGCAAGGAGGCGGAGCAGCGTGCTCTTGCCCGAGCCGTTCGGGCCGAGCACTACGACGATTTCGCCGAACCGAACGCTAAGCTCCGTGGGCTCGAGCCCGGTGCGGCCCGAGGGATACCGGTACCCGACGCCCCTGGCCAGGACCGCGGGGTTCCCCCCGCTCACAGATCCCACGCGGCCCGGGCAAGCACCCCGAGGTTCAGGATCACGACGGCGAGCGCGGTCAGGTAGAATCCCCCCGGGAGAGCGGCACCGGCTGACGGGAAGAAGGCGCCCTCGATCAGTGCCGGGAGGCGAAGAGCGTGAAGCCCCCAGATGATCCTGGCGAACCACGGGTTCTGCCACCTCGATAGCCCCCAGAAAACGGTGGCGAGGATTCCCGTGCCGACGCCCATCCAGACCCACACCGGACCCCGCTCCGGGGGAAGGATTCCCGCCCCCGCGATCGCCCATACGGCCGCAAGGTAGAGGATCCCGACGTGGAGGTAGACCCATGCGGCTTGGCGATACTTCCTCCGGAGCGCCTCGGACATCGGCGTCGGGGCCTACATGCCCTCGAGGCCAAGCTCGGAGCGCGCCGTGTCCATCACTGCTGGGGTGAGCGTCCGGATCCGTCGCTCCCGGGCATAGTCGGTGTAGATCCGCTTGACCATCCCCCGGACGAAGCTCGGCACCCGTGCGAGCCGCTCGACGGCCTCGGGGCTCCACTCCACGGGCGCCGGCCCCGAAGAGGGAGGTGCCTCGGCCTCCGTGAAGGCCTCCTCCCTCCCCCCCCCGAGTCCCGATCTCGTGACCTCCAAGGGCTGCAGCGGGATCTCGCGCCCGCCGATCTTCACCCCCATCGAGCTCACAAACTGTGTCTCCATCGGGTTCGTGAGCATCGCCATCTCGCGGCGGCACTTCCCGCAGGCAAAGACGGCGGCGAGCGTCCCGTCTCCGGGGAGCTGGCGCTCCGCGAACTCCATCAGCTCGTCACACTCGATGCAAAGAAACTTCATTCGGCTCTCCTCCCCTCCTTCATGAGGCCCGTCCCCGTCCCGGCGTCCGCGGCCGGCCTTTCCCGCGAACCGAGGAGTGCCTCCACCCGCTCCGCCAGCCGGCCGAAAGCCTCAGCCGCGATCGACCCCGGATGATCCAGGATGAGGGGGCGCCCCCGGTCAGTGGCCTCCCCGAGCCGGGGATCGAAGGGGATCTCGGCCCAGATCGGATGGCCCGTCGCCCGGGAGAGCTCCCGTGCTCCCTCCCCCGGGAAGAGCCGGTGCCGATGCCCGCACTCGGGGCAGAGGTAGCCGGTCATGTTCGCGACGAGTGCCACGGGCGAGACGCCCGCCTCGTCCACGAGCCGAACGGATCTCGCTACGACGGCGCGGGAAATCTCGGCCGGTGTCGTGACGAGGAGGAGGCCCGAGATCGCAGGGAGGAGCTCGAGCAGACGGGTGATCTTGTCCGTCCCCGGGGGAACGTCGACGAGGAGAAAGTCCGCCTCCCCCCACTCGACGTCCGAAAGGAACTCGCGGAGCACACTCGCCTCCATGCTGCTCTGCCAGAGGAAGGAATCCGACCCGGGGTCCCTCCACCGAAGCGGCGCATCCTTCTCTTCCTGAAGGAGTTCCATAGAGATGACGCGCACCCCCGCGATACCGGGAGCAGGCACGACCCCTCCCGCCCGGTCCTCCAGAGGGGAGGGTCCAACCGCAAGCATCCGGGCGAGCGAGGGGCCGTTCAGGTCCGCGTCCAGGGCACCGACGCGCCAGCCGCGGGACGCGAGCACCGCGGCCAGGTTCGCAGTGACAAGACTCTTTCCCACCCCGCCCTTCCCGCTCGCAATCGCCACGACCGCGCCGACCCCCGCGAGCCGGCGGGCGAGCCGGGCTCGCTGTTCGACCACCTGCTCGAGGAGCGCGGAGCGCGTGCCGTGCCCTACCTCAGAGTAGGTTCGGATCTTCCTCATCCGTGGCAACCCCGGGCCACGGCGCGAGCGGGGCCTTCTCCACGCCCGCCAGTCACGGAACGATCTGGACCCCGCTCACGTCGAGGACGGTGAGTGCATCCACCGGACAGCTCTCGCACGACTCGATCAGCTCCTCCGGGGATACGCCCTCGACCCCCGGCCGGAAGATGGCGATCCCCTCGTCGTCAAGTTCGAAGGCCTCCGGGCTCACCTCTATGCAGTCCCCGAAGCCAACGCAGATCAGGCGGTCTATCCTGACCGTCAGCTCACCGATCGTCTTCTCGTCCATGTCTCCCGAACCGTCGCTATGCCCTTCGCTGCCTGGAACCCGGGAAGCTGTCCCCGTGGCAGGCCCCGAGCAAGGGACTGGGCCGGAGGCTCCGGGTTGTGCGCCGGTTCGATGCAAGTGTCTCGTCGGGTCCATGCTCGCGACCACATCGAACACCGTCCAGAGACGATCCTTCCGTCCGGCCGCCATCGCTAGCGTCGCCTTCCCGACCATTGCTCCATCAGTGTCCCGTAAGGACGGCGCAAGTTCCAGACGATGAAACCGAGACGGGCGGCATCAGCGTGACTCTCGGCCTTTCTGCTGAAGGCAGTTCGTCAGCTGCGCGAACTGCCGGATCGCCGTTCGCTTGGATCGATTCGACCGGTCCGCAATCGAAGTCGAGAGCCGGACCATGCCCTCTCTGCCAAGATCAGCGGATCGTAGCGACGGCCGACGCCCTGTTCGGGGCTGCGCGCTACGAACCCGCGTGTTGCCCCTCGGCTATCTTCCTCAGTCCAACCGTCTTTCCTGAAGGCACGGATCCGGCGATCTGCAGTTACCGAATCTCGTGGATCCCATTCGCTTCGAGAGGCCGCGGCACGTCAACATCCTTTAGGTAAGCACCAGCAGGTGCGGTACCAGCGGGAACCGGTGGCCTACCATCTACGACCGCACAGTCTGGACCCCCGGGAGGGGATCACCGTGCCGTTCGAGCGAACTCAGATACCATGCCAAGGCTTCGCGTCTTCGGTCCATCACCTGTCGTTCCGTTGCTCGATCAACGTGCATGCCTCCCCCCCGACCATAGGCGTGAGACCCATGGCCGTCAGGCTCGACGATCACGGACACCTCGATCCTCATGCCCGGCTCGACCTCTCTGGCCCGTACGGCAACTCTGCCCAAGTTACTGCGTCGCAAGGGGAGTAGCCGTCCCGCCCCGACGCCCTTAGCCTGACGGCCTCGATGTGCTTCTTCTCGCCGGATCGCTCGCCCCGCGGCTCGTTCTCGAACGATCGGCCCTTAGCCTCCATGACGAGGCCCCGTGTGCTTTCTGCGCATCGTCGGAGCGCAACCTGGCAGAATCCCTCATCGTGGGGAGTTCTCCGTATCTACGGATGTAGCAGTAGGCCGGGATACCTATCAGGGGTTCACTTACGCGACGCCCTGCGATCGCCAGCACCGCCTAGCTGGCTCCGCTCCCGTAACCATCGTGTCCCCGCTGCCAAGCTCCGCTCGCCGGGCCACCTCCGCATCCCCCTCACCGGTCCCGGTTGATCCCGTCCCGCCGCGGGTGCAGACCGGGCCCGCCCCCGCCCTGATACACGTACTCGAAGGTGACGCATCCCGGCTGCGCCCCGGGGCAGTAGTACCCGAGGAAACGGAGGACCGCAAAGCGGCCGGCCGCCGTCCGGACGGCATATGTGTCGCCCCTGGATCTCAGAAGATGGCTCATGAAGGAATACGAGTACCAGTCCTCGAGGGCAGCGACGATGGAATCGCCCCGTGTCACCCGCGTCCCGGCGTACCCCTGCACGGGAAGCTCCGTGATCGAGTCGAGGGGAACCGCGCCAAGGGCGAGTGCCCCGGCCTCTCCCCGAAACCCGGCGCCCCCGTTCACGATGATCTGGAAGCGGCGAAAGCCGATGTCCCAGTCGGACCCGTCCCTCTCCTCCACGACGTCGCCCTCGGCGAAGGAAAAGAGCTGCCAGCCGTCCGAACGACGGGCGTCGACCGTATACGTCCTCGGTCCTACGAGCCGGCCCCGTGCGGGGCTCGGCCCCGGGGCGGAGGGAGGATAGGTGGGAAGCTCGGGGCGGCGAATCGAGCGCGCGACGAAGAGCATGGCGAGGAGGAGGACGCCGAGCCCGATCGCAACCGCGCTCCGGTTCCCGGCAAGCGCCGCCCGAAGGCCGGGGCGCCCCTGGCCCGCGACCGGCCCGGCGTTCATCCGGCGCCGCGGGCAAGGAGCTCCGCGTAAAAGCGAACGGCCGCCGTATAGACTCGGACGCGGACCCGGGCGAGCGAGTTCGGGACGGAAACGAGCGCCTCCTCGTCCACTCGAAACGGGGTGAATCCGTACACCTGCTCGGTGAGCGCCCTGAAGCGTCCCGCGCCCGCGGGGAAGGGAGAGACGGCCGGCACGACGGCCACGACGTCCGGGAAGGACCGGTGTATCGAGGCGCGGATCGTCCGAAACCCCTCCGAGTCCGAGGGGGGACGCGCCGGCGCCTCCCCCGGGGGGGACGCGTCCCCTGCCGCCTCGACCTCGACGGGAAGATCGATGAGGAGCGCCCGGAGCCGCTCGCGGGCGGCCTCCGGCTCGTCCCAGGGGGCAAGCTCCAGGCGGATGCGCGCCGAGAGCTCCGGACGGAGCGCTCCCGCCGGGGGGCCGACCAGGATCGAGTCGGCCACGGCCGTCGTTCGAAGCGCGGCGTTCATGAACGGCCGCTCGGTGAGCGCACGGGCAAAGGGGCGCCCGAGGAGCCAGAGGTTGGCCACGAGGAGCCTCGTGCCGGGATCGGCGCGCGCGCCGAGCGTCCGAAGGAGTTCGAGATTCGGCTCGAGAATCTCCGGGTCGAAGGCCTCGTCGAGCCGGCCGACGGCCTCGCCCAGGATCCCCGCGGCGCTCCGCCGGGGGGGAACAGCGGTGCTCCCCGGCTCCCCTCGCGCCGTGAGACGGAGCTCCATTCCCCGCTTGTGGGCGACGGCGACCATCCCGACAGGATCGCGGATCCCCGGAAAGAAGCCCGCCGTGAGGAAGAGGCCGTCGGTCAGGACCCAGGCTGGGCGGACCCCCCGCTCGTCGAGGAGCGAGGCGGCCGCGCTCTCCGCCGCCGCGGAGTCGCCCGCGGCCTCCTGCGCGAGGACGAGGATCACGCTCCGCCGGGGGGAGAAGCCGGCGGAAAGAAGCCCCTCGGCGCCCTCGAGGAGCGCGAGCGCCGATCCCGTCCCCCCACTCGCACCCCACCCCCGGATGAATCCCCCCTCGATCGTCCCGGCGCGGGCACCGGCCGACGGCTCCGCGAGGGGACGTGGCGCACCCTCCAGGCGGGCCGAAAGGAGGATCGGTGCGAGGGCGGGGTCGCCGCCGACCCACTCGTAAAGGAGGGTGCCGCCCGCTTCGAGCTCCCGCTCGAGGGAGGCGTGGAGGAGGGGAAAGCTCTCCTCGAGGAAGGCGGGAAGCTCGAGACCACCCTCTTCTTCCTCCCGCCCCGGGGCGATTTCCCCCCCGTGGAGGATCCCGAGCGCGCCAGCGAGCCGCGAGGGAGCGCCGAGTTCATCGAAGGTGAAGGGGAGGGGTTCACCCCCAGGCCGGGGCCCGGGGGTGAGCATCGCAGCCCTCACGAGGAAGACCGTCACGACGAGCCCCGCGAGGACGAGCCCGGCCGCTGTCGTCCAGATGAGTAGGCGTCTCACTTCTCGAGCCCTGCCACCTGAGGAAAAGAGGGGGGTCGCTACCCCGCCCCCTCCAGGGAGCGGATCGCCGAATCGACCCCGCCCCGCCGGATCGGAACACCTGCGAGCGCGAGCGCGGACTCGACGCCCCCGAGGGTCCCGATCAGCATGAGGTCGTTCAGGTCCCCGAGGTGGCCGATCCGGAACATCGTGCCCCTGATCTTGCCGAGGCCCGTCCCGAGGGAGAGGTCGTAGCGGTCGAGGGCGACGCGCCGGAAGGCGTCCGCGTCGTGACCCTCGGGCATCCGGACGCCGGTGAGAACATCGCTGTAGCCGGCCGGATCGAGGCACTGGATCTCGAGGCCCCACCCGGTCACGGCCGCCCGCGTCGCCTCACCGTGACGGGTGTGTCGGCGGAAGACCTCCTCGATGCCCTGCTCGCGAAACATCGCGATCGACTCCTTCAGCCCGTAGAGGAGGTTCGTCGCCGGAGTGTAGGGGAAGAACCCTCGCTCGTTCTCAGCGATCATCCGCCCCCACTCCCAGTAGGAACGCGGGAGCGTTGCCCGCCCGGAAGCCTCGATCGCCCTCTCGCTCACCGCCGTGAAGGCGAGCCCCGGGGGGAGCATCAGCCCTTTCTGCGAGGCCGCCACCGTAACGTCGACGCCCCACTCGTCGTGCCGGTAGGGAACGGAGCCGACGGAGGAAATCGTATCCACCATGAGCAGCGCCGGGTGGCCGACCCGGTCCATCGCCTGTCGGATCTCCGGGACGGGAGATATCGTTCCGGTCGACGTCTCGTTGTGCAGGACGCAGACGGCCCGATATGATCCGGGTCGGTCGCGTCCGAGCCGCTCCTCCACGACTCCGGGGTCCACGCCGTGCCGCCAGTCGCCCTCCACCAACTCCACCTCGAGCCCGAGACGCCGGGCCACGCCGGCCCACTCCACCCCGAAATGCCCGGTCTCGAACATCAGGACGCGGTCCCCCGCGGAGAGCGTGTTGACGAGCGCCGCCTCCCAGGCCCCCGTCCCCGAGGAGGGGTAGGCGATCACATGGCCCTTCGTCCCGACGAGCCAGCGAAGCCCCTCGAGGATCTCCCGCGCCAGCACCGCGAACTCGGGGCCCCGATGATCGATCGTGGGCCGCGCCATCGCGCGGAGGATCCGCTCCGGGACGTTGGACGGACCGGGGATCTGGAGGAAGTGCCGACCACTTCGATATTCGAGCATGGCGACCGAGAGGGTAAAGTGAGGGTGGCCGGGCCTAGGGCCCGGGCCGGAGGGGGGGCACGGGAGAGTAGGAACGTCGCGGGAAGGGTGTCAAGGAAGCGGCCGGCCGGCGCGCGTTTGATCCGTCGATCCGCTTCCGCCCCGGCGGGAGCGGGAGGAGTCGTGCCGAGATGATCCAGCTAACCGGGCCGGCTCCGGGGCGCCGGGAGGCACCGGGCCAGGCGGCCCCCGACCGCGAGATCGAGGCGGAGCTGAGACGGCGGGTCCGGGGCGACGTGCGCTTCGATGCGTATTCGAGGCACCTCTTCGCGACGGACGCGAGCATGTATGCAATCGAGCCGATCGGGGTTGTCTATCCCGCGGACGCCGACGACGTCGCCGCCGCCGTCGAGACGGCCGGCCACTTCTCCGTCCCGATCCTCCCCCGGGGGGGCGGGACGAGCCTCGCGGGACAGACGGAAGGCCATGCGATCGTCCTCGACTTCTCGGCGCACATGAACCGGCTCGTCGAGCTGGACCCCGGCTCGCGGACGGCGATCGTCGAACCCGGGCTCGTCCAGGACGATCTCAACCGGGCCGCTGCTCCCCACGGGCTCCTCTTCGCGCCGGACACCTCGACCGGGAACCGGGCCACGATCGGGGGGATGATCGGCAACAACTCGTGCGGGGCGCGCTCGGCCCGCTACGGGATGACGATCGATCATGTGGAAAGCCTCCGTGTCGTCCTCTCGGACGGGAGCCGCGCCGTGCTCGAGGAGGCCGCGCCCGGGGAGATCGCGCGGCGTGCGGGAGCGGATACGCTCGAGGGCGCGCTCTACCGGGAGATCCCGCCCCTGATCGGGGGCAACGCCGAGGCGATCCGGCGCGCCGTACCCGCGCACTGGCGCCGCTCGGGCGGCTACCGCCTCGAGCGGATGCTCCCCGAGGCGGGGCCCTTCAACCTGGCGCGTCTCGTCGTGGGATCCGAGGGGACGCTCGCCGTCACGGTGGAAGCCACGGTGGGCCTCGTGAAGAAGCCGAGGGCGATCGCGGCACTCGTCGGCCACTTCGAGTCGATCGGGGGTGCGATCGCGGCCGCGCCGACCGCCATGGAGTGCGGGGCGATGGCCGTCGAGCTCGTCGACCGGATGATCCTGAACCTGGCGCGCACCTCGCCGGTCCACGGCCACCTGACGGGCCACCTCGAGGGGGATCCCGGCGCGATCCTCTGGGTCGAGTTCTACGGGGAGTCCGAGGAGGAGGCGCGAGCCGGGATGGAGGCGCTCCGCGAGCGCTGGGCCCGAGAGGGGCACGGCTACGCGCTCGTGCAGGCCCCGACGCCCGCGGAGCAGAAGGGATTCCGGGAGCTCAGGAAGGCGGGTCTCGGCCTCCTGATGAATGCGGGCGAGGGGCGGGAGCGCTCCCTCGCCTTCGTCGAGGACACGGCGGTGGATCCGGGGCGCCTCGCCGAGTTCACGAGCCGCTTCGAGGCGATCCTCGAGATGCACGCGCTCCGGGCCGGCTTCTACGGCCACGCATCCGCGGGGACCCTCCACATCCGTCCCTTCATGGACCTGACCCGCCCGGGTGAGGTCGGGAAGATGCGTGAGGTTGCCGAGGCCGTCCTCAAGCTGGTCAGGGAGTTCGGCGGGATGAACAGCAGCGAGCACGGGGACGGGCTCGCACGGGGCGAGTTCAACCGGCGCTTCTTCGGCGACGACTTCTACGCGGTGATGACGAGGGTCAAGGGGATATTCGACCCGGGCGGCCGTCTGAACCCGGGGAAGAAGCTCGAAACGCCACCGATCACCGAACACCTGAGGGAACCTGCCCTCGGCCGGGCTCCCTCGCTCGACACCCACTTCGACTTCGATTTCGAGGAGGGGATGCGCGGGGCGGCGAACCGCTGCATGCGCATCGGGGCGTGCCGGAAGTCGCCCGGCGCGGGCGGCGTCATGTGCCCCTCCTACATGGCAACCCGTGACGAGGAGCACTCGACGCGTGGACGGGCAAACGCGCTGGTGAAAGCGCTCTCCGAGCCGGATCCCTCGAGAGCACTCTCGGACCCCCGCCTCCACGAGATCCTCGACCTCTGCCTCGAGTGCAAGGCGTGCCAGACGGAGTGCCCTCTCTCGGTGGACATGGCCGCGATGAAGTCGGAGGCACTGGCCCACAAGTACGCCCGCCACGGCGTTCCCCTGCGCTCCCGGATCTTCGGGAACGTCCGCAAGCTGAACCGGATCGGCTCGGCGCTCGCGCCCCTCTCGAACGTGCCGGGGGCCGTCGCACCCGTTCGGGCGCTCCTCGAGCGGACGCTCGGGATCGACCGGCGGCGTCCCCTCCCCCGCTTTCGGCGCCACACCCTCCCACGCTGGTTCGCCGCCCGGCGGAAGGCGGGGCGGGCGAGAGGGGACCGCGAGGGCGCGCCGGGTGGGAGGGGGAAGCTCATCTTCCTGGCGGACTCCTTCACGAGCTACACCGAGCCCGAGATCGGGCGGGCAGCGATCGAGCTCCTGGAACGGGCGGGGTGGGAGGTCGAGCTCGCCGACGGCGTCTGCTGCGGCCGGGCGCTCATCTCGAAGGGTCTCCTCGGGGAGGCCCGCGCGGCCCACGTCCGCCTGATCGCCGAGCTAGGACCCGCCGCCCTCCGGGGCGTCCCGATCGTCGGCGCCGAACCCTCGTGCGTCCTGACCCTCACCGACGAGCTCCTCGGCCTCCGCCCGGCGGAGAGGGAGAAGGCGGAGGCGATCTCGAGCCAGGCACGCCTTGTCGACGGCCTCCTGGCGGAGGCGCTCGCAGACGGAAGCCTCGCCCTCGATTCCGACTCGGGCATCGCCGGCAGGCCCGTCCTCTTCCACGGGCACTGCCACCAGAAGGCCGCAGGGGCGCTCAGGGGGAGCGTCGCCCTCCTCGAGGCGATCGCCGGGGCGCGGCTCCAAGTGCTCGACGCCGGGTGCTGCGGGATGGCGGGCTCCTTCGGCTTCGAGCGCGAGCACTACGAGCTCTCGATGAAGATCGGGAGCCAGAGGCTCTTCCCCGCGGTGAACGGGACGGAGGGGGATGCGCTCATCGCTGCGACCGGCGTGTCGTGCCGGCAGCAGATATCGCACGGGACCGGGCGCAGGCCCGTGCACCCGATCACGCTACTTCGGTCCGCGGTGAAGATACGGTGATTACCGAGAACGTACTCACGGCCCTCGGAGGCCTCCTGGCGGTCGTCGCGCTCCTCTTCCTCGCGATCACGCGCCTCAAGTGGCACGTCTTCATCGCGCTTCTCGTCCCGATCCTCCTCTTCGCGCTCCTCCCCGGGGTCGATCGCGAACTCTTCATCACGGCCTTCGAGGAAGGATTCGGCGGGACGATCCAGGGGATCGCCGTCATCATCGTCCTGGGCTCGGTACTCGCCGAGGCGCTCAAGCACACGGGCGCCGTCGAGAAGATCACGGAGACGATGATCCGGTGGGTGGGAAAGCGCCGAACCCCTCTCGCGCTCACCCTGAGCGGCTTCGTGATCGGTCTCGCGATCTTCTCCGATGTCGGCTACGTCATCCTGAACCCGCTCGTGCACTCCGCCGCGATACAGACCGGCGTGAGCATGAGCGTGATGGCGACGGGTCTCGTCGGCGCGATGCAGCTGACGCACGCGATGGTCCCGCCCACCCCTGGGCCCCTTGCGGCCGTCGCGCTCGTGGGTGCGGACCTGGGGACGGTGATCCTCTTCGGGTCGCTCGCGTGCCTCGTGGGCGCGCTCGCCGGCTGGGTCTTCGCACTCGTCGTGGGCCCGAGGATCGAATCGCCCCCCTCGGACGAGTTCGTGGGGCAGTCCTTCGTGGATCAGGGGCGCGAGGCGGACCTCCCGACAACGTGGCGCGCGTACGCACCGATACTCATCCCACTCGTGCTCATCGCCAGCCAGAGCATCGCGGGGCTCGCGCTTCCGCCGGAGCACTTCCTGAACATGGCGCTCCTCTACCTCGGGTGGCCCGTGGTCGCGCTCGGGATCGGTGTGCTTCTCGCATACCGGAACACGAAGCCGGACAGCAGGGGCGACCGGACCTCCGGGTGGATCGAGGAAGGCCTCCGCGCCTCCGCGATGATCATCATGGTGACGGGACTCGGCGGTTCGCTCAGCCAGATTCTCCGTGAGACCCCTGCGGTAGAGGCGATCGCGAACACCGTTGCGCTCACGGGCCTCCCCCCGATCTTCCTCCCCTTCGTCCTGGGGATCGTCGGGAACATGATCACCGGGTCCACGACCGTGGGCGTGATCACGGCCGCCTCGATCGCGGCCCCCATGATGGACACCCTGGCACTCTCCCCGGAGGCGACGATGCTCGCGGGGGCCGCCGGCTCGATCATCGTCAAGTACGTGAATTCGAGCTATTTCTGGGTGTGCACCTCGCTTTCCCGGATGCCGCTGCGATCCGCGCTCCTCTCCTACGGGGGGGTGACGCTCGTCAACGGGATCTTCTCGATGGCAGCCGTATACGTCCTCTGGGTGGCCGGCTGGATCTGATCGCTTTTCGCAGGCGGGAGGGAATGGATCGATGAGTGCTCCGGTGGATCGCCGCGCGTTCCTGAAGTCCGTCGCCGCTGCTGCGGCCATCCCGGCGCTCGGGCCCCTCATCCCCCGTCGGAGGCTCACCGCCTCGAAGCTGAATCACGCCGTCCTCGACGTCGCGGATCCGGAGCGCTCGCTCGAGTTCTACCAGGGCGTCATCGGCCTCCGCGTACGGGCGCGCCAGGGCCGGACCATCGTCCTTGGCATCGGAGACGGACCCCAGTATCTGGCACTTCGGCCCTTCCGCCCGGGGGCGGCGCCCGGGATCGGTCGGATGGGGATCGCAGTCGAGAGCTTCGACATCCCGCAAATCATCGGCGAGCTCTCCGCGTACGGGGTGCGGCACGCAGGCGAGGGCACCCCGCCGGATCCGGCGATGCGGAGCTGGACGGAACTCCGCGGACCGGAGAGGAGCGGGGGTCCCGAGGGAACGCGAGAGCTCTTTGTCGGCGATCCGCACGGGATCGTCCTTCAGATCGTGGACCCGGACCATTGCGGAGGGGGCGGTCCTCTCGGGAGCGCCTGCGAACTGATGGAGGGGCCGGACCCGGCCGGGCTCATCCCGGTGCGCGATCTCAACCACTTCACGAGCAACGTGACCGATCCGGAGCGGGCGAACGCCTTCTACGGGGAAGTGTTCGGGGCCCGCCCGCAGGTGTACCAGGCAGCTGCGGCGGCGCTCGACATCGACGCGGGCGGCACCCAGTTCCTCATGTTCACCGGCGGCTCCGGGGGCGACGGGGTGATCAACCACGTCTGCCTCTCGATGGAGGGGTACGAGACGGAGGCAGTCCTAGCGGCGCTGGCCGGCTACGGGATCCGACCGAGAGCGGAGGGCGAGGCTGCCACCGTGCCCCTGATATCGTATGTGAGCATGCGGATGCCGAACCGGGGCGGGGCGCCGGGGGGAACCCCCGAGCTCTACTTCACGGATCCGGACGGCCTCCGGATCCAGCTCCAGGACGTGGGCTACTGCGGCGGGGGTGGGCGTCTCGGGGACGTCTGCTGAGGCGTCGCGCAGACGAGCGTCTCCTCCCGGCTCGGAGAGGCGCTACGGCGGCCGGGGGGCTCCCGGGGACCGGTCCTCCGCCGGCAGCAGACCACCGGCTACGCCCGGGGCGCCTCCCCACGGAACCGACGAATCCGTGCGTCGGCCTCGACCGCCCTCCAACTCGCCCAGTTCGCTGCCACGAAGACGATCCCGGGCGCGATGTGTATCAGGTTCGGGGGACACGAGACGCAGGCAAGGTAGCCGTCCATACTCAGGGACCACGCTCCGGAGCGCGCGCAGCCGACCGGCTCCTCCGGCTACGCGCTCCCTGGCAGGGTATCGGCCGCTCCCGCCCCGCCGCCCGCCGCCGCCCCACGGTCCGACCTGCAATCAGGGGTCGGCGTCCGGGACGAGGCGCCTCAGGACCCCGTCGTGCTTGTTCAGGAGAAAGACCTGACCCGCCGGTCCTGCCGCCAGGTGCAGATCCACACGAGTCGCGGGGTCACGCCCCTTCTCCAGGTTCTTCGCCCGCACGATGTCGAGGACCGTCCTGGCTTCGCCCCCGTCGTTCAGGAGCACGCGTCCAATCTCCGCCTGGCCCCCGTCGGGGAGGTCATCCGCATGGATGTGCAGGATCTCCCCGCTCGGCAGATCCGTGAACAGCACGAGATCCGCCAGCTGGGGGATCTCGGCGCCCCGGTAGACGTAGACGCCGGAGGCGGCGGACTGGGGCTGAAAGAGAGGATCGAGCTGCCCGTACTCCGCGACCGGGTAGGTGACGCTCGGATCGCTTCTTGGCGCAGCGAGATCGACCGCCTGCCGACTGATGAAGCGGTAGCTCCCCTCCCAGTCGTTCCACCCCAGGTTCGCGCCCCTCGCGACGAGGCTGAGCTCCTCCACGATGTTCTGCCCGATATCGGCAAGGAAGAGATTCCCGTTGTCCGGATCCCACGCGAACCGCTGCGGGTTCCGGACGCCATAGGCGTAAATCTCGCCCAACATGTCGGGATCACCGTCGCCCGCGAAGGGGTTGTCCGGCGGGATCCCGTACGCTTCGTTCCCGCTGTCGGAGCCGAGAGGATCGATGCGGAAGATCTTCCCGAACCCGGAGGTCAGGTCCTGCGCGAGATCGAGCGGATCCCCGCCGCTCCCCCCGTCCGCGACGCCCATATAGAGGAGCCCGAAGTCAGCATCCCCCGGCGAGGCGAGGGGGCTGAAGCCGATTTGCCCCCCGTTGTGGTTCCCGAACGGCTGCTCGAAGCGCATCAGCTCCCGAGGGGCGCCCCCGTCGTAGCGCGCGCCGGAGGCGTCGTCCGCCGTCCATTCGAGAAGCACGGTATCGTGCGAGTCCTCCCCGCCCCCCGAGACGAAGTCGGGGGCCGCGGCAGTGTCGTTCGTGTCCGTCCAGGTGTAGAGCTTTCCGTAGCCCGGGGCGCCTGCCTGACCGAACTGGGGGTGAAGCGCGAAGCTCTGAAAACCGCGCTCCCGCCCGCCGGCCTCGACGGAGACGCCCCACTCCGGGGCATTGATATCGAGGTACATGGCGACACTCCCGTCGTAACCGACGGTATAGATCGGTCCACGCATCCCGTTCAGGAACATCCGGCCGCTCACCGGTTCGTCCTCGAGCTGCATCATCCGGGACGTCTCGCTCCCCACGTCCGGAATCTCGGTAAACTCTTCGTAGTCGACCCGGATCACGTTCCCGTTCGCCGAGAGCGGCGCCCCGAACGGATCGTTCGACGTCTGGGCATGGAGAGAGATCGCTTGAAGGAGTGCGACCACCAGGATTCCGCCGGGGTATAGACGCTCGATCAGGAACATGCTCTGCTGCTCCGTAGTTGGTACGGGACCGGCGAGCGGCCCCCCGTTGTTCAACGCTCTCGTCCGACCGAACTCATCCGGGCCCGCTCGACGATTTCCGCTGCGTCGCCCGGCAGGAGAAATCGCTCCTCGACGAGGACCTGGGCCTCACGCGAAACCGCCGCGACATACACATCGCGGGTGGGAAAGCGCTCTTCGACCGAAACCCTCGGGTCCCCCGAGCCGTGGCGGGCGGCCGCAGTGGCGGCGAAGGGAATGAAGGAACCGGCTCCGGCGCACTGGCCGCCTTCGCCGAACCCTTCCCGTCTCAGGTTCCAGCCGGTGTACGTTCCGATAGGAACGGCGAGATTCGGGTGCCTCACGCCGTCGATCATGTTCCCGTCCGCATCCACCCGCCCGACGAGCACCGTGTACGAGTCCCCCTCCCGGGGCGGGATCGAGCGGTGGTCGAGGAGGCGAAGCGGGTTGTAGCTGCCCGAGTAGGTCACGCCAGGGATCTCCGGAAACCCGATATCCGCCGCGTGGCGGAGCCCGCCTCCCGCGACGGTCGGAAAACGGCTCGGGGGCGGCTCTACGCCGTCTTCCACCCATTCGTAGAGCGCAACGGTGAGCGCGGTGCGGATCTGGCCCAGATCCATGGGATTGCGGAGGTTCTGGCAGAACCCGGACGTGGGCGACTCGACATGCACGCCTCCGCCCCCACCGTGCTCCGTCCCGGCCAGGAGGTAGGCGCGGACATTCTCGGGGAGCTCCACGTCCCCGCCCAGCGGATTCGTGACGACGAGCGAGGCGCGCGCCTGCCAGAGCTCGGCCTCGCCGTCCGTCTGTATGATCTTCGGGCAGGTGCGGGTGGCCCGGCAACGCCGGAGGAGTCCGTCCGACCGTCCGCTGACCGGGTCCGTGAGCGTCGAGTAGGTGAAGGGGAACTGGTCGCCGGGGAAGAGGTGATCCTCATGCTGCTTCTGCCAGCGCCCGGGTTGGCCGAACTCGTAGTTCGTGAACGTCTTTCGGGAGCCCGCTATATCCGGGTGCAGGCCCTCGAAGACGATCCGGGCCTGGACGTCCTCGTTGAATCCCTGATAAAGGAAGTCCCTCAGGTAACGCCCGCTCTGGGAGATGCCGATGGAGAGCGCCGTCCTCGGGAGCTCTCCGAACAGGAGGGGGTTCGCGTTTCCCTCCAGGTTCGCCGCCTCGTAGCGGAGAAACGAGATCGCGTCCCTCATCGCTGCGAACCCGAGGCCCATGACGATGGGGTCGCGCGCCTCGTAGATGAACTCATAGATCGCTCCGCCGTCGAATCCGGCGGCTCGCTCGACCCGTATCCGGCTCTGGCCCTCGTAGCTCCACCGGAGGTCTGCCGGAGTGGACCGGGGCGCGGCCTGGGTCGCCCGAACCGTGAGGCTTCCCCCGCTCGGGTCGAGCGATGCGGCGGGATAGGTGAGTCCTGCCGTCGAGACCGCATCGTCGTCCCCGAAGATGAACTCCTCGAGGGCGGTGCCCACGATCGGCGACCCGTCCGGGTTGCTGGCCCGGGGGAGTTCGGCAACGATGTTCGTTGCGGTCGGGACAAGGTCGCCCTGCCAGCCCACCATCACGAAGGCGAACCCACGTTCGAGCAGCGCCTGGTCCGGGACCCGCGGCCGGCCGCGATTCGGCACCGTGTGGTAGAGCACCCCGTTCCAGCGCCCCATATCGACGGGCCGGTAGATCTCCACCACGGTGCGGTACTCGACTCGCCCACGCACATTACGGGGGGCGGACTCGAGGTTGACGATGCCCCGGTGCCTCGGGTCTGCCGGATCGATCTCCCCGTGGAGCGTGCCGCGGAGGCGTTCGTACGCACCGATGTCGCCGAAGTGCGCACCGCCGAGCGCGGGCGACTCCGCCACCCGGACCTCCGCCCGCGTAACCTGGGCGAGCGACTCACCCGCGGCCGCGAAGAGGAGGAGGATCGCCGCGGGGAGGACGCCCATGATCCGCCGGCCCACCGTCGTCGCGCCCCCGAGCCCCCGATTCCGAGTCATAGGAACCCCCCGGGTTCGCCTAGTAGCCAAGGGTTCTGAAAGCAAGGGTCGCCTCCCTTACCTCGCACCGCCCGGTGGTGATCGACGCACCGAGAGCGGCGAGGACTCGCGGTGAGCGAGGCTGCCTTTCCGCTGGATTCGGACGCGCCCTCCAGCGACGGCCACGCACCCTCGGCGCACATCTCCGCCGCTGGAGCGGTCGCGCGCGCCAACGGGGAGGGCGGAGGGGGAAGATACCCCTGCGGTTCCCGACTGTCATGTGCGCGCGGCGTGTCACGCCGGTAAACGGATGCGCCGGCCGGTTCCGGGAACCGGCCGGCGCATCGCACTGCCGATCTGAACTACGACGGCCGCGTCAGGAAAGGACCCGACTCAGTTGTCCCGGTAGCTGCTCACCGGGGGGAGCCTCACGCCCATGTCGCCCGCGGGGCGCTCCCCCGCGACCGCAGTGTGGCGAAGGGTGCCGATCCCGTCGATCGTAGCCTCGATGACCTCACCTGGCCGCAGGTATCCGGCCTCGCCGCGGACATCCGTGGAACCACCAAGCGTGCCGCCCGAGGTCCCGTTGTTGATGACGTCGCCCGGGTAGAGCGCAATGATCGAGGAAGCGTATTCGATGAGATCCCAGAGCGAGTGAATCATGTCGCCGGGACCCGCTTCCTGAAGCACCTGACCGCCGACGCTCAGTGTCTGCCGGAAGCTCTGCATCGGGTCCCCGAAGAACTCCTTGGGTGCAACCCACGGACCCTGGGGTGCAAACGTCTGATGCCCCTTGCCGACAAACCAGTCCTGACCCTGGCCGTAGCCTCCCGGCGGGCGCCCGCCCCGGTCGGACACGTCGATGCTGACAATGTATCCGAACACGTGGTCCTGCGCCTCGGCCGCGGTCACGTAACGAGCGGTCGTTCCGATGACGGCTCCGAGCTCCACCTCCCAGTCCGTGCGGTCGCGGCCGTAGGGGATCACGATCGGGTCGCCTGTCGTGATGACCGCGCCGCGCGCGGGCTTCAGGAAGAGGTAGGGCACGCCCCTGTCCTCGCGCCGCTGCCGCTGCGCGACCTCCCGCTCTGCGGGAGAGGCGCCCTCGCTCACGTGGGTGTAGAAGTTCACGGCCGCGTTCAGGATCTTCCCGGGGTACTGGAGCGGGGGCAGGATGTGGACGTCCTCCACGTCGTGGACAAAGTCTGCCCGCCCGCTCCCCTGGAGGCGCCCATTCTCGACCAGGTAATTCGTGATCTCGTACAAGCGGTACTTGAACCCGTACTCGTAACGGCCGATGAGCTCGATCAAGTCCCCGGGCATCGGGATGGCCGGATAGGCCGGATCGGTCTCAAGCACGGCGTTCGCCGCATTCAGCTCCACGACCAGGGCGTCGCGATACACGAGTCCCACCGTCGTCATCCCGCCGATCTCGAAGGTACCTAGCTTGTAGGGCTCGGCGACATCGACCTGCTGGGCCGATGCGGGGGCGGTTGCGGCCAGCGCCATGAGCGCTGCCAGTGTGATGGCAAATCGCATTTTCATCCTCGGGAGTCAGGGGTCGCGAGGGAAATCCGGGTTCACTAGACCTTCGATTGCTATTCTCTCGGAGCGGTGATGTCAAGCCTACCCGATCGCTTGCGCCCTCCGGGGAGCGGAGCGAAGTATCCCTCGGAGGAGAAGCTGGCGCGGGCGGCGGGCGTTGGCCTCACGATTCACCGGACGGGTCGAGGAGGGGCGTTGCGGGTGACGACGAGCCGGGCCATCTGCGCTGCATGGGTCGCAACCACCCTCATCCCGAATGCCGTGGAGGGGCAATGGGTCTCCGAGCCCGGCGAGGGGTGGGCGGACGTATCGGTCTACCACCTCGACACGCGGGAGGCCTTCGAGTTCGACGGCCGGCTCCGGGAATTCTTCGCCGAGGGACACGCGGTGAGCACCTCCGCCTTCCTGACCCTCGCGGCCGGGCTGCTCCCCGGCGTGGACGGATGGCTTCAGCTGCCCTACCACCGGCTCCGCTACGACGACTTCCGAGCCGATCGGCTGCGTTCCGGGATCGGCGATACGAAGCTCTACCTGCGGATCGCACCCCTCCGGTACCTCGGATCTGACCTTCCCCTCTCGATCCGGGGCGGGGCCAAGGTCAGCGTCGGGGACTTCGCCGTGGCTTCAGAAGTCATCCCGCTCGGCGACGGCCAGACGGACTGGGAGGCGACCGTAGAGCTCGGCCACTCCTTCTGGCCCGCCGATCTGTACGTGAGCGGGTGGACGGGGTACCGGTGGCGGGAGCCCAATGAAGATGCGCAGAGGGATTACGCCGACGAGGCGTTCTATCTCGCCCAGATCGGGGGGAACCTCGGCCGGGTCGGCGTACAGCTCACCATCGAGGGGATGACGAGCGTCACCACGCCCGTGATCGAGGGAATCCCGCTCCGAAGCGCGGAACGGTCGCTGCACCAGCTGATGCCGAGGCTTTCCTACGCCGCCGGGCCCGGCGCCGTGAGCCTCGGGCTCCGGGTGCCGCTACGTGGGCAGAATCTCCCGGGAGGCACATCGCTCATCGTGGGGTACTTCACGCGCTGGTCGCTCTGACGCGGGCTCCGGCAACGATCAGCTTTGCTCGTCGACGCGGAGCACGACTGACCGGGGGTACGGTCTTCAGGCGGACGAGACGCCGCTCTTCTCTCCCGAGCTGCGCAGCAGGACCGGTCAACGCGGTCGGGAGGTTCGGGGCCACCGCCACCGCAGTGCCCCGAATCTCCCGTCCGTTACCGCATTCGCGCTCAGTTGTACTCCCGAAGCTGCTGGCCAACCAGCTTCCTCGGGTCGGCGCCGGCCCTGGGCACGAACTTCTGCACTCGTCCGGCGAAGACTTCCGAAATGTAGAGATTCCCGTCCTGATCGGTCGTGATCGAATGCGGGCCGTTGAAGTGCCCGAAGTCGTTGCCCGGCGTCCCCCAGCCGTAGAGGAAATTCCCCTCCATATCGAACTTGAGCATGCGGCCGGTGCCGCCGTCCGCGATCCAGAGGACCTCTTCTCCCGACGGATCGCGCATGACCTCTATCGCGTAGGGGAGCGACTCGCCCCGCGGCCCGGTCGGGAACATGAACTGGAACTCTCCGTTCTCGTCGAATACCTGGATCCGCGCGTGCGCCCGGTCTGATACGTAGAGGAGACGGTCCTCGCTGATCGTGATCGCGTGGACGGTGTCGAACTCGTAGGGGCCCGGGTTCGCCGGATCGCCGGGCTCCTGCCCCCAGTCCATGATGAAGTTGTCGTCGGCGTCATACTTCGCGACGCGTGTACCCACATAGCCGTCGCTTATGAAGTACGTCCCGTCGGGGAGCCACGCGATGTCCGTAGGACGGGCAAAGTTGTTCGGGCCGCGCCCGGACACCCCGCGCTCGCCGTGCGTAAGGACGAGATCCCCGTCGTAGGTGAACTTGTGAATCTGGTGCAGGTTGTCATCCACCACCCAGATGTGCTTGTCGTCGTCGTAGGGGCTCATCTTGATCTTGTGCGGACCGCGACCGCCCCGGACATCGAAGAGCCCGTCGTGCTCTGGCCAGTACTCGACGAGGTCTCCATCCGAGTTCACTGCAATCATTACGTGAAGATATCGCCGCTCGTAACCCCGATTCCCGTTGTCGTCCGTGGGCGAAGCGTTTCCTCGAAACGGATCGAGCAAGGCGTACGGAGTCCATGGCGCGTTGCCCGGAGGGAGCGGTAGCTCGCCGCGCATCGCGATCCAGATCTTGTCGGCGTTCTCGGCATACACCGCACCCATGGATCCCCACGTCCAACCGTCGTGGCTATGGTCATCGTCGGGGAGCGGCTGCGGGAAGGGCTGGGGCTGCATGTAGTGTCCATACAGCTCCTGGCCATCGTGGACGAGCATCCCCGACTGCATGCTGCCCATGCTCGCCTCGGACATTGCTTCCGGCTGCGAAGCGCTCTCCTGCGCACTGCAGCCAGCCATCGCAGTCGTGGCGAGAACCGCAATCATTGAATAGAACCGGTGGGGCGTTGAGTGAGTTGGCACGGTCCCTCCTTGGCATTGGGCTAGGTCAGGAGCGAGAGCCATCCTCGAGGCTCCCCTCCCTCGACAACTTGTGCAGGTAGCATTCAGCATGACCCCTGCGAGGCCCCCGCGCTAGGGATCGCTTCCCGCACGTCGAGCCGTCCCGGACGCAAGAGATGTCGCGACGGCCCGCAATCCGGCAGCCGGCAGCCCGTGGACAGAGACCGGGCCGGGCCGCCGCGGTGATTTCGATGGTCATGAAGGTTTCCGGCGGCGAGGACGACGATGGCGAGAGGCAGGCGATGGAAGGCTCGGAAAGGCCAGCGGCTCGTGGGAGCGGGCGCGATCCGCATGTACCGGACAACCCGCTCTACCGGGCGCTGAACGAGCTTCTGGAGGACAGCGGGTTCGACGAGTTCGCGAACGAGGCGTGCCGTGAGGCCTATGCGGAGGATCGGGGCCGGCCGGACGTTCCTCCTGGCGCGTATTTCCGGATGCTGATGGTCGGGCATCTCGAAGGGATCGACGGGGAGCGGGGCATCGCCTGGCCGTGTGCGGACTCGCTTTCGCTTCGTGAGTTTCTGGGACACGGGCCCGTGAACAGACGGCCGGACCGTTCGAGCCTGTCGAAGACGCGAAGGTGCCTGAGCGTGGAAGCGCACGCCGCGGTGTTCGGCCGGGTGCAGTGCTCGCCGCCAAGACGCCGGACGACGATTCGACGAAGCTGGAGGCGGACGAGGCGATGAGCACGATCGTCCGGCGCGGCGACGGGAAGGGCTTCCATGCGTGGCTGGAGGAGGTGGCCCGCGCCTCGGGAACCGAGACGCCGACGCAGCAAGATATGGAGGTCGTGGAGCGCCAGCGTCCATAGCAGGGCTGGACCCGGGCCCAGGCGCATCCGCACGCCCCGGAGGCACGCCGTCGCGGGAAGCTGCTTCACCAGCGGAGCGATCAGCTGGAGCGGGGGGGAGGCGCGTGACCGGCGACCTGCGTCGCGTCCGCATCGGCTGCAGGAGGCCATTCGAAAACGTACGTTCGCGCACGCTGCCGCCTTCAACTTCCCTGGTCTATCACCACCGTCGACGACTTCCCCTCCCAACCCGGGCCGATGACCGGCCCCTCACGCCCCGCGACCCGCGGCCTGCACAACTCCAGCCGGCCTCGACCCTACTCGTAATCTTCCGCCTGGAACCCGGCCGCAGTCCCGACCGCCTCACGCCCTGCGAGGCGCAGGCCGTCTCCCGGCTTCCCCCGGCGGAACCTTCCGGCCGAAAGTGCGGCGCACCTTCCAGCCGTCGACTGGCGGGCACGGAACGGAAAGCGGTCCTCCCCGGGGGCGCCTCGAACCTCCGCCGGCAGGGCACGCCGCACCGCCTGGATCGAGCGGCCGGGCGCAGGCCCGGGTGCAGGTGGCCACTCCCGCGTATCCTCGCCTCGAGCGCGCGCGCCTACCCTGCCCGCAGGCCGGGGGAGGTGCCGGAGCCGACCGCCACTTGCTCCGACGCGTCCGCCCGGAGCAACATGCACATCGTGCCTCCCCCATCCCCCCGCCGGGATCAGCAGTGAATACGACACCGCTCCGAAAGCGATTCTCGGTGGTTGCCCTCGTGGTCCTTCCCCTGTCGGCGTGCGATTCGGCCACGAGCCCGGATGCACTGACCATGACGGGAACCTGGAACGGTGTCGGCAGCCTGCAGCAAATCGAAGAGGGGCGTAATCTTACCCTGAATATCACGGAGAGCGGGGACGGATCGATCGCAGGCTGGTGGGAGAGACGCGGGGCGTTCCTGTTCTCGGGTGCCGTCACCGGAACCGCCTCTAGGGGACAGGAGATCCGGCTCACGCTCGAGCGCTACTGGGGAGAAGTTCACGCGACCTTCACAGGGGAACTCACGAGAACGCACCGGATGTTCGGCAATATCACCGGACTCCCCCTCGACGGCCCGGCGGTCTTCCTCCGGAGCGGCGTCGCAGACCCGGCACGGTGACGGTTGCCCGCTGGCGGAGCGGCCCCGCGAGGCCGTCCTCCGGACCGTGTCACTCCCGAATTCCCCGGCGCGAGATCGACACCGCTGACGCAGTGCGGCACGGTGAGGTCCGGGACCTTGCGCGAAACACCCGTGTCACCGGGTGCCGAGCCCTGCCCTGCCCGACTTGAGGCTCGCCGACGAAGGCGCTGCTCGCACGGAGTCCAGGTGTTGAGCACGGTCCTGAGAGAGGCCCGCCAACCTCCAGCTCCGAGTACGGCAGGGCTCCACCGGAATATCGACGGCATCCATGAGACCCGGGGGCGGCGGGCGGCGCTCTGGCCGAACGACCGCGTGCCGGCGGCCGACGACGCCGGTGCGGCGCCCGGAAGCGCCGCCTTCAGGACGGCGACGCCGCTCCCCGCCCCTTCGACGCGCTCATGAACACCACGGCGAGCATGACGACCCCGAGCACTCCCATGCAGGCCGAGAAGATCTGGGAAAGGGTCAAGTCCGCCCACACGGTCGCTTCCTCGCGCAGGTACATCAGCCCGAAACGCACCCACCCGTAATAGGCGAAGAACGCCCAAGTGAGCACCCCGGGTGGCAGCCGGAGCCACTGACGCATCGAGGCGAACAGCCCGGCCATCCCGAAATTCTTCGCGGACTCGTAGAGCTGCGTGGGATGGCGGCATTCCAGCGGCGGGTTCGTCATGTACTCGCTCTGCGAG
The DNA here is from genome assembly GCA_965218255.1 of Longimicrobiales bacterium. Classification (GTDB taxonomy): domain Bacteria; phylum Gemmatimonadota; class Gemmatimonadetes; order Longimicrobiales; family Gaopeijiaceae; genus JAAXGI01. The sequence continues at coordinate 309,595 of CBDCKJ010000001.1, read as the reverse complement.
TAATCGACGCAGAACGGGCCTTCATAGGGGGTTCCGTACATCTCGCCATTGATGAAGTTCGCGATCCGCCCCAGCCCCAAGGCGAGGGCGATCGGAATCGCGAGCCGATCGGTGAACTCGTAGAGGGTAAGATCGTACTTGTGGGTGAACCAGCCGATGACCAGAAGCACGCCGGCCAAGCCTCCGTGAAAGGCCAGCCCCCCGCGCCAGACCGCGATCCAGGCGAAGGGATCGAAGCCGTAGCGGCTGTACTCGAATACGAAGACGTGGAAGAAACGCGCCCCGATCAGGGCACCGAGGATGGCGGCGAGGACGAAGCTCTCCGCCAGCTCCGGGGTGAGGTTGCGGATCTTGCCCGCCCGGGCCGCTCCCCGGAGCGAGAGATACACGAAGAGCATTCCCAGCATGTACGGGAGGGAATACCACCGAATTCCGAAGCCGTCCGTGAACTGGATGAGAAACGGGTCGAGATTGTGAATGATGGGTGTCATGGTCGTCTGTCGGTGCCGGGGAGGCGTCTTGCCGCCTCCGGGGGGGACGAAGTCGGACGGCCTGTCGAGGGCTCGGACTCGACTGAACTCCGAGGCACCGTCGATGCACACTCGGAGCGGCCCGGGGCGTGCGCCGCGGCCCGGTCGTCCAAGACGGCACTCCTCCCGCAACGCTCGCACCTCCACCAGACCCGGGTTCTCACATAGCTGACCTCCGGGGTGGGGGGGACCGTGCGTGCGACGAGGGGAAGCGCGCAGCCCGGGCAGAGGAGGCGCCGTCGCTCCCGCGCCCGGATCCGCAGCTCGGCGAGTTCGCCTCGAGTATAGGTGGCTGGCTGTGTCATGGATGCCGTGTGTGAATGCCCGGAGGGGGAAGAACCCTGTCCTCCCTGAAAGAGGGTGCCCTCACGACCTCTGCATCAACCGCGACGCCCGCGCTTCGGGGCACGCTTCCTTCGGGCGGGAGGAGCATCGGCCGACCGTCCTGTACCGCGATCGTAGTCGACGCGCACGCTCCGCCCGCGAATCGAACTTCCGTTGAGTGCCTTCATCACCCTCCGCGCCAAGGGGTCGTGCACTTCGATCCGCGAGAAGTCGTCCCGGACCTCGATCCGTCCGACTTCCTTCCCGTCGATCCCGGCCTCGCCCGTGACAGCTCCGAGGAGGTCTCCCGCCTGGATCCCGTCCCGCTTTCCGATGCTGAGGAAGAGTCTGGTCCACGACGGCGGACGGACTCCCGGCCCCGGGATCTCCGCAGCCCGGGGCTCCGCCTGCCCGCTTACCCGGCCCTCCCGCTCCGCCTGCCTGAAGAGCAGAGCCAGCGCTGCCGCTACCTCTGCCGCGCTGTGCACCCGGATGAGCGGCTCGAGGAGCGCCAGGTGGGGTGCAAGGTCCTCCGCCTCGATCGCCCCTCTCACCCTCGAGCTGAAGCTCGACTCGCCCTCGGCGAAGGGGGAAGGGGCTACGGCCGGCCTGAGGGTGTAGCCCGCCTCGCGGGCCATCCGGCGCAGATGCGGAAACTCGTGCGGAAGGGCCAGGATCGCGTCACTCTCTCGCGGCCCCCTGTGGCGGCGGTCCAGCTCGTCCACATCGGCCGGAACGTCGGCCGAGATGATCGCAACATCCTCCTCCAAGCCCCCGAGCGATGCCCGCGCCTCGAGCGGCTCCACCCCGAGCCACACCTCCCGCTCCCTCTCCCCGGGCTCCCCCACGGTCGAGCCGAATAGGGTCAGGAGGTCGCCGAGATCCGCCGCCCGGTCATAGGTGCGGGCAAAGACGAGCACATGGCTCCTCCCTTCCGAGAGGCGCCCCTCCACCACGCGAGGGAGCACCCTCTCGACCTCCTCCTCGAGCGTCACCACGCCGAGCGTTCCCCGCTCGGCGGGCGATCCCGGCGCCTCGGCGGGGAGAAAGACGGCCCGGTGCATGTGGCGGTCGACCCACCGGCCGACGGGCTCCGTGAAGGGATCGCTCACCAGGACGACCTGCAGCTCTCCGGGGGCGAGGGAGGGAAGGAGGTCTGCGAGACGGTCCGCACTCGAGGTCGACGAGAGGATCCCGAAGGCGCCGTCGACCACAAGGGACCGGACTGTGTCCGTCTTGACCTTCGCGGAGCGAATCCCCCGCTCGAGCCCATCGAGCGTCGAGAAGAGTATGTCCGATCCTTCGGGCCTCACCCACGGCGCCCCGAGTGCCCCGATCCGGTGACCCGTATTCCATCCCACCCGGGCGAGGGAGAGGGCGAGGCCTCTCGCCCTCTCCCACTCCCCCGCGAGAACGATCGCGCCCGGGCGACCACGGCCCGGCTCGACGCGATCGAGGAGCGGGGCCCCGTAGGAGACGAGGAGCCCGGCACCGGGGGAGGCGCGGAGCACGCATGACGTGCCGCGGCGGATCACCGGTACCGCCGTCTCCTCCAGTGCGGTCGGAAGCTCGAAGCCCTCGGCCGCGAGGGCCTCCACGACGAGGGCGGAGAGTCCGAGCCGATCGAATGTATCCATGCGGATGCCCTACCCAGCGCCTCCCGAAGGATCGCCCGAGCCCGGCCCCGCGCGGTCCCCTACTTCGTAGGGAAGACGGTTCAGGAAGTTCTGGACCTCGCAGTCAAGCCTGGATGTCCGGAGGCGATCGGTCTCGGCCGTCACCTCGGTGTAGAGAGAGTGCCGGTGGGCCGAGAGGAGGACGGTTCCCTCGGGGCCCGAGTAGGTGGCCACATGCTCCGAGCTCCGGGAAGGCTCGATGCCGACCCGCTCCCGGAGGATGTCGCGGGCGCGCTCGAGGACGTCGCCGGGAGAGAGGACCGTCTTCCTTACATACCCCGCCATCGTATCACCCCTCTCGACTCCGGTTTCGAATCAATGGGTCGCGCGACCGACCCCCTCCCCGCCCTCCATCCGTCCGGCTTGCCCCGGGCTGGGTCCGGTTCCGGCCGCGCCCTCGAGGAAGGCCCGGAGCGCGGAGGGCGCCCTGAGCCCCTCGAGCCTCGCGCCGCCCGACTCGAATGTCGGCACGCCGCGGACGCCAGCGCATCGGACAGCTTCCCGGAGACGCTCCACCTCCGTCCGGAATCGATCCACCCCGAGGACGGTCCGGACCTCTGCGGGATCGAGCCCCTCCGCGGCCGCAATCCCCACGAGAACGTCGATCCGGCCGATATCACCCGAACCTGAAAAATGAGCCTCGAAGAGTGACCGGTGAACCGACTCGAAGCAACCCCTGTCGCGGGCGTGGAGCGCCAGCTCATGAGCCTTCCGGCTCCAGGGAATCCGCGCCGGGGGGTCAAAGGGAATCTCCGCCTCGAGGGCATGGCGGTGGATCACGCGGGTCATCGCCGACCACGCGGTCGCCTCCGGATCGACCGGCGCCTCCGGCGGAACGCTCAGCTCGAGGGGAGCCCAGTCGATCTCCACCCTCCACCCCTCCCCGGCGATCCACCGGTCGAGGAGGTGCGTCGCCAGATACGAGCCCGGGTCCACGTAGTCGTACGCGACCCGGATTCGTACCGAGGTCACGACGCCCGGCAGGGGAGCCCCAAGTCGTGGTGCGGCGGAGCCTCCGGCCGCAGGCCGGGGCGAGGGCGTTGCTCCCGCCCGATCAGCCTTCGATATTGCACCTTCACCATCATCGAACCTGCCCCGTGTCTCGGCCCCTGCGCCCCATCTGCCGCATCGAGCCAGACGCCTCCTGCGTGAATCCATGACATATAGCGAGAACATCGCCACGCTCCAGCCTTCCGCCACCATGGCGGTCAGCTCCTTCGCCAAGGAGCTCGCCGCGGGAGGCCGAGACATCATCGATCTTAGTGCGGGCGAGCCCGACTTCGACACTCCCGCCTGGATCTCGGAGGCCGGGACACGCGCAATCCGAGAGGGTCGAACGCGCTACACCCCGGCGCCGGGGCTCCCCGAGCTGAGGCAGGCCGTCGCCGAGGACGCGATGGCGCGGGCCCATCCCGCCTGGGATCTCGGCGGGAGGAACGTCGTCGTGAGCGCGGGGGCGAAGCAGTCGCTCTTCAATGCGTGCTTCGCCCTCTTCGGCCCGGGCGATGACGTCCTGGTCGCGGCGCCCTACTGGACGAGCTACCCCGAGATCGTGGGGCTCGCCCGAGCCCGGCCCGTGGCCGTGGCCGGTGCGGAGGAACGGGATTTCCGGCTTACCCCCGAGGACCTGGAGGAGGCACGGACGCCGAAGACTCGGGGCCTCATCCTCTGCTCACCCTCGAACCCGACCGGCGCCGTGTACTCGCTGGGGGAGCTGAGGGCCGTCGCCGAGTGGGCCAGGGAACGGACCGTCTGGCTCATCAGCGACGAGATCTATCGCCGGATCTGCTTCCTCCCGGACCGACCGGTCGCACCCGGGATCCTGAACCTCGATCCCGCCGAGGTGGGCCCATTCGTTCTGGTCGACGGTGTCTCCAAGACGTTCGCGATGACGGGCTGGCGGATCGGATACGCGATTTCCGCCCCCGAGCTCGCCTCGGCGGCCGGCGCACTCCAGAGCCAGATCACCTCGAATCCGGCCACACCCTCGCAGGTGGCCGCTCTGGCCGCACTGACGCAGCGGGACCGGGCGGAAGCCACGGTTCACAACATGGTCGCGGCCTTCCACCGGCGCCGCGATCTCGTCGTTCGACTCCTCAGGGAGAAGCTCCCCGACTACTCCTTCCTCACGCCCGAGGGCGCCTTCTACCTCTTCCTGCGCGTGGATTCCGACTTCGGGGCGGCGACCCCGGGGTCCTCGGAGTGGTGTTCGCGGGTCATCGAGGAGAAGGGAGTGGCGCTCGTTCCCGGCTCCGCATTCGGCGACGACCGCTACGTCCGGCTGAGCTACGCCACCTCGGACAGCAGGCTGGAGGAAGCGATCCGGCGGCTCGCATCGTAACGCGCCCCGAGAAGCAGCCAGAGGCTGCGCCTCGGCCTGGGAGGGAGGCGATCCATCGATCCCGGCAAATCTCGCCGGCGGCACCAACGGGAGTGTGTGCGCCGCCTCCGGCGGTCACGGAGCGACGGGCGCCGGTGACGGAGCTGCTCGCCGGTATCGTCGGCGGGCCACCCGGTCGGGACTCCCCGGCTGCCACGGAGCGGGGCGAGCCTGCGTGCCGGTCGTCGGGCTCGGCGCCCTTCCCGCTCGGCGGCCCCCGGGTTCCCGCGATAGGGGCGGGGCGGAACCGCTGCCGCACCCTCCCCCGCCCGGACCGGCGGGGCGACGACGGCGGTGGGACCTCTCGCCTCGCATGCAGGGTACGGTGCGAGTTGCGGCTTCGCCACGAACGCCGAGTCCGCGGCCGGACGCCTCTCCCGACACCACACCGCCCCATTCGCCCGATCTTCCCCTCCTCCCGCCATACGGCACCTCTACCCCGCCGACATCCCGTCGCCGGAACCGGAGCGATGCGGGCCGTGGCGAACGGCCCACCGGTCAGGCGAGTGATCGGGAAATCACCGGCGCCGCAGGCATGCACGCTCCGGTCCATCCCCACAGCAACTGAAACAGCCCGGAGGCAAGGCTTGCGGTGGCCAGCATGAGATGTCCGTCGGGAGGACGGTTTGCATGACCGCAGAGCTCCCCCGCCGAAGGCTCCGGGCAACCACAGACGAGGGAAGGGAAGACTTGACCACAGAAAGCTCATTTCAGGAGCTGGGACTCGGGAGGGAACGCCTCCAGGCGATTGCCGCGATGGGCTGGGAGGCTCCCACACCTATTCAGGTGCAGGCGATTCCGGCCGCGCTCGGCGGTCGGGATCTCGTCGGCATCGCCCAGACCGGCACGGGGAAGACCGGCGCCTTCCTCCTTCCATCCGCCGAGCGCATGACGGCCGGGGGCGGCCTTCAGCTTCTCGTCCTCTGCCCGGCCCGGGAACTCGCCCAACAGGTCGCGGAGGAGGCGGCCTTGCTGACGCAGGAGAGCCGGCTCCGAGTGGGTGTCGTGGTGGGAGGGACGGCCTACGGTCCCCAGCTCACGGCCCTCCGGTCCGGCTACGAGATCGTGACGGCGACGCCGGGGCGCCTGAACGATCACCTCCGGCGCGGCACGGTGGACCTCTCGAAGCTTCGCGTCCTCGTCCTCGATGAGGCGGACCGGATGCTCGACATGGGCTTTCGGGTGCAGATCGAGGACGTGGTGCGCCGCTCGCCGACGCGGCGCCAGAGCATGCTCTTTTCCGCCACGATGCCGAACGGCGTACATGCACTCGCGCTTCAGATCACGAAGGATCCCCTCTGGCTGGAAGCCACCCCGGAGGGAACGACCGCAGAGGGGATCCGCGAGCTCGTCTACACGGTCAAGCCGGCGAGCAAGCCCGATCTCTTCCTCCGCCTCCTCGAGCAGCCCGAGTGGGATCAGGTCCTCGCGTTCGCCCGGACCAAGGCGGGTGCCGACGCCCTCTGTCGGCTACTCGAGCGTGCGGACGTCGCCACGGATGCGATGCACTCCGACCGCCAGATGCGCCACCGCGTGCGCGCGCTCGACCGCTTCGCCTCGCGGAGCATCCGGGTCCTGGTCGCGACGGATCTGGCCCAGAGGGGCCTCGACGTGGAGGGGATCTCCCACGTCGTGAACTACGACATCCCCCTCGACCCCGACGACTACGTGCACCGGATCGGACGCACGGGACGCGCCGGCGCTTCGGGCACGGCCGTCACATTCGTGACGGGCGGGGAGCTCGGCTACCTCCGCTCGATCGAACATCGGCTCGGGCGGCGGATCGAGAGAGTATCCCTCCCGGAATACGACTACGGAGGGAGCTCGGTGGACACGGCCGAGTTCGCGAGGGTCCACCGGTCCCGCGCGGGGCGGGGGTTCGGGAGCCGGTCCGCGCACGAGCTGACGGACGAGGAGCTCAAGTCCCTCCTGGACACCTCCCGGTAGGGGGGTCGGGATGCTCTTTCGCCGCTACGGAAACCGGATCGAGAGCGTCGTCACGAACTTCGACCCTCGCGCGCTCACTGAGATCGCGTTTCGGCGCGACCGTGCTCGCACCCTCTCGGCCGCAGACTTCGGTGCGCGCTACCTCAAGGTCGCCGAGTACGTCACGGCGGATGAGACGGAAGGACCCATACAGTCGGAAGCGGAGGCGGAACTCCTCGACCGGCTGGCCGAGAAGGTCCGTTCCCTCCTGGGTGGTCTCGAGGCCGGTCAACTCCTCCTCGTCGAGAACGAGCAGGGTGTCGACTACCCGAAGGTCAGGGACCGCAAGGAGAGCGTCATCGTGGAGGGGGAAAACCGGCTCTACTTCCGCTGGCGGGTCGATCCGCCGCTCCGGCTCGGCGTCTACCGGCCCCGGGAGGGGTGAACGGATGAGGCCCGACGCACACACACCCGCGCCCGCTCCGGCTCGTCCCGTCCGGCCAGAGCGCGGACAATGGGGAGCGCACACCGTCCGCAGTTGGATCTCGGCGTCGCCATGCGGCTCCCTCGCCCGGCGTCACCCCTCCTGGACCGCGACTCGGATCCCCGAGGCGAGCTCGTGGCCAATCGTATGGGTCGTCAGCTCCCCCTCCTCGACCCGGAGGGTGATGGGCCCGTCGAAGGGGGCCCGCCGCGTCACCTCCACAAGTACGCCGGGAAGGAGTCCGCGCGCCTCCATGTACCGTAGCCGGGCAGGATCATCGTCGCCCACCCACCGGATGAACGCACGGGTTCCTTCAGCGAGTTCGGCGAGAGTCGGATGGTCCGTGACCTCGACATCGCCGGCGCGGGTGGGGATCGGCGATCCGTGCGGGTCGTGGCTTGGATCCTCGAGTGACGCCGCCATCCGGTCGATCAGCTCGTCGGAGGCTGCGTGCTCGAGGCGTTCGGCCTCCTCGTGAACCACATCCCACGAGTAGCCGAGCCTTCGGGCCAGGTACGTCTCGAGGACCCGGTGCCGACGGATGATCCGGAGTGCCTCCCTCGTCCCCGCTCCGCTCAGCCGGACACCGCGATAGCGCAGGTGCTCCACGTACCCGGACTCGGCGAGACGCTTGATCATCCCGCTCACGGAGGCGGGCTGCACGGCGAGCACGTCGGCGATGTCGCTCGTGGACGCGGCGCTCCCGGACTGCGAAAGCGAATAGATCGCCTTCAGGTAGTCCTCCACGGAACGGGAGAGTGCAGGCGGATCGTCGAGCATCGTCAGTCTTCAACTCCCGGACGGGGCGACGGGGAAGGCACGATCTTCCCCGCCGGGGATCGGGGCAACACCGCGCTCGCCTCGAGACGCAGATGTGTTAAGTGACCCGAAAAGGTGGTAGATTTCAAGTTTCCCGCTTCTGTCCGGCTCCCCGTAGAGGAGGGTGATGTGAGTGATTCCGTGGCGATCGATGCGAAACGCATCCTCCTCCGTTACGGTGCCCCCATCAAGGTCATGGATCACATCGGCGAGCAGGACCGGATCGAATTCGCGCGGGCCGTGAGCAGGACGCCGGTCCCGGATCGTGGCGAGCGCCTCCTCGACATCCTGGTCGAGAACGGGTACCTCGATCCCGAGGTTGCCGAGGCGTCGGCGAAGAAGTTCAGGAAGGCGAAGAAGAGGATGAGAAAGTAGTCCCCCCGCCCCAGCGCCGCCGGCCGGCCGCTCCCGGTCGGGCCGGCGTTACCGCACGACGGTATCGACCTCCGTCTCCCCCTCCGTGCGGGCGATGATCGCCGCGCCGCACGAGTCGCTGAACACGTTCACGACCGTTCGGCACATGTCGAGCGGACGATCGATCGCCAGCATCGAGCCGACGAGGAGGTTCACCTCCGGCCCCCGAAGGTTGATCGCCTCGAGGACGATGAAGATCACGACGAGCCCGGCGGAGGGGACGGCCGCGGCGCCGATCGAGGCCAGGACCGCCGTCAGCACCACCACCACCTGCTGAACGATCGTCAGATCGAACCCGAGCGCCTGCGCGATGAAGATCGCGCCCACGCACTCGAAGAGCGCCGTCCCGTCCATGTTCACCGTCGCACCCATGGGCAGGACGAAGGACCCGATGCGGTTCGTGACCCCGACCTTCTCCTCGACGGCGGCCATCGTGACCGGGAGCGTCGCGCCGGAAGAGCTCGTCGAGAAGGCGATGAGCATCGGCTCGCGCATGTTGGCGAAGTGGAGCTGCGGCCGGATCCTGCCGAGGAGGATCAGGAGGAGGGGGAGCGCCACGAAGAGGTGGATCGTGAGCCCGGAAACGATCGCCAGCGCATAGAGGGCGAGGGCCTGGAATGCGGCGAACCCCGTCGTTGCCACCATCGACGTGATGAGGCCGAAGACCCCGAGCGGGAGGAAGAAGATGATCCCGGTAGTCAGGCGCATCATCGTCTGAAAGAGGGCATCGAAGAGATCGGTGAGGACCGCCCGGCTCCGATCGGGGAGGATGCTGATCGTGGCCCCAAAGATGATGGAGAAGAAAATGATGGCGAGCATGTCCGCGCTCGCCGCCGCCTCGACCACGTTCTCGGGAACGATGTCGAGGAGGAGCTCCACGGGGGAGCTCGGTGTCGAGAGTTCCGGAAGTTCCTCCCGGGCCATGCCGCCTAAGTCGGAGCCGACGCCGGGGCGGATGAGATTCACCACGAGGAGGCCCGCCACGGCCGCGAGGGCGCTCGAAAGGAGGTAGTATCCGAGCGTCTTCGAGAAGAGCCGGCCGATGGTACTCCCCCCTCCGACCGTGGCAACCCCGGAGATGATCGAGGTCATGACGAGCGGGATGATAATCATCCGGAGGAGTTGCATGAACAGCTCGCCCATCCACCCGACGCGCTCGGCGGCCCCCTCACCGAAGGCCGCGCCGGTCATCGCGCCGAGGGCCATGGCCAAGAAGACCTGCCAGTGGAGGCGCCGGTACCAGGGAAGGGTGCGTTCAGCCAGGGGGAGGCCCGGGTCGTGGAGGAGCGGGGACGTTCGGGAGCACTCGCGTTTCAGCCCCGCCGGCCTCCCATCCTGGCTTCGGCGGTGTCGGCGGCCCGAACATTACGGGAAGGGGTGAGGTGCGCACCAGTCGGCACGGTGCCGGTGCCCTAGTGCGCCGCGTCCGGTGCGGGAGCTCCCGCCACCCCGTCGGCGCGTTCCCGGAGGATCGCCAGCAGACGTTCGGCGCGGGCACGGCCAAGCTCGTGGACGAGCCCCCGCGACCCGACCATCCCCCGCCCGAGGACCCGGCCGCCCCAGACGAGGGCGAAGGGTCCCGCGGGAAGATCCGTGGGGGGAAGACTTCCCCCCCGAAGGAGGCTCTGGAGCTCGGAGGTGTTCACCTGAACCCTCCGGCTCTCCCCGATCTGGCTGGCCCACCTCCGGAGGAAGTGGCTCGACGGCGTCTCCCGCCACCCTTGCTCGCCGCGAAAGGCCCGCAACCCGACCGAGACGATCCGGGCACGCCCCTTCGCCGACTCGCACCACTGCGCCGATGGCCAGATCCCGGCCGAATGACTCCATATGTGCTTCCCGCGGACGATCCACCCCATCTTGTCGGGGAGCCCCGGGTCGAATCCGAATCGGCCCACGAGTTCGCTTCGCGCCCCCTCGATGCGGCGGCCCGCCTTCTCGGTGGACTCCCCGGGAAAGGCCGCCGGGACCCGTTCCCACCCCGGAGCCCCGGCGTTCGGGGTCGGGGTGTCGTGTCTCCTGAGGCGGGCCATGTAGAGGCCGCCAGAGTCCATGTGGTGAGGGTAGACCCTCCACGTCTTCGCCACGTCGCGGTGAAACCGCTTCCCCGCCCACCGCGTGAGCCCAGGCTCGTGGGGAAAGTCCAGGGGCACCTCCTCGATGGTGACCGGGGCGTCCCGAACGACCTGGTCCACGACCGCTTCATTCTCCTCGGGCGCGTACGTGCACGTCGAGTAGACGATTGTGCCCCCGGGCCTCGTGAGGTGAATCGCGCGGCGTAGGAGCGCCTCCTGCACCCGCGTCACATAGGCGGAAAACTCAGGCGTCCACCGGGGGGGGTGGTCCTCCTTGCGGCGTTGGTTCCCCTCACCGGAACAGGGGGCGTCGACGAGTACGCGATCGAAGTCCGTGCCCTCCGGGAGGCTCCTCCCGTCCGCACCGACGACGATCACATTCCGGTAGCCGAGCCGGTAGACGTTGCCGAGGAGCCCCCGGATCCGCTTCTCCTTCGGCTCCACGGCAACGAGCGGACCCGTCTCCTGCATCAGCTCGGAGAGGTGGGTCGTCTTCCCGCCCGGAGCCGAGCAGAGATCGAGGACCCGCTCCCCGGCCACGGCACCGAGGGCGAGCGAGGGAAGGGCCATGACCGCCTGCTGCACGTGGAAGAAGCCGAGCCAGTGGTCGGTCGTCTGGGCCACCGAGCCTGAGTTCTCCCTGACCCTCAGGTATGAATCGAGCCCGGGGACCGGCTCCACGCGAAAGCCGGCCCGGGCCAGGCGGGCGGCGAGCTCGGCCTCCGAGACGAGGCTGCTACGCACCCTGAGGGTGACGGGCTCCGGCGAGTGGTTCGCCTCGATGAAGCGGTCCCACTCCCGGACGACGGACCGGTACCGCTCGAGCGTCACGGGTGTCCACCGCCCCGGGGGCGCCCATCGCTGTCGGGACGCGCGGTCGCGGGGGACACGGGAAGTGCAGCCGGCTCCCCGTCCCGGGCCAGGGGGCGGTTCATCGGGGGGATTCGTCGGGTCGGTAGACGGATGGGGTCCAGAGCTGGTCGAGGAAACAGTGACCTGCCTCCCCTCGGGGGTCGGTCGAGCGTCGAGACGGAAGATACGTGATCATGCGCGGCTGCGCCTTCCGACCTCGCTGGCGCGGGTCCGACGGGCGCCCTACCGCGCCGTCCGCCCGCACCCGGCGCCCCCGCTTCGGCCTCGCTTGTCATTAGACCGGACTCCCCGTGGCGCCCGCGGCGGACTTTCGCTAACGTTCAGGCGAGCGTAGCCGAGCTCAGGGTGATTTGAGGCGTATTGCGACCCGGGCAACCGAACCGCTAAAAAGCTGTCTCCCCGGCCACCAGCCGCCGGCGGAGCCCTTCAGCTCCCGTGCCTCAACGTCCACGCTGTCTTGGCGATCACGCGGCGCACCCGTATGCTCGCACCCCACTGCTTCGTCCATGAGAGGCCTGCCGAATGATCCGCCCCGATCCCACCCCCGAATCCTCCGCGCTTTGCGCGGCGGCCCGCGAGGAGATCCTCGTCCTCGACGGGGGGATGGGCACGCTCATTCAGGCGCTGGGCCTCGGCGAGGAGGACTACCGGGCGGCGCGCTTCGAGGGACACGGGAAGGAGCTCAGGGGCAACCACGACATCCTCGTCCTGACTCGGCCGGAGGTCATCGAGGATCTCCACCGCCGGTACGTCGACGCAGGTGCGCACATCATTGAGACCAACACCTTCAGCGCCACATCGATCGGACAGGTGGAATACGGGTTGGGGGGGGTCGTCCGGGAGCTGAACCGGGAGGCGGCGCGGGTGGCTCGGCGGGCCGTCGACGGCGCAGCCCGTACGGATCCTTCGCGGCCGCGCTTCGTTTGCGGTGTTCTCGGACCCACGAACCGGACCGCATCCATCTCCCCCAGGGTCGAGGACCCAGCCTTCCGCGACATCACATTTGCCGAACTCGTCGACGCCTACACCGACCCCGTCAGGGGGCTGATCGAGGGGGGTTCGGATCTCCTGATGGTGGAGACCGTCTTCGACACGCTGAATGCGAAGGCCGCGCTCTACGCGATACGCGGGGTCTTCGAGGAGATGGGGAGTGTCCTCCCGGTGATGGTCTCGGGAACGATCACGGATCTTTCGGGACGAACGCTCACGGGCCAGACGCCGGAGGCCTTCCTGAACTCCGTCCGCCACGCGCGGCCTTTCTCCGTCGGACTCAACTGCGCGCTCGGCGCGAGGCAGCTCGAGCCCTTCCTCGAGGAGCTGTCGAGGCGCGCCGACACGCTCGTGAGCTGTCACCCGAATGCAGGCCTCCCGAACGAGTTCGGCGGCTACGACCAGGGACCCGGGGAGATGCGGAGCCTGATCGAGGACTTCGCGAGACGGGGTCTCGTGAACCTGACGGGCGGGTGCTGCGGGACGACCCCGGAGCACATCGCCGAGATCGCCGACGCGGTCCAAGGCCTCCCTCCGCGGAGGGTGCCCGACCGGCGCCGCGTCTGCCGGCTGGCGGGGCTCGAGCCGCTCAACATCGGGCCGGAACTCACGTTCGTGAACATCGGGGAGCGGACGAACGTGACCGGCTCCAGGCGCTTTCGCACGCTCATCAAGGAGAACCGCTTCGAGGAGGCGGTCGAGGTCGCCCGGCTGCAAGTGGAGGGTGGCGCCCAGATCCTCGACGTGAACATGGACGAGGGGCTCCTGGACTCGGAGGCGGCGATGGTCCGTTTCCTGAGGCTCCTCGCCGCCGAGCCGGAGATCAGCAGGATCCCTGTGATGGTGGACTCGTCCCGGTGGGAGGTGATCGAGGCCGGGCTCCGGTGCCTTCAGGGCAAGGGCGTTGTCAACTCGATCTCCCTCAAGGACGGAGAGGAGGTGTTCCTCGAGCGGGCCTCGAAGATCCTCCGCTACGGTGCAGCTGCCGTCGTGATGGCCTTCGACGAGGAGGGGCAGGCGGATACGCGGGAGCGGAAGGTCGAGATCTGCCGCCGGGCCTACCGCCTCCTGACGGAGGAGGTCGGATTTCCACCCGAAGACATCATCTTCGATCCGAACGTCTTCGCCGTGGCTACGGGGATCGCCGAGCATGACGGCTACGGAGAGGCCTTCATCCAGGCCGTAGGCGAGATCAAGGAGACCCTCCCCCACGCCCTGACGAGCGGGGGAATCTCGAACCTCTCCTTCTCCTTCCGGGGCAGCGGCGAGGTCCGCGAGGCGATGCACACGATCTTCCTCTACCACGCGATCGGGGCCGGCCTGGACATGGGCATCGTGAATGCGGGGGCACTTCCCGTCTTCGACGAGATCCCGGGCGAGCTCGCCCGGGCGATCGAGGACATCCTCTTCCAGCGCCGCGGCGACGCGACGGAACGCCTGACCCGGATCGCGGGGGGCTACGCCGGGCAGGGGGCGGTGAGGCAGGAGGACCTCTCGTGGCGGGAGGGGCCCGTAGCCAGGAGGCTGACCCACGCCCTCGTCAAGGGGATAGATCGCTGGATCGAGGACGACACCGAGGAGGCCCGAAGCGAGGCCACCCGGGCCCTCGACGTGATCGAGGGGCCGCTCATGGACGGGATGAACGTGGTCGGCGACCTCTTCGGCTCGGGAAAGATGTTCCTCCCGCAGGTCGTAAAGAGCGCCCGCGTCATGAAGAGGGCCGTGGCGTACCTTCAGCCCTTCATAGAGGGGGAGAATGCGGGGAGCGCGCCGGTGACCAAGGGAAAGATCCTCATGGCCACGGTGAAGGGAGACGTGCACGATATCGGCAAGAACATCGTGGGCGTCGTGCTGCAGTGCAACGGTTACGAAGTGATCGATCTCGGGGTGATGGTGCCGGCGGAAGTGATCCTCGGGACGGCGCGGGAAGAAGGGGTCGATGCAATCGGCCTCTCCGGACTCATTACCCCCTCGCTCGACGAGATGGAGCACGTCGCCGGAGAGCTCGAGCGCCAGGGCTTCGCGCTGCCCCTCCTCATCGGGGGGGCCACGACATCGCGCGCGCACACGGCTATCAGGGTGGAGCGCCGCTACAGCGGGCCGACGGTCTACGTGCTCGACGCCTCGCGCGCGGTGGGGGTTGTCTCGAAGCTCCTGAGCGAGCGGGAATGCCCAGGATTCGTGGCCCGGATGCGGGAGGAGTACGCTCAGCTCCGCGAGACCCACAAGGGACGGCGGGAGCGGCGGAGCCTCATCCCGCTCGGCAACGCCAGGCAGAACCCCTTCCCGGTGGACTGGTCAGGAGCTTCGCCGAAGCGGCCCCGGAGCACGGAGCCGCTTTGGACCCGGGACGAGCCCCTCGAGGGGCTCGTCCCCTACATAGACTGGACGCCCTTCTTCCGGGCGTGGGAGCTCAGGGGGACGTACCCCGAGATCCTGAGCGATCCAGACCGCGGATCGGCCGCGAGGGAGCTGTTCGAGGACGCCAGGGAGCTCCTCGACCGGATCGTGAACGAGGGGCTCGTGCGGGCAGCGGGGGCGGCACGCATCTGGCCTGCCGCGGCCGCTGGCGATGACGTGATCCTCTACGCGTCCGAAGAGCGCGGGGAGGAGGTCGCGCGGGTCCATACACTGAGGCAGCAGTCCGGCAAGAGCGGGGACCGCGCGAATATCGCGCTCGCCGACTTCGTCGCGCCGGGCACTTCCGGGGTACCGGACTGGCTCGGCTTCTTCGTCGTGACGGCGGGACTCGGGCTCGACGAGCTCGCCGCGGGCTTCGACCGGGCGCACGACGACTACCAGAGCATCCTGGCCCGCGCCCTAGCGGACCGGCTCGTCGAGGCCTTTGCCGAGCGCCTCCACGAGCGCATCCGGAGGGAGATCTGGGGTTACGGGAGCGGGGAAGATCTCACAAACGCGGCGCTCATCAGAGAACGCTACGACGGGATACGGCCAGCCCCCGGCTATCCCGCGTGCCCCGATCACACCGAGAAGAGAACGATCCTCGAGCTCCTCGATCCCGGCCGGGAGCTCGGCGTCGAACTGACGGAGGCGTGCGCGATCCTCCCCGCAGCCACTGTGAGCGGATGGTACTTCTCCCACCCCGAGTCCTTCTACTTCGGCGTCGGCAAGGTGGGCCAGGACCAGGTCGAGGACTATGCGGGGCGCAAGGGCTGGACGCTCGGGGAAGCGGAGCGCTGGCTTCGGCCGAACCTCGGGTACGAGCCCCGGTGACCGGGCTCCGCTCCAGGATCGCCGGGGACGGACTCCACCTCCTCGACGGCGCGATGGGGACGCTCCTCTACGAACGCGGCGTCTTCCTGAACGTCTGCTACGATGCGCTGAACCTGAGCGAGCCCGAGCTCATCGGGGGGATCCACCGGGAGTACGTCAGGGCGGGGGCGGAGATCCTGGAGACGAACAGCTTCGGGGCGAATCGGGTTCGGCTCTCCGGCTTCGGTTTCGAGGAGAGGACACGGGAGATCAACGTTCGGGCGGCCGAGCTCGCCCGGTGCGCCGCGGGGGAGGACGCCGTGGTCCTCGGGGCGATGGGTCCGCTCGGACTCAGGATGGCCCCGTCGGGTCCGGCCTCCGGGACCGAGGTCCGGGGGCACTTCCGGGAGCAGGCCGAGGGGCTCCTCGAGGGCGGCGTCGACGGATTCGTGCTCGAGACCTTCTCGGAGCTCGGGGAACTCGAGGCCGCACTCGGGGCCATCCGCTCGATCTCGGATCTCCCCGTCTTCGCCCAGGTCACCTTCGGGTCCGGAGGACGCACGTCGGAGGGACTCGACGTCGAGACGGTCGCGCGACGCCTCGAGGGATCGGGCTCCGACGTGATCGGCGCCAACTGCTCGGCGGGTCCTCAGGAAATGCTCGAGATCGTGGGTCGGATGGCCGCGGTGACGGGCACGCCCCTCGTCGCACAGCCGAATGCCGGGCTCCCGCAGCTCGTCGGCGGGCGGCAGGTGTACCTTTCGACCCCGGCCTTCTTCGCAAGGTATGCAGCCCGCATGGCCGACGCCGGTGCGCGGTTTTTCGGCGGGTGCTGCGGAACCGGGCCGGAGCACATCCGGGCCATCTCCGGGCGGTGAGGGAGGGCAGCGAGGGATCCATGCGTCCGGGACGGCGGAAGTCCGGGCTCGTGGAGGCGCTCGCGGCGGGAGCCGCTGTCCGGGCCGTCGAGTTTCGCCCCCCGCTTCGCGAGCTCCCCGAAAGGGACTCGGTGGATGCGTGGATCGACCTGAACCGGGCGGCCCGTGCCCTTCTCGGGGAGGGACGCTTCGTCCTCTTCACCGACGACGCGATCGGCTCGAGGGAGGAGGAGAGCCTGCAGCACCTAACGTCGAGCCTGGGGGAGCAGGCGGATCTCTCCGGTACCATCCCCTTCCTTACATGCAAGCACACCCTCGACTACTGCCTCCTCTTCGCAAAGCGCGCAACCTCGCTCGGCGTCGGGGCGATCACCGTCACGGGGGGCGACCGGGACGTCGGAGCCCCGCGCTGCACGGAACGATCGAGGGACCTCCGGAGGATCATCCGGGCAGAGGTGCCCGGTCTCCGGCTCGGAGCGTGGGTGAACCCCTACAGGGACCCCGCCTCGCAGGTGGAACTCCTCCTCGACCCGGGGCACGTCGCGGACTACTATGTGACGCAGGTCGTATCGCACCACCGGATGGAGCCCCTCGAGCGTTTCCTCGACGAATCGGAGCGGCGCTCGCTCCAGGTCCCGGGGCTCGTCGGCGTATTCCACTACCGGAGCGGGTCGCGGCGGACGCTCACGCGCCTGTCCAGGTTCCTCCCCGTCCCGATCGAGGAACTCGTGGCCGAATTCGATGCCGGGGCCGCCCCCGAGGAGATCTCCTCGAGAACGCTCCGGGCCCTCGCCGGCCACGGGGTGAAGCAAACCTACCTGAGCAACTTGAGCCCCGGGTCGGCGCTCGAACGGCTCGCCCGAATCGAGGCCGGCTCCCCGTAGCCGCAGCCGCGGGCACACCCCTTCCTCCGTCGACCTCGTGCGGAGACGGCCGACGGGGCCCTTGCCGGCAGCGATGCAGTTGACAACCGGCGCACGATGAGAGTACCGTTTTTTCGTCATTTCAGCGAAAGATACCGGAAATGGGTGCATCCGACGAAGGAAGAGAAGATGAAAGTCAAGCCGGAGATCTGTTGGTTGGCAGCCCTTCTCGTGACAGGCTGCGCGTCGGGGGGATCGATGCAGGCGAGCGACCCGGGCCCGGCAGCCGCGGCCGCACCGGAGCCGGCACCAGCACCGGAGCCTGAGCCCGAGCCCACGGCAGCGGCCACGATCTGGGACGGGGTCTTCACCTCCGCGCAGGCGGACCGCGGCCAGGAGACGGCCCAGGCGGTCTGCTTCGCGTGCCACTCCCAGAGCGAGTGGCAAAACCCCATGTTCATCCGCGTCTGGTCCGGCCGCCCCATTCACCAGATGTGGGAGAACCTCCGGATGACGATGCCGTACGACTCCCCGGGCCGCCTTTCGGCGCAGGAATACACGGACGTCGTGGCGTACATGCTCGAGCTGAATGGCGCGCCGGCGGGAGACACCGAACTGCCCGCCAATGTGGACGGGCTCATGCAGATCACGGTGACGCCCGGTCAATAGCGCTGGACGCGGGGGCGAAACGGCAGCGGCCCGGGCACGGGACGTGGTCGGGGACGACATCGATCGAGGCGGCAACCACGGACTGAGAGAGGTGCGTAGCGGATGAACGCGATTCTTCTGGCGGCGCTCGGGCTCGGTACCTTCGCCCTAGGCTACAGGTTCTACGCGAGGTTTATCGGCAAGCGCATCTTCCAGCTCGATCCGGACTTCGAGACCCCCGCCCACGCGCAGGAGGACGGGGTAGACTTCGTACCCACGAACAAGTGGGTACTCTGGGGCCATCACTTCACCTCGGTGGCCGGGGCGGCGCCGATCGTGGGTCCTGCGATCGCCGTGATCTGGGGATGGCTCCCCGCCTTCCTCTGGGTGACGCTCGGGACGGTGTTGTTCGCGGGGGTGCACGACGCGGGCGCGCTCTGGGCGAGCATTCGAAATGAGGGCAAGTCGATCGGGGCGCTCACCGAGTCCGTCGTGGGTGGGCGCGCGCGAAGCCTCTTTATGGTCGTGATCTTCCTCCTCCTCCTGATGGTGAACGCCGTCTTCGCCATCGTGATCGCCGGGCTCTTTCAGGACTTCCCGAGCTCCGTGATCCCCTCCTGGTTCGTGATCGCCGTCGCGATGGGGATCGGATGGGCACTCTACCGGAGAGGGGTCCCGCTCCTCTGGCCCTCGGTGATCGGGCTCATCCTCCTCTACTCCGCGATGTTCGTCGGGAACGAGATCCCGCTCACAATGCCCGACGCCTTCGGGCTCCAGGGAGCCGCCATCTGGGTGCTCGTCCTCTTCGGGTACGCCTACGTCGCGTCGACGCTCCCGGTCTGGCTCCTCCTCCAGCCCCGGGACTACATCAACGGCCTGCAGCTCTTCATCGCGCTCGGTGTCTTCTACGGGGCCGTGATCCTCGGCAATCCCACGATCGTCGCACCCGTCTTCAATACGGCGATCCCCGAGGGCGCGCCCCCCTTCGTCCCCCTCCTCTTCGTCACGATCGCGTGCGGGGCGATCTCCGGTTTCCACGGGCTCGTCTCCTCGGGGACCACCTCTAAACAGCTCGACCGCGAGACGGACGTCCCCTTCGTCGGCTACCTGGGTGCCGTGGGCGAGGGAAG
Source organism: Longimicrobiales bacterium (assembly GCA_965218255.1). GTDB lineage: Bacteria > Gemmatimonadota > Gemmatimonadetes > Longimicrobiales > Gaopeijiaceae > JAAXGI01. Next base: position 290,375 of record CBDCKJ010000001.1, on the reverse strand, counting down.
CCTCGCGATCGCCGCGATCCTCGCCACGACGGCGGGGTTTGCAACGCTCGAGGCGTGGGAAGGTTTCTATTCCGTGTTTGCCGCGCAGGGCGTCTCCGCCTTCGTCCTCGGAGGCGGGAATATCATCTCGGACGGTCTCGGATTCCCCGAGGGGTTCTCACAGACCTTCCTCGCGGTCATGGCCGTCCTCTTCGCCGCCACCACGATGGACACGGGCGTGCGGCTGCAGCGCTACATCGTCCAGGAGTGGGGCAGCATCTACAACCTCCCGATCCTCCGCGGCCGGTGGATCTCGACGGCCGTGGCCGTTGGGGCCTGCATCGTGCTCGCCTTCGGCGCGGGCGAGGGCGGCGGGACTGGGGGACTCGAGATCTGGCCGCTCTTCGGGACCACGAACCAGCTCCTGGCAGCGCTGACCCTGCTCATCCTGAGTGTGATGCTCATGAAGCGGCGACGGGGAACGATCTACACGCTCGTCCCCTTCGCCTTCCTCGTGACGATGACGATCTGGGCCCTCCTGGTGCAGCTTCGCGGGTACTGGGAAGCCGGTACCACACTCCTCGTCGTGATGGACCTCGTGATCCTCACGACGACGATATGGGTGGGCCTCGAGGCACTTGGAGCGCTGAACCGGTCGAGGGGAGGACGGGACAACGCCGGCGCCTAGCGGCGAGGGAGGAGCCGCCGGGAAAGGATCGCTTCCTGCCCCCACGGCCGGGGACGAGGAGATCCGGCACTCTCAGATCCGATCGATACGGGTCCAGGCACGCCTTCGATACGCGTGGGAACTCCTTCAGGAGTTCTATGAGGGACGGCACCGGGGAGCGCTCGCGCGAGAGAGACGGGAGGAGGAGGACCTCTTCATGCTACTCGTCTTCTCCGACATGCTCGGGATCCCGAACCCCGCAAGTTACTATACGCTCGAACTTCTCCCGGTGCTCTACGACCGCTTCCACGAATGGCATACGCGGATGGGGCTCGAGAAGTCTCCCCTCGACGACTTCCGCTGCTGCTGAGCCTGCCGGGATCCGCTCCCGGACCTCGCCCGGGCGAGGCCGACTGACCTCGTGAGCGGCCTCTCCACCGAGGCTCAGCGCCTCCTCTTCGTCGGCGGTAAGGGCGGGGTCGGGAAGACGACGACCGCCGCCGCCCTCGCCCTCCACGGGGCCGAGTCCGGGAGACGGGTCCTCCTCGTCTCGACCGACCCCGCACACTCTCTCGGGGACCTCTTCGGGCGGCGAATCGGCAACCGCAAGCGGGAGCTCGTCTCCGGCCTCTTGGGCCTCGAGCTGGACCCGGAGGCGGAGGTCGATCGATACCTCGAGGAAGTCGGAGGCACGATGCGCGCCTTCGTTCGCCCCGCGCTGTATCCGGAGATAGAGCGGCAGATCGCGTTGGCCCGCCACTCCCCCGGGGCCACCGAGGCCGCGCTCATGGACCGGATGGCGAGACTCATGGGGGAGGCCGCGAGCGACTTCGACCAGGTCATCTTCGACACCGCTCCCACGGGCCATACCCTGCGGCTCCTGGCCCTCCCGGAGATCATGGCCGCGTGGATGGACGGGCTGCTGAGGAGCCGCGATCGATCCGACTCCTTCGGGCGCGCCCTCGGGCGCCTCGCCGGGAGGGAGAAGAAGGCGGGACGAAAGGATGCGGAGGGCGGGGAGGGAGCCGGGGCAGCGGTGCGGGAGCCGGGCTCCGGCAAGGGCACGGCCCCGAAGGGGGACGAGCTCTCCTGGTTCGACCAGGTGGAAGAGGGGGCCCGCGACGAACAGAGCCGAAGGATCCGCGAGATTCTCCTCTCTCGCCGCCGGAATTTCTCCCGCGCCCGCCGCCTCCTCCTCGATCCCGGGACGACGGCCTTCGTGATGGTCCTCATCCCCGAGAAGCTGCCGATTCTAGAGACGGAGAAGGCAATTGCGATTCTCGCGGAACATCGAGTGCCGGTGGCCGGGCTCGTCGTGAACCGTGTCCTCCCGGAGGTGCCACTCGGGGAGTTCCTCGAGAGCCGCCGCCGCCAGGAGCACGAGTACCTTGCCCGGATCGACCGGCTTTTCCCCGGTTTCCCTCAGGTAAGGGTCCCCCTCCTTCGCCGGGACGTGCAGGGGATCGAGAGCCTCCGCAAGGTCGTCACGCACCTGCGGTCCGGCGCGAACCCCTCGTAGACCGAGACTCGGCCGGTCAGTTGGTGCGGCGCGGCCGGCCTGGCGATCATGAACGGGTGGTGCGGCGCGGCCAACCGTGCGCCCGTCTCCACGCACTGCCCACCGCCTTGCGGCACGGAAACATGTGAAATGGTGACCGCTCGGCCTCGGGTACTGCCTGGGCCGCGGAAAGCTGGCTGGTTTCTTTCAGGATTACGCGTCCAACGTCTCCCTGACCACTTCGAGCAACGCCGGCACGCCGCGCTGCCGGCTCGCATTCGCCGTTACCTCCTTCGCGACTGCCAGCTGGTGTGCGCTATCCACCGCTACCTGCGCATTGCGTCTTCGCTGAGGTCAACCCGTCCCAGAGTCTCGTTTCGCCGCCGGGCGATCCAGCAGGTCCTGCGTGTCGACCGTCTCGCCGTGAACCGAGTCCGTCAACCTCGCGAGAATCTCCCCGTTCAAGCTCCGGTGGTTCCATCCCACGGCGATCTTGAGCTCTCCGCGCAGGCGGCCGGGGATCTCACGAAGTGATATGTCTGGCACACATCAAAGCCCGCCCGGCAGTTAGGCCGGACGGGGCTCTGTGTGTTCGACGAGGTCGTGTTGCCGGTGCTGCAGAGAGCGCCTTCCCGCACCCGCGGAGGTTACGACACCGTCAGTTGTCGCGGTAGCTATCGACCGGGGGAAGCTGGGCCCCCGAAAGGCTGCTCGGAGGCGTTTCACCGGCTACGACTTCATGCTCGAGCGTTCCAATACCCTCGATCGTGGCCTCGATTCTCTCGCCCGGCTCGAGGTAGCCGCTTCGGACCCCGGTTTCGAACCCTGCGAAGGACGTGCCGCCCGTCGTTCCGCTGTTCAGCACGTCACCGGGATAAACGGTGATCAGGGACGACGCGTACTCCAAGAGCTCCCAGACGTCGAAAATCATGTCGCCGGCCCTGGCCTCCTGGACGGTTACCCCGTCGATGGTGAGCACCTGGTGCAATCGCTGCATGGGGTCTCCGTAGAACTCCTTCGGCGTGATCCAGGGACCCTGAGGTGCGAATGTGTCATGCCCCTTGCCGACGAACCAGTCGGATCCCGAACCGAATCCACCTTCCGGCCGTCCGCCTCGATCGGAGATGTCGATGGTTACCATGTAGCCGAAGACGTAGTCCTGTGCGTCCTGGGCTGGTATGTACTTGCCGGTGCGGCCAATGACCGTGCCAAATTCGATCTCCCAGTCGGTCCGAGTCCGCCCGTGGGGGATAACGATGTCCTCACCGGTCCCGATGACAGCACCCCTGCTTGGTTTGAGAAAGAGATAGGGAACCCCGCGGTTCGCCCGTCTTTCCCGGTTCGATGCCGCAAGCTCGGCTTCGGTGCAGCCTTCACAAATGTGGGTGTAGAAGTTACCAGCCGCATTCATGATCTTACCGGGATACTGAATCGGCGCCTGAATATCAACGTCATCCAGATCGTGGATGAAGCTGGGACGGCTACCCCCCGTGAGCATTCCGTCTTCCACGAGGTGATTGACAATCTCGTACAGTCGAGACTTGAGGCCATACTCGTACAGCCCGATGAGCTGGAGCATGTCCTCGGGCATGGTCATCTCGGGAAAGGCTGGGTCTTGTTCCAGGTTACTGTTGGCCGCATCGATCTCGACGACGAACCGATCCCGGAGGACCAGACCAACCGTCTGCAACCCATCGATCTCAAACGTGCCGACATGGAATGGCTCTGCACTCTCCATCGCCTGGGCAGAGATTTGTAGCGGTGCCAGTGTCAGCAGGAAGACACCAGCCAGTGGGATGGAAGCGAAGCGCATGAGACTCCTCCCTTAAGTGCATACCTGATACGATGGACGGGTGGACCCTACAACTAGCGGACTGGAAAGGAGCCGTCAAGCCAACCGACGGACCATCGGGTAACGCACGCTTGATAGCCTCCAGTCAGCGTCTTCACACCGGGATCTGCCAGCCACCTGCGGACCACTCGGACCGTGAATTCCGGCCCGTTGTACGAACGTAGGTTCACCGGGGTATCCCCCAGTTTGTTCTTGCGCTTGTACATGGTTGGAATTGACGCCCTGACTTGCGATGATAAGAATGACTACGAAAATAAAAAGTGCGCTGATGGCTATTGCAGTCACCACGCATCCCGAACTATTTAATTCACGAGCACGTTCGGGAGGACTTCGCTCGTATCTCGGCTGCGTCCGTCCAGGGGGTTTGGGCTTACTGCTCACAAGCCGTATGTCATGATCCATCTTATAGAAAAGAGCTGCTACCCCTAACGTCATCCTGGCATCCTCGATGGCATCGTGCTTGGCGCTCGTTCGTCCCTTGACTTCAATTACGTTGTCGAGATCGCTCCTATTACGAAGCCCATGAGTAACCAGTGTTGGCCAGCAAACCCTACAAGTTACTGCCTGTCTGTAAGGTACCTCAGTGTGGGGGTTACGAATAAATCGTTACTGCCCAGGCCTGGTTGTCCTGGGCAGTAACGATCAAGGACCCCCGGGGGGGAGGCCGGAAGGGGAGGCCTGAGGCTTCTCCGATGCCAGTCGATCGGGGGATGGCGCTCGGGTCGGCTCGTCCTCGAGCCTGGTTCTAATGACGCCCGGAGCCTCCGCACGGAGTTCCAGGACGCTATGACTCAGGGGAGAGCTCCGCAACGCCGTGGCGTCCTCCCGGTAGTGGCTCCCGACGCTTTCCCTGCGGGCGAGCGCGGCATGCGCGATCATCTGGGCCGTGAGGAGGAGATTCCGACGGTAGTCCGGAAGCTGAGGGGAGAGGCCCCGCTCGATTCGGGCCAGCCTGTCCACGGCTTCAGTGAGGCCCGCTCCAGTTCGAACAACCCCCACGAGCTTCCACATGAGGCTCCGGACTTCGAGTGCAACCTCGGGCGGGAGCGCCATGATTCGTCCCCCGGCCGGGATCGGCGCGAGGCGCGCCATCTCCTCGGCGCCGCCGCCTTCACGCGAGGAGGGGATTTCACATGCCAGAGCCCGGGCCACGCGGGCCCCGAAGACCAGGCCCTCAAGCAGAGAATTGCTCGCCAGTCGATTCGCACCGTGAAGGCCCGAACCGGCAACCTCCCCCACGGCCCAGAGTCCTTCGAGCGAGCTGCGGCCATCCGCGTCGACGGCGACGCCCCCCATGTGGTAGTGCGCGGCAGGGGTCACTTGGATCAACGCGCGCAAGGGGTCGATGCCGTAGCGCCTGCACGTTTGAACAACCTCCGGAAACCCTGCCGCGCCCTTCCCCCGGAGGACGCACCGCGCGTCCAGAAAGACCCTCTCCCCCCTCTCGATCTCCCGCCACAGCGCACGCGACACCCGGTCGCGGGAGGCGAGATCTCCTCCCCCCGCCTCAACCCCGAGCACGGCTCGACCGGCCTCGTCCACAAGCCTCGCGCCAGCGCCCCGGAGCGCCTCTGTCACGAGCGGGAGCGGGTCGGCTCCCACATCGAGCGCTGTCGGATGAAACTGCACGAACTCGAGGTCACGGAGCCTCGCGCCAGCGCGTGCAGCCATCGCGAGCCCGTCCCCGTCCAGCCCCGCCGGGGCGGTCGTCCGGGCATAGACGCGTCCCGGCCCGCCGGTGGCAAGCACCGTGGCGCCCGCCCGAAACCGATGCAGGGCACCGTCGCCCGACTCGGCCACGAGGCCCAGGACCCGCCCGCCGGAAAACCAGAGCTCGACGGCTCGCATCTCCTCCGAGACCCGGATTCCCCGGCGGCCCGCAGCGGCCTCGGCGAGGACACGGATCACCTCGGCCCCCGTCCGGTCCCCATCGGCGTGAAGGATCCGGCGGCGCGAGTGCGCCCCCTCGAGGCCCATCGCGAGCTCACCCGAGGCGTCCCGGTCGAAGCGGGCGCCGAGGCCCATGAGCTCCCGCACACGCCGGGGACCCTCGCCCGTGAGGAGATCGATCAGCTCCCGCCGGCCGAGTCCGCCCGCCGCTTGCTCGGTGTCGTCCGCGTGGCGGGAAGGCGAGTCACCCGGGTCGAGTGCCGCAGCGACGCCACCCTGCGCGAGAGGCGAGGCTCCGTGTCTACCGAGACGCTGCCGGGTAAGGAGGACGATATCGGCGCCCGGAGCGACTCGAGCGAGTTCAAGCGCGGTCGACAGGCCCGCCACGCCCGCCCCGACCACGACCGCATCCGCGAAGTGCGTCGCCACACACACACGACCCCCTCCCCCCCCGGCGGGGAGGTCACGGGTCATCCGCTACGGCCGATCGCGACCATCCGCTCAACCGCACTCCGGGCCCGCCGAGCGAGGGCCGGTTCGACCTCGACAGCGTACTGCATCTCTTCGAGGGCGCGGGCGATTCGGGGCAGGGTGATCCGCTTCATGTGCGGACAGAGGTTGCACGGTCGGATGAAGTCCACCTCCGGATTCTCGAGGGCGACGTTGTCGCTCATCGAACACTCGGTAATCATCGCGACGTGGGCCGGCTGCTCGTCCCTCACGTAGTTGGCCATCCCCGACGTCGACCCCACGTAGTCGGCCTCCCGGAGCACCTCCGGGGGGCACTCCGGGTGCGCAAGAACGACGAGATCCGGGATGGCACGCCGGTACGCGCGGACCTCGTCGGCCGTGAACCGCTCATGCACCTCGCAGCGCCCCTCCCACCCGATGATCTCCACCTGCGTCTGCGTCCCGACGTAGTGCGCGAGGTACTCGTCGGGCAGGAAGATCACCCGGTCGACGCCGAGCGACTCGACGACCTGAACCGCGTTCGCGGAGGTACAGCAGACGTCACTCTCTGCCTTCACCTCTGCCGAGGTGTTAACGTACGTGACGACGGGGACGCCGGGATGGCGAGCGCGCAGTTCACGGACATCCCCGCCCGTTATCGATGCGGCGAGAGAGCAGCCCGCCCTCAGGTCCGGAATCAGCACGGTCTTCTCCGGACTCAGGATCTTCGCCGTCTCCGCCATGAAGTGGACCCCGCAAAGCACGATCACCTCCGCATCCGTTCGCGCCGCCTCGACCGCCAGCCGAAGGCTGTCCCCCCGCAGGTCTGCAACGCCGCGGTAGATCTCGGGGGTCTGGTAGTTGTGCGCGAGGATGATCGCGTTTCGGCGCTTCTTGAGCTCCTCGATCCAGTGGATATACGGGGCATGGACCGGCCACTCCACCTCCGGGATCACATCCCGGAGCCTGTCATAGAGGGGCTCGGTGGCACGCGCGACCTCGGGAGTGTACTCGAGTCGAGCGTCCGCGTGCAGTGCAGTCTCTGGCATTTCGTGGCCCGTTATGCTCACTTTGAGTATATAGGGGTGAAAAAACACACTCTTCTACAAGTGTAATCGCCTCGGTGCCGTGCGGTCAACGACGCCGGGGTGCCGGTCGGACGCCCCGTTCTTACCAGGGAGCCAGGGCGCTCTCCGGGCGTGTGCGGTCCGTGCCCGGTCGCAGCGTCCATCCTCAGGCCCTGGAACCGGTCCCGGGAAGACCCACCCCGGGCGCCCTGCGCTCCCGAAGCACCTCCCTTCGGAATCGGTAGAGCTCTGCGGGCCGCCCGCCGGTCTCTGCGTCCATCCGGCCCGTTCCCTCCACGAGCCCGCCCCGCTCGACCAGGCGTCTGAAGTTCTGCTTGTGCAGCCGGATCCCCACGAGCGCCTCGACGACGCGCTGCAGCCGCGTCAGGGTAAAGGAGGGCGGGAGGAGCTCAAAGATAACGGGTCGGTAGCGGAGCTTCCCCCGGAGCCGGCCGAGCCCCGTCGCGAGGATCCTTCTGTGATCCGTGTCCATGGGCCGGCCGAGTCCGGCTGCGGGATCCGTGTGACCGTCGCTGCCCCGGTCCCTGATCGACTCCCAGACGAGCCCGACCTCGTAAAGTAGCTCATAGCGCTCGAGGACCCGGTCCGGATCCCAGGAGGACCCGGACAACCCGAAGGCGATCCCCGCCCGCTCGACACGTTCGCTTCGGGAAGGGCCGCTCGGAGTGTCCAGGATCCACGCCTCGAGCGCCGGCCGGATCGTCTCCGAAACGATCCGGGCCGGGCCATCGCGCCGGTCCTCCCACGGGAAAAACGTATACCAGTCCCGCCAGCGGGCACGGGAAGTGTCACGGGGCGGCTCCTCGCGCACCAGGGCGAGGTAGGCGACCGATATGACGCGGGGAACCGCGCCCGGGCTTCCGGCGGCCCTCTCCCGGTCGCCGAAGGTATAGAGCTGCTCAACGTAGCCCACCTCAAGCCCCGTTCGCTCCGCCACCCACCCGCGGAGAGAGAGCTCGAGCGTACGGTCCGCCGCCGGATCGAGCGGACCGTAAGGGAGGACGTCAACGCTGCTGCCGGAAGGATCCCGCACCCCCTCCCCCTCCGGCCGGCCCGGGACGGAGATCGTGAGGATCCTCGGGCTCTCGCCGGTCACCGCGACGATGACGGCATTCAGTCCGACGACGATCGAGGACTCCCTGCCCACGGCCCCTGCGTCTCCTGATCTGACCGGTCTCCGTCTCACCGGGACGAGGGGTAACCTATCGGGGAGGAGAGAACAAGCCGGGAGGGCGAGTGCCGGCCGGCGTCGACGGGAACCCTGCCTCCCGGGGTCGACGCCGAACACTGCCCGATCGGACGATGCAGCACCAGGGGTCTTTGACCGCAACCCCCGAAATGCCATCTTTAGTGGCGTCCGGAGGCCTCGCTCCCCGAATTCGACTACGGAACCGCCATGCACCAGATCGCCGTGGATTCACTGCACCGGGCACTCGCCCCCGTCGCCCTCCCTCGTACGCCGCGGAGCCTCATCCTCGGCGTCGCCTCGGCACTTCTGCTTCAGGGCGCCCCCGTTACCGCACAGACGCCAGCGGCGGACTCGGTCCCTCGCTACGACCTAGACGCCCTCACGGTCTCGGTGCTCAGGACCCCCTTCCAGGTAGGGAGCTCGCCCTACGCCGTCTCCGTCGTCGGGGAAGTGGAGCTCCGCCAGGGGAAGACCGGGATGTTCCTCAAGGACGCTCTCGAGAACCTCCCCGGCGTGCAGGTACAGAACCGGTTCAACTACGCTGTGGGGGAGCGGATCTCGATCCGGGGGTACGGGGCGCAGGCGCAGTTCGGGGTTCGCGATATCCGGGTCGTCGTGGACGGGATCCCGGCAACGCTCCCCGACGGGCAGTCCACCCTCGACCATGTGGACATCGGGTCGCTCGGGCGGGTCGAGGCGCTACGCGGTCCCGGCGCCGCCCTCTACGGGAACGCGGCAGGCGGGGTCCTCCTCTTCGAGACCGAGATCCCCGCCGGTGCCTCGCTCCGGGAGGAATTCACGACGGTGGGCGGGACCGACGGGCTCCTTCGCCTCCAGAGCACGATGTCGGGTACGGTCAACGGGACCGGCTACCTCGTGAGCCTGAACCGGCTCGGCTACGGGGGATACCGCACCACCGGGAACGGGGAGGCGTACGGCACGGCCGAGCGCTTTCACCTGAACGGCCGGATCGAGCAGCCGCTCGCCGGGGGTGAGCTCGGGATCACCGTGACCCACATGGACCTCGACGCCGAGAACCCGGGCGCGCTCCCCCTGGCCGCCTTCGAGGAGGACCCCCACCAGGTCTGGCGGACGTACACCTTCTTCCAGACCCGGAAAGAGGTCCAGCAGAGCCAGCTCGGCGTCAGCTGGGACGGCCTCGCGGGCGGACTCACTGCCCACGCCTCGGTCTACGGAGTGGCCAGGGACTTCCTGAACCCCCTCCCCGTCGATGTCGTGGACGTGGACCGGCGGGCCGGCGGCGCCCGCCTTACGCTGGCGGGGACCCGCGAGCCCGGCGAGCGGGGCCTCCATCTCCTCGGGGGGATCGATTTCGACCTGCAGAACGACGACCGCCGCGAGTTCAGCAGCGACGGCGGGCGCCCCGAGACGCTCCTGCAGAACCAGACCGAGTCCGTCCGCAGCACCGGCCTCTTCGCGCAGGCCTCCCTCGGGCTCGGCGAACGGGTGAACCTGGTCGGCGGGGTCCGGTACGACAACACCCGATTCGAGGTCGACGACCTCTTCCCCGTCTCCGAGGGGAATCTCGATGACTCGGGAAGCCGCCGGCTCAACGCCTTCAACCCCACGGTCGGGATCCACCTTGCCGCGGCCTCCGGCGTGAATCTCTTCGCCAACTTCGCGACCTCCTTCCAGACCCCGACCGCCCAGCAACTCGGCAACCAGGAGAACCGGTCCGGCGGATTCAACCCGGACCTCGATCCCCAACGGGGCCGCACCCTCGAGGCCGGCGTCCGCGGGAGCCTCAACAACCGCGTCGCATACGAGGTCGCGGTCTTCACGACGAAGCTTGAGGACGAGTTCATCTCCTTCCGGAATGCCAACGACCTCACCTACTGGAGGAATGCGGGGAAATCGACGCGAAACGGCGCGGAGCTGACGCTCCGGGCGAGGCTCCACGACCTCCTTACCGGCCAGTTCTCCTACAGCTATACGGACGCGGTCTTCGACGAGTACACCGTCCGCGGCAATGACCTCTCCGGAAACGACGTCCCCGGCCTCGCCCCTCAGCAGCTTCGGGCCAGCGTGCGGCTCGGTCCCTCGGACTGGTTCGCCGAGCTGGGAACCGACTACCGGGCCGAGGTGCCCGTCAACGACTCCAACGAGGCCCCCTACGCGGATAGCTATACCCTCTTCGATCTCCGCGTCGGGGGGAGCGCGATTCCGCTCGGCGGCGTTCAGCTCTCCCCCTTCGCCGGGATACAAAACCTGACAGACGAGACATACGTCTCCGCCGTGACGATCAACGCCTTCGGAGGCCGGTACTACGAGCCGGGTCCGGGCCGCGCTCTCTACCTCGGAGGAACGCTCTCCGTCTCCCGGTAGGAAGGACCCCGCCGGATACGCGTGAGCCCGGCCCCTCGACGGACCCCGGGCTCACGCGACGCGGGGAGACAATGGGCCGGGTGTGCCCCGCCCCTGGGCGCTCCTCCCCGCCGCCTCTTACGGCGCTCCCCGCCGACCCATCCCGGCAAGATTCGAGCCGAGGGGCAGCGACGCCTCGAGTTCGCGCGTCCGGGCATCGATGACCACGAGCCGCGCCGGGCCGCCCTCGCCGGCCGGGGCCGCATTCGTGACGAAGGCCCTCCGTCCGTCCGGCGAGAACTCCACCGCGTGGGGCTCACGGATCCCATCCCCGCGGATCCGCGCCGAAACGGTCCACTCCGCACGCTCGAGGACGACCACCTCGTCGGCACCCTTGAGGGGGACCCAGACGCTCTCGCCGTCGGGGGAGAAGACGGGGTCGAACGGGCGGGACCCGAGGGCAACCGACATCACGAGCCTCGGGCTCGACGAATCCTCGAGTGCGAATACGAGGAGTTCGCCGGAGAGTTCGGCGGATGCGAGGAGTGTGCGGCCGTCCCCCGAGACCGCCATCTGTACGAGGGCACGCGACGAGCCGGGGAGCTCCGTGATCTCGGTACGTCCCGAGGCCAGATCGATCGTCGCAACCTGGTCCGTCGCGAGGCTCGCCGTGTAGGCGAAACGCCCCTCCGGATGGATCGCGAGGGCATGCGGCCGCGGGAAGAGGACATCGATCTCCTCGACATCCATCCGGGACGTCTCCACGAGCCCGACCCACCGCGGGGGATCCACCGCGCTCATCGAGCGGGTGACGGCGAGCCGTTCACCGGCGGGCCCGAGCCTCAGCATCCCGGGCGTCTCCATCTCGAAGCTCCCGGCGAGACGATTCTCCTCGTCGAAGCGAAGGACCCGGTGTTCGCCGACGAGCGACACGTACCAGTAGCGTCCGTCGGGGGCGACCGCGATATCGTGCGGGGCGGCGCGCGGACCGAACCCGAGCGCGTCGAGGCGGATCACGGCGACGGTCTCGAGCGCCTCCATGTCCACGACCGCGATCGCCGCATCGTCCTGGATGCAGACGTAGAGCCAGCGCTCCGGGACGGGATCGGGGCGCGGCACGGCAACGGACCCGGCCAACGCGGCTCCGGGGAGTCCGGCCACGACGAGTGCCGCGAAGGCGATGCGTCGACACATCGAGTCGGGAAAGGGGCACATCTCTCGTCCTAGTGAAGGAACGACCCAGGGGTTCCGCGGGCGGGCGCCACCCGCCTCGCCGTGACCCGGGCGGGCGCCACCCGCACCCGTCGGGCGAGCCGTCCCTAGCGCCGGATCGTATCGAACACCATGAGCCCGAGGAGAAGCGGCTGATAGGCGAGCGATCCGAGAAATACCCGCCGGACCGCCCGGCGGCTCATTTCCCGCCACGCGTCGATGCTCCGCCAGAGGAAGCCGACGCCGAGCAGGAAGGCGCCCACGAGGTAGAGGAATCCCGTGAGCCCGAGGGCGGTGGGCATGAGGCTCACGAGGAGGAGCGTCGCCGAGTAGACCCCCATCAAGCGGCCGATCATCTTACCCTCGGGACCGGCGGGAGGAGAGAGGAGGAAGCCCGCCCGCGCGTAGTCCTCGCGGAGGAGCCACGCCAGCGCGAGCACGTGAGGAATCTGCCACACAAACGCGATCGCGAATAGGACGAAGGCACCCGGGGCGAGCGAGCCCGTAGCGGCGCTCCATCCGATGAGGGCTGGCATCGCACCGGGAACGGCGCCGATGAAGGTCGCCGTGTGCGAACGCGACTTGAGCGGCGTGTAGACCAAATTATAGGCCACCGCCGAGCCGATCGTGAGTACGGCCGGAAGGGCGCCGAGCGTCGTCCAGAGGTGGGCCACGCCGCCCACGAGGAGGAGGAGGCCGAAGAGGAGGGCATCCCTCGGCCGGAGCCGGCCCGAGGGGAGGGGCCGGCCCCGGGTCCGCTCCATGAGGGCATCCAGGTCGCGTTCCAGGTACTGGTTGAGCGCCAGCGCACCGGCCGTTGCCAGCACGGTGCCGAGGAGAGTGTGGAAGGCTCCGACCGGCGCGGCGCTCCCCCCGGATGCGAGGTAGTAGGCCGCACCCGCCGTCATCATCGCAAAGAAAGCGATTCCCGGCTTCGTCAACTCGTAGTAGGCACGCGCGCGGGAGGGAGTGGGGGGACCCATCGGTGAGTTTGTCGGGTTGGGCGTGTGCGGCGGGGCCATGCGCTGGGGATCCCCGGATGCGGGTGCGGTATCCGAACGCATCGAACGCCTCTCGGGCGGTGCGGGAGGGAACCCGAAGTTGCCGCGCGGCCCGTCGTCACGCAACCCGGCCCGTGGGATGGGGCGGCTACCCCGGTTCGCCCGGCGCCTCGCGATCCTGTTAGGATTCCCGGTGCGGGGATCTCCCGCCCGCGCGAGTCGTAAGAAGTCGGTGTGCGCCGGGGCTCCGGTGAGGGATTGGCGGCGGGTGGGGCAGCGGCTCTGGAGCCGTTTGCACGCGGCCCAAAGGCACTTCTCGGGGAACGAACTGGATGGCACGAAACCGCCATGAGGATGTCCGGGCGCGGAGGATCGGCGAGCGGAGGATCTGGCGGGTGGGGCTCGGGGCCTCGCTCGCGCTCCACGCCCTCCTCTTCCTCTTCGGGCCGCGGGGACTCGTCCCTCTCCCCTCGGCGGACGCCGCGGGCCCGGACACGGGAGACGTGCGGGCGGCTGATGGAACGATGACGGTGATCCCCCTCTCGTCCGCGCCACCCGCGCCGATCCGGCGTCCCGCCCTCCCGGTGGTAAGCGTCCAGGTCACGGTGCCCGAGCTGAATGCCACCGACCCGACCGCCGCGTTCGCCGTCGAACTCCCCGAGATCCGGGATGCCGGGGCCGGCTCGACCTCGGGCCGGGACCCCGGGGACCTCCAGGGCGCCGGGATCCCTGGGGGAGCCGGGAGGGGGAATGCGGGGACCGCGCTCGAGGGCCGCTCCCGCGTCATCCCCCCGAGGCCCCGGGGGATCATCCTGCCGCCCGCGAACGACGAGCTCCGCGGGAGGCGAATCGAGATCTGGGTCTTCGTGGACGAGCGCGGAGTGGTCGTGGCCGACTCGACGCGGCTCGAGCCTCCAACACCGGATGCGACCTTCAATGAGCTGCTGGCTGGCGAGGCGTCCCAGTGGAGCTTCGATCCAGCCCGCGACAACGGGACGCCCGTCGCCGCCTGGTTCCCCTACACGATCAGCATGGAGTAGCCGCGTTGGCCACCGCCCCAGGGGCCCGTGGCGGGGCGCTGTCGGAGGGACGAGGACCGCCCCGGCGGCGGTGCACCGGCCGGGGGGCCAAGTGAATCTCTACCTCCGGATCCTCTCGTACCTTCGGCCCTACGGCGGCGTGTTCGTGCTCGCCGTACTCGCCACCTCGATCTTCGCCGCTCTCGACGCCTTCTCCCTCGCCCTCCTGATCCCGTTTCTGAGAACGCTCTTCTCCGGGGAGGGGCCTGGTTCGGGCCAGGGCGAGGCGACGGGCGGCGCCATCCTCGACCGGCTCCTCGACGGGACGCTCGGGCGCTTCGTCGAGCTCGGGGGCCCGCGCGAGGAGGCAATCGAGGGGATCATCATCTTCATCCTCGCCGTCTTCGTCGTGAAGAACGTCTTCGACTTCGCCCGCATCTACCTCGTCGCGTGGATCGAACAATCGGTAACGAGAGACATGCGCGACGCCGTCTACGATCACCTGGTTGAGCTGGATCTCGTCTTCTTCGGCCAGACGCGGGTGGGGCAGATCGTCTCCCGGCTGACGCACGACGTGGAACAGCTTCGAACGCTCATCACGAAGGAGCTCGCGAAGATCCTCTCCTCGGTCTTCGAATTTGTCGCGGCCGCCTCCCTCATGCTCCTCATCTCCTGGCAGCTGAGTCTGGCGGCCATGATCGTCCTCCCGGGCGTCTTCGCGATCTGGGGACCACTTCTCCGCAGGGTTCGCAGGGGAGACCGGGCGGTACTCGATCTGGCCGGAGAGGTGAACAGCCACCTCCAGGAAACGCTCGCCGGGATCCGGCTCGTGAAAGCCTCCTCGGCGGAGGCGCACGAGCGGGCGCGATTTCACCGTCTCACCCGCTCGTACTTCGGCAACTTCGTTCGCACCGAGCGCTACCGGGCGCTCGCGAACCCGGTGACCGAGCTCGTCGGAGCGCTCGGCACCGTCGTCGTCCTATGGTACGGGACGCGGCTCGTATTCAGCGCGGGGCTCTCGCCCGAGGACTTCATCGGATTCCTTGCCCTCTCGATGAAGCTCTACGCCCCCGTCAAGTACCTGGGCAAGCTGCCCGCGATCATCCAGCCCGGGCTCGCGGCGGGTGAGCGGGCGTTCGAGTTCCTCGACGCGCCGATCGAGATCCGGGACCGGAGCGCCGCCCGTCCCTTCCCCGGCGTCAAGCGGGAGATCGTCTTCGAGAACGTCTCGTTCGGCTACCGGCCGGAGGACGAGGTCCTCAGGAACGTCTGCTTTGAGGTTGAGGCGGGGACGGTGACAGCCATCGTCGGACCCTCCGGCGCGGGGAAGACGACGCTCGTCGATCTCCTCGGGCGGTTCTACGAGGAGGATTCCGGGAGGATCCTCGTCGACGGCGTCGATATCCGCGAGTTCTCGATCCGCTCCCTCCGGGAGGGTCTCGGGATCGTATCGCAGGAGACGATCCTCTTTCACGACACGATCCGGGCGAACATCGGCTACGCGCTCGGGCGCGAGGTGGCGGACGGGGAGATCGAGAGGGCGGCCCGGGCGGCCCACGCCCACGACTTCATCCTCGAGCTCCCGGACGGGTACGAATCGGTCGTGGGAGAGCGGGGGACGAAGCTCTCCGGCGGACAGCGGCAGCGGATCGCGATCGCGAGAGCCGTCCTTCGGGATCCCCCGATCCTCATCCTGGATGAGGCGACATCCGCCCTGGACTCCGAATCCGAGCGACTCGTTCAGGAAGCGCTCGGGAACCTCCTCGCCGGCCGGACGACGTTCGTGATCGCACACCGGCTCTCGACGGTGAAGCGGGCCCGGCAGATCCTCGTGATGGACCGGGGCCAAGTCGTGCAGCGGGGGAACCACGGGGATCTGCTCGCCGAGGACGGTCTCTACGGCTACCTCCACGCGCTCCAGCTCGAGCACCGTGAGGCCCCGGATCCGGCCCCGGTCCCCTCGTGAAGCCCCCCACCCTGAAGCACCGCTTCGAGTATCTCCTCGTCATCCTCCTGGTCGCCGTGCTCACCACGCTCCCGGAAGGGCTCGCCGGCTGGATCGGGAGGGGACTCGGGTGGCTCGGCGGCTCCGTCCTCCGGATCCGCCGGCGCGTCGTCGACGAGAACCTGAGGCGGGCGTTCCCGGGCCGCTCCCCCCGCTGGTACCGCTCCGTCGCCCTCGGCACGTATCGGCACTTCGGGGGGGAGATCGTCTCCACGCTCAGACTCGAGCGGATGTCGCAGGCGGAACGGCGGGAGCGCTGCCGGGTCGAGGGCTTCGGCCACATCGAGGGACCGACTTCTCGCGGCCAGGGGGTTCTCGTGCTCGCCGGGCACTTCGGGAACTGGGAGGCGGCTGCGGTGAGCACGACCTCGCGGGGCGTGCCGCTCGATGCGGTGGCCCGCCGACAACGGAATTCCCTCTTCGACGAGTACGCACTCCGGGCCAGAGAACGTCTCGGGACAGGCGTGATATATCAGGGAGAACTGCTCCGGGCCGCGATGCAGAGCCTCCGGGCAGGGAAGGTGCTCGCTCTGGTCGCGGACCAGAATTTCACCGGAGACGGGGTCTTCGTTGAGTTCTTCGGGTCTCCGGCCTCGACTGTGAGAGGCCCCGGCATCCTAGCGATCCGGACGGGGGCGCCCGTCGTGTTCGCGGATCCCAGGCGGGAGCCGGGTCTGCGGGCCCGCTACGCGGTGCGGTACTCCAGGATCGCCGTGCCCGAGGGCGGCGATCTGGAGAAGAGGGTGCGCGAGTTGACCCGCACCTATATGGAGAAGCTCGAGGAGGCCGTCCGGGAGAGCCCGGAGCAGTATTTCTGGTTCCACAAGAGGTGGAAGACGCGGCCACCCCGATTCGGCGACAGCGGGCCGGGGGTGTGAACGATGCCGACAGCCATTTCGATGCCTTCCGGGCGGACCGAGGGGACCCAGGGGGCGACGTCGATGAAGCGCCGCCCGGATCGCCATTATGGACATCGCCTGAAAGTCACGTCCACTGATCTCGGGGTTCCCACCGGGATCAGGCGCGACAAATCCCAACTTCAGGAGCCCTCGGAGCTTCCCGGCTTGGAGAAGAATTGGTCTATGAGAACCGGATTGCCGTCGGGGTCGAGAAAGGTGATGGACGCGGGGCCGGTACCCGCGGGGTCGAGGTCGGCCACGAACTCGATCCCTGCATCGGCCAGACGGTTCCTGAGGTCTCTAATATCGGAAAAATCCCCAAGTTGCTTGGTGTCTTGTCCCAGTCCGGGATTGAAGGTGAGGATGTTTTTCTCGAACATCCCCTGCTCGAACAGTCCGATCACTGTCAGGCCGTTCACCAATATGAGGTAATGCTCGCCGTCACCCCCTGTTCGCTCGAACCCCAGCTTCTCGTAGAATTCGCGGGACGCGCCCAGGTCCGCGACCGCAAGACTTACTGAAAACGCGCCAAGCTCCATCGGTTCACCACTCATGTCTTTCCCCTTCGTGTCCTCGCGACCCGACCGTGTCACCGGGATCGTGTCCTCCGCAGTTGCCCCGGCAGTCCTGACGCCATGCGGAACCCGAGCGATGTTGGCGGGCATCGACTCCGCCTCCGCTACTCAGAACCAGTAGTCCCACGGTCGTTGCGCCGCCACCTGGACGGTCGGGGGAAACACCCGGGATTTCAGTGCATCCAGACCGGAAGCCCCGTAGCCATCGTTCGAGCCGTCCAATGCGGAGCGAGACTTCATAGGGCGGGAGGAGCACAAGCTCGTCGTCCTGCAACAACCGGAGGGCTGCGTGTAGGACCGCGGGTGGCTCCACTTCGTGAGCCTCGAGCTGGTCTGTGACCCACGCAGGACACCGTGCATGTGGATATCGTTGCTTTCCGCAATGCGACGTAGCGGTCCATCGCCGGCAAGCGGGATGCAGCCCCCGATTACCTCAGCAAGCGTCAGAGCGAAGCAATCCTTGAGACTCGACAGGGGATGCTCGTTGAAGCGGGCAACGATCCGGTGGACGAATTCTCCCGAGAAGCTGGGAACCTCAAGACCAAGATGTTGCAGCAACTGTTTCTCGGCCTCGGTCAGACACAGCCATTCGTCGCCGAACAACGTATCAGGCCTGACGAGGGTGTACGGAAGCAGGAGGAGAACCTCTAGGAGATCGGCCGTCCTCAGGTCGATCATGCAGCTCCTATCGCTAACGACAACGCGCAACGCCGGAGGCAGACGCCCTCAACCCTTCCTCGATTGTTGCCAAAGGCTGCTGCAAGAGCTCCCCTGCCTCGATCGGCACGATCTGTCTCTCGGCGAGAGCCCGGCAACAGAGCCTCTCGAAGCGGTGCGGGATCTCATCATTGCCCCCTCCGCCGGGGCCTTCGAGGGACTCCGGATCACGTTTCTTCCAATCGCGCAAGAGTCTGGAAGGCATGGGCCAGCGTTGATTCGCTCATCACCCCGGATCCTGCGATGCCGGGGTGGATATACACTTCTTAACACCTTATACTTGAGGGGTTTATATTAATATATGCCTCGATACGGAGGGCACCCTCCAGGTGCGCCATCATCATACGGGAAGCCGGCCTCATGTGCAGGGCTCGCGACGGCCGCTACGCGTCCGGCACAGCGCGCAGAACCTCACCGACGGCGGCGGCCTGGTGCTGGTTCGAAAGCTGTTCGACCGGTTCGGCCTGGCCGGCTGGATCGACGGTCAGGCGAACAGGGAGAAGGGGTCCTACCGGCCGGGCCTGATGACCGAGGTGTGGATTGCGCTTCTGCTGTACGGCGGCGGGGTGATCGATGACCTGCCGCTCCTCGAGCGCCGGGGTGTGCGCCGGATCTTCGGCTGGATCCGTGTGCCGGACCCCACGACGTTCGGCAGATGGCTCCGGCGGGCCAGTGAGCGCATGGTCCCGCTCCTGGACGAGCTGCTGTGGAGGATGGTCCGGCAGCGCTGGGCGCTTCGGGCCCGCGGCGTCCCGAAGAAGCTGACCCTGACGCTGGACTCGACGGTCGTGGTGCGCTACGGACACAAGCAGGCCGGGGCGGAGCTGGGCTACAACCCGAAGAAGCGGGGCCGTCGCTCCCACCACCCGCTCGTGGCTTTCGTCAATGAGACGGGTGACTGCCTGGGGGTGCGCTGGCGGGCGGGCAACGCCCACACGGCCGAGGGGGCCACCGAGTGGCTGCAGGCACTGGTGGGACGCCTGACAAGCGCGGGTGTCGGCGACATCACGGTGCGCCTCGACAAGGGCTTCTTCAGCCAGAAGATAGTGCGGGCGCTCGAGGAGCTGGGCGTATCTTTCCTGCTTAAGGTTCCTCGCCACAGATGGTTAGACGGCCACCGGGGCCCGTGGCGCTACTCGAAAAAGGGCGATGCCATCTTTGCGGGCGAGAAGCTGTGGAGCGCGACGGGTTCGCTCTGGGATGCGCGTCTCCTCACGATCCAGACCAGAAAGCCGGTCGAGACCGAGGAGGGAATGCTGGAGCTCGACACCTACGAGGTGGGCCACCAGGCGGACGTGCTGACCAACATCCCCGGCATCCACGCCCTGACCGCCTGGCGCCGATACAACGGCGGTGCCGTCGTCGAGCAGCGGATCGAGGAACTCGCCCAACTCTCGGCCGGCAAGACCGCCGTCGACGACCTCGGGGGCAACGCCCTCCTGTGGAGCCTCGCCGTCGTGGGCTACCAGACCTTGCATACGCTGCGCCAACACTTCCTCTCGGGCTCCTGGCGGACGGCGCAGCCGAAGCGACTCCGCCTCTGGCTGCTCCGGCTTCCCGCGAAGCTGACCACCCATGGACGCAAGAGCTACCTCCAGTTGCTTCGCGACGAACCCGTCCGCCTCCGCCTCCTCACGGCCCTGCGAGGACTGAACCACGACATCCCGCCCCCGGCGCCCGCCTGAGTCTGGCGGCCGCGACGCGCGCCATGCAGGTCCCACCCACGATCCCGGGCCCCATGTCTCCCGCGGCCACTCGTCGCGCCGATACTCGGCGTCTGTTCGCCTCAGGTCTCCTCATTGCAGCACTGCCGTGACCCCCAAAGCTTGATACCTCCCGCTCCCGCGCCCCTTCTCCATCCACTCCGCACTCGCCCCGCAGAACACCGCCCCAAATGGCCCCCATCGCAGGATCCGGGATCACACCAACCTGCCTGAGTCTCACCATGTGTTCGGCTGCACCAACGCCGTACGCGCGCTTGAGTTGTACCAGTTTCCCATTGCCGAGCATCTTTCGGCGTTCTCCGATTTCGCGAACGAAATGCTCACGCGGTACCGAGAACGCTCCGGCAAAGACCACGGCGGCTTTTTTCGGGATCGGCAGGCGTCGCGTCATCGATGAGCCGGTGAGCCGGTTCGTGCGCCAGCGCCAGACGGCGTTGTTCCAGCGAGTTGCGCTGGTTCACGAAGATGACCGGCACCTGTAACCTGCGCCGCGGCCGCCGAACGAGGCACGTGAGCACGTGAGTCCGGAGACCCGCACGGGGAGCGGAACAACGAGAATCCTGATTCCGGAGAATCCTGATTCCGCGATCCTCGATGGGATCAATCCCCGGCTTCCCGGCGCGGCGCATATCCCGCGCCAAGACCTCGCCATCCCCGTCTCGACCCAGAAACCAGTCGCCCCATCGCGGAGCGCTCCACCTGCCGCTGTCCAGCTCCAGGATGGCGTCTACGGCAATGTAGCGCTGGAGGCGATCGATCACTTACGCATCGACTCTGGCACGGTTACGCGCGCTGCTGCCGGAGAGTGTCCGGAACCCCACGCTCCCGAGCTCTTCGACCACGTCGCTGAGCAACGTATTTGAGCGACACGTCGAGCCCGTTGGCCAGGCACATCAGCACGCGGGCAGTCGGCATCATCTCCACGCGATCATACTTGCCGATCGCCTGCGCTGACACGTCCCGATTCGGCGGTCAAAGACACCCGTGGACGGGTTCGAGCGAGCTTCCCCCCCAGGTGCGACGCGCACGCGAGCAAGGGCGGCAAGGACGCTGCTGTGGCGTCGGGGTGGGCTCACTTGAATGTACTCGGGACCCATGCCCACAGCTTCGAGCATCTCCGCCAACCTGGCACGCTCCTCGGCCTCTATCCTGTCGTGCTCCTCGCCCGACCCGTCCCAACGCTGCCCCGGCGAGGCGAACTCCTGCACCTGGGTGCTTCCGTCGTCTAGCTGAAACTCGATCCGGGCGGACAAGCGAACCGTATCATGTCGATGCGGCTGCGAGTCCCTCCGCCCGTCCAGACTTGCCAGCGCGGCCCCAATCACCCAGTCCCAGACGATCACCTGCCCCCTCCCGCAGCGCTGGCGCCTCTCACCCCTCTTCTCTCGACCCCGGCTCCTTGCGATTCTATTGTCCGATGAACGCGGGAGCACGAGAACTCCGAAGGCAAGGTTGGGATGGACTCCCGCCGGGATCCACGCCCTCGGTCGCGCCGATGTCGGAAGCACCGGCGGGCGGGGGCCGTCCGGGCACCGGGGCGGCGCTCGGACCCTTCGAGTCCCGGACCCCGACGGCACGCCTCACTGCACGGCCTATCGAGCGCCGGGGCGAGGAACCGGACGCCGGGCCCGAGGTAGGACGCAGGACTCACGATCCCCGACACCTCGGAGGAACGCTCGCTTGATCTTCATCACCGTCCCTGCCCGCGACGAGGAACGGACGATCGGCATCCTCCTCTGGAAGCTCCGAAAGGTCATGGCGGAGTTCAACCGGCCCTACGAGGTTGTCGTGCTCGATGACGTCTCCCGGGACGGGACCGCGGAGGTTCTCGAGCGTTACCGCCGATTCCTCCCGCTCCACGTGATCCGACCCGAACGGGCGATCGGGTACGGGCCCGCCGTCTCGAGGCTCCTCACCGAAGTGGTGAAACGAAGCTCGTACCCGAAGCGGGACGTGGCCGTCACGCTGCAGGCCGACTTCTCGGAGAATCCCGGGGACTTGGTCCCGATGGTCAAGACGATCGAAGGCGGGTCCGACCTGGTGGCGCGGCTCCCTCCGGCTAGCAGGGCAACAGTTTCCCTTTCCCGGAGGCTTTCCGAGGTGGTTGCACCGCTGATCCTCGGCCGTGCCTTTTCCCGCGCCCCGGTCACGGACCCGCTCGGCAGCTTCCGCGCCTACCGCATCGTGGTGCTACAGAAGGCGCTCAGGGAGGCCGAAGGGGGCCGCCCGCTCGTCTCCTCAAACGGGTGGTGCGCGAATCTCGAGATTCTCGCCCGGACGGCGCCGCACGCGAGGAGGATCGATGAGGCCCCGTGCACGGGCGGGTTCGCGACGAGGGGACGCGAGTCGCGCTTCCGGCCGCTGGCGAACCTGACGGGCCTCGTGAGCCTTCGCCGGACCCCCTGGCCGGCCGCGTAGCGGAGGACTCCCGGGCGGGAAGCTATGGCGCGGAGCCCTCGGTCGGATCCCCGGCGATGAGGAAGAGAGAGGGCCCCCGGAGCCGCCGGCCCTTGACTCGTATCTCGAACCGGTAGGGCCCGGGAACCGGGAAGATCACCTCCTCGAGCGGCAGGATGAGGCGTGTCCTCGGTGGGGGCCGGTCCTGAGGCACCCGCGCCACCTCGGTGTGGCCGTCCACGGTGAGCGCCCTGCGTCCGTCCGGCGTCGTGAGATCCACGCGAAACTTGTTTCGCCCCTCGTCCGTCCGGCCCCACTCGATCACAGTGACAAGCACCATACGCGCCTGTTTCGCCGGGAACCCCGGGGCTGCGAGATCGTGGAACACACCCCTGACGTCCACCCGCCCGTCCGGGCGCACTTCGGCGTCCTCGCATACGACAGACAACTGCACGTGCATCAATCACTCCCCCCCTCGAACCCGCTCCGTTCAGGCGTCCGCTGCGCGCGACGCCCAACTCCCACCGTCCCCCACAGCCTGGCTCTCCGCCTCCGGGGCCACCGGCGCCCCGAACCCCCCTCCCCCGGGGGAGCGCACGCTCAGGACGTCGCCGGGCTCGGCCGTGAAGGTAACCTTCGCGGGGAGGCGGCGAGTCTCCGCGCCGCGCATGAGCAGATTCTCTCCGGGCGCGCCGGGGCACCCGCCCGCCCGCCCCTCCGGTCCACGGTGCCTCCGCTCGCTCCAGATCGAGACCCGCGCCCTCGTCAGGAGTTCGAGATCCCGCCTCAGGCCGTCCCCCCCGGCGTGCATCCCTGCCCCGCCCGAGCCACGGCACAGCGCGTAGAGGCGCACCCGAAAGGGGTAGGCATGCTCGAGCGCCTCGACCGGGGTGTTCAGCGTATTCGACATATGGGTGTGCACTCCGGAGAGCCCCGGACCCCGCGGACCCGCCCCCATCCCCCCGCCGATCGTCTCATAGTAGCTGAAGGGGAGACGGGCCTCGGGATCGATCCCACCGACCGCCGTGTTGTTCATCGTTCCTTGCGAGAGGGCGGGTATCCGCTCGGGGAGCGCGCCCGCGAAGCACTTGAGCACGACGTCGGTGACGCGCTGGCTCGTCTCCACGTTCCCCGCTGCGACGGCCGCCGGGGGCTCCGCGCTCACCACGCTCCGCCTGGGAAGGATAAGCCGAAGCGCCGACATCGATCCCCCCCCGGCGGGAAGCTCCGTCCCGAGGAGATCCTCGACCACGGAGCGAAGCACGTACCGGCACGCGGACGCGGTTACGGCGGCTGGCGCATTGATGCCCCCCTCGACCTGGGGTGCGCTCCCCGCGAAGTCGATCCGGACCCCCCGCCCCTCGACGATCAGGCGCGCCTTGACGGGGATCGGAGCCTCCGTCACGCCGTCCCCCTCGAGGCAATCTCTCGCCTCCCACCTCCCGTCCGGGATCCGTTCGATCCCCTCGCCGAGGAGGGAGTCGGCGTACTCCAGAAGTTCCCTCTCCGCGGCGAGGAGTGCGTCCGTACCGACCCGACCCTGGATCTCGAGGAGGCGCCGGCGCCCCGTGTGAAGAGCCGCGAGCTGGGCCTCGAAATCTCCCTCCCGCTCGGCCGGCGTCCGAACATTCGCCATGAGGAGCCGCCACACCTCGGGGACCCGCTCCCCTCCGCGCACGAGGAGGACCGGGGGGATCCTGAACCCCTCCTGGTAGATCTCCGTTGCGATCGGCATCGAGCCCGGACTCATTCCCCCGATGTCGGAGTGGTGCGCCCGCGAGGCGACGTAGGCGAGGCGTTCTCCCCTGCCCGGGCTCATCACCGGAGCGACGAGGGTGACGTCGGGGAGGTGACTCCCGCCCTCGAAGGGATCGTTCAGGACGGCCACGTCCCCCTCGCCGAGCGGCCCGAGCGCCGCGAGGGCGGCGGAGACGCTCATCGGCATCGCCCCGAGGTGCACGGGCATATGGTCGCCCATCGCAACCGGGATCCCCCGCGGGTCGAAGAGCGCGCACGAGTAGTCGCACCGCTCCTTGATGTTCGGGGAGAGGGCCGCCCTCCTGAGCGCCGCCCCCATCTCCTCGGCGAGCGCGGTGAAGAGGTGGCGAAACACCTCGATATCGACGCGCACCGGGCCCCTCATTTCCCCCTCTGCAAGCTCCACCCCTCCCCTTCCGGTCCCCCGGGACCCGGGCCCGCGTGATTGCCATCGGGCTCCGGCCCCGGTTACCTTGGGCGCCAGTCGACAGTTCTCACCCGAGGTCAGCGACCTAGGGTCTAAGCATAGGATGGAGGGGTGATGGCCGATAGGAACCACTTGAAGGACCGGGCGCGCGACGAGCTGTTCAGCCACATCAACCGATGCGGCGTACTCGAGGCGGCCCGCAATGACCAGGAGCACTGGCTGAGCGAGACGATCGAGTACCTGGGGGAACGTTACCCGGACCTCGCCGCCGCAGAGCTCCGGGAACTCCACACGCTCGGGCTCAGATTCTGCGAGCCCGCGATCTACAACGGCGCGCCGAGGCAGGCGCGGGTGAGCCAGGTCGGGGCGGCGTCTGCGGGCGCGAACGAGGGGGGGGCAAGCTGACCTCACCCGCCGGGGCCCGGGATCGGCCTCCTCCAGCTCAGACCGACGGAAGGATCGCCCGGGCCCCTCTGGCCAGAGGAGGCGGGTTACGATCTCGGCGATCGATCCGGGAGCGTGCGGCTTCGAGCGGGAGGCGGGGGGCGTCTCCGGGCGTGCCGGGGCCCTTGTGGCCATCGGCCGTCATCGCCCCCGCCGGGGGACGGCTCCATGCACCTCCGAACGCGGTCGGCCAGGGGGGAGGCACGTGACGCCCGGCCCTAGGAACCGAGGCACAGAGCCAGTCGAGGACCCGGGGGACGCCATCGGACGCTTCCACCGGGTCCTCGTGGAATCCATCGCGCTCCGGGCGCCCGCGTACCTGGGGGAGAGCTTCGCGGTCGCGGACATCTATCAGTCCCTGGCCCCCTTCCGTATCCACCGCAACCGTCTCGGACTCGCCCTCAATCGAGACTACGACGACGTACTCCTCCGGCTCCTAGCGGGCGAGGGCGGCTACCTCGTCCTCGAATCGGAGCCGGCCCGCGAGAGGATCCGGCAGGAACTCGAGAGCCGAAACCCGAGCACGGGGATCTACCGCGAGTTTGCCGCGGCCAAGGTCCACCTGGACCCGCGCCACCTCCCAGCCGACCTCCGCGACGGCCCGATCCCCGATCCCCCAGCGACCCAAGGGAACGCGCCGGGCCGTGGGTCCGGTGAGAGTGGGGCGCGGGATCCGGCCCTGACCTCCGGTGCCGCGGAGGAGGGGAAAGCAGCCGGCACCGCTCCCGCGCCCGGCGCGTGTCCCGCGTGCGGGAGAGATCTTCCGCATCACGAGAGGCTCAAGTTCTGCCCGCACTGCGGGACGAACACCCGCGAGGCGCCCTGCCCGCAGTGCGGGGAGGTGCTCAGCCGGGAGTGGCGATTCTGCATCGTATGCGGCGCCAAGACCCTTTTCTGAGCCACCTCCCGTGCACCTCCGCGCCGCACCGGGCCTCCCTGTTGTCCTTCTCCTCTCTTCCTGCCTTACGGGAGGGGAGCGCCCGCCGTCGGACGAATCGCTACGGGCGGACCTCGGGATCCCCGGCGACGTCCCGATCCAGAGGATCGATCTCCGCTACGGGCGGGGAGAGACCCGGATCCTCCCCCGCCGTAGCGAGATCCTCTCGGGGGGGATCGTCCAGTTCGTCGCACTCGATCACCGCATCCACCTGATCCGCTTCGACGAGGGGGCACTCGATCCTTCCGCGCTGGGCTTCCTCCGCGACTCCGGTCAGGACCGGCCCGCACCCCTCCTCGTCGAGGGATCCCGGCTCGTCCTCACCTTCGACGGCGCACCGGCGGGAACCTACCCCTTCTGGGTCGAAGGGAGCGGCGGCCACGCACCGGGCGAGATTTGGGTTCGGGACCCCGACTGACCGCAGAGGATGAGGACGATGCGAGTCGATCTGGCCGGGGCGGAAGAGGTCGTCTTCCTGTCCGCGAGGCGGACGGCGTTCGGAAGCTTCGGGGGGAGCCTCCGGACGCTTGCCGCAACGGAGCTCGCAACGCTCTCGGGGCGGGGTGCGATCGAGGCATCGGGCATCGAGCCCGGGGAAATCGGGCACGTCGTCTACGGCAACGCACTCCAGACCTCTGCGGACGCGATGTACCTCGCCCGCCACGTCGCCCTTCAGGCGGGCGCGCCCGAGTCCACTCCCGCCGTGACGGTCAACCGCCTCTGTGCTTCCGGCTTTCAGGCGGTCACGCAGGCCGCGCAGGAGATCCTCCTCGGCACAACCGACGTGGCGCTCGCAGGGGGGACGGAGTCGATGAGCCAGGCGCCCCACGTGGTGCGCGGGGCGCGGTGGGGGGAGCTCAGACTCGGCGGCGGCGGACACTTCGAGGACATGCTCTGGCAGGGGCTCCACGACTCCCACTGCGGCCTCGCGATGGGCGAGACCGCCGAGGAGGTTGCGAGCCTCTACACCGTGACGCGGGAGGAGTCGGACGAGATGGCGCTCCGGAGCCACGAACGGGCTGCGGCCGCGTGGGACAAGGGGCGATTTGCCGACGAAGTCGTACCCGTCTCGATCGAGACCGGAAGGGGGACCGTCGAGTTCGCCTACGATGAACACATCCGCCGGGACGCCACGCTCGAGGGGCTGAGACGGCTTCGGCCCGTCTTCCGGAAGGACGGGCTCGTCACCCCCGGCACGGCATCCGGGATGGGTGACGGCGCGGCATCCGTCGTCCTGGCGTCGCGCGCCTGGGCGGAGGCCAGGGGACTCGAGCCGCTCGGACGCCTCCTCTCCTACGCCTACGTCGGAGTGGACCCGAGGATCATGGGAATCGGCCCCGTCCCCGCGGTCCGCCAGGCCCTCGAACGGGCCGGGACGACGCTTGCCGAGATGGATCTCGTCGAGGTGAACGAGGCCTTCGCCCCGCAGTACCTGGCTGTCGAGAAGGCACTAGCGCTCGACCCCGGACGAACGAATGTGGACGGAGGGGCGATCGCCCTCACGCATCCGCTCGCGGCCTCGGGTGCGAGGATCACGGTCCACCTCCTCCACGAGCTCCGGCGGCGAGGGGGCGGCCTCGGGGTCGGTTCCGCGTGCGTCGGGGGCGGGCAGGGGGGCGCCGTCGTGCTGGAGGCCTTCCCGGGATGAGGGAGGCGGCCTCGGTGGGCGTGCTCGGGTGCGGTCTCATGGGAAGCGGGATCGCCGAGGTGTCGGCACGCGCCGGCCATGAGGTGCGCGTATACGAGATCGACCGGGCGGCCCTCGAGGCTGGCCGGTCCCGGGTCACCGGGTCGCTCGAACGCGGGGTACGGAGGGAGAAGCTGACCGCTGCCGAGCGGGACGAGGCACTCTCGCGGATCTCCTACGGAACGGAGCTCGGGGCGCTCTCGGACCGGCGCCTCGTCATCGAGGCGGTTGTCGAGGATCTCGAGGTGAAGACGGAACTCTTCCGGCACCTCGATGCGATCGCCGCCGACAAGACGATCCTGGCCTCGAACACCTCCTCGCTCAGCCTCACGGGGATGGCTGCGGCCGTCCACCGGCCGGATCGGGTGATCGGGCTTCACTTCTTCAACCCCGTCCCGGTGATGAGGCTCGTCGAGATCATTCGGACGATCGCCACCTCCGAGCGCACGACGGCGTGGGTCACGGAGTTCGCCCGGGGTCTCGGCAAGGAGGTGATCACCGTTCAGGATCGTCCCGGCTTCCTCGTCAACCGCCTCCTCATCCCTTTCATCCTCGACGCGGTCCGGCTCCTGGAGGCTGGTGTCGGCGCCGCCCCCGACATCGACCGGTCCATGGTCCTCGGGTGCGGACACCCGATGGGGCCGCTCACCCTCTGCGATTTCGTGGGGCTCGATACGGTGCAGCGGATCGCGGAGATCATGTACGCGGAGTACAGAGACCCGCGCTTCGCCCCGCCGCCGCTCCTCAACCGGCTCGTGACGATGGGACGCTACGGGAAGAAGACCGGGGCGGGCTTCTTCGACTACAGCGGGGAGGAGCCGGTGCCGATCCGGATCTGACCCCGGCACCCCTCGGCCGGGCCCGGGACGCTCAGAGCCTCGGCCTGGTGTCTCTCCGCTGGCGACGCCGCTCGCGCCGGACCGCCGCCTCGCGCTTCCTCTTCCTCTGCGCGCTCGGCTTCTCGTAGAACCGGCGCTTGCGGAGCTCCGAATAGAGCCCCGAACGCTGGACCTTCCGCTTGAACTTGCGAAGGGCCCGCTCGAGGTTCTCGCCCTCCTGAAGAATGACTTCCAATGGTCTCGTAGGCTCCCTGGGTTCGCCGTGGACGACCTGCGCCTAGTGGACGGGGAAGGTAGCCGTTGGTCCCGCGGAGTTCAATGGAGAGTCTTGTCCAATGACAAGCCTGAAGCCGAACGATGCGGAGACGGGAGCCGACGGGCCTCCGACAGAGGAAGTCCGAGCGCCAGGACGCTCTGGAGAGGCCCCTACACCTCAGAAGGGGAGGTCGTCCTCCGGCTGGCTGACGCCGGGCGGAGTCGGCGGCTGCCGTGGCGGCCGTGCCTGAGTGGACGCCGGCCCCGGCGGACCCGCCCCCATATCGGAATCGGATCGCCCGCCCGATCCGAGCATGACCAACTCCTGAACGGAGATGTCGGTCCAGTACCTCGTCCCCCCCTGGTCATCCTGCGTCTGCGAGTACTCGATCCGACCCTCGACGTAGATCCGGTCACCCTTGGAGACATACCGCTCGACAACGTCTGCCAACCCTCGCCAGAATGTGAGCCGGTGCCACTCCGTCCGCTCCTGCTCGACTCCCGTACGGTCCGGGAAGCGGCGGCTCGTTGCGAGCGACACCTTCGCGCGTCTCGCCCCAGACGGGGTCGTGGCAACATCGGGATCCGAGCCGACATTGCCGATCAGCATCACCTTGTTCAGGGAACGGGCCATGGTCTGCTGGTCTCTCCTTCGGGTTGCGGGACCGGAATCGATCCGGGGCGGAGCACCTGCAGGGGGCGGGTCCGCAGGGTGACCAAGGTACACAGGACCGAACGGCAATGCCATGGCGGACCCGGCGCCGTGACACGCCCTCGGACGACGGTGTATCTTCCCGGTCCATGCGACTGATCGGCCTGCGGCTCAACGGATTCCGTAACCTCGAGGACGCCCGGCTCCACCTCCCGGGGGAGGGGATCGCGCTGCTCGGGCGCAATGCCCAGGGGAAGACGAACCTCCTCGAGGCGATCCATTACCTCGAGACCTTCCGCTCGTTCCGGGGTGCCCCGGACGGGGAGCTCGTCCGCTTTGGCGAGAACGTCTTCCGGATTGAGGGGGAGATCGGAGCCGAGGGGAGACCATCGACCGGGATCGCGGCCGCATTCCAGCGAAACCCGAAGAAGAAGCGGGTCACGGCTGACGGCACGGAGGTCCCGCGACTCGCAGACGCCGTGGGATCGGTCGCCTCCGTGCTCTTTACCCCCGAGGACTCGGGGCTCGTGCGGGACGGACCCTCGGGGCGCCGGCGCTTCCTCGATATCGTCCTCTCCCTGAACGAACCCGGCTACCTGGACTCGCTTCTGGAGTTCAGGCGTGCCCTGGAGCAGCGAAACGCCGCGCTTCGGGACAGCGGCGGGGATGCGGCCTTCGCCTGGGACGAGATCCTCGTCCGCGCCGGCGCACGGGTCGTCGACTGGCGCGCACGGTGGATCTCGGACTTCGCCGACCTCTACCGGACATGCTACGATGAGGTCTCCGGCCAGGAGGGCGCGTCGATCCGCTACCGGCCGAGCGTGGCCGGGGCCGCCGACACAGAGGGGCCGGAGGGGGCGCGTGAGGCGTACCGGCTGGCGCTTGCCGCGTCGCGCGAACGGGAGCGGCGGCGGCGGACCACCGTGGTCGGGCCCCACCGCGATGACCTGGAGCTCATGATCGGGGAAGGGACAGGGGCAAGAGACCTCCGCGCGTACGGCTCGGGGGGAGAGCAGCGCACGGCCGCCCTCGCCCTCAGGCTCCTCGAAGTCGAGACGGCGAGGCGGCTCCGGGGCCGAGAGCCGATCCTGCTTCTCGACGATGTCTTCGCCGAGCTCGATGACGAGCGCTCGAAGAAGGTGCTCGCGCTCCTCGAGCGCACGGGGGCCGGGCAAGTCATACTCACCGCGCCAAAGGAGTCGGAGGTGCGATTCCGGAGGGATCTGCTCAGGAAATGGAGGATCGAGGGCGGGAGGATCGAGGGCGGGAGGATCGAGACATGAGCACGCGCCCGGGGAAGCGGCGCGCGCGACCGGAAGCAGGAGGAGGGAATGGGGGGGCGAAGCGGGTCGACGAGATCCTCCCCGAGCTTTTCGAGCAGCTCGGGATCGTGAGGGAGGTGGCGAGTCAGGAGGCGCTCGCCGCGTGGGACTCGGTCGTGGGCCCGAGCATCTCGGAGGTCGCACGGGCGACGGCAGTCGCGAGCGGGGTTCTGTACGTGAGCGTGAAGTCGAGCGCCTGGCTCTCCGAGCTGAACATGTTGAAGCACGAACTACTCCGCCGGCTGAATGCGGGGCGGGGAGAGGGACGGATCGACCGGATCATCCTCCGGCTCGACGACAGGTGAGGCCCGCCGCGAGAACCGGGAGCGCGGCTTCGCGAGGGGCGAGGGGAGACAAACCCGTCCGGCAGGCGGGAGAATCAACGTCCCGGCGATGGATCTAGCGACCGGAATCGGCTAGATTTAATGGTTGCTTGGCAGCACCGATATGCTCGACCCGCTTACCGAACCTGGGACCTATATGGCTGATCCCGCCCGGCAGAGCCGCGATACCGAGTATACCTCGAGGCAGATTCAGGTTCTGAAGGGGCTCGAGGCGGTTCGAAGGCGTCCCGGGATGTACATCGGGTCCACCTCCGCACGCGGTCTTCATCACCTCGTCTACGAGGTGGTCGACAACTCGATCGACGAGGCGATGGCCGGGTACTGCACCCGGATCAGCGTTGTGATTCACCCGGATGACACCGTCACCGTCGAAGACGACGGCCGGGGGATCCCCGTCGACCCGCACCCGACGGAGGGGGTCTCCGGGGTAGAGCTCGCGATGACGACCCTCCACGCGGGCGGGAAGTTCGACAAGGCGAGCTACAAGGTCTCGGGTGGGCTTCACGGGGTGGGGGTGAGCGTCGTGAACGCGCTCTCCGAGAAACTCGATGTCGAGGTCCGGCGCGACGGGGGGCAGTGGCATCAGTCCTTCACTCGAGGCACGAGGGAGAAGGAGCTCGAGCGGCTCAGCGACTCGGGGGCGAGAGGCACGCGGGTCACCTTCAGGCCCGATCCCGAAATCTTCAGCGAGCGCACCTTCAGCTTCGAGACGCTCTCCGCGCGGCTTCGGGAGCTGGCCTTCCTGAACCGGGGACTCGAGATCGTGATCCGCGATGAGCGAGCGGGACGCGAGCAGGACGAGCGCTTCCGCTACGACGGCGGGCTCAGGGAGTTCGTCGAGTACCTAAGGGGGAGCCGGGGCGCCATCCACGAGAAGGTGCTCTACTTCCAGGGCGAGAGGCCCGAGGCGGAGATCGAACTCGCGCTTCAGTACGACACGGGCTTCGCGGAGAACACGCACAGCTTCGTCAACAACATCAGCACCCACGAGGGCGGGTCGCACGTGACGGGGCTCAAGGCGGCGCTCACGCGAACGATCAACGACTACGCGAAGAAGAACAATCTGCTGAAGAAGGCCGACGAGTCGCTGTCGGGCGAGGACGTCCGGGAGGGTCTGACGTGCGTCCTGTCGGTCCGCGTCATGGAGCCGCAGTTCGAGGGCCAGACGAAGACGAAGCTCGGCAACTCCGAGGTGCGGGGCGCAGTCGAGGCGACCGTCAACGAACATCTGTCCACCTGGCTCGAGGAAAATCCGAAGGCGGCGAAGAGCATCATCGAGAAGTCGCTCCAGGCCGCCAGGGCGCGCGAGGCCGCCCGAAACGCGCGGGAACTCGCGAGAAAGAAGAATGCCCTCGAGGGCGGGGTCCTCCCGGGGAAGCTCGCCGACTGCTCGCTGAACGACCCGACGATGACCGAGATCTTCATCGTGGAGGGAGACTCGGCCGGCGGCTCTGCGAAGCAGGGTCGGGACCGCTCCTTCCAAGCCATCCTCCCGATCAAGGGGAAGATCCTGAACGTCGAGCGGGCCCGAATCGACAAGATCCTGTCGAACAGAGAGATCCGTGCGATGATCACGGCAATCGGGGCTGGGATCCGGGAGGATCTGGATCTCGATCGCGCCCGCTACCACAAGATCATCATCATGACGGACGCGGACGTCGACGGCGCGCACATCCGGACCCTGCTGCTCACCTTCTTCTTCCGCCAGATGCGCGAGCTGATCGAGAGGGGGTACGTCTACATCGCCCAGCCCCCCCTCTACCGGGTGGCGAAGGGGAGGGAGGCGCACTACGCCTACTCCGAGGTCCAGCGCGAGGAGCTCGTCGATCGCCTGAGCAACGGGAAGACGGGGGACTCCAAGAGGCTCAACATCCAGCGCTACAAGGGGCTCGGGGAGATGAATCCCGACCAGCTCTGGGACACCACGATGGATCCGGCCTCGAGGACGATCCTGCAAGTGACGATGGAGAGTGCGGCCGAGGCAGATTCGATCTTCTCCCGCCTCATGGGCGACGACGTCGAGCCACGCCGCGCGTTTATCGAGAAGAACGCCCGCTACGTCCGGAACCTGGACGTCTGAGCCCGGGCGGCGCGAGCGAGCCCGGAGTCGGGAACGTTCGCCCCGGGGAAGGCGGCGCCCCGGGGGATCTTCTCAGTCGAGGCGTTCCCCTTCGCGGTCCACGATGAGGAGGAAGTCCAGGATCGCGTCCACCGCATCCACGTAGAAGTCGAGGGTGAGGCTCTCGACGGTATCGGTAGGTCGGTGGTAGTCCTCGTGATCCTCGACGCCGAAGTAGACGAAGGGGATGCCCCGGGCGTGGAAGGCCGCGTGATCCGACAGCTCCGTCCAGTCGTCGCGGGCGGACAGCTCGGGGGAATCGTGGCCGATGAGGAGGGTGACCCTGGCGCGGGAAGCCGCCTCCTCCACGAAGGGGACGAGCGCCGGGTAGTGGTGCGGCCCCGCCGCATAGAGTTCTCCCGCCTCGCTGTGGCCGATCATGTCCAGATTCACGTTGAGGAGGACGGAGGGGAGGGGCACGGGGGGATCCGAGACGAAGGCACGCGCGCCCCGGAGGCCGAGTTCCTCGGCATCGAAGGCGACGAAGAGGTGTGAGTGCCTCGGCGGGTTCGAGGCGAGATACGAGGCAAGCGCAAGGAGTGCGGCGCTCCCGGATGCGTTGTCATCGGCTCCGTTGTAGACCTCACGCCCCCGGGTCCCCAGGTGGTCGTAGTGGGCCGAAACCACGACGTACCGGTCGGGACGCTCGGTGCCCGGCACGATGCCGAGCACATTCACCCCCTCGGCCCGACCGACCACCCCCGCGCCCAGAGGGAAGGGCTGCGTGCGCTCGCCCCCGGCGGGGGCGGCCCCGCTCTCGGCGAACCTCGCGATGAGATACTCCCTCGCCAGCCCGCCTCCGGCCGAACCCGCCAGGCGCCCCTCCATCGAGTCATCCGCGAGAACCGAGAGATCCCGGATGAGCGCCTCCTCGTCGAAGCGGCGGGGCTCCTGCAGGGGGAAAGGACGGCCGGGAGCGCGCGCCGTGCCGGCCGCAGCCAGGACGGCGGCGAGGAGGACGGCGAGCGGAGCGGCCGTCCCAAAGGGGGCGGGGCGGAGGGGGAGCGGCGGGACGTTGCCGGGCACCCGAGAACGACGCTTCGCGGATGGTGTATCCATTCGTCTGATCAGGGCAGGGGTGGGCGGAAAATGGCGTTGAGAACGAATAGAATCCGGGGAGTCGCCGCCGTGATTGAGTCCAGAAGGGCCGTCGGGACGTGTCTTCTCATTCTACCGCTCCTCGCCGGGCCGCTCCACGGTCAGGTCCCGATCGAGGAGTACGCGCTCCGGCGGGGAGCACTGGCCTCGGAGGTGGACGACGGGCTCATCCTCGCGATCGGGAGCGTCCAGCCGCCCGAAGACTACATCAACTTCTATCAGAACTCCCCCTTCCGGTACCTGACGGGGTTTCTCGAGCCGGATGCGGCGCTCATCGTGCTCGCTCGGAGCGGCAAGATCGTCTGGGAGCGGCTCTTCGTGAATCCGCGTAGCCCTGCGGAGGAGACGTGGGAGGGCTACCGGATCGGTCCCGAGGGGACGATCCGGGCGACCGGCGTGCCCGGGCGGAATACGGGGGAGCTCGCGCCCGTCCTCGACTCCCTCGTAGGCGCGGGGTGGGACGAGATCCACGTCGCGACGAGCTACGACTCCACCTCCCCCGTCCGGAACGACGTCACCCAGCGGGTCGATCAGCTCCTCGAGGCACACACCGGGGCGCGGGTGCGGGTCGTGGCTCCCGCGGTGAACGGGCTCCGGGGCGTCAAGAGCGACGCCGAACTGGAGCTGATCCGGCGCGCCGCAGCCATCACGACGCAGGCGCAGCGCGAGTTCATGGGGGCGGCCGCCCCCGGGGTGAACGAGTTCGAGCTTCAGGCCGTCATCGAGCACACCTTCCGGCGCTACGGCGCGGAACGCCCGGCCTTCGCCACGATCGTGGGTTCGGGGCCCAACTCCACCGTGCTTCACTACAATGCGAACGACCGGTTCACCGAGGAGGGGGACGTCGTCGTCGTGGACATTGGGGCGAGCTACGGGGGCTACGCGGCAGACATCACGCGGACCGTCCCGGTAAACGGCCGCTTCAGCCCCGAGCAGCGGGAAATCTACCAGCTCGTCAGGAACGCGCAGGAGGTGGCCGAGGAGATGGCCGAACCGGGGGTCTCCCGCGACACCATGGGGAGGGCCGCGGCCGAAGTGCTGGCGGAGGGCCTCGCCGAGCTCGGGCTGATCGAGTCCCCGTTCGCGTCCTACGAGGACGAGCTGGGGCGAGAGCTCCCCCAGTACTTCCTCTACTACATGCACGCGCTCAGCCACGGCCTCGGGCTCGATGTCCACGATCCGTGGCCGGCGATCATGGAGCCCGGCGTCGCCCTCACGATCGAGCCCGGAATCTACGTACGCCCCAACCTCTTCTCGGAGGTGATCCCGGACACGCCGGCGAACCGGGAAATGAGAGACGCAATCCGGCCCGCCTTCGAGCGCTACGCCGGGATCGGGGTCCGGATCGAGGACGACTACATTATCACAGCTACGGGGGTCGAACGGATCTCCCTCGCCCCGAGGGAAATCGAGGAGATCGAGGCGCTGATGGCGGAGCCGTGGTCCGCTCCTGAACCGCGCAATCCGGAGTGGGTCGAATGGTACCGGGCGATGCCGTGACCGGGCTCTCCGCCGGGCGGGTCGCCCGCCGCCTCACCGGGATCGGGCTCGGACTCTCCGGATGGGGCGCCTACCACCTCCTCTCGGAGCGGCCGGAGCTTGCGAGCGCCGTCGCCGGAGCCGGGGCCGTCCCCGCCCTCATGCGGGGTCTGTCCGTCCTCACGGCCGCCGTCCCCCTGCCGCTTGCCGAGGCAGTGGTGCTGGGCGTCGTCCTGAGGCAGGTGGTTGGTGCCGGGCGCGGGCTCGGCCGCATCCGTGCCGGGCGCGAGCCGTTGATGCCAGCCCTCATGCGGGGAGGACTCCGGTTCGCGCAGGACGCGGGCCTCCTCGTCTTCCTCTTCTACCTCCTCTGGGGGTTCCAATACGCGCGGCCAGGGCTCGAGGCCCACCTCGGGATCGAGGCTGCGGGCGAGGCGAGGAGGCCCGAGCTGCGCGCCCTCGCTGAGCACGCCGTCCGGCTCACGAACGAGGCGTACGAGGAGCTCCACGGCTCGACGGACATCGGAGTGCCCACCCCCTCGCGGCCCCTCGGACTCATCGTCCCCTCCCTCGAGACCGGGTGGGAGCGCATACGGGAGGTGCTCGATCTGCCCGACCGGGTCGCCAGGCCCTACGGAGCCCCGAAGGAGATCCTCGCGACCCCGCTCGTCAAGCGCCTCGGGATCTCCGGGATCTACTTCCCCTACACGGCGGAGGCGCTCGTCCTGAACGATCTGCCGGGCGTCCTCCTCGGCAAGGAGCTCGGCCACGAGATGTCCCACCAGCGGGGGTTTTCCTCCGAGTCGGATGCGAATGTCCTCGGAACACTCGTCGCCCTGCACTCCCCCGATCCCTTCCTCCGCTACGCCGGCGCAGCCTTCCTGCAGAGGCAGCTCGTCCCGGCGCTTCAGCGCGTCTCCTCGACCGATGCGCAGGAGGTGGCGGCGGCGCGCTCCCCGGGGGTCCGGCGGGACCTGGTGGCGCTCGCCCGGTACTGGCAGCCCGCACAGACCCCGGTGGCCGCCGCCGCCTCGCGCGTGAATGACGCGATGCTACGCACCCACGGTGTGAACGAGGGGGTCGCGAGCTACCGGGGGAGTACGTGGGTCTTCGTCGCGATCGCAAGAGAGCGGGGCATCGACGCGCTCTTGCCCGAGGCAGGCTCCTAGCGTCCGGCCCCAGCGGGCTCTCCGCCCCGGGGACGGGCGTTCAGGCAGTAGGCGCCGCCACCGGAGTGGCACCGGCACGGCACGAGCCGGCGGCCGGGCTCCCCGGGGGGGACGAGGGCTGCCTCGACGAGGCCGGCCAGGATGCCGGCAAAGCGAGGGTCGGCGTGCGGCACGGGGACCCGGTGGAACTCGAGCCCCACACCCTCGGCCTCCTCCCTCAGCTCGTGATCTAGCTCCGCGAGTGTCTCCGACTGCTCGTGCATGAATGAGACGGGGTCCACGATGACGCGCTGCGCGGGGGCCGCCGAACGGATCACCGCCTCGACATCTGGGGCCGTCCACTCGATCCCCCGGTTCGAGTGGTTCTGGTAGCCGATCCGGTAGTCGTCGACCGCGAGGCGCGCTCCGATCTCGGCACAGAACTCCTCCACATACCTGACGTAGCGGCTCCCCTCCTCGACGTACTTGAGCGGGGTCCCGTGCGCCGAGAAGACCAGGAGACTTTCCGGGTCGGAGAAACAGAGCCCTCTCTCGTCCGCCAGGAGCCGGATCCTGTCCGCCCGCATCTCAAGGTAGTCCGGGTGCCGGTGCCACCCGGTGACACCGCAAAAGGGCACGTCCCAATCGAGCTCCGAGAGCGCCTCCTCCACCCTCTCGATCGCCGCCACGTTCGTCGAGGGACCGCAGAGGGGATAGACCGGGATCGCGACGAGCGCGTCGATCCCGTCGGACCTTGCGCTCTCCACCACGCTCCGGACGAGGGGCGGGGTGAACTGGAAGGCGCAGTAGACCCTCGCGTCGCGGCCCATCCGCCCCAGCTCCGCCGAGAGCGCGCGGGCCTGCGCCTCCGCCTGCTCGTTCATCGGCGAGCCCCCGATCGCGCGGTACTCCTCGATTAGCCCGGGGGCCCGTCGCTCAGCCAACTGACGGCTCCGCGCCCTCCGGGCCGCCTCGTCGCCCGCCGCCTCGAGGGAGGGGTTTGCATGGAAGATCCGCTCGAGGAAGGTGACCACCTCCCCGTACTCCGAACCCGTCGGCTCGCCGAAATTGATCAGTATGACCCCGGTGCTCATGCTACGACCTGACCTCGCGATGCCTCCCGCAACTCGGTGAGGTTGACAGAGTGTACGTGGTCGACGACGGCCTTCACTACAGAGGGATCCGTACGGGGATGGATGCCGTGGCCAACGTTGAAGATGTGTCCGGGCCGCCCCCCGACCTTCCGGAGGATCTCTCCCGCCCGCGCGACGGCGACGCGCTCGCCGGCGAGGAGCGAGAGCGGATCGAGGTTGCCCTGCACCCCGACGTCGGGACCGAGGATCGCCCGGGCACGGTCGATCTCGATTCGCCAGTCGAGGCCGATCGCATCCCCCCCGGCCTCCGCCAGGTGCGGGAGGAGAGCGGGGTTGCCCGTGGCAAAATGAATCGAGGGGACGCCTGATTCCTTCAGCCCGGTGAGGATCCCCTGCGAATGGGGGAGGACGTGCTCGCGGTAATCATCGGGCGAGAGCGAGCCCGCCCACGAGTCGAAGAGCTGGATGCCGGCCACCCCCGCCCGGGCCTGGGAGCGAGCGAAGGAGAGGAGGTGCTCCGCCCAGTAGGACATGAGTTCCTGCCAAAGCTCCGGCTCCCGCCACATGAACGCCTTGGTCCCGTGGCGGTCCGTCGACCGGGGCGACTCGACCAGGTAGGTCATCAGCGTGAAGGGCGCACCGATGAATCCGATCACGGGAACGGTCAGGCGCTCTTTCAGCCGCCGGATCGTCTCAAGTACGAAGTCGAGGGTTCCGGCGGGCTCGAAGGGGGCAAGGGAGCGGATCCTCGCCCGCGAGTCGAACGGCTCGGGGAGGACGGGACCCAGCCCCTTCTCGATCCGAACATCGAGGCCGGCGCCGATGAAGATCGTAGCGATGTCCGCAAAGAGGACGGCGGCATCGACAGGGAAGTATTCGAGGGGGAGTGCCGTGATCCTCGCCGCGAGTTCCGGATCCCTCGTCACCTCGAGGAGGTCCCTCCCCCCCTTGAGCTCCCGGTACCCGGGGAGGGAACGGCCAGCCTGGCGCATGAACCAAACCGGGGTTCGCTCGAGTGGTTCTCTACGGAGCGCTCTGATCAGGAGGTCGTTCATGCGGGAGTCGGATGGAACGCGGGCCAGCGCGAAGGTGGTTCTCTACGGAGCGCTCTGATCAGGAGGTCGTTCATGCGGGAGTCGGATGGAACGCGGGCCAGCGCGAAGGAGGAATCTACCACGATCGGGGCGCGAGGGTGAGCGCGCGTGGTGGGTACGGTTCCACCCCTGACGGCAACGGCAGCGCCAGGGCCCTTGCTGCTACCCTTTGACCCCTCTCTATTCGGGGCGACGATGCCGGGAGGCAGCTTGGCACCGCTCCTCCCGGGACGAACCCTCCAGGGGAACCATGGAAACGAAACGCCCGACCGTTCCCGCCGCCGAAGAGATCCTGGGCGGCTACTTCCCCGTCCTCGACCACGGGTTCGTCTCGCTCGTCGACTACATGGGGTCGGACGGGGATGTCGAGAGGGCAGCGCGGGTGAGCTACGGGCTCGGGACGAGGAAGCGTTCCCAGACCCGGGGACTCATCCGCTATCTTCGCCGCCACCGCCACACCACGCCCTCCGAGATGGTCGAGCTCAAATTTCACTGCTCGATGCCGATGTTCGTCGCACGCCAGTGGATCCGGCACCGTACGGCGTCGGTGAACGAGTACAGCGGGCGGTACTCGGTCATGCCGCTCCTCTTCTACCGTCCAGAGCGGGAGGACTTCGCCCTCCAGACGGCCGTGAACCAGCAGGGGCGGGGGGCAGGGGCACCTCCGGAGGTGTGGGAGGAGGCGCTTAGCAGGTGGGACCGACTGAGGTCGGATGCCGGGGAGGCCTACGGGTGGCTTCTCGGGGAGGACGTCGCCCGTGAGCTCGCCCGCATCGACCTTCCGCTCTCCACCTACACGCAGTGGTACTGGAAGATCGATCTTCACAACCTCCTCCACTTCCTCTCGCTTCGGGCCGATCCGCACGCCCAGTCGGAAATCCGGGCGTACGCCGGCGTGATGGCGGGAATGGTGAAGCGGGTGGCGCCTCTCACATACGACGCCTGGGTGGACTACGATCTCTGCGGAGCGGCGATGAGCTTCGCCGAATTGACGGCCCTTCGGGCGATCGTCGAGCCCACAGGAGAAGGCGGGATCCGGATCCGGCAGGGCACGGATGCGATCAATGCCGCGGGCCTCGGCGGACTCGGTCTCTCTCCGCGCGAGATCCGGGAGTTCGTGGAGAAGCTGGGGCCCCGCGAGAAGCCGGACTTCGAGCTCGACCTAACGGCGATGCGCTCGGCGGAGTCCGTCTCGCGGGAGATGGCGGAGGCCGCCCCGAGGCTGTCGTGACGCCCGAACCGGCGGTCCCGCTCTGGGCCTGTGACGGCGCACGGCACGCGCTGACGGCGCGCGGCCGAATCCGGGCATGGCCGGGAGAGGCGGGCGTCCGGCACCGTGCCTCCGAACGGGGCCGGACGCTCCTGAAGGCGAGAGCCCGGCTCGCTTCCCGGGCCTCCCTCCACGCCAAAACCATGCGACGACCTCACGCCCCCGTCCTTGTCAGCCCCGTCGCACTGACAACGCTCTTCCTCCTCGCGGCCCCGCTCTCCGGCCAGCTCCGGGACGGCCCCGGGGGCGAGCCCCCGCTCGAGCTCCCCCGAATCGAGGGCGCGATCGAGATCGACGGGATCATCGACGAGGCAGCGTGGGCGGACGCGGCGGTCCTCGAGGGGATCGTCGCCGTCCCGGACTTCGGGGCCGAGCCGAGTCAGAGGGGCGAGTTCCTCTTGGCCCACGACGGGGAATACCTCTATCTGGGCTGCCTCATGTACGAGTCCGATTCGGATCTCGTCCGCATCACGACGCTCGAGCGGGACGTGAGCCCCTACCAGACCGACTCATGCGGGATGCGACTCGACAGCTACAACGACGAGGAGAACACTCTCGTCTTCATCACGACGCCTGCCAGCGTGCGCACGGACTGGACCTTTGCCAACGACGCGAGCGGCCCGCCGAACCGGGAGTGGAACACCTTCTGGGACGCCGAGGGGACGCTCACCGACTTCGGGTGGTCGGCCGAGGTCCGCGTCCCCTTCTCAAGCATGGGGTTCCAGGTCATCGACGACCGGGTGGTGATGGGCTTCTCGGTGACCCGGACGATCGTCCGAAATGCGGAATCGATCGTGCACCCGGCGATTCCCCCGGAGTGGGGTCCCGCAAGCGTCGCAAAGCCCACGCAGCTGCGGAAGATGATCCTGAGAGGACTCGAGCCGGCGAAGCCGGTCTATCTCACCCCCTACGTGCTCGGGGGCGGGGGCCACGCGCACACACTGGATCGCTCCGGTGGCCGCTACGACCGCACGAGCGAGCGGGTGGGCGAGTTCGGGGCGGATCTCCGCTACGGGATCACCCGGAACCTGAATCTCGACCTCAGCATCAATACGGACTTCGCACAGGTCGAGGCCGACGATCAGCAGGTCAACCTGACCCGCTTCTCCCTCTTTTTTCCCGAGCAGCGGCGCTTTTTCCAGGAGAGAAACCAGATCTTCCAGGTCCCGCTCGGCTTCAATGAGCGACTCTTCCACTCCCGGAGGATCGGGCTCGTCAACGGGAGGCAAATCCCGATCTACGGGGGCGGGCGCCTCGTGGGGCGAATCGGCGACTGGGATGTGGGTTTTCTAGACATGCAGGCCGAGGCGACGGGGGCCATCCCCTCCGAAAACCTAGGCGTCGCCCGGATCCGCCGGCGGGTCCTGAACGACGCCTCGTACCTGGGAGGGCTCGTCACGAGCCGGATCGGGGAGGACGGGAGCTATAACGTCCTCTACGGAGCCGACGCGTCGGTCCGCCTCTTCGGTCAGGATTTCCTTACCGTGAACTGGTCGCAGAGCTTCGATACGACCGACGAGGACCTCCCCCGGATCGGGGCGATGGACCGGGGCCTCGCCCGGGTCAACTGGGAGCGGCGCGGAAACGACGGCGCGACGTACCGCATGAATCTCATCCGCGCCGGCGCTTCCTTCGAGCCGGGGATGGGATTCGTGAGGAGGCGGGACTACCTGGCCGGGGGCGGGAGCCTCGGCTACGGGTGGCGTCCCGGCGCCGGGGCCGCACTCAACCGCTACGGTTTCGCCATTAATGGGGACTTCTTCCGCAGAAACGCGGACGGTTCGGTCGAGTCAGGCCGGGTCGGTCTCTCCGGCGTGATGGAGACGCGGGGATCGCACCGTCTCACGGCCGAGGTGTCGAGGAGCTACGAGGACCTGACCGCAACGTTCTTCCTGTCCGAGGACGCGAGGGCACCGATCGGATCGTACTGGTTCAGCGAGGCGAGCATCTCCTACTCGCCCCCCTCCGGGGACTGGTTTCGCCCGAGCGCGAACATCTCGGGGGGCGAGTTCTACGACGGAAACCGCCTCACCGCCGGCTTCTCTCCCACTTGGTCCGTGTCGCGACACCTGAGGCTCACCGGGACGTACGAGCTAAACTGGATCGAGTTCCGCAGCCGGCGGGAGAAATTCATTTCGCATCTCGCGCGCCTGCGAACGGAGCTCACCGTCAGCACCCGAACCTCGGCCTCGGCGTTCGTTCAGTACAACAGCACTGGGAAGCTCGTCGTGGCAAGCTTCCGGTTCCGCTACAATCCGAGGGAGGGAAACGATTTCTACATCGTGTGGAACGAGACGATCAACTCGCAACGATTCTCCGTCGATCCCGTGGCCCCTCTGAGCCAGGAGCGAACCCTCCTGGTCAAGTACTCCCATACGCTTACCCTAGGACTCTAGTGGTCGGCGAGACATCACTTCCTCGCCCTGTTCCGAGCCGCCGTCCCCTGCCCAACCCCTGCGCCTTCCATCCACACGGGGAGGAGAAACCAGGGCGAGTCAGCGAGCGGCCGTTCTTGCCGCCCGGCAAGACACCTTGCCACATGCGCCCGGCTCACCCAAGTTTGGCGGCTGCGTCAACCATCGTGGATGGGCCACCTTCGGGGTGCGCCCGGAACTAGGGCCGGTCGCGCCGAATCCGCGTACGCACCCAGTACTCCCTGTCATGTGGAAATCCCATCATGTGGAAGAAGGACGAGGCACCCAGCCAACCCAGCACCTCCCCCAGCGCACACCCAACTCCGGACGCCGTGGAGCGTGCGCCGCGTATGCCCCGCTCCCCCACTCCCGAGGTCGCCGTGGTCGGTCGCAAGATTAGACTCAAGGGTGAGATCACAGGGGAGGAGGATCTCGTGATCGAGGGCCACGTCGAGGGCTCGATCAACCTTGGGTCGCAGGCGGTCACGGTAGGCCCGGACGGGCAGGTAAACGCGAGTATCGTCGGACGGACGATCACGATAGAAGGTAGGGTAGAGGGCAACGTGGTGGCCGAGGAACAGATCATCCTGCTCAGCTCGGCGAGGGTCGAGGGAGACCTCATGGCACCCCGGGTGACGATGGAGGACGGGGCGATCTACAGGGGCAGCATTGACATGGGGGACATCGCAGCCCGGCCCGGGGCAGGCGGTGCCCGGAATCCACGCGAGCCGCGGACGAAAGAGGTCCAGTTCCAGAAGGCGGCGGCGAGCTCCACGCCCGCAAAATCCCCAACAGCGTGACGGCGCGGACGTCGAGCAATGTCCAGCTCCGCGCGCCGCGGCGCGCCTGATAAAAGGACTGGACGAAAGGAGGCGGTCAAACGCGCGGCTCCCGGGATCTCGACACTTCTCGACGGGGTTGCGGGGGGACGAAAGAACCTCTCCGTCCTCGACCTGGCGCTCGGGACAGACGCTGCGCTGAGGGTCTACAGCAAGCATGCCCGCTGGGTGAGGTTCGCTGGCATCGTCAACGAACACATATGTTGCGCTCGCGATC
The DNA here is from genome assembly GCA_965218255.1 of Longimicrobiales bacterium. GTDB lineage: Bacteria > Gemmatimonadota > Gemmatimonadetes > Longimicrobiales > Gaopeijiaceae > JAAXGI01. The sequence continues at coordinate 246,451 of CBDCKJ010000001.1, read as the reverse complement.
TCTTGAACCTGCCCGACACGCCCCAACCACCGTACAATCTCGTATTCGCGTGGGACTTGTTCGATCGGGTCTTGCCCCACGAACGCCCCGCTCTTGCACCTCATCTAGCCAAGGTCTGTGCGCCCAACGCTGGCCTGCACATGCTCGTCAGCGTGTCTGCGGGAGAAGCCTACCGGTCTGTCCGCTACAGCCTTTGGGATGAGCATCACATACGGCGCGAATTCCTGGGATCCCCCGGTCTCGGTCGGCAGTTCCTGCAGCCGGCCGAGGTGGAACGCCTCTTGGCGCCCTTCCGTGTGGAAAGGGGAGTCGCGCTGCAGGGGGGGATGCGGGAGTACGTCGCGATCGGCCCCGGCAGGGCCAGATACGGTGATCCCGGGTGGTAGACGAAGAGGAGTCGACCTCTTCGGTTCGCGATACGAACCATGTAGTGGCCACATTCGCCGACTGAGTGGCGGGTTGCGCGGGTAGGACTGGAAGTCGACCCCCTCCCCGCGCTCCTGTAACCTTCCGGCCCCGTCGGGCCTCCCCCTGTTCGACCCGACCGGGAGGGCAGGGGAGAGCCCGGCTGGTTCGGTTCCGGAACGCTGCAGGGAAGCCTCCGGGATCCAGGGGACCGGTTCACGGGGCCGGGACGGTCGCTCTGAGCGGAGCAGGCACCAGGACGAGAAAGGAGAGTGCACAGTGCCGGTGCGTCGTCGTCCCCACCCATGCGCTCCCGACCCGTCCGAGGAGGCGATCGACGAAGACGGCGCAGGAAGTCGCCCACAGCACCGACGGGAGGGGAACCCGCACAGAAGATCCCGCGGTCGGTCACCGCGGGTTCATGCACGCCGACTGATCCGAGAGCAATCCCCCACGGACGCCCGGTAGGAGATGTTCTCCGGGTTCGTGAGCGAGAGCGCCATCCTGGAGCGGAGCGGAGTGCGCCGGACGCGTCATTCCAACCAGCACGAGTGCCGCGGGCATACTCACGCCTGACGCACGCCACTCATCTCGGGAGCGCAAGACCAGATAGCGCGCGCCTATGAGATCGACCGGCGCCCGAAGCGCCCGGGTTGCAGGAGGAGGCCGACTCCGGCGAGACCCAGGGCCGCCCATAGCGCATCTCCGACGAGCAAGCCTAGATGGACGGCCAGTTCGAAACGGAGGCCGCCGTTCAGCTCCCTGTGTCCCTGTGAATCGTCTCGGCAGGGACGAGGGGCCACGCCGCGTTCTGCATCGCCAGGAGGGACGCCGTGACCGGGAATTCAAGCACTCCGCGCTCCCGGTTCACCGACGGGCGGCGCCCGGCGGCCGCAGGACTGGAGACGGGAAGCTGCTCCCGAGGGGGGGGCTCGAAGGCGGCCACGGGCTCCCTGTCGTGCGCCAGCTCGCTCCGGAGCGGCCCTCCCCTAGGTTCGGGGATCGCGGGGGCGACCTCGCAGACCGGAGTTCCCCTTACCCATACGGGAACCGGGGTTGCCGTGGCTTCTTTGCCGCTCGCAGATTATGGCTCGGTTCGCGTGACGTGGAGCAGCCTTGCCGGGACACCCGGAAAGGCTGATTCCCCCTCGGGGGCCTCGCCTCGTCGCCCCTCGACATGGAGGTCAGGATATTCCGTTCGTTCGAGCGTCGGTCCACGACACAGGTTTTCCTCACGCTCTTCGTGCTCGCTGTCTCTCCCCGCGTCGGGGCGACCCAGGCTGCTGCCGGGATCACCGTAGAAGATGGTGTTGTCTACGCCTCCCACCAGGGCTCCGCGCTCCTCGCGGACATCGCCTATCCCTCCTCCGCCGACGAGCTGAAGCCCGATCGCGGTAGGGACACCGGTTGCCCGGTGCCCCCCGCACAGATCCGGACGTGCCCGTTAAGGCATCCGGCTCCTCCCTTGGGTCGCGTTGACGGCCAGTCGTTGGCTTGGCCACGGGTGTCGGATTGTCAGCTTCGGCCAGAACCGCACGGTCATCCGCTCCAGATCGTGCCAACCGAACCGGTCCCTTTGCGACCGGCGGCGTATGGCCTTGAGCCACAGCCGTTTCAGACGGGCGACGAAGCGCGCCAGATACCGGAAGCTGGTCGGAACGGCATAGTGGTTCAGCCATCCATTGAGCACACGGCCCAGCCATCGCCCGGTTACTTCAAGGCGATCATGCCACCGCAGCCGCAGCGCTTCCGTGATCCGTTTCAGCGTGCGCGTCACGCGCTTTGCCGCTGGTTTGCGCCCCAGCTGGAAACGCCCCTTCCGATCCTTCGTGCAGTAGTGCGTGAAGCCCAGAAAGTCGAACGTCTCCGGTCGGCCCATGCCGCGGCGGCGGCGCCTCGCCTGCGCGAATGCGCCAAACTCCACGAGCCGGGTCTTCTCCGGGTGCAATGACAACTCGAAGCGACCGAGCCGCTCCCTCAAATCGTTCAGGAATCGCTCGGCATCCGTCTTGTGCTGCAACCCTACCACGAAGTCGTCCGCATAGCGCACGATGACCGTGTCGCCACGCGCCTCGTGGATACGCCACTTCTTCTGGAACCAGAGATCGAGAACATAGTGCAGGTAGATGTTCGCCAGCACTGGCGAAATCACCGCCCCCTGCGGCGTTCCCCGCAGCTCGTCCCGCCACTCTCCATCGTCCATGACGCCGGCGTTCAACCACTTGATGATCAACCGGATGACCCGTCTGTCCCCGATCCGGTGCTCAAGAAACCGGACCAGCCACTCCCGCGACACGTTGTCGAAGAAGCCGCGGATGTCCGCATCGACTATCCATTCGGTTCGACGCCTTTCCATCCCGACCGCCAGCGCGTCCAGCGCTCCGTGCGCCCCGCGCCCCGGCCGGAACCCGTAGCTGAACCCCAGGAACTCCGCCTCGTATATCGGCGTCAGAATCGTCTCCACCACCGCCTTCTGGACAATCTTGTCCTCCAGCGCGGCAATGCCGAGCGGTCGCGTGCCGCCATCCGGTTTGGGCAGGTACACCCGCCTCGATGGCGTCGCCCGGTACGTTCCCGCGTGCACGCGCCCGTGCAGGTCGGCCAATCGGCCGTCCACACCCTACGCATACGCATGCCACGTCACGCCATCCACACCGGCCGCAGCATCCCTCTTCAGCACGAAGAACGCCCAGCGCAGCGCTTCGACAGTCACATGGTGCAGGAGCGACGTGAGACGCTCTCGTGGTTCCCGTCTTACAAACTGCCGTATCCGTCCGCTCGCCTGTGACACGCTTGCCCAGTCCTGTGCCTGGCGCGTGCTTTGAGCGTCCGGATTCCCCTCGGGCACGGTCCTTCGCTCCATCGACTCCGCCGGAGCCGAGGCTCCTTTGTTCGCCGACTTCATAGCTGATATTCCCGTGTCTGACTTCTGCGCACCGTACATCGCCGGTTACGGATTCCTCCTCTCCTTCGCGGTCCCACTACGACTGTAGGACAGTACGCAGACCTCCCGGGTCCCGGCACAGCGCATACGAACATGCCCGGGTTCTTCGGCACCGCAGGATTCCGCCCCTCCATCGCCCTGACGGTTGAACAGATGCTGTCTTCGACGTGAACGAGCGTCTCGACATCCCGGATATTCGTGTTTTCGGTGCTCAATAGCCCTGCCTGCTCGCGCCCCTGTCAACGCTTAACCCCTGGCCTCGCGGCCAACGGCCCATGACTCGGGGTGGAAGGTGGTGGCTGGCCTTTCCTTCCCGCCGGACTTGCACCGGCTACGCTGCACCAGTTCGCCTGGCGCTCCGTTCATATACGTCCACGGAGGACGCTGGCGGGCCGGATCCCGAAACGGGAATGGTGCCCTCGACGTCCGGGAATGGGCGGGCCTCGGCTACTTCGCCGTGACGATCGACTACAGACTCGTGGAAGCTTCCCCGGCTCCGATTCCCTATCAGGATACGCTTGCCGCGATTCGCTGGGTGCACGCACATGCTACGGAGTACGGGATCGACCCGGACCGGATCTACCTGATCGGAAACTCGGCGGGTGGTCATCTGGTCGCGCTCGCAGCCAACCTGGGGGACGGTCCGTACCCTAGAATCGGCGGGTGGGAGGAGGCCCGGAGCGACGTGCGCGCGGCGATCAGCGTGGCCAGCCCCTACGATCTCAACACCTTGTCGTGGGGCGACTTGTGGACACCCGTCGGGGAGGATCCGAGGAGGGCGCGCCACCTTGCGTCCCCGATGCATCAGATCTCGGACAGTACTAAGCCAATCCTCGTCGTTCACTCGGACGATGACCAATCCGTGCCGGTGCAGCAGGCGGTCGACATGGTCGATGCGCTGGCAGATGCCGGGATCCACCACGGATTCGTGCATTGGGAGGACCGGGGACACGTGGCGATCACGGAGGAGGTCGCCGATGCAGCACGCGCATTCATCGCCGAAGTAGAGGGGCACCCGTAGCGGCGACTCGTAGCGAAGAGAGTAGGCACCCGAGCAGGTCGTGGGACGCCGCGGGAGCGTACGTAGAAGAAGAAAGTCCCGTACGGTCCCCGGGCACACCTTACCTGGGTTCGCTGGCGCTGATATGTTCTGCGCCGAGGTTGGCCGGACACGACGCTGAACCGGGAGTTCGAATGGTCCGCGTGATCGTCTCCGTCGCGTCACTCGGGTGGGAACATTGGCTGAGATCCGCCCTGGCTACGGGAACGAGACCGGGGGCGATTCTCCGCGACAGGGAAGCAGACGGCGGGGACGACAGTAGCACGATGCTGCAGGGTGATTTGGCGCCGCTAGCTCAATTGGCAGAGCAACTGACTCTTAACCAGTAAATAGTCCATCCAGTGCCGTCCAGAAGCATCCCTCAAAGATCCCGATAGTCCTTGATATAAAAGGACTTACGTGGTATACTACGTCCGTGGGTGTCCACTGGTGTAGCGTGCCATACAGCGTATTGTGGACCCCACAGTGGACCCCACAGAGGTCGAAAGGGGGTGAAAAGTGCCGAGACTGAAGCTGAGCGCACATGGGGTCAGGGCGTTGCGGACGGCTCGACCGCGCGAGGAGTTCTGGGACACGGTCACTCCCGGATTGGTCCTGCGGGTAAGTGGCGAGAGCAGTGCAAAGACGTGGAGCGTCAGGTATCGGGTGTGCGGGACGCGTCGCCGTCAGAAGCTGGGAAGCTACCCAAATCTGAGTCTGGCGGAAGCGCGAGCGGCTGCGCGCGAAGTGTTAAGGCAAGCGGACGCGGGAGAGGATCCTGCACAGGAGCGTGCTGACCGTAGATCGGGCCGCTACACGTTCAAGGTGCTTGCCGAAGAAGTCTTGGAGGCACGGGCGATGCGGACCCGGGAAGTGACCCAGCGGGAGCGAGCGCGGCTCCTCGGCAAGGAACTGCTGCCCGCGTGGGGCGATCGGCCGGCTGCGGAAATCACTCGCCGAGAGGTGGTCCACCTGGTTGAAGGCATCGCCAAGAGAGGGGCCCCGATTGTCGCGAATCGCACGCTGGGGCTCATCCGGACGATCTTCAACGACGGGCTACGCCGAGGCTTTCCGACTCTCGAGGCTAATCCCGCACACCTTGTCGAGCTACCGGCCAAGGAAGTGGGAAGGGATCGGTATCTGACTCGAGAAGAAATCAAGGCCGTCTGGCAGGCGACCGGAGACGAACCGCTGGCAACACGTAATGCCTTCCGTCTCGCGCTATTGACCGGTCAGCGGAGCGGTTCGGTGCGCGCGATGCGATGGGATGCAATCACCGGAGACCTGTGGACGATTCCGCCCGAACACTTCAAAGGAAAGCGGACCCACGTTGTTCCGCTCTCGGCTGAGGCGCTTAGAGTCATCAGAGAGCTGAAGGAGACTGCTGACTCGGATGTATGGGCCTTCCCGTCGCGGGCAAATGCAAAGAGACCCTACTTGACGAACATGGGCGGCGCTATCTCCAGGGTCCGCAAGAAAACCCTGATTCCAAGCTGGACCGTCCATGACTTCCGCACGACCTTCCGGACCCACGCCGTCCGGGCAGTAGAGGACGGTGGGCTCGCGATCCCCACCCATGTAGCGGACGCTGTACTCGGCCACAAGGAAGCAACTCTCGGATTCCAGAGGTACACAGGTGACCGGGACCGGTACCTCCTATATGAGAAGCGAGACGCGCTGGACAAGTGGGGTGCGTTCATCATGGAATCGGAGAGGTGAAGCCGAGCCTGTCCACCACTGGCGGCTGGAGCCCACGATGTGCCACGCCTTGCTCACGCTGTCGAGCTCCTGGTCCAGCTGTAGCTGGCTCGGCTTGCGGCGCGCTATCTATTGCCTCTGGACCACGGTCCCCTTCTCCCGTGCTAAGTGAGTGGCTCTCGCACTTCTCTCAGTTGGCTGCGGCGAAGGCAGCTGGCCACGGTCCTCTCTCATGGGCAGCTGTCCGGTGATTGCGGTCTCAGGTCAACCGGAGGTTGAAGAGAACTTGGAGCGGCACACGATAGTGGCCCACGGTCGTGTAACCATGCGTGAGCATCGGCTCAGAGCGGCGCGAGAACGTCGACATGGCCTTCAAGTGATGACCTTCGAGCAGCTCGCTGTGCGGCTCGCGGGGGGCTTGATACGTCCTGTGGACGACGATGCGCTTAGGGAAGCAATTAGTAGGGTGTTGCCGGACACGGGACTCGGGGAACTCGACGGAGTCAAGGAGCTGCCCGGCATGGTTAGTGCGGCGGCCGATACCCTGCGCAAAGCTTGGCGGGCTGGAGTAAACCTTCAGGCACGCGCAGGGGAGCATCCTCGTCTTGAGTCGGTAGCCAATCTCGAGAAGGCCGTACTTGACGCGTTGCCGCCAGCGATGATGCGGCCCGCAGACCTCGCGGCTGCAGGGTACGAGCACATGCGGCACGCGCTGACCCTTCTTGGTCCCATCAAGATCGTCGGCATGACCGAGCTCTCGCCTATCTGGCGACCCCTGCTTCACGCGATCGCCGGGCCCCGGCCCGTGCCGCCCTGGCTCGACGGCAGTCTCATAGACGTGGTGCAGTCGCCGCCGTGCGCGCCGGAAATCTCCATCGTGAGCGCGGCCACGGCCTACCAAGAGGCCGTGGAGGCCATGCGCTGGACACGCAATCTCATGGCATCCGGCATCGCAGAGTACGCGGATATAGCCATTGCTGCTGTGTCGCCCACCGACTACGACGACCATTTCCTCGCGCTCCGCAGCGATGCCAACCTGGAGCTGCACTTCGTGCATGGCGTCAAGGTCACGGCGAGCCGGGAGGGGCAGGCCGCGGCAGCACTCGCGGATGTCCTGCTGCGCGGCCTGTCGCAAACCCGAGTGCGGCGGTTAGACACGCTGCTGCGTGACCATCCCGGCCCGTTCCTGGCATTGCCGAAAGGCTGGACGCACATCCTGCCGGGGGATGCTCCGCTCTCATCTGTATTTGCCTGGATGCGGCTGATCGACGGGCTGACCGCCGATCAGTGGCCTGACGGTGCGGACCACGGTCCGAAGCTGCACGAGATCATCGCCGTGCTCGGTCGCGGGATCGAAGCTGCCGAGGAGGCCGGGGAGCAGCTGCTCCACGGGAGACCGCTCGCGTTGTGGCGCAAGGCGCTCGGTGCCGGCGCAGCGGCATCGCTCGACCTTACTCTGGAGGCGCTGCGTCAGGACGACGGCCTTGAGGCGTGTACTTCGGTATGCTGGATGCCGGCGAGTGCGCTCGCGGCATCGCCCAGGCGCTTCGTGCGCCTTCTCGGCCTCAACTCCGCGCGCTGGCCCCGACACATCACCGAAGATCGCTTGCTCTCCGACCACATTGTACCCACCGCCGAGCTCGATCCCCTGCCAGTCGCGTCGGCCGATCGGCGCGATTTCGAGACGATCCTGGCAACGACGGAAGATGAAGTCGTGCTCTCCCGCGCCCGCCGCGACGAGGAGGGACGGTTGCTTGGCCGGAGCGTATTGCTTCTTCAAGTGCAATCGGACGAGACCTATCTGCCGCGAAACAACGTGCCGGCGCACGCTTTCAGCGAGACCGATAGGCTCATGGCCCGGCCGGAAGAGCTCGGCACAACAGTTCAGGCGAAGGCCGCTGCGATGTGCTGGGACGACTGGTTGCGCCCGAAACTGACGCCGCATGACGGCGTGGTTCGGGCGGATCATCCGTTGATCCGCTCAATCCTTGATCGTGCCCATTCTGCAACTTCGCTGCGCCAGCTCTTGCGCAACCCGCTCGGGTTCGTCTGGCGGTACGGCATGCGCTGGCGTGCGCCCGAGAGCGGCGAGGAACCGCTGACGCTGGATCCGCTCGGCATGGGCGAGCTCGTCCATCAGATTCTGGACCAAGCGTTACAGATTCTGGAGGAAGACGGTGGTCTTGCGGCCGCTGATGAGGCACGAATCGCTGCCGCTGTAAAGGATGCGACGATGGACATCGCTCGGGTTTGGGAGACAGAGCGCGCCGTACCGCCTCCCGTCATTTGGCGGCACACGCTCGACCAAGTGTGCTCACTCGGTACTTCGGCTCTGGCCTTTCACGACGAACCGTTGGTAGATCCACGCGCCTATAGCGAGGTCCCCTTCGGCGGCGCCGAACCCAAATCGGATGTCTCACTCCCCTGGGAAGCCACCACGCGCGTCGAGATTCCTGGCACCGGCTTCCACATCAGGGGCTACATCGACCGACTGGATGTCGCGGCCGATGGGCGCTACGCCCTCGTGCGCGACTACAAGACCGGCCGAGCACCTAGGAAGGCTATTGTGATCGACGGCGGAAAGGAGCTGCAGCGCTGTCTCTATGCCTACGCTGTCAGGGCGTTACTGGGCGAAGAGGTGAGCATCATTGCGTCACTGCTATATCCCCGAGCCCAGCTAGACCTACGGCTCGGGGACGCCGATGCCACTCTTCGCGAGCTTTCCGGCCATTTGTGCTCTGCCTGGGCCAATATCGCCGATGGCGGCGGCGTGATGGGAGAGGACACGGGCGGCGAGCACGATGACCTCGCCTTCGCCCTCCCGGCCAATGCCGGTGCCACCTATTGCGAGCGGAAGAGGGGTGCCGCCGCCGAGCGGCTTGGGGAAGCCGCGCGAGTTTGGGAGGCACCGTGATGACTGGGTCGCAACGACGTCTCTCGGACGATGATGCCCGGCAAGCTGCCATCACGGGCCATGACCGCTCCCTTCTGGTGGAGGCAGGAGCCGGTACGGGCAAAACAGCGGTGCTGGCCGGGCGCATCGTACTGCTGTTGAGCGAAGGAACCGCGCCCAAGTCCATCGCCGCCGTCACCTTCACCGAATTCGTTGCCAGTGAGCTACATGTCCGGGTGCGGAAGTTCGTCGGCGCTTTGGCAGACGGCGACATTCCGATCCCGCTTCGGGTGGCCCTGCCGGACGGCATCTCCGAGAACCAGCGATGTAATCTTGCAGCTGCGAGCGAGTCACTCGACGAGATCACCAGTACGACAATCCACGGCTTCTGTCGGCGCCTGATCACACCCTATCCCGTCGAGGCTGATGTCGACCCCGGTGCGGTGGTTATGGACCGCGATCACTCCGATCTCGCCTTCCGGGAACTCACGGACTCTTGGCTACGGGAGGAGTTGGCCGGCGAGGCTGATGGGCTCCTCGCCGAGCTAGTCCTTCGCGATCCTAGTGCCACAGTAGATCTGATCCACACTGTCCTCGACCATTGTCGGCGGTACTGGGCGAACACCCATGACGTGGTGGAAGACCCAGCGGCGCTCACCATCACATTCAAAGAAGCAGTCGACGCCTTCAATGCATTCACCGGCTGCGTCGGCATTGAGGAACCCGAGACGTAACTACTCACCCCCCTGGGGCGGGGACGTAGTCGGTTGCGTGTCCGGCGAGGGCGATGTGGATTGCCTGGAACGGGTTGTAGCCGGAGTAGGCCATGGACTGGAGATAGCTGGAGATTCTGCAGTATACCTTGGCGAAGGCGGCGTTTCGGAAGCAGCCCGACACCTTCTGCTTGACCTTGGCCATGCGGAGGTCCCGCTCGGCCCGGTTGTTGGTGAAGGCGACCGCGGGGTCGTGGGCGAAGCGGAGGATGTCGGTTTCGTGGGTCTTGAGCCGTTGCCAGAGGGTGACGGAAGCGGGCTTGGCGACGGGGCCCCTCTGACCCTTTGTGCGGGGTGGGACGGGCGGGAGTTCATTTTGGGTTTTGGCCTGGGTGAGGATGGTGCGGTACTGCTGGCGCAACACCCGCAACTCCCTGTCGGTCAGTGTGCACTCGTCGCTCTTGGCGACCCGCCTGGCATTGTCGCGCAGCAGCTTCTTCATGCGCCGGGCCCATCTGGGGTTGACGGCATCGATAATGAATGTGATGTCGCGCAGGAGATGCGCACCGCAGAGCCCGTGGGAGCAGTGGTCGTAGCTCAGGTACGACGGGTAGCAATCATGGATGATCACGTTTCCGTACCTGGGGATGAGGCCGATATCGCCTATCGCCTCACGCCCGCGTTTTCGGTGTAGAGTCGGGAGGTGGCGCGGTGCCCTTAGGGTCCGGTGCACTGGTCCGCGCGCTTTCGCGTCGGCGTCAATTCCGGCTCCCATAGGTCCGTTTCCACCCCCCGCTCGTCGGTAGGGTCGAGAGCTGGCGCGCCGATTCATTAGGGTCCGGTGTATATGCGTTCCGCTGCTTTCGCTCGGTGCCCAGTCCGGCTCCCGTAACCACGTTTCCAGCTCCCGCCTCGTCAAACACAGCATGCGGTTTTCCCGCACTGTGCTTTCCTGTTGTCTTCATCCCACGGTTTATGTGGCCTATCGACTGGGGAACGCTTTCAACGGCACATAAGGCCACCGCCTACTCCACCTCTTCCAGCCAAATGTCAGCCTTCGCCTTGAGATATATCCTCTTCCTCAGGTCTTGCAGACCTATGGACGGCTTTATCATCCCGTCCCTGCCTCCCTTGTGGTCAGAGGAAACGTCAACAGCAGGGCGCCTTCGCTCCGCGGGCATTACCCCGCCTCAATGCTACTACACGCCCATCCGCCACCCTCTCGTCTTCGACCCATTTCCCGGTTCTGCCGGTTATAGGGCCTACCTTGCTCCGACAGTTTCCCGCCGGGACGAGGAGGGCTTCTCCAGTTGCTCGGTCTGTCCTTGTCATCGTGCCACCGCTACCACCCCGCCGAAGTGGGCCGGCCGTATCAATCAGCTTTCGACCGTCCATGCCGCCTTCGCCCTCGGGTTGCGGGCTCGGCCTTCGGAATGTGCACTTTCGAGGCCACCTGTGCGTTCACTTGCGTTGCGGCCCGATGACTCGCTGTCTCCCCATGGAAGACATTGTCGATAGGCTTCAGAAATTCGGTTTCCCTCCTCCCTGCTATCCAAGCTACGGGGCTCCTGATTGTTACCCCGGTGGGACTGTCCCCCACTCAACAGACCAGCCTTAGCTGGACACACAACCCGGCGTGCGGCTTTCCCGCACCGGGCTCTCAGTTGGGATCACGCCTTCGCCCTCGGAAGGTATCTGGTCCTCGTCGCGAGGCGCGTGAGGCCGCATTGCTCCCACAGCCACTTGTTGGAGAGGCGCACGTATCTCCCCACCCGCACCTTGTGCTTCCGCCAGAACCACTGTCGTAGCCGCCGGGTTGCCTGCTGGTCCACAGCTTTGTAGGCCGAATCGACCTGCCCGAGATCGAAGTAGTTTGCCCACCCCGAGATCATCCGGTTCAGGCGCCCTGTCACTTCCTCGGCTTCCAGCCATCCGCGTCTGCGGTCCGTCTGCTCGCTGATCCGGCGGCAGATGCTCTGAACGCTCGCCTTGCTCGGTCGTGTGCCGATGTACCGGCTCCCGTCCGTGAGACGATAGTTCCAGCCGATGCGGTACCCAAGGAACTCAAGCGGCTCCTCGGGACACCGGAGGCATCGGGTCTTCTGTGCGTTGACCGGTAGCTTCAGCCTGTCCATGAGCCGGTTGACCGCCGCCAGCATCTCCGCCGCCTTGGCCTTCCCGAGCACACAGAAGTCGTCGGCATAATTCACGATCTCCGCACCGAAGCACCGGGCATAGCCCAGCACCTTCCAGCCAAGGATGAACCGCCGCATGTAGATGCTGCTCAGCAGCGGTGAGATCGGAGCCCCTTGCGGAGTCCCCTTTCTCTCCTTCCGCGCCCGGTTCGTGCGGCGAGTGCCGCCCTTGCCGTCCTCCTCTATCACCGGCATTTCCAGCCACGCCTTGATGAGTCCAAGCATCCGCCCGTCGCTCACGCGCCGCGCTATGCTCTTCATCAACTCGCCATGCGGTATCTCACCGAAGTAGTTGGAGAGGTCCGCATCGACCACTTCGTTGCGTCCCTGGTGCAGCAACCTGTGGATCCGCTGCACCGCGTCCTTCGCGCTTCGTCCCGGCCGGTACGCATACTGCTCCGGCTGCAGGTCCGCCTCGAATATCGGCCCCAGCACCAGCATCGCCGACGCCTGCGCAACCCGATCCCTCAGGCACGGTATGCCCAGGGGACGGAACTTCCCCGGCTGTTTCTTCGGGATGAGCACCTGGCGCACCGGACTCGGCTCGTAGGCGCCATCCCTCAGGTCCCGCGACAGTTCCCCTACCCAACGCTCCACTCCGTACGCCTCGACATCCGCGACCGTCACACCATCCACTCCTGCCGCTCCGCCGTTGCGCCGGACCATCACCCACGCCTCCAGGAGGAAATCCTGCCTCCATACCTTGTCGACGAGGGCGTGAAAACGCCTGTCAGGTTCTTCCTTCGCTTTCGCGTTTAGCACGTTCTGGAGTTTCCGAACACTTCCCGCCGACCCTCTTAGACTCCCGTCAGTGGTCAAGTCCCTGCCTCCTTTCCGCACCGCTCCCAACTCAGGGCCCCTTCCCTCGACGGGCATTACCCCGCGTCCTCAGTAATACGGGCCCATCCGCCACCATGCCGGCCCAGCCTGCCCCTCGCGGGGTCCCGGTTGCCGCGCGCACGGCACCGACATGGCTTCCCGTGTTGCCACACCTTCCATCTTCCATGCGTGCCGACGCCAATACCCCGGCGGAAACCGGCCAGTGCTCGTGTCGCTCTCTTCCCGGCCAGTCGGCGGCCTTCCCCTTACCTGCGGAGGGTCGGCTTCCGCAACACCCGTTTCGGGGCCTGCTCAGCGTTCACTCGCGTTTCGGCCCGCATGGTCGCTAAGCCTCCTGCCGATTTAGCTCCTCCCTTGTCCCTGTCCGGCGTTTCCACCTTCGTGCGCGTTTAGGAAGTCGCGTATCGGGCGAGGCCCTTTCCCAGAGAGCTTCAGTCCATGTCGTCACCTCCATAAACCGCTCTGGCTGCTACCGGCTGGAGCGACAGTTGCCGGGCGGGGTTCGCACCCGCAAGGAAGGTGCGCCTTTCCACGGCGCACGCAGGATCCGGGTTGAGATTAAATAGTTTGCTATATCGTTACTGATATAGTGATATGAGCCTCGACCACATCCTCCTTGGCCTGCTCCGGGACCCCGCCACCGGGTATGACCTCAAGAAGGCGTTCAGCGAGAACGTCCGGCACTTCTGGTCCGCCGAGCTCAGTCAGATCTACCCGACCCTCAAGCGTCTCGAACAGCGGCGGCTGTTGCGGAGCCGGGTCGAGCCGTCACCGAGGGGGCCGAACCGCAAGGTCTACACGCTGACCGAGGAAGGCCGGACGGAGCTGCTGCACTGGCTGCGCGGCGGGCCGGCGGTCGGCACGGAGCGCTTCGCCTATCTCGCCCAGCTCTATTTCATGGATGAGATCGGTGATATTCACGAGACCCGCGCGTTCATGGTGGCGCTGCGCGACCATCTCGCCGGCTGGCTCGACCGCCTGAAGGCAATCGAGCGCCACGTCACAAGCGCCTTCGGCGACGTGCCCGAGCGCTACAGTGACGCCGGGTTCCATCGCTTCGCGGCCCTGCGGATGGGCATCCATTCCATCGGATCGAAGGTGGCTTGGTGCGACGAGACGCTGGCGGCGATCGACCGGCGTCTCGCGCTGGCGCACGGCACGGGGGCCGCGGCGTACGACGTACCACCGCACCAGCAGGATCAGAGCCATCCCTCATGACCATCACGAACGTGCTGTTCGATGTCCTCATCTGGGCGCACGTCGCGACCGGGTTCGTCGGCCTCGCGGCGTTCTGGATCCCTGTGTTTGCCCGCAAGGGCGGGCGGGCCCACGTGCAGGCAGGCCGCGTCTATGCCTACTGCGCCTACGTCGTGACCCTGTCGGCGGTCACCGTGTCGGTGGGACGGATCATTTCCTACCGGGTTCACGGCGTGGAGGTCACCGACCGGCCGGACCTCTACGGCTTTGCGATCCTTCTGGGCTATCTCGGGGTGGTGACGTTCGCCACGGTGCGACAGGCGATGCGGGTCGTTGCGACCCGCAGGGAGCCGAGTAACCTGCGAACCCCCTTCCACGAATTTCTTGGCTGGGCGTCGATGGCCGGCAGCGTAGCGGTGGTAGCCATCGCTCTAGCGGCGTGGAGCGACGTCTCGCCCATCCTGTTGGGACTGAGCCCTATCGGCGTCTTCATCGGATCCGGCATGCTGCGGCTGATGCGCAATCCGAAGCCCCGCCACATGGCCTGGTTCTACAGCCACTTGGGGTCGATGCTCGGGGGCGGCATCGCGTTCCACACCGCCTTTATCGTCTTCGGTGCGCAGCGCCTCTGGGCCTACGAGATCGCGGGACCGCTCGCCGTAGTTCCGTGGATCTTGCCGACCGTCGTCGGCATTCCGGCCATCGTCGTCTGGACCGGGCACTACCGGCGGAAGTTCCCTCCGGCGTTAGCCGCCGGAAGGGCTGGCGCGCACACATTAGTCCCGCGCGGCGCGGCTCAGCAGGTAGACGAGTCACGGGACCCACCGCCGGGCTCTGACCCCCGTCGAACTCCTTGCGTTCGTGACAGTAGACTAATGATCTCGAACAGATTGCGGGCCCGGGGGTTGCCCTGTGGAGGGAACATGGGTGCCGGGCGCTTCGGCGACTTGTCGGTCAGTCCGGCATATGGCGGAGACAACCACAGGCTTGGGGCAATTCTGGGGGAATCGTTAGATAGTCATAGGCCGCTGATCCAACGACATCAGCCATTTGCGGTCGCTTTCGTGAGTTCGACGAGATCCTCAAAATGCCGGCGGGCGGTGAGGGATTCCAAATATACCAAGGGTTCCAAAGGACGGTGAAGGATCCCATAGTACACCTACTCGGGCAGCTGTGTGAGGACGGCCAGACCGTGCTCCAGCCATGCCCTCACGACGATCGGCCAATTCGAATTGGAGGTGACGCCCATGACCATACCGCAACTGGAGACGGTGGTGGTGTCACGGAAGACCCCGGATGATGGGCGTCTGCTCATTACGGAGGCGTTAGCTGAGCGCCTGGCGGCGATCGGCCCCCACCTCGCCGTCGAACGGGACGGTGAGCTTGCAACCGCTCGACTCCACAGGATGACGTGCACGTGCGGGAAGGGCACAAGCGGTGGGGCGGCGCATGTGCATCACTTCGTTGAGAGCCCGCTGCTGACTGCGCTCATCCCCGGCGCCGAGGTCGCGCTCCGCCTTGACGAGGCGGGGTCGGTGCTGAGCGTGGAGCGTGTCTAGGCCTCGACCCGCACGTCGTCCGCGATTTCGCTAGACGCAATTCACTACCACCCCCTCGGCAGCCTCGGGGCCGCTCGTGACCTGGGTGGCGAGCCCGGCCTCCTGCTCCACCTTCCGGGTCTCAGGCCAGTTGGAACGCGACGTCGTCCCCTGGATCGGACCTGAGCCGATCGCCGAAGTCACGGCACCGAAGCTGTTGACCGTGAGAACGCGGCGCCTTGAGGGCGTCGCACGGCATGCTTCAGATCTGTGGCCGGGTGTTCCGCTATGCGGTCGCGACCGGACGGGTCGATCGAGACGTGTCGCGGGACCAGCGGGGTGCGTTGCCGCGGGCCAAGGGCAAGCACCTTGCTGCGACTACCGATCCGAAGGAGGTCGGTCTGTCGCTGCGGGTCCCGGACGGCTACCAGGGGACGCTGCCCATGCGGTGTGCTCTGCGTCTGGTGCCGTCGGTCTTCGTGCGGCCCGGAGAGTTGCGCAGGGCCGCGTGGGCCGACATCGACCTGGACGCGGCCGAGTGGCGCTACGAGCGAGCCACTCGATTTCTCGCACATGGGCTCGCAGTTGCGTACGTTTAAGAGGGATTGATCGCCTTCGTGACAGGCGCCGGGGAATTCACCTGGTGAGGTCCAGATTCAACAAGGTGGGGAAATGAAACCACACTACACCGCTTTCCTGCTTGTTGCGTTCTGTACGACTGCGTTCTATACGACGGCGTCGGCCCAGGGTGTGGTGTCGACCGCGGCGGCGCAATCTCCGACCAGCGACGACGGGACGTGGGAAGTCCCCAGGACACCGGACGGCCGTCCGGATCTTCAGGGGAACTGGACGAACTCGACCCTCACTCCGTTTGAGCGCCAGGAAGGTATGGGACCGCTGTACACATGGGAGCAGGTCGAGGAAATCGAGCGAGGGTCAGAGGGGTGTCCCCCGGACCCGGGGACGGTCGAGTGCGGAAGGCCGGACAACCGCCGGGATGAGTCTCTGAGTGATGAGCTCCGACTGAGCGGCGCCGAGTACAACGAGGTTTATTGGGAGAGGGGCACGCGGGTAGCCGTGGTCGATGGCGAGCCCAGAACGTCTCTCGTCACCCATCCTGCGAACGGTCGCATTCCGGCCCGCACGCCCGAGGCGCAGCGGCTGATCCGGGAGCGCGAGGAGCTCAGAGGCCAATTTGGCCGATACGACCACGTGGAGCTGAGACCCTACGCCGAACGCTGCATACTGGTCGGTTCCCCCTCCGGACCCCCCATGGTCCCCGTCGGGGCGTACAACTCCAACTACATCATCGTGCAGACGGCCGATCATCTGATGATCATGTCGGAGATGATCCACGATGCGCGGATCGTCCGGATTGGTGAGCCCAACCTGATGCCCAAGAGTGTCCGCCCGTACTTTGGGAACTCCCGGGGCCGGTGGGAGGGCGACGCACTCGTGGTCGAGACCACGAACATCAGCCCACGGCAGCCGATCCGGGGGGTTCCCGTGTCGGAGGACGCGAGGGTGATCGAACGCTTCACCCGGGTCGACGAAGAGACGATCCTCTACGAGTTCACGGTGGACGATCCGAGAAGGTTCACCGAACCCTGGGGTGGAGAGATCCCGATGACCAGGTTGAACGCCCGGCTCTACGAGTACGCCTGCCACGAGGGCAATTACGGCTTGGCCGGCGTTCTGAGCGGTGCGCGCTATCAGGAAAGAATGGAAGCGCAGGGAGGGAGTGATCGTGGGCGTGATTGAGCGGGACGTCATCCGACTCGCGACACTCCCGCTATGGGTGGCCTTGAGCCTGGGGCCGGGGCTGACGCTCCAGGCACAGCAGGAGCCTGCCCGTGACGAGGATTCCGTCCAAACCCTCGTGGGCCGTCTGGACCTCGAACGTTACTCGTCCACGATCGAGGGTTTGAGCCGGTTCGGTGACCGTAGGCAGGGAACGCGGCGCAACCGCGACGCCGTGGATTGGATCGAAGCCCAGCTACAGGCTTACGGCTGCACGAACACCGAACGGCTCACGTACACGTACCCGCCTGAGCCCCGGCCTCAACCCACTCGGCCGCCGAGCGCCCCGTCGAGTCGCCCGACGACCCCTGCCGACGGATCCGACGGCTTCAAGGGGTCGGGTCCCGGTGGAAGCACGATCTTCGGAAGAGGGCGCCGCCCCAGCGTGAACCGCGATCTGATGGCACAGCCCGACGAGCGGATCCGAGCGCTGAACGAAGAGGAGCCGGTAGACGGGGCAAGAGAGGAGGTCTATTGCACGAAGATCGGGACGAGCCGACCCGACGAGATGTACATCGTCGGTGCCCACATGGACGGACACGGCGTAAACCAGGCCACGAACGACAACGGGTCGGGCACGGCACTGGTGATGGAACTGGCTCGCATCCTCAGCGCGCCGGATGTTCGGACCGAGCGCTCGATTCGATTTGCTCTCTGGAACAATGAGGAAACGGGGCTCGGCGGGTCACGAGCCTACGTCACGCAGAGGGAGGCGCTGCAGGGCATCGAGGAACCCGCAGGGTCGGGCATCTACCCGGAGCCGGTGTGGCTCGGCATGGTTCAGCACGACATGATGCTGTTCGATCATGGGGCACCGGGCCCCGACGGCAGGGTGAGTCGCGACCAGCGACGGGAGGCGGACGTGAACATCGAGTTCCGGTCCAACTCCGCGATGGCGAGCGAATCGATGGACCTTGCCTTCTTCTTCAAGGCGGCCAACGAGGCATACGCGACGGACTATCCGGCTCAGGTTGGCCCGCACATGACGAACACGGACTCGACCCCGTTCATGGATCTCGTGCCATCGATCAGCCTCCGTGAGAGTGAGCGCGGCTCGGAGATCGGTGGCGGCTGGGACCCGCACGGGCATACGCCCACCGATGTCTTCACGACATACTCGATCGACGACTTCCGGCTCGGCTTGAATGCTGCCCAGACCACGCTCGCGGCGCTCGCGCAACTCACGGGAGCGGCCGTCGAACGATAGTGGGTGTCGGACACCGTACACCCATTCCCAAGGAGCACAGATGCGTTCCCTCCTACTCGCCGCTGTCGACCTCCTCACGGCAGGATCTGCACAAGCGTCAGCTCGGAAAATTCTCGTTCGCCAGGAGGCCCCGACCGACCGGGCGGCGGGCTTTTCGCCCTTCGAGCTCCGAGCCCGCGCGACTGGAGTTGCCCCGGCGGTCTCAAACGGTGAACGCAACGGTCTTGGCGAAGACTTCACATGGTTTCATCCAGCCGAGGGTTTGTCGAGGGCGGCCGTCTCGGCCGCAAGCCGAGCTAGACGTTCGCGAATGCGCGCAGCTTCGTGCCTGCGAGAATCTTCGTGTGCCAACGCGGTCTCCTTCTTATTGCCGGTCGCCGACTGTTGCTCATGGATCCCCTCGTCAGCGACTGCGTAAGCAAGAGGGAGGGTGAAGAAGTGAATTCGCCAAAGGACTGTACGCCACGTAGATTCGCTTCGGCGGCACTGATAATCACGTCATGCTTGGTTTGTTCGCTCAGTTTGGAGCGCGACAGTACTACGTGACGCTCGGCAGACGAGGGCTAAAGCGACGTGCTGAACGAGAACACCGCGATCGAACGGTTCGAACGGCAAGGGAATTGACTGGAGCCCCGCTTCACTCTCTTTGCTTGTCGGGACGTTTTTGACCATCAGCTAGACCGGAGGATCAGATGAGGCACGTGAGAATGAATTGGGCGCTGCTCCCGCTCCTGGTCGTGGCACTCGTCGCGTGGGCGGCGCCCGCGGCTGCGCAGGACGACGACTACAGCAACCCGAACATGACGCCGGTCAACGAACAGCTTCCGAGGGGCTACTCCCAGCCGCGGGTGATGCCGCTGCCCGACGGCCGCGACTGGGGCTCTACTGCGGGCGTCGATGCCGCCAAGGGCCATGACGACATCTGGGCCATTGACCGATGCGGGAGCAATGGCTGCGTGGACGCCCCCGACGTCGATCCCATCTTGCACTACGACGCAGACGGGAACCTGATCGGTCAAATAGGAGCCGGCTTGTTTGCCTTCCCGCACGGCATCCACGTGGACGAGGAGGGTAACGTCTGGGTGACCGACCCGCTGCCCCCCGATGGTCGCGGTGCGGGCGGAACCGTTGGGCAGCAGGTCACGAAGCTTAGCCCGGACGGCGAGATTCTCATGCAGCTTGGTACCCTCAAGGTCACCGGAGACGGCCCCAACGAGTTCAGCTCTCCGTCTGACGTGGTCGTGGTGAGTAATGGCGATATCTTCGTGGTCGACGGCCATGGAGAGGGCACGAATGAGCGCGTCATGAAGTTCGACAGCAACGGGAGGTTCCTCATGCAATGGGGTAGGCCGGGCAACGGCCCGTGCGGAGCGGGTGAGTTCTCCAGCCTGCACGCGATAGATGTCGATTCACAGGGCCGCCTGTTCATCGGCGATCGCGACAACAACCGCATTCAGATCTACGGGCAGGACGGCAACTACCTGGATTGCTGGTACCAGTTCAGCCGACCGAGCGGGATCCACATCGACGAGGACGACAACATGATCGTTGCCGACTCGGAGTCGAGCGACCGACCCGACAATGGCCTGGACCTATCTCACCCCGGATGGCAGCGCGGTCTCCGCGTTGGCAGCGCCAGGGATGGTTCTGTGGACTACTTCATTCCGGATCCCGACCCAACGCAGGGGGGAACAACCGCGGCGGAGGGAGCCGCCCTGATCAGGGGTGGGGAGGTTCTCTACGGCGCTGAAGTGGGCCCGCGCCGCTTCGTCCGCTACGTCGGGAACTAAGAGCCAGCCAAGACGTTGCGGCCGGACGACGGGCGCGCCCCTCGGGGGTGCGCCCGTGCCGGTCTCACGGCTGTTCGCAGTCAACCAGGCGTTTCTCGAAGACCTCGATCGCGCAGCCGTGCTGAAGGGCGATTCGTCTTCTACGACAACATGGGCGACGAAGACGTCGCGAGCCTCAGTGATTCCAACCCCCGCCGGCTGCCCCTAGACGCTGTCGCCGTCCGCCGGGCTAGAGAGGCGGGCGCCGAGATCCTCATCGACACAGACGCTCAAGGCACCGAAGGGTCGGGCTACATACGCTACAGTGTGCGTCAGGCCAGGCTCGGAGGGACCAGTAGGTGGACGTGGAGAAGCCTACCCGTGGAAGACGCTGAAGGAGTGGCTGAGGAGAGAGAATGAGTCAGTTGTTCGAGAACCGTGAGGAAGCAGGTAGGGCTTTGGCCGATCTACTGCTCCAGCGCAGTGGTCTGGTGGACCCGGTGGTGTTGGCCTTACCGCGCGGGGGCGTTCCTGTTGGACTGGAGGTAGCCCGGGCCCTCGCGGCTCCCCTCGACATCTTGGTGATTCGGAAGCTCGGGTCCCCTTGTCAGCCCGAGTTGGCGATGGGCGCGATCGCGTCAGGCGGGGTGCGGGTGATGAACCCCGACGTGGTGGCGAGGGTGTCGGTGTCGGAACAGGAGATGCAGCGCCTGATCGAGGAGGAGGCGCGAGAGCTCGAAAGAAGAGAACGCGCGTACCGCGAAGAACGGCCTCCGGTGGAGGTACGGGGGCGGACCGTGATCCTGGTGGATGACGGAGTGGCGACCGGGTCATCGGTCCTAGCGGCGATCCAGACCGCTCGCCTCCCAGAGCCCGCGGCGGTGGTCGTAGCCGTGCCAGTGGCGCCCAGGGAGACGTGTTCCCGGTTGGCGATGGAGGCCGACGCGGTCGTCTGCGTCGCTACACCCGAACCCTTCTTCGCCATCAGTCTGTCCTACCGCTCGTTTCCACAGGTCAGCGATCAGGAGGTCCGAAGCCTCCTCGCCGCGGCTTCCACGTGACTCCCTGCCGACAATGCCCGCACCCGAGGCCAAGCGGATGACACCCCGCACTGACTCCACAGAAGCGGTGAGACGGACCTCCGACGGCCCTTCCATATCAGGAGTAGGCACGAGGCCGCCTTCGTCGGTGGACCCGGCTCCTACCCGACCAGGGGACTATGGCGAGTATCTCCGTGTACCCCGGATCCTCCGGAAGGCCCGATCCGCAAGGGTTGCCACGATCGGCACACCCACGACAACCGCGACCCGCCCGAACGTCTCCTGTGCCTTGAACGAGTCCGAAGGGCCCAGTGGCGTCGCGAAGAAGTACCCCATGAACATGGGTGTGAAGGTGACCAACGTGGATAGGGCGAACTTTCCTCGACTCCACTCCGTCCTCCCGAGGAGATTCGCCCCGAGGGCTCCGCCCACGACGGGTAGGGTGAAAGTCTGGATGCCCGCCGTAAGGACTCCGCGTCCGCTGCAATCTTCGTTTCGTGTCTCGTTCAGCGGAGAGCAATCTCCTGACGTACCGAGAGCGATGGCCAGCCCGGCGAGGCTGCCCGCAGTCGCCCCTCCCAATACTCGTAGCCAGGGATGCCCCCCCGGCTCCAGGTCCCAGTCGTAGGACTTGACCGAAGGGGGAGCCACCGGGGCTTCGTCGTCGCTCCGGTTGCCCGGGCGCCGGCTCTCTACCCGAATCACACCCCAGCCGGAGCCCGTGCCGTACCGAACCCCGGCCAGAGCCGATGGCAGCACCCTGACAGATTCGATGTCTCGAAGCGGAATATTCTGGAAGAAGAGATTGGATTCACTTAGCCGGATACCATCCAAGATCACGAGCGGGGGGCGGCATCCTGAGCCCACGAGGGATGCGGGGCGCCGATACATGACACAGGAGGGGACTCCGCTCAATCTCGAGCCCCGGTCGAGGGTGATGCCTGGAACTCGCGCTCCCAGGACGTCCGCCAGGCTCCAGCCGCGAAGCCAATACTCCCGCATCAGGTCTCGGTCCAGGTAGCGGCTCGGAGTTCCTTCCGCTCGGAGCTCTCGCTCTGCCTGAGACAGGATCTCGACGACGACCGGCTGGAGCTCCACTGCGCTTGCCGAGAGCCGGACGGTGAGTTCCACCCTTCGAGAAGAGCGCGGGATCTCGAGGGGCTCGGTTCGGGTGCCGAACGTCAGATGGCGAACGGAGAGAACATAGGAGCCTGAAGGGACTGCCGAGAGTCTGAACACGCCGGTGGAGTCCGACACGCTCCCAAATTGGGTGCCTTCCAGTCGGACAAGCGCACCCCGGACCGGTCCCTCTCCTTCTTGCTCCAGCACTCGGCCGGTTACAAGCACGCCTTCCTGCGCCCGCGCTCCGACCGCCGTGCTCGTCCAAAGGGAGAAGATCCCCATGGCCCGCAGGCCGATTCGAAGTAGTGGAATCATGCGGGCTCCCACTTTGCGTCAGAAACTCGACGAATCCGCCGCCTCCGTCTCGCTACACCAGGGAGCGCCGTCGACTCACTCCACGACCGTCACCTGCACGTACCCGTTCGTCCAGCAACACTGGGATGGGAAGCTGCTGTTGAGCGCCTGCACGAGCAGCAAATACTCTCCCGGCGCGGGGAAGGTGGCCGTGGTCGTTGCCAGCTTCCTCTCGACGGTATCGCCTCCTTCGAGGCGGATGGTGCTCTCGGAGAAGATCACCTCCCCCGGAGGCCCCTGGTACTTGTACCAGTAGACGTTGAACGTCTTGGGGTCGCCCATGTACTCCTCGATGTGGGGCTGGCTCACGGCGATGCTAAGCGTGAGAGGACTTCCGACTCTCGCCCTGACGGGCCTGGCTCGGGCACCGCTTCCGGCTCGGCCCACATGCTCCGACCCCTCCGGTTCGACGAACTCGACCAGAGGGGCTATGGAGCCGCCCTCCCCGCCCGTACCTCGATCCGCGGGGTACCACGTGTTGTCGAGCTTGTAATTGATCGATCCGGTATGGCCCGGCGTCGTGTACTCGTAGCCGTTGTGCTTCAGCGTCCAGACGACGGGCTCGCTGCCCAGAGGCACATTTACGCTGAAGACGCAGTAGTGGCGGTGCCAGCCGGGCGGCACCTCGAGGAAGAAGGTCGGCTGGACCCCATCGAAACGAGCTGGCTCGATGAAGTTGTCTGGGCCGTGGGCGACGTCCCTCCTCTCCTCGAGGTTCAAGCTCTTGTACCCGAAGCAGAGATCGGCCGTGCCATCCCCGTTGTCGATCCATCCGCCGAAGATTGGGATCACCGGCATCTCGTTGGGGCGCAGGTTCCGCATGCTCATCAACGGACCGAACTCGAAGGCCGGATCGAAATCGAAAGGCGATACGGCCTCCTGACCCTGGGCGGGGCTCGGAGTCACCACAGGACGAGCGATCAGGAGCGCTGCGAGAATCAGGAGCGGGTGCCACAAACTCATCGTTCCCTCCTTCCCACGGAACTGATCCCTCGCCGGTTGCGGGTCGCGTTCAGTTGTCCACGCCCGCAACCTGCTGGGCCTCTCGCTCTCTGACCATCTCCTCGAACTCCTCATCGGACAAGTAGGTGACACCGAGCCGCACATGACCCATCTCGTCGACCGACCGGTCACCTCGCACGACCCACTGGGTGGGATCCGGATTGTGCGGGTTGTTCAGCGTGTTGTCCCAGACCGAGGTCACGATCAGCACCGTCCCCTTCGGCATCAACGGCATCGCGTCGTCCTCATAGAGGAAGGCTGTCGCCCAGGCGTGATCCCAGTCGAGCTTGTTGATGACCTCCCAGGTCCCGTCCGGATAGACCGCTTCCACGATCTGATTCTTGCCACGCAGATGCAGGTGTCCGCGGATGCTGTGAACCCGGATGTTCCGATCCAGCACCGTGATACCTCGCGTCATGCCCAGGCTGTTCGGGGGAATCACGAGATCCGGCTGGGACCCACCCAGCTGCGGGTCGTCCGGGCGCCGACCCTGCAAGCGGATCTGCGAGGCACCGGTCATCGTCCCCATGGAGGCGTCGAGATGCACCTCGCCCGCCGTCACGAACCTGGGGTCCTCATCCTTCGGGTAGAACCAAAGTCCGACCTCGAGGAATGCATCCACCGCTTGGCCCTGGGGGAAGTAATGTATCGGCCACTCGATCGTCGAACCCGGGACGATCAGCCTTCCGGTGCTCTCCGGGAAGATGAACCCGTCGGCCCCCGCCGCCGACTGTACCAGCTGGCCAGCGCCCATCGTCTCATCCGTGTCCGTGGGAAGGGTGAGGCTCGGATTGGCATGATGGTAGACGTACCGCGTCTCGGGGCTACCAGGTTTCATTTCAACGGCCCTGATCCAGCGTGGCTCGTCGAGTCCCTCCACCAGGGTCTCATGGCGTGGCCACTGATCCAGCCCCTCAGCAGGCACATGGTAGACCGGAGACGGCAAGATCAGATCTGGCGGGCGGCCGAAGTGGCCGGCAAAGCTCCAGTTATCCGACCAATCGGGCCACTCGATCGCAGGGGGCAGATCCGCCGCATCACCCAGTGGCGCCCCCGCCTCGGCCCAGCGGACGATCGTCTGGATGTCCTCGTCCGACAACGCACGACTATTCTTGAACTCCTGGATGCCGACCGTCACATCGAGCGGCCACGGGGGCATGATGCGCTCGGACACGCGCTCTGCCATGAGCGTTGCCCAGGGTCGCGCGTCCTCGTAGGTCAGTAGCGACATGGGCGCAACGCTGCCCGGCCGATGACAGCTCTGGCAATTGGCCTGGACGATGGGTGCGACGTCCTTCGCGAATGTGACTTCGTCTTCTGGACCCGCTTGCCCGAGCGCCTGGTCGGGCAGACACAAGATCCCCCCCACAGCCAGCGCGGACAGTGCGAGCCAGAATTGCCGCTGGAACTGAGCCAAAGTGCCCCTCATGTGTCCCTCCTCGGGTGTTCGGTCTCCTGACCACGTCCACCTGTACTCTGAGCAATTGACTGCTACTGCTCAGAATAGTGGTAACGCCCGGGCGCCGCCAGCGCGCACGCCCCACTCGGCCAGCTCCCGGCGAGATTGGGGCGAACGTGCCCTCCCTTTGAAGTGAACCCCATCGATTGGACACTTTGGCGGTGGGAATTAGCCAGTCGGCTTGCTGGGGCAGGGAGGAGGGATGATGGCTCGGTGTCCCAGCTACAGTCTGGAGTTCAAGCGCGAGGTGGCGCAGCAGTATCTATCGGGTGAGATCGCCCTCGCCGCATTGGCTTGTCAGCACGACATAAGCCGCTCGCTGATTCGGATTTGGGTGGCCAAGTACGAGGCCGGCGAATTCGATGATGAAGTCGTGCAGGGGGATCTATTGGCGCGTTACGAAGCGCGGATCGCAGAGTTCGAGCGCAAGGTGGGTCAACTGGTCATGGAGAACGAGCTGCTCAATAAAATGAGACGGCCAGCGGGCCTGCCGAGCGGCGCGACGCCCTGCGTGGTGAGCGGCCCGACGGTCTCTCGGTTCGACGAGGGTGTGAACTCATGAGCCTGGCACGCAGCACCTACTGTATGAGCCGCTGACGCCAGAGAGGAGCCAGCAGATGTTCGACCGCACGACCGAATCGGATCGAAGACGCGCACCGGAGAATCGCGAGCCCGGCCGCGCGGGGGACGGCCACCTCCCCGAGCACGATCGGCATAGGGAGGGCGAGCCCCGTTCCTTTCGCGGACGCTCGGGCCGGACCCTCCAGGACGTGGGCATCTGCGGCTGCGTCTCCTTCCGGGATCTGGCCGAGATCCACTTCGCAGGCGGTCCCCACGCCACCCGCCGGGCCGTGGATGCGTGGATCCGGGAGGGGATCGTCCGCGAGTCCAGAGCCGAGAGGAGTCGAGGGGCCGCCCACTTCAGCTCCTGACGGTCACCCGAAGCGGCGCTGCCGCCGTGCGCGACCTGGCCGCCAGGGAGGGCCTGAACCCGGGCAGCGGTTCGGGTCCCCTCGCATCCCACGCGGCCGGGTCGCCCATGATGCGGCCGTCTATCGGGCCTGCGGACACGAACGGCGGCGCCTGCTCCGGCGGGGCGCCGCTGTTCGGCGCATCCGGCTCGAGGACGAACTGAAGAGCCGCGTCATAGGGCGGAGCGAGTCCGCGCGCCGGCAAGGCGGCAGGCGCCTCGCGGATGCCGAGCCGCACCGCGCCGCCCGGGAGCTCAGCCTCCCCATCGATGCCCGGGGCCGTGTCCTCTATCCCGATGCCCAGATCGAATACACGGGCCCCGGGGGAACGGGTGGACGCGTCAACATCGAGGCCGCATCCAACCACTACGGGGAACCGTGCATCCGGGCCAAGGCCGCGGCCGGGTTCGTGCTGTATGCAGCGGGCGCCACCAAGGCCCGGGTGCTTCGGGCTCTGGGCCAGAGCGGAGACCGGGCTTCCGCGCGAGGCGCGACCGGGCGCGACGCGGCCGACTTCGACCTCTAGCTCCGGGAGGATCCACAGATGCAGCCATGGAGAATCGGCGTCGGCCTTACAGCCACCCTCGCCGGCTCCGCCTTCCTCCTCGTCGGGCGGCAATTCGAATTCCTCGCGCGGTACTGGCCGGTGATCCTCACCGAGAACGGCGTGGCCGTCGTCTGGCATGCGGGGTTGGCGATCGCGACCGTTTCCGCCGCCCTCGTCGCGAGCATGTACGAAGACTACAGGGACATCTTGCGAGCGTATTGGAAGATCACTGACATCGACCTGAAGCTTGTCTCTGTCGAGAACCTTCCCGCAGTGACGATGACAGGCCTGCGGATCCCGAACGCATTTCGTCGCAGTCAGTCGTCGTTCGCATACTGGCAACCCGACCCGACGAGGCTCCTCGTCGGTGGCAGATCCCGCTGGGCAGAACGCGGCGTGCTGGGTTCCTGCAGCCGGCACCAGGCAAGCGCATTGTTCCGTGTCCCCGCTAGAAACAGATTACCGCAACTCATAGTGGATAAGTCGGTTGCCTGTATGGCGTGCGGCACGCCATACAAGCTGGTCACCGATGTTCCGAGTACGACCAGCCGGATGTGAGATTGGATAGCGTATCTCTCCCTCTTTCCAGTGGTCAGCCCTGGATGCAACCGGTTGCGCCACCGCACCGAATTCTCGAAGGCCACCGCCCATAGCCAATCACTTCAAAGGTGGCTCTGACGTCGATCGGAATGCACGGTACCCGAGGCAGGGCAGGGCTCAACGCCATGATGTCCAGTCCATGAGCCGGAGTTGACCCAGCAGACGTCCCCGTACATGCGGCAACGTATTCGGGCGGCCAGGCCAGCAACGGACGTGCACTTGCTCCAAGGCATCGTCGAGACGGATGAAACCTGGATGGGCGGGAAACCCCGCAAAGGAACCCGCCGTGACGACGGCAAGCCCGGCCCGAGAGAGCGTGCGACCGCAGGACCCCGGCTACCCGCGGAGGGGCGCCTCGGTATGGCCATCGCTGGTGAGGGAGTCAACCAAGGTGGGTTGGAGTGCCTCCCACACGCCGTCGGTCGACACCGATCCCTCTCGGAAGGTGCAACGGCGATCACCGAGCGGTCGCGGTGGCGGCGGACGTATTCTCCGAGGCCTGGAACGCGAGGAGTTGTGGATCGTCGTGCCTGAAGAGGACGAGGTCATCGCTCGTAACGACGATGAAGCGGGCACCGACCGTCAGGGCCAGCATGAGCAAGGCAATGAATCCGACGACCAGCCACCGGTGGCGCACGGTGGCGACGATGTAGGGGTCCCGTAGCGAAGGGGTCGTCGCTGCGACAACCTTGGACCGGGAGCGGGGAGCTACTCGATCGTCACCACGGGTTTGATTGCGACGTGTGGACGTGGTCCGGCATCTTGTAGCTCAGCCCCTCGCCGTCGAACACCGATATCTGGAGAAGCTGGGTGAAGTTGTCCGATCTGACCATCTTGTTGGTCCGCAACAACCGTAGAAAGCGCTGCTGTATCCGGTACTTGAACAGAGTCGCGAATCTGGGGTCCGGTGGAAACTCGAAATTGTCGGCGAGCTCGGGGCCGATGAGGCCGCGCGACAGACGGTAGGCCAAGCTCACCAGTCTCTCCCGTTCAGCCGGGTCCTCTATGTCCGCAACTTTCGGAATGGACTGGATCAACAAGTTGGCGACGGCTACGGAATCGGCATCTGCGGGCGGCTCGCACAGGTAGCCGAGCTTGTACATCGTTTCCGCTTCCTCGGCGGTCGTATAGAGGATGGTTTCCGGTATCCCCATGAGGTAGCCGGCGTAGCGCCAGATGGCGAGAACGCTCTCCTTTTCCGCCTTGCTGAACTTGGCGCCCAGCATCATCGAGTACTCCAGCAGCCGCTTCGAAAAGACGGAGATGGCGAAACCCAGGTGTGCCGCGCTCAGCGGCGTCCCCCAGGCTTCGTGATCCCACTCATCCGATTTCGCCAGAAGGCCCCGTATACGGGTATGAATGAACCGAATGCGCGTGGACAGCTTCCACCCCTCGCTGCTTCTCTGCAGGCCGGCAGGAAAGAAGATTTCCAGCATGTGGCGGTTGTTCTGCTGCAGACGCCTTCTGGTGCTCGCCACTCGCCCGGTAATTCTGAAGGACTTGGCGATGAGCGTCGAAAAGCCTTCCACCAGCACGCCCGTGACGAACGCGGTGAGCATCAGGTCCACGTTTTGGTGGAAGATGCGGATCCCGGGACGAAAACCTTCGTAGTAGAGCCACGGAGGCTCCTGGAAGTCCCTGAAGAAATCGCGCAGGGCACGCGGCGCGCGACGCAGAGCTTCCTCGTTCTGCTCTATGCCGGCCCCGATGAACCGGTGCAGGTCGCCCGGAGACAACTCCGCCGAGAGCTCCTCCATGATCGGGTCGAGCCCGGGGTCACCGATGGTGGTGTGCCTGACGTAGTTCTCGGCCAAGGCCTGATCGTAGAGACGGGCCTTTTCGTAACCTTCGATGTACGCGGAGGGTATCTTCGGCGTGCCGTTGCCGGTGACCGGTGAGGAATCGACAGGATTCACGACAAAAGCCCTTGTGACAACCTAGTCGCGGCGATCGGAGCCCACGTGTGAAGTACCGGTGCCAAGGACGCGGCCACGGTCAACTGATGTCAAGGAGCTGCCCGCGGCAAGCCAGAATACGTAGGCTAGGCAATTTTGGTCCCCAATGTCAAGCTCGTCTTCGACACTTTCGAGCTGCATTCGGCATTCCGGCACGCCGATAACCCCATGGAACGGGGGTTTTCGCGATTTGGTCGTGGGTCCGGGCTCCATAGCATAGTGCCACGGAAGGTGTGCCTTGACCGTCGCCGGGTCCGGCCCGTTCACGGGCTGTCGGCTCCGACGTGGGCGGCGGACTACGCATGCCGCCTGCCTGTGGAGAACGCGTTCTTCGAGTCGGCGCGGCGCCGACGGCGGTCAGGCTTCAACCGCACCGCGGTTGAGGACGGTCGCGATCACGGCGCCGCCGATCCCGTAAACGACCAGAGTGATCACGGTATCGGCGATGACGGTTGCGATCGTGTGCATCCCGTCCGTGGTGCCGTACATCATCAGGGCGAAGGCCAGACCCGCAAGCGCCCCGATGATGGCACCGGCCTGAAAGCCCTCCTGGGCGCTCGATACGCCCTTCCAGCCCAGGATGACGGTGAGGAACGCAGCGGACAGGAGCTGACCCAGGGTCACCGCCCACCAGATGGGTTGATCGCTCACGGCGTCGTTGGCGAAGAAGTCCGCCAGGAGCAGCCCGTAGATGAGGCCGCCCAGGATGAACAGGGTGATGCCGCCCGCGACAGTGGCCATGACCACGTTCTGGTTCACGATTCCTCACCGGGTTGGCGATGTGGGCGCTGGTTCGAGAGCAACGCCAACGTACGGCCCCGGAGGCGTCATGCCCAGCTGCGGGGCGCCGTCCGGGACCTTGACGGCCGCGTACCAGCTTGACGGTCCCGACGACGACTGGAGCACACAGCGGGAAGATCCGCGAGTGGGAGGCCAACGACCTCGCGGCGGAGCTTCTCATGCCTCGGCATCTCTTCTCCCGAAATGCGATGGGCCGGGACGCCAACTTCCGGGAGATCGTCGAGCTGGCAGGGCCCGACATGTTGATGATGTCACCCATGCCTCGGTCGCGCTGAGGAGCGCGGACGTCACGCGCACCCCATCGCTCCGGTGTACGGCGGTGACGCCGATGGCCAGGAGTCCCGCGAACCGAGTTGCAATTGGGCCACCGCTGTCGTGGCTGGCGACCCCGCTGTCGCTGCATTCCTGGCACGCCTGACGGACGGCGTCATGGCACCAGGGATAACGATGAGGGCACGCATGGGAATCCATAGCCGGGTGAGCCGGTAGCATCACCTGCCTGCGGCCGCCTCATGGGTGCGACGACGGCTCCATGAGAATGTCCCCGAGACGCAGGGGATGGGGCGGATGGCAGGGGACGCCGTGAGCGGCTCGAGGGCGTTCGGAACGTGCGGGACCGGCATTGGTCGTCCAGGATCACCAGCGAGACGGGACGGTGCGCAGGACACGGGCCGGGCCGTGGTCCCTGCGGCCTTCCATTCGTTCGGCGACCGGCGAGAGCCTCTATTCAGCCGTCTCGACGGTCGACTCGTGCAGCCACCCCCGGTCCTCGTTCCTGTACCAGCGCATGACGATTCCCGTCTCGCGCATCTCCGGCGTCAGCCGGACCGCCAACCACTCTCCCCGGCGATCGACGACCTCGAGCACCGTACCCTCCGGAGCGAGCCAGAGCACCCGCTGACTCGTGCTCGAGCCCATGTGCACGTTGGCGTGGCTCGTGGGAACCCGCACGCGGCCCAGGCTCTGTTCCTGGGCGGAGGCCCGCTCCGCCAGGACCATGCAACTGACCGCCACGACAAGCAGGGGCCCCTTGGCTCGTCGACACCGGGCAAGCGCTCTAGCGGTCATCTGCAAATGTCACCTCCGGGCGTGTCTCTTACGGGAAGCGGACCGGCCCCTCGCCGACGCGCCGGTGAATCAGCGTCTCCGGGTCGGCGCCGGCGCGGGGCCTGAACATCTGCGAGCGGTCGTTGGAAACCTCGGTCACGTACAGGTTTCCCTCTTCGTCCACGTGGATCTGGTGCACCCCGTCGAACCGGCCGGGCTCAGGGCCCGTCCCACCCATGGCGAGCTGGTACCTCCCCTCGAGGTCGAACTTGATGATCGTATCCGTGTTCCAGTCCGCCACCCACACGTAGTCGTCCTCCGTGACGATGTGCGTGAGCACGGCCGACTCGTAGCCGGTCGGCCACATGTCCAGGAAGTTGCCGTTCTCGTCGAAGACCTGCATCCGGCTGTGCTCGCGGTCCGTGACGAAGAGCCTTCGGTCGCGGCTGATGCCGATGCTGTGGACCGACCAGAACTCGTAGGGGCCCGGATTGTCGGGATCGACCGGGGGCTGGCCCCAGTCCGTCAGGAAGTTGAAGTCGCTGTCGTACTTGGCTACCCGCGTTCCGGCGTAGCCGTCGGCGACGAAGAACGTGCCGTCGGGGAGCCACGCGATATCGGTCGGGCGGTTGAAGTTGTTCGGGCCGCGCCCGGGCACCCCCCGCTCCCCCAGAGTCCTGACGAGCCGGCTGCCGTCGTTCGTGAAGATGTTGATCACGTGCAGGTCGTCGTCCACGATCCAGATATGCCGCTCGGCGTCGTACGGATTGATGAGCAGCTTGTGCGGGCCCCGGGCGATCCCCGTCGAGGGGGCCAGAAATTCGTCCCACTGCAACCACTCCTCGATCGTCTCGCCGCTCCGGTCGACAGCGAAGACGATGTGGTGGCGCCGCATATCGTAGTCCCTCGCTTCCCCCGCGTAGGGACGCCGGCCCGTGTTCGTCCGGCGGGGGTTCAGCAGGCATGCGCAGATCCACGGCTCCGCGCCGGGAGGCAGCTCGATCTCGGCCCGCTGAGCCACCCAGACCTTGTCGGCACTCTCCGCGAACACGGCGGCCCCCGACCCCCACGTCCACCCGTCGTGCTCGCCGGCGAACGCGTCCGGCAGGGGTCTCGGCCAGTTGAGCACCACGTCGTAGCTGCCCATGGTCGGCGCCGTGTCAGCGTCCGGCACCTGCGCTCCGAGGCCTCCGTGCCCGCCGACCAGAACGAGGGCCCCGAGGTGACCCGCCATCATCAGCGATGCTCGCGATCGCACCGGTTGTCCGTGCATGCGTTCTCCACGCTCGTCAGGTTTCCGATCGATGCGCGCCTCGCGGCTGCCCACGGCCAAGCGCCTCACTGATACGCGCCTCGAGACAGGCGGGCAAGCGCGGAGCCGATGTCCCGCGGCCCGGGCGCGGCCATCGCGGCGAGGAGGCGCGGGTCGCGCTCGAAGCTCCCCCCCGCACTCCTTTCCGCAGCCCGAAACGGGTGGCCTCCAGGGTCACTGCGTGGAGCGGCCCAGCGCATCTCCGGCCCCGGATCCGGGAAAGGGGACCGGGTTCCTCCGGGGCCCGGGACACGTCCTCCGCGGACGCGCTCGAGGGTGCGGGCCCGGTCTCCCGGCAGCCGTTCATCGACATGGAGTCGGAGGCGGGCTGCGCGAGGTCCCGTGATCGGAGGACCCCGTTCACGCGGACGGCGGGCGCATTCTCCCTGCAGCTCCGGGGCACACGGAGCGCCGTCCGGGGGACGACGCGGTTCACCTCGGCAGCCTGCGAGCACCCGGCCGAGGGCGGCGACGCGCCCTCTGCCACCGACCGCTTCCTCTCCACCCCCGGGTCCGCGCTCCTGGACCTGCGGCGTTTCCGTGGGCACGCCGGGGCCGGCTTCGGCCGCGGCGGGGGCTCAGACGACCCGGGGCGGCGGGGCGCGGCGCCCGGCTCCCCGTCGCCGGTTCTTCCCGGGGAAGACCCCATGGCCGTCCGGTGAACGCGCCTTCCTCTTCCCCGCGGCTTCGCAGGGCGAAGCTTCCCGTTCCACCGGACGCCAGGACGGCTTCAGGACACGATCGTCACCGGAGCGTTCACCCGTCCACGAGACGGGGACGGCCGTACCCGGGCGCCGGGTGATGCCGGGCCATCGCTTCGGCCCTCCGGCTCCGTCGGGCTCCCGGCTTCGGCCCGCTACTCGGCCACCCCCTTCTCGTTCAGGATCGCCCACACCTTGTCGGGCGTGATCGGGATCTCCAGGTGCCGGACGCCCAGATGGGCCAGTGCGTCGACGACCGCGTTGACGATGGCGGGAGGTGCCCCGACCGTGGCCGACTCCCCCACGCCCTTGGCGCCGAGCGGGTGGTGCGGCGAGGGTGTCACCGTATTGGCGGTCTCCCACGCGGGCGTCTCCATCGCCGTCGGCACGAGGTAGTCCATGAACGAACCGGCGAGGTTGTTCCCGTCCTCGTCGTAGGGAATCTCCTCGAAGAGCGCCGGTCCGAGCCCCTGCGTCAGACCGCCGTGGATCTGGCCCTCGACGATCATGGGGTTGATGATGTTGCCGCAGTCGTCCACGGCCACGAAGCGCCGCACGGAGACCTCGCCCGTTCCCCCGTCGATGTCGACCACGCAGATGTAGGTGCCGAACGGATAGGTGAGGGCGGGCGGATCGTAGTAGTTCACGGCTTCGAGCCCCGGCTCCATCCCCGGGGGCAGGTTCGTGTAGGCGGCAAAGGCCACGTCCTGGATCGTGACCGACTTCTGGGGCGCCCCCTTCACGCTGAACTTCCCGGGCTCCCACTCCAGGTCCTCCTCTCCGACCTCGAGGAGGTGGGCCGCGATCTTCGCGGACTTCTCGCGGATCTTCCGGCACGCGATCGCTGCGGCCGCGCCCGCCGTGGGCGTCGAGCGGCTGGCGTAGGTGCCGAGACCGTAGGGCGCCGTGTCCGTGTCGCCCTCCTCGACCTGGACGTGAGCGGCGGGCAGGCCGAGCTCCTCGGCCACGATCTGGGCATAGGTGGTCTCGTGGCCCTGCCCCTGCGACTTCGTGCCGAAGCGGGCGATCGCCTTCCCGGTCGGGTGGATCCGGATCTCGGCCGAGTCGAACATCTTGATCCCGAGGATGTCGAACTGGCTGGAGGGGCCCGCGCCGAGGATCTCGGTGAAGCTCGAGAACCCGATCCCCATGAGCTCGCCACGCTCGCGCCTCTCGGCCTGCTCCCTCCGGAGATCGTCGTAGCCTATGATCTCCTTCGCTTTCTCGAACGCCGCGTGGTAGTCCCCGCTGTCGTACTCCCAGCCGAGGGGGGAGGTGTACGGGAAGGCCTCCTTGGGGATGAAGTTCTGCGCGCGCAGCTCGCCGGGGTCCTTTCCGAGCTCCTGGGCCAGCACGTCGACGACGCGCTCGATGCAGTGCACGGCCTCGGTCACCCGGAACGAGCAGCGGTAGGCCACCCCTCCCGGCGGCTTGTTCGTATAGACCGCGTCCACCTCCGCGAACGCCTGCTCCATGTCGTACGAACCGGTGCAGATGGAGAAGAGCCCGGCGGGGAACTTCGAGGGGGCGGCCTGGGCGTCCGCGTACCCGTGGTCGGCGAGCGTCTTGATGCGGAGCGCACGGATCCTACCGTCCGCGTCGGCCGCCATCTCGGCGTCCATGTGGTAGTCGCGTGCGAAGGAGTCGGCCTGCAGGTTCTCCATCCGGTCCTCGATCCACTTGACCGGCTTGCCGA
This sequence comes from Longimicrobiales bacterium, assembly GCA_965218255.1. Lineage (GTDB taxonomy): Bacteria > Gemmatimonadota > Gemmatimonadetes > Longimicrobiales > Gaopeijiaceae > JAAXGI01. The sequence continues at coordinate 211,606 of CBDCKJ010000001.1, read as the reverse complement.
GCACCACGGACGCCGCGATCGCGATCACGTAGCCGGGGTAGACCGGGACCTTCCCGCCGAACCCCCCGCCGATGTCGGGCGAGACGACGCGGATCTTCTCCTCCGAGAGTCCCACATGCCCCGCCACGAGTGCGAGCACGGTGCGGATCGCGTGGGGGGCCTGGGTGGTCATGTAGACCGTGAGGTGGCCCTCCACGGGGTTGAAGTCCGCGAGGCAGCCACAGGTCTCGATGGACGCGACGTGGATGCGCGGGATGTGCATCCGCTCGCGCACCACGACGTCCGCGTCGGCGAAGACCCGCTCCGTCGCTTCCTCGTCCCCCGCCTCCCAGTGCCAGATCCGGTTGTCGGTCTGGCCCTCCTTGTCCGTGCGGAGCACGGGCGCCTCCGCTTCGAGCGCCTTGAAGGGGTCGATCACGGGCCTCATCGGCTCGTAGTCGACCTCGACCGCGGCGACGCCGTCGGCGGCCGCATAGCGCGAGGTGGCGATGACGCCGGCGACCTCCTGCGCCTGGTACATGACCGTGTCGGTGGGGAGCACCATCTGCGTGTCCGACATGAGCGTCGGCATCCAGTGCAGGTTGTACGCCTCCAGGTCCTTGCCCGTGAGGACGGCAAGGACCCCGGGAATCTCCAGCGCCTTGCTCGCGTCGATGTTCCTGATCTTCCCGTAGGCGATGGGGCTCCGAACGATGTCCAGCCAGAGCATGCCCGGAAGCACGAAGTCGTCGATGTAGTTGCCACGTCCCTGAAGGAAGCGCGGGTCCTCCTTGCGCTTCATGGAGTGACCCATGCCGCAGATCTTGGCGGAAGTCCTGGGTGTCATCAGCTGTCCTCCCTCATATTCTCGACGGCGTGGCGCACCGCACGCACGATGTTCACGTAGCCGGTGCACCGGCAGAGGTTGCCCGAGATCGCCTCGCGGATTTCCGTCTCGCTCGGATCGGGATTCTCGCTCAGGAGAGCGGCGCAGGTCATCAGCATGCCCGGGGTGCAGAACCCGCACTGGAGACCGTGCATGGCCCAGAACCCCTCCTGGAGCGGGTGCATCCCGTCGGCGCCCGCGAGGCCCTCGACCGTGGCGATTTCCGCCCGGTCCGCCTGGACCGCCAGCACCGTGCACGACTTCGTCGGTCGTCCGTCGAGGAGGACCGTGCAGGCCCCGCAGTGCGTGGTGTCGCAGCCGATGTGTGTGCCGGTGAGACGGAGCTCGTCCCGGATCAGGTGAACGAGGAGGAGGCGGGAGTCGACGCTGGCCGCGTGCTCATCGCCGTTCACGGTGACGGTGATATCGTGCCTGGCCATGTGCCTACCCTCCGGCGCGCTGGAGCGCCTGCCTGATGGCCCTCGCGGTGAGCACGCGGGCCATGTTCCTCTTGTACTCTGCCGAACCGCGACGGTCGGCGACCGGATCCGCGGCGGCCGCCGCCGCGGCTGCTGCTGCTGTGACGGCGTCGCCATCCGGCAGGCGTCCGCGGAGCGCCTCCTCCGCGGCGGCCGCCCGGATGGGAGCAAGCCCGAGGTTCGTGAGTCCGATCCCAGCGCTCGCGACGGTGCCGTCGTCCGCGAGCGTGACCTGCACGGCCGCTCCGGCCACGGCGTAGTCACCCACCTTGCGTTCCAGCTTGACGTAGGCGCCCCCGCTTCGCACGGGCGGTGTGGGGATGCGGAGCTGGGTGAGGATCTCATCCGGCGCGAGGGCCGTCGTGAAGAGGCCGTGGAAGAAGTCGTCGATGACGATCGTCCGCTCGCCGTCCGGCCCGGTGGCCACGACTTCGGCCCGGAGGGCGAGCATCGTCGCCGGATGGTCGTTCGCCGGGTCGCCGTGGGCGACATTGCCGCAGACGGTGGCGCGATTTCGGACGAGCGGGTCGGCGATCACGCGGGCGGTGTCGAGGAGGATGGGGTAGCGCCCCGCCACCTCAGGGGCTCCCTCGAGCTGATCCTCGGTCACGAGAGCGCCGATCCGGAGGAAACCGGCCTCCTCGGAGACCCTGTCGAGGCCTGGAATGCGGCCAATGTCGACGATGTTCGCCGGAGACGCCAGCCGCAGCTTCAGCATCGGAAGCAGGCTCTGGCCGCCGGACATCACCTTGGCGTCGGCGAGCGAGCCGAGGAGCGCCAGCGCCTCGTCGAGGCTCTCCGGTGCGTGGTAGTCAAACTCCGGGGGGATCATTGCTCATCCTCCTTGGGGTGGGGCGTGAGCGCGTTCGCGAGGTTCACGGTGAACTCCTGGAACATCTTCTTGGAGACGATCTGGATCATGCCGCGACCGAGCTGTGCCAGGATTCCCGTGACCCTCAGGTCCGCTTCGACCGTGACTTCGGTCTCCGCGGCCGAGAGCGCCGAGATCCGGCTCGTCATCGTCATGTCCGCGGTGCCCATGCCGGCCTTCCCCTGGCCCCGCGCGCGGACCACCGCCGATCGCTCTGCCTCGTCGAGATCGAAAGATACGGTCCCCGTGTAAGCGACCGCGAGGGGGCCCACCTTCACGGCCATCCCCCCGGCATAGCTCCTCTCGTCGATCTGGTCGGTGATCTCGGCGCCCGGGAGCGCCGTCGCCACGCGTTTCGGGTCCGTCAGGAAGGCCCACACCTCGTCGGCGGGGGCGTCGACCGTGAAGCGTTCCTCGATCCTCATGCGGGCTCCTCGGCTCGCGTCATCCCGTCCGCGTCAGCCAGTCAGAAGGGGCAGCAGCGCCTCGAGCGACTCCAGGTCGTGGGCCGGCACGAGGCGGTCCACGTGCGGCAGCGCGGCCTTCATACCCCGCGCCTCGGGACGGTAGCGGGGATCGCCCATGAGCGGGTTCAGCCACACAACCTGCCGGGCTCGCCGCCGAATCGCCAGCAGCGCGACCTCGAGCGATTCGGTGTCACCCCGGTCGAGGCCGTCGCTCAGGATCAGCACCGTGGTATCCGAGCGCACGGTCGAATGCAGGTGGTCGTCGGCGAAGGCGAGGAGGCACTCCCCGATACGGGTGCCGCCGGACCAGTCCTCCACGTTGCGGGCGAGGCGCTCGAGCGTCGCCGTCGTGTTCCCGCTGGTGATCCACGGGGTGAGCCGTGTCAGCGAGGTGTTGAATGCGAAGGTCTCGACGCGGCGCGCCGCCGCACGAAGCGAGAGCACGAATGTGAGGAGGAAGCGCGAGTAGGCATCCATCGATCCGCTGGTGTCGCAGAGCACGACCAGGTGGGGCAGCTCGACGGCCCGTTCGCGGCGCGCGAGGTCGATCCACTCGCCGCCGTGGGCGAGGGAACGTCGGAAGCTCCGCCTGAGGTCGATGAGCGCGCCCTTGCCGGATGGCACGAGGCGCCGGCTCCGGCGGGTGGCGATCCGGCGCGCGAGGCGAGAGAGGAGTCGCTCCATCTCGAGGAGGTCCTCCTCCGTGCACTCGTCGAAGGCCTTCCGCCGGAGAAGCGCGCGCGGGCTGTAGCCGGGGCGACCGCCCTCGGCCTCCTCCGTCCCGGTGCCGGACGCGTCTGCCGCGGCGTCCATCCTCCGCCGGATGCGAAGCAGGGGCGCCGGGCCCGGTTTGTCTCCTCGCCACGGCCGGGGGAGGGTTCGCCCGTCCCGGCCGTCGCTCCCGTCCGCGCTCCCTCGCGCGGCGAAACGCCACATCGCGTCGAACGCGGCGTCGAAGGCGGTCCACCAGCGGCGCGGGACCTTGAGGGTCGTCCGGAGCGCGATCCGCATTTCGTCCGGATCGGATATGTCGACGTAGGGAAGGGCGGAAGCCGCGTCGATCTCGTCGCGGAGGCCCACCGGAACGCCCCGTCGGCGGAGTTCCCCGGCGAAGCGGGCCAGATGAGCCACGAGGTCCGCGCGACCGGTCCCCGGAGCCGTGTCTTCGGTCCCCGGAGCCGTTCGGCCGGTCCCGTCCCGGGGCGCCGCCCCTACCACGAGGCATGAGCGGCGGATCCGCCGCTCCTCCGCTCCCGGCCGGGGAGCGCGAGTTCCCCGGGAGTGGACCGGGCAACGGGCATGCGGCCGAGCGGACCGCAATCGTGCCGCGGCGGCGCGACCACGGTGCCGGAGCGGCCGGGCTCCACCTTCAGCTGGCGCGCATCCGGATGCCGGCGCTCCGGCGCCCGGTCAACCGGACAGTCCGCCACTCTTCGCCCGGGCGGAGCGAGGGCCGCACGTCCCATCCACGGCGTCGACGCGCGGGAGAGCGCCGACCGGTCCGGACCGCGGCCCCCTCCCGTGCGCCCCGTCGTGCGAGAACCGCGCCTCCGGCCAGCGCCACGCGCATGCCGGCGAGCGGGCGCACTCACCCGTGCTCCGGCAAGCCCGCGGGCGCATCGTCGAGGACGCCGTCCGCGTGCGGGACCGGCCCGCGTCCGGCACCGGACGCACCGAGGAGAGCTTCGAAGTCGCCGGGGCCCAGCTCACGCATGTCGTGCCAGTCCTTGAGCAGGCAACCCGCCGTCTCGGCCACGACGTCCGGGTCGAGCCGGTCCTGATGCAGGGTCACGAGGGCGCGGGCCCAGTCCAGCGTCTCCGCCACGCCGGGTGGCTTCATGAGGCGGCGACTCCGCAGCTCCTGCACGACGCGCGTGATCTCGGCGGCAAGCGCCTCGGAGACGCCGGGAACCTTGGCCCGGATGATCTCCACCTCCGCGGCGAAGGTGGGGTGCGCGATGTAGAGGTACAGGCAGCGCCGGCGAAGCGCGTCGCCGAGCTCCCGCGTCCGGTTCGACGTGAGCACGACCACAGGGCGGTGCGTGGCCCGGATCGTCCCCAGCTCGGGGATCGTCACCTGAAAGTCCGAGAGGAGCTCGAGGAGGAAGGCCTCGAACCCCTCGTCCGACCGGTCGATTTCGTCGACCAGAAGGACCGGGGCTTCGTCCGCGTGCGTGATCGCCTGGAGGAGCGGCCGTTCGAGCAGGTAGTCGCGCCCGAAGATGACGTCCTCCAGCGTTTCCGTGCCCTGTCCGTCCGCGCTCATCCGGAGACGCAGGAGCTGTTTCGGGTAGTTCCACTCGTAGAGCGCCGTGTGGGTGTCGAGACCGTCGTAGCACTGAAGCCGGATCAGCTCCGTGTCGAGCACGGCGGCTACCGTCTTGGCGAGTTCCGTCTTGCCGACGCCCGCGTCGCCTTCCACGAGGAGCGGCTTGCCCATGGAGCACGCGAGGTGGACCGCGGTCGCGATGGAGGGGCCTGCGATGTAGTTCCGCTCGCGCATGGCCGCCTGCAGTCGGCGGACTTCTGGTCTCACGCGTGCGGCTCCGTGGGAGCGGACGAGCCTTCGCCTGCGGCCGGCGGGGTGTCCGGGGTGCGCCGCTTCGAAAGGAAGTGCTCGGGGTCCGCCTCGAAGCGGCTCCGGCAGCCGTCGCAGCAGAAGTAGACCGGCTCGCCCCCGAAGACCGACGACGGCGACGCGGCCACCGGCACGGTCATCCCGCACACGGGATCGGGTGCCCACCCGGCGGGCTCCGCCACTCCGGCCGGGCCGGGCGCGATCTCCCTTGCTGCCCCGGCCGCCGCGGGAGCGACCTCGCGCACCATCGGCTCCGGCACAGGCCGCGCTCCCCGCTCCACGATCTCCGCGAGAATGCTCACGGCGATCTCCTCCGGGGTCCCGGCGCCGATGTCGAGCCCGGCGGGGCCGTGCACGCGACCGAGGTCGCGCTCGCTCACACCCTGCGCCGCCAGCACGCCCCGGACGTGCTCCATCCGCCTGCGCGAGGCCACCACCCCAAGGTAGTCCGGGCGGGCGGCCACCAGATGGCAAAGCGCCTGCTCGTCGCTCTCTCCCATCGTGGCCACGACGGCGAAGAGCCTCGTCCCCCGAGGCCGCCCGGCGTACCGCTCGGCGGCTCGGGCCAGATCGTTCACGGTGCTTTCGGCGGCCTCCGCCATGGCCGCGTCGGCCGGTGGGCCGGCCACCGTCGCATAGCCCGCGGCGCGACCGAGGCGGAGGAGGGCATGGCCGACCGGAGATGCGCCGACCACGAGGAGTACAGGCGGGGGGAGAACGGGATTGATGTGTATCTCCACCTTGCCTCCGCTGCTGCAGGACATCGGGACGTGGATCACGTCGTCCGGGCGGTCTGCCGACAACCCGCAGGCGAGCAGCCGCGGCTCACCGGCATCCAGCGCTTCGAGGGCGTGCCGGATCACCTCCGACTGGGTGCAGCTCCCGCCGATCCATCCGGACATGACCCCGTCCGGGGTGATCACCGCGGTGTTGCCGGGCTTGCCTGAGGTGGGGCGTTCGCAGCGCACGATCGTGGCAACGGCGTAGGGGCTTCCCGCGTCGAGCGTCCGGGCCGCGAGGCGAAGCAGACCGCTGTTCACGGCAGGGCGACCGCACAGTCGCGCCGGCCCGGTTCGCCGCCGGATGGGTGGTCGAGGTCATGCGGGCGACCGGGGTTCGGACATCCCTCGCTCGGCGAACCCGCGGGCGGAGCGATGGCCGAGATGCCGTGATGGCTCGTCATGGGGCCCCGGGGTGAGCTGGGTCCGCGCGAGTGATTCGCCGGGAGCGCGTGCCGACCCGCCAAATCCGCTTCGGAGGGCGCCGGCAGAGCGGGAAGGTAGCCATCGGCCGAGGCGCCTGACAACGGAAACGGTTCGGGCCCCTGGCGGCCCACAGCCCGGTCTCCGGTCCGCTTTCCTTCGGCGAACGCCGGCTGCCGGGTCGGCGCGAGCGTAAACGGCGATCCGCCGGGTAGGCGGGACCGCTATGGCTCCATCAGGTCACCGCAGGCGATCGGGACGCCCGTGCCTCCGTGGATCTGGACGAAGAGCGGCTCCGTTGCCGGAAGCGAGGCCGCCGGGACGGTCGTCCGGCTCACTCCTCTCCCGTCCGCTCCTCCCGCGACGGGGCTGAGCGCGGCCGCGACGGGGCCACCCTCCGCGCAGACCCCCCGGTGCACGTGAGCCGCGTACTCCACGACCTCGGCGAGCCCGGCGACCTCAATCTCGACCTCCAGCTCGTCGCCGGTGGGCGTCACGGTGACCTCGCCCGATACCTCGGGCGTGCCGAGGGGGAGTATCAGGCTCGCCGGGGGAAGCGCGTCCCGGTCGGCGACCTCGGCCGCCGCCGCCTGGGTCCGGGCGATCGGGTTTTCGGGCATCGAGGGTTCGACGTAGAACTCCTGGGTGGGCGGCTCGTCGCCGCAGCCCGCCAGGCTCCACGCCAGGAGGCCGGCCGCTCCTGCTCTGCCCAGTGCCCGATTCGGGGCGCGATGCCGAGTCATGTGCACAAGATGGCTCCGTCGATACGGAGGGAAAAGAGCCAGGGAGGCGGCGGCCCGGAGAAGCGCCCTGCCGAGCGGTTTCCGGGCCTGCCGAGCCCGACCCCGCCTTGGAGCCCCCAAGCGCCCATCGTAGATTGCGGCTTCGGCCACGAGACCTCTCCGGCCGCCCCCGGGCGCCGGGTCCCTCCAGAGACGCACGGTGGCACCATGAGCGCATGGCATCGCAGGAAGACGACCGAAGTCGATGTCGGCGGTGTCAGGATCGGTGGCGCACGGCCCGTCGTGGTCCAGTCCATGACGAACACCGACACGGCGGACGTCCCGGCCTCCGTCTCCCAGATCACCAACCTCGCCCGGGCGGGAAGCGAACTCGTACGGGTCACCGTCAATCACGACGCCGCGGCGCGCGCCCTCCCGGAGATCGTCGCCCGCCTCGCTGACCAGGGGATCGATGTGCCCATCGTCGGCGACTTCCACTACAACGGGCACCTCCTCCTCGACCGGTATCCCGAGTGCGCCGCGGCGCTCGCGAAGTACCGGATCAACCCCGGAAACGTCGGCTCCAAGCGCCGGGACGAGAATTTTCAGGCGATCATCCGGATTGCGATCGAGCATGGGAAGCCGGTTCGGATCGGGGTGAACTGGGGCTCGCTGGACCAGCATCTGCTCACCCGACTCATGGAGGAGAACGCCCGGCGAGAGTCGCCGCGGGACGCGGCGTCCGTGCTCCGCCGCGCGATCGTGGAGAGCGCCGTCCGCTCCGCCGAGCTGGCGGAGGCGACGGGCCTCCCGTCGAACCGGATCATCCTCTCCGCGAAGGTCTCCGACGCGCCGGAGCTGATCGCCGTCTACCGCCGGCTCTCCCCCCTCTCCGACTACCCGCTTCACCTGGGTCTCACCGAGGCGGGAATGGGGGCGAAGGGGATCGTCGCCACCGCCACCGCACTCTCTGTCCTCCTTGTCGAGGGGATCGGCGATACGATCCGCGTCTCCCTCACCCCGCGGCCCGGGGGAGACCGGACGGAGGAGGTGCGGGTCGCTCAGCAGATCCTCCAGTCCCTCCAGATCCGAAGCTTCGAGCCGCAGGTGATCTCGTGCCCCGGTTGCGGCCGAACGACCTCCACCTACTTCCAGGAGATGGCGGAAGAGATCCAGGGGCACATCCGGGAACGGATGCCTGTCTGGAAGGCCGACTACCCGGGTGTCGAGGAGCTTCAGGTCGCCGTCATGGGGTGCGTCGTGAACGGGCCCGGCGAGTCCAAGCACGCGAACCTGGGGATCTCGCTCCCCGGGACGTTCGAGGAGCCGAAGGCCCCGGTATACGTGGACGGGAAGCACGTCACGACCCTCAGGGGGGAGGGGCTCGTCGCGGAGTTCAAGTCGATGCTGCTCGACTACATCGAGCGGCGCTATGGCGCCGCGGCGGGGGCCAGCCCCGGGGCGAGCCTCTCCGCCTGAGGGACCCCGCATCGCGATCATGCCGCCACGCGTCCGCTTCGCCCCCTCGCCCACCGGGCACCTCCACGTCGGCGCGGCGCGTACCGCGCTCTTCAACTGGCTCTTCGCGAGGCGCGAAGGCGGGACGTTCGTCCTCCGGATCGAGGACACGGACCGGGAGCGCTCCTCGGCGGAGATGGTACGGGGGATCCTCGCGGGGATGGAGTGGCTCGGGCTCGACTGGGATGCAGGTCCCTACTTCCAGAGCGACGGGCTCGAGCGTCACCGCGCGGATGCGGCCACGCTTCTTTCGCGCCGGCTCGCGTACCGGGACTTCGTCTCCTCCGAGGAGCTTGGCGCCGTGCGGGCGTCCCGTCCGGGGGAGGCGCTTCGCTACCCCCGGCATCGAGCCGAGGCCCGCGAGGCGGGAGAGGCGGATCGCAGGGCCTCTCTCGGCGAGCCGTACGCGATCCGTTTCCGCGTGCCCCCCGGCGAGACCTCCTGGCACGACCTCGTGCACGGGCCGACGAGTTTTCGAAACGAGGACATCGAGGATCTGGTGATCCTCCGCTCGGACAGGACACCGACATACAACCTGGCCGTCGCGTCCGACGACGCCGACATGCGGATCACGCATGTGCTCCGGGGGGACGACCACATCTCGAACACGCCGAAGCAGATCCTCCTCGTCCGCGCGCTCGGGAGGGACGTGCCGCGTTACGGGCACGTCCCCATGATCCTCGGTCCCGACGGGAGGCGGCTCTCCGGGCGGCACGGGGCCACGGCGATCGGCGATCACGAGGGAGAGGGGATCCTGCCCCAGGCCATGATGAACTTCCTTGCCCTCCTCGGGTGGTCTCCCGGTACGGACGAGGAGGTGATGAGCCGTGAAGAGCTCATCGAACGCTTCTCCCTGGATCGCGTGCTCAGGAAGAGCGCCGTCTTCGATACGAGGAAGCTGGCTTGGATGAGCGGCCAGCACCTCTCCCGCCTCACGCCAGAGGCGCTGGCCGAGCGCGTGCTTCCCGAGCTCGGCCCCCTCCGCGCCGAGGGAGAGAGACGGCGCGAGGAGGATCCGGCGTGGTTCTTCGGACTCCTCGAGCTCCTCAAGGCGCGCGCCCGGACGCCGTCGGACATCGCCCGCTACATGCGGACCTTCGTGGCCCCCGACGTCGCCGTCGACCCCCGGGCGGCCCGCCGGCACTGGGAGAGGGACCCCGCCGCCACGCGGGATCTCCTCACCCGCCTGAGGGAGCGGCTCTCGGGCGTCCCGTGGGAGGAAGCGGCGCTCGAGGCCGCGCTCCGGACGCTCGCGGCCGAGCGGGGCCTCGGTGCGGGCAGGCTGATACACCCTCTCCGGGTCGCCCTCACGGGGGAGTCCGTGAGCCCGGGGATCTTCGAGGTCCTCCGCTTCCTCGGCAGGGAGCTCTCCTTCGAGCGCATCGAGGCCGCCGTGGCGCGGCTGGAGGAGACCTGACCGCGCCCGTGGTCCGCGCGAGCTCCCCGCAGGGGAGGCGCCCGCCGCCGAGGGGACGGCCGAAACCTCGCCACCCCCGCCCGCCAGCCAGCGTGACGGCCGGGCCCGTGCCACCCGCTCCCGGGTTCGAGCCACCCCGGCCGGGGGATCGACGCTGGATGGCACGCGCGCTCGAGCGGGCGCGTGAGGCGCTCGGCGAGGGTGAGGTCCCGGTCGGAGCCGTCCTCGTGAGGGGCGGCGGGGTCCTCGCCGAGGGGTTCAACGCGAGGGTCCTCGAGTCGGATCCGACGGCCCACGCCGAAGTCGTGGCGATTCGAAGGGGCGCGAGGATGCTCGGCGACTGGAGACTCGAGGACACGACCCTCTACACGACGCTCGAGCCCTGCGCGCAGTGTGCGGGCGCCCTCGTCCTTGCTCGGGTCCCGCGCCTCGTCTACGGAGCGAGCGACCCCAAGGGGGGGATGGCCGGCAGCCTCGGCAACCTCGTCCAGGACCCGCGCCTCAACCACCGCATGCGGGTCACGAGGGGAGTGCTCGACGAGGCCTCCGCGGCCCTGCTCCGGGGCTTCTTCCGGGCGCGACGCTCCGGTCTACGGCCGGGACGGCTCCCCGACCTCGACGCCGTAGCGGAGGAGGAGGAGGAGCAGGACGAGCGCTCCACCTCCGAGCGCGACCCACCACGGTAGGCCGTACGCCGTCCCGATGTCTCCGAGCAGGATCGAGACGACGGCCACCACGAGCGCATACGGAAGCTGGGTTCGGACGTGATCCATGTGGTCGCACGAGGCGGCCATCGAGGAGAGGACCGTCGTATCGGATATCGGCGAGCAGTGATCCCCGAAGATCGCGCCGGCCAGGACGGATGAGATCGTGCCGAGGACGATGGAGTAGCCGCCGGCCTCGAAGTCCGCGCCTCCTCCGAGAGTGACCGAGAGCGGAACGACGATCGGCAGGAGGATCGCCATCGTTCCCCACGAGGTCCCCGTCGCGAAGGAGATCGCGGCGGCCGTCAGGAAGACGAGCGCCGGGAGGAGGCCCAGGGGGACGGCCTCGCCGAGCACCCCCGCGAGGTAGTGCGCCGTCTGAAGGAGCTCCGTCACCGATCCGAGCGACCACGCGAGGACGAGGATGATCACGGCGACGAGCATGGCCCGCATCCCCGCCATGAGCGCCTCCATCGTGTCCCGGAGCGAGAGGGCGCCCTGGGCGACGGAGAGGCCGGAAGCGACGATGCAACCTGCGAGCGATCCCCACAGGAGCGTTGCGAACGGGTCCGCCTCGCCGAAGACCGTGATGAGCGATGCGCCGGGACCCGCCGCCGCTCTCCCGGTCAGGTACAGCCCCAGCAGGGTGATCCCGATGACGGTGAGGACGGGAACGGCGGCGTTCCACCACCGATCGGGTGTCCCGGGGGGCGGCTCGAGGGCTGCCCCCGAGGTATCCGTGGCGAGGAGCGCCCCGGGCCGGTGGAGTCCGCCACCGGAGGCGGCGCGCGCCTCCGCCCTCGCCATCGGGCCGTAGTCGCGGTTCGTCCACGAGGTGAGGAAGACGAGATAGAGGGCGAGGAGGGGATAGAACCGGTAGGGGATCGTCTCGATGAAGACGGCGAGGGGAGACACCTGGACAAGGGCGGATGCGAGTTCCGGCGCGGTCCCCGGCTGCTCCGCCGCGATCCTGAGCCCGTCTCCGATGAGGGAGATCTCGTAGCCGACCCACGTCGAGATCGGGACGATCGCGGCCACCGGGGCCGCGGTGGCGTCCACCAGGTAGGCGAGCTTCTCCCTCGAGATCCCGAGGCGGTCGGTGACGGGGCGCATCGTGTTGCCCACGATCAGCGTATTCGCATAGTCGTCGAAGAACACCGAGAGCCCGGCGGCCCAGGTCACGAGTTTCCCCCGCCGCCTGCTTGTCGCCCACCGGACCACGGCGTGCACGATCCCGCGGGTCCCGCCATTCCTTGTCACGATGCCGACCATCCCGCCCAGGAGGAGGGAGAAGACGATGATCTGGGTCTGGCCGCCCGTGTCCCCGATCGCGGGAACGGCGAACTCGTCGACGACGCGCCACGTCGCCGTCAGCGGGTTGAATCCGGTGACGGCGAGCGCACCCAGCCATACGCCCGCGAAGAGGGAGATCAGGACCTCGCGGAAGGCGAGGGCGAGCCCGATGGCGAGGAGCGGCGGGAGCAGCGAGTACCAGCCGGGAACGAAGGAAGCGCTCGCCTCGAGCGTCTCCTCCTCGAAGACGGCGCGAAGGGGGAGCTCGCTTCGGCGCTCGATCCGGAGCGCCGGGAGCGTTACCCGGCTACCGGCCTCGAGCTCTCCACGCGCGAGGATGCGGCCCTCGGCGCTCTCCACCCGGTAGAGGGTCGCGGTTCCCGCGGGGCCGGCGAGCGTCGCGCCGAAGGGCGCCCCGCCGACGATCACCCTCGGCAGCTCCTCGATGCCCTGGGCGAGGCTCCCCCGGGCTGCCAGGAACCCGGCACCGCCGAGGCAGATCGAAACGACGAGCCTTGCTGACCGCAAGAGCCTTGATGCCGGCGGACGTCTCATGGGCAGGGGTGCCTTCGGGGCCGTGGCGGACGGGCTCGCCTGAGGGCGAGCCCGTGGGGAGGGCGGCGCAGTGTGCAGGGGGGTCCGGAACACATAGGACGGCCTGCGCGGCCTCGATGTCAAGGGAGCGGGGGGCGGCGAACGGGCGGTCCGGGTCCGTTGACACCGGTTCGCGGCCCGCCCTAGCTTTCGGCGACTTTCCACCCGCCGATCCGGACCGTCATGTCCACGCCTGATCCAGAGAGCTTCACACTCCTCGACGAGAACGATGTCGAGCGCATCCTCGCCCGCATGGCGAAGGAGATCGTCGAGCGGGCGGGCGGCACGCGGAGCCTCCTCCTCCTCGGGATACAGCGCCGGGGGGTGGAGCTGTCGGAGCGGATCCGGGCGCTGATCGAGGGGGAGGAGGGGAAGGACATCGCGACCGGTGCGATCGACATCACCTTCTACCGGGACGACCTCGCCCAGATCGGGCCTCGACCGGTCATCGGGGAGTCCTCCCTCCCGATGGACGGGATCGACGATCGGACGGTCGTGATCGTGGATGACGTCTCCTTCACGGGGCGGACGGCGCGCGCTGCGATCAACGAGTTGATGGACTGGGGCAGGCCGTCGCGGATCCTCCTCTGTGTCCTCGTGGACCGGGATGGCCGGGAGCTCCCGATTCAGCCCGATGTCGTTGGGCGGCGGGTCAGTGTGCTTCCGAGCCAGAAGGTGGACGTCCGGGTGCCCGAGATCGACGGCTGCCTGGCCGTCTGCGTCGCCCACGCCGTGCGGCGCACCACTTGAACCGTACGCTCTCGTCGCTCGGCAAGGACCTCGTCGGTCTCGAGGATCTCTCGGCCGAGCAGATCGGCTCGATCCTGGATACGGCGGAGCCGTTCAAGGAGATCTCCGAGCGCAGGATCAAGAAGGTTCCGGTGCTGCGCGGGAAGACGATCGTGAACCTCTTCCTGGAACCCTCTACCCGGACCCGCATCTCCTTCGAGTTTGCCGAGAAGCGACTGAGCGCCGATACGGTGAACGTCGCGGCCGGGAGTTCTTCCGTCGTCAAGGGGGAGACGCTCGTGGACACGGCCCGAAACCTGGAGGCGATGCGGATCGACATGGTCGTGATCCGCCACGGGTCCTCCGGGGCCGCGCGCTTCCTCGCGGAGCGGATTCCCTCGAATGTGGTGAATGCCGGCGACGGTGCGCACGAACACCCGACGCAGGGTCTTCTGGACATCCTGACGATCCGCGATCACCTCGGGCGGATCGATGGCCTCAAGGTCTGCATCGTCGGCGACATCCTGCACTCTAGGGTGGCACGCTCCAATATCTTCGGGCTACTCAAGCTGGGCGCCGAAGTCGCGGTGTGCGGCCCCGTTACGCTCCTCCCCTCCGGGATCGACGCACTCGGCGTGCGGGTCTTCCGGCGGGTCGAGGAGGCGATCGAGTGGGCGGACGTGCTGAACGTCCTGCGTCTCCAGCTCGAGCGGATGACGGCCGGCTTCGTGCCCTCGCTCCGGGAGTACAACCGGTTCTACGGGATCTCCGCCCGCCGGCTCGCGCTCGCCGCCAGGGAGCTTCTCATCCTCCATCCGGGGCCGATGAACCGGGGCGTCGAGATCGATTCGGGTGTGGCCGACGGCCCCCACTCCGTGATCCTGGAGCAGGTGACGAACGGCGTCGCGGTTCGCATGGCCGTCCTCTACCTACTCGCGGGCGGCGCGCCCGAGGCGGCGGAGGCTGCGAAGAGGACGGGGGTCGTATGAGTCCCCGTCCCCGCCTCTTTCGCCGGGGCCGGATCGTGGATCCGGCGCAGGGGCTCGACGCCGTGCTCGACCTCCTCGTCGCGGACGGGAAGGTGGCCGCGATCGGCGCTGGCCTCGAGGCCCCGGAGGAGGCTGAGGTCACGGGGTGCGAGGGACGGGTCATCGTGCCGGGGTTCATCGATGTGCACGTCCACCTCAGGGAACCGGGCGGGGAGCACAAGGAGACGATCCGGACGGGCGCGAGGGCTGCGGCCGCAGGGGGATTCACCTCCGTCTGCGCAATGCCCAACACGGACCCGGTCATCGATTCGCCGGCGATGGTCGGGTTCGTCGCCGCGGCGGGACGGGCTGCGGGACTCGCCCGAATCTATCCCGTAGGCGCGCTCTCGGTCGGCCAGATGGGTGAGCGGCTCACGGAGATCGGCGAGCTGGTCGAGGCCGGGGCCGTGGCGATCACCGATGACGGGAACCCCGTCATGGACTCGGGTCTCATGCGGATGGCGCTCGAGTACGCGCAGGCTTTCGACGTTCCCGTGGCGGACCACGCCGAGGATCTCGGGCTCTCTCGCCGTGGCGCCATGAACGAGGGGCTGGTCTCGGCCCGCCTTGGGCTCCCCGGGAACCCGAACGCATCGGAGGATGTGCACATCGCCCGGGACCTCCTCGTGGCGGAGCTGACGGGCGGTCACATCCATCTCCAGCACGTCTCGACCCGCCTCGGCGTGGACATGATTCGCCGGGCGAAGGAGCGGGGGGTTCGAGTCACGGCCGAGGCAACGCCGCATCACCTCCTCCTCACGGACAGCGCGGTCGACGGGTACCGGACAGAGGCGAAGATGAATCCCCCCCTTCGCACCGGAGCGGACCGAAGGGCGGTCGAGGAAGGCTTCCTCGACGGCACGCTCGACATCCTCGCGACGGATCACGCCCCGCACCACTACGACGAGAAGGAGCAGGCCTTCGATGACGCGCCCTTCGGAGTCGTGGGGCTGGAGACCGCCCTCGGGCTCATGCTGACGCACTTCGTAGGGCGCGGGAAGATGGATCTGGCGACGCTCGTCGGGAGGATGAGCCTTCAGCCGGCCCGTGCGTTCCAGCTTGCGGGGGGGACGCTCGAGGTGGGTGTGGCCGCGGACGTGACCCTCATCGATCCGTCGATCGAATGGCGGGTGGACTCCTCACGATTCCATTCCCGGGGCCGCAATACGCCCTTCGAGGGGATGGTCCTGAGGGGGAGGGCGGACGTGACGCTCGTGGATGGGACGGTGGTCCACGAGACAGGGGAGGAGGACGTGGGTCCGGCTCACCCCAGCTGATTGACGTGCGTCTGCAGCTGGCTCTTGATGCGCGCGACGCGATTCGGGTGGATGAGTCGCCTGCGAGCGGCGCGGTCGAGGAGCGCGATGGCCTCCGACAGGTGGGAGCGGGCCCTCTCCGCATCGCCTTCCCGGCGAACCTTCTTCACGGCCGTGCGGATCCGCGCGCGGGCCGCCCGGTTCCTGAGCGCCCATTTGCGGGAGAGCACCATCCGTTTCTTCGCACTCTTGATGTTCGGCATCACGTCCTCGGATCGTCCGGGCCTGCTCCTTGCGGCGGCAGAAGATACTCGCCCGACGCCCGGGGATCAACCAGCCGGCCTGGGGCCGCGCACGCCCTCGGCCAGCTTCAGCCGTGGCCGCGGGACGAGTGGGGCTTCGTCCCTCGCCGACGCCCGGAAACCCTCCGGGCGGGGCCTTCCCACCCGCAGTCGGGACACCACCTCCATTCAAACCGCCGGGCAAGGCGCAACAGGAAGGGGAGGCGAATCGGAACCGTGGGCTCGAAACATGCCGGGCACTCGCGGACCGGGCGGATGATGAGGAGCCCGAGCACTGTCACGATGAGAACGCGGACGACGACGAGGGCCAGGAGGACCACGACGACTGCAAGCTCGAATGGGCCCACGTCCGTGTCCGGTTCAGGTGCGCGGTTCGACTCGAGCCCCCGGGGCAGGCCCGTGCACCCACCGCCGGCGGCGGAGCCGAACCCGGTTCGGATGCCGGTCTACGGAATAGTATGTTGCCTCGCTTCGGCGAGCCACTGCCCCCGGCGGTCCTGCGGTTCGCATACCCTCGACGCCACCCTGGCCCCCCGGGCGCTCGCTCGGCCCGTGGCCGGGAACGTCACGACCGCCCACAGGGCGGCCGGGGTTTGCGCGTGCCATTCAGAGGTGCCGCGGGAAAAGCGTCCGGGTGGCGGCCCGGGTTCCCCTCCGGGCTCGCTCACCGTCGGACGGGACTCGGTCTCGGTCTGGAATCGGGGGCAGGCTTACGGTACCTTCCGTCAGATCCCATGGAACTGCTCTACCTGCTCCCCGTGCTCCTCTTTTCCATCGTCCTCCATGAGGTGGCGCACGCCTGGGTGGCGCGGCGTGAGGGGGACGACACCGCCGAGCGGCTGGGGCGCATCACTCTCAACCCCATCCCGCACCTCGATCCCGTGGGATCGTTTCTCGTTCCCGCGGTCCTCGCACTCCTTCCCGGGGGGATCGTGTTCGGCTGGGCACGCCCCGTTCCGGTCAATCGCGCGAATATCCAGACCGGGGCCTGGGGTGACATCCGCGTTTCGCTGGCGGGGATCGCCGCGAATCTGGTCCTCGCCGTGGCCTTTGCCGCAACGCTCGCCCCCGTCGTCTGGTTCACCAGCGCGGGAGGGTTCGGGGAGGTTCTCCTGTCGATCGGATACTGGGGCGTGCTGATCAATCTGCTCCTGGCTGTGTTCAACCTGATTCCGATCCCCCCCCTCGATGGCTCGCACGTACTGGTCTATATCCTCCCGAGGGCGGCCAGGGGTGTCTACAGGTCGATGGGGGCACTCGGACTCCCTCTGATCCTCGTGCTCCTGTACCTCGCTCCGGGAGGCTTCTCGCTCATCCTCACGCCCGTATCTCTCCTGGCCGACATCCTCTTTGTCGCATTCGGCGTCTCCGGGCGGATCTAGTGCAGGAGAACCCGCGCCGGGATCCGACTTCGGGCGCTTCGCGGCGAGCCTGCGTACGCCCGCGCGCCCGCACCGGGAACGACCCACGCTGCTTGCGTGCCGCGAGGAACGCGGCGACCGAGGATGCTCCGCGTCCGGCGCCAGGTCCCGGGGGAGTCTCCGGGGATCGGAGCAAGCGACGATCCTTCGGCTTCACACCACCCGGACGGAGAGCTTGCAGCGGGCCTCTGCCGGCCTCGTATCCGGCGGGGCGTCGAACGGTCATGCCCGTCCGCGGGCTGCAGAGGCCCGTCACTCGTGCGCCCATCTTCCATGAAGCGCAACGTGCGGGAGGGTTGAAGCTTGTCCCGGGCGTGGACGAGGGGTGCCGGAAGTACGGGACATCACTCGTGCTGGCCTCCGAGGAGGCCCGTCACTTCGACGTATCCGTGCTCCCCGCCGCTCAGGACGGCCCCGTCCCCGGCTCGACAGATACCGGCGCGCGGCATGTCGTCCGAGACGCCGCGCCGTCGAAGCGGGAGAAGACGCCCGTCGGCACATTCGAGCGGACGGGCCGGTGCAAGGCTCCTTCCTCCGGCGAGAGCGAGAGGCCGCCCTCGCGCACCACCCTCTTTCCCTAGCTTCGGCGACCGGCTGTGTCCGCCGTCATGCCCGCGAGCCTCGCCATCAGGGAACCGGGGCCGTTTCTGGTCGAGGTCGAGCACTTTCGCGGCCCGCTGGACCTCCTGCTTCACCTGATCCGCCAGCAGGACATCGATGTTCTCGACATCCCCATCGCCCGTATCACCCGCCAGTTTCTCGAGGCGGTCGAGGGGATCGACCCCGTCCACCTCGACTCCGCCGGGGAGTTCCTCGAGATGACAGCCACCCTGGTGCGAATCAAGGCGCAGCTCCTCGTGCCGCGTACCGCCGACGAGACGGGGGAGGATCCCCGCGCAGAGCTCGTTCGCCGGCTCCTCGAATACGAGCAGGTCCGGGAGATCAGTCGGCGGCTGCGCCGCGCGGAGGCGGACCGGATCCGCAGGCTGGGCAAGGGGTTCATCCCCGTTCGTCCGGTGAGGCGCGCGAAAGACGTGCCCCTCGAGACGACGTGGGACCAGCTCCTCCTCGCTGCGCTCAGCGTGACCGTGCCGGTTCCGGGAGTACGCGAGCAGCGTGTGCCGAGACTGACCGTTTCCGTCGAGGAGAAGATGGAACTCATCCTCTCCGCGCTCGCGAAGGCGACGAGAGTCGAGTTCCGTCGGCTCGTCGGGCCCTTCCGGGACCGGGCTCACGCGGTGATGACATTCCTCGCCGGGCTTGAGCTGACGCGGGAGCGGAAGCTCCGGCTCCGGCAGAGTCACCCCTTCCACGAACTCTGGTTCTACCGGAGAGACCCGCAGGCGAACGGGGAGGGGGCGCATCCGGGCGGCGGAGCCTAGCCATGAGGGACGAACAGATCGTCGAGGCCGTTCTCTTCTCGAGCGATGCGCCTCTCAGCCCGGAGGAGATCGCGAGGGCGGACGAGGCGCTCGACGAGGACTCGGTGGAGCAGGCGGTCGCCGCTCTCCGGGCCGAATACCTTGAGAGCGACCGGGCCTTCGACATCGTCCGGCTGGCCGGCGGATACCAGCTCCTCACCCGACCCGAGTATGCGCAGTACCTCGACCGGTTCGACACGATTCCAAAGCCGTCGCGCCTCTCGGCTTCAGCCCTCGAGACGCTTGCGATCGTCGCCTACAGGCAGCCGGTCAGGCGGCTGGAGATCGAATACATCCGGGGCGTGGGTTCCTCGGCTGTGATACGGACTCTACAGGCCCGTGAGCTCGTTGGGGTCGTGGGGCGTGGCGAGGGGATCGGCCGACCCCTCCTCTACGGGACGACGCCGCAGTTTCTCGAGCACTTCGGGTTCGATTCCATCGATGACCTCCCCAGGCCAGACGAGCTGCCGGTGGTCCTGAAGGACCTCTCGGAGCCCCTCCAGCCGCCCGACGGCGAGCCCGGGACGGGAGCTCCGGGGGCGCTGTCAGGCCGCGCGGAGGTTGTGGGCGAAGCCCGACCCGGGGCACGCGACGGGTCGGTACCCGGGGCGGGCGCCGCCGCTCGTGTCCCTGGATGACTGCATCCGGTATTCGCCTGCAGAAGTTCCTGTCCAGAGCCGGCGTCGCGTCTCGGCGGGAGGCGGAGCGGTTCATGATCGAGGGCCGGGTCCGGGTGAACGGCACGCCGGTCACGACCTTCGGTTCCCGGGTAACTCCGGGCGAGGACCGGGTCGAGCTCGACGGGAGGCGGGTCGAGCTCCGGCCGTACCGATGGATCATGCTGAACAAGCCCCGAGGCACGATCACGACGCGCAGGGACACCCGCGGGCGGCGGACCGTCTACCGCCATCTGGCTCCGTTCGACCGCGAGCTCCGCTACGTCGGGAGACTCGACCGTGAAACGGAGGGGCTCCTCCTCTTCACGAATGAGGGCGACGTGCACCACGCGCTGACGCATCCCTCGTCCGGGGTCTCCCGCGAGTATCGCGTCACTGTGGAAGGCTCCCCCTCCCGGGCCGTCGTGCGCCTGCTCGAGGACGGGGTGGCGCTCGACGATGGCGTGGCCCGTGCAGAGAACGTCCGGGTGCTCCAGGCTCCACGCGCCGACGGCGCGGCCGCGGCCTTGTCGCTCGTGCTGCGAGAAGGGCGGAAACGGGAAGTGCGGAGGCTTCTCGAGGCGGTGGGTCACCCGGTTCTCCGCCTTCGTCGGATAGGCTTCGGGCCGATCCGGCTGACAGGGGTGCGATCCGGCCAATGGAGAGAGCTCGGCAAAGACGAGATCCGGGCTCTGCGCCGGGCGGCAGGCAGGACCTCGTAGCGGGGGCCGGAACCGGCATCGGGCGAACGAGCATCGGACCCGGCCGGTCGTCGGAGGCCGCCCGGGAAGCGGAGGGAGCCGAGGCGGCGGGCCGCCCGTGCTGTCTCCTTCCCCCTTCCGAAGCGGCCGGTTCGACCCCACTTTGTATTGTGGCGGTACAGGACAAGGTCCCGTAGCTCAGCTGGTTAGAGCTCCCGACTCATAATCGGATGGTCCTGGGTTCGAGTCCCAGCGGGACCACTGGAGGCTGGGGTCAGGCTGGCACCGGGGTGAGGTTGTCCCGGCTTCATCGACAGGTCGTCGAGGTGGATTCGAGGTTTGTCTTCGACCGACGGAGCCGCCGACCACGGACAGGGCGGCGTGCATACGACTTCGGTCGATGCGGCGAAACCGGATGCGGGCGCCATATCTTGTGGGGGACGGCAGGCACTGTCCATCCCCGCCCAAGATGACCGTCAGTGCTGAGCGCGGTTCGCCGCAT
Organism: Longimicrobiales bacterium; assembly: GCA_965218255.1. Classification (GTDB taxonomy): domain Bacteria; phylum Gemmatimonadota; class Gemmatimonadetes; order Longimicrobiales; family Gaopeijiaceae; genus JAAXGI01. The sequence goes on along the minus strand of CBDCKJ010000001.1, from coordinate 190,880 downwards.
GCGCTCGGACAACACACCGGATTTCACGCAGAAACGGGTCCGCAGATGAGTGGGATAACCCGGGCACGCTCCGCGTCGATATGCGGCCGCGACCCCGGTGTCCCGCACATGGCTTGTCCGATGTATGTCTCACGAAAAACGTGTGCACCATACGCACTACCCGGCCGCTTCGAATCGGAGCCTTGCCGCCTGTCGGGCAGTGAACCTGAGGGAGGCCATCTGCTGCACCGGCTTACGTCGGGTGCGACGTGCGTAACATCACGCTGGAGATGAACGCCCGACACACAACGTTCGACCCCCCGCCATCTTCGTTCCCGGTTACGGGAAGGCCAGACGACCATGTCCGGTGGATGCTGATAACTAACTAGCCTGGGGATCCGCTGGCTGACGTGGTCGTGGCCGACATGAACGATCTGGACCAGCAGGAGAACGCAAGGTCGATCCGGGCTGCTTGTCGAGCAACAAGCCGACATGCCGTGCCGGGCGTCGCTCAAGGCGGTGGCTCCGGGCCAGCTTCTTGTTGGTCTCGATGCTCGTCTGATCGGCCGGGGGCTCCAGCCACCGGGCAGGTCGAGCCGTGCGTCGCTGCTCTCCGCTCAGGGCTGGGACGGGTCCCTTCTCCGGGCGTTTCGTGCCGCGGCGTGGCACCCGTCCCCTTTGCCTTGACATGGGCAAACCACGTGGACATGCTGCAGTGAGCTGGGGGCTCCCTGCCACCCGGACGAATCGTCCACTACATTCGACGAGGGGGATTCATGGCGCCCACGTGCATCCGTGCAAGACCCGTACTCCTGCTCTCCGCGATGTCTCTTGTGCTCTCGGCAGGGGTCGGCACGCCGGCTCCGGCCCATGCCCAGAATGGCACGCCCGAGGAAATCGGATTGAGGATCGCGCAGGACGCTCGTTCGCGCGATGAAGGATTCGGTAACTTTACCGCGCAGCAGGAGATGGTGCTCCGTAACAGGCAGGGGCAGGAGAGTCGCCGTCGGGTCCGGGTTCAGGTCCTTGAAGTTGCGGACGCCGGGGCCAAGAGCCTCTTCGTTTTCGATGAACCGCGGGATGTACAGGGAACGGCGTTCCTCGTTCATGCCCACCGCGAAGACGCGGACGACCAATGGCTCTACCTTCCGGCATTGGGGCGCGTTAAGCGTATCAGCTCTGCGAACCAATCCGGCTCCTTCATGGGCAGCGAGTTTTCCTACGAGGACCTGACCCCACGGGAGGTGGAGGAGTTCACGCACCGCTATCTGCGCGATGAGCCGTGCGGCAACCTGACGTGCACGGTCACCGAGCTTACACCCGTCGAAGACGGGTCGAGCTACCGACGCCAAATCGTGTGGCAAGACACGGATGAACTCCGGGTCTGGAAGGTTGAATACTACGACCGCAAGGATGACCACCTAAAGACGCTCTCCATGCGCGACTATGCACAGTACCTCGGTCGCTATTGGCGGGCCGGCGAAATGGAAATGGTGAATCATCTGACCGGAAAGAGCACGCTGCTAACCTGGACCGACTATCAGTTCCAGACGGATCTGGACGACAGCGACTTCACCCAGACGGCGCTGAGACGGGCGCGGTGACACCCATCCGTGCGGCTCTTTCCGGAGGTTTTCCGGGGAGAGCCGCCTGGCTTCTAGCTTCCCTCCTCGCCGTCCATACCCCTGCTTCGGGCAGTCAGCAGGCCTCCCGAGCCGATGCGTCCCCGATCGAGTACGAGATCCTGGGGAGCGTGAGCGCTGAAGGCCGTTGGTTCCCCCGCGAGGGGCGCTTCGCTGATCAGGAGTCGCTCGCCGGCGGCTTCGTGGCGGCGGCGCGAATCTATCTGGACAATATCGTCGGTCAGAGTGTCATCCTGGCGCCTTTCTTTCGGTACGATCACTCCGATCCACGCCGGACCCACTTCGATCTGCGGGAGGCGTATCTGCTCCTGTTCGGTGAAGTCGGCGACAGCGGCTGGGAGCTCCGCATCGGTGCCGACCAGGTGTTCTGGGGAGTCGCCGAATCGCAGCGTCTGGTCGACATCGTCAACCAGGTCGACTTCATCGAGCATCCGAACGGAGAAGCCAAGCTGGGACAACCGATGGTGCACGCCACGTGGTTCGGCGACTGGGGCGCGTTCGAAGTATTCGGAATGCCATATCACCGCGCGCGCACGTTTCAGGGGCGCAAGGGACGGCTACGGTTCCAGCTGGTCGTGGATGACAAAGGCATCGAATACGAGAGGGAGGCCGGGCCATGGCACCTGGATCTGGCCTCCCGCTACAGTCACAGCCTTGGGCTTGTCGATCTGGGCCTGAGCGTATTCGACGGCGTGAACCGGGAGCCATATCTGGTGCCGGTGGTCGACGCCGACGGTGTGCCGGCCCTGAGGCAGCACTACACGCAGATCCGCCAGTTCGGGCTCGACGCCCAGGCGACCGTTGCCTCCTTCCTGTTGAAGCTGGAAGCGATTCAGCGCGCTGGCGCTCGCAACCTGTCCGGCGTGGAAGAAGACTACTTCGCCGCTGTCGTAGGCGGTGAATACGGGTTCTATTCGGTAGCCGGCTCAGCTGTAGATCTGACCTTGGTGAGCGAATGGAACTACGACGGCCGGGGCCATGACGCGACTCCGGGCCGGTCGCCCAACACGCTCCAAAACGATCTCTTCTTCGCCGCTCACGTCGCGCTCAACGATGTCCAGAGCACCGAGATCACGGCTGGCTACTTCACGGATGTAGACCGCGCTACTCGCACGCTCGCGCTCGAACTCGACCGGCGTCTTCTGAGCGAATGGTCGCTGCGTGCCGAGTATATAGCACTTATCAGCGTCGATCCGGCGGAGCTGCACTACACGCTGCGAAGCGATAGTTTCCTCGACCTGAGCCTTATGTACAACTTTTAGAAAAACCGTCTCAACAGCACCGATGCCGCCCTGATAACGGTCGGACGCACGGTCACGCCCGTGATGTGCGCGGGCTTCCGGTTCCTGGACAAATGGGTGCAGAAGCGGGTCGATCATGCCGCCTGCCGCGCAACCTGATCCAGGATCTGCGCGGGGATCCGGTATCCGTGCCTCCCTGAGAGACACCGGTGGCCGAAAGATTCGGTAGAATGGCCGGCCCCGCGTCCCGTCACATCGAGACGGTCGAAGTCGTGGAGCCAGGGAAACTCCAACGTGCACGTGCGGATGAAGCACGCCGTGCATCATGGCACGACAGATCGCGTGCATGCTGCGCGGTCGGCCGGATCGCGATCCACCCGCGTTCACGTTGCCATGGATGGGCCTCGAGCACGCCCGGTTTCCCGGGACAGCAGCGGGACAGGGAGCCGCGGTCCGGAGAAGGGAGAGGGTGATCCGTATCTGACCAATGCCTTGCGGGCGCGCACGATGGTTTTCGATCCGTCGCAAGGGGGAGCGGCCGGGAATACGGCGTGCAAGCGGCCCGGGTTCGTTCCGCCGTGTACGGCCGCGATCAGAGCCGCGACCTCCGGTCAGATTCCGCGCAAGAGCTCCCGCAGGAAATCGGGATCGGTCCCGAGGCGAACCGTGGCTTCGATGCCGGCACGGACCTTTTCCTCGCTCCCTTCTGTCCAGTCCTGCCTGAGCGGCGGCGGCGCACCTGTCGCGCGCAGGACCGTATCCTGGAACTTCGCGGGATGAGCGGTTGCGAGGATGATTCCCGGGCCTCTCCTCCGGCCCCGGCGGTACGATTCCAGTCCGAGGTATCCGACGGCGCTGTGAGGATCGAGCTGGTAGCGGGCCTCCCGGTGCACCCGAGCCATCGCCTCGAGGACTTCCTCATCGTCGTGCCGGGTCGGCGAGATCCAGTCCTGAAGGGCCCGTACGTCGTCGTCGAAGATCGCGATCAGGCGTTCGAGGTTGCTCGGCCGCGCCACGTCCATCGCACTCGATACGGTCTTGAGGGAGGGCCCGGCGGGTAGCGTTCCCGTTTCGAGGAATTGGGTCATCGCCGCGTTTGCATTGCTCGCAGCGACGAAGTGCCCGAGCGGGATCCCCATCCGGCGCGCGATCACCCCCGCTGTCAGGTTCCCGACGTTGCCCGTCGGTACGCTGACCGTCGGCTTGGCCCGGGCATCGGAGGGGAGGGAGTTCCAGCCCTGCGCGTAGTAGAACGCCTGGGGTAAGAGCCGCCCGACATTGACTGAGTTCGCTGAGGTGAGTATGGCGCGTATCCCTGGCCCGGGACTCGCCAGCACGTCCTTGACCATCCGCTGGCAGTCGTCGAAGGTCCCCTCGACTTCGACCGGGATCACCCCCTTCTCCCCGGCACCCGAGACGACGGCCGGTTCCTGGATCTGGCGCAGCTGAACGGGGCTCAGGCGGTCCTTCGGAAACAGGACCATGGCCTGCACCCCCGCGAGGCCCCTGACCGCGTGCGCGACCGCGCCGCCCGTGTCGCCCGAGGTCGCGACCAGGATGATCACGGGCCCCTCTTCGGGGTCGCGGAGAACTGAGAGGAGGCACGCCAGGAACCGCGCCCCGAAGTCCTTGAACGATCCGGTCGGCCCATGAAAGAGCTCCAGGATCCAGGTGTCGGGTTCGACCTGTACGAGGGGGGCGGGAAAGTCGTAGGCGGTCTCTACGATTTCGCGGACCGTGCCCGACCCGAGGCTCGGGGCGAAGAGTCGAATCGCCAGGCGTTCCGCGAGGACGGGGAAGGGGGCCCCGTCGAGTTCCTCGAGTTCCTCTCCTGAGAGGTGCGGAAGCGAGATGGGAAGGTAGAGCCCGCCGTCGGGGGTGGGGTCCTCCAGAACGGCTTGACGGAGGCTCACCTCCTGGTGTGGCGGTCTCGTCGAAATCAGCCTCATCGGCTACCTGTGCGATCGGATACGATTCGGGCCCCGCTTCGCGCCACGGGAGAGCAATAGAGGGTCGCCTCCGGCCCGGCCTCGGCCCGAAACGCCGAGAGCATAGCCTCGCCGACCCTTCCCGCGCCCTCCTCACCGCGGCAAAACGCCACCATCGATGGCCCGGCCCCCGAAATCCCGCACCCGACGGCGCCCTCGGCAAGGGCCGCCCGTCGGACGGACTCGAAGGCCGGGATGAACCCGCGGCGGTGGGGTTCGGCCACTCGGTCCTGAAGCGCATCACCGAGGAGCTCCCAGTCGGCCGTGTGAAGCGCGTGGACGAGCGCGGCCGTGTTCCCCCACTGCGCCACGGCATCGGCAAGTGGCACGGTGTCTCCCATCGCCGAGCGTCCCTCCGCGGTCCGGAGCTCCACCCATGGGTGGAGGAGTGCGACCGTCAGCTCTTCGGGAACGGGAAGCGGCACCACGGTCCTACGGCCCGAGGGACGAACGAGGAGGAGCCCGCCCGTTAGGGCGGGCGCCACGTTGTCGAGGTGAGCACCGCCGGCCGCCGCGCGTTCGCCCGCGACGGCGGCTCGGAGAAGCTCCTCCGGCGTGAGCGCCGTCTCGAGAAGGTGGTTCGCCGCCACAGCAGCCGCCACAGCACTCGCCGCGCTTCCCCCCATGCCGCCGGAGAGCGGAAGCCCCTTGTCGATCTCGATGACGAGTCCGTCCCTCCTGCCCGCCTGGCGGAGGAGGGAGGCGACCGCGACCGACGCAGAGTTCCGTGCGGGGTCCGTCGGGATCCTGCCCCCGTCCCCCCCGATCCTCGCGATCCGAAGTCCCGCCTCCCCGGCTCGGCGCCGGACCGTCACGCGGTCGCCCGGAGCCTCGAGCGCGAGCCCGAAGACATCGAAGCCGCAGATGACATTTCCGACGGTCGCTGGGGCGTAGGCCGTCACCGACGGGAGAGAGCTCATCGGCCAGCCGTGCCGGGGCCGTTGGCGACGCGTCCGGCCGCCGCCACCAGGTCCGTCATGAGACCGGCTGCGGTGACCTCGGGTCCCGCTCCCGGACCCTGGATGAGGATCGGGTGCTCGGCGTACCAATCGGAGCGGATGACGAGGACGTTCTCGGTCCCCCCGATCCGGGCCGTGGGCCGGTCCGCGGGTACGACCTCGAGGCGGACGGAGGCCTCGCCGCCCTGCACCCGGGCAACGCAGACGAGCCGGGCCCCCCTGTCGCGCGCCGCCCGGCTCCGCGCCGCCATCTCCTCGTCCAGCTCCGGGAGGCGCTCCATGAACTCCTCCACCGAGCCCGTCTCGAGGAGGCGCTCCGGGAGGATCGGTTCGGCCGTGACGTCCGAGGGCTCGATCTCCATCCCGGTGGTCCGGGCCAGAATCACGAGCTTCCGGACCACGTCCCGCAGCCGGAGGTCCTCGCGGGGATCTGGCTCGCAGATTCCCCTCTGTCTGGCATCGGAAACCGCCTCGCTGAAACGGCGGCCGCGGTTCACCGCATCGAAGAGGAAGGTGAGTGTACCCGACAGCGCCCCTTCCATCTCGTTGACATGGTCCCCGCTCCCCGTCAGCTCCGCGACCGTCCGCACCATCGGAAGCCCGGCACCCACGGTCGTCCCGTGGTGGAGGCCGCCGCCCGCTTCAGCCGCGCGCTTGAGGGCTCCGTACTCCTCGAACGGCCCGGAGAGCGGGATCTTGTTCGCCGTGACCACGGCTGCCCCCGCCCGCAGGTACTCCATGTACCGGCCCGAAACGACTGCGCTCGCGGTGCAGTCGACGACGACGAGCGGGTCGCCCGTGAAGACGGACTCGAACGCGCGCTCCGCCGACTCGGCGCCCGCCTCGAGCAGCGCCTTCCACCGGCCCGCCTCGAGCCCCTCCATGTCGACGGCGGCCCTTCGGCTGTTCGATATCCCGACCAGCATGGGCCGGATCCCGTGAGGCGCGAGGGCGTCGTCTCCGTTCTCGGCGAGCTGATCGAGGAGCGCCCCACCGACGCTCCCCGCCCCGAGAACGAGGATCCGGACGGGCCTCAGTTCCCCTGGCGGACTGAAGAAGGCCCGGTGCACGGTGCGAAGGGCGAGTCCCTCCTGCTCGGAGCCCACGACCCAGGAGATGTTGCGCTCGGAAGATCCCTGCGCGATCGCATGGACGTTCACCTTCGCGGCCCCGAGCGTCGAGAAGAGCTTCCCCGAGATCCCAGGTGTGTCCCGCATCCCCTCTCCCACGATCGCGAGGATCGAGAAGTTCTGCCCCCCGGCGGGGTCGCGCACGAGCCCCGCCTCCCGCTCCCTGCGGAACTCCGCCCTGAGCGCCGAGAGTGCACGTCCCGCATCCGGGCCCTTCACGGCGAACGAGACCGAGTGGGCGCTCGAGTCCTGCGTAAAAAGGAGTGATTCGACGTCGGCGACCCTGAGTGCCCGGAAGATCCGCCGCGAGGCCTCCGTCACCCCCACGGCCTCGACGCCCGCGATCCGGATCACGGCCACGTCCCGTATCGCCGAGATCCCGCGCACCGGCCTGTAGGGATCGGTGCGGGGCGAGGCGACGACGAGCGTCCCCGGAAGGCTGGGCTCGAGCGTACTCCGGATCCGGAGCGGGATCCCGGCACGCCGGGCCGGCTCCACCGCCGGGGGGCACATCACCTTGGCCCCGAAGTGGGCGAGTTCGAGAAGCTCCTCGTAGCCGATCTCGCGCACGGGGGTGGCCTCGGAAACAGCCCGCGGATCGGCTGTGAGGACGCCGTCCACGTCCGTCCAGATCTCGACCGCCTCCGCCTCGAGCATCGAGCCGAGGAGGGTGGCGGTATAGTCCGACGCCCCGCGGCCGAGCGTCGTCGTTTCACCCTCCGCCGTCGAGGCGATGAATCCCGTCACGACCGGGATCCCGTCGGCTCCGGGGAGCCGATCGCGCACGCGCCGCCGGGAGGCCACCTGATCGACCCGCGCCGACCCGAAGCGGTTGTCGGTCCGAAGGATCTCGCGGGCGTCCACGTCCACGGCGGTGCAACCGGCGGCGCGCAGGCACGCCGCGACGAGCATCGAGGAGAGGAGCTCGCCGGTGGCGAGCATCCGGTCCCTCGTCCGGAGGGTGCACTCGCCGAGGAGCTGGGCCCCCCTGGCCAGGCGGCCGAGCTCCGTCAGCGCCGACTCGAGACGAAGGCCGAGCGCCGGGAGCTCATCCGGGGGGGCGAGCGAGCGCAGGAGCGCGCGGTGCCTCTCCTCGATCTCCCGAACCACCGCCTCGTGTCCCTCATCTCCCCGCCCCGCGAGGTCCGCGATCTCGACGAGCCGGTTCGTGACGCCGCCCACCGCCGAGACGACCACGACGGGCGTGACGTCCGCTTGCGCACGCGCAACCAGAATGGCGACGCGGCGGATGCGCTCCGCATCGCCGACCGAACTCCCTCCGAACTTCATCACCCGAACCGCCGGGACGGCGGGGTCCGGCTGTCCGGCGACACGGGCCTTCCCGGAGGTCATGGGGGATGCGCTGGAGTCCACGGGTTCTCAAGGAGGGGTGTCAGAAGTTGGCGCGAGGGTGCTCGCCCCGCAGGGGCCGAAAACAAAACGACCCCGACCTGTCGAGAGGCCGGGGCGGGGTGCGTCTTGACTCGATCCTCAGGAATGACGTTAACTCACGCGCCAGCGCCTTTCCGGCCCCGTGTCTCGGTCGTCGAGGTCCCGACCCGACAGGCGGTCCACCCGGTAGCTGACCGGCGGTCTTGCGTCACCATGGACCGAAATCTATCGCCCCTTCCCCAAGGAGTGTCAAGTGCGTAAGGTCGCCCTGCCGGGGGCGGCCGCGGACCTTCACGGGCGGGCAGGCGGCGTGCGCGTCGGGTTGTTGCACCCCGGCGCGATACCCAACTTTGGAGCGGCCGCTTCGCCGCGGAACGGAGACCGGCTCTGGTCCTCTCCCGCGACCATCAGGACACACCTCCCCTCATCAGGTGCCTCCATACATGACGCTCTGGGTACGCCGCCTCCTCTTCGCCAACATCGCGGTCTTCATCCTCGTGCGTGGCCTTCCGGGCGAGATCGTCAACCAGCTCGTGCTGGTTCCCGCTCTCGTTCCCCTCCGTCCGTGGAGCGTTATCACGTATCAGTTCCTGCACGCGGGGTTCTGGCACCTCCTCATGAACATGATCGGGCTCTTCTTCTTCGGGCCAAGGCTCGAGGCGCGGATCGGGAGCCGGCACTTCCTCCTCCTCTACCTCGTGAGCGGCGTCGGCGGGGCCGTCCTCTCGATCCTGACGCCCCGGGCCTTCATCGTCGGGGCCTCGGGCGCCGTATTCGGCGTCCTCCTCGGCTTCGCCCGCTACTGGCCGCGCGAGCGTATCTACGTCTACGCGGTGATCCCCGTCGAGGCCCGCGTCCTCGTCGTGTTCCTCGCTGCTCTCTCCCTCTGGAGCGGGATCGGCGGGGGAGGCAACATCGCGCACTTCGCCCATCTGGGCGGTTTCGTGGGAGGGTGGATATACCTGAAGGTCATGGAACGTCGCTCACCGGCCCGCCGCTTCAGGCGGAAGGTCGAGGAGGCGGGGCTCGGAAAGCCGAACGCACACGACCTCGTGCGCTGGGAGGGGGTGAACCGGGTCGGCCTCCACCCGATCAACCGGGAGGAGTACGACCGCGTTCTCGGGAAGGCGAGAAGGGAGGGGACGCCCTCGCTCACGGCGCAGGAGCGGGCCTTCATGGAGCGTCTCGCGGGGCGGTAGGGGCCGCTCCTATCCCTCCGGGTCCGGAGGCCGCCGGAGCGACTTCCGCTCGGAGCGCTTCCGCTTTTCACGAAGTCGCGCGGCCCGCGCCCTCGCCGGCACGCGTGTCCTGATGCGTACCGGCTCCTTGGCGTGAAGCGCCTTGAGACGGGCTCTCAGCCGTTCGAGCGCGATGGCCTTGTTGCGGTGCTGGCTTCGCTCCTCCCGCACGACGACGACGATCCCCGTCGGTGTGTGCGTGAGCCGGACCCCGGAGTCGGTGACGTTCTGGTGCTGCCCGCCCTTCCCGCCGGAGCGGAAGGTGTCGACACGGCACTCGAGCAGGAGGGGATCGTCCGGGGCCACTTTGTCCGCCCTCCGAGCAGGTTGCAGTCGAGCCGGCCGGTGCGGTACCGACGCCGCCGGACAGGAAGCTACGCGGGGCGTGAGGGGCCGGGAAGCCCTCGGCTCGCGGGACGTTCGGAGGTGGCTCGTCGATCCTGTCTAGATTAGACTTTGTAGCCGTCAGGAGCAGGAAACGGAGGCAACGCGGAGGAGACATGCGGGAGATCCGGCTGGACCCGCAGCAGCTCGGCCAGGGAGCGAGATTTCTGGTCGTGCTCGCAAGCTCGGTTGTGGTCGTGGCAGGGCTTCGGGCCGGCGCGCCGGTGCTCATCCCCTTCTGTCTCGCCTTCTTTCTCGCGGTCCTCTCGATCCCGATCGTGTTCTGGCTGCAGCGCAGAGGGGTACCCTCCGCGATCGCGATCCTCCTGGCGGTGCTCGTGGACGTCGCGGTGCTCGGGGTCATCGTCCTCCTCGTGAGCCAGTCGCTGGCGGATTTCCAGGTGCGGCTGCCGCTCTATGCGACCCGCCTCCAGGCACTCTTTGATTCGTGGATCGCCGCGTTCGAGTCGAGGGGTTTTCCCGTCGGCGATCTCTTTGACGAACTCGTCAGCGCGACCGCGATCATGGAAACGGCCCGCAACCTCCTCGGACGAGTGGCCGTCTTGCTCTCGAGTACCTTCATCGTGATCCTCATCATGGTGTTCATCCTTTCCGAGGCGACGATCTTTCCGAAAAAGTTCCACGCGATCCTCGGGGAGACCGATGGGGAGATCGGGCGGTTCACGAAGATCACGGGGGAGGTGCTCGAGTACCTGGCGATCAAGACGGTCGTCAGCCTCGCCACCGGCCTCTGCATCGGGATGTGGGCGTGGGCCATGGGGCTGGATTTCCCGATCCTCCTCGCCCTGATCGGGTTCGTCCTCAACTACGTACCGACGATCGGGTCGATCATCGCAGCCGTGCCCGCCGTCCTCCTCGCCCTCGTCCAGTTCGGCGGCGCGGGAACCACCCTCCTCGTCGCCTCGGGGTACGTCGCCATCAACGTCGTGTTCGGGAATCTGATCGAGCCCCACCTCCTCGGGCGCCGCCTCGGGCTCTCGACGCTCGTCGTGATCCTCTCCCTCATCTTCTGGGCGTGGGCCTGGGGACCCGTCGGGGCGCTCCTCGCCGTGCCCCTCACGATGGTCGTCAAGATCATGCTGGAGAACACCCACGACCTCCGCTGGGTCGCCATTCTGCTGGACAAGGCTCCTCCGGCAGCGGCGTTGGATCCCCCGGTTCCGCGGGCAGGGGAGTCGCCATGACGAGCCCTCCCGCCCCGGAGCTCTTTCCCGGTTTCCCGGACTCGGCCCGGCTCTGGGTGTTCGGCGTCGCCCGTGAGTTGTCGCCGAGCGAAGAGTCCCGGCTCATGGACAGCGTGGCCGCCTTCCTCGGGAGCTGGAAGGCACACGGACACCCTCTCGCCGCCCAGGTCGAGCGGGTGTACCGCCGCTTTCTCCTCGTGGCCGTCGACGAAGCGGTCGCTCGCCCGACCGGATGTTCGATCGATGTCCTGGTGGCCAGGCTTCGCGCGCTCGAGGCCGAGCTCGAGACCGAGATCGTCGGGGGTTCCCCGGTCTGGTACCGGCCGGAGGCGGAGGGAGCCGGGATCGAGCGCGTCTCCCGCTCTGTCTTCCGGCAGCGTGCCGAAGCGGGGCTCGTCACCGGGGAGACGATCGTCTTCGATCTCTCCCTCGAGAGGGTGGGCGAGCTTCGGGAGGGCCGGTGGGAGAGGCCGGCTCGAGAGAGCTGGCACCGGCGCTACCTGGCCGGGTCCACGCCGCGGGCTCTCCCGCTTGGCTGACGGGGGTTGAGGGCGCGCGTGCCCGCGCCCGGCGATGCCGATCCGCCTGCGAGCAGCCGCACCAGGTAGCGGACCGCCTCTGCCTCGGCCCAGAAGGCCGGGGGGCAGCGCGGAGCCCCGGCCCGGATGAAGCCGACGTGCCCGCCGCAGCCGGTCAGTGAACCGAGGATCCACGGGTTTTCCTCCATGGCCGCTGTCGGGACCGCGCCGGGAGGGAGGAAGGGGTCGTCGAGCGCGTGGATCAGGAGGGTCGGAACGCGGACCCGCCCGAGGATCGACTTCGAGGACGCCTGCCGGTAGTAGTCGTCCGCATCCCGAAAGCCGTGGAGCGGCGCCGTCGCCGCCTCGTCGAACGCGCGCAGGGTGCGGGCCGCCTGGATCCGCTCGATGTCGACGACCCCGCTGAGGAGGGCGGTCTTCGCCCTCGCCTTCGCCTGGAGGGAGCGCAGGAAGTAGCGGGTGTAGAGGCGGCCCATCCCGCCGCCCTCGAGCATCCGGGCTCCGGCAGCCAGGTCGTAGGGGACCGAGATTGCGACCGCCGCGTCGAGGCGGGCGGACCCGGTCGCCTCCGCCTCGCCGAGATACCGCAGGAGGACGTTTCCCCCGAGGGAGAATCCGAGGGCGCCAAAGGCGCGGCCGGGGAAGAGGCGCTCGAGGGTCTTCAGGACGTAGCCCAAATCTCCCGTCTCTCCGGAGTGGTAGAAGCGGGCCCGGAGGTTCGGAATTCCGGAGCACGAGCGGAAGTTCATGCCGATGGGACGGATGCCCGACGCGAGGAGCACCGTCATCGCCTGACGCATGTACCGCCGACGCGTCGAGCCCTCGAGCCCGTGGAGGAGCACGACGATCGGCGAAGCAGGCGTGGGCTCCGGCCCCACTTCGAGATCCAGGAAGTCACCGTCCGGCGTCAGGACCCGAAGGGGCTCGAGTGCGACGGTTCCCTTCGGCCTCAGGAACTTCCCGGCCAGCGTCTGGAGGTGCCCGCCCCGGAGCCATGCCGGTGGGCGAAACGGGGCCGTCTCGAATCCGGCGTGGCCCTCGGGCGGCACCTCGGGGGCTGACTCTGGGGGCTGCACGCGCGTATCCTTGTTCGGGGAGCCGAGGGCACCGACAATATTCACGGCCTCCGGAGCTGCCAACCCGTCTGCCTGAAGGAGATCCGTCCATGAGGTCCAGCCTGAGCAGCCACATCCCGGTGATCCTGGCCCTGGTCGGGAGCTCAGGCTGCGCCGGATCCATCGCAGGGGACTCGATCGCGCTGGGCGCTCCCGCGCTCCCTCCCTCCGACGGCCTCCTCGCGTCCCCGGCGCTTCACGAGGTCGTCGACCTCCAGGTCGCACGCGACGGGACCGGGCTGCTGGGCCTGCTCGAGAGCCCCGATGCCCCGATTCGGGCCCGGACCGCATTGGCTCTCGCCTCCGTCCAGGACCCGGCCGCCCTCGACGCGCTCACACGGCTGCTCGGCGACGCTTCCACGAACGTTCGCCGAAACGCAGCCTTCGCGCTCGGGCAGCTCTCGCTTCCGGACGGAGGCATCGAGCTCCTCACCGCTCTCGCCGAAGAGAGCGTGGCTGGACCGCGCTGGAAACCGACCTCCTCTGCGGGCTCGCTCAACGTTGGACAAGAACCGCGGTCGAGGCAGGTCCCTGCCGACTGCTGCGTACGCAGACAAGCGGGGGGATCTGGTCTGTGAGAAGAGCGAGACGCAGAGCGTCTACAGCGCCGTGTTCCATATATCCGGGACGCGCGGCCGCCAGGTCGCGCGCCACGTGGCCCAGCGAGGCCGGCGACGCGTGGCAGCAGACCGGGCTGGGCGTCGGCACTGAGCCTCGACGCTAATCCGAGCGCATCGAGGCTCGCCTATGTTCCGCTTCCTTCACGCTGCCGACATCCACCTGGACAGCCCGCTGGTCGGACTGGATCGCTACGAGTCGGCCCCCGTCGAGGCCGTGCGGAGCGCCACGCGGCACGCCTTCGAGAACCTCGTGCGGGTCGCGATCGCCGAGGAACTGCCCTTCGTCCTCCTCGCGGGCGACCTCTACGACGGGGACTGGAAGGACTACCGGACAGGCCTCTTCTTCGTCGACCAGATGACGAAGCTCCGCGAGGCGAACATCCACGTGTTCGTCGTTGCCGGCAACCACGATGCGGCGAGCAGGCTCACCAAGAATCTGCGCTCTCCCGACAATGTCCACTTCCTCTCCAACAGGAAGCCGGAGACGCTTCTTGTGGAGGCGTTCGACGTGGCCATCCACGGGCAGGGCTTTGCAACGCAGTCCGTCACCAAGGATCTCGCCGCCGCGTACCCGATTGCAGATCCCGGTCTCTTCAACATCGGTCTGCTCCACACGAGCCTCGACGGACGCGAGGGGCACGCGCACTACGCGCCGACGTCGCCGCAGGTTCTCGCGCAGAAGGGGTACCAGTACTGGGCGCTCGGCCACGTTCACAAGCGCGAAATCGTATCGACAGACCCCTGGATCGTATTTCCCGGCAACCTCCAGGGCCGTCACGCACGTGAGGTCGGCCCGAAGGGATGCTCTATGGTTACCGTCGAGGACGGTGCCGTCGCCGCAGTCGAAGAATGCCACGTCGAGGTGATGCGCTGGTCCGTCTGCCGTGTGGATGTTGACGGCGCCGGGACGACCGACGAGGTGCTTGACCGGGTCTCGCGGGCTCTCACGAGCGAGGCCGAGCTCACGGACGGCCGTGCCCTGGCGGTCCGCGTCGAGCTGACCGGATCGACGGCCTGCCACGACAACCTGTCGGCCCATCCGCATCACTGGATCCAGGAGATTCGCGCTCTCTCGCCCGGCGTATCATCCGCAGACGTCTGGATCGAGAAGGTGCGATTCGCAACTGGTCGGCCGATAGATTTGGCGGCATGGGCCACCCGCGATGACGCGATCGGCAGCTTTCTGCGAGACTTCACAGGAACCGCAGGCAGTCCGGACGAGACCGCGGCGCTTATGGACGCACTCGGTGACGTTCGCAGAGTACTGCCACCGGAGCTGCTGCGCGGAGATGAAGCGGTCGACCCGCACGCCCCGGAGCTCCTGGCGCGGCTCGCTGCCGAGGCGCGGGAGCTGCTGATCGCGAGGATCACTCGCGGGGGAGCGGAGCGGTGAAGATCCTCCATCTCAGTCTCACCGCGTTCGGTCCGTTCACCGGCCGCGTTCTTGACCTCAGTGGGGGGAGCCACGGCCTGCACGTGATCTTCGGCCCCAACGAGGCGGGCAAGAGTTCGGCTCTCCGTGCGCTTCACGCGCTCCTCTTCGGCATCCCCGGTCAGACGGATGACGCCTTCCTGCACCCCTATGGCAAGCTCCGCATCGGGGCACGCTTGCGCCTGTCGTCGGGAGACGAGATCGAGTTCGCCCGGCGCAAAGGAAACAAGGGAACGTTGCTCGGGCCGAGCGACGAACGACTTGATGACCATGTGCTGGACCGCTTCCTCGGCGCCGTGGGGCCGGAGCAGTTTCGGATGTTCTGGGGAATCGACCACGCACACCTCGTGGAGGGTGGCCGACAGATCCTCGAGGGGCATGGAGATGTCGGCGAGATCCTGTTTGCTGCTGGCTCCGGCGCATCCGGCCTAGGAACTCTTCGCAGGAAACTTGAGGATGAGGCCGCAGCGTTATTCACACCACGTGCGCGCAATCGTCCCGTCAATCAGGCGGTGAGGCACCTGCGCGAACTCCGCAGAGCGCAGCGCGAAGTGACCGTATCATCGGACGCATGGGTGCGTCGGGAGCGTGCGGCGAAGGAGGCCAACGAGCATGTCGGGAAGCTCGCGGAGCACCTCCAGAAACTTACGAAGGAGAAATCGCGCCTCGAACGGCTGACGCGCGTCGTACCACGCCTCGCCGAGCGAGAAGAAGTGCTCGACCGTCTCCGGGATCTCGGCGATGTGGTGCTTCTCGCCCCGGATTTCCCCCAACGGCGCCAGGAGGCCGAAACCACGCTCTACATGGCCGAACAACATCTCGAGCGTAGGGCCGGCGAACTTCGAGAACAGGAGGAGGCTTTCGGGAAGCTCCCGGCGAAGTCTCCGCTTGCGACCGAGGCCGAAGCCATCAACGACCTGTACAGGCGCCTTGGTGGTCATCGCAAGGCCTCCGATGATCGCCCCGGCCTCGTCCGCCGTCGCGACGAGCAGCTCGCGCTCGCGAAGCGCCTTCTCGGCGACCTGCGACCCGACCTTGACATCGACACCGCGGATACATTGCGCGTCTTCGTCGGCCGTCGCGAACGAATCCAGAAGCTCGCCGCCGAACGCGAGCGGCTCGACGAACGGCTCGCGTCGGCGCAGCGCCTGTACAGGGAATCGCAGGAGCAGGCCGCGGCTCTCCTCCACGACGCCTCCTCGCTTCCACCTGCGCGCGGTCCCGCGTTGCTAGTCGCTGCGATCGAGGAGGCGCGACGTCACGGTGATGCGGAGGTGGAGCGTGAGAAGCGCGCCCAGACCGCCATGCGGATCGCGGCCCAGCGCGATGCGTCAATCGAGAAGCTCCAGCTCTCCGGGTCCGTGATTGACAGGCTCGAGAGACTTCGCGTGCCCACCGCTGCTGCGATCGCGCGGTTCGAGCGCAGGGCCCAGGAGCTGGAGGACGAGGACCGCACGGCCAAGATCGATCACCAACGTCTCACTAGGGAGAAACGCGAGCTTGGTGCCAAGATCCAGACGCTCCGCACCACGAAGGCTATTCCGTCGGAGGCGGATCTTGCCGCGGCGCGGACGCTCCGCAATCGCGCGTTCGCTCTCCTCAGAGATCACTGGGAGAAGGGGCGCGATGTGAGCGCCGAGGTTCGACGACTCCTCGGCGCGGGCGAGCTGATCGACCTCTACGTGGATGCCGTCACTTCGGCGGACGAAGTCGCGGATCGGCTACGAAGCGAAGCTGACCGTGTCGCGGAACTCGCGCAGTGCCTGGAGGAGCTTGAGCGCAACGGCAGGGAGATGGAGGAGGAGGACGTTGGTTCACAGGGTCGGCAGAAGGCCGTCCAGGAGCTCGATGCCGCATGGCGCGAGGCATGGCGGCCCGTCCTCGCCGCGCCGCCGCAGATCCACGATGCCCGCGCATGGCGCGAGGATTTCGCCCGGCTCCTCGAGCGGACAAATGACGCCGGCGAGGCACTGCAGGCGCAGCGAGAACTCGCGGCATGGATCGAGATGCAGATTGAGAGCCTCCATGTCGCCGTCGCGGCGCTGGAGCCGGGCACGCATCGTGCCGCCAACCTCGCCGTAGCGCTCACTGCCGCGGAGGCGCTCCGGCAGCGCGTCGAGAAGGAGGAGCGCGTCCGCGCAGAGCACGTGCGGAAGACGGGCGACACCGAACTGGCGATTCGTAACGCCGAGGTCGCCATTCAGGAGGCGCAGACGGACATCGGTGTGTGGCAAAACAAGTGGGACGACGCAACTCGCGGCCTCAGGCGCAGCAACGCCCCACCGCCCGATGACGCCCTTGTCGCCCTCGACCGCATCGACAGGATTCTCCGGGCGCTCGACGACGCCGCGGGATACGACGCACGTATTTCAGGCATCGACCGCGACGCGGACTCCTTCCGGTCTGACGTGCGCGCTCTGGCCGAGCGAATTGGTGAGGTGGAGATCGAGGCTGGCTTCGAGGATACGTGGGTCGCGAGCCGCCACAAGCGTCTTGCCGCAGTGCTCAAGGAGGACGAACGCCGGCGGCAGGCTCTCGAGCGAATCGAGGGGCTCCGGATCGATGTCGAGAGCGATGGCCGCGCCGTCGAAACCGCAGGGATGACCCTCGGGTCATTGCGGGAGGAAGCGCGGTGTGGGGCCGACCAGGATCTTCTCGCAATGGAGCGACGGAGTGCCGATTGCCGTGAGTGGCGGAAGACTCTCACTCGGATCGAGAAGGAACTCGTCCGCGACGGTGCCGGGGCCTCCATCACTGATCTCGAGAAGGAAGCCGCCGACGTGGATCTTGACACCACCGACACCCGGATCGTTCAAATCGCAGCGGAGTTGCCAGAGATCGACAACGCGCTCTCCACAGCCCGCGACGCACGGGCCAACGCGCAAGCGGAACTAAGTCTGCTACGGGGGCCATCCGCCGCGAGCGAGAAAGCAGAGGATGTCCAGGCGACGCTCGCTCGGCTTCGCGATGACATCATCCGATATTCCCGTTTGAGACTGGCGTCGACGCTGCTCTCGCGGCGGATCGACGACTACCGCCACAGGAACCAAGCGCCGCTCCTACTCCGCGCTGGTGCTCTATTCCGGGCAATGACTCTCCAGAGCTTCGAACGGCTCGAGGCCGACGAGCAGGAGGACCGTCCCATCCTCGTCGGCCTGAGACCCGACGGAGCACGCGTGCCGGCGGACGGAATGAGCGAGGGAACCCGGGATCAACTCTTCTTCGCTTTGCGCCTCGCCGCCGTCGAGGCGTCCAGCATCGGGGGAGAACCGATGCCCTTCGTCGTCGACGACGTGCTGGTGCAATTCGACGACAACCGTTGTGCAGCGGCGCTCGATGTATTGGCAGACGTGGCGTCGCGCACTCAAGTTGTGCTGTTTACCCACCACAGGCAGGTGCGGATGTGTGCCGAGGCCCTGGATGCGCCCGCGGGCGTGATCGTTCATGAACTATAGGACGGAGTGGAACGGTCGCAGGGCTGGAACCTCGGTGGCTAATCCTGCATCACGGGCCGAGAGATGACGGATTGTATTCGCTGCCAATCGGCTGCGTCTCCCCGTCTCCGCCATCGCATCCATCCTCTTCTAGGCTCTGTGGAGCACGCCACCTCCGGCTCTGTCAGCCTAACTGTCGCCACCCTCTCATCCTGATTGTCGCCCTACACTCGAAGGCCGCCGGGGCCTCATACACACCCAAGACACGCCTCAACCACCAGAACCATCGCCCCGTGCCGATTCCGGCCTCCTCTCCTGCTCCGCTTACTCTGAGTGAGAAGGCCGGACCAGGGCTAATTCCGGGGTTTTCATCTGCGTATCCTTGTTCGGGGAGCCGAGGGCACCGACAATATTCACGGCCTCCGGAGCTGCCAACCCGTCTGCCTGAAGGAGATCTGTCCATGAGGTCCAGCCTGAGGAGCTACATGCCGGTGATCCTGGCCCTGGTCGGGAGCTCAGGCTGCGCCGGGTCCATCGCAGGGGACTCGATCGCGCTGGCCGCTCCCGCCCTCCCGCCCTCCGACGGTCTCCTCGAGTCCCCGGCGCTTCAGGAGGTCGTCGACCTCCAGGTCGGGCGCGACGGGGCCGGGCTCCAGGGCTTGCTCGAGAGCCCCGATGCCCTGATTCGGGCCCGGGCCGCATTGGCTCTCGCCTCCGTCCAGGACCCGGGGGGCCTCGAGGTGCTCACGCGGCTGCTCGGCGACCCCTCGACGAACGTCCGCCGGAACGCAGCCTTCGCGCTCGGGCAGCTCTCCCTCCCTGACGGCGGCATCGAGCTCCTCACGGCACTCGTCGAGGAGAGCGATCCGGCGGTGCGCAGACGCCTGATCGAGGCGCTCGGAAAGCGGGGTGGGCTCGATGCCATCGGTGAGCTCATCGCGGGCTCGGGCGAAGCGGGCGAGGAGGCCGAGCGAACTCTCGCGGTCGCGAGGGCCGCCCTCAGGGAAGTGCGACCTCCCGGCGTGCTCGAGTTCCTCGCCGCCCGGCTCACGCATCCGGATCCCGAAGTGAGGTACCGGAGTGCCTACTACTTCGGGCGAGCTGCAAGCGTGAGCGCGTGGGGCGACTTAGCTGCACGCGTCCGGGCGGCGCTCGACGGATCCGCCGTTGGGGATCCCGCCGCGATGTACCTGGTCCAGGCGGCGGGCAGGCTCGGCGAGGTGGACGAGGACGCGGCCCGGCTCGTGCGCTGGATGCGGGATGCCACTGACTGGCGGACGCGGGTCAACGCCGCCAACGCCGTGTTGAGCCCCCGCTGGCTGGCAAGGCCCGAGGTGCAGGATGCTCTCCTCCTTGCCCTCGAGGATCCTTCCGAGCACGTCCGGATCGCGGCGGCCGAGTCCGCGGCGCTTCTCACCTGGAGCTCCGAGGAGTGGCTGGACCGCGCGGCGCAGCGGGTCATGGGAGAGGCTGAATTCTGGCGCTCACAAATCCCCTTCGCACCCTCGCTCGTGGCCCAGGGGCGCGCGGAGATCGTCCTCGACTGGACGCGTCGGATGGCCGGATTTCACCCGGTGGCGGCCCGGCTGGGGATCGAGAGCCTGGGAGGGGTTCCGCCCGAGGACGTCATGGAGCTCCTGTTCGAGCTTGCCGACCACCTCGAGCCAGAGGTGAGGGCGGGCGCCACATGGGCGATCGGACAGCGGTGGGGGAGGGGAGCGGTCGGCGAGGTTCAGGCCGGGCGGGTATACGATCTCCTCGTCCGGCGCCTCGCGGACGAAGAGAACCTCCCCGCTTCCCGGGCAGCGCAGGCGCTCTCACACCCGAGCTTCGAGCCGCTGGGTGCAGGGGCCACCCTCGAGGCGGCCTTCCACGCCAGGAGGCCCGAGGGCGACCCCAATATCCTGGTTTCGATCCTCGAATCCATGGGTGGCTCCTCGATCGCACTCCTCCGCGAGGTGGCCGAAGAGGAGGAATTCGCCCTGAGGGGGGCCGCGGCCCGGGCGATCGAGCGAATCACGGGCGAACAGGTGCCGATCGCGGGAGACGGAGACACCGGACCCGCCGTCCGGATAGGGTGGGACCGGTTGGCCGAACTTGGAGGCGAACCCCGGCTCAGATTCGAGACGGACCGGGGGGAGATCGTCATCCGTCTCCTCTCTGAACAGGCACCGCTCACGGTCCAGACCTTCGTCGACCAGGTCCTTCGGGGGGCACACGACGGGACTCGATTTCATCGGGTGGTCTCGAACTTCGTCGTTCAGGGCGGGGACGTTGGCATGGGCGACGGAAGCGGCGGGACGGGCTATCCGATCCGAAGCGAGTTCACGCAGATCCCCTTCGGCCGCGGTGTGCTCGGAATGGCGTCGGAAGGCAAGGACACCGAGCAATCGCAGTACTATCTCACGCATTCACGGCAGCCGCACCTGGAGGGAGGCTACACCGCCTTCGGCTTCATCGAGGAGGGGGCGGCTACCCTGGACCTGCTCCAAGAGGGCGACCGGGTGATCAGGGTCACGCTCGAAGACTAGCGAGGCAGGGATTCGTCGAGTGGCGGGAACGACGGTGTGAGCACGCCTTCGTGGCTGCCTGCAGTCGCGACGGCAGGCGCCCGCGTGGAGGAAGATCCCCGCCTGCGTACGTGGAAAGGCTCTGTGCCTGACTGAGGTGGCGCTCCCTCGAACGTAGCCCACGATACGCGGCGCAGGGCCGGCCGGTCCGTCCATGATGTCCGCTGTTCCGGTTCACCCGCCGGAAGGCTCTCCCAGGGCCGCCGCGCGCAGCTCGACCAGATGGACCCCGCAGCAGCCGCGCCGAGGCAGACCCGTCAGACCCGAGCCGACTCCGGTGCCGGGGCGAAGCCAAGCTCCCGGGAGCCGAGACCCGCAGTGGCGTCGACCCCTTGGCGCGCCACCGGCACGACAGCTCACTGTCGGGCGTCCATCGATGGTGGTCCCTCGGCAGAGGGGCGGTCGTCGTGGCGCCAGGGCGACGAGCCGGCGGGCGCGAGCGGCACGCGATCGATGCACCGACTTGCACGCACGTGGTTAACGTCGTTTCCCAAACCCTGTCGATACGGGGGTTGCATACCCTTTCCTATTAGTTTACAGTGTTAACCATGACAGGGACACGGGACCGAATCCTGGGCCACGCGTGTGATCTTTTCATGCATGCCGGGTTCGAGGGATTTTCGATGAGGCGACTGGCGCGACGGGTGGGGGTCACGGCCCCGGCGCTCTACCGGCATTTCGGGAGCCGGGAGGAGGTGCTCTTCGCGGTCTTCCAGGAAGCCTTCGACGAGTTGTTCCGCGGCCTGACCCATGCTCTCACGGGTGCGACTCCGCTCGAGCGCTTTGAGATGGCGGGTGACGCGTACATGGAGTTCGCGCTCGAGCACCCGCGCTACTTCCAGATGATCCACTCCTTTCGCCAGCTCATGGGGCTCGACGAGACGCCGCCGAAGCTGCATCGGAGGTACTGTGCGATCCGCCAATTCTGGACTGATCGCGTGAGGGAGTGCATCGACGCCGGGATCTTCAAGGCGCTGGTGGACGAGCGCGTCGTGCTCACCTTCTGGGGCCATGGCTATGGGCTGCTCTCCCTCTACACGAGGCGGATGATGGGGGACATGTCGAAGGAAGCGTTCCGCGATGAGTATCGGGCCTCTCGCCGGCGGATCTTGATGGGCGTCGGCACCGAGGCAGTGGGCGATATGCTCGCGACTGCCGGCGCGGCTTCGGACCCTCCACCCCTGTCCGAGCACGAGGCGTACGCCGGGGCTGACGGATAATGCGCCTCGCCGGGGTGGAGACAGGCCCCAGTCGGCACCGGGCCGACAGGGCGGCGTGATGGAACGAATGACCGGAGGAGGAGGAGGGGTGAAGATCCTGGGAAAGATTGCGATCGCCGGGCTCATCGGGCTCGCGCTTCCGGCGCTCTGCCTCGAGGCTCAGTCACTGGAAGCCGAAGCCGGGGACGAGGGGGCCCGGCAAGGCTCCGAGGTACTCTCCCTTACCCTCGACCAGGCGCTTCGGATCGTGCTCGACGAGAGCCGCGAGATCGAGCAGGCGCGCCTGGCCCTCGCGGTCGCCGAGGAGCAGGTCTCCGAGGCGTGGTCGAGCGTCTATCCGAGTATCGACGTGAGCACCTCGTACACGCGCAACGTGACGCCGGCCGTCTCCTTCATCCCCGCGTTCTTCTTCAATCCGAACGCGGCCGAGGGGGAGCTCCTCAAGGTGCAGTTCGGTGCGGAGAATGCGTGGAACACGAACGTGGCGCTCGAGCAGCCGCTCTTTCGAGCCTCTGCCCTCATTGCGGCGGGATCGGCCAGCAGCTTCGAGAGGCTGCAGCTCGAGACGGTCCGCGGGACCGAGCAGGAGGTCGTGACGCAGGTCCGCCTCCTCTACTACCAGCTCCTCCTAGCCCAGGAGCAGAGGGAACTCATCGAGAGGTCGATCGCCCGCGTGACGCAGACCCTCGAGGAGACCCGTGCACTGAACCGCTCCGGTCTCTCCTCCGACTACGACGTGCTCCGGCTCGAAGTCGAGCTGGCGAATCTGGAGCCCGATCTCAGGACGGTCGAGAACGAGTACCGCCGGGTCCAGAGGGAGCTCGCGACCGACCTCAATATCGGGGAGGGTGTCACGATCGAGGTGGCCGGATCGCTCGCGGAGCTGAATCTCGAAGAGGGGGGGGCGAACGATCCTGTCAATGCGGGGCTCCTCGCGCTGATGGGGGTGGAGGCGGCTGATCTCCTCCAGGTGGACCGGAGGGAGACGCTGCTCGGGAGGGTGCAGGGCGGCAATCCCCTGCTGCAGCAGGCGGCGATCAACGCCGAGCTCCAGGGCGCGCAGCTCCAGCTCGAGCAGTCCGAGTACCTCCCCGAGGTCTCACTGTTCGCAACCTACGACATCCAGGCGCAGCAGGACGGGCGCCCGGACTTCTTCGGCACTTCGAGGCAGCGCGGCTACGGCCGCTTCGTCGGGGTCCGCGTCTCGCTGCCGGTCTTCACCGGGTTCAGGCGAAACGCCCGGGTGGATCAGATGCAGGCCTCCCTCAGGTCGGCAGAGCTCCAGGTGGACCTGGCCGAGGACGAGCTTCGCGATCAGCTCGACAGCCTCGTCGATCGACTCGAGGAGTCGCGGCTTCGAACCGGGAGCCAGCGACTCGCGGTGGAGCTCGCCCGGAGGGGGTTCGAGATTGCGAGCGCCCAGTACCGCGAGGGACTCGGGAGCCAGCTCGAGCTCACGGACGCAGAGGTCGCACTCAGGCAGAGTGAGTTCAACTACGCGCAGGCCGTCTTCGATTACCTCTCGACCAGAGCCCAGATCGATCAGCTCGTGGGGGAGGTTCCGATCCCTGCGCGGGTCAACCCGTAAACCCGTCTTTTCGACACGGAGGCCGTGGTGACGATAGATGCGAGGGTCGTGACGCTCCTGGCTGCCATCTCGCTCGCCGGTTGCGGCGGCGGGCCGGCCGAGGAGGGGGACGCGACTGCAGCTCCCACGGACGCTGACGCCTTCGGTCGGGTCGTGAATGTCGAGGTCCAGCAGATCGTGGCGGCGGACTTCACGGAGCTCGTGCAGGTGACGGGAACCGTTCGGGCGAACCGGGACGTCGTCGTCTCCGCCGAGGAGGCGGGCGTCGTCCGCGAGATCGTCGCCGAGGAGGGGGCGTCCGTCTCCGAAGGGGATCCGCTCCTTCGGATCGACGACAGCATCCTTCGCTCCCAGGTGGCGGAGGCGGAGGCGCGCTCGGCGCTGGCTGGGGAGACGTGGGAGAGGCGCCGGAGACTCTTCGAGGAAGACGGGGTCGGCTCCGAACTCGCCTACCTCGAGGCTCGCTACCAGGCGGCACAGGCGGCGGCCGTGCTCGGCACCCTTCGCGAGCGCCTCGCCCGAACCACGGTGCGGGCCCCGATCTCGGGGATCCTCGAGCGGCGAGAGGTGGAGCTCGGGACGATGGTCTCCCCCGGGGTGCCGGTCGCCCGCATCGTCGAGATCGATCCCGTGAAGGTCGCGGGGGGCGTTCCCGAGCGGTTCGCGGCGGACGTGAGGACCGGCAGCGAGGCGGTCGTTCGCTTCGACGTCCTCGCAGGGGAGGCGTACCGGGCCCGGGTGAACTACGTGGGCGCCACCGTGAACCCCAGGAACCGGACCTTCGAGGCGGAGCTCCGCCTCCCGAATCCCGGCCGGGCCATCAAGCCCGAGATGGTGGCGAACATCGAGATCATGAGGGGGACGATCGCGGATGCCATCGTGATTCCGCAGGAGTCCCTCGTCCGGGGAGAGGACGGATTCGTCACCTTCGTGGTGGGTAGCGACGCGTCCGGAGCCGAGGTCGCCGAGCAGCGGAAGGTGACGCTCGGGCCCTCGCAGAGGGACCTGGTCGTCGTCGAGGAGGGACTCGCACGGGGAGACCGGCTCATCGTGCTGGGGCAGAATCTGGTCGTGAACGGGGACCGGGTTCGAGTCGTGGCGACCCGAGATCGGGCGATACCGCAGGCGGAAAAGTGATCGATCGCAGACGTGACGGGCCGGTGGAGGGCGCCACCCCCACCCCGGGGGACGAGAGGCGGACGCCGGACCAGTTCAAGGAATTCGGGCTTACGAGCTTCGCGGTCAACCACAGCACCAGCGTGGTCATGCTGTTTCTCATCGTGTGCGTGGCCGGGCTGATCTCGTACCTGAACCTCCCGAAGGAGGCGCAACCGGAGATCGAGCTGCCGATGGTGGCCGTCAACACGATCTATCGCGGCGTCTCTCCAGCCGACGTAGAGACGCTCGTCACCCGGCCGCTCGAAGAGGAGCTCAGCACGATCTCGGATGTGGAAGAGATGATCTCCACCTCGGTCGAGGGCTATTCCTCGATCACGGTCGAGTTCTCGGTGGACGCGGACCTCAACGAGGCGCTCCAGCAGGTCCGCGAGAGGGTCGACCTGGCAACCACGGAGCTCCCGGCGGACGTCGAGGATCCGAGCATCATCGAGTTCAACATCACCGAGTTCCCGATCATGCAGGTGAACCTCGCCGGCGAGTACAGCCTGGTGAGGCTGAAGGAGCTCGCGGAAGAGCTCCAGGAGCGCTTCGAGCAGATCCCGGGGATCCTGAGGGCCGACGTGCGCGGGGGGCTCGAGCGGGAGGTCAAGGTCGACGTCGACCTGGCCAGGCTCAAGTACTACGGGCTCTCGATGAACGACGTCGTCGACGCGATCAGCTCCGAGAATGTGAACATACCGGGCGGATCGATCGAGGTGGGGGACGTCGACTACCTCGTCAGGGTGGACGGCGAGTTCGTCGATCCGGCGGTCATCGAAGAGCTGGTCCTCGATGTCCTCGACGGTCGCGCGATCTATGTGCGCGATCTGGCCGATGTGGAGTTCGGCTTTGCCGAGCGGACGAGCTACGCGCGCCTGAACGGAAACCCGGTCGTGACGATCGATGTGGTGAAGCGCTCGGGCGCGAACATCATCGAGGTCTCAGACGAGGTGAAGCGGATCCTCGCGGAGATGGAGCCGCAGCTTCCCCCGACGACCGAGGTGTTCATCACGGGGGACCAGTCGCGCGAGATCTTCATGATGGTGAGCAGCCTCGAGAACAGCATCATCTCCGGGCTCATCCTGATCCTCTCCGTCCTCCTCTTCTTCCTCGGGGTCCGGACCGCTTCCTTCGTGGCGATCGCGATCCCCACCTCCATGATGCTCTCGTTCGTGATCCTCGCCCTGCTCGGGATCACGATGAACATGATCGTCCTCTTCAGCCTGATCCTCGCCCTCGGGATGCTGGTCGACAACGCGATCGTGGTCGTCGAGAACATCTACCGGTTTGTCGGCGAGGGGTGGACGCCGCGAAAGGCCGCGAAGAAGGCGACGGGCGAGGTCGCGATGCCGATCATCGCGGCGACCGCGACGACGCTTGCGGCCTTCGCCCCGCTCACCTTCTGGCCGGGGATGGTTGGCGAGTTCATGGGCTACCTCCCCCTGACGCTCATCATCACCCTCTCGAGCTCGCTCTTCGTGGCGCTTGTCATCGTTCCGACGCTCTGTGCGATGTTCCTGCGGCCGGAGGGCGCGCGGCCGGCGCCACTGACGCCGCTTGCCCGCCGCACGCTGCTCATCGGTTCGGTCGCGGCCTTCCTCGGGGTCGCCGCCCTGAACCCGCTCACCGCGGGCCTCGGTGCGATCACCGTCGTCGGTTTGTGGGGACTCCATCGCCTCCTCGTGGAGCGGATCGCCAGGGCCTTCCAGGCCCGGTGGGTGCCCTTGATGCTCCACGGGTACGAGGCCGCGCTTCGGTGGGCCCTCGAACACAGGGCGCTTCTCCTCGGCGGGTGTGGCTCGGTGCTTGTCGGCACGTTTGTCGTCTTCGCCTTCTTCAATCACGGCGTCGAGTTCTTCCCCGAGGACATCCCTCCGGCCCAGCTCTACGTGAACGTCGAGGCGGCTGTCGGGACGAACGTCGAGTTCACGGA
Organism: Longimicrobiales bacterium; assembly: GCA_965218255.1. GTDB lineage: Bacteria > Gemmatimonadota > Gemmatimonadetes > Longimicrobiales > Gaopeijiaceae > JAAXGI01. The sequence goes on along the minus strand of CBDCKJ010000001.1, from coordinate 164,112 downwards.
GGGCGTGGCGCGCTCGCTCGAGGAGGAGGTCCGGGCGCTTCCGGGATTCGAGGACGTGGAGTCGGTCGTGACGACGGCCGGTGGCGGGGGCGGGGGAAACCTCGGGGCCGCGATGATGGGAAGCGGGGGGCCGTCGGGAGGAAACCAGGCGCGCGTCTCGCTCTCTCTCGTCGACTTTGAGGATCGCGGCTTCGACGCCTTCGAGACGCTCGTCGACCTGCAGGGCAAGGTGGGCAGGGAGGTCCCGGGGGCGGAGATCAGCGCGGAGATGCTGAACCAGGGGCCGCCCGGCGGCCCCCCGGTGAATATCGAGGTCGTGGGGACGGACCCCGACGAGCTCAAGCGGCTCTCGGACCGGATCCTCACGATCCTTCGCAACGCCCCGGTCGGCGCGCGGCTCGTCGGGCTGGAGAGCGACCTGGATGAGGCCCGGCCCGAGCTCTCGGTCCGGGTGGACCGGGAGCTGGCCGCGCTGTACGGCCTCTCCACCGCGGAGATCGGGGGGGCGCTTCGCCGCGCGATCCAGGGCTTCGAGGCGGCACGCTACCGGGACGGCAACGACGAGTACGACATCATCGTTCGCCTGGCCGAACCGTATCGGAACGATCTGTCCTCGCTCGAGGATCTCGTCGTGCTGGCCGAGGGGACCCCGGTCCCGCTGCTGTCCGTTGCCGAGTGGGAGGTGGGCGAGGGACTCGGTTCGATCCGCCGGAAGGACATGGATCGCCTCGCGACGATCTCGGCCGGCGTCGTAGCGGGTCTGAACCAGAACCTCGTCCTCGCCGAGGTCCAGCAGACGCTTGCACCCCTGGCCTCCGAGGAGCTCCCCCCCGGGTACGAACTCCGCTACACGGGCCAGCTCGAGGAGCAGATGGAGGCGCAGGAGTTCCTGAGCCGGGCCTTCGCCATCGCGCTGATGCTGATCGCCTTCATCCTCATCAGCCAGTTCAACTCAGTCATCAAGCCGTTCATCATCCTCTCCTCGATCGTCATGTCGACGGTCGGGGTCCTGGTGGGGCTCCTCGTCTTCAACCTCCCCTTCGTCGTCATCATGACGGGGATCGGTATCATCTCGCTGACGGGGATCGTCGTGAACAACGCGATCGTCCTGATCGACTACATCGACGTGCTGAGAAACCGGGACGGGATGAATCGGCGGGAAGCCCTGGTGACCGGCGGGCTGACGCGCTTTCGACCCGTCATACTGACCGCGGTCACGACCGCGCTCGGCCTGGTGCCGCTTGCGATCGGGCTCAACTTCAACTTCTTCGGGCTCTACTCGAGCCTTGCCCCCGAGTTCTTCTGGGGGGGCGAGCAGGCCGCGTGGTGGCGAAACATGGCCCTCTCGGTCATCGTGGGGATCCTCTTCGCCACCTTCCTCACGCTGATCGTGGTCCCCGTTCTCTACTCGATCACCGACGATGCGGCCGAGTTTTTCCGGACGAAACTCCTCGGGGAGAGCCTCGCCCACGGACCGGATCCGGAAGCCGGCCGGCCGGGAACGGTCGAGCCGAGCCCGGAGGAGATCCCGAGCCCAACTGCCCGCCCGGCTCCCGCGGGCGCCCCCTGGTTCCGGGGGACGACGGGCTCCGGGGGCCTCGCGCCGGACGCCGGCTGAGTGAGCATCCTCCGGAAGGGCTGGGAGCACGGTCTGCGGCGATGCCACACCCGGAGGGCTTAGCGTGACGGCGGGAGCGAAGCGGGGGCACGCAGTCCGGCGCTCTCCCCTTCTCTGGACGGCGCTCTCGCTCCTTGCGCCGGCCGTGATCTCGGCCCAGCGGCCGACCGAGGCCCAAGGCGGTCCCGATCCCGTCCTGGCGCCGGCTCCTGGGACCGAGGGTGAACTCCGGGCATTCCGCCTCGCTCCCGATGCGCGGATCGATCTCAACGGGCAGTTGGACGAGGAGGTCTGGGCCCGCGCCACGGCGATCACCGACTTCACTCAACAGGACCCCATCGAGGGGGCGACGCCGAGCCGCGAGATGGAGATCCGGGTCCTGTACGACGAGGAGCGGCTCTACATCGGGGCGATGGTCTACGACGACCCCGCAGGGGTCCTTGCCCATCAACGGGAGCGGGATGCCGGGCTCGGCACGGACGACCGCTTCATGTGGATCCTCGACACATTCCTCGACGGCCGCACGGGCTACTTCTTCGAGATCAACCCAGCCGGACTCATGGGCGACGGGCTTCTGACCGGGGGCGGGCGGATCCAGAAGTCGTGGGACGGAATCTGGGAGGCGCGCACCTACGCGCTCGCGAACGGTTGGTCGGCCGAGATCGAGATCCCCTTCGGGACGCTCAACTTCGATCCCGCACTCACGACGTGGGGGATCAACTTTCAGCGTACGATCCGGCGCAATAACGAGGAGATCCTCTGGAGGGGATGGCGTCGCAACGAGGGGTTGTTCCGCGCCGTATCCGCAGGCCGCCTCTCGGGGCTCGGGGGGATGAGCCAGGGTATGGGCCTCGAGGCCGTGCCTTCCGCCATCGGGAGCTGGAGGAACTCGCCCGGCCACGCGGAGGAGACGACATTCCCCCGGGAGCTCAGCCTGGACCTGAATTACAGCGTCACCGAGAGCCTCCGGGCGTCGGTCTCCGTCAACACCGACTTTGCCGAGGTCGAGAGCGATCAGCGGCGGGTGAACCTGACCCGCTTCCCGCTCTTCTTTCCCGAGCGGCGGGACTTCTTCCTAGAGGGCTCGGCCGTCTTCGACTTCGCCCCGCGGAGCGGCCCCCGGCCCTTCTTCTCGCGCCGCATCGGGCTCGAGCAGGGCGCGCAGATCCCGATCGACCTCGGTGCACGGATGACGGGCCAGGCGGGCCGCTACGATCTCGGCTTCTACCAGATCCGAACAGGATCGACGCGGATCGGGGGAGAACTCGACCCGGAGACGGCCCGGGTCGTTCCGAGGGAGGACTTCACGGTCGCGCGCGTTCGCCGCCAGATCCTCGAGCAGTCCCACGTGGGCGTCATCTACACCCGCCGTGCGACGGATGTCGGTCCGGCGGGCGTCCAGCTCGAGGACCGGCACACGGTTGGAGCGGATCTCCAGCTCTCGACGCGGAGCTTCCTCGGGGAGAGCAACGCCGAGCTCAACGCATTCGTGGTCTGGAACTCGGATCCCGACCCGGGGCACAACCGCTCCCTCTCGGACCTCTCGGCTCGCGGGTTTCGGCTCAACTTTCCGAACGACATCTGGTCCGGGCACGTCTCGTATCGGGAGTTCGGTGAGTATTACCGTCCGGCCGTCGGGTTCGTGAACCGGAATGATTTCCGGCGTGTCGAGCCGAGAATTGGCTGGTCACCCCGGCCGGAGAGGGTGCCGTGGATCCGCCAGTTCGACTTCAGCGTGCAGTTCCGGAACCTGAAGGAGATGGGAACGGGCCGGCTCGAGGAGCGCGAGTGGCTCTTCAACGTCCTCGGGGTCCGCTTCGAGAGCGGCGACGGGGCGAGCTTCAATATCGTACGCTCCTTCGAGGATCTCGATCACCCGTTCGCGATCCGCGACGGGATCGTGATCGACCCGGGCGGCTACACGGCGTGGAGGGTCAACCTGAGGGGGCAGACGGCAGGCCGTCGACCGGTCTCCGCCGTCGGGGACGTGCAGGTCGGGGAGTTCTGGGACGGTACGATCACCGGGTTCACGGGACGCGTGACACTTCGGCCCCGCCCGGGAATCGCACTCTCCGTGGACCTCGAACACAACGATGTGGATCTCCGGCGGGGAGCCTTCTCGACGGACGTCTACCAGATTGAGAGCGACTGGAACCCGAGCCCGTGGATCGGAGCGACAACGCAGATCCAGTACGACGATGTGACGGAGCTCCTCGGGCTCTTCGCCCGAGTCCGGTGGATCGTGAGGCCGGGAAGCGAGGTCTTTTTCGTCTACACCCACAACTGGCGAAACGCACTCACCGGAGGCCTCGACCGGTGGGAACTAGTGACTCTCTCCCGGGGCGCGACGCTCAAGGCCAACTACACATACCGGTTCTAGCCAAGTCGTTCGTGGCGGACTGCCGCCGAGTGATTGCACAGGGGCGAGTCGTCCCCCCCGAAGAGCATCGCGGTCGTGCCGACCCGTGCCCGCGGGAGATGACGGAGCCGCGTCTGCTGTAACTGTTCGGCCAAGCCGTGGCGGTGATGTTGGTCAGCATCGTCAGCGCCGCCAATAATGTCGTTCTAGCCGCTGTCGGGCTTGAGCCAGCCGATGCGTCGGCAGAGCTCCCCGGACAGGTCTTGGCGGTTGATCGCCGCCGGGTCGGCGATCAGTGCGCTTGGCAGCGCGATTCCCGGAGCCGTGAAGTCAGATTAGGGACTCGATCCGACCGGTGATCCCAACGCCGTGGGTCGCGTCCCCGGTTCTCGCCCATCGACCATGGAGATGCCAGGGCGACAAGTCGTCTAGCAGCTCGGCCACCATTGTGCACGCACGCCGCAAGGCCAGCGCATGTGGTCGATTCCACGGCTTGGCCGAACGGTTACCGTCTGCTTCACGCTACGCTAGTTCTGAAATGTCGTAACTTATTGACATACAAATATATAGAGCAAGCAACGCACCGGTTGTTCGCTCTTCACATCCCTTGTTCTGGACGGGAAGCCCCGCGACCCTAGCGGACCTTCACGGACTCACGGACCGGTTGTCGGGCGTGTAAACGCCGTGGTCGTGTGCCGCCCGAGCGATCCTTCGGCGGCGCTCCTAGCACCTTCCGTGCAGCCGTTCGGCATGCCGATCTCACCGCTGAAGAGAGAAAGAGACGGACGCGAGTGCCGTAACAACGTGAAGGGGGCATCGACCCCCCGGATCCCATACACATCCCGGTCCGGGCATAAGTGGGAGGAGGTCACCGGCAACGCGCCCGGTGAAGCCCGAGGTCTCCCCAGTGCTACCGTAGCGGAGCCATGTACGGCAGTCATTTCGATCGCCCGTGACCCGTCCCGGTTGCTTGCTCAGAAACGGGACCACCTGTCAGCGGTTGACGAGGAAGCCGACGTTGCGGAGACGCGCCGGCGGTGATCCACTCCGGCTCGCGGGCGACGCCGGTCCGTGCCGCCGTAACTCCCAAGTCAAGTGCAGTCAGTCTTGCTTGCAACGCTAGCACCGCATACCTTCGTTACAGTAAGTGAGGTGTAACCATGGCGAACATCACGATCCGCAACCTCGAAGACGATGTACGGACCCGCCTGCGCGTGCGGGCCGCGGGCAACGGCCACTCGATGGAAGAGGAAGTGAGGCAGATCCTGCGCAAGGCCGTGGGGCGCACGCCGAACTCCCGGGATCTCACGAGCATCATCCGCTCCCACTTCGGGCCGACGAACGGAGTGGACTTGGAGTTGCCGCCCCGAGAGCCTGCGCGTGAGCCGCCGTCGTTCGAGTGAGTTCACGGCCATGTCCGTGCTGCTTGACACCAATGTCGTGTCCGAATTGATCCGCAAGTCACCCGCTCCCGCTGCCGCAACCTGGGTCTCGGGCCATCCGTTGGAGGACCTGTTCTTTTCGGCGGTCAGCGAAGCGGAGTTGCGCTACGGCGTGGCCATCCTCCCGGCGGGCCGACGCCGCGACACGTTGTTCTTCGAGATCGAGGCGATGCTGCGCGACGCCTTCGCGGACCGGGTGCTCCCGTTCGACAGCGATGCCGCACGCGCGTACGGCAACATCGCCGCCGTGCGCCGCTCCGCCGGACGCCCCGTCGCACCGGCGGATTGCCAGATCGCGGCGATCGCGGCGTCTCGCAGAATGGCGGTAGCAACGCGCAACGTTCGGGACTTCGAGGACATGGGAATCGAGATCGTGGATCCCTGGGCAGGGGCATGAGCGGTACGACCGAAGCCTTCTCCCGCGTCAAGATCGACGCTCTGCTTAGGGATGCGGGCTGGAATCTGACGGATGGTTCGAGTGTGCTCTGGGAGCACACTCTGGCCGACGGCACGCGGTCCGATTACGTGCTCTGTGACCGGCAAGGCCGACCGATGGCAGCCTTCGAGAGGCCCGTGGGGCGGTGTGGACGGAGATCGACCGGGGCGAGGGCGTGTGGACCATCCCGGTCCCGCGCACGAAAGCGATGCGCGAGCACCGGGTCCCGCTGTGCCGTCGCGCTCTCGACATCCTTGAGGAGGGACCGGCACTCCAGGAAGGCGAAGCCCGCTCGTGTTTCCGAGCGTGCGTGGAAAGCCAATCGGCGTCACGGCCCTGACGGCCCTGCTCAGGGCGTTGAAGATCGCGGCCGTGCCCCACGGTTTCCGGTCGTCATTCCGGGACTGGGCGGCCGAGGAGACGGATCACCCTCGCGAGGTGGCTAAGGCCGCGCTGGCACACTAAGGTCCGCAGTCAAGTCGAGGCCGCCTATCGGCGCACGGACCTGTTCGAGCGCCGACGCCGACTCATGGACAATTGGGCCGGCTGTCTCGCTGGCGAGAGTCGCGAACCGGAGGCCGGGCCGAACCGCCGAAAGACCTCCGCCCATCCTCGAGCGCCGACCGATTCCGCAGCCGGGAGTCATTAGCGGCCCGTGCGCTCGATGGCGATCACGTGGGCGACGGCCTCGGCTGCCGAGGCGTTCGCTGTCCGATGCGCGCGACCTGCCGGGCGCGCTCGCGCTCAACCGCAGCCGCCGGGGCGGTCCGTGTGCGGATCCGTTCGGGAGTCACTATGTTTCGGAACGGCTACCGCCCCGGAGACCGGCAACCCCCGGACCAAAAGCGGCCTTCCAGCCACAGACCAGGGTCAGGGGAATCTCATGCGCGTCGGGAACTTGCGGGCCAGGGGGGTGGCGGTTTCCGCGCTCATGGCGACCGCGCTGTTTGCCCTTGCCCCCTCCGACGGCCAGGCGCAGCAACCGGGTCAGCTCGATCCGTCGCCGGAGCTTCCGCCACGGCCCCGAGAACCCTTTGATCCGCCGGGCTGGGCCCCTGTCCCCGAAGACCTCGCGATCGTGGTCATCCGCGAAGACGTGATCCCCGGTCAGTTCCGGATCCTGGACGTCGAGTTGAGCCGGCAGGTCGACGAGGAGCTCCTTGGCGTCATCGCGACGCTGCTGCGCGACGACGACGACATGTTCTACTCGCGGACGTACATCGTCTACTACCTGCCTGGAATGAGGTCCGGCGAACGGGGCTGGGCGACGGCGCACTTCCTTCCGGATCTCGAGGTGCGCCTCGTCGAAGACCCTCTCTGACCGGCGCGCTGCGGCGTGCGGGGGGCGCCGCGCTACAACTCGGGGCAGAGCTCCCTCAGCGCCTCCACGTCACCGGGCATGACTTCGGGCGGGCCCATCCCGGGCTCGGCCACGTTCTCGGCCGCCATCAGCGTCCCCTCCACCCCCGTATGCCCGAGACCGAGGGCGTGTCCGAGTTCGTGGGCGATGACGAGCACCAGGTGATCCCGGTCCACGAACTCGTAGATCTGGATCTCGGCGTTCCGAGAGAAGGTGATGCCGCCGAGGCCGCGCCTCGATTCGACGTATTCTCCCGACTGGACGATCCCGACGGGGAAGGCGTCGCGAAACGCCTGCCTGGCGCGATTGGCCCGCTCCACCTCGCGATTGTGCGCCCCGGTCGCACCGTTCAGCGCGTCGATGCGGCCGTTTACCTCCTCGGCCGCGGCACTCGCCGAGGCACGAAGCCCGGCCACCTCCGCCTCGAGCTGCCGCAACCGCTCGACCTCCTCAGCCGGGGCGCCTCCCCTTGCATTCCAGAACTCCACCATCTCCTCGTAGCCATCCAGACGGTCCCGATAGGTCGCGAGGCGCGCCTCGTGCACGGCTCGGAGGCTCGCGAGGCGGGACCGGAGGGCCTCGAGGCGTCGTTCGGACTCCTCGATTGCGCGGGCTTCTGCGTCGAGCTCCGCCATCCGCGCTTGGCGGGCCCGAGTGGCCTCCTGGCGCTCGTCATAGACGAACCGGATCGGGATCCCGTCACCCGACTCCCGAAACACGAGGATGCGTCCGAGCGCACGCTCCCAGAGGAGCGCCGCCTCGCGAACGGCCCCGACGGCCTCCGCCTCGGTGATTCCGAAGCGGGGGTCGACCCCGTCGACCCGCCACAAAACCGGGATCTCGCACGCCCGGCCGGCGGCGGCGCCAGCCGGGAGCGGGCCGCCGCCTCGCGCGCCGTCCGGCGCACCCGTGGCCGCCGTGGGAAGCGCCGCGGCGAGGAAGATGAAGGACACGAGGACCGGGCGGCGCGCAGTCATGAAGAATCGTCCACCGTGAGGGGGTCGGGACCGGGGAGCCACCTCAAGGTAAGGAGGCTCACCCGGGGGCGGGAGATCCCGCGTCCCCCGCGCCGCGCCGCCATGGACAGGGTGAAGCCCTCCTCCTTACGCTATAGGCCGGCTCCGGCCGCGGCGGGCCGGACCGGAGAAAACAGCGCCGCGGGGGAGAGCCCGCCAACCCCCCGATCGGGACCCCGACCGAATGCAGGAAACCTTCTTTCGCCTCGCCGCGAGCGGGATCGTTCCCCGGAGTTTCTTCGCGCCGGAGCTTCCGGCGACGCCGCCCCCGCCCCCTGCCGGGCGTCCGCTCGAGCTCGAGATCGTCAGTCACTGCTGGCAGTACTCGCACCTGCTCATCTATCAGCTCTCCTCGCTCGTCCTCCATCCGCCCGAAGAGACGTCCGTCACCATGACCGTCTTCTTCTCCGACGAGGATCCGGCCACCGTCGCCCTCCTCGACTTCTTCGGGCGCCGGGACGTGCCTCGGGTCCGCTGGAACTGGCAGGCGCTCGAGAAGACGAGGCTCTTTCGGCGCGCCCTGGGTCGCAACCTCGCAGCGCGGCGCACCGCAGCGGACTGGGTGTGGTTCGCCGACTGCGACCTCGTCTTTCACGCGGGGGCGATCGACTCGGCCGGGCGCGTCCTCGCCCCGCGGAGGGAGCGCCTCGTCTTCCCCCGGCGGCACCACATCACCGAGATCCTCGATCCCGAGGATCCCGTCCTCGTCAGGGGGCGCGCGGCGCCCCGGCTCCTCGCCATCGACACCGGGCGCGGGTTCACCCCCGACGTTCGCGAGAAGGCCGTGGGTGCGCTCCAGATCGTTCGGGGGGACGTGGCACGGGCGGGCGGCTACTGCGGGACGATCGGCTTCTATCAGCGTCCGCTGCCGAGGTGGCGCCGAACGCACGAGGACCGGGTCTTCCGCTGGCTCCTCGGAACGCACGGGACGCCCGTCGACGTCGAGGGGATCTACCGCATCCGGCATCGGACGAAGGGCCGAAAGGGTTGGCACCCGGCCTCCTCGTAGCTACGGCGCCTCCCGGACGGCGCGGTAGTGCTGATGGCGGGTCCATCCTCGCTCCGATGCCCAGACGAGCGAATATCCCCGCCCCTCGAGCCAGGCCCGGACCGTGCCGCCGCCAGGCATCGAGTCGCCCTCGCCCTTGTCGTGAAGCTCGATGAAGACCTCCCTCGGAGCGAATCCGGGGAAAAGCGGACCCATCCCCTCGAGGACGCGCCCTTCGGCCCCCTCGACATCGATCTTCACGACATCGGGTCCCGTTCCCGCTCTCCGGGAGAAGGCGGCGAGGGTGTCTGTCTCGATCCGGATCGAGGCCGTCGAGCCCCCTCGCGCCACCGTCGAGTGCCGCCCCTCCCCGGGGCCACCGCGGATGAAGAGCCCGCTCTCCCCGGAGCGGTCCGAGAGCGCGAGGCGGTGTGCGAAGACGCGGCCCGCGAGTCCGTTCAGACGGATGTTGCCCTCGAGCTGCGCAAAGTTTCTCGGCTCCGGCTCGAAGCAGTGCACGACAGCGGAGTGGCCCCTGGGGTGGAGGGCCAGGACGAGTGCGATGAGCCCGATGTTCGAGCCCACATCGTAGATGACGTCGTCCTCCGAGAGGGATTCGATGATCCGGCGGACGAGGGGGGCTTCCTGGGAGATCGAACGGACCCGCCGGAGCTCCCGCCTCGCCCGGACGGAGAGCCGCAGGGCAACCCCCATCGGCCTCGCGTCGAGCAGCGTGGCACGGCCTCGAAGGCGGTTCCAGAGGAGGCGGAGGGTGTCCATCGGGGTGTGAAGGGTACGCTCCCGGCGGTCCGCGTGAAAGCGCGGGACTCCGGCTTCGCCATTCGACTTGCGGGCCGCCTTCCTTCCTCTGACACTAACTGGCGGGGAGCGGGCGGCCTCCTTCAGGCGGGCCCTCTCGGGAGGCTTCCGGAACCGTCGGGTCAGGAGGAGATGAGATGCGGGGGACTTCTTCGCGGGGCCGCTCCGGCCGCCCGCTGTGGGGGCTCGCCTGGACGTGCGCGCTTGCGGGCTGCGGCGCAGCCGGCATCGACACGCGGGTGGAGGCGGCCCGAGAGCGGCTAGCGGCGTCGGAGGGCGGCCGGATCGTCCTCGCCGCCATCGAGGCGCACGGGGGCCTCGAAGCCTGGTACGGCGCGCCCACGAGTTCGTATACGTGGGAGTACTCGAACCTGGGGTCGAACGTGCGCTTCGAGTCCTTCCTCGTCGCGGACAACTCGACCCGGCGCGTCTACCACGAGCTTAGGACGTTCGGCACGCCGGAGGCGGTGCGTGGCGTCGAGGGACGCTTCGCCTGGGACGGGGAGGAGGCGTGGATCAGCCCGGCGGCGCTCGAGAACCCGAATCCCAGATTCTGGGCCACGACCGGGTACTACTTCCAGTCCATCCCCTTCGTGATGGCCGATCCGGGGATCCGGTTCCTCGTCCTCCCCGACGAGCCGCTCGGCGGCGTGGCGCACGAGCGGGTGATGGCCTACTACGATGCGGGGATCGGGGACTCCCCCGGCGACACCTACACCCTGTATCTCCACCCCGAGACCCACATGGTGAGCGCCATCCTCTACACCGTGACGTACGGCCAGGCGTACGAACCGGGGCCCGGCGAGCCGGCCCCCACCACCAGCGGCAACCTCCTGTACTACCAGGACTACGTCACTGTAGACGGACTCACGGTGCCGAGCCGCTTTCGCGGGTTCACATACCGTGACGGCGTGCAGGGCGACCTGAGAAACGAGGCGTGGGTCTCCGAGATCTCCTTCCGGCGCCCCTTCGACGAGTCGCGCCTCGAGATGCCGGCTGACGCCCGCATCGAACCGTACGCCGTCCAGTGATGCGGCGCTCTTCCCGGGTGAGGTTCGAGTGGTGGCCGCTCCTTGGCGCCGTCCTCGTGGCGTGCGGCGGAGAGCCTGCCGGGAGCCAGGTACTCGAGATCGTGCGGGAGCTCCCGCACGACACGTCGGCCTCGACCCAGGGGCTTCTCACGTACGGCGGCCTCCTCTACGAGAGCACGGGTCAGTACGGGGAGTCGACGCTGCGGGAGGTGGAGATCGAGACGGGGGAGGTGCGGCGGTCGCTCGCGCTCTCCGACGAATATTTCGGCGAGGGGCTCGCCCGGGTGGGCTCCGAGCTGATTCAGCTGACGTGGCACGAAGGGGTCGCGTTCGTCTACGACCTCGAGACGTTCGAGGTCGTGCGCACCGTGGAGTACGACGGGGAGGGGTGGGGCCTTTGCTACGACGGCGAGGGGCTCTTCATGTCGAATGGAAGCGCGATCCTGCACCGCCGGGACCCCGCCTCCTTCGAGATCCTCGAGAGCTACGAGGTCACGCTCGACGGCGCTCCGGTCCGGAACCTGAACGAGCTCGAGTGCGTCGGCGAGGCCGTATACGCGAACGTCTTTCAGACGGATCGCATCGTCCGGATCGACAAGGCGACGGGGCGCGTCACGGGGGAGATCGACGGATCCGTGCTCGTGCCGAGCGCGGGGAGGCCCCCCGGCGTCAGGGCGGTGCTGAACGGGATCGCCTACCGCGCCGATTCCAAGACGTTCCTTCTGACCGGGAAGCTCTGGCCGGCGATCTTCGAGGTGCGGCTGACGCCAAAGGAGTGATGGCGCGGGCGGGGTCCTCCGTGCGGCCCGCCGCGTCACACTCAGAGAGGGGGGAGATCCGCGCAGGCGATCTGGCTGTCGTCCTGCGCGTCGTGGATGTCCACGTAGTAGGGACCCCCGCCGGCGAGCTCCGACGCCGCGAACCGCCCGGTGGACTGTCCTTCACCCCCTTCCTGACCTTCGACGTCCGTCACGGCCACGACAAGCGGTCCCATCTCCCCGCCGCACGTCCCGCCGTGGATCTCGATCGGGTAGTCGCCGGGGCCGCGATGCGTATCGATCGCAACGGACACGGCGTATGTGTCTCCCTCGAGGGACAGCGTCACGGTGCCCTCCGCTGCGGATCCGCTCGTCGCCTGGAAGTCTGCGCGAATGGGCTCGGGACCGTCGTCTCCGGGTTCGGCGTCGCCCGATCCCCCTCCGCCGCAGGAGGCCAGGAGGGTGACGGAGAGTACGCTTACGAGGCCGGGCCATGCACGGTAAGTCATCGGGTTGTCTCCCTTCGTTGGGTCACGTAGCCGGACGGGTCGTGTGGTCGTCGCCCGGGGGGGCTGCGTCCCTGTGGCAGGTACGGGGCGCGCGGCGGCCACACCGCAAAGCAATGTACGGGTTCTGCCGGGTATCGTGGAGACCCCTGGGGGCGAAGATCGAGATCCGGGACCGGACCCGGCGAGCCTCCGGGGAGGACGGGCGGTTTAGACCGCTGGGCAAGGAGGCCGCGGGGACACGGTCCGGGCAGGCCGCCCCGGTCCTACACGGCGTCGGCTCCGCGGCCTCCAGCCGTTTGATTCCGTTCCCGTGCCGTCAGCGCCAGGTAGTCGGCCGGCGTGTCGATCTCGAGGGGCGGCGGGAGATCGAGATCCACGCTCACGACCCACTCGGGGCGGCGGGCGAGCGCCGGTCCCGCGCCCCGGTCGGCGGCCCCGCCGGAGAGCGCGGGCCAGATGGACCGGTCGAGGAGTACGGGGTGGCCGGGCGTGCTCTGGTACACGGCGCGAACGACGGGTCCGCCCGTCCTCCGGTATGCGTCGAGAACACGGGTGATCGCCTCTTCGGGCAGCTCGGGTTGGTCGGCGAGGAGGATGAGTGCGGCCTTGGCCGAGGAGTCGCAGGCGGCAAGCCCGGACGTGAGCGACGACGCCTGGCCGGAGGCGTAGTCCCGGTTCACGACGATCTTCACGCGGCTCGGGAAGTTGGTCGCCGACTCGATCCGCCGGGCCGCGTGGCCGAGAACGACCAGGAGTTCGCCCGGAACGGCCGCGGCGGCGAGGTCGACCACGTGCTGGAGGATCGGACGGCCGAGGTAGGGCAGGAGCTGCTTCGGGGAGCCCATGCGGCGCGACGCCCCGCCGGCGAGGATGACTGCCGCGACGCCCTCGTCCCGCGCTGCGCTCCAGACTGCCGTCACCGGCGGCGAGGATCCGAGAGGAGCCCCCCGTGGCCGAGTGCCTGGAGATCCGTCGCGGTGAGCCGCTCCCTCGCGAGGATCCTCGCCACCACCGCGTCGAAGCCGTCGCGGGCGGCTCCGCGAACACACCCGGGGGCGCCGATCACGGGGAGCTCGCCCAGTCGGCCGAGGAGGAGGAGCTGCCCGGGGTCGATCGGAAGCCCGAGCTCCTCCACCTCGCCTCCCGCGAGTCGCAGGCCGCGTGGAACCAGGTCGTCCAGGTCCATGATCGCGGTCTCTCCCGCGACGACGATCATGTCCACCCCCTCGCCCGACCGCTCCCGGAGGATCGAGGCCAGCCGGCCTTCGTCCGGTGGGGAGAGGGCGGGTTCGAGCACCCGGGATCCGAGGCGCTCGAGGCGCTGGCGGATCGCAGCGCCGATCCCCTCCGTCAGGTAATCCCGGGCCCCGGCCCCCCCGACGAGCACGAGCGCTGCGGTGGAGGGCCTGATTGCCGAGACGGAGACGATCCCCTCGTGGGTCGCGAGCCTCTCCGTGCGCTCTACGGCGCTCGCCGGGATCGCATACGGGATGACCTTGACGGTAGCGACCCGCTCGGAGGGCGCCACGACCCGGTGGGTGGGGAGGGTCGCGACCGTGACGCCCTCCATCCCGTTCAGCCGGTGGAGCGGTCCTGCCTTTATCCTCACCACCCCCAGCGAGGTCGACGCCAGGTCCACCCGTCCGGCATGCGCCCGCCCGGCTGTTGTGCCCGGGCCCCTGGCCACCTCCGCGATCCGTCCTGCCGCCTCATTCTCGTGGACGTCCCCCTCCTCCATCTCGGCCACGTAGACCGAATCGTAGCCGAGCCCGATGAGCTTCTCGATCGCGGGCGCGTCGAGGTCGATCCCCTTTCTCAGGACCCGGCGACCCTGCGCGTCGCGGACGTTGTGGGCGAGGATCTCGCCTTCGGAGTCTTCGAGCGCAACGGCGTGGAACTTCACCTCCGCCCGGCCTCGAGGCGATTTCGGACCGATACGATCTCGGCGAGCGTCGCCAGAGCGATCTCCGCCGGGGAACGGGCTCCAATCTCGAGACCGATCGGGGAGTGAATCCGGCCGATGTCCTCCTCGCTTAACCCGGCCTCGCGAAGGGCCCGGACGCGCCTGGCGTGCGTCTTCTTCGATCCAAGCGCTCCCACGTAGGGCGCGCGGCTTCGAAGCGCGGCTTCGAGTGCGGGGTTGTCCAGCTTCGCATCGTGCGTGACCACGACGACGTAGCTGAACTCGTCCAGGTCGAGGCGGGCGAGAACGTCCGTCGGCCACCCCAGGATGAGCTCACTTACGTCGGGGAAGCGCTCGGCTGTGGCGAAGCGGTCCCGCGCATCGCAGACGATCGTGCGAAATCCGATCTCGCGGGCCAGACGCTCGAGGGTAACCGCGATGTGGACGGCACCCACGATCACGAGGCGCGGGGCGGGGAGTTGCACGTCCACGAAGATCCGCCCCCCCGGAAGTGTCAGGGTGCCCGGGCGCCCCTCGGAGATGAGCCCCTTCGCGAATTCGGCGACCCGCCCGTCCGTCTCCCCGTCCCCGAGCGTCCCTCCGAGGATCCCCTCCCCCCCGATGAGAAGCTTGGCGCCGAGGCCTCGCCTCCCCTCGATCCGGGTCGCGAGTGTCACGGGTCGGCCCTGGCGAATGTGGCGGAGGAAGTCCTGCGTAAGTGCGTTCCCGCTCACCGGACGAGAGGCTCCACGAAGACCTCGATCGTGCCCCCGCAGGAGAGGCCGACGGCCCACGCCTCCTCGTCGGCCACGCCGAAGGTGAGAAGCCGCGGCACGCCCGACTCGAGGACCTGGAGCGCATCCTCCGAGACGGCGCCTTCCACGCACCCGCCGCTCACCGAGCCCACCATCTTCTCGCTCGCGGTGATCGCCATCTTCGCACCGACCGGCCTCGGAGAGGAGCCCACCGTCCTGACGACGGTGGCGAGCGCGATCTTCTCGCCGGCCCGCTCCCACCTCTCGATCGCGTCCAGGACTTCACTCATCCGCCGATCCTCGACATCTCCACCCGCGGGAGGGTTGTCGTGGCGAGGCTTCGAAGCTCGGAGTAGCGGTCCCCGCGGGCCCGCCAGATCGATTCGATGGCATTGGCGATCTCGTCTTCCGCCACGCCGTCCCGAAGGAGCTGGCGAAGGTCGTGGCCCCGGGTGCCGAACAGACAGGTGAAGAACTCGCCGTCCGCCGTGAGCCGGGCCCGGTTGCACGTCGAGCAGAAGGGCTGTGTGACGGAAGAGATGATCCCGATCTCTCCCGCACCGTCTAGGTATCGATAGCGTCGGGCCACCTCGCCGAGGTAGTTGGGCTCGGCCGGCTCTATGGGCCAGCGTGCATCGATCTGGTCGCGGATCTCCCGGGCGGATACGACGTCTTCGAGCCGCCAACCGTTGCAGCTGCCCACGTCCATGAACTCGATGAAGCGGAGGATGTGGCCGCTCCCGCGGAAGTAGTCGCACATCGCGGGAATCTGGTCTTCGTTCACGCCTCGCTTGACGACCATGTTCACCTTGACGGGGGTGAGCCCCGCCGCGGCTGCCGCCTCGATCCCCCTGAGGACCGTGCGGACCGGGATCTGCACGTCGCTCATCGCCCGGAAGATGCCGTCGTCCAAGGCGTCCAGGCTCACGGTCACCCGGTCGAGCCCCGCCCTCCGCAAGGCTTCGGCCTTCCCCGAGAGGAGCGATGCATTCGTGGTCATCGTGAGGTCCCGGACGCCGTCGATGGTGGCCAACATGGCCACGAGCGTCTCCACCTCACGCCGAAGGAGCGGCTCCCCGCCCGTGATCCGGACCTTCTCGACCCCGGCCTTCACGAAGATCCTTGCGAGCGTCATGATCTCCTCGAAGCTCAGGACCTCCCTCCGGGAGAGGAAGCGGTAGTCCGGCCCGAAGACCTCGCGCGGCATGCAGTAGGTGCACCGGAAGTTGCATCGGTCCGTGACGGAGATCCGAAGGTCCCGCAGCGTACGCCCGCGCGTATCGGCGACGCTCGCCCCCGGGCGGGGGCCGTCGTCGGTCTGGCCGTCAGGCCCGGGGAGGCCTTCGCGAGAGTCCAGTGTGTGGATCATGGGCCGGTTGGGGTTATCGTAGATTCGGAGACGGTACACCGTTGAAAGCCCGGCGAGTTCCCGGCGGGGGTCCGGGCGCGCGGTGTCCCCGGTTTCGGACGGCGTCGCCTGGAGGGCTGGTCTGGCCATGGACGTGGAGGTCTCCTTCTACGGGAATCTATCGCACGTGTCGGGGACTCGAGTGAAGACCGTGACCGTCGCGGGAAGCGCTCCGACCGTCGCGGAATTGCGCCTCGCGATTGCCGAGCAGCTTCCTGTCGTGGCCCCGTACCTGGAGCACACCGCCGTCGTGAGCGGCGTGGTACTCCTCGCCGATGACGATACCCTCGAGCCGGGTGCCCCGATCTCCCTCCTCCCACCCGTCTCCGGAGGCTGAACGTGACCGAACGCATCACGAGTGACCCGCTTTCAGTGGCAGAGCTGATCCGGGAAACCGAGGGTACGGATGATGGGGCCCTCGTCGTCTTCAGCGGGAACGTACGCGGGCGAGACCGGGGGATGCACATCGCCGCGCTGGACTACGATGTCCACCGCGCGATGGCCGAGGCGGCGATACGCAGGATCGAGGACGGGATCACGGAGCGCGACGGGGTCCTCGCCTGTCGGATCATCCATCGGGTCGGCTATGTGCCTGCGGGAGAGTCGAGCGTCCTGGTCGTCGTTCGGGGCCGCCATCGGGCCGAGGCCTTCGAGGCCGCCCGGGACGGTATCGACCGGGTCAAGCGGGAGGCCCCGATCTGGAAGGAGGATGTCCATTCGGACGGCAGGCGAGAACCCCGGGGGCCGGAACTCGGGACTCCTCTGGTCTGAGGCACCCGTGTAGCGGGTCATTGGGCGTCACCCGCGAGGGTGAGGAGGGCTCCGGACACGGCGTTCGGACCCGAGCGGTGGGGCGGCGTGTTCATCCGCTAGAACTTTCGGGCGCACGCGGCGCCACCCGGAACCGCTCCATCCATTTGCTTGTCGACGCGTATTCGCTATCGGGCCGAGCACGGACATCACGCGGATGACGGTGATGGAGCCGACGGATCTCCTGGTGGCGATTCATATCCCCGTCGGTGGTCGGGCTCGAGGATGTACTTCGAGAAGGTGGCGGACCGGGGTTCGTGGGACTTTGCGCTCGGCAACGTGGCCTCGGCGCTGGATGTGCAGAACGGAACGATCTTCGAGGCGAGGATCGCGGTGGGCGGGGTGGCTGCGAGGCCGCTGCGGCTGGGCCGGGTGGAGAATGCGATCGCCGGGCGGCCGGTGAATGAGGAGACCCTGGAGGAAGCGGGACGCCTGGCGGTCGAGGATGCGCGTCCCCTGCAGTTCAACGCATATCAAGATCGCGCTCACCCGCAACCTGGTGAAGCGGGCGATCCGGGCGGCAGCCGCCTAGCGCGGAAAGCGTCGCCGAAGGGCTCTCGTTGACATTGCGGGGCCCGTCGTCGTAGCATACATATCGCTGGGTGGACTCGATGCGTCCACGGAAGGAATCCGAGGAGAT
The DNA here is from genome assembly GCA_965218255.1 of Longimicrobiales bacterium. Lineage (GTDB taxonomy): Bacteria > Gemmatimonadota > Gemmatimonadetes > Longimicrobiales > Gaopeijiaceae > JAAXGI01. The sequence continues at coordinate 146,260 of CBDCKJ010000001.1, read as the reverse complement.
TCGCACCGGCCGGGCTTCACGCTGAGGCGGCTCCCGAGAGCGGTCCCAGATAACCCTGCGAGAGCGCCACACCGGAGGAGGAGCACTCGATGGAGAACCGAGATATCGTGGTGGGAGACAGAGGGGTCTCACGTCGAACGTTCATCAAGGGGGTGATCGCGGCGGGGGCGACGGTTTCGTCGACGTCGTACCTCTTCCGGGGGACGGGTCGTGCGTACGCGCAGAGTGCGGCGGGGACGGTGGGGCAGATGGTGACGCTCGATGTGAACGGGCAGAGCCGGACCGTGGACGTTTACCCGCAGGAGACGCTGGCGCACGTGCTTCGCTACAAGCTGGGTCTTACCGGGACGAAGTGGGGGTGCGACCGGGCGGAGTGCGGGGCGTGCACGGTTCTCGTGGACGGGGTGACGCAGTACTCGTGTTCGCTCCTGGCGCACCAGGTGCGGGGCCGGGCGGTGACGACGATCGAGGGACTCGAGTCGCCGAGCGGGGAGTTGCACCCGGTGCAGCAGGCGGTGATGGACGAGGCGGGATTCCAGTGTGCGTTCTGCGCGTCGGGCTTCATCATGGCGATGGTGGGGATGCTCAACGAGAATCCGAACCCGACGCGGGAGGAGGCGAGGCTGGCGCTTTCGGGCAACCTCTGCCGGTGCGGTGACTACGACAAGATACTGACGTCGGCGATGCGGGCCGTGGAGCTGACGCGTCAGACGGCGTGAGCGGGACGGGAGCGTGGGTGATGCCGAGACATACCTCGAGGGAGGTGTAGCGAGATGGCCGATTACAGGTTGATCGGAACGAACCAGGCGCCGAAGGATCTCAGGGCGAAGGTGACGGGACGTTCGAGGTATGCGGAGGACTTTCGTGCGGACGGGATGGTGTTCGCGAAGCTCCTCCTGAGCCCGGTCCCGCACGGGCGGGTCACGCGTCTCGACGCGAGCCGCGCCCTCGCCATGGACGGGGTGCTCACGGTGATGACGGCTGATGACCTGCCTCCAGTGGAACCGGGTCAGGAGCCCATCCTGACGAACGAGCCTCGGTATCAGGGGCAGCCGATCGCGGCTGTGGCCGCGGTGGACGAGACACTTGCGGCCGACGCCGTCGCGGCGCTCGATCTGGAGATCGAGCCGCTCCCCTTCGCGCTCGATCCCCTTGACACCCTCCGCCCCGGCGGTCCGAACCCGCTCGAGGAGGGAAATGCCTACGAGGGGTTCGAGGTAGCCGAGATCAAGTGGACGGCCGAGCAGATGGCGACGATCGAGGGGGAGAGCTTCCCCGAGGGAGACTTCCCCGCAGCGGCGGGCTGGGAGGTGGGCGATGTGGCCGACGGCTTCGCCCGTTCGGCCGTGATCGTCGAGCAGCCGATCCTGCACCAGTCGCAGACGCACCACCCGCTCGAGTCCCGGAGCGCGATGGCTTACTGGCAAAACGGCCGGTGCTTTCTGCACTGCTCCGTACAGAGCGCGGCCCGGGCGCAGCGCGCCTTCGCCGATCGCCTCCAGATTCCCGAGGAGGACATGGTCCTCATCTCGGAGTACTGCGGCGGCGGCTTCGGGAGCAAGATCACCGGGACCGTCACGGACCTGATTCCCACGGCCCTGGCGAGAGAGACGGGACGCCCCGTGATGATGCGGGTGACCCGGGACGAGGAGACCTACTTCGGTCGTGCGCGGGCGGGGCTCCAGGGGTGGGTGAAGCTCGGTTTCCAGGCGGATGGTCGGCTCCTGGCCATGGATCTCTTCCTCATTCAGGACAGCGGTGCCTACGGTCGGCGGGGCGACTTCAACTCGGCGGCCTCGATAGCATCCCTCTGCTATCAGCCGGAGACGATGCGCTTCCGCGGAATACCGGTGATCACGAACACGCCGCCGAGAGGGGCGCAGCGCGCGCCGGGAGGGGCGCAGGCGATCACGATGATCGGTCCCGTCATGGACCGGGGGGCTCGCGAGCTCGGGGTTGACCGGGCCGACATGATGTACGTGAACGCGCCGGCGGATCAGGCGTTCTTCCATCCGGGGCCAACACAACTGACGAGCTGCTACGCGAAGGAAGCGGTCCAGATGGGGCGCGAGCTCTTCAACTGGGACGAGAAGAGGCAACTCAGCGGGCAGCGCAACGGCACGAAGGTCACGGGCGTCGGGGTCGCGATCAGCGCCTACTCGGCGGGCAGCTCCGGCTACGACGGCATGCTCGTGATTCGGCCGGATGGCCGGCTCACGATCCACTCCGGGGTCGGGAACCTGGGGACGCACTCCGTCTTCGATACCTCGATGGCGGCGGTCGAGGTGCTCGGCGTGCCGTGGGACGAGGTCGAGGTCGTCTGGGGGGACAGCAGCAGGGGACTTCCGTGGAGCTCGAGCCAGGGCGGGAGCCAGACGACCCATGCGCATACCCGGGCGAACTACGCCGCGGGCCTGCAGGCGAAGCGTCTCCTCCAGGAGATCGCGGCCACGGATCTCGGTGGCGCGCCGGAGAACTACGATGTGGGCGGTGGCCGCGTGTTCCGCATGGGGAGCCCGTCCGTGGGGTTGAGCTTTGCCGAGGCGGCCAGCCGCGCGATCGAGCTCGGCGGCCGCTACGACGGTCACGAGCTGAACGAGTCCCTGGAGGAGATGACGGTTCGGGCCGTGCAGGAGCACCTCACGGGCGAGGGTCTCGTGGCGGCGGCCACCGACGAGTTTTCGCATGAGGGGGCAACGCGTTCCACGGTCGTCGCATATGGCGTCGTCGAGATCGACACCGAGACGGGAGAGATGGAGGTCAAGGAGATCGTGGCGGTTGCGGACTGCGGCACGATTCTGAATCCGCGGGGCGTCATGGCCCAGGTGAGTGGCGGCATGCTCCAGGGGATGAGTCAGGCCCGCTTCGAGAAGTGGGGCTACGACCTCCGCTGGGGGGTGAACCAGAACAAGCGGCTCCACACCGCGAAGCCGATCAGCATCATGAATGCGCCGATCGATTTCCAGTTCGCCGCTGTCGACATCCCGGACCGGGAAACGCCGATCGGCTCGCGGGGGATCGGGGAGCCGCCCGTCGGGGCGGGGGCGGCCGTCGTGCTCTCGGCAATCCAGGATGCGATCGGGATGCCGATCACGCGCACCCCCATCAGCCCGGACAAGATCCTGAATGCGCTCGAGGGTGGAGCGACGGGTTACACGACGCTGCAGACCCACGTCTAGTAGGGAACGAAGGGGAATCCAGAGGAGAGCGACATGGGCGAGATTCGCGACATGATGGGAACGTTCGAGCTCTATCAGCCGGTGGAGCTGGACGGGGCCCTGGACCTGCTGCGCAGCCATGGGTCGGATGCATGGATCCTGTCGGGGGGGCTGGATACGTTCGATTGGCTGAAGGACCGGGCGAAGAGCCCGGGCGTGGTGGTGGACGTAGGGGGGATCGAGGAGTTGAGCGGTGTCGCGGCGAGCGGGGACGGGATCCGGATCGGGGCGATGACGCGCCTTGACGAGGTGGTGAAGCATCCGGAGGTCACGGCGCGCTTCCCGATGCTGGCGAATTCGGCCGAACGGGTGGCGACGCCGCAGATCCGTCATCAGGGGACGCTTGGCGGGAATGTGAGTCAGGACACGCGCTGCTGGTACTACCGGAGCGGGTGGCCGTGCTACCGGGCGGGCGGGAACACCTGCTACGCGAATGCGCCGGACGCGCTGAACCGGGAGCATTCGATCTTCGAGTCGAACCGGTGCGTGGCGGTGTCGCCGACGGATACGGGTCCGGCGCTCGTGGCGCTGGATGCCGAGATGGAGGTCCGCAGCACCGGTGGTGTGCGGATGGTGCCGGCGGAGAATTTCTTCATCGGGCCGAGCACGGACATCACGCGGATGACGGTGATGGAGCCGACGGATCTCCTGGTGGCGATTCATATCCCGGGTCGGTGGTCGGGCTCGAGAATGTACTTCGAGAAGGTGGCGGACCGGGGCTCGTGGGACTTTGCGCTCGGCAACGTGGCCTCGGCGCTGGATGTGCAGAACGGAACGATCTTCGAGGCGAGGATCGTGGTGGGCGGGGTGGCTGCGAGGCCGTTGCGGCTGCGCCGGGTGGAGAATGCGATCGCCGGGCGGCCGGTGAATGAGGAGACCCTGGAGGAAGCGGGACGCCTGGCCGTCGAGGATGCGCGTCCCCTGCAGTTCAACGCATACAAGATCGCGCTCACCCGCAACCTGGTGAAGCGCGCGATCCGGGAGGCAGTCGCCTAGCCTCCCCGAGTTCCCGCGACACGCGCCGACCAGCCGGATGAGTGGGAGTCCGGAGGGTCGGCGCTTTCTTTTCATGGCCCTCGGCCCCCGGTCCCGTTCTCGTTGACACCTGTTGGAGCGGCGCGCATACTATCGGTGCGTCTGAGAACGAATTAGGGTCCGCGTCGAGCGGTGGGCGGACGCAGCGACACCTTGGGTGAGTGCAGCTTCCTGGCGCTCCCCCGAGCGGTACCGGGCCTGGGAAGTCGGCCCTGCGAGAGCGCCACACTGGAGGAGGAGCACTCGATGGAGAACCGGGATATCGTGGTGGGAGGCAGAGGGGTCTCGCGTCGAACGTTCATCAAGGGGGTGATCGCGGCGGGGGCGACGGTTTCGTCGACATCGTACCTCTTCCGGGGGACGGGTCGCGCGTACGCGCAGAGTGCGTCGGGTACGGTGGGGCAGATGGTGACGCTCGATGTGAACGGGCAGAGCCGGACCGTGGACGTCTACCCGCAGGAGACGCTGGCGCACGTGCTTCGCTACAAGCTGGGTCTTACCGGGACGAAGTGGGGGTGCGACCGGGCGGAGTGCGGGGCGTGCACGGTTCTCGTGGACGGGGTGACGCAGTACTCGTGTTCGCTCCTGGCGCACCAGGTGCGGGGGCGGGCGGTGACGACGATCGAGGGACTCGAGTCGCCGAGCGGGGAGTTGCACCCGGTTCAGCAGGCGGTGATGGACGAGGCGGGATTCCAGTGTGCGTTCTGCGCGTCGGGCTTCATCATGGCGATGGTGGGGATGCTCAACGAAAATCCGAACCCGACGCGGGAGGAGGCGAGGCTGGCGCTTTCGGGCAACCTCTGCCGGTGCGGTGACTACGACAAGATACTGACGTCGGCGATGCGGGCTGTGGAGCTGACGCGTCAGACGGCGTGAGCGGGACGGGAGCGTGGGTGATGCCGGGACATACGTCGAGGGAGGTGTAGCGAGATGGCCGACTACAGGCTGATCGGAACGAACCAGACGCCGAAGGATCTCAGGGCGAAGGTGACGGGGCGCTCGAGGTATGCGGAGGACTTTCGTGCGGACGGTATGACGTTCGCGAAGCTCCTCCTGAGCCCGGTCCCGCACGGGCGGGTCACGCGTCTCGACGCGAGCCGCGCCCTCGCCATGGACGGGGTCGTGGCGGTGCTCACCGCGGATGACCTGGACACCGGCGGTGACGGCGTCTCGGCGAGCGAGTATCAGGGGGTAGAGCCGGTCCTCACGAACGAGCCGATCTATCAGGGGCAGCCGATCGCGGCTGTGGCCGCGGTGGACGAGACACTTGCGGCCGACGCTGTCGCGGCGATCGATCTGGAGATCGAGCCGCTCCCCTTCGCACTCGACCCCCTTGACACGCTACGCCCGGGCGGTCCCAACCCGCTCCAGGTCGGCAACGCCTACGAGGGGTTCGAGATCACGGAGCTCAAGTGGACGGCCGAGCAGATGGCGGCAATCGAGGGGAACCGCTTCCCGGAGATCGACTTGCCCGGGGCTGAGGGTTGGGAGGTCGGGGACTGGCAGGCGGGGTTTGCCGAGGCAGACCTCATCGTCGAGCAGTCGATCGTGCATCAGTCGCAGACGCACCACCCGATGGAGCCGCGCAGCGCCATGGCGTACTGGGAAAACGGGAAGTGCTACCTGCACTGCTCCACCCAGAGCACGGCCCGCACGGCGGCCGGACACGCAACTCGGATCGGGATCCCCGAGGAGGATCTGGTCCTCATCGCGGAGTACTGCGGCGGCGGCTTCGGGAGCAAGGGCGCGGGCTCGGTGACGGACGTGATCCCCGTCCACCTCTCTCGCAAGGCCGGGCGTCCCGTGATGATGCGTGTGACCCGGGATGAGGAGACGTACTTCGGCCGCGCGCGGGCCGGGATGGCGGGCTGGGTGAAGATTGGCCTTCGTTCCGATGGCCGGATCATGGCGATGGATCTCCTCCTGATTCAGGACAGCGGCTCGTACGGCCGGCGGGGGGACTTCAACTCGGCGGCCTCGATCACATCGCTCGCCTACCAGCCGGAGACGATGCGCTTCCGCGGAGTCCCGGTGATCACGAACACGCCGCCGAGAGGGGCGCAGCGCGCGCCGGGAGGGGCGCAGGCCATCACGATGATTGGGCCCGTCCTCGACCGTGCGGCCCGGGAGTTGGATGTGGACCGCGTCGATATCCTCGAGCTCAACGCGCCGGCGGATCAGGCGTACTTCCACCCCGGGCCGAGCCAGCTCACGAGCTGTTACGCGAAGGAAGCGATCCAGATGGGCCGGGAGCTCTTCAACTGGGAGGAGAAGAGGCAGCTCAGCGGGCAGCGCAACGGCTCCAGGGTCACGGGCGTCGGGGTCGCCATCAGCCCCTACTCGGCCGGAAGCTCCGGCTACGACGGGATGCTCGTGATTCGGCCGGACGGCCGGCTCACGATTCACTCCGGCGTCGGGAACCTGGGGACGCACTCCGTCTTCGACACCTCGATGGCGGCCGCCGAGGTGCTCGGCGTGCCGTGGGACGAGGTCGAGGTCGTCTGGGGGGACAGCAGCAGGGGACTTCCGTGGAGCTCGATGCAGGTGGGGAGCCAGACGACCCACGCGCATACCCGGGCGAACTACGCCGCGGGCCTGCAGGCGAAGCGTCTCCTCCAGGAAATCGCGGCCACGGATCTCGGTGGCGCGCCGGAGAACTACGATGTGGGCGGTGGCCGCGTGTTCCGCATGGGGAGCCCATCCGTGGGGTTGAGCTTTGCCCAGGCGGCCAGCCGCGCGATCGAGCTTGGGGGCCGCTACGACGGTCACGAGCTGAACGAGTCGCTGAACGAGATGACGGTTCGGGCCGTTGGAGAGCACCTCGCGGGTCAGGGTCTCGTGGCGGCGGCGACGGACGAATTCTCGCACAATGGTGCAACGCGCTCGACGGTCGTCGCCTTCGCGGTCGTCGAGGTGGATACGGAGACCGGGGAGTTCGACATTCCGGAGCTTCTCGCGGTCGCGGACTGCGGGACGGTCCTCCATCCCCGGAACCTGATGGCTCAGGTTTCCGGCGGCCTCCTCCAGGGGATGAGCCAGGCCCGCTTCGAGAAGTGGGGCTACGACCTCCGCTGGGGGGTGAACCAGAACAAGCGCTTCCACACCGCGAAGCCGATCAGCATCATGAATGCGCCGGACTCCTACGAGTTCGCTGCGGTCGACATCCCGGACCGGGAGAACCCGGTCGGCTCGCGGGGGATCGGGGAGCCGCCCGTCGGGGCGGGAGCGGCCGTCGTTCTGAACGCCGTCTACGATGCGATCGGAGTGTACCTGGACCGAACGCCGCTCAGCATCGACAAGATCCTGAATGCGCTCGAGGGTGGAGCGACGGGTTACACGACGCTGCAGACCCACGTCTAGTAGGGAACGAAGGGGAATCCAGAGGAGAGCGACATGGGCGAGATTCGCGACATGATGGGAACGTTCGAGCTCTATCAGCCGGTGGAGCTGGACGGGGCCCTGGACCTGCTGCGCAGCCATGGGTCGGATGCATGGATCCTGTCGGGGGGGCTGGATACGTTCGATTGGCTGAAGGACCGGGCGAAGAGCCCGGGCGTGGTGGTGGACGTAGGGGGGATCGAGGAGTTGAGCGGTGTCGCGGCGAGCGGGGACGGGATCCGGATCGGGGCGATGACGCGCCTTGACGAGGTGGTGAAGCATCCGGAGGTCACGGCGCGCTTCCCGATGCTGGCGAATTCGGCCGAACGGGTGGCGACGCCGCAGATCCGTCATCAGGGGACGCTTGGCGGGAATGTGAGTCAGGACACGCGCTGCTGGTACTACCGGAGCGGGTGGCCGTGCTACCGGGCGGGCGGGAACACCTGCTACGCGAATGCGCCGGACGCGCTGAACCGGGAGCATTCGATCTTCGAGTCGAACCGGTGCGTGGCGGTGTCGCCGACGGATACGGGTCCGGCGCTCGTGGCGCTGGATGCCGAGATGGAGGTCCGCAGCACCGGTGGTGTGCGGATGGTGCCGGCGGAGAATTTCTTCATCGGGCCGAGCACGGACATCACGCGGATGACGGTGATGGAGCCGACGGATCTCCTGGTGGCGATTCATATCCCGGGTCGGTGGTCGGGCTCGAGAATGTACTTCGAGAAGGTGGCGGACCGGGGCTCGTGGGACTTTGCGCTCGGCAACGTGGCCTCGGCGCTGGATGTGCAGAACGGAACGATCTTCGAGGCGAGGATCGTGGTGGGCGGGGTGGCTGCGAGGCCGTTGCGGCTGCGCCGGGTGGAGAATACGATCGCCGGGCGGCCGGTGAATGAGGAGACCCTGGAGGAAGCGGGACGCCTGGCCGTCGAGGATGCGCGTCCCCTGCAGTTCAACGCATACAAGATCGCGCTCACCCGCAACCTGGTGAAGCGCGCGATCCGGGAGGCAGTCGCCTAGTTATGGACTTCATACGCATAGCAGCGAATCCGTGGGGACAGGAGGTCCTCCTCGGCCTCGCATGGGATGTTCTCTGGCTGATTGCCGCGATCGGCACGCTCTTCGTCGTGGTGCACGCGGTCTTCCACAAGAAGGAGGCTGTCGAGGGCCCCGCCGATCCCGCCGCGGACACCGCGATCCCGGAGAAGATCGAACGGCACGGCGGGAGCGCGCGCCTCTCGCACTTGCTGCTCGCAGCGACCACCTTCGTCCTCCTGATCACGGCCTTCGTCCCGATCCTCGGGCTTCAGTTCCCGTGGGTGACGATCCACTGGATCGCGGGTCTCGTGTTCGGTGCCTACGTCGTGTACCACACGGTCGACACCGTCAAGCGGGGCACGCTGGGAACGATGTGGCTGACCGTGAAGGAGATCACGGGCGCTGCCGCGAGGCTTGGCGATTTCCTCAGGAAGGCGGGCGGCCACGAGCACACCGGGAAGTGGAACTTCGAGAACAAGGCCTTCCATCACATCACGGGGCTTGCGGGAATCGCGGTGCTCGTGACGGGCCTCCTGATGATGCTCAGGATCGACACCTACTTCTGGGTCGCGAATCCGTACATCCTGGGGCTTTCGGACGGTCTCTGGGGGCTCATCTACGTCGTGCACGGTCTCTCGGCCGTGGGCTTCGTGGGCCTCCTGATCGCGCACATCTACTTCGCTGTCAGGCCCGAGAAACTCTGGTTCACCCGGTCCATGATCAAGGGTTGGATCACGAGGGAAGAGTACCTGGAACACTTCGACACCGCGCAGTGGGATGTGTCGGGGGAAGGGACCGGGTCCGCGCAGGAGCCGGCGGGTGTCGGCGCCGCTTCGACGTCGGGCCATTCGGGTTCTCCGGGTCAGTAGCGGCGCATGGCGAGAGACACTCGCCTGAAGATCGCGGTGGGAATCGATGCGATCGAGGGCGCATACGAATACTGCCTGGCCTATGCGGCGCAGGGGATCACGCAGGAATCGGAGTCGGGGAGGGTCGGGACCCAGCTGAGGACGCATCTGGAGGCGATGGCGAGCGCGTTCACCGAGCTGAGTCCCCGGCTCGCGGCCCTCCTCGAGGAAGGCGGTCCGGACGCCACCGGGCCGCTCGGCCGATTCCACGCCGTCGTCGACGCCGACGCGAGGCGGGCACTGGCCGTCGTCGCGCTCGTTCAGGCGCAGGAGTCGATCACCTCGCAGCTCATCGACAACCTGAACGCCTCGGTTCACGTCCGCACCCTGCTCACCGACCTCTTCGTCCTCGACGAAGTCCTGAAGCTGGGGGTGGACCGGGCCACCGTCCCGAAGACGTCCGAGCCAGCCTCGTAGCGTCCGGGTCCCTCGCGGAACCCGAGACGTGACATGGCCCCTCCTGGGGGTCGGGACGGCGATCCTCTACGCGCTCCACGGAGCGTGGTCGACGCGCATCTCGCGCCGGGTCGGAGCACTTGCCGGGGCGTGGGCCCTCTACGGGTTCGCTTTCCCGATACTCGCTCTCCACCTCGCGTTTCGCGGCCTCCCCCCGGTCGACCCGGGCTTCTGGCCGACGTGGTCGGAGCGGTGTTGGGCCACCTCCTTGCCTCCTACCTCTTCTTCTCGGCGCTGAGGACCGGAGAGCTGAGCCTGACCTTTCCCCTCCTCGCGCTTACGCCGATCTTCGTCCCCGCCGTCGAGTGGGTGCTCCTCGGTCAGGCCCCCCGGCCCGGCGGGTATATCGGGATCGGACTCACCGTCTCCGGCATCTACCTCCTCAATCTCGGCTCGATCGGGGCGGGCGTATTCGCTCCGTTCCTGGCGCTGGCGAGGGACGGATCGGCGCTCCGCACCCTCGCCGTCGCGGTGATCTGGTCCGTGACGGGTACGATGGACCGCGTCGCCGTGCTCGACTCCTCCCCCGCGTTCTACGGAGTGATGCTCACCCTCGCCGTCGCGGTCCTCTTGTTCCCCTTCGCCCTCGCGGGCGCGCGGGCCGAGGCAGGCGATGGCCGGACCGGGCGGCTCGACCCCTTCCTCGCCCGCCTTCGGGCGGCGGGTCGGGGGGGGCTTGCCGTCCACGGCGCGCTCTTCGCATTCATGCTGATCCTCCAGATGGAGGCGCTCACGCTGACCCTGGCCTCCTACATCCTGACGATCAAGCGCGCCGGAACGGTGGTGGCCGTCCTCCTCGGGTGCCTGGTCTTCCGGGAGGGCAGGCTGAGGGATCGTCTCGCCGGAACCGTCGTCACCCTCTCGGGGGCTCTGGTGCTCGTGCTATTCGGTTGAGGCTCGCTTGTTGACCTGAGTCGTCACGGCGACTAGCGTCGTAACCTCGACCGCGCCGACGGGGAGCGAGCCCCCGTCCGGACACCGCCTTCTACCGTCCGCCGCCCCCCGAGATGTCTTCCGAGTCGATCCAGGTGACGCTCCCCGACGAGCGGGTGCTCGAGCTTCCCCCGGGCTCCACGCCGCGCGACGTGGCGCTGGCGATCGGACCGGGGCTCGCGAGAGCGGCCCTCGCGGCCGAGGTGGCGGGCGAGCTCGTCGACCTCGACCGCGCCCTCGACTGCGATGCCTCCGTGCGCCTCATTACGGAGCGCGACCCGGAGGCGCTCTCCCTCCTCAGGCATTCCTCGGCGCACATTCTGGCGACCGCGGTACGCACGCTCCGGGCCGGGGCCGAGATCGGCTTCGGCCCTGCGATCGACGGGGGTTTCTACTACGACTTCGGGGTCGAGGAGCCTTTCACCCCCGAGGACCTGGAGGCCTTCGAGTCGGAGATGCGGCGGGTCATCGGCGCGGACTTCTCCTTCGAGCGAAGGCGGGTCACGAGGGAGGAGGCGGCGGCGCTGTTCGCCGACGATCCGCTCAAGCTGGAGCGTCTCGAGGAGTTCGGCGAGGAGGAGGTGATCACGGTCTATCGGGACGGGAGCTTCGTCGACCTCTGTCGCGGGCCACACGTGCCGAGCACCGGACGGCTCCGGCACTTCAAGCTCCTCTCGACGGCGGGCGCCTACTGGAGGGGGGACGAGACCCGGCAGATGCTGCAGCGGATCTACGGGACCGCCTTCTTCAGGCGAAAGGAACTCGACGAGCACATCGCCCGGCTTGAGGAGGCGAGAAGGCGCGATCACCGCGTCCTCGGGCGGCAGCTCGATCTCTTCACGGTCGATCCGCGCGTGGGGTCGGGGCTCATCCTCTGGCGGCCGAACGGTGCGATCCTCCGGGACGAGATCGAGACCTTCGAGAGAGAGCTGATCCTCAGGCACGGCTACGAGATCGTCTACACCCCGCACGTCATGAGCGAGCGGCTCTTCGAGATCTCCGGGCACCTGGAGAACTTCGCGGACAACATGTTCGACGCGATGGAGATCGAAGGCGGCCGGTACCGGCCGAAGCCCATGAACTGCCCGGGGCATATCTGCCTCTATCAGGCCGCGCAACGCTCCTACCGGGAGCTCCCGATCCGCTACGCCGAGTTCGGCACCGTCTACCGCTACGAGCGTAGCGGCGTACTGCACGGAATGCTTCGCGTTCGGGGTTTCACCCAGGACGACGCCCACGTGTTCTGCACGAGGGAGCAGGTGCCTGGCGAGATCGACGCGCTCCTCACCCTCGTCGACGAGATGCTGACGGTCTTCGGCTACCCCTACACGGTCGTCCTCGCGACCCGCCCCGACAAGGCGCTCGGAACGGACGAGGAGTGGCACGACGCGATCTCCGTCCTGAGGGAGGTTCTCGAGCGGCGCGGCGTCGAGTACCGGGTGGACGAGGGGGGTGGCGCCTTCTACGGACCGAAGCTCGACTTCGAGCTCATCGATGCGATCGGAAGGTCGTGGCAGGGCCCCACCGTTCAGCTCGACTTCAACCTCCCCGAGCGCTTCGACATAGAGTACATCAGCGACGACAACGAGCGCCACCGGCCCGTGATGCTGCACCGGGTCCTCGTGGGGTCGATGGAGCGATTCGTAGGAGGTCTGATCGAGCACTACGCCGGCGCCTTCCCCCTCTGGCTCGCTCCCGAGCAGGTACGCGTGCTCCCCGTATCCGAGGCATGGAGCGAGAGCGCGGAGGACTTCCTCTCCGCGCTGAAAGGGAGCGGGATCCGGGCCACCCTCGCCCGGCGGGAGAGCCTCTCGTACCGGATCCGGCACGGGGAGTTGAGGAAGGTGCCCTACATGTGTGTCATCGGCGAGAGGGAGGCGTCGGAGGGAACGGTGGCCGTCCGGACTCGAGGCACGGGGAAGAAGCAGGAGATCATGGGACGGGACGCATTCCTCGAGCGGATCCAGGGCGCGATCCGCCGGCGCGCCCCGGGGCCATAGGCCGGCTCGGGAGCGAGGCGAGTTCCTCGCCCGCCGTCTGGCATCGGATCCCGGTTCCACCCCGGCACCCGGTTCGCCTCCCGGAGCTTCCTCCCGAGGTGATCGCCTCGGCATGGATGCTCACCCGTCGCCGGACCATGCTCCTACAGTCGGTCCGGCGCAGTCAGTCAGTCTTGACGCCTAACGACGCACACCTATCTTCCACCCGGTAGTGGTACAATCCGGAAGCGAGGGGGGTACGCCCCCCTCCACCCATCGGCCCGCCCCGGATGCATCGGGGTGGTGACGCCGCCGGGTCTTCTTGGAGGGTGGCCGGGAAGTCGCGATTCACCGGTCGGCTCCGCGACGGACCCGGCACCGTCCGGGCCTATTTTTTTGCATCCGAACCGGAAACGGAGGGGGCGCCATCAAGGATCAAAGGGTTCGCGTTAACGATCAGATTCGGATCAGCCCGATCCGGCTGATCGATGCCGGCGGAGACCAGGTAGGGATCGTGTCCATCGATGAGGCGAGGGAGAGGGCATCGGCTGCGGGACTCGACCTGGTCGAAGTCGCTCCTGATGCTCGTCCCCCGGTATGCCGTCTGATGGACTACGGGAAGTACAGGTATCAGGAGGCACGTCGCGCCCGGGAGGCGAAGAAGAAGCAGCATACGATGCACGTGAAGGAGGTCAAGTACCGCCCGGGCATCGAGGAGCACGACTATGCGTTCAAGACCCGGCACGTGCGCAGGTTCCTGACGGACGGGGACAAGGTGAAGGTCACGATGATGTTCCGCGGCCGTCAGCTCTCGCATCCGGAGCTCGGCCTCGAGGTGCTCGAGCGGGTCCTTGCGGACGTGGAAGATCTGGGCAAGATCGAGACCCATCCGGCGCGTGAAGGGCGCACGCTGATCATGGTGCTCGCGCCGCTTGCCGGGAAATAGACGAGCCGCGGACCCGGGCGGGGGCCCGGTTCCGCGCGAATGAGGGGGACAGGAGGGTCCAAATGCCGAAGATGAAGACGAACCGCGCGGCGGCCAAGCGATTCAAGCGGACGGCGAGTGGAAAGCTACGCCGGTGGAAAGCCTACAAGAGTCACATCCTCACGAAGAAGACGAGGAAGCGGAAGCGGAAACTGCGCAAGGTGACGCTAGTCTCCCAGGCCGACGAGGCGCGAATGAAGCGTCTCATGCCCGGGTCGTAGCCGGATCAGAGCCGAGAGCGAAGGGGGAGTACCGAGATGCCACGCACGAAGGGCGCGCCGCCGAGAAACGATCGGAAGAAGAAGATCCTCCGCGAGGCGAAGGGATACTTCGGCGGCCGAAAGAAGCTGTACCGTACGGCAAAGGACGCCGTCGAGAAGGGGTGGGAGCACGCCTACCGCGACAGGAAGAAGAAGAAACGGACCTTCCGAAGCCTCTGGATCGCCCGGATCAACGCCGCCTCGCGCCAGCACGATCTCTCCTACTCTCGCTTCATGTGCGGCCTCAAGCGCTCGGGGATCGAGCTCGACCGCAAGGCCCTTGCCGAGCTCGCCGTGAAGGACCCCATCGCGTTCGGCCGGCTGGTTGACCAGGCGAGGGAGACGGTCTTGTAGCCCGCTAACCGTCGGACGAGCAGATGGCGGATAGCGGGCGTTCACTGGTCGGCGACCTCGGCAGGCTCGAGGCCGAGGGTCTCGGTGTCATCGAGGCGGCCGCCTCCCCAGCCGCGCTCGAGGAGGCACGGGTCCGCTACCTCGGTCGCCGCGAGGGCCGGCTCTCCGAGCTCCTCCGCCGCGTGGGCGGGCTCGATCCGTCGGAGCGGCCTCGGGTAGGCTCGGCCGCGAACCGGGTGAAGGCGCGCCTTCGCTCCGCGCTCGAAGCCAGGAGCGCCGCCTTCGAAGCCAAGGTCCGCACCGAGTCCCGGACGGACCTGACCCTCCCCTCGCGCCATCGCTGGATCGGCGGGCGCCACCCCGTCACGCAGGTGATCGACGACCTGGTCTCCATCTTCCGCTCCCTCGGCTTCACCCTCGCCCGGGGCCCCGAGGCCGAGACGGAGTGGTACAACTTCGAGGCGCTGAACACCCCCCTCGATCATCCCGCCGCGGATGAGCAGGACACCCTCTATCTCAGGGGGGGCCACCTCCTTCGGAGCCACACCTCTCCCGTACAGGTCAGAACGCTCGAACGCTTCAAGCCCCCGATCCGCGTCCTCGCACCCGGGATGGTCTACCGGAGGGATTCCTACGACGCAACGCATACGCCGGCCTTCATGCAGCTCGAGGGGCTTGCCGTCGACGAGGGGATCAGCTTCGTCGACCTGAAGGCCACCCTCGCGGAGTTCGCCCGCCGCTTCTGGGGACCGGGTACCCGGATCAGGTTTCGTCCCTCGTTCTTCCCCTTCACCGAACCCTCGGCGGAGGTGGATGTGAAGCGGGTCTACCGAGGCGCGGACGGGCGCAACGCCGAGACGGAGTGGATCGAGATCATGGGGGCCGGGATGGTGGATCCTGCCGTCCTCGAGGCATCGGGGGTCGATTCCGAGCGCTATACGGGGTTCGCGTTCGGGATGGGACCGGGGCGGATCGGTCTCCTGCGCTACGGGATTCCGGATCTCCGGCTGTTCTTTGAAAACGACGTCCGCTTCCTCTCGCAGTTCACCTAGCCGATGAACGTCAGCTACCGGTGGCTCAAGGCCTGTGCCAACCGTCCGCTCGGGACGCCCGGGGAGATCGAGGAGCGCCTCGCAGCGAGGGGCTTCCCCGTCGAGTCCGTCACCGATCTGTCCGCCGGCATCGGGGATGTGGTCGTGGGCCGGGTCGAGGAGGTCACTTCCCACCCGAATGCGGACCGCCTGAGGATCTGCCGGGTGGCGGGGGGAGAGGGCGTCCACCAGGTCGTCTGCGGCGCCCCAAACGTCGCTGCGGGAGGGTGCTATCCCTTCGCTCCCGTCGGGGCCCGCCTCCCCAGCGGGATGCGGATCCGAAGGGTGAAGATTCGCGGCGAGCGCTCGGAGGGGATGCTGTGCTCGGAGGCGGAGCTCGATCTCGGGCCGGGCGGGGACGGGATCCTCGCCCTCGAGGGCGAGCCGGAGCCAGGGCAGCCCCTCGCCCGGGCACTCGGGATCGAAGACCTCAGATTCGACGTGGAGATCACGCCGAACCGCTCCGACCTCCTCTCACATCTCGGGCTCGCCCGGGAGCTCTCCCCAGGTGGGGACGAAGACGTCGCGTTGCCCCCCGTCCCGGGCTCCTCCGGCGCTCGCGAGACGCTCGAGAGCGTGGCGGTGGTCACGGACACGCACGAGAGCTCGGGCGGGGGCGTGACGGTCCGGATCGAGGAGGGTGGGCTCTGTCACCGGTACATCGCCCTCCGGCTGAGCGGCATTCGGGTCGGGCCGTCCCCGCTCTGGCTCGAGCGGCGTCTCCGCACCGCCGGGGCCCGGCCGATCAACAATGTGGTCGATGCGACGAACTACGTCCTCCTCGAGCTCGGCCAGCCGCTGCACGCCTTCGACCTCAAGCTCATCGCGGAACAGACGATCGTCGTCCGGCGCGCGCGGGAGGGAGAGGGTATCGAGACGCTCGACCGGGTGGAGCGGATGCTTGCCCCCGACATGCTCGCGATCTGCGACCCAAGGGGCCCAATCGCCATCGCCGGTGTGATCGGGGGGGCGGGCTCCGAGGTATCGCACGGGACGACCGAGGTGCTCCTCGAATGCGCCCTCTTCCAGCCAGCGTCGATCCGTTCGACGAGGAAGACACTTGGCCTCTCCACCGATGCCTCCTACCGATTCGAGCGGGGCGTGGATCCGGAGGCGATGCGCCGGGCGATCGGGCGGGCGGCTGAAGTGATCCTGGCGACGGCGGGAGGCGAGGTCGCCGGCCCCCTCCTCGACACCTGCGCCCGGCGTTTCGAGCGCGCGCGGATCCGCCTGCGCCCCGCGCGGGTCGAGCAGCTCCTCGGGGTGCCCTTCGAGCCCGACGCCCTCGAGGCGCTGCTACGCCCCCTGGGCCTCCGGGTCCGAAGCCGGCCAGCGGGCCACCTCTCGGTCGAGGTGCCCGGCTACCGGAGCCATGATCTCACCCGCGAGGTGGATCTGATCGAGGAGGTGGCCCGTACGCACGGCTACGACAACTTTCCCGACCGGCTCGGCGCCTACCGGCCGGGATCGGTCCCCGATGACCCGCAGTTTCGCCTCGAGGACGCGATCCGGGACGAGTTGACAGGGGCCGGTCTCCTCGAGGCCCAAGTTCCGGCCTTCACCTCCGGACGCTATGGTTCGGTCGAGATCTCGAATCCCGTCTCGTCGGAGGAGGCATTCCTTCGGAGCACGCTCCTTCCCGGCCTCATAGGCCGCCTCGAGCAGAACCTCCGGCGCGGGAACCGGGGCGTGCGCCTCTTCGAGATCGGCACGATCTTCCTCCCGGGGGAGCCGGGGGGGCTCCCGGTCGAGCGGACGCACGTGGCGGTGATCCTGCACGGGACGAGGGAGCCGGCTCACTGGAGCGGAACCGAGGCCGCGCTCGACCTCTGGGACGTCAAGGGACTTCTCGAGAGGCTGGCAGAGGTCGTCGCCTCCCCCCGTCCGTGGGAGTTCGCCCCCGCCCCGCCCACGGCGGGCCTCGGAGCGCTCTTTCACCCGAGGCGCGCCTTCGGCGTACTCGACTCCAGGGGGACCGCGTGGGGTGTGGGCGGAGGGCTGAACGGGGACCATCTGGATCTCCCGAAGTGGAGCGGGGAGGTCTGGGGGATCGAGCTCACACTCCCGGAGGTGCCCGGCCCCACGCCGGTGCCCGCCTTCCGGGCGGTCGCGAGCCATCCTTCGGTGGACCGGGACCTCGCACTCCTCGTCCCGGAGGAGACGCCCGTGAAGGAGGTGCTGTCGCTCATCCGGGCCAGGGGGGAAAGGGACCTCAGGGAGGTCGAGGTCTTCGATCTCTACCGTGGGGATGAGCTCCCCGAGGGGACGCGGTCGGTTGCCGTGCGGGTGCGATTTCGGGCCGCCGACCGGACATTGAAGGACGAGGAAGTGGAGGCATCGCTCGGCGGCATCACTCTCGCCCTGGAGGAGGCACTGGGTGTCAGACTCAGAACGAGCGCAATCTGAAGGAGCGGAGCGACTCGCGCTCGCCCGCCTCGAAGCGGCCAGTGCGACGGGCCGTGGAGGATCGCAGGCTCCTCGCCGAGGCGGCGCACGAGGCAAGCGAGCGGGTCCGGGAGCTGGAGGCAAACCTGGCCGCGTCGTATGATGGGGCTGAGGCATCGGCGCTCGGGGCGAGGCTCGAGCGTCTGGAGCGGGAGAACGAGAGCCTCAGGCGGAGGGTGGCCGAGGGAAGGGTAGCCGTAGAAGGGCTACTCTCGCGGCTGGATCGGGCGTGAGGCGGGCGGCTCCCCGCTCCCTCCCCGGGCACCGACGGCCGGGGTCAATCGGAGGGGCCCGGGGCCCGGCATGGGTCCTCTGAGCGGCACTGTACAGGCAAAACGGCATGTATGAATCGAAGAGCACGGTAAAGGTTCGCATCGCGGGGCAGGATTACGTCCTTCGCTCTGGCGCAGAGGCCGAGTATACGGAGCGGTGTGCGAAATTCCTGGACGACCGGGTGGCCGAGGTCCAGAGTCTGAGCCGCGTCCCTGACACCCATCGTGCCGTGGTCCTCGCGGCGCTCTCCGTCACCGACGAGTACTTCCGGACGGTCTCCGAGCTCGAAGCGCTCAAGGCCGATGTCGCGGAGCGGTCAGGCGTTCTTGCCGCCCGGCTCGAGGCAGCCATCGAGGCGCCCGGCCCCGCCCCCTGATCCCCCGGGCTTGCGGGCCCCTTCGCGCGATTCCTATTCTATCGGCACGAAGTCGTCGCATTTGAGGGAGTCGGGTTCCCTTACGGGGCCCGAAGATTCCCGATCATGCCTTCCCGCGGATGCCCCTTGGGATCCGCTTTTGGAGTGAATACATGGACTCCGCCCAGGCAATCGTCCTGGCCGCGGTGTTGACCCTGCTCGCAGGTCTGATCTTCGGTTACATCCTGGGCAGGGGCCGCGAACTGGCGCGCCAGAACGAAGAGCGGGCCGCTGCCCGTGACGAAGCATCGCAGATTCTCGCCAGGGCCAGAGCCGAGGCGAAGACGATCCAGAAGGACGGCGAGCTGCGTGGCCGCGAGCAGGCCTTTCGGCTCCGGGAGGAGTGGGAGCGCGAAGAGGGGCGTCGACGAGAGGAGGTCCAGCGCAAGGAGCGCCGCCTGAACGTCCGCTCGGACGCCTTCGACCGCAAGTTCGAGTCGCTGAAGGAGAGTGAGCGCGCGCTCGACGGGCGTGCAGCCGCGCTCTCGGGGCGGGAGGAGACGATCGAAGAGACCAGGCGCGAGGTCAGGGGCCGGTTGCGTGAGGCGATGGTAAGGCTCGAAGAGGTCTCCGGCCTCTCGGCCCAGGAGGCGAAGGAAGAGCTCGTGGTCGGGCTTCGGGACGAGGCAGAGGCGGAGGCGGGCCCAGCAGATCCGGCAGGTGCGCGACGAGGCGCAGCGCACCGCGAATCGGGAGGCGAACAAGATCATCGCGCTCGCGATCCAGCGGATGGCCTCCGAAGCGACCCAGCAGGCGACCGTCTCGGTCGTCCAGCTCCCCTCCGACGAGATGAAGGGTCGGATCATCGGTCGCGAGGGGAGGAACATCCGGGCCTTCGAGCAGGCGACCGGAATCGACGTGATCATCGACGACACCCCGGAGGCCGTCGTGCTCTCGGGCTTTGATCCGATCAGACGCGAAATCGCGCGGATCGCGCTCGACAAGCTCATCGAGGACGGGCGAATCCACCCCGGGCGGATCGAGGGCGTCGTCGCAAAGAGCAAGGAGGACCTCGAGGAGGGGATGCTCGAGGCCGCCGAGCAGGTGCTCTACGACCTCGGGGTCCTCAACGTCCATCCCGAGATCGTGCGCGTCCTCGGCAACCTCAAGTTCCGCACGTCGTACGGCCAGAACCAGCTGCAGCACTCGAAGGAAGTCGCGATACTCGCGGGCTCGATGGCCGCGGAGATGGGTCTCGACGCCGGGCTCGCAAAACGGGCGGGACTCCTCCACGATGTGGGCAAGGGGATGACCCACGATCACGAGGGCACCCATGTGGAGCTCGGCTACGAGCTCTGCCGGAAGCACAACGAGCCCGATCTGGTCCTGAATGCGATCCGGGCTCACCATGACGAGGAGCCACACCGCTACCCCGAGGTCTTCCTCGTGACGGCTGCGGACGCGATGTCGGGGGCGAGGCCGGGTGCGCGCAGGGAGATGTTCGAGACGTATGTGAAGCGTCTCGCACGCCTCGAGGAGATCGCGATGGGCTTTTCCGGGGTGGAGCGCTGCTTCGCCGTCCAGGCAGGGCGGGAAGTGCGCGTCATGGTGCGTCCGGAGAAGATCTCCGACGGCGAGATGGCGCAGATCTCGGAGCGTGTCGCGCGGCGCTTCGAGGAGGAGCTTCAGTATCCCGGACAGATCAAGGTGATCGTGATCCGGGAGACGCGGGCCGTCGACTTCGCGCGGTGACCCGGGGAGAGGGGACGATGGGCGAGGGGGACGGAGGCGCGGAGATCATCTCGGGGACCGAGACGGCGGCCCGGATCCGCCACGATGTCAGGGAGAGCGTCCGCACGAGTCTCGATCGAACGGGGCGGGTGCCGGGCCTCGCAACGGTCCTGGTCGGTGAGGAACCGGCGAGCACGTCGTACGTCCGGATGAAGAACCGGGACGCGGCGGAGGTGGGATTTCGCTCGAGGCAGATCGACCTGCCTGCCTCCACCTCGGAGGACGAGCTCCTCGGCTGCATCGCGGGACTGAATGCGGATCCGGCGATCCACGGGATCCTCGTTCAGCTCCCCCTCCCCTCGCAAATCGACGAAGCCGCCGTCCTCGCGTCGATCGACGCAGCGAAGGATGTCGACGGCTTCCACCCGGTGAATGCCGGGCGGCTCGGGGCCGGCGACCCGGGGGTGGTGGCTCCCTGCACCCCGAGCGGGATCGTGGAGCTCCTTCTCAGGGCCGGCCACGATCCCGCCGGCCGCCATGTGGTCATCGTCGGGCGATCGAACATCGTCGGACGGCCGATGGCCGCCCTCCTCCTTCGGCGCGGACGGGGCGGCAACGCCACCGTCACGGTCGCGCACTCGAGGACCCGGGAGCTTGGAGCGGTGACGCGTCTCGGCGAAATCCTCATCGTCGCGGCCGGCCGGCCGGGGCTTGTCACCGCAGATATGGTGCGCCCGGGCGCCGTCGTGGTCGACGTCGGGGTCAACCGCGTGGAGGACCCGACCCGGGAGCGGGGATACCGGCTCGTCGGCGACGTGGACTTCGAGGGCGCGAGGGAGGTGGCCGGGGCGATCACGCCGGTACCGGGCGGGGTGGGCCCGATGACCCGGGCCATGCTCCTCGTGAACACGCTCGGCGCCTTCCTCTCGAGTGAGGAGACCGCGCCGTGAGCCGGCAGGGGAAGTTGGAGATCGACCTCTTCGCCCCGACGGTGAGGGAGGTGGAGGAGGACCCCGGGCGCCCGGAAGCGCCTGCCGTCTGGAGCGTCTCTGCACTCAACCGGGCGGCGAAGCGCTGTCTCGAGGGTCGCTTCCACGAGGTGTGGGTCTCGGGCGAGGTCGCGAACTGGACGCGCGCCCGCTCCGGCCACCGCTACTTCACACTCAAGGACGACGCGGCCCAGCTCCGGGCCGTGATGTGGGCCCGGGACGCAGCCCGGCTTCCCACGGATCCTCTCGAGGGGATGAGGGTCCGCGCCTTCGGCTCCCTGACGATCTACGGGGCGAGGGGCGAGTATCAGCTCTCGGCTCGCCGTCTCGAGGGGGAGGGGGAGGAGGGTCTCTGGCGCCTGGCCTTCGAACGGACCCGCGCCGCCCTGGAGGCGGAGGGGCTCCTCGATCCCCGCCGGAAGCGCGGGATTCCCCGCTTTCCCGCCTCCGTCGGTGTCGTGACTTCGCTCGCAGGCGCGGCACTCCAGGACATACTGACGGTGATCCGCCGGCGCGCGCCGTGGACCCGGGTCGTCGTCCGGGGATCGCGGGTCCAGGGTGAAGGCGCGGCCCGCGAGATCGCAGAGGGTGTGAGAGCGCTCGGCGCCTCCGGCGAGGTGGAGGTGCTGATCGTGGGCCGGGGAGGCGGATCGATCGAGGACCTCTGGGCATTCAACGAGGAGGTCGTGGCCCGCGCGATCGCCCGCTCTCCGGTGCCCGTGATATCGGCCGTGGGCCATGAGGTGGACGTCACGTTGTCGGACCTGGTCGCCGATCTGAGGGCGCCCACGCCGTCGGCGGCCGCGGAGCGTGTCGTCGAGGACAGGAGCGCCGTCGAGCGGGCGCTGTCGGAGGCCCGCGCACGGCTGGAGCTCGGCCTCAGGGCCCAGACGGCGAGGCGCCGGCAGCGCCTGAGAGACGGCTCCTCGAGGTCGCTGCGCGCAGTGGAGGGACTCTTCTCCCCCCTCGCGAGCGGGCTCGAACGGCGGTCAGGCCGCCTGGAACGGGCGACCCGGAGCCTCTTTGCCGAGCGAAGGGGGAGACTCGCGGGCGTCGCGGGCCGGATCGAGGCGCTCTCCCCCCTCGCCACGCTCCGGCGGGGGTATGCCGTCGCGCTGGACCTGGACGCGCGAGTGATGCGGACGGTCTCCGAGTTTCGGATCGGGGAGCCGTTCGAGCTCCGGGTCGTGGACGGCCGCGTCCGTTGCGAGACGCTCACCATTGACAAGGAGGTGGAGCTGTGAACGAGGCACCCGGCCGTAACGAGTCTTCGGAACGGACCGGGGAGACGGACGAGGGGCTGACGCTCGAGGCCCGACTCCGGCGCCTCGACGAGATCGTCGCGGCGCTCGAGGCCGGGGACGTCGAACTGGAGAGGGGCCTTCGACTCTTCGAGGAGGGGGTCCGCCATATCCGGGCCTCGGAACGGCTGATCACGCACGCTGAACTCAGGGTCGAGGAGCTGATCGGCGACGGGGAGGCGACCCGGGTCGAGCCGTCCGGGGCAGACGCACGGTCGTGAGCAGGGCAGAGTCCCTTCGCCCCGGCGCATTCCTGACGGGCGAGCGTGAGCGGGTGGAACAGGCTCTCGAGAGGGCGACGGAGCGCTGCGGCGCCATCCTCTGCCCGCCCCTCGGCTCCCCCCTCCGCGACTCCGTCCTCTCGGGGGGAAAGCGCCTCCGGCCCATCCTCTGCATCGCGGCCTTCCGCGCGTGCGTGCCTGAGGGGGGCGGGCCCGGAGGCCTCCCGGCCGCGATCTACGACGTGGCCGCGAGCGTCGAGATGATCCACGCCTATTCGCTCATGCACGACGACCTGCCGTGCATGGATAACGCGTCCCTTCGTCGCGGCGTCCCGACGGCGCATACGGTCCACGGAGAGGTGACCACGATGCGGGCAGGCGCGGCACTGATCCCCCTCGCGGCTCTGCAGGGGTGGGAGGCCGCCGGGCGGCTCGGGCTTGCCTTCCACGAACGGCGCCACCTCGTCTCGACGCTTGCGCACGCCGCCGGTACCCGAGGGATGGTCGGGGGGCAGGCCATGGACCTCATGGCCGAGGGACGTGAACTCTCGAAGGGGGAGCTCGACACCCTGCACCGGATGAAGACCGGCGCGCTCCTTCGTGCGTCGGTCGTCCTCGGGGCCATCGCCGCCCGGGCGCCCGCCTACGCAGTGGCCGCCCTCGACGCGTACGGCCGGTCCGTCGGGCTCGCATTCCAGATCGCTGACGACGTTCTCGACGCGACGGCGGATCCCAGGCGACTCGGGAAGGAGCCGTCGGACGAGGCGCTCGAGAAGTCGACGTATGTTCGGTTCCTCGGTGCCGAG
The DNA here is from genome assembly GCA_965218255.1 of Longimicrobiales bacterium. Lineage (GTDB taxonomy): Bacteria > Gemmatimonadota > Gemmatimonadetes > Longimicrobiales > Gaopeijiaceae > JAAXGI01. Next base: position 122,507 of record CBDCKJ010000001.1, on the reverse strand, counting down.
GCCGCGCGCAGGGAGGCGGGGCGAGTCGCCGGGGACGGTCTCGCAGCACTCCGGGAAGCGGGAATCGACTCGGTCGAGCTCGACGCACTCGCTCGCTACGCGGCCGGCCGCGACCGCTAGAGGCGGCCGCGCGGAGGAGGAGGCCGGTCCGTCTGTCGGAATCAGCTGCCGTGCGGCTATTTTCCTTCGTCGCTACCCAGGTACCCATGATCGGACGGAAGAGCTCGATGTCGCTGTTAGAGAGGGTCAACACCCCGGCGGATCTCAGAAAACTTTCGCGCGACGAGCTCAAGTCGCTCGTCGGAGAGCTTCGCGACCGGCACATCGACGTGGTCTCCCAGGTCGGTGGCCACTTCGGGGCAAGCCTCGGCGTGACCGAACTCACCGTGGCACTCCACTACGCATTCCGTACCCCCGCGGACCGGCTCGTCTGGGACACGGGCCACCAGGCGTACATCCACAAGATCCTCACGGGACGAAACGATCGGCTCCCGACGATCCGCCGGCATGGAGGGCTGAGTCCCTTCCTCAGCCGGCGGGAATCGGAATACGACACCTTCGGAGCCGGGCACGCGGCGACCTCGATTTCGGCGGCCTTCGGGATGGCCGCGGGGCGGGACCTCCTCGATCGGTCCGAGAAGGTCGTCGCCATCATCGGTGATGGCGCGATGGGTTGCGGGCTCGCCTACGAGGCGCTGAACAACGCCGGAGACGGGAAGCACGACCTCATCGTCGTCCTGAACGACAACGACATGTCCATCGCGCCGAACGTCGGGGCGATGAACAAGTACCTGACGACGATGATCACGAACCCTGTCTACAACCGGGTCCGCGCCGATATCAAGGCCCTTCTCAGGAAGGCTCCCCGCAATCTCGCAGAAATCGTCGAGTCGATCGGCGGGAAGGTGGAGGAGAGCGCGAAGCACCTCCTCGTTCCCGGGATGATCTTCGAGGAGCTCGGCTTCCGCTATATCGGGCCGGTCGACGGCCACAATCTCGACGACCTCATCGATACGCTCGAGCGCGTCGGGGAGCTCAAGGGCCCTGTCCTCGTCCACGTGCTAACGCGAAAGGGGCAGGGGTACGGGCCCGCAGAAGCGGACCCCTTCCGCTGGCACGCGGCCTCCCCCTTCGACAAGATCTCCGGTGCGGGCCGAAAGAAGGCGGCGGGGCTGCCCCGCTACCAGAAGGTCTTCGGCCAAGGGATCCGGGAGCTGGGGCGCCACGATCCCAGGATCGTCGTCATCACGGCCGGCATGCCGGACGGCACGAGCTCGGAGATCTTCGCCGAGGCGTACCCGGCCCGGCACTTCGACGTGGGGATCGCCGAAGCGCATGGGGTGACGTTCGCGGCGGGTCTCGCGACACAGGGGATCCGGCCTGTCGTCGCGATCTACTCGACCTTCCTTCAGCGGGGCTACGACTCGATCGTCCACGACGTCGCGCTTCAGGACCTCCCCGTCGTCTTCTGCATGGACCGCGCGGGGGTCGCGGGCCCGGACGGGCCGACGCATCACGGCGCCTTCGACATCGGCTACATGCTGACGGTGCCGGGAATGACCGTGACCGCCCCGAAGGACGGGTCAGAGATGCTCGCCCTCCTGAGACTCGGACTCTCGGTCGAGCGTGGCCCCTTCTCGATCCGCTGGCCGAGAGCGGCCGTCCCGAGGGAGGTGGCGCCCGTCGACGAGATTCCGGCGATCGAGCTCGGGAGCTGGGAGATCGTCCGGGAGGGCCCGGATCTCCTGATCCTCGCCGTGGGGGCGATGGTGGAGTCCGCCCTCGAGGCGGCGTCCATCCTCATGGAGGATGGGGTCCGGGCAACCGTCGTAAATGCCCGCTTCCTGAAACCCTACGACCGTCGGCTCCTCCGGGAACTCCTCGAGATGCACACGACCGTTCTCACCGTCGAGGAGGGTAGCCGGGTCAATGGCTTCGGCGCCTTCCTGTCCAGGGAGATGCTCGACGATCCCGATCTTCGCTTCCCGGATCGTTGCGGGACGATGGGGCTCCCGGACGCCTTCGTGGAACACGGCGACCGTGATCTCCTCCTGGCGAAGGCGGGACTCGATCCGGCCAGCATGGCCCGGCGCGCCCGCGGCCTCCTCGGGGAGGCGGCGGTGGCGGCGGCCCGGAGCCGCCGGGAGCGACGCGCCCGGGAGACCGGGTGAGCCTTCGGGACGACAGCTCCGTACTCCCTCTCCCGGCCGGGTTTCGCCGGGTCGGGATCATCGGGCGGCCACCGGATGAGCGCGTGCACGCGGCGCTGGCCGAGGTCGAGGCCTTCGCCTCCCGCAACGATCTCGTCCTCGTTCCGGAAGAGGAGCTCTGTTTCGGGTCGCGCGCCTCTCTCGAGCCTCTCGGCAACCCCTGCGAGATCGACCTCCTCCTGACGCTCGGCGGCGACGGCACACTCCTTCGCGGAGTCCGCAGGGTCGCGGCCGAGGGGATCCCGGTCCTCGGGGTCAACCTGGGCCATCTCGGATTCCTCACCTCCGTGAGCCCCCCAGATCTCGTCGACGCACTCCTTGAGGCGCTCGAGGGCCGCGCCTTCCTCGACCCCAGATTCACCCTCGAGGGCCGGATCATCGATGCAAGCGGGGTGGAGGGGCCGCGCCTCTGGGCCCTCAACGATATCGTCCTCCACCAGGGTGCGGTCGCTCGCGTCGTCCGCCTGGATCTCACGGTGGGCCGGAATGCGGAGGAGGAGGAGGAGATCGGAAGCTTCTCGGGGGACGGGGTGATCGTCGCCACCCCCACGGGATCCACCGCGTACTCGCTCTCGGCGGGGGGACCCATCACCGCCCCGACGATGGACTGCATCGTCGTCACGCCGATTTCTCCCCACACGATGGCCATGCGGCCGCTCCTCCTCCCGGACCACGTCCGGCTTCACGTCCGGACACTCGAAGCGTACGAGCACCTGGTGGTCACGGCCGACGGACAGGAGGCGCACGACCTGGCGCCGGGAGACCGCCTCGCGATCGAGAAGGGGCGCGAGCGCGTCTCGCTCGTCCGCTTCCGGGGCCAGACCTTCTTCGACCGACTGAGGCGAGTGCTCAACTGGGCCGTCTAGCTCACGATGCTGATCGAGCTGCGGGTCCGGAACTTCGCGGTCATCGAGGATCTCTCTGTCGAGCTGGGGGCGGGGCTGAACGTCCTCACCGGGGAGACCGGCGCCGGGAAGTCGATCATCGTGGGGGCGCTCTCCCTCCTTCTCGGCGAACGCGCCAGCTCGGATATCGTGCGGTCCGGAGAGGGGAGCGCGCTCCTTGAGGCAGTCTTCGCCCTCGAGGGCCGGCCCGCTCTCCTCCGGCGCCTGGCGGCGCTCGGATTCCCGGCGGAGGACGGGCTCGTGGTTCTTCGGAGGGAGGTACAGGCCGCGGGACGCAGCCGGGCGTGGATCAACGGATCGCCGACGATCGTTCGGCGCCTGGGAGAATTCGGCCGGGAGCTCGTCGACCTTCACGGCCAGCACGAGCACCAGACGATGCTGCGTGCCGCCGAACAGCGAGAGATCCTGGACGCCTTCGCGGGCGGAGCGCCGGAGGCGAGTGCCGTCGCCGACAAGCACGCGGAGTGCGCCGGGCTCAGCGACGAGCTCGAGCGACTGAGGATCCGGGAGGCCGAGCTGAAGGAGCGCTCGGACTTCCTGGCCTTCCAGCTCGAGGAGATCGAGCGGGCCCGCCTCGAGGCGGGGGAAGACGAGCGCGTCGAGGGCGAGCTTCGCCGCCTCGAACACGCGGAGGAGCTCGCCAGGGACGCGGGCGAGGTGCACGCGGTCCTGTACGCGGGCGAAGGGGCCGTGTCGGAAGCGCTGGCCCGGGTCCGGGAACTCCTCGGACGGATCGCCCGTGTGGATCTGCGGGCCAGCGAGATGCTCGACGAGCTCGGCGAACTCTATCACCGCGCCGTCGACCTCGGCGAGCGCGCCGGACGCTACGCCGCGGGCATCGAAGTCTCTCCCGAGCGCGCCGAGGAGCTTCGGAGCCGCTCGGACCTCCTCTTCCGGCTGAAGGGGAAGTACGGCCCGGAGCTCTCCGGTGTCCTTGAAACCCGTGACCGGGTCGCAGCGGAGATCGCGGAACTCGAGGGCACGGTATTCGAGGCAGCTCGACTCGAGAGGCGCATCGAGGAGGTGGAGGGGGAATTCCGAGCACGGTCGGCGGCGCTGACCCGCCGTCGCGGGGAGGCGGCGCGGCGCCTCGAGCGGGCCGTGCAGGGTACGCTTCCCGAGGTTGGGCTTGCTGGTGCGCGCTTCCAGGTTTCCCTCGAGCCGCTGGAGATGCCCGGCCGGGCCGGCGCCGAGCGTGTCCGCTTCCTGGCCTCGCTGAATCCGGGCTTCGAGGTGAGGCCGCTCGCTCAGGTAGCGAGCGGGGGCGAGCTCTCCCGGATCATGCTCGCGCTCACGTCGATTCTGGCCCTCGAGGACCGGGTGCCGACACTCGTATTCGACGAGATCGACGCGGGGATCGGAGGGCGGATCGCACACACCGTCGGCCGGAAGCTGAGGCAGGTTTCGGCGCACCACCAGGTATTCGTAATCACGCACCTCCCCCAGCTCGCCGCCCGGGGCGAGCACCACCTTCGCGTCGAGAAGACGGAGTCGGGAGGGGTGACCCGCACCACGGCCGAGCCGCTCGAGGGGGAGCGGCGGATCCGGGAGATCGCCCGAATGCTCGGGGGCGATCCCGAGTCGGAGAGTTCGCGCGAGTACGCCCGCGAACTCCTCAACGGGCCGTGAGGGTGAGGGCGGCTCCTTGCCCGGCGATGGCTACTCCCGTATCCGGAATCGGACCATCGCCTCCGCCCGCGTCTCCACGGTCGCGCCGACGGTTCCGGCCACGCTCCTCGATCCGCGAAAGAGCACCTCGAAGGGGAAGGGAACACCCCCGAGGAGCGGAGGCTCCAGCGCGGCGTAGCGAAGCTGCAGCGCGACCCGGTGGCGGGTGTGCGCCTCGGCCGGCGGCGCTGTGATCGGCGGGCCGCGGGCGTCTCCCAGGGGCTCGAACTCGTCAGGCTCCCTGCGGAGGAAGTGCCACCCGGCCCCGATCGAGAGCCCGGGCGCGACCTCGAAGCTCGGTGTCACGCTCGCCCGCACATGACTCCCCGGGCTCCAGAGGACCTCTGCCCGCTCCTCGCCGGGGTGGAAGGCTCGCTCCAGAACCGGTGCGAGGAGCGTCATCTCGCGTGAACCGTTCCAACCCGCCTCCAGGACGGAGTGTAGGGCGAGGCGCCGGAACGGGCCGGGGAAGAGGACGCTCAGCGCGGCACCGCCTGACCATCCGGAGACGCCCCGCGGCGGGTCGATCGGGGCGAGGATTCGGAGGGAATCCGGGTTCCCCGTGGCGAATCGGAGCGTGCCCGTGACCGCGAGGGAGATTCGCGTCCGGGGCGGCGGGACTGGATCCCCGGCCGGGGGATCCGGGGTGAGGAGGCCTACGGACGCGCTGACTTCGACGTCGCCGAGGCCGAGGATCGGGTCCGGGGTCTCGAGGGGGAAGCCGGTCGCCGGCCACGTCGGGGCGATGACGAGCGACCGGAACGTCTCCTGATCGATCGGTTCAGAGGCGAGCGGGAGGGTGTTCGGGCTCGGCACGCCCCACGTGCCGAAGGAGGTGCTCAGGTCGGTCCACCGTCTCGCGATGCCGACCCCGGCCTCGGACTGCCCCAGGGGAAAGATCGGGGCCGCCGTGTATGCGGTGTCGAGCTCCGAGAGGAAGGAATCGGCCTCCCCGAGGAGCGCCTCCCCCGAGATGCAGCCGGGGTCCGCGCTGCCCTCTGCGAGGCAATGAGCCTGTACCCGATCTCGGGTGGCTGCGATGGATGCGCCGGCCTCGCGGAGGAAGGCGGATACGGCCGCCGGCTCCGTCTCAAGGGGACTCATGCCGAGCTCGGCGCCATCGGGCGTGAGCCGGTAGAGGGTCTCAAGGCGTTTTCGGATGAAGGGGACCGTGACGCCGAGGGTGAGCCGGTCGAGGACGCCGTAGCTGATTTGGATCGGGACCACCCTCTCGTCGCCCGAGAACCGGGCCACCGTCCTCCCCAGCACAAGGGAGGGCGAGCCTCCCATCCCGGCGAGCGCCGAGATCCGATCCGCCATGGGGACGAGCGAGGGGACGGCTGCGGTGCCGAGCGCGGGGACTTCGAATCCGCTCCCAAGTGGAAGCTCGTCGCCGCTCCCCGTCCCGTACGTGGCGCTCAGCGTCGTGGCGGAGGGATGCAGGCGGACGAAGAAGGATCCACGGGGAGTCAGGGGGCTCTCGACCGTCTGGCCCGAGACGTTCGTGACGCTCCAGGAGAGGAGCACGGAGAGGAGGCAGATCCGGGTCGTCGAGGCTCGATGCATGGACTGAACGCGGGCGGTTCTGGAGGATCGGCGGTGCGCTTCGAGCCGCGGTCGGAAGGCTCGCGAAAGATAAGGTGGCGAAGCGGTCGAACAAATCGAGGCGGGACTGGCGAGGCGGAAACAGGGCCCGTCGAACGAGCTCGACGCGGGATCGACCGAGGTGATCGCAGGCCGTTTGAGGTTGACACGAAACCGTCCCGAATTCTAGCTTCTCGCTCGGTAGAGCGGTCTGTGTTCGGCGTCCCTGCTCGGGTTTGCCAGGCCGGTTGCGCGGGAATAGCTCAGTTGGTAGAGCACCACCTTGCCAAGGTGGGGGTCGCCGGTTCGAGTCCGGTTTCCCGCTTTCTTGAGGCGTTGGCCGGTAGGTCCGTTCAGGGCTCTCCGCGCCGTCGCCTGTTCCCGGCGAAGTCCGCTCTCTCCCATCGCCGTTCAGGCGCCGTGGCCAAGTGGTAAGGCAGAGGACTGCAAATCCTCTATCCCCGGTTCGAATCCGGGCGGCGCCTCTACGTCCAGAAGCCACGGCGGCGAACTCCTTCCGTAACCGGTCCCGATGACGGCGAACCCGTCCGGAGAGCACCGGTGCTGCTCGTAGCTCCCGGCATGGCCGAATGCATGCGGCGTAGGGCGGACCTGCGCCGGGACTCTTCGGCCGAGCTATCGCGCCTCGGCGCTATCGACACCTGGATCACGAGGGCGGGCCCGGCGCCGGACAGCGGCCATGATGCCCGCCGGGAGCCCGAACTGGCGCACAGGTGGCACCGCGCCAGTCTGTTCCGAATCCGGGATCACTGTGGAGACGAGGGGTCAACGGATCGCGCTGGGGCGGCCGTCGTATGGAGCGTCGTGTTCGGGTAGAGGCTCGGGAGAGGGCCCGAACGACCCCTTTGACGGGTCCGTTGGACCGGGGAAGGGGAGAGACATTCGCAAAGAATCGGGACGGGAGCCTCAGCGACTCCCCGCGGCTCTAGACCGGGCCTCGGTCGGCAGGCGAGCGGCGCCTCCCGGAGAAAGATAAGATTACTATCTCGCCCACTTACGGGTGACCGCCAGGCTCCACGGTGACGTGGAGAGCTGGGTCAACTTCCGGGTCAACGGGCCCCACATTCCGATCGGAGAGTCCGGGATCGAAACGCCGGCCTACTCGGTCCTGGACGTGGGGAGCTCGATCGATCTCGGTAGCGGGCGGACGCTCGATGTCGAGGTGTACAACACGCTGGGGATCAAGTTTGTCGAGCTCAGTTCTTCCGGGGACGTAACGCCCGGCGCTCCCCGCTCCGCCAGCGTGCAGCTTCGGATGGACGAGCTGCCCTTCTGAGGCTGGAGGGAGGAGGGACCTGTTCGCCGCAGAGTTCTAAGTTCGGCGCTGCGACACACGAGTGCGGGGCTTGGGAAGAGCCTCTGCCGTGCGAGGGTGGCGCCATGAATCTCGAGTTCGGCATTTGACCCGAGCGTTATGCGAGTCTGGGTCCCGGAGAGGCGGACCGCACCCTTGTCGTGTGCCGCGTTGACGCCCGGTGAGAACCGGTGCGGCCTCGCCGGACATCGCTTCGCGTCTCGAAATCGGAGAATCAGACTGCTGCAGGGTACCGTGTCGTCACGGTAGCGCTCATTTTTCTGCCGGCTCGAAGCCCCCGGTGACGGATCGGTGATCAGCCTTTGAGGCTGTCGCCGCCATCTTGGACCCCATGGGAAGTGCAGTGGAACCGGGCGATCCGGCAGGAGGCACCGTCGGGCAACAACACGACACAAGCGGGGACTGGTCTTGTTCTGCGATGAGCGAGGGGCCGGAAGCAGCTGAGGGACCCAATGCGGAACCGTCGTCCTCCCGCTAGAACTGAAAGAGGCGCGTCACCTTGATGACGAGTCCTCGGCCAGCCAGTTCAGTCCGACGGCGACCCACAACGTCAGTGTCCCGATCCTCGGTGTACACCAGGAAGAGTTCGCTCCCCGGTGCCCATTCCCATCGTAGGCGGACATTCGTGCTGAAGGTGTCACTACCTGAGTTGTACTGGACGAGACCGCCAAAGAAGGCCCTCGGCGTCATCGTGTAGGTGATCCGCGCTAGGGCCACATGTCTCTCGAGTCGGCCCTGGGGGAGGTCGATCCAGTTGAACGAGAGGCTAGGCTCCAACGACAGCTGCGGGTTGAGTGTGATCCAGCCCTGGCTGATTCCCAATGAGGTGATGTCCCCGTCGTAGTAGCTTCCCCGGCGGACCGATAACCTACCGAGGAAGGGACGGTTCGGTCCCATGAAGTAGTTCGCCTGAATGTCGCTGAACCCGTAACGCCCGGCACCGATGATCGCTCCCGAGACCTCGTCGTCCTCGACGAGACGCTCATAGGAGTCTACGTACGCGAATCCGAGCTGATCGCTATTCTCGAACTCGACACGGACTTCGCCGCCCCGCTGGCGGCTCTCCACGAAACCTGCCTCCTCGTTTTCGAAATACTGAAGATTCGGCTGGACGGTGATTTGCCGAATCCATGAGATGGACTCGGTCCGAGGGCTGAATCGCGCGTTCAATGACGACTGACGAAAGCCCCTCCTGCGGACGAAGCCGATCTCTGGGTTAAAGTCGTCCCCGACCACGAGGTGATCGAGTTGCAGGCCCCACTCATCGGCATTGTACTGGAATGCGCCACGATAACTGGCGTCCAACCCGCCGAGGCCCGACGTGCGTGTCTTGGCGTAGTACGTCTGCAATGTCGTTTCGTCACTGAAGGCGAAGACACCGTCCACGCCCCAAGCCTGATTTGACCCGTCGGCGACGGCGGACTCTGAGCGCTTCTGGTAGATCACGCCGACACTGCTTCGGGAGAAGACGTCGCGAGCCAGACGCAGCACCGTGAAGTTCGTCGACTCCGCTTCGACACTTGGCAAGTCGTCGGTCTGTATGTTTACCATGCCCACGTCGAAGGAACCCACTTTTCCCGTTAAACGCCCGCCCCCCACGATCGGGACTTGCTGCCCGTCCTGCAGCCCGATCCTGCGACTGTAGAACATGGTCGGAATGCCACCCCCACCACCACGTCCCCCCCCACCTGGACCGCCGCCGCCCCGTGCGCCCGGCTGACCACCTACGCCGCCCCGAGTGCCAAAATCGAAGATCCCACGGCTCTCGAGGAAGAACTCCCGTTTCTCGGGGAAGAACAGGCTGAAGCGCGTCAGGTTCACCTGCTGTTCGTCCACCTCTACCTGAGCGAAGTCCGTGTTGTACGTGAAGTCGGCCACGAGGTTCTCGGTGACACCCCACTTGACGTCCAGACCGGCGTCCGCGTAGCCGTCGTTGCGGATGACCGGCTCGACCCCCACGTCGGTTCGAAGGCCCGAGATCGCGAATGGCTTGACCTCGAGCTCCTGGCTGGGCGGCGGAGCCTCGACGCCGACGAGCGTCCCGTACATCGAGACCCTGGTGATCGATGGGCTGCCCATTCTGCCCACCGAGAGGGGCAGCCAGGTGAGGTGGTTCCACTCGTTGCGCCTCAACACCGAACGACGCATCTGGATGCCCCACACCTGCTCTCGTCCAGGACGGTAGCGTAGCGACCGGAAAGGGATGGCCATCTCCGCCGTCCACCCCTGTTCAAAGCGTCCCGTCCGGACTTCCCAGATGGGGTTCCAGTCGCGGTTGGGCCTCCCCTCGTTGTTGATCTGGAAGTCGGTAAGCGCCCCGAGAGCATTCGTATAGAAGGCCACGGCATTACGACGATCGAAGAAGGTGTCGAAGAAGACACCGAAATTGTCGTTTTGGGTGATCTGGCGGGAATCCCGCCGCATCTCGTTTGCTATGGCAGCCTCTGGGCCCTGGGAGTCCCAGATCTTGGCGCCCACGTATACGTTCTCGTCGTCGAATCCCAGCCACACCTCGGTGAGCTCGGTCGGCTCCGCCCCGGCGTCGGGAATGCTCTGGATGAACTCGCTGATCGCCGGGGTCTCACGGTAGAAAGCCTCGTCGAGCAGGCCGTCGATTTCCATGGACTGGGTGACTCGGACCGCACGGACCGTCACCCCAGACTCTCCGGCCTGGTTGATGACGGCAGGAGCCAGTGGCGCGGGAGGGCCAGGAAGCGTCTCGGGGCGTACCTGGCTCGTAGCATCTGCCTCATCGCGGCCGAGTCCGTCTGGATTCTGCCGGGCAAAGACCTCTCCCGCAGTCGCCAGAAGCAAGGCGACAACCAGGGCACCGGATGGTGGGACGATGCTCTTCTCCATCGCACGGACGGTCACGGTACGACGGGACTCATAAGCGATGTCCGGGGGGAGACGTCCAGGCTAGGAGGCTTGTCGCCAGCGAGTGCCTGCAGATTCGTACCCGGGCGCAGCGACATGGGTTTCCGTCCTTTCGGTGGCTTGGCGCGATGCCGTCCTGCTGATCAGCACAAGGTGCAGCCCTCGGTCAGTTCGGTTTAGATGCCGGACGGATCCGAGAGGTGTGCGATGTTCAGACCGCTCGCCGACAGTTCGCGGCATGCAACGTCGAAGGCGATTCCCATGGATTCGAGTCGGCGGACGGTCTCTCCAGGTTCCGGCATTCAACCCCGATGTGACCGATCGCGCTTCCCTGCGTCGGTGCCCCGTGGCGTATCCAAGTCGCCGAAGCCCAGATTCATCCTAGAGGCATCGGCGGTCGTCGCGATCATTCCTCGCTGGAAGGGGACTGCGCCGAAGACCTCCACGTACCACGCCAAGAGCTCTTCGTCGTCCGGGGTACGAGACTGAGTGTGGTACTCCATGGCGTCTTCACCCTGGGTCGCGTCTTCCTGAAGCTCGACCGGGATCCTGTCGGGAGCGACCGGGCAGCCGTTCGGGAAGCCCTCGGCTCCCGTGAACTCGGACTCCACCTCGTAGCTGGTGCTCCGCCAGTCCTCGCGGATTGCCTCGATGTCGCGAACCTTGAAGCCGAGGTGGCCCATCACCGTGTCCCCGGTAGCGGAGGTTAGAGCGCTCTACCTGAGCGTCACGAGCGTCCCGGGAGACTCAACGACCGCCAGGGGGCCTAGTTCGACGAGTTCGCAACCTAACTGTTCGACCGAGGGTTCCTCGTGCACCTCAACGTCAGCGACGCTGAGGTGCACGTGTCCGTACCTCATGCCTGCGTCGTCATACGGCGCCGGTTGGGCGTCGGCGGGCGCGGCGAGAAAGAGAGCCGGCAGGAGGAGCGGATAGGCCTTCATCTTCGCCGTCCATCGTCGTCGCCCCCGGAGGGAGGGGGGCGCCGATACAGGAGTTCCAGGCTGAGTCGAAGCATGCGATAGAGAGCCCGCCGGCGCTAATGCATCGGGGGATCGGTGGGGTGCTGGACAGCTGGAGAAGGTCGTCGCGAACACCTCTCGGAAATCGTGCTCGCCGGACGCGGATCACCGAGCTCACACGGGCACCGATCCGCGGATGCCGTTGGGGGTCAGACGATGAGTGGAGTGGGGGAGGACATGTTCTTGCGGCACAGCGAGAAGCCGGGCGCACGGAACGGTAGAGGGCTCTCGCTGCATCGGTCGCTCGCAGACCGAAGCGAGAGACGCCCCGGAAGCCAAGAGCCTCCGGGGCGTCTCTCTATCGCCGCCCTACCAGCCAAGCCTGAAAGCTACGGCAAGGCGTAAGCCGCCAGGCCGTCCTGAAGCTGCACGATGACGTACTGACGTCCCTCATACGTCCAGGTGGACATCCCGTAGCGGGTTCCGCCCGGAATATCGATTGCTCCAACCTCCTCACCGGTCAGCTTGTTGATGGCGAAGAGCTTCCAGCTGTCATCTGCGTCCATGGCGCCGTACATGAGCAAGGTGGGGGTAGCCACCATCGCCACGTTCGACGATCGCCCACGATCGTAGTCCACCCCGGAGACGCCCTGAAGGAGGGGGTGATTGCGGATGAAGTCCTGATCTTCCTGTGCCGCGTGGCCTGCGGGGATCACCCAGAGGAAATCACCCGTGTTCAGGTCGATGGCCGTGATCCGTCCGACGGGTCCGTTCCAGATCGAAAGGCCGTCGATATCCTCCGGTGCCCGCTCGGCGCGTGCTCCGCGGACCCACTGTGTAAGCGTCCGCCCGGTCATCTCCGGACTGTCCATCGGGGACTCGTTCCCGGGCATCAGGAACTCGTAGCTGCAGTTGCTCGTGGAGGACACGAAGATGATCCCGGCCACCGGGTCCCCGACGGGCGGGCCGGTCGTGTTGGATCCTCCGCCTCCGCCCCCGCAGAGTCGAGCCGGACCCGCGCCCTGCGCATTTCCGACGTGGGTCGGCGGGTTGAACAGCGGGGCGTAGTGGTCGCCCGCGAGTGCAACCTGGTGCGCACGCTCGCGGAGCTCAGGCGTGTAGTCGATCAGGTGTTCCTCCGAGCGGCCTTGCGTGTCGTACGCAGCGGGCCTCGTGGGAAAGGGCTGCGTCGGAGAAAGCTGTTCGCCCGGGACATTCGACTGCGGCACCGGCCGCTCCTCGATGGGCCAGATGGGCTCGCCCGTCTCCCTGTTCAGCGCGTAAAGGAAGTTCTGCTTCGTCGCCTGGAAGATCCCCTTGATCTCCTCCCCGTCGACGTTCACGTCCATGAGGACCGGATGCACGGGGGTGTCGTAGTTCCAGATGTCGTGATGGACGAGCTGATAGTGCCAGGCGCGCTCGCCCGTCTGGACATCCAGCGCGAACAAGCTCGTGCTGAAGAGGTTGTCCCCGGGCCGGAATCCGCCATAGAAGTCCTGGGTCGCCCCATTCGTGGGGATGTAGACGAGCCCGAGCTCGGGGTCGGCGGACATCGGGGCCCAGGAGGAGACGTCACCCGTCCACTCCCACGCATCGTTCTCCCACGTCTCGTGCCCGAATTCGCCCGGGCGCGGGATCACGTGGAACTTCCACATGAATTCCCCAGTGCGTGCATCGTAGCCGAGGATGTCGCCCGGCACGTTCTCGATGCGCGTCTGGTGGTAACCCTGCTCCGCCGAGTTCCCGACGACGACGACGTCGTTGACTACGATCGGCGGTGAGGAGGAGGTGATGTAGCCGAGCTCGAGCGGGAGCCCTTCATCAGGATCAAACTCGCCCCCGTCCGCCACATAGTTCTCCCAGGGTCCCCAGCCATCAATGAGGTCCGCGAGAAGATCCACGCTTCCCGAGCGCGGGAAACCCGGGAGGGGGATCTGCTCGCCCCAGTTCTCTAGCGGCTGTCCGGTCTCGGCGTCGAGGGCGTGAAGGAAGAAGGCGGGCGTCGTGATGTAGACGACGTCGCGGCCGTCAACCTTGCCCATCGCGACCCCCTTCCCGTAGCCGGCACGCATCGAGTACTCCCAGCGCCCCGTCGTGGGCTCGGTGAATGTCCACTCCAGCGCGCCCGTGGCGGCGTCGAGAGCGACGACCGCACGGCGCTCGCCCATGACCGTAATCAACTTGTCGCCGACCAGACTCCCGGTGGCGCGAGAGGTGGTGGGGCCGAAGCTCGCACCGTCAAAGCGCCAGGCGAGTTCCAGGTCCTCGAAGTTCGAGGCTGAGATTTGCGTGGAGGTCGAGTACCGGGTGTGCCAGGCGTCCCCGCCCAGGTAACGCCACCCGCCGCTCTCCGTGCCCGGACCCTGGGCTGCACCCGCGATGGGCAGGGCGAGCCCCATCGCGAAGGTCAGCCCGAGGAGAATCAGCTGGCGCGGCACCCCCAAGGATTTTCCATTGGCCATCGTCGAGGTCCTCGCTGTGATGAATGCGGCCGTAGGCCGCGAGAGAGAAAATGCCCGGCCAAGAATACGCGGGAGCTCTGTCAAGAGCAATCCGCAGGCCGATCCGCGGACGGACGGCTCAGGGGCTCCCGGGTATGCCGATTGGGACCCGCACTGCAAGGTTGTCGAACTCGACCATCGAGACGAGCCGCAGGCTTCCCATCTCGAAGAGCTGGTCATAGTCGGCAACGTCCCCCACATCCGGGTCGCCGGTGTAGTTCTCGTAGTCCTGGACGAGAAGGCCCCCGATCTCTCGCCGGTTCACGGCCCGCCGAAACCGGGTCGTCTCGACGTCGGCGGCCTCACGGTAGGCGAGGTAGTCGAGTGTTCCGTCCGCTTCGTGGAACCAGTAGATGAAGCGGTCCTCCCAGTCGCCTCCGCCGCCCTCCTGCTCGAAGGTAATCTCGATCTTCTGGTACGGCTCGCCCGCCAGCTCGCCCGTCCCCAGATCGGCGGCCCGCACGGGCGGATCGTCCAGGCGCACCGGGAGGAAGCCGAAGTATACCACCGAGTTGACGGCCGTCTCGAGTCGGGCCCGGTTCCCCGGGTCCAGTTCCCGGCGCTCGCCATTCACCTCGATCCAGGAACCCTCGTTCTGCATTACTTCGACGACGGGAGACCCGAGCTCGTCCTCCACGGTCCGCTGGTAGCGGAAGCTCCCATCGTAACGGACGACCTCGAACGGCACGCCGCGAAAGTCCCACGTCAGGTGGACGCGGTCGAAAGCCTCGCCCCCGTGGCGCTCGATCGATGCCGCGACGACTCCCGCTGCGCCCCCCGGTGACCCCCCTTGGCAACCCGAGGCAAGCCCGGTGGCCAGCGCTGCCAGGAACGTCACGCTGCGCGTCGACCGGATTCTCTCCCTGAATCGTTTCATGACCGCATCCCTACCCCTGCGGGGGGGAAAGGCTCCGCGATATCCGGACCCGCTCCGGAACGGAGTAGAGGTTGAAGCCTCCGTCACGCACGAATCCAGCCAGCGTCATCCGGTACTCCCGCGCGATCTCGACGGCCAGGGTGGAGGGAGCGCCGACGGCGGCGACCACGGGAATCCCGGCCGTGATCGCCTTCTGCATGATCTCGAAGGAAGTCCTCCCGCTGACCACGAGGACCTTCCCGCGGAGCGGAAGCCTCCCGTCGAGAAACGCTCTCCCGATGACCTTGTCGACCGCGTTGTGCCGCCCCACGTCCTCTCGCAGGAGCTCGAGCGTGCCGTCCGGCCGGAAGAGCCCGGCGGCGTGAAGGCCGCCGGTTCGGTGAAAGACGGCCTGGCCGTCCCGAAGCTGGCTCGGCAGGGCGAGGAGGGTGTCCGCGGAGAGGAATGGCTCGGGCGGCCGGTGCGGATCCGCGTCCGTGACCTTGTCTGCCGTTGGCCCGCTGCCTCCCTCGGGCGCCGCGGGTACGTCGCAGAACGGGACTGCGCCCCGGATCTCGAGCGCCTCGAGCGAGCCCTTCCCGCAGACGCCACAACTCGATGTCGTGTAGAAGTTCCTCTCGATGAGCGCCGTGTCGAAGACGACCCCTCGCCTGAGCCGGACCGTGACCCGGTTGAACTCCGTCGGTCCATCGTCGCCGCAGTAGGCAATCTCCCGCACGTCGGCGGCCGAGCCGAGGAGCCCTTCGGAGGAGAGGAAGCCGGCGGCGAGCTCGAAGTCGTCGCCGGGCGTACGCATCGTGACGGCGACGCTTCGCGTGACGTCTTCCCCCCTCGCGTGCCACTCCACGCGGAGTTCGAGGGGTTCCTCGACCGCCACGACGTCCCTGCGGCGCGTGAGCCGCCCCGCGCGATAACGGGATATCCAACGGCGGAGCGCCCTCGGTCCGGGGGCGATCAACTTGTCTCCATCGTGTGCGTCCCTTCAGTATGGGGCGGTGGCGTGCCGTCGCTCGGCAACGGGCCGGCGGCGCGCCACCGGCCTCGTCCCGGGCGTGGAATGTAGGCGCCCGCGCTCGGCGCGGTCCAGCGTCACCGGG
Source organism: Longimicrobiales bacterium (assembly GCA_965218255.1). Lineage (GTDB taxonomy): Bacteria > Gemmatimonadota > Gemmatimonadetes > Longimicrobiales > Gaopeijiaceae > JAAXGI01. Next base: position 106,490 of record CBDCKJ010000001.1, on the reverse strand, counting down.
GCGAGCCGACGGATGATCGGCTACTCTGTCGCCGGGGGCATCGGCATCGAGCTGCAATCCAAATGGAGGCGTGATGGGCAAGGGTCACGGCGGCAAGCTCCTGGATCCGGCGAACTGGGCGAGCTGGAAGCCCTTCGGGATCGGCGAGCAACGTCCGAACAACTACCTGGAGATCACGAAGGCGGTTCAGGAGAACCGGGATCAACTGGGCTACGCGTGGCGCATCCTGACCCACGGGACGTGCGACGGGTGTTCGCTCGGCACGATGGGGCTTCGGGACTGGACCCTGGATGAGGTCCACCTCTGCAACATCCGCCTCCGGCTCCTGCGGCTGAACACGATGCCCGCACTCGACGTGGACGTGCTCGCCGACGTGGAGAGGCTGCGCCGCATGTCGGGCGAGGAGCTCAGGTCCCTCGGCCGGCTCCCCTGCCCGATGATCCGCCGCCCCGGTGACCGCGGCTTCTCTCGGATCGGGTGGGATGAGGCTCTCGAGACGATCGGCGCACGCATACGGGCCTCTTCCCCCGACCGGCTCGGCTTCTATCTCACGAGCCGAGGTCAGCCGAACGAGACCTACTACGCGGCGCAGAAGGCGGTTCGGGCCATGGGCACGAATTCGATCGACAACGCGGCCCGGGTCTGCCATTCGCCGAGCACCTTCGGCCTCAAGGGCTCACTCGGGGTGGGCGCGACGACGTGCTCCTACAGCGACTGGATCGGGAGTGACCTCGTCGTCTTCGTCGGCTCGAATGTGGCGAACAACCAACCCGTCTCGATGAAGTACCTCTACAAGGCGAAGAAGGCGGGGACGAAGGTCGTCACGATCAACAGCTACCGCGAGCCCGGGATGGAGCGCTACTGGGTGCCCTCCAACGCCGAGAGCGCGGTCTTCGGGACCCGGATCACGGACCGCTTCTTCCTCGTCAATGTGGGTGGGGATATCGGGTTCCTGAACGGGACGCTCAAGGTGATGATCGAGCGTGGCTGGGTGGACTCGGCGTTCATCGAGGCCCACGTGTCGGGTTTCGATGAGCTCGTCCGTGCTCTGGAGGCCCAGAGCTTCGAGGAGCTCGAGGCGGTAGCCGGGGTGCCGAGGAGCGAGATGGAGGCCTTTGCCGAGATGCTCAGTCACGCCGACACCGCCGTACTCGTCTGGAGCATGGGGATCACTCAGCACGAGTTCGGGGAGGACAACGTCCGCGCGATCGTGAACCTGGCGCTGACGAAGGGCTTTGTCGGGAGGGAAAAGTGCGGGGTGATGCCGATTCGGGGTCATTCCGGCGTACAGGGCGGGGCGGAGATGGGGGCGTACGCGACCGTCTTCCCCGGGGGTCTGCCACTGACGGAGGAGAATGCCCGCTGCTTCTCCGATCTCTGGGGCTTCGAAGTGCCCGTGGCGCGAGGACACACGGCGCCCGAGATGATCGATGCGGGTCATGAGGGGCGCCTCGATGTCCTGATCAGCTCGGGCGGCAACTTCCTCGAGATCCTCCCCGAGCCCGGGTACTGCCGCGAAGCGCTTCGGCGGATCCCGATTCGCGGCCATGTGGACATCGTGATGTCGAGCCAGATGCTCGTCGATCCCGAGGAGGCGGTGTTCCTCCTCCCGGCCCAGACTCGCTACGAGATGACGGGCGGGGTCACCGAGACGACCACGGAGCGACGGGTCATCTACAGCCCCGAGATCGCCGGGCCCCGGGTCGGCGAAGCCCGCGCCGAGTGGGAGATCTTCTGCGAGCTGGCGAAGCGAGTCTCGCCCGACGACGCCGACAGGGTTCACTTCGAGGGGACGGCGGCGATTCGAGCCGAGATCGCCGAGGCGATTCCCATGTACGACGGGATCCAGAATCTCGGGAAGTTCGGAGACCAGTTCCAGTACGGTGGCCCCCACCTCTGCGCCGGATGGAAGTTCCCGACCGCGGATGGTCGTGCCCGCTTTTCAGTCGTCCCGCTCCCGAGCGTCGAGCTCCCCGAGGACCAGTTCATGGTCACGACTCGCCGGGGCAAGCAGTTCAACAGCATCGTTCACGGCCGGCGGGACCCGCTGAACGGAGCGGAGCGTGAAGCGGTGCTCATCAACCCGGCCGATGCCCGGGAGTTCGGACTCCGGGACGGCGAGACCGTCGTCCTCAGGAATGCGATCGGGGAGTTCCGCGGACGGGCAAGGATCGGTCCAGTCAAGCCGAGGACCCTCCAGATTCACTGGCCCGAAGGCCAGGTCCTGATCGATCGTCGGGCTCGCTCACCCCAGGGCGGCGTGCCCGACTTCAATGCGGCGGTCGTCCTGGAGAAGCCGGGGTCCCCGGCGTTCGCGAGCAACTGAACCCACGACGCGGAAGATCCGATGTCAAGAGCTCGATCAGGCGATCCGACCCGGGGACGATGGGTGCTCGCGGGTGCGGCGGTTCTCGTTCAGTTGGCTCTCGGCGCGGTATACGCGTGGAGCGTTTTCGTCAACCCGTTCATCGACCAGATGGGGTGGAGCCGGACCGAGACGTCGTTCCCCTTTATCGTCACGATCGGGGTTCTCTTCGTGGGAACGCTCGTGGGGGGGCGGATCCAGGACCGGATCGGCCCGCGCCCGGTCGTCCTCGCCGGCGGGATCATCTACTCGATCGGGGTGATGCTTGCCTCGCTCGTCCACACGCCTGACCAGCTCTGGCTCCTGGTCCTGACGTACGGAGTGATCGCCGGCCTCGGACTCGGTGCGGGCTACATCGTTCCCATCGCCATGCTCGTCAAGTGGTTTCCCGACAAGCGCGGGCTCATCACCGGTGTCGCGGTAGCCGGGTTCGGGGCCGGGGCTCTCGTGACGGCCCCGGTAGCGAACCGGCTCCTAGTGGCGGATGACGTATCGCAGGTCTTCCTCCCGCTGGGGCTCGCGTATCTGGCCGCGACGGTCGTGGGCGGGGCGATGTTCCGCAACCCGCCAGCCGGCTACCAGGTGCCGGGCTTCGACGGTTCCGCAGCACGGGTCGTGGGCAACGTCGAGTCGTACACCCTGAGTGAAGCGCTTCGTACGCCCCAGTGGTACGTGCTGACCGCGATCCTGGCGCTGAATGTCACGGCCGGAATCGCACTCATCTCCCAGGCGGCTCCGGCGGCGGTCGAGATCGCGGGGATGAGCACGAGCGGAGCCGCCGGTGTGGTCGGCATCTTCGCGGTGTTCAATGGTGCGGGCCGGGTCGTCTGGGGGTGGGCGAGCGACTTCATCGGCCGGATGCCCGCATTCTTCGCGATCTTCGGCTTGCAGGTCTTCTGCTTCGGACTCCTCCCAAGCGCCTCGGCCGCGACGCTCTTCGTCGTCCTGGGCGCGCTCGTCTACCTGTGCTACGGGGGCGGCTTCGGGACGATGCCGGCCACGGCTGCAGACTTCTTCGGCCCGAAGAATGCCGGAGGAATCTACGGTGCGATGATCGTCGGGTGGAGCGTCGGGGGCGTCGTGGGGCCGCTCGTGATCGCGGCGATCGCGGACGGGACGGGAGGCTTCACGGTGCCCTTCTATATCATCGCGGCGATGGTGCTCGGGGCAGCGCTGCTCCCGGCAACGACGAAGCCGCCTCCGGCAATCAGCCGAAGCGAGGGCTGAGAATCGAAGGGGAACCGCAGTGGCGCGGGTGGGCGCGTGCACCTCACTCCCCGGGCTGAGCGCAGCAAGTCACCGGATACCCTGTCGCTCCGCCACCGCGCGCCGCCCTCTCCCCCCTGAATTCGTGGCGCCCCGGGTCCGGTGGCCGGCCCACTGAGACCGCCCACTCGCCGGAGTGGGAACGAAGTCGGCGGCGCGTGGCCTCTGCTCTGCCTCCGGTTCATCACCTCGTGGAAGGAGGATACGGGCGCGACGGCAGACGGCACCGCTCCCGATCGGGCCGAAGCCGGGACGCTACCGCGGCGGAGACGAGCTGCCGCGGGAGGGGAGGCCCCGGGTCGTGCCGTGTGGCTCGCTCCGGGACGAACCGGTGAATGCGCGGTCGATGCGCGCCGCCGCCCGGCCGTGATCGAAGGCTCCGTCCCCTAGCCACGGTCCCCTCCTTCCTCCGCCGCTCGACCGAACAACCGGTTTCAGCGCGCCGTTCTACGACCCGGTTTGGGCGCGCCGGTCCCTTGTGGCGGGGAGGCGCTCCGGGGGCCACTCCTCCCGAGCACTTGCTGGGGTCGGCTCGGGGCGGCCGAAGAGCGTCCCGTTGCCCGTCGAGGCGCTCCAGCCCCCGGCTGCGGCGCGGCCGCTCGTGACGGGGGAGCCGAGCGCGCCTGCGGCGCGGGCCGGGTCGGTCGAAGGGGGGTCGCGGGTCGCGGGCTTGCGGTCCGGGGAGCCGGTCGTGCGTTCGCGGCCGGGCCTGCTTCCCGCTGCGGGGTGACGGCGACTCGGGGCGAGGCCCTCCGCACGTTCGAGCCAGTCGGTGGCTGGGACGGCTGGTTCGTGATCGGTCCGCTCCGCGAGAGGGCACGTCGGGTTGCCGGTCGCGCCCGACCGGCCGGGGGCTGCGACGCGGTGCTGGCCGCCCCGACGCGAGCCGAGGGCGAGCCCGTGTCCCGCCTCGGCCGAGCCTGGGAGACCCAGCCACCACTCCCGACTCGCGCCGACGCGGCGCTACGGAGTGCGCGTGGATCGCTCCGGCCGGGCGGGCGGCGTCCCGGCACCACGTAGACGACCGGGCGCACGCCCCAGGGAACGTATCCGTAGGAGGGGTAATGACCGTATCCCGCCGCGGCGCATGTCCACCCCCGGACCCACCCGCATCCGAAGGGCCGGCCGCGGGAGACGTGCAGACCGAGAGACCAGCTGTCACCTGGTACGCCGTACCCGAAATAGGAGTGGCCGCCGTAGGGGACGGGAAGGGGATAGCGGGCCCAGGCGAAGGCTGGACGCCACCAGCGCAGGCCGTAAGCCTGGGGCGGCAGGCAGCGGTGGATGCCGCCATGGCGCGTGCCCCACATGACGTTCCGGCACCCTGGCCACGGGGCCGGGAACCTGAAAGCGCGCGACCCCAGTCCTCGGGTCCGGTACCGCTGCCCGATTCCGTACCCCGGCCGAGTCCAGGTCACGCCCGGCGCGTATCCCGGCGAGCCGTGGAGGCCCAGGCTGACCCCGACCCACAGTGACGACCGGGCGTATTCGCCTGCGCTCTGCGTCGCGAACCCGAGCCCCAGCGACTGGGCATCCACGGGCCGAGAGATCGCGAGGCACGCGAAGAGCAGGCATCCTGCGGCCCAGGGGAGGGGCCGGACGGGATCGCGTGGCACGGGCCCGGAGCGGGATGGGCCCTCAGGCGGGGTTGGCCGTCGCACGGAGTTCATCGAAATCCTCCTGCGGGAGGGGCGGAGTCAACCCATCCGGGAGGCAAGAGCCGTTCCATCTCGGCGGGCGCCTGCGGTGAGCTGCAGGCGAACTGGCCTAAAGACATCACGGGGAATCGGTTGCGTTCCCGCCTCCCGCTGGGCGCGCCGCAGCCTGCGAGTTGCTCTCGAGGCTACGCCGCGCCGCCTCCGGACGCCACTGTCCTCCGGAGAGGACACTCGGGTCCACAAGCTGGCACCGCCGCTAGCGGATGAAGCTGTCCAGTACCGCGAGCGCCGCGAAGATGGCGAAGGGCGTCAGCACCAGCGCCAGCGCACCGGCCCACCCGACGCGACCGTCCGCCTGGCCCACGGCCGCCACCGCCCCGTCTGCCGGACCTTCGCCGGAAGCCATGATTCGCACCCCCCGTCAAATGTTCAGCCGTCCCTTGTCCTCACCGGACTTCCGATGTAGGGTGTAGATTCCTAGGTATCTTGAACCCTCGGCCCTCCCGCGGGTTCCGGCGGAGGACACGGATCCCCGCCACGCAAGGGTTCAACCCATCTTCGCGACTGCGGCAAGGTGACCGACGAACAGTGGTTGGGCGTACTGGAGGTGCTCTCCGGCGGGTCGGGGTTCATACGCCGGCGGAAGTCGGGATACGCACCCGGTAGGGACGACATCTACGTCGGCGGAAAGATCGTCTCCCGCTTCGGGCTCCGGACGGGCGATGAACTTTCGGGCAACGTGGGCGGACGTCCGAAGAACGGGAAGGCCGCGCCGCTGACCCGGCTTCAGCTCGTGAACGGCCGGCCGCCGACCGAGGCTCGCGACCGTCCGCGCTTCGCCCGGCTCTCTGCCCTCCACCCCAACGACCATCTCACCCTCGAGTGCGGGATGGTCCATGGCGGCAAGCCGGACTACACGGATCGGGTGATCGATCTCTTCTGCCCCCTGGGAAAGGGGCAGCGCGCGATGATCGTGGCGCCGGCGAAAGCCGGAAAGACCACGATTCTGCAACGCGTGGCAGAAGGGATCGTGCGCAACCATTCCGAGTGCTCCCTCTTCATCCTCCTCCTCGACGAACGGCCGGAAGAGATCACGGAGATGGAGGCCTGCGGGTTCGGTGAGGTCGTGGCCTCCTCATTCGACTATCCCGCCGAGCGGCACATCGCCCTTGCCGAGGTCACGCTCGAGCGGGCCCGGCGGCGGGTCGAGCTAGGCGAGGACGTGGTGATCATCCTCGACTCGATCACGAGGCTCGCGCGGGCCTACAATACCGTGGAGGAGGGTAGCGGCCGCACGCTCACGGGGGGGCTCGATGCCACGGCGCTCGAGAAGCCCAAGCGCTTCCTCGGGAGCGCTCGCAAGGTCCACCCGAGCCACGGCGGATCGCTCACCATCGTGGCCACTGCTCTCGTGGACACGGGTTCGCGCATGGATCAGGTGATCTTCGAGGAGTTCAAGGGTACGGGAAACAGCGAGCTCGTACTCAACCGGGAGATGGCGGACAAGCGTATCTTCCCGGCGATCGACATCGTCGCGTCCGCCACCCGGCGCGAGGAGCTCCTCCTGAGTCCCGAGGCGCTGGCCATCTCCCGGGCGCTCCGGAGGCAGTTTGTCGGCCAGAGTCCGACGGATGCGATGCAGGGGCTCCTCAACGTCATGCGGAAGACGAAGACGAACGACGATCTCTTCAGGATCAGCCGCGCGGCTCCCTGACGCTCGTCTCGACGATCTCGCGCAGTGTCTCGAGCGAGGCCGCGAGCTGCTCGCCCTGCAACTCCTCCATCCGGCCGGCGAGAAAACCGAGGAGGGGATTCCACCCGAAGTCTCCGGCCTCCCTCCAGCGAATCCTCGTCCCCGTGCCGACGGCGCTCAACTCGATGCTTCCGCGAATCCGGATCGAGCCCTCGTCCACGGCTACCTCATAGAGGACCTGGCGTGGGGGGGCTGTCGAGGTGATCAGGAATTCACCCTGCCCGTACCCGGGGTCGTCCCACCGGCGTCCCGAGCCGGGCCCCTCCCCGGGCCCGAAGAGCTCGACCCCGGAGTCGGGCGACGGCGTCCACTCTCCCCACCTTGCGGCCCCGCTGACCATGGGGAAGATCTCCTCCGGGCGGGCGGCGATCTCGACGGCCCGCTCCGTCTCCCACCTCGCGGGGAGCGCGAAGCCGATGAGGAGGAAGGCCACGCAGACGACGGCGACCGTGCCGAGGACGATCCCGGCGATCCGAAACGGACGCACGGCCCCGGACCTCAGCGACCGGCCACGGAACGAAGGAGCTCCTCGAGCGCCGGCCAGACGCTCCGGGCGATCATCCAGTGTCCCTCCGCCGTCGGGTGGATCCCGTCCCCCTGATTCAGCTCGGCCCGCCCGGCGATGTCCTGGAGGAGGAAGGGGAGGAGGAGGTACCCGTGTTCGGCTACCGCCCTCCCGTACGTGGCCCTGAATGCAGCCGTGTAGTCGGCGCCCATATTGGGCGGGGCCTCCATCTGGACCACCGCCACCGCCACACCCGGATGCTCGCTTCGGAGCCTCCCGAGAATCTCGCCCAGGTTCTCCGCCAGCTGCTCGACGGGGAGACCACGGAGGCCATCGTTCGCACCCGTCTCCACCACGACGATGTCGGGAGAGCCCTGCATGATCCAGTCGAGACGCCGGAGGAGCCCCGCGCTCGTCTCCCCGCTCAACCCTGCGTTCACGACCTCCACGGCCACCCCCGCCGAGTCTGCGAGATCGCCGATACGGGCCGGCCACGCCTCGATGCGGCGCCTCTCCAGGCCCAGTCCCTCCGTCAGGCTCGTGCCGAGGAAGAGCACCCGGAGCGCCGCGCCGGCCGCCCCCGAAGGCGAACCTTCCGAATCTGCCGGGCGTAACAGGTCTGGACGATTCGGGACGGGAGCCGCGACCGTGGACGGGTCGAGCGAGGAAGCCCCCTCCCCGGCGGGCGGAGCTCCCTCCGACCCGGGGGCACCGCATCCGGCCAAGAGGGCCGAGAGGGCGACGAGGGCGGGCGAGCCGATGCGCATCGAGGTGACCGGGCTGGCGAAGGAGTACCGAAGCGGGAGTCGTACGCTGCCGATTCTCTCCGGATTGGACCTTCGGGTGGATTCGGGAGGCTCCGTGGCCGTCGTCGGGCCATCCGGGAGCGGGAAGACCACCCTCCTCGGGCTGATGGCCGGTCTCGACCGGCCCACCCGCGGCGACGTCTGGCTCGGGGAGACCCGGCTCTCGGCTCTTACCGAGGATGGACGCGCAGAGTTTCGTGCTGTCCATGTGGGCTTCGTGTTTCAGACCTTCCACCTCCTGACATCCCTCACCGCGCTCGAGAATGTCCGGGTGCCGCTCGAGCTCGCCCCGCGCTCGAGGCGACGTTCGGCCACGGAGGTCCGGCGGCGCGCGACCGCGCTTCTCGAGCAGGTGGGCCTCGGGGACCGGATCCACCATTATCCGGCAGAGCTTTCGGGCGGTGAGCAGCAGAGGGTGGCTCTCGCGCGCGCCTTCGTGACGGAACCCGGGATCCTCTTCGCCGACGAGCCGACGGGAAATCTGGACCGGGAGACGGGGGGGCGCATCGTGGGGCTTCTCCGGGAGCTGAACGAGGTGAGGGGTACCACGATGGTCCTCGTGACCCACGACGAGGAGATCGCCGGCGCGGCGGACCGCGTCGTGACGCTCGCCGACGGCCAGCTCCGGCAGGTCCGGTAGGTGGGCCGCCTCCCCTTTGCGCTTCGCCTCGCCCTATGGGAGGGCCGTTCGGGCCTCCGCCGAGTCGGCTGGTTCCTCGTGGCCATCGCCCTCGGCGTCGGGGCGCTCGTGGCGCTCTACGGCTTCCAGAGAGATGCGGCGGCCTCGGCCCGACGCGAGGCCAGAACCCTCCTCGGGGGAGACTTGCGGCTCCAGGCGTCCCTGCCTCTCGACGCCCGGGTGGTTCAGGTCCTCGATTCGCTCGCGTCCGAGGGGGCCGTCGTGGCCCGGGGAACGAGCCTCGCCTCGGTGGTCTCCTCGCCCCGCTCCGGTCGGGCCCGTCTGCTCCAGGTCAACGCGGTCGACGAGCACTTTCCCGCCGTGGGGACCGTCGAGGAAGCTCCCCCAGGGGCGTGGTCGCGCCTTCCGGAGCGCGGCGGGGCGCTCGCCGACGCGCAGGTATTCGGGCAGCTCGGCGTCAGCCTCTCCGATTCGCTCCGGATCGGGATGCTCCTCCTCGAGGCGCGCGGCGCCGTCTCGGGGCTTCCCGTCGACTTCGGGATCGAATGGGTAGCGGGCCCTCCCGTCTACATCTCCCTCGAGGATCTTCCCGCCTCGGGCCTCGTGGACTTCGGAAGCCTCGCCCGGCATCGGGCGTGGGTCGCCCTCCGGGAGGCGGAGGAGGCGGCCAGCCTCCGCGGGCGGTATCGAGCCGAGTTCCAGCGCTTCGGCGTATCGATCGAGACGGCCGAACGTGAGGCCGAGGGATTCGCCTCCGGCTTCGACAACCTGACCCGTTACCTCGGCTTCGTCGGACTCCTGGCGCTCCTGCTCGGCGGCATCGGGGTCGGGAGCGCAGTGAGTGTCTACCTCGAGGAGAGGCTTCCCTCGATGGCCGTCCTCCGGTGCATGGGGGCACGCAGCGGAACGCTCGTTCGCGCCTACCTCCTGCAGGCATCGGTCCTCGGGGTGATCGGTGCCGGCGCCGGCGTCGCTCTCGGCGTGAGCCTCCAGTTCGCGGCGCCCGTTCTCCTCTCGGGTGTCCTGCCCGTCCAAGTCTCCCCCGCGCTCCATCCGGAGGCGATCGCCGCAGGATGGCTCCTCGGCGTCTGGGCGGCCGTCCTCTTCTCACTCTTTCCCCTCCTTCGCGTCCATGCCGTCTCGCCGCTGGGCGCCCTTCGCGGTCCGCTCGAGCCGCGGGCCTCCCGGATCGGGCGCGGGGAGGCGGGCGTCGCCCTCCTCCTTGCCGCGAGCCTCTTCGGCCTCTGCGCCTGGCAGCTCGGAGACGCGGGCGACGCCGCGATCGTAACGGGTGCGACGATCGGGGTCCTCCTCCTCCTGGGCCTGACCGGACTCGCGCTGGTTCGCCTGACCCGCCGCCTCCTCCCGGGACAGGCACCCTTCCCGCTCAGGCAGGGGCTTGCCGGACTCTTCCGCCCGGGCAACCAGACGGGGACCATCGTGCTGGCGCTCGGATCGGGCGCCTTCCTCATGAGCGCGCTCCTCGTAGTCGAGACGCACCTGCGCTCGGCGCTCGGCGCCGAGCTCGGGTCCGAGGCGCCGACTCTCGTCCTCTTCGACATTCAGCCGGATCAGGCGGAGGGTGTCCGCGAGCTCCTGCGCTCGGAAGGGGTGGGCGACGGACTCATCCCGATCGTGCCCGCGCGTCTCGAGGCCGTCGCCGGGGAGCCCGTCGAGGAGATCCTGGCCGACGGCGTTTCGCGTGGTCGGTGGATGTACAACCGACTGTACCGGAACACGTTTCGGGCGGAGCAGGGGCCGGCCGAGAGATTGACCGACGGGCGGTGGTGGCAGGGCGCGGGTGAGGATCCGCCCTCGGTCCGGGCGGCCGTCCGGGAGGGTGCGGCGAAGGTCTCCCTGGAGGTCGATCTCGCCGAGAGGCTGGGGGTCGGGATAGGGGACGGGCTCGTATGGAACGTGCAAGGCATCCCCGTCGCGTCGGTCGTCTCTTCGCTCCGGGAGGTCGAGTGGTCCTCCGTTCAGCCGAACTTCTTTGCCGTCTTTGAGCCCGGTTCACTCGACGGGGCGCCGGCGACCTTCGTCTCACTCTCCTCGAGTGAAGACCCCGGGGCGCGTCGGCGCATCCAGGACGCCGTCCTAGACGATTATCCCAACGTGTCGTTTCTCGACATCGCGCTCGTTCAGGAGACGCTGGAGCGGCTCACCGGCCAGGTCGGCCTCGTCTTTCAGGCGCTGGCGGGTTTCGTTCTGGCCGGCGGCGCGACGGTCCTGTTCGCCTCCCTCCTCACGAGCCGCTTCAAGCGCCATCGGGAGAGCGTTCTCCTGAAGACACTCGGGGCCTCGAGGCACACGATCCGGGGCGTGCTTCTCGCCGAGTACGCTGCACTCGGCGGGATCGGAGCCGCGAGCGGGCTCCTCCTCGGCGGGATCGCCGGGGACCTGATGCTCGGTTGGCAGTTCGATATCGAGGGTGCGATCCCGTGGGGGAGCCTGTCACGGCTCTGGCTCGGGATCCTGCTCCTGGCCGTTCTCGTGGGCTGGTCGGTCAGCTGGCCGGTGGTGAGAGCCTCGCCTCTCGCCGCGCTCCGTGCGGACGGAGGATGACGGCGGCCGCGAGATCGATCGGTAGCCGGCTCCCGGGTGGTGTGGCCTGCAGGGGGCGACGGCCTCGCGGGCCGTCCCGATGCCACGGAAGGCGTCGGGGTTCGGCCGACCGTAACGCCGGATCCCGGGACAGCCGTGGCCCCGCCGGGCTCAACCGGGCGAATCATGAAGTTCACCCCGGAGGATGAGTTCATCACGGAGTGGGGTCGGATCGGCAACGGTCCTGGCGAGTCCCGAACTCCCCGCGCCATGGCCTTCGACTCGCAGGGGCGCCTCCTTGTGGCGGACCGCGGCAACCGCCGGGTTCAGATTTTCGATCAGGACGGGCAACTACTCGGCACCTGCTACGAGTACAGGAGGATCAGCGACCTGCTCATCACCCCCGATGACATGCTGTATGCGATTGACTCGGAGACTGGGGAGACCAACCATCCCGGCTGGGTAACCGGGATCCGAGTTGGCAGCGCTCACGAGGACCGGGTCACAGCGTTCATTCCGCCGCACCGCTCCGACGACAAGCCCGGGGGCGTCGCTGGCGAGGGTGTGGCAGTCGACCCAGATGGGAATGTCTACGGCGCGGAGGGACCAGGCTCCCGACCCCGGGTGGACGGTGGGCTCGCAAAACATGGCGTGGGAATGTAAGCGCGTCTGCGGGGCGCCGACGCATTGAGATCTGTCCGACCGGTTTCGATTACACCGAACGGCGTTGGGCCTTCGGTTCGTTGTGCGCAACCGGCGCCGAACGCGCACCAGAGTCGAACGGTGAGAGGCGCTGAGAAGGGGAGCGAGCAACGTGAAGCCTCGAATCACCGGCCCCAGGAGCCTATTCGGGGCCGATGACCCCTGCATCAGTGCAATTTCAGTCTCTCACTGCCGCGAACAGACTCCTGACCGATACGACCAAGACCGCGGCCCCCAGGAACAGCACGCCATTCGCGATACTTCCGGTCGCCCCCCCCCCCCCCCCGACGTCATGCAGATCAACGGACTTGAGACTGCCGGCTTAGCGACTCGCGGCTGGCGCGTTCAGGTCCATCCAGGGCCATCTGCTCCGATTCTCGTTCCTCAGCACCCTAGCGCCCTCGCTGTGCCGAAGCATTTCATCGAGGTCGTCCAGCCCCAGCAAGAACTTATTGCGAACTCTGGGATCAATGCTGAAGGAGATGGCTTCCAGACCGGGGGCCTCGATCACGCTTCTCTCTAGGTCCACCATCATTTCCACACCGGGATTCGACACGACCCAATCAGCCATCCCTGCGATCACATCTTCGGCGAGAGGTACCGCCAACAGGCCCTGCCGAATGGAGTTCGTGTAAAATATCGGTCCGAAGCTGGGAGCGATCACAACTCGAATGCCAAATGCCATGGGCAATCTGACTCCAGTCGCCCGCGAGCTTCCGGTGCCGAAGTTCTCGCCGGCGAGTAGGATCGAAGCATTGCGATAGGGCTCTTGATTGAGAACGAAATCCGGGTCTTCCGATCCGTCTGCGAAGTACCGCAGGGGTTCAAAAGCCCGTTCCCCATCCGACAGACCGGAGATCGAGTTAGGGTTGATCGGGGCGATGATATCGGTGTCTACATTGGGCTGTAGAAAAGGCGCCGCTACCCCGGCATGCCGCACGAAGGTGGGACCGCCTCTCCCTGCAGCCGACTGAAGGATTCTCATACAGGTTCTCCCGCGATCAGGCGTCGTACGTCGACGATGCGACCTGCAACCGCGGCAGCGGCGGCCATGGGGGTGCTGACAAGATGGGTGATGGCGTCTCGGCCCTGGCGGCCGATGAAATTGCGATTGGAATTAGACACACACCGCTTTCCTGGCGGAACGTGCTCACCGTTCATGGCGACGCACTTCGAGCACCCGGGCTCACGCCAATCGAACCCTGCCTGAGTGAAGATGCCATCAAGGCCCTCCGCCTCTGCCTGACGCTTGATCGGCAATGACCCTGCAATCACCCACGCCAAGACACTGGGCGCGACTTGGCGTCCTTCAACCACTTCGGCGGCAGCTCGCAGATCACCGATACGACTCTCCGTACAGGATCCGATGAATACCTCGTCAATGGGCGTTCCGGCGATGAGGTCGCCGGGTGCGAGACCTGTATAGTCCAGCGCTGCCCGGTAAGCCTCCCGCTTTCCTGAGGGGGCATCGTCAGGATCGGGAACGCGGTCGCCGACGCCCATCACGTGTTCCGGGCTGACGCCCCACGTGACCTGCGGCTCGACGCCCGACACATCGATGATCTTGTCCCGATCGAACTCCGCGGCTGGATGGGAGGGCAGGGTTCGCCAGTGGCCCAAAGCCAGATCCCAGTATGGACCCTGGGGGCTGAACTCACGATCCGCCAGGTACTCGTAAGTCGTGTCGTCGGGAGCCACCATTCCCGTCGCGGAGGACATTTCGACGGCGAGATTGCAGAGGGTCAGGCGGCTGTCAACGTCCATGGCACGTACGACGGGCCCGGCGTATTCCACCGCATGGCCGTTACCCGCTGCGGCACCGAGTTCGCCGATGGTGTAGAGAATGACGTCCTTGGCCCTAACCCAGGAACCGAGTGTGCCCTCGATAGTGACGCGCATCCGTCTTGCGCGTTCCCTGATGACTGTCCCCGTGACGAGAACGTTCCGTCCACCCTCTCCGCCCCAGGAGATGCAACCCATAGCGCCATGCGTGCATGTGTGACTGTCACCCCCCACGACCACCATGCCCGGGAGGGTCAGCCCGGTTTCGGGGCCAACGACGTGCTGGATGCCGTTTCGGGGGTCGTCTATGCCGAAGGCCTGGATACCCATCTCCCTCAGCTCCTCAGCATATTCGACGAACTGCTCAGCACTGTCTCCAAGGTTGAGCGAGCGGTCCGTATACCTGTTCGGTGACGTGGAGACCGTATGGTCGCACACGGCCCAGTTGTCTTGCGGGCTCGCGATCGTGAGACCTTCCTCGAGGATGCCACGCACGGTGGCGGGGCCGCCATCGAACATGATATTCCGGTCGACGACGAGCAGATCAGTGTCGCCACCGAGGTTCGCTACCACATGCGCATCCCAGATCTTGTCATACAGGGTGCTGGCTTCCTGAGAGCGTCGTGAGGCGAGCCGGTCGTAGGAGGCCGCGAAGGGAGTCGAGACCACGAACCCCGCCCCTACCGACGTCTTGATGAAGTCTCTTCTCTTCATGGTGGCTCCTGTCCGCAACTCAATGGTTAGCCTTTCCCCGCCCTCGGTCCCTCGGAGTCCCAGAACAGCCTGCGGGCTCAGTAACTCATATTGATGCGCCGAGATCCCCCGGTAAAGAGGACTCCGAAGCGCAAGAGGGCCGGCTCGCGCAATCCGGATCCGCATCTCCACGGCGGGCAGGCGGGTACTCGGGAATCAGCCTGTCGTATTCCGCCCGCGACCGCAGGGCCCACGGGAACGGGAAGCCTTGTCCGGCAACTCGGGGCTTGGCGGCAACGCCCGGAGAGGACCGGCCGCGCCTTTCCCGGGGCAGGCGGAGCTCCTCCGGCGTTCCCATCGGAGGTGTCCGGTCTCGCTCGGCGAACGGCGGCGCGTTCCCGGGCCGTGGTCGAGACTCCCCTCCGCTTGCCGTTCCCTGTGTTCGGTATACATTCGGTCTGCCGTCGTGATCACTTATCCATTCTTCGCATCAGCTCGCCGAGGTGAGTCGAGTTGGGCATGCCTGCTCCTGGCTCCGACGGAATCCGTCGCATCTTGCACTGCGACATGGACTGCTTCTACGCCGCAGTCCACATGCGGGATGATCCGGCGCTTCGCGGGAGACCTGTCGTCATCGGAGGCAACCCCGCCGGGCGCGGCGTGGTGGCGGCCGCGAGCTACGAGGCTCGGCGGTTCGGCATCCGCTCTGCCATGCCGGCAGCCCATGCCGCCCGGCGGTGTCCCGAGGCCGTCTTCCTAAGGCCCGAGTTCGCGCGCTACCGCGCCGAATCCGAGGCGATCTTCGAAATCTTCAGGGATTATACGCCGCTCGTTCAGCCCGTCTCGCTCGATGAAGCCTGCCTGGACGTCACGGACCGCCTCGCGCATCACGGGAGTGCCACCGCGATCGCCCAGAAGATCCGCGAACGGGTGCGGGAGGAACGTGATCTCACAGTGAGCGTCGGGGTGGGACCCAACCGTCTCGTGGCGAAGATCGCCTCGGACTTCGACAAGCCTGATGGACTCACTATCGTGAAACCTCACCAGGTTCAGTCGTTCCTCGACCCACTCCCGGTGCGTCGTTTGCACGGCGTGGGTCCGGTGACGGAGGGGGCGCTTCGTGAGCTCCGGGTAACGACGATCGCCGATCTTCGCGCGCTCGAGCCGGAGGCGCTCTCTCGCCGCTTCGGGCGCCACGGGCGGCGGCTCCGCGACTGTGCCCGCGGAATCGATGAGCGCCCGGTCCGGACGAACCGGAGGCGGAAGAGCCTTGGACACGAGCGCACCTACGAGACGGATCTGGGGAGCCTGGAAGAGATGGATGCCGAGGTGTGCGATCTCTCGGAGCGGGTCGCGTCGGGTCTGGCGGAGCGCGGGGTCCTGGCACGCACGATCACCGTCAAGGTCCGCTATCCCGATTTCAAGACCCTGACGCGATCCCGAACCCTGGAGATGCCCACGGCCTCAGCCGAGATCATCGGAGCGGCGGCGAGAGAGCTGCTTCGGCTGACGGACGCGGAGGCGAGGCGTGCGCGGCTTCTCGGTGTTGCCGGGTCGAACCTCGAGCACCGTTCGGCGCTCTCCGGCCAGCTAGAGCTCTTTTGAAAACGGGACGGAGCGTCGGGCAGCCGGGTGGAGTCGGACCGGGGTCCCGCCGTGGTTGCCCGTCCCCGTTCGCGCTCGAGTGCACGGCGGCGGCGGGGCCGGCGAGCGGGTTCGTCTACGGCTGCCTGACGGGTCGTCTGCGGGAGGTCTTCCCCGTGTACGGGACATCGTCCGCCCCCGGGAAACGGGTTCGGTCCCCTGGCACGCACCTCGGCCCACGGCGGAGCGCACCCACCGCCATGAAGCAAGGCACTATGCGCTCATCTCGAGCGGCGCGACGCCGCTGCCCGCCCGTACTCCCACGCGGTGCGCACCCGGGGTATCCTACTGCCCGCGCCGCCAGTGCTCGGGTGCGAATCCGCGTCGGCCAGCCCTCGCGATGTGGACCGCCACCGGAAGCGGGCTGCCGATGAGGCACTCCGGCTGATCCTCGCACAGGGACGGGTTCGTGGTGGATGGAGTGGCGTTGCAAGAAGCGGAACGCTAGAGCGGGGAGGCAGCGCGGGATCCGGGGGGGCGGGGCGTTTGCGCCAGGACTGGCCGGGCCCGGGCGGGTCCCGAGGGCTGAGACGCATTAGCTTCACGGCTATGGAAACGACAGTTCTTCTCCTCATCATGGCCGGGGCGGTCGCACTCTATGTGACGCAGTGGCTCCCGATCGGGGTCACGTCTCTCCTCATCCCGCCCGCGCTCTACCTGACGGGAATACTGGGGGCCGAGGAGGCCCTGTCGGGTTTTTCGAACCCGGCCACGGTGACGATCGCCGCGCTCTTCGTCGTGTCGGCAGGCCTGGCCCGTACGGGCACCCTCGACATCGTGACGAATCTGCTTCGCCGGGGAGCGAAGGGGAGTCCGACGCGCGTGCTCGTCTTCCTGGCGCTCACCGTGCCCATCACGAGCGCGCTCATGAACAACATCCCGGTCGTCGCGATGTTCGTTCCGGTGGTCCTCGCGCTCTCGCGTGAACTCGAGATCAATCCTTCCAAGCTCATGATCCCGCTCAGCTTCTTCGCCATCCTGGGGGGCACGTGCACCCTGATCGGGACGGGAACGAATGTCCTGGTCCACGACATCTATCGGGGCTGGCAGGGAACACAGGGTATCGAGCCCACGGGGTTTCGGATGTTCGAGTTCGCCCCGATGGGCCTCATCCTCGTAATCGGCGGCGTCCTCTTCCTCCTGACGGTCGGGCGGCGGATCCTCCCGGAGCGGACCTCCCTGATGGCGATGATCACTCGCGAGCGGACGGCGCAGTTCGTAACCGAGATCGTGCTCCACCACGGCTCGCGCCTCCCGGGAATGCGGGTAGGCGAGGTCTTCCCCGCGCGCGGGGAAGTCCGTCTCCTCGAGCTGATCCGGGGCGAGCAGGTGATCATGTACGGAACCGCCAGCGAGCTCGTCTTCGAGGTAGGCGACTCGCTCATCGTCAGTGCGACCTCGAGGCGCATCACGGAATTCCTGACCTCGACCCGCTCCGCCCTTGCCCCCCTCCTCGAAGACGATCAGCTCGTGTCGATGCACACCGCCGAACTCGTCCTCGCCGAGGCGGTCGTGCTGCCGGGCTCGCCCTTCGTCGGGCGGCGGGTCGGGGATCTCCGCTTCAACCACAACTACGGGGTGAAGGTACTGGCCCTCCAGCGAGGCGGGCGCCACCACCGGAAGAACTTGCGGGACGTGCGCCTGAAGGAGGGGGACGTCTTCCTCCTTCAGGGGTCCGACCGCGGATTCGAGGCGCTCCGCGAAACCGAGGCCGTCCTCCTCGCCGAGGGACTCGAGGGGCTGATCCGCCGGCGGGAGCGTGCACCCATCGCCGTCGCCATCATGGTCTCGGTAGTGGGACTCGCTGCGTTCACCTCCCTCCCGATCGAGATGCTCGCCGTCGCCGGCGCCGGACTCATGATCGCCGCCAGGTGTCTTCGGGCCCACGAGGCCTTCGCGTCGCTGGACGCCTCGGTGCTCCTCCTCCTGGCGGGTACGATCCCGCTCGGCGTGGCGATGGAGACGACGGGGCTTGCCGAGGACATCGTCTCGAGGTTGATGAACTTCGTGGGAGGGAGCGGTCCGTGGGTGCTGCTGAGCGCCTTCTATCTCTTCACGAGCCTCGTGACGAATTTCCTGTCGAACAAGGCCACGGCGGTCCTGCTCGCACCGCTCGCACTGCAGCTTGCCACACAGATGGGCGTGGATCCGCGTCCCTTCATGCTCGCGATCTGCTTCGCCGCGAGCGCGAGTTTTGCAACCCCGATCGGCTACCCCACGAACCTCATCGTCCTGGGCCCGGGCGGGTACAATTTCACCGACTTCGTGAAGATCGGCGTCCTGATGAACGCCCTGATGTGGATCCTGGCGACCCTCTTCCTCCCACTCCTCTATCCGTTCTGAACCCAGGCCCGGACGCGCCGGCGGTTGGAGCCGCGCCGGAGCAGGGCGGCGGCGCGAGGGTGGCCAAGTGGGCTGGGTGCCGGTTTGCGTCTCCCGCTCCGCCAGAGTATCTCAGCTTCCGTACCTTCCATCCGCGCAGTGCGAATTCCACTGACTCGCCCGGGAGAGAGGAGACCTGTCATGAGCGCCAGATTGAAACCGATCCTTGGCGCCCTCGGCGTCGGCTACATCGTGAGCCTGGTAGGCATCACCTTCTTCTTCGGTCCCATACTGGCGAACGACATGCCGACCGGGCCGCTCGTACCCGGCTGGCTCGCGCTCCTGCTTTTCCTGGTCCTCTTCGTCGTCCTCCTGGACCAGGTGACGCGCGCGGTCGGCAGTCCCGTTCGGGCCGCGCTGATCATCGCAGTCTCGCAAATCCTCCTCGTGGACGTGTACTACGTCCTCATCGGGAATCGCGGCGCGGCGGCCGCGGCGGCGAGCGCGGTCCTCCTCCTCGTCGGGTCGGCGATCGTCGGGACCGTCTACGGAAGACTCTCGCCGCCTCGGGACACTGCGGACGCGGGTTGACCGGGGCACCGAAGGGACGGCGAACGCGACGATGATGAAGATGCGACTCCGGACGATCCTCCCCCTCCCGGTCTCTCTCGTCCTTCTCACGGCCCTCTCGCCCCTTCCCGCGGAAGGGCAGGGGTTCGAGATCCTCGAGACCACGATCGACGACATCCGGGAAGCGCTCGACGACGGCCGCCTGACGTGCGTCGAGCTCGTCCAGGGGTACCTTGATCGCATCGAGCGATTTGATCGCCAGGGGCCCGCGATTCATGCGGTTCAGACGGTGAACCCGGAGGCGCTCGAACGTGCGCGCGAACTCGACCGCGCCCACTCGGCCGGCGGGCCGGTCGGGCCGCTTCACTGCATCCCCGTCCTCGTCAAGGATCAGGTCGAAGTGGCGGGGATGCCGACCACCTACGGGTCGGCCCTCTTCGAGGACTTCGATTCCGGACGGGATGCGACGATCGTCATCCGGATGGCAGACGCCGGGGCGATCATTCTCGGGAAGGCGACGATGGGGGAGTTCGCGCAGGGCTACGCGGGATCCGCCTTCGGCCTCTGCCGGAACGTCTATGCCCTTGATCGAAATCCGAGCGGGTCGTCGTGCGGGAGCGGCATCGCGGCGGCGGCAAATTTTGCGACGGTCACGATCGGGGAGGACACGGGCGGCTCGATCCGGGGCCCCGCCGCGCACACGAGCACGGTCGGCCTGAGGCCCACGCTGCCACTCGTGAGTCGGTTCGGGATGTTCCTGGGAAGTCCCACACGAGACACGCTGGGCCCGATCACGCGGACCGTTCGAGACGCGGCGATCCTCATGGACGTCATTGCCGGCTACGATCCGAACGACCCGATCACTGCGCGAAGCGTCGGGAATATCCCGGGAAGCTACACGGCGTTTCTCCGTGAGGATGCGCTCGACGGTGCCCGCCTCGGGGTGATCCGAACGCCGATGGATTCCAATACCGATCCCGACTCCGAGGACTATGCTCGAGTGAGGGCCGTCGTTGACCGTGCAGTCGCGGACCTCGAGGGACAGGGTGCCGAGATCGTGGATCCCCTGGAGATCGAGGGTCTCGCGGAACTGCTTGGAGAGACGGGCTCGAACCACGAGACCGAGGCCTCGGTGAATGCCTACCTCGCCGAGCTGTCGAACCCGCCCGTGCGCTCGCTGGCCGAGATTGCCGTCTCCGATGAGCTTACG
Source organism: Longimicrobiales bacterium (assembly GCA_965218255.1). Classification (GTDB taxonomy): domain Bacteria; phylum Gemmatimonadota; class Gemmatimonadetes; order Longimicrobiales; family Gaopeijiaceae; genus JAAXGI01. Next base: position 86,030 of record CBDCKJ010000001.1, on the reverse strand, counting down.
GCAAGGCGCCGCTACGACCATGTGAGCGCGCTCAACCGCAGCACGGCTAACCCGGAATTCCGGGAGGCGGAAGCGGCCCGAGAGGAGCTTCGGAACCGAGTCCTCGGCGTCATGGCCGACCACGAGCTGGATGCCCTCGTCTACTCGACCTTCGACCACGCGCCGGCGCACATTCCGGCCGATGTCCTGACGGACCCTGACGCACCGGACGACTACGGCAAGGGGAGCAATCGCAACCTGAGTCCGGCGCTCGGATACCCCGCGCTCACGGTCCCGGCCGGCTTCACCACCGAGGGGCTCCCCGTTGGCATCGAATTTCTCGGCCGGTCCTATGCGGAGGGGATCCTTTTGGGCCTCGGGTACGCATACGAGCAGACCACGATGCGCCGTCGGCCACCGGACCTTACCCCGGCTCTCTAGGCGTCACCCCACGCGGACGCGCGTATTGCCACGGCGTCCCGGGACAGCCCGATCTGGCGGGGTCGGCTGGATGACGGCGCTCCGCATTCCGTAATCGGGGGATACACCTTCGGACTCGGCGCGTGGCTTGCACCCACTCATCGGCTCTGGTGGAGCCTTGTGATTGGACCCGGCCAACGCGTCCGAGCCCGCGCGTGTCTCCGCCAACTGCACCGGAACTTGGCGCGCAGCGACGTTCGAGGAACCTCAGTGCCGCCACCGGGCGGGCCTGTTGGGGGGCGGTCGCCGCCACGGCGGCCGAATTGTGGAAAAGCCGGTTCTCGCCGCGCGCTCGAGTTGACGCGAAAGAGCATTCCCTTAGACTTCCGCATCCGCAGCTCCACGGCGCGCATGGCGCGGCGTTCAGCTCCTTCGATTCACCGGACCACGCACCTCGGCCGTTCGGCCTGCACCGTTCATTCATGAAACCATCCGTCCGCCCCGAGAACCCGCGATTCGGCTCCGGGCCCACCACGAAGCGACCGGGTTGGACCCTTCGCGGACTCGAGGGCGCGCTCCTCGGCCGTTCCCACCGCGCCCGCCCCGCGAAGGAGCGGCTTGCGGAGGTCATCGAGCGGTCCCGCGATCTCCTCGGTCTCCCCCGGGACTATCGGCTCGGAATCGTTCCGGGCTCGAACACGGGCGCCTTCGAACTCGCGATCTGGTCGCTTCTCGGCCCCAGCAGGGCGGAGGTCCTCGCCTGGGAGAGCTTCGGCAAGGGGTGGGCCAGGGACGTCCGGAGCCTTGGCCTCGCGGGGGTGCGCCTCCATGAGGCGCCCTACGGGGAACTCCCGGATCTCGGCGCCGTGGACACGGACCGGGACGTCGTATTCGTATGGAACGGTACGACGTCAGGGGTTCGGGTGCCGGACGGGGAGTGGATCGCATCCGGGCGCGAGGGGCTCACCCTCTGCGACGCGACATCTGCCGTGCTCGGGATGGAGATCCCCTTCGACCGGCTCGACGCGCTCACCTACTCGTGGCAGAAGGTGCTCGGGGGAGAGGCGGCACACGGGATGATCGCGCTCGGGCCGAGGGCTGTCGACCGGCTCGAGTCCTACCGGCCGGAGCGGCCCCTCCCGAAGCTCTTTCGCCTGACGAAGGGATCCGGGTTGAACGAGGCGATCTTCACCGGAGCGACGATCAACACGCCCTCGATGCTCTGCGTTGAAGATGCTCTGGACGGGCTCCGCTGGGCCGAGAGGGAGGGGGGGAGCGAGGGTCTCATCCGACGGACGAGGTCGAACTTCGAGGTCATCGATCAGTGGGTCGCACGGACGGATTGGGTGGACTTCCTCGCCCGCCGCCCGGAGACGCGCTCGCCCACCTCGATCTGCCTCAAGATCGTGGATCCAGCCGTGACGGGACGAGGCCTCGGCGAGCAGGCCGCCTTCATCAGGGAGGTCGTGGGACTTCTGGACCGGGAGGGCGCGGCCCACGACATCGCGAGCTACCGGGACGCGCCGCCCGGACTGCGGCTCTGGGGCGGCGCGACGGTCGAGAGCTCGGACCTGGAGAAGCTGACGCCCTGGCTCGACTGGGCCTTCGGGGAGGTGAAGCGTGGCTAGGGTACTGATTGCGGACCGGATGAGTCCCCGGGCCGAGGAGTCGTTCAGGCGTTGCGGGATCGAGTGTGTCACCCGGGTGGGCCTCTCGGAGGACGAACTGGCGGAGATCATCCCGGACTTCGACGGGCTTGCAGTGCGCTCCGCGACGAAGGTGACGCGCCGGATCCTCGAAGTCGCCCAGAAGCTCCGCGTCGTGGGACGCGCAGGCGTCGGCGTCGACAATATCGATGTGAAGGGTGCGACGGCTCGCGGCGTCATCGTGATGAACGCGCCCTTCGGCAACTCGGTCACCACGGCCGAGCACTCGATCGCGCTGCTCATGGCGCTCGCCAGGCAGATTCCCGCAGCCGATCGCTCGACCCGGGGCGGAAAGTGGGAGAAATCGCGTTTCATGGGGGTCGAACTCTCGGGCAAGACCCTCGGCCTCATCGGATGCGGAAACATCGGCTCGATCGTGGCGTCCCGGGCTCAGGGTCTCAAGATGCGCGTGATCGTCGCGGACCCCTTCCTGTCGCCTGACCGCGCGACCAAGCTCGGGGTCGAACGGCTCGAGCTCGACGAGCTCCTCGAGCGGGCCGACTTCATATCGCTCCACACCCCGCTCACGGCCGGCACGCGAAACATCCTGAACGCCGATACGCTGGCCGGGGCGAAGCCGGGGGTCCGGATCGTCAACTGCGCGAGGGGCGGCCTCATCGATGAGGAGGCGCTCTACGCGGCTCTAGAATCCGGGCGCGTGGCCGGGGTGGCGCTCGATGTGTACGGGATGGAACCGCCCGGACCCCATCCCCTCTTCGAACTCGACAACGTCGTCGCGACGCCGCACCTCGGCGCCTCGACAGGTGAGGCACAGAACAAGGTCGCCGTGCAGATCGCCGAGCAGATGGCCGACTATCTCAAAACCGGTGCGGTCACCAACGCCCTGAACATGCCGTCGGTGTCCGCCGAGGAGGCGCCCCTGCTTCGCCCCTACATCGAGCTCGCCGGCCAGCTCGGGAGCTTCGCCGGCCAGATCACGGAGACGGGACTCAAGTCCGTGACTGTCACATACGCGGGAGAGGCAGCCGGCCTGAACAACCGGCCGATCACGGCGGCAGCGCTCGAGGGTCTCCTCGCGCCCCTCCTCGCCACGGTGAACGCCGTGAATGCCCCGGTCGTGGCCGAGGAGAGGAACATCGAGGTCACGACGGTCGAGCGGCCGAACGCTGAGGGCTACCAGTCGCTGATCCGCCTCACGGTCGGGACGGAGCGCGGAGACCGGACGCTCGCGGGAACGCTCTTCCATGAAGCTCGCCCGCGCGTGGTGGATGTGGAAGGAATACCGATGGAGGCCCGCCTCGGCCCGCGAATGCTCTACACCCGAAACCGGGACAAGCCCGGATTCATCGGCGCGCTGGGTTCGACGCTGGGGAGCCGGGGCATCAACATTGCAACCTTCCACCTCGGGCGGGATTCTTCGGGAGCGGCGATCGCGCTCGTCGAGGTGGACGGCGAGGTGCCGCCCGATGTCATCTCGGAGATCGGAGCCCTCCCGAATGTCATTCAGGCGAAGTTGCTGACCTTCAACTGACGCCGCCTCTGCTCGTCGAAGCGACGTGGACAGCCCCCGGTCCGCACTATAGCTCGAGTTTCCCGAGGGCGTACAAGCTAAAAGCTGTTTCCTTAGAGATTTACCGACAAGGAGATCTGGCGCTTCCAGGTGCGCTTGCGCCCGACGCGGAGGAGTTCGCGGGGTTGGCGCCGGGGCGTGGGTTCTCGTGTTGGGGGGGAGCACCGTTCCTGTCGATGGTGGAGAGGCATCGGGCCTGGCGGCGACGGGCCCCGCAAGACTCCCGATACCGTTCCGCGATGTTTGTTCTTCCTGTGAAACGTCCTTTCGGACTTCCTGTGAAACGTCCTTTCGGACTTCTATGCGGCCTCCTTGACCTGGACCTCGAGGCCGAGCTTCTTCAGGCGCCGTAGAAGGTGCTTTGCCTGGCGCTCCTTGTCGTGGGTCTGGAAGTGATTCGGCCCGAGGTCTTCGTGGTACACACCCCGCGTCAACATATGCCAGATGGCCACGAGAATCGCATGCTGGACCACGACGATCGCCTTCTTCGGCCCCCCGCGGGCCTTGTGCCGGTAGTAGAGGGCACGGTAGTAGCTTGTCCTGGTACGTGCTGCGGCCCACGCGACCTGCGAGAGTGCGTCTCTCAGCCAGGCGTTCCCCTTGCCGGTCCCTGCATGTCTGCGCTTCCCGGCGCTCTCGTGATTGCCGGGGCAGAGCCCGGCCCACGAAGCGAACTGGTTGGGCGTCGGGAACCGGGACATGTCCTCGCCGATCTCGGCGAGGATCACTTCGGCCGATCTGGCCGCCACCCCCGGTATGCTCCTGAAGAGATCGATCGTGGCTTCAAAAGGGCGCGTGACCTCCACGATCCGCGAGTCCATCTCCTCGATGTGCCTCGTCAGCTGGTCGATCCTGGCAAGATGGCCCTTGAGCAGGAAGCGGTGGTGGTCGCGCATCAGGCCGGTCACCGCCTCGGCGATCTCCTCGCGCTTCTTGCTCAGGGAACCGTACGTCAGTCGGGCGAGAACCCGTGGGTTGTCTTCACCCCCGGCCATGGCATCCAGAATCGCCCGGCCCGTCATGCCCATGATGTCCGTTACGACCGAGCCGAGCTTGATGTTCGCAAGCTCCAGGAGCTTGGCAACCCGCGTGACCTCTCGGCTCCGTTCCCGGACGAGCTGCTTGCGCGTACGGGTCAGGTCGCGCAAGTCCCGAATCTCGGGGGGCGGGATGAAGCTCCCCCTGAGCAGTCCGCACTCAAGCAGCTGGGCAAGCCACTCGGAGTCCTTCACGTCCGTCTTGCGGCCGGGTACCTTCTTGACGTGCCGGGCGTTGACCAGCATCAGATCGAACTGCTCTTCGAGCACGGCATGGACCGGGCACCAGTATACCCCCGTCGATTCCATCACCGCGTGGGTAACACCGTTCTCGCCGAGCCAGTCCCGCAACGCCTCCAGCCCCTTCATCGTGGTCCGAAAGGTGCGAGTCTGAATCCGGCGCTCTCCCGGGCCAACGCCCGGCCCGCGGATGCACGCCACCACACTCTTCTTGTGCACGTCGAGGCCCGCGCACCGATCGATCAACACGTCCATCTCTCACCCTCCCTGGCATAGGGGTCCATGGAAATCGGGGAGGGTGCTCTGTGCGACTACGATTTTCCTATCCAATCAGGCAGACCGGGCTGACGCCTAGTCATGCCTTTCACGGTGATCACGTGCACGAGCACCAGCGGGCCGGTGCAGGCTACCAGGGCACGCTTCAGCAAGTTGCTCGAGACGAACCTGAGCGATGGTCCCCAGATCGTGACCAAACGAGGCGTGGAGACGGCCGCGCTGGTGCCCATCGACGGGTGGCGGCGACTGGAGAAGCAGGCCAGACCGGATCTCAAGCAACTGCTCCTCGCCCCAGAGGCACGCACCGACGAGCTGACGCGGCCGCGGCATCGCCACCGCCTGTCTCCAAGTTTCGACTGAGCCCGTGCACCTGCTTGATACCGACGTTATGTCGGAACTGCGCCGACCTCGGCCGGATTCAGCCGTCGTCGGATAGATTGAAGAGGTGACCTCGGATGAACTGTTTCTGTCGGCGGTGACGGTTGGGGAGATCCAGGCGGGCATCGAAGGCACGCGGGAACAGGACGTCGCCAAGACCGAGGAGCTGGAAGCGTGACTAAGCGCGGTGCTGGCCTCGGATAACGATCTCCCGATGACTGAAACCACACTCCGCCAGTGGGCGCGGCTCAAGCATCGCCAGTCAGGCACTCTGATGGAGGACGCCATGATCTCCGCGACGGCCTTCGTGCACAGGTTGACGGTCGTGACCGGCGACGTGCGCGAATTCCGCCACCTCGGGGTTGAACTCCCGAATCTGTTCGGAAGCGATTCCGAAGTGCGGCGGTAGACGCGAGGAATCACACAGCCATTGGCGAGTCCCTCCCTCGGGCTGGAAGACGCGGCTGCAAGCCTTGCCTGCGGCCCCTCCAGTCGGTTGATTTCCCGGTGCGCGCCCGTAGCTCAGTTGGATAGAGCATCGGCCTTCTAAGCCGAGGGTCCCAGGTTCGAATCCTGGCGGGCGCACTCACGGGTCCGGCCTTTGGCGGGTCCCGTGTTATCTTGTCCGGTAGTTCATGGTGGGCGTAGCTCAGTCGGTTAGAGCGCCAGGTTGTGGCCCTGGAGGTCGCCGGTTCGATTCCGGTCGCTCACCCTTGACGCCGTTGGCGTCGCGCGGTGCGGGCTCCCCCACGGGCGCGGACCCGCTGTTCGGCGATCGGCGGGTCCTTGGCACCCCGACCCTCCCTCGAGGCGTGCGGTGGCCTTTCCGCGGGTTCCCCTCCGCACGCGCCCAACCTCTCTACAGGACGGGCTCCTCGGCGAGCTCCTGCTCGAGCTTCAGCTGCGCCGCCCGCGCACACCCCGTGAGGATCCGGAAGTACCGCTGCACGCCGTCTTCGCCGACCTCGTAGGGGTGGGGACCGTCGCCCCGGCCCGCAAACATCCGGTTCCGCTGGTATGCATTGTCGAACTCGGAGTGGTTGGACAGGAGCACGGTCGCACTGGAACCGGCCGCCTGGCGCGCGATATGGAGCTGCGAATCGATGTATGTCTGGAAGTTCCGGATCCCCGGATCCGGTGTGTTGTTGTGGAAGTTGAAGGCCGTCCCACCCGAGTAGGCGACCCCGACCGGCCTTCCGTTGTCGAAGACGGTGAAGGTGTAGGAGAGCGTTCCGGGCGTGTGGCCCGGCGTCGCCCAGATCTCGACCGTAGTGTCACCGAGGGTGAGTTCCATCCCGTCGGTGGCCACGATGTCCCGCTCCGGAGCCATGGATGCGTACCGGTTCGGATACGTCTCGATCAGCTCCCAGTCGGCCTCGCCCATCACGACCTCGGCACCGAAGCGCCCTTGCAGGATCTGGGCCCCGCCGACGTGGTCCCCATGGGCGTGGGAGATGATGACGTAGCGGATATCGCGAGGATCAAGGCCAGCTCGCTCGAGGCCGCCGATGATCAGCTCTTCCGAGTTGTAGGGATAGACCGTGTCGATGATGATGATCCCCTCGCTCGTCGTGAGCGCCCATGAGGAGTGGATTCGGCCCCCGACGAAATAGAGGTTGTCGAATACCTGCGCGGACTCGGCGTACCAGCTCTCGCGGGGGGGGATCGTCGTCGGATCCTGGACGTACCTCGGGAGGTTGTTCGAGGTGTTGAGTCCGCCGCTCGCGGGGAGGACGCAGTTCCTGTTTAGGGCCCCGAGAAATTCGAAGCCCGAAGCGGTCTTCGCGGATCGGAGGGCGGCCTCGATCTCCGCCTCGAAATCCCGCCCTGCTGCGACCTGGGAGGTCCCCTCACCCGGGCGAAGGAGGGAGGAAGCCGCGGTGAGCGAGATGAGACAGAGCGTCTTCCGGGTCATGATGTCACGTCCCTGTTGAGGTGCGGTTGCGTCCCCCGCGTGCCGCGGGCAGTGTAGCTCCGTGTCGATCCGCGGCACAGTCGCCCGGCTCGCATCGGGTCGGCATCGAAGGCGCTACAGCCGGTCCCAGAGAGTCGGGTCGAGGGAGAACCAGAGCTGCCACTCACCCGCACCGATCCCGCGGGCGAGTTCCACGCGCACCACGTCCCACCCGAGTCCGAGCCCCATCGATAGGGCGCTGGCAAGGCCCCGAGTCCCCTCCGCCTCCCACGCGCCCCGCACCGCCGGGTCTCCGCCGTCCGACCACCCGACGTGTAGCCCGGCCCGGGCGCGCACGAACGGACCGATGAGGTCACTTGAGCCCACGAGCGCGCCGAAGGCCGCCACACGTCCCGTATAGGCCCGGTACGGGTGTCCCGGGAGCGTCGACCGGCCGCCCATTAGGCGGTGGCCCTGGCGGAGCGAATCGCCGAGCCAGATCCACCCCGCCCCGGCGAGGGCGAGCTCGCGCGAGGGCCCCCCGGCCCTCCATCGCTCCTCGAAGGTTCCCAGGATCCCGACGCCGCCGCCCGCCTGCCCGTAGAGCGCGGTGGCCGAGATCCGGGCGAACCCCGTCCCGTCACCCGCCGCGGGGAGATCGAGCGCGGCGCCGGCATCGAGTCGAAAGAACTCCGCCTCGGTGACGGGCCGGACGTCCCGGAAGGCGTTCGAGCCGAGGGGGGAGCGGTCGAGCGCCCGGGAGGCGGTCGCGTGCCGCTCGACGCCGAAGCCGACGGAGAAGCGGGAACGACGGCTCCCCCGGTAGTCGAGGCCGACGCGGCCCCCGCTGACCCAGTAGAAGTCCAGGTAGTCCTCCCCCGCGAGGAAGGCGCCGAGCGAAGAGACGACAGGCGAGCTCCCCGGAGACAGTCCGAGCTCCCCCCGCTCCCGGAGGTACGCCCGCAGCCGGAGTGTCCACGCGGCGGTCAGCGTCTCGTCGAAGCTCACCGTAAGCTGAGGCTCGCCGCTCCCGAATGCGTAGCCCGCACTCCCCCGGATGCGCACGGCACTCCGCGGCTGGACCGTTCCGCCCGCTCCGAGGCGCGCCCCCTCCACGCGGTTGTACCGGAGCGCGGAGGAGAGCCCCGAGAGGTGGAACCGGACCGGCGAGAGTCCGGAGGAGCCGATGTCCCTGGCCCATTCGAGGGCGCGGGAGCGCAGCTCCTCCGGATCCGTATCCACGGCCACGGCGCCGAGCCCGTGCGCCTCCATCCGGTCGTAGACCCCGGTCGAGAAGGGAAATGCCCCACGCTCGTCCGGCGGCTGGAATGTGACAGGAGGAAGGTTGGCGAGGTCGCCGGAACGGAGCGTGTCCAGCTCGTAGTCGCGTACCTCGAGGACGGCCCGGATGACCGTGCCGACCCCCAGGTCCAGCGCCGGTACCTCTCGCCGGACCTCGATCTGCTGGAGGTTCGGGAGCCAGTGGCGCCCCTCCCAGAGGCCGTAGTCGAGCTCGACATGGACCCGGTCGTTTCGCGGATCAATGTAGGAGGCCGAGGTGAAGGTGAAGGCCATTCGGACGATGCTCGCCGTCGCCAGGTCCAGGTGGATCGTGCCCAGGATCCCGGGGCGGGCGGGGTCGCGCGGCCGGACGAGGATCTCCTGTATACGAACGGGCTCATCGCGCCCCGGGACGAAGACGGAGAGGGTGCCCCCGAGGCGGAAGCGGTAGTGCTCCTCAGCCCCCGCCTCGGCGCGCCGCGCCGCAAGCGGGTGCTCAACCCCGGCGACGTCCTGGCCCGAGCCGACGCGGATCTCGTCGCCGAATCCGTGCGGGACGAGGGTGAAGCGGTCCATGTAGTAGGTGAAGTCGCGGATCGGGAGGCGCTTCTCGGAGCGTTCCCCGACGATGTGTTGCTGGAGTATGTCCGGCCGTTGCCACCGTACCTCGGCCGCGATCTGATCGACGCGAAGGAGGTGGCGCCCGCCCTCTTCGGGGTCGAGGAAGAAGTAGATGTGGCCCTCGGTACGGGCGATGTAGCTCCCGAGCTCGGCCGAGGCCGCCCGCTCGGCCCGGGCCGTCCTCGCCCGGGCCACGAGTTCCCGCGTCTCGCGCGTGTCCCACCCCTCTCCCCCTGCCCCCGGAGCAGCCGGGGAAAGCTGACCCGAGCGGGCGCCGAGAGGGACCGCGAGGGTCGAGACGGCGACGAGGAGGACCAGGCGGAGAGGTGGGCCGAGCAAGGCGAAGGTCCGGGGTCTCCCAGGAATGAACGGACATCCGAAGTCCGTCACAAGAGTCTCCTAAACTATTGTCATATAACGATATAAACGGGTGTACCGGCGGCCCGGGTACGCCTTTGTGTATCGATATTCTAACGTTGCCAGGACCGCTGCAGAAGCTGGAGATCGGTTAGCCTGAGAAGCTGATCGGGCCTAAGGCCCCATCCTCATCGAGGCGGCGTCCTCTCCCGCCAGCAGGCCCAACGTGGCAAGCGCCTCGGCCACACTCACGCCACCCGCTACGAGCTTCTGGAAGGACGTCGCCCGGCCCCGGAGATCATGGGCGTACAGCGAGTCGAAGCTCAGCCGGGCCTCGCCCTCCAGCTTCGCGGAGAGCTCGGCCTCGAGGACCTGCGCAAGCGGCTGTACCGTGAGCGTCAGATACCGGCGGAAGCTCTCTCGCTGCGCCGTACCGTCCGAATTGTCGAAGAGTGCGGGCGGCGGTCCCTGTGGCCGCCATCCCTATCAGGCCCTGTCGGCTGCCTTCGTACGCACGGCCCCGCTTGGCACACACGCGGACGGCAACGGCTTGTACCTCTTCGTCCAGCCGAGCGGAACCGGGAGCTGGATCCAACGCCTGGTCATCCGCGGGCGGCGGCGTGAGCTCGGACTCGGCAGCGTCGCGCTGGTCTCGCTCGCCGAGGCGCGCGAAAAGGCGCGGGCCAACCGCAAGCTGGCCCGTGAGGGCCGCGACCCGCTCGCAGAGAAGCGGCGCACCAAGGGCGTACCGAGCTTCGCCGAAGCCGCCGAGACGGTGGTGGAACAGCAGCGGGCCGGTTGGCGCGATCCGAAGTACCCGAAGGTCTGGCTGAGGAGCCTGAAACGCTACGCCTTCCCGCGCATCGGCAAGATGCCGGTGTCGATCCGGGAGCTTCAGGAGATCCTCGACCGGGAAAGACCCTTCCTATCGCCGCCGAGCGTGCGGAGGAGGCAGCGTCTCCCGGCTTCGGCCACCTTCAACATCGATACGAATTGCGTCTCGCTGAATCGGCTTCTTCTCACTGGCATCTCCTCGCAGGGTCGCCGGGCCAAGCTCTCCGCGGTGCCCGTAAGGGCGTCCGGGGCCGCTCCGAAGCTGGAAAGAATGCCGCGCCCACCGCTCGCAGACACCATAGCGAGCCTCCTGTCGGATCCCCTTCTGAAGTGACCATCGTACCTGGGTCCACCCATCCCCGCGATGCCGACGACGGAGGGAGCAGCCGAGCAAAGCTTCCACGCCATCTTCACCCCTTTTGATTTGACACCGGCGAGCGTCCGCAGCTACTCTCGTTTCGTAGCGGTTACAGATCTGATGCGCCGGCCACCAGGACCCGCCGAGTTCGTCCGGGCCCTGCATCCTGGAGGAGCCTTATGCATGTCGATCGCCGTGCCTTCCTAGCCTCTGTCGGCGTTGGTGCTCTGGACCTCATGAACTCTGAGGACAAGGCCGAAGAGCTCGAGCACTACATGCTGGACCAGCTCGACGAGTCGCTGGCGCCAAAGAAGTCGGCGGCGGAGGCTGAAGAAGAGCAGGACACACCGCCGAGGGGCACGGGGAACATTCTTCTCGGCAGGTCGCAGCTGGAACCGATGCCCGAGCGCCCCACCTTCCTCGATTTCTTCAAGCTGCGATTCAATTCGAGTCAGCACTGCCTGCAGAGCGCCAACCATGCCCTCCAGACGGGGCAGCCGGAGCGGACGGCGATGGCGTGTCTGCTGCACGACACGGTTCAGCAGCTCATCAAGGCCGACCATGGGTACTGGGGGGCGCAGATTTATGCCCCCTACGTGGACGAAAGGATCAGCTGGGGGATCCAGTACCACCAGGCTCTGCGCTTCTATCCGGACGAGAGTGTGGGGTATGAGTACCCCTACGAGCTCTATAACCGGATCTTCGGGGAGGACTACGTGCCTCCGCCGTACATCCAGCAGGCGGCAGAGTTCGCGCAGAACCATCCCTGGTACATGGAGGCGCGGTTGGTGACAGTGAATGACCTGTACGCCTTCGAGGACGGCGTCGAAATCACGATCGATCCCTTCATCGAGATCATCGAGAGAAACTTCCGGAGTCCCCCCGAAGGTCTCGGTTACGACAATAGCCCGTCCGCCCACATGTGGCGCACGATCGCAAACCCGGACAAGCCCCTCTGAACACTGCGGCCGGCGCGAGGCTCGACAGCCTCGCGCCGGTTCTGCCCTCGAGCTCTTCCAGGAGGGTTCCCGCCTGCGAACTGCGGGGAGTGCGCGCAGCGTGCCGGCGGCAATCGTCGTTCATGGCACTTTCGCTCCTGGCGGTAGGAGTACTCGTTGTTGGCGTCGTCGGGCCGCTTCAAGCCCACGCCCAGTCTGTCTCCATCCTATTTCAGGAAAGCCTCGAGCGGCTGTTTCCTACAGCTGACCGATTCGAAGACCGTAGCGGAGATCCTCCCGCGTTCGAGGCCTATTCGTTGGATACCAGGGGAGGGGAGGAGAGGCTCGTAGGCTACGCCTTCCTCACATCGGATTTCCCACCGGAGCAGCGGGGCTTCGACGGCGCCATCCAGGTGCTTGTCGGCATGGACCTTCAGGGAGTGCTCACGGGCGTCGAGGTCACGAAGTACAACGAGTCGCTTCAGAAGAGCCGAGGTGACTTCCTCGCAGCGGATGGTTTTCAGGAGCAGTTCGGCGGGAAGCGCATCGTCGATGCCTTCCAAGTGCGTCGAGACGTCGATGGAATCACAGGAGCGACGATCACCGTCGACGCCATGGCGCGTGGAGTCCGGAACGCCGCACGAGAGTTCGCCATCGCACGCGGGCTCGGATCGCTATCTCCCCCCTCGGAGTCAGGCCCTGCACACCCCGCGTCGGTGACCCCGGAGGATCTGACGGAGTTGACTTGGACCGAGATGGTGGCGGGAGGGCTGGCGCAGCAGTTCCCTGTTCTGGACCGCGGTCGCGCCGTCGCCGAGCTGACACTCACCTACCTGAACGGCGAGGAGGTGGCTGAAGTCGTCATCGGACCGACGCTACTCGAGGGGATTCGTGAGCAGGCGGGGTCCCGGCTCGACGACCGGCATCTGGTCGTTGCAGGCGTCGACGGGCCCTTCGGCGGAGCGTTGAACCTCGTGAGGCTTTCCATCGTCCAAGACGGTGACACCATCTCGCTCGGTACCGACGACGTGCTTCTCTACGGCTCCCCCAGGGAGGGGAAGCTCGACGGCCAGGTCCGCTTCGTGAGGGCCCTCCTTTACGACGGAAGCTTGGACATGACGCGGCCCCTCACATTCGTCCTGGATTTGCGGCCCGGCCTCGGCGTCTTCACAGGCGAGTATCCGGGTCAACCCGAACCCATCGGCCTGGCCACATCCGTGGTCTCCGACGGTGCCTCTCCCGGCCCGGGGGGAGAAGCGGAGGAGTCGGTTCTGTCCCGGCTCCTCGTGCCGGCCCCGTGGGGTCGCGTGGCGGGACTCCTCGTGTTGCTCTCCCTAGCTACAGCGGCCTTCGTGACGAAGCGGACGGTCCTTCGGTGGACGACACTCCTGGCCACCCTTCTGTTTCTTGGCTTCGTCGACAGGGGCTTCCTCTCGGTCTCTCACGTCACGAGCGCGATTCGGGTTGGCCCGAGTGTATTCTTGGCCGACCTGCCGCTGTTGATCATGGTCACCTTTACCCTGGTGACCACCCTCCTGTGGGGTCGGGTCTTCTGTGGCTTCCTTTGTCCGTTCGGAGTGCTGCAAGACATCCTCGAGCGGATCGTTCCACGGCGCCGTCGGCACGTGCTGTCGGCACAGGTTCACCGCCGAGCCTTCCAGGTCAAATACGCCGTGTTGGCCTTGGTCGTCCTGCCGGTGGTGGCGGGAAGCGGGATCAGCCTCTTTCATTGGTTCGAACCCTTCGGCACCGTCTTCTTCCTGAGCCGGTCGCCGCTCCTGTGGACGATCGCGGTGGGATTCCTGGCCGCGTCTGCGGTGATCCCTCGCTTTTATTGTCGATACGCCTGCCCCCTCGGAGCGGCACTGGCGCTGGGCTCGTGGTTGTCACCGTTTCGCATCCGGCGGGTGGAACAGTGCTCGGTCTGCAAGGTGTGTGAGCAACGCTGTCCCACGCGGGCGATCGACGGTGCGAGGCTGGACTTCCGAGAGTGCGTCCGGTGTAACGTCTGTGAGCAACAGCTCGCGCAGAAGGCGGGTGTGTGCCGACATGACATGGCAGAGGTCCGGTCCCGTCTCGGGCTGCCCATGGCGTCGGTGCGCCCTGTCTCGAACCGGACTACCGCAAGTACGCCCGAGGAAGCGGCCGGCGGCTAGCGGGTGAGCTTCGCGGGTTGGACTACATCCTGGCCGAGATCGGGCTGCCGGCGACGCGGACGGGCCTCCCGATGTCCTATATGGTCGATGGGCCCCGGTATGTCGCGGTTGCGGTGGGGAGCCGGGATACTCCGGCGGAGCTGGTGGGCCTGGCGCTTCCCTGACCCTCGCTTCGGACGAAGCCTCATGGCGCTCTGAGGTGTCCGATTCGACCCAGATGGAGCCAAAATCGGCTCTATCGCGGCAAACTGCTAGTACTGAATTACTTACAGATATCCGGCGGGACAGTGTGATACTTCCTGAAACTCCCCTAGTTTGCCAATCCGGAATTCCGTTAAGATACCCCGTGCGGTACACGGAAGGTTGCGAGTCGCCACGGGGTCCGGCCGGGCCCACCGGGAGGTTCCAATGGAAGTCGGCGCCCCGGTAGCGCCCACAGAGGGGAGCGAGGCGCGCAAGAGGCGGACCTTCGCCATCATCAGCCACCCGGATGCCGGGAAGACGACGCTGACCGAGAAGCTCCTCCTCTACGGGGGAGCGATTCACCTGGCGGGTTCGGTCAAGGCCCGGCGCACCCTCAGGCACGCGACCTCCGACTGGATGGAGATGGAGCGTACGCGCGGCATCTCCGTCACCTCGAGCGTCCTCCAGTTCGAGTATGCGGGCTATCGCGTCAACCTCCTCGACACCCCCGGCCACGAGGACTTCTCCGAGGACACCTACAGGACACTGATGGCGGCGGACTCGGCCGTGATGCTCCTCGACAACCGGAGGGGCGTCGAGGAGCGGACACGAAAGCTCTTCGAGGTCTGCCACCTGCGCCGGATCCCGATCCTCACCTTCGTGAACAAGTGCGACCGGCTCGGCGTCCCCCCGCTCAAGCTCCTCGACGACGTCGAGGCGGACCTCGGAATCCGGTGCGCACCCGTCACCTGGCCCGTGACGGACGGGACGAGCTTCCTCGGTGTCTTCGACCGGGAGCGGCGGCAGTTCCACTTCTTCCAGAAGGCGGCGGACCACGGGCAGACGCGCCCGCCGGAGAAGATAACGGGGCTCGACGACGAGCGGGTGGGCGCGCTCCTCGGCGAGCGGGCCTGGGACGTCTTCCGGGAGGAGATAGAGCTCCTCGAGGGGGCGGGGACCCCCTTCGACCGGGCGGCGTTCCGGGCAGGCGAGCTCTCGCCCGTCTTCTTCGGCAGCGCGCTCACGAATTTCGGGGTGGCGCCGTTGCTCAACTGGTTCCTGGCCGAGGCGCCGCCCCCCGGTCCCCGGACGGCCGGGGAGCGCCGGGTGGACCCGGGGAACGAGGGATTCAGCGCGTTCGTCTTCAAGATCCAGGCGAACATGGATCCCCGGCATAGGGACCGGATCGCCTTCCTCCGGATCTGCTCCGGCCGGTTCGAGGCGGGTGCGAGCGTACGGAATGCGCGCACGGGCAGTGCGCTCCGGCTCGGGCGTCCGCAGCAGTTCTTCGCCCAGGAGCGGGCGGCGGTCGAGACGGCGTGGCCGGGTGACGTGGTGGGCGTCCTGGACCGGGGGAGCCTTCGCATCGGAGACACGCTGACGAGTATCCCGGGCCTCGAGTTCGATGCGATCCGTTCCCTCTCCCCCGAGCACTTCGCACGCGTCCACGTTCCCGATCCCCTCCGGAGAAAGCACCTGGACAAAGGGCTCCTCGAGCTCTCCGAAGAGGGTGCCGTGCAGGTCTTCTTCTCCGCAGAGGGAGCGGCCGGACCCGCAGCGATCGTCGGGGCCATAGGTCCGCTCCAGTTCGACGTGCTCCTTCACAGGCTCGCCGACGAGTACGGGGTCACGGCGCGCCTCGAGCCGATGCCCTTCCGGGATGCGCGCTGGGTGAGTGGGCCGGAGGAGGAGATCCGGCGCGTTGCCGGGGGATACGACTGTACCCTCGTCCGGGACGCCCGGAGCCGCCCCCTCCTCCTCTTTCGAAGCGAGTGGGTCCGCGCCACGACCGAGGAGCGGGAGAAGGCGCTCACCTTCCGCCGCCTCGCAGGGGAGTGATGGAGCGCGTCGGCACCGAGACGTTCGATGAGCGCGTTGTCCGCGCCCGCCTCCCCGCTCTCGTGGTCTTCACGGCCGCCTGGTGCGGGCCGTGCAAGTGGCTCCGTCCCTACTTGGAGGCGGTGGCCTCGCGAACCGCGGGGCGTCTTCCCATCTTCGAGGTGGATGTGGATCGCTCTCCCGGGCTCGCAGAGCGCTACTCCGTCGGGAGCGTTCCGACGGTCGTGTGGGTCCGGGGCGGGGAAGAGCTAGAGAGGAGCGTGGGGGTCGAGCCGCAACGCCTCCTGGAGTGGGCGGAGCGGGTCGGGCGGCCGGGCCGGGAGGGCCCGAGCGGATAGGGGAAGGGGGCGTGGCGAAGAAGGAACGGAAGGAAGCGATCCTGGCGCTGATTCGCAGCCGTCGCATCGGCAGCCAGGAAGCCCTTCGCGCCCTCCTCAGCGACCGGGGGATCGAGGTGACGCAGGCGACGCTCTCGCGCGACATGGCGGAGCTCAAGCTCGTCAAGGTGATGGGCGCGGACGGGGGGGCACGCTACGCCCTGCCGGACGCCGAGGGGCAGTCGCCGCCATCCGAGACGCTCCTTTCGTCCCTCTTCCTCTCGGCGGAGGCCTCGGGGAACCTCATGGTGGTTCGGACCATGACGGGCGGCGCACAGGCCGTGGCGCTCGCGATCGATTCCGAAGAGTGGGCCGAGGTGCTCGGCACCCTGGCCGGTGACGACACGGTGCTCGTCATCCTCAGGGATGCGGAGCAAGCGGTCGCGGTCGGGGCTCGGCTAAGGGGGATCGCCGACGCGAGGTCTCCCGGCAGGACTGCATAAAAATACAGCGCAGGTTGACGCGAGGGCGGCGGCCGGAGTATTTACCCGACATGACAGAAGACGGCCAGCACGATCTATCCCGCGACGCCCGCCTCACGGCTGGCGTCATCGGCGGAGCCGGGTACACGGGCCAGGAGGTGGTCAGCCTCCTCCTCGGCCACCCAGGGGTCGAGCTTGCGTTCGCGACCTCCCGCTCGATGGCGGGCGAGGCCCTCCCCGGCCTGGACATCACCTTCGTGGACCCCGAGGGCGTGCCCGCGGGCGACGTCGACCTCCTCTTCCTCTGCGTGCCCCACGGGGCGGCGGCGAGGTGGGTGGCACGCTACCCGACGGGACCGAGGATCATCGACCTGACGGCGGATCATCGCCCCGGTTCGGGACGCGAGGGAGGCGCGGTCTACGGCCTCGCCGAGCGAAATCCGAGGGAGATCGCCGGCGCGAGGCTCATCGCGAACCCCGGGTGCTACCCGACGGGCGTCCTGTCGGCCCTCCTCCCCCTGGCGGATGCGGGCCTCATCGATACGGAGCGGCTCACCATCGTGAGCGCGGCCTCGGGGGTGACCGGGGCGGGCCGGACGCCGAAGACGCACCTCCTCTACGCCGAGGTCGCGGAGGACTACCGGGCGTACGGTGAAGGGAACCGGCACCGGCACCTGAAGGAGATGCGGGCGCTGCTGCCCCGCACCCCGCTCCTCTTTCAGCCACACCTCCTCCCCGTCGCCCGCGGGATCCTGGAGACGATCATCCTCCCGGTGGCGGTCGGCGCGGACGCAGCCGAGGTCCGGCGGAGCTGGCAGGAGACGTACCGCGGGTCTCGCGTCGTCGAGGTGCTGGACGAGGGGCTCCCTGCGCTCTCCCGGGTCACTCGCACCGACCGGCTCGCCCTCGGCGTCACGGATGTGGATTCTCCTGCGCCGAACGTGGTCACGATCGTCGCAGCACTCGACAATCTCGGCAAGGGTGCGGCGGGTCAGGCGGTCCAGAACATGAATCTGATGTGCGGGTGGGAGACGGATCGGGGGATCCGGTGCTGAGCGTCGTCAAGATCGGGGGCGCATGGCTCGAGAGCGGCGCCACGGAGGAGGCCTTCCGGGCCCTCGCCCGCCTCCCCGGCGAGCTCGTGGTCGTCCACGGGGGAGGCAAGAGCATCTCCCGGTGGCTCGAGCGGACGGGCACCCCGGTCGAGTGGTCCGGGGGACTTCGGGTCACACGCGGCCTCAGCCTCGAGCTCACCGCGATGGTGCTCTCCGGATGGGTGAACAAGCGCGTGGTCGAGAGGCTGTCGGCTGCGGGACGTCCGGCGGTCGGGATCTCGGGAGAGGACGGAGGGCTCCTCGGGGCGGAGCCGGTCGATCCGGCGCGGCTCGGGGAGGTCGGGAGGATCCGCGAGGTGCACGACGAGGTGATCCGGGCACTGCTCGCAGCCGGACTCACCCCGGTCGTCTCTCCCGTCTCGACGGGACCAGGGGGGCGGCCCCTCAACGTGAATGCAGACGAGGCGGCGATCCCCCTGGCCCTCGGCATCCGGGCGGACCGCCTGCTTCTTCTCTCGGACGTACCCGGTGTGCAGGCTGAAGGCCGGGTGGTCGAGACCCTCGATCCGGGGGTGGCCGCGGAACTCGAGAGGGCGGGTGTTCTCGCGGGCGGGATGCTCGTAAAGGTCAGACAGGCGATGGCGGCGGCCGTTCGGGGCCTCGACGTCCAGATCGGGGACGACCGGCTCCTCACGGGCGGCACCGGGACCCGGATTCTCGCCGGAGAGCCGGCCCGGACGCCGGCGCCGGAGACCTCGCCATGAGCGAGCCCGAGAGTCCCCTCCTCGGGGTCTACCGGACCCCTGACACGGCCTTCGTCCGCGGGGAGGGGACGAAGATCGTCGATGAGAACGGGAGGGTGTACCTCGATTTTACCGCAGGGATCGGGGTCAACGCACTCGGTCACGGGAGCCCGCTCGTTCGCCACGCCATCGAGGCCGGGCTGGAGACGGGGCTCATCCACGTCTCCAACCTCTTTCGGACCCGGCCGGCCGCGCATCTGGCCCGAATCCTCACGGACCGCTCCGGCCTCGCGAAGGTGTTCTTCTGCAATTCGGGCGGCGAGGCCGTCGACGGCGCGCTCAAGTTCGCGAGGAAGTGGGCGCGGGCGAGGGGGGGAGGACAAAAGCACCGGATCGTGGCGCTGAGAGGTTCCTTTCACGGGCGGCTCTACGGGAGCCTCGCCGTGACGGATCGTCCCGATTATCAGGACCCCTTCCGCCCGATGATGCCGGGGGTCGACTTCGTGGACCCAGCGGACCTCCCGGCCGTGAGGGAGGCGCTCTCGCCGGGGAGGACGGCGGCGCTCATCCTGGAGCCCATCCAGGGAGAGGCCGGGATCCGGCCGCTTTCCTCCGACTTCCTCCGAAGCGTGAGGGAGTGGACGGCCGAGCGGGGGATCGCGCTGATCCTGGACGAGATCCAGTGCGGGCTCGGTCGCTCCGGGACGTTCTTCGCCCACGAGCCGAGCGGGATCACCCCCGATCTCCTCTGCCTGGCGAAGGCGCTCGGCGGGGGACTTCCGATGGGAGCCATCATCGTCTCGAGGGAGATCGCGGAGACGATGGCGCCCGGGGATCACGGGACGACATTCGGGGGGGGACCACTCGTCGCCTCGGTCGCGAGAGCGGTCCTCGATACGGTCGCCGAGCCCGAGTTTCTCCGCGCCGTACGCCTGAAGGGCGACCGCCTGGAGGAGGGACTCTTGCGGGCCGCCGAGGCGAACCCCGGCCGGGTCGTCGAAGTCCGGGGCCGGGGGCTCCTCCGGGGCGTCGAGCTCTCGGGACCGGCAGGGCCCGTCGTCGACGAGGCGAGAGAGCGGGGGCTCCTCACCGTGCCTGCGGGGGCCCGGGTCGTGAGGCTCCTTCCGCCGCTCACCGTCCGTGACCCCGAGATCGACCAGGCGGTCGAGATCCTCTCCGACGCCCTCGGCGCGTCCGCTCCGGACGCGTGAGGAAGGGCTGAGGATGCACTGGTCTGCATGATTATGCATGAGACTGCCGTCGCGCACGGCCTGCCGCGGGGAGGGGGGGCGTGAGCCGGGATGGGTCCGCCAAGCCCGGAGCGGCGCTTTGGGGCGGGCGTTTCGAGGGCGAGATGGCCCCCGAGATGGAGCCCCTCAACCGCTCGCTTGGCTCCGATTTCCGGCTCTGGCGGGAGGACGTGCGGGGAAGCCGCGCGTGGGCGCAGGCGCTTCTCGGCGCGGGGGTGATCGATGAAGGGGAGTACCGGAAGCTCACGGAGGGTCTCGCCGGGGTAGGGGAGCGCCTAGCCGCCGGCATCCCGGAGGGGGCACGGGACGAGGACATCCACACGCTCGTCGAGCGGCTCCTCGGGGAAGCGATCGGGCCGGTGGCGGGAAAACTCCATACGGGACGGTCGCGGAACGACCAGGTGGCGACGGACCTTCGCCTCTGGGGGATGGGGGCGGCGGCTGAACTCGAGGCGCGCCTGGGCGAGTTGGCCGCTGCGCTCATCGAGCTCGGCGAGCGGGCGATCGACGTGATCCTCCCCGGCTATACACACCTCCAGCAGGGGCAGCCGATCCGGGCCGGTCACTGGGCGCTCTCGCACGTCTGGGCCTTCCTCCGGGACATGGAGCGGGTGCGGAGGGCGGGGAGGGAGGCAGCGGTTCTCCCCCTCGGTTCCGGCGCGATCGCCGGATGCCCCTTCCCCGTGGATCGGGAAGCGCTCAGGGAGGCGCTCGGCTTCCGGGCGATCTCCGAGAACTCCGTCGACGCGGTGGGCGACCGCGACTGGTCCGCGGAGCTGATCTTTGCCGGGGCCCTCATCGGGGTGCACATCTCGAGGCTCGGCGAGGACCTCGTCGTGTTCTCCTCCCACGAGTTCTCGTTCGTGAAGATCGGGGAGGGCTACACGACCGGTTCCTCCCTCATGCCGCAGAAGCGGAACCCGGACGTCGCGGAGCTCGCCAGGGCCAAGTCCGGCCGCCTCATCGGCAACCTGACCGGGGTCCTGACCCTCCTCAAGGGCCTGCCTGCGGGCTACAACCGCGATCTCCAGGAGGAGAAGACGCTCCTCTTCGACACGTTCGACGCCCTCGCCCTCGCCCTCCCGGCGCTCACGGGCGCGCTTCGGAGCCTGCGCTTCCGGGAACGGCGGGTTGCCGAGCGCCTGAGCGCAGAGCTCCTGGCGACGGACCTGGCGGACGCGCTCGTCCGACGCGGGGTCCCCTTTCGGGAGAGCCACGAGATCGTTGGCAGGTGGGTCCGGGAGGCGGAGAAGCTGGGCGTCTCCCTCGCGGATCTCCCCGACGAGGTCATCCGGGCAGGGGGTGAGGCAAGTTCGGGGATCGTGTTCGACGAGGTCTTCAACTGGGAGCGCTCCGTCGAGGCCCGGGACGTGCCAGGCGGCACGAGCCGAAGATCCGTCCTCAAGCAGATCGAGAGCGCCAGGGCACGCCTCCTCGAGGGGCGGGGGTAGGAGGAGAGGAAGGGGCCTGGGACGGCCACCCCTTGCTCACACCCGGGGCACGGCCCCGGCGGGCGCGAGAGGCCGGCCAGCTGCCGTAGCGAATGGGCCGAGATCTTCCATGAGCGTCCTGAACTGAGAGAGGTCCAGCGACTGCTCTCCGTCCGAGAGTGCCTCCTCGGGCCTCGGATGCACCTCCACCATCACGCCGTCCGCGCCCGCCGCGACGGCGGCGAAGGCCAGCGGTGCCACGAGCGCTCTCCTCCCCGCAGCGTGCGAGGGATCCGCGACGACAGGCAGATGCGACTCTTCCTTGAGAACGGGAATCGCCCCCGCGTCGAAGGTGTTCCGGGTGGCGGTCTCGAACGTCCGGATTCCGCGTTCGCACAGGATGACCTGCATGTTCCCCTGCTTCATCACGTATTCGGCTGCGAGGAGGAGATCCCTGACCGTCGCAGACATCCCCCGCTTTAGGAGGACGGGGCGGTGGACCCGGCCGACTTCACTCAGGAGCGCGAAGTTCTGCATGTTCCGGGCTCCGACCTGCAGGACGTCGACGTGTCCGGCCACGGCCTCGACGTGCCTCGTGTCCATGACTTCGGTCACGACGGGCAGGCCGCTCTCGGCACGGACGCGGGCCAGGATCTCGAGCCCCTCTCCCTCCATCCCCTGGAAGGAATAGGGGGAGGTCCTGGGCTTGAAGGCGCCGCCGCGAAATGCGCTCGCGCCGGCGCTCCGAACGGAAGCGGCTGTCTCGAGGGCCATCGCCTTCCCCTCGACCGAGCAGGGCCCGGCGATCACCACGATCGACGAGCCGCCGAGGCTGCGGTCCGAGAGCGGAATCCGGGTCGACGCGGGGGAGAACTCGCGGGAGGCCAGCTTGTAGGGTCGCATGACGGGATACACGGCCTCGACCCCCGGGAGGCCGAGAAGGGGGAGGTTGCTCAGCCTCTCCTCGTCTCCGATGCATCCGATGATCTGGCGGTTCTCACCCTTCGAAATGTGCGTCCTGAGGCCGAGGGACTCGACGCGCTCCCGAATCTCGTCGATCTCCTCGTCGGTGACGCCTGGCCGGGTCACGATGATCAACTTTCCACCTCCTGCTCTCCGGGGCCCGGGTCGGTCGGGCCGAAGGGCGCGAATACAAAAAAACGGCTCCGGGAGATCCGGGAGCCGAGCGTGTCCATGCACTGCCTTGAGCGAGGGGCCGCGCGCGGGTCCGGGTTCGACTTCCTCCCGGAACCCCTCCGGGAGGGAGACCGCGCCGCCCGGACCCTCCGGGAACAGCACGCCCGCCCGGACGGGCCATCCGCTCTCAGCCGCGTGAACCACGCTCCCTATGGATGATCCGCGCCGCTTCCGCTGTCAAGCGGCGTGCGCCGGGGTGCCCGGCACGGTCAGGCGATGGGCCTGCACGCACAATCGCACTGGTCCCCGGAGGGCGGCAACTCTAGATTCCCGCGTCGTGGTACGCACCCCTTTCCTCCACCCCGCCCGGCTGAATGGCTCCACCGCCCACAGAGCGTGACGGATCCGCGAGAAAGTGTGGCCCGGGGGCCCTGCCACCGCCGTCCACGGGTGCCTGGTCGCGGGAACCGGTGTCGGCCACCGGAACACGGCCGGTCCTCCTTCTGAGCGGGCGGGCTCCCGATCCCGCCGGAGAGCTTACCCTGGGAGCCCTCCGTTGAGCGGGTCCGGCGCGGCGGCACAGGCCGAGGCGGAGAAGCGCCGGGCGGGCTACGCAGCCGTCTCGGAAGTGGAGAGCGGGATGACGCTCGGCCTCGGCACCGGGAGCACGGTCCGGTACTTTCTCGAAGGTCTCGCCAGGGCCCTGGGCAGCGGGACGCTGCGGGACGTCCGCGGGGTCCCGACCTCTTCCTGGACCAAGATGCGGTGCCGGGAGCTTCTCATCCCGATGGTTGAGCTTTTGGAAGGGCTTGCGCTCGATCTCGTCGTGGATGGAGCCGACGAGGTCAGTCCGGACCTGGATCTCGTGAAGGGGCTCGGCGGGGCACTTCTCAGAGAGAAGATCGTGGCCCAGGCGGGCAGCCGCCTCGTGATCGTCGTGGATTCGGGGAAGGAGGTGCGTGTGCTCGGCCAGACGGCCCCGGTCCCTGTGGAGGTGATCCCCTTCGGGTGGCGATCCCATCTCCCGTTTTTCCGCTCCCTCGGGGCCGAGCCTCGGGCCCGGAGGGACGAGGGCAGGAAGATGACGGTTACGGACAACGGGAATGTTCTCGTCGACCTCGCCTTCGAGGACGGAATCGATGCGCCGGCGGAGATCGACGAGGCGCTCGCGCGCCGGGCGGGCGTTGTCGAGACTGGGTTCTTCCTTCGGATGGCGCACCGAGTCATTGTAGGCAGGGGCGGGGGGACCGAGCTCCGCGACAGGCCCGAGAATGACTGAAATCAAGATTGCGCCCTCGATCCTGTCGGCCGACTTCGGCCATCTCGCTCGTGACCTGGCGGAGGCGGAGGCCGCCGGGGCGGACTGGATCCATGTGGACGTGATGGACGGGCGCTTCGTCCCGAACCTCACGATCGGTCCGGGGGTGACGGGTGCCGTCCGCCGGGCGACCGGGCTGCCCGTCGATGTCCATCTGATGATCGAGGACCCGTCGGCGCTGATCCCGGCATTTGTCGAGGCAGGTGCCGACCGGGTCACCGTTCACGTGGAAGCGTGTCCCCATCTCCACCGGGTGATCTCACAGATTCGGGAACTCGGGGCCCAGCCCGGGGTGGCTTTGAACCCCGCGACCTCCCTCGAGACTGTGCGGGGGATCCTCCCCTTCATCGATCTCCTCCTTGTGATGACGGTGAATCCGGGATTCGGGGGACAGGCCTTCATCTGCACGTCCCCGGAGAAGGTCCGAGATGCCCGGGGAATGGTCGTGGACTCGGGCTGCTCGGGGGAGATCGAAATCCAGGTGGATGGCGGGATCGATCCGGTGACGGCGCCTGCGGTCGTCGGCGCGGGCGCGACGGTCCTGGTCGCCGGCTCCGCCGTCTTCGGTGCCCCGGGAGGCCCCGCCGTCGCCATTCCGACCCTTTCCGACGCCGCACGGGGCTGAACCGTCCGCCTCCGCGCTTCCTGGTGAAGACACACCGGAATGACCGGGGCGCGGCGATCTGTCCTTTCCCGGTCACCCGGCCCGGATCGAATCAGGGCCGACCGACGACCAAGTGGACCGAGACAGGACCCCGAGTTCGGCCCGGTCGGACCCCGCCGGGGCCGGGGCCGGATGGAGCCCGCTCGTTCCCCTGCTTGGTGCGCGCCGATATCATGCGGCCGTTTGCGTGTCGGCCGATGAGCAGTCCCTACTTCACCCTCCCTTCACCTGCGGCCCAACGGCCGCGAGCCGCTCCGCCCTTGTAAGAAGCGTCGCCAGCTCTACGCGGCGGACGACCAGGGGTTTGCGCACGGAGTTGCCCCGTACCGGGACGAGTGAGCCCGCCGGCGAAACCGGAAAGGGGCGCACGAGAAGCGCGCAGGTCCATCTCCCGCCTCCGGGCAAGCCGCGTTGAACGCCGGCGAGCGGCTCGCCGACGCGGTCCACCCCCTCCGCTACGTGGTGTCTGTAAGTTACTTTACTGTAACTGTTTATGCAGGTGACACCCAAGTGGTTATCACCTTAGATATGCAGTCTGGTTTCTTCCGTCGGGATCGTGCCTCGGCCTCGGGCCATCTCAACTCAAAGACGGCCCGGCCGACGAGAACGAATCCATGATCTGGACGCCGCACGCCTGTCCTGCAACGGTGAGGCTGAGCAACGCGTCCGGATCGTCCACCGTCTCTATCCCGACATCCATCGTGCATGACCCGCTGCGACCGTCCTCCGTGGCCCAGCGAACCGTCCCGTCCACGGTGCCGCTGATCGCCAGCATGAACTCTGTCGAGATTGACAGCTCGATGCTCATCTCCAGCTCGGGTGCACCGTCCAAGGTGAAGACGATCCCCGTCCCCTCGTGCCTTTCCGTGCAACCCGAGTGAACAAGAGTCACCGACAATCCCACACTGGCGCTCTCGACGCTCTCGGTGCCCGGCTCTCCGAGGAAGCTGGCCCGCGCGTCCACTGCCACCGTTCCGCCCATCGCGCACGGGGCTGTGACCTGTAGCACGACGCCCTCAGGGGTCACGGTCTCGCTCCCGGACACGTCGCCGGCCAGCACGAAGCCCTGGCCCATCGCGATCTCGACGAGCGCGAGGGTCTCCTCCCCGGTCAGCGTGTCGTCGTCGGGCTCCGTCGAGCTGCCGCCGCAAGAAGCCGCGGCCAACGCGATACTCAGAATCGCCCCCGCTGGAATTGAGGTGGTCCTACTTCGTTGGAAAGTCCGAGGGCAAAATTTAAGGTGGATTCCGAGTGGTTGTGAGAGCCCTCGGGAGCTTTCCCTCTGTGTTGTGTTGGGGTGGATGCTGCACCCTGCGGTTTTTTTCCGGCATGGGAAGGACAGCCGCCAATATGAGCCCGGGTCGCCGGGAGGGGAACCCGACCGGCGACCCGGGCTTGGCGGCGGGCGGAGCGGGGCGCGCAGGGCTGGGAGATCCCGCGCTTCTTCGCGGCCCCGCTGGCTCATGAGGGCGTCGCCCGGCACTTGTGAAGGTGCAGCGTTCACGCTGCCCCCGTGCCGTTGCGGTAGGCATCGCCCGGCGTGCGCCCGCCGAGGGACGAATGCGGACGCACCTCGTTGTAGAAGCAGGGATCAGTATTCGCAAGTCCCTATGGGACAACGACTTGGCTACACGCTACAGGCTGCGTGTATCACATGGTGTGTCCGAAGGTCGTAAGTCGCGTTACCCACTGGGTTTACGGGAGAAACACACAGAAACGGAGAGGTCTGGAGGCTCGGAGGCTCCTATCCCGCCCCCTCAGAGGCCGTCAGAGCGACGATCGCAGGTGCCCCGGAGGCGCGGGTTGGCCGCGACCCGGGGGTTTCGGGCCGTTCCACGACCGCGGGAGGCCGAGAGGAGGCTCTCAGAGGCCGTCAGAGCCGACTTCTCGGCGCTGGGTGCATAGGACACCCGGGGATCCAGCGCGTAGGTCCCCTCGGCGGTCAGAGTCGGCGGAGCCAAAGGTCGGGGAGGGTCACGCCGGTTGGAGCTTCCTGGCAGTCGTAGTAGCGCGCGACGGCGCTGACTCGTTACAGGTGACACCCATCACCCTGGAAATCGACAACGGCGAGAACCGCATACGCGAGGACGTTGGTCAGGGGCAGCTCCTCCGCGTGGCCAAAGCCAGCCAAGTACCGCTCCTAACCCGGCTCCTACCAGACTTCCAGTGATGCGGAACTGGTAGTGGTAGGGTCTGCCACCGCAAGGCACACCACCTGAGTGAGAGAGCAAACAAATCACGTTTAGGCGGTCTTCGTCTACCATCCACCCCACCCCAAATGCAGCGGTGAGTCCGATCCCAGTGCTAATTAGGATCCGCTTCCAGCTCACGGCCTCCGTATCGTTCTGCGGTACGTTCCGGCCGAGATCGTACATGAGTCCGAGGCGGGTTTGGGTCGAGACGTTCCCCTGCTCGGCCCAACGGGGGAGATCCTGCCGGAATTGCCCGAGCGCGGGCGAGGCGGTGAAGGCCAACGCGACCGCCAGTATCAGAAACGTTCATGATCGTGGCGGGGCCGCGCACACCCCGTCGGCATGTAACATGAGCGGCTCGCGCGATGCGCGAGCCGCTCGGGGCGCCATCCTGCTGCCCTGCTTGCTTCCCCGGCAGGCAACGGGCAATGGTTCCAAGGCGGAAGCGGGCAAGTGGACGCTCGCTTTCCGGTGCTTCGTGCCCGCTGCAGAAACTGTCCCGACCGATGGCTTCGTACCCCGCCTTGTTCCCGGTTCGTCCGTGGACGCACAACAAAACGCGCCGCATCCCACACCGGGATGTGTGTCGGCTGTCCGAAGGTCTCCGCTTCCGCCTCACCCACCCACCCGAAGGAGGAAGCTCCATGGTACACATCGACACGATGCACGTCGTCCATCCCCGCGCGGCAGGGCTGGACGTCCACAAGATGCAGGTCACCGCAACCGTGCGTCTGGCCCGTCGCAACACCGATGCCGAGATGTTCACCCGGGTGTTCAGTGCTTTGCCCAGCGGGCTGGAGGCACTGGCCGGCTGGCTGCTCGACCACCGGGTCACCGCCGCCGTCATGGAAGCAACCGGGATCTACTGGGAGGTCGTCTACACGGCGCTCGAAGATGCGGGCATGGGTCCGCTACTCGTCCATGCCCAGCATGTCAAGCAGATCAAGGGTCGCAAGACCGATGTGGCCGACAGCATATGGCTGGCGCGTATCTGCCAGTTCGGGCTGTGCAAGCCAAGTCTGGTGCCACCCGGCGACTTCCGCGCCCTGCGCAAGGTCTCGCGCCTACGCCGCCAGGTAGTGCGCGAACGGGCACGCACGCGTACCCGCATCCACAAGATCCTCGATGCTGCCGGACTGCGCATCGGGGGCATCCTATCCAATCTGTTCGGGGCCCATGGCTTGCGTCTGCTCGAGGGACTCCTCGCCGGGCTGTCCACTGCGGAGTTGCCCGGCTCGCTCTCGCATCACGTCCGTCGCCATGTGGAGCCGTTGTGCGATGCCCTGTCGGCGAAGCTGGACACACACGCCCACTTTCTCCTGCACGACCAGTTGCAGGCTTTCCACGACACCACCCTGCGCCTCGCCGAGTACGACCGCTGCCTGCACGACGGGTTGGCCGAATACCGGGACCGAATCGATCTCCTGATGACGATCCCCGGCATCGACTCCTCCTCCGCCCTCGCCATCCTCGTCGAACTCGGCCCTGAACTCAGCGTGTTCTCCTCGCGACGCCACTGCGCCGCCTGGGCCGGACTGTGCCCGGGCAACAACGAGAGCGCGGGCAAGCGCCTCAGCGGACGTACGCGCCGCGGCAACTCCGTCGTGCGCGAGGTCCTCATCGAGTGCGCCCACGCCGCCGCACGGACACATCACTGCCAGTTCCGCGGCTACCACAAGGCGCTGACCGTGCGCCGAGGCTACAAGCGCGCCATCGTTGCCACGGCACACAAGCTGCTGCGCGTCATCTGTTGCGTGCTGAAAACCAACACCCCGTACCTCGATCCCGAAACCGATTACGAGACACTCATGGTCAAACGCAACGCGCCCCGCTGGATCCGGATGCTCAACAAATACGGCGTCGACCCGGCCGCCGGCACCGCGCCGGCCCACGCCTGACCCCTGCGGCGCAAACTTGAGATCACGGCACACGGCCTGACGCGGGGACGCCTTCTACGTCTGCTCTCAAGCCCAAGCGCCGACACACAAGCCACACCTCATCCCGGATAGCCGCCAGCCGGCTCTCCGACGACCCACGTGCGCCCACCAACTCAGCCTGTTACACAACAAAGCGCATATGCGGAAGCTGGCCCCTGATCGGTGCAAGGCCGGGGGCGGGGGTGATGTGATGGCCCAGGCGCCGGCGACGCCTCGACCCAGGCTTCCAAGCGTCGGGGGACGAGTTGGTTTAGCGGACGTGAGCGAACGCTGGCTCCTGACACCGTTAGGCATCAGGAGCCAGCGCCTACCCTTTGGGGCCACGCTTCGCGGGTCCCCGGCCCGGCAGGGGCTGGCGGGGGGCTGTGCCCCCTCTGACCCCCCCAACGGCAACGGCACATCATGGACGCTGGACGCGGGCGGGGGCTCGCCCCCCCTCCGTCTCGCCGGCCGGTCCTGATGGCTGATCGCCGCACCGTCGCCGCTGGCCGATTCGTTCCCGGGAACCATCAGCGGCTCGGACCATGATCGCGCTCTCGACCACGCTGGCGCATCAGATCCAGCGCCCGCGCGACGTCTCGGCGAGCGTCCTGTAGTCCCGGGCCAAGCGTGTCATTTGCCCGGAGAGCCGCTCGACTTGCTGCCGCAAGGCTTCGACCTGCTCGCAGTGCCGCTGCTGTTCCATCTCGTACTGCTCGGACAACCTCTCCAAGGCCGCCATCAACTGCCGTTCCAGCTCGGTCATATAGCTCCCTCACTCTCTCGACAGCTTCATGGCAGGCCTCTCGGCCACGGTCCAGGGCGGATAGGCCAGTGTGCCGGCCGGCAGCACCACGAACCGCTCCCCGTCGATCTCCCGCAGTGTCACGCCCCAGGTCGTCTCCTCGATCTCGGCCAGCGTCCAGCGGGCCTCCTCGATCTCCAGGTCGAGGGCGGCGGCTGTCTGGATCCGGGCCTGGATGCGCGTCGACAGCCATTGCACCGTCGCCCAGCTCCCGCCGCAGATGCCGAGCCAGAGGCTCAGGCCGACCACCAGGGGCCGGAGCCAGGCCTTGAGCAGGAGGGAGCGGATCCGCCCGGTCGCCGCAGCCGTATCGCGTTCGATGGTACGCAGCGCGTTGCTCACAGCGCGCCGCGAGTTCGCGCCGAGCCGCTCGAGCTCGCTCGTGGTCAATTCCTCGATCGCCTGGCGTTCGGCCTCCAGCCGCCTCCGCAACCGCTCAGTCAAGTCGTTCTCGTTTGAAGTCATGTGCGTACAGCTCTCCTTTCAGCCGCCACCGGTCTCCGGTCGTTGGATCAAGGGCCGTCAGGTAGTCCTTGCCCTGGCGCGGCACCTCCAGGCCCGCCTCCTGCAAGGCTGCGACGACATCGGCCCGGTTCCGTACCGTGCCGTGCTCGACACGCTGGAGCAGGTAGTCCCGGATCAGATCGCGGGGGGCGGGCTCGAGTGCGAGGCCGGCCCGCAGCTGCGCCGCCTCGACGTAGGCGCGGTGCCCGGGTTGCTGCACGCGCGCCAGCACCGGGTCATCCGGCCGGCTCCAGCCCTGTTCGGCGTTGAAGGCGTCGCGGAGCGGGTCGAATGTCTTCTGCCAGCCCGGCGGCGCGATGTTGAGGCTCCGGCCGGTCTCCAGGTCGCACCGCGCCGCGAGGACATGCACGTGAGCGCCGCCGCCGCGCTCGCGGTGCACCACTGCCGCCCAGCCGTAGCGGTCCGGCTCCAGCCCCGCCCACGCCGTCCTCTCGAACTCGTCGAATACGGCTTCGATCTGCGTGTCGGTGGGAATGTCGTCGGGTGCCCAGGCGATCACGCCCGAGGTGTACTTGTGGTCGAACGCCAGCGCGTCGGCCACCGCGGCCACCTGATGGGGGTTCCCCCGAAGGACCTCCACGCCCGCGCGCAACTGCCCCGTCGCATCCCGCGCCCCGAGGAGGTAGTCGGCCGCCGCCCGGGCCGAGCCGGTTCCGCGAGCCAGGAACTTAATGTGCATCGGGGTCGGGGAGCCCGATGTCGGCCAGCGCCGTGAGCGCCCGCTCGATGGCGACCAGGTGGGCGACGATCTCGACGGCCTCGGCGTTCACTTTGAAGGTATTGGCCCAACGGGCGATCTGGTTCAGGTTCGCCCCGATCCGCGCCAGCTCGCGGGTGCGCTCTCGCTCCACATCGGCGTGCGCCACGGTCCAGGTGCGCGCCCGGCCCACCGACCGGCGCACGAGATCCGACAGCGTGAACCCTGCGGAGCGCGCCTTCGCGTGCCACTCGGCACGCTCCGCCTCGCTCGCGCGCCACGCCCGTTTCCGAGCACCAGTCGCGGAACGAGGACCTCATCCCGTGGGGCTTTCCTCCGATGCCGAGATGCCGGAGCAACTTGCTGAACATCGAGGCGTGGATCCTTCCTCCCTTCGCGCCCCGGAACACGATCCCGCCGCCACCGTGGAGCTTCCGGGCTTCCTCGAGGATCTCCAGGGCCCACCCCGACAGGGGAACCCGGTGCTCGCGCTTCGCCTTCATGCGGTCGGCGGGAATGGTCCAGACATCGTGCTCGACCTCGTCCCACGCCGCGCCCCGGACCTCGTTCGAGCGCGTCGCGGTCAGGACCATGAACTTGAACGCCAGCCGGACACCGGCATGAGACTCCGAGTCGCGGACCTTGGCCAGAGCCGCCGCGACCTCGCCGTGCGGGAGCGCCTTGTGATGCCGGGTGGCGTTGCCGTTGCGCAGCGGCGATGGCGTCCCCCGCCGGGTTGTCCGGCGGCCCCGAACGGGGCAGCACCGACCGGAAGGGAGCGACCCCCCAGGCCGAAGGCTTGGTGCAGGCGCGGGGCCATGCGTGTTTTCACACGCTGGCCGCCGCCCTCCAGGGGTCGCTCCCGGTCCATGGATCCCTTGGCGGGAAGGCTGTCCAGCGCCGCTGGGAGCGCGGCGTATCAACGACCGATCCGGCCTCCGGGTCTCGGGTCTCGTCGGCCAATTACGCGGTCAAGGCGTACGCCGCCAAGTCCGGGACGCGCCCTTCCCGGGCACCGGCATTTGCCTTCCCGCAGGATAACTGGATGCCGAGGCGTAGGCGTAGGCCCAGCGAGCGATCTGGTCGAGGTTGCTGCCGATGCGCGCGACTTGGCGGGTGCGCTCGCGCTCCACCGCGGCCGCCGGGGCGGTCCGCGTCCGCGTGCGCGCCATGGCCTGCCGGAGCAGCGCCGGCCTCCGGGGGATCGAAGGGGGCGGAGCACATCAGGTCATCCAGCGCCCCTATTCGCTCACTCCAGGGTGATCGACATGCCGTGGAATCTGTGATCGACATGCCGTGGAATCAGCAATCCCCAAGCCCCAGCCTCTCCCAACCGAGGTCTGGATCAATCAAATCACCGGCGGCGGCCTCGACACCGCAGCCCGCTCATTAATCTATGACTCCGGGTGTCTTGTCTGTTGTGGACTGGTTCCGATTCGATCTGGCGCCGGCTGCCCTCGATCTGTACACTGTTCGACGGCTTCCAACAGCTGCACGCGTTTGGTTGAGTCGCGTCATTGGACGCGGCAGAGATTTGTGCGCGTCGAGCGCGGTACGGTGCAGGATCGGTCCGACGTGGTCGACGCCCTGCAGGAAGTCGGCCTTCGACTTCCTGGTGCTGACGGCGGCGCAGTCTTGGGAAACGCGGTTGGCGACGTGGGACGAAATCGATCTTGTTGCGTTGGTGTGGTACCGGGATCAAGGCGCAACGCGAGTACCGCGTGCCAGCGCACCGCTGCCACCAACTATGGGACACCCTCCTGTCGTGAGGATGTGGGGAGAGCACGATGCCGATCATCAAAGACCTGCAGGAAGCGTTGAAGAAGAGAAAGCTGTCGAAGCCGGCGGATGCACTTCAGGCGGCGGTCGCCGCCGCGCGGGAGGAACGGGCTGCGTTGAGCGCGAGCTTGACGCAGATCAAGCCCCATGCTGCAAAGTTGTCGAAGATTGGCGCATCGGTGAAGCGGGTGACCGAGCGCGCCTCGCGCGCGACGGCCACATTGGAGGATTTGTCGAGCCGGCTGTCGGCGGTCGAGGCCACAACAGAGAGCGTCAAGACCCTCGAGGGCCGAGTGCAGTCGCTCGTCGATTCTGTCGGTCAGGCGCAGCAGACGGCGCAAAACCTGCTGGCGACTGACGGCGACCTCGCCAAGCACCGCCAAGCGGTACAGCAGCTCACCAAGCAGGGGATCGAGGCGACCGCGAACTTCAATTCCCTTGACAAAGAGCGCGCGATCCTGAAGCGCGCTCGGGAGGAGCTGCGGCAGACGCAGGCGGTCGTGAAGGCATCTTCCGACAAGTCGGGTGCGCTCGCGGACGATCTCGACCGGCTCCGCGTGCAGGCGTCCCAGTTGCATCAGGATCACGACCGCCTGGGCGCGTCGTTGCGCAAGACGCGAGAGAACGCGGACCAGACCACCCGGATCGTCCGCGACGTGGAGGAGCAGCTCGGACCGCTCACCCAGCTTCACGAGCTGAGCAAAACGACCGACGAACGGCTATCTAACCTGAATGTGCTCGCCGAGCACGTGCTCAGCAAGGTGAAGTCGCTTGAGAGCCAGAAGCAGACGGTCGAGCATGCGGTGGTCGAATCGAATCGGTTGAGCGAGATGGTCTGGAAAATGGAGCTCCAGATCGGCAAGCTCGACGAGGCGAACAAGCAGGCGGCGCAGGTCGACGAGACGGCGCAACGAATCGAGCAGGTCTCGGAGGAGATCACCGCACGTTTCGAGCAGGGGGAGAAGATCCGGGAAAGTTACACCACCAGCTTCGTAGCGCTCGAAACGAGACGCACGGAGTTCGTCGAATTCGTCAAGGATTCCACCGAGCGGCTGGCCATCGAACATAAGACGCTGGACGGCCACGATAGGCGAGTGCGGACGCTTCAGCGCGTGCTCTCCAAGGTCGAGCACGACATCGGCAGTCTCTCCGACAAGGCCGAGCCCGTGGCGGCAATGCAGCAGCGGGCCGACGATCTCGGTGGCCAGATTGAGAGCTTTGGCGGACGCATGCAGCAGCTTGAGGAGCGGGCGAGCGAGCTCGAGAGGCTGGAGAAGCGCTTGAGCGGGGTGGAAGCGCTGACCGAGGAGGTCGAACGCCGGCAGACGACGTTAGCGCAGGGGCGCCCGGAGCTCGACGCCCTTCGCAAGGAAATCGACCAGTTTCATGTGACGCACGCCGAGATCGTCAAGGCTCGGGACCAGATCAACTCCGACCGGGGCGCGCTCGAGGCGTTCCTCAACCGGATAAACGAGTTCCGCCAGCGCATGCCGGAACTCGAGTCCGGCATGGACGCGGTCAGCAATAAGCTGTCGGTCGTCGACGAGGCAACGCGGAGAGCCGTGTCACTTGAGACGACGGTCGACGATCTTGACAATCGCATGGCGCGCGTCGCCGATCATCAGCAACTGGTCGCCAACATCGGTACACGTCTGGATGCGCTCAACACACTGAGCGCTTCCATTGACGAACGGGTTGCCGAGCAACTAACCCGTCAGCAGGCGGTGGAGGCGCTCAAGAACGCGTGCGACGGGGTCGATGTCCAGGTTGATGACGCCCAGCAAAAGTTGCAGAAGGTGGCCGCGCTCCAGAACACGCTCTTGCCACTGACGACCCAGGTGGCCGCGCTGAAGATGCGGATCGATGGGCTCGCCGCCGCATGTAAGGAATACGACGCTGAAAAGGCTGATCTGACCGCGCTCGAGCGCCGCATCTCCGAAGCGGTCGATCGCAGCCGCGACGTGGCGACAACGGTTGACGACCAGATTCGGCAGGTCCAGGGCGCTTCAGAAGAGCTCGGCCAGGTTTCAACGCTTAAGGACGATCTGCTGCGGGAGCTGGGTCGCGCTCAGACGCACCAACGCGACGTCAGGACGCGCATGAAGACCGCGGATGAACGGATCAAGCGAGTCGATCTGCAGCTTGTGCAGATCGATCAGCGACATTCCCAACTGGCGTTCGCCGACAAACGGATTGCCGTGGCGGAGAAGCGGATGACCGAGCTCCATGCCCTAGAAGATCGTGTCGACCGGCAGATGCAGGCCGTCATTGCGCATGGAGACGCGGTGGGCGCCGTCAAGAAGGAAATTGACATCGTTCATCAGATCAGTCAGCAGAGCAAGACCGACCTGCAGGAGATCATCAAGCAGCGTACGCAGATCGACACACTGCACCGACTGCTCAACGCCGCAAGGAAACGCGTTGGCGAAACGGAGCGGCGAATGGCCGCCATCGAGTCCCGCAAGGCGATGATCGACGAATTGCAACTCAAGACGAACATGATCGGCAACCTGCTGAAGGACGTGCACGTGAATCTCCAATTGCTCACCGAGCAGCGCGCCATTATCGACCACGCCGTCGAGGGGACGGCGCGTGTGCAGGAAGACATCCGGAGCGCACAGGCGGCACTCAAGGCGCTTCAAGCCGAGCGACAGCTCGCCGAACGGATCGAACGCGGCATCAAGCGGCTGCGGATCGAGACGGCCGCACCGTGGACGGATGTCGAAGCGCCGGAGAAAGATGCCGAGGTGCGGCGACCGGCCTGACAGTCACGCGTGCTCCACGGCATGGGGGCACCTAAGTGGACGACAACAGTATTATGGTGATCACTTGGCTTGCCGGTGGTGGGCGGGTGGGGCAGGCGCTTTGACGGGAGCGCGGTCGTGGAGGTCGCCGTCGCGCGGCGTGTCGACTCTCCCTCGGAAGTTCGCACCTTCAGCAATGGCCACTCGAGGCGCCTCGATGTTACCGTTGAGAGTACCGCCATTCGTGATGTGCACCATGTCGACTGCAGTGACGTTCCCGGTGACCCGGCCGAGGATGTCGACCGAATTCGCAATCAGGTCCGCCTTGATTCTGGCATTCCGGCCGACCGTCAGCGTGTGACCGCGAAGTTCGATCCGACCATCGAACTGACCGTCAATGGTTAAGTCCTCGCTCCCGCTCAACTCCCCCTTGATGACAACCGCCTTGCCGATGTATGGGACATTGCTCGCGGCTGAGTTGGCGCTTCCGTCCGAGGGATGACCCGCCTTCGCTCGTGCGCCGTGACCCTTGTCGGTGCCGCGTTCCTCAGTGGGACAAACGTCGTTGTTCTTCTTCAACAGTCCTCTCCTCAGCTGCTGGAAGCGAGCACATCCGCCACGATAGCAGCCCCGCATGTAGTAGGCCAGTATCCCGACAAGGCGTCGCATGGGTAGAGTCAGGAGGTGGTTCGGTGCCCGTAGGGTACGGTCCGTAATCCGCTCGCTTTCGCGGTAGCGGTCAGTCCGGCTCCCGTTGGTCCCTTTCCACCCCCTGCACGGCACCGACAGGGGTTCCCGTGTTGCCACACCTTCCATCTTCCATACGTGTCGACGCCATTACCCTGGCGGAAACCGGCCGGTGCTCCCGTCGCTCGCTTCCCGGCCGATCGGCGGCCTTCCCCTAAACATGCGAGGGTCGGCTTCCGCATCACTTGTTTCGAGACCTTCTGCACGTTTCGGCCCGCGTGGTCGCTGAGCCGCCCTGGTCGGCGGCCATCCGGAACCAGCGTACCGCCTCGGCATCGTCCCGGGGGAGAACGCCCCCATTGCTGTAGGCCAACCCGAGGTCGTACTGCGCGTCGGGGCTGCCCTGGTCGGCGGCTAGGAGGAGTGGTTCCAGTACGTCCTGGGCCTCCAACGACGCGGCGGCAAGTGAGAGGAGGACCAAGCCCAAGGACAGGCGTAGTGGAGCGCCCGTGGCCCGCCGACTCGTCGGAAGGTGGTCTCCTTGGGTCCCCTCCAGGTGTGCCAATGCGCTCGCACACGCTCGCGACCTCGCGACGAATCTGGGCCATCTCTCTACGCAAGGCGCGAAGGCTCGTGGGGAGTAGCCAGGGCGAGGGCGGCTCCCACGCTCAAGACAGCAATCTTTCCGCTCATGTTCGCTGCAGTTCGGGGCTCATCATCTCTCACGGCCGATCATGAACGGTTCACCATGCATTCTCGTCTTATCTTAAGGCAATCTAATGGAAACTTGGCCACATCCCACCCCACGACGTCGCTGACACAGTGATCGAGGGCGACGAACGACCAGCACCAGCCATCCGCCTTCGTGTAGAAGCGTATCGCATCGGTACCCCGCAGCTCGTTGGGCGCTCGGTCGTGATCCGGCCGCTGTGGCTCGGGTCTCCCCTTGGGTGTCCGCGCCGCACCGGCGCCAACAGCCCGCTCTCGCGTATCAGCCTCAGCACGCGGTTCTTGCCCGCAAGGACCCCTTTCGACCTCAGGCGGGCTCTCACGTTCCCGTGCCCCTCGCCCATGAAGTCGCTCTCCCGAAGGACCTGGCGGACCTCAGCCACCAACTCCTCGTCGGTGATCTCGGTCTTCCGACCCCGCTTTCGCCCCTCCCTCGCCTGAGAACCCATCCCTTGAGCCCGCATCGTGTAGACCGTCGAACGTGCCACCCGCCACACCTCACAGACCATCTGGAGTTGACCCGGCGGGGCCGCCATAGTTCCCTCCCCGCCTGCCTCTTGCTGAGAGCTAGGGCTTCCCCTCATCTTGGAGGCACCTTGAAAGAGTGGGTGATCATAATCTTTCTAGGGAAACAGCCGGAATAATGGCTACATCTTGCTTGACTGGGCAGTCCGCCGGAAATAGGGTTCTTCGCGGACTGCCCCGATTTTTGTTGGCCAACACCACCGCGACCAGCATCTTCGGCTTGTGCGCCAGCATCCTTGCCAGCCACGGGTCAGCTGGCACGTCCCCGGCGCACAGCCGGTGCGTCGGGGACACCACCTATCCGCTCGCCGTGAGTCGGTCGACTAAGCCGTGGTCCGCGGATCTTTGACCCAGGCTCTCACGGCGCCGAGAATCGAGGCCAAACTGGAAGCTCAGGGCCCCGCCCTGCAGCATAGCCAGGCTGCCGGCCAGCCGGTAGTCGCGCCCGATCTCGGAAGTCATGATGCCGAACCTTGGGGTCCCGGCTAATCGGCTCCCGGCGGGCAGCGCATAGCCGAACTCCGCATCGCCGGTTGCCCCGATCCCAGGCCTGCCGCCCCGAGCCCCGCCATCATGTCCCGGCCCCAGAGCGCGTCGGCTCTACTCGTGGCCGGCCCGCCCCAGAGGGCACCACGCGCGCTGTAAATCCGAGCGGAGTCGAGGGCGTCCGCTGGCGGCATCTGGTCCGGCCCCTGCACTTAGATGGAACTCTAGGGACATCGCCTCTTTGCCCGTTGTTGACACTGCATGAAGCGGGCTCCCAATGTACGCGTATGGAGTTGTTGCCGGCCCGGGTTTCCCAGCGTCGGTGGACGAGTTTGTTTGGCGCACAGGAGCCAGCCTACCCAATGTGTGACATTGGAGCCTGGCTGCCCCCTTCGATCCCCGGGAGGCCGGCGCTGTGGCAGAGTTCGCGGGCGGGAGGCTCGCCCTCCGTCCCTCTTGCCGGTGCGTCCTGAGTCGCGCGCCACACGAAGAACATATGGCGGCAGGCAGCTGCTGGGGTCGGTTGAGGGGACGCGGACTAGGAGAGGCCGCTAGAGGTCTCGTCGGCCAAATCAATGGGGAACTCGTCGAGGACATACGAGCAAATGTCTGCGCTCCGAACACCCCTGCAGGCTCACCGTGGAAAACCAGGCAACGTTGATCCCAAAGCGCTGGCCGCGTAGTGGTCGGACCGCGCCGACGCGGCGCATGTCAATATCCGTCGGGACGATCCCTCAATCGCTGAGCAGGTACTTCAAGCCGAGCATCATAGACCAGGGATTGATGCGACTGATTTCGGTGTCGTTCATTATGGGAAGCGGATGCACCTCGTAAGGACCCGTGTCCACAAGGTCGTCGACCCAGCTGTAGGACGCCTTCAGGCCGAGCAGGAGCTTGTCGCCCAGACGATAGTCGGCGCCGGCAAAAAGCTGCTTGGAAAGACCTCTGTCGGACAGATCAACGTCCTGCAGACTGTTGTACTCCTCCGCAGGACGACCGCCGCACGGCTGACTAATGCACGAATATTCGCTGCTGAAATACAGCCCCGACAGCTCGACGAAGGACAGGCCCAGCCCGGCGCCCAGGTAAAGCATAACCCGGCTTTCTGCGAACGCGAAGTCGTGATAGGCGTTCAGGGACAGCGTGCGCGCGGCCAAGGCATCGACCCTGGAAGTGTTGGCCGACGTATAGTTGCTGTCGTCGTTAGGCAGGATCGGAGATCCATCGAGCAAGGTAATGTCGGTGAATTCTTGCTCGACGTTGTGCGATCGCTGGGAGACCGACACCTCCAGACGCACGTCGCCGAAATCTCGACCGAAGGCGACTTCAAAAGCAGTACCGAGATCCGAGGGAAGATCGTAAGACCAGCTATAACGCTCGGGCGTGCCGCTGCAGAGGAACGTCGGGTAACAGATGTTGTCCCGGTTATAGCCCGCCTGCTTCATGACGGGATTCCAATTCGTCCCGCCGCTCGCGCTCACGTACCACCCGTAGGACGCCGGCGCTTGACCCGCGCCCTGTTCCGCTCCGCCGAGTAGGGCCCAGATCGCAAGCGTGGCTCCGAAGGCGTGCAGCTGCCTGGACAAGTGCATTCGAGTCACCTCCAGTTGAGTCCGATCACCTTCATTTCAGGTGAGGCAAGCAAGCTCCCAAGAACCCCAAGAAACGGATCCCACACTATGGAGCCGGTGCCGGGAGATTTCAACCCGGATCCTGCGATGGGGGCCATTTGGGGCGGTGTTCTGGGGGGCGAGTGCGGAGTGGATGGAGAAGGGGCGCGGGAGCGGGAGGTATCAAGCTTTGGGGGTCACGGCAGTGCTGCAATGAGGAGACCTGAGGCGAACAGACGCCGAGTATCGGCGCGACGAGTGGCCGCGGGAGACATGGGCCCCGGGATCGTGGGTGGGACCTGCATGGCGCGCGTCGCGGCCGCCAGACTCAGGCGGGCGCCGGGGGCGGGATGTCGTGGTTCAGTCCTCGCAGGGCCGTGAGGAGGCGGAGGCGGACGGGTTCGTCGCGAAGCAACTGGAGGTAGCTCTTGCGTCCATGGGTGGTCAGCTTCGCGGGAAGCCGGAGCAGCCAGAGGCGGAGTCGCTTCGGCTGCGCCGTCCGCCAGGAGCCCGAGAGGAAGTGTTGGCGCAGCGTATGCAAGGTCTGGTAGCCCACGACGGCGAGGCTCCACAGGAGGGCGTTGCCCCCGAGGTCGTCGACGGCGGTCTTGCCGGCCGAGAGTTGGGCGAGTTCCTCGATCCGCTGCTCGACGACGGCACCGCCGTTGTATCGGCGCCAGGCGGTCAGGGCGTGGATGCCGGGGATGTTGGTCAGCACGTCCGCCTGGTGGCCCACCTCGTAGGTGTCGAGCTCCAGCATTCCCTCCTCGGTCTCGACCGGCTTTCTGGTCTGGATCGTGAGGAGACGCGCATCCCAGAGCGAACCCGTCGCGCTCCACAGCTCCTCGCCCGCAAAGATGGCATCGCCCTTTTTCGAGTAGCGCCACGGGCCCCGGTGGCCGTCTAACCATCTGTGGCGAGGAACCTTAAGCAGGAAAGATACGCCCAGCTCCTCGAGCGCCCGCACTATCTTCTGGCTGAAGAAGCCCTTGTCGAGGCGCACCGTGATGTCGCCGACACCCGCGCTTGTCAGGCGTCCCACCAGTGCCTGCAGCCACTCGGTGGCCCCCTCGGCCGTGTGGGCGTTGCCCGCCCGCCAGCGCACCCCCAGGCAGTCGCCCGTCTCATTGACGAAAGCCACGAGCGGGTGGTGGGAGCGACGGCCCCGCTTCTTCGGGTTGTAGCCCAGCTCCGCCCCGGCCTGCTTGTGTCCGTAGCGCACCACGACCGTCGAGTCCAGCGTCAGGGTCAGCTTCTTCGGGACGCCGCGGGCCCGAAGCGCCCAGCGCTGCCGGACCATCCTCCACAGCAGCTCGTCCAGGAGCGGGACCATGTGCTCACTGGCCCGCCGGAGCCATCTGCCGAACGTCGTGGGGTCCGGCACACGGATCCAGCCGAAGATCCGGCGCACACCCCGGCGCTCGAGGAGCGGCAGGTCATCGATCACCCCGCCGCCGTACAGCAGAAGCGCAATCCACACCTCGGTCATCAGGCCCGGCCGGTAGGACCCCTTCTCCCTGTTCGCCTGACCGTCGATCCAGCCGGCCAGGCCGAACCGGTCGAACAGCTTTCGAACCAGCACCAGGCCGCCGCCGTCGGTGAGGTTCTGCGCGCTGTGCCGGACGCGTAGCGGCCGTCGCGAGCCCTGCACATGAGGCCGGCTTCCCGTATGATGATGGCGCACCTGGAGGGTGCCCTCCGTATCGAGGCATATATTAATATAAACCCCTCAAGTATAAGGTGTTAAGAAGTGTATATCCACCCCGGCATCGCAGGATCCGGGTTCAATCGCCCCACACGGGGGGTAGCCCAGGGAACGGCCCGCCTCCGCGTGGCAGATTCATGTGGACGAGCACATCGCTCATCCCCACCACGGCGGCTGCGCTGGCGAGGCCGAGCTGGTCTTGGCTCCTCCCGTAGCGACGGGGAGCCAAAGCTTCCGCCGTGAAGCGGTGGAGTAGAAGGCGGCCTCATTCTGCCTCGTCACGGCTTCGCTTGAAGTCCATCGGAGACTGATAGTCGATTGGAGCTGGCGCGAGTGCCAAGTCCAAGAGGGCCGTGGCGCAATCGGCGGAGGTGCACAGCACCTTCTGGGCTTGATCCAGTTTCGTGGACGGTTTAACTCGGCTGCCCGCCGAGCCGAGCGTCGAGTGTCGGCACTGCCGTCCTAATCGCCATCGTCGGCTCAGGTTCGACGAACGTGCGTGTTGACGATCCCCGGGCCGCCGAGCTCGCCAGCTAAGTAGGCTGCCAGTCGTCCATCAGCCGACGCCGACGCTCGAACAGGTCCGTGCGCCGATACGCCGCCTCGACCTTGTTCCGGATCACATGCGCTAACGCCGCCTCGATGACCTCGCGGGGATGATCCGTCTTCTCGGCCGCCCAATCCCGGAAACTGGCGCGGAAGCCGTGGGGGACCGCCTCGATCCCGAGCTCACGAACCAGCTTGGTCATCGTCATGGCCGACCGCGCCCGCCCGGTGATCGCCGGGAAGATCAACCCGCCACCGTCGGCGATCTCACGCGCCGCAACAAGCACGGCCACCGCATGCGACGATAGCGGCACCCGGTGCGCCCGCCCAGCCTTCATTCGTTCCCCTGGCACCGTCCACGTTGCGTTCTCGAAGTCGATTTCCTCCCACCGGGCGTTGCGAGCCTCACCGGATCGCGCAGCTGTCAAGACAAGAAACTCGAAGGCCAATTTGGTGCAGATCCACGCCCCAGAAGCCCGTACAGTTGCCAGCGCCGCCCCAACCTGATTGTGAGGCAGGGCGGGGAAATGCCGGGTCGAGCCTCCGTGCCGGGGCAGCGCCGCCCCGATCGCGTCACCGGCCGGGTTGTCTTCCCGGTAGCCCTTCGCGACCGCCCACTTCATTACAGCTCCGACTCGCTGGCGCACCCGTCGCGCCGTCTCGCGCTTAGTACTCCAGATCGGGACCAGGACGGACAGCACGTCAGCCGTCGTGATCTGATCTACGCGCTTGTCGCTCAATCGCGGTGCCGCGTAGTCCCGGAGTGATGCTCTCCATTGGGCTTCGCTTTTGCTGCCCGGCCTCCAGGAATCCCGGTGAATCGCGATCACCTTGTCGACGGCCTCGGCGAAAGTCGGGATGCCGCTCCCGCGCGGATCGGCCCCCTGCGCGACGATCCGGCGGTTGGCGAGCGCCTTCTTCCGGGCGTCCGCCAGCGTTACGACCGGGTAGGAACCGAGCCCGATGTTTACAGCCCTCCCGTCAACCTGTAGCCTTTGCGCCCAGGTTTTCGACAGCCTCCTGGTGGTCGTGGGCTTCACGAGCAGCGAAAGGCCATGCCCGCCGCGTCCGTCTCCATACCGGCCGGGCTGCGTAACGGTCTTGACAAACGCAGCGCTCAGTTGCTTCGGTCGCTTCATGGGCTATCACTACAATTATCATAATTAGAGTGATACTAAGCGGAATGGCATGATACGTCAATACGAGGTATATCAAAGTTCTACAGTGGGTTAGGTAGCCTTCACGGAACCTAGTGGCATGGCATGAGACCGTGAACGAAGGGACACCCTCTCCGCCATCGCGGAGGACCACGGCCCGGTCGTGTTCACCACCCGCGCCAGAGGGAGGGAGGGCCCAGCGCGCCGCCTCCGGTCCACGGGGGCGAGGCGAGAAATCGGACCCCGGAGAAGTGGTGACCGTCGTGGAGGAAGCGAACGCCGGCCTTGCGACGGGGCGCTGCCCGGGGATCGGTCCGGCTGCCGGTGTCAGCTTCGCCGTTGAAGTCGGAGAGGGAGACCTCAAGGTACGGCCGCGCGGCCCCGGGAGGGCCGGAGCGCGTTGACGCGATGGGCCGCGCTCCCCGCCATGC
Organism: Longimicrobiales bacterium; assembly: GCA_965218255.1. GTDB lineage: Bacteria > Gemmatimonadota > Gemmatimonadetes > Longimicrobiales > Gaopeijiaceae > JAAXGI01. The sequence goes on along the minus strand of CBDCKJ010000001.1, from coordinate 43,072 downwards.
ACGACGGGCCGTCGTCTCCCGCGAACCGGATGATCCGGCTCGGCGCGGAGGCCGTGGGCCGAACTTCCGGGTCGAGATGGGTCAGCCGTACCACGCCGAGTCCGCGCCGCATGTCCCGGCCCTCCTCGACGCGTATCGTCACTGTCCGGGCGAACGGGATCCGGGCCCCGTCGCGGTGGGCGAGGGCACCCAGGGAGGGCTCCGCCCGCATGGCGTGAACGTCGGACCCTCGACACCGGACGCGGCCTATACAGGCGATAGCGACCACGAGTTCGTGACGGTCGAGCAACGCCGGCCAAAGCTGCTGATGCAGGCGGCGATGCTCGTCGGTCGGTCGGGCGACCGGGCGGCGCCTCCTTGAGCGTCCCGGGTAACCAGGGAGCGGGTGAACGGGAGGAGTGGGCGGCCGGATGCCTGAATTCGAGACGAGGTCGAAGATCGGCCACCCCCCAGAGCACGTCTTCGCCTGGCATGCCCGCCCCGGCTCTCTCCTCCGCCTCTTCCCCCCGTGGTGGAGCGTCCGGGTGGTCACGGGACCCGGCGGGCGCCTCTCCCCCGGCGACCGGGTGGTGCTCCGCGTCGGGAAGGGACCGATGGGGGTCACTTCCGAATTCGAGCGCGCGGAGATGGATCCGGCCGGCCTCATCGTAGACCGCCAGGTGCGGGGGCCATTCGACCACTGGCGCCACTCGCACCGGCTCGAGCCGCTCCCGGGGGACGCTACGGCTCTCGTGGACATCGTCGAATGGACCGGACCCACCGGGCCGCTCTCGGCGGCCTTCGGCGCTTCGAGAGTCAGGCGGGAGCTCGCGCGACTCTTCGCGTTTCGGGCGCGGCGTATCGATACGGACCTCGCGCTCATCTCGAGGTACGGTCCGGGGGAGGGCACGAGGGTCGCGATCACCGGGAGCACCGGGCTCATCGGAACGGCGCTCTCATCGCAGCTCGAGGCGGCGGGCTACCGGGTCCTTCGAATCTCCCGCTCGCGGCGCCCGGCGGGAGGAGGGGCTTCCGGCTGGGTGCGGTGGGACCCCGCCTCGGGACACCTGCCGACGGACGCACTCGAGGGCGTCCACGCTGTCGTCCACCTCGCGGGCGAGACGATCGCCGGACTCCGTTGGACACGGGCAAAGAAGAGGGCGATCCTCGAGAGCCGGGAGGAAGGGACCCGCCTCCTCGCCCGCACCCTGGGTCACCTCGCGCGCCCTCCTCGCGTCCTCCTGTCCGCCTCCGCCGTCGGCTTCTACGGGAACCGGGGCGAGGAACGCCTGACGGAAGAAAGCGGCCCGGGCCGGGGCTTTCTGGCCGAAGTCTGCCGCAGGTGGGAGACGGCGACGGATCCCGCCCGCGATGCGGGGATCCGGACCGTCCGCATGAGAACAGGCCTCGTCCTCTCTCCGGCGCGCGGCCCGCTCGCGGCGCTCCTCCTCCCATTCCGCCTGGGGCTCGGGGGACGCATCGGGTCGGGGCACCAGTATGTCTCGTGGATCGATCTGGACGACCACACGGGCTTGGCTCTGCATGCGATGACCGACGGCGGACTGCAAGGGCCGCTGAACGCCGCAAGTCCGGCTCCACTCACGAATGCGGCCTTCACGGACGTCCTCGGCCGCGTCCTCGGGCGGCCCACGCTCCTTCCCGTCCCGGGCGGAGTCATTCGGGGTGCTGTGGGCGAGATGGGCGTCGAGCTCCTCCTCTCCGGGCAGCGCGTATTCCCCGAGAAGGCGCTTCGGGGCGAGTACGCCTTCCGGTACCCGGACCTCGAAGTGTCGCTCCGCCACGAGCTGGGAAGGATGGAGGGGGCGCCGTGAAAGCCGGAGACGCCCGGCACCCCGGCCCGGACCCGATCGAGGCGAGCCGCCGCTGGCTGGAGCACGCGTATACGCACTCCGTGATCAGATTACCGAATGCGGCGTGCCTCTCCACGGTGGACGAGGGAGGGTGGCCGAGCGGACGGATCGTCCTCGTCAAAGGGATCGGGGAGCGGGGCTTCGTCTTCTTCACGAACTACCGATCGGCGAAGGGTCGCTCCCTCGACGTCCGGCCGCGGGCGGCACTCAACCTCTATTGGCATGATCTGGGCCGTCAGATTCGCGTGGGGGGACAGGTCGAGCGGGTCTCCGCCGTGGAGTCGGACGCGTACTTCCGCACCCGCCCGCGGGGGAGCCAGATCGGTGCGTGGGCCTCGAGACAGAGTAGCGAGCTCGAGAGCCAGGCAGCCCTCGAGGCGAGGTTCGGCGAGGTCGAGGAGCGGTTTCTCGGGACCGAAGTGCCCCGTCCGGCTCACTGGGGGGGATACCGGGTGATGCCCGGCAGAATCGAGTTCTGGCAGGCAAGGCCGGACCGGCTGCACGACCGCCTCCTCTTCCTCAGGGGCTCCCGCGGGGACGGGGCGTGGAGCGTCCGGAGGCTGAATCCGTGATCGTGCCGGAGTAACCGGAGAGTGCAAAAGCGGTGAGACGATGGCCACCACGGATGGTTGGCGCCGCGCTTCGCGAGATCCTGTCCAGGTGGTTCGCCCGAGTAATCCGGGCGCGAGCGCGGAGACCCCGGTTGCCGCCGGACGCCTCCCGCTCGGGCGACTACCGAGAGTCCACGCACCGGCGGGCGGTGGTGCAGGGAGGGGGCGATGTGGCGGGCGAGCCGCTGCCGACAGCCCCGAAGCTGCACCTTGTGGAGCACGGTGGAGTGCCCTGGTTCGCGCTCGTCGACCGCGGCAGGGACGCGAGCGAGGCCCTGCGGAGCTCCTGGACGGCCGGCCGCCCCTTCGATCGCGGCAAGGAGACTGATCGGGCCAGATCCCCGGACTCGTCGGTGCGGCCACCATCGCGTCGTCGCTCGCCACCGGGAACCTCTCCGTGGCGACGGCCAGCCCCTCGGCGGGATGCATATCGGCAGCGGTGTCCGGACGGCCGTCATCGGGTCGGCGGGGACCATCGTGTCCCATACACCACTCGCTGCGGCCGGCCCGGCGGTCATCACGGTCGTGCCACCGCTCATCCTCATTGGCCACGGGCGCGTCCGCGATGGTGCTCGGGCGTCTGGACAGGGTACATGAGATCCTCGGCAGGATCGCCGACGCGATGGACGCCGATGACCACCGCCGCCTCGAGAGCGCGGGAGCGGAGATCCGGGACAACTAGGCCGAGGCTGGACACCAGCAGCGGCTCTAGACGAGGGAAGGCTTGTTCTGGCGCTGCTCGGGCGCGAGGTGAACTGGCTGCGATTCAAGTACCGGCGCCTGCTTCAACTCGACAGCGACGCCGGCGCCCGGCCGGGAGATCTCGGGAGCTGGGAAGATGCGTGGACCGAAGCGGCGTACCGAATCCCGGTTCTTCTCGGCGGGCCTCTACGGGATCCTGGCGGAGGCCGTCCGCCTGCAAGCAACGCTGGGGGGAAAGCCCGGCTCTCTCAGAACCCCGCCTGGAACACTTCCTCGCGAAGGTTTCCGAATCAGATGCAGATTTCAGGACGATCCTCGACGAAGCCCGGCAGCTGGAACACTTCCTCGCGAAGGTTTCCGAATCAGATGCAGATTTCAGGACGATCCTCGACGAAGCCCGGCTCGACCGCTTCATCAGAAGCGGAAGGGGGATGTGGCAGATCCGAAGGGGACCTGGCTGACGCCGCTCCTGCGAAAGGTGGCGAATCAGGAGAAGCTCAAGCGAATCGAGGAGCCCGGCAGCAAGATTCGGGCGGATATCGAGCAGTGGAACCATGCACTCGGCTCGGCCGCCGAAGAGGCGCGCGAACACTGCGTCGTCATCTACCTGGAAGGAAACGGCACCGGCCCGATCCGCCGGTATCGCACGAACGAGCTTCGGCTGGAAGCGCCGAAGTGCGCCTGACCCGGGGCTCGGCCGACCGGGATCCGATGAGCGCCCATCCAGCGCCGGAAGGAAATCACTCCCTTTCCGGGATTCACTCTGCGTGTACCGGGGAGTTCAGGTCAGGGGGAGTGAGCGACCTGGGTCTGCGGGGCAGACAGGCCCCTGGGCGAACGCTCCCGGGCATCGGCAGCGATGTGCGGAGCCGACGTTTCGGATATCGCGTCGGCGGCCGGCAGGATCATTGCACGTCCGGAGGGCCTCGACCTGCACGGCGTGACGGGCATCTCGCCCCTTCGGGCACCCGCCGCAGCCCCTTGCTCTTCCCCGCACCGGTCTGCAACCTAACTATCTTCCGGCTTCGGATCGACCGGTCGTTCACGCACCTCCATAGGGAGTCCAGCGATGCAGATTGCAGACACGTCACTCTCCCGCCGCTTCATCCTGCTCGCCGCGGCGCTCGCGACCCTCGCGCCCGGCGCCCTGGGTGCCCAGCAGGAGGGTCCGGAGATGTCGGCAGAGCCCCAGTTCCCCCTCTACCACTCCGTCCTCGGACCGCTGGACCGCGAGATCACGACCGACTCCCCCTCGGCGCAGGCGTACTACCGGCAGGGGATGCAGATGATGTACGCATTCACCCTGCCGGCGGGGGTCGCCTCCTTCGAGGAAGCGCAGAGGCAGGATCCGAGCTGTGCGATGTGTTACTTCGGGGAGGCGTGGGCGAGGGGCCCCTTCCTCAACGGGCGGATGCAGGCGCAAAACGCACCCGAGGCCTTCGAGGCGATCCAGCGCGCGCTGGACCTGGCCGAGGCCGAGGGAGCAACACCCGTCGAGCGCGCGCTGATCGAGGCGATGTCGCTCCGCTACACGGAGGAGGAGGACGAGGCGCGCCGCCCCCAGCTCGACTCGATGTACTCCCGGGCGATGGCAGAGGTCTACCGGGCCTTCCCCGACGATCTGGATGTGGGGACGATGTACGCCGAGTCCATCATGCTCCTGAATCCGACCCGCGCCCAGTACCGGATGGGGGATCCATTCGTCCAGAGCTTCCACCGGGTCCTCGAGGACGTGCTCTCCAAGGACATCACCCACCCGGGTTCGTGCCACCTGTACGTTCACGGCACGGAGGCCACCGAGGACCCCGGAAAGGCGGAGGCGTGCGCGGACTTCCTGGGGGCGACGATCCCGGGCTCGAGTCACATCAACCACATGCCGTCGCACACGTACAACGAGATCGGGCGCTGGAAGTCGGCCGTGCGCGCGAACATCGATGCGTGGCACTCCGACCAGAGAGCCGCGTGGGAGGAGGGTGTCTCCTACGCAGCCACGCACAACCTGCACATGCTGTTCTTCGCAGGTTCGATGTCCGGACAGGGCGGGGTCTCGCTCCGCGCCGCGAAGGCCTACGCCGACCAGGTCCCCGGCGGCATCTACTTCGAGGCGCTTGTCTTGCTCCGCTTCGGCTGGTTCGACGAGATCCTCGAGCTGGACGAGGTGCCGGAGGATGCGATTCCGCGGAGCCTCTACGAGTTCGCCCGCGGATATGCCCACCTCAAGACGGGGGAGGCCGATCTGGCGCGTGTCTACCTGGACCGGGTCATGGAGGCCGCCGAGTCCATCCCGGAGGATGTCCTGATCCGGGGCAGGCACACGGCCGCCCAGCTCCTCGGGATCGCGGGCGCGGTCCTGGAAGGGGAGATCCTTCGCGATGAAGGGCGGCTCGAGGAGGCGATCGACGCCTTCGAGCGGGCGGTCGAGATCCACGAACGGCTTTCCTACGACGAGCCGGAACCGCTCCCCTTCGGTGCGCATCACTGGCTGGGCGCGGCGCTCCTCGAGGCCGGTCGGCCTGCCGAGGCGGAGGAGGTCTACCGGGCCTCGCTCGAGATGCACCCGCACAACGGGTGGTCCGTCTTCGGGCTCGAGCAGGCGCTCCGGGCCCAGGGGCAGGATGCCGAGGCGGAAGAGGCGAATGCCTGGTTCCGGGACGTGTGGTCCGACACGGACACCCTGATCCGGAGTTCGCGCTTCTAGATAAAGGGCACCGGCGGCGATCCGGCCGCCGGCACGAAGCGGGCTTCAGGGAACGAGGAGGACCTTCCCCGTGGTCTTCCGTCCCGTGAGGCGGTCGTGGGCGAGGCCTGCGTCCTGGAGCCGGTGGGTCTCGCTGATCCTCACATCGAGCTCACCTGATCTGATCCAGGAGAAGAGTTCGCCGGCTCGCCAGCCGATCTCCTCGACGGTCGCCGCGTAGTGGGCGAGACTCGGGCGGGTCAGGTAGATGGAGCCTGCCGCGTTCAGGCGCTGCGGATCGACGGGTGGCACGGCTCCGCTCGATTGACCGAAGAGTACGAGGTGTCCGCGGGGCATGATGCACGACATGCTCCCGTCGAAGGTGTCCTTTCCGACCGAATCGTATACCACGTGCACCCCCTCCCCACCCGTGACACGGTGGACCTCCTCCGCAAAGTCCGTCTCGGTGTAGCGGATGACGTGGTCCGCCCCGGCCGCGCTCGCGAGTTCGGCCTTCGCCCCAGTCGAGACGGTGGCGTAGACCGTGGCCCCCGCCCGCTTCGCCATCTGCGTGAGCAGGAGACCCACCCCACCCGCGCCCGCGTGAATGACGGCGCGCTGGCCGCTCCCGAGTGTCACCGTCGAGTAGGCGAGGTAGTGGGCGGTCAACCCCTGCAGCATCACGGCCGCGGCCACATCCAGCTCCATGTGGTCCGGGACCCTGACGAGCTTCCACGCGGGAACCACAGCCTCCTCGGCGTAGCTCCCGATGTGCATGGCGAAGCCCACCCGGTCTCCCACAGCGACGTTGCCCACCCCGTCCCCGAGGGCCTCCACGACCCCTGCTCCCTCCATGCCGGGGGTGAACGGAGGCGGGACCGGGTAGGCACCCGTTCGCATGTAGACGTCGATGAAGTTCACGCCGCTCGCCTCGATCCGGACACGGGCCTCTCCCTCGCCGGGCGCGGGAGAAGGCACGTCCCGAAGCTGGAGTGCGTCGGCGCCGCCGACCTCTTCCACACGAATGGCTCGCATCTCCCGCTCCTGTTCGTCTATGCGCGATGTCAGCACGTCCTCGGCCCCGCTCTCCGGGGCGGCAGCTGAGGACAGGAGAGGGTAGAGGCGCCCGGTCGCCGTGGCAAGGCGACGGGGCGGGGCAGGGCGGAAGCCCTCGCCCGGGCCCCGGGCCTCCCCGGAAAGCGTCCGTCATCGCGTTCCCCGGCACGCCCGAAGCACCCGTCGGCACCGGCCCGGTCCACCGTGCCGCCCGGACCCGGTCCCGCCCCCCCTTCCGGCTCGGGTGGCGGATGGGAGCTCTCAAACGCCTCGGCCCCCGGGAACCCTTGAGGCGGCCCGAAGTTGTTGCCTCCCTGATACTGAACCTGTTAAACTTTCGATCCATAATGCCTGCTACGGGTGCCGAGGCCATAGAGCCTCACTGGCTCAAGGTATTCATTGGGCGCTTTTCTCTTCTCCCTGGGTTCCTCGCGAACCCTTCGCCGTCCGGCTCGCGCCGGGGTATTCTCCGCGTAAGGCTCGCGGGCACCCGGCGTTCCCGCCTCCTCTCCGTTGTCTGGCCTGCTCACGGACCCTGACCGATGAAGCCTACGGACGTCTCCGATCCGCAGTACTACCACAAGGTCGTCGACTGCCAGTGGGGGTGCCCGGCGCATACGAACGTTCCGGAATACATCCGCCTGATCGCGCAGGGCATGTACACGGAGGCGTACATGCTGAACCGGGACTCGAACGTCTTCCCGGGGATCCTCGGACGCACCTGCGACCGCCCGTGCGAGCCGGCGTGCCGGCGGACGCGGCTCGACGGCAAGCCGGTGGCGATCTGCCGCCTGAAGCGGGTTGCCTCGGACCTGCGCGACGACATATCGGAGCTTCTGCCCCGGGTGCCGGAGGTCAAGAACGGGAAGCGGATCGCCTGCATCGGGTCGGGGCCCGCCTCGCTCACCGTGGCCAACGACCTGATTCCGCTCGGCTACGAGGTGACGATCTTCGAGAAGCAGGACCGCCCCGGTGGGCTCATGTGGTCGAACATCCCCCAGTTTCGCCTCCCCCCGCAGGTACTGATGGAGGAGATCGACTACATCCTCGATATGGGCGTGGACCTCCGGCTGAACACCCCGATCGAGAGCATGCGGCGGCTCCTGTCGGGAGAGATGGGGGAGTGGGATGCGGTGTTCGTGGGCTCAGGGGCCCCGCGCGGGAAGAACCTCGAGATAGAGGGCCGCTACGATTCCGACCGGATCCACATCGGGATCGACTGGCTCGAGTCGGTTGCCTTCGAGCACATCGACCGGATCGAGCCACGGGTCCTCGTGATCGGCGTCGGGAACACGGCGATGGACTGCTGCCGCACGGCCATGAGGATCGGGGGGACGGACGTTAAGGTCATAGCGAGGAAGTCGCGCGAGTACTTCAAGGCCTCCCCGTGGGAGCTGGAGGACGCCGAGGAGGAACTCATCGAGATCGCCGAGAATCACTCCCCTTCCCGCTTCGTGATCGAGGACGGGGAGCTCGTGGGGATGGACTTCGACATCGTGGACTGGTTCGAGGGTGAGGATGGGCGGCTCCGGAGCCGGGTGAAGGAGACGACGAGGATCCCCTGTGACGCCGTGATCCTCGCGATCGGTCAGGAGACGGCCTTCCCCTGGGTCGAGAGGGACATCGGGATCGAGTTCAACGAGTGGGACGAGCCGACGGTCGACCGGGGTACCTTCCAGAGCACGCGGGAAGGGGTCTTCTTCGGAGGCGACGCCGCGTGGGGCCCCGAGAACATCATCTGGGCCGTCGAGCACGGCCACCAGGCCGCGATCTCGATTCACAACTACTGCCGGGGGCGTCCCCTCGAAGAGCGGCCGCCCTACGGGATGAACCTCGGGAGCCAGAAGATGGGGCTCCACGAGTGGAGCTACAGCAACGACTACGACGAGGCCGAGAGGCAGAAGATGCGCCACGTCAGGCTCCAGGAGCGGATGCAGACGCTGGCTGTCGAGGTCGAGGAGGGGTTCGATCTCGAGCAGGCGCTCCGGGAGGCGGACCGTTGTCTCAACTGCGATGTGCAGACGCACTTCACGACGAACCTCTGCATCGAGTGCGACGCATGCATCGACATCTGCCCGCTCAGCTGCCTGACGATCACCGCTGACGGTGAGGAGCCGGAGCTCCGTGGACGGCTGAGTGCGCCTGCTCTCAACCTCGACCAGGACGTGTACGTCTCGGACGCCCTCCCGCAGACGGCCCGCGTGATGGTGAAGGATGAGGACCTCTGCATACACTGCGGGCTCTGCGCGGAGAGGTGTCCCACGGCCGCCTGGGACATGAGGAAGTTCGATCTGCTGATTCCCTACGCCGGTCTCGAGGCAGGAGAGGAGCGCCCGAGCCGGGCCGGCGACCTAGTGGGGGGTTGAGCCTTGATCAGGAAGTCGAAGCCAGCCCCCTCGCAGGGGGGGCAGGCAGGGGTCAATGACCTAGCACTCAAGATCGGGACGGTCAACGGGACCGGTTCCGCGAGTGCGAACGGCCTGCTCCGCCAGGCGATCTTCCGGATGGGGATCCCGGTCAGCGGGAAGAACCTCTTCCCCTCGAACATCCAGGGCCTCCCGACGTGGTACGAGATCCGGGTGAATGGGTCGGGCCACACGGCCCGGAGCCGCACCTTCGATCTGGCCGTTGCGATGAATCCGGCGACGTACGGGCGGGACATCGAGGAGGTGCGCACGGGCGGGTGGGTGCTCCACGACTCCTCGTGGCCGCTCGCACGCGACTACCTGAGGGACGACGTGACCTTCCTCGGGGCCCCGATGGCGCAGCTTTGCGCGGAGAACTTCACGGGGGACCGCGTACGCATCCTGATGAAGAACATCATCTACGTCGGGGCGCTGGCTGCCCTTCTCGAGATCGACCGGGAGGTGGTCCGGGATATGCTCGAGCAGACGTTCGCCAAGAAGAAGGCGCTCCTCGACTCGAACTTCCTCGCCCTCCGGCTCGGCTACGACTACGCGAAAGAGCACTTCGACTGCCCGCTCCCCGTGCATCTCGCCCCGATGGACGAGAACCGGGACTCGATCCTGATCGACGGGAATACGGCCGCAGCGCTCGGATGCCTGTACGCCGGAGCGACACTCGCAGCGTGGTACCCGATCACGCCCTCGACCTCGCTCGTGGATGCGTTCTCGCACTTCTGCGGCCGCTACCGGAAGGATCCCGAAACGGGTGACAACCGCTACCTCATCGTGCAGGCGGAGGACGAACTCGGGGCCGCGGGCGTCGTCGTCGGGGGTGGGTGGTCGGGAGCGCGCTCCTTCACCGCGACCTCGGGCCCGGGGATCTCGCTCATGGCGGAGTTCATCGGGCTCGCCTACTACGCCGAGATCCCCTCTGTCTTCTTCGACGTGCAGCGGACCGGTCCCTCAACGGGGATGCCGACACGCACACAGCAGGGCGACATCCAGACCATCGTGTACGCCTCCCACGGTGACACGAAGCACATCGCGCTCTTCCCCGCGGATCCCGGCGAGTGTTTCCACTTCGCGGTTGACGCCTTCGACCTGGCGGACCGCTTCCAGACACCGGTCTTCGTCGTCTCCGACCTCGATATCGGGATGAACGACTGGGTGATCCCGCGGCTCACGTGGGATGACTCGTACCGACCGGACCGGGGCAAGGTGCTGAGCCCGGAGGAGCTGGAGGGGATGGACGACTTCTTCCGGTACCTGGACGTGGATGGCGACGGGGTTCCCTACCGGACGCTCCCCGGCGAGCACCCGAAGGGTGCCTACTTCACCCGCGGCTCCGGGCATGACCGCTACGGACGGTACACGGAAGACGAGGACGGCTACACCGACGTGATGGAACGCCTCGACCGGAAGATCCAGAGCGCGGGGACGGTCGTTCCAAGGCCCGTGTATCGTGCTTCCCCCGACGATAGGTGTACGTCGCTCGGGATTGTCGCGCTCGGCGGCGTGGACCGCGCCATCGTCGAGGCGCAGGATCTCCTCGCGGCCAGGGGCATTTCGGTCGACTATCTGAGGGTCCGGGCGTTTCCCTTCCACCCCTCCGTAGGCGAGTTCCTCGAGGGGCGGGAGCGCATCTTCGTGGTCGAGCAGAATCGGGACGGCCAGCTCAGGTCGCTTCTCACGATCGAGGTTCCCTTTCCGGGCAACCGCCTCGAGTCGGTCCGCCGGTACGGCGGGCTCCCGCTCAGCGCGACGGACGTGGTGGAACAGATCCGAGAGAAACTCGGGAACCAGGCCGAGCCGGAGACCTCCATGACGGGGACGTTCGTATGAGCTGGATCGCGAAGCCTCGCGTCGCGCATCCCGGCCTCCCGAAAAACGCGCTCGGGATGACCCGCCGGGACTATGAGGGCCGGATGTCGACGCTCTGCGCGGGGTGCGGGCACGACTCCGTCACCGCGGCGCTTATCGAGGCCTTCTACGAACTCAATTATCCGCCCCACCGGATCGTCAAGCTCTCCGGGATCGGCTGCTCGGGGAAGACGCCGACCTACTTCCTCAACCAGGCTCACGGCTTCAACGGGGTCCACGGACGGATGCCCGCCGTCGCCACAGGGGCCGCCGGGGCGAACCGGGAGCTGACCTACGTGGGAATCTCCGGAGACGGCGACTCCCTCTCGATCGGTCTCGGCCAGCTCGCTCACGCAATCCGGAGGAACGTCGACCTCCTCTACGTCATCGAGAACAACGGTGTCTACGGGCTGACGAAGGGCCAGTTCTCCGCCTCGGCGGACGTCGGCTCGAAGCCGAAGAGGGGGACGCCGAACCTGCAACCGCCGATCGATCCTGTCCTTCTCGCCCTCTCGCTCGGAGTTGGCTTCGTGGCCCGGAGCTTCTCCGGCGACAAGGAACAGCTGGTGCCGCTTCTCCAGGCGGGACTTCACCACCGGGGCTTCGCGCTCATCGATGTCATCTCCCCCTGCGTCACCTTCAACGACCACGAGGGCTCGACGAAGAGCTACCGGTACACGAGGGAACACCTGACCGAGGTGGTGGACGCCAACTTCGTCGAACGGAAGGCCGAGATCGCGGTCTCGTACGCGCCGGGCGAGAGCGTCGACGTCGAGATGCACGACGGCGGACTCCTCCGGCTGCGGAAGATCGCGGAGGGGTTCGATCCGACGAACCGGGACCGTGCCTACGCCCACATCTCGGAGCGGCTCCACCGCGGAGAGATTCTCACGGGGCTCCTCTATGTGAATGCGGAGATGCCCGAGATGCACGATGTGGCCGGCACGGTGGACGTGCCCCTGGTCAAGATCCCGTTCGAGGAGCTATGCCCCGGCTCGGGCGCCCTCGACGCGCTCCAGGAGAGCTTCCGCTAGCGAGCCTTCCCGCCCAGGGCCCCGTCGCACGCGCGCCAGGGGAGCGGGGGTGACTCCGGGCTTCGCGCTCGCGCCGGGGGATGCAGCGGAGCTGATCTCGCCGCTCGAGGCACGGGCGACTGACTGTCATCGGTGAGGAGGGGGTGGCCATGCAGACGATTCGGCTCACGAGAGGGTATCCGGTCGCTACACTCGCAGCTCTCCTCTCCTTCGGGTGCGCGTCCCCCGTTAGCGATGCGGGAGCGCGGGGCGATTGGCCCATGTACCGCGGAGACTTCGCCGGGAGGGGTTACTCCCCCCTCGCCCAGATCGACGAGAGCAACGTTTCGAGCCTCCAGACCGCCTGGACGTACTCGCTCAGGGTCGATCCGTCTGCCGCCGGGGAGGCGGACCGGGAACCGAACTCTCAGGCGACGCCCATCGTCGTCGACGGCGTCATGTACGTTCCGGCCGTCGACCGGGTCGTGGCTCTCGATCCGCGGACAGGCGAGGAGCTCTGGCGCTACGCACTGGACGAGGGCGCGCCATCCCGGAGAGGGGTCGCGTACTGGCCGGGGAACGGAGACGGGGCAGCGCGGATCATCTTCGCTTCGGGATCCCGCCTCATCGCTCTCGACGCAGCGACCGGGGCGCCGGCGGCAGAGTTCGGAGAGGATGGCGTCGTCGAGATGGGCATCCCCTACAACTCGGTGCCGCTCATCCACGAGGACGTCGTCGTGGTCGGGGCCAATACCCCCCCGGGCGCGGACGGGGGCGTCGGCAACGCCCGGGCCTTCCATGCCCGGACGGGGGAAAGGCTCTGGGAGTTCAGCTCCGTGCCGCAGCCCGGCGAGGTGGGCCACGACTCGTGGGAGGGCGACAGCTGGATGGGCCGGCTCGGGGTCAACGCCTGGCCCTTCTACTTCACGCTGGACGAGGAGCGGTCTCACCTCTATCTCCCGTTCGCGGCCCCCCTCCCATGGCACTACGGAGGCGACCGGCCCGGAGACAACCTCTTCGGGAACTCGGTCGTGGCGGTCGATCTCCGGACCGGGGCGTACGTCTGGCACTTCCAGACAATCCATCACGACCTGTGGGACCACGATCCGCCGGCCCCGCCCGTCCTCTTCGAAGTCCCCTCCCCAGATGGCCCGATCCCGGCGCTTGGGGTAACGACGAAGTCGGGGTACCTGTACATCCTGAACCGGGAGACCGGCGAGCCCGTCTTTGGGGTGGAGGAGGCGCCCGTGGCGCCGAGCGAGGTACCGGGCGAGCGCGCTTCTCCGACCCAGCCCGTCCCCGTGAACCCACCGCCGCTCGCCAAGGTTCGCTTCGACCCGGGCGACCTGGTGAGCGCCGAGGATACTTCGCCAGAGCACACAGAAGCTTGCGCAGCTCTCCTGGACAGCGTGGGGGAGGTCTACCACGCCGGTCCATTCACGCCGTGGGTGTACCGTGCTCCGGGCGGCCCGGCCCGGACGACCCTCCTCTTCCCCGGGCTCGTCGGTGGCCCGAACTGGGGCGGCGTCGCCTACGATCCGAACCGCGACTACCTCTTCGCGTTCAGCCAGGACATCGGGTCCTTCGGTTGGCTGGAGGACGCAGTGGCTGGCTCTCCCGTTCCGTACGATCGCGCGGGCCCGAGGCCTGCGAGTTTCGACGTCGAGATGGGCGGGGCGCGCTGGCCCTGCCATGCGCCCCCGTGGGGTCGGATGACGGCGGTGGACGCAGCCACCGGGGAGATCGTCTGGCAGGAGACAGTTGGAATCACGGAAGGTCTCCCGCCGGAGAAGGCAAACACGGGCCGCCCGGGGAGGGCCGGTGCGATCGTGACGGGGAGCGGACTCGTCTTCTTCGCTGCCACGGACGATGCCCGTCTCCGGGCGCTCAGCGCAGCAACGGGCGAGGAGCTCTGGGTCGCGAGGCTCGAGCGGCGAGGCAATGCGAACCCGATGACCTACCTGGGGCTGGACGGGCGGCAGTACATCGCCGTGGCTGCGACGGACGCGATCGTCGCGTTCCGGCTCCCGTAGGCTCCGGAAGCCACGACACGCGTGTGCGTCGTTCGGGGTAGCCGCACGGTATAGACCTCAGCGGTCGCGGCGGGAGGCATCGCCGGGGTGGCGAAATGGTAAACGCAGGGGACTTAAAATCCTCCGGGGGAAACCCCTTATGAGTTCGAGTCTCATCCCCGGCATCGTTGGAAGGCCGGCCAGGCGCTTGGGAATGGGGACCCCCCCGTCCTCCTCGGGCCAAGTCAGCCGCCATCCGGTGTCGCGTCGTCATCCCGGCACGGGTCGTGTTCGAGGGGAGCGGCGGCCGGTCACGATCGTAGCGACTCGTAGCGCCCGAGGAAGTGAGCGCTGGCTCGCCGCGCGAGCCAGCCGAGGGAGATGTGATGTTCCTTGGCCAGGACATGTTGCCCGCGCTACCTACCCTTTCCTGATTCGTGGCGCACGGGAGCGCCTGAACAGCTGACAGAGCCACGGGTCTCGGGAGATCGAATCGGACATGGCTCCCCCCTCATCAACACCCGGAGAACCGCGGCAGGCCGGGCCGGGAGAACCGAGCAAACAGGCCGTCGCCCGTCGGTCCCCGGTCGCCAGCCTGTCAATGGGCACTGAAAATGTCAGGGTATTGGGCCCGAGTTTGACACTTGATGGATGCATGATTCCGGTAACGCCTTGCGTGACTATGACTTACGGGCATGCCTGCAAGGTGCCCATGTTACCATGAGTCTTAAGCAATGCGAGATCGCACACGAGGGGATCAGTTCGACAGGCTGGGCAACCTTCCTCCAAGCAGTGATCGAGGCCGGTTACACCGTGGTCGGGACATGGCCTATGCGCACGGAGAAGCCGGGCCTGATGACCGAGGTGTGGATCACGCTGCTGCTCTACGGCGGTGGGGTGATCGATGACCTGCCCCTGCTCGAGCGCCGGGGCGTGCGCCGGATCTTCGGCTGGACCCGTGTGCCGGACCCCACGACGTTCGGGCGCTGGCTCAGCGTGATCCGCGCCGAGTGCCCTCGGTTCGATCGTTGGGTGACGCGACTGGAAACATTGTCAGCGATCGGCGTTGAGCAGCCGACGCGGTCGGAGGAGGATGCCGATTGAATACGACGGCGAGTTCTGCGGGCCGATCTTCCCTCGTCATGAGATTCTCAACCGCTGTGGGCGAGCGTGGTGTGACCGATTCAGCGGGACCCCCATGTGCCGCGGCCTGGTTCTCCGGGAGCGTGGCCCGTGGATGGCTCCGCTGGCCGCCGCTGCCTGGCCTGGCCATCGTGAGTGGCTACAGCACGAGACACGTAGGGGGCGGGAGCGAGATGCCGGTAGGCGAGGTCACCTGATTCTTCGACAGCCGAACCTCGGGTGACGTATCATCTCATGCAACGGAGCGGCGAGGAGCGCGGACATTTCGTGCTGGTCGGCGACCCTCTCGGGCCGGCTGCTCCCGGATTGGGAGTCCCGGCATTCCAGGCACCTCGATTACGAACTCAAAGGGCGTACTTCTCCTTCCGTACGGGTCGGTCAGGACGCGTCTACGTCGAATGAAATCGCGTCAGTACATCGGATGCGTTCGATTCCCTCTTCCGTGATCGGGCGTCGGGTGGAAGACAGGGCGAGGAGGGCTCCGGGGGTGCTGCTGGGGAGGGGCAGGGGATCGAACCGCGTGACCGGATAAGGACAGACTCATGCTCAAGGTGGTCGGCAGGACACTTGGCGTTGTGGGTTTGGCCTTCGTCGTCGGCGAGTGCGAGACCGGCCCCGGGCCGGGTCCGAGCGATGTCGAATGGCCGTACTTCGGCGGTGACGAAGCCTTCACCCGGTATTCCCCCGCCGACGTGATCTCGGCGGACAACGTTCATGACCTGGAGATCGTCTGGCGTCGGCCGGCCGTGGATCCGTCCCTCCGGGATGCACTCCCGCAGCTGGTCGTGTCCGGAAATCTTCGGGCCACGCCGATGATGATCGGCGGGGTCCTCTACGCGACGAACGGAGTGGGTCTGGCAGAGGCCTTCGATCCGGCGACGGGGGAGACCCTCTGGGTCCAGGAGCCGGCGGCCCTGACCCTCGAGGAGTTCAGTGGCCCGAGTACGCGTGGTCTCGCGTACTGGACGGATGGATCGGAGCGCAGGCTCCTCCTCGTCCGGAAGGGCTACCTCTACGCCGTCGATGCGCGTGACGGGAGCGTGATCGGGAACTTCGGCGTCGGCGGTCGGGTGCATCTCGTGCCCCCGGGTGCCACCTCGTTCGGCTGGACCTCCGGGCCGATCGTCGTCAGGGACGTCATCGTCATCGGGGGGACGCTCGACGGGGCCGGCGATTCGGGAACCCGCTGGAGAGGAGCTGCTTCCGAAGATCTCAGGGGCTTCGATGTCCGGAGCGGCCAGCAGCTGTGGACTTTCCGTGCGGTCCCTCAGGGATCCGACTTCGGTGCGGACACCTGGAGCGATGGATCGGGCGCGTACTCAGGCGATCTCGGCGCCTGGTGCTGCCTCAGCGGCGACGAGGATCTGGGTTTCGTCTACGCCCCCTTCTCGGCGCCCACCGCCGCCTACTACGGAGGGCACCGGCCGGGCGACAACCTCTTCTCGAACAGCCTCGTCGCCATCGACGTGATCACGGGCGAGCGGGCCTGGCACTTCCAGATGGTCCATCACGATCTATGGGAATACGACACCGTCGGTCCCCCGACCCTGGGAGAGATCACGGTGGACGGGGTGACGATTCCCGCCGTCATGCAGCTCAGCAAGACAGGGTTTCTCTACGTCTTCCACCGGGCGACGGGGGAGCCCGTCTGGCCGATCGAAGAGCGTCCGGTTCCGCAGTCCGATGTTCCGGGAGAAAGCTCGTCCCCGACCCAGCCGTTCCCGACGAAGCCACCTCCATTTGCAAGGCATGGGATCACGGAGGATGACCTGGTCGACTTCCCCGGTCTGGCCGAACGCGCGAAAGCGATCGCCGACTCCTTCGTGGTCGGCCCGATCTTCACGCCCCCGTCGCTTGTCACCGCAGGGCCGGACGGAAAGAAGGGTACACTCTCGCTTCCGGGCTCATGGGGCGCGGGTAACTGGAACACCGGAGCCTTCGACCCGGAGACGGGCACCTACTTCACCTTCGCACACGCGATCCCGAGAGTCTACCGGATCGCGGAGGCGACGAACGTCGGGGCGGAGATGGACTACTGGAGCCCGAACCGCGAGGCCCCGTATCTCGACGGAATCCCGATTACGAAACCCCCCTGGGGCAGGATCACCGCAATCGACATGAACCGGGGCGAACACATCTGGATGGCGGCCAACGGGGACGCCCTCGGGCACCACCCGGCACTCTCCGGACTTGACCTCCCGCCGCTGGGCATCGCCAGTCGGCCGGCGGCACTCGTTACTGCCACCCTCCTGTTCATGGGTGATGGCTCGAACGTCTTCGGCGGCGTGCAGCCGAACATGTGGGGGAGAGGGTTCCGGGCCTACGACAAGCGGACCGGTGTTGTCCTCTGGGAGGCGGAACTCCCGGCTGGTACGACGGGCGCTCCGATGACGTACGTGCACGAGGGGCGGCAGTACATCGTCGTCCCGATCGGCGGGCGGGACGATCCACCGGAGTGGATTGCGCTCGGGCTGCCCTGACCCGGCCCCTGCGGCGCAGGGGACCCCGCTCGCCTCGCCCCATCCCGCCGACCCCTCCGGCTTCGGGAGCGAAAGCGGCCTTCGGGGGCTGATGAGGGACCGCCGTCCGCATCACGATCCCGGAGTTCGGCATGCAGGAGGCGCGCGTGAGCCGCACTCTGGACCGCCGCGGTGGACCGGACTTCCGGTTGAGGGTCGCCTGCCGTCGGCCTACGTTCCGCGAGAGAGGTGTCGTGCGGACGCACGACGATCCGGGATGACGGACGTGGGGGGATGCCGCAAGCCTTGAAGCGCATCACGAACTACATCGGGGGCCAGAAGGTCTACCCGGCCGCTCCGGACACGCTTCCCGTACGCGATCCCGGGACGGGGGAAGTACTTGGAGTCACCCCGCTCTCGACGGCTTCCGAGGTGGATGAGGCCGTCGAGTCGGCGCGCCAGGCCTTTCCGCGGTGGCGGGCGACACCCGCGGTAGAGCACGCCCGGATCCTCTTTCGGCTGAAGGCCCTACTGGATGAGCACAGGGAGGCGCTGGCCAGATCGCTGACCCGGGAGCACGGGAAGGGCGTGGCCGAGAGCCGTGGAGAGGTGCAGCGCGGGATCGAGAACGATCGAGCACGGGTGCGGGATCCCCTCCCTCATGATGGGCGACACGCTCGAGGACGTGGCGAGGGGGATCGACTGCGAGGTCTTTCGCCAGCCGGTCGGGGTCTTCGCCGGGATCACCCCGTACAACTTCCCCGTGATGATCCCCCTCTGGTTCTGGCCCTACGCGGTGGCGGCCGGCAACACGTTCGTCCTGAAGCCGAGCGAGAAGAATCCGCTCACCCATCTGCGCGTCGTGGAGCTGGCCGAGGCGGCGGGGCTCCCGCCCGGCGTGCTCAACGTGGTCCACGGACAGAGGGAGGCGGTCGACGTGCTCCTGGGTCACCTGGGCGTCTCGGGCGTCTCGTTCGTCGGCTCGAGCGCCGTGGCCCGCGGGGTCTATGCGAGAGCCGCCCGAGCGGGGAAGCGCGTACAGGCGCTCGGCGGAGCGAAGAACCACATGATCATCCTCCCGGACGCCGATCTCGACCATGCGGCCGCGTCGTGCGTCTCATCCGTACACGGTTCCGCCGGGCAAAGATGCCTGGCTGGAAGCGTGGTCGTGGGCGTGGGCGAAGCCTACGAGGCCGTACGGCACCGGTTCCTGGACCGCGCGGGATCGCTCGAGGTGGGTTACGGCCTCGACGAGAGTGCGGAGATGGGGCCTGTCATCACGAAGGAGCATCGCGACCGGGTCCGGCGGTACATCGACCACGGGATCTCGGAGGGCGTCTCGATTCCACTCGACGGACGGGGTCTCGCCGTTCCGGGCTACGCGGACGGAAACTGGATCGGCCCGACGGTCATGGAGGGGCTGCGGCCGGGGATGGCCGTCGCCGGAGGGGAGATTTTCGGCCCGGTGGCGGGGCTCACGCGGGCGGCGTCGCTCGATGAGGCCATCGAGCTCATGGACCGGAGCCGGTACGGGAATGCGTGTTCGATCTACACGACGAGCGGCCGCGCCGCCCGGGAGTTTCGGTACCGGGCAGGGATCGGCATGATCGGCGTGAACATCGGAGTCGCTGCACCGATGGCGTTCTTTCCCTTCGGGGGCACGCGCGAGTCGTTGTTCGGAGACCTCAAGGCGCAGGGAAGGGATGCGATCGGCTTTTACACGGATCAGCGAGTGGTGATCTCCCGGTGGAGCTGACGAGACGGCCAACAAGGGAGCGGGGACGGAGATGAGAGCGGTTGGCACGGGTTCGGGAACGGCCGGAATCGACCGGGGGAAGACGGCGCTCGCCGGGCACAACGAGTTCCTCTTCCCGTGTGTGCGCCCCATGTACTCTCGCCCCCTCGTCCTGACCGAGGGTGAGGGCGTCTGGGTCCGGGACCCAGACGGGCGGGCCTACCTGGACCTCTTTGCCGGGATCCTCACGACCTCCGTCGGACACTGTCACCCCGAGGTGGTCGCACGCACGACGGGGCAGATGACTCGGCTCGGACACACGTCGACCCTCTATGTGACGGACAACCAGGTGAGCGTCGCGAAGCGGATCGCCGGGTTGACGCCCGGGCGGCTCTCCAGATCCTTCTTCACGAACAGTGGCACGGAGGCGATCGAAACGGCCGTCATGGTGGCCTCGATCTTCACCGGGCGAAGCGAGATCGTTGCACTGAAACTCGCATATCACGGCCGCTCGTACCTGGCAACCAATCTGACGGCCCAAGCCGGATGGAGACCCCTCCCGAGCTCAGTACCCGGGATCAGCCATGCCGCCTCGCCCTACCCGTACCGGTGCCCCTTCAAGTCACCGTGCGATGCCTCCTGCACGGAGGCGTTCGCCCGGGACCTGGAGGAGGTCATACTCACGACGACGAATGGCCGGCCGGCCGCCCTGATCGCGGAGACGATCCAGGGGGTCGGCGGCTACGTGGTGCCCCCCGCCGGATACTTCGGGCGTGTTGCTGAGATCATCCGATCGTACGGGGGCCTTCTGATCATCGATGAAGTGCAGACAGGATGGGGTCGCACGGGCCATCACTGGTTCGGGATCGAGCACTGGGGGGTCGAGCCCGACATCATGGTGATGGCCAAGGGCGTGGCGAACGGCTTCCCCGTCGGCGTCACCATCACGCGGGACGAGATCGCCGCGGCGTGGGGCGCGAAGACAATCTCGACCTTCGGCGGGAACCCGGTCGCGATGGCAGCGGCCGAGGCAACCCTGGACATCATGGAGCGCGAGAACACGCCGGAGCGCTCACGGGTCCGCGGGGACCAGCTCGGCGCGGGCCTCCGCCTCCTCGAGACGCAGCATGAGTGGATCGGCGAGGTGAGGGGGATGGGGCTAATGTGGGCGATGGAGATGGTGCGTGGCCCCGAGGCGAAGGAGCCGGACCCCGGCCGCGCTGTCCGCCTCGTCGAGGCGGCGAGGGATGAGGGACTCCTCGTCGGTCTCGGGGGGGTGCACGGTCATGTGGTTCGGATCGGACCCTCGATGCTGATCTCGGAAGAGGAGATCGGGGAAGGACTTGAGCGACTCGAGCGGGCATGCACGCGGGCCGGGGGCGAGCGCCCATGATCGCCGGACTGCCCCTCTCGACGTGGATACTGGCCGTCGTCTCGATCCTTCCCGGCTTGGGGCTCGTCGTCGCCTTCTACCGCGCCCACCGCAGATAGGCGGCCGCCACCCGTGAGCATGATCGTAGCCGTCCTCGGTCTCTACCTCGTCGTCCTCCTGGCCATCGGCCGCTGGGGCGGCCGTGAGTCGCGAGACATGAAGGGGTACTTCGTGGCGGGCAAGAAGCTTCCCTCCTGGGTGATCGCATTCAGCTCGAATGCCACGGGGGAGAGCGCCTGACTGCTCCTCGGGCTCACGGGAATGGGTTACGCCGTCGGCGCTCACGCCCTGTGGATCGTCCTTGGGGAGGTGCTCGGAGTGCCGATGGCGTGGGTGTTCGTGGCGCGCCCGTTCAAGGCGTACACGGACAGGTATGACTCGATCACGGTGGCCGACTACCTCGTGCTTCGGTTCAGGGACCGCACGCACGTCCTGCGCGTGATCAGCACCTGTGTCATCCTGAGCATGGTCGTCTTCTATACGGCGGCCTAGCTGACCGCTTCGGGGAAGGCGTTCGAGTCGTTTCTCGGCGTCGGATACGCCGGCGGGGTGCTTCTCGGCGCGGCCGTGATCCTCTACTACACGACGGTCGGGGGGCTGAAGGCGGTCGCCTATAGCGACCTCCTTCAGGGGGTGCTCATGCTCGGGTGCCTGGTCGCCCTCCCGGTCGTTGGCATCCGCGCCGCCGGGGGGTGGAGCGTGTTCACGGAGCGCCTCGGGGCGGCGGATCCGGCACTCCTCCGCCCGATGGGGACCTACGGTCCGGCACTCGAGGGTATCGCGAGCGCGGCGGGCTTCGCGGCGATCGGGCTCGCATTCCTCGGCTCCCCCCAGCTGCTCACGCGCTTCATCTCCGCCCGAAGCAGGGACGATATCGTCTCCGGCGGACTCGTCGCAGTCGTCTGCATCATCGGCTTTGACATCGGTGCGGTCCTCTCCGGGATGGCAGGCCGGGTCCTCTTGCCGGGCCTCGGGGACCCGGAGACGATCCTCCCCGAGATGGCGGCGGCCCTCTCTCCGAGCGTCCTCACCGATCTCTTCCTGGTGGTCGTGCCCGCCGCGATCATGTCGACCGTCGACTCCCTCCTCATCCTGGCGTCGTCGGCCGTGGTCAAGGACGTCGTGCAGGAGATCTTCCGCCCCGGGCTCTCGCAACGGACGCTCTCGACCTACGGGAAGGCCACGACCGTGGTGATCGGCCTCCTTGCGCTTGCCATGGCCCTTACCGAGGCGCGGGTCATTTTCTGGTTCGTCCTCTTCGCCTGGTCCGGGATCGCGTGCGCATTCACCCCGGTCGTCCTCTGTTCCCTCTTGTGGAAGGGTTACGACGCGCGCGGGCGCGGTCAGCGGGATGATCACCGGGTTCGCCGTCACCGTGCTCTGGGTCATCCTCTTCAAGGAACGATTCTACGATCTCTACGAGATGCTGCCGGGCTTCTTCGCGGGGCTGGCCGCCACCGTGGCGGTGAGCCTGATGACCTCCCGTCCGGAGGGCGCCGCCCGGGAATTGGGGGAGGTGCGGGGGGAGGTGGGCCATCCCTTCCGGGGCTCGGGTCAGCGCCGGTGAAGGCATTCCGGCTCCCCCGACCGTGGGCCCCGCTTCGGCCAGGGGCGTCCGTGAAGCCCACTCACCCGCTCCCCGAGGAGGACCGAGATGATCAAGCTGCGTAGCGTCGTCTTCGGGTGCCTGTCGCTCTTGGCCGTGACCGCTCCCCCAGCGATCCGAGCACAGGACGGGTGGTCCCACTACCAGGGGGACACCTTCCAGCGCTACTCCTCCCTCAGGCAGATCGATGCCGGGAACGTCTCCGACCTGGAGGTTGTATGGCGCCGCCCCGGGATCGCGCCGGGGCTCCAAGCGGCCTTCCCCGATCTCGAGCCCCCCGTCTACCACAAGTCGACCCCGATCCTCGTCGACGGCGTCCTCTACGCCTCGAACGCCGTGGGCATCGTCGAGGCGTGGGACCCCGCCACCGGCCGTACGATCTGTGTGCAGCCGGTGCCGTCGCCCGATGAGGTGTACGGACGTAGGCCACGGGGCGTCGAGTTCTGGAGCGACGGCGCGGACCGCCGGATACTCGCGATCCGGGGGGAGTACCTCTATGCGCTGGAAGCGGATACGGGCCGGCCGGTCGCCACGCTCGGAGACGACGGCCGTGTGCTCATGACCCGTGCCGGGGATCGCGCTGGGCGCTTCAGCGACGGTTCCGGTCCCCTCGTGGTGGGTGAGGTGGTCGTCGTCGCGGGCCTTCGGGGAGGAGCGGGGGACCGGGCGCAGGTCATGGAGCGCGAACCGGAAGACATCACGGCCTTCGATGTTCGAACGGGCCGCCACGTCTGGACCTTCCACGTCGTGCCGCAGGGAGACGAGTTCGGGACCGAGACGTGGGGGGAAGCTTCCTGGCGTTACTCCGGCGACATCGGCACGTGGTGCTGCCTGAGCGCGGATCGGGAGCTCGGGCTCGTCTATGCCCCGCTCAGCGCCAACTCGGGCTCGATGTGGGGCGGATTTCGGGCGGGCGACAACCTCTTCACGAACAGCCTCGTGGTGATCGACGCCGAGACTGGACGCCTCGCCTGGTACTTCCAGATGATCCACCACGGGCTCTGGGAGTACGACAACATCGGGATCCCGCTCCTCGCCGACGTCGAGGTGGACGGACGAGAGATTCGGGCCGTCCTTCTCACGAACAAGAACGCATTTCTCTACGCCCTCGACAGGGAGACGGGCGCGCCCGTGTGGCCGATCGAGGAGCGCTCCGTCCCGCAGGCACCGCGGGTAGCCGGGGAAGCCCTCTCGGAGACGCAGCCCTTCCCCACCTGGCCTCCTCCCTTCGATCGCCAGGGGATCTCCGAGGACGACCTGATCGACTTTACCCCCGAGCTTCGATCCGAGGCGCTGGACTTCGTCGAGGACTACGTTCTCGGACCCCTCTACACCCCGCCGACGCTCGTCGGCGACGGCCCGGGCGAGAAACGCGGTACGATCTCCTTTCCCGGCTCCTGGGGTTCGGCAAACTGGAACTCGACGGCCTTCGATCCGGAGCTCCGGATCGCCTTCGTGGCCTCGCACACCCTCCCGGGGACAGCAGGCGTCGCGCCCGCTACCGACGCAGCCGCCACGATGGACTACGTGAGGGTCGCCCCGTCGCCGATCTTTCTGGAAAGCGGCCTCCCCCTGAGCAAGCCACCCTACGGGAGGATTACGGCCATCGACATGACGTCCGGCGAGCACGCCTGGATGCGGGCGAATGGGGACGGCCCGAGAAACCACCCGCTCCTCGAAGGGCTCGACCTACCGCCGCTCGGATACTCGAGCCGGCCCGTACCGCTCGTCACCGGGAGCCTCCTCTTCCTGGGCGAGGGGAGCGACGCCTTCGGCGGCACATCAGGGGAGTATCAATGGGGTACGAACTTCCGGGCCTACAACCAAGGTCTCGGGAGAGATCGTCTGGGAGACCGATCTCGGGATCGGCACGACCGGTGGCCCGATGACGTACATCCACGAGGGGAAGCAGTACGTGGTGATCCCGGCGGGGGACCGGCAACACGCTCTGGAGTGGATCGCCCTGGCATTCCCGTAGGACCGGGGGCACGGCCCGCCCGTTCCGCATCGCTCCCCCACCGGCTGGTCCGGGCCGCTTACCCCGACCTCGAAGCCTGGACGATGCTCTCGATGGAGGCGTCGAGAGCCGAATCGAACTCCGCGTCGGACTGGCCGGCGGAGAGGCCCTCGACCAGCGCCCTGGAGAAGCTGGCCACCATCCCGCGGTTCCTCGCCAGCCGGGCGTTCGCCTCCTCCCTCGTGTACCCGCCGGAGAGTGCGACGACCTTGAGCACGGCCGGGTGCTCGATGCACTCGAGGTAGAGGTTCTCCTCCTCGGGAAGCGTGAGCTTGAACATGACCAACTCACCGGGCTCGAGACGCGCCAGACCATGGGTGAGTTCGGAGCGGAGGATGATCTCGGCCTCGGCCTTGTCCGGGCAGTGAATGTCGATCTCGGGCTCCAGGATGGGGACAAGCCCGGCGCCAAGGATCCTCTTCCCGACGTCGAACTGCTGCTCGACGATGGCAGAGATACCGGCCGGGGAGGCCTCTTTGATCACGGAGCGCATCTTCGTGCCGAATATGTTCTTGGCACCGGCCCTCTCCAGCAGTTCATCAAGGTCCAGCATGGGCTTCATCAGCTGTACGCCGCTCGCTTCCCCGGCGAGGCCCCGGTCCACCTTGAGGAAGGGCACCACCCCCTTCGCATCCCAAAGATAGTCTCCGGTCGGCCTCCCTTCGACTTCCCGGTCCATCGTCTTCTCGAAGAGAATCGCACCGATCAGTCGCTCGCCCGAGAAGGCGCGGCTCGTCATGATGCGGGTTCTCATCTGATGGACGAGATCGAACATCTCTTCGTGGCTCGACCAGGCGCTCTCATCGATTCCGTAGAGGCGGAGAGCCTTGGGCGTGCTCCCGCCGCTCTGGTCCAGCGCCGCGATGAATCCCTGGCCGGTCCGGATCTTCTCGGCTTGCTTGTCAAAGTTGCTCACGGCTGGCCTCGCTCATGGTCTGACCCCCATGCGACGTACCTAAATACTATCCGAAAACGGGGCGCCGGTGGAGGGGGGCGTCGGCCTCGTCGACACCCCGTCCCGGTGCGGCGGCCCGGAGGCGGGCACATCATCGGCGGCGCATGGCTGTGCGTGGAAGGGAAGGGGAGACGGACGTCGCCGAGAGCGTCCCCATCGGTCACCGCTGCAGATCACCCTCGGCGGGGCGGAGCGGTGAAGCGATCGACGAGGGGAAAGCGCCTCGCCTCAGGGGCGGCCGCCCGGGCCGGCGCTGGCCCGGGCGCGCAGGATTCCCCATAGTGAGGCCGGGGGGGGAAACGGCTTCACTGAACAGGAGATTCGCATCATGACGCTACCACCGGGCCGAGTGCTCGCATACATCACCTCGTGGTTCGTCCTCGCCGCCCTGTACCTCGCCTTCTCGGGGTATTCCGCCGGGGAGGCCGTGGCCGGGACGCGCGCGAATTCCGGCGCCCTGCAGGATCCGCCGTGTCCCGGGGAGGCGATGCCGACCCCGATCACGGGCGTGAGTGAGGGCGGCGTAGTCTCACCGGAGGCCATGTTCCAGGGCCAGCCGCTCACCGGTCGTTCCTTCGAGCCGGGGGGCCGGTCCTACTGGCACTGTCACGGAGGGGGCCAGTACATCGTGGTCATGGAGGGTATCGGGCATGTCCAGAAGCGTGGCGAGAGGATGCGCGAGCTCCACATGGGAGACATCGAGTTCGCCGGCCCGGGCGTGGAGCACTGGCACGGTGCCTCTCCGGCCGAGGCCGCACGCTATATCAACCAGGGGCTCTCGATCGATGGAGGATCCGGCGTCTACTGGATGGAAGAGGTCACCGACGACGATTACCTCGGAAACGACATCGGGATCGCGTCGAGGACCCGCTTCCTCGACACGGGGCTGCGCTAGAGTCGAACTGAGGAGACGCACGGAGCGGGGGCTCGCCGTGTGACGCAGGTGGCGCCCGGCTCTCCCGTGGGGATCTCGCGCTGGCCCGTGAGGTCCCCAAGCCCGTGAAGACCGAGCCCTGGCCGAGGTCGGTGGTAGGCCAATTGAAGGCGTTGCTCACGCTGGGGGCTCGCGCCGGACAGCAGGGGATGGGGGTGGGAGACGCCCTGCTGACCATGCACACCCCAGGGAACAATCATCGCGTCACCGAAACCGTTGGACTAGCCTGCAAACACCCAGGGTCCGCAAAGGAGACCCCGCTAGGGGTGGGTCAGCCCGCCAAGCTACTCCCCGACATCGTGCAGAACGCACATCAGGCCGTCATGGACGCCACGGGTCGGTGGCCGAAGACCAGGTCGCCGGGCGAGCGGTCGGACGCTGAGACGAACCGCGACGCCGTGAGCGGTGGGTCAATGGGTGCCCAGCGGGGCGTCCCCGCCCGGGGGAATACGCTGTCTCCTGAAGAGCTGAACGAGATCACCAGGAAGGCCGCGATGGTTCGATGGACGAACACGTAAAGACGATCTGACCCTCTGTTCTCAAATGGAAATAAAGACCGCCGTCCTCGCTGATGCAGCGAATGTCAGCCAAGAAGGCAAACTCAACATCACGGGGATCTTCAATCTGATCCACGCTGGAAGCTTTCCGGTGACATGGCCGCTCATGGTCTTCGTCATCCGCCTTGAGGCCCACGCCTCAGAGATAGGGAACCACCAGATCAAGATTCAAATCGTCGACGAGGACGGAGGCAGGCTTTCGGAGGTTCAAGGCGCTCTCGAGATCGGTCCAAGAGATGATCCACGCTATCCGGCTCACAGTGATATCATTCTCCAGATCGCAAACGCACAGTTCCCCAAGCCTGGCGCTTACAGCTTCGATATCCTGATAGACGGCAGATATGAGCATTCGGCACGGTTGGTCGTTCGAGAGAAAACCAAGAGCTGAGGGGCTGCCGGGTGGCTGGTCATCGGGACAAGCTCCTGCAGCGGCCCAGGAACGCTGAGGCCGGCTGGTCGGACAGGGACGTAGGGAGGCGCCAACATCCTTCGATTTCGATTCGGGTGAAGAAAGAACACGGTCTATTGTCATCCCATACACACAGATCTCACCACTGTGATCCCTCGTGCCCGGGAACGCTTGCCGGTGAATCCTCGCGACGTGGAGCAGCTGATCGATAGGCTCCGACGCCGAGAGATGGATGCTCATGCTCGTCTTCCCGCTCCGGCGGTCGAAGTTGACCGTCGGCGGGAAGGGCGTATCCCCGCTTACGCACGCCCGTGCGGCGGTGGAGGGCCACCAGGCCGACAGTTTTTGTGCATCCAGTCTGCGGAACGCCTGCGGCTCGCCGCGTGATCCGGCCGGTTGACGTACGGCACCTCTCCCGTGTTGGGAGCGGGTGGTCGCCCCATTCCCCGTTCGAGGCCATATCCATGCCCGCCTACTTCTCGCCTGGCGTGGGCACCGGCGTCCCGTCCTCGGCCAGGTAGGCCACCGGCCCCGGCAGGTCCTTGCCACGGCCCCGCCACAGATGGCGGCGCACGACGTCGATGGCCTCCATCAGCCCGATCACATCCGCTTCGCCGAAGCGCCGCGTGAAGGCGCCCGCCGCCGTCGGACTCGGGATCAGCTCCGCCCCGGGCACGTCCATGCAGGCCGAGTCTCTCCGTCGGGTGTCGATGTCCACTAACAGGCCGTGGAAGAAATGGGTGCCCGGCGGATGATGGTTGGGAGAGAAAACAGACGCGGGTTTGCGGTGTTGTGGTGCAGGAAGCGGGTTTTCGGGCGTGAGGAGGCGACATTCGGCTCAGGAAGGGCGAAATGGCGCCGGATACGGCGGAAAAAGCGCGAAACGTGGGTTGTAACCTGAGTTGCGAGCGCAGCTTGTACGGCAGCGAGGCCCTGTAGCGCACGGGGGGTTCCAACCCCGAACCGCTTACGCATGAGAAGGCCGAGGTTGAAGGCCGCCGCGTGGACCAGCATCCGTTTTCGAATCTCCTCCTGGCCCCGTATGTGGACGCGACGCAGCCCTCCGGTCTCAAGCATGTGCGCGAACGCCCGCTCCACCTTCTCCCCGCGCCGGCGCAGCAACCGCTTGCCCCGGTTGCCCCGGATCCGCCGGCGGTTGGCGTAGATCGCCTTCTGCGCGTCCCGCTTCCCCTTCCACTTCCGCCGGCCGCGCCTGGGCTCGCTCACGTAGCTCCGCAGCCCTCGCTCCTTCACTCCCGTCATGGTCTGGTTCGAGTGGTAGCCTTTGTCGGCCACCACTTCTTCGGGCTCTACCTGCACTACTTCCAGCTGCCGCTCCGCCTCGTCCAGCGTCACCGGCAGCGACGCCACATCTCCCCCGTCCATCGTCTGCACCGTCAGCCCGACCACGGCCCCGGTCTCCATGTCGACCGCGTGCTCGAGCTTGTGCGCCAGGTGCGTCCTGCCGTCCTTCATCTTCGTGATGCGCGCCTCAGAGTCGTGCGGATGCTCCCAGTCCTTGTTCGAGCCCTTCTCAGGACGCTTCCGGTCCAGCTTCGCCAGGTCTTCGCGCGTCGGTGTCTCGATCCCCGACGCCCGCGCCAGCTGCTCCAGCCACGCCTCGTAGTCCGTCCCGTCTTCGCGCCGCACGATCGTCCGCATCGCCGCGTTCGCCTCCAGCGTCGTCGCGTCCACGCCCAGCGTCTTACCGCGCAGCAGGCCCGACGCCCGTAGCCGCTCCAGCACGAAACCGAAGACCGCCGCGTGCGCCTCCACGCTCAACCGCCTTCGAGTCTTCGACAGGGTGGAATGCTCCGGCGGGTTCTCCGACAGCCCGTATCCCAGAAACTCGCGCAGCGAAAACGAGTCCGCACACCGCCAGGCAATGCCGCGCTCCGAACCGATCCCCTCCAGATACCCCACCATCAGCATGCGGAAGTACACCCCGGGAGGCACACCCGGCCGCCCCCGCTTGCCCGCATAGAACTCCCGGCACGTATCTTCCGCAAAACGATCGAATCCGTTCTCGCGCAAAAGTCTGTCCAAGGCCCGGTAGAACGGGTTGCCCCCCGCGCGAATCTCGCTCGCCACCACGAACATCTCGTGCTGCCGTGCCTCGGGCCGTCTGCCTATCGCCATCGCCGTCCCCACTCGCTCAGGTTCATCTGCCCCCCCAATTTAACCCATCCACAAGGAACCTCCAGGGACGACTTTATCCACGGACTGCTAGCCGCATGCCTCCGCACGGCAGGCTGTACGCGATGTCGAGCACGCGGTCGGACTCGGAGTACGGCAGGTGCCTCTTGAGCAGCTTCAGCCGCCCGTCCATCTCCCGCGCCAGCCCCGGCTTCGCCGCCAGCCGACGCACCGCCCCGATGCCCCCGCAGCTCACCTTGCCCATCCGCGCCCTGACCTCGCAGTGGACTCGGCCCGAACCGGGTACCGGCCGCGACCGCGACCTCCGCGGCATAGCATGGCACGCCTCCACCTTCCGCCTCCGCCGGGCACTGTGGCTCGGGCTCTGTGCGTACGATAGTTCCTTCAGCCGAACGGTCTCCCGGCTGACATCCGTCGACTCGCGCCGAACGACTGCAACGGGGCCGAGTAGAAGCGGATGATCGGCGAGCCGGACATGGAGCGGGTATAGACATCCATAGAATGTGGAGCGGTCCGACCTGACCCTGAGAATGAACCTGCGCCCGTTCAGGCGGCTGACCGACGCGTCCGGCAGGAAAGCCGGGAACCAGCCGCACGCGGTCGATCCTCAGTCGACCTCGGCGGCATGGGCTGCAAGTTCTTGTACGCCGCGCGGCATGTCGACGTGGCAGACGACCACGACCGTAGTGGCGGCTAGGTTGGAGGATCGTCCGGGGACGATCCTCGATGTCCGGGAGTGGATCGCCCCGCCCGAAGCTTTGTTCCATGCGGCTGGCTCACCATCTCCGGAGTATCCGGGTGTTTTCCTGCGTTCGTTCTCCACCTACCTTCCCGCGGACGCTCTCCCTCAGGCACCGAACCGGGTCCCAGCCGCTCCGTGAACCCCTCGAACTCAGCTGCGGGTGAGGCTCCCCCGCCTCGACCGCCGAACGACACCCCGCTCGGCAAGAAGGTGGGCCTGGTCCTCGGCCCCGTCCTCTTCTCTCCCTGATCCTTGCGGCCCCGATCCCGGATGCTCCGGCCGCGAACCACATGGCGGCCGTCGCCATTCTGATGGCGACGTGGTGGATCACGGACGCGATCCCCCTCTTTGCGACCGCACTCCTCCCGCTCATCCTCTATCCTCTGCTCGGGATCGATAGCGGGGGCGCGACGGCGCCCATCTACTTCAACAGCACGATCATTCTGTTCATCGGCGGGTTCATGATCGCGCTGACGATGGAGAAGTGGGACCTCCACCGCCGTATCGCGCTCTGGATCATCCGGAAGATCGGGGGCGGCCCGAGCCGTATCGTACTCGGGTTCATGATCGCCGCTGCATTCCTCTCGATGTGGGTGTCGAACACCGCCACGGGGATCATGATGGTCCCGATCGGGCTCGCGATCGTTCTCCGTATGGAGGAAGAGTTCGGAGCCGAGAAGACGAAGACCTTCTCGGTTGCCATCATGCTGGGGATCGCGTACTCGTGCTCCGTCGGCGGGATCGCCACGCTCGTGGGCACGCCTCCGAACCTCTCGCTCGCCCGGATCTTCCAGATCACGTTCCCGGAAGCCCCGCCCATCACGTTTGGTCAGTGGATCCTCCTAGGCCTGCCGGTGACCATCCTCATGCTCGGGGTCATTTGGCTGATGATCACGCAGGTGTTCTACCGCGTCCCGGCTCACATCACCGTGGACTCCGGCATTCTGGATGACGAGATGCGGAGGCTCGGTCCCCCCACCTTCGAGCAGCGCGCCGTGATGGGCGTCTTTGCGGCCACCGCCGTTCTCTGGGTATTCCGCCGCCGGCTCGAGCTCGGAATCGTGAGCATCCCCGGCTGGTCGGACCTCCTCCCGAACCCGGATCTCATCGACGACGGCACGGTTGCGATCACGATGGCGAGCCTCCTCTTTCTCATCCCCACCCGTACCCCGGGCGCCCGTGCCCCCCGCCTCATGGGGCCGGACGTGATTCCCAGGCTGCCCTGGAACATCGTCCTCCTCTTCGGCGGTGGATTCGCGCTGGCGCACGGGTTTCAGGTGACGGGGCTGTCGGAGCAGATCGGAACGCTCTTCGTGGGGCTCTCGGCCGTGCCGCCCCTCCTCCTGATCGCGCTGACCTGCTTTATCCTCTCCTTCCTTACCGAGTTGACGTCGAACACGGCGACGACGGAGATGATCCTCCCGATCCTGGCTGCGGCCGGGGTCGCCGCGGGAGTGGATCCGCTCATGCTCATGATTCCGGCGGCGATCTCCGCCTCGTGCGCCTTCATGATGCCGGTCGCCACCCCGTCGAACGCGATCGTCTTCGGGAGCGACCGGGTCACGATCTCGCAGATGGCGAGGATCGGCATCTTCCTGAACCTCGCCGGCGTACTCGTGGTCATGGGCGTCTTCTATTTCGTGGGAACGGCCGTCTTCCAGATCGATCCAGCCGTGCTTCCCTCCTGGGCCGTCCAGGGGGCGGGACCCTAGGAGCGATCGCACGACGGGCCGCATCTCGGAGCTCCAGCCCCGAGACCGCTGCAGCGTTGCTCGGCGGTCGAACTAGCGGAATTCGGAGGTGCGCCATGTCTAAAGTGCGCGTACTGGTCGGCACCAAGAAGGGAGCCTTCATCCTGCGCCTGACGCTTCGAGAAGGGAGTGGACGATCGAGGGGCCTCACTCCGGCGGGATGGAGGTAATGCACCTGCAGGGCTCTCCCGTCGATCCGGACCGGATCTACGCCTCTCACTGGACCGACTGGCACGGTCAGATCGTGCAACGCTCCGACGACGGAGGCCGCTCGTGGGAATCGGTGGGCAACAAGTTCAGCTACACAGGCGAGGCCGGCACCCATCAGTGGTATGACGGAACACCGCACCCTTGGGAGTTCAAGCGGGTCTGGCACCTGAGGCCCTCCTTCGAGGACACGGATACCGTGTACGCCGGGGTCGAGGACGCAGCCCTGTTCCGCTCGAGCGACGGTGGGGTGAGCTGGACCGAGCTTGCCGGGCTCAGAACCCATTCGACCGGCCAGGACTGGGCGCCGGGGGCCGGGGGGATGTGTCTTCACACGATCCTCCTGGATCCGGCGAACCCGAAGCGCATCATCGTCGCGATCTCGGCTGCGGGGGCCTTCAGGTCGGACGACGGGGGCGCGAGCTGGTCGGTCGCCACCGGCGGCCTGCGGTCGAACTTCATGCTGGAGCCGGACGCCCCGATCGGCCACTGCGTCCACAAGCTTGCGATGCATCCCTCACGCCCCGACACGCTCTTCATGCAGAAGCACTGGGACGTCTGCCGGAGCGACGATGCGGGCGACAACTGGACCGAGGTGCGCGGCAACCTCCCCTCCGACTTTGGGTTTGCGATCGCAACTCATGCCCACGAGCCCGAGACGGTCTACGTGATTCCCATCCTGAGCGACTCGGAGCACTACCCGCCGGAGGGCAAGCTCCGCGTCTACCGCAGCCGAACCGGGGGTGGACAGTGGGAAGCGCTCACGGAAGGGCTGCCGCAGAGAAACTGCTATGTGGACGTGATGCGAGACGCGATGGCGATCGATTCCCTCGATGAGTGCGGGGTATACTTCGGCACCACGGGCGGTCAGGTGTATGCGTCTCCCGATGGGGGTGAGAGTTGGTGCGCGATCGCCGAGCACCTGCCGAGAGTGCACTCCGTCGAGGTTCAGACGATCCGGTGACCCAGGTTCGGGTTGCGCTGCCGGCACACCTCAGAAACCTGGCTAGGGTCGAGGGGGAGGTTCGGATCGAGCTTTCCCGTCCGCCCACGATCACCGCCGTGCTGGACGAGCTCGAGTCCCGCTATCCGATGCTCGAGGGCACGATTCGGGATCACGGCTCGACGCGCCGCCGGGCGTACATGCGTCTGTTCGCCGCCGGGCGCGACCTCTCGCACGACTGTCCGGGGACGGTCCTCCCGGAAGCGGTCGCGAGCGGCGCCGAGCCCCTTCGCATCGTCGGTGCGATCGCGGGTGGCTGAGAGGCCTTCGCCGGGCGGGCCATCGGCCGAAGCGAGCCCGAGTGTGAGGCTGCCCGGACCCGTGCAGTACCGGGTCCTCCCGCAGCGGGGGAGCCCCCTGCGTGGGCCGGAGCGCCGCCGCACCCCGGCTCTCCCCCGTGCAGCCCCGGAGTCCAATCACCGATACTGAGCCGTCCTCCACGTCGAGATCCTTCCCACACGGATACACGTCGACAACGACGCATTTGCATGGCTAGCAACCATGCGATCGAGGACACTTCACAACTCACGGGTACCGTGGGCACTTTGCGGGTACGCCCGTAATTCACTGCACTGCATAGCTGTGCCGGATGCCTTCATCCATGGAGTGTCAAACTCCGGTTTCGGCGGCATCCGAGCTGCTGCCCCGGGGGACGCGGACTCGGGTCGGGTGCAGCGGGATCACGCCGGCGGAGTCCGGCCCCGGCGATCAGGAATTCAGGGTCCGCTGATGCAGCCCTAAGAATCCGACGATAACGCGGTCGTTCGGCTCGTCCCACTCGAATGCGATGCGGATCGTGTGGCGGGGGTCGTGACTGACCCCCCGGCCGATGTGTTTCGAGAGCTTCCAGGTCATCCCGTTGACTTGGGTCTGGTACCATTCGGGGAACCGTCCTATCGTCGCCTCCGACTGGTTCGGTTTGTAGAACCAGCCCGGACAGGCCTTCGTGATCGAGTCGGGCGGGACGTTCCTGTGGTATTCCGTAGCGAGCCACTCGAGCGCTGCATAGACCTCGCGCGCACTCTCGAACGGAGTGTCCTTTGAGGACTTGGAATTGAGCTTGAGGAGGAGCGTGTTGGGAAACCTCTCCTGAGCCAGCGCCATGGCGTCAACGACGCTCTCCAGCAGGACGGGCTCGTCCTCGGGTTCGCGCGACTGCTTCTCGTGCACGTACGCTGCCCGCCAGTGCATTTCCCGCTTCCGTCTCCAGGAGAGTTCGTCCTTGAGGCTGCCGATGTCCTGCATGAGCTTGGCCTGTGCCGCCGCAAGTTCCCGATTCGCCTCCTCGAGGTGGTCGATCGCCTTCTCCCGTGACAACCGCTCGCGTTCCAGCCGCTCGTAGTCGGCTATGGGCTCGGCTCCGTCGCCACCGGCCGGACCGTCGGCGCCTTGTGCGGCCTCGAGATCCACCATCTCCGCCTCGGCCGGCTCCGGCGGATCGGGCCGGCTCACGACCTCCCGCCACGCCTCCATGATGCCGAGGATCTCCGCCTCGATCTCGCGACGCTCCTCGACACGCGCGATCTCCTCGCTCCGGGACACCGCCTGGGGATGAACGGGCTGATACTCCTTCAGACTGGTCCGGAGCGCTCTCAGGAGCACGATCGCCTGCTCGGCCAGCGCGGGCCGCTCCTCGACCACGAGCGGCCACGGGGTCGGATCGATCTCCAGGTATCCCATCTCGTCATCGAACCGGTCCGCGAGAACATCGACGGTGGCATCGATTTCAAACGTCTGCCAAACGAAGAGCTCGCTGCGCTTCGACTCCCGGATCTCGTGCACCCATTTCTCGAAGGCGCTCGCTTCCTCCCACTCGGGCGCGTCCGGCGGAAGCTCCCACAGCAGATCGCACCAGGCGGCAAAGATCGGCGATTCGAGTCGAGGCGGCGCCGGGAATCGCCGCGAGACGAGGCAGAGCATCAGCGCCGCCTCGTCCGCGTCCTCCGGGTCGCACTTCGCGGTCATGGCGTCCCGCTCGCCGAGCCACTCGCCGGTCGTCCAGTGGGCGTCGAACCAGACACCGGCAAACTTCGGCACGGGTATCCCGGCGCTCTCGAGGTACGCCGCGGTGGCCTCGCGAAGCTCCGGGCGGGTCTCCATCCACGCTTCGAGAACCGCGCGGGCCAATCGGTCGTCGCCGAGTCCTATCTCCTCCACGACGGGATTCAGGAGCTTGTGCGGTGGTGCTCGATCCGCATGCTTGAACCCGTCGACATGGAGTTTGCGGAGACGGGCAGCCAGCCGCTTTTGCACATCTTCCGCTACGGTGTCCCGGCGGCTCAGTACGCGCTTCACGACGGCAGTGCAACAGCTGTCGCTCACGAAGCGGAAGATGTGGTGGGGGGATCCTCCGTCGTAGTCGGATTTGGCGACGGCGTTCATGTCACGGCACCTTCAGCAGGTCGGTGAGTCTCTCGCGGGATGCACAGACAGAATCTAGATGCGAGCCGCGCGGGGACCAGCACCCGTGCCGGCGTCGGGGCGAGCGGGGCCGGGTTCGCGCGGCCGCGGTTCGGGCGGGCGGGCTCGCGGCAGGCCCGGCAACTTGCCCACGGGGGGCCTTCCGTCTAGCGTGGGGCCTCGGAGATGTGACGGGGCCCGGTGGTGGCCGCCGGGGCCGACTCGATCCCGCCAGCAGAGAGTGCTTCAGCGGTGAGCATGAACTCGAGACAGGTTGACGCGGGGAAGGCGGGCCGCCCGGCCCGCCGGGGGGCGTCCGAGGCGAGGGCCGTCCTCGCCGGCATGCTCGCGCTCCTAGGCAGTTGCAGCGCTGGCGACCGGCCGGAGTTTCTCGCGCTGGCAACAGCCGGAACGGGCGGCGTCTACTACCTCCTGGGAGGCTCGATCGCGGAGGTCTGGAGCCGGGATCTCCCGGACCGGATCGCCGTGGCCGAAGTCACGGGAGGCTCGGTCGAGAACCTGAGCCTCCTCATGAGCGGCCAGATCGAGGTTGCCTTCTCGATGGGCACGAACGCCCTCGAGGCCTACGGCGCCGAGGGCGACTTCGAGGGGCGCGCACCCGCCGAGGTTCTCGGCCTCCTCGCTCTCTACCCGAATGTGCTTCAGCTCGCCACCCTCGAGGGTAGCGGCGTGGAGACGCTGTCGGATCTCGCCGGCCGGCGGGTCTCCGTCGGCGCGCCGGGAAGCGGCACCGAGGTGGCGGCCCGAACCCTCCTCGAGGCGAACGGGCTCGACTACGACGACTTCGAGCCGCAGCGCCTCAACTTCAACGAGACGGCGAACGCGATCCGGGACGGGACGGTGGATGCGGGCTTCTGGAGCGCCGGCCCCCCGACGAGCTCGATCATGAATCTTGCGACCGTGCGGGAGATCCGGCTCCTGGACCTCGAGGACGCGGAGGTCGAGCGGACAGCCGCCGTGGACCCGACGGTGAGCCGCGACATCGTGCCCTCGGGCGCCTACCGCGGGGTGGGCGCGGACGTCGAGACGCTGAGCACCCCGAACCTCCTTGTCGTTCGGGCGGACATGCCGGACGAACTCGCATACGCGCTCGTCCGCGCGATGCTCGAGGCACGGGGCGAGCTCGCAGGGGCGCACCCCGCCGGGAGCCAAATATCGGCCGAGTATACGCTCGCCGCATCCCCAATCCCGCTCCACCCCGGCGCTGTCAGGTATTTCCGGGAAAACGGGCACGAGGTGCCGGGCCTGCTCCTTGCCGCGCCCTGAGCGCCGCGAACTGGGCCTTCCCGCGCTCGCCGCGGGACTCTTCGTCCTCCTCGCGGTAGGCCTCTCCCTCTTTCAACTCTACACGGCCGGGGTCCGCCCCGTCGGGCTCTTCTACCAGCGGGGTCTCCATCTCGCCCTCGTCGAGGTGATGGCCTTCATCCTCTTTCCGGCGGCCGGCCGGAGCGCCCCGGAGTCCGCCCGCCGCCTCTCCGCCTGGCTCGTCGACGGTGCCCTGATCGCCTCATCCGTCGCGACTGCGCTCTACCTCACGATCAATCTGGATGAGATCGTGGGCCGGGCCGGGGCACCCACCTTCACGGACGCGCTCATCGGGGGCGCCGCCATCGTCACCCTCCTCGAGGCAAGCCGGCGCGTCCTCGGCTGGGCGATCTCGTTCATCGCGATCGTCTTCGTGGCGTACGCCTTCGTCGGCCCGTTCCTCCCGGGGATCCTCCGGCACGGCGGGTACGGCACGGGGCGCGTCGTCGGCCAGCTCTACCTCGGCCAGGAGGGAATCTACGGGATCCCGCTCGGCGTCGCCGCGACCTTCGTCTTCGTCTTCATCCTCTTCGGTGCCCTCCTCGAGGTCACGGGGGCCGGACAGTTCTTCATGGATCTCGCGTATGCGCTCACCGGGAGGCAGTCGGGCGGGCCGGCGAAGGCCGCGGTCGTCGCCTCCGCGGCGATGGGCTCGGTGTCAGGGAGCGCGATCGCGAATGTCGTGACGAGCGGAGCCTTCACGATCCCCCTCATGAAGCGCGTCGGCTACAGCCCTGAGGAATCGGGGGGGATCGAGGCGGCAGCGAGTACGGG
Organism: Longimicrobiales bacterium; assembly: GCA_965218255.1. Taxonomy (GTDB): domain Bacteria; phylum Gemmatimonadota; class Gemmatimonadetes; order Longimicrobiales; family Gaopeijiaceae; genus JAAXGI01. Next base: position 5,279 of record CBDCKJ010000001.1, on the reverse strand, counting down.
CGGGCAGATCCTGCCACCGATCATGGGAGCGGGCGCGTTCCTCATGGCGGAGTACACGGGGCTGCCGTACCTCGAGATCGTGAGGGCGGGGCTCGTCCCTGCGCTCCTCTACATCGGGACCGTCTTCGCCTTCGTGCACCTGGTGGCGGCGGCGAAGGGGCTCAAGGGGCTGCCCGACGCGGAACTCCCGGCCGTCGGAGAGACGATGGGCAAGGGCTGGCACTACCTCCTCTCGCTCGTCGTCCTCGTCGGGGCGCTCCTCCTCGATCTGTCGGTCGCTCGGGTCGGGTTCCTCTCCTGCATCGCGATCGTGGTGCTCGCGGGCGGACGTGCGCTCTGGGACCGGGGCGCCGTTCGCGCGCGTTCGCGCCCCGTCGCGGCCGCGCCGCCGCGCCCGGCGGGCGCCCTCGAGTCGTTCCGCGGCGGGCTCACGGCGATCGTCGACGGCTTCGTCCTCGCCGGACGCAACACCCTCCCCGTGACCCTCGCCTGCGCGGTCGCCGGGATCATCGTCGGCGTCGTCGGTCTCACCGGACTCGGGCTCAAGTTCTCGGCCCTCATGCTCTCCTTCTCGCAGGGCAGCATCCTCCTCGCCCTCATCCTCCTCCTCGTCGCGAGCCTCGTGCTCGGGATGGGCCTCCCGGTGACGGCGAGCTACATCGTGCTCATCATCCTCGCCGGTCCCGTCCTCACGGGTGAGTTCGGGCTCCCCGTCCTCGTCGCCCACATGGTCGTCTTCTGGTTCTCGCAGGACTCGAATGTGACGCCCCCCGTCTGCCTCGCCGCCTACGCGGCCTCGGGGGTCGCCGGCTCGGATCCGATGCGCACGGGACTCCACGCCTGGAAGTACGCGAAGGGACTCTATCTGATTCCGCTCCTCATGGTCGTGCACCCGGAGCTCGTCCTCGGGGGACCCATCCCCCTCGTCCTGTGGAAGGGGGCGATGGCGATGATCGCGCTCTGGGCATTCGCGGCAGCGCTCGAGGGCCAGGCCTTCACCCCCCTCGGGAGGGGCCCGCGGCTCCTTCTCGCCGCCGCCGCGGGCTCGGCCTTCTACCCCGGGCCCCTCATCGGAGCGCTCGGCACAGGGGTCTCGACCGCGTTCCTCGCCCGGGACTGGTGGGGGACGAGGGACAGGGGAACACTCCCCGCACAGTAGTCGATTGACAGCCCCGGCCGGTAGAATCAATGTGACGGACGGTATCTTCATCTTCCTCGATGCGGAGGCGTTATGAATTCCCGATTCGGACCCGCGGCATTGTCCCTCCTCGCTCTCACCCTCGTGGTGGCCGGATGCTCGGCACCCTCTAGCTCCGACATGCCGGGCTCGCTCGACGAGCTCGCGGGCCGGTCACTTGCGCAGCTCGACGGGGAACTCGCCCTGCCCGGGCTCAGGGCGCCGGTGGAGGTGATCCGGGACGAGTGGGGGATCCCGCACATCTACGCGGGAAACGACGACGATCTCTTCCGAGCGCAGGGCTATGTCATGGCGCAGGACCGGCTCTGGCAGATGGAGATGTGGAGGCGCTGGCACGAAGGCCGGCTCGCGGAGATCTTCGGCCCGGAGGCGCTCCCCTACGACCGGCGCTCGAGGCTGATGATGTTTCGGGGACCCTTCGACGAGAGCGAGTGGACGAGCTACCACCCGGACGCCGAGCGGATCTTCACGGCGTACGCCGAGGGCGTGAATGCGTACATCGAGGAGAACCGGGACCGCCTCCCGCTCGAGTTCGCCCTCACAGGGATCGTGCCGGATCCGTGGACAGCCAGGACCGTCGTCCTCCGGTGGGCGGCGCTCGCCGTGCCGAGCGTGCGCGGCCACGCGATCAACGAGGTGCGGCTCGCCCTCGACGTCGCCCGCTACGGGGCGGAGGAGGCGAACCGCCGCTTCGCGCCGGACCCGTGGGACGACCTCGTCGTGCCCGACGGGCTCGACGTCACCCTCTTCACCGAGGAGATGCTCGACGCGATGCAGGCGGGCGACGGCGATCCCTTCGTGGCGGGACGCCTCCCCGCGCTCGAGGTCCTGGGTCCGTACCGGGCGCTCCTCCCGGGCGTTCGTGTCGCGCAGGTCTCTTCTCGCGAGGTCCCGACCGAGGGGAGCAACAACTGGGTCATGAGCGGCGAGCGCTCTCCCACCGGGGTCCCGATCCTCGCCAACGATCCGCACCGCAGGATCGAGATGCCGGCGCTGCGGTACTACGTACACCTGAATGCCCCCGGCTGGAACGTCATCGGGGGCGGGGAGCCCCCCTTCGTCGGGGTGGACGCCGGGAGCAACGAGAGGACGGCGTGGGGGTTCACCTTCGCCGGAACGGACATGGTCGACGTGTTCGTCGAGGAGCTGAGCCCGGACGATCCGGGGCTCGTCCGCTACCAGGACAGCTGGGAGCCGCTTCGCGTGATCGAGGAGGTCATCGAGGTGCGGGGGCAGGCACCGGAGACGATCGAGCTCAAGTTTAGCCGACATGGGCCGATCTTCTACGAGGACCTGGAGAATCTTCGCGCGTACTCCGTCCGCTCCGTCGTCCAGGAACCGGGAACGGCAGCGTATCTCGGCAGCTTCAAGATGGCCCAGGCGGACAGCTGCGCGGACTTCTTCGAGCGGGCGATGTTCTGGATGGTTCCAACGCACAGCCTGATCTGCGGGGACGCGGACGGGAACATCGCCCTCCAGGTCACCGGCCTCACCCCGGACCGCGACGGGTGGAACGGACGCCTGCCGGTGCCCGGCACGGGCGAGTACGAGTGGACGGGCTTTCGCACGGATCTCCCCCGCGAGTTCAATCCGGAGCGGGGCTACATCGTCACGGCCAACAACAATGTGCACCCGCCGGGCTACGAGGCCCGGCCCGTCTTCTACCACTCGACCCGCGGCGTCGAGACCTCCCGCATCACCCGGCTCCACCAGATCCTCGGGACGGACGAGAAGTTCACGATCGAGGATCACATGGCGATCCAGCACGACACCTACTCGCTTCGCGCCCAGCGGGACATCCCCGCCTTCAGCGGGTGGACGTCCGCGGATCCGGAGGTCGAGCGTGCCCGCCGGGCGGTCGCGGAGTGGGACGGGACGATGGCCCGGGGAAGCACGGCGGCCGCGATCTACGTGCGCTGGACCGAGGAGGCGGACGAGACGGCGCTAGACCACGAGCTCCCGGTGGCCGGGCGCCAGGCAGCGGTCGAGCGCGGGCTCCGTGGCGCCGTCACGAGGCTCACCGCCGAATTCGGCGAGTCGTGGTCGGAGTGGCGCTACGGGCGGATCCACGACAGCCCGCTCCCCCACGCGATCACCCCGGCCTTCGACCTCCCGACGATCGAGCGGCCGGGCGGCTTCGGGACGATCAATGCGACGGGTGCCAACTTCCGACGGATCATAGACTTGCAGGATCCGGACCGCTCCGTCGCCAGCAACGCCCCCGGGCAGTCCGCACAGCCCGGGAGCCCCTTCTACGGGAACCTCGCCGACAACCTCGGAAACGGCGAGTACTTCCCGCTGGCCTTCGCAAGGGAGACGGTCGAGCGCCATGAGGCGTATCGTCTGACGCTTCAGCCGGCGCCGTGAACAATCCGGCTACCGAGACGCGCGGGGCCGTCCCGGTGACGCCCGGCCGGGACACGGTATTCGACAGGCCCCGCGAGCCCGAGGACTTCGAGTTCGGCGACGAGGTCGTCTCCGTGTTCGACGACATGGTCAACCGCTCCGTCCCCTTCTACGCGGAGATCCAGCGGATGCTCGCCGAGCTCGCCCGGGACTGGGCGAAGCCGGGGACAAGCGTCTACGACCTCGGTTGCGCGACGGGCAATACGCTGATCGGCCTCGATCCCTCCCTCCCCGCGAGCGTCGGATTCGTCGGGATCGACGACTCCGGGGAGATGCTCGCCAGGTGCGGGGAGAAGCTGGGGAGCGCGGGCGTCACCCGAGAGGTCGTTCTCGAGTGCGCGGACCTCGGCGAGGGGGTCACGATCCGAAACGCCTCCGTCGTCGTCCTCTGCCTCACGCTGCAGTTCATCCGGCCGATCCACCGGGAGCGGCTCATCCGCTCGATCCACGAGCAGATGAATGAGCAGGGGTGCCTGCTCCTCGTCGAGAAACTCCTCTGCGACGATCCGCTCCTGAACCGCGCCTACATCCGCTACTACTACGACTACAAGCGCAGGATGAAGTACAGCGACATGGAGATCGCGCAGAAGCGCGAGGCGCTCGAGAACGTCCTGATCCCCTACACGCTCCGCGAGAACACGCGGCTGCTCGGCGACTGCGGCTTCCGGGAGGTCGAAACCTTCTTCCGATGGTACAACTTCAGTGGCATCATCGCCATCAAGTAGGATCCTCAGGGGAAGGCTCGTGATCGCCCTCGGGAACTTCCTGTTCCATCACCGCAACAAGCTCTTCCCCCTGTTCTACGCCCTCCTCTTCCTCCCCTCCCCCCCGATCGTGGCGGACAGGGCCGTCCCCCTCATGTGGGCCGGCTTCGCCGTCTCGGGCACGGGGCAGGGGATCCGGGTCGCCACGATCGGGCTCAAGTACATCATACGAGGGGGGAGGCGCAGGCGGGTCTACGCGGAGGACCTCGTCACCGAGGGGATCTTCGCCCACGTGAGAAATCCCCTCTACGCGGGAAACATCCTGATCCTCCTCGGGCTCGGGGTGATGGCGAACTCCCTCATTTTCCACCTCGTCGCCGTCCCCCTCTTCCTCCTCATGTATCACGCGATCGTCCGTGCCGAGGAGGCCTTCCTCGAGAAGAAGTTCGGCCCCGCCTACCTCCGCTACACGCGGGACGTCAACCGCTGGGTCCCGCGGTTTCGGGGGCTTCGCACGGCGTTCGCCGAGATGGAGTTCCACTGGCGGCGGGTCCTGATACGGGAGTACACGACGACCTACCTGTGGCTGAGCGCGGCCGTGCTCATCGCGATGAAGAATCTGGCCGTCCTGGACAGCCCCCTCTACTGGGAACACCGGGGGTGGGGGTTCGCGCTCCTCGGCCTCCTCCTCCTCCTCTACCTGGTCACCCGCAGCCTCAAGCGGCGGCAAGTGATCACCGCCTGATGCGTGTCCTCATCGTCGGGGCCGGCGCCGTGGGATTCTATCTGGCGAGGCGGCTCGCGGAGGCGTCGCACGAGGTCACGATCGTCGACCGCGATCCCGACCGGTCCAGCGCGCGGCCGGGAGCCCGGACGTCCTTGCGATCTGCGGGAACGGTGCGGCGATCCCCCTCATGCACGCGCTGGAGTACATGGCTCTCGTCGAACGGGTCGGCCTCGACGCGGCGATC